>OZ241350.1:3250000-3274215 GCA_965200095.1 Alphaproteobacteria bacterium | reverse complement strand
CGCGGAGCGGATCGATGTCGCAGGCGGAGAAACCCGGGAGGACGTCGATGCTTATCTGGCGAAGGTCGCCGGCGCTGCGTCCGGCGATGTCGAGCTGACGGTGGACGTGACCCACGGCTTCCGACATTTCTCGTTCCTCACATACATTGCGGTGCTTTACCTGAGCGCGCTCCGGGGGATCGGTGTGCGCGGCGCCTGGTACGGGTTGCTGAACCGGGAACGCCCGAGCCCGTTTCTCGACTTGCGCCCACTCCTGAAATTGCCCGACTGGATTCACGCCTTGCGGGTTCTGCGCGAAACCGGCAGCGCCATGCCGATGGCCGAGTTGCTTCGCGATGGACTGAGAAGCCCCTTTACGCGCGATCTGGAGAACCTGTCGGAGGCGTATCTTTCGGGCCTGCCCGTCGAGCTGGGGCGGCAGGCGCACGTCGTTCGCGAGAAACGCAAGGCGCTGAAGAAGGCGCTGACACGGAACCATCGCCTGCCGCTCTCGCGGGAACTGCTCGATCTGGTCGACAGGACTCTTGCGGGTTTCGCTTTGAACGACCCGCCCTCGGGCAACGGATGGAAAGGACAAGTCAGGCTGTCCGAGGGCGAGCTGGAGCGTCAGGCGCGAATTATCGACGATCTGCTCGACCGCAGGAACCGGGCGGCCGCACTCGGTCTCATGAACGAGTGGACAGTTTCCTGGGTTGCGCTGCGCCGCGGCTGGGAGGGCAAGTGGCTCGACTTCGATTCTGTGCGCCGCAGGGCCGCCGGCATTCTCGGCGCGATGGAGGCCGTCGGGAAGGATAAGTATCTCCGGAATCGCCTGACCGAAGATCAATGCGCGCTCGGCGAGTTCTGGGGGAAACTCAGGCAGCTGCGCAACGCCTACCACCACCACGGCATGAGGCGGCAGCCTCTTGCCGGGGAGAAGACGACGCAGAGAACATTCGACGATATATGCGGATATTGGCGCGAAACCTTGCGCCGCCGCCCGCAATTTTCGCTGTCCCTCGGCGAGTCCCATAGCGGCGGGATTCTGATCAGCCCGATCGGAAACCGGCCCGGCGTGCTTTACAGCGCGCTCCATGCGTGCCGCGAAGGCGGGGGAAAGCCGCCGGGCCTCTGCCTCGCCATCTGCTCCCGCGAGAGCGAGGAGGGAATAACGGAGGCGGCAGGCAAGGCCGGATATACAGGGGCCGTCGAGCGGCTCCGCTTCGCGGATCCCCATGGCGGCCTCAAGGAGATCGAACCGCTGACGAAGACGGCGCGCGGCCTGCTGATCGGCGCGGAAGAAATTTTCGTCAACGTCACCGGCGGTACGACGCTGATGGGCCTGGCGGCGGACGCGATGGCGAGCGCCGCGCGCGATCTTGCCTGCCCGGCGGTGCGCCGCTTCGGGCTGGTCGATCGGCGTCCGCCGGCGGAGCAGGATGCGCAGCCCTATCGGATCGGCGAGCCGTTCTGGCTGGATCGCGGGGAGGCGGGCGATGCAAATTGATGTCGCCTTCCGGGTCGTGACGCCGCTCTTCTGCGCCGGCGCGGACCCAAACCGCGCCGAGCTTCGCCTGCCGAGTTTCAAGGGCGCTCTGCGCTTCTGGTGGCGCGCGCTGGCATGGTCGCGTTGCGGCGGCGATCTCGAGGGAATCCGGAGGCAGGAGGACGCGCTCTTCGGGAGCGCGAGCGGGGGACAGTCTCGCCTGATAATGCGATTGGCCCCGAGCTCCCATCCGCCAGCGACGTTCGACAAGGGCAAGCTTCTTACGGTCTCCGCCGGGAATGGAAGCGTTGTCGGCGAAGGCGCGCGCTATCTTGGCTACGGGGTCATGGAGGCGTTCGATAGCCGAACCAGGAGAACGAAGGCAGGAGAGCTCACACGCGCCTGCCTTCGCGCCCCGTTCGACTTTACCGTTCATATCCGGGGGCGCGATCTCGATGCGCAGGCGCAAGCGTCGCTCAAGCAGGCCCTTATTGCGCTTGGAACTTTCGGTGGCATGGGCGCCAGGAGCCGCAAGGGATACGGTTCATTAGCTCTCCGATCCCTTTGCGGCGACGGGGTGGAGGGATGGCGAGCGCCGCGGAACGTTGCCGAGTTGAAGCGGGAAATCGTCGATCTTCGTGGAGATCGTGGAGGTTCCGCATTTCCGGCGTTCACAGCGATCTCGGATCGGACACGTCATGTATTGTTGTCCAGCCGCAACAGGGAGCCTGTCGAACTGCTCGATCTGGTTGGCCGAGAACTTGTGCGTTATCGAAGCTGGGGGCGTAACGGCAAGATACTGGGCGATGCAGTCGATTCGGAAAAGAACTTCGAGGACGATCACGACTTGATGAAAGGAAACATACGCGAAAATTCCCATCCGCGCCGAGTCGCTTTCGGACTTCCCCACAATTACGGAAAACGGAAAGAGAAACAGATCGGCCCACACGCCAGGGAGCTCGACCGTCGCGCGAGTCCCTTGTTCGTCCACATCCACGAATGCGGCAATTCTTCCGTCGCGGTTCTGTCGTTTCTCCCGGCGCGGTTCCTGCCCGAAGGGAAGTCCGACATTTCGGTCGGTGGGACCAAAGTCGGGCAGAAACCCGAGGACAAGCTGTATCGCCCGATCCACGAGTTCCTCAATCGCCTTCTCGATCCGGCCAGACGCGGGGAACCCTTCACCGACGCCATCGAGGTCCGGCCGTGACGATACGTCTGGATGTCTCCATCGGTCCCGTCCAGGGGTTCGTCGCCCGGTCGCGCCGCACGCGCGATCTGTGGGGAAGCTCGTATCTTCTGTCGGTCCTGTCCGGGCACGCGATGCGCGGCGCGGCGAAGGCCGGCGGGCGTATCGTGCAGCCGACGGTCGATGAGGACCTTCTCTATCGGTGGATCGGCGGCGACAGATCGGGCAAGGCGCCCCGGATCGGATCGCTGCCCAACCGTTTCGCAGTCGAGGCGGACGGGGACCCGCGAGCGGTAGCCGACGCCGCCATCGAGGCGCTCGGGGCCGCATGGGATCGGGTGTGCGAGGCGGTGTGGACGCGCTTCGTCGAACACGCCGCCGACGCCGGCGACGGAACACGGGCCATCTGGAAGCGCCAGGTCGGCGCGGGCGCGTTCTGGGAGGTCTCATGGACCGCAGGTTCCCTGGATGCCGCGGGCGGACTCCTCGCGCGCCGCAAGCACTGGCGAAGCTGCCGCCCGTCGGACGAGCACGGCGACAAATGCGCGGTCATGCATGACCTTCAGGAACTTTCGGGATATGTCCGTGCGCGCGGCGCGGACGACCGGCGGAAGCAAAACGAGTTCTGGAGCCGTATACGCAAAGGCTTGGGGTCCTTGGATTTGCGGGGCGACGAGCGGCGGGGCTACGAGCAGCTGTGCGCGGTCGCGCTGGTGAAGCGTCTGTTTCCGAAGGCGGCGCCGGACGCATTGGGATGGGATGTCGACACGTCGCACTGGCAGTCGACGGTGTATGTCGGAGCGCTGCCCTGGATCAGGCGCGCGATGGCCGCGGAACCCGGGCTGGCTTGCCGATACGCCGACGCGGTTCGCGCCTGCGCCGACGATGGCCTGGCTGAGCGGCGTCCGCCGTTCGCCGGCCTGGACGAACCGGCGGCGGGCGATTTTCCGAAGCTCGACGCCAACTGGCTCCATCGCGAGGCCGTGCGAAGCGAGCGACTGTGCCCCCTGCCGGACGACTCCGAAGGTAACGCACGGGCCGATCTGGAGCGGCGGCTGGAAGCCATCTACGACGCCAGGGACGAGGCCGGCGGCCGGATCGGACCGCCTTCCTCGTTCTACGCGCTGCTTCTCGCCGATGGCGACCGCCTGGGAAAGCTGGTCGGCGAGCTGGGCGGGGAAGTCGTCGGAAAGGCATTGCGGCTCTTCACGCGCGAGGCTCCGGAAATCGTGTGCAGGCATGACGGCGTGACCGTCTATGCCGGCGGCGATGACGTGCTGGCGATGCTGCCTGCGCCGGCGGCGCTCCGTTGCGCGGAATTGCTGGCCGACAGATACAGGTCGGCGTTCGTCGGACGGCCCGGCGCCACGCTGTCGGCCGCGGTCGCGTTCGCTCACGTCCGACTGCCGCTCGGCGCGGCGCTCGCGGAGGCCCACCGCCTCCTCGAAGATGTCGCCAAGGAGGCCAATGGGCGCGATTCGCTCGCCGCGGGCGTGCTCAAGCCGGGCGGCCTGAATTGCCAATGGGTCACCGCCTGGACCGGGAGGCGTGCGGACGGCGGCTCGTCGCGCGCGGTGAAGCTTCTCGCCCGGCTGACCGAACGCCTCGGCGCCGGAGCGACGGAACCGGGTCTTTCTTCAGCGTTGATTTACCGTATCCGCGAGGCGCTCGCCACGCTCTGCGGATGGGATGCGTGGCGCCCCGGCGCGTGGGGCCGCATTCCGGAGGGTCTCGATATTCGCGCGTTCCTGCGCGCGGAGATCCACCATAGTCTGGCCGTGAGAACGGGGGACGATGCAGGAATTCGCGCGGACGAGCTGACCGACCTTGTCTGGCGTTCAATGGGCCGGGCGCGCGCGCCGGTCGTCGATGGCGAAGCCGGGGTCGCCGAGGCCGGCGTTGATGCGCTGCTGCTCGCGCGGTTCCTCGCCGACACGGAGCGCGGCGGGGACGAGGGATGATCGGCGTTCGGCTTGAACCGGTGGATACGCTGTTCTTCCGTGACGGAACCCCGTTCGCGGGGGGAAGCGCGCCGCAGGAGGATGTCGGGAGCCTCTTTCCGCCCTACCCGACGACGACGGTCGGCGCGTTGCGGGCGGCGCTCGCCCTCTGCAACGGCTGGAACGGCTGCGGACGATGGCCCGAACGCCTCGACGCGGTCCTGGGCGACGGCCCGAACGATCCCGGCGCGCTCGCCGTGGACGGCCCGTTCCTTCTGCGGAACTGCGAGCCGCTCTTTCCGGCGCCGCGCCATCTGCTCGGCTCCGGCGAGGCGGGACGCTGGACTCCCCGCCTTCTGCTTCGTCCCGGTCCCGGGGTCATGTGCGATCTGGGCGACGCCGTCCGGCTTCCCGAAGCCCCGCGGACGAGTGAGGATGTCGAAACACTCAAGATTGGAGAGGGAGTCTGGCTTACCCGCTCGGGAATGGAAGCGGTGTTAAACGGCGCGCTTCCGGCTGTGGACGATATCCTGTCGCACGAGAGACTCTGGAGCGAAGAGGTCCGCATTGGCCTCCAGCGCGACGGCGACACCCGCACAGCGATGGAGGGTATGCTCTACAGCACCCGTCATGTGCGGCTCCGACGCGGCGTGGCGCTTGGATTGCGGGTCGCCGGCGTCCCGGATGGATGGACGCGGCCTTTCGGACGCATGATTCCTCTGGGAGGGGAAAGCCGTTCGGTCGAATGCCGTGAATGGGATGGCGAGTTGACTTTCGAAGCGCCCCTTGAAACGATCATGGACAGCGGGCGGGCAATGGCGGTTGCGTTGTCGCCCCTCGACATTGAACAAGACCTCTATTGCGGCCGGCGGCCGCTGACGGCCCTCGGCGGCGCCCGGGTCGTCTCCGCCTGTCTGAACCGCCCGCAACGGATCGGAGGGTGGGACTCCCTCGCGTGCGCCCCCTTGCCCCTTCGCTGCGTGCTGCCTCCCGGAAGCGTTCTGTTCTGTGAGATACCCGAACCTGGGCGCCGTCGGGTTGCGGCTGCGGTGGATGCGGGGACGGTCCGGTTGGGAGCGCGGCAGGCGTGGGGCTTCGGCCTTGCGGCGCTCGGATCGTGGCCTTCGGAACGGGAGACGACGGTATGAAAACTGCCATGCTCGGTCTTCTGGCCGAGACCCCGATCCACCCCGGCGCCGGGCGCGGCATGGGGGTGGTGGACCTGCCGGTAGCGCGGGAAGCGTCCACCGACTACCCGGTGATCGTCGGATCGAGCCTGAAGGGCGCGCTGCGCGACAAGGCGAAGACCGCGAGTATGGACGATACGGACGCCAGTTTCGGAAAACCCGACCGCGCAGGCGACCTGATCGTTTCCGATGGGCGGCTGCTCCTGCTGCCCGTCCGCAGCCTGACCGCATCGTTCCGCTGGGCGACCTGCCCGCACCTGATCGAGCGTTACCGGCGCGACCTCGTCCGCGCAGGCGTGTCCCCCAGGCCCGGAGTCCCCGACATTGAGCGGCGCGGCTCCGTTTTGACGACAGGCGAAGGCGACCTGTTCCTCGAGGAGCGGCAATTCAGGGTTGCGGGCGGACCGTCGGAAGAACTGGCGACCTCCATCGAACCGCTTCTGCTGCATGAGGAGACGCGGAACCGTCTCGCCTCCCGGATCGCCGTTCTGCACGATGACGATTTCGCCTGGTTCGCCCGTTACGGTCTCGCCATCCAGGCGCGCAACAATCTGTCCGACGACGGCGCCAAGAAGAGCAAGAACCTGTGGTACGAGGAGACCTTGCCCCCGGACACGGTCATGTACTCCCTTGTCGCCGCCCGTCGCGACGAAGCGCTTGGCGCCCTGGACGCCCTCTTCCCCGAAGCCAACCCCTACCTGCAGGCGGGCGGCAACGAGACGGTCGGGCACGGCTGGTTCGGCGTGACGGTGCGTCGGGGGAACGGAGGCGCAGGGTGAGGACAATCGAACAGCGGCGCGCTGCGGACGCCTTGTCCTGTGTCGAGAGGGCGGGCGCCAGGCCGGACGAGTTCAAGAAACTCTACCGCGCCTATGTCGATCGTCTCGGGCCGGCCATCGTCATGAACGGGCTGGGACAAGCGCTCGCCACCGAGCGCGCCGCCGCAGGGTCCGAGCCGAAGAACGACCGGGAATGCGCTCATCGGCAGCTGTATGCCAACCTGCAAGACTGGCTTTGCCGGAAACACGGAGGAGTTTACCCGTCGAGCGGCGACCTTCTGCAAGCCATCGTGTCGGAGGACGAGTCGCGTTATCTGCGCGCCCAGGCCGAAGCCCTGGCGTGGCTGGAGTGGCACAAGAAATTCTGCCGCGCCTCGCTTCCGAAGGGCGAGGGAGACGCCGGGTGACCCGACCTCTTTACAAGACCGCCGTCCACCGACCGGAGAAGAGAGACCCGGATGGGCACACGGGGTTGTGGTTCGACAAATTCTGCGACAAGTGGCGCAGAAACGGGACCGCCTGGACGATGAAGGGAGACGGAAAGAGCGACCCGAAACTCGAATGGATCCACGAGATCGCGAAATCGAAATCGCCAACCGGCGACTCCGGCGAGATCGAAGAGTATGCGATACGGCTGATGCGGCTGGTCGAAAAACGCGGCGGGCGCGTCTCGGTATTCACGACGGAATCCCGCTTCGTGACGGGTTTGGGTCGCAGCCACCCCATCGAAAACGGCTTCGCCTGGCACCCGACGTTGGGAACGCCCTATTTGCCGGGGAGCTCGGTAAAGGGGATGGTCCGCGCCTGGGCGGAAGCGGAGGCCGAACCGGGGCGGGACGAATGCGCCCGCGAGCGTTCGTTCGGGAGCGTCGGGAATGCGGGGAGCGTCTGCTTCCTGGACGCCCTGCCCGTCGCGCCCGTTCGCCTCGATACCGATGTCATGACGCCGCACTATGCCGGCTGGAGCGCGAACGAACCGCCGGGCGACTGGATGTCGCCCACGCCGATACCGTTTCTGGCCGTCGCCGCCGGAACTTCGTTCCTGTTCGCTTTCGTTCCCGGCCGCGTAGTCCCGGACGAAGACTTGAACACGGTCGGAGACTGGCTCGGCGCAGCTCTCGCCTGGGCCGGCGGCGGTGCGAAGACAGCGGTCGGATACGGCCGCTTCCGCTGCGACAGCGAGAAAGCCGCCTCATGGACGGAACGGGTGAAGGCGGAACGGCAGCGACAAAACGCCTTGAAGAGTCCGACAGGACGTTGGCGCCTGGATCTCGAAGGGAAGACGGAAGCCGAAATTCTGGACCGGGTGCGCATCCATCTGCAGAAGGAGCGCCTGGCGGATTCAACCGAACGGCGGGCTTTCGCGGAAGCCGTGTTCGCGCTGCGCCCGGATTGGGTCGAGCGCTGGCGGATCGGTGACAAGCACGATCGGCGAACCCGTGTGGGGAGCAAAAAACTCAGGGAACGCGCGCGCCTGCTCGATGAAGTAACCGCCGAGACCGTTTCGAGCCGCAAGCAATAGTGAATGAGTACGAACCTGGATTGGTATAATGCCTCGTCATTCCCGCGAAAGCGGGAATCTGTTGCGGCGTTTCCGTAAGAAAAACCGGGCCGATACTGCGGACGCCGCCTCCGGATTCCCGCTTTCGAGCGTGTGAGGAAATCGGGGCGGCTTTCACTATGGCGTCTGAACAACTCAAGAATTGCCGCCATGAAATACGGCGCACCCCAAATAATGCTTCGCCATTCCCGCGAAAGCGGGAATCTGGAGGCGGCCATCCGCCATATCGGCCCGTTTTTATTACGGAAACGCCGCAACAGATTCCCGCTTTCGCGGGAATGACGAGTATTTGTAAATCTGTCCGATTTTTTCACACACTCTTTCGCGGGAATGACGAACTATCACTGAAGGGTTATTGTCTTTCGTCCCGCCATTTTTTCGGCATTCCGACTGTCATAACGAGAACCGCCGGATTTTCTTCACATGCTCAATAGTCCTGTTGCCCTTTGCATACATGCCGTTAGCTTATTTCTATCCGAAGCGTATCCGACCACGGAATCGGAACCGTCAATCCTCCTCGAATCCCAAATCGGCGTCCAGATTGAGGTCCCGGGCGTTGGCGGTGACGGTCTCCATGATGTCCGGCGGGTAGCCGCTTTCGTCGGCCGCGCCTTCGATCTCGAGGGTCAGTTCGATCCTGGCGCCGGGCGCGCGGGTCAGTTCGACAAGCAGGTTGTCGGCGATGCGCCCGATGTCGCGGACCGGGCGATCGGGATCGAGCTTCAACGAGGCGAAGAACCGCTTTTTGGGTTTCGACGCGGCAGGCGTCGGCGGCTTTCCGGGCGCGGGCCCCGCGTCTTTGCCCCCGCCCCCGGAAGCCCCGCCGCCGGACGGCGCCGGCGCCGGCGTGGGCGGGCCTTCCGGGCGCGCCGGTATGGCCTCCCGACGCGCCAGCAACCGGGAACCCAGCCCTCCCGGCGGCGCTCCTCCGCCGTCCACGACATCGGCGTAGGCGCCGGACTCCGCGTCGAACCCGGCCGCCAGGGCGAAGGGAAACGCGAGGTCTTCGGCAAGACGGCGGAGAGCGGCGTCGAGCACCGCCTCGTCGCGCAGGCGCGGCAGGTAGACATAGGAGGCGAACCACTGGCGGAGCTCCTCCACCGGAATATGCGGCCGGTCCTCCGGCCAGATCGGTTCGAGACACCGGGCCAGGTTTTCGGGGCCGATTTCCCCGAGCACCGCCCCGTCGCCGGACGCCTTGTCCCACGCCGCCCGCGCCACGCTCTTGGCGCCGCCCCGGTTCACCAGCCGCGCCGCGTGCAGGGCGAAGCCCGAACCCGGGCCGCCGTTCGCGCCTTCCGCCGCCGGACAAAGGAGATGCACCCAGGCGCTGCGCACGCTCCGGCGCAGCGCCTCGCCGGCGCGGTCGAATTGGCTTTTGGCGTCGTCCGCCTGCGACTGCGTCATGTTCTCCCGGAGACCGCGGTCGTCCAGAATCGACCGCCATGCGCGTTCGCGCCGGGCGTTCTCGCGCGCCGCCTCGATGTTTGCCGCGTCTGCGGCCACGAATATCAGCGCGTTGCGATAGCGGCGCTGTCCGGCGCCGCGCCGCTCCACGGCGTCGCGCGCGAGCGCCTCGGCCGGCGACCGCGTCTCGCCGCCGCCGTCATGCGCGCCCGACGGCGGAAGGATGACCAGCGCCGCGTCGCGTTCGTCCCCGATGTCGGTCAGCCGGTCCGGCGCGGCATGGGCGCGGTGGAACCCGCCGCGGTCGCGCGCTTCTTCCCTCAACAGCTCCACGATGCGTCGGTCGGCGCTTTCGGCGCTTACGTCGCGCGCGCGGTCGGCGGCGAGTTTGTTCAGGGTCGCGCGGGGCGAGAACCAGTAGCGGTCGCCGTCGCGATAGAGATAGGCCGCGTCCGACGCGAGCTGCTGCAACGCCTCCCCGAACACGGCGATCTGGTCGCCGGGCCGGGCGCAGGCGAGCCGGAGCTCCGCGCCGGTGATGCCGCCGCGCGCGTCGCCCGAGTGGGGCGCCGTGGCGAAGAACAACGCCCGCGCCGCGCCCGTCGCCGCGCGGATACGGCCGATGCGCGGCCGCCGGTTCTCGATCCGCGCCGTCAGCGCCTGGTCGCCGTCCACTTCCGTTTGCAGGATCGGCCCATAGGCCCGGTCCAGCGGCTCCAGGAGCGCCGTCCGCACGCGCGCGTCGCGGAACGGCAGCAGCGCCGGGGTGATCAGCGGCGCGGCGCTTTCGCCCTGCCACAGCGCATAGACCGCGCCCGCCATAATCTTGAGGATGCCGCGCGTGCGCTGGAACTTGTCCAGCACCGACCAGTCGCCGGCGAACCGCCTCAACACTTCCGGGTGCAACGGATAGGCGCGGCGCATCTGCTCCTCGTAGGCCGTTTCGAGCGCCTCGGGCGGAAAGTCCGCGCGGTTGCTCCGGTAGAGCTTGCGGAACGCCCGGACGGTGTCGTCCCGCGCCTTTTCCCCCGCTTCGTCGAGCGGCTGGAACAGGCGGCGGCGGACGATCTCGAACGTCTCGACGCCGCTCGCCGGCGTCCAGGCCGATTGCAGGCGGCCGAAAACCTTCTCCAGCCGCCGCAATGCGTCCCGTCCCTGTTCGTCGCCGACCTCGGTCCCCGATTCCGGCAGCGAGCCGACCACCACGGCGCCCTTGACCGCCGCCGCGGCCTCCGTCAGCGACTGGATGAAGGCGTGGAAGGCGTCGTAAGGCACGCCGCGCAGCTGGCGCGCGAACGCCACCACCTCGTCCATCAGGATCAGACACGGCGCCGCAGCGCTCAGGATCGGGATCAGCTTTTCGGACCCCGGGTTCGTCCCCGCCTTCTCCGACGCGGCGATGCTGTCGACCGCCTTCCGGCCGCCGAGCCGCCAGGCGATGTATCCCCAGAGGGTGCGGATCTCCCGGCCGCCTTCCGTGTGCATCGCTTCCGCCGCGCCCTTGTCGGTGCCGACGAACACCGCGCGCCGGACCGGGGGAAGGGTTTCGACGCCGGCCTCGGCGAAGATCGGCGCCAGGCCTTCGAGGGTCTCCGGCCGGTAGCCGGCCTCGTGAGCGCCGGCGAGGTGGTGCAGCGCCAGCATGGTGTGAGTCTTGCCGCCGCCGAAATTGGTCTGGAGTCCGATCACCGGTTCGCCGCCGCGGCCGCCGAGCCTCTCGATGACCGCCCGCAGCACCCGTCGCAGCCCTTCGGTCGTATGGGTGATGCGGAAGAACGCCGCCGGGTCGACATATTCGTCCTCGCCCTGACCGCGATCGACCAGCGCCAGGTTGGCGGCGAACTCGGCGTCGGAGAAGCGCGCCGCCAGGACATCGGGATGCGGCTCGCAGACCTCGCGCCAGGGGCGCAGGCGTTCGGGCGGCGGGGGTTCCTCGAGCCCCAGGCTGCGGGGGCCCGGCGCCGGCCCGCTGTCGGCCCTGCGCTGCGCGTCGTAAAGGGTTCTGAGCGCGCTCGCTTCCCGGCCGTCCGGGCCGACGGCGGCCAGCAGCTCGCGCATGGCGTCGAGATAGCGCAGCGCGGCGCGCGCCTCCATCTCGCCGGCGTAGTGCGCGGCGGCGTTGCGTGCGTCGAGGGCCAGCGAAATGAAGCTCCGCGCCTTGCGCAACCGCTCGTCGTGCCGGAACAGGTCGTTCCAGTTGGCCAGCAGGGTTTTCAGCAGCGCCTGTATGTCCAGCGGGTCGGCGGGGTTGTCCCGCGGGGCGCGGCTGACGTAGTTGCGCCATTCATCGTCGTAGCGGGCGCGCATATGCTTTTCGACATAGGGCGCGAGCCCGGCGCGGAGCGCCTCCAGCCCTTCCTCGACCCGCCGCCTGGCCGCCGCCGCCCCGTCCGCCCCGGTCGTCACTCCGCCGCCCCTTCCGCACGGCCAAAACCTGTCCGAAGCATGGAGACGCCGCGGTCTCTCGTCAACGCCGCGCCCTTCCTGGCAGCGATTCTCATTATGGCGATGGACGCGCCTTCCTGGGAGCAAGCCTGCCCTCGCGGATGCGGGGGGCGTCTCGCCGGCATCTCCGTTGTTGCGCGCTTCGCGCGCATGCCGGCGAGACGCCCCCCGCATCCGCGAGGGCAGGCTTGCTCCCAGGAAGTCAGGTGCCGCCCGCTCCCTCGAGCGGCAAGGCCTCCTCGCGCGATCCCGTTTCGGCCCGGTGCGCCGCGTCCTGAATCGATGGCCATTCCTGGGCCAGCGAGTTCCAGACCAGCGCCTCCGCCGCCCGGCGCTTGCGATCGCAAATGTCGTAGAGGCGATAGGCCAGCAAGCGCGCGGCCTCGGCGTTGTCCGGCCCCATAGCGGTCAGCAGCCGCGCCGCCGCTTCGACCCCGCCGTCCTCCGCTTCCAGGACCCGCGCCAGATGCTGCGCACATTCCCAATGGGTGAGGCGTCTGTCGGTTGCCGGATCCCAGTCGGCCGGCAGTTCGCTCCGGCGGAGCAACCGTCCTTTCCCGCCCCCGGACGCGAACGCGCCGGCCGCCGCCGGATCGTCGATCCCGATATCGTAGGCCTGCGCCATGGTGATGGCGTCGCCGGAAGCCCCTTCGTCCATGCCGAACGCCTCGAACCAGTCGATGCAGAAGCGGGTCTCGGCGTCGTAGCCCGTCGCTTCCTCCCCCGCAATCTCGTCGCGCACCCGGTTGACGAGCGCGATGGCCGCCCGCACGGTCATCGGCGTATCGTCGGGCTCCAATACCCCGGCGCACGCGGTGAAGACCCCCATGCCGGGACCGAGCGCGGCCTGCGCCATGTCCACGGGTCCGACCCCGCCGGCGCGGATATGTTTCAGCGCCGCCGGCAATTCGGCCCGCAACCGCGCGACGAAATCGCGCCGCGTGATCGTCGGCGCATCCGCCGGACGCTTGCGGCAGACCAGCACGATGGACGAGGCGAGGACGTTCATCTTTTTCTGCAAATTGCCGGTGAGTTCGGTGCGCACGGGCCATGTGCCGTCGATGACATAGCCCGCGTCGAACACTCCCTGAAGGAATGTCGCCCATCCCGGAGACGTCAGCCCCTCCTTCGCGGCCTCGGACTGCTTGAAGGCGTAATAGATCGTAACCGGGAAATCGTCGGCTCCGGATTCGCGCATATTACGCAACGCCTCGATCATGCCTTCCATGAAAAACCGTTCCGCCGCCTTCCTGCTTTCGTGACGGTGGGGCGAGGCTACGAGCTCCTCGTCTTTCGGGGTCAGAACCCGGCGGAAAAGATCGGGGCATATGGAACGGAGAGTGCGACGCTGCCAGACATAGAAAAAATCCGACAGATCCGCATAGCCGATATTGTCGTAATAGGGCGGGTCGGTGGCGATCGCCGCGCCCCTGAGGAGCGGGGTATCGCCGGCGGCGTTCTGTTGAATTATCGCGGCGGGCGCGGCCCGGGCCGGCGAACGCTCCACGACTTTCGCAAGGTAGTCGACCTGCCCGACGAAATTGCCGCTCGAATCGCTGAACGGGTTGGCCTCGCAGAAATCCCATACCATGGGCAGCGCCCCACGTGCGAAGACCTGTTGCACGTTCTGCCCGCCGGGGTCCCAGAAGTTAAGACTGGAGCACCGGTTCGCCTGCCGGCTGACGCAGAGCCCCAGATAGGTCGCCACCGCGTCGGCATATCCTGGGAGCGCCGGCGTCTCGCCGGCACGTGCGCGAAGCGCGCGATCACGAAGATGCCGGCGAGACGCCGGCGCTCCCAGGGAAGACCACGGCCAGTCCGCCGCATCCTCGCAAAGACCCGCCTTCGCCGGGTTCTCGTGGACATAATTGCGCGCCGTCTCGAAATGGTTCTCGTCGCGTATGTAGCGGTCGAAATAATCCCGCGCCCAGAACGGCCCCTCCCGGCCGAGCAACCGGTTGGCCCCCTTCGCCGTGAAGGATTTCCACGACTGGACGATATCGGCGAGGCGCGAACCCGGCATTTGCTCGATCAACGTGTGCACATGGTTCGGCATGACGCACCATGCGAGCAGTCGGTAACGGTCGCCGTCGGCATGTTGCAGCGCGTCCTGAACCAGGCGGGCGATTCCGGGCCGCCGCAGATGGCAGGCGCCGTGGCCGGCGTCTTCGTATCGGGCGATGCGTTCGCGCAACTCTGCGGCGCGATCGTCGCCGCGCAATTCGGCGCGCCAGCGCCGCAGCAGGTCTTGCGGCACGCTGTCGGCAAGACGGAACGAGACGCTCTGGACGAGCCCCCCGGAATCGAAATGGGGGATGTAGCCTCGGGAATGCCAGCCGCGATGTTCCGGGAGCGCCCTTCCCGGGAGCGCCGGCGTCTCGCCGGCATCTTCGTGATCGCGCACTTCGTGCACGTGCCGGCGAGACGCCGGCGCTCCCAGGAAGTCGCGCGCGACCTGCTCGCGCGTCTCGGAAACCAGGTCCGAGAATGTCGTCAGAGCCGTCAGCTGGCGCGGCGTGAAGAGATCGGCGTAGTCGCGCATTCCGTATAACTGGACGTTAACCAAGCCCAATGCCCTGTCCGGCAGGTTTCCATCCGGCCGCCATGCGGGCGTCGCCGAGCGCGCGACGGCCTCCATGTCCTCTGTCGGATCGAGATAGACCCGGCCGCGCTTGCCCTCCGCCACCGCCGCCATCAGCCGCGCGCCCATTCGTCCCGCTCTGCCTTCGGAGCGTATGTAACCGAAAGCAATGGGCGACCCCGTGAGCAGACAGCGACCCCCGCGTCGATCGACCGTGCCTTTCGGCGGCGCCCCGGAACCGGTTCGCACCGTGAAACGCCAGGCGCGGCCGGAAGGGTCGATGACCGGTTTCACCCATGCTTGCCGGCCCTTCTTCGACGACAGCACGAAAGAACGCGCCAGCGGCACATGCGCGCCGCGCATCATCGGGTCGGGCGAGGCGACGGTGCGCGCCCACAGCCAAGCGATGACAGTGAGTTCCTGCCCGACCGAGGGTTTCAAATCCGCGCGCGCTTCGGCCATCGCCGCCGTCACCGTCGCCTTCGGATACAGATGGCCGATCCGCTCCCGCGCCCGGTCGCGCAGCTGACGGCCGTAAAAGCGGATGTCCTCGGCCAGGCCCTGCGCGCCCCGCCATGCCGTGTTCGGATCCGCGTCGGGGTTGACCGGCGGCCAACCCGCGAATTTCGGCGGAATCTCGCAGGTCGCCCTGGAGACCAGAACCGCCACCGGGTTGAGGTCCGAACCGCGGGCGCGCAGCCCCAGCCGCTGCGCCTCCAGCGGGATCGACCCGCCGCCGCAGAACGGATCGCACACCGGCGGCGCGTGCGCGGCCAGATACTTCAGCACTCCCGCCGCATCGTCGCGCGCCGGCGGCGTCTCGTCGCGCCCCCACGCCAGCGAGCGCGCGATTTCGTAGCGCGCCCTGCCCATCGCCCGCTCGTCGCCGCTCGCCTCCCACGGAACCATATCGGCGACAATCCCGTGCAGCCGCGCCCGCTCGCGGTCCTGCTCCTCCTCGGTCGGGAATTTCTTCGGCCACGCCGAAGGATCGTCCACGAGCTGCGAGAACAGCACGGCCCGGCACGCCGCCAGCGGCCGCCGCGCCCACCACAGATGCAGCGTCGAGGGGTGCCCGTGCCGTATCGACTTCTCCCGCGCCGAAGCCGCATTGATCGCCTCCAGCGGCAACGAGACTTCGATCAGCTTCTTGCGAAAACCGGCCATGCTACCCGCTCACGCCCTCGCTCATCGCCCCGTCTCCCCGCCGGACGCCGGTTCTCATCATAGCGACGCCCTTCCTGGGAGCGCCCATCGCCTCACGCCGCCGCGACGGCCGCGCCGAGCGTATCGAACAACCGCGCGCAATGGCGACAGCGCTCCCGCGCCTTTGCCGGGTCGATGCGCGCGAGAAGATCGGCAGCGTGTTGGATCTTGCGGTAGCGGCCTTTCTGCGTGCGGCGTGTCGCCCGGTCCAGCGCAGCGGCGACGGTGGTTTTGTCTTCCTCTTCGAGGTCCCGGCGCGCGGGAAGAGCGTTCGCGCGAAAGTCCTGCCCGTAATATGCCGTAAGGGCATCGCCGTCGGCGACGAGCCACGTCTCCATAACCTGCGCCATCAGATGAACGCCATCGTCGTTCACGCCGCACATGTCCCACCCATCCTGCGCGGCCAGATGGGCGCACGGCCCCGCCTTCACGGGACCTTCGGAATCGACCAGCAGCAGGGTGAGACCGTCGCCGCCGTTCGAGCGCGCATTTTCGAAGGCATGGAACGTCTCGCCCCGAGCGCCGCAGCACACCAGCTTCCATCGCCACCCCTTCTCCCGCGCTGCGTCCTTAAGGTCGCCGAGGAAACTGTCCATACCGCGCCGCAGGGCAGCCTTGCTTCCCTTGCCGTTCCCGCCTCCTTCCATGTAGATGGCGACGGCGCTCACGGGTTTCCCCCGATTTCTCCCATGCGCCAAACGTCTCCGAGGGTATAGTCCTTGAGCCAGAACGCGAGCCGCTCGGCGTCGAGGCGGTTCACCGCCGTCCCGCGCCCGTTATTCTCGCATACCAGCACCGACTCGACCTGATCGCCCAGCGCCGACAGCAGCGCGTCCGAATGGGTGGTGACGACGAGCTGCGTCCGGCTGGATGCTTCCATGAGGAGTTCGCCAAGCAGCGCGACGGCGTCGGGGTGCATCCCGAGCTCCGGTTCTTCGATGCACAATAGAGATGGCGGGACCGGCGCGAACAGAGAGGCAAGTATGGCCAGGAACCGAAGCGTCCCGTCCGAAACGCGCGCGGCGGGGATCGGTTTTCCGAGGCCCTTCTCGTGGAGATAGAGCTGGACAGTGTTGCCGACAATACGGGTCGATGCACGCTCGTAGCGCGGCAGGAAACGTTGCATCGCCGCGTCGAACGCACCGCCGCCACGGTGCTGGATTTCGTGCACTGCGAGCGCCAGACTCCGGGCGTCGGATGAGAGTGTGTCTGGCGCGTCGCCAATGGGGCTCGCCGAACGGGAGGGAGCGCCCGGGCCGAAAACCCATTCCCGAAAGCTCCTTATCCGGGAAAACCCATATCTCAACCCGGCAATTTCCGGGTAATCGAACCAATCCCGGCGTTGCTTCAGGATCGATTGCCCCCGATCCAATTCGCTCATCGGTATCTCTTGCAGATTCCGCCGGGGATTTGACGTCTTTTCCTTCGTCAAGATGGCGGATGTTCCGTCTTCCAAACGGTAATAGAATTGCCGTTCTTCGTGCTCTTTACCGGAACCGGCACCCCACACCGATTCCGAGTACACCAAGAACACACTTCCAAAACCCGCGAAACCGATATGATAATGCAATGGTTTCCCAGATTCAATACCAGATGGCGCTATAACATTGGCAACATCGGCCGCGACGTCTATCTCCACCGTAGGAACGGGCTTCTCTCCTTTCCACCGCCATTCCTCCATGTCGCCGCCCTCGCGGATTGCGGCGGCGAAATCCGTCGGCGCCGCGCGAAGCAGCTCCAGCGCCTCGATCAAGTTCGTCTTCCCGGAGCCGTTCGGCCCGATCAACACGTTCAGCGGCCGGAGCTCGAACGGCTCCATATCCGGCGGGAAGGACAACAGGTTTCGCAGCCCGAGGCTCCGGATGAACGGCATCGTCGCGTCTCCCCGGTTCACCGGCGCCGGACGACCGGGAATCGCCCCCCGCATCCGGTCCATGCTTCGAGCCCGGCGACATCGCGAGGCTCGCACACAACGGGTTCGACGGAGGCCGCGACCGACCGGCCGCCGCGACCGCACCGTTTCGCGACCATACCGTCATGCGGTCGCCTCCGCCAGCGCGTTGCGAAACGCCGCGAAACCCGGCGACCGGTTGCGCGCGGGTCGACATGCGGGGCGATGGCCCGGGCGGCTTCGATCTTGCGAAGGCCGCTCCGAAAATATCCATGCTCCTGCATAACGCGCTCGAACGCCTCCCACATCCCGCCGCGGATCGCGTCCGGATATCGGTAACGTGTCCGTCGGGGGATCGTCGCGGGAACCTTCGGATACGCGCTTCGCACAGCCTGCCAGTCGCCGAAATACCAGGCTTCCAGCTCCTCGATCACGACGCGTTGACGATTTGCCAGCAAGCCCCGCCCGAGCGCGTGCGGGAAAGCAGCCCGGCTTTGGCGGCCTTGTCTTCAAGTCGGTTCTTGAGCGCGCGGCAATCGTCATTGTCGCGATCGACCAGCACAATGAGACGCCAATCGCCGGGCAACCATTTTCTACAGGCGCGAAGACGGCTCTCGATATTCGCCATCAGTTGGCCCTTGCCCCGGAACGGCCGGATCTCGAACTCGCAATCGACGAGAATGTGCGGAAGGAGTCTGGAAAGAAAAGCCTCCATCGACGGTTCCTCGACGAAAATCACCAGGTAACGCGCCGGCGTCATCGGCGCTTCCCGTCGCGTCCGCGCGCCGGGGCGCCGTGGCGGGTCAGCGGGTCGCCGACTCCGAAGAACCCCTCCATCCACAGATGGCCGAGCAGCGCCCCATTGTCCATGAACTCCGGGACGCCGCGCAAGTCGGCGGCCCGCTCGACCTGCGTGTGGCCTTTCTCGTCGCGCCACAGAACGCGCACTTCCCCGGCGCGGAGCCCGTCCAGGAAAAACGGCGAGTGCGTCGTGACAAGGATCTGCCTCTCTTCGCAAGTCTTTCGACATTCCTCGGCCAGTTCGTTCAGCAACCGGGGGTGAAGAAAATTCTCCGGTTCCTCGATGCCGATAAACGGCCGGTCTTTGAGATTGTGCAACAACACCAGATAGGCCAGCAGTTTGAGCGTCCCATCCGACGCGAAGCGCGCCATGATCGGCCGCTCGAACGGCGTATCCTTGATTTGCAGAAGCAACCTGCCGTCCGGCATCGTGTCGGCCGTTACCCGGCCGATGCGGGGCACACGCCGGCCCAACGCCCTGAATATCCGTTCAAGGCGTTTCGGTTTTTGCTCATGCAGATACTGGATGACGTTCGCGAGATTGTCCCCGGTTTCGGACAAGCGCTCCTGCGGCCCCGTTTCCGGCTGACCGCGCGCGCTCTCCACCGAGAAATACGACACATGCCAACTCATGATAAAATCACGCAGCGCCGCAACGCGGGGATACTCCTGAAATTGACCAAGCGCGTTGACCGCCAGCAAGTCGGGAGACTTCAAAGCGACAAGCCGCCTTTCATCCTTGGATTCAGGCCGTTCGCCGCCTACCGCCGATCCCTCCCCGTAACGGAAATCGAGAAAGTGAAACGGGGCGCCATAGGGACCCCGTTTCCATCGTAGCCATTCACGGGCGACCGTCGGCGAACCGTTCCGCTCGTTGACCTCCAGGCGATAGGTAATGAGCGGTTCGGTCGGCTGCTCGCGATACTGGAGTTCGACGACGACCGGCCCCTCGGCGCCGCGGGTCCGAATCTCCCTGGCCCGTCCCCGGCGGTCCCAGGCGCGCCTCAAGCCGCCCTCCAAACATTCCGCCAAAAACGCGAACACATCGAACAGCGTGGATTTCCCGCTCCCGTTGGGACCGATCAGCACCGTCAACGGCGTCATATCCCTGATCTCGACGTTTCTGAGAGCGCGGAAATTCTCCACCCTCAGACACTTGATGCGCGGAACCTCCCGCGACCCTGCGACAAGCTTGTTCACCTCGCAGCCCTCCAGCACGTCGAAGGCGCCGCCAAACGCAGCTCGCTATGCGGCAGCGTAATCATGGGTGGGCCGCGCTCAATCAAGGACACGGTGTGGCGCTGGTCAACCGGCCCGTTCGACGGAGGGCGTCGCAGGTCGAGATGATGGGCGGACATCATAACGCCCCGTCGCCCCACCAGCACCGGGCTGTAGCAGTTCACGACACATGAGATGACAAATAGGCCACGGCAAGCCGATCCGTTTCCCGGCACCCTCACCACACCCTTCGGCCCTCAAACTGACACTCCCGACAGCTCCGACGACCGCCGTTGTCTCACCTGCCGCACATGCCGCGTCACGAGATACCCGCGCCACATCGATCTCTCTCGCCGGCTTTCGCAAGCTATCGGAATCGCGCGAGCATCTATGCGATCCGGTGTGGCAGCAAACCACTCCTAAACCTGATGTAAGCGTCGATCACCGCGGCAACTCCGGCAACAAATTCTTCATATCACGGACCTCTTCGCGGGCACGGAGAAGACGTTTATCCCGGAGAGTAAGGCCGTAAGTTGTAGAAATCATGTCGCGTAACTTCTGATGCTGGTTACCAGACAGCATACCACCCATCTCCACAAAACTGACAACTCCGGTAAAGGCAACCACAAAGAGAGCCGCCCCCCGCTTCCTCCACCTACTCTCAATCTCGTCCGCTTCGCTAATATGCTGCCACGCCTCGTTGAAATACTCATCTCTCAACCGCGAATCAGCGCGCATTGCCTGAAAGAGCACTTTCGCCAAAGTTGTATGCGAAAATGGGTGCGATTCTCGAGTCAGCGCCGAGCGCGCGTGTTGCAAGCTCTCCTGCAGAAGAAAGGCATCCCCCGGAGATGACAGAAACCGATCCAGCTTCATAAGCGATAGCTGCTCCCAATACCGAGAATTCCACTCAGCTCCTGTTTTCACCTCCTCGTAAAATTCTTCGGCGTGCTCGTCGATAAACCTCTTCACAATGGAATCGAAGTCCATGAGCCTGCCAACAAGCCGAGATTCCGGCGACCTAATCCGAATAGTGTGTGGATTAACCATCGGATTCAGAGAATTCACCAGATCCACAAAAATTGACAGAAGATCATGTTTGTCCTGTGTTGCAGCGAGTTTCAGCACCGTCTCCCCGACCACCGTCTGTCGAGGAACAACAAACAGCGATTTGACATCTGAATACTTGACCGGTAACGAAGCACTACTGCTAAAGAGGTGTTCGACCGCATCAAAGCAGGAAATAGTGCTAAGGATGTGACGACGAATTCCTGATGCTACGCAGTACCGAGCAAGCGCTATAGTCGTGTAAGCTAGTTGTTCGTTACGATCACATTCACTCAACAATTCCCGAACGATCTTATCAAAGCGTTTGAAATTATTCTGTATTCGACAGCAGGCAACTGACATCGGTTCGTCACCCCGAAGCTTTGCCAGATTTCTTTGATCAGCCTCTGCAACGGTGGAGAGGCCATGCTCAATATGCACGGACAGCAATCTTTTGATCTCGTTTCTCGTGGGGTCGAGAAAGTTATCAATATGGTCAAAATTTTCCGCCGTAAAAGCCGCCTCTATGTACGGAATACGGTAATCTCGATCGGCGCAAACAACAATTATGTCACGCCTCTGAAGTTTAGGCATAAACAGAGAAAAATCATTTATCGCATCTGCCAAATTATCAATAAAAACAACGCAGCTCCCCTGCAAGCCGTCTATTATCTTCACGGCGAGGTCGATTTCACAGTAAAAATTTCCGGTATGGAAAAACACATTCCCGATATTGGCTCGCAAATCAAACGCCAACCTGCGCAAAAGCGCAGTCTTTCCAGAACCCGGCTTATCCGATATAAGCAATATACGGCAGTGGTCGCTATGAAGAATATCAAGAATCTTCGTGCGCACGTCGGTATAAATTTCACGAGGAATATCCGCCCCCTCCTTTAGCATATGCCATCCAATTTCTGCGCCAAGAAGAAAGCGCATTGAATCCCCACCGGGCAAAGGCACCCTAGGTACAAGTTCAAATGTGGTCGAAAATTTCAACCGCGCCGCGCGGCTAAGCGAAAGTTCCGACAGACCATCATCAGCGTGGTCGGGCCAAAAATCAACCTGACCACTGGTCTGTTTTTCTAGCTGTTCAAAGAAATCCAGTACGGTTCCTTCAAAAAGGTAAAATTCATGTCTTTCACACAACATCTCCGTCAGACGGTTGGGGTTCGGCTCAATTAGGATCGAAGGAGGGGCGTCACCTCGAATGGATCTGCCGCTTCGCTGCTCAAGATAATAAGTAACATCAATCTCCTCCAGTGTAGTACCCGCAACAATGAAAGTCTCTGTTCGCATCAGCCCGAGAAGCGTCGTCATCCAAGGGTTCGGGCGAGTCATCTGTCTCGCATATTCTGTGTGGCTAAAAACATAACCGCGCGCCGATTGCTCAACTGAACCGTGAAGGTGAATGATCGAACACCGAGTTTCTGGAGCGACGTCGAAATAATCGTCACTAAAGATCCCAACCTCTAATGAGCTCTCACCAAAGATTCGCTGGGCACCAAATTCCCGGAAGGCCCTTTCAAACGCATTGTCTACATTGAGCGTATATACCCGCTTCCACGGGTGGCGCGCCAACCTCGCGACCGTGGGGCCAACGTGACCGCAGGTGTAACGCGCAGTGATCTCGTCAGCGATTTGGTCTGAGCTAAGGGCTGCATACGCAAGCTGGAGCGATGTCTCGCTAGGCAATTCATTCACTTCGACCAATCTCTTGCGTAAATCCCCAGACAACAGCATTGGCCCCAGCTGACTGGACGAATCACCACTGATACCAGAGCCAACAAACAAATTTACCCGCTGACTCGTCAGGTAATCCTTAAGCAAACGTGTCCGATCACGACTGAGATCCGCGTACAGCATCTCGTTTCCTAACCACGAAATCGATAATTTTCAGAGATGAAACATCCGAACCAAGAACGATGGCCTACATCCCTTTATCCCGCAAAAATAGCAGGAATGATTTGGTTGCGGGGGCAGGATTCGAACCTGCGACCTTCAGGTTATGAGCCTGACGAGCTACCGGACTGCTCCACCCCGCGTCATCATCGTGTCGAGGTCCGGTGTGGGCGGCGGCGCCTGGATGACCTGGCGGCGACCTACTCTCCCACGTCTTGAGACGCAGTACCATCGGCGCTGAGGGTCTTCACGGCCGAGTTCGGGATGGAGTCGGGTACGGGCCCCTCGCTATGACCACCAGGTCGTCCAGGGTCCGCCGTTGCGGCGGGGGCGAGATCGGGGGCGGGTCGCGCGCGCGCTCATGCCTGCGCACGGAAGCCGCGGCTCAAGCCTCAAGAGCGATTAGTACCGGTTAGCTGCACGCATTGCTGCGCTTCCACACCCGGCCTATCGACGTGGTCGTCTTCCACGGCTCTTGGGGGAGAACTCGTTTCAAGGGGGGCTTCCCGCTTAGATGCTTTCAGCGGTTATCCCGTCCGCGCTTAGCTACCCGGCGGTGCGGCTGGCGCCACAACCGGTACACCAGAGGCGCGTCCATCCCGGTCCTCTCGTACTGGGGACAGCTCCTCTCAATTCTCCTGCACCCGCGGCAGATAGGGACCGAACTGTCTCGCGACGTTCTAAACCCAGCTCACGTACCACTTTAATCGGCGAACAGCCGAACCCTTGGGACCTGCTTCAAGCCCCAGGATGTGATGAGCCGACATCGAGGTGCCAAACAACCCCGTCGATATGGACTCTTGGGGGTTATCAGCCTGTTATCCCCGGCGTACCTTTTATCCGTTGAGCGATGGCCCTTCCACTCGGAACCACCGGATCACTATGGCCGACTTTCGTCTCTGCTCGACCCGTCGGTCTCGCAGTCAGGCAGGCTTGCGCCATTGCACTCCACGGCTGATTTCCGACCAGCCTGAGCCTACCTTCGCGCGCCTCCGTTACTCTTTGGGAGGCGACCGCCCCAGTCAAACTACCCGCCATGCAGGGTCCCGGACCCGGATCACGGGCCTCGGTTAGACGCCAGAAACGATAAGGGTGGTATTTCAAGATTGCCTCCACGCCGGCTGACGCCGGCGCTTCGACGGCTCCCACCTATCCTACACAAACCGGCCCTAGCGCCACTGCAAAGCTGTAGTAAAGGTGCACGGGGTCTTTCCGTCTGACCGCAGGAACTCCGCATCTTCACGGAGAATTCAATTTCGCTGAGTCGATGCTGGAGACAGTGGGGAAGTCGTTGCGCCATTCGTGCGGGTCGGAACTTACCCGACAAGGAATTTCGCTACCTTAGGACCGTTATAGTTACGGCCGCCGTTTACCGGGGCTTCGATTCGAAGCTCTCACCTCTCCTCTTAACCTTCCGGCACCGGGCAGGCGTCAGACCCTATACGTCGCCTTGCGGCTTCGCAGAGTCCTGTGTTTTTAGTAAACAGTCGCCACCCCCTGGTCTGTGCCCCCCGCTTCCGCTTGCGCGGAGGCGGGGCCCGCTTATCCCGAAGTTACGCGGGCAATTTGCCGAGTTCCTTCAGCATCGTTCTCTCAAGCGCC
>OZ241350.1:0-3245000 GCA_965200095.1 Alphaproteobacteria bacterium | reverse complement strand
AGGGCGTGCCCACCGGGGCGCGGGACGTGCAGGCGGCGGCGATCCGCGAGGCTTATGCGATCGTCGCGGCGCTCGGGGGGCGCGATCTCGTCGGGCGCAGCGCGACCCTGGCGCCGGGGACCGTGTGGCGCGACGCGCCGTGACCCGCGCCCGGGCCGCCATCGGCGGCGCGAGCCCCGGCGCGCTGCGGGTATTTTCGCTGCTCGCGCTGCTGGCGATCTGGGAGACCGCGGCGCGGAGCCTGCAAATCCACACGCTCCCCGACATCGGCGCCGTGGCGACCACGTTCTTCGTCGAATTGACCGACGATTCGCTCCTCGCCGACCTCGGGATCACGCTGTTCCGGGTGCTCGCGGCGTTCGTCCTCGCCATGGCGGCGGGGACGGCGATCGGCATCCTGATGGGCCTCCGGCGCACCGCCGATCACCTGCTGGACGGCTGGCTCATCGTGCTGCTGAACGTGCCGGCGCTGGTGACGATAATCCTCTGTCTGGTGTGGATGGGGATCAACGAGGCGGCGATGATCGTCGCCGTGGCGCTCAACAAATTTCCCAATGTCGTGGTGACCGTCCGCGAGGGCGCGCGCGCCATCGACCGCGATCTCCTTCAGGTGGCGCAGGTCTTCCGGGTCGGGCGGGCGCGCACCTTCTTCCGCTTCTTCCTGCCGCAGCTCTATCCCTATCTCATGGCGGCGGGGCGGTCCGGCATCGCCCTCATCTGGAAGATCGTCCTGGTGGTCGAACTGCTGGCGGGCGACAGCGGCATCGGCCATGAGATGCAGCTGTTCTTCCAGTATTTCGACATTGCCGGGGTGCTCGCCTACATGTTCGCCTTCGTCGTGGTGATGCTGGCGGTGGAAATGGCCCTGGTGGAGCCTCTCGAACGGCGCCTGTCGCGGTGGCGCAAGCCGGCATGAGCGGCGACGGCGCCCTGTCGGTGCGAATCGCCCGCAAGGCCTATGCGAAAGGCGGGGGCGACGGCGAGACGCTCGCCATCGAGGGTCTCGAATTCGTCGCCGGCGCGGGCGAGTTCCTGTGCGTCGTCGGTCCCTCGGGCTGCGGCAAGACGACGATGCTCAACATCGTCGGCGGGCTGGACGCCGACGCGGACGCGGAAATCCGTTTCGCCGGCGGCGATGTCGGCGCCGACTCCGGCGGCGCGCGCCTGTCGTATATGTTCCAGACGCCGCGCCTGCTGCCGTGGGAGACCGTCCGCGCCAATGTGAACCTGGCGCTTCCACCGGCGGGCGCGCGCGACGGACGCGGCGAGGCGCTGCTGCGGCGCATGGAGCTCGGCGATTCGCTCGACGAATTCCCCAACCGCCTGTCGGGCGGGATGCAGCGCCGGGTGGCGCTGGCGCGCGCCTTCGTGACCGAGCCGCGGCTGCTGCTCCTGGACGAACCCTTCGTTTCGCTCGACGCGCCGGTGGCGAACCGCCTGCGCGACATTCTGCTCGACCTGTGGCGGGCGCGGCCGACCACGGTGCTGTTCGTGACCCACGATCTGCGCGAGGCGATCCATCTCGGCGACCGTATCCTGTTCCTGTCGCGAGCGCCGTCGCGGGTGATCCTCGACGCCGCGGTGCCGCTGCCCCGGCCGCGCGACCCGGAGGACCCGGAGATCGACCGTTTCCGCGCCGCGCTCTTGACCGCCAACCGCTCGCTGTTGCATGGGCTTGCCGGCGCGCCATCGGAGCAGGGAGGAGACGGGTGAGCGACGGAACGCCGAAGACGCCGGACGCGGTTCTCGACGCGCGCAAGGTGGTCAAGGCCTACGGGCCGCGCAAGGCGCTCGACGGGATCGACCTGCGCGTCGACGCCGGCGAGTTCGTCGCGCTGCTCGGCCCCAACGGCGCCGGCAAGACCACACTGTTCCAGTTGCTTACCGGCCTGTTCGTCCCCGACGGCGGCGCCATCGCCATCGACGGCTGCGACATCCGCCGCGACGCCGTGCCGGCGCTCGCCGGCCTCGGCGTGGTGTTCCAGCAACCGACGCTGGATCTCGACATGACGGTCGCCGGCAACCTGCGGTTTCACGCCAGCCTGCACGGCCTTTCCGGCGCCGAGGCGCGCGCGAGGACGGCCGAGAACCTGAGTCGCCTGCGCCTGTCCGACCGCGCGGGGGACCGTTCGCGGTCCCTCAGCGGCGGCCAGCGCCGCCGGGTCGAGCTGGCGCGGGCGCTGGTCCACCGCCCGAAATTGCTGCTCATGGACGAACCCACGGTCGGCCTCGACCCGGCGAGCCGGCGCGACCTGCTGGACCACGTCCTGGAACTGCGCGACCGGCGTTCGATGGCCATCCTGTGGGCCACCCATCTCGTCGACGAAGCCGAGGCCGCCGACCGGGTCGTCGTCCTGCATCGCGGCCGCGTCGTCGCCGCGGGCGCGCCGCCGGCCCTCCTCGAAAGCACCGGCAAGCCGAGCCTGCATGACGCCTTCGTCGCCCTGACCGGCGCCGACGGCGCGGCGGGCGGGCGCTAGGGAGAGATACGGGACAAGGAGCGAACGATGCGCATGAGCGAAGGAGCGGCCGCGCTGGCGGTCGCGGCCGCCCTGGCCGGGGCGGTCGCCGCGGGGTGGGTCCATCCGGCGGCGGCGGCCGGCACCGACCGCATTTTCGTCAGCAATGAGACGGACAACACGGTCTCGGTGCTCGACGGCGAGAGTTTCGAGGTCGTCGCCACGGTGCCGACGGGCGAGCGGCCGCGCGACATGCGCTGGAACGCCGACAAGACGCGGCTGTTCATCGCCGCCAGCGGCAGCGACCGAATCGAGATTCTCGACCCGGCGACGCTCGAAATCGTCGGCCATATCGAGGCCGGCGAAGACCCGGAGATCTTCAACATCGACCCGTCGGGCCGCATCCTCGTCGCCGCCAACGAAGACGACAACGAAGTGACCGTCACCGATCTGGCGACCGGCGAGCCCCTGCGCACCATCGAGGAAGTGGGGATCGAACCGGAGGGGGTGACCTTCCGCCACGACGGCAAGGTGGTCTTCGTTACGTCCGAGGTTACGAACACGGTCTTCGTCCTCGACCCCTGGAGCGGCGAGATACTCGACGAGGTTCTGGTCGGCAACCGCCCCCGGCGCGGCGTCGTCACCCCCGACGACCGCGAATACTGGGTGACCAACGAACTCGGCGGCTCGATTTCCATCCTCGACGCGCAGAGCTGGGAGGTCATCGACGAGATATGGTTCGAGCCGCGCGGCATGCGCGTCGAGGATGTCAACCCCGTCGATTTCGCCATCTCCCGCGACGGCGCCACCGCCTACATCACGCTCGGCCGCGCGCGCCACGTCGCCGTGGTCGACGTGGCGAGCCGCGAGATCGAGGAATACATTCTCGCCGGAGACCGGGTCTGGGGCGCGGCGCTGACGTCCGACGAGAAGTTCCTGGTGGTGACCAACGGCGCGAGCGACGATGTGAGCATCATCGACACCGAGCGCCGCGTCGCGGTGAAGGCGGTGTCGGTGGGGCGCACGCCCCACACCGTGCGCATCGACGACTGACCGGCCATGTCGCCACCGGCTTTCCCCGCGGCGGTCGCCGCCGCGGTTCTCGCCCTTGCCGCCGCGGCGTCGGGCGACGACGCGCTGCCGACGATCTCCATCGGCTATCTCGATCTCGTGGAGGACGCGCGTTACGACGACTGGGGCCTTCACCCGGTCGACATCCGTTCGGCGACCGCCATCGTCGACCGGCGGGCCTGGGCCGGCGCCGAACTCGGCATCGACGAGTTGCAGCGGTTCACGCGGGTCGCCGGCGCGCGTTTCGCCCTCGAGCGCCGTTCCGTGGCCGGGTCGGCGGAGACGGTCGCCGCGATCCGCGAGATGCTGGACGGCGGGACGGCGCTTTTCGTCCTCGACGCGCCCGACGCCGTGGTCGCCGAGGCGGCGGCGCGCACGGCCGGCCTCGGCGCCGTGCTGTTCAACGCCACGGCGACCGCGGACTCGCTGCGCAACGAGTTCTGCCAGCCGCACCTGTTCCACACCGCCGCAAGCCGCGCGATGCTGGCCGACGCGCTGGCGCAGTATCTCAAGGCGCGGAAATGGGACGAGGTGCTGGTCCTGCGCGGCCCGCTCCCCGCGGACATCGAAACCGTGCGCGCCTTTGAGCGCGCGGCGGAGCTGTTCGGCCTCGACATCGTCGAAGTGCGCGATTTCGTTCTCGGCAACGACCCGACGGCGCGCGAACGCAACGATCTCGACTTTCTCACGGGTTCGGCGGGCTACGACGCGGTCTTCGTCGCCGACATCGACGGGGAGTTCGCCCTCGGCGTTCCCTGGGCGACGCGGCGCCCGGCGGCGGCGGTGGGCGCCGCGGGCCTGGTTCCCCGGGTGTGGCACTGGTCGTATCTGCGCCACGGCGCGCCCCAGGTGCATGGGCGCTTCGAGCGCATGCACGGACGGCGCATGGGCGAAGCGGACTGGGGCGCCTGGGTCGCGATGAGGATCATCGGCCTCGGCATCGCCCGCGCGAAGACTACCGACCCCGCCGCGCTCGCCGACTATCTGCGCAGCGGCGGCCTGCGCGTCGACGGCAGCAAGGGGCCGGGCATGGGCTTCAGGCCGTGGAACAACCAGCTGCGCCAGCCGATCATGCTCACGACGCCGGACTGGGTCGTCGCGCGCGCGCCCATCCCGGGGTTCCGCCACCGCGTCACCGACCTCGATACGCTCGGTTACGAGGAACGCGACACCGCTTGCGAGTTTTGACGCGGACGCGCGGCCGATGCGCTATACAGGGCGCGCGTCGGCGGCGCCCCGGTCGCCGTCGCGCGCGCCCCCCGGCGCTTCGAATATAGTCGGGGCGGGGCCGCGCCCGCCCGTTCCCCGGAGGACGCCCATGCGGATTCGACACGCGACCGCCGCCGTGACGGCGCTCAGCCGGCGCGAGACGGTCAAGTTCCTGCAACAGAAGGGGCGGCTGTTCTCGGCGTTCGTGCGCCCGGCCCTGTGGCTCTTCGTCTTCGCCGTCGGCTTCCGGGGAGTCTACGGGGTGGACGCGGGCGAGCCCTACAGCCAGCGCAACGTCGATTACGAATACTATATCCTGCCGGGCCTCGCGGGAATGGTGCTGCTGTTCAGCGGCATGCAGTCGTCCCTGTCCATGGTCTACGACCGCGAGATGGGGATGATGCGCCTGCTGCTCACGGCGCCGCTGCCGCGCTGGTTCCTGCTCACCGCGAAACTGCTGTCCGGCACTTTCATTTCCGTCGTCCAGGCCTACGCCTTCCTGCTGATCTGCCTGCCGTTCGACGCCCTTACCGGCCTCAACGTCGCCTTCAACGACCCGCTGGGCTGGCTCTACGCCTTCCCGGCGCTGTTCCTCACCGGCATGTCGCTGGGCGCGCTCGGCCTGCTGCTTTCGGTGCACATCAAGCAGCTGGAGAATTTCGCGGGCACCATGAATTTCGTGATCTTCCCGATGTTCTTCATCTCGCCGGCGCTGTTCCCGCTGTGGTATCTCATCGAAGGCGGCGCCGATGCGGTGTGGTGGCTGGCCAGTTTCAACCCCTTCACCTATGGCGTGCAGCTGATCCGCTATGCGAGCGAGGGGCAGTTCTACGGTCTCGGCGCGGCGGTGGTCGCCGGCTGCACGGTGCTGTTCCTCGTCGGCGCGATCGTCGGCTACGACCCCCAGCGCGGCTTCGTGCGGCGCGGCCCCCGGGCCGCCTGAGCCGAAGCCCCCGGTTTCAGGGAGACATTGGGCATGGCGCTCGCGCGCGGTTTCATCGACCTCATCGGCAACACCCCGCTGGTTCGCCTGAATCGCGCGTCCGAGCGCACCGGTTGCGAGATCCTCGGCAAGTGCGAGTTCCTCAACCCCGGCCAGTCGGTGAAGGACCGCGCCGCCCTCTACATCGTCCGCGACGCCGAGGAGCGCGGAGTCCTGCGCCCCGGCGGCACTGTGGTCGAGGGCACCGCCGGCAATACCGGCATCGGCCTCGCGCTGGTCGGCAACGCGCTCGGCTATCGCACCGTCATCGTCCTGCCGGAAACCCAGAGCGAGGAAAAGAAGGCGATGCTGCGCCTTTGCGGCGCCGACCTGCGTCTCGTCCCCGCCGTGCCCTACAAGGACCCCGACAATTACGTGAAGGTCTCCGGGCGCCTTGCCGCCGAGCTCGATGCGAGCGAGCCCAACGGCGCCGTCTGGGCCAACCAGTTCGACAATGTCGCCAACCGCCGGGCCCATATCGAAGGCACCGGGCCGGAAATCTGGGAACAGACCGGCGGCCGCATCGACGGCTTCACCTGCGCCATCGGCACCGGCGGCACCCTCGCCGGCGTGGCGATCGCCCTGAAGGAGCGCGACCCCCGCGTCCGGGTCTGGGCTTCCGACCCCCTCGGCGCGTCGATGGTCTCGCTTCTGGCGCCCGGCAAGCCGATCGTCGAGGGGGAATCGATCACCGAAGGCATCGGCCAGGGGCGCATCACCGCCAATGTCGAGGGCGCGCCCATCGACGACGCCCAGCAGGTCACCGATGTCGAGGCCGTCGAGGAGATCTTCGCGCTCGCCGCCGGGGAAGGCCTCGTCATGGGCGGCTCAACCGGCATCAACGTCGCCGGCGCCGTCAAGATGGCCGAGGCCATGGGGCCGGGCCACACCATCGTCACCGTGTTGTGCGACTACGGCAACCGCTACACCGGCAAACTCTTCAACCCGGCCTTCCTGCGGGAGAAGAACCTCCCCGTGCCGGACTGGCTCGAACGCGAGCCCGCGCGCGGTGTCTGAGCGGCTGTTCGAAACCGACGCCCGACTCGCGTCCTGCGAGGCGCGGGTCGTCGCCGCGGACGAACGCGGCGTCCGTCTCGACCGCACGGTTTTCTACGCCCGCGGCGGCGGCCAGCCGGGCGACCGCGGGACGCTGCGCGCGGCGGACGGCGCCGAAACCGCCATCGCCGACACGGTGAAGGACGAAAACGGCGATATCCTCCACATTCCCGCCGGGGGCGCGCCGGCGCTGCCGGTCGGCGCGGCGGTCACGGCGGAGATCGACTGGCCGCGCCGCCACCGCCTGATGCGCATGCATTCCTGTCTTCACCTCCTGTCGGCGCTGGTTCCCGGCGCCGTGACCGGCGGCCAGGTGGGGGTCGACAAGAGCCGCCTCGACTTCGACCTCTCCGGCGCCGACAGACCCGACAAGGCCGCCCTCACCGAGGCGCTGAACGCGCTGATCGCCGAGGACCGCGCGGTATCGTTCCGGCTCGTCGCCGAGGCCGAACTCGACGCGAACCCCGAACTGGTCAAGACCATGTCGGTCGCCCCGCCGCGCGGGGCGGGACTGGTGCGCCTCGTCGAAGTCGACGGCGTGGACCTCCAGGCGTGCGGCGGCACGCATGTCGCCCGCACCGGCGAGATCGGCCCCGTGCGCGTGTCGAAAATCGAGAACAAGGGCCGCCGCAACCGCCGCGTCTCCATCGTCTTCGACGAATAGACACGCAACGAAAGGGAGTCGCCGATGGCGTCCGCCGATCCCGAAGCCCTGATATCCACCGGGCAGCTTGCCGCGCGGCTCGACGACCCGCAGGTTCGCATCGTCGATGCGTCCTGGCACATGCCGCAACTCGGGCGCGACCCGCGCGCCGAATTCGCGGCCGAACATATTCCCGGCGCCGTGTTCTTCGACATCGACGAGGTCGCCGACAAGGAAAACCCGCTGCCGCACATGCTGCCCGCCGCCGCCGCCTTCGCCGAAAAGAGGGCCGCGCTGGGCATCGCCGCCGACGCGCTTGTCGTCTGCTACGACACGATCGGCGTCGGCAGCGCCGCGCGCGCCTGGTGGACGTTCCGGGCCTTCGGTCACGATGCGGTGTGCGTGCTCGACGGCGGCTTGCCGAAATGGCGCGCCGAGGGGCGGCCGGTCGCTGCCGGCGAGGCCGCTCCGACGCCCGCCGCGGCGCGCGCCGTATCCGCCCGCCCCGCCCTCGTCCGGGACCTCGACCGGGTGCGCGAGGCCGTCGAGAGCGGCGGCGAGCAAATCCTCGACGCCCGTTCGCGCGGGCGCTTCGCCGGTTCCGAACCGGAGCCGCGCGCGGGGCTTCGCGGCGGCCACATGCCCGGCGCGCGCAACCTCCCGTTCCAGGACCTCTACCGGCCGGAGGACAAGACCATGAAGGACCCCGCCGCGCTCGCCGCGCTCTACCGCGACGCGGGGGTCGATTTCGACCGCCCCGTCGTTACCAGCTGCGGCTCCGGCGTTACCGCGTGCAACCTCGCGCTCGGGCTGCATCTCGCCGGCCATCGCCGGGTCGCCGTCTATGACGGGTCCTGGACCGAATGGGGCGGGCGCGACAACACCCCTGTGGAGACCGGCCCGTGAGCGCGGCACCGCGCTCCGCGGTCGACGCCGACTGGCTGCGGGAGAATATCGCCGGCGCGACGGTCGTCGATGCAACCTACCACCTCCCCGATCTCGGACGCGACGCCCGCGCCGAATACCGCGCGGCGCACATTCCGGGCGCCGTGTTCTTCGACATCGACGACATCGCCGACCCGGCGCCGCCGGCGGGCCTGACCCACATGCTGCCCGATTCCGGAACCTTCGCCGCGAAGGTGGGGGCGCTCGGCGTCGCCAGGGACAGTCATGTCGTGGCTTACGACACGCGCGGCCTCTACAGCGCCGCGCGGGTCTGGTGGATGTTCCGCGTCTTCGGGCATGACCGCGTCTCGGTTCTGGACGGCGGCTTTCCGGCGTGGCGCGCGGCGGGCGGCCCGGTCGAGAGCGGCGCGTTCGCCCCCGCCCCCGCCGATTATGCGGCGGCGCCGCCCCGGCATGAGCTCGTCCGCGACCGGCGGGCGGTGCGCCGGGCGCTGGAGGAGAACGCCGCGCAGCTCGTCGACGCCCGCAAGGCGGAGCGGTTTACGGGCGCGGAGGCCGACCCCTATCCCGGCGTGCGCTCCGGCGGCCACATGCCGGGCGCGTTGTCGCTGCCGTGGGAGCGCCTGCTCGCCGACGGCGCGCGCATTCCGGACGCCGCGGAGACCCGCGCCCGTTTCGCCGCCGCCGGCTTCGACTGGGATCGCCCCGCCATCTGCACCTGCGGTTCGGGGGTCACCGCGTGCATCCTCGCACTGGCCCTCGACGAGGCGGGCAAGCGCGACTGGTCGGTTTATGACGGCTCGTGGGCCGAATGGGGCGCCCGCCCCGACCTGCCGATCGCGACCGGCGAGGCATAGACGCGCGCGGCCCCGCCGGCTTGCCGCCGGCGGAGTTCCGTGGTTGAATGGGGCATATCGTCGGCTTGCGTCGGGAGGGCGTGCGCATGACGCCGGAAATGATCGCGATCGTCGCGGTGGGCGTCACCCTCATCGGCTTGAACCTTCATTCCAGCCGCCAAATTCGCGCCGAGATGCGCCGCGAAATTGGCGCGCTCGGCAAGCGAGTCGATGCGCTCGCCGAGCGCGTCGATGCGCTTGAAGCGCGAGGCGGCGCCCTCGAACAGCGCATGGCCCGGCTCGAAGGATTGTTCGAGGGTGTATTCCGCGGGAAAATCGAACTGTCGCCGCTGGCGGCCGAGTGAAACTCTCATCCCTGAGAGGCCTCGCGGAGCGTCGTTGACACACGATGCCGAACATAGCGCGTTCGACTCGGCGCTGCCGGCGCGCAAAAATCAACCCTGCCTGGTCCCCGCACCCACCAGGGCCGGCATGGGGACGGCGGCGGGGTCGGGCAGGGCGCGTACGCCTGCGGCGACGGCCTCGCGCACCGCGGCGCGGCGCGCCGGAGTCTGCGCGCGGAGCAAGCCCCCCATACGCACCGAGGCGTCGGCCACCAGCCCGTAAAGGTCGTATTCGCCGGGCCGGAACGTCAACTCGACGCGGACTGTCGATACTTCGGCGAGGCCGGCCCCCGAAAGCGCCGAACCGAGCGCTCCCGGCGCGCTGAATTGGAAGAAATCGGGGCCGTGCGGCAGCGGAACCGACAGGTCGGCATGGGCCCGGATGGCGGCGAACGCAACCCCCAGGCCCGTGCCGGGTTCGGGCGGCCCCCATACGCTGACCGCCAGCCGCCCGCCGGGGCGCAGCAGGCGAGTCATCTCCCGCAACGCCGCCGCCGGGCGCGGGAGATGGATGATCCCGTAGCCCGAAACCACGGCGTCGAACGCGCCGTCCGCGAACGGCAGCGCCTCTGCGTCCCCGACCTCGAAGCGGGCGTCGGCGTAGCGCCGCCGGGCGATGGCGACGAAGCGCTCAGACAGGTCGACTCCGCACGCCGCCGCGCCCCGCGCCGCCGCCGCGCCGGCGACGGTCCCCGGGCCGCAGCACACGTCGAGCACCGCGCTCCCCGGTCCCGCATGGGCGGCGTCGAGCAGCGCCCCGGCGCTCCCCGCCGTCACCCGCTCCCAGGAACTCTCGTAGACGGCGGCGGCGCGCTGCCAGCCCTCATGTTCGAAGGCGCGGAACGCTTCCGCGTCGCGCGCCGCCTCGACCGCCACGGGTTCAGCGCGCCAGGTAGCCGCCATCCACCGGCAGCGCCACGCCGTTGACGAAGGAGGCTTCGTCGGAGCAAAGGAACAGCGCCGCGCTGGCGACTTCCCCGGGCTTGCCGGTGCGCCCCAGCGGGATCGACGCCTTCATGCGCTCGGTGTTGGCCCGGCGGTCGCCCTGGGTGTCCGGGCGGAGCATGAAGACCTCGAGCATCGGCGTCTCGATGGGGGCGGGACACACGGCGTTCACGCGGATGCCTTCCGGCCCGTAGCGGCACGCCATCGACTTCATCAGACCGACGACGCCGAATTTGGCCGCCGAATAGACGGGGCTGAACGGCGAGCCGGCGAGCCCGGCGATGGAGGCGGTGAACAGGATGGCGCCGCCGCCGCGCGCCCGCAGCGCCGGCAGCGCTTCGGTCGTCGTCACCAGCACGCTGCGGATGTTGAGGTCCATGGCGAGGGCGTAGTCGTCCATATCGACGCCCTCGATCCGCCCCGGCCCGGGATGGCCCACATGGTTCCACAGGATGTCGAGAGCGCCGAAGGCGTCGAGCGCGGCGCCGACGATCCGCTTCGCGCCGTCGTCGCGCGACAGGTCCGCGGCGATGCCGATCGCCTCGCCGCCGGCGGCGCGGACCTCGTCGGCGACGGCCTCGACCCCCGCCGCGTCGATATCCACCGCCGCCACCTTCGCGCCTTCGCGCGCAAACAGCAGCGCGCCCGCGCGTCCCATTCCCGAAGCCGCCGCGCTGATCAGCGCAATCTTGTTCCGAAGTCGCACAGTTCGTCCTCCCCGTTCGTTGCGTCGCCGAAGGTTCCATACGCCGCCGCGGCGGTCAATTGCGGTCGGCCGCCGCGCGCCCTCGCGCGCGGGCGCGCGGCGGGGGAATCCGGCGGTAGCTCAGGGCTTCGGCGATGTGGGGCGCCGAAAGCGACGCCGCGCCCTCGAGGTCGGCGAGGGTGCGCGCCACCCGCAACACTCGATGATAGCCGCGCGCCGAGAGGCGGAAACGGTCCACCGCCTGCGTCAGTATCGCGTTTCCGGCCTTGTCGGGCGTCGCGACCGATTGCAGCAGCTCGCCGTCGGCTGCGGCGTTGGTGTCCACCCCCGCGACGCCGGCGTAGCGGCGCTTCTGGGCCTCGCGCGCGGCGCCGACGCGCGCCGACACGCTGTCCGACCCCTCGGACGGCGGCGGCAATGCGAGGTCCGCCGCCGAAAGCGCCGGCACGTCGATATGCAGGTCGATGCGGTCGAACAGGGGGCCGGAGATGCGCGATTGATAGTCGTCGGCGCAGCGCGGGGCGCGCGAGCAGGCTTGCGCCGGGTCGTTCAGATGACCGCAGCGGCAGGGGTTCATCGCGGCGACCAGCTGCACCCGCGCCGGATACGTCAGATGCGCGTTGGCGCGGGCGACGGTGACCGTCCCGCTCTCGAGGGGCTGGCGCAGCGCTTCGAGGGCCGGGCGCTGGAATTCCGGCAACTCGTCGAGGAACAGCACGCCGAGATGGGCCAGCGAAATTTCCCCCGGACGCGCCCGCGTCCCGCCGCCGACCAGCGCCGCCACCGAGGTCGCGAAATGCGGGTCGCGGAACGGCCGGCGCGAGATCAGACGGCCCCCCTGGAGCGTCCCGGCGACGCTGGCGATCATGCTCGCCTCGAGCGCCTCGGCGGAATCGAGCGGCGGCAATATGCCGGGCAGGCGCTGCGCCAGCATCGACTTGCCCGCCCCGGGCGGCCCCGTCATGAGCAGGTTGTGACCGCCGGCGGCGGCGATCTCCAGGGCGCGTTTGGCGGTCTCCTGGCCCTTGATGTCGCGCAGGTCGGGCAGGGGCGCTTCGGGTTCGGGCATCGCCGGCGCGGGAGGGGAGACGAGTTGGGTTCCCTTGAAGTGGTTGACCAGAGCGAGCAGCGAGTCGGCGGCGATGACGTCCTTGCCGCCGGCCCACGCCGCCTCCCCGCCCTGTGCGGCGGGACAGATCAGACTGCGCCCGGCGGCGCCGGCGGCGATGGCGGCCGGCAACACGCCGGGCACCGGGCGCACCCGCGCGTCGAGGGCGAGTTCGCCCAGCGCCGTGCACCCCTCCACCGAGTCGGCGGGGATGGCGTTCATCGCCGCCAGCAGCGCCAGCGCGATGGGCAGATCGAAATGGCTGCCTTCCTTGGCGAGGTCGGCCGGGGCGAGGTTGATGGTGATCCGCGACGCCGGCAGGGCGACGCCGAGCGCCGCGAGTGCGGCGTGCACCCGTTCCCGCGATTCGGCGACCGCCTTGTCCGGAAGGCCGACGACGGAGAATCTGGGTATCCCGCGCGCGACCTGCGCCTGGGTCTCCACCGCGACCACGTCGATTCCCTGAAAGGCGACGGTATGGCAGACCGCGACCATGCGCTGCCTACCGGCGCGCCTCGATGGCGTCCCAGATGCGGCCGGCGAGGTTGGCGCCGTCGAAGCGGTCGATCTCCTGAATGCCTGTCGGCGAGGTGACGTTAATCTCCGTCAGCAGGCCGCCGATGACGTCGATACCCGCGAACAACAGGCCGCGGGCCTTCAGCGCCGGGCCGATGGCGGCGCAGATCTCGCGGTCGCGGGCGTCCAGCGCCGCCGCTTCGGGGCGACCGCCGACGTGCATGTTCGACCGCGCCTCGCCGGCCGGCGGCACCCGGTTGACCGCGCCGGCGGGTTCGCCGTCGACCAGGATAATGCGCTTGTCGCCGTCGCGCACTTCGGGGAGGTAGCGCTGCACCACCGCCGGTTCGCGGTAGAACTCCTCGTACATCTCCAGCAGCGCGTTGAGGTTCTCGTCGTCGGCGCCGATATGGAACACCCCCGCGCCGCCATTGCCGTAAAGCGGTTTCACGACGATGTCGCCATGACGCTCGCGGAAGGCGCGGATGCGCTCTCGGTCGGACGCGATCAGCGTCTCGGGCATGAGTCCGGGGAATTCGGTGACGAAGAGTTTCTCCGGGGCGTTGCGCACCTGCGCCGGGTCGTTGACGACGAGGGTTCCGGGGTGGACGCGCTCCAGCAGATGCGTCGCCGTGACATACCCCATGTCGAAAGGCGGGTCCTGGCGCATGAGGACGACATCGAGCGACGCGAGATCGAGCGTTTCCGCCGCGCCGAGCGAGAAGTGACGGCCGCGCTCGCGGCGCACTTCGAGCGGCCGCGCCGATGCGAGGACCGCGCCGCCGTCGAGAGCCAGCGCGCCGGGCGGGTAGTGCCACAGCCGATGGCCGCGCGCCTGCGCCTCGAGCGCCAGCGCGAACGTCGAGTCGGCGTCGATATCGATGCCCGCCACAGGGTCCATCTGGATGGCCGCCGACAGACTCACCGCGCCGCGCTCCTGAGAGGGTCGTTCCTGGCGATCGCGTGCATAACGACGCCGCGCACGCCCTCGATGCCGCCGGCGAGGGCCGCCACCCGGTCGCGTTCCGCCGCGTCGCGCGCAATCCCCAGGACATAAACGGCGCCGCCGACCACCGAGACATGGTAGTCGAAGGCGCTCACTCCGGAGTCGGCGAGAAGTTTCAGGCCGAGCCTGGCGTCGATCCAGCGGTCGCGCGCCTTGTCGAGAAGCGACAACTCGCCCGTGCGCAGTTCGTCGACGATCTCGCGCACGCCGGGAACCCGCCGGGCGATGGCGACCGCGCGGTCCGCCGTTTCCCGATCGGCGACATATCCCGTCAGCAGCACCCGGCCTTCCATCACATCGACGTTCACCGGCAGGAACAGGTCGTCGATATGGGCCTGGAACAGCGCCTCGGCGATCGCGGCGTCGATGATCTCGTCGCGCGCGGCGTCTTCGGGCGAGCGTTCCTGCGCGAGCACCACCCCGGCGGTCAGCCCGGCGCGCAACGCCACTTCGGCGGGGGAGCAGGCGGCGGAGACCGTCACGGCTCCGAGAACGAGGAGGCGCGCCAGGCGTCGGGCAGATGAAGCGGCCACAGGAAACGCAGGCTCGGCCAAGGTCTCACCAGCATGACATCGAAACGACCGGAAAATGCGCCGAAGCGCGGCTCGCGCGCAAGGAACATTTCCGCCGCGCGGGCGATACGGCGGCGCTGCCGCGCGTCGGGCGCCGCCCCGCTGTCCCCGGCGCCCGAACGCGCCTTGACCTCGACGAAGGCGAGCACCGCGCCGCGCCGGGCGACGATATCGATCTCGCCGGCCGGGCTGCGCCAGTTGCGGGCGACGATGCGCCATCCGCACAGGCGCAGCCGCCAGCGGCACAGGCGCTCGGCGCGGCTGCCGAACCGTTGCGCGCCGCGCCGCGCCTCAACGCCGCGCCGGCCCACCGCCGCTGCGCGGCGCGCGGGCGCCGGCGAGCGCCACCGCGCGCGCATAGACCGAACGCCGCGAGGCGCCGGTTTCCGCCGCAACGCTGCGGGCCGCGTCGCGCGCGGTCATGGCGCCGAGCGCCGCCCCGAGTTTGTCGTCGATGAGTTTGGCGTCGACGAGTTCGCCGTCGCGCGCTGCCCGATCGGCGGGCGCGGGGCGCTCCGGGGGCCCGAGGACGAGCACGATCTCGCCCTTCGGCGACGGCGCCGCGGCCGCCCGTTCGGCCAGGGCGCAAAGGCGGCCGCGGCGGACTTCCTCATGCCGCTTGGTCAGTTCCCGGGCGATGGCGAGCGGGCGGTCGCCCAGCGCCGCCGCGAGGTCCGCGAGCGTCGCCGCCAGGCGCCGCGGCGCCTCGAACAGCACCGCCGTCATGTCGAGGGCGGCGAGGCCGGCGAGCGCATCGCGCCGGGCGCCGCCGCGCGGCGGCAGGAAACCGACGAAAGCGAAGCGGTCGGTCGGCATCCCCGACACCGACAGCGCCGCCACCACGCTCGACGGCCCCGGCACGGCGACGACCTCGACTCCGGCGTCCAGCGCCGCGCCGACCAGCCGGTAGCCGGGGTCGGAGATCAGCGGCGTGCCGGCGTCGCTCGCCAACGCCGCCGACCCGCCGCGTTCGAGGAGCGGGAGCAGCCGCGGCAGGGCGCGCGCGGCGTTGTGGTCGTGATAGGCGACGAGACGGTTGGCGACCCCCAGGGCCGCGAGGAGCCGCCCGGTGCGCCGCGTGTCCTCGCAGGCGATCAGGTCGACGCCGGCGAGCACGTCGCGGGCGCGCCGCGTGATGTCGGCGAGATTGCCGATGGGCGTGGCCACCACATAGAGGCCGGGCGGGCATTTACCCGGCGCTGCGGAAGCGCTACCCTCGGCGACGGTGAGAGACGAACGCGGTCTGGACATCATGCTCGTTGCGCTGGGCGGCGCCGGAGCGGCGGGACGGCGCATCGCCGCCGCCCTGTGGGGCGTCGCCCTTGCCGGCTGCGCCGCGACGATACCGCCCGAAGCGGAACCGCCGCAAGCGACGGCCGCACCGGCGCCCGAGGCGCCGGCCCCCGCCGCCCCGCCGGCGGCGGCAGCGCCGCCCGTTGCGCTGGCGGCGCCGGAACCGCCCGTCGTCCGCGCCGGCCCCGCCCGCGCCGCGCTGCTGCTGCCGCTGTCGGGGCCGCACGCCGCGACGGGCGAAGCGTTGTCCAACGCCGCGCAACTGGCGTTGTTCGACCGCGCCGCGACGCCGATGGCGCTGCTGCCGCGCGATACCGGCGGCACGCCGGACGGCGCGGTCGCGGCGCTGCGCGACGCGCTGGCGCAGGGCGTCGACATCGTGCTCGGCCCGCTGCTCGCCGATTCGGCGCACGCGGTCGCGCCCGTGGCGCGCGCGGCGGGCGCGCCGGTCGTCGCGTTCACCAACGACCGGCGCGTCGCCGGCGACGGGGTCTACACGCTGGGACTCGACCCCGGTCAGCAGGTGGCGCACGCGGTGGGCCATGCGCGCTCGCTCGGTCATACGCGGTTCGGCGCGCTGGCGCCCGGCAACGCCTATGGCGCCGCCGCCGTGGAAGCGCTGCGCGGCGCGGCGGCGCTGCATTCGGCGTCGGTGGGCGAGACCGCTTACTTCCCGCCGCGCGCCGCCGCCTCCGCCGTGGCTTCGATCCAGGCCCTTGCGGCCGCGCGAGCGAGCGCAAGCGCCGGTTTCGACGCGCTGCTCGTCGCAGCGTCGGGGACCGCCCTGGCCGCGCTGGCGCCGCTGCTGCCCTATTACGGCCTCGACCCGCAGGCCGTGCTCTATCTCGGCACGGCGCAGTGGAAAGACCCGGAGATCCTCGGCGAACCCTCGCTGGCGGACGCCGTGTTCGCCGCCCCGGGCGACCGCGCCTGGCGCTCCTTCGCGGCGCGCTACCGCGCGGCGTTCGGGGCGCCGCCGCCGCGTATCGCCGCGCTGGGCTACGACGCCGCGGCGCTCGCCGCAGCACTCGCCGGGCGGACCGACCGCGCGCCGCGCTTCCCCGCCGCCGCGCTGATGTCGCCGGACGGTTTCTCGGGCATCGAGGGGTTGTTCCGCTTTCGCCCGGACGGCTCCGCCGAACGCGGCCTCGCGGTGTGGCGCGTCGCGCGGACGGGGTTCGAGATCGTCGTTCCCGCGCCGACCGGTTTCGCCGTTCCGGCGTTCTGAACGGGCCGCAGGACCCGGCGTCGGCTCCGGGCCGTCAACTCTGGGCGGAAAAGCCGCCGTCGACGGGGAGCGCGGCGCCGGTGACGAAATCGGACGCCGGCGCGGCGAGGAAGACGGCGACTCCCGAGAGATCGTCGGGGACGCCCCACCGCCCGGCGGGCGTGCGGGCGAGCACCCGTTCGTGCAGGCCGGGGACCTCGCGGCGCCCGCGGCGCGTGAGCGCGGTGTCGATCCAGCCCGGCAGGACGGCGTTGACCTGAATCCCGTGTTCCGCCCAGGCGGTCGCGGTGGCCTTGGTGAGCTGGACGATGCCGCCCTTGCTCGCCGCGTAGGCGGGCGTGAAGGGCGCGCCGAAGATCGACATCATCGACCCGATATTGACGATCTTGCCGGCGCGGGCGCGGCGCATGGGCTCGAACGCCGCCCGGGAGCACAGAAACGCCGCCGTCAGATTGATGTTGAGCACCGTCCCCCATTCCTCGAGGCTGAGGTCCTCGGGGCGCTTGCGAATGTTCGTGCCGGCGTTGTTGACCAGCACGTCGAGCCGGCCCCAGCGCGCCAGCGCGTCGTCGACCATCGCGCGCGCCGCGTCGGGCTGCGTCAGGTCCGCCCGGAACGCCGCCGCCTCGCCGCCCAGTTCGGCGACGGCGGCGCGGTTCTTTTCCGCATCGCGCCCGGCGACCAGAACATGCGCGCCGGCGCTCGCCAGACCCCGCGCCATGCCGAGGCCGATGCCGCCATTGCCGCCGGTGACGATCGCCGCCCGGCCGGTGAGGTCGAACATCGACGCCATGTCGGCCACGCCCCCGGCGCCGGTCATTCCGCCGCCTCCCGGAGCGGTTCGACGCCGCGGAACGCGGCGAGTTTCGTCGCCTCGATGGCCCTGGCCTCGGCGATGGCGCGTCGCTTCACGTGGCCATAGCCGCGGATGCGCTCCGGCAGGGCGGCGAGGTCGCACGCCAGAGAGTGGTTTTCCGGCGTCAGTCCGGCCGCGAGTTCCGCGATCAGCGAATCGTACTCGCCGATCGCCGCGCGTTCGGCGCGTCTCTCTCGCGTCCGGCCGAAGGGGTCGAACGGCGTGCCGCGAAGGCGGCGCAACGCCGCCAGGACGCGGAAGACGGGAAGCATCCACGGCCCCCAGGCGCGTTTTTGCAGGCGCCCCGTTTGCGGGTCGCGCCGCGCGAACAGCGGCGGCGCGAGATGGAAATTCAGGCGGTAATCCCCGGCGAAACGCGCCGCCAGAGAGCCGAGGAACTGCCGATCCGTATGGAGTCGAGCCACTTCGTATTCGTCCTTGTAGGCCATGAGTTTGAAACCGCCGCGCGCGACCGCCGCGGCGAAGCGCTCCGAACCCGGCGCCCGCGCGTTCTCCGCGGCGCGGGCGCGCGCGACGAGCGCCCGGTAACGCTCCGCCCAGGCGGCGTCCTGGTAGTCGACGAGGAAGGCGGCGCGACGGTCGATCAGGGCGTCGAGGCCTTCGTCCTCCGCCGCTTCCGGGGCCGAGGCGCGTCGCACTTCGCGCGCCGCGGAGTCGATGGCGGCGCGGCGGCCCCGGCGGAAGGCCCCGAGATTCATCGCCACGGCGACGCCGTTGAGCGTAATCGCGCGTTCGACGGCGGCGGCGGAGAGCGGGACATGGCCCTTCTGGAACGCGAAGCCCAGCAGCAGCATGTTGCTCGCGATGGCGTCGCCGAAGCGGGCCTCGGCGAGGGCGGTGGCGTTGAGGAAATCGGCCTTGCCCGGCGCCGCGGCCTTCGCGATCAGCGCGCGGTTGGCGTCGCCCGCGAAGTCGAAATCGGGATCGCGCACGAACGCCGCCACCGGCGTGTTGTGAAGGTTCGTCACCGCCGCAGAACGTTCGGCGCTCAGGCGGTCGAGCGCGTCGCGGCCCGCGGCGACGACAATGTCGCAGCCCAGAAGCAGGTCGGCGCGTCCGCGTCCGACGGCAAGCGCGCGCGGCCGGTCTTCGGCGGCGGAGAGGGCGGAGAGCCGGATCTGGCTCAACACGGCGCCGCCCTTCTGCGCCGCGCCCACCGTGTCGAGCACGGTGCACGTCTTGCCCTCGATATGCGCCGCCATGCCCAGCACCGCGCCGATGGTCACGACCCCGGTCCCGCCGACGCCGGCGACCACGATGTCCGCCGCCCGCGACGCCTCGCCTGCGTGCGGCGGGTCGGGCAGCGGTTCTCCGTCGGGGTCGGCCGTAGCCGCGGCCGGCGCCGCCGCGGGTTCGCGCAAGCGCCCGCCCTCGACGGTGACGAAACTCGGGCAGAACCCGTCGAGACAGGAGAAATCCTTGTTGCAGTTCGACAGGTCGATGCGGCGCTTGCGTCCGAACGGGGTCTCCAGCGGCTGCACCGACACGCAGTTCGAGGCCGTCGAACAGTCGCCGCAGCCCTCGCAGACGAGGTCGTTGATGACTGCCCAGCGGGCCGGGTCGGCCATTTTGCCGCGCTTGCGCCGGCGGCGTTTCTCGGTCGCGCAAACCTGGTCGTAGATCAGCGCCGTGACGCCCTCGACCTCGCGCAACGAGCGCTGAACGGAGTCGAGTTCGCTGCGCGGATAGACTTGCGCGCCGCGCGCAAAACCGGCGCCGACGGGGTATTTGCCCGCATCGTCGGCGACTACGGCGATGCGGCGCACGCCTTCGCCGTGCAGCTGGTGGGTGATCTGCGCCACGCTCAGGCTGCCGTCCACCGGCTGGCCGCCGGTCATCGCCACTGCGTCGTTGTAGAGGATCTTGTAGGTCGCGTTGACGCCGGCGGCAACGGCGGCGCGGATCGCCAGCAGGCCGGAATGGAAATAGGTGCCGTCGCCGATATTGACGAAGACATGTTTCTCGTCGGCGAACGGCGCCTGGCCGATCCACGGGACTCCCTCGCCGCCCATGTGGCTGTAGCTCGCGGTGTTGCGGTCCATGGATTGCGCGAGGAAGTGGCAGCCGATGCCGGAGAGGGCGCGGCTGCCTTCGGGCACGCGGGTCGAACTGTTGTGCGGGCAGCCGGAGCAGAAATAGGGCGTGCGCACCACGTTCGACGCCGCCGGCGGGCGCGGCGCGGGGCCGGCGAAACGGGCGAGGCGGTTCGACAGACGCGCTCCGCCGCGCGCCGCGAGACGGCGGCCGAGGACCTCGGCGATGCGCTCCGGCGACAGTTCGCGCGCCGCCGGGAACAGGCTTGCGCCGTCTCCGTCGCGCTTGCCGACCACCGCCGGCGCGCCGGGCGCGCCGTAGAGAACGGTCTTGATCTGGTCCTCGATCAGACCGCGCTTCTCTTCGACCACGACGATCTCCTCGAGACCGTCGGCGAAGCGGCGGAGCCCTTGCGGCTCCAGCGGCCAGGCGAGCGCGACCTTGTAGAGACGCAGACCCAGCGCTTCCGCCATGTCGCCGTCGATGCCGAGGTCGTCGAACGCCTGCATGACATCGAGGAACGACTTGCCCGAGGCGACGACGCCGAGGCGCGCCTGCGGCGCGCTCCACACCATGCGGTCGAGGCGGTTGCGCCGCGCATAGGCGCGGACGGCCTCGAGTTTCGCCTCGTGAAGGCGCTCCTCGGCCTCGAAACGGTCGTCGGGCCAGCGGATGTGAAGGCCCTCCGCCGGCGCGGCCGGTTCTTCCGGCAGGGCGGTCTCCACGCGGTCGGGCGCGACGGAGACGGTCGCCGAGGAGTCGACGATGGCGGTGACGCATTTGAAGCCGACCCACAGCCCGGAATGGCGCGAGGCGGCGATCCCGTGCAGGCCGAGATCGAGGAACTCCTGCACCCCGGCGGGGTGAAGCACCGGGATCATCGCGTCGACCATCGCGTAATCGCTCTGATGCGGCAGGGTGGAGGACTTGGCGCCGTGATCGTCTCCCAGCAGCATGAGAACGCCGCCGTGGCGCGCCGTGCCGGCGCTGTTGGCGTGACGGATGGCGTCGCCGCAGCGGTCGACGCCGGGGCCCTTGCCGTACCAGACGCCGACGACGCCGTCGTATTGCGTGGGGCCGAACATGCCGAGCTGCTGCGTGCCCCAGATGGCGGTGGCGGCGAGGTCCTCGTTGACGCCCGGCTGGAAGTGAATGTCGTGACGGGCGAGGAAGGCCCGCGCCTGCCACAACGCGCGGTCGTAGGCGCCGAGGGGCGAGCCGCGATAGCCGGAGACGAACACGCCGGTCTTCAACCCCGCCGCCTCGTCGCGCCGGCGCTGGAGCATGGGCAGGCGGACCAGCGCCTGGGTGCCGGTCATGAAGACTCGCCCCGTCTCCAGGGCGTATTTGTCGTCGAGGGCGACGGCGGCAAGGCTCATCGCGCGTTCTCCGTTGGCGCCGGTCCCGTCGGCGGAGGCGGCGCCAGCCTAAGGCGCGCGCCCCGTCGTCTCAAGGCCGGTTCCCGCGCCGCAGGCGCCCCGGCGCCGAATCGACGCGCGGTTCGGAGAGCGCGAGGAAGCGCAGCGCGCCGTGGCGGGACGGGTCGCCCCCCTTGCGCCATTCCGGGCCGAGCGTGCATTCGGCGGTGAAATCGACGGCCTCGGCGGTCCGCGCGACCGAGCTCTGGATGGTGACCGTGCCGTCGAAGACCCCCCGCCAGCCGCCCTGCGGCGTGGGCCGGAAGACCTCCAGCCCGCTGGCGACGCCGACAAGCAGCGCAAAGGCGCGGCTGCGCGGGCTGCCGCCGGCGACGACCTCGCGCTCGGTTTCGACCGCCCAGGCCGGCATACGCCCGTCCCGCCAGGCGCCCTCGACCAGCCGCTGGCAGGCGCCGGCGACGGACTGGCGCTGGCGTATCTCCTCGCGCGCCGCTTCGTCCGCTGTCGGCGGCGCCGGGCCTGTCGCGCGGGCCGCCGCCAGACGGTCGGGACGGTTGGGCGTGCCGCGGCCGGCGACGGTTCCGGCGAAGCGCAATTTCGCGCCCGGCCGGAGCATTTCGCGCCCGGCGCCGGCGGCGAGTTCGAGAGCGAGGTCGGGGCGGGCGCCGGGGCGGCCGGGACGCATCTTTACGTAGGCGACATCGCCCTGGAGACGGATGACGGTCCCGTCCCACACCGCCGCGCGGTCCATGCAGTCTGCGGCGAAGCGCTCCTGCGCCGTCCGGTCGTCCTCGAAGCGGACATTGCCGCTGCACTCTTGCCAGAAGGCGCGCCACGACATGTCCGAACCGGGCAGCGCGACATAGTGGCCGGTTATCAGCGCGGTTTCGAGTTCCTTTCCGGCTTCGTCGCCGAAGGCGGCGAGGGGCGCGGCGAGACGCAGGGCGCGTTCGTAGCGTCCGTCGGCGAAGGCCTCTCCGGCGGCGGCGCGGTCGGCGGCGATGCGGTCGAGCACGACGGCGCGCACCGTGTCGTAGCCGGAGTCGAGCGCTGCCGCGCGGTCGGCCGCCGCCAGCGCCGCCGCGTAATCGACCGGCTGGCCGAGGCCCTGCAAGGCCATCAGGGCGAGGAGTTCGTAGCCGCGCGGGTTCCCCTCCCCGGCGATTTCGGCGGCCAGGGTCCGCGCCGTATCGAAATCGAGGCGGTCATAGGCCCGCGCCGCCCGTTCCTCGTCGCTCTCGGGGCAACCGGAGAGCGCCAGCGCCGCCAGCATGGCGAACAGACGCCCGATCCATCGCCGGCGCCAGGGCGCGGCGCGGCATGTCCCCATTATCCGCTTCCCCTCGCGGGCCGTCCGTCACCCCTCAGTCTGGCGCCGGCCCCGCCCCCTGCCAACCGCGGCGGCGCGGTGGCGGCGTCGCCGGCCCGCGTCGAGTACCGCGCCGGGTGAGCCGCGCGCTGCGCAGCCTTGTTGCAATGGATCGCCGATATGTGTCATATTCGCGCACGGATCGCTGTTTCTCCGCGGCCCATATCGGCAGAAGGCGGAATTATCGCATGTTGCTGCGTTTCGGCGTGTCGAATCACCTTTCGATTCGCGACTTTCAGGAATTGTCGTTCTCGGCGTCCTCGCTGAAGGACCCCGATGCCGGATTGATCGCGTGCGCAGCCACACCGGTCGGCTCCGTCGTCCCGGCTGCCGTCATTTACGGCGCTAACGCTTCCGGGAAGAGCAATTTCGTCGACGCGCTGGCAACCATGAAAAGGATGGTGCTGTATTCCCAAACCCAGGGGAAGCCGGATAGCGGCGTGCCGCGCCGTCCTTTCGCGCTTGACCCGGCTTGCGCCGACTCCCCGTCGAAATTTGAGATTGACTTCGTTCTGGATGGCGAACGTTATCATTATGGCTTTGAAGCATCCGACAGGGCGTTCGAGTCCGAATGGCTGTACGTGTTTCCCAAGTCGTACCGACGCGTATTATTCGAGCGCGACGACGGCGATTTTCATTTTGGCCGGTGGTTGAAAGGGCAGAATAATGTCATAGGAGGTTTGACGAGGGAAAACAGCCTGTATTTGTCTGCCGCCGCGCAAAACGGCCATGAACAACTTTCGAAAATATATCGATATTTCCAGTCGATTCGTGGCGATCGAAACGTGGCTACCCCTGGATTCGTGGCTTCCGAGAAATTAAAATTGCTGGGCGACGATCCCGATCATCGTTCGATTGACTTTCTCAAGAGAATGGACAACGGGATAGTTGGATGCCGACGGAAAAACGTCGAATTTTCCGAAGAAGAGAGGGCCATTAAGGCAGAAATGTTCAATATTTTGAAAAAAATAGACCCCGGGGTCGATCTGGACTTATTCAGCACGGCTTTCGAGCTTGCTCATAAGGGACGGAATGGAGAGACGGTATATTTTCAACTGGATTGGGAAAGTGCGGGCACTCGCTGGTTGTTGATTCTGCTCGGTTTGGTTTTTCGCGCGCTCGACAATCGCGCGCCGATCATCGTCGACGATCTCGATGCAAGTCTGCATACTCAGGCAGCGGAAGCGGTGCTGGGATTGTTCTCCTCCCCCAAGACCAACCCGAAGGGCGCACAGATCGTGGCGACGACCCACAACACCAATTTGATGGACTCATCGATATTGCGGCGCGATCAAATCTGGTTCACCGAAAAGGACGACAGCGGCGCGACGCGTCTTTACCCTCTGACCGACATCCGCACCCGAAAGGGCGACAACATCGAGAGGGGATATCTGCAAGACCGCTATGGCGCTACGCCCCGCGGCTTGGGTGTCGTGACCCTTGCTCCGCCGCGTTGAAACCCGTCGCCACGTCGGGCGGAAATTAAGGCGGCGTCGCCACGACCGCGAACCCAAACAGAGATTCGTCCTGTTTTGCGAGGGAGCGAACACCGAACCGAAGTATTTCTCTGCGATCCGGCGCGCCTGTCCGAATACCTTGATTGAAGTGCACGGCGGCGTGGGCGTGCCCATGACAGTCGCGCAGCAGGCCGTAGATTACGCCAAGGAGAACGGCCTCGCGCGAGGAAGCCAGAGGCGAAAGGATTCGTTTGAGACGAACGACCAGGTGTGGGCGGTTTTCGACTGCGACGTTCACCCGCAATTTAAGGAAGCAGTGGAACTGTGCAAACGGAACGACGTCGGGGCCGCGTGGTCCAAGCCGTGCTTCGAACTCTGGCTGATCCTGCACGAAGACGATTACGGCAAGCCAGGCACGCACCAGCACGTCCAGAAAGCCCTTGAAACCTTGCGCCCGGAATACGACCGCCACGGCGCGAAGATCCCCGATTGCGACGATATGGTCGGGCGAGTCGAGGACGCCGAACGGCGCGGCGCCATGCTATTGCGCGAACGCGAGAAGGACGGCAGCGCGCCGTTCGGCAATCCGTCCACCACGGTCGGCCAGCTGACCCGGGCGATTCGCGAAGCGGACAGGCGGGCGCGTCCTCCCGGGTGAGCGGCGACGCTGCGGGCGGGCGCAACGGGACGGCGCGCGGGCCTGTCGGGCGCTGTCAGAACGGCGCTGGACGAAGGCCGCGCGGATCTGTATGTTCCGGGTTCGTTGCGATTCGCGTTGCCGGGCCGTCGCGGGGGCGGTAGGGTCGGCCGCTGTCGCCGCGCCAGGAGGGGCGGCCGGTGGTCCCGCCGGCGACTTCGAGGGCGAGCGGTAGGGTCGGCCGCTGTCGCCGCGCCGGGAGGGACGCCATGCCGACTCTGGATTTCAAGGGCAAGCAGCATATCTACGCGCACCATCTGACCGTGCCCTACCGCCCGCTGGTCCCGGACCCGAAGCGCTCGGTGAAGGCGAAGGGGGCGGACGGGAATCTGATTATCCATGGCGACAATCTGGAGGCGCTGAAGGCGCTGATACCGCGCTACGCGGGGCGGGTGAAATGCGTCTATATCGACCCGCCCTACAACACCGGCCATGAGGGCTGGTCCTACAACGACAAGGTGAACAGCCCGCTGATGCAGGAGTGGCTGAAGCGCAACGGCCAGGTGGACCGCGAGGACATGGAGCGCCACGACAAATGGCTGTGCATGATGTGGCCGCGCTTGCAGCTTCTCAAGGAGCTGCTCGCGGAGGACGGGGCGATCTTCGTGTCCATCGACGACAACGAGCTCCATCACTTGCGGATGACGATGGACGAGATATTCGGCGAGGAGAACTTCGTCGGCGCGTTCGTCTGGGAGGGAACGGGGAAGAATGACGCGCGTTTCATATCGGTCGGACACGATTATGTTTTGTGCTACGCGCGAGGAGTGGAAACGCTGAAGCTGAACGCCGGGAAATGGCGGGCGCGGAAGGACGGAATCGACGAGATACAGAAAATGGCCGCCCGGCTGCGGAGCGAGTGTTCCGATGATTTTCAGCGGGCGTCCGACGCGCTCAAGGAATGGTTCTCGTCGCTCGACAAGAAACACAAGTCATGGGCGCACCGGCACTACAATTGGATTGACGCCCGGGGCGTATATTTCGCCGGCGACATTTCGTGGCCGGGCGGCGGCGGCCCGTCATACGAGGTTCTTCACCCGGAAGCGGGCAAACCGGTCAAAATTCCCGCCAGAGGATGGGTATTCCCGACAGCGGACAAAATGGCGAAAGCCATTGAGGAAGATCGCGTTCATTTCGGCGCCGACGAATCGCGCGTGCCCAATCTCAAACGCTATCTGCATGAGACGGAGGGCCAGGTCCTGACGAGCGTGTTCTACCGGGACCGTCGCGCCGCGCATCAGGAATTGACGCGCATTCTGGCCGACGCGACGTTCGATTATCCGAAGGACCATCGGGTAATCTGCCGACTTCTCGAAGTGCTCACCTCCGGCGACGACGTAGTCCTCGACTCCTTCGCCGGCAGCGGGACGACGGCTCATGCGGTGCTGGCGCTGAACAGGGAAGACGGCGGCAACCGCAAATTCGTCCTGATCGAGTGCGAGGACTATGCCGATACGGTCACCGCCGAGCGCGTGCGCCGCGTCATCCGGGGCGTGCCGAAAGCCAAAGACCCCGCCCTGCGCGCCGGACTCGGCGGGTCGTTCTCGTGGTGCACGCTCGGCCCGCCGGTCAGTATCGAAGCCATGCTGAACGGCGAGGCGCTGCCCTCCTGGCCGGCGCTGGCGGCGTGGCTGCTGCACACGGCTTCGGGCGTTTCCGCCGGCCCCGAAGACCTGAAGCCGAAGAACGCCGACGGGCTGTTCCGCCGGGACGAAACGACGGCGTGGTATCTGCTCTACGAACCCGACATGGAGTGGCTGCGCGGCGAGGAGGGGATTCTGACCGGCAAGCGCGCCGAACGCATCGCGCGGGCCATCAAGCGGAGCAAACGCGAGGCCGTCGTCTTCGGGCCGGGGAAATATATCAGCCAGGACGAGCTGACGCCGATGGGCATCAGTTTCTGCCAGCTCCCCTGGGAGCTGCACCGGGCCGGGTAGGAGCGCGACGATGGCGATGATGGAGCTGAAAGCGTATCAGAGCGCCGCTCTTCGGCAACCCGTCGACAATGGTCGGCCGGCTGATCTGGGCGATTCGCGAAACGGGACAGGCGGGCGCGTCCTCCCGGGTGAGCGGCGACGCCGCGGGCGGGCGCGACAGGGCGGCGCGCGGGCCTGTCGGGCGCTGTCGAAAAGACGCTGGACGGACGCCGCGCGGATCTGTATGTTCCGGGTTCGTTGCGATTCGCGTTGCCGGGCCGTCGCGGGGGCGGTAGGGTCGGCCGCTGTCGCCGCGCCGGGAGGGACGCCATGCCGACTCTGGATTTCAAGGGCAAGCAGCACATCTATGCGCACCATCTGACCGTGCCCTACCGCCCGCTGGTCCCGGACCCGAAGCGCTCGGTGAAGGCGAAGGGAGCCGACGGCAACCTGATTATCCACGGCGACAATCTGGAGGCGCTGAAGGCGCTGATACCGCGCTACGCCGGGCGGGTGAAATGCGTCTATATCGACCCGCCCTACAACACCGGCCATGAGGGCTGGTCCTACAACGACAAGGTGAACAGCCCGCTGATGCAGGAGTGGCTGAAGCGCAACGGCCAGGTGGACCGCGAGGACATGGAGCGCCACGACAAATGGCTGTGCATGATGTGGCCGCGCTTGCAGCTTCTCAAGGAGCTGCTCGCGGAGGACGGGGCGATCTTCATCTCTATCGACGACAACGAGCTCCATCACTTGCGGATGACGATGGACGAGATATTCGGCGAGGAGAATTTCTTCGCCATCCTGACCCGAAGAGCCATGCACACCGTCCGTAATTCCAGCAAGGACTTCAACCAGAACGCGGATTACGTTCTGGCCTATGCGAAAGAGAAATCGTGGTTTTCCAGCGACAAGGATCGATACATCCGATACATTAACGATAAGTCGTCGTCTTATCCGTTCGACGATGGCGACGGACGCGGCAAATACAAGCTCGACCCGATTCACGCGAGGAATTATTACGAACCGTACGAATACGAATTCGCAGACGGCACCAAATGGTCCGCTCCGAAGGGATCGCATCCGAGATATTCCCGGGACACATTGCGCGAGATGGAACAGGATAACCGCCTGGACTTGTCAGGAAGGGAGCCGTTAGCCAAACGTTATCTGGCCGAGGTGCAGGAAGGGCAACCGCCCGACACGGTGCTCTCCCCGGAAATCGTGGGTTTCAATGCGAACGGCACGCGGGAGCTGCGTGACATATTCGGCGAGGGCGGCATTTTCCTGCAACCGAAGCCGACGAGACTGATCAAGTTCCTGGTGGAGATACTCCGGAGCAAGGACGCCATCGTGCTCGACTCCTTCGCCGGCAGCGGGACGACGGCGCATGCGGTGCTGGCGCTGAACAGGGAAGACGGCGGCAACCGCAAATTCGTCCTGATCGAGTGCGAGGACTATGCCGACACGGTCACCGCGGAGCGCGTGCGCCGCGTCATCCGGGGCGTGCCGAAAGCCAGAGACCCCGCCCTGCGCGCCGGACTCGGCGGGTCGTTTTCGTGGTGCACGCTCGGCCCGCCGGTCAGTATCGAAGCCATGCTGAACGGCGAGGCGCTGCCCTCCTGGCCGGCGCTGGCGGCGTGGCTGCTGCACACGGCTTCGGGCGTTTCCGCCGGCCCCGAAGACCTGAAGCCGAAGAACGCCGACGGGCTGTTCCGCCGGGACGAAACGACGGCGTGGTATCTGCTCTACGAACCCGACATGGAGTGGCTGCGCGGCGAGGAGGGGATTCTGACCGGCAAGCGCGCCGAGCGCATCGCGCGGGCCATCAAGCGGAGCAAGCGCAAGGCCGTGGTCTTCGGACCGGGGAAATATATCAGCCAGGACGAGCTGACTCCGATGGGCATCAGTTTCTGCCAGCTCCCCTGGGAGCTGCACCGGGCCGGGTAGGAGCGCGGCGATGGCGATGATGGAGCTGAAAGCGTATCAGAACGCCGCTCTCGACGCCGTCGCGCGCTGGCGCGACGCGCTGGAGACGGCGACGCGCGAGGGGCAGGAGGCCATAGCGGCGCTGGAGAAGATCGGCGCGCGCGTTCCCGATTCGCTGCGCAACCACCCGCAGGCCGCCTGGGAAAAACTCGCCGCGTCCGGCGGGGTCGCGCGCGCCGCCGGCGCCCATGTCTCGCGCACCGACGAGGCCGGGCGCCCCATCCCCCATGCCTGCCTCAAGGTCCCCACGGGCGGCGGCAAGACCCTGCTCGCGGCGGGCGCGCTGGAGCGGCTGGGGCGGCAGACCGGGCTCGCCCTGTGGATAACGCCGACCCGCGCGATCTATGCGCAGACCCTCGCCGCGTTGTGCGACCGCCAGCACCACTACCGGCAGACGCTGGAGCGCGCGAGTGGCGGCCGCGTCAAACTCATGGAGAAGGACGACCCCTTCGCCGCGCCGGACGCGGAGCATTACCTCTGCGTCATGCTGCTGATGCTGCCCGCCGCCAACCGCCGCAAGGGGCGGGACTTCCTGCGCATGTTCCGCGATTCCGGGCGCTACCCCACCTTCTTCCCGGCGGTCGACGACGCGCCGGAAAACGCGCGGCTGCTGGAGGCGCATCCGGACCTCGAGCGCCTGGAAGAAGGCGGCCCCGTCAAGCACAGCCTGTTCAACGTCTTCAAGATACTGCGTCCCGTCGTCATCCTCGACGAGGCGCACAAGGCCTATGGCGGGAAGCCCGAGGCGGGCGCGGAATTCGCGCGCTCGGTGAGCCGCCTCGACCCGCGCATGGTCATCGAGCTCTCGGCCACGCCCAACCGGGGGATCAGCAACCTTCTGGTCGATATCGGCGGGGTCGAGCTGAAGGCCGAGGAGATGATCAAACTGCCGATCCGGGTCGAGTCCCTGATGCGGACGCGGTGGACCGACGCGCTGGCGCGGGCGCATGACGAACTGGAGCGGCTCGACGCCGAGGCGCAGGCGCTGCACGCTGCGGACGGGCGCTACATCCGCCCCATCGCCGTGGTGCGGGTGGAGCGCACCGGCAAGGACCAGCGCGACGGCGAGCGCGTTCATGCGGAGGACGTGCGCGACCGGCTCATCCGCAATCTCGGCGTGCCGGCGCGCGCCGTCGCGGTGAAGTCGGCGGAGCGCGACGAACTCGCCGGGGTCGACCTTTTGTCGGAACTGTGCCCGGTGCGCTGGGTCATAACCCGCGCCGCGCTGGCGGAAGGGTGGGACTGCCCCTTCGCCTATGTGCTGACGATGCTCGACAACACGACGGCGCGCCGCGCGCTCACGCAATTGGTGGGGCGGGTCATGCGCCAGCCCCATGCGCGGCTCACCGGCCGCGAGGCGCTCGACCGCTGCTATGTCGTGTGCTGGAACACCGGGGTCGGCGACGCGGTGCAGCACGTCAAGGCCGGGCTGGAGGCGGAAGGGCTGACCGGCCTGGGCGGCGAGGTCGTCGGCGGCGCCGGCGGCGTGAACCAAGTCACTGTGACCCGGCGCAAGGGGCTGCGGGGCAAGAACATCTTCCTGCCGCTGGTCCTGCACCGCGACGGCGCCGGGTGGCGCGAACTGGATTACTGGCGCCACATCGTGCCCGGGATCGACTGGGCGGCCATCGCCGCGCCCGACCCGCGCGACAGCGACGCCCGGAAAGCGCTCATGCAGTCCGCCACCGTCGATATCGGCGACTCGCCGCCGGTCTTCGGCAGGAAGCGCGCGCTCGCGGTCGACCCGACGGTGCGCCTGTCGTGGTTTGCCCGCCGTCTGTCGGACATCGTTCCCAACCCGTGGCAGGCGGCGCGCATCGCCGGGGAGCTGCTGGAGCGCCTGCGCGCGGCGGGGGAGTCCGACGCAGAGGTCCACGGCCGCCGGTCGTTCCTCGCGCACGAATTGCGCAAGCATGTCGAGGCCGCGATGGAGGAGCGGGCGGAGCGCGCGTTCTCGCGGAAACTCGGGAAGAAGGAAATCCGCTTCGACCTGGAAGCCGGGCGCGCCAATTTCCGTTTCGCCGAGAGTTACGAGATCGCCGTGCCCGAGGGCGCCGGCCTGCTCGCCCGGAGCGACGGAAAGCCGGCGCAGCTGAGCCTGTTCGAACCGGTCTACGACTACCGGTTCGACTCCGACCTGGAGCGGAGTTTCGCGCTCTATCTCGACGAACAGAAGGCCCTGCGGTGGTGGCATCGGGTGGCGGCGCGCCAGGGCGGCGACTGGTATTTGAGGGGTTGGCAGCCGGAACGCATCTGGCCGGACTTCGTGGCCCTCGACAGCGGCGCCGCCGACCGTCGGCGGCTGCTGGTCTTCGAAACCAAGGGCGCGCATCTCGACAACCCCGACACCGATTACAAGAAGCGCGTGCTGGACGCCCTGCAAGGGGCCTTCAATTGCGGGACGATGACCGTGCGCCACGGGCCGGCGAAGGGCGTCTTCCGGTTGCTGTTCGACGAGGAGGAATTCCCCGCCGCGCTGGCGGATCCCGACGCGGCGAAACCCGGGGAGACCGGATAGCGGCCGGCGGCGCGGCCTTGCGCGGCGCGCGGGCTTCGGCGACATTCCGCGCGGCGGAACCGGGACAGGAGAGAGCGGCGACATGGATCTCGAACTGGCGGGCAAGACCGCCCTGGTGACGGGCGGGTCGAAGGGGATCGGACGCGCGACAGCGCTGGCGCTCGCCGCCGAGGGGGTGCATCTCCGCCTCGCGGCGCGCGGGGAGGAGGCGCTGGCGGAAACGCGCGACGAGATCGCGCGCCGGCATCAGGTCTCGGTTTCGGTCCATGCGGCCGATCTGTCGGACTCGGCGGCGCAGACGGCGCTGGTCGAGGCGGCGGGGGACGCGGACATTCTGGTGAACAACGCCGGGGCGATCCCCGGCGGGCCGCTCGCGGCGATCGACGAGGCGCGCTGGCGCGAGGCGTGGGACCTCAAACTGTTCGGCTACATCAACCTGTGCCGGGCGGTGCACGCGCGGATGTGCGAGCGCGAAAGCGGCGTCATCGTCAACGTGATCGGCCTTGCGGGGGAGCGTCTGGACGCGAACTACATCGCGGGCAGCACCGCGAATGCGGGGCTGATGGCCTTCACGCGGGCGCTGGGGTCGACGAGCCTGGACCGCAAGGTGCGCGTCGTCGGGGTGAACCCGGGCCTGGTCGAGACCGGGCGGATGGTGACGCTGATGCGCACCCGCGCCGCCGACACGCTGGGCGACGCCGACCGCTGGCCGGAGCTGACGCGGAACCTTCCCCTGGGGCGCGCCGCGCAGCCGGAAGAGGTCGCCGATCTCGTCGCCTTCCTGGCGTCGGCGCGGGCGTCCTATATCACCGGCGTGGTGTATGCGCTGGACGGCGGCGTCGCCGCGCGCGCGCCGGCGGCGATGTAACGGAATTTCGGCTTCGGCAGCTTCGGGGCGTGGCGCAGGCTGGCAGCGCATCTGCTTTGGGGGCAGAGGGTCGCCGGTTCGAATCCGGCCGCCCCGACCAGCCGACAGCCTTCAAACGGCGCCGTCCGCGGCTTCGGTTCCTTCGGCGAAAATCCCGACGTAATCGCGATAGATGAACGCCCGGTTACGCCGGTGGCCGGTCGATTCCTCGAGAACGCCGATGGCGGTCAGCCGGGCGACGAGGGCGTTGGCGGCGCTATAGCCGAGACCCGTGACGTCGCGTATGTCGTTCACGGTCGCCAGTGGCTGCCGGTAGAGGGTTTCCAGCACCCGCAGGCCGTTTCCCGCGGCGCGCCCGAGTCCGTCGGCGATGGCGGCGCGATGGGTTTCCCGCAGTTCGAGAATGCGGCGCGCCGTCGCCGCGGCTTCGTCGCCCACATCCGCGACGCCGCGCAGGAAGAACGCCAGCCACCCCTCCCAGTCGCCCGTATCGCGAACGGACTGGAGACGTTCGTAATACTCCGCCCGGCGCCGCTTGAAGAAATGCGAGATGTAGAGGACGGGTTTGGCGAGGATCCTGCGCTCGTGCAGCAGGAACGCGATCAGCAGTCGCCCGACCCGGCCGTTCCCGTCGAGAAAGGGGTGGATGGTCTCGAACTGGGCGTGCGCCAGGCCGATGCGGATGAGCGCCGGCAGACCGTCCGCGTCGCCATGCAGAAAGTTCTCCAGAGCGCCCAGGGCGTTCGGGACTTCGTGGGGCGGCGGCGGAACGAAGACGGCCTCGTCGAGCGGGCGGCCGGCGGGACCGATCCAATTCTGCGACGCGCGCAATTCGCCGCGCGCCGACCGGCCGCCCCGCGCTCCGCGCAAGAGACGTTCGTGAATCTCGCGGAACAGGCGGACGGACAGGGGCAGCGCGCCCAGCCGTCCGATCCCGTAGTTCATGGCGTCCACGTAGTTGATCACCTCGGCCACGTCGCCGTGAACGCCGGACGACAGGAAGCGCGATTCGGCGGCGAGCACGTCGTGCAGGGAGCTCTGCGTGCCCTCGATCTGGCTGGACAGCACGGCTTCCTTGCGGACGTACATGAACATGAAAAGGTCCGAATCCGGCAGCGTCTGAATGACCCCGTCCAGCCGGCCCAGAGCGCGGTCGGCCCGCGAAAGAAGGGCCAGCAGGTCGCCCTCCAGCCGCACCGGCGGATCCGGCGGCAGGGGGAGCGGAACGAAGGCCTTGTAGCCGCCGGGTTGAGCGACGCGACGACCGGTGACGCGCGGCTCCATGTTACGGGCCGGGCGTATCATGGCGCGTGATCGTCTCCATATCCCGGGCTGGCGACAACATGGCGCGTCATCGGGTCCATGTCACGGGTTAAGCGTTCTATCGCGAGATATGGCGCATGATCGCCTCCATATCCCGGGCTGGCGATAACATGGCGCGTTGTTGGGTCCATATCACGGTTTGGGCTCGCTATCCCGAGATATGGCGCGTGATCGTCTCCATATCCCGGGCTGGCGACAACATGGCGTGTCATTGGCTCCATGTCACGGTTTGGGCGTTCTATCCCGAGATATGGGGGAAGGGGCGTTACGGGCTGCGCTCCGCTCTCTCCGCAGCGGCGCGCAGCGGGTCGGCGGGGTAGGCGCCGAGGACCTTCACCTCGCGCGAGAAGAAGGCGAGCTCGTCGAACGCGCGCCGGATCGCCGGGTCGTCCGGGTGGCCGGCGATGTCGCAGTAGAACTGCGCCGCCGTGAAGGACCCGTCGAGAATGTAGCTCTCGAGTTTGAGCATGTTGACGCCGTTGGTCGCGAAGCCGCCCAGCGCCTTGTAGAGCGCCGCGGGGATGTTCTTCACGCGGAACACGAAACTGGTGATGGCCGCGCCGCCGGGCTCGGGGCGGCGGGGTTCCCTCGCCATCACCACGAAGCGCGTCGTGTTGTGGCCGGCGTCTTCGATGTCGGCGGCGAGGACGGCGAGTCCGTAGGTCTCCGCAGCCAGGGTCGAGGCGATCGCCGCGCGGCTCGCATCGCCGCTTGCGGCGACGGCGGCGGCCGCGCCTGCGGTGTCCGCCTCGACGACGGGGGTCAGGCCGTGCGCGCGGATCGAGCGGCGGCATTGCGCCAGCGCGTGGACGTGGCTGTGCGCCGTGCGCAGGCCGCCGAGCGCGGCGCCGGGGACTCCGAGCAGCTGGTGGCGCACGCGCTGGAAGGTTTCGGCGACGATATGCAGGCCCGAATCGGGCAGCAGGCGATGGATGTCCGCGACCCTGCCGGCGAGCGAGTTCTCTATGGGGATCATCGCCAGTTCGGCGCGGCCCTGTTCCACGGCTGCGAAAGCGTCCTCGAAGGTGGCGCAGGCGAGCGCCTCGAGGTCGGGGTAGCGGTCGCGGCACGCCATGTTGGAATAGGCGCCGCGCACCCCCTGGAAGGCGATGGCGGAGGGCGTCACCGCGCCGGCCCCGGCGCCAGCGCCGCGCGCGCCCTTTCCAGATCTTCCGCCGTGTCGACGCCGGTCGGCGCCGCGTCGACCAGCGCTGCCGCCGCTGTCATGCCGGCTTCGAGCGCCCGTAACTGTTCGAGCTTCTCGCGCTTTTCCAGCGGGCTGGGCGGCAGGCGGACGAAGCGGGCGAGCGCCGCCCGGCGCCAGGCGTAAAGACCGATGTGGTGGTAGAGCGGACCGTCGCCCGCCGGCGCCGGCGCGCGGGTGAAATACAGCGCCCGCGCCCGCCGCGCCCCGGGAGCGAAGCCGGCGACGAGTTTGACGACATTCGGGTTCCGGCGCTCGGCGGGATCGCGGATTTCGGCGCAGACGGTGGCGAAGTCGGCGTCGCTTTCGCGCAGCGCCTCACAGGCCGCGCGCACGCTCGCAGGGTCGACCGTCGGCAGGTCCCCCTGAAGGTTGACGACGATGTCGTAGCGCCCTTCCGGGTCGAGCGCGGCGAGCGCCTCGTGAACACGGTCGGAGCCGGACGGCAGATCGGGGCGCGTGAGCACGGCGCGCCCGCCTTCCGCCTCGACGGCGCGGGCGATCTCCGCTTCCGCCGCCGCGACCGCGACATCGCCGACCGCGGCTTCGACGGCGCGCCGCCAGACATGGACGATCATGGGCGCGCCGTGGATGTCGGCGAGCACCTTGTCGGGCAGGCGCGTCGAGGCGCGGCGGGCGGGAACGACAACGACGGTCGAGGCGCGGGTCATGGCCGGAAAGATTACAGCCCCCCGGCGGCGGTCGCACGGCGCGCGCAGGGTGTTGACGGCGGCGGTTCGCAACCGTCAGGTTGCGGGCGCGCGGTTCTCGCGCCCGCGCCGTGCACGACCGCTGTCGAGGCCTCATGTCCGCCATCGAGATCAACAAGATCGCCGGCGCGGTCCTTTGCGCGCTGCTGCTGTTGCTGAGCGTGAGTTTCGTCGTCGAGCTCGCCGCGGGCCATCCCGAGGGCGGCGAGCCGGTTTTCGTGGTCGCGGCGCCCGCCGCACGGGCGCCGACGGGCGCCGCGGCGCCCGACGGCGGCGCCGCATCCGCCCCGGCGGCGGATTTCGCCGCCCTGGTCGCGGCGGCGGACCCGGGCGCGGGCGCGGCGGCGTTCCGGCGCTGCGCCGCCTGCCACGCCGCGGAGGCGGGCGCCGGGCACAAGATCGGCCCCAACCTGTGGGGCGTCGCCGGGGCGGCGAAGGCGACGCGCGAAGGGTTCCGCTATTCCGCGGCGCTGGCGGCGCTCGGCGGCGTATGGGACGACCCGGCGCTCGACGGGTTCCTCGCCGACCCGCGCGCCTTCGTCCCGGCGACGAAAATGGCGTTCGCCGGAATCCGCGAGGCGGGCGAGCGCGCGGCGGTCGTCGCCTATCTGCGGACATTGTCCGACGCGCCGGTTGCGGACGAATAACGAAGACGGATAACGGACGAGTGTCCGGCTCGTCCCGGCCCCGGTCTTGAACCGGCGGGGCCGCGCGCCCAGACTCCGGAAGCCGGCGGCGCGCCGGCGCCTCGCAGGAAGCAGGAGTGCCGCCATGACCCGCCTTGTCGCCGCCATGTTCGCCGCTGTCCTCGCAGCCGCCGCGACCGCCGAGGAACCGCGTTCGAGCGGTTTCGTCTGCGCGCAGGAGGCGTTGCGCGCCGGCGCGCCGGCGGAAAGCGGCGTGACCGGCGCCCATGCCCTGTCGATGCACGGCGACATCGAATACGGGCCGGACTTCTCCCATTTCGACTATGCGGATCCGAACGCGGCGAAGGGCGGCGACGTGACGCTGGCGGCGATCGGCAGTTACGACAGTCTGAACGGGTTCATCCTCAAGGGCGTCGGCGCGACCGGCCTGGGCCTGATCTACGACACGCTGCTCACCGCCTCGGCGGACGAACCGTTCACCGAATACGGCCTGCTGGTCGAAAGCATCGACATGCCGGCCGACCGGTCATGGGTGGAGTTCACGCTGCGTCCCGAAGCGCGCTGGCACGACGGCGAACCGGTGACCGCCGACGATGTCATCTGGACCTTCGAGACGCTCCGCGACAGGGGTCACCCGTTCTTCCGGCAGTATTACGCCGATGTGGAGTCGGTGACCGCGCCGGGGCCGCGCGCGGTGCGCTTCGCCTTCGGCGGGACGGTCAACCGCGAATTGCCGCTCATCGTCGGGCAGTTGACGGTGTTGCCGGAGCACTATTGGGCGGGGCGCGATTTCGAGGAGACGACCCTGGAAGCGCCGCTCGGCAGCGGCCCCTACCGCATCGCCGGGTTCGACCCCGGGCGCTCCATTTCCTACGAGCGCATGCCCGACTATTGGGGCCGCGACCTCGCCGTGAACCGCGGCCGGCATAATTTCGACCGTATCCGCTACGACTATTACCGCGACTCGACCATCGCGCTCGAAGCGTTCAAGGCGGGAGAAATCGACTTTCGCGTCGAGAACAATTCGAAGGACTGGGCGACGCAATACGACTTCCCCGCGGTCGCGGACGGCGACGTAATCGTCGAGCAGGTCCCGCACGAGATCGGCACCGGAATGCAGGGGTTCTGGTTCAACACGCGCAAGGCGCGCTTCGCCGACGCGCGGGTGCGCCGGGCGCTCGCGCTGGCCTTCGATTTCGAATGGACCAACGCGAATCTGTTCTATGGCCAATACACGCGCACGGCGAGTTTCTATTCGAACACGGAACTCGCGGCGACGGGTCTGCCGCAAGGCCGGGAGCTCGAGATCCTCGACTGTTTCCGCGACCGCCTGCCGCAGCGCCTGTTCACCGAAGTTTACCGCCCGCCGAGCACCGACGGGGGATCGATCCGCCGGAACCTGCGCGTCGCGCGCGACCTTCTGGCGGAGGCCGGGTGGACGGTGCGGGACGGGGCGCTCGCCGGCCCCGGCGGCGAACCGATGGAGATCGAATTCCTGCTCGTTTCGCCGGCGTTCGAGCGCGTGATCGGCCCCTATATCCAGAACCTGGAGCGGCTGGGGGTGGCGGCGCGGCTGCGCACGGTCGATTCGGCGCAGTATCAGAAGCGAGTCGAGGATTTCGACTTCGATGTCATCGTCGCGTCGATCGGCCAGTCGCTCAGCCCGGGCAACGAACAGCGCAACCAGTGGAGCAGCGCCGCGGCCGACATCCCCGGCACGCAGAACTACGCCGGCATCGCCGATCCGGCGATCGACGACCTGATCGATCTGGTGATCCGGGCGCCGAGCCGCGACGGTCTCGTCGCCGCGACCCGGGCGCTCGACCGCCTGTTGTTGTGGGGCGACTACCTGGTGCCGAATTGGCACATCCGCTCGTTCCGCCTCGCATACTGGAACAAGTTCGGGAGGCCCGAACGGGCGCCGCGCTACGGGCTGGGCTTTCCGGCGACGTGGTGGGTCGACGCCGCCGCGGCGCGCTGACCGGGCTCCGCCGCCGGCGCCGGGCGCATGACCGCCTACATCCTCCGCCGGCTGCTCCTCATCGTCCCGACCCTGTTCGGGATCATGACGATCAATTTCATCGTCATCCAGGCGGCGCCGGGCGGCCCCGTCGAACAGCTCATCGCCACCATGCAGGGCGTTGCCGTGGACGCAACTGCGCGGGTTTCCGGCGGCGGCGGCGAAACCGCGCCCGGCGCAGCTCCGGACGGACAGGCGGCCGGAAGCGGCGACGCCGGCGGCGGCAAATACCGCGGCGCCCGCGGCCTCGACCCCGAATTGCTGAAGGACCTCGAGCGCCAGTTCGGCTTCGACAAGCCGGCGCATGAGCGCTTCCTGTCGATGATGTGGAACTACATCCGCTTCGACTTCGGGGAGAGTTTCTTCCGCGATGAGCGCGTGGTCGACCTCGTGCTGTCGAAAATGCCGGTCTCCATCTCGCTGGGCCTGTGGACGACCCTGCTGATCTATCTGATTTCGATCCCGCTCGGCGTCGCCAAGGCGGTGCGCGACGGCAGCCGGTTCGACGTATGGACGTCGGGCGCGGTGATCGTCGGCAACGCGATCCCCGGTTTCCTGTTCGCCATTCTGCTCATCGTGCTGTTCGCCGGCGGGCGCTATTTCGACTGGTTTCCGTTGCGCGGGCTGGCGTCGCCGGGCGCGGACGAGCTCGGCTGGGCGGGGCAGGCGGCGGATTATTTCTGGCACCTGGCGCTGCCCGTCCTGTCGATGGTCATCGGCGGCTTCGCCGGGCTCACCCTGCTCACCAAGAATTCGTTCCTGGAGGAGATCAACAAGCAATACGTCATGACCGCCCGCGCCAAGGGGCTCGCCGAGAGGCGGGTGCTCTACGGCCATGTCTTCCGCAACGCGATGTTGATCGTCATCGCCGGCTTCCCGGGCGCCTTCGTGGGCATTCTGTTCACCGGCGCGCTGCTGACCGAAATCATCTTCTCGCTCGACGGTCTGGGGCTGCTGGGCTTCGAGGCGGCGCTGGGGCGCGATTATCCGGTGATGTTCGCGTCGCTCTATTTCTTCACACTCCTCGGTCTCGTCATGCAGCTCATCGGCGACCTCGCCTATACGGTCGTCGACCCGCGCATCGACTTCGAAAGCCGGGAGGTCTGAGCGTGGCCGAGCGCGCCCTGGCGCCGCCGCGGCCGGACGAGCGCGTCCTGGGTCTGCGGGTGTCCCGGCTCGGCCTGCGGCGCCTCGCGAATTTCCGCCGCAACCGGCGCGGCTACTGGAGCCTGTGGCTGTTCCTCGCGATCTTCGCGGCAAGCCTGCCGGCCGAGTTCATCGCCAACGACAAGCCGCTTCTCGTCTCCCATGGCGGCGAGTGGTTCACGCCGGTGTTCGCGACATATGCGGAGACCGAGTTCGGCGGCGATTTCGAAACCGAGGCCGACTATCGCGACCCCTGGGTGCGCGGTTTGATCGAAGAATCGGGCGGCTGGATCCTCTGGCCGGCGATCCCCTTCCGCTACGACACCGTCGACACCGGGCTGGATGTCCCCTCGCCGGCGCCGCCTTCGGCCCGCCACTGGCTGGGCACCGACGACCAGGCGCGCGATGTCGCGGCGCGGTTGATTTACGGATTCCGCATATCGGTGCTGTTCGGCCTGGCGCTGACGGCGCTGAGTTCGGCGATCGGCGTCGCCGCCGGCGCCGTCCAGGGCTATTTCGGCGGCTGGGTGGACCTCGTGTTCCAGCGGATAATCGAGGTCTGGGCGGGGCTGCCGATCCTCTATCTGCTGATCATCCTGGCGAGCATCGTCGAGCCGAATTTCTGGTGGCTTCTCGGCCTCATGCTGCTGTTCAGCTGGATGGCGCTGGTGGGCGTGGTGCGCGCCGAGTTCCTGCGCGCCCGCAATTTCGAATTCGTGCGCGCCGCGCGCGCCCTGGGGGTGAGCGACGCCGGCGTCATGTTCCGTCACATCCTCCCCAACGCCATGGTGGCGACGCTGACTTTCCTTCCCTTCATCCTCACCGGCTCGGTCACGGTGCTCACCTCGCTCGACTTTCTCGGTTTCGGACTGCCGCCGGGTTCGCCGTCGCTCGGCGAGTTGCTGAACCAGGGCAAGAACAACCTGCAGGCGCCCTGGCTCGGGTTCACCGGGTTTTTCGCCCTCGCCGTCATGCTGTCGCTGCTGGTGTTCATCGGCGAGGCGGTGCGCGACGCTTTCGACCCGCGCAAGGCGACGTCGTAACGCGCCGTGAGCCTGCTCGATATCGACGACCTCGCGGTCGGCTTCCGCACCGAAGACGGCGAGGTGGCGGCGGTGCGCGGCGCGTCGCTGTCGGTGGAGCGCGGCGAGACGGTGGCGCTGGTCGGCGAATCCGGTTCGGGGAAGTCGGTCACGGCGCTGTCGGTCCTGCAATTGCTGCCCTATCCGCGCGCCTTCCACCCGCGCGGCAGCATCCGCTTCGACGGACGCGAGCTGGTGGGCGCGTCGGCCCGCGCGCTGCGCGGGATCCGCGGCAACCGCATTTCCATGGTGTTCCAGGAGCCGATGACCTCGCTCAACCCGCTGCACACGGTGGAAAAGCAGATTTCCGAAACGCTCATGCTGCACAAGGGGTTGTCGCCGCCGCGCGCGCGCGCGCGGTGCGTCGAACTGTTGTCGCTGGTCGGCATTCCCGACCCCGAAAGGCGACTTTCGTCGTGGCCCCATCAATTGTCGGGGGGCCAGCGCCAGCGGACGATGATCGCCATGGCGCTGGCGAACGAACCCGATCTGTTGATCGCCGACGAACCGACGACGGCGCTCGACGTGACGGTGCAGGCGCAGATCCTGCAACTGCTCGCCGACCTCCAGCGCCGCCTCGGCATGGCGATCCTGCTGATCACCCACGATCTGACCATCGTGCGGAACGTGGCCCGCCGCGTCTGCGTGATGACCGGCGGCGAGATCGTCGAGCGCGGCGCGACGGCGGAGGTGTTCGACCGGCCGCGCCACGCCTGGACGCGCAAATTGCTGGCGGCGCGGCCCGGCGCGACGCCGCCGCCGGCCGACGACGGAGCGCCCGAAGTCGCGGCGTGCGAGGACCTGCGCGTGTGGTTCCCCATCCGCCGCGGCGCGCTGCGGCGCACGGTGGGACACATCAAGGCGGTGGACGGCGTGTCTCTGACCCTGCGCGCCGGGCAGACGGTCGGCGTGGTGGGCGAGTCGGGGTCGGGCAAGACGACTCTCGGCCTCGCCGTGCTGCGGCTGATCGCCAGCCGCGGGCGCGTGCTTTTCGAGGGCAGGGACATTTCGGGGCTGGGGAGCCGCGCCCTGCGGCCGCTGCGGCGGCGCATGCAGATCGTGTTTCAGGACCCCTTCTCGTCGCTCAGCCCGCGGCTGCCGGTGTGGTCCATCGTCGAGGAGGGAATGCGCGTGCACGGAATCGGCCGTAGCGACGCCGAGCGCCGCGAACTCGTCGCCGGGGCCCTCGCCGAGGTCGGTATCGACCCGGCGGCGATGGACCGCTATCCGCACGAATTTTCGGGCGGCCAGCGCCAGCGCATCGCCATCGCCCGCGCCCTGGCGCTCAAACCCCGTTTTCTGGTGCTCGACGAACCGACCAGCGCGCTCGACATGACCGTCCAGGCGCAGATCGTCGACCTGCTGCTCGAATTGCAGCGGGCCCACCGTCTGGCCTATCTCTTCATCAGCCACGATTTGCGGGTGGTGCGCGCGCTCGCCAACCGCGTCATGGTGATGCGCAACGGCGAAGTCGTCGAACAGGGACCGGCGCAGACGGTGTTCGAGGCGCCGCGGACCGACTACACCCGGGCGCTGATGGCGGCGGCGTTCGAGATCCGCGCGCTCGGCGACGGCGCGCCGGAAGAACGCGGCCCTGCTATAACGCCGCCGGGATTCGAGGGAGCCGGGACATGACCGAACACGCGACCGTCGGCGAGATCGTCGCTGCGTTCCTCCAGGCGAGCGGCGTCGATGCCGCCTACGGCGTGGTGTCGATCCACAACCTGCCGATTCTCGACGCCATCGCGCGCGGCAACGCCGTGCGTTTCGTCGCCGCTCGCGGCGAGGCCGGCGCCGGACATATGGCCGACGCTCACGCGCGGGTCTCGGGCCGCCTTTCGGCGCTCGTCACCAGCACCGGCCCGGGGGCGGCGAACGCCGCCGGGGCGCTCGTGGAGGCGCGCTTTTCCGGCACGCCCCTGCTGCACATCACCGGCCAGACCGCTACCGCCAACATCGACCGCGAGCAAGGCGCGGTGCACGATGTCCCGCAACAGCTCGACATGCTCGATTCGGTGTCGAAAGCCGCCTGGCGCGTGCGGTCGCCCGAAACCGCGCTCGGCGCGCTCACCCGCGCCGCGGCGGTCGCGCTGACGCCGCCGACGGGGCCGGTGAGCGTCGAGATCCCCATCGACATCCAGCGCGCTCGCATCCCGAGGCCGGCGACTCTCGATACGCTGAGCCTGCCCGTGCCGCCGCCGACCCCGCCGGCGCCGGCGGCGCTCGACGCCCTGGCGGCGGCGGTCGCCTCGGCCCGGCGCCCCATCCTGTGGCTGGGCAGCGGCGCGCGCGGGGCGGCGGCGGCCGTTGAGCGCCTCGCCGGCCTCGGCGTCCCCGTCGTGACCAGCTGGAAAGGCCGCGGCGTGCTGCCGGAAGACCACCCGATGACCCTCGGCGCGCTCAACGGGACCCCGGAAATCGAGGCCTTCTACGACAGTCTCGACCTGATGATCGTCGCCGGTTCGCGGCTGCGCGGCCAGGAGACCCGCGACCAGTCGGTCCGCCTGCCGGCGCGGCGCATCCAGATCGACATCGACCCGGCGGCGGACGGCCGCGCCTGCGACAACGAACTCTTCGTGTGCGGAGACTGTGCGCTGACGCTGCACGGCCTCGCCGACCGCCTCGACGGTTCGCGCCTCGACCCGGCGCTGGCGGCGGACCTCGCAGACGCGCGGCGGACGGCGACCGAGGCCTATCGCAAAACCCTCGGAGTCTATGCCGACTGGCCGCGCCAGTTGCGCGATGTCCTCCCGCGCGACGGCATATTCGTCCGCGACATCACCCTCAACCATACGACCTGGGCGAACCGCATCTTCCCCGTCTACGGCGAGCGCGACAGCGTCTATCCCGCGAGCGCCGCCATCGGTCCCGGTCTGCCGCTGGCGATCGGCGCGGCGCTGGGCGGCGGCGGACGCAAGGTGGTGGCGATGACCGGCGACGGCGGCTTCTGGCTCAGTCTCGCCGAACTCTGGACGCTGGCGCAGGAGCGGGCGCGCGTGGCGGTGGTGGTGATGAACGACGGGGGCTACGGCGTCATCAAGCAGATACAGGACCGCATGTACGACGGCCGTCACCATTACGCCGACCTTGCCGGCCCCGACCTGCAACGCCTCGCCGGTCTCGCCGGGCTGCCCTGGTCGAAGGTGGCCCGCGCCGACGAGTTCGGCGCGTGCGTCGGCGCGGCGCTGGAGGTCGACGGCCCGTCGCTGGTCGAGGTGGACATGGCGTCGGTCGGGCCGTTCCCGCCCTATTTCGCGCCGCCGCCCTGGGCGGCGGAGGAAACCCGCCGGACGGCCTGACTCCGGTTGGACGGCCCCGGCGCGGGTGCTATTCAATCGCCCCGTCGCGCCCGGGTCGCGCGAGGCCGTTGCCGCGGGAGAGGGCCGATGCCGCACGCCGACTATCTCTTCACCAGCGAATCCGTTTCCGAAGGGCACCCCGACAAGGTGTGCGACCGCATTTCGGACGCGGTGGTGGACGCCTTCCTGGCGGAAGAAGACCCCGACGCGCGGGTCGCCTGCGAGACGCTGGCCACGACCGATCTCGTCGTGATCGCCGGCGAAACCCGCGGCCCCGACCTGACTCCCGCCGCCGTCGAGGACATCGCGCGCGCCGCGATGCGCGACATCGGCTACGAACAGGAGGGTTTTCACTGGAAGACGGCGCGGGTCGATGTGCGTCTGCACCGCCAGTCCGCCGACATCGCGCGCGGGGTGGACGGTTCCGGCGACAAGGACCTCGGCGCCGGGGACCAGGGGATCATGTTCGGCTACGCCTGCCGCGAAACCGAAGCGTTGATGCCGGCGCCGATCCATTTCAGCCACGAGATCCTGCGTTCGCTCGCGGGCGCCCGCCGGTCGGGCGCTGCGCCCGGCCTCGGCCCGGACGCGAAGAGCCAGGTGACCTTGCGCTACGCCGGCGGTCGCCCCGTGGGCGCGGCCTCGGTGGTGGTCTCGACCCAGCACGACGAGGCGCTGGACCAGAAGACGGTGCGCGAAATGGTGCGCCCGCACGTCACGGCGGTCCTGCCCGACGGCTGGATGTGCCCCGAATCCGGGTTCTACGTAAACCCGACCGGGCGGTTCGTCACCGGCGGGCCGGTGGGCGACGCCGGCCTCACGGGACGCAAGATCGTGGTCGATACCTATGGCGGCGCGGCGCCCCACGGCGGCGGCGCGTTTTCCGGCAAGGACCCCAGCAAGGTGGACCGGTCGGCGGCCTACGCCGCGCGATACTTGGCCAAGAACGCGGTGGCGGCGGGACTCGCGGACCGCTGCACCCTTCAGCTCGCCTACGCCATCGGCGTCTCGGAGCCGCTTTCCGTATATGTGAATACCCACGGCAGCGGCCGGGTCGACGACGCGCGTCTCGGCGCCGTGCTGCGCGAGGCGATAGACCTGTCGCCGCGGGGCATCCGCGAGCGCCTCGGCCTGGTGCGCCCGATCTACGCGCGCACCGCGGCCTACGGTCATTTCGGTCGCGAGCCCGACGCCGACGGCGGCTTTTCCTGGGAACGCACCGACCTTGCGGAGGCGCTGCGCGACGCCTGCGGCTGACCGCGGCGACGGTCGTGCTCTACGGACGCCGCCGGCGGCGGCGACTCGCGCCGCGCCGCCGCGCGCTTCTCGGAACGCTGCTGCCCCGGCTGCGCATCGATGTCCCCGAAACCGGGCGGATGGGCGACCCGCGGGCTGCGTTCGGGTTCGCGGCGACGGCGCCGCTGTGGCTGGAGATCGGCTTCGGCGCGGGCGAACACCTGGCGTGGCACGCGGCGCGCCGGCGCGACACGGCGTTCATCGGCTGCGAGGCGTTCATCGACGGGGTCGCCGCGCTGCTGGCGAAGACGGAGGCGGAGGGACTGGCGAATGTGCGCGTCTTCCCCGACGATGCGCGGCGGCTCGTGGCGGCGCTTCCCGACCGCTGTCTGGAGCGCGTATTCGTGCTGTTCCCCGACCCCTGGCCCAAGGCGCGGCACCGCAAGCGGCGGCTGATGGCCACGGAATTTCTGGACGACCTGGCGCGCACGATGGCGCCCGGGGCGGAACTGCGGCTGGCCACGGACCATGCGGGGCTGCGCCGCTGGATGCTCGCGCGGCTTCTCGCGCACCGGGCTTTTGCGTGGCTTGCGCGCGAGGCGGACGACTGGCGGCGGCGCCCGCCGGACTGGCCGGAAACCCGTTACGAGCGCAAGGCGCGCGCGGCCGGGCGCGCCTGCGTCTATCTGCGTTTCGCGCGCCGCGAAGGGCCGCCGCGGTCCGGCGCGCGGGAAGGCGTTCTCTCTTCTTGCGGCGGCGGCGGACTCGCGTATAGTGGCGCCGGTCAACGCGCCGCGCGGCCTTGACCGGCGCTCCGTCCGGACCGTGAGCCTCGCGGCCTTTTCTGTTTTCGGGGTCTCGCGCTTGGATCGAGAGAACGACACCGCCATAGAGGAACTGATTGCGCCGACGGTCGAATCCATGGGCTGCGCCGTGGTCCGGGTTCGCCTGTCGCAGGCGCGCGCGCCTGTCTTGCAGGTGATGGTCGAGCGCGCCGACGGCGCCCCGGTAACGGTGGACGACTGCGCGCGGATCAGCCATGCCGTGTCGGCGGCGCTCGATGTGGCCGACCCCGTCGCCGGGTCTTACAATCTCGAGGTCAGTTCGCCGGGGTTCGACCGCCCGCTGGTGCGCGCGGCGGATTTCGAGCGCTTTGCGGGCCGGGAGGCGAAGTTGGAGACCGTGGAGCCGGTGGGGGGGTGCCGTCGCTTCCGCGGGCGGCTGATCGGTTACGCCGACCGGACGGTGCGCATCGAACTCGGCGGCGACGGCGAGGTCTGCGTGCCCTTCGCGGCGATCCGCGCGGCGCGGCTCGTCCCGGCCGCGAATGCGGCGGGCAGGAAGGGATGACCATGCCGAGCGGCGAAATCCAGAGCGTGACCCGGCCGGAGTTGATTCAGATTGCGGACTCGGTCGCGCGCGACAAGTCCATCGACAGGGAGATCGTGATCGAGGCGCTGGAGCAGGCAATCCAGACCGCGGCGCGGCGCAAATACGGCCAGGAACGCGACATCCGCGCGACCGTCGAGCCGCGGTCGGGGGAGATCCGCCTCATCCGGGTTCGTCAGGTGGTCGAGGAGACGGAGAACGAGGCGATCGAGATCGCGCTTGCCGAAGCGCAGTCCCATGACGCGGCGCTCGGCGTGGGGGACGAGCTGACGGAGCCTCTGCCGCCGTTCGACATCGACGAAATCGGCAGGCTGGCGGCGCAGGCGGCCAAGCAGGTCATCGTGCAGCGCGTGCGGGACGCCGAGCGCGACCGGCAATTCGAGGAATACAAGGACCGGGTGGGCGAGGTCGTCAACGGCCTGGTCAAACGCGACGACCATGGCGGCGTCATCGTCGATCTCGGCCGCGCCGAAGGCGTGATGCGCCGCGACGAGTCGCTGCCGCGCGAGCGCTTCCGCGACGGCGACCGTCTGCGCGCCCTGATCTACGAGGTCCGGCGCGAACTGCGCGGGCCGCAGATATTCCTTTCGCGCTCGCGGCCGGAATTCATGGCCAAATTGTTCCGCCAGGAAGTGCCGGAGGTCTACGACGGCATCATCGAGATCCGCGCCGTGGCGCGCGACCCGGGAAGCCGGGCGAAGATCGCGGTCCTGTCGAACGATTCGAGCATCGACCCCGTGGGCGCCTGCGTCGGCATGAGGGGAAGCCGCGTGCGGGCGGTGGTCGGCGAACTCCAGGACGAGAAGATCGACATCATCCAGTGGAACGCCGACCCCGCCACGTTCATCGTCAACGCCCTGGCGCCGGCGGAGGTCACCAAGGTGGTTCTGGACGAGGAAGCGCACCGCATCGAGGTCGTGGTCCCCGACGATCAATTGAGCCTCGCCATCGGGCGGCGCGGCCAGAACGTCCGGCTCGCGTCGCAGCTCACCGGCTGGGCCATCGACATCATGACGGAAGGCCAGGAGTCGGAGCGTCGCAACGAGGAGCTGCGCGCGGCGTCGGGATTGTTCATGGAAGCGCTCAATGTCGACGATGTCATCGCGCATCTGCTGGTGACGGAAGGCTTCACCGATGTCGAGTCGGTCGCCTTCATGCCGGTGGAGGAACTCACCGGGATCGAAGGGTTCGACGAGGAAGGGCTGGCCGACGAACTGCGCGCGCGGGCGCGGGACTATCTGGTCAAGCGCGACGAGGAACACGCGCGGCGGCGCGTCGAGCTCGGCGTGGAGGACGGCGTGACGGAAGTCCACGAGGCGCTCACCCCGGCGATGCATGTCGCGCTCGGCGAAAACGGGGTGAAGACGCTCGACGACCTCGCCGACCTGGCCAGCGACGAATTGATCGAAATCGTCGGCGAGGGCGCGCTCGACGAGGAGACAGCGGGCGCGGTCGTCATGGCGGCGCGCCGGCACTGGTTCCCCGACGAGCCCGATCCCGGCGCAGAGGCGGAAACGGCCGCGCCGCCCGCCGGCGACGGCGACGAGCAGGACGGCGGGAACGACCAGAGCGACAGGGACGGCGGGGACAATGATCGGGACCGGCCCCCGGGATCGGGGCGCGGCCCCGCGGAGGAGCGATGAACGCGCGGCCGGCGGAAGCGGACGGGGAGCGGGGCGAAGGCGGCGCGCTGCGGCGTTGCGCCGTCACCCGGCGCGTGCTCGACAAGTCGGCGCTGATCCGCTTCGTCAGGGCGCCGGACGGCACGGTGGTCCCCGACATCGGCCAGGTTCTGCCCGGGCGCGGGGTCTGGGTGGGCGCCGAGCGCGACCTGGTGGGCGCCGCCTGCCGCCGCAAGGGGGCGCTCGCGCGCGCCGGGCGCGTGTCCGGAGACCTCGGCGCGCGCTGCGAGGCGGCGCTGACGCAACGCGCGCTCGCGCTGCTGGGCCTTGCCCGACGCGCCGGCCAGCTCGCGGTCGGCGCTCATGCGGTGCGCGCGGCGCTGGGCGAAAACGAAGCGCGGGTTCTGGTCCAGGCGCGCGATGCGGCGGCGGGCGGGCGCCGGAAGATCGAGAAATTACGTGCGGCGGCGGCGCCGGACTGCGTGTCTGTCACCCTGTTCGACCGCGCCGAACTGGCCGCGGTGCTGGGGCGCGATGCGGTGCATCTGGCGATCCGCCGCGGCGGGCTGGGGGCGAAATTCGTGACCGCGACGGGCCGGCTCGCGGGGTTCCGGCAAGCGGGCACAGGGGCAAGGGAGCGGCGAGCGACATGAGCGACAATACGGACACCGACGGACGCCAGACCCTGGGTCTGTCGCGCCCCGGAACGGTCGAGTTGCGGAAGACCATCGAGGGCGGACGCATCCGCCAGAGCTTCTCGCACGGGCGTTCGAAGGCGGTGCAGGTGGAGGTCAAGAAGAAGCGGACCTTCAAGCGCGGCGCGTCGGGGCGCCTGACCGAGGTCAAGAAGGCCGCCGCGGCCCGCGCCGCGTCGCCGGCGCCGGAAATGCGCGCCCGCCGCCCCGGCGGAACGCGCAAATTGACCGATGAGGAGCGGGTCGCCCGCGCCCGCGCGCTGGAGGACGCGAAACAGGCGGAGGCGGCGGAGGCGCGCGCGCGAACTCTTGAGGACCTCCGCCGCGCCGAGGAGGAGGAGGCCCGTCGCAAGGCCGAGGAGGAAGCCCGGCTCGAGGCCGAGCGCAAGGCGGCGGAAGAAGCCGCGCGCGCCGAAGCCGAGGCGAAAGCGAAGGCGGCGGCCGAAGCGGCGGCGAAACGCGCGGCGCAGCGGAAAGAGCAGGAAGCGAAGCAGGCGTCGGAACGCCCCGCGGGCGGGGCGAAGCCGCCGCAGCGCCGCAAGGCGGAGGGCGCGGAAGCCGAGACGCCGGCGCGGCGCCGCAAGGGCCAGAGTCAGCGCCTGTCGATCCCCCGGCGCGGCGGCGGCGGCGGGGCCAAGCGTCGCGGCGGCGGCAAGATGACCGTCGTTCAGGCGTTGCGCAGCGACGAGGAGCGCCAGCGCAGCCTCGCTTCGGTGCGCCGCGCGCGCGAGCGCGAGAAACGCGCCGCCGGCGGGCGCGGCAAACCGGCGGAAGCGCACAAGGTCGTCCGCGAGGTGATCGTCCCCGAGGCCATCACCGTTCAGGAATTGGCGAGCCGCATGGCGGTCCGCGGCGCCGAACTCGTCAAATCGCTGATGAAGCTCGGCGTCATGGCGACCATCAACCACGTCATCGACTCCGACACCGCGGAACTGGTGGTCGCCGAATTCGGCCACAAGGCGAGACGGGTCAGCGCCGCCGATGTCGAGATCGGCCTGAGCGGCCCCGACGACGCGCCGGAGGCGCTGCGGCCCCGCCCGCCGGTCGTCACCGTGATGGGGCATGTCGACCACGGCAAGACGACCCTGCTGGATGCGTTGCGCAACGCCGATGTCGCGTCCGGGGAGGCCGGAGGGATCACGCAGCACATCGGCGCCTACCGGGTGGAGGCCGCGGACGGGCGCTCGATCACCTTCATCGATACGCCGGGACACGCGGCGTTCACGGCGATGCGTCGCCGCGGCGCCAGCGTCACCGACATCGTCGTGCTCGTGGTCGCGGCGGACGACGGCGTGATGCCGCAGACGGCGGAGGCGATCCAGCATGCGCAGGCGGCCGGCGCGCCCATCGTCGTCGCCATCAACAAGATGGACCGCCCGGACGCCGACCCGGAGCGCGTGCGCAACGACCTGTTGCGTCACAGCATCGTCGTCGAGGAACGCGGCGGAGAGGTTCTGTCGGCGCCGGTGTCGGCGGCCGAGGGAACCAATCTCGACAAGCTCGTCGAGGCGATCCTCCTTCAGTCGGACGTGATGGAATTGTCGTCGAACCCCGACCGCGCGGCCGAAGGCGTGGTGGTGGAGGCCCGGCTGGAGCGCGGGCGGGGCGTCGTCGCCACCGTTCTGGTTCGGCGAGGCACGCTGGCGACCGGCGACATCGTGGTCGCCGGCAGCAATTGGGGCCGGGTGCGCGCGCTCATCGACGACCGCGGGCGGAGCGTCGGTCGCGCGGGGCCGTCGCAGCCCGTGGAGATACAGGGGTTGAGCGACACGCCGGCGGCGGGCGACGAGGTGGTCGCCGTTCCCAACGAGGCGCGCGCCCGCGAAGTCACCGAATACCGCCGCCAGGTGGAGCGCGACCGCGCCGGAGCCGCCGGGGCGCGCGGTTCGGTCGAACAGATGATGTCGCAGATCGCCAGGGGCGAGGTCCAGGAGCTCCCCCTTGTCGTCAAGGCGGACGTGCACGGGTCGCTCGAGGCGATCGTCGCCAACATCGACGCGCTCACCCGCAACGACGACGAGATCGACGCCCGGGTGCTGTTGTCGGGCGTCGGCGGAATCAGCGAGTCCGACGTGACCCTGGCGGCGGCGTCGAAGGCGATGGTGGTCGGCTTCAACGTCCGCGCCGACGCGCCGGCGCGCCAGCTCGCGAAACGCCACGGCGTGGAGATCCGCTATTACCGCATCATCTACGAACTGCTCGACGAGTTGCGGGGCATGCTGTCGGGAATGCTAGCGCCCACCGAACGCGAGGAAACGCTGGGCTATGCGCGCATCAAGGAGGTCTTCGACATTTCCAGGGTGGGCCGTATCGCCGGCTGCGAGATCACCGAGGGCACGGTGCGCCGCGGCGCCCGGGTGCGCCTCGTGCGCGACAATGTGGTCGTGCACGAAGGCATGATCGGCAGTCTCAAGCATCACAAGGACGAAGTGCGCGAGGTCAGGCAGGGCCTCGAATGCGGCATCGGCCTTGAGAACTATCAGGACGTGAAGCCGGGCGACCGCATCGAGGCGTATGTGATCGAGCAGGTCGCGCGCGAACTGCGCGCCTGAACGCGATGGCGGCGCGGAGGGCGGGAAAGGCCGGCGCGGCGAGCCAGCGGCAATTACGGGTGGGCGAAGCGTTGCGCCACGCGCTGGCCGAGGAACTGTCGCGAGGCGATCTGCGCGATCCGGCGCTGCGCGGCGAGTCGATCACCGTGTCGGAGGTCCGGGTCAGCCCCGACCTTCGTCAGGCGACGGCGTTCGTCTGCCGTCTCGGCGGCGGGGATATGAGGCCGTTGATCGCGGGGCTCGAACGCGCCGCCCCGCATCTCAATTCGCGCGTCGCCGGCGCCCTTCGCTTGCGCCGTTCGCCGCGGCTGAGTTTCGTCGCCGACATGTCCTTCGACCGGGCGGCGCGGGTCGCCTCCCTGTTGTCGCCGCCGCCGGGCGGCGGCTGAGCGGGCGATGGCGCGGCGCGGGCGCCGGGGTCGGCCCGTGCATGGCTGGCTCGTCGTCGACAAGGCGCCGGGCGCTGCGTCGACGCAGACGGTAGCGCGGGCGCGCCGCCTGTTCGGAGCGGCGAAGGCCGGGCACGCCGGCGCCCTCGACCCCCTGGCCAGCGGCGTGCTGCCGGTGGCGTTCGGCGAGGCGACCAAAACCGTCCCCCACGTCGTGGCGGAGACCAAGACCTACGCCTTCACCGCGCGCTGGGGCGAAGGCCGCAGCACCGACGACGCCGACGGCGAGGTGGTGGAGACCAGCGATGTCCGCCCCCGGGCGGCGGCGATAGAGGCGGCGTTGCCGGCGTTCATCGGCGACATCATGCAGACGCCGCCGGCGTTTTCGGCGGTCAAGGTCGGCGGCCGGCGCGCCTATAGCGTGGCCCGCGAATGCGGGACGGTAGCGCTGGCGGCGCGGCCGGTGCGCATCGACAGTTTGCGTCTTGTCCGCGCGCCCGACGCCGACCATGCCGAGTTCTCCATGCGCTGCGGCAAGGGCGGATACGTCCGCTCGGCGGTGCGCGACCTCGCGCGCGCGTTGGGAACCTGCGGCCATGTCGTCGCGCTGCGCCGCGAGCGCGTGGGGCCGTTCGGCCTCGACCGGGCGATTTCGCTTGCCGATATGGAAGCGCTCGGCGATAGTGCGCGCGAGGAACGCCTGCTTCCCGTGGCGGACGGCCTTGCCGGCTTGCCGGCGCTCGCCGTCGATGCGGGTCAGGCCGACCGTCTCAAGCGCGGCCAGAGAGTGCCGCTCGTCCGCGCTCCCGTCGCCGACGACGGAGCGCCGATCGGCGAGGGCGCCTTGTGGACGCGGTTCGCCGGCAGGCCCGTGGCGCTGGCCGAACTGCGGCTCGGTGAGGTCCGCCCGGTGCGGGTGTTCAATTTCTGACGGCGCGAAAGCGGGAATTCGGGAAGGTTGAAGGGAACGACATGTCGATTACGGCTGCGCGCAAGCAGGAATTGATGGCGGAATACGCGACCGGTCCCGGCGATACGGGGTCGCCGGAAGTGCAGGTGGCGGTCCTGAGCGAACGCATCTCCAATCTCACCGAGCACTTCAAGACCCACAACAAGGACAACCATTCGCGCCGGGGCCTGCTCAAATTGGTCAGCCGCCGCCGTCGCCTGCTCGACTATGTGCGACAGTGCGACGACGCCCGCTACCGGGCGCTTATCGGGCGTCTCGGCCTTCGCCGCTAGGCGCTCCGACGCTCTTCGTTCCGCCCCCGCCGGGCGCCCGGCAGGGGCGGTCCCTATCGTTTCGCGCGGCGCGCGCACGCGCCCGACGCGGGCCGCGGCCGCATGGGGCGGGCGCGGCGGCAAGAAGGAAGACGGAACCCTATGTTCGACATTCACCGCAAGGAACTGACCTGGGGCGGCAGACCGTTGACTCTGGAGACCGGGCGCATCGCCCGTCAGGCCGACGGCGCCGTGCTCGCGACCTATGGCGAAACCACGGTGCTCTGCACGGCGGTGGCGCAGCGCGCGCCGCGTCCCGGCGTCGATTTCTTCCCGCTCACGGTCAACTATCAGGAGAAAACCTTCGCCGCCGGGCGCATTCCCGGCGGCTTCTTCAAGCGCGAAGGGCGCCCCAGCGAAAAGGAAACGCTCACCTCGCGGCTCATCGACCGGCCCATCCGGCCGTTGTTCGCGGACGGCTTTCGCAACGAAACCCAGATCATCTGCACCGTCCTCGCTCATGACCTCGACAACGACCCGGACATCCCGGCGCTCATCGGCGCGTCCGCCGCGCTCACCCTGTCGGGCATTCCGTTTCTGGGGCCGGTGGCGGGCGCCCGCGTCGGCTTCGTCGACGGCGCCTACGTCCTCAACCCGACGCCGGCGGAACTCGAGAAAAGCCGTCTCGACCTGGTGGTCGCCGGCACGGCCAACGGCGTGCTGATGGTCGAATCGGAAGCGCGCGAACTCGACGAGAGCGAGATGCTCGGCGCGGTGATGTTCGGCCATCGCGAATCGCAGGCCGTGATCGGGGCGATCGTGGAGCTGGCCGAGCTCTGCGCCAGGGAACCGTGGGACCTCCCTCCCGCCCCCGACACCGGCGCCGTGCGCGAAGCCGTCTCCGACTTCGCGCGCGAGCGGCTCCAGGCGGCGTATCGGGAAACCGACAAGCAGACGCGGGTGCAGGGCGTCGACCGTATCCGCACCGAAGCGGTGTGCGCGCTGACGGAAGGCGGGCATGACGCGAACGCGGCGAAAACCGGGTTCAAGGCGCTGGAGAAATCCATCGTCCGCGGCGCGGTCCTTGAAACCGGGCGGCGCATCGACGGGCGCGACACCCGGACGGTGCGGCCCATTCGCGCCGAGGTCGGGGTTCTGCCGCTGGCGCACGGGTCGGCGTTGTTCACCCGCGGCGAAACGCAGGCGCTGGCGGTGGCCACCCTGGGAACCGGCCAGGACGAACAGATCGTCGACGCGCTGGAGGGCGAATACCGCCAGCATTTCATGCTGCATTACAACTTCCCGCCCTATTCGGTGGGCGAGGCGAGTTTCCTGCGCGCTCCCGGACGGCGCGAGATCGGCCATGGCAAGCTCGCCTGGCGCGCCCTCAACCCGCTGATGCCGTCGAAGGAGTCGTTTCCCTACACCGTCCGCGTGGTTTCCGAGATCACCGAGTCCAACGGTTCGTCGTCGATGGCGACGGTCTGCGGGTCGTCGCTGTCGCTGATGGATGCGGGCGTGCCGCTCGAACGCGCCGTGGCGGGCATCGCCATGGGTCTCATCAAGGAGGACGACTCGTTCGTGGTCCTGTCGGACATCCTCGGCGACGAGGACCATCTCGGCGACATGGACTTCAAGGTCGCGGGCAGCGAGCGCGGCGTGACATCGCTGCAAATGGACATCAAGATCGGCGGGATCACCGAGGAGATCATGCGCGCGGCGCTCGACCAGGCCCGCGACGGACGGCTCCACATCCTGGGCGAGATGGCGTCGGCCCTGTCGACATCGCGCAGCGATGTCAGTCGCAACGCGCCCCGCATCTCCACCATTTCGATCCCGCGCGACAAGATCCGCGAAGTCATCGGCTCCGGCGGCAAGGTGATCCGCGAGATCACCGAGGAGACCGGGACGAAGATCGACATCGAGGACGACGGCACGATCAAGGTCGCGGCGGTGTCGTCCGAGGCGAGCGATGCGGCGATCAAGTGGATCCGCGACATCGTCGCCGAACCCGAAGTGGGCGTGGTCTACGACGGCACGGTGGTCAAGGTGGTCGATTTCGGCGCCTTCGTGAATTTCATCGGCTCGCGCGACGGCCTGGTGCATATCAGCGAGCTCGCGCCGCGACGGGTGCGCACGGTCAACGATGTCGTGAACGAGGGAGACAAGGTGAAGGTCAAGGTGCTCGGCATCGACGACCGCGGCAAGGTGCGCCTCAGCATGAAGGCGGTGGACCAGAAGACCGGGGCCGATGCGGCGCGGAGCGAACAGGCGGCGGGGTGAAGCCGGAAGGGGCCGGCGGGCTGGCGTTTCCCGCCGCCCGCCCCATATAACCGCGATGGCGCGGGAAGACGCGCTGTGCCGGGGCGAAAGGTCGTCGTGAAAGCGCTCAATCCAATTCTCCTTTCGGGCCGCGAGGTCCTGCCGCTGGTCGAGGGCGGCAAGGGTATTTCGGTGTCGAACGGCGTGAGTTCCGGCGCCTGGGCGGCGTCGGGCGGAGTCGGCACCTTCTCGGGCGTCAACGCCGACGCCCATGACGAAAGCGGAGCGTTGATCCCGGTCGTCTACCGCGGCCGGACGCGCCGGCAGCGCCACGACGAGCTGGTCGACTACGCGATCAAGGGGGGGATTACCCAGGCGCGGATCGCCCACGAAACCGCCGGCGGCGAAGGCCGCGTGCACATGAACGTGCTGTGGGAAATGGGCGGCGCCATCCGCGTGCTCGAAGGGGTGCTGGAAGGGGCCAAAGGACTGATCCACGGCGTGACCTGCGGCGCCGGAATGCCCTACCGCATCGCCCAGATCGCCGCGCGCTTCCGCGTCCACTATTATCCCATCGTGTCTTCGGCGCGGGCGTTCCGGGCCTTGTGGAAACGCGCCTATCACCGTTTCCCCGAATGGCTCGGCGGCGTGGTGTACGAGGACCCGTGGCGCGCCGGCGGCCATAACGGCCTGTCCAACAGCGAAGATCCGGAATCTCCGGAAGCCCCTTATCCGCGGGTTCACGCCCTGCGCCGCACCATGCGCGGGTTCGGTCTCGACACGCTTCCGGTGTTCATGGCGGGAGGGGTGTGGCACTTGCGCGACTGGGAGGACTGGATCGACAATCCCGAGCTCGGCCCCGTCGCCTTCCAGTTCGGCACCCGCCCGCTCCTCACCGTCGAGAGTCCCATTTCGGACGCCTGGAAGGAGCGTCTGCGGACGCTTTCCGAGGGCGATATCAGCCTCAACCGCCACAGCCCGACAGGGTTCTGGTCGTCGGCGGTCAACAACGCCTTCCTGCGCGAGCTGAAGACGCGGACCGATAGGCAGATCGCGTACACCGCCCAGCCGCTGGGCGCGCACCGGGCGCCTTTCGAAATCGGGCCGCGCAAGCGGACGGTCTATCTCACCGACGCCGACCGGGCCAACGCCCGGGCCTGGGCGGCGCAGGGCTACACCGTGGCGCTGCGAACTCCCGACGCCACGTTGATCTTCGTCTCTCCCGAAAAGGCGGCGGAGATCCGCGCCGACCAGACCGCCTGTATGGGGTGCCTCAGCGCCTGCAATTTCAGCAATTGGGCGCAGGCCGACGGCCACACCACCGGACGCAAGGCCGACCCCCGGAGCTATTGCATCCAGAAGACGCTTCAGGAAATCAGCCACGGCGACGACATCGACAATCAGTTGATGTTCGCCGGTCACGGCGCCTACCGCTTCGCCGCCGACCCGTTCTACGCCAACGGCCACATCCCCACGGTGCGCGAACTGGTGGAACGCCTGCAAACCGGGGACTGAGCGGACGATGGACGGAAGGCCGCGGGCGACATGACGGAGACGCGAACCGGAACGCTGCCGGACGCCATGAACGCGGTCGAGATCGCGCGGCCCGGCGGTCCGGACGTCCTCTCCCCGGCGCGCCGCCCGACGCCGCGGCCGGGACCGGGCGAGATCCTCGTCGAGGTGGCGGCGGCCGGCGTCAACCGACCCGACATCATGCAGCGCCAGGGCCGCTACCCGCCGCCTCCGGGGGCGTCCGACCTGCCGGGTCTCGAAGTCGCGGGCCGCGTTGCCGCCTGCGGCCCCGGCGTTTCGGAATGGGCGCCCGGCGACGCGGTGTGCGCCCTGACCCCCGGGGGCGGTTACGCCGAGTATTGCGTCACCCCGGCCGCCCAGGCGTTGCCGGTCCCGGCGGGCCTCGACCTCGTGGGCGCGGCCGTCCTGCCCGAAGCCATGTTCACGGTGTGGCCGAACCTGTTCGACCGGGCCCGGCTGCGCGCCGGCGAGACGCTGCTGGCGCATGGCGGTTCGAGCGGCATCGGCACGATGGCGATCCAGCTCGGGCGGGCGTTCGGGGCGCGCGTCTTCGCGACCGCGGGGAGCGCCGAAAAATGCCGGGCTTGCGAGGCGCTGGGCGCCGAGCGCGCTATCGATTACCGCAAGGAGGACTTTGTCGCCGTCGTCAGGGACGCGACGGGAGGGCGCGGCGTCGATGTGGTTCTCGACATCGTGGCGGGGGAGTACGCCTCGCGCAATCTCGATGTCCTGGCCGAGGACGGGCGCCTCGCGGTCATCGCAGTAATGGGCGGCGCCCGCGCCGAGATCGATTTCTCGCGCATTCTCGTGCGCCGCCTTACCGTGACGGGGAGCACCCTTCGTCCGCGCTCGGCGGAGACGAAAGCGGGGTTCGCCGCGGCGCTTCGCGCCCGGGTCTGGCCGCTGGTCGAGGCGGGGCGGGTGAAACCCGTGGTGGACAGCGTCTTTCCCCTCGCCGAGGCGGCGGCCGCGCACCGGCTGATGGAGTCGAGCCGGCACATCGGCAAGATCGCGCTTTCGACCGGGCGCTGAGCCGCGCAGGGCCGCGCATCTTTCGCCGCCGCGCGCGCGTGACTATATGAGACCCATCAATCGAAAGGACGCGCTATGGCTCAGCCGTTGATGCCCAAGGCGACGGCCGTGTGGCTTATTGAGAACACCACCCTGACCTTCGAGCAGATCGCCGAGTTCTGCGCCATGCACCTGCTCGAGGTGCAGGGGATCGCGGACGACGAAGTGGCGGTGGGGATCGTCGGTCTGGACCCGGTGGCGAACGGCCAGCTCACCCGCGAGGAGATCGCGCGCTGCGAGGCCGATGCGACGGCGCGCCTCGCCGCGCGCGAAGCGCCGGTCGACGCCGCGCCGCGCCGCAAGGAACCGCGCTATACGCCGGTATCGAAACGCGGCGAACGCCCCGACGCCATCGCCTGGCTTCTGAAGTACGGGCCGGAACTCGCCGACTCGCAGATATGCAAACTGGTGGGGACGACCAGACCCACGGTGGCGGCGGTGCGCGGACGCACCCACTGGAACATGCCCAACATCCAGGCCCGCGACCCGGTGCTCATGGGGTTGTGCTCGCAGAGCGATCTGGAGGAGCAGCTGGCGGTCGCGCGCCGGCGCGCGGAGCGCGAACTGGAGAAGACGCGCGCGCAAGAGGGCGCGCCCGAAGCGGAAACCGCGCGCGCCGACGACGCTCCCGGAGGAGTGTGAACGCCGCCCGCCGCACCGCCGCCCGGCAATCTTCCCCGTGACGGAAAACGCCGCTCTCTCGGCCCTTGTGCCGCGCCTCGCCGCCGCGCGCGTGCTGTGCGTCGGCGATCTCATGCTCGACCGCTTTCTCTACGGAGAGGTCGAGCGCGTTTCCCCGGAGGCGCCGGTCCCCGTGTTGCGGGTGTCGCGCGAGAGCACGATGCTCGGCGGGGCGGGCAATGTGGTGCGCAACCTGGTGGCCCTGGGCGCGCGGGCAACCTTCGTCGCGACCATCGGCAACGACCGTGCGGGCAGCACCCTGGCGACTCTGGTGGACGCGGAGGCGCGCGTCGACGCCCGGCTCATGCGCACCGCCGGACGAGCCTCGACGATCAAGAGCCGCTATCTCGCCGCCGGCCAGCAACTGCTGAGAGCCGACCGCGACCCCGACCGCCCCATCGGCGAGTCGGTGGCCGCCGATCTCGCCGATGCGGCCGCCGCCGCGGTCCCCGACTGCGATGCGGCGGTGCTGTCCGATTACGGCAAGGGCGTCGTCGGCGAGGCGGTTATCGGCGCGGTGCTTGCAGCCGCCGCGGCGCATGGCAAGCCGGTGATCGTCGACCCCAAGGGCGAAGACTTCTCGCGCTACCGCGGCGCCGGGACCGTCACGCCGAACCGCGCCGAACTGGCGGCGGCGAGCGGGGCGCCCACCGACGACGACGAGGCTGTCGCCCGGGCCGCGCGACGCCTGATCGCCGATCTCGACATCGGGCGGGTTCTGGTGACCCGGGGGGCCGCCGGCATGAGTCTGGTGACCGCCGGCGAGGCGGCGCATTTCCCCGCCCGGGCCCGCGAGGTGTTCGACGTTTCCGGCGCCGGCGACACCGCGGTCGCCGCTTTTGCGGCGGCGATCGGCGCCGGCCTCGAGCCGGCGCTGGCGGCGCAGGTCGCGAACGCCGCCGCCGGTCTGGCGGTGGGCAAGGTCGGCACCGCGGTCGCCGAGGCCGACGAACTGGCGGCGGCGCTGCACCGCGGCGAGGCGCTGGCGGGCGAGACCAAGATCGTCGGCGCGGAGCGCGCGGGCGAGCGCGTCGACCGCTGGCGCCGCCGCGGCGCGCGGATCGGCTTCGCCAACGGCTGTTTCGACCTGCTCCACCCCGGTCACCTGTCGTTGCTGCGGCAGGCGCGCGCAGCATGCGACCGGCTGGTGGTCGGCCTGAACGGCGACGCCTCGGTGTCGCGCCTCAAGGGGCCGGGGCGGCCGGTGCAGGGCGAGGCGGCGCGCGCGATGGTCCTCGCCTCTCTCGAATGCGTGGACCTCGTGGTGATCTTCGCCGCCGACACGCCGCTCGAATTGATAGAGCGACTGCGCCCGGACGTCCTGGCCAAGGGCGCCGACTACGCGCTGTCCGAAGTCGTCGGCGCCGGGTTCGTGCAGGGCTATGGCGGCAGCGTGCTGCTCGCCGAACTCGAACGCGGGCACAGCACCAGCGGCGCCATCGCCCGCATCGCCCGCATGGCCGGCTGACCGCATGGCGGAGGCGCGACTGGTCGTCGGCATCAGCGGCGCGTCGGGCGCGATCTACGGCATTCGCCTGCTCGAGATCCTGCGCCGCCTTCCCGTCGAAAGCCACCTGGCGATAACGCGCGCAGCCGAGGTCGCGGTGGCGCACGAGACCGATCGCAAGATATCCGAGGTCAAGGCGCTGGCGGACGTCTGCCACCGCATCGACGATCTCGCCGCGCCGCCTTCGAGTGGGTCGTTCCGCGCCATGGGTATGGTCGTCGCACCGTGTTCGGTGCGCTCGGTCGCGGAGATCGCCACCGGGTTATGCGGCAACCTGTTGACCCGCGCCGCGGACGTGGCGCTCAAGGAGCGCCGGCCGCTGGTGTTGATGGTCCGCGAAACGCCGCTTCATGCGATCCATCTGGAGAACATGGCGCGGCTGGCGACGCTGGGGGCGACGATCGCGCCGCCGGTCCCGGCGTTCTACGCCCGTCCGAAGACCCTCGAGAACATGGTGGACCACACTCTGGGCCGTGTGCTGGACCTGTTCGGGCTGGAGTCCGGCGGCGCGCGCCGCTGGGGGGAGCGCGCGCCGCGCCCGTAGCCGGCGCGCGAGTGTCGGTAGCCGGGGCGCCTACGCCGGCCGGACCCACACGGCCGTGTCGTGAACGCACATGCCGCCATTGGGGGGACCGGGGTCGGCGCCGAGCAGGGTGTTGACGCCCGCGCCGCCGGGAAAGGCGCGGTTCGGCCAGACGCTCTCCACCACGACGACGCCGCGCTGCATCCCGTCATGTTCTTCGGCGTGCAGGCGGATCTCGCCGCGCCGGTTGCCCATGCGCACGAGGGCGCCGACGGTTATCCCCATTTCGCGCGCGTCCGCCGGGTGCAATTTGACCGTGGGCCGCGCTTCCTTCACGATCGAGGTCGGGGTCTCGGTGAACGAACTGTTGAGATAATTGTGCGCCGGCGCAGCGATGAGGCGGAAGGGGTGCGCCGCGTCGGCGCGCTCGATGTTGTCGAGATGGTCGGGCAGCGGCGGCAGCGCGGCGTGGTCGGGGCCTTGCTGCGCCCAGTCGGGAGCGAAGCGGAATTTGCCGTCCGCATGGGCGAAGCCGTTGAGGAAATGCGAGGTCTCGAAATCGGGTTGGCAGTCGATCCAGCGGGCGCGCCGGAGGCTGTCGAGGGAGCCCCGGCCCGAAGCCCGCAAGGTGGCGTCGATGATCTCCTCCTCGCTCATCGCGAAGCCGGGGTGTTCGGCGCCGAGGCGGCGGGCGAGCTCGCAGACGACGTAGTGATTGGACCGCGCCTCGCCGACGGGTTCGATGAGTTTCGGCCCCAGCGAGATATGCTGGTGGCCGCCGCCCTGATAGATGTCGTTGTGTTCGACGAAGGTGGTCGCGGGGAGCACGATGTCGGCGTGCGCCGCCGTGTCGGTCATGAACTGCTCGTGGACGCAAAGGAAGAGGTCGCGGCGCGCGAGGCCGCGGTTGACCAGCGCCGACTCGGGAGCGACGACGGCCGGGTTGGTGTTCTGGACGAGCATTGCCGTTACGGGAGGTCCGTCGCCGAGCGCGTCCCGGTCGCCGGTGAGGATCGGCCCGATGCGCGACATGTCGAGGATCCGCGTCTGCGGGTCGCGGACATCGAGACCCTCGATGAGCGTCTTGTCCCAATGGTAGATGTCGCCGTTGGAGAAGAACGCGCCTCCGCCTTCGTGTCGCCAGGCGCCGACGACCCCCGGCAGGCAGCTGACGGCGTGCACGGCGACGGCGCCGTTGCGCGAACGCGAAAAACCGTAGCCGATGCGGATGTAGCTGCGTTCGGTTCGGCCGTAGAGTTCGGCGAACGCTTCGATCTCGCGCGCCGGCAAACCGGTGATGGCGGCCGCCCATTGCGGCGTCCGGGGGCGCAGATGCGCTTCCAGCCGGTCGGGGCAATCGGTGCGTTCGGCCATGAAGGCGCGGTCGGCGTAACCGTCGCGGAACAGCACGTGCATGACGGCGCAGGCGAGGGCGGCGTCGGTCCCCGGGCGCAGGGCGAGATGCATGTCGGCCACTTGCGCGGTGCGGGTGCGGTAGGGGTCGACGACGACGAGGGCGGCGCCCCGCGCCTTGCGCGCGCGCTGGATATGGGTCATCGCGTTGACCTGGGTGGAGGCGGGGTTGCCGCCCCAGGATACGATGAGGTCGGACCGCGCCATTTCGCGCGGGTCGGGGCCGCGCAAGGCGCCGGCGCCGGCGAGCCAGCCGGCGCGCACCAGGGTGTTGCAGATGGTGCCGTGCTGGCGCGAATAGTTTTTGGCGTGGCGCAGGCGCTCGATGCCGTCGCGCTGGAGCAGCCCCATCGTGCCGGCGTAGAAATAGGGCCACACGGTTTCGGCCCCCAGCGCCCGTTCGGCCTTGAGAAAGGCTTCCGCCACTTCGTCGAGCGCGTCGCTCCAGGACAGGCGCCTGTGGCCGTCGGCGGTGCGGCGCAGCGGGTAGCGAAGCCGGTCGGGGTGGTGCGTGCGTTCGGCGTAGCGCGCGACCTTGGCGCAGACGACGCCGGCGGTGTAGCCGTTTTCGCTTGCGCCGCGGACGCGCCCGATCGTGCGCGCATCCAGGCGCTCGACCTCGAGCGCGCAGGTGCTCGGGCAATCGTGCGGACAGGCCGAGAAGGCGATGTCGATGGGGGCGCCGGCGTCCATGTCGTGTCCTCGGTGTCGGGTCTTCAGGGTTTCGGAGGCGGCTATCGCAGCGCTTCGGTGGCCCGGCGGATGCGCGCGCAGGCTTCCTCAAGCGCCTCGTCCGACGTGGCGTAGGACACGCGGAAACAGGGGTCGAGGCCGAACGCGGCGCCATGCACCACGGCCACGCCGACGCTTTCCAGCAAATAGCGCGCATAGTCCTCGCTGCCGGCGAGGGTCTTGCCGTCGGGGGTGCGCCGCCCGATGACGCCGGCGCAGCTGGGGTAGACGTAGAACGCGCCGTCCGGGACGTTGCACGACAGGCCGGGGACAGCGTTCAGCGAGGCGACGACACGGTCGCGGCGTTTCCTGAAGGCGGCGTTGCGCGCGGCGAGGAAGCTCTGGTCGCCGTTCAGCGCCTCGACCGCCGCGGCCTGACTGATCGAGGCCGCGTTGGTGGTGCTCTGCGACTGGATTTTGGCCATGCCGCGGATCAGCGGCTCCGGCCCGCCGGCGAAGCCGACGCGCCAGCCGGTCATGGCGTAGGCCTTGGAAACCCCGTTGACGGTGAGAGTCCGATCTTTCAGCGCCGGCGAGACTTGCGCGACCGTCGCGAAGACGAAATCGTCGTAGACGATCTTCTCGTAGATGTCGTCGGCCATGATCCAGACGTGCGGGTGGCGCTCCAGCACCTCGGTCAGGCGGGCCAGGTCGTCCGGCGCGTAGGCGGCGCCGGACGGGTTCGACGGCGAATTGAGTATCAGCCATTTGGTGCGCGGGCTTATGGCCGCCTCCAGGGCTTCCGGGGTCATGCGGAAACCGGTCTCGGCGGAACTGTCGACGAAGACGGGCTCGCCTCCGGCGATGCGCGCCATGTCGGGATAGGACACCCAATAGGGCCTCGGCACGATGACCTCGTCGCCGCGGTCGACGCTGGCGAGGATGGCGTTGAACAGGACCTGCTTGCCGCCGGCGCCGACGATGATTTCGTCGAGCGCGTAGTCGAGACCGTTGTCGCGCCGGAATTTGTCGCGGATGGCCCGTTTGAGGTCGGGGGCGCCGTCGACGCGGGTGTATTTGGTGTAGCCGGCGCGGATGGCGGCGATGGCCGCGTCCTTGACCGGGTCGGGCGTATCGAAGTCCGGCTCGCCGGCGCCGAGACCGATGATGTCGTGGCCCTCGGCCTTGAGTTCGGCGGCGCGCGCGGTCACCGCCATGGTGGGCGACGGCTGGATGCGGCCCAGTCGGTCGGCAAGAAAAGCCATGTGCGACGCTCCCTCGTTGCGCCCGAGACGCTACGCCGGGCGGGCGCGCGGTTCAAGCGCGGCGCGCCGGCGGCGCGCGGCGACGCGCGGCGGGCAGACCGTGTCGTCGCGATAGGCGACCTGGCAGTCGAGGCAGTAGAAACACTCGTCCATGTCGATGGCGCCGTCGGGGCGGATGGCGTTGACGGGGCATTTGCGGGCGCACAACTGGCAGGGCGACCCGCATTCGGCGCGGCGGGGCAGCGGGTCGAAGAGCCGCAGCCGCAACCGGCCGCCGATCGCCAGCGCCGCGCCGAGCGGGCACAGGAAGCGGCAGAAGAAGCGCTCCACGAACAACCCGGCGGCGAGCAGCGCCGCGGCCCACGCCACATAAGGCCATTCGCGCGAGAAGCCCAGGGTTATCGCGGTCTTGAACGGTTCGATCTCGGCGGCCGCCCCGGCGACCGCCATGGAGTGGAACGACAATGCGACGAGCCCCGCGAGCACGGCGTATTTCGCATATTTCAGGCGCGCGGCGAGTCGCGGCGCGCGCGGCGCGACGGGAATGCGCAGGGCGCGCGCGAGCTTCGCCAGCAATTCCTGCAACGCGCCGAACGGGCACAGCCAGCCGCAGAAGACCCCGCGGCCCCAGACGACCAGGGTCGCGACGACGAACAGCGCCGCCGCGGCGATGAGAGGGTCGGACATGAAGGCCGCGAACGCGAACTCTCCGGCGAAGGCGCGCGCCCATGTCAGCAGGTTGAGAACGGTGAGCTGGGCCCCGGCGATCCAGCCCAGCCAGACCAGCACGACGAGGAGGAACCCGACCCGCAAGGCGGCGTAGAGGCGGGGCCTGCGGGTCAGCGGCCGCACGGCCAGCAGGATGCCGACGAGCGCGGCGAGGAGGGCGCCCAGCGTCGCGAGGTCCGCCGCCCGCGCGCGCCAGGCGTCGCGCCAGGCGGGGCCGCGCGGGAGTGCGCCGGCGGCGGCGTCGGGGCGGGCGATGTATTCCGCGGCGAGGCGGTAGTCCGCCGCGACGCGCGCGCCGTCCGCGACCGCCTCGAGCCGCCACGGCGCCAGCGGGTCGATGCCCGCCTCGCGTTCGATCCGGTAAAGGCCGATCTGGTCGAAGGCGGGCGCGCCGCGGCCCGGCAGGACGTTGAGGTAGCGGTAACGTTCGCGGTTCAGGGCGAAACGGCGTCCGTTCTGGAGGATGGCGACGCGCTCGAGGTCGCCGTCGGCGCGCAGCGCGTGCGGGTCGAAGCGCCAGCCGCGCGCCATCAGGATGATCGTGAGGTCGCGCGGGTCGTCGCCGCCGACGAGCATGTTGTAGAGGGTCTTGCCGAGGAGCGCGCGGCCGATGGTCGGCGGAAGGATCGGCGCGAAATGGAGGTCGGCGCCGCGAAGGTCCAGGCGGGCGATGGCGCCGTCCGCCGTCAGCGATGCGAACGTCGCCTCGCGCCAGGCGGCGAGGTCCACCTGCGGCGCCGCGGCGGCGGCGATGCCGCGGGCGCGCGCCACCCTCCGCGCCGCGCTCAGGATCGCGTCGTTGAAGAGGATGGCGCTGACGGTCGCCGAACTTATGGCGTCGATGGTCCCCTCCTCGCCGGTGTCGACGACAACGACGCGGTGCGGCTTGCGGATGTCGATGCCGGGATATTCGGCGACGAAGGACGGCACGCGGTCAGCGAGAGTGTAGAGATCGATGATCGGTTCGCTGTGATCGAGGATGCGGATCGCGCTCAGCGCGCCGTCCACGCGCAGTCCGACCGCGATCTCGAACGGCGACGAGGCGTAACCGAGCGACGGGACGACGTCGATGGTGCGGAAGACGTAGCCTGCGGGCGTTCCGTCCGCGCCGTGGACGGCGGCGGCGGGCGGGTCGCCGGCGGGGAGGTCGAAACCCTCGGCTTCGGGGAACAGGGAGGCCACGAGTCCGTCGGTGAGCCAGCCCGACCCGGGGCCGCTCCACCGCGCCATGGAGGTTCCCGTTTCCGTTCCGGCGGCGGGAGCGACGGCGAGAGCGGCCGCCACTGCCGCGGCGAACGCTCCGGCGCCGCGGCGCCGGGTCATCGATCGGACGCCGCGGGTTCGATGGCGCGCGCCGGTCCCGGCGGCCCGCCGCCGGCGGCCTCGCGCCGCTTGCGCCGGCGCGCCAGCGGCGGGCAGCGATGGGAATCGCGATAGAGCACCTGGCAGTCGAGGCAGTAGAAACATTCGTTCATGTCGATGGCCCCGTCGGCGCGGATCGCGCCGACGGGGCAGACCCGTTCGCAGCGCCGGCACGGGTTGCCGCATTCCGCCCGACGCTTCAGCCAGTCGAACATGCGCAGCCGTCCGAGCACGGCGAGGCCGGCGCCGAGCGGACAGACGAAACGGCAGTAGAAGCGCTCGACGAACAGACCGAGGCCGAGGAGCGCCAGCGCGTAGGCGACCGCCGGCCACGGCGCGTCGAACCGGAAGGTGATGGCGGTCTTGAAGGGTTCGACCGACGAGGCCGCATGGGCGAGGTCGACGGCCAGAAAGGCGAGCGCAACAAGACCGACGAAAATCAGGTATTTCAGCGCCTTCAGGCGCTCGGCGAGGGCTTCGGGCAGGGTCGCTTGCGGTAGCCGCAGCCACGCGGCGAGGCGGCCCAGAAGTTCCTGCAGCGCGCCGAAGGGGCAGAGCCAGCCGCAGAACGCCGCGCGCCCCCAGAGCAGCGCCGACACCGCGACGAAGACCGTGATCGTGAAGATCAGCGGCTCCATGAGGAAAAAGCCGGGGTCGAAGCCGATCTCCACCGACTGGATCCAGTTGATCGCGTGCAGGACGCTGAGTTGCGCGCCGGCGGTCCACCCGACCCAGCCGAGGGTCCAGGCGAGGAAGCCGACGCGGACGGCGAGGTGCAGGCGGGGTCGGCGCACCAGCGGCTCCTGCAGGGACAGGATGGCGAAAAGCGCCGCCAGGGTGACGCCGAGCACGACGAGCGGGCCGCGTTGCGCCCGCCATTCCGCCCGCCAGTCGGGGCCGTCGGCCGGCGCTGCGCCGGCCCCGGTTGCGGCGCGGTCGGGACCGGCGTCCGGGGATCCGGTCGTCGCGCCATCGGGAACGGCGGCGGCAGGCGCGGGCGCGAGAACATAGCGGTCGGGCAGCGCGTAATCGACAGCGAAGAGCGCACTGTCGCCCGTGGCGGCGTTCGTGTCGGCGAACAGCGCGAGTTCGAGACGCCACGGCCGCGCCGGATCGAACCCATCGGCCGCGGATATGCGGAACACGCCCTGGGCCGCGTCCTTCGGCCGTCCCTCGCCGCTGAACCGGGCGACGGGCTGGAAACGGTCTTCGGTCAGGCGGACGACGGCGGCGCCCTGGGTCACCTGGAGCGCGGGGAAGGCCGTCGCCTCTCCTTCTCCGCGCCCGCGGTCGGCTTGCGGCAGGACGGGTCGGGGGCCTCGGGTGGCCACGAATATCGCCGAGTCGTCCATCGACCGCCCGACCGCGTAGCGTCCGTGGCCGCGACGGCCGAGCAGGTTGACGCCGATCCCCGCCGGATCGGCAAGCGCCGTCCAGATTTCGATCTCCGCCGCGTCGGGGTCGGCGTCGGGAGCGGAAACCGCGCCGTCGAGCGCGGCGGCGATCTCGCTGCGGGAGATCGCGCGGTACGACAGCGAGCCGTCGGCGACGAGTTCGGGCCACGTCATGTCGTCGAAGCGCTCGAGGTCGAGGCGCGCGCGGGCCCCCGACGGTCCGGAGAGCTCGATGCCGCGCGCCCGGGCGACGAGCCGCGCGGAGCGCAGGAGCGCGTCCGCGAACAGCATCGTCGACGTAGTGACCCGCGAAACGCCGTCGATTCGCCGCCCGCCGGCGGCGGCGGTCCCGTCGCGCACCGCCCCGTCGAACGTCACCTGGACGCCGTCGCGCGCGTCGTGGCCGCGGAACTGGTCGAGATAGACGCGGAAGTCGTTGTCGTCGCGGCCGAGCGACGCGATGGGTTCGATGTGCCAGGCGAGGGAGACGCCCGTCAGGCGGCCTTGCAGGTCGATGGCGGCGAGGATGTGAAAGGGCTTGCGCGAAAAGCCGACGGCCTCCACGGTGTCCCACGTGTCGAAGGCGTAGCCGACGGTCTCGTCGCCGCGGTAGAGCGGCATGGCCGGCGGCTCTCCCGCGGGCGGGCCGAAGCGATCCGCGTCGGGAGCGATCTCGGGCAGACGATATTCGAGCAGAAAGCGCTCGACCCAGGTTCCGCCCGGCCCGGGCCGGGGTTGCTTGCGCGCCTCGGCGGCGCCGGCGGCGAGGAGCGCGAACGCGGCCGTCGCGGCGGCGGCGCCCCTCGCGAGGGCGTGTCTCCGAAGGTTCATGGCCGGCCTCCCCGAAACGCGCCGTCTCTATCATAGGGCGCGGCGCCGGCTTCGGGCGGGCTTTCCGATGGGCCGCGGGAGCGGTGGAGGACGATGCGCAAGGACCGGCTGAAGACCATCCTGGCGCTCGGCCTGCCGATGGTCGGCGCGATGTCGTCGCAAACGCTGTTCAACCTGGTCGATACGGCGATGGTCGGGCGCCTCGGCGCCGAGGCGCTGGCGGCGGTGGGTATCGCCGGGTTCGTGAGTTTCATGTGCGCCGCCGGGCTGCTGGGGATGTCGGCCGGCGTCCAGGCGATGGCGGCGCGGCGCAAGGGAGAGGGGCGCGACGAAGAGACCGCGGTTCCGCTGAACGGCGGGCTGACCCTGGTGCTGATTCTCGCGCTGCCGCTGTCGGGCGTTCCCATGGCCCTGGCGCCGGAGCTGCTGGCGCTGCTCAACGACGACCCCGCGGTGCTGGCGCATGGCGGGCCGTATCTGCGGGCGCGGCTCGCCGGCGTCGCCGCGGCCGGCATGAACTTCGCCTTCCGCGGCTACTGGAACGGCGTCGGCCGCCCCATGGTGTATCTGCGGGTGCTCGTCGCCATGCAGCTGCTGAACGCAGCGTTCAACTATGTGTTGATTTTCGGGGCGCTGGGGGTTCCGGCTCTGGGCGCGCTGGGGTCGGGCCTGGGCACGGCGATGGCCAATTGGGCGGGCACGGCGATGTATTTCGTCGCGGCATGGCGCGGGGCGCGGCGTTCCGGCTTTCTTGCGCGCCTGCCGCGGCGCGCCACCCTGGCGACGATGGCGCGGGTCTCGCTTCCGGCGTCGGTGCAGCAGCTTTTCTTCGCCGCCGGCTTCACGGCCATGATGTGGATCGTCGGGCGCATCGGCACCGCCGAGCTCGCGGCGGCGAACGTGCTGGTCAACGTGTTGCTGGTCGCGATTCTGCCCGGGCTGGGGCTGGGCCTCGCGGCGGCGGCGCTGGTGGGACGTTCGCTGGGCCGGGGCGAGAGCGATGCGGCGCGGCGGTGGGCATGGGACACCGTGAAAGTGGCGGCCGTCGTCATGGGCGCGCTCGGCGCGGCGCTGGCGCTGACGCCGGACGCCATCCTGGGCGTGTTCCTCGAGGACGCGCGGGTGGTCGCCCTGGCGCGCGGGCCGCTGCGGCTCACCGGCGCGACCATTGTCGTCGACGCGGCGGGAATGGTGCTGATGCAGGCGCTCAACGGCGCCGGCGCGACGCGGACGTCGATGACCGTATCGGTGGGCCTGCAATGGTTTCTGTTCCTGCCGGCGGCGTTCTTCGCCGGGCCGGCGCTGGGCCACGGTCTCATCGGCGTGTGGCTGTGCCACACGGCGTGGCGGGCGGCGCAGGCCGCCGTTTTCGCCGCGTTGTGGCAGCGGGGCCGCTGGGCCTATGTGCGCGTGTGACGGGCGGGCGCGGCGGCGGGCGGCTTGACCCCGGCGCCGGGCGGGGGTAATGACCGCGGCGTTTCCGGGGGCAGGCGGTTTCGAGGGCAGGTCGCGATGGCGCACCACAAATCGGCGAAGAAGCGGATACGGCGCAACGAGCGCCGGCGGGTCGTCAACCGGGCGCGGCGCGGGCGGATCCGCACCTCGCTCAAATCGGTCGAGGCGGCGATCGGCGCCAACGACAAGGCGGCGGCGGAAGCCGCGTTCCGCGCCGCCCAGCCGCAGCTGATGCGCGGCGTCTCCAGGGGCGTCGTCGCGCGCAACGCGATGCGGCGCAAATTGTCCCGCCTGTCGGCGCGCATAAAGGCGTTGTAGATGCCCCCCCCCCCCCCCCCCCCCCCCCCCCGCGCCGGCGGGTGCGGCGGACAGGCCACGAACCCGGACGGCGGCGGCGGGCGGGCGGAGAACGGGCGGGAAATGTGACGGTCATGTTGCAATTCCGCGGGGGAGACGCCAGCCTGCCCCTCGTCGCTGCCGCCAGTAAAAACAGAAACAAGACTTCACGACTCTTGTCGTGAACGGGCGCCGACTTGAAGGAGCATTGACCTTTCGGGGCGGTGTTCGTCGGTTCCGCGCCGGCGGTTGTCGTCCGGTGCTCCGGAGGAGGGGAGGGTAAGCGATGATCCGACGCTCCGATGGAGAACAGGGAGCGGATTTCGCGCCGGCGCGGCGCGGGGAGGGCCGTCCGATCGGCGCCGGCGGAGAATTCGACGGGCATTGGCAGCGGGTGCGGGACAAGCTGCGCAAGCAGCTGGGCAACCGCACCTTCGAGCGCTGGATCCAATCGGTCGAACTCGAATCGGCCGACGACGGGCGGGTGGTGCTGGCCGCGCCCACGCGCTTCCTGCGGGACTGGGTGGCGCCGCGCTACGGCGACCGGATACGGGCGCTGTGGCGGTCGGAGGTCGCGTCGGTAGGGACGGTGGAATTCGTGGTGCGTTCGGCGCTTGCGGCGGGGAACGGCGAGGCGCGTCCGTCGCCCGCCGGCACGGCGGCGCCGGCGGGCGACGGCGAGTTCGGAACCGGGCTGGACGAGAAATACGGTTTCGAAACCTTCGTCGTCGGCAAACCCAACGAGTTCGCCCACGCGGCGGCGCTGAACGTGTCGGAAGCCGACGACGTCCCGTTCAACCCCCTCTACATCCATGGCGGCGTCGGTCTGGGCAAGACGCACCTGATGCACGCGATCGGGTTGCGCGCGCTGGCCCTGCGGCCCCGGCAGCGGGTCATCTATCTCAGCGCCGAGCGGTTCATGTACGAGTTCATTCGCGCGCTGCGCTTCGAGACCATCATGGGGTTCAAGGAGCGCATCCGTTCGGTGGACCTGCTGCTAATCGACGACGTTCAATTTATCGGCGGAAAGGATTCGACGCAGGAAGAATTCTTTCACACGTTCAATGCGCTGATCACCGACCGGAAGCAGATTGTCGTGTCGGGAGACCGCCTGCCCGGCGACCTGGAGTATATGGAAGAGCGAATGCGTTCCCGCCTCGGTTCGGGTCTGGCGGCGGAGGTTCACGCGACTTCCTACGAATTGCGGCTGGGCATCCTGCAGGCGCGGGTGGAGCGCATGGGGAAGGAATCGCAGGTTCCGGCCAGGGTTCTCGAGTTCCTCGCCCACAAGATCTCGGGCAGCGTGCGCGAGCTGGAAGGCGCGCTGACGAGCCTGGTGGCTCATGCGACGCTGCGCGGGCGCGAGATTACGCTGGACAGCTGTCAGGACATCCTGCGCGACAAACTGCGCACGGTGGGCCGCCGCGTCACCATCGACGAGATTCAGAAGGTCGTCGCGGAGTATTACAACATCCGCGTGTCGGAGATGAGTTCGGCGCGACGCGCCCAGGTGGTGGTGCGGCCGCGCCATGTGGCGATGTATCTCGCCAAGGAGCTGACGCAGCGGTCGCTGCCCGAGATCGGTCGCCGCTTCGGCAACCGCGACCACACGACGGTGCTTCACGCGGTTCGGCGGGTCACCGGCTTGCAGCAGAAAGACTCCCAAATCGCCGAGGACGTGGAGTTTCTGAAGCGCATGCTGGAGCGCTGACCGCGCGCGGCTCTCCCGGGAGCGGCGTTCCTGTGGACGCGGCGGCGCGTTGTCTCAAAACGGCTTTCGCCACCGGTCATGGCGGCGAATTTTCTCGCACGCTCTCTCGCCCGGGTTTCGGTAACCGGCGCGCGCTTCGCGCACCGTACCGCCAGGACCCGGCCATGACGGATCCGGGTCTATAGAAGCAGAATTCCAATAATCGGAGAAAAACAATGCCCCCGTCCTCGAAATCTCTGCCTGTCGGATCGCCGTTCTCGAAGTCCAGCCGGTCCACGCCGCCCGCGTCCCCGGGGACGCGGGATTCCCGATGGCAAGTGTTGACCGATATCCGGGGGAATCTCCGGATTCTGGTCGCTCTGGCGTTGCTTTGGTGGATCCTCGCCATTGTCGGCGCGGTTTTCGCGGCCATTGAATTTGTGGCGATGCAAGACCGGGTGGCCTGCCTCGTCGAGCATGCCGGTTCGGGTATTGCGCACCTGCTTTGCGACTGACTGAAAACGGGGGAGAACGGGCTGTCCGGATAGAGCGCCGGCGCGCCGATCGCCTTGACGAAAATCGCCGATCGGGCGCACAAAACCGTGCCGTCGGAGCGCCGGGCTGCTATACTCCCTGCCTTGAGGAGGGCGTCGCGTCGGGAGTGTCCGGCCGGTTTCCCCGGTGCGGATACGCCATCGCTTTCCACTCGCGGTCCTGGAACATTCGGGGGAGCGAATCCGTGAAGGTGACCATTGAGCGCTCGGCGCTGTTGCGGGCGTTGCAGCACGTCCAGAGCGTCGTCGAGCGCAAGAACACGATCCCGATTCTGTCGAACCTGCTCATCGCGGCGGAGGAAGGCTCGCTGCGGCTGACGGCGACCGACATGGACATGGCGGCGGTCGACCTGGCGCCTTGCGACACGGCGCGCACGGGTCGGGTCACGGCGCCGGCGCTTTTGCTCTACGAGATCGTGCGCAAGCTTCCGGAAGGGGCGCAGCTCGAGATGGAGAGCGATTCGGGCGCGGAAAAACTGGCCCTGCGCGGCGGCAGCGCGTCCTTCTCGCTGAACTGCCTGCCGGTCGACGACTTTCCGGCGATGACGGAGGACGACCTCCCGATCGTCTTCGACATCGCCGGCGCGCAGTTGCGGCGGCTGATCGAGAAAACGAGATTCGCCATCTCGACGGAGGAAACGCGCTATTACCTGAACGGGATATACCTTCACGCGGTGACGGCGCCGGAACGCACCGCGCTGCGCTCGGTGGCGACCGACGGCCACCGCCTGGCGCGCGTCGAGACGGCGCTGCCGGAGGGCGCGGAATCGCTCGCCGGCGCCATCGTTCCGCGCAAGGCGGTGAACGAACTCTATAAACTTCTCGACGATTTCGACGGAGAAGCGGGGGTATCGGCGTCGGAAACGAAGATTCGCTTCTCGGTGGGCGACACCGTGCTGACGACGAAACTGGTGGACGGCACGTTCCCGGATTACGAGCGCGTGATCCCCCGGGACAACAAGAACGTGGTGAAGGTGCACAGCCGCGGTTTCGCCGCGGCGGTCGACCGCGTTTCGACGATCTCGACGGAGAACCCGCGGTCGGTGAAGCTGGGCATCGGCGACGACAGCATGGTGCTGAGCGCGCGGAGCATGGATCAATCCTCGGCGAACGAGAAATTGGAGATCGAGCATGACGGCGACGCCGTCGATATCGGCTTCAACGCGCGTTATGTGCTCGACATGACGCAGCAGGTCGACGGCGACAGCCTGCGCCTCGCCATCTCCGACGCGGCGTCGCCGGCGGTGGTCAGCGATTGCGACGATGCGACGGCGCTCTACGTGCTGATGCCGATGCGAGTATGAGCGCGACCGGCGTTCGCGCCGTCGCATCGTCCGCCTCGTTCCGCCCCGCCCCGCCGCCTTCGGCGGCGCCGCGGTCCCGTGCGGCGATGGCGGTGCGCACCCTGCGCCTGACCGAGTTCCGCAACTACCGCGCCCTGCGTCACGACTTCGCGTGCGCGCCGGTGGTGCTCAGCGGTCCGAACGGCTCGGGCAAGACCAACCTGCTCGAGGCGGTGTCGCTGCTCGCGCCGGGTCGCGGCCTGCGCAGCGCGCGGCTCGGCGATTTGCGGCGGCGGACGGCGCCCTGCGGCGCCGGATGGGCGGTGGCGGCGCGGGTGGATTCGGCGCGGGGACCGACCGATATCGGCACCGGCGGGGAGGAGGACCGGGCGGCGCCGCGGCGCGCCGTGCGCATCGACGGCCGCCCGGCGCGCGGACAGTCGCAGCTCGCCGAATGCGTCGCGGTCGTTTGGCTGACTCCCGCCATGGACCGCCTGTTCGCCGATTCGCCGAGTCGGCGCCGAGCGTTTCTCGACCGGCTGGCGAGCGGTCTCGAACCGCGTCATGCGCGCGACCTGGCGGCTTACGAACGCGCGCTGCGGGCGCGGGCGCGCCTCCTTGCCAACGATGCCGACCCCGCATGGCTGAACGCCGCCGAGGAAACGATGGCGGCGCACGGGGTGGCGGTCGCGGCGACGCGCGCCGCGGCCGTGGCGCAGCTGTCGGCGGCGTTGCGGGCCTCGGATGGGGCCTTCCCGCGCGCCGGCCTCGCGCTGACCGGGGCGCTCGACCTCTGGCTTGCGGAGATGCCGGCGGTCGATGCCGAACAGCGTTTGATGTCGGCGCTTCGCGAATCGCGCGCGCGCGACCGCGAAAGCGGAACATCGGCGCATGGCGCTCACCGCGGCGATCTGGAAGTCCGCGACATCGACCGCGATGTCGCAGCGGCGCAGTGCTCGACCGGGGAGCAGAAAGCGTTGCTGATCGCCATCGTGTTGGCGGCGGCGCGGCTTCACGCGGCGCGGCGGGGCGGTCCGCCGCTTCTGCTCCTGGACGAGGTTGCGGCGCATCTCGACGCCGACCGCCGTGCGGCGCTGCTCGATGCGGCGGCGGCGCTCGGCGGCCAGGCCTGGCTGACGGGCGCCGACCCGCGCCAGTTCGCGGCTCTCGCCGGGCGGGCGCAATTCTTCACTGCGGGCGGCGGCGCGCTGCGCCCCACCGCGGCGGCGGGGTGGGCATGAACGAAGCCGCCGGCGCCTACGGCGCGGAGTCCATCAAGGTGCTGCGCGGGCTCGACGCCGTGCGCAAGCGCCCCGGCATGTATATCGGCGACACCGACGACGGTTCGGGCCTTCACCACATGGTGTTCGAGGTCGTCGACAATTCGATCGACGAGGCGCTCGCCGGGTTCTGCGACCGCGTCCATGTGTCGCTGAACGCCGACGGTTCGGTCGCGGTGTGCGACAACGGACGGGGGATACCCACCGACATCCACGAAGAGGAAGGGGTTTCCGCCGCCGAGGTGATCATGACGCGGCTGCACGCCGGCGGGAAATTCGACAGCAATTCCTACAAGGTTTCGGGCGGCCTGCACGGCGTCGGGGTGTCGGTGGTGAACGCGCTCTCGGAGCGGCTCGAACTGACGGTCCGCCGCGACGGGGCGCGGTATGCGATGCGGTTCGTCGACGGCGAGCCCGAGGCGTCGCTCGCTGTCGTGGGCGACGCGGGCGGCCGGACGGGCACCGAGATCTGTTTCCTGCCGTCGCGGCGGACCTTCGGCCGGACCGAGTTCGACTTCTCGCGGCTCGAACACCGCCTGCGCGAGCTCGCCTTTCTCAATTCGGGCCTGGCCATCGAACTCGCGGACCGCCGCGGCGTCGAGGAACGGGTCGTGTCGATGCGCTACGAAGGCGGGATCGAGGAATTCGTCGTCCATCTCGACCGCCACAAGACGGCGTTGCACGCGCCGCCCATCGTTCTCGCCGGCGAACGCGACGGCGTTCTGGTGGACGCGGCGCTGCAATGGAACGACGGCTACCATGAGAACGTCCTGTGCTTCACGAACAATATCGGGCAGAGCGACGGCGGAACGCATCTGGCGGGGTTTCGCGGGGCGCTGACGCGCACGGTGAACGCCTGGGCCAACGCGGCCGGGATTCAGAAAAAGGAAAAGGTGACGCTCACCGGCGAAGACATGCGCGAGGGGCTGACCTGCGTGCTGTCGGTGAAGGTTCCGGACCCGAAATTTTCGTCGCAGACCAAGGACAAGCTGGTGAGTTCGGAAGTGCGGCCCGTGGTCGAGGGCGTGGTGGCGGACCGCCTGGGACAATGGTTCGAGGAGCATCCGAAGGAAGCGCGCACGGTCGTGGCGAAGGCGGTCGAGGCGGCGGCGGCGCGCGAGGCGGCGCGCAAGGCGCGGGACCTGACGCGGCGCAAGAGCGCTCTCGATGTCACCAGCCTGCCGGGGAAACTCGCCGACTGCCAGGAACGCGACCCGGCGCTGAGCGAACTGTTCATCGTCGAGGGCGATTCCGCCGGAGGGTCGGCGAAACAGGCGCGCAACCGCGCCAACCAGGCGGTGCTGCCGTTGCGCGGGAAGATCCTGAACGTGGAGCGCGCGCGCTTCGACAAGATGCTGTCCTCGGCGGAGGTCGGGACGCTGATCGCCGCGCTCGGCGCGGGGATCGGGCGCGAGGAGTTCAATATCGACAAGATCCGCTACCACCGGATCGTCATCATGACCGACGCCGATGTCGACGGCGCGCATATTCGCACGTTGCTGCTGACGTTTTTCTACCGCCACATGAGGGAAGTCATACAGCGCGGCTATCTCTATATCGCGCAGCCGCCGCTGTTCCGGGTGCAGCGCGGACGCAACGAGGTCTACAAGAAAGACGAACGCGAGCTCGACGATTACCTGATCGACGAAGCGCTGAAGAACGCGCGTCTGGTCGCGAACGGCGAGGCGCGGGCGGGCGCGGATCTGCGCGCGGTGGTGAACCGCGCGCGCGGACATGCGGCGGCGATGCGCGCGCTCGCGCGGCGCGGCGGCGCGGAGCTGGTCGCCCAGGCGGCGGTGGCCGGCGCGCTGAACCCGGCGCTGCTGAATGACCGGGCGGCGGCGGCGGCGGCGGCGGAGCAAGTCGTCCGGCGGCTCGACTCCCTCGACGAAGACGAATGGTCGGGTTCGGTGGACGACGACGGCGCCCTGGCCTTCATGCGTTCGGGGCGCGGGGAACGCACGCGCCACCGGCTCGACGCCGGCCTGTTGCGCAGCGCCGAGGCGCGGCGGCTGAACGCCGACGCCGGCGAATTGCGGGAGATTTACGAAACCCCGCCCGAGCTCGAGGCGGGAGATTCGCGCAGCGGGCCGCTGCCTTCGCCGGTCGCCCTTTCCGACGCCGTGCTGGCGCTCGGCCGCAAGGGGATTTCGGTGTTCCGCTACAAGGGCCTGGGCGAGATGAACCCCGACCAGCTCTGGGAGACGACTCTGGATGAGGAGGCGCGAACCCTTCTCCAGGTCAGGGTGGAGCACGCCGATGACGCCGACGACCTGTTTTCGACCCTGATGGGCGATTTGGTGGAGCCGCGCCGCGCCTTCATCCAGGAGAACGCGCTGGATGTCGCCAACCTCGATGTCTGACGCCGGGGATTGCGAATCGCGTCGCGCCGGCGTCCGCAGCCATGCGTGCGAGGGAGAGTTTGGCGCGCCCGGTCCCGGCGCAGGTTGAAATCCGCGACCGGGCCCGCGCCCCTCGATAACGGAGAACCGGCCGGTGACGGCGCATCCTGCGCCGTGCGCCTTCAGGGCCAGACGGGGGCCGGGGCCATATCGGGAAAGACGGGGCCATCGTAGGGGTGGGCGTCCGCTACCGCCTCGTCGAGTTCGACGCCGATCCCCGGCGCGGTCGGGGGGACGATGCGGCCCTCTTCCCAGACGATCGGAGTCTTCAGGATTTCGGCGTAAAATCCGTCGAAGCGTTCGATGCTTTCCTGGATGAGGAAGTTGGGGCTGCACACGCCGATCTGAATGTTCGCGGCGGCCTCGACGGGACCGCAATAGAGGTGGGGAGCGAGGGAAACGTAGTGCGCCTCCGCCATGCCGGCGATTTTCTTGGCTTCGAGGATGCCGCCCACGCGGCCGAGCGCGGGCTGGATCGTGGCGGCGGCCTGGGCTTGCAAGAGGGCGGCGAACTCGTATTTGGTGGCCAGCCGCTCGCCGGTGGCGACGGGGATCGAGGTCGCGCGCGCGACCCGCGCCATTTCGGCGACATTTTCGGGCGGCACCGGCTCCTCGAGCCAGAGCGGACGCCAGGGCTCGAGACGCTTCGCCAGGGCGATGGCGGCGGACGCGGTGGGCTGGCCGTGCGTGCCGATGAGCAGATCGCACGACGACCCGACCGCGTCGCGCATGTTGCGGGTCATGGCTTCGGCGTTGTCGAGGGCGGCGAGCGACAGCTGGCGCGGGTCGAAGGCGCCCATCGGCATGACGGGGTCGTATTTGAGGGCCGTGAAGCCCATGCGGACATACTCTTCGGCGCGCCGCGGCCCGGCTTCGGGATCGCCGAAAATGTCGGCAATGGCGAGCGCGTCGCCGTCGCCCGCCGTCTCGTCCGCGGCCGGGGGATAGAGGTAGGTATAGGAGCGCAGGGTTTCGTTCGCGCGGCCGCCGAGCAGGTTGTAGACGGGCTGGTCGAGCTCCTTGCCGACAATGTCCCAACAGGCGATTTCAAGGCTGCTGAGCACTCCCATGAGGGCATGGTCGGGGTGTTGCGCGTATCCCGAACTGTAGATCCGTCGCCACATCGACTCGATGCGGAAAGGGTCGGCGCCGACGACGTATCGTTCGGCGACATCCTCGATCATGCGGCAGGTCACGCGCGGACTGAAGGGCACGCCATAGGCTTCGCCGTAGCCGCAAACGCCATCGTCGGCGACGAGTTTGACGAACACCCAGCAGGGGCCGCCGCGGTGGGGCGGCGGATTCGCCACCGCCCATGTCTTCGCTTCGACGATTTTCATGGCCTGACGATCCTCAATCGGGGACTCCGCGCCGCGTAGCAGACGATCCGGGCGCTGTCCACCGCGGGTTCGCGACGGCGTCCGGTCAAGGGGCGGGGCGGGGCGGAAGCGGGATCTTCGCCTCCATGGGAAGCGAGGGGTCGGCGGACCACTCGGCGAGCGAACCGTCGTAGAGACGGGCGTCGGCGTTGCCGAGAAGGATGGCGGCGGCGAACCATCCGACGGCGCTTTCGAGGCCGGAATTGCAGAGCAGGATCTGCGGCCCCGCGGTCGGGACGCCGGCGGCGCGCCACAGACGGCGTAACTGTTCGGGAGTGCGGAAGCGCAACCCTCCGTTTTCGACGATCCAGCTCATGGGGAGGTTGACGGCGCCGGGGATGGCGCCGGGTCGGGCGAGCGCGGGCGAACGGTTGATGCCGAGAAAGTGGTCGTTGGGCCGCATGTCGACGAGGGGCGCGCCGGCGGCGCGCGCCGCGACGACGGCGGCGCGGTCGGCGAGAATGTCGCCGCGCGGGCGGGCGCGGAACGAGGCGGGGGCGCGGTCGGCGGGGCCGGAATCCACGTCGTTTCGCCAGTCCGCCGTCCAGGCCGGGACGCCCCCGTCGAGGATCGATACGGCGTCGTGGCCGAGGAGGCGAAAGATCAGATAGACGCGGGCGACTTCGGCGGCGGAGAATTCGTCGACGGCGGCGGTGGCGAGGACGACATGCGAGTCGTTGCTTATGCCGAGGCGCGAAATGAGCGCTTCGAGGCGTTCGGGCGGCGGGATCATGTTCGCCGAAGTGCGCCAGCCGTCGCCGTAATAGTCGCTGTGGACGGCGCAGGGGATGTGCTCGGCCTCGAAATTGCGAAGCGACCGGCGGAGGTCGAGGACCGCGACCGGGTCGCGGCAGACCCGCGGTTGCAGCCATTCGACGGTGACGAGCGGCGGCGGGGGGTCGACACGGGGTTCGGCGACGGCGGCGGTGGCGAGGACCGGCGCCGCGGCGAGGACGCGGCAAAAGCGGCGTGTCTTCGCGGCGCCGGCGCGACGGGCGCGGCGGGGCGCGCGGCCATAGGGAAATACGATTCGGTCCATAGCTTTGCGTCGCGGCGTCGCGCCCCCAGATTGGCGGCGTCGCCCGTCGGGCGGCCGCCCCCCGACGACGGGGCGAGGATCGTTCAGTGGAGAGAATCCCATGTGGAGCACCCCTGTGGTTCGTGAGATCGCGGTCGGTCTCGAGATCAACTGCTACGCGTGCGCCGACCTGTAGGTCGACGTCTCGCACAAGAAGTGCGTCGCAAGTGACGTACGACATATCGCATTGTCGCGGTATGGCGGTCCCGCCGCACGGCGCGTCGTGACGGATCGGAGGACGCTTCATGCGCATCCGGGTTCTCGGCTCGGCGGCCGGCGGCGGGTATCCGCAATGGAACTGTAACCACCCCAACAGCCGGCGGGCGCGCAGCGGCGACCCGGCGGCGCGCCCGCGCACGCAATCGTCGATCGCGGTGAGCGCCGACGGCCGGCGATGGTTCCTCTGCAACGCCTCGCCCGATCTGCGCCAGCAGATCGCGGAGAACGACATCCTCCACCCGGCGGAAGGGCTGCGCCACAGCCCCATCCAGGGGGTGGTCCTGACCAATGCCGATGTCGATCACACGGCGGGGCTTCTGAACCTGCGCGAGTCGCAGCCGCTGACGCTCTACGGCACGTCCAGGGTCCTCGATGTCCTGGCGGCGAACGACATTTTCGGCGTCCTCAACCCGCGTTTCGTGGCGCGGGAGGCGCTGACGCTCGACGAGGCGACTCCGCTGATATGCCCGGACGGCAGCGAGTCGGGGGTGGTGGCGGCGCCGTTCGCGGTTCCCGGCAAGGTGGCGTTGTGGCTGGAGAAGGCGGACTCGGCGCCGACGCTGGGGGCGGTGGGGGAGGACACCATCGCCCTCGAGATCCGCGATTCCGGAGGCGCGACCCGGGCGTTCTACATCCCCGGTTGCGCAGCCCTGCCGGACTGGCTGGCGGAGCGTCTGCGGGGCGCGCCGCTGGTGCTGTTCGACGGCACGCTGTGGACCGATGACGAGATGGTCCGGTCGGGGGTGGGGGTGAAGACGGGCCGGCGCATGGGGCATATGAGCGTATCGGGCGACGGGGGGACTCTCGCCGCCTTCGCCGGTCTCGATATCGCGCGCAAGGTGTTCGTGCACATCAACACGACCAATCCGATGCTGGCTGACGACTCGCCCGAGCGCGCCGAAGTCGAGGCGGCGGGCTGGGAGGTCGCGCATGACGGAATGGAGATCGCCCTGTGAGCGCCGCGGCGACGGCCTGGAGCCCGCGCGTGAAGCCGACGCGCCTCTACGCTCTCGATGTTCCGTCCGACGAGACGATGTCGCCGGAGGCGTTCTCGGAGGCGCTGCGGCGGATCGGCGCGGAGCGTTATCACAGCCTGCACCCGTTTCACGGACTCCTGCATTCGGGGCGGCTGAACCACGGGCAGGTGCAGGCGTGGGCGCTCAACCGCTACTATTACCAGGCGAGCATTCCGCGCAAGGACCTGACCTTGATGGCGCGGCTGGAAAGCCCGGACCTCCGGCGCGCATGGCGCAGCCGGGTGCTCGATCACGACGGGGCGGAGGTGGAGACCGGCGGCATCTCGCGCTACTTGCAGCTGACGGACCGGCTGGGATTCGACCGGGACTATGTGACGTCGACGGTGGGAATCCTGCCGGCGACGCGCTTTGCGGTGGACGCCTATGTGCATTTCGTCGCCGAGCGCTCGCGGCTGGAGATGATCGCGTCGTCGCTGACGGAGTTGTTCGCGCCGGCGATCCACAAGGAGCGCATTTCGGGCCTGTCGCGGCATTACGAATGGGCCGACGACCATGCGCTCGCCTATTTCAGGAAGCGGCTGGGCGAGGCGCCGAAGGACGCGGAGTTCGGCCGGGACTACGTGATCGGCGAGGCCGACACGCGCGAGAAGCAGGAGGCGGTGCTCAACGCCGTGCGCTTCAAGACCGACGTGCTGTGGGCGCAACTGGACGCGCTGTATATGGCTTATGTGGAGCCGGGGTTGATTCCGCCGGGCGCCTTCGTGCCGGAAGGCGCCGGGGCGGACGCCGGATGAGCGGGCGCACGATACTCGACGAGGCGTGTGCGCCGCGCCTTCCGCGCCACGCGAAATTGCGTTTCGACAAGCCGCGGGGGTGCTGGATCATCCTGGCGCCGGAGCGCGTCTTCGAGCTCGACGATATTGCGCGCCGGGTGGTGTCGCTGTGCGACGGCGAACGCACGCTGGGCGAGATCGTCGATTCGCTGGCGGCGAAGTTCGAGGGAGCGCCGCGCCGGACCATCGCCGATGACGTCACGGCGATGCTGCAAGGCCTCGCCGACAAGGGGTTTATCGTGACATGAGCGACATGAGCGAGACGGGCGGGGTCGCCGAACGGCCGGCGCCCGAGGCGGCGCCTGAGGCGGTTTCCGGGGCGGCGCCGGATCGGCTGGTTCCGTATGCGGTTCTGGCGGAGCTGAGCCATCGCTGCCCGTTGCAGTGCCCCTACTGTTCGAACCCGCTGGACCTCGAGCGGGCGAGCGGCGAATGCACCACCGACGAGTGGCGGCGGGTGATGGACGAGGCGGTCGAGCTCGGCGTCCTGCATGTGCATTTCTCGGGCGGCGAACCGACGGTGCGGCGCGACCTCGAAGATCTGGTGGCTCATGCGGCGAAGGTGGGGCTTTACAGCAACCTGATCACCTCGGCTGTGACGCTCGACGAGGCGCGGGTGCGACGGCTCGCCGAAAGGGGGCTCGACCACGTCCAGATCAGTTTCCAGGACTCGACTTCGGAGCTCGGCGACCGGGTGGCGGGCTACCGGGGCGCGTTCGAGAAGAAGAAACGCGCCGCGCGCTGGGTGCGCGCGGCGGGGCTTCCGTTGACGGTGAACGCAGTGATGCACCGGCAGAACCTGCACCACCTGGAGGACATGATCGCGCTCGCCGTGGACCTCGACGCGGAGCGCATCGAGGTGGCGCAGGTGCAGTATTACGCCTGGGCTTTCCGCAACCGGGCGGCGTTTCTGCCGACGCGCGAACAGCTCGACGAGGCGGTGCGGGTGGTGGAGGAGGCGCGCGAGCGGTTGAAGGGGGTGCTGACCTTCGATTTCGTGGTCCCGGACTATTATGCGAAGCGGCCGAAATCGTGCATGGGCGGCTGGGGACGGCAGTTCATCAACATCTCGCCCTCGGGAAAGGTTCTGCCGTGCCACGCGGCGGAGGTGATCCCCGACATGCGGTTCGAGTCGGTGCGCGAGCGCTCGCTGGCGGACATCTGGGAGAATTCGGAGAGTTTCAACCGCTTCCGCGGCACGGACTGGATGCCGGAACCGTGTCGCGGCTGCGAGCGTCGGGAGATCGACTGGGGAGGGTGCCGCTGCCAGGCTTATATGCTGACCGGCGATGCGGCGCGCACCGACCCGGCCTGTGCGCTGGCGCCCGACCGCGGCGTGCTCGACGAGCCGCTGGGCGAGGCGGGGCGCGAGGCCCCGGCGTTCGTCTATCGGCGCTACGGCAATGCGGGCGCGGCGCAGCGGGGATGAATACGGAACGGAGCCCGGCGCCCCTCGACGGAGACGAGGCCTGCGACTACTGGGTGGGACGCGCGCCGGTATGGGTGCGTCTGGCGCCCGAAATCGAGCGCATGACGGGGCGGTTCAACGGCCCTCTGGTCGAAGCGGCGGAGGTCGGCGCCGGGATGCGCGTGCTCGACCTCGCGTCGGGGGCGGGAGAGCCGGCGATGACGCTGGCGCGGGCGGTCGGCCCGTCGGGCGCGGTGACGGCGACGGATCTGGTGGCGGAGATGGTGACCGCGGCGCGGCGTCGGGCGGCGGACGCGGGGCTTGCGCAGCTGCGGTTCGAGACCGCCGACATGCAGGACCTGCCGTTCGGAGACGCTTCGTTCGACCGCGTCGTGTGCCGCTTCGGGATCATGTTCGCGCCGGAGCCCGAGCGGGCGCTCCGCGAAGCGCTGCGGGTGCTGAAGCCGGGAGGACGGGGCGCATGGATGGTGTGGGGCCCCTTGGCGGACACGACGGTTTTCGCCGTATTGCAGCGTGAGGCGCGGGCGTTTCTGGACCTTCCGCGCGATGTGGCGCTGCCGCAATTCCGTTTCGGGGAAGCCGGTCTGCTGGCGCGGTCGCTGGAGGCGGCGGGGTTCGCATCGGTGACGGAGCGCGATTTGTATTTCGACGGGTCGCCGCCGGCGGGGTCGGCGTTCTGGAACGCGAATCTGGAGATGTCGTTCGCGGAGGAGACGGCGGAACTTTCGCCGGCGCGGCGGGCGGCGCTCGACGCGCATCTGGAGGCGGCCTTCGCGACGCATCTTTCGGGAGACCGCTACGCGATCCGCGCCCATGTGCGCATCGGCGCCGGGGTGCGCGCGGTGCCGGCGTAAGCCGGCGTTGCCTGCCGTTGCCCGGTCCCGTCCCGCGCGGCGCGAGGAAAATATGGCCGTCGACCCGGAACGCTTCTTCGACGAGTTGCATGATTGCCTGCGGGGCGCCCAAGCCGCCCGATTGCGCCAATACGAACGGTTCTTCGATGGACTGGCGCCCCGGCTCGAGACGGCGCGGACGCTCGAGCGCGAACTGGATTCCCGACTGGCGCGCCGCTTCAGCGCCTTCGATTATCTGCGCACCGACGAACTCGGACTCTCACGCATCGTCGGCGACCTGCTGGACCCGCGCGGCGCGCATGGACAGGGAGCGTTGTTTCTCAGGACCTTGCTCAATGGATTGCAGGGGTTCGACGCCCCGGACGACCTGAACCGGGCGCATGTGACGCTTGAAGAGACGATCGACGACGACCGGCGGCTCGATATTCATGTTCACGTCGACGAACGTCACGGCCTCGCCATCGAGAACAAGCCCTGGGCCGGGGATCAGAAAGATCAGGTCAGGGACTATCTCGACTGGTTGAAGCGACGGTACAGGCGCTTCGTTCTGATCTATCTGTCGCCGCGGGGCGAGCCGCCGGACGCCTACAGCGTCCGACTGTCTACCCTGAAAAGGCTGGAAGCGGGCCGCCGTTTCGTTATCATGCCGTACCATGGCAACGGAACCCGGGAAGACGAGTTCGACAGCTTCCGCACGGCTTACTCGCTTACGAGGTGGATGGCCGACTGTCGCAAGCAATGCGACGTGGACAGGTTGCGCTGGTTCCTGCGGGAAGCCGAGACTTGGTGCGAACGGGAATTCGGGAGGCACGCCATGGCGCCTGTAGAAATAGACACGGTTTCCAAATTCGTCCGTTCCGGCAAGCAAAATATGGAAACCGCCCTTGCGGTCTACGAAGCCTGGCCCCGGATCAGAGCGCAGGTTTGTTCCGACGCGCTGCAAATGGTCGCCGACAGTCTCCGGCGAGAGTCGGCGTTTCGCGATCTCGAAGTTGAAATCCGTTACGACGAGCGCGAACGTCAGTCCAAAAGCCATATCTCGATCTACCGTGCGAGCTGGAAGCCGTATGGACCGGATCGACACCGCACGGAGATTCGCCTGGACAACGACGGGAAAGGACCCGAACACTGGATTTTTGGCGTGTGTTCCGGCATACGCATTTCGGATCTGACGGCCGACGAACGGGCGCGACGCGAACGACTCGAGCGTGAAGTCAAGTCGAAGAAACTCGGCAAAAGAGGCAATATTTGGCCGTGCTTCAAATTCGCCGATGAAAAATATCGGAAATGGGGACCTCTCGTTCCCGCCCTGTGGGAAGAGTGCAATAACGGCGACGGCGAGATTACGAAATATTTCGCAGACGAGCTTCGCAAGATCGCCGAGACCGCCGTTCCCATCGTCGATGAGATAGACGGCGGCTGAATCCGGAACGGGCCCGGGCCCGCCGGACGCCCGGGCGCAGTCCTTCGCTGGGCCGGTTCAGGCGGCGCGGCGGCGTTCGAGGGTGACCGGCAGGCCGCCGAGCGGACGGAGGACGACGTTGCCGACGGCGCGGGGTTCGCCGTCGCCGACGGCGCGCAGGCGCCAGCGGCGGGCGACGCAGGCGAGGATCAACTGGGCCTCCATCATCGCGAAGGCGTTGCCTATGCAGATGCGCGGGCCGCTGCCGAACGGGAAATAGGCATGCTTCGGCCGCTCGCGGCGACGCGCCGGGTCGAAACGTTCGGGGTCGAAGCGCTCCGGGTCGGGCCAATGCCCGGGGTCCCGGTGCGCAAGCCAGATATTCAGGTTGACAATCGTGCCGCGGGGCACCCGCACGCCCAGGACTTCGTCGTCCGCGGCGGCTTGCCGCGAGATCATCGCGACGGTGGGGTAGAGGCGCATGGTTTCCTCGATGGTCATGCGCGTCCATGACAGGTTTTCAAGGTCGGCGAGGGCGGGCGGGCGATCCCCCAGGGCGGAGTCGACTTCGGCGTGCAGGCGCGCTTCGGCCTCGGGGAACCGGTTGAGGGCGTAGAAGGTCCAGACCAGCGCGGTCGCCGTGGTCTCGTGGCCGGCGAGAAACATGGTGATCGTTTCGTCGCGCAACTGGCGGTCGGTCATGCGTTCTCCGGTCTCCGCATCCTCGGCGAGCATCATCATGCTGAGGAGGTCGCCCCGGTCGCCGCCCCGGGCGCGGCGTTCGGCGACGATGCGGTTCACGGTGCGGTCGATGGTGCGCACCGCCGCGCGCACCGCGGGGTCGCGCCTGCGGGGTATCCATTCGGGGATGCCGATGAAGTCGCGGAACCGCAACCGGTGCCGGTCGAGAGTGCGCATCGCGTCGCTGACGCCGCGCGCCTCGGCTTCGTCGATGCGGTCGGAGAACATCGCGCGGACGATGATCTTCATGGTGACGCGCGACATTTCCGACTGGAGGTCGAGCGGTTCTCCGGACCCGGCGGCGGCTTCCCAGCTTTCGGTCATGTCATGGGCCAGTCCCGCCATAATGTCGGCGAACGCCTCGATACGCTTGCGATGAAACGCCGGCGCGGCAATGCGCCTCTGGCGGCGCCAGAAATCCCCTTCGCTGGTCAGCAGACCGCGCCCGAGGATGGGTTCGAGGAGGGAACGGGCGATAGGGGTCTTGCGGTAGTTGGCGGCGTTCGCGACGAGGACGTGGTGGACGATGCGCGGGTCGGCGGTAGTGGCGACACGGTCGAACATCCGCCGGGTCGGGCGGAATTCGCCGCGGCCGACATGACGGTAGACCGACACCGGATCGTCGACGAGGGCGCGGTACATCTCGCGGACGCCGGGCTTCCGGTCGGCCATAACTCTCCCTCGCGTTCCCCGGGGGCGTGCGCGCTCGCCCGTCTCGACGCTACTCTTGGGCAAGTTCGCGCGCGTGTCCAGCGCGCCGCAGGAGTCCGCGGGCGGCAACGTAATCCGGGGCCGGCGGAACGCCATGGCGCGCCCGCATCGCCGTCTCGCCCCTGGCGGCCTTCGGCCGTTCTTGCCGCCGCTTCCCACTTGCCGGGACGGACCGGCGACATAATTCGACAGCAAGGCGCGACCGCGCTTCGGCGTGGACCGGCGCCGTTTCCTGCCGGGCGGCGGGCACACCGTCGCGGCGCGGTTCACGACAGCGGATTCATGACGTCTTCGCAACTCGATCTCCACCTTCCCGCCCCGTCGGCGACCGCCGAAACGCCGCTGACGCCGGCGCGCATGGTCAACGAATACGTCTATTGCCCTCGCCTCGCCTATCTCATGTGGGGCCAGGCCGAATGGGCCGATACCGCGGACACGGTCGACGGGAAACGCGTTCACGCGCGCGTCGACCGGGCGAGCAAGGCGCTTCCGGATCCCGAAGAACTGGACGCCGACGGTGCGGCCGTCGCCACCCGGTCGCTTACCCTGTCGTCGGAGCGGATCGGCGTGATCGCGAAGATCGACGTGGCCGAGGCGCGGGACGGGGTCGTCACGCCCATCGACTACAAGCGGGGCAAGCGCCCGCATGTGGCGCGCGGCGCCTACGAGCCCGAGCGCGTGCAGGTCTGTCTGCAAGCGATGTTGCTCGAGGAACACGGCTACCGGGTGGAGGAAGGCGCGATCTGGTATGCGGGAAGCCGCGAGCGGGTTCGCATCGCCCTTGACGACGAATTGCGCCGGGCGGCGCGCGAGGCGGTGAGCGGCCTGCGTCTCACGATGGCCGGCGGTCGGCTCCCGCCGCCGCTCGCGGACAGTCCGAAATGCCCGCGCTGCGCTCTGGTTTCGGTTTGTCTGCCCGACGAAGTCGGCGCGCTGGGCGGGGCCGACCTCGAACCGCGCCCGATCGCCGTCGGTCGCGACGAGGCGCTGCCGCTGGTGGTGCAGTCGCAACGCGCGCGCATCGCCAAGCAGGGGGACACCCTCAGGGTGATCGACGAGGAGCAGGGGGAGACCGCGGTCCGCCTCATGGAAGTGTCCGACGTCGCGGTGTTCGGCAATGTGTCCGTTACGGCGCCGGCGCTCGCGGCGCTCATGGAGCGCGAAATACCGGTGTCGTTCCACAGCCACGGCGGCTGGTTCCGGGGGCTTGCCCAAGGCGTCGGACATCGCAACGTAGAGGTGCGCGCGGCGCAATACCGGGCGAGTTTCGACGATGGCGCGCGCCTGCGCTTCGCGCGCGACCTGGTCGCCGCCAAGATTACGAACCAGCGAACCCTTCTGCGGCGCAATTGGCGCGGCGACGAGGACACGCGCAAGGCGGTGCTGGGCCGCCTCAACGCCTCGCGGAAAATGGCGGGGGGCGCTTCGGCCATCGACGAGCTGATGGGGCTGGAAGGCGACGCGGCGGCGACGTATTTCCGCGCCTTCGCCGCATTGCTCGCGCCTCCCGACGCGGCGGCGGGCGGCGAGGGCGCCGACGGCATGGCGGCGTTCCGTTTCGAAGCCCGCAATCGGCGGCCGCCGACGGATCCGGTGAACGCGATGCTTTCGCTCGCCTATGCGATGCTGACGCGACATCTGACGGTGGCGCTCGCGGCCGTGGGCCTGGACCCCTATCGCGGGCTGTTTCACGCGCCCCGTTACGGCAGGCCGGCGCTCGCTCTCGACGCAATGGAGCCTTTCCGCCCGATCGTTGCCGATTCGGTGGTGCTGACGGCGGTGAACACGGGCGAGGTGTCGGCGGGCGATTTCGTGACGGGCGTCGCCGGAACGGCTTTGGCGACCGCCGGGCGGCGGCGTTTTATCGGAGCGTTCGAACGGCGGCTTTCGCAAGAGACGACCCATCCGCTGTTCGGCTATCGGCTCAGCATGCGTCGGCTCCTGATGTTGCAGGCGCGGCTGTTGACGCGGCATCTTCTGGGCGAGTTCCCGCGTTATCCGCACTATCTGCCGAGGTGACCGCGGGCGGAGCCGGCATGAGCGCGAACGACGACCGCACCTACATCGTGACCTACGACATCTCCGATACGCGGCGCTGGCGCCGTGTTTTCAAGACGATGAACGGCTTCGGCGAGTGGCTTCAGCTTTCGGTCTTCCAATGCCGGATGTCTCGACGGCGGCGCGCGGAGCTGGAGGCGCGTCTGGGCGAATTGGTGAAGGCGGGGGAAGACCACGTCCTGCTCATCGATGTGGGCCCGGCCGACAAGACCGATCTGGCCGTGACCAGCATCGGCAAGACGTTTTCCGCGCTGGAGCGGAGCGCGACCGTGATATGATGTCGGTCGCCGGTGGTGTCTCGCGGCGCGAGGGCGAGGCGGGGCCGCCATTGGCAGGCGAAACCGCCGGACGATTTCGAGCGGCCCGGTGACGCAGGTTTGCCGGGGGTCGCTCGAATTTGGTTAACGCGTTGGTTTTGCTTGGGTATTTGACATCGTGAATCGCTTGACCGGCGCGCTCCGGCTTGATAATTGGAGCGATGCGCGCCCCCTCTTGAAACCGAGCGAAATTTGCGTGCCAATGCAAGCTGTTGTAGCGTGCGGCTTTCTGGGGCGTTCGCGCCCCAGCCTCATTGAAGCTCTCCAGCCGAAAGGTTGGTCGACGCCGTGGCGTTCTTTCTGGGGCGTTCGCGCCCCAGCCTCATTGAAGCTTGAGAATATGGCCTGGCCAGGTATTCGAGTTTCGGGCTTTCTGGGGCGTTCGCGCCCCAGCCTCATTGAAGCAAAGAATAGAATAGCGGCCCGTCGCGCGTCGAAGGCTTTCTGGGGCGTTCGCGCCCCAGCCTCATTGAAGCCGCATCGAAACGACCTTTTTGGCGATTTTCCGATTCTCGCTTTCTGGGGCGTTCGCGCCCCAGCCTCATTGAAGCCCGCGTGCATCCCCATCGCGTCGATGCGCGGTTCGAGCTTTCTGGGGCGTTCGCGCCCCAGCCTCATTGAAGCAGATTGTGGGCGCTCTCACCCCAGCGCGCCTTGCTCTCTTTCTGGGGCGTTCGCGCCCCAGCCTCATTGAAGCAACCGCACCTTGACGCTGCGACGGAGCGCGCCCGTTCTTTCTGGGGCGTTCGCGCCCCAGCCTCATTGAAGCTCGCGGCCGGGCCTCGCGTCGCGCGAAACTTGTTGTACTTTCTGGGGCGTTCGCGCCCCAGCCTCATTGAAGCGGATCGAGCCGCCACTGGCTTCCGCCGGCGTACGTGCTTTCTGGGGCGTTCGCGCCCCAGCCTCATTGAAGCCGCTTCATGAGAGCCTCCAGCGAGTGATTCGGGGGGAGGCTTTCTGGGGCGTTCGCGCCCCAGCCTCATTGAAGCCCCCGCCATGCTTCTTCCTGTGGCGTCGTAGTGTGCCTTTCTGGGGCGTTCGCGCCCCAGCCTCATTGAAGCATGATGCGGGCGGCGATTGCCGGCTCGGCTGTCACCCTTTCTGGGGCGTTCGCGCCCCAGCCTCATTGAAGCAGGAACCAGACCAACGAAGCCGGCTTCGAGGGTGCGCTCTTTCTGGGGCGTTCGCGCCCCAGCCTCATTGAAGCCCCGCCTCTTCGGACTCGCGGCGGGCAACCGCGGCGGCCTTTCTGGGGCGTTCGCGCCCCAGCCTCATTGAAGCGGACCGGGAACGCGCGTGTGCTTCACGACCTTGCTCCTTTCTGGGGCGTTCGCGCCCCAGCCTCATTGAAGCGACGGCTGCTTCATGGTCGGGCTGCGCGGCCGGCCCGCTTTCTGGGGCGTTCGCGCCCCAGCCTCATTGAAGCATGTTCAGCTACCGCAAGGCGCGGCTCTTGCTGAAGGCTTTCTGGGGCGTTCGCGCCCCAGCCTCATTGAAGCGCGGCCGGGCCCTTCGTCGTTGCGCGGAACGCGTTCTTTCTGGGGCGTTCGCGCCCCAGCCTCATTGAAGCTCGAAGTTTGACCCCGATTGGGGAAACCCCAAACCCCTCTTTCTGGGGCGTTCGCGCCCCAGCCTCATTGAAGCGTCGGCAGTATTCTTGCCGGCATCGGGCATATCGTCCTTTCTGGGGCGTTCGCGCCCCAGCCTCATTGAAGCCGCTGGGAGCGGCGCGGCGGGCGGCCGTCGCCGGCGGCCTGGCTTTCTGGGGCGTTCGCGCCCCAGCCTCATTGAAGCCCGCGCTCGACCCACGTGCGGGGGAGGAGGCGCGAGGCCTTTCTGGGGCGTTCGCGCCCCAGCCTCATTGAAGCGCGGCTCGATCACCTGGCAGCCCCACCAGGTGACGGCGACCTTTCTGGGGCGTTCGCGCCCCAGCCTCATTGAAGCGGGCGGTACGCCTCACACGAGCCGCCGGGGCTGGCCAGCTTTCTGGGGCGTTCGCGCCCCAGCCTCATTGAAGCAGTTCAATGGTGGGACATCCAACCCTGCCCGTGTTCTTTCTGGGGCGTTCGCGCCCCAGCCTCATTGAAGCTCTTTGAGCGTCTCCTTGGAGAGACATGATAAGACTCGCTTTCTGGGGCGTTCGCGCCCCAGCCTCATTGAAGCACGAACTCGTGAGCAAGGCGGTTGGGGCGGCCGGGGCCTTTCTGGGGCGTTCGCGCCCCAGCCTCATTGAAGCGCGGCCGGGCCCTGGCGCGTCGCGCGGAACGCATTGTACTTTCTGGGGCGTTCGCGCCCCAGCCTCATTGAAGCGGCGAGACGCCAGAAGTGACGCCATTGCGCGTACCGGCTTTCTGGGGCGTTCGCGCCCCAGCCTCATTGAAGCGAATCTACCCGCCGACGCTCCGCCGAGCACGGGCGGCCTTTCTGGGGCGTTCGCGCCCCAGCCTCATTGAAGCTGGTCGGGGCCGCGAAACCCGCTCGTCACGATGAGCCTTTCTGGGGCGTTCGCGCCCCAGCCTCATTGAAGCGCCACCGCTCCCGCGCCCAGCTCCGCCGCAGCATCCTTTCTGGGGCGTTCGCGCCCCAGCCTCATTGAAGCGCCGCCGGGCATGGCCGTCGGCCAGACGGCCGCCAGCCTTTCTGGGGCGTTCGCGCCCCAGCCTCATTGAAGCGGCGGCGCAGGCTCGGCAGGCGGGGGAGTCGGGGGACTTTCTGGGGCGTTCGCGCCCCAGCCTCATTGAAGCTCGCCAAAGCGCCCGTGGAACAGGATCTGGTGGGCGACCTTTCTGGGGCGTTCGCGCCCCAGCCTCATTGAAGCTCGGCGTCGGAGATTCTGGGCGACCCATGAACCGCAACTTTCTGGGGCGTTCGCGCCCCAGCCTCATTGAAGCATGGGCGCAAAGAAAGTAAAGCCTCTGGATTTCACGCTTTCTGGGGCGTTCGCGCCCCAGCCTCATTGAAGCGCGCGGAGCGTCCTGGCGACCGATTCGGCGCTGGTATCCTTTCTGGGGCGTTCGCGCCCCAGCCTCATTGAAGCCCGTTCGTCCTCCTCCAGACCCTCGGGGCCCCGCAGACTTTCTGGGGCGTTCGCGCCCCAGCCTCATTGAAGCCTTGCCTTCGCGCGTGCGCGCGCGTTGGCGCTGTTCTTTCTGGGGCGTTCGCGCCCCAGCCTCATTGAAGCCGGCCCCAAGGGAGCCGGGGTTGGCGCCGTGCTGGCCTTTCTGGGGCGTTCGCGCCCCAGCCTCATTGAAGCGGCGCGGACGATCCACCAGGTGACCCCGGTGAGACCGCTTTCTGGGGCGTTCGCGCCCCAGCCTCATTGAAGCGTCCGCTCCTCCGCGTCGGATCCGCAGCGGCCGATGGCCTTTCTGGGGCGTTCGCGCCCCAGCCTCATTGAAGCACCGGGGGCCGTGGCGGCACACGGGCGAGTTCCGGTCTTTCTGGGGCGTTCGCGCCCCAGCCTCATTGAAGCACTTCGGCTTCGAGGCCCGTCAGCGGGCGCTCGTTGGCTTTCTGGGGCGTTCGCGCCCCAGCCTCATTGAAGCATCTTCGGTTCGCGGGCTTCGGGCGCGGCGTTTCGCTTTCTGGGGCGTTCGCGCCCCAGCCTCATTGAAGCAAGTCGGGGGACGGCCATATCACCCGCGCTCACGCCCTTTCTGGGGCGTTCGCGCCCCAGCCTCATTGAAGCTCTGGTGGTTCGGCACGCGCGTGCCCTCGGGCGGCCACTTTCTGGGGCGTTCGCGCCCCAGCCTCATTGAAGCTCGCTGGTGGTGCCGTCGACATCGTAGCCCGACAACCTTTCTGGGGCGTTCGCGCCCCAGCCTCATTGAAGCATTGTTAGCCTTGGCAGCCTGAGCGAGGTTGTTCTTCCTTTCTGGGGCGTTCGCGCCCCAGCCTCATTGAAGCCCCGCCGGAGTCGGGGTGGCCCGAAACCGCGCCGAACTCTTTCTGGGGCGTTCGCGCCCCAGCCTCATTGAAGCGGGCCCGCGTCGGGTCTTTTGGTCTTTGGGCCATCGATCTTTCTGGGGCGTTCGCGCCCCAGCCTCATTGAAGCGTCGATTCCTTCGAGCGCCGGCGCAATCTGGTCAACTTTCTGGGGCGTTCGCGCCCCAGCCTCATTGAAGCGGAGGAATCTACGCGGGTCCGGCCCACGCGGAGCCGGACTTTCTGGGGCGTTCGCGCCCCAGCCTCATTGAAGCCTCGACTCAATCCGCCGGCATGGTTCGTTACCGGTCTCTTTCTGGGGCGTTCGCGCCCCAGCCTCATTGAAGCGTGGTCAAGAAACCGCTTATCGTCTTCGCAAGCTCCGGGCTTTCTGGGGCGTTCGCGCCCCAGCCTCATTGAAGCTTTGGTATCGCCTCGAAGGTCCTCTATTTTCCCGTGCTTTCTGGGGCGTTCGCGCCCCAGCCTCATTGAAGCTTTACGGCCTTCCTACGGCCTTCCGGTCAACGCCAGCTTTCTGGGGCGTTCGCGCCCCAGCCTCATTGAAGCCGCGGACACGCACGGCAACACCAGGACCCAGACCGCGCCCTTTCTGGGGCGTTCGCGCCCCAGCCTCATTGAAGCGCCGTGGGGCATCTGGGTCAATGCCGGCGCATTCAATCTTTCTGGGGCGTTCGCGCCCCAGCCTCATTGAAGCGGACATAGCAGGGCGCGCCGCGTTGCCAGGGGCGCTCTTTCTGGGGCGTTCGCGCCCCAGCCTCATTGAAGCCCGGGTCTTGTCTTCGGAGATTTCGCAAGACGCGCACTTTCTGGGGCGTTCGCGCCCCAGCCTCATTGAAGCGTGTTCATCGGGCGTCTCCCGTCACCTGGAGCGTCCCTTTCTGGGGCGTTCGCGCCCCAGCCTCATTGAAGCCCGCTGCGCAGACGCGCCCATGCGTCCCGCGCGGTCATCTTTCTGGGGCGTTCGCGCCCCAGCCTCATTGAAGCGGTTCCCGCCCGATAGACGTCCACGACCCGCCCGGTGACTTTCTGGGGCGTTCGCGCCCCAGCCTCATTGAAGCTCCCGCGTCCCGGTCCGGGCAGCCTCTCCGTCGAGCTTTCTGGGGCGTTCGCGCCCCAGCCTCATTGAAGCCTCCACTGGCCCGTGCTGTCGTCCTTCACGCCGCGTTCCTTTCTGGGGCGTTCGCGCCCCAGCCTCATTGAAGCCTCTACCCATTCGGGAACGACGGCGCCCGTGACTTGCCTTTCTGGGGCGTTCGCGCCCCAGCCTCATTGAAGCCCCGATGGCGCGGTGAATTTGAGGGCGTCGGTCTCGTCCCTTTCTGGGGCGTTCGCGCCCCAGCCTCATTGAAGCGTTTTCTCTTCGAGATCGTGCTGCAGTTGCCCGCACAACTTTCTGGGGCGTTCGCGCCCCAGCCTCATTGAAGCACCCCCCCGGCGCGCGCATGCGTCGCATCGGGAAGGACCCGGCTTTCTGGGGCGTTCGCGCCCCAGCCTCATTGAAGCCGCGAGATATTTTTTTACGAATCCCCTGGCCAGGCGCCTTTCTGGGGCGTTCGCGCCCCAGCCTCATTGAAGCTACAAGGGAGAGAAGACATGCCTGTGAAGATCATCAAGCTTTCTGGGGCGTTCGCGCCCCAGCCTCATTGAAGCCCGGGGGGCTTCCGACGAACGGAGATATCCGCCGCCCTTTCTGGGGCGTTCGCGCCCCAGCCTCATTGAAGCCGCCCGACGTCGGTGATCGCCCCGATCTTGCGCGACCTTTCTGGGGCGTTCGCGCCCCAGCCTCATTGAAGCGCGGGAAATGGAAAGACTTCGGCGTCGGGGCGGCCGACTTTCTGGGGCGTTCGCGCCCCAGCCTCATTGAAGCGACGCCGTCTTGGGGTTGAGCGTCGCGATCGCTTCCTTTCTGGGGCGTTCGCGCCCCAGCCTCATTGAAGCCGGTTGTCGGACCACGATCAGCCGAACTCGCCGCGGCCTTTCTGGGGCGTTCGCGCCCCAGCCTCATTGAAGCGCGGGGGACCGCCGCCGCCTCGTCGCGCGCATCTACGCGACCTTTCTGGGGCGTTCGCGCCCCAGCCTCATTGAAGCGGTTGACCCCAATAGCGGGGACACAATCAACGTTGTCTTTCTGGGGCGTTCGCGCCCCAGCCTCATTGAAGCAATCCCGTATTCGTGTCGAAGTCCCCGCCGACATAGCTTTCTGGGGCGTTCGCGCCCCAGCCTCATTGAAGCCGATCATCGTGTTGCGCATTCTCTCGGCAGCCGTCCGCCAGCTTTCTGGGGCGTTCGCGCCCCAGCCTCATTGAAGCTGGTGAACCGCTTTCCCCTTTGCCCCGCAGCGCCTGCCTTTCTGGGGCGTTCGCGCCCCAGCCTCATTGAAGCACGCATTGGTGGTCTCCTTGTGGATATGACGATGCGGGGCTTTCTGGGGCGTTCGCGCCCCAGCCTCATTGAAGCGAGGGCGCTTACCGAGTGGGCCAAGATGCAACGAGCCGGCCTTTCTGGGGCGTTCGCGCCCCAGCCTCATTGAAGCCGGCAGGTGAGCTACAGGGACAGGCCGGCGAAAGGCGCTTTCTGGGGCGTTCGCGCCCCAGCCTCATTGAAGCGCGGCGTTCATGGCGCTGGCCCGGGCGCGCCTCGACCTTTCTGGGGCGTTCGCGCCCCAGCCTCATTGAAGCCTCATCGATCATAGCGGCAACTGGCCGGGTTTCGAGCTTTCTGGGGCGTTCGCGCCCCAGCCTCATTGAAGCGCGGGGCCTACTCGCCTCCGCAGTGCGTCAGCACCCTTTCTGGGGCGTTCGCGCCCCAGCCTCATTGAAGCCGCGGTGAAACTGGCGCTCCTGTGGTCGCCGCCGCCCTCCTTTCTGGGGCGTTCGCGCCCCAGCCTCATTGAAGCTCGTGCTCCAGACGAGTGCGTTGTGCGACCGGGGCGCCTTTCTGGGGCGTTCGCGCCCCAGCCTCATTGAAGCACGTCGGGGACATCGAACCCGCGGGAGAGCGCCTCGCTTTCTGGGGCGTTCGCGCCCCAGCCTCATTGAAGCCCGGCGATACCTACACGCTGCAGGCCCGGATCGTGCAGCCTTTCTGGGGCGTTCGCGCCCCAGCCTCATTGAAGCGCCGCGCGGTTGCGCCGCCCATGCGAACAGGTCGCCGGCCTTTCTGGGGCGTTCGCGCCCCAGCCTCATTGAAGCCGCTGGCGGCGGCCGCGTTTTCGCAGCACGGGCAACTGCCTTTCTGGGGCGTTCGCGCCCCAGCCTCATTGAAGCGGGATCGTTGGCCCGGCGTTCGCGCTCCCGCGCTTTCTTTCTGGGGCGTTCGCGCCCCAGCCTCATTGAAGCGCCTAGCCCCGCCTGGCCCCGCCTTCGGGCGGGGCCTTTCTGGGGCGTTCGCGCCCCAGCCTCATTGAAGCCTCGACAGGATGCTCATGGAATTCGACGTCGACGTCGCTTTCTGGGGCGTTCGCGCCCCAGCCTCATTGAAGCGAGGTCGTGGCGCGCTTCGGGCGGGCGCATCTGGCGTGCTTTCTGGGGCGTTCGCGCCCCAGCCTCATTGAAGCGAGAGCCTGAATCGTCGTGGTCGTATCGGAGCCGGGGTCTTTCTGGGGCGTTCGCGCCCCAGCCTCATTGAAGCGATAGCGCGCGGCTGGCGCGGGAGGCCGGCGACGCGGGGCCTTTCTGGGGCGTTCGCGCCCCAGCCTCATTGAAGCTCGAACGCGGCGCGAACCCGCCGCCCCAATCGAAAGCTTTCTGGGGCGTTCGCGCCCCAGCCTCATTGAAGCGAGGCGAGATAGGCGATTTCGGTAGCGCGTTCGAGGTTCTTTCTGGGGCGTTCGCGCCCCAGCCTCATTGAAGCATATACCCACCGATAGTTGCTTGAGTGATTTTCACTCTTTCTGGGGCGTTCGCGCCCCAGCCTCATTGAAGCGCGCCAGATGCGCTGCTTCTCGCTGTGCCGTGTCTCGGCGCCTTTCTGGGGCGTTCGCGCCCCAGCCTCATTGAAGCTCGACATGGATGACGCGGGCTGCGCGTTCTCTCTGGCGTACTTTCTGGGGCGTTCGCGCCCCAGCCTCATTGAAGCCTGTCAGCGTGACGTCGCAGAGCGGGGGGTCGAACAGCTTTCTGGGGCGTTCGCGCCCCAGCCTCATTGAAGCTCGGGGAACGTGACGCCGGCAAAGGTGACGGCCTCATCGACCTTTCTGGGGCGTTCGCGCCCCAGCCTCATTGAAGCCGCATAGCGATGAGACCAGTAATCCCCCCGCCGGCCTTCTTTCTGGGGCGTTCGCGCCCCAGCCTCATTGAAGCGCCCCGGAATTTCCGACGCTCTCTCGGCGCGCTCGACGCGCTTTCTGGGGCGTTCGCGCCCCAGCCTCATTGAAGCTAGCCCTCCAACCGCCCGTGCTACACTAGTCAAATACTTTCTGGGGCGTTCGCGCCCCAGCCTCATTGAAGCCGATTGTTTCGGTTGGGGCCCGCCGGCGCGTGGCGCGCTTTCTGGGGCGTTCGCGCCCCAGCCTCATTGAAGCGATTGCGGGCCCCGGAATCCGGGGCTTCTACGTCCTCACTTTCTGGGGCGTTCGCGCCCCAGCCTCATTGAAGCAGATACCGGCGGTTGTCGGCGTGCCTCAGCGCCCGTTCTTTCTGGGGCGTTCGCGCCCCAGCCTCATTGAAGCGTCGATGGCTGCCACTACCGAAGGCATGTCGGCGCGCCTTTCTGGGGCGTTCGCGCCCCAGCCTCATTGAAGCGAGCCCTCCCAGGACTCATCGGCCTGGGGGCGGGACTTTCTGGGGCGTTCGCGCCCCAGCCTCATTGAAGCGCCCCGCCAGCTCATCGTACCAGGCGTCGAAGTCCGCTTTCTGGGGCGTTCGCGCCCCAGCCTCATTGAAGCTCCCATACCGTCCGCGGCGCCGGCGATCCCCGTAACCTTTCTGGGGCGTTCGCGCCCCAGCCTCATTGAAGCACAATCCGGATTGAAGCGATTATGTTTCGGTCATCGCTTTCTGGGGCGTTCGCGCCCCAGCCTCATTGAAGCAAAGGGCCGGCTGTATGGCGGGGGACACTCTACGGCGCTTTCTGGGGCGTTCGCGCCCCAGCCTCATTGAAGCGAGCTGACTCACGGCAAGCACGCGTTGAGCTCGGCAATCTTTCTGGGGCGTTCGCGCCCCAGCCTCATTGAAGCGGTTTCACCGGCATCGGCGTCGCGCGGAACTTCATCTTTCTGGGGCGTTCGCGCCCCAGCCTCATTGAAGCGGACGAGCCGCAGGTGGTTAGCGACCTCCTCCCCGATGACCTTTCTGGGGCGTTCGCGCCCCAGCCTCATTGAAGCGGAGAACGGGTGGCCCGGATTGAAGCGCTGGAGGCCGCTTTCTGGGGCGTTCGCGCCCCAGCCTCATTGAAGCCAGTATGGTTATCCCGTGCCGTGGTTGGAGCGTGTGTCTTTCTGGGGCGTTCGCGCCCCAGCCTCATTGAAGCATCAAGAACAAGACGATCTCCGGGGGGCGCGACGATTGCTTTCTGGGGCGTTCGCGCCCCAGCCTCATTGAAGCCGCTGTTCCTCGACGGTGATCGCCGGCGGACGCTGCCTTTCTGGGGCGTTCGCGCCCCAGCCTCATTGAAGCACCCCCCCGGTGAGCGCATGCGTCGCCTCCGGCAGCCCTTTCTGGGGCGTTCGCGCCCCAGCCTCATTGAAGCCAGTATCGGATTGAGCGCCGATGTTTCGGAGCGCAGCTTTCTGGGGCGTTCGCGCCCCAGCCTCATTGAAGCGGGGCCGGGGACCTCGAGGCCGAGCATTGCGCGCACCCTTTCTGGGGCGTTCGCGCCCCAGCCTCATTGAAGCTTCAGGTTATCGATTTTCCTCTTTTCGGCATCCTTGCTTTCTTTCTGGGGCGTTCGCGCCCCAGCCTCATTGAAGCTTCCGGAAATAAGAGTTACGCAACGCTGTAAAGCCGGCTTTCTGGGGCGTTCGCGCCCCAGCCTCATTGAAGCTCGTAAGCGGTCACGAACGCGCTGGGGACATAGGCGAACTTTCTGGGGCGTTCGCGCCCCAGCCTCATTGAAGCGTAAGAAAGAGCAAGCGGGCGAAACCCCTCCGAAGAACTTTCTGGGGCGTTCGCGCCCCAGCCTCATTGAAGCGTGTAGCGCGCTACCCGCATTCGCCACGAACGGCGCACTTTCTGGGGCGTTCGCGCCCCAGCCTCATTGAAGCTTGACGCCCTCCGCGACGGCCACGCGCAAGGCGCGCTCTTTCTGGGGCGTTCGCGCCCCAGCCTCATTGAAGCGGCACGACGGCGCGGGTGGATACGGTGCCGGCGTTCCGTCTTTCTGGGGCGTTCGCGCCCCAGCCTCATTGAAGCGCGGGCTTCGGGCGCGGCGTTTCGTTTCGACAAGCGTTCTTTCTGGGGCGTTCGCGCCCCAGCCTCATTGAAGCTGTCCCACGAGAATCCCTTCTTTTTCGCCTCTTCCGCCCTTTCTGGGGCGTTCGCGCCCCAGCCTCATTGAAGCCGGCCGCAGCGGCTGATACCGCTGGCCCGGTCGGGCGCGCTTTCTGGGGCGTTCGCGCCCCAGCCTCATTGAAGCGATGTGGTCCGCCAGTGGGCCTATCCGCGCCGGTCAGCCTTTCTGGGGCGTTCGCGCCCCAGCCTCATTGAAGCCAAAAGGCGACGGAGCCTCCTGCAACGCGTCAGAAATGCTTTCTGGGGCGTTCGCGCCCCAGCCTCATTGAAGCCCGCGTGGACTCCCCTTGCCGAGCGCGGCGACCGCTGGCTTTCTGGGGCGTTCGCGCCCCAGCCTCATTGAAGCGGCCTGCACTCGCGTTCGATGTCGGCGACGGGCCAGGCTCCTTTCTGGGGCGTTCGCGCCCCAGCCTCATTGAAGCTCCGGCAGGGAGACCAGCGACAGGGGCCACCAGCGCTGCTTTCTGGGGCGTTCGCGCCCCAGCCTCATTGAAGCGACGGCGAATCGGCGGCGCGTTCGAGGTGGGGCGCGCCTTTCTGGGGCGTTCGCGCCCCAGCCTCATTGAAGCGACCGCCGCGCTCGACGACGGCGATATGCGAACAGGCTTTCTGGGGCGTTCGCGCCCCAGCCTCATTGAAGCGTGGATTCGAAGTGTCGGAACAATAATCGCCTTCCGACTTTCTGGGGCGTTCGCGCCCCAGCCTCATTGAAGCCGACGGTGTTTCCGGATCGTGATCTCGTGTTGGAGTGCTTTCTGGGGCGTTCGCGCCCCAGCCTCATTGAAGCCGCGAGAGGCGGTTCCTGGCCCGGTTCGTAGATTCCCTTTCTGGGGCGTTCGCGCCCCAGCCTCATTGAAGCCTCGACGGGCCTCATCGCCGAACGCATCTCGGCCACCTTTCTGGGGCGTTCGCGCCCCAGCCTCATTGAAGCCAGACCTGAGCCTTCTGCGCACCGGACAGATCAGCGCGCCTTTCTGGGGCGTTCGCGCCCCAGCCTCATTGAAGCACCCAGATGCCCCACGGCGACCCGAGCAAACCCGTCCTTTCTGGGGCGTTCGCGCCCCAGCCTCATTGAAGCTGGTCGGGCCGGAAACCGCGGTGCGGGTGATGGTCGCCCTTTCTGGGGCGTTCGCGCCCCAGCCTCATTGAAGCGCTATGGGAAGTCGCGCGCGCGCCAGCTATCACTGCCGGCTTTCTGGGGCGTTCGCGCCCCAGCCTCATTGAAGCGCGCGGATGCGTTCTCGACTCCCCATCCGGCGGGCGTCTTTCTGGGGCGTTCGCGCCCCAGCCTCATTGAAGCGCCGGGTATATGTCGGCGCCGCGTTACGGCAACGACGCTTTCTGGGGCGTTCGCGCCCCAGCCTCATTGAAGCCGCGCCTTCTTCCTTACATAGAAATACGTCTCCTCCGCTTTCTGGGGCGTTCGCGCCCCAGCCTCATTGAAGCGTTCGTCGCCGCCCGCCGACCTGTGGGTGCGGGTTACGGCCTTTCTGGGGCGTTCGCGCCCCAGCCTCATTGAAGCTAGACGGCCTCGATCTTGAATCCCGTGTTCGTGCTGACTTTCTGGGGCGTTCGCGCCCCAGCCTCATTGAAGCTACGAGTTCGGGGCGACGGGCAAGACCTCGACGCCGTCCTTTCTGGGGCGTTCGCGCCCCAGCCTCATTGAAGCCTCGATCAGCGCCCGCACGGTGTCGCTCAGCCAGGGCGCCTTTCTGGGGCGTTCGCGCCCCAGCCTCATTGAAGCGCGTTGCTGCGCGTTCACGCGTTCGCTCCTGCACTTCTTTCTGGGGCGTTCGCGCCCCAGCCTCATTGAAGCCGCGGTTGCGGCGGCGGGGGCTGCTGGATGTCGGCCAGGCTTTCTGGGGCGTTCGCGCCCCAGCCTCATTGAAGCGGCGTCGCGATCGAGAGGCGCCCCCGGGGCCGCCCGGCTTTCTGGGGCGTTCGCGCCCCAGCCTCATTGAAGCAGAGCTACGCGCGCGCGCGCGGTCAACCCGCTGGACTTTCTGGGGCGTTCGCGCCCCAGCCTCATTGAAGCGCGATCCCGCCCTCTCCGGCCAGCACGGCGACGCCGCCCTTTCTGGGGCGTTCGCGCCCCAGCCTCATTGAAGCGTCCTTTCGCGCGCGGCGACACGGCCGATGCGGCGGCGGCCTTTCTGGGGCGTTCGCGCCCCAGCCTCATTGAAGCGGGCGGGCGCATCTGGCGTGGCTGCAGGGCGGCGCCGGCCTTTTCTGGGGCGTTCGCGCCCCAGCCTCATTGAAGCCCGGCGCGGCGCCGGCGCTGTGCGACGAACGTGGGGCCTTTCTGGGGCGTTCGCGCCCCAGCCTCATTGAAGCCGACCGCGACGCCGAAGCCGGCGCGCGCCGCGCCGTGCTTTCTGGGGCGTTCGCGCCCCAGCCTCATTGAAGCTAGGTGGTGGAGGTGGAGGCCATCTGATTTCTCCCGCTTTCTGGGGCGTTCGCGCCCCAGCCTCATTGAAGCTGCTTCTTGGTCATGTCGGGCTCCTGTTTCCCGTTCGCCTTTCTGGGGCGTTCGCGCCCCAGCCTCATTGAAGCAGCGTCGGCTCGATGGGCCCTCGCGTGTACTGCGAGCTTTCTGGGGCGTTCGCGCCCCAGCCTCATTGAAGCCGGATGATGAAATCGACTGTCGTCTCCTCGTGGTCCTCCTTTCTGGGGCGTTCGCGCCCCAGCCTCATTGAAGCGACATTGGCGCGGACAGTGGTCGCGGCGCGCGTCGCGGCCTTTCTGGGGCGTTCGCGCCCCAGCCTCATTGAAGCGTCGTATTCCGCCGCCTCTCCCCCCGGCAGCGAGGGCTTTCTGGGGCGTTCGCGCCCCAGCCTCATTGAAGCGTCGCACAGCGCCGGCGCCGCGCCGGTAAGACGCCCCCTTTCTGGGGCGTTCGCGCCCCAGCCTCATTGAAGCGGATACCGGTTCCGGCTTCGACGAAATCGGAAAGCATCTTTCTGGGGCGTTCGCGCCCCAGCCTCATTGAAGCGAGATGGTGTGAGGCTTCGAGAATCCAGCCGAGTTTCCTTTCTGGGGCGTTCGCGCCCCAGCCTCATTGAAGCGGGTCCTTACCAATTGATGAGTAAAGCCGCGCGAAACCCTTTCTGGGGCGTTCGCGCCCCAGCCTCATTGAAGCGAAAGAATAGAATAGTGGCCCGTCGCGCGTCGAAGGCGTCCTTTCTGGGGCGTTCGCGCCCCAGCCTCATTGAAGCGCGGATATTTCTACTCCCGTCTCTGCGTCTATATTAACTTTCTGGGGCGTTCGCGCCCCAGCCTCATTGAAGCCCTTTCGGTATTCGCGCTATGACGCTCGAACTTGAACCTTTCTGGGGCGTTCGCGCCCCAGCCTCATTGAAGCCGCGAAAGCCGCCCGGCCCCCCGCGTTCGATTACCCTCTTTCTGGGGCGTTCGCGCCCCAGCCTCATTGAAGCTTTTCATCTTTCGCCTTCTTCGGGGTCGAACAGTCGCTTTCTGGGGCGTTCGCGCCCCAGCCTCATTGAAGCAGTCTATCGAGGGGTGACGCGGGGCGTTTCGGAGGGCTTTCTGGGGCGTTCGCGCCCCAGCCTCATTGAAGCGTCGTATCGGCTCGAACATCGCCGGCGCGGGCCTTTCTTTCTGGGGCGTTCGCGCCCCAGCCTCATTGAAGCTTAACCGCGCTCTGGCCTATGTCATGGGTGAGGAGACTTTCTGGGGCGTTCGCGCCCCAGCCTCATTGAAGCCCCCAGCGGCGGCGCCGGCTGACGCGGGCGGGGGCGCTTTCTGGGGCGTTCGCGCCCCAGCCTCATTGAAGCGATCTTCAACCGCGCCGCGGGCCGCGCCGGCTTGCTGTCTTTCTGGGGCGTTCGCGCCCCAGCCTCATTGAAGCCTTGGCGACGTCGCGCGCGACTCCGCACACGCCCACTTTCTGGGGCGTTCGCGCCCCAGCCTCATTGAAGCGTGAACTCGCTATCGTTCGCACTAGCAAATCTGTCTGCTTTCTGGGGCGTTCGCGCCCCAGCCTCATTGAAGCCCGAACAGCGCTTCCGGAAGCGACCGCGGAGCGCGAACTTTCTGGGGCGTTCGCGCCCCAGCCTCATTGAAGCCATTCAGGTCAGCCACGTCGTCGATGTCGAGGCGCTCTTTCTGGGGCGTTCGCGCCCCAGCCTCATTGAAGCCCAGCGATTCTTGCCCTCATTCCAAGTGTGGGAATCCTTTCTGGGGCGTTCGCGCCCCAGCCTCATTGAAGCTCTTCCTTGTATTCCGAGGAGACAACCTTTCCGCGCTCTTTCTGGGGCGTTCGCGCCCCAGCCTCATTGAAGCCCGCCGTCCGCAGCGCCGCCCACGAAGCGCAGCGCCGCGCTTTCTGGGGCGTTCGCGCCCCAGCCTCATTGAAGCGCGCGCGTCCGTCCGCAGCGCCGCCCACGAAGCGGCCCTTTCTGGGGCGTTCGCGCCCCAGCCTCATTGAAGCCGGCGCTGGCGGGGAACCGCGCTCGCCTTCGCGGCGGCCTTTCTGGGGCGTTCGCGCCCCAGCCTCATTGAAGCACAGGCGAGGCGTGCTCGCCACCGCAGGCGTGCTGGCTTTCTGGGGCGTTCGTGCCCCAGCCTCATTGAAGCCCGGCGATCAACGCCCGCAGCGCCGCCCGCGTTTCCTTTCTGGGGCGTTCGCGCCCCAGCCTCATTGAAGCGGCGACCGGGCGCGTGTCGGGCGCGTCGGGCCGGCCTCTTTCTGGGGCGTTCGCGCCCCAGCCTCATTGAAGCCCACGATAGGCGGGCCGGTGCTGCAGGTGGACCGCGGCTTTCTGGGGCGTTCGCGCCCCAGCCTCATTGAAGCGTATTTATCACCGTTCGCGTAGAGTATAGCGAGCGAACTTTCTGGGGCGTTCGCGCCCCAGCCTCATTGAAGCCCGTCGTAGCACACGCCCCGGTCCGTACCGAAGCCGGCCTTTCTGGGGCGTTCGCGCCCCAGCCTCATTGAAGCGACGGCGCGGCCGGCGCGGGCGCGGAGGGAATACGGGCTTTCTGGGGCGTTCGCGCCCCAGCCTCATTGAAGCGAGAGCGCCCGTGCCAGCGCCCGGCGACAAAGCCCGCTTTCTGGGGCGTTCGCGCCCCAGCCTCATTGAAGCTCGAAGGCGTGGCGGGGGGTGGCCTCGAGGGCCTCGCTTTCTGGGGCGTTCGCGCCCCAGCCTCATTGAAGCCGGCCGCGCAGGGATTCGACGAGGGCGTCCTCGGCGGCCTTTCTGGGGCGTTCGCGCCCCAGCCTCATTGAAGCAGCCGGGGTCGACGCCGATGGGCACGCGGACATCCTCGCTTTCTGGGGCGTTCGCGCCCCAGCCTCATTGAAGCAGCGTCGTCTCGTAGCCGCCTTCTTGCGCCTTCGTCCGCCTTTCTGGGGCGTTCGCGCCCCAGCCTCATTGAAGCCGGGCGGCGGCGGCGCCCCGCGAGGGAGGTCGTCGCGCTTTCTGGGGCGTTCGCGCCCCAGCCTCATTGAAGCATGCTGTTCGGCTTCGACTGCATCCGGGACGAGTCGCTTTCTGGGGCGTTCGCGCCCCAGCCTCATTGAAGCCCGAGGGCGCGGATGAGGGGGTCGAGGCCGTCGCCCTCCTTTCTGGGGCGTTCGCGCCCCAGCCTCATTGAAGCGAGCCGGACCTGCCGCCGCAACCCGCGACGCCGGCCGTCTTTCTGGGGCGTTCGCGCCCCAGCCTCATTGAAGCCGCGAGCGCCTCGTAGCTACCCTCCAGCGCCGCCGCGGCCTTTCTGGGGCGTTCGCGCCCCAGCCTCATTGAAGCCAGGTCGGCGACGAGGGCGCGGCGGCGGTTGCCGTGGCTTTCTGGGGCGTTCGCGCCCCAGCCTCATTGAAGCGAAGACGCGCCGGCGCCAGACCGGCTCGTCGGTCGGACGCTTTCTGGGGCGTTCGCGCCCCAGCCTCATTGAAGCGCAGCTCTCGCCACGACCGCCGGGTCGCTCTTTCTCTCTTTCTGGGGCGTTCGCGCCCCAGCCTCATTGAAGCGAGGGACGATAACCCGTCGTAGAGCCGGACTTTGGCCTTTCTGGGGCGTTCGCGCCCCAGCCTCATTGAAGCGCCGAGGCCTACGGCCAGCCGATCCGCCTCGGCAAATCTTTCTGGGGCGTTCGCGCCCCAGCCTCATTGAAGCGGCGGTTGAGGCGTGCTCGCTCGAGATTGCGCCGACGTCTTTCTGGGGCGTTCGCGCCCCAGCCTCATTGAAGCGCCGGCCTCCTCGCCGTCCTCATCGCCCTCGGCGGCCTTTCTGGGGCGTTCGCGCCCCAGCCTCATTGAAGCTCGACGGTGCGTTCGCCGCCGTCGGCGGTTTCGATCTCTTTCTGGGGCGTTCGCGCCCCAGCCTCATTGAAGCGGGTCCGAGGTCCTCGGACCGCTCCGCGATGTCAAAGCTTTCTGGGGCGTTCGCGCCCCAGCCTCATTGAAGCATTCTTTTGGCCGTTACGCTACCTGGAAACCCCGGCCTTTCTGGGGCGTTCGCGCCCCAGCCTCATTGAAGCCAGGTATTCCGCCATGTGGAAGGCCATCAAGGCATTCCTTTCTGGGGCGTTCGCGCCCCAGCCTCATTGAAGCGAGGACCCAGGCGACCCAGAGGTGGGCGCGGATCGCTTTCTGGGGCGTTCGCGCCCCAGCCTCATTGAAGCCGCGGGGGCGAATCGGGGGCGCGTTCGACGCGGGGGCCCTTTCTGGGGCGTTCGCGCCCCAGCCTCATTGAAGCGCCGGTTCGAGACGGGCTTCGGGCGGTTCTACCTGACCTTTCTGGGGCGTTCGCGCCCCAGCCTCATTGAAGCGTCGAGCAGTTGCGCTCTTCAATTCGCGGGAGACCCGCCTTTCTGGGGCGTTCGCGCCCCAGCCTCATTGAAGCGGCGATCCGGGCGTCAACCTGTGTCTGCGAGAGGCCCCCTTTCTGGGGCGTTCGCGCCCCAGCCTCATTGAAGCGTCCTCCGTGGGACAGGCGCGGCGGGCGGGCAGCTGCCCTTTCTGGGGCGTTCGCGCCCCAGCCTCATTGAAGCTTTGTCGCCTCTCCGGCGACCGTCAGCCGTCGGGCGCCCTTTCTGGGGCGTTCGCGCCCCAGCCTCATTGAAGCTCTGATCTCGTCGATGGCTGTGGCGTCTCGTGGCCACTTTCTGGGGCGTTCGCGCCCCAGCCTCATTGAAGCCCGCGCGCCACGGACAGCGCCGCGCGATGGCGTCCCCTTTCTGGGGCGTTCGCGCCCCAGCCTCATTGAAGCGTCGGAGCGCAGCCCGGCGACGCCGCCGCGGTGGAGGCGCTTTCTGGGGCGTTCGCGCCCCAGCCTCATTGAAGCATCCGGCGCGACAGCGGCGGGGTGCGCTGGTACGAGGTCCCTTTCTGGGGCGTTCGCGCCCCAGCCTCATTGAAGCTGCTTCAGGTTCGCATAGTCGATACGCTCCGAGTCCTGCTTTCTGGGGCGTTCGCGCCCCAGCCTCATTGAAGCCGCGTTGGCCCGCGCCGGCGCGCGGCCCCCCGGTCGCCCTTTCTGGGGCGTTCGCGCCCCAGCCTCATTGAAGCGCGTCTGCTCGCCTTCGGTCATCAGGATCACTTCGTTGGCTTTCTGGGGCGTTCGCGCCCCAGCCTCATTGAAGCGACTGGCATTTGCGGGATGACGACGACGACGAAGCCGCGCTTTCTGGGGCGTTCGCGCCCCAGCCTCATTGAAGCGCGGCGTGTTTCTGCGCATAGTCGGCGGCGCCATCGTCCTTTCTGGGGCGTTCGCGCCCCAGCCTCATTGAAGCGATAGTGTGTGTGCTCGGTGGTCCCCCCGTTCGGTGCTTTCTGGGGCGTTCGCGCCCCAGCCTCATTGAAGCGGTCTCCCGGTCCCCAAGCTCCGTCGTCCCTGGAATGCTTTCTGGGGCGTTCGCGCCCCAGCCTCATTGAAGCCCGGTCTCTTCTGCTGCTGTATCCCTCCGCCCCTGTCTTTCTGGGGCGTTCGCGCCCCAGCCTCATTGAAGCTCGATCGCTTGCGTCGTTGTCGATGTTGATGTTCTCGCTTTCTGGGGCGTTCGCGCCCCAGCCTCATTGAAGCGCCGTCCTATAATGCCGTGTTCCAGACTCAGCAGTTCTTTCTGGGGCGTTCGCGCCCCAGCCTCATTGAAGCCGGGCCGTTGTGGCGCTACTGGCGGGTCGTCGACGACCCTTTCTGGGGCGTTCGCGCCCCAGCCTCATTGAAGCTTTCAACTGGTCACTGACCTCCGGGTCGTCGGCGAGCTTTCTGGGGCGTTCGCGCCCCAGCCTCATTGAAGCGCCGCCCTTCTTGGCGCGCTCGGCCACCTTTTCGGGGCTTTCTGGGGCGTTCGCGCCCCAGCCTCATTGAAGCCGCTTCTTCGATATTTTTGTTCAAAGAGCCGTCGTACTTTCTGGGGCGTTCGCGCCCCAGCCTCATTGAAGCTGCGCCGCCTTCTCGCGTTCGCGTTCCATCGCCGCCTGCCTTTCTGGGGCGTTCGCGCCCCAGCCTCATTGAAGCGCAGAAGAACGCGAAGTTGGGCTTATCGTCGATGGCCTCCCTTTCTGGGGCGTTCGCGCCCCAGCCTCATTGAAGCTACCTCGACACGAACCCGTCGTCGGTGTGCACCAACCCTTTCTGGGGCGTTCGCGCCCCAGCCTCATTGAAGCGCGTTATCTTGAATTATTTAGACTTTCACGGCGGGCGCTTTCTGGGGCGTTCGCGCCCCAGCCTCATTGAAGCGGGTTGAAAATCTCAATACCATTCTTCCCAGTAATCCTTTCTGGGGCGTTCGCGCCCCAGCCTCATTGAAGCGACGAGAACACGCCCTGGTAGATAATCGGAAAGAGGGCCTTTCTGGGGCGTTCGCGCCCCAGCCTCATTGAAGCTAATCAACGGCGAACTGGAGTCGGGCGCAGGTATGCCTTTCTGGGGCGTTCGCGCCCCAGCCTCATTGAAGCGCCTGGGCTACCGCGACCCCGTTTATCAATGTCGTATCCCTTTCTGGGGCGTTCGCGCCCCAGCCTCATTGAAGCCATGTCCGGCCTCCGCATGCTGGACCAATTCTGGGTCGCTTTCTGGGGCGTTCGCGCCCCAGCCTCATTGAAGCTGAGGCCACGGATGGCCCGGCGGGGGTCGCCCACCACCCCTTTCTGGGGCGTTCGCGCCCCAGCCTCATTGAAGCAAGTTGGCGGCGTTCCACACGATCGTGTCGATGCCGACCCTTTCTGGGGCGTTCGCGCCCCAGCCTCATTGAAGCGTGTGCAAGTCTGTGAGCAAGTCTGTGGGAAGGCGCGCTTTCTGGGGCGTTCGCGCCCCAGCCTCATTGAAGCTAGTTGCCGGGCGTAATGCCCTCGGGCGGATCGCCGCTTTCTGGGGCGTTCGCGCCCCAGCCTCATTGAAGCTTCCTACTGATAGCAAAGTTGACACCTAGCCGACATCTTTCTGGGGCGTTCGCGCCCCAGCCTCATTGAAGCGTCTGGACATCGTTCAAAATGGTAATCTCCGCCCACCCTTTCTGGGGCGTTCGCGCCCCAGCCTCATTGAAGCCCAACAAACATAACAACTAGCATTTTGTGCAAATTCCCTTTCTGGGGCGTTCGCGCCCCAGCCTCATTGAAGCCGGTCATCGTCACATTCACGAAACAGGGAGCCCGACACTTTCTGGGGCGTTCGCGCCCCAGCCTCATTGAAGCCGGTCATCGTCACATTCACGAAACAGGGAGCCCGACACTTTCTGGGGCGTTCGCGCCCCAGCCTCATTGAAGCGCGCTCTGTAATCAGATGTACCGCAACCCGAGGGTGCTTTCTGGGGCGTTCGCGCCCCAGCCTCATTGAAGCGCGGCAAACCTGCGGGCCGTTAAGGCGGAACCTTGCCTGCCTTTCTGGGGCGTTCGCGCCCCAGCCTCATTGAAGCGGGGCGTTCTACGGGCCATTTCGAAGGTCCTAAGGGTCCTTTCTGGGGCGTTCGCGCCCCAGCCTCATTGAAGCGGCGTCAGGATGCGGTCATTCATATTTGTGACTCCCTTCCTTTCTGGGGCGTTCGCGCCCCAGCCTCATTGAAGCGGCGTCAGGATGCGGTCATTCATATTTGTGACTCCCTTCCTTTCTGGGGCGTTCGCGCCCCAGCCTCATTGAAGCGCCGCCGGCTTGGCCGCCGGCTTGGTCGCCGCCGGCTTCTTTCTGGGGCGTTCGCGCCCCAGCCTCATTGAAGCTGGACCTTGGCGTCAATCTGGACAACGTGCACCTCTCCTTTCTGGGGCGTTCGCGCCCCAGCCTCATTGAAGCTTCTCGTGATTCGAAATCGCCATCTAGCCCTCCGTGCTTTCTGGGGCGTTCGCGCCCCAGCCTCATTGAAGCTCGCCGGCTCCGGGCGCCCCGCCGCCGAAATCGACGACTTTCTGGGGCGTTCGCGCCCCAGCCTCATTGAAGCGCGCGTCGCACCTCGTGATCGCCTCCTGGACCGTCGCCTTTCTGGGGCGTTCGCGCCCCAGCCTCATTGAAGCGCCTGTTCGTGGCTTTGCCAAAAAAAGGGAAGAGCTGGCTTTCTGGGGCGTTCGCGCCCCAGCCTCATTGAAGCCCGGCGCTTCGCTTCGGCCTGCGCCTCGCCGACGACCCTTTCTGGGGCGTTCGCGCCCCAGCCTCATTGAAGCGGCGACGCAGGCGCGGGGGTTGTCGACGGTGCGTTCGCCCTTTCTGGGGCGTTCGCGCCCCAGCCTCATTGAAGCGGCGACGCAGGCGCGGGGGTTGTCGACGGTGCGTTCGCCCTTTCTGGGGCGTTCGCGCCCCAGCCTCATTGAAGCGAGGACTGGGCCGCGAAGATGGCGCTCGGCCCGTCCGCCTTTCTGGGGCGTTCGCGCCCCAGCCTCATTGAAGCGCCGCGCTGGACGCTGTGGGGCCCGTCGAATTCGACCCTTTCTGGGGCGTTCGCGCCCCAGCCTCATTGAAGCGCTCGCAGTGCGCTTCCCAACGGCGCCAGTCAGCGGCCTTTCTGGGGCGTTCGCGCCCCAGCCTCATTGAAGCTCGGGTTCTCCGGCGCGTCGGATCGCAAGCCGGGCAGGCCTTTCTGGGGCGTTCGCGCCCCAGCCTCATTGAAGCCGCGCTGGGCCTCCACGCCCGCGCCCGCGACGGGATGCCTTTCTGGGGCGTTCGCGCCCCAGCCTCATTGAAGCGGCGCTCTCGCGCCGCGCGAAGCGCATCGCCGAGGTCCTTTCTGGGGCGTTCGCGCCCCAGCCTCATTGAAGCGGCGCGGCGGCGGCCCACTCGCGGGCGGCGGCTTCATCCCTTTCTGGGGCGTTCGCGCCCCAGCCTCATTGAAGCCGCGCTCATCATCCGGTGCGGGGCCGGATGTCGAAGGCCTTTCTGGGGCGTTCGCGCCCCAGCCTCATTGAAGCCCCCTCGTCCCGGCTCAGCGCCACCCGCGCCCGCGCCCTTTCTGGGGCGTTCGCGCCCCAGCCTCATTGAAGCATATTCATCGATTTTGCCCCTGAATTTCCGACGCGCGCCTTTCTGGGGCGTTCGCGCCCCAGCCTCATTGAAGCATCAGTGATCGCTCGCTGAACTCGTATTTCGGTCTCGGTCTTTCTGGGGCGTTCGCGCCCCAGCCTCATTGAAGCCACATCGGCCACCACTGGCTCGATACCGACGCCGCGCTTTCTGGGGCGTTCGCGCCCCAGCCTCATTGAAGCGATCCAGGCGGCCTCGTCGACGATGGCGCGGTCGCCCTTTCTGGGGCGTTCGCGCCCCAGCCTCATTGAAGCGTGGCCAGCGCCGGATGCGCCACGCGCGGTTGCGTGTTCTTTCTGGGGCGTTCGCGCCCCAGCCTCATTGAAGCGACTCTGCTACCTTGAAGGTCGGTGCTGATGCGTCCCTTTCTGGGGCGTTCGCGCCCCAGCCTCATTGAAGCCCGGATGCATCGCGCCGGTCGCAGGCGAAGCGAGCGTCCCTTTCTGGGGCGTTCGCGCCCCAGCCTCATTGAAGCGGCGGGGGGCGGCGGCGTTTTCTGCCGTGCTTCATGGGGCCTTTCTGGGGCGTTCGCGCCCCAGCCTCATTGAAGCGTCGTGAGTCCGTTGTTGCTGGTTTTTCGTCGCTTGCCTTTCTGGGGCGTTCGCGCCCCAGCCTCATTGAAGCTCCCACAGAAGTTTCCCCCAAAGGTGGCCGCAAAGACCTTTCTGGGGCGTTCGCGCCCCAGCCTCATTGAAGCCCGGTCTCTGAGCGCGCAATTCGGCGCGCATTGGGTGCCCTTTCTGGGGCGTTCGCGCCCCAGCCTCATTGAAGCGATGTCTTCGGCGAGGTTATGGGCTTTGCCCGCGACCTTTCTGGGGCGTTCGCGCCCCAGCCTCATTGAAGCACGGAATTCGGGTCTACCTTCTCCCACTTTTCCCGTTCCTTTCTGGGGCGTTCGCGCCCCAGCCTCATTGAAGCGGCGACGGCGATACGCGCCTGGAGATTCCGTATCTGACTTTCTGGGGCGTTCGCGCCCCAGCCTCATTGAAGCGTCTTCACGAATTCCGGTAACAACGTCCATTGGAATTCTTTCTGGGGCGTTCGCGCCCCAGCCTCATTGAAGCTTCGTGGTCCAACGAGAAGTTGATGCCGGTGTCGTCCTTTCTGGGGCGTTCGCGCCCCAGCCTCATTGAAGCTAGGGGCCGGCTATGCTGTTCCCTGACGACGCAAGCCTTTCTGGGGCGTTCGCGCCCCAGCCTCATTGAAGCCTCGCTTGCCGGCCGATAGCCGAGTTCCGACACAGCCCTTTCTGGGGCGTTCGCGCCCCAGCCTCATTGAAGATCCAATATCCCGCGAACCCGTGGCCAGCGGCGTTCGCTTTCTGGGGCGTTCGCGCCCCAGCCTCATTGAAGACGCTGATTCCGGTTGGCTCGTCCCGGTTTCTGGAACTTTCTGGGGCGTTCGCGCCCCAGCCTCATTGAAGCCCCGGTTCGGCGAGTTCTGCCCGATTGTGCGAGTGATCCCTTTCTGGGGCGTTCGCGCCCCAGCCTCATTGAAGCAACAATAGGAACCCGCAAACCTGCCGACCGACGCCGGCCTTTCTGGGGCGTTCGCGCCCCAGCCTCATTGAAGCGTCGCCTCGCGGCGCTGGCCTTCAGACCGGGAGTCCTTTCTGGGGCGTTCGCGCCCCAGCCTCATTGAAGCATGCGGTTCGCACGTCTCTCGCGAAGTCGTCGCGCAAGCCTTTCTGGGGCGTTCGCGCCCCAGCCTCATTGAAGCGCATGGGCCGGGGAAGCGCGCGGCGACACGCTGACCCCTTTCTGGGGCGTTCGCGCCCCAGCCTCATTGAAGCCTCGCGCATGCGCGCGCGCGCTCGAGCCGGGACCGGCCTTTCTGGGGCGTTCGCGCCCCAGCCTCATTGAAGCCGTTGTTCGCCAGCGCGCACCACTCGCCCACGACGGGCCTTTCTGGGGCGTTCGCGCCCCAGCCTCATTGAAGCGCGGACGCCGGCCTTGACGAGGGAGTCGCGGCCGGCGCCTTTCTGGGGCGTTCGCGCCCCAGCCTCATTGAAGCGGTATCGCCGGCGATGCGTTCATCGCACCCTCCCCCCCTTTCTGGGGCGTTCGCGCCCCAGCCTCATTGAAGCGTCGGCGATCTTGCGCGCTTCGTCGGCGAGCGCGCGCCTTTCTGGGGCGTTCGCGCCCCAGCCTCATTGAAGCCGCCAGACCCTCGCAATCCGCGCGGCGGTAGAGATGCCTTTCTGGGGCGTTCGCGCCCCAGCCTCATTGAAGCCTCCGTCACCGGACGGATGTCGCGCATCCGCTGAAGCCCTTTCTGGGGCGTTCGCGCCCCAGCCTCATTGAAGCTAGGGCGCGGTCGCGCCGATGGAACGCGCCGCGCGCCCTTTCTGGGGCGTTCGCGCCCCAGCCTCATTGAAGCGCGCGGCGACGCGGGTCGTGGCGCGGCGCATTCCCCCGCTTTCTGGGGCGTTCGCGCCCCAGCCTCATTGAAGCAGCGCGATCACCGGCGGAATCGCGCCGGCGACCACCTTTCTGGGGCGTTCGCGCCCCAGCCTCATTGAAGCGGCTTCGCGCTCGCCCTCCAGGTCGCGCGCTACCGCCTTTCTGGGGCGTTCGCGCCCCAGCCTCATTGAAGCCGCCTGTTCGCGCGTCGCGGCGATTTCGGCGACGCGCTCTTTCTGGGGCGTTCGCGCCCCAGCCTCATTGAAGCGACAGCGGTTGGGCTACCCCGTGCGAAGTCGAGCTGGCTTTCTGGGGCGTTCGCGCCCCAGCCTCATTGAAGCTGCCTGGACTGCGGCGCGCCGATAGCGCATCGGCTGGCTTTCTGGGGCGTTCGCGCCCCAGCCTCATTGAAGCGAGGGCATCAAATCCGCCGAGGACGCACTCGTCGAATCTTTCTGGGGCGTTCGCGCCCCAGCCTCATTGAAGCAACGCGGGGGATCCCATTTCGGCGGCGGTGGCGCGGTTGCTTTCTGGGGCGTTCGCGCCCCAGCCTCATTGAAGCCTCGCCGTCCGCGAGCGCTGGCGCGGCGACACGGCCCCTTTCTGGGGCGTTCGCGCCCCAGCCTCATTGAAGCGGGGTCGGCGGGGTCGAGGTCGACGGTCATTCCGATGCTTTCTGGGGCGTTCGCGCCCCAGCCTCATTGAAGCCGCACGAACGCGCGCCGGAACGCCGCATGATGGACAGCTTTCTGGGGCGTTCGCGCCCCAGCCTCATTGAAGCGCGCCGACATCCGCGTTCACGGCAAGCAGGCATTTTGGCCTTTCTGGGGCGTTCGCGCCCCAGCTTCATTGAAGCGGCGCCGCGCCGAGTCTTGCGCCGCCGCAAGTCTAGGCCTTTCTGGGGCGTTCGCGCCCCAGCCTCATTGAAGCAACAGCGATCCGATACCGCCGCCTTCACCACTGAGCCTTTCTGGGGCGTTCGCGCCCCAGCCTCATTGAAGCCGGGCCTGGGGCGGCCGCGTCCGCATCATCTCCACCCTTTCTGGGGCGTTCGCGCCCCAGCCTCATTGAAGCTCCCATGTCTCTTCTTGCCAGTCGCCGATTCTGTTTCCTTTCTGGGGCGTTCGCGCCCCAGCCTCATTGAAGCGCCGAGGCCGAAGCGCCCCCGGAGGCGCCCGCGTCCTTTCTGGGGCGTTCGCGCCCCAGCCTCATTGAAGCCCTTCGGCGTCGCGGCCGAGGGCGCGGAGGACGACGCCTTTCTGGGGCGTTCGCGCCCCAGCCTCATTGAAGCCGGTCCCATATCGTGACGAGGCAGCGGAGCATTTTGCCTTTCTGGGGCGTTCGCGCCCCAGCCTCATTGAAGCGAGGTTCACGGCGTCGGCGCCGATTGTCGCGTCGGTCTTTCTGGGGCGTTCGCGCCCCAGCCTCATTGAAGCTCGCCGACGCGTTCGCGCCCGACCGGACCGGCGAGGTCTTTCTGGGGCGTTCGCGCCCCAGCCTCATTGAAGCCGATAGTCGCGTGTTCCTCGTCCGCGAGCATCGAGGCCTTTCTGGGGCGTTTGCGCCCCAGCCTCATTGAAGCGTCGCCGGAGGCGGCGCGGGGCTGGGAGGGCGACGGCGTCCTTTCTAGGCTCAGGACTCATAACCGGAATATGACGGTTGCGGCGATGCAGATGGCGCTGAAGAAGGTGTGCGCGCAGCGGTCGTATCGCGTGGCGATGCGTCGCCAGTCCTTGAGCCGACCGAACATGCGCTCAACGAGGTTGCGTTGCTTGTAAAGCCCGGCATCGCAGGCGACCGGCTTCTTGCGGTGCGCCCGTCCGGGGATGCAGGGGGCGATCCCGCGTCCCTCCAGGGCTTCGCGGAAGCGGTCGCTGTCGTAGCCCTTGTCGCCAATCGGGACATTCGCGTCCGGCGGCAAGGCGTTGAACATCATCGCGGCGCCGCGATGGTCGCTGACCTGCCCTTCGGTCAGCAGCATGATCAGGGGCTTGCCGTCGCCGTCGCAGACCGCGTGCAGTTTCGAGTTGAGGCCGCCCCGGGTGCGTCCGATACAGCGCGAAAGAGCCCCTTTTTTAGCAGACTGGCTGCGGTGCGGTGCGCCTTCAGATGGGTGGCGTCGATTATCACCGTCCCCGTTGCCCGGCCCTCCGCCGCCAGGGCCGCGAAGATGTGGTTGAACACGCCGGCCTCGCTCCACCGCACGAAGCGGTTGTAGAGGGTCTTGTGGGGACCGTATTCGGAGGGCGCGTGACGCCGGATGAGGCCGTATCGGATCACATGGATGATGCCGGAGATGACGCGCCGGTCATCGACCCGGGGCACGCCGCGGACCTTGTTGGGCAGCAGCGGCCGGATGCGATCAAATTGGGTCTCGGAGAGCCAGACTTGGTGGTCGGACATGGTGCACCCCCTGTATCTGGTGGCAGCACACCACACATCCTAACCCAACGCAACCCCCTTTATGGGTCCTGAGCCTAGCGACACGCGCCGCCCGCAACAGTTGCGGGACGGCGTCCCGCCCCCTATGCTCCGCCGTCGTCCGCCCCGTCGCGCGGACGGCGAACGGAGACCGGCATGGACCCGGACCTGGCAGGCTTCATCGGCCTTGCGGCGTTGATGGTGACGCTCGTGGCGTGGCTGCGCATCGACATGGGCGGACGCATGGACCGCCTCGACGAGCGCATGGACCGCATCGAGGCGACGCTGTCCGAACACGGCGAACGCTTGGCGCGCATCGAGGCTGTGCAAACCGAACAGGGCGAACGCCTGACGCGCGTCGAGGCGACGCTGGCCGAACACGGCGCAATGCTGTCGGCGCACGGCGAACGCCTGATACGCATCGAAGCCGCGCAGAACGAGTTGCGCGAGCGCATGGACGGACTGGACGCCGAACTGCGCGCCGAACTGCACGCGGCGCGCGCCGACCTGTCGCGCATCAACGAACGCATGGCGCGCACCGAAGGCACAGTGGCCGGCGCCCTCGGACGCCCCTTCCCCGAACTCACGATGCGCCCCGCCGACGCCGCAGCCGCCGAATAGCCCCGCGCCGCCCGGCAACAAGTTGCGGGACGACGCCCCGCCCCCTATGCTCCGCCGTCGTCCGCCCCGTCGCGCGGGCTGCGAACGGAGACCGGCATGGACCCGGACCTGGCAGGCTTCATCGGCCTTGCGGCGTTGATGGTGACGCTCGTGGCGTGGCTGCGCATCGACATGGGCGGACGCATGGACCGCCTTGACGAGCGCATGGACCGCATCGAGGCGACGCAAGCTGAACACGGCGCGGCGCTGTCCGCGCACGGCGCAATGCTGTCGGCGCACAGCGCAATGCTTTCCGAACAGGGCGAACGCCTGACGCGCATCAAGGCGACGCAAGCCGAACACGGCGCGGCGCTGTCGGCGCACGGTGAGCGCCTGATGCGCATCGAAGCCGCGCAGAACGAGTTGCGCGAGCGCATGGACGGACTGGACGCCGAACTGCGCGCCGAACTGCACGCCGCGCGGGCCGACCTGTCGCGCATCAACGAACGCATGGCGCGCACCGAAGGCACAGTGGCCGGCGCCCTCGGACGCCCGTTCCCCGAACTCACGATGCGCCCGGCCGACGCCGCAGCCGCCGCCGCCGAATAGTCCCGCGCCGCCCGAATCGGCGCCCACCCCATTCTCCGACCCGGCGCGCATTACCGGAGAGCTCTCGCCGCAGGGCGATTCAATAAAACGAGCCCTCTGCATGAAGCCCGGATTTCCGGCGGCGTTGCAAGACGTCGACAGGATGGACGGGCGCTTCGATTCGAGCCGGATTGTCGTCGTTCCGGCGTATTCGTTCCGCGAAGGTTCGTGTAAAAATCCACCGACATGGGTGAACGCTGCGCACCGGAACGGTCTACGCAGTCGAAACCGGGGTGTTTCTCACGATAAATCTGATTTTCTTCCTCGTCATTCCCGCGAAAGAGCATGTGAAGAAATCGAACAGCCTTGCAAATATTTGTCATTCCCGCGAAAGCGGGAATCTATTGCGGCGTGATCTGGTTCAGACACATGTGAGGGGGGAGGCTTGCAGGCGGGGTGGGGGTCTCCGAAGCTGTTTGGTGTGACGAAACAGCCGACGGAGGCCCCCATGCAGGTTGTCGGCCTGCCGAGACAGATTACACAAGGAGCACGCCTGGCGTCGCGTCTGTGCGCCGCTGAGCGTAGCGAAGGGGCGCACAGACGCGACGCCATCGAACGCTGGAAGCAGGCCCGCGCGGACGGCCTGAACGCCCGCTCGGCGGCGGCTGCGGTCGGAGTGCCCCTGTCGACCCTCTACCGCTGGCGAAAACGCGCCGAACGCGGACGCCTCGAACCGTTCTCGCGCCGCCCCCGCCGCGTGCGCCGGGCGCAATGGGCGCCGGCGCTGGTCGCGGCCGTGCGCGAGGCCCGCAACGACTATCCCATGTGGGGAAAGGCCAAAATCGCCGTCCTCATCCAACGCCAGGGCTTCGACGCCAGCGAAAGCACGGTGGGCCGCATCCTCAAAACCCTCGTCGAAAAATGACACGTCTTCCCCGTCCCCGACCTCCGCCGAAACGCCCCCCGCGCCGCACGACGAAAACGCCCCTGGGCCACGCGCCTGCCCAAAGGATGCAAACCCTCCCAACCCGGAGAAATCGTCCAGCTCGACACCCTCTCCATAACCCGGACCGCAGGGCGACCGACCATCAAGCAGTTCACCGCATACGACCCCGTCACCCGCTGGACATGCGCGCAAGCCTGGAGGCGCGCAACCGCTCACAACGCCAAACGCTTCCTCGACAAACTCCAGGAAGACATGCCCTTCCCCATCCGAGCCATCCAGGTCGATGGCGGCGCCGAGTTCAAAGCCGACTTCGAACGCGAATGCCAAAGCAGGGGAATCGACCTCTTCGAACTCCCGCCCCGATCCCCCAAACTCAACGGCTCCGTCGAACGCAACAACGGCGCATGGCGATATGAGTTCTACGCAACATGGGACCTCCCCGACAACGACCTCAACCGAATCAACCGCTGGGTCGACGCCTTCGCCGACGAGTTCAACAACTTCCGACCCCACCAGGCCCTCGACAACCGCACCCCCGCTCAATACCTTCAATCCCTCACAGCAAACGAGACCCCCACCGACCGCCCCACGTCTCATATGTCGTGAACCAGTACAGCCGCTTTACCTGGTGAAGGAACGGATCGGATACTCGCCCCCCGCGGAAGGTCGTCGCCCGCCGAAAGGCGGCTGCGGCGAGCGGGCCCGGCGCAGCGGCGAGTCGTAGGATAGGTTGCGCCCTTCCGTGCGTCGGAACAACGGCCGCCATGCGCCCTCTCGAAACGGAGCGATCTCCCCTTGGTCGCACGCGAGATTTCTGAAAGGGGCGGCGGGTTTGGCGGCCGCGGCGGCGTTCGGCTGGCTGCTCTGGCGCGGCGCTGCCGTTCGGGGCCTGTGTCCGCCCCTTTCTCGCGAGCATGGCGTTCAACAATGTATCGCCGCTGCGCGCCAGCGACGTCGCGCTGTTCGCCGACCATTGCGCGCGCTGCCACCGTGTGCGCGACCGGCAGCACAATGTCGGTCCTCACCTTGTCGGCGCGGTCGGGCGTCGCGCCGGCGCGGTCGCCGGCTACGATTTTTCGGCCGCGTTCGATAATCTTGCCGAAATCTGGACTAAAGAAAGCCTTGTGGCGTTTCTGACAGCCCCGGAGGAATTTGCTCCGGGCAGCCGGATGCCGAATACCGGAATTTCCGAAAACCAGGCGCGAGAGATCGTGGATTTCCTCGCCGGTGGGAAATGACGCACCGGGCAAACGCAACGAACGCTCTCCAGGCGAACGGTAAACGGCTCTGAGAGGCAAGTTCCTCTCAAGGCAGTGGATCGATCAAGATTCCCAAATGTGGATATTTTCACCCGGAGCGCGGGTGTCGGTTCAAACCCTGTTGCGGGAGACACTCGAATCCCTTCCGGTGCGATGGTTGCCGTGAAAACCGGCGCCCAGGGCCTCTGCGAGTTCGCGGGCGGCGTCCCGGCCTTGCCGGATCGCGTAGTTAGTGCCGCGGTCCTGCGGATAGATCTGCGCCATCGTCGCCAGATACAAGTTCTCTATCGGGGTTCGCCGGCCGGGAATGCGCCGACGGTAGCCCCGATCCACCACGGGTTGTGCGTAGCGCGCGCGCCAAACGTGAGCGGTCAGAACATGCTTATCGGTCAGGTCGGGAAACATCCGACGCAGATGTCCGAGCGTGAAAGCGATCACCTCGCGCTCCGACATTCGCCACATCGCGTCGCTTTCCGGAAGATATCGAGAGAGATACACGATATGCCGGCCCGAATAGGTCGATGCCGGCTCGAAATTCGTATGCTCAATCACTCCGACGAAAGGAAAATCCGGGTCGTTGACATTCAGCCAGTAGATCTCCGAAAGGCTTCTATCCAGCTCAAGGACCACGCACACGTTGGCAAGGTAGCGGATGTCCCGCAGCTTGTCCACCCAGGCGCGCGACGCATGGGGCGCGACCAGATCGGCGATGATCGGCAATGCGGGAGTCGCGATCGCGCCGTTGACCTTCCGCACCCCGTCAGGCGTGGCGACCCCCGTCACGCGCCCGGCCTCCACTTGCAACCCAATCGCGGAACATCCGGTCAGTATCTCTCCCCCCCGGGCGCGTATCGCATCGGCGAGCGCTTCGGCCAAAGCGGCGAAACCGCCCCGGTAATAGGCGAGGCGCTCCCCTCCCCCCTGGCCGCGGCTGCCGCCGCGCAATTTAAGTTTGTTCCAGAACCAGACGGCCGCCACCTCCTCCGCCAGAGGTCCGAACTTGCCGCGGAGAAGCGGCTCCCACACCACACGCCAGACGCGCTCCCCACCCAGTTCGCGAAGCCAGTCTGCAGCGGTGCGATCTTCCAGCGACCGCCAGTCGCGCACCCTGCGCGCCCGTAGCGCCAGCAGGCCGAGCCGGACGCGGTCGGCAAACGGCAGCGGTCGAAAACGCAGTAGATCCAAAGGGGACGATAAATTAAAAAAATCGTGTTTGTAATACATTCCTGTGCGCGTTGGACGATACGTCACGCGATCGGACACGCCCAACTCTGCAACCATGCGGATCACTTCATCGTCACTGGCAAACCAGTGGTGGTAGAATTTCTCGAGGCGCGCCCCGCCCGCGTGGAAGCTTCCCGCAAGTCCGCCGATTTCCTCCTCTTCTTCCAGGACAACGACCCGCAGCCCGCGCCGGGCGAGTTCCCAGGCAGCCGCGAGGCCGCAGAAACCTGCTCCTATGACCGCCGTCCGCTGGCGGGGCGGAATACTCATAGGCCGGACTCCCTGTCGCCTTCCGACGCCGGCTGACATTCATCCATCGTCGGGACGAATGCCGGCGAGCGAGTCGGGAAAAATAGCATCGCCCTCCCATACGCGCACGGTTTCCCTTTCGGAGCCAATAACTCGTCTGAAATACTGACCGGTACGGATTCGATCGATGTCGTATTCGGGCAAGTCGACCGCCGCGACGCAGCGACTCCGGTACCGCACGCCGTGGCGCCCAAAACGGAAATAGAAAGATTCAAAGCCCTTCTCCCTGCGGCCGGCGTTGAGATCATCCAGGCGATCGGGATAAATGAAGAGATCGAAATGCTGCCGCGTATCTTCGGCGCTACACGGTTCCTTAACATAAATCAATCGGCGTCCATGGCGGATATATACGTCGAATAACGACCGGATCAGAATTCGGTCGGAGTCACCAATGTGCAGCAGCCGCTCAAGCGTCGGTTCGTAAAACCGGTCGAAATTCTCAACCCTGACCAGTGATACAAGCTTATACGGCGTCAAAACCGATGAACTCATCGATTCCCTATGTGTGTACACAAATCGTACATCGACCGGCAGTCCGCTTGCATTTCGAGACGTTAGCGGAATTTCACGCGGCGTCGCACCGTCCCGATTAACGGCGGCTAATAATTTTTGATGGCGCCAAGGTGTGAACGGTATGTCGGTAATAATCCACAGTCGGTCTATCCTCCGGTGCAGCGGGCGCGATGTCCCCGGAAAGAAATCCCGGGAGTATTTCTGCAAACACTCTTCAATAGTCTCTACGAGCAGATTGCAATCTCCCTGGCGAAACCTGAACATCCCCGACTCCGGTCTCTTGTCCTCAGAAATAAAAACACCCCTATTGCGCACAGCGTAGTGCTTTCTGTAATAAAAGAAAAGGAATTGTTGGGTGCGATAATCGCCGGCCAACCAGATCGCATCGCTTTCAGGTGTGCGCTCCAACATACCCAGCATTCCATTGAAATAGCGCTCCTGGTCATGTTGTCCATTGCTTTTTTTGAGGACTCCGCTTGCCAGAATATTGTTTGCTCCAGCCAGTATAATGAATCCGGCAAGCAAAATTGCACATCCCCTGCGCACGAAAGCGTAACGGATACCGAGTATAGAATGCAACGAGTGCCCAGCAATCAGAAAAAGAATCGGGGATAGATACATTGTCTGACGGATAGAGCCGAAGGGATATAATTTAAATAGGCCGGCCAACACCGCACCTGCAATGGAGAAGACGAATAATGTGGGAATAGCTGTCCAGCGAATCCGCCCCCGGGCAGCGTGCAGGAGAGCGGCGCCGATCAGCAGCATGACAATGAATATAGCGACGGTCTCCGGCAAATGGAACTGCATGAACAAAGCCGTTCTGTATGCGAAAAACTCCAAAATCGACAGAACGTCGCTATAGACGCCCGAATATGTATCCAATCCATAAACAATATCGGAGGATATCATGCGGGAGAAACCTTTAATGGTCCATTGGTGATAAAAAGTGAGCGCATAACTCGTAACACAGGCCAGGGAGAAGAAAAGGGCGGGTAGAAAAAGACGGTTGCATATGCGGAAGAGCGCCGCGATCCAATCTCCTCGCAAAGGGCTCTCTTGCAGTAGCGCAATCGTTTGTATCGTGACTGCAGTCGCGATAACGGCAACGCCAAAAAAGACCAATCCGTACTGAATCAGCGGCGCGACAAACAGAGATGCACAAAGAAGAAATTTACGGCCGTCCTTCAAAAACGCCAGCAAGCCTGCGATCATTAGTGTAGCAACGAAAGCGTCGACCGAGTACTCCCTGACGTCCTGGGCGTGTTTTATGGCTGAAACGGAAACGGTCGCGAGGAGTGCGGAAAAGAATGCGACCATGCGATCGACGCCCACCCGCGGCAACAAGAGAAGAAGCGCTGCAACCACGAGGATACTCGCGACCGCGGGCGTCAGGCGAAGGCTGAAGGCGGAAACGTTGATTTTTTGTACAATCCACAGCAAAACAGGGTAAATTATGGGGCTCGAATTGTGGTTGCGCGTATCTGCCAACGTATCCGAGAGGGTGTATGCCGAATTGTTTGCCGCCTGGATCTCGTCATACCAAAGGAAATGATCCGATAACCCATAAAGGCGTAACACTGCCGCCGTTACGATCAGGCAGGCGCACGCCAGTGCATACCAATACCGGCGCGCTATCGCGCGGATCGGTCGGACCGCCACGGCGAGGCGTCCGGGGTAGTCGAAAATGGGCATGAGCAAATTCCCGATTCCAACATTAGTGCGCCGACGCCCGCTTCAATTCGCGCAAAACCGGCGGACCCGGCAGCCAGTAGCATGCCAGACTGGCCATAGTGAGGAGTATCCGCATCGGCCCATGGGCTGTCAACGCGAATGCGGCGGCCGCGCGCAGACCGTCGGTCGGGAACCAGTACACGCGCTTGACCGCTGCGGCGCGCTCGCGCTATGGTTGCGGCCTGCGCCGGGGCGCCGGCGCCGCGGACGACAAACCGCCCGGAGCGGAAACAATGGCGAGCAGAAACAACCCGGCGCGGCGCAGTAGGGGCAGCGGCGCCGAAAAGCAATTCGACGGCAAGACGGTCAAGCCCGTGCTCTATGTCGGCTCCCTCGTCGGCCACGGGCGTTACGTCGCGGCGCAGGACGACAAGGGCGCGCTGGTCAGGGACCCGAGCGGCAAACCGCTTTCCTGGCGTCGTATCTGATCCCCGCATGACGCCAGCGCGTCCCCCGGCGGGAGAGGACGCCGCGGCGCTGCGCTGGCTCGTCGCGATGGGCGCCGACGAAGCCGTCGACGAGACCCCGCGCAACCGTTTCGCGACGCCCGAAATCCCGGCGCCGGTCGCGCCGCCGCGGCCCCGCCCCGCCCCGCCCCGGCGCGCGGCGGAACCCGCCCTGGTCCCCACCGAGACGCTGATCGAGGAAGCCCGCGCCGCCGCCGCCGCCGCCGCGGATGTCGCCGCCCTCGCCGCGGCGGTCGCCGCCTTCGACGGCTGCGCGCTCAAGAGCACCGCCCGGAACACGGTGTTCGCCGACGGCGCCCCGGACGCCGACCTGATGCTCGTCGGGGAAGCGCCCGGCGCCGAGGAGGACCGTCGCGGGCTGCCCTTCGTCGGCCCGGCGGGGCGCCTGCTCGACCTCATGCTCGCGGCGATCGGGCGCGACCGGAGCACGGCGCGCATCGCCAACATGCTGTTCTGGCGTCCTCCGGGAAACCGCGCGCCCTCCGCCGAGGAGATCGCCCTGTGCCGGCCCTTCGTCGATCGGCACATCGCGCTGGTCCGGCCCCGCGTGCTCGTCTGCGTCGGCGGCGTCGCCGCGAAGAATCTCCTCGACCGGACCGCCGGGATCACCCGGCTGCGCGGCCGCTGGTTCCGTTTCCCTCCCGATGACCCCGACGGCGTCGCCGCCGCCGCCCTGTTCCACCCCGCCTATCTGCTTCGCCAGCCGGCGCACAAGCGCCTGGCGTGGAGCGATCTGCTGGCGATTCGCGACCACCTGGGCCGCTGACCCCGCTCCCGCGGTCGCCTTGCGCATGTCTGCCGTGCGCCGGGCGGCTGGCGCTACCGCCGCGGACGGCCTATGTTGTTCCCATGCGATGGGGAGGGAAGCGATGAAGCGGGCGACGCCGCGCGCGCGCAGCGCCGCCGTTATGGGCGCGGCGGCGCTCGCGGCGGTCGTCGGTCTGGGCCCGGTCGGCTGCGCGCGCGCCGACTCCGCCGACGTCTCCGCCGCCGGGGCCGGGGCAGAGCCGGACGCGCCGCTGCGGGTCGCCCGTCTCACCGACCCGCGGGCATGGGCGGACCCGGTCGTCCCCCTGCCCCGAATCCTCGACCCGGCGGACGCCGAACGCTACCGGCAGGTCTTCGCGGCGCAGCGAGCGGGCGACTGGGCGCGCGCGGACCGCGTCGTCGCCACGGTTTCGGATCCGCTGCTCGTGGGACATGTGCTCTTCCAGCGTTACATGCACCCCACCGCGTGGCGGTCGAGTTTCGACGAGCTGGCGGGCTGGCTGCGCGTCTGGGCCGATCATCCCGGCGCCGCCCGCATCTGGCGCCTGGCGCAGCGGCGCCGGCCCGACGGCGCCGTCATGCCGCCCCGGCCGCCCTATGACGACGCCCTGGTCGGACACGGCGTGCCCGCGCCCGACCCGCCGCCGCCCTTGCCGTCGCGCGATCTCGGCAGGAAGGAGCGCGCGGCGGTGGAGGCGCTGCGCCTCGCCGTTCACGGCGCCGCGAATCGGGACGACCCGGCCGCCGCCGAAGCGGCGTTCGCCGCGTCGCCCGCGCGGCGCTGGCTCACCGCGGCGGAAAGCGACGCGCTGGCGGCGCGCATTGCGCGCGCCTGGTTCGCGGCCGGCGGCGACGATGCGGCGGTGCGGCTCGCCGCGCCCGCCGCGAAGCGCTCCGGCAACCTCGTGCCCGACGCGCACTGGATCGCCGGGCTGGCGGCGTGGCGGCGGGACGATCCGCGCACCGCGGCGCGGCATTTCTCGGCGCTCGCCGAGGCCCGTCCGCCTTCTTCGCCGTTCGCCGCGTCCGGCGCCTTCTGGGCGGCGCGGGCCTACGAGGCGCTCGGCCGCGCCGAAGCCGCCGAACGCATGTTGCGCGCCGCCGCCGAAAGCCCGCGCTCCCTTTACGGTCTTCTGGCGCTGCGCCGGCTCGGACAACGCCCCGCCTTCGATTGGGACCCGCCGCGTCTCGGCGCGGTGGCGGCGCGGTTGCTCGAGCGCAGCCCGGCGGCGCGGCGCGCCATGGCCCTTGCCGAGGCCGGCTACCCCGCCGGCGCCGAAGCCGAATTGCGCGCCCTCTACCCGCGCGTCGGCGCCGAAGCGATCTCCGCGCTCGTCGTGCTCGCCGAGCGACTCGGTCTCCATGCCGTGGGGCTGCGTCTCGGCAGCGAACTCGCCGTCGCCGACGGGCGCCGGCACGACCGCGCCCTCTACCCGGTCCCCGGCTGGCGGCCCGACGACGGGTTCCGTATCGACCGGGCGCTGATCTTCGCCCTCGCCCGCCAGGAATCGATGTTCGAGCCGACCGCCGGCAGCGCCGCCGGCGCCCGCGGCCTGTTGCAGATCATGCCCGCCACTGCGAGCGAGATGGACGGCAAGACCGACTACCGCAAGGGCGGCGCCGACGCCTTGCTCGCGCCCGGCCTCAACCTGTCCCTGGGGCAGCGCTATCTCGACCACCTGATGGGCCGCAAGGCCGTCTCCAGCAACCTCGTCTATCTGTTCGCCGCCTACAATGCCGGCCCGTCGCGCCTCGCCGGCTGGCGGCGCGACCTCGACGAGCCCGACCCGCTGCTGTTCCTCGAAAGCATTCCGTTCGTGGAAACCCGTCGCTTCGTGCGCCGCGTCCTCGCCAATCTCTGGATCTATCGCTTCCGCCTCGGCCAGCACGCCGATTCGCTCGACGAACTCGCCGCCGGGCGCTGGCCCACCTATCACGCGCACGACACGCTGCGGCAATTCGTCGATCTGTCGGCGCCGCGCTGACCGTGCCGGGCCTCGACGAACGCCGGCCGTTCCTCGCCGTCAATATCGCCGTGCTGACCGTCTCCGACACGCGCGGCAAGGCGGACGACGAATCGGGCGCGCTGCTGGCGGCGCGCATTGCCGCCGCCGGGCATGTCGTCGCCGCGCGGGCGATCGTCCGCGACGACCGCGAAGCGATCGCCGCGCGCCTCGAGACATGGATCGCCGACCCGGGAATCGACGCCGTCATCGCCACCGGCGGCACCGGCGTCACGGGGCGCGACGTCACGCCGGAGGCCTTCGAGAGCCTTTACGACAAATCCATCCCCGGTTTCGGCGAGCTGTTCCGCATGATCTCATACGACAAGATCGGGACCTCGACCCTTCAGTCGCGCGCCACCGCCGGGGTCGCCGGGGGCGTCTATCTCTTCGCGGTTCCGGGGTCGCCCGGCGCCTGCAAGGACGCCTGGGACGGGATTCTCGCGCATCAGCTCGATTACCGGCTCAGGCCCTGCAACCTTGTCGAACTCATGCCGCGCCTGCGCGAGCGCGGGGACGACGACCGGGCGCGCCAGCGACGCCAGGACTCGCCGTCGTCGACATCCTCCAGCGCTTCCAGGTAGCCGACCCGCGCGTTGCGGGGCAGCGTCGCCAGGGTTCCCGCCAGCGCGCGCTCCGTCGACCACGCCACGCCGCGAAACGCCGACGGCGAGGGCCGGCGGCGCAGCCCGATCAGCCAGTAGCCGCCGTCGGGGGACGGGCCGAACACCGCGTCGCGGGCGCCCAGCGCGCGGAACGCCGCCGCGATATGGCGGGGCGCGATCTCCGGGATGTCCGACCCCACCGCGACGGCGGGGCCCGGCGGCAAGCGCCGCAACACCCGCGCCATGCGCGCGCCGAGGTCGCCCCGACCCTGCGGGACGCGCGCCGCTCCCGGCGGCCAGAAACGGCCCTCGCGCGCGAAACGGTCGGGCGTCGCCGCAATCAGCAGCCGCCAGCGCCCGCCGCCGTCGAGACGCCGCGGCAGGTCGCGCGCCAGAGCGCGGGCGAACCGCCACGCCGCCGCGCGGCCGATATCGCGCGCCAGCCGCGTCTTCGCCGCGCCCCGCCGCGGCGCTTTCGCGAAGACGACCAGATGGCGACGCGGCGTCACCGCGCGTAGAGGCGCGCCAGCGCGCGCGGCGGGACGCCGAGGAAATACAGCCCCAGACAGCCGAGATTGAACAGTCCGCGCGCCGCCACGCCGCCCCGGTAGCGCCGCCCCGAAGTGAGCATCTCCGCGTCCAGCATGACGATCCGCCGCCGCCCCAGACGCCGCGCCATATCCACGTCTTCCATCAGCGGCATGGGGCGGTAACCGCCGATCTCGTCATAGAGGCGGCGCGATATCAGCAGACCCTGATCGCCCCACGGCAGTCCGAAGACGCGGCAGCGCCACGCCACGGCGCGCTCCAGGCGCCGCGCCGCGCGCCCGGGCAGGTCCAGCGCCAGACGGAACGCCGCCGCGCGCCGATGCGAGTCGCGGCTGCGCATGAACCCCGCCGCGGCCTCGAGCCAGCCGCGGCCCGGGCGCGAATCGGCGTGCAGGAACAGGAGCCAGTCGCCGCGCACCGCCGCCGCGCCGGCGGCGAGTTGCGTCCCGCGCCCGCGCGGCGCCGTCGCGATGCGGACTCCGGCGGCCCGCAACCGCTCGCGCGTGTCGTCGGCGGACCCCCCGTCCACCGCCACGATGTCCCCCGCGACTCCGGCGACGGCCTGCAATGTGGGACCCAGCACGGCCCCCGCGTCCAGGGTGGGTATGACGATCCCGAGGTCGGGGAAGCGCGGCCCTGTCGTCATCGCGCCGCCACGCCGGCGGCCTCCAGCATGTCGGAGACGCGCGTGAACTTCACCCGCGGGCGCTTCCCCGCGCCGCCCGCCGCGCGCGCGGCGGCGACTTCCGCAGCGTCGATGCGCCGCCACCCCGAATAGTCCACGCAACGGGCCCCGCGCGCCGCGAGCAGCGCATCGAGACCCGCGGGACCCGGTTTGGCGGCGGCAACGCCGTCGGCGAAGATGCGCTCCACCACCCCGCGGGCGTCGTTGCGATTGGTCCCGATCACCCCCGTCGGTCCGCGCCGCGCCCAACCCGTGACGTAGACCCCCGGCGCCACCCGGCCCCCGGCGTTCGCCACCGTTCCGCGCGGGTCCAGCGGAAGGCCCGGCGCGATATCGGCGACGCGGTAGCCGATCGCCGTCACCAGCAGCTGCGCCTCGATCTCGCGGGTCTCTCCCGTTCCCACAGCGCGGCCGGCCTCCAGTCGGTTGCGCTCCAGCCGCACCGCGCTCATGCGCCCGTTTCCGAGAACCGCCGCCGGCGAGGCGTTGAACACGAAGCGCACGCGCACCGGGCGCGCCGTCGCCGCGTCGGCGTAGCCGCGCAGTATCTTCAGGTTCCGCCGCTTCTTCGTCCGCTCTTCCTCGGGCGCCGAGTCGGCGTTCTCCGGCAGGTCGTCTGCGGAGACCACCGCGCCGGCTTCCGCGAGACCGGCGAATTCGGCGAGTTCCGGCGCGGTGAAACTCGCCTGCAAGGGGCCGCGGCGCCCGATGACGTAGATGTCCCGGAGCGGCGCCGCCGCCATCGCCGCCGCCGCCGCAGGGTCGATGTCGCCCTCGGCGAGCTCGTCGCCGGTCTTGGCGAGCAGACGCGCGATATCCAGCGCTACGTTTCCGTTGCCCACCACCGCCGCGGCGCGCGCCCGCCGCACCCGCGCCGACAGGTCTCCGGCGCCGGGAACCGCGTTATACCAGGCGACGAACGATGCCGCGTCGCACACCCCCTCGAGCCCTTCGCCGGGGACGCCGAGCCGACGCGACATCGGCGCGCCGAAGGCCAGCACCACCGCGTCGTAGAGGCGCCGGAGCTCGTCGTAGCCCACCGTCTCGCCGAGCGCGACATTGCCGATGAGGCGCACCTCGTCGCGTTGCAGAACGCGCTCCCAGGCCCGCGTGACGTTCTTCGTGCTCTGGTGATCGGGCGCGACGCCCGCCCGCACCAGTCCGAACGGCGTCGGCAAGCGGTCGATGATGTCTATGCGACAGGGCGCCCCCCGCCGCAGGAAGGCGTCGGCGGCGTAGAACCCCGCCGGCCCGGCCCCGACGACGGCGACCGACAATGGCGGGGCGAAATCGGGGCCGTCCGTGATGTGGGGACGGGACATGACCTGGGTCCGCGCCGAATCTTCCGTTGCCGCGCGACGGAACACGAAGCCGCCCGATACTCTGTCGCCGTCGCCGAATCAAGACAGTTGCTCGTGGCCGTCGGACCCGGAGGCGCGGGCGCGCGCATGGGCGACCGCCTTGCGCATCAGTGTCGACAACGCCTGCGCGTCGATCTCCCCGGGAGCGAGCCACAGGCCGGAACGCGCGGGGCCCTGCGCAACTCCGGCGCGGACGCGCAATTCGAGGCGGAAATGGGTGAAACCATGAGTCACGACGCCGGGCAGGGTGCGGAGCCGCCGCGCCGGCGCCGGCGGTTCGGCATCGACGACCGGGGCGTCGCCCCACTCCGTCGTCGGCAGCCCCACCGTGCCCCCCAGCAGGCCGTGCGGCGGGCGGCGCACGAACAGCGCCGCGCCGTCGTTGCGCACGATCCAGAAAACGACGCCGTGGCGCAGCGGCCGCATCGGCCGCGGCGACCGGCGCGGCAGTTCGGCGGCGGTTCCGCGGGCCCGCGCCCGGCACCGTTCCCGCCACGGACAATCGAGACAATGCGGCCGGCGCGGCGTGCAGACCGTCGCGCCGAGGTCCATCGCCGCCTGCGCATAGTCGCCGGGGCGGCGCTGCGGCGTCAGTTCGGCGGCGCGGGCGCGCAACTCGGCCCGCGCCCCGGGCAGGGGCGCCTCCACCGCGAAAAGCCGCGCCATGACCCGTTCGACATTGCCGTCCACCACCGCCGCCGGCCGGTCGAAGGCGATGGCCGACACCGCCGCCGCCGTATAGGCGCCGACGCCGGGCAACCGGCGCAAGCCGGCCTCGTCCGGCGGGAACCGCCCGCCATGCGCGCGCGCCACTTCCCGCGCGCAAGCGTGAAGGTTGCGCGCGCGGGCGTAGTAGCCGAGGCCCGACCAGGCGCGCATGACCGCGTCGAGATCGGCGTCCGCAAGCGCCTCTACCGTCGGCCATGCGGCGAGGAAGCGCCCGAAATAGCGCGCGACGGTCGTTGTCGTGGTCTGTTGCAGCATCGTTTCGCTGAGCCAGACGGCGTAAGGGTCCGGTCGCACGCCCGGCGCGGCGCGCCACGGCAGGTCGCGGCGGTGGCGGTCGAACCATGCGAGCAGCGCCGCCGCGGCGTTCTCGCCGGCCCCGTGCTCCGACATTGGCGCGCCCCGGTCGCGTGGCGGTAGACTCCCGCCCAGCGTAGCCGGCCCGAAGCGACGGACAAGCGGACGGCGGCGGGGAGGCAGCGGTTCTCATTATGGCGATGGACACGCCCTCCCTGGGAGCGCCGGCGTCTCGCCGGCATGCGCGCGAAGCGTGCGACGACACAGATGCCGGCGAGACGCCGGCGCTCCCAGGGGCGGCCGCGACCGGTCCGCCGCATCGCTACGGGCCAAATGAGAATTGCTGGCGGGGAGGGACGATGCGACGCAGCGGCGCGCGACACCGCAGGGAGAAAGCGGCGCCGGCCCTGCCGCGCGGCAAAGTCCGCCGTATCGGCGGCCTCGTGGCGCGCGTCGGCGGCCGCGCTTTCGCCGCGCGCGGTTTCCGCGAGGCGAAATTGCTGACCGAGTGGGCGGCGATCGTCGGACCCGACTTCGCCGCCCGCTGCGCCCCCGAAAAATTGCGCCGGGACGGCACGCTGGTGCTGCGCGCCGACGGCCCGACCGCGCTCCTGTTGCAGCATGTCGAGCCCCAGCTGCGGGAGCGGATCGCCGTCTTTGCCGGCTACGAAGCCGTCAAGCGCCTCGTCTGTCGCCAGCAACCGCTTCCGCCGCCGCCCGCCGCCCGGCGCGAACCCGGGCCGGCGCGCGACGCGCCCGCCGGCGCCCGGGCGTCGCTGGCGACGGTTTCCGACGGCGCGCTGCGAGAGGCGCTGGAGCGGCTCGGCCGCCGCGTCGCCGCGGCGAACCGCCCGGCGCTTGTGCCGCAAGGGCGCGCGGGCGATAGTGCCGAACCCGTCGTTCCCATTCCTCCGGGCGACTCGAGCCCGTGGTCGAACGAACCGTAACCCGCCGAGGACCGCACCATGCTTCGTCGCAGTTTCGCAGCCGCCGCCTTTCTGTCCGGTCTGATCGCCGCGCTGTCGTCTGCGTTGGCCGAAGACGCGGCCGTCGACGCCTCGCCCAAGACCCTCGGCGACCCCGATGCGCCGGTCACGCTGATCGAATTCGCGTCCATGAGCTGCCCCCATTGCGCCGCCTTCCACAGCCAGCGGCTGCCGGAGATCAAGGAGACGTTCATCGACACCGGCATGGTGAAGCTCGAGTTCCGCGACTTTCCGCTCAACGGCGCCGCGGTGTTCGGCGGCGCGCTGGCCCACTGCGCCGCTCCCGACCGCTATTTCGCCTGGCTCGACCTGATCTTCGCCGCGCAGCGCGAATGGGCGACCGCCGCTTTCGGCATGACGGGCGACAGCTGGAACGCCTTTCTCGAGGCGGACTGCCCGCGCAGCGAATGGCCGGAAATCTGGGAGAAACTCGCCGAACTCGGCGGCAAGGGCGGCATGAGCGAGCGTCGCGTCGGCGAGTGTCTGTGCGATGTCGACCTCCAGAACGCCCTGCTGCGCTCGCGCGCCGAAGCCATCGCCGAATACGATATCGACCACACTCCGAGTTTCGTCCTCAACGGCGAACGGCTGGACGACCCGCCGACGGACCGCGACCTCGAACGCGCAGTCGCGGCGCGCGCCGAGTAGCGCCCCGCGGGCTCCCGCGCCCCGACGGCGGGCGACCGCCGGGAAACCGCCGGCGCGGAGGGCGCGTTGCACCTCGCCCGACTGAGAATCGCCGGCTTCAAATCGTTCGTCGAGCCGACCGAACTCCGTATCGAACCGGGACTGACCGGCATTGTCGGACCCAACGGGTGCGGCAAGTCCAACCTCGTCGACGCGCTGCGCTGGGCCATGGGCGAAAGCGCCGCCCGCCGCATCCGCGGCGACGAAATGGACGATGTCATCTTCGCCGGCGCCGGCGGGCGCCCCCCGAGCGCCCTCGTCGAAGTCAGTCTGGCGCTGGTCGGCGCTCCGCAGGGCGCGGACGGTCGCGCCGGCGACGGCGGAACCGGGGTGGAGACAGAAGGCGAGATCGAGATCGCGCGGCGCATGGAGCGCGGCGGCGGCTCCGTGTTCCGGATAAACGGGCGCGAGACCCGCGCGCGCGACGTGCAGCTGACGTTCGCCGACGCGACCGGCGGCGCGCGTTCGTCGGCGCTGGTGAGTCAGGGCGAAATCGGCGCGCTCATCGGCGCAAGACCCACCGAAAGGCGCCGCCTGATCGAGGAAGCCGCCGGCATCGCCGGGCTGCACGGGCGCCGGCGCGAGGCCGAACTCCGCCTCCGCGCCGCGGAAACCAATCTCGAACGCCTCGACGACATCATCGCCGCCGAGGACGCCCATCTGGCGGAAACCCGGCGTCAGGCGCGCCAGGCCGCCCGCTACCGCGCCCTGGGGCGGCGCCTGCGGCGCGCCGAGGCGGGGCTGTATTGCCACCGTTGGGCCGAGGCCGAGACCGCCGCCGGCGACGCCGCAACCGCGCTCGCAAGGGCAACCCTCGCGGTGAATGAGAGCAGCGGCGGCGCGGAGGAGGCCGCGGCGGCGCAAGGCCGTGCGGCCGCCGCCGTTCCGGCCCTGCGCGGCGCCGAAGCCGAGGCCGCCGCGGCGGCGCGGCGGCTCGAAACCGAACGTCGCGAGGTGAGCGAGGAACTCCGCCGTCTGGCGGACGCCGCCGAAGCGGCGCGCGCCCGGCTCGACGCCGCCGGGACAGCCTCCGCCCGCGAGCGCGAGCTCGCCGCCGAAGCCGAAGCCGCGGACGGCCGTCTCGCCGGGGAAGCCCGGCGGTTGCGCGCCGCGCGCGCGGCCGAGGGCGACCGCCGCGCCCGCGCCGAACTCGCGCTGGCCGCCGGGCGGCGGCGCGTCGAACGGATCGAGGGAGAACTCGCTGCCGCCGCCGGGGCGCTGGCGGAAACCGGCGCCCGGCGCGAGTCCGCCGTCCGTCGCGCCGCGGCGCTCGAGGCGCGCATGGCGACGCTCGATTGCCGCGCCGCCGCGGTCGCACAGGAACGCGACGCCGTCGCCTCGGCGCTGCGCGACGATGGCGAAGGCGCGGCGGCCGAAGCTGCGCACGCCGCTGCGCGCGAGCGCGAAGAGGCGCGGGCGAACGCCCTGAAAGCCCGCAGAAAGGCGGTGCGCGCCGCCACGCGCGGCCGCGACGCCGCAGCCGCCGCCGAACGCGCCGAACGCGAAGCGCTGCGGGACGCCGCGGTGGCTCACGAACGCGCCGCCGCCGAACGCGACGCGCTCGCCACGCTGCTCGCGGGCGGCTCGCGGCGGCCGCTGCTCGACCGTCTCGATGTGCCCGGACCGCTCGTCCTCGCCGTAGCGGCGGCGCTCGGCGACGATCTGCTGGCGAGCGACGACGCCGGCGCGGCGGCGCACTGGCGCGCGCTACCCGGCGATGACCGCCCCGAGACGCCTCCCTTGCCCGCAGGGGCGCAACCCCTTGCGGACGTCGTCCGGGCGCCGCCGCTGCTCGCGCCGCGGCTCCGCCAGGTGGGGCTGGCGGCGCGCGCCGACGGGCCCGCGCTGCAAGCGGCGCTGGCGCAAGGTCAGCGCCTGGTGAGCCGCGAGGGCGACCTGTGGCGCTGGGACGGTTTCGTCGCCGCCGCCGAGGCCCGGGGCGGCGCGGCGGCGCGCCTTGCGCAACGCCGCCGGCTGGCGCGTCTCGAATCGGAGGCTGCCGCGCTCGCGGCGCGCCGCGAGGCGGCGGAGGCCGGCGCCGCTCGCGCCGCCGACGTCCTGGGGGCCGCGCTGGCCGCGCTGGAAACCGCCCGCAGCGCCGAATCGCGCGGCGCCCGCGCCGCCGCCGGCGCCGCAAGGGCGCTCGAAGCCGCGCGCGAACGCCGCGACGCGGCCGCCGGCCGGCGCGCCGCCGGGCAGGCGCGACTTGCGGCGCTCGGCGAAACCGCCGCCGCCATCGACCGCGACCGGCGCGAAACCGCCGCCGAACGCGAAGAGACCGCCCGCGCGCTCGCCGCCCTGCCCGACCGGGGCGCGCTGCGCGCCGCCGTCGCCGCCCGTCGTTATGCGAACCGGACGGCGCGCAACGACCTCGACATATTGCTGCGCCGCCACGCCGCCCTCGCGCGCGCCGCCGAGGCCCGCGCGGCGCGGCTCGCGGCGCTGGACGCCGATTCCGCCGACTGGCGCCGGCGCCGCGCCGGCGCCGCCGAACGCCTTCGAACCCTCGCCGACCGTCGCGCCGAAACCGAGCGGCGCCTTCGGGACTTGCGCGCCCGGCCGGCGCGCCTCGAACGACGCGGCGCCGCGCTCGACGACGACCTCCGCGCCGCCGAAGCCGCGCAGCGCAGCGCCGGAGAGTTTCTCGCGGCGGCAGAAACCCGCCTTGCCGGGGCGGACCGCGCGCTCGCAGACGCCAACCGCGCGCTGGCGCGAAGCCGCGAGGAGAAAGTCCGCGCCGAGGGGGCGCGCGAGGCGGCCGGCGCCCGCGTCGAACTCGAGGCCGAGCGGATCGCGGACAAATTCGATTGCGGTCCCGCCGACGCTTTCCGCATCGCCGGCGCCGGCGGCGTGGAGGAGCTCGACGACGCCGGGACCCTCGAACGCCGCGCCGACGCCCTGCGCCGCGAACGGGACCGCATGGGGGCGGTCAATTTGCGCGCCGAACTCGAGGCGGCGGAACTCGACGAGCGCATCGGCGCCATGCGCCGCGAGCGCGACGACCTGGTTGCCGCCGTCGCCCGCCTGCGCGACGCCATCGGCTCTCTCAACCGCGAGGGCCGGGCGCGGCTGACGGCGGCGTTCGAAGAAGTGGACGGCCATTTCCGCGAGCTTTTCGCGCGCCTGTTCGACGGCGGCCGCGCGCATCTGTCCCTCGTCGGCGCGGACGACCCCCTCGAGGCCGGCCTGGAGATCGTCGCCAGCCCGCCGGGCAAGCGCCCGCAAACATTGTCTCTGCTGTCGGGCGGGGAAAAGGCGCTCGCGGCGCTGGCGCTGCTGTTCGCCGTGTTCCGCACCCGTCCGGCGCCGCTCTGCGTCCTCGACGAGGTCGACGCGCCCCTCGACGACGCCAACGTCGAACGCTTCTGCGATTTGCTCGACGACATCGCCGCCGAGACACGAACCCGTTTCCTGGTGGTCACCCACCACCGCCACACGATGGCGCGGATGCAGCGTCTCTACGGCGTGACGATGGGCGAGCGCGGCGTGTCGCAGCTGGTGTCGGTCGAACTCGCCGCCGCCGGGTAGCTCGCTCAGCGCAGCCCCAGGCCGCGCGCGACGATGCCGCGCAGCACCTCGCGGGTCCCGCCCTGGATAGTGAGTTTCGGGGCGATCATCGTCGCATGGGCGAGAATCCCTTCGAAATCGGGGCGGTTCCCCGCGTCGCGTTCGACGAAGGCGGCGAGATCGCGCGCCACGGCCGGCAGCGCCTGCTCCCAATTGCTCCCGAGGTCCTTGACCAGCGAGGCTTCAAGCGCCGGTCGTTCGCCGGCGGCGAGCATCCCCGCGACCGCGATCGACATACGGCGCAAGGTATTGAGCTGCGCGGCGAGCCGCCCCAGCCCCTCGGCGCCGCGCCGGTCGGGCGCCGGCCCCAGCGCCCGGACCAGGCCCGTCAGCACCTGAAAGGTTTCGAGAAAACGCTCCGGCCCGCTGCGTTCGAAGGCGAGCTCGCCCGTCGCCTGTTTCCAGGCCATGTTCTCTTCGCCCAGCAGCGCGTTCGCGGGCAGTCGCGCGTCCTCGAACACGACTTCGTTGAACTCGCTCTCTCCGGTCATGAACGGGATCGGCGAGACCTCGACGCCAGGAGTCTTCATGTCGATGAGGAACTGGCTGAGGCCGTAGCGGCGGTCGTCCGCCGTCGCCGGCGCGGTGCGGAACAGGCCGATCATGTAGTCGGCGCGATGGGCGTAGCTGGTCCAGACCTTGCGCCCGTCCAGCCGCCACCCGTTCGCCGCGCGCGCGGCGCGGGCGCGGGCGGCGAACAGGTCGGAGCCCGCCTCCGGCTCGCTCATGCCGATGCAGAACGCGCATTCGCCGCGGACGATGCGCGGCAGCACATCGCGTTTCACCTCTTCCGTCGCATAGGCCAGCAAGACCGGCCCCGACTGGCGGTCGGCGACGAAATGCGCCTGGGTCGGCGCCCCGGCGGCCAGCATTTCCTCGTTCACCACATAACGTTCGAGGAAACTGCGCTCGCCGCCGCCGTAACGTTTCGGCCATGTCATGCCGATCCAGCCGCGCGCGCCGACGCGGCGGCTGAAACCGCGGTCGAAAGCGTCGCGCCCGCCGTTCGGATCGATGGTTCCGGCCGCCGTCTCGGCCTCGAGAAAGGCGCGCACGTCGCGCCGCAGGGACTCCGCCTCCGGCGGCAGGGGCGCCGGGTCGAAACGCAGCGGAATGCTCATGCCGCGCTCCCCGCCGGCCGCGTGAGGGTCGGCCACAGGGCGTCCGCGCCCGCCGCCGCGACCATGCGCCCCAGTTCCTCCGCCCAGCGGCTTTCGGCGCCGAAATCGTCGCGCCACGACCACAACCGGCGCGTATAGCGCTGCAAGACATGTTCGGCGGTGAAACCGATGGCGCCGTGCATCTGATGGGCGATCGCGGCGCCGGCGCCGGCGGCCTCGCCGACCCGGACCTTCGCCGCCGCGACTTCCATCCAGGCGCGGTCGTCCATGCGGTCTCCGCCGTCGGTTTCCGCCAGCGCCGCCGCGGCGGCGCCCGACGCTGCGATGGCCGCCGCGGTTTCCCCCGCGAGTTTCGCCAATTCGTGCTGCACGGCCTGAAATTTCGCGATCGGTCGTCCGAAAGCGACCCGCTCGCGGGCGTGGCTCACCGTCATGTCGAGCAGCGCCTCCAGCGCGCCGGTCATTTGCGCCGCCCGCGCGGCGGCGCCGAGCGTCCGCAATTCCCGCCGGTCGATTTCCCTCATCGCCACCGCGGCGGGGCGTATCCCGTCGAACGTTACGTCGCCGCGCGGCTCGCCGGCGAGGTTCGCGCCCGCCCCGATACCGCACGCCTCGCGCGCCGCCAGCGCCACCCGTCCGCCGGCGGACACCGCCAGCCACCGCGCTTCGGCCGCGAAGGGAACCGCCGTCGCCTTCCCCTTCAGCACGCCGCCGTCCAGCGCGTCGGGCGGCAGTTCCGCGACCGCAAGCGGTCCTTCGGGGACGCGGAGCCCGGCGCGGGCGAGCAGGCGGGCGGCGATCAGCGTTTCCGCCAGCGGCGCGGAAAGCGCGAAGGCGCCGGCCCGGCGCAGGACCGCGAACCCCTCCGCCAGCGAAGCGCCGGCGCCGCCGGCGGCCTCGGGCAACCACAGCCGGGTCGCGCCCGAAGTTTCGAGAGCCCGCCACAACGGCGCCCGCCAGGCGCCGTCGGCAGCGGCGTTAACGTCGCGCGGATCCGCCAGATCGCGCAGGATGCGCGCGACGCCCTCGACCAGCGCCGGGTCGACCGTTCGTTCGACCGCCTCCGGCGCGGCCATCGCTCAGCGCCCCGCGAAGTCCGGTCTTCGCCGCTCCGCCATCGCCTTTACCCCTTCGGCGAAATCCGCCGTCGCCCGCAAGCGGGTCTGTTCCGCGAGCTCCCGGTCGGTCGCCGCAGCGACCCGGTCGGCGAGGCCGGCGCGCATCGTCGCGCGCGTCGCCGTCAGCCCCAGCGGCGCGTTTTCGGCGATCTCCGCCGCCAGTTTCATGGCTTCGGGGCGAACGCTCTCCCGATCCGCCGCCAGCACATCGGCGAGGCCGTAGCGGAACGCCTCATCGCCCTTGACGCGGCGGCTCGTATAGAACATCAGCCCCGCCTTGCCCGGCCCGATTACGGCGGGGAGGGTTTCCGTCAACCCGAAGCCGGGGTGGAAACCGAGCCGGGTGAAATTGGCGCAAAAGCGCGCCTCCGGGCAGGTCACGCGGAGGTCGGCGACCATCGCCAGCCCCAGCCCGCCCCCGACCGCCGCGCCCTGCACCGCCGCGACTATCGGCGCGCCTGTGCGGAACAGGCGCACCGCCTCGCGATAGAGGGAGTCGGCGCGGAGCGGTTCGGCGCCGCCGCGGCCGTCCGCCGGGGCGGCTTGGCGTTCGCTGAAATCGCCGCCCGACGCGAAATCCGCCCCGGCGCAGAACGACTTGCCTTGCGACGCGAGCACGATGGCGCGGCAGTCGCCCTCGCGGTCGAGCGCCTCGAAGGCGTCGGCGAGGGCGCCGATCAGCGCGTGGTCGAAGAAGTTATGCGGCGGGCGCCGGATCTCCACCAGCGCCACATGGTCCTCCAGGACGACCCCGAGGTCGCGATATTGTCCGAACGCCGCCACCGCCGTTCACGCCCCCGCCGAGTCGCCGGCGCCGTCTTTCGGGCGGGCGGTCTGGTATTTCGCCTTCCATTCGGCATAGGGCATGCCGTAGACGATTTCCCGCGCGTCCTCGTAGCTCAGGGTTTCGCCGCGCGCTTCGGCTTCGGCGCGGTACCATTTCGACAGGCAGTTGCGACAGAAGCCCGCCAGTTCCATGACGTCGATGTTCTGCACATCGGTCCGCTCCCGGAAATGCCCCACAAGCGTCCGGAACGCCGCCGCTTCGATCTCGGTTTTCGTGTTCGGGTCCATCGCTGTCTCCTGAGGGTCGCGGGCCGCCGTCGGGTCCATCGGAGGTGCCGACCGTGAGATAATGTTCCGCATCAACCCGTTATCCCGGATCGGAAGGGTTCCCCCGAGGCGGACGCAACCTAACGCGGCGCGGCCGGCGTTTCAAGCGGTCGGCAGGTGCGGAGCGGCGCATCCCGCAGGAGTATGCGATGGCAGGCAAATATGAGAGACTTGGACGGCATCTCGGGGCGCTGCAATCGCCCCTGTGGCCGGCGACATTTCGCGATGTCGAAGCCGTTCTCGGAAGCGTGTTGCCGCCTTCCGCGAGAAAGTATCCCGTCTGGTGGTCGAACGACGAGAGCCATAGCCAGGCCTCCGCGTGGATGAACGCCGGCTGGCGCACAAGCGACGTGAATGTTCGGCAAGGGACGGTCGTGTTCCGCCGCCGCGGCGCTCCGCTTGCGTCGGCCGCCGGCGATCGCCGTCATCGATTCCGCCCGGCCGCCGCCCGCCCCGACCGTAGCGCCAGGCGCCCGGTCGAAGAGCCGCCGACAGGAGTTGACGCGACGGCGCCGGGGTTGGCCGGGTGGGGATTCCGCCGGTTCGACAGCATCGAGCCGGAAGCGTGGGCTGGCGGCAGGCCGAAGGAGTTTATGCCGCAAAAGCGCTACAAGAAGGCTGGGCGGAAACCCCTCAATCCGAACGGCCATGGGCCGTTCTGTCGGTTCCCGGAGCCCGAATTGCCCACTGCCCCCGGCGTGTACGCGGTCGTCGTCGACCGGCGGATCGTGGCCTATGTGGGTATGGCCAAAAAAGATCTGCGCCGACGGTGGCAAGGCTACACTCGCATACAGCCGGCAAACTGCTACAGCGGCGGACAATCGACGAATTGCAAGATCAACAACGCGATCCTGCTGGCGACGCGCGAAAACCGGACAATCGACCTGTGGATCCGGGAAACCGACGAACCCCAGCGCCTGGAATCTGCGCTGATCCGCGAATTCGACCCGCCCTGGAACGCCCGGCGTTGAACGGGAGTGGTCCAGTTTTGCACGTCCGCCTGCGGCCCGAGCGCCGTAGCGAAAGTGTATCTCCGCATCCGCTACGAGAACGTCAAGAAAACCGGATACTCTGTGTCGACAGGGACTTCAGTAGATACCGCTTCTGGGGCCGCCGTCCAACAGACGCACGATCTTCCGCTCGAGGTCCGCTTCGTATACGATACGGAAATCGCCAATCCGATACCGCCACTTTCCCTTCAGATCGTGCGAAAGAGGCTTGATTGTATCGCCGCGCAGAGATAGCGGGTCTTGCCGTATTTCCTCGACCGCCCGGCTCGTCGGATCGAATGTTTCGGGGTGTTGCTTCATATACTTCAAGAAATTCGACGTAATTCTTACACGCCAACCGCGCTTTTCGACTCCCTCGACGGCGGTCGATCCGCCCGGGGGAACGGGTTCTCTACCATGCGCCGGAGATGCGGGATATTCGAACGGCGCAAAATTGACGGTTTCTATTCTGGTCTCCGGTTGAATATCGATCAGCTCGTCCTCGGACATTTCGAGCATTGTCGTTCTCAGGAGGCGTCCGAAGGACGTCAAAGCGTAATCCCCTGCCGCCATGCTGTCGGCGCAACGCAGTACTTCCGTTTGCGTGACCGTAATCCGCGCCCAGTCGATGAGTTGCGAATAGCCTTCGATGGCGGTCAAATCGAATATCCGGGCGATATCGCGCCTTCTTATGTATTCACACAAGACTTCCGTGAGCAGGGAATCCGAACGCCACAGTTCTGAAATTTGATCGCTGAGAGGACAGCTGTAGAGTTGAATCGGCTCGGTGGGGAGCAATAACCCGTATAAGCCGGAGAGGATCAGCGTGGGATACTCTCCTTCCGCGATCTTTCGTCTGCCTTCATTCCCCAATGTCTGAAAGAAGCGTCCGTCGTAACGATACACGGCCGGCAGATATGCCGCGCGGCGGCGTCCCCCGAAGTCAGCGCCCTCGGCCAGATCGCGGTTGAATTCCAGTTCGGACAAGGGAATTCCTTGCCAGTCCAAGTCTCTTTCGCCCCGCACGAGGCGCCTTGCCTCTTCGCGACGTTCCAGCAGCCGGGCCTTCAATTTCGACGGCAGCAGGGAGGTTATCGCCAACCCTTCATCGTATGCGGGCGCGCCGCCACTCGCCTTGGTGAGCGAACAGACCGTCAGGAACAACACCGAGTTCGGCTTCGCACGAGGCATTGAAGACTCTCCGCGGGGTAGCGAGAAAGGACGCGCCTTCAGTAGGATCTCGGGAGCCCCAGAGCGCGTTCGGCGATGTAGCTCAGGATTAGCTGCTCGGAAACCGGGGCGAGACGGGCGATCCATATTTCGCGCATGAAACGCTCCACGTCGAACTCCGCCGCGTAGCCGAAACCGCCATGGGCGAAGACTGCGCGTTCGCAGGCGCGGTAGCCGGCGCGCCCGCCCAGAAGCTTCGCGGCGTTCGCCTCCACGCCGCAAGGCTCGCCCGCGTCGTAGCGCCGCGCCGCCTCGAAAACCATGAGCTCCGCCGCCTCGAGCTCGGCCCAGCTCTCGGCGAGCGGGTGCTGGACCGCCTGGTTCGCGCTGATCGGGCGCCCGAAAACGACGCGCTCGCGGGCATAGCGCGCCGCGCGCCCGAGCGCCGCGCGGCCGATGCCGACGCCCTCCGCCCCGACAAGAATGCGCTCGGGGTTGAGGCCGTGCAGCAGATAGCGGAAGCCCTTGCCCTCCTCGCCGATCCGGTCTTCCGCCGGAACCCGGAGACCGTCGATGAACAGTTCGTTCGAGTCGACCGCATGGCGACCCATCTTGACGATCTCGCGCGCCGTCACCGCGCCGCGGTCGAGGTCGGTATAGAACAGACTCAGACCGTCCGCGGGCTTTGCACAGTCCTCTATGGGCGTCGTGCGCGCGAGAATCAGCATCTTGTCGGCGACCTGCGCGGTCGATGTCCAGACCTTGCGCCCGTCGATGACGTAACCGTTCCCCTGCGGCCTCGCGCGGGTCTTCACCCGAGTCGTGTCGAGGCCGGCGTCGGGCTCGGTCACCGCGAAGCAGGCTTTCTCGCGGCCCTCGATCAGCGGCGGCAGAAACCGCCGCCGTTGCTCCTCCGTGCCGAAGGCGACGATGGGGAGAGGGCCGAAAATGTTCATGTGGACGGCCGAACAGCCGCTCATCGCCGCGCCCGACTCGGCGATGGCGCGCATCATGAGCGCCGCTTCGGTAACTCCCAGGCCCGCGCCGCCGACTTCCGGCGGCATGGCGATGCCGAGCCAGCCGGCCTCGGCGACAGCGGCGTGAAATTCGTGCGGGAACGAATGAGTGCGTTCGCGTTCGCGCCACCAGGCGGCGTCGAAGCGGCTACAGACGCGCGAAACCGCCTCGACGATACGCTGCCGTTCCTCCGTGAGGGGAACGCTCACGCGCGCCGGTGTTTGAGCGACGCCGAGTTGAGGCAATAGCGCAAGCCCGTCGGCGCCGGCCCGTCGTCGAAGACGTGGCCGAGATGCGCGTCGCAGCGCGCGCACAGGACCTCGGTGCGGATCATGCCCCAGGATTCGTCGCGCGCCGTCGCCACCGCGGCGCCGTCGAGCGGGCGAACGAAACTCGGCCAGCCGGTCCCCGAGTCGAATTTGTCGGTCGAGGAGAACAGCGCCGCGCCGCAGCAGACGCAGTCATAGGTTCCCGGCGTCTTGCTGTCCCACCAGGCGCCGGTGAAGGCGCGTTCGGTGCCGCCGCGGCGCGCGACCCTGAACTGTTCGGGGGTGAGGAGGCGCCGCCACTCCGCGTCGCTTCGGGAAACTTTCGCGTGCTTGTCGAGGATATCGGTCATGCGCTTCGCCCTGCGGACAAGAAAAACGCGGCTGCCCGAAGGCAGCCGCGCAGGTTTCGGACGCTCGCGGCGCTACGCGCCCGCGACGTCTTCGGGGCGGATCGGCAGGTTGCGAATCCGCTTGCCGGTGGCCGCGAAGATGGCGTTGGCCAGAGCCGGCGCATAGGGCGGAACGCCCGGTTCGCCGACGCCGTTCGGCGGACGGTCCACGAAGTCTTCCACCAGGTGCACCCGCACGTTCAGCGGCGCATCGCCGATACGGGTGATCGGGTAGTCGTGGAAGTTGCTCTGATCGACCGCGCCGTCGGTGGTCGTGATCTGGCCGTGCAGGGCGATGGTGTGGCCGTAGATGGCCGCGCCCTCGACCTGCTTCCTGATGCCCTCCGGGTTCACGTAGCGCCCGGCGTCATAGGCCGTGTCGACCTGGACCACATGCAGCGTGCCGTCGTCGCGCACGGCGACGTGGACGGCGGTCGCGACATAGGCGTGGAACGACCGGTGCGCCGCGACGCCGATGCCGTGCCCCGGGGGCAGCGGCTTGCCGTAGCCCGCCTTCGCCGCGGCGATGCGCAGCGCATTGGTCAGGCGGTTCGGCATGATCGGCCACTTCTCCACCGGGTCGCCGTAGTTCCAGTAGTCCTCCACGCCGTCGGCGGCGAGGTCCATATTGTCGGACTCGCCGATCATGCGGGCGAGGAATTCCACCGGGTCCTGACCCAGTTCGGTCGCGATTTCATGCGCGAAGCCGTTCATCGCGAACGAATGCTGGATGTTGTTGACCGACCGGTACCAGCCGATGCGGATCATCGGGTCCGCCTCGCCGTTCTCGATGCGGATGTTCGGCACTTCGTTGTACGGCGTATCGACGAGGCCGAGGCCGTATTCGATGCCGAAGCCAACCTTCTGATCGGGGACCCAGAGCGCGAGAATCGACGGCCATGCGCCGGAGTGCTTCCAGGCCGTGACCTTGCCGTCGGCGTCCACCCCGGCCTTGAGCGAATGCGCGCTCGCGGTGTGGTAGTAGCCGATCTGGATGTCGTCCTCGCGGGTCCACTGCATGCGGACCGGAGCGCCGATCATCCTGGACAGGATCGCCGCCTCGCAGGCGAAATCGCTCTGCGACTTGCGCCCGAAGCCGCCGCCGAGGAGGGTGACGTTACACTCCACCCTGGAGGCGTCGGGGTTGCCGTCGGCGTCCTTCATGTCGAGGGCGTCCGCGACGTATTTCCGCACATCGTTCGGCGACTGCACCGAACCCCACACCTGGACCGGGTCCACGGTGGCGTCGACCAGCGCGCACATCGGCTCCATGGTGGTGTGGATGAAATACGGCACGAAATACTCGGCCTCGAAGGTGCGGTCGGCCGCGGCGAAGGCGGAGTCGAAATCGCCCCGGTCGCGCACCACCACGCCGCTGTCTTCGGTCGCGCCCTTGCGCGCCGCTTCGCGGAGCATGTCGTTGTAGGTGCTCGAGGAGTGGGCGACGTTCGGCCCCATGTCCCAGTCGATCTCGAGCAGCCTGCGGCCTTCGAGAACCGACCAGGTGTTGGTCCCGATCACCGCGACGCCGCCGAGGGCGCGGAACTCCGCCGGGGTATCCATGGGAAGCGGCGGGATTTCCACCACCTGTTCGACGCCCTGCACCGCGAGAGCGGCGTCGGCGTTGAACGACTTGACCCGCCCGCGATAGACCGGACAGCGGGCGACCACGGCGATCTTCATGCCGGGGATGGACACGTCGGCGCCGTAGATGCCGCCGCCGGTGCTCATGTCGAAATTGTCGACCACCGGCATGTCCTTGCCGATGTAGCGCCACTGCGACGGGTCCTTGAGCGGGACCGACTCCATGGTCTCGACGCCGGCGGCGGTCTCCACGACCTCGCCGAAGTCGAAGGATTCGCCCGAACCGGTGTGGTAGAGGCGATGGTCGCGGGCATAGACCTCGCTCGCGTCGACGCCCCACATTTCGGCGGCGGCGCGTTCGAGCACGTCGCGGGCCTGGGCGCCGAGTTCGCGCATGACGTCCAGATGGTGGCGCGTGCTGCGCGAGCCGTCGGTGTTTTGCGCGTCCTGGCCGGCGGGGTCGTATTTCTCGGCGTCGCCCGGCGCCTGCCAGATTTTCACGCGGTTCCAGTCGGCCTCGAGCTCGTCGGCGAGCATCATGGGAATGCCCGTCCGCACGCCCTGGCCCATTTCGCTGCGGCTGCAGGTGATGGTCACCGTGCCGTCGGAATCGATGGCGCAGAACAGGTTGGGCTGCGCCATCGCGGCGGCCCGCGCCTTGCCGGCGAGCATGCCGTTGGGCAGCATCTGCGCGCCGAGGACCAGCCCCGCCGTGGCGCCCGCGCCCTTGAGGACGTCGCGCCTGCTGAGATTCTGGATGACCGACATGACTATGCCTCCGTCGCCGCGGTGCGGACCGCCGCCGCAATCCGCTGGTAGGTGCCGCACCGACAGAGATTGCCGTCCATGGCGTCGAGAATCTCCTGGTCCGTCGGATCCGGGTTCTCGTCCAGCAACGCCGCGGCGTTCATGATCTGGCCGGACTGGCAGAACCCGCATTGCGGCACGTTGTGCGCGCGCCACGCGCGCTGCACCGGGTGGTTGCCCTCGAGGTCCAGGCCCTCGATGGTGGTCACCGCGCTGCCGGCCGCGTCGGCCACCGGCGTGATGCACCCGCGCACCGCGGCGCCGTCCACATGGACCGTACAGGCCCCGCAGAGACCGGCCCCGCAGCCGAATTTGCTCCCGGTCAGCCCGAGCTCGTCCCGGACGTACCAGAGCAGGGGCATGTTCGGATCGCCATTGAACTGGCGCCGCACCCCGTTCACGCTGAGTTCGATCATACGTTTCGCTCCCTCCGTATGCCGCGCCGGCGGCTCCGCCCCTCCCGGGCCCCCGCGCTCCCCCCGAAACCGCCCCGAAAAGCCCCCGGAACGCCCGGCGAAACGCGGCGCGCCCGCCGCGGAAATCGGCGCTCCCCGCAGTTAGACACGGGTCGCCGCCGGAATCAACACGCCCGTGCGCGACAGGACCGGCTCAGGCGAGAAATTCCCCCAGCGCCTCCGCGACGATGCGGTTCTCGTCCTCCAGACCGAGCGAAAACCGCAGGAAATCCGCCATGCCGTAACCGTCCAGCGCGCGCGCGACGACGCCGCGTTCGAGCAGGAAGGCGTAGGCCGCCGCGGCGCTGCGGCGCGGGTTCGGGAACTCCGCCAGCACGAAATTCGCCGCGCCCGGATGCATCGCGAGGCCCAGGGCGGACAATTCGCGCTCCAGCCACGGGCGCCAGCGCTCGTTGTGCGCCACCGCCCGGGCGACGAACGCCGCGTCGTCGAGCGCCGCGACCCCCGCCTCCTGCGCCGCCCGGTTGACGTTGAACGGCATGCGGATGCGGTTGACGACATCGACCACCTCCGGCGGTCCGTAGAGCCAGCCCAGCCGCAGCGCCGACAGGCCGTAGATCTTCGAGAAGGTCCGCGTCATCGCCACATTGTCGCAGCGGTCGACCAGCGCGGCGCCGTCGGCATAGTCGCCGTGGCGCATATATTCGGCGTAGGCGGCGTCGATGACGAGAAGGCAACGGTCGGGGAGCCCGGCGCGCAGGCGCGTCACTTCGGCGGCGGTCAGCCACGTCCCGGTCGGGTTGTTGGGGTTGGCGAGGAAGCAGATCGCCGTGTCCGGCCCGGCGCGCGCGATCATCGCGTCGACATCGGCCGCGAGTCCGCGGTCGGCCACGGCGACCGGGGTCGCCCCCGCCGCCTGGGCGACGATGCGGAACATGGCGAAGGCGTGTTCGCTGAACATCGCCTCGTCGCCCGGCCCGCAATAGGCGCTCGCGAGCAGGTTGAGGAGGTCGTCCGAACCGGCGCCGCAGACGATGCGCGCAGGGTCCAGCCCGTGGCGCGCGCCGATCGCCTCGCGCAGCGCCACGGCGCCGCCGTCGGGATAACGGTAAAGCTCGCCGGCGCAGCGGCGAAAGGCTTCGACGGCGCGCGGGCTGGCGCCGAGAGGGGTCTCGTTCGACGCCAGCCGGATCGTCCGTCCGCCGCCGGCGGCGCGCGAGCGGCCCGGAACATAGGCGGCGATGTCGAGGATGCCCGGAGAAACCCTGAGGGCGCTCACGCCGCCGCCTTTCCGAGATGCGCCGCCATCGCCTCGAGCGCGAGTTCGTATCCGTAAAGCCCGAAACCGGCGACGACGCCGAGCGCCGCGTCCGCCAGGACCGACCGGATGCCGCGTTTCTCAATATTCGTGATGTGTATCTCGATATAGGGCAGGCCGGCGCAGCCCACGATCGCATCGCGCAGCGCGAAACCGGCGCGGGTGAAGCCCGCCGGGTTCATGGCCAGGCCGTCGATTCCGTCCTCGACGCCGCGGTAGAGGCGAGCGATCGCCTCGCCCTCGACGTGGGTGTAGAAAATCTCGAGGTCGATCCCGAGCCGCGCCGCGCAGTCCTCGAGACGCGCGTCGAGCGCGGCGGCGGTCCCGGCGCCGTAGAGCTCGGGCTGGCGCTTGCCGAGCCACGCCATGTTGGCGCCCTGGATCAGCAGCACGCGGGGCACGGGTTTCACTCCGCCGCCGCGGGCGGCGGTTCGGCAAGCAGCGAATCGGCGCCGCCGAGCGCCGGCGCGCACGCCGCCCGCGGCGCGCCGCGCAGCGCCGCCGCCACCGGAACCGACAATGCCGGCAGCGGCGTCTCCCCGCCCTCCAGCATGTGCGAGAAGAGGCCGCGGCCGGCGAATTGCGGGTCCGCCAGCGCTTCGTCGAGGCGGCGCACGACGCCGGCGCAGACATCGCGGGAGGCGGCGAACGCGGCGCGCCAGTGCGCCGCATCGCGCGCCGCGATGCGCGCGGCGACTCCGTCGGCCGTTGCCTGCGGGTCGCGTTCGTCGTCGCGCAGCTCCTCGTCCAGGCCGACGATCTCGCAGAAATTCGCCCAGAATTTCGGCTCCAGCGCGCCGCAGGCGACATATTCGCCGTCGCGTGTGCGGTAGAGCCGATAACGGGGCGACGCGCCGGTGAGATACATGTCGTTTCCCCGCGGCCAGCGCCCGGTGGCATGCCCCATGGCCATCGGCGCCCACAGAAAGGGGAACAGGTTGTCGCACATCGAAATGTCGAGACAGGCGCCCCGTCCTTCGCGGCGCGCCGCCCACAGCGCGAACATGATGTTCATCACCGCCGGGTAGCTGCCGGCGCCGATATCGGCGATCTGGGTCTGCGGGATGGCGGGCGCGCCGTCGACGCCGCGGGTCATCGACAGGAAACCGGTGTCCGCGCAGTAGTTCAGGTCGTGGCCCGCGACGGCGGCGCGCGGCCCGTCCTGTCCATAGCCCGTGATCGAACAGTAGACGAGCCGCGGGTTCATTTCGCGCGCGTCGTCCCAGCCGAGGCCGAGGCGCGCCATGACGCCGGGGCGGAACTGTTCGACAAGGATATCGGCGCTTTCGACGAGGGGCCGCAGGCGCGCCGCCGCGCCGGGCGCCTTGAGGTCGATCTCGATGCTCTTCTTGCCGCGGTTGAGCATGGCGAACAACAGCCCGTGGTCGCCGGCGCGCGGCCGCCCTCCGCGCATTTCCTCGCCGCCGGGGCGTTCGATCTTGATCACTTCCGCCCCTGCCTCGGCAAGGACGAGGGTGGCGAACGGCCCCGGCAGCAGGGTGGTGAAATCGAGCACGCGGACATCGGCGAGCGGCGGCATGGCGGTCTCCCTGCGGGCGCGCTACCTTATACTGCATACCGCAACCGTCGCGCGGATGCGTTCGCGCCGCGAACCAGCGAGGCAGGACCGATGAAATTCGCGCTGCGCTACTGCAATACGGGGCGTTATGTCGACCCCGCCGCCGCCGTCGAACTGCTCCAGGCGAGCGAGGAAGCGGGCTTCGAGTCGGCGTGGACGGTCGAGCACACCGTCGTGCCCGCCGGCTACGAGTCGGCCTATCCCTATTCCCCCAGCGGGAAGATGGCGGACGGGCGGGACGACATCCCGTTGCCGGACCCTCTGATCTGGCTGGCGTGGGCGGCGGCGGCGACGACGCGGATCAAACTGGGCACCGCAATCCTCATCCTGCCGCAGCACAACCCGGTGACGGTCGCGAAGCAGGCGGCGACGATCGACCGCCTGTCGGGCGGGCGGCTTCTGCTCGGTGTGGGGATCGGCTGGCTGCGCGAGGAATTCGCGGCGCTCGGCGCGCCGTTCGACGACCGCGCGGCGCGCATGGACGAATATATCGCCGTCATGCGCGAGTTGTGGCGGTCGGAGCCGGCGTCGTTCCACGGCGAGTTCGTGCGCTTCGACCGCGTCTATTGCAGTCCCCGCCCGGCGGCGGGGGCGGTGCCGATTATCGTCGGCGGCCATTCCCGCGCCGCGGCGCGCCGCGCCGGGCGCCTCGGCAACGGCTTCTTCCCCGCGCGCGGCGCGCCTGTCGAGCTCTTCGACCTGGCGCGACGGACGGCCGAGGAGCACGGGCGCGACCCCGGCGCCGTCGAATTCTCCGCCGGCCTGCCGGACGACCTCCAGGACCTGCCGAAACTGGCGCGCGCCGGCGTCGGGCGCGTCCTCGTGCCGGTGTCGTCGATGGCGGGGCTGCCGACCGCGATTTCCGGCCCCGAGGACGCACTGCGCTGGAAGGGACGCATCGCCGACATGGCGGACCTGTGAAGCGAAACCGCGTGTAGAGCCGCCGAGCGCCCGCGGCCCGCAGAGGATTGTTCGCATGAGTCCCACAGCCGGCGGCCGCGCCCGCGACATGCGCTACGAACCCGACGAACGCCCGCCGCTGGCGCTGTCCGCCGGGTTGGGGTTGCAGCTCGTCCTGATCACCATCGCCGGAGTCGTGCTCACGCCGGCCGTGGTGATCCAGGCGTCGGGCTGGAGCGAGTCCTATGTTCCGTGGGCGGCGTTCGCGGCGCTCGCGGTGAGCGGGGCGACGACGGTGCTTCAGGCGGTCCGCGTCGGGCGCGTCGGCGCGGGCTATGTCCTGCTGATGGGCACGTCCGGGGTGTTCATCGCGGTTTGCGTCACCGCCCTGGCGGAGGGCGGGCCGCCGCTGATGGCGACGCTGGTGGTCGTTTCGTCGCTGCTCCAGTTCGCGTTCGCGGCGCGGCTGGCGTGGTTCCGGCGAATCGTGACCCCCACCGTGGCGGGCTGCGTTCTCATGCTCATCTCGGTGACGGTGATGCCGATCGCCTTTTCGGTTCTCGACAACACGCCGGCGGGCGCAGCGCCGCTCGCCGGGCCGGTCTGCGCCGGGGTGACGCTGGTCGTCCTCGCCGCCGTGGCGTTGCGCTCCACGGGGATGTGGCGGCTGTGGGCGCCCGTGGCGGGCATCGCCGCCGGTTGCGTCGCGGCGGCGGCGTTCGGCCTCTACGACATGCAGCGGGTCGCCGCGGCGCCGTGGGCGGGCCTGCCGCAGGGGAGCTGGCCCGGCCTCGACCTCAGCTTCGGGCCGGCGTTCTGGGCGCTGCTGCCGGCGTTCCTGCTCGCCACCGCGATCAACGCCATCGAGACGGTGGGGGACTCCGTCGCCATCCAGCGCGTGTCGTGGCGGTCGCCGCGCGCGGCGGATTTCCGCGCCGTGCAGGGCGCCGCGGCGGCCGACGGCATCGGCAACCTCCTGTCCGGCCTCGCCGGCACGGTGCCGAACACGACCTATTCGTCGAGCATCTCGGTCACCGAGATCACGCGGGTCGGGTCGCGGACCGTCGGCGTCTGCGCCGGCGTCGCGTTCCTCGCCTTCGCCTTCCTGCCCAAGGCGACGGCGCTGCTGCTGGCGATCCCCGGCCCGGTGGTCGCCGCCTACATCATGGTGTTGATGGCGCTTCTCTTCATGCTCGGCGCCCGCCTCGTGGTGCAGAGCGGCGCCGGTTTTCGCGGCGCCATGATCGCGGGCGTCTCGTTCTGGATCGGCATCGGCTTCCAGAACCGGGAGGTCTTCGCCGACCGTCTCGGCGAATGGTGGGGCGCGCTGCTCGGCAACGGGATGCTCACCGGCGGCCTGGCGGCGCTCCTGATGACGGCGTTCCTCGAGTTCAGCGGGCCGCGCCGGCAACGGCTGGAGATGGCGCTGGGAGCAGCGGCGCTGCCGCAAGTCACCGACTTCCTCGACCGCTTCGCCTCGCGCGCCGGATGGAGCGACGCCATGGCCGGGCGTCTGCGCGCCGTCGGCGAGGAGACCCTGCACACCCTGGCCGACCGCCGGACCGCCGGCGAGGTGGCGTCCGAACGACGCATGTTGCTGACGATACGCCGCGACGGCGCGGCGGCGGAACTCGAATTCGTCGCTGCGCCCGGCGACGGCAATCTCGAGGACCGCATGGCGCTGCTCGGCGAACCCGACGCCGAGGTCCCGCTGGACCACGAGATTTCCCTGCGCCTGTTGCGGCATTACGCCTCGTCGGTGCGCCACCAGCAATATCACGACACCGACATCGTGACCGTCCGCGTGGACACGCCCCCGCACGCCGCGCCGGCCGCTCCGGGCTGAACGCCGCGGCGCCCCGGCGAGGCCCTTGTCGGGAGGGGCGCTTCCCCTATCGTCGGCGGGCCATGGCCGATACGCGCACCCCGGAGCAGCGCCGCCGCATCATGCAGGCGGTCCGCTGCAAGGACACGAAGCCCGAGCGAATCGTGCGCCGGTTGCTGCACGGCCTCGGTTATCGCTATCGCCTCCACCGGAGCGACCTGCCGGGCAAGCCCGACCTGGTTTTCCCGGGTCGCAGAAAGGCGATTTTCGTGCATGGGTGCTTCTGGCACGCCCACGGGTGTCGCCGCGGACAACCGCCGAAGTCCCGGCTCGACTACTGGCTTCCCAAACTCGAACGGAACAGGGAGCGCGACGCCGAGAAGCGCGCGAGCCTCGAATCGCTCAGCTGGAGCGTCCTGACCGTCTGGCAGTGCGAGACCGGCGATTCGGACGCGCTCGCCGCCAGACTGTGCGCCTTCCTGGAAGACGGGGATGTCCGCTCTTGAATGCGCCTCGGCGGCGCGCCGTCCTCGCAAGGCGTTGCAACGGTCGCTTCGCCGGGCGGGCGCGGGCCGCTGTCACGGCAATTGGTTCATGATGGCGACCGTGGATGTGACAAGGGCGGCGACGATCACGCCGGCGACGATGATCATTGCGGTCAAGGTGCGGTTCACGCCGCATTCGATCTTCGTCTCGAGGCGCGCTTCGAGGTTGTCGAGATCGGCCTTCGTGGCCAGGCCGGCCTGGCTGTCGCGCGCGGCGGCGGCGTGAGCTTCGGCCTGTTTATCCTCGACACCGGCCGCCTTGAGCCGTTGCGCATATGCGAGCGTGTCGAAACCCGGGTCCGTATCCATGCGGCGACCATAGACGGGGCGCGGGCGGCGGCAAGCGGCGTTGTCGGGGCGGGTTGCGGCGGGCCGCGCAGCGACGGCGTAGAATGGCGGCGCTGCGCCGGCCGTGGCGCTCCGGGCATGGCGCGGCATGGCCGTGACATACGACCGGGGCGGTCGTATAGGGGGGTGCAGGCGGTATTTCATCGCAAGCAGGAGGGCGATGACGGGAAACGCGCCGGCGGGCGGATCGCGACGGGACGGCGCAATGACAGGGCCCGGACACTCGCCGGCGCGCGGGCCGGGGCGGCGGGTTGCGCCTGGCCGTTCGTTCGCGGACGGGAAAACATGGCCCGCCTTTTCCCCGGCGTGACTCCGCCGCGGCCCGACATCCGGGAACCGGAGACGGCCGGACGCGCACGGCCCGTCGGGGTGGACCTGTTCGCCGGCGCCGGGGGGATGAGCCTCGGTTTCGAGGCCGCCGGGTTCGACATCGCGGCCGCCGTCGATGTGGACCCGATCCACTGCGCGACGCATGCGTTCAATTTTCCCCGGTGCGCGACCGTGTGCCGCAGCGTCCTCGACATCGACGGCGCCGACATCCGCCGCACCGCAGGAACAGGGAACGAAGACATCGCGGTCGTGTTCGGGGGCGCGCCCTGTCAGGGTTTTTCCATGATCGGGAAACGCGCCCTCGACGATCCGCGCAATGCGCTGGTGCGCCATTTCGTCCGGCTGGTCCTTGAGTTGCAGCCCGCCTTCTTTGTTTTCGAGAACGTCAAGGGGCTGACCGTCGGAAAACAGCGCCGGATTCTGGACGAGACGATCGAGGCTTTCGACCGGGGCGGCTATCGCGTGCTTCTGCCGTACCGGGTGCTCAACGCCGCGGACTACGGCGTCCCCCAGGAGCGCCACCGGCTTTTCCTCCTCGGCGCGCGGGACGGCGCGGCGGCGCTCCACTACCCCGCGCCGCGCGGGACGAGGGTCACCGTCGCCGAGGCGATCGGCGATCTGCCCGAGGCCGACCGGTTCGACGAGCTTGCGGGGCGCGACCGGGTAAAGGCGTCGTTCGGCGCGCCGTCGGCCTACGCGCGCAGGTTGCGCGGTCTCGACAACGACCCGGGCGATTTCGGATACCGGAGGATGTTCGACCGTTCCGTTCTCACCTCCAGCAGGCGCACGGCGCACACGCCCGTTTCCCGGAAGCGTTTCGCCGCGACGCCCTTCGGCAAGACCGAGCCCGTGAGCCGGTTCCACAAACTTGACCCCGGCGGCGTTTGCAACACGCTCCGGTCCGGCACGGCAAGCGACCGGGGCGCCTTCACCTCCCCGCGGCCGATTCACCCCCACACGCCACGCTGCATCACCAACCGGGAAGCGGCCCGTCTTCACGGCTATCCGGACTGGTTTCGCTTCCACGTCACGAAATGGCACGGTTTCCGCCAGATCGGCAATTCCGTGCCGCCGCCGCTTGCGCAAGCGGTCGCCGGCCGCGTCATGGCCGCGCTTGGCCGCCAACCGCGCGTTCCGGCCGAAATCCTCGAGACCGGCGACCCGGCGTTGCTCGAACTTGCGATGGCGCAAGCGGCCGAGCGCTACGGCGTTCCCACGGATACGATCCCGAAGCGTCGTCGCGGCGCGAGAAACATTCCCTCCGCAGAGATGGAGGGCTTGCCGCTATGAGCGACCGGGACGACAAGCCAGAAAGAAAATCCGGGGTATATCGAAAGATCATTCTGGATATTTTCGATCGCCACTATAATGGCGGCGATGAATTCGAGTTCGGGCGCGACGAGATCGCTGCATCAGCTCGCCGCTGTAACGTTGAAACGCCCAGGAATTTGGGAGACGTGGTCTATACATTCCGTTACCGTCGCAGTCTGCCGAAACCGATCCTCGATTCCCAACCCCCGGATCGTCACTGGCTCATTCTCGGCGCCGGCGACGCCCGATATCGTTTTCGGTTGAGCAGACTTGCTCTCATCGCGCCGACTGCCGGAATGCTGGTGCGCAAGATCCCCGACGCCACGCCCGAAATCGTCTCCCAATATGCGCTGACCGATGAACAGGCGTTGCTCGCCAAAATCCGATACAACCGCCTTATCGACGTATTCTTGGGAATAGCAGCTTATTCCCTGCAAAATCATTTACGCACGAAGGTTCCCAATTACGGGCAGATCGAGATCGATGAATTATATGTCGGACTGGATACCAGGGGATCGCAATACATCGTGCCGGTCCAGGCAAAGGGAGGCAACGACAGGATCGGTGTAATCCAGACCATTCAGGACGTTACCTTCTGCCGGACTCATGATCGTTACCGCCGTTGCGCGCCCCGACCGGTTTCGACCCAGTTCATGGCCGACGGCGCTATTGCGATGTTCGAACTGACTTTCGACGGGAGGGATGTGTCCATTCTGCGCGAACGCCATTATCGTCTGACCGAAGGCGGAGATATCGACGAGGCTGATTTGACCGTCTACCGGATGCCGGAACCGGACTGAACGACTCGTCGGTTTTCCCCGTCTCGCGCTCCGTTCTGCGCGGCGCAGCGGCGGAATTCGAATTGCGCGGTTCCCGGGACGCAGGATCGGCCGCGCCGGCCCGGCAGCCTTCGCGCCGCGCCGCTCTCACTCCGGCGGCGGGGCGCAGACGGCGTCCCAATCGTAGCGTCGGGACAGCAGACCAGCGTTCATAAATATGTCTTCGGCGGCGCGCAGGGCGTCGCGGTGGATGGTCACGTCCGGACCCCAGCAGCCGAGGGCGCGATAGTCGGCGACGCGGCGCGCTGAACCGCTTCGTCGACGCCTTCGAAGCAGGGCGCGAGCGCCGCAGCCAGGACGGCGTCGAAGGCGCCAATCCGCGTCGGCGACTCGAGCGACAAGTCCTTCGGTGAACCGCACAACCCGAAACAGCGGGAAACGTCGGCGCGTTTGGAAGGTCGAACCTGGCGTGCGCATCTTGACCGGAGGCGTGAGATGCGCGGTGTCGCCGAAGTCGCAGGGGTAGCGGCCGCGCGTCAGCGACGGGCGCGCCGCCGGCTCCGCCGCAACCGCGCAGTTTCGGCCCGCCGCGCAGCCGCTCGCCCGGAAACGGCAGGACCAGGCCCGCGAAATTGCCGCCGCCGCCGGCGCATCCGACCGGAATGTCGGGATAATTGCCGGCCATGATCATCTGCTCAATGGCCTCTTGCACCACCGCCGTCCGGTGCAGCAGCACATGGTTGAGAGCGCTGCCGAGCGCGTATTTCGTGTCGTCGCGTCCGGCGGCCGCCTCCACCGCCTCGAGGCGTCGGGCGCTACTGACGATAGACCTCGCGCACCGGGTCCGGGATCCCGATCTTGCGCTCGGTCGAGACCTCCCGGGCGATCGGCGCCGTCGGGAAGAACGGCGCCAGATCGTCCGGCCCCGCGGGCTTGCCCGTGCCCGGCTGAAGCACCGGCGGCAGCGGCGCCGGCAAATCGGCCTGAACGCTATACCGGGCGCGAGGGATGCGCTCCTCATCCAGCGGGTATTTCACCTTGTCGCTCATGGCGCACGCCTTCGGCTCCCGTCGCGACGGCGGCGCAGCGCGCGAGGGACAATCGACGCCGGCGCGGCGCGCCTTCAGCCGTCCATGCCGATCGCCCGGCGATAGACTTCGAGCAGCGCTTCCTGCTCGTCGCGCTCCTCCTTGTCCATCTTGCGCAGCCTCACCAGCTGGCGGACGACCTTGACCGCGAACCCCGCCGCCTTCGCCTGGGTATAGATGTCGCGAATATCCGAGGTCAGCGCCTCCTTGTCCGCCTCGAGACGTTCGATCCGCTCGATCAATGTCCGCAGTTGCTCGCCCGCAACGCCGCCGGTCTCCGCCATTCCGCGCTCCCTTCGCGCCTTTGCCCTTTTTGCCGGAACGCGCGATCATAGGCCGCCGCGCCGGCCTGTGCGAGCCTTATTGCCGCGCGAACGCGAAGGAGACGGCCATGCCGCGTATCGTCGCCACGCTGTCGCTCGTCGCGCTGTGCCTGTTCGCCGCCGCCACGGGCGCCGCCGCGGGCGCCGCCACAGGCGCCGCCGAGTCCACCCTCGGGCGGTTTCTCGTGGCGGCGCCGTCGATGCCCGACCCGCGTTTTGCGCGAACCGTCATCTACATGTGCGTCCACAACGACAAGGGCGCGTTCGGCCTCGTCGTCAACCGGCGCATGGGGACGGCGCCCGGGCGCGCCATCGCCGAACAGCTGGGCGTCGAGGCGCCGGGGGGACAACAGCCGGTGGCGATGCACTGGGGCGGCCCGGTGGCGCCGCGCCGGGGCTTCGTGCTGCACACCGCCGAATATGTTTCGGATTCGACGGTTCCGGTCGCCGGCGGCGTCGCGTTCTCGGTGGATTCGGCGGCGGTGGCCGATCTGCTGTCGGGCGCGGGCCCGGAGCGCGCGATCTTCGCCTTCGGCTATGCAGGGTGGTCGCCGGGCCAGCTGGAGCGCGAATTGTCGCGCGACGACTGGCTGGTGGTCCCCGCCGACCGCGATTTCCTGTTCGACCGCGACCCGGAAACCATGTGGCGCGCCGCGCTGGACCGGCTCGAGATCGACCTGTGACGGCGAATTTTCTACGCGCAGACGCCCGACTTGACGAAGCGATCCGCGACGACTAGGATTGTGAAGGGGCGCATTCTCGCGCGGCGGCGGAGAACGGACGAATGCAATCTCTGGCGACCATCAATTTCAAGGGTGGGGTTGGGAAGACCACCGTTACGTGGTGTTTGGGGGATGTTCTCTCGAATATCGGTCACTCCAACGTCCTCGTTTTCGACCTCGATGCCCAGATGTCGCTTACTCAAGCGATTGCCGTGGATGCCGATGGCAATTCCCTGGAAAAATTCAACCGGTGGCGTAAGAAAGCCAGCGAAAACGACAGGACGATACTATCAATTCTTCGGAAATATCTGAGTGGTAGCCTTGACGACTTTCATCCGGATAATGGCTTTATCTACCGATTGACGGAAAATTACCATTTCGTTCCGGCGGTGGTGGGACTATACTGGCTGGAGATTGAGGGTAAGGATCCCGAGAAGGGAAAATTTTTCATCAAGAATCTCTTGGGAAAGATTGAAAGTTCGCCCAATTTGCCAAAATACGATTACGCACTGTTCGATTGCCCTCCGTCGTTCACTATGCTGTCGCATAGTGTTCTGACATGTTGTGACTTTCTTCTCATACCATTCAAGGCGGATTTTTTTGCTGCGGACGGCATAACCCTTCTTGTAGAGGGTTTGCGGCGACGAATACAGCCCCACCCATTGCCCAATATGAAGGTTTTTGCGAACCAAGTGAAGACGTGGCGAGGGCCGACGAAGGCCGCGAATTTTTGGATGAATGATGTTCGGGAAGAATGTATCCGAGTTGGCCGTCTGAACGATCTCGACGTACAGTATATGGAAACATGGATTCCGGATCGGGCCGCGCTACGCGATGCCATAATGAATGAACGCACGCCAAGTGAATTCGTGGGTGTATTCCAGAATCTCTGGACAGAAATTCTGAGGAAGTAATGCAATGGATCAGGGATCGCGCAAACAGGAGCTGGAATTACTCGCGTTGGAGTTGTCAGACGTCACAGAAGCGCTGCGCGAGATTTCCCGGCGAGTTCGGCGTATCGAGAGGCGAGTAGACACGGTTCTTCCACGAGCGAGCAGGCGGACGGAGCCGAACCGCCGCGTGAAATTGGACGATGGCGTCGCGCGCCAAACCCTAACCCGTATGAAGGAAGATGCGGTAAACGGTCTGCGGATTGAAGACGAGCTTCGGCGCATGACGGTCAAGAACGAACTCGCTGTTCTGGCCCGGGAACTCGGGTTGACGAACACCAAGCTACCGCCGAAGGACGACCTTGTTCGCCTGATAGCGACGCGGATCCGCCAAAGCGCGACTGTCGCGCGCGGGTTCCGCGACGCTTTCCGGGATCATGAGGCGCGCCCGCGCTGACCGCCCGACGGTTGAAGGCCGGAGCGACGCCGGGCGTGCGGGCCGCGACGATGCGGATTCTGGGAATCGAAACGAGCTGCGACGAAACCGCGGCCGCCGTGGTCGATTCGGATCGCAATATCCTCGCCAACGCCGTTCTCTCCCAGCTCGCCGCGCACGCGCCCTATGGCGGGGTGGTGCCGGAGATCGCCGCCCGCACCCACGTGGAGCATCTTGATCGGCTGATCGCCGGGGCGATGCGCGATGCGGAGCTGGAGTTCGACGATCTGCACGGCGTCGCCGCCACGGCCGGGCCGGGGTTGATCGGCGGGGTGATGGTGGGCCTGACGACGGGCAAGGCCATCGCCCTCGCGCGGGGGATCCCCCTGGTCGCCGTCAATCACCTCGAGGCCCACGCGCTCAGCGCGCGCCTCGTCGACGACGCGCCGTTCCCGTTTCTGCTGCTGCTGGTGTCGGGCGGACACTGCCAGTTCCTTTGCGTCGACGGGGTCGGGCGCTATCGGCGCTACGGCGCCACCCTCGACGATGCGCCGGGCGAAGCGTTCGACAAGGCGGCGCGGGTTCTGGGCCTGGGCTGGCCCGGCGGCCCGGCCCTCGAACGGCTCGCCGCCGGGGGCGATCCCGCGCGGTTCGCGTTGCCGCGGCCGCTCGTCGGGCGGCCCGGCTGCGACTTCTCCTTTTCCGGTCTCAAGACGGCGGTGCGTCGCGCTCTGGAAACCCTTCCGGGCGGCCCGACGACACGCGACCGAGCCGACCTCGCGGCGGGTTTTCAGGCGGCGGTCGCCGACGCGATGGAAGACCGTCTGCGCAACGCCGCGGCCCGGTTCGCGTCGGAGCGCGGCGACGGCGGGCGGCTCGTCGTCGCCGGCGGCGTCGCCGCGAACCGGGCGTTGCGGGCGCGGCTGCAAGCGGTCGCCTCGACGGTCGGGATGCGCTTCGCCGCGCCGCCGCCGGCCCTGTGCACCGACAATGCCGCGATGGTGGCGTGGGCGGGGGTCGAACGCCTGCGCGCGGGGTTCCATGACGGCCTCGACGCGCCGGCGCGGGCGCGCTGGCCGCTGGACGCGGGGGGCGCGGCGTGAGCGCGGTCTCGGTCCTCGGCGCCGGGGCGTGGGGCACGGCGCTCGCCCTGCACACGGCGCGTCTCGGCCACGAGGTCGAATTGTGGGCGCACCGTGCGGAACACGCGGCGGCGCTGCGCGAGCGGCGCGAGAACGCGCGCTATCTGCCCGGCGTCGCGCTGCCGCCGGCGGTCCGCGTGACCGATCGCCTGGCGCCGACGGCGCCCGCGGTGCTGCTGGCGACGCCGGCGCAAGCGGCGCGCGCGGTCTGCGCCGCGCTGGCGGACACCGCCGCGGCCGACGCCGACATCGCGCTGTGCTGCAAGGGCATCGAGCGCGCCGACGGGGCGCTGGTCGGCGCAGCGGTGGGCGACTGCCTGCCGCGCGCGCGCCTCGCCGTGTTGACGGGCCCGAGTTTCGCCGACGAAGTCGCCGCGGGGCTGCCGACCGCGGTGACTCTCGCCTGCGCCGACGAGGCGGCCGGCCGCCGCCTCGCCGCGCTGATCGCGGCGCCGTCCTTCCGCCCCTACCGGACCGACGATGTCATCGGAGCGCAAGTGGGCGGAGCGGCGAAGAACGTCGTCGCCATCGCGTGCGGCATCGCGGCGGGGCGCGGTTTCGGCGAGAACGCGCGGGCGGCGCTGATCACCCGCGGTCTCGCCGAGATGAGCCGGCTTGCGGAAGCGCTCGGCGGGCGCCCGGAAACGCTGGCGGGGCTTTCGGGCCTGGGCGACCTGACGCTCACCTGCACGAGCATGAAGTCGCGCAACACCGCCTTCGGCGTCGCGCTGGGCCGCGGCGCGAGCGTCTCCGAGGCGCTGGCCTCCGGTCGCGGGGTGGTCGAGGGCGCGGCGAGCGCCGCGGCCGTCGCCGGGCTGGCCGACCGCCTCGGGGTCGACATGCCCATCGTGCGGGCGGTCGATTCGATCCTGCATCGCGGCGCCGGGATCGACGCCGCGGTCCGCCGCCTGCTGGAGCGGCCGTTCCGCGCCGAAGGGTGACGGCGTTCAGTCGCGCAGCAGTTCGTTGATCGAGGTTCTCGCACGGGTGCGTTCGTCGACGCGCTTGACGATGACGGCGCAATAGAGCGCCGGCGCCGCCGGCGCGCCGGCGGCGCCGGGCAGGCTGCCGGGAACGACGACCGATCCGGCGGGAACGCGCCCGCGGGAGACGGCGCCGGTGGCGCGGTCGACGATCTTCGTCGAGGCACCGATGAAGACTCCCATCGCGAGCACGGCGCCGGTCTCGACCACCACGCCCTCGGCGACCTCGGAACGCGCGCCGATGAAGCAGTCGTCCTCAACGATCACCGGTCCCGCCTGCAAGGGTTCGAGCACGCCGCCGATGCCGACGCCGCCCGAAATGTGGCAGCGGGCGCCGATCTGGGCGCAGCTGCCGACGGTGGCCCAGGTGTCGATCATCGTGCCGGGGCCGATATGGGCGCCGAGATTGACGAAACTCGGCATCAGCACCGCGCCGGGCGCGATATAGGCCGAACGGCGGACCGTGCAGGCGGGGACGGCGCGGAACCCGGCCTTGCGGAACTCGTCCTCTCCCCAGCCGGCGAATTTGGACTCCACCTTGTCCCACCAGACGGCGCCGCCGGGCCCGCCGCTCTGGGGCGCCATGTCGTTGAGGCGGAAGGAGAGCAGCACCGCCTTCTTCAACCATTCGTTGACGCGCCATTCGCCGTCGCGCTTTTCGGCGACGCGCAAGCGCCCTTCGTCGAGGCCGTCGAGCGCGGCTTCGACGGCGGCCCGCGTCTCGCCGCCGGTTGCGGGGCCGACGGACTCGCGCGCCTCCCAGGCGGCGTTCACGGCGGTTTCGAGATCGCTCGGCGTCATGGATCCTCCCGGCGCATGTTTTCCGCGAACGTCACGGGGCGGTTCGCAGGTCGTCGCCCGTTGCGCCGCCGCCGGGCCGGCGCGCAAGCGCGCAGGCGGCGTCATACAGCCAGCGGTCGAGGCGGTCGACGACGTGATCGACCCGCTCGGCGCCCGGCGAGGCGGGGTCGCGGCCGTTGCGCAACCATATCCGGGTCATGTCCCGCGCCGCCATCAGATTGGCCAGCGAATCCTCGAAAAACGCCGCGCCTTGCGGGCGCACGCGATGGCGCTCAATGAGCCGGGCATAGGCGTAGTCGAAGGGTTTGGGCACATAGTCCGCCGCGGCGATGTCGAACACCGACTCGAAGCAGCCGGAGATGTCCAGACGGTCGAGAACCCGTTCGGCGTGGCCGGCGGAGCCGTTGGTGAACACGAGCTTGCGGCCGGGCAGCATGGCGAGCGCCGAGGCGAGAAGCGGCGCCGGCGCGAGCACCGAATAGTCGATGTCGTGGACGTATTCGAGAAAGACATCCGGGCGAATGCCGTGGTTGAGCCGCAGTCCCCGCATGGTGGTCCCGTAGGCGCGGAAATAGTGCTTTTGCAGTTTCCGGGCGGCGGCCCGGTCGACGCCCAGCGCGTCCGAGACGAATTCGCTCATGCGGACGTCGATCTGCGCGAACAGGTCGGACTCCGCCGGATAGAGCGTGTTGTCGAGGTCGAATATCCAGCAATCGACCTCGTTCAGACGCGCCGGGGCGGGCGGGACGGCGGGACGTTCGCCCGCATGGCGGGTCAACTGTCGGCGTAGCAGGCCACTTCCGCGGCGGCGCCGGGGTGGGTGACGGCGCCGGCGACGGCAGGGCCGACGAGCTGCGCATATTTCCACAACTCGCCCGAACGGTGTTCGTTCTCGCGGGAGCGCCACGACTCCTTGCGCCGCGCCAGTTCGGCTGCCGACAGTTCCACGTCGAGTCGGCCTTCCGCGGCGTCGATAACGACGATATCGCCGTCGCGCAGCAGACCGATAGGACCGCCCGCGGCGGCTTCGGGGCCGACATGGCCGATACAGAATCCGCGCGTCGCGCCGGAAAAGCGCCCGTCGGTGACGAGCGCCACCTTGTCGCCCACGCCCTGGCCGTAGAGCGCCGCCGTGGTCGCCAGCATCTCGCGCATTCCGGGGCCGCCGCGCGGCCCTTCGTAGCGGATCACCAGGACATCGCCTTCCTTGTAGTCGCGACGTTCGACGGCCGCGAAGGCGTCTTCCTCGCAGTCGAAGACGCGCGCCGGGCCGCGATGGGCCAGTTTGTCCATCCCCGCGACCTTCACGATGGCGCCTTCGGGCGCGAGCGTGCCCCGCAGCCCGACGACGCCGCCGGTGGGCGTGATGGGGGCGCCGGTGCGGCGCACGACATCCTGATCCGCCGGGAACTCGAAGCCCGCGAGGTTTTCGGCGATGGTCTTGCCGGTGACGGTCATGCAATCGCCGTGGAGAAAGCCGCCGTCGAGCAACGCTTTCACGATGACGGACACGCCGCCGGCCTCGTAGAGGTCCCTGGCGACGTAGCGCCCCCCCGGCTTGAGGTCGGCAATATAGGGCGTGCGCTTGAAGATCTCCGCGACATCGTGAAGGGTGAACGCGATCCCCGCCTCGTTCGCCATCGCCGGCAGATGCAGGCCGGCATTGGTCGAGCCGCCGGACGCGGCGACCACCGTCGCGGCGTTTTCCAGCGCCTCGCGGGTCACGATGTCGCGGGGGCGCAAGCCTTCCCCGATCATGCGCATAACGGCGCGCCCGGCGGCGTCGGCATATTCGTCGCGGCTTTCGTAAGGCGCCGGCATGGCGGTGGAGTTGGGCAGCGCGAGGCCGATGGCCTCGGCCACGCAGGCCATGGTGTTGGCGGTGAACTGGCCGCCGCACGACCCGCCGGACGGGCAGGCGACGCGCTCCAGGGCGCCGAGCTCGTCATCGTTCATCTCGCCGGCGGAGTGCCGCCCCACGGCCTCGAAGACATCCTGCACCGTGACGTCGCGGCCCTTGAATTTGCCGGGAAGGATCGACCCGCCATAGATGAAAACGCCGGGGACATTGAGACGCAGCATCGCCATCATCATCGCTGGCAACGACTTGTCGCAGCCGGCGATGCCGACGAGGCCGTCATAGGCGTGGCCGCGGACGCAGAGCTCCACCGTATCGGCGATGGCTTCGCGGCTGACCAGCGACGCCTTCATGCCCTGGTGCCCCATGGCAATGCCGTCGGTGACGGTGATGGTGGTGAATTCGCGCGGCGTGCCGCCGGCGAAGGTGACCCCGCGCTTGACCGCCTGCGCCTGGCGCCGGAGCGTGATGTTGCACGGGGCGGTTTCGTTCCAGGTGCTCGCCACGCCGACGAAGGGCTGGTGGATTTCCTTGTCGGTGAGTCCCATCGCGTAATAGAAGGCGCGGTGAGGCGCCCGTTCGGGGCCTTCTGTGGCATGCCGGCTCGGCAGTTTGCTCTTGTCGATTCGGCTCATTCCCAGCCCTCCTGCGCCATCTTGCGGCGCGGAGCATAACGCCTTCGGCGACGGCTTCAAGAACCGCGGCGGAGCGCCGCGCGAGTCACCGGAGGGCCGCCAGACGGGCGGCGGCGGCTTCGAATTTGCGCAACGACGCAACTGCGTCGGCGCGCCGGGCGCGCTGTTCCGCCACCACCGCCTCCGGCGCGCGGGCGACGAATTTCGGGTTGGCGAGCTTCCTGTCGAAGCCGGCGACATCGCCCTTCAGCTTGCCGAGCAGGCGCGCGATCCGGGCTTTCTCGGCGTCCACATCGATCAGATGGGCGACGGTCAGCCAGGCGCTCACGCCGTCGACGACGATCTCCACCGCGCCCGGAGGCGCCTCGGCGGCTGCCGACAGTTCCACCCGGGCCAGGGTCTCGATGGCTTCCCGGCGCCACTCGGGGGGAGGGCGCGATGCGGCGAGCGCCAGCGGCGCCACGGCGCCGGGGGCGAGGTTGATCCCGGCGCGCACCGAGCGCACTTCGCCGACGAGGCGGATCAACCCCTCGACTTCCCGGCGCGCCGCCTCGTCGGGCGCGACGCCGTCGAATTCCGGCCAGGCGGCGGTCGCCAGCAAGCCGCCCCCGCCGCCGTCGAGCGCGCGGTGGATCTCCTCGGTCACGAACGGCGCGATCGGGTGCAGCGCCGCCAGCGTTCGGGCGAGCGCCCAGCCGGCGACGGCGCGGGCGTCGGTCCGCGCCGCCTCGTCCGCGCCCTGAAGGACCGGCTTGACCAGCTCCAGATACCAGTCGCAGAAGGCGCCCCGGACGAAACGATAGAGACCCTGCGCCGCGTCGTTGAAGCGGTAGGCGTCGATGGCAGCGGCGGCGGCGCGCACCGCGTCGACGGTTTCGGCGACGATCCAGCGGTCGACGACCGAGCGCGCCGGCGGCGCCCCCGCCGGCGGGCGACAGTCGTTCATTTCGCAGAAGCGCGCGGCGTTCCAGAGTTTGGTCACGAAGTTGCGGTAGCCGACGACGCGCTGTTCGGAAAGTTTGATGTCGCGGCCCTGCGCCGCCATGGCGACCAGCGTGAAACGCAGCGCGTCGGCGCCGTGCGCGTCCATGAGCGCCAGCGGGTCGATGACATTGCCCTCGGACTTCGACATTTTCCGCCCGCGGGCGTCGCGCACCAGAGCGTGAATGTAGATGTCGCGGAACGGCGCTTCGCCGGTGAACCGCAGGCCGAGCATGATCATCCGCGCGACCCAGAAGAAGATGATGTCGAAGCCCGTGACCAGGGTCGCGGTGGGATACCAGACCTCGAGTTCCGGAGTGTCGTCGGGCCAGCCCAGCGTCGAGAACGGCCACAGGCCCGACGAGAACCAGGTATCGAGCACGTCTTCGTCGCGGGAGAGGGGGACGGTCTCGCCGTAATGCGCCTTGGCGAGCGCCTCGGCTTCGGCGGAGTCCATGGCGACGAAAATCTCGCCGTCGGGGCCGTACCACGCGGGGATGCGATGCCCCCACCACAATTGGCGCGATATGCACCAGGGCTGGATGTTGCGCATCCACTCGAAATACGTGTTCTCCCAATTCTTCGGCACGAAGCGGATGCGTCCGTCCTCGACCGCGGCGATGGCGGGGCCGGCCAGCGCCTTCGCGTCCACATACCACTGGTCGGTCAGCCAGGGCTCTATGACGGTCCCCGAACGGTCGCCATGCGGCACGGCGTGGACGTGGTCCTCGACGCGCGCGAGCAGACCGGCCGCCTCCAGAGCGGCGACGATTCGCTTGCGGGCATCGAACCGGTCGAGGCCCCGCCAGGCTTCCGGCGCCGCCTCGTTCAGCCGTCCGTGGCGGTCGAACAGGTTGACGCTGTCGAGACCGTGCCGGCGGCCGACCTCGAAATCGCCGAAATCGTGCGCCGGCGTGATCTTGACCGCGCCCGTGCCCTTTCCGGGGTCGGTATGGGCGTCGGCGACGATGGGGATGCGCCGGTCCGCGAGCGGCAGGACTGCATAGCGGCCGACCAGACGCTTGTAGCGTTCGTCGTCGGGATGCACGGCGACGGCGGTGTCTCCGGGCATGGTTTCCGGGCGCGTCGTGGCCACGACGATCTCGCCGCCGCCTTCGAGCGGATAACGGATATGCCAGAGATGGCCGGCGACCTCTTTCTGCACGACCTCAAGATCGCTGATCGCGGTCAGCAGCCGGCAATCCCAATTGACCAGCCGCTTGTCGCGATAGATCAGGCCGTCGCGGTAAAGGCGGACGAAGGCGGTTCGCACGGCGCGGCTCAGGCCGTCGTCGAGGGTGAAACGTTCGCGCCGCCAGTCGGGCGAGGCGCCAAGTCTGTCGAGCTGGCCCTTGATCGCGCCGCCGGACTCGGCCTTCCAGCGCCAGACCCGCTCGACGAAAGCGTCGCGGCCCATTTTCCGGCGATCCTCGCCTTCGGCGACGAGCTGGCGTTCGACGACCATCTGCGTCGCGATGCCGGCATGGTCGGCGCCGGGCTGCCAGAGCGCATTGTCGCCGCGCATCCGGCGGTATCGGGTCAACACGTCCTGGAGGGTCATGTTCAGCGCGTGGCCGATATGCAGGCTGCCGGTCACATTGGGCGGCGGCATGGAGACGCAGAACGGCGCGCCGGGCGCGTCGGGCTCGGCGGCGAACGCGGCGGCCTCGCGCCAGCGCCTCAGGGTCTCGGGTTCGGCCCGGTCGGGCCGGTAGGTCTTTTCGAGCATCGGTCGATCCGCAGGCAACGACAACGGAGGAAGGGGCGCGGGCGCGCGTCAGCGTCGCGCGCGCTCCGCCAGGCGGCGCACCTCGGTCCGCACGATGTCTTCGACCATCGCCGGCAGGTTGGCGTCGAGCCATTCGCGCAGCAGGGGCCGGAGCAGGTCGGCGGCGAGTCGCCGCGCCCGTTGCGCGTCGTCGTCGGGGGCGGACTCCGCTGCCGGTTGCGGCGCCGCCACGCGCGCCAGGGCGTCGATAGAGGCGGTTTCGGCCGCCTTCGAGAGCAGCCCTGCGGACTCGTCGGCGTCGGTCTCCGCCGTTTCCGGCGCAGGCGCCGCCGCGTCGGGCTCCGGATCGGAGCCGGGAGGTCCGGCGTCCGGCGCCGCCCGCTCCGTCTCCGCGGACGGGAGGTCCAGCCAAGGCTCGCCGGCGTGGGGCGCTGTGGGCGGATCGGCCCATGCGCGGTCGGGCGTGAGCTTCTCGCCGGCCGCGCCGTCGGCCGAGATGATTCTCCGGATCGACGAAAGGACTTCTTCCATCGACGCTTCCCGCGGGTTTTCGTCCTTCGCCGTCATCGTGACTCCTCAGGCGCGTTCAGTCGCCGCCGATGCCGAACCACTTGCCGCGGGTCTCTTCGTAATGGGCGACAGGGTCGTAAAGTTCGGTCGGCAAGCCGAGCGCCTCGGCTGTCATGAGACCGGAGACGCGGAGCAGCTGGAAGGTGGCGGTCGCCGCCCGGGACTCGGCGCGCACGAGATTGACCCGGGCCTCGAACAATTCCTGTTCGGCGTCGAGCACGTCGAGCACGGTGCGGGCGCCGACGGCCGCTTCCTGTTCGACGCCCTCCAGGGCGATGGCGTTGGCCTCTACCGAGGCGCGAAAGGCGGTCACCCGCGCGCGCGCCGTTTGCAACTGTTCCCAGCGCCGCGCGGCCGCTTCGCGCACATCGCGGCGGGCTGTGTCCAGCTCGCGCCGACGTTGCGCGGCGATGTCCCGCAGGCGGCGCACGCGCGCATATTCCTCGCCCGACTGGTAGAGAGGGACGGTGACGTTGGCGATGATTTCGGCGGTGTCCGACAGCGTGGCGAAGGGGCTCGGGTCCCAGGCGCGCCGCGCCAGCGCGTCGATGCTGACCCGCGGCAACAGGGCCGCGCGGGCGATGTCGATGTCGCGCCGGGCGGCGCTTTCCAGCGCCGCGGCGCTGAGAATCGCCGGGTTGCGATCCATGCTGCGTTCGAGCGCCGCGGCGGCCGATTCCGGCGCGTCGAAGCCGGCGATGACGGGGAAGGCGAGGCGTCCGGGCGGCGCGCCCACCGCCCTTTCGTAGTTCGCGCGGGAGATTTCGAGATTCCCTTCGGCCTCGATGCTCGAAGCCCGCGCATCGGCCACCCGCGCCTCCGCCTGCGATACGTCGGTGCGAGTGACCTCGCCCACATGGAAGCGGTCGCGCGTCGCCTGCAACTGCCGCTCGAGAACCTGCTCGTTGTTGGCGTTGAGTTCGACGACCGACTGGTCGCGCACGACAATGACATAGGCCTCGGCGGCGTCGGCGAGCACCTGTTGCTCGACGTCCAGAAGGCGCGCGCGCGCCGCCACGACCCGTTGCTCCGCCGCCTTCGTTCGCGCCACGGTGACGCCGAAGGGGTAGACGTCCTGCGAGATGCGGAGCTCCACCGTGGCCGGATCGGTGCCGTTCCACGAGCTCGACGAACTCGACGACTCGTCCGCAGGGGCGTCGGCCTCCATCGACCCGTCGTCCGGCGTGGGAAACGAAAAGGTCGTGTCCTGCTTGAGTCGCCGGTGGCCGATGCTGGACTTCGCCTCGATGACGGGCCGCCAGCCGGCGAGGGCGACGGCGACGTCTTCGTCGGTTGCGCGCAGGGCGGCGCGCTCCGACAGCAGGCGCGGGTTGGTCATGTAGGCCTGCGCCAGGGCTTCCCCCAGCGTTTGCGCGGGCGCTGCGGCGGGCGCGAAGACCGCGCCCGCGGCGACCGCGACCGCCGCGGTCGCGCCGGTCGCCCTTCTACCGAACCGTTTCCGCATATCGCCCCACCCCGAAACCGCGTCCTCGATCCATAGCAGAAGAGGCCGGCGCCTAGTAGACCGCCATGGCGGGGTCGACGGCGCGCGCCCAGGCGTCGATGCCGCCTTCGAGATTGACCGCGCCGGGCACGCCGCTGCGGCGCAGGAATCCCACTGCCTGCGCGCTGCGGACGCCGTGGTGGCAGACGACGACCACCGGCCGGTCATCGGGCACTTCGCCGAGGCGCGCCGGCAGTTCCCCGAGCGGGATGTGCCGCGCCCCGGGGAAACGGCAAATATCGAGCTCCCACGACTCGCGCACGTCGAGCATCCGGCAGGCGCCGGCGGCGCGCCAGCGCGCCAGTTCGGCCGCGCCGACGGCGAAGGGCAGGGGTTCCGGACCGGGCGCGGCGCCGGCGGCGTCAGAAGGCAAACCCGGGGCTTCTCTGGAAACCGGGGAGCGGCCGCGCGGCCGCGTCGAACAGCGTGCGCCGCGACACGCGCCCGCGCAGTTTGAGAAACCGAACCGCCTTGCCGTGGCGCGTCGCCGTTGTGCGGCCGCGCAATACGGTGACGAGGCGCCCGCCTTCGGCGAGCTGGTCCGACAGCGTTTCCGGCGCTGCGTCCACGGCGCCGCCCAGAAAGATGACATCGTAGGGGGCCTGGTCGGGGTAGCCCTCCTCGAGGGGGCGGTTGACGACGGTGGCGTTGTCGATGCCGAGTTCGGCGAGCAGGTCGCCCGCGCGCGCCGCGAGGCCGGGGTCGGGTTCGATGCCGATGGCGGACGCCGCCACGAGGCCGAGAACCGCCGTCGAGTAGCCGCTTGCGCAGCCAACATCGAGCACCGTGTCGCCGCCGCCGACCGGCGTTTCGGCGATCAGGCGGGCGAAGACCGCCGGCTCCATGAGATAGCGCCCCGGCGCGACCTCGAGGTCCTCGTCGACATAGGCGACGGCGCGGCGGCTTTCGGACACGAAGCGCTCGCGCGGGACCTGCGCCAGGGCGTCGACGAGACGCGGGTCGGCGACCTTGTTCGGCCTGATCTGGCAAGCGACCATATGCGCGCGCATGGTCTCGAAATCGGGCATCGTTCGCACACTCCGGCGCGCGGCGAGCCGTGGCGTCGCGCCATGTCCCGCTTGATATAGAGTCCCGCCGCGGCGGCGGCAATCCGCTTGACCGCCCCGGCCGCGCGCCCTATTGAGAGCGCACGCTGGCGCTGCCGCGCGGGCCCGGTGGCAGAATGGCTATGCAGCGGACTGCAAATCCGTTTATATCGGTTCGATTCCGGTCCGGGCCTCCAGCCGGCTTCCGACGCGCCCGCGGGGCCGGGGGCGGGCGCCCGCGGCAAACTGTCGGAGGACGGGCATGATCGTCTCCAAATTTTTCCTCGCCGCCGGCGCCGGCCTGCTCATCCAGGCGGGCGCGGGCTGTTTCTCGCCGACCATCGTCGAAGACGACGGAGAAGTGGTGATCCTGCGCTACGGGCCATGGGCGACCGTGTCGGAAGTGGCGTCCAAAGCCCGGCATATCTGTGCCGAACACGACCGGGAGGCCGAGCTGGTGGCCGATGCCGAAGCGTTGACGGAACCCAATTTCCGCGAGGCGACCTTCGCCTGTGTGGCCATCGACTTCGATTCCACGTGACCGCGCCGCGCGTCCTGCGCGCGTTCGGGGCGCTGGCGGCGGCGTCGCTGCTGTGCGCCGGGGCGCCGGCGCGGGCGGGCGACGCGACCGTGTTCGCGGCCATGAGCCTGACCGAGGTCCTGGACGCGGCGATCGACGTCTATGACCGAAGCGGGGCGGGTCGCCCGACAGCCGTCTATGCGGCGACCTCGGCGCTGGCGCGCCAGATCGAGGCGGGCGCGCCGGCGGCGCTGTTCCTGTCGGCCAGCGCCGACTGGGTTTCCTGGCTTGAGGACAGGGGACTGACCGTCCCCGGGTCCCGGGCCGAGCCTTTCGGCAACCGCCTTGTGCTCGCGGCCGCGGCGGCCGCGGCGTTCGACCCGCCGCTGGAGAGCGCCGCGAATTTCGCCGCCGCCCTGGAGGGCGGGCGGCTGGCCCTGGCCGACCCGGACCACGTGCCCGCAGGCGTCTATGCGAAACAGGCGCTGCGCGCGCTCGGCCTGTGGTCCTCCGTGGCGGCGCGGGCGGCGCGCACGGGCGATGTCCGCGCCGCCCTGGCGCTGGTGGAGCGGGGCGAAGCGCCGCTCGCAGTCGTCTACGCCACCGATATCGCCGTCTGTCCCCGGTGCCGCGAAGTCGCGGCCTTCCCCGCTCGCAGTCACGAACCGATCGTCTACACGCTGGCGCTGGTCGCGGCGAACGAAAGCGCGGCGGCGACCGCGTTCCACTCCTTCCTGCGCGGCGAGCGCGCCGCGGCCGTCTTCCGCGCCTTCGGGTTCCTCGTGAACGAATAGATGGCGCCGCTGTCTCCGGACGAATGGCAGGCGGTGGTCCTCAGTTTGCGCGTCGCTGCGTGGTGCGCGCTGGCGAGCCTTCCCTTCGGCCTGTTTCTCGCGTGGCTGCTCGCGCGCCGCGAGTTCCCCGGCAAGACGCTCCTCGACGGCGCCGTCCACTTGCCGCTGGTGTTGCCGCCGGTCGTCGTGGGTTATTTGCTGCTGGCGCTGCTGGGGCGTCGGGGTGCTTTGGGAGCGCCGCTTCACGACCTGTTCGGCGTCACCGTGGCGTTCACCTGGCAGGGAGCGGCGGTGGCGTCGGCGGTGATGGGCCTGCCGCTGATGGTGCGCGCCATCCGCCTGTCGATCGAGAATGTGGACCGGGGCCTCGAGGCGGCCGCGCGCACCCTCGGCGCCGGACGTCTGGACGCCTTCTGCAGCATCACCCTGCCGCTGATCCTTCCCGGCGTCCTGGCGGGGACGGTGCTGTCGTTCGCTCGCAGCCTCGGGGAGTTCGGCGCCACCATCACTTTCGTGTCCAACATCCCCGGCGAGACGCGCACCCTCCCCCTGGCGGTGTACGGCTATACGCAAGTCCCCGGCGGCGAGGCGGCCGCGGCGCGCCTCACGCTGGTCTCGGTGGCGCTCGCATTCGCAGCGCTGTTCGTCTCGGAGCTGCTGGCGCGGCGCGTCCGCGCGCGCGTCGGTCGGTGACGCGATGATCGAGTTCGCCGCGCAGCGACGGGTCGGGAGCTTTGCGCTCGACGCCGAATTCTCGGTTCCCGAAACCAGCGCGACGGCGTTGTTCGGGCGCTCGGGGGCGGGGAAGACCACGGTTCTCGATATCGTCGCGGGGCTGCTTCGGCCCGATGCGGGGCGAGTCTCGGTGAGCGGGCGGCGTTTGCTCGACACGGCCGCCGGCATCGACCTGCCGGCGGACCGGCGGCGCGTGGGTTACGTGTTTCAGGACGGGCGGCTGTTCCCGCATCTCGATGTGCGCGGCAACCTCGAATACGGAGCGCGGCGCAACAAGGTCAGGCGACCGATCGCGACCTTCGACCGGATCGTCGGGCTGCTGGGCCTCGGCGACCTCCTGCGACGCCGGCCGGCGACCCTTTCGGGGGGCGAGCGTCAACGGGTGGCCATCGGCCGCGCCTTGCTGACGAGCCCGGACCTGCTGTTGATGGACGAACCGCTGGCGGCGCTCGACGGTCCGCGCAAGGCGGAGGTGCTGCCGTTCGTCGAGCGCCTGCCGCGCGAGGTCAGCGTGCCCATCGTCTATGTGAGCCATGCGGTCGAGGAAGTGCTCCGCATCGCCGATACGGTGGTGCTGATGGACGCCGGCGCGGCGGTGGCGGCGGGCCCGGTCGCCGACATTGCGAGCCGTCTCGACGAGGCCGGCTTTGCGGACCTTGCGGAGGCGGGGACGGTGCTGCCGGCGACGGTCGAGTCCCATGACGGACGCATGGCGCTGACGCGCCTCGCCACGCCGCTCGGCCCATTGCTGGTGTCGCGGCTCGACGGCCCTGCGGGGTCGCATGTGCGGGTGCGGGTGCGGGCGCGCGATATCGCGCTGGCGCTGGAGCCGCCGCGCGGGGTCAGCGTCATCAACGTGGTCCCCGGCGCGGTGGCGGGCCTCGATCGCCGCGCCGACGGGACGGTGGCGGTTTCGGTGGAGGCCGGGCGCGGCGTGCGTCTGCGCGTCGATGTCACCCGTCTTGCCGCCGGGCGCCTCGCCCTGGCGCCGGGGGTGCGAGTGCATGCGATGATCAAGGCGGTCGCGGTGGAGCGCTTCGCCTGGCGAGGCGGCTGAAGCGCGAAACCCGCGTTCCGCCGGGAGCCCCGCCTTTGCCCCATGCGCCCGGCGATTCTCGTTTCGGTTCGTAGCGGCGCGGCGAGGTGTGGAATCGGGATAACGGCCCGATGTTTCTCAGGTTTTATTCGAACAAATTCTCGAGCCACTTGAGAAAGTCGATGCAGAGTTTCCCGTCGGTCTTCAAATCCCCGCTCTTGATGGCCGTTCCCATAAGGCCGGGCGTTCCCCTCGTCGCAAGCCAGGCCCGGAGTTCGGCGCTGCTTCTTTTTCCGGGGGTGAACTTCCTCTCGTCCTCCGGGATACCCCAAATGAATTTTCTGGCCAAAGGCCAAACCGGATCGTCCTCCGGGATCATTTTCTTCACGAAATCTTCGAGCGCGCCGGTCGATCGGTTGTCGGGCATCGCCCAGACGCCGACACGGGGCGCCTCGCCAATGATCGCGCCGGCGCGGGGCAGAGCCGCAGGAGCGGGGATATCGACATTCTTCAGTCTATCCGAAACGGCGCGCCAGCGGTTATTCAAATTGTTGTTTGCGTCTACGAGGATGCCGACCGCGACACGGCCGGGAACCTTGATCTCGGGGCCGATGGACTTGAGTACATTGTCAATACCGCCTTTGGCGTCGATCTCGAACTCCGCTGACGGAAAACATCGATCTCGAAGATGCCCGACGACACGCTCGTCGTCCACTCCTTCAACGATCAGTATTTTTCTCGATGGATTCACCGGGCGGTCCGTCTAACGGACTTCGATGCCCTGTTCGGCGGCGGTTTCGAGCTCCTTCTCCTCGTACCAGACGGCGCGGGTGCGTTCGTCCGATTTTTCCAGACGCACGAGGACACCCTTGCATTCCGGGGACGCCGCCGCGGCGCTCGCGAACCCTTGCAAGCAATCGAAACTGTGCGTGGTGGCGAAAACCTGTGTGTCGTTCTCTTCCGCCGTTCGCAGGATCATACGCCAGAAGGCGTCATGGACGGAATGATGAATACCGTTCTCCACCTCGTCGATGACCAGAAATCCGTTCCGGCTGCCGGCGAGGGCCAGCGCCACGCCGAACAGGCGCGTCGCGCCGTCCCCCAGACTTCGCAACGGCACAGGCCTCTCGCGGTTGAGAAGCTTGACGACGACGCGGCGACCGGGTGTCCTGTAGCCTGGTCCCGGTCGTGTATCTCCAATCATAGTCACCCGATCCACCTTGTCGTCGAGCACCAGATTCAACGCCTCTACCGCACGCGCTTCGTCGTCCGTCAGGGCAACGTCGTCCCAGAGATCGGCCACTTCACTGTTGTTCAGAAGACCGGGACCCAGTGACTGGCAGTTCAGTCCCGACGGAAGATCTTCTTGCTCGTCGATTAACCGCCGGCTGCTCATGAAAACTTTTCTGCTTTCGGCGCGTGTGTAGCTCGAAAAAAACCATGGAATTGTTCTCTTACGGTCAGCAAACGAAATTTCCAGCGCCAGCAGAGGATCGTCCGATACTGCATCGGGATACAATCGCTCCAGAATATCCGCCTGCTTCCCGCTCGGAACCACAGCCTCGATTTTCAACCTCTCATGGTTGGAAGCGCCTTTCGGCCCGATTTCGATGCAGGAATTCGGGACAACGTCGCGCCCGTGGAACAGCGCCGCCGGGGCAGGCGCGAACAGCCTGTCGTCTTCGTCGATATTCGGCGCAAATTCTTCGTGACGTCTCAACAGCCCCGACAGAACGTTTTCCCGGCTGCGCGACGCATAGATACGAACCGCCTCGATCACGGCGGTCTTGCCGATTCCGTTCTTCCCTGCGAGCAGCGTCACGCGGCCAAGCCGCGGGATATCCAATTCCCGGATTCCCCGGAAGCCCGAGATCGACAGGCTGGGAAGATGCAGACGATTGTTCGGCTCATCCGTCATGGCGAGGTTTCCTCTTCCGCCGGCGATCGAACGCGATCACGACCGCATCTCGCACACGGAAGCATCCGGCGCGGCGCTCATTGTAGCGGCGCCGCCGGCGCGCGCTCCTCGCCCGGCTCTGCGGGCAGCTCGGCGACGGCGACCACGGCGGCCAGCATCCCCTCCTGCCGCGCCATGCGCCGGTCGAGACCGGTCACGCGCTCGTTGAGCGCCAATTGCCCGGCCTCTATCGCGTCGACGCGGGTTTCGACCCGCGTCATGCGCTCGCCCATAATGACCTGGCCCTGCTCCAGCAGCGCCAGCCTTTCCTCGACGCGCGCGAAACCGGCCTCCATGTCGGCGCGCAACCGCTCCACCTCGACGCGCAGCCCGCCGACTTCGGCGCGCAGCCCGCTGACTTCGGCGCGCAGCCCGCTGACTTCGGCGCGCAGCTCGCTCACCTCGGCGCGAACCGAGTCGACCTCGGCACGGAGCTCGGCGCGGAGCATGCCGACCTCGGCGCGGAGCTCGGCGATGTCGGCGCGGAGCAGCAGGAACATCGGAACGACGACGGCGACGAAAAGCGCCGCAATTGAGAAAAACAGCGCCACGAACGGATTGATCTTCGGCATGATGTTCCTCCGCGCGGGTCAACGGACGCCCTGTCGAAACTATACCTGCCCGGCGCCGGGCGCAAATGCGCGCGCCGCGGCGCGCCAGCGTTGAGAAGACCGGGTTACCGCCCGCGAGGCGGCTTCGGCGGCAGCGCCGCGGCGTGAGCCACGGCCTCGGCGACGAGCGCCGCCAATCCGCCGCGGTCGCGCGAAAGAGGGGCTTCCACGGCAACGAAATTCGTCATCGTCCGACCCGGCCGCGGCGCGAACTCCGATGCCGCGCCGGCGGCGAGCAGACCGGCGCGGCGCTCCCGCGGCAGCCGCAACACCAGCCGGTTTTCATGCAGGCCGAAACACAGATATCTGCCGACGAACGCCGACGGATAGCCGAACATCTTGCGCTGCGCGACCGGTCCGGCGATGTCTCCGGTGCCCGCCGCCAGGGACTCGAAGAGCGCCCCGAGTTCGTTCCCCGCGCCGGCCGCCGCGCTCACGGACAGGGGGGCGGTTCGGCGGCGGCGTCGAACCGGCGCCAGAGCTGGAAGACCGAGCGCTGGAACTCGCGCTCCACCAGCGCGAAGCCGGCATAGGCCTCCGGCAGCTCCACGTGCAGCGCTTCCGCCCGGCTGTCGCCGCGCCGCCAGGCGCACGCCACATGGCTTTGCACGAAGCCGAGATAGCCCGCCAGGAGGTCCAGCGGCGCCCGGTCGGTCACCGGCGGACCATGGCCCGGGACGAGGCGCCGCCAGTCCCACCCGGCGATCTCCGCGAGCTGGGCGCGCCACGTCTCCGCATCCCCGTGCGGGAGCGACGGAACCCGTTCGTGAAACACCAGGTCGCCCGCGAACAGGGCGCCGGTCGCACGGTCGAGGACAACGATGTCGCCGGCGGTGTGGCCGCCGCCGAAAACCGCGATGTCGACGATCCGCCCGCCGAGGTCGATCTCCATATCGGCGTCGACAAGCGCATCGGCCGGGCGGAGGTCGGTGCCCTCCATCCACGCCTCGCCGGTCAGGGCGGCGATATTGTCGCGTATCTGCGCGCCCTCGCGCGCCAGCCACGCCGCGGCGTCCCTGTGCATGACGACGGGGATCCCCGCATCGCGGAAGGCCGGGATGCCGAAAGAATGGTCGAAATGGTGATGGGTCACGACGGCGTAGCGCACCGGCTTGCCGCCCGTCGCCGCCTCGATGGCGGCGAGCATCCGTTCCGCGTAGCGCCGGGTCGGCCCGGTGTCCACGGCGAGCACGCCGCTGTCGCCGACGATGAACCCGGTATTGGCGATGTTCCCGCCGTTCTGCGGCGAGACCTCCTCCTGAGCGCCCCATAACACGTAAACGCCGGGGGCGATCTCTTCGGGCTCCAGCCGGTAACCGTCCGCCGCGAAGGCGGAGGCCGCAAAGAAGACGGAGGCGGCAAGCGACGCCAGGGCGCGCGCCGTCGGCGTCACGGGCGGCTCCCCCTCGCCGCCCTACATCGCCGGCGGCGGCGCCGTCGCCTCGAACCGCAGATCGGCGGTGTCGCGGGCGGTGACGCGCACGGCCTCCTGCCTGTCGGGGAGGTCGAAGTGGAAGACCGGATCGTGCGACAGCGCGGCCCAGGCGGTCATGTCCACCAGCCCGCCGCGCTCGTCCTCGATGGAGACCCGATCGATGTAATACGCGGCGACGGCGTCGCCATTGTCGTCGACGGCGAACCCGGTGTGCATGGGGTGGACAATGGCGACCTTGAGCCGGCTCGCGCCGCCGGCGCGGTCGAAGCGCTTCAGTGCGATGTCCCCCAACACCGCGCCCGGGGCGCCGTCGGGCAGCGTCGAACAGCCGCCGGGGCTGTTGACCGTCACCTCGGTTTGCGCGACGTGCCAGACCCCCGCCGCATCGCGCGCTGCGACGCGCACCGGGGTCGACCGTTCGAGACGGATATTCATGCCGACGGCGTGAAGCGGGCGGTGCGGTTCGATGCGGACCGCGGTGCGGATCGGGTTGTTCTCGGCGAACACCGCGACCTCGGCGACATCGGCCCCGTGGGGCATTTTGACCACGAGCGGCACGCTGTGCGCTTCCTCCACCCATTCGGGAACGATCAGGCGCGCCCAGTCGTCGTAGACGACCGGCCCGCCGCCGAGTTCGGTCTCCACCATGTCGGCCCAGATTTCGGAGCCGAGCGGGTCGTCGCCGGCTGCGGCCGGCCATGCGGCGAGGGCCGCCAGGGCGGCGCAAGCGGAAATACGCGGCATGTGTCGGGGCTCCCTTTCGTCGGTCCGGTTGTCCGTTCCTGCCCGCGCGGGCGTCGCCGGATGTTACATCCGCGACGGCGCGCCGGCCGTCTCGAAGACCGCCCCGGCGGTGTCGCGCGCCGCGACGCGCACACTGCTCTGCGACTCGGGAAGGTCGAAAACGAAGGTCGGATCGGCGGCCACCGACGCCCACAGCGTCAGTTCCGCGAGCGGGCCTCCGTCGCCGGTGAGCGTCATGCGTTCGATGTACCAGGCGGGAATGGTTTCGCCGTCGGGCGCGGTCGCCAGGCCCGTATGCATCGGGTGGGAGATCCGCAATTTGATCCGGCTGTCGCCTTCCGTGCGGACGAACTGGCGCACGTCGATCTCCCCGACCGCCCCGCCGAGACCGCCCGACGCCGCCGAGCAGCCGCCGGGGCTCGCGACTTCGACGAAGCGGTGCGCGACGTGCCAGACTCCGTCCGCATCGCGCACCGCCGCGCGGACGGGCGTCGACCGTTCGAGACGGATGTCGAAGCCGACTCCGCCGAGGGGCCGGTGCGGCAGCACGCGCGCGATCTGGGGGAACGGGTTGTTCTCGGCGAACAGCGCCACTTCCGCGATCTCGTATGGAGTATCGGCGAAACCGAGTGTCACCGGCACGCTGAACGCTTCCTCCACCCGTTCGGGCGTCACCAGATAGAAACTGTCGTCATGGACCACCGGCGCGCCGGCGAATTCGAGATCGACGATATCGGCCCAGACCTCGCTGGCGAGCGGGTCCGTCCCGCCCGCCCAGGCGGGGGCGAAGGGGTATGCGGCGACAGCGAGAGCGGCGACCAGCCGCCGGAGAGACCTGAGTTTCATTGCCTGTTCCCGGTTCCTGCGCAGTTTACGTGGAGGGATCGGAAGCGACCGTCTCGAACAGCGCGCCCGCGCTGTCCTCGGCCTTCACCCTGACCTCGCGCCGTCCGTCGACGAGATCGAAGAGGAACACCGGGTCGCTCGACAGCGCGGCGTGCGTGGCCAGGGTGGCGATGGCGCCGTTTTCGTCCGCGAGTTCGACCCGCCGGATGTACCAGGCCGGGGTCGTTTCGCCGTCGTCGGCGACGGCGAAGCCGGTGTCCATCGGGTGGTTGATCTTCAGTTTCAGCCGGCTGGCGCCGCCGGCGCGGTCGAATTGGCGCACGGCGATCTCGCCGACGGCGCTTGCGGCTCCCCCGTCCGGCGCCGAGCACCCGCCCGGCACGAGCACGTCGACGCGCTTGTGCACAACGCGCCAGACGCCGTCCGCGTCCATCGCCGCCGCGCGCACCGGCCCGGAGCCTTCCAGCCGGATGTTGAAGCCCACCGCCCGGATGAACCGGTGCGGGACGATGCGGACGACGGTCCGGATGGGGTTGTTCTCGGCGAACAGCGCGACCTCCGCCACGTCGCCGAAACCGCGGGTGAGCTTGATCATGACCGGCACGCTGAACGGGTCCTCCACCCTGTCCGGCATGGTCAGGTGCAAGCCGCCGCCATAGACCACGGGGCCGCCGCTGAGTTCGGTCTCCACAAGGTCGGCCCAGACCTCCGACCCCAGCGGGTCGCGCTCGTTCCCGTCCGCCGCTCCGGCGTTCCCGCCGGCGAGGAGCAGCGCCGCCGCGGCAACGGCCCCGCCGACGATTCCTATCCTGCTTCCGGTCATCCCGTCCTCCCTGCCGGCCGGCGCGCCGCCGGCGCTTCCGTCTCCAGCCTAACCGGTTTCCGGGCCGTCGTCATTCGCCCATGATCTGGCGCCGGGCCTCGGGCCAGAGGCGCTCCATCTCGCTCCGGATCCCGCCCGCGTCGACCGTAACGCCCCCGGCTTCGAAGTCCTTCAGCACCTTTTCGAGCACGTCGTCGTCTCCGGGGCGGTCGAAATCGGCCATCACGACTTCTTTCGCGTAGGCCTGAGCGGCGTCGCCCTCTATCCCCAGGCGCTCCGCCGCCCACAGGCCGAGCAGTTTGTTGCGCCGCGCCGTGGCCTTGAAGCGCAACTCCTCGTCATGTTCGAATTTCCGTTCGGCGTCGCGTTTCCGGTTGTCGAAGGTGCTCATCGCGTTCTCCCTCGCGCGCCATACCGCGCTACGATACCGCGGGCTATGGTAGCCGGCCGTCCCCGCCGAAGCGAGTGTCCCCCGACGCGATGTGTACGCTTATCGTTCTGCGCCGTCCAGGCCACCGCTGGCCGCTTCTGATCGCCGCCAACCGCGACGAAACGGTCGGGCGGCCCTGGCGGGCGCCGGGGCGGCACTGGCCCGGCCGGCGCGGCGTGGTGGCGGGGAAGGACCTGGAGGCCGGAGGGAGCTGGCTCGGCAGAAACGACTCCGGCCTGGTCGCCGGCGTGCTGAACCGCATCGGCGCGCTCGGCCCGGCGGCCGGCAAGCGCAGCCGCGGCGAACTGGTGTTGCGGGCGCTCGACAGCGTCGACGCCGCCGCCGCCGCGGCGGCGCTGCGCGGCGTCGACGGCCGCGCCTGGCGCCCGTTCAATCTGGTCGTCGCCGACGCCCGCCGCGCCTTCTGGCTCACGCCGCGCCCGGAGGACGGGGCGGTCGTCCGGCGGCTCCTGCCCGAGGGCGCATCGATGATTACGTCCCGCGACCTCGACGACCCCGCCTGCCCCCGCATTGCGCGGAACCTTCCGCGCTTGCGCGCGGCGCCGGCGCCGGACCCCGACGCGGGCGACTGGTCCGCCTGGCGGGCGCTGCTCGCCGAGAGCGAACCCGAAGGCGCGGCGCTCACCGTCCGCCGCGACGGTTTCGGCACCCTGTCGAGCTCGTTGATGGCGCTGCCGGCGCCCGGCGCCGCGCGCCGGCCCGTCTGGCTGTTCGCGGCCGGCCCGCCCGACGAAGCCTGTCACCTTCCCCTGCCGGAGTGAGCGGCGACCCTGTATAGTGGCGCATCGACACCGCAACCGGGGAGGCAGGACATGAGACGGACAGGAATGGCGGGCGGGGCGGCTCTGGCCGCCTGCGCGATGTGCGGGCTGGTTGCGTCTGCGGTTTTCGCCGGCGCGGAGAAGGTGACGTTTCCCACCGACTACAGGACGACGTTCACCTACTGGATGACCAGCGAGCGCTACGACAACAACCAGGTGCGCTATCTGTGGGCGAACGCGGCGGCGTTCGACGCGGCGGCGGACAGCGTCGAACTGCCTCACGGTTCGCAATTCGCGATGGAGGTGTACAGCGCCAAGGTCGACGCCGACGGAGAGCCCATCCTCGACGCCGACGGGCAGCTGATGCCGGACAGGATGAAGCTCGTCGCGGTGATGGAGAAGGGCGAGGGCTGGGGCGCGGCCTATCCGGAGGAGGAGCGCAACGGCGATTGGGAATACGCCTTCTTCACGCCCGAGGGCGAACTCATGGCCGATGTGGACACGGCGCCCTGCCGCGCGTGCCATCTGCCCTATGCGGACGAGGATTTCGTGATCAACCGCGGCGAGCTCGACGCGGCGGCGGGGAAATAAGCCGCCCGCCCGTTGCGCGCCGCGCCGGTATCGGCTAATCCGGCGCCGCAGGCGGCCCTTGCCCCGTCGCCCCCGGGGGAGGGCCGTTTCCGGCCCCTGCGACCGCGCCTCCCCCCGGCCTTCAACCCGCACGGAAAGGGTCGCGCCATGTCCCGTCGCCGACAAATTTACGAAGGCAAGGCGAAGGTGTTATTCGAGGGGCCCGAGCCGGGCACCCTCGTGCAATACTTCAAGGACGACGCCACGGCGTTCAACAACCAGAAGCAGGGCACCATCACCGGCAAGGGGGTGCTCAACAACCGCATCAGCGAGTATCTGATGATGCGGCTGGGCGAGATCGGCATCCCCACTCATTTCGTGCGCCGCCTCAACATGCGCGAGCAATTGATCAAGGAAGTGGAGATCATCCCCGTCGAGGTGGTGGTGCGCAACGTGGCGGCCGGTTCGTTCGCCAAGCGTTTCGGCGTCGCCGAGGGCTCGGCGCTGCCGCGCTCGATCGTCGAGCATTACTACAAGTCCGACGAGCTCAACGACCCGCTGATCACCGAGGAGCATGTGACCGCGTTCGGCTGGGCGACGCCCAACGAGCTCGACGAAATCCTGTCGTTGACGCTCCGGGTCAACGACTTTCTCGTCGGACTGTTTTTCGCGCTGGGCATCCGCCTGGTGGATTTCAAGGTCGAGTTCGGCCGGTTGTGGGAGGGCGACGACATGCGCATCGTCCTCGCCGACGAGATCAGCCCCGACAATTGCCGGCTGTGGGATGTCAAGACCAACGAGAAGCTGGACAAGGACCGTTTCCGGCGCGATCTCGGCCGCGTCGAGGAGGGCTATCAGGAGGTGGCGCGGCGCCTCGGCATCCTGCCGGAAAGCGGGCCGCGCGACCTGCAGGGCCCGGAGACCATCCAGTAGCGCCGCCGTGGACCGGCGGTCCTCATTTCCGCAAAAAAAATGCGGGAAGGTGTTTTGCGCGGGCAGTCCGGATTCCCGCTTTCGAGTATGCGAAGAAATCGGGCGAGTCTCACTACGATGGTCGGGGCGTCGAAAAAATGGTGCAGTGGGAGACGACAACCCTCCGACTATACTTCGTCATTCCCGCGAAAGCGGGAATCCGGAGGCGGCCGTCCGCAATGTCGGCCCGGTTTTTCTTACGGGAACGCCGCAACAGATTCCCGCTTTCGCGGGAATGACGAGAATTGGTTCGGTCTCTCAATTTCTTCACACGCTCTTTCGCGGGAGTGACGCAGAGCGGCGGGGGAGAGACCTCTTCGCGCAGGCGAGAGCGGCGTGATCAGGGCGCGGATAACGGTGATGCCGAAAGACGGCGTTCTCGACCCCCAGGGCAAGGCGGTCGAAACCGCGCTCGGCCGCCTCGGCTTCGCCGGCGTGGGCGGCGTCCGTCAGGGCAAGATCATCGAACTCACGCTGGACGGGGACGACCGCGACGCCGTGGCCGCGCAGATCGGGGAGATGTGCGCGCGTCTGCTCGCCAACCCGGTCATCGAAACCTGGCGCGTCGACCTCGAGTGAGGCCCGCGCGGCGTCATTGCGCGCCGTCGCAGCCGGGATAGCGCCCCAGCCAGTGCGGGCCCTCGCGATAGAGACTCGCATGGTCGATCTTGCGGAACGCCCCGTGACAACTCCCGCAGGCGGCGACCAGCCGGCAGAAGCCGCCCCGGGCACCGTCGGCGTCTTCGCCGGCCACCGCCTCCAGCAGCCCCGGAAACGCCGCTTCGGCAGCGTCGTAATGGCGCTCGAAAGCGTCGGGCAGGCTCCACAGCCCCGGCGTGGCGCGGCTTTCCGACCCCCAGCCGAGGTTGCTCCGCGGCGGCCACAGGGCGCGGCTCCGGCGCAGCGACTCCCTTACCGAATTGAGATTGTCGCGGATCGACGGCCAATGCGCCGGGTTCACCGGCGCGCCCCCGGCGCCGAGCCGCGGCGCCACCCGGTCCACCGATTCGAGCATCGTCGCCATCAGCTCCTGACGCTCCTTCACGGTCCGCAGCGCTTCCGGCGAGGCGGGGCGGGTCTGCGCCGTCGCCGCGGCGGACCCGAGAACCGCCAGGACGGCCAGGAACAGAACGCCAGCGCGTAGACCGAACATCGTTTCCCTCCCGAATCCTCAGCGATGCCGACGCGCGCCGGCCTGTCGCCGGGCGGTCGAACCGGCGAGCCTCCGCAAGGTTACACGAACACGCGCAACGCCGCGGCGGAGGCGAGGTTGTCGACCAGGGTAACGGCCGCGACGACTCCGATCGCCGGCGCGATGTCGAGCGCGAGCGCGATCCGCAGCACCCGGTACTCGACGACGAGGATCGCCATCAGCACCGAGATCACTATCAGGGTAAAGGCCGCCGGCACGACGGCGGCCGCGACTTCGGCGATGCAGACCGCGGTTTGCGTGAGCACCGTCAGCCAGTTCAGCGCGATGACGCCGACCGCGAAGCGGTCGGTCTTGCGCAGCAACGCGCAGGCGCCGAGCAGCGCGACGGCCGCCAGCGGCCAGCCCGCAAGGTAGATCGTCAGGTCCTCGAGCGGGGTCGGGAGACGCCTGTCCGGGTCGAGTTCGGCGACGATAACGCGCGCCGCCATGCGTTCGACCGCGAAGACCGGAAGCGCCACCGCGGCCGCGAGAAACGAGCGCCAGAAGCCCGCGACGCTGAGGTTGAAGAGGTCGAGGCCCTTCGGGTCGCGCGCCGCCAGCCGGACGACGCCGTAAAGCCCCGCGCGCGCCTCGTGCGCAAAGGCGAGGATCATGGCGCGAAATAGCGCTGGAGGACGGCGCGATAGACGGCCGTCAGCCGGCGCAGGTCTTCCACCGGCGCGCATTCGTCGACCTTGTGCATGGTGCGCCCGACGAGGCCCAGCTCCACCGTCGGGCACATATCCCGGATGAAGCGCGCGTCGGACGTGCCGCCGCCGGTTCCGAGCGCGGGCCGCAGGCCGCACACCGCCTCGGCCGCGTCGCCGACGAGATCGCTGAGCGCGCCCGGCGGGGTGAGGAACGCCTCCCCCGAAAGGCGCGGCTCCAGCGTGTAGCGGACCCCGTCGCCGCCGGCGGAGTCGAAGATCTCCCGCAGCCGGGCGATCAGGCCGGCGCCGGAATGGCGGTCGTTGAAACGGAGGTTGAACGCCGCGCGGGCGCGGGCGGGAATGACATTCGTCGCCGGGTTGCCGACATCGATGCTGGTGATCGCGAGCGTCGTCGGCTGGAAATGCGCGCTTCCGCCGTCGAACCGCGTCTCCAGGGCGGCGGCAAGCATACGCACCAGCCGCGCCGCGGGGTTGTCGGCAAGGTGAGGATAGGCGACGTGTCCGGGGACGCCCTCGACGGTCACCGTGCAGGACAGGCTGCCGCGGCGGCCGATCTTCACGGTGTCGCCCACGGCCTCGACGGAGGTCGGCTCGCCGACCAGGCAGACATCGATGGCCTCGCCGCGGCGCCTCATCCAGTCGAGCGCCTTCCGGGTTCCGTTGATCGCCGGGCCTTCCTCGTCGCCCGTGATCAGCAGGCTTATCGAGCCGCGGGGCGCGGCGTTCGCGGCGAGGAACCCGTCCACGGCGGCGACGAACGCGGCGAGCGCGCCCTTCATGTCCGCGGCGCCGCGTCCGAAGAGCACGCCGTCGACGATCTCGGCGGCGAAGGGGTCGCGCGACCAGGCGCCGCGGTCGCCCGCGGGCACCACGTCGACATGGCCGGCGAAGCAGAAATTCGGCGCCGCCGCGCCGCGCCGCGCATAGAGGTTGTCTACCGGTTCGCTTCCCGGCTCCTCGAAACGCAGCCGATGGCACGCGAAGCCGAGCGGCTCCAGCGCCCGGCGCAGCACGTCGAGCGCCCCGGCGTCGGCGGGAGTCACGCTGGGGCAGCGGATCAGTTCGCGCGCCAGCGCTACGGGGTCGACCCGCCCGGCCATGCGCCGTCGGCCCTGTGCGACGGGGCGCAAGGGGAGCCGACGCGCCTCAGCGCGCCGGCCGCTGGATGAACTCCACGGTCACCCCGTCCGGATCCCGCGTGTAGACCACGCGCCCGCCCTTGTTGGGACCGGTATGCAGGTCCTGCGGTTCGCTTACGGGCTCCACCCGGTAGCGCGCCGCCGCGGCGAGCGCCGCGTCGACATCGTCGACATCGAAGGCGATATGGGCGAAACCCGTATCGCAGGGGCGCGACTCGACCCGTTCCCGATTCGCCGGGGCCTTGTATTCGATCAGTTCCAGGCGATGTCCCGGCGCCTGCACGTAAGCCACTTCGATGTCGGCGCCCGGCACGCCGACGACGCGCGCGATCATCGCCGGGTCGCGCGGCCCGCGGTGCAGGAGCTCGAAGCCCAGCGCCTCGGTGAAGAAGCTCACCGAGCGGTCGAGATCGGACACGGTGAAACTCGTATGATTCGTTCCCGTGATACGGAATCCGGCCACGGCTCGCCTCCCTGTCGGTATCGTGTCCCGCGTTATAGCGCCGGGGCGGCGCCGTTTCACGCGGCGATTCCGGCGCGTTGACAGGCGCGCCGCCCATGCTGTCGAATGGCGCCGCGACCCAGGGGGAGAGCCGGACATGTTCAACAAGAACAACGAGAGCACGATCAAGCGCGGAGGGCCGCCGCCGGGCCAGCCGACGGTTGCGCAACCCGCCGTCGCGCCGCCCCCCGTCGCGACGCCGCCGGAAGCCGCGCGCGGGCCCGCCGAAGCGTCGGTGATCAACAAGGGGCTGAAGGTCGTCGGCAATCTGGAAAGCGACGGCGACATCGTGGTTTCCGGCACGGTCGAGGGCGACATTTCGAGCGCGACGCTCACCGTGAGCGAAGGGGCGACGGTGAAGGGGACGATCATCGTCGGGTCGGCGGCGATTCTCGGCCGGATCGAGGGAGAGGTCCGCAGTCGGGCGGTCCGCATCGCCGCGACCGGTCAGGTCATCGGCGACGTGAAATACGAGACCATGGCGATCGAGGAAGGCGCCGAGATCGAAGGCCGTATCGGCAGGGTCGCGCAAGGGCAAGACGGCGCCGGGGCGCCCGCGCGCAAGGCGGCCGACGGCGCCGATGCGGGCAGGCGCGCGTCCGCAACGCCCGCCGCGTCGGGCGGGAGCCGGGCGGCGGCGGCGAAACCCTAGCGGCGCCGCGACGCCGTGCGGGCGGCATGAGACCGCTCTTCGGAAAAAAGCGAAAGAAGGACTCCCCGCCGCCCCCGGCCGGAGGCCGTTCGGTCATCGGCGCCGGCGCCCGGGTCGACGGCGCCCTGTTCGGCAATGTCGACCTGCAAATAGACGGCGCGGTGACCGGCGAGGTGCGCGGGCGGACGATCACCGTGGACCCGCGGGCCGCCGTCGAGGCGACGCTCAAGGCGTGGGCGGTCGACGTAGCGGGCGCCGTGCGCGGGCGCATCGAGGCGCTGAACGTCAACGTCGCCCGGACCGCGGTGATCGACGCCACCATCGTCCACCACCGCCTGAGCATCGAGGACGGCGCCGTGGTCAAGGGGCTCAAGCCCTGGCATCCGGTGGGGGAAATGACCCGGCGCTGCGAAAACCTGAGCGGCGCGAAATAGCCCCGGACGCGAGAAGCCGCCGTGCCGACACGGATCCCCGACGAGGCCGACGGTCCCACCCGGGCCCTGCTCGAATGGGTCGCCGGGGCCGATCTCCCGCCGCTGCACGGCATGAGCGCTCCGGCGGCGCGGCGCGCCTTCGACGAAAGGCGCGAACGGATCGATCTCGAACCCGTCCCAGTGGCGCGCGTCGAGGACCGCGTCATCGACAGTGCGGCCGGCGCGCTGCCGGTCCGGGTCTACGAACCGCGACGCGACGGCGGCGTGCGGCTTCCGTTGCTGATTTATTTTCACGGCGGCGGGTTCGTTATCGGCAATCTCGACAGCCACGATTCGCTGTGTCGCCGGCTGGCGGACGGCGCCGGGTGCGTCGCCATGTCGGTCGACTACCGCCTCGCGCCGGAGCATCGCTTTCCCGCCGCCGCCGAAGACGCCGCGGCGGCGCTGGACTGGGCGGCGGAAAACGCCGCGGCGCTCGGCGGCGACGGCGAGCGGTTCGCGGTCGCCGGCGACAGCGCCGGCGGCACGCTGGCGGCGGTCGCCGCGCAGCATGCGAGAGACCGCGGCGCGTTCGACCTCCGCGCCCAGGTCCTCGTCTATCCCGCCCTGGACCCGGTCGGGCGTCACGAATCGGGCGCGGCGTTCGCCGATGTGTTCCCCATCGACAAGCCGACGACGGACTGGTTCTACCGCCATTATTTCGGCGACGGCCCGGCGCCCGACGACCCCCGGGCAGCGCCGGGGCGGGTCGCCGACCTTGCGGGCCTCGCGCCGGCGACGGTCCTCACCGCCGGCCTCGACCCCTTGCGCGACGAGGGCGCGGCCTATGCCCGGCGCCTCGGCGCCGCCGGGGTTCCGGTCGACTACGAATGTTTCGAGGGGACCGTGCACGGCTTTCTGGGCATGGGGAAGGCGCTGCCGCACGCGGAACGCGCTATCGAGCGCGTCTGCGCCAACCTGCGCGCCGCCTTCGGGTAAGCGGCGCGGGGCGGCTTACGGGCCGTAGAGCATGTTCGGCAACCAGGTCGCCATGGCCGGGAACGTCGCGAGAATGCCCAGCATGACGAGCTGCATCGCCACGAACGGCGTGACCCCGCGATAGATGTCGGTGGTCTTGACGGTCGGGGGCGCGACGCCGCGCAGATAGAACAGGGCGAAGCCGAAGGGAGGCGTGAGGAACGAGGTCTGGATGTTGACCGCGATCATGATCGCGAACCACACCGGGCTTATCCCCTCGTTCATCAGGATCGCCGGGCCGACGATCGGCACCACCACGAACACGATCTCGATGAAGTCGAGAAAGAACCCGAGCACGAACATCAACGCCATCGTCAGCAGCATGGCGCTGAATACCCCGCCGGGAAGCCCGTGCAGGAACTCGGCGACGATCTCGTCGCCTTCGAAGCCGCGGAACACCAGGCTGAACAACTGCGCGCCGATCAGGATGGTGAACACCATCGACGAAACCTTCGCCGTGGAGAACATCACCTCGCGCAGGTTGGCGAGCGTCAGCTGACGGCGGGAGGCCGCCAGCGCCAGCGCGCCCATGGCGCCGACGCCCGCCGCCTCGGTGGGGGTCGCCAGGCCGATGAGGATGGAGCCGAGCACGAGCACGATCAGCAACAGCGGCGGCATCAGCACCACCGCGACGCGGACGAACATCTCCCGGTTGTCGATGGCGTCGCGCTCCTCCGCCGGTATCGGCGGCATCCGCGCGGGGTAGATCGAGGCGTAGACGGCCTGCCACAGGATATAGAGGAGGACCAGCGCGAGGCCGGGGATGAGAGCGCCGACGAACAGGTCGGCGACCGACACCGGCTCCGGCGCGAAATTGCCCGCCGCGAGCTGCGCCTGCTGATAGGCGGCGGAAATCTGGTCGCCCAGCAGGATGAGCACGATCGACGGCGGGATGATCTGCCCGAGAGTCCCCGCGGCGCAGATCGATCCGCAGGCGATGGACGGCGCGTAACCGCGCTTGAGCATGGTGGGCAGCGACAACAGCCCCATCGTCACCACCGTGGCGCCGACGATCCCCGTCGATGCGGCGAGCAGCGCGCCGACCACGCTCACCGCGATGCCCAGCCCGCCGCGCAGCCGGCCCATGAGCAGCGCCATGGTGTCCAGCAACGCCTCGGCGAGTTTCGAGCGCTCGAGCATCACCCCCATGAAGACGAACAACGGCACCGCGATGAGCAGGTCGTTGGTCATGATGCCGTATATGCGGTTGGTGAGCGCCTGGACGAAGGCGAGTTCGAAGACCTCGAACCAGGTCCCGATCAGCGCGAAGATCAGCGCCACGCCCGACAGCGTGAAGGCGACGGGGAAGCCGAGCAGCAGCGCGCCGCACAGGGCGAGCACCATCGCGAGGACATAGTACTCGTAGATCATGCCGCCGCCCCTAGAGTGCGTGATCGCGGATTTCGGGCGGCGCGTGGACGAGCCCGAGCAGCGTCGCGGAGGCGCGCACCGCTCGCGACACCCCTTGCATAATTATCGTCGCCGCGAAGACCCAGATGCAGCTCTTGAGGAGATAGACCGCGTGCACCCCGCGCTCCTCGAGCGACCCTTCGCATTCGGCCCAGCTGTTCAGCACGTAGTCGCCCGAATACAGCACCACCACCGTGCAGACAGGCGCGAGAAAAAACACGGTTCCGAAGAGATCCACCGCCGCCCGGCCTCTCTCCCGCATCCGCAGATAGAATACGTCGACGCGGACATGCTGATTCCACAACAACGTGTAGCCGGCGCACAGCAGGAACACGGCGGCGTGCATGAAGCGCACCGACTCCTGCATCCAGATGAAGCCGATCTCGAAGCCGTAGCGCAGCACCACGATGAGCACGGTGACGACCACCATGACCAGCGTCAGCCAGGCGACGAAACGGCCTATCCGGTCGTTGAGCCTGTCGATGGCGTCGGCGATCGCGAAGGCGAGGGGCGTCCGCCGCCCCGCCGGGCCGCGGCGCGCCAGCGCCCACGCTGCGACGAGGAGCAGCGGCAGGCCGATGACCATGACCGCCAGCCATGAATCGCCGAACGCCCAGCGGAAGGCGTCGGCGAGCGGCGACAGCACGCTCGAAAGGACGATCTTGAGGCTGTCGCACAGGCCGAGCGCGCCCGTCGCGCCGGTTTCGTCCACGTAGAGGTCCTTTCCGTCCGGACCGGGGCGTCCCCGGCGGCGGCGATGCTAGAGAAGTCCGCGCGCCTTACCAAGCCCCGGCGTGCGACGTCTCCGCTCCCGGCGGCGCCCGGCGCAACCCGGCGCAAATCGCCGCATGGTCGGGGCGGTCCGGCGGGACCAGCCCGCGGCGGACGAAGAAATCTATCGCAACCAGAGCCGAATCGAACTTGAAGTCGCGGGTCCCGGCGATGCGCCGCATGGCCTCTCCTGCGGGCATGAGCGCGAAGTCCGCCACTTCGCCATCGCGGTTGACCGGCGTGAAGCCCGGCGGAACCGCGAGGTCGAATACGAACAGCGTGCTGCGCTTCAGACCGTGGGGACCGTCGAGCGTGTAGCTCACCGACCCGGCGGGCGCCGCGCGTTTCGCAAGCGCGAGGGGGACGCCCGCTTCCTCGTCCGCCTCCCGGGCGAGGGTCTCCATGACGCCGGCCCCGGCGGGATGCCCGCCCGCCGCCATGTTGTCGAGCTTGCCGGGGCACACGCGCACGGAGGGCGAGCGCCGCGGGATCCACAACGACAGGCCCGTCTCCGTCTCGACGTAACCGTTCGCGTGGACCCCCCAGGCGGCGAGGCCGAACAGTTCGACTCCGGCGCGGTCGACCCGGCAGATCTCGTCGCCGAAGCGGACGCCGACCGGGAACGGTTCGTCGCGCCACGGGCCGCACGCGCCCCGCGCGCTCATGAAGCGGACGATTTCGTCGAGCGCCGCGCCGCGCGCGCCGGCGTCGTCGAGGCCGGGCGCAAGTTCGACCCCATCGTCCGACAACACGAGCAGGTCGCGCGCCGGCGCTTCGGCCAGCATCGCAAGGCGGTCGCGCCGCAGACGGCCGACCGCCGTCCCGCCGATGCGGAACGGCGTATAGAGCGCCGGGTCGTGCCGGTTGCACTCGGCGATACGGTCGAGGAAGCTCATTCGCCGCGGCGCTCGGGCGGAGATTCGGCGTCCACGCGGCGGAATTCGCCGTCGATGACGGCGCCTCCCCGCCGGCGCGCCAGCCGCCCGAGCAGCCAGTAGACGGCGGCGAAGCGGAGCGGCGGAACCAGAAGCAGGGCGCCGGCGGCGTCGCTCGCGAAGCCGGGCGCGAGCAGCAACAAACCGGCCGCCGCCAGCGCCAGACCTTCGACGGCTTCGGCGACCGGCGGCTCGTCGTGCGCGAAGGCGTCGCGGGCGCGCCGGAGGAGACCGGCGCCCTGGAGCCGCGCGACGAACAGCCCCGCCCCCGCCGTCAACACGGTCAGACCTATCGTCGCCGGCGCGCCGATACGCCCGCCCACGACGACGAACCCGGCGATCTCGATCAGCGGCAGGGCGACGAGGGCGACCGGAAGGAGCATCGGCGGCGGTTTTCCGTGCGGTTGCGGGAGTCTGCAAGCGTGGGCACAATGGCGCTTCCGCGCAACCCGTCCGGTGTGTGGCGAATGACCGTCGACGCCCTGTCCTGCGACCGTTACCGGATTCCGCTGCCTGTCGTCCTGTCCGATGCGACCCATGGCGACATGGCGGCGTTCGACCTCATCGTCGTGCGGATCGCCGACGGCGAGGGGCGCGAGGGAATGGGCTACACCTATGCGGGTTCGGGCGCAGGGGCGGGGGCGATCCGGTCGCTGATCGCCGACGACCTGTTCCCGCTGCTCGAAGGCGCCGACGAGACGCGCATCGAGGCGCTGTGGAAACGCATGTGGCGGCGCACGCATTTCGTCGGGCGCGGCGGTCCCGTCGCCTTCGCGATGGCGGCGGTCGATATCGCGCTGTGGGACCTCAAGGCGCGGCAGGCGGAAATGCCGCTGTGGCGCCTGCTCGGCGGAAACGACCCGCAAGTGCGCGCCTATGCCGGCGGCATCGACCTGCAATTCCCGCTCGAACGGTTGCTGGAGCAGACCCGCGCCAACCTCGACAACGGCTTCCGGGCGATAAAGATGAAGGTCGGGCGCGAGCGCCTGGCGGAGGATGTCGAGCGGGTGGGCGCGATGCGCGACTTTCTCGGCCCCGGTTTCCCGCTCATGGCCGACGCCAATATGGGGTGGACGGCCGACGGGGCGGTGGAGGCGGCGCTGGCGCTCGCCGACGCGCGCCTCGGCTGGCTCGAGGAGCCGATGGCGCCGGAAGACATAGCCGGGCACGCGCGCCTGCGGCGAATGGCCCCCGTGCCCGTCGCCGCCGGGGAGAACCTGCACACCCTCGCCGAGTTCCGCGCCTACATGGAAGCGGAAGCGGTGTCCTATCCGGAGCCCGACGTGGCGACCTGCGGCGGCGTCACGCCGTGGCTCAAGGTGGCGAAACTCGCGGAGGCCTTCGACCTTCCGGTCACCTCGCACGGCGTGCACGATATTCACCTGCACCTGCTCGCCGCCGTGCCGAACGCCTCGTATCTGGAAGTGCACGGTTTCGGCCTGGAGAAGTTCATCGCCGAACCGCTCGTCGTGCGCGACGGGTTCGCGACCGCGCCGGACCGCCCCGGCCACGGCGTGTCCTTCGATTGGAAGGGCCTGGAAGCGCTGCGGGTGTGACGGCGCCGCGCCGCGCCCCGCGGACCGGGCGATGACGCCTCCGGCGCTCACGCTGCAATTGCTGCGCCACGCCAAGTCGTCATGGGCCGATGACGGCCTCGCCGACCGCGAGCGCCCTCTCGCCGGGCGCGGCCGCGCCGCCGCCAGCGGGGTCGGCGAGCGCCTCGCCGCCGCGGGCGCGCCGGACCTCATCCTGTGCTCGCCGGCGCGGCGGGCGTGCGAGACCTGCGAAAGACTCGTCGCCGCCCTCGGCGCGCCGCCGCCGGTGCATGTCGACGACCGTCTCTATCTCGCATCGGCCGAGGGCATCCTCGCCATCGTCCGCGCGCGGGAGGACACGCCGGGGCGTCTGATGGCCATCGGCCACAACCCCGGCATGCAGACGCTCGCGGCGGCGCTCGCGGCCGGGACGGATCCGCCCCTCGCGGCGCGGCTGCGTCGCCGCTTTCCCACCGCCGCGCTCGCGGAATTCGACCTCGCCGCCGCCGACTGGCGCGGTCTGCGTCCCTCGGCCGTCACTGCGGCGCGCCTCGCCCTCGCGCCGTCCGCCCGCGATCGCTGATTCGCCGACCCGCCGGACCCGGAACCCGTCATGCCCATCGACCTCGCCCGCTACGCCGCCTTCGACACGCTGCGTTTCGACGAACCCGCCGACCGGGTCCTGCGCATCGCGATGAACTCGGCGACGGTCGACGCCCGCGCCCACGCCCATCTCGCCGATGTGTGGCGCGTCGTGGACAAGGACCCGGACGCATCGGTCGCGGTGCTGCGCGGCGCCGGCAGGGGGTTTTCCGCCGGCGGCGATTTCGCCCTCGTCGAGTCGATCGCCGACGACCACGATGCGCGCGTCCGCGTCTGGAAGGAGGCGCGCGACCTCGTCTACAACGTGATCGATTGCTCGAAACCCATCGTGTCGGCGATGCACGGCGCGGCCGTCGGGGCCGGCCTCGCGGCGGGACTGCTCGCCGACATCTCCATCGTCGCGCGCAACGCCCGAATCGTCGACGGTCACACGCGCCTCGGCGTCGCCGCCGGCGACCATGCGGCGATCGTCTGGCCGCTTCTCTGCGGCCTGGCGAAAGCGAAGTATTACCTGCTCCTGTGCGAGACGGTCGACGGCGAGGAGGCGGAGCGCATCGGCCTCGTGTCGCTCTGCGTCGAAGAGGCGGAGCTTCAGGACAAGGCGCTGGAGGTCGCCGTCCGCCTCGCGAACGGCTCGCCGACGGCGGTGCGCTGGACGAAATACGCGCTCAACAACTGGCTGCGTGCGGCGGGGCCGACTTTCGACTCGTCGCTGGCGCTGGAGTTTCTCGGCTTTACCGGCCCCGACGTGCGGGAGGGCGTCGCATCGCACCGCGAACGGCGCGCGCCCCGGTTTCAGGAGCGCGCGCCGCTCTGAACGGCGGGCGCCGCGGGCGGTCAGCCGACGCCGAGCGGGGCGGCGCGGAACTGCGGCGCGCCGTCGCGCTCGATCAGGAGCAGCAGGACCTCGCGCCCTTGCGCCTCGGCGTCGGCGAGCGCCGCATCGAGCGCGTTCGCATCGTTCACCGGGCGGCGGTTCGCTTCGCGGACGATGTCGCCCGGGCGCAAGCCGGCCCGCGCGGCCGGGCCGCCGGGAGTCACCGCGACGACCGAAAGGCCGCCTTGAGGCGCCGGCGCCGCCGCGAGGCCGAGGCGCGCCCCGCCCTCCGCCGACGCCGGGGCGCCGGGCGCCGTCGCGTCGGCGGTTTCGGCGAGGCGCGCGATCTCCACCTCGAAGCGGGTCTCGTCCCCGCCGCGCAGCACGGCGACCGTCACCGCTTCTCCGGCCCGGGTTTCCGACACGAGGCGCGCGAGACGGCGGGGGCCGCCAACGCTCTTGTCGTCGTAAGCGACGATCACGTCGCCGGCTTCGATTCCCGCAGCAGCGGCGGGACTTTCCGGCATCGTGGCGGCGACCAGCGCTCCCCTGGCTTCGGCGACGCCGAGCCCGGCCGCGAGGTCGTCTGTCATGCGTTGCACGCTGACGCCGAGCCAGCCGCGGATCGCATGTCCGTGTTCGCGAAGCTGCGCGACGACGGGTTCGGCGAGCGCGGCGGGGATGGCGAAGCCGATCCCGACATTCCCGCCCGAGGGCGAAAGGATCGCCGTATTGATGCCGATCACCGCGCCGTCGAGGTCGAACAACGGGCCGCCCGAATTGCCGGGGTTGATCGGCGCGTCGGTTTGAAGGAAGTCGTCGAACGGCCCGGCGTCGATGTCCCGCGCGCGCCCGGAAACGATCCCCGCCGTCACCGTGCCGCCGAGGCCGAACGGGTTGCCGATGGCGAGCGACCAGTCGCCGACCCGCACGGCGTCCGAATCTCCCCATCTCAATGCCGGCAGCGGCTCTGTCGCCTCGGCCTTGAGCAGCGCCAGGTCGGTTTTCGGGTCGGCGCCCACCAGCACCGCCTCCAGGCGCTCGCCGGAGGCGAGGGTGACGGCGATGTCCTCCGCGCCCTCGATCACGTGGTAGTTGGTGACGATGTAGCCGGCGGGGTCGACGATGAAGCCCGAACCCGCCGCCGCGAAGGGCCGGGCGGGATCGCCGCCGCGCCGGCCGAACCGGCGCCCGAAGAACTCCCGGAACGGCAGGCCGCGCGGCATGGCGAAGGGCCGCTGGCGGTCGCCGCCCCGTGCGCGTTCGCCCCGCGCGCGTTCGGTGGTCACCGCGACCACGCTCGGCGACAGCGCCTCCACCAGGTCGGCGAAGCCGTCGGGCGCCGGGCGGGCGGACGCCGCGCCCGCCGCGAACAGCGCCACCGCCGCGACGACAGCGGCCGCGCGAACGGGAAGTCTCGAAGATGCAAGGGTCATGAAAGTCTCGTCTCCGTGTCGTTGTCGTTCGACCCGCCGCCGGGGCGGGCCGCCGCGCGACAGGTAGGCGGCCCCGCCGCCATCGTGAAGGCCGCTCACAGGCATGTGAGAAAAGGTGTCCTGCGCCGCGGCGGCGATTCTCTGTGTCCGTTTCGATAAGGCCCGGTTATCGATTGGTATGCGGATACGATTGCGGAAGGGTAGAGGCGGTTTGCGGGATGAAGCGCAGCCGGTTTCAGGAGAGGCTGCCGTCGTCGACGGGCTGACGGCGGCGCAACGTTCGAAGGCGCTGTCGATTCTTTCGGGGCGGTCGTCGGGGGCGGCGTTGTCCGCGTTGCGACGCGCCCGGGGCAGTGTCGCGGGTCCCGGGGGATTGAGCGTGCGGAGAATTCGGGCGGACCCGGGGATGTCCGATTCTCGCGGGCACGGCGGCCCGTCGCCTCGAAACGGCTCCCGTCGGTCCGTAGAGGCGGTTTCATTGCACACTGGCGCATTTATTGGCGGGGGCACAGTCCGATCGCTTGTCGGGCGGGAGCCGCTGATCGCTTTGTTCCGCACTTGAAGTTTGGGCCTCCTGCATGTATCGGGAGCGCGCAACCCGCGAGGGACAAGAGACGCCGTGAAACGACGGACGCCGGCGCCGCCCCGCGCGCGGTTTCTGCGGTGAGCGGCGCGGCGATGACTCCGAACGGCAAACCCCGACCGGCGGCGCCGGCGCGTTCGCCGAAGGCGGGGCGACGGTCGATGTCGCGAAAGCCGACCGCGGGCTCGCGGAGCGCCGGATGCTCGCGCCGCGCCTCGAATTCCGCATGATCTGGTTCGGACACATGTGAGACGCGGGGCTTGACAGCGGGGGGGGGGGGGGGTGAAAAATGCGTTCGACGCACCGATACGGGGAGACGCGAAGATGCCGGTTCACAAGCGGATGGTTTTCTTGCCCGGTTGGGCTTTCGGCGGCCTGGCCTTGCTGGCGGCGGTCCTTTTCGCGCCGGACGCGGCTCGGGCGGTCAACGACTGCGGGGCGCTCAATTCGGGCAATACGTTCACCGAGACCTGCCCGAACCAGGCCTATGCCACCGCTATCGTCTACTGGGACCAGGCGAACCCCGTCACGCTCACTGTCGGCGGCGGCGCGGCGACGATCATCACGGGCGCCGCGAACAACGGCGTGCATAACGGCATCACCCTCCGCACCAGCGACGACACAACCTCGCCCCGCACGTCCGCGGTCCGCAACATCGCCCTCACGGTCGGCAGCGCGGGCGCCGTCGCCATCAGGCAAAGCGGGACGCGGGCCAGCAGCTGGTACAACAACCGCGGCATCTTCATTCACCAGCGCGACGGGGACGGCGCCACGACGATGCTGGACATCCGGGACGGGGTGACGATCGGGACGGCGACCGACAAGATGGAGAACGGCGGCATCGAAGTCGTTGTGGTCGAGAGCGACGCCGGCGCTGTCTCCGTCACCACCGGCGCCGATATATTCTCCGAGGCCGATGGCGACAGGCCCGGCGGCATCTATATCAGTAACGCCGGCTCCGGCGCGGTCACGCTCGCCAACAGCGGCGCCATTGTGTCGGACGTTCAGGGCATCGTTGTCTCGGACACCGGGTCCGACGGCGCCATTACGGTGACAAGCAGCGGCGCCATTACCGTGGAGGCCACGACGGGCGACTTCGAGGGCATCAGGGTTACGACGACCGGCGCCGGCAAGGACGCCGCCGGCAAGGACGCGGGCGTCTCCATTACCCATTCGGCCGGGGCTATCGCTGTGGCCAACGGCGGCGTCGGCATCAAGGCGCATGTGGGCGCCGCCCGGCAGGAAGCCGACGCGATGCACGCCAACTATGTCGCGCCCCTGAACGAGGGCCTTGCGAAGGTCGAGGTCACGGGCGGGTCGATCGCCGCGAAGGGCGGGGCCATCCAGGCGATGAACTACGAGGCGGGGTCGGTGGAAGTCTCCGTCTCCGAGGGCGTGACGCTGACCTCCTCGCACGGCCACGGCATCGAGGCCGCGCTGACCGATGTCGGCAATACGAGCGGGACGATTACCGTCGACAATAAGGCGGCGATAAAGGCCGGGACGGACGATGCGCTGACGGACGCCAAACACGGCATTACCGTCAGCCGCGCGGCGGGTTCGGGCAATGTCTCCGTTACCAACACCGGCGCCGTCGAGGCGAACGGCTCCGGCATTTTCGCCGTGGCGAAGGGCGGCGGCGGGGCGCTGACGGTGACCAACAGCGGCGCTATCGGCACGGCGACCGACCGGGTGGAGTTCGGCATTCATGCGTCGCATGACGGCAATCCCGGCGCCGACGGGTCCGCCAGCCTCAAGGTGACCCACAGCGCCGGCGCCATCCTGGCGACGACCCACGGCGTCTTCGCCCGGGTCTCGGAGGGCAACAGCGCCAATCTGACGGTCGATATAACGGGCGGTTCGCTTTCGGTGGACGGTAGCCTGGCGGCGGTGGAGGCGCTCCAGAAGGGAACGGGCTCCGCCACGATCACGGTCTCCGATGGCGTCGCGATTACCTCGCGGCGCAACGCCGGCGTCTGGGCGGACATCGACCATAACGACAACGCGGCGGGGCGGATCGCGATTACTCAGGGCGGGACGATTTCGGGCCGCACGGGCGTTCGCGCCACGGTCATGCGCGCCAGCGCCATGAACGAGACGCGCGCGGCCCAGCCGATGATTGACATTACCTGGACGGGAACCTTCGCGCGCGGGACGGGGACGGCCACGGACGACACGGGCCGGCTTTGGGCGGCCGATGTCGCGGGCGCCATCGGTCCCGCCCGCGAGGCGGACGCCTCGGCGGCCGCGCGGTTCGGGCAGGCGGCGGGCATCGAGGCCGGCGCGCTGTCGTGGCGGGAGGTGGCGGCGGAAGTCGCGAAGGGGGACGACCCGGGCGCGTTCGCGGACGCGGCCGCGGTGACGGCGCTGTTCGACGACAGCGCCACCGATGCGGTAAAGGCGCGGGCGGCGGCCATCGTGGCGCAGTTCCGCGCGGCGGTGACGCATGAGGAACTCGCCACGGTTCCGGGCGCCGCCGACATCGACACCGACGGCACGACGGGTCTGAGCGACGCGGAGATCGAGACCTGGCTGAGCGAAGACGACGACGATCGCCGGACGGTGCTGCGCGAGTTGCTGGCGGAAAGCCTCTCCGACGCGGAGACGGCGGTGCTGCGGGCGGCGGTAACGGGCGGCGACCTGGACGGCGCGCTCGACGCCGACGGCGCGGGCTTTTCCGACGCCTACAAGATGGCGGTGAAGGGCCTCCTCAACCGCTTCAATGTGGGCAATATCCGCGTCAACGTGAACGGGGGTTCGATAACCTCCCGCGGCGACGGCGTCCGCGCCTGGTATGCGACGCCCAATGACAAGAACGGGCGCATCGACATCACCGTGGCCGAGGACACGACAGTCGCTGGCGGCATGGCGGGCGTCTGGGTTGCCAATGCGGGCATGGGCGAAATCCCGGCGGGCACGGAACCGGGCGGCACGGAATGGGGCGATCGCCTCTATCTGACAGAGAACACGATGCTGCGTCAGCAGTTCGTCACGGTGGACGGCACGGTGAGGGGCGGGACGGACGCGGCGGTTCACCTGATGGGCGGCGGCGCGCTGCTGGTCGGCAGGACGGGCAAGGTTCATGCCGGCCCGGGGCAGGCCGCCATTCTGGTCAACGACCCCGGACGTTCGGAGATCGTCATCCACGGCGAGGTGAGGGGCGGCGCGGGCGCGCCGGCCGCTGTCGATGTGACCGGCGGCGGGACGATCACGGTCGGCCTGACGGGCCGCGTGACCGCCAACGGCGCAACGCGCGCCATCCATGCCCGCAAGGCGACATCCGACGACATGCGGCGGACCACGGTGGTCCTGCATGTGGACGGCGGGGTGTCGAAGGGGGCCGCCGATGAGGCGGTGGCGCGGGTGCAGGGCGGCATTGTCGGCGAGGGCGTCAAGGACGGCCAGGTCGTCTTCGCCGGGACCTTAAACGGGCGCACCGTTGGCCCGACGAGGCCCGTTGATCTCATCGACGGCAACCCGAACACCCGCGGCCTTCCTCCGCGGTCGACGTCGGAAGGCGATGGTCCGGAAGGCGATGGTCCGGAAGGCGATGGTCCGGAAGGCGATGGTCCGGACGGCGATGGTCCGGAAGGCGATGGTCCGGACGGCGATGGTCCGCCACCGCCTGAGCCGGTATTCAATTGCGATATAGCGTCGGATGATCGCTGCCGCCTCTACGAAGCGCTGCCTTCGGCGCTGCTGTCGATGAACGGCCTGCCGACCCGCGAGGAGCGGCTGGCGGCGGCGCGCAACGAGGCCGGCGCCTGGGCGCGGGTGGAGACATCCCGCGGCGAGTGGACGGCGGACTCGTCGACCCGCGCCGGCGTTGCCTACGACCGCGAGCGCAGCGGCGTGCGCGTCGGCGTCGACGGCGCGGTGGGCGAGAATGTCCGCCTCGGCGTGTCGGCGCACGGCCTGCGCGGCTCGGCGGACATGACGCAAAACGGCGGCAAGGTGGAACTGTCGGGCGTCGGCGTGAGCGTGTCCGGCGCGGCGGCGGTCGGCGACGGCGTCTATATCGACGCGCAGGCGGGGGCGACCCGCTACGACGTGAAACTGACGTCGAAGCCGGTGCCCGGGTGGTCCTCGGTGCTGAAGGACGGCGCGACGGGGACGGGCTATGCGCTGGCGGTGGAGGCCGGCCGGGCGGTGGCGGTGGGCGACGGCGTGACGCTGACGCCGCGCGCCGGTTTCGTCTGGTCCCGGGTGTCGCTGGGCGACTTCGCGGAGGTTTCGCGGCTCGATAGCCTGGTGTCGATGCAGGACGCGGAGAGCCTGATGGGCCGCGCGGGCGTGCGCGCGGAGGTCGCGCCGGACGGCGCCGGCGGTCTGCTCGTGTTCGGCTCGGCGGAGGCGACGCACGAGTTCTCGGGAGACACCGAGATCCGGGTCGAGGGGACGTCGCTGAAGTCGTCTCCGGAGACGACGGGCGCACGTTTCGCCCTGGGCGCCGCGCATGGCTGGGGCGAGGACCGCTTCGCGTTGCAGGCTGCCGCGAGCTACGCGACCGGCGGCAGCGACGGCGAAGGGTTCGGCGGCGGACTGAGCCTGTCGGTGCGCTTCTGAGCGGCCGCCGCGGCGTCGTTCGCCGAACGGAAGACGCGGATGTCGGGGAGGGGCGGCGCTCCTCCCCGCATTCCCGCGAGAGATCATGCGGAGGAATCGATTCGCCATGAACGCGACGGCGGGGGTTTTCGGGGCGGCGGCGCGGCGCCATGCCCATGAGGGGCGAAAGACAGGGCCCTTGCCCGGAGTTGCAGACCCGGTTTCACCCCCCCCCCCCCCCCCGCGTCCGCGGGGGCAGGACCGCTCCCGGGAACGCCGGTGACCGGCGCCCGGAAAATCCGGGCTTTCCCTGTCGGTCCGGGGCCTGTGCATAACCGGCCGGCGGCGGAACCCGCCGCCGGCGCGGGTCGACGGACAGCAATTCTCATTCTGGCCTGGAGTGGTGCGGCGGATCCGTCGCAGCCGCCCGTGGGAGCGCCGGCGTCTCGCCGGCACGCGCGCGAAAACAAGACGCCGGCGAGACGCCCCCCGCATCCGCGAGGGCAGGCTTGCTCCCGGGAAGCAACGTCCATCGCCATAATGAGAACCGCGGGTCGACGGACGGCGGGATTGCCGTTAGTATGCGTCGTGGTTTTCGCGCCCACCGGGTTTGGTGGGCGATAGCGGGGACAGGGCGATGCCGAAGATGCCGAAGATCAATCCATGGATCGGCCAGACCGTGACGATCGTCGCGGTGCTGGTGGCGCTTTTCGGCTGGCAGAAGGTCGATATGTCCCGTCTGGAAACGGGACTGGGGGAACTGCGCGACCGGATGGCCGGCGTCGAGGCCGGGCTGGCGGAATTGCGCGACCGGATGGCGGGGCTGGAGGCCGGACAGACGGAACTGCGCGACCGCGTGGCCGGGCTGGACGCCGGGCAGGCGGATTTGCGCGCCGGCGTCACCGAACTGCGCGACCGGATGACCGGGGTCGAAACCGGGCAGGCGGAACTGCGCGCCGGCGTCGCCGAACTGCGCGACCGGATGGCCGGGGTCGAAACGGGGCAGACGGAGATGCGCGACCGGATGGCCGGGGTCGAAACGGGGCAGACGGAACTGCGCGACCGGATGGCCGGGGTCGAAACGGGGCAGGCGGAACTGCGCGCCGACATCGCCGAGGTCGGTGAGCGCATGATCCGCGTCGAAACGGGGCAGACGGAGATGCGCGACCGGATGGCCGGGGTCGAAACGGGGCAGGCGGAACTGCGCGCCGACATCGCCGAGGTCGGCGAGCGCATGATCCGCGTCGAAACGGGGCAGACGGAGATGCGCGACCGGATGGCCGGGGTCGAGACCGGGCTTGCGGGGTTGCGCGACCGGATGGCCGGGGTCGAAACGGGGCAGACGGAGATGCGCGACCGGATGGCCGGGGTCGAAACGGGGCAGACGGAGATGCGCGACCGCATAGCCGGGGTCGAAGCCGGGCAAACGGAGATGCGCGACCGGATGGCTGGGGTCGAGACCGGGCTTGCGGGGTTGCGCGATCGGATGGCCGGGGTCGAGACCGGGATCGCGGGGTTGCGCGCCGACATTGCCGAGGTCCATGACCGCGTGGTCCGCGTCGAGGCCGGGCAGGCGACGACGGGCGAGCGCATGGCGCGCATCGAAGGCACGGTCGCCGGCGCGCTCGGGCGGCCGTTCCCGGGCTCGGACCGTGTCGCGCGGGCGCCCGAGGCGAGCGAAAACGCCGCGAATTGATGCTTCGCGACACTGATCGGGAAAGAACGTGCGAAAGAATCGAGAGACGCTGCTATTCTTCGTCATTCCCGCGAAAGCGGGAATCCGGTGGCGGCCGCCCGCAATGGATTCCCGCTTTCGCGGGAATGACGAGTGTTTGTGACGCTGTTCGATTTCCTTGCACGCTCTTTCGCGGGAATGACGAAGTTCTACGTGTCGATATAGCCGGCGGCGCGATCAGCTAAGGGAGAAGAGGCTATGACGTTGTTGACAGGCGTGCGGATTCGAGTTGCCGGTTCGGTTCTGCCCCCCCCCCCCCCCCCCCCCCCCCCCCCCCCGCGAGGGCAGGGTCGCTCCCGGGGATGATTCGGTGACCGGCGTCCGGGAAAGCCGGGCTTTATGCGGAGGTTTCCCGATCTATATCGATCCGGGACTTGTGCGTAGTCAGTCGGCGCGGGTCGACGGGCGGCGTTAGCGACAACGGGAATCGGGCGATGCCGAAGATGCCGAAGATCAATCCGTGGATCGGCCAGACTGTCACGATTATCGCCGTTTTCGTGGCGCTTTTCGGCTGGCAGAAAGTCGATATGTCCCGTCTGGAGGCCCGTCTGGAAGCGGGGCTGGCGGAACTGCGCGCCGACATCGCCGAACTGCGCGACCGCGTGGCGGGGCTCGAGGCCGGGCAGGCGGAGATGCGCGACCGCATGGCCAGGATCGAAACCGGGCAGGCGGAACTGCGCGACCGCATGGCCAGGATCGAAACCGGGCAGGCGGAACTGCGCGCCGGCGTCGCCGAACTGCGCGACCGCGTGGCCAGGATCGAAACCGGGCAGGCGGAACTGCGCGACCGCGTGGCCGGGATCGAAGCCGGGCAGGCGGCGCTGAGCGCCGGCGTCGCCGAATTGCGCGACCGTATGGCCGGGGTCGAAACGGGGCAGGCGGAACTGCGCGACCGCATGGCCGGCGTCGAGGCCGGGCTTGCGGGGTTGCGCGCCGACATTGCCGAGGTCCATGACCGCGTGGTCCGCGTCGAGGCCGGGCAGGCGATGACCGGCGAGCGCATGGCGCGCATCGAAGGCACGGTCGCCGGCGCGCTGGGTCGCCCGTTCCCGGGCTCGGACCGCGTCGCGCGGGCGCCCGAGGCGGGCGAAAACGCGGCGAACTGACGGGCGCGACATCGCCCGGGCCGCGCCCCCCGGGGAAGAGTGTGCGAAGAAGTCGGGAGGTCCTTTTATTGTTCGTCGTTCCCGGGGGAAGGCGGGTGAAGAATGGCAAGAAACCGGACTACTCTTTGTCATTCCCGCGAAGGTAGTGTGTGAAGAAATCGAACGACGCTACTACTCTTCGTCATTCCCGCGAAAGCGGGAATCCGGAGGCGGTCGTCCGCAATATCGGCCCGTTTTTCCTTGTGGGAACGCCGCAAGGAGATTCCCGCTTTCGCGGGAATGACGAATGTTTGTGATGCGGGAATGACGAATGTTTGTGATGCGGGAATGACGAATGTTTGTGACGCGGGAGTGGCGAGTGTTTGTGATGCGGGAATGACGAGTGCTTGTGATGCGGGAGTGGCGAGTGTTTGTGATGCGGGAATGATGGGCGCGACATCGCCCGGGCCGCGCCCCCCGGGGAAGAGTGTGCGAAGAAGTCGGGAGGTCCTTTTATTGTTCGTCATTCCCGCGAAGGAGTGTGTGAAGAAATCGAACGACGCTACTACTCTTCGTCATTCCCGCGAAAGCGGGAATCCGGAGGCGGTCGTCCGCAATATCGGCCCGTTTTTCCTTGTGGGAACGCCGCAAGGAGATTCCCGCTTTCGCGGGAATGACGAATGTTTGTGACGCGGGAGTGGCGAGTGTTTGTGATGCGGGAATGATGGGCGCGACATCGCCCGGGCCGCGCCCCCCGGGGAAGAGTGTGCGAAGAAGTCGGGAGGTCCTTTATTGTTCGTCGTTCCCGGGGGAAGGCGGGTGAAGAATGGCAAGAAACCGGACTACTCTTCGTCATTCCCGCGAAAGCGGGAATCCGGAGGCGGCCGTCCGCAATGTCGGCCCGTTTTTCCTTGTGGGAACGCCGCAAGGAGATTCCCGCTTTCGCGGGAATGACGAATGTTTGTGATGCGGGAGTGGCGAGTGTTTGTGATGCGGGAATGACGAGTGCTTGTGACGCGGGAGTGGCGAGTGTTTGTGATGCGGGAATGACGAGTGCTTGTGATGCGGGAATGACGAGTGTTTGTGACGCGGGAATGACGAATGTTTGTGGGGCTGTTGGGTTTCTTCGCACGCGCTTTCGCGGGAACGGGGAAGAGTAGCGCCGTCTCTTGATTTTCGCACGCCCGGAAACCGGGCTCCATGCAGAAACGTTTCGATCCCATATGCGTTGTCGTAACCGGCGGCCAGAGCGATGAAGGAGGAGAAGATATGACATTGTTGACAGGCCTTCGGCTTCTCGCCGCCGGTTCGGTTCTGGCGGGCGCCCTGGCCCTTGCGCCGGACGCGGCGCGGGCGCAGACGAACGCCACCTGCGGGGCGCTCAATTCGGGCAACTCGTTCACCGAGACCTGCCCGGACGCGACGTACGCCAACGGCATCGCCTACTGGGATCAGGCCAGCGGCGTCACGCTCACCGTCCCCGGCGTAGCGGCGGGAACGACGATCACCGCCAGCACCGCCGGGTGGAACGGCCTGGACAACGGCATCACGATCAGGACCGCGACGCATGCGACCGAGACCCGCAACGTCGGCCTCACGGTCGGCGGCGAGGGCGCCACCGTCGCAATCGTGCAGGGTTCCAGTCCGGAGGCCAACGCCTGGTACCGCAATCACGGCATCCTCGTGACGCCGCGCGCCGCGAACGGCTCCACGGTGACGGTGGACATCAAGAGCGGCGTGACGATCGGGGCGGCGGACAACAAGATGCGGAACAGCGGCATCGATGTCTCGACGGTGGCCGGCGCCGGCGCCGTGTCCGTTACCAGCGCGGCCGATATCCACTCTGCGGGAACGGGCATCCGCGTCTCCAGCCCCGGCGCCGGCGCGGTCTCGGTGACCAGCAGCGGCGCCATCGCGACGGACCGCAGGGGCATCTACGTCCACCATTCGGGTTCCGCCGGCGACGTCACGATAACCAGCAGCGGCGCCGTTACGTCGGCCAATACGTCGCGCGACGAGGGCATTTTCGCCAAAACGACCGGCAAGGACAGCGAGGGCGCGAGCGCGGGCGTCGAAATTACCCATTCGGCCGGCGCCGTCTCGGTGGCTTCCGGCGGCCTCGGCATCGGGGCGCATGTGGGCGCCGCCCGGCAGGAAGCCGACACGGAGCATGACGATTACGTCGCGCCCCTGAACGCGGGTCTCGCGAAGGTCTCGGTCACGGGCGGGTCGGTCACCGCAAGGGGCAGCGCCGTCGAGGCGATCAACTACGAAGCCGGGTCGGTGGAGGTCCGCGTTTCACGGGGCGTTACGCTCGCCTCCACGCAGGGCTACGGCATCGAGGCGCGTCTGACCGACGCGGGCAACACGGCCGGAACGATTACCGTCGCCAATGCGGCGACGATAACGGCGGGGACTGCGGCGACGGGCGGCGACGCCGATACGGCCGTCGTCAGACACGGCATCGCCGTCAACCGCAACGCGGGGTCGGGCAATGTCTCGGTGACCAACAGCGGCGCGATTGCGGCGACCGGCGACGGCGTGTCCGCCGTGGCGAGGGGCGGCGGCGGCGCCCTTGCGGTGACCAACAGCGGCCCTCTCGGCACGGCGGCGGCGCAGGTGGGCCGCGGCATTTTCGCCTCGCACGAGGGCGCGGGCCGCGCCGGCGCGGTCACCGTGACCAGCAGCGGCGCCATCGCCTCGACGGGCGCCGGCATTTTCGCCCGGACGATCGGCAAGGACGCGGCGGGCGCGAACGCCGGGGTGACGGTGACCCATTCGGCCGGCGCCATCGCGAGCGCGGACGGGCGCGGCATCAAGGCGTATGTCGGCGAGCGCCGGCAGGAGAGCGACACGAGCCACGACGATTACGTCGCGCCCCGCAATACGGGCCTCGCGAAGGTCGAGGTCACGGGCGGGTCGATCTCGTCGAAATGGGAGCCCATCGAGGCGTTCAACCACGAGGGCGGCTCGATCGAGGTCCGCGTTTCTTCGGGCGTCGTGCTGACGTCGACGCACGGCCACGGCATCCGGGGCGCGCTGACGGATGCGGGCGCCGCGGGCGGCGGCGTTACCGTCGTCAATGCGGGGACGATCCGGGCGCCCAAGGCCGGCATCACCTTCGCCATCTCGGCGGGGTCGGGCGACATCGAGGTGACCAACAGCGGCGCCCTCGAGGTGGGCGGCGCCGGCATCTGGGCGGTGTCCCGGCCGGCGGTCACGGGCGACATTTCGGTGACCAACAGCGGCGCCATCGGCAAGGCGGACGCGCGGGCGACGCACGGCATCTTCGTGTCGCACGACGGCGCGGGCGCCACCGGCGCCGTCAAGGTGACCAACAGCGGCGACATCACGGCGACCGACCGGGGCATCCTCGCCCAGACGAAGTTCCTGGACGCCGACGGCGCACAGGACGGGGCGACCGTGACCCATTCGGCCGGCACGATTAACGTGACCGACCCCGCCCTCGTCGACGGCGACCAGACGGGCATCGTGGCCCGGGTCGGCAATTGGCGCCGCGAGAGGGAGCCGGACCACGCCGACTATGTCGCGCCCAAAAACACCGGCGCGGTCAGCATCGCCGTGACCGGCGGGTCGATCGTCACGAAGGGGTCGGCCGTCGAGGGCGCGAACTACGAAGCCGGCGGGGTCGCGATCGAGATCGCCAAAGGCGTCACGCTGCGCTCTACGCACGAACACGCCGTCGAGGCCGATCTGCGCGACGTGGGCAATGCGGGCGGGACGATCGGCATCACCCAGGCGGGGACGATCGCCGCATGGGCGGACGGCGTCAGCGCGAAGGTCACGCGCATGGCCCCCGTGACGGCGCCGGACCGGCCCGTGATCGACATCGTCTGGACGGGGACGTTCACGCCGATCGACAGCCGGGGCGGAGGCGTTCCCAATGTGGCGCGCGCGGTAGGGGCGGCGCAGGGCCGGCAGGCCGTGGAGGCGGCCGGGATCCGCTTCGCTCATGCGTCGGGCGGCGGGGCGGGGATCGACGCCGGGGTCATGAAGTGGCAGGCCTTCATGCGGCCCGTGTCCGAGGGCGACGACCCGGGCGAATTCGCGGACGCGGCGGCGGTCACGGCGCTGTTCGCCGACAACGCCGATGCGGCGACGAAGGCGCGGGCGGCGGCCATCGTGGAGCGGTTCCAGGCGGTGCTCGCCGACGAATCCCTCGGGACAATCCCCGGCGCGGACGCCATCGACGCCAATGACGACAATGAGTATAGCGACGCCGAGATCGTGGCGTATCTGAGCGAGGACGACGCGGCCCGCCGGACCCTGCTGCGGAACATCCTGACGCAGTCGTTCACGGAGCACGAAATGGCGGTGTTCCGGGCGGTGCTCACGGACGGCGATGTCGAAGCCGCGCTCGCGGCCGCGCCGGACAGCTACGGCGACGCCTGGAAGGCGGGGGTGCGCGCCCTGCTCGCCCGCCACAACGACGGCAATATCCGCATCGCCATGAACGGCGGCTCCATCGTCTCGAGCGGCGACGGCATCCGCGCCTTCTTCGGAAGGACCCACGACGACAACGGCGCCATAGAGATTACCGTGGCGGAGGGCGCAAGCGTCACCGGCGGCGTGGCGGGCATTTATGCGGAGAACGCCGGCCACGGTCTGCGCGTCCCGATGAAATACACGGCGCCGGCCGTCCAGGCCCGGGCCCGGGAGGAGGGACTGGGCCCCGACGACCTCGTCACCTTTGAGAAGCATCACGATCAGACCGTCACGGTGAACGGCACGGTGACGGGCGGGACGGACGCGGCCGTTCACCTCGCGGGCGGCGGCGCGCTCTTGCTCGGCAAGACCGGCAGACTGGTCGCCGGCTCTTCGGGGCGGGCGGTTCTGGTGAACCATCCGGGCCCGGCGGTCCTCTGGGTCGACGGCGAGGCGACGGGCGGCGAGGGCGCCCCGGCCGCCGTGCATCTGACGGGCGGCGGCAGCGTCACCGTCGGCCTCGACGGACGCGTCCGGGCGAACGGCGCCGACGCCGCAATCCGCGGCGACAATATGCCGACGGTGGTGGCCGTCTACGCCGGCGGCCTGACGCGGGAAGCCGCCGCGGAAGCGCTGGCGCGGATCGAGGGCGGCATCGTCGGCGACGGCGTCGGGGGCAACATCATCCTCGTCGAGGTCAAGGACGGCGTGACGACCGGCAGTACGGAGCCCCTGCGCCTCGACGAGAAAGGCGAGGCGGTGATCGACGGTCTTCCGAAGGAGGGCGACGACGAGTCGACGCCGCCGCCGACGCCGACGCGCGTATTCTCCTGCGCCGGGGCGGAGGACGGCCGGTGCCGGCTCTACGAAGCGTTGCCTTCGGTGTTGCTGGCGATGAACGCCCTGCCGACGCGCGACGAGCGCCTGGCGGCGGCGCGGGACGGACGCGGCAGCTGGGCGCGGGTGGAAACCGCGCGCGGCAAGTGGAAAGCCGATTCGTCGACGCTGGCGGGCGTCGCCTGGGACCATCGCCGTCACGGGGTGCGCGTGGGCCTGGACTTCCCGGCGGGCGAAAACAGCGGCGCCGGCGCTTCGGTGCACGGCTTTCGCGGTTCGGCGACAACGCAGGCGAGAGCCGGGTTCACGCACGAGGTCGAACTGTCGGGCATGGGCCTGGGGGCGCACGCGACGACGACGGTCGACGACATCTATGTCGACGCGCAGGCGGCGCTGACGTGGTTCGACGCGACGCTTAGCTCCTCGCGGCACGGCGTCCTGGCGGACGGGGCCGAGGGGTTCGGCTGGGCGCTGGGGCTGGAGGCCGGCCGCCGCGTGGCGCTGGACGACGGGTTATCGGTGATCCCGCGCGCGGGCCTGGGATGGTCGCAGGCGACGCTCGACGACTTCACGAGCCGGACCGGCGGCGAGCGCGTATCGCTCAAGGACGCGCAAAGCCTGACGGGCCGCGCGGGGCTGGGCGTCGAGACATCGGGCGGCGAGGGCGTGCTCCTGTCCGGCTCGGTGGACGCGATGCACGAATTCGCCGACGAGACGCAGGTGGATGTGATGGGTTCGGCGCTCGAGGCGTCGGGCCCGGCGACATCGGTGCGTTTCGGCGCCGAGGGCGCGTTCTCGCTGGCCGACAGCGCGCAGCTGCGGGCGGCGGCCAGCTACACGGCGAGCGGCAGCGACACCCACGTCTGGGGCGGCGCCCTGAACGTCACCGTCCGCTTCTGACCGTCCCGGCAAGCGGCCCGGGCCTTCTCTCCTTCGCAGGGGAGGAGGTCCGGCGCCGCCGTCTCGCGACAGGGGAACGCCGGATGTTGTCCAGCTTTACGCTCAAGGATTTCAAGAGTTACCGCGAGGCGACTCTTCCCTTGTCGCCGTTGACGCTTCTGATCGGCGCCAATGCGTCGGGCAAGAGCAACCTCATCGAGGCCTTGCGCCTGCTGTCGTGGATCGCGCGGGGCAACAAACTCGGCTCGATCCGCTACAAGCTGCGGGAAGACGACAGTCCGATCCGGGGCGTCGTCGGGGACCTGTTCCGCCGCCGCAAGCACATCTTCCGGTTGTCGTGCAGAACGACCTGCCCGGATTGGGACAACTACGCGATCGGGGTCGAGCGGACCGACGAGGACGAGCTGCGTATCGCGGACGAGGCGCTTGCCGGATCCGCACAGCGGGTTCCGCTTTTCGAGACTGTCGCCGCCGACAAGACAACAGGTCTGATATGGGCCGCCTACAACAATTTTGCGCGCGGCGGGAAAAAGCCGGAGATTCCGTGCAACGATCAAGATCCGGTTCTCATACAACTTCAAAGCCCGGCCCGTTTCGGACCCGGTCACAAGAAATCCCGAGAGGCAATCCTCGATGTTTCCGGGAAATATCAGGGCTGGCTGTCGAATATCCTGTTTCTCGATCCGCGACCGTCCGCCATGCGGGCCTACGGCTTCAAAACCGACCGCACGCTCGACGGGAACGGCGCGAATCTCTCCGGCGTCCTCTACAACCTCTGTCGGACGCAGACCGGCAAGGAACGGTTGCTGGAATTCGTCAAGGCCCTTCCGGAACAGAATATAAGCGACATCGATTTCGTGGAAACCCCGCGCGGCGAGGTCATGGTCAAGTTGACGGAGACCTTCGGGGGATGCGACACGGAGTATGACGCGACCATGCTGTCCGACGGCACGTTGCGGGTTCTCGCCATCGCGGCCGCCGTGTTGTCGGCGCCGGAGAACAGCGTGGCGGCGATAGAAGAAATCGACAACGGCGTTCACCCCGGCCGGGCGGAACGGCTTTTGAGCCGCTTGTCGTCGATCGCCGAGGACCGCAGCCTGCGCATTCTTCTCAGCAGCCACAATCCTGCGCTGCCGGACGCCCTGCCGATGGAAGCGGTCCCCAACGTCGTATTCTGTTATCGCGACCCGAAGAACGGATCGAGCCGCCTGATCCGTCTGGGGGATATTGAAGACTATCCCCGCCTCGTGGCGCAAGGGCCGGTGGGAGACTTGATGACGCGAGGGGTCATCGATCGGTTCGTGAAACATCGGCGTAGCGCGAAAGAGCGCAAGCGACTCGCGTTGGCATGGCTGTCCGAACTCCGCGCGGAGGACGGGTAAGGCGCGATGTCGGGTGTCGTCATTGTCGACGCGAGCGTGCTGCTCAACATTCTGGACGTCCACCAATTCAATCAGGACAGAAGCGCGGTTGTCGCGCAGCTGGACGAATTCATGAATGCCGAGGCGCACCTTCTTCTTCCGTTGACGGCGATCTTCCAGACCGGCGATCGTATTGCCGATCTGCGAGACGGGCGCCAACGCCGGCGTTATGCCAAAAGACTCCGTGAGACACGGCCTTACAAATACTCGTCATTCCCGCGAAAGCGGGAATCCGTTGCGGCGTTTCCGCAAGAAAAAGCGCGCCGATATTGCGGACGGCCGCGTCCGGATTCCCGCTTTCGCGGGAATGACGAGTATTATTCGATGGGTATTGTCCTTTGCAATGCCGATACTTCGGAAGTCCGGCCGCCACGATGAGAGCCACCCGCTCTCGACCATGTAAGGAAATTGGGCGCCTTGCAAATGATCGTCATTCCTGCGAAAGCGGAAATCTCCTTGCGGCGTTTCCCCAAGAAAAACCGGGCCGGTATTGCGGACGGCCGCCCCCGGATTCCCGCTTTCGCGGGAATGACGAAGTATTATTCCGCGAGTATTGTCCTTTGCAACGCCGGAGCTTCGGAAATCCAGCCGTCACGACGAGAGCCTCCCGCTCTCGACCATGTAAAGAAATCGGACGCCCTACAAATACTCGTCATTCCCGCGAAAGCGGGAATCTCCTTGCGGCGTTTCCGCAAGAAAAGCCGGGCCGATATTGCGCGCGCCGCCTCCGGATTCCCGCCTTCGCGGGAATGACGAAGCACTATTCGGTGGGAATTGTCCTTTACAACGCTGATACTTCGGAAATCCAGCCGTCACGATGAGAGCCTCCCGCTCTCGACCATGTAAAGAAATCGGACGCCCTACAAATACTCGTCATTCCCGCGAAAGCGGGAATCTCCTTGCGGCGTTTCCGCAAGAAAAACCGGGCCGATATTGCGGACGCCGCCTCCGGATTCCCGCTTTCGCTGGGATGACGAGTATTATTCGATGGGTATTGTCCTTTGCAATGCCGATACTTCGGAAACCCGGCCGTCACGATGAGAGCCTCCCGCTCGCGATCATGTAAAGAAACCGGACGCCTTACAAATACTCGTCATTCCCGCTTTCGAGTGTGTGAGAAAATCCGTCGGCCCTCATTACGACAGTTGGAACGCCGAAGAAATGGCGCAGCGGAAGACAATAGCCATACGATAATACCTCGTCATTCCCGCGAAAGCGGGAATCCGGAGGCGACCGTCCGCAATGTCGGCCCGGTTTTTCTTACGGAAACGCCGCAAAGAGATTCCCGCATTCGCGGGAATGACGAGTGTTTGTGAGGCTGGCGGGTTTCTTCACACGCTCTTTCATGGGAATGACGATTATTATTCGGTGGGTATTGTCCTTTACGACGCCGATACTTCGGAAATCCGGCCGTCACGATGAGAGCCTCCCGCTCTCGACCATGTAAAGAAACCGGACGTCCTACAAATACTCGTCATTCCCGCGAAAGCGGGAATCTCCTTGCGGCGTTTCCGCAAGAAAAACCACGCCGATATCGCGCGCACGGCCGCCTCCGGATTCCCGCTTTCGCGGGAATGACGAAGAGTAGTAGCGGCTCTCGATTTCTTCACATGCTCTTTCGCAGGGATGACGAGTATTATTCGGTGGGTATTGTCCTTTACAACGCTGATACTTCGGAAATCCGGCCGTCACGATGAGAGCCTCCCGCTCTCGACCATGTAAAGAAACCGGGCGTCTTACAAATGATCGTCATTCCCGATTTCGAGTGTGTGAAAAAGTCCGTCGGCCCTCATTACGACGGTTGGAACGCCGAAGAAATGGCGCAGCGGAAGACAATAGCCATACGATAATACCTCGTCATTCCCGCGAAAGCGGGAATCCGTTGCGGCGTTTCCGCAAGAAAAACCGCGCCGATATTGTGCGCGCCGCCTCCGGATTCCCGCTTTCGCGGGAATGACGAGTATTATTCGATGGGTATTGTCCTTTACGACGCCGATACTTCGGAAATCCGGCCGTCACGATGAGATCTTCCCGCTCTCGACCATGTAAAGAAATCGGACGCCTTACAAATACTCGTCATTCCCGCGAAAGCGGGAATCTCCTTGCGGCGTTTCCGCAAGAAAAACCACGCCGATATCGCGCGCTCGGCCGCCTCCGGATTCCCGCTTTCGCGGGAATGACGAAGAGTAGTAGCGGATCTCGATTTCTTCACATGCTCTTTCGCAGGGATGACGAGTATTATTCGGTGGGTATTGTCCTTTACAATGCCGTTACTTCGGCGATCCGGCTATCACGATCAGAGACGCCCGATTTTTTCACACGCTCGAAAGCGGGAATCCGGAGGCGGCCGTCCGCAATATCGGCCCGGTTTTCCTTGCGGAAACGCCGTAAGGAGATTCCCGCATTCGCGGGAATGACGAGTGTTTGTGAGGCTGGCGGGTTTCTTCACACGCTCTTTCATGGGAATGACGAGGAGTAGTAGCGTCTCTCGATTTCTTCACACGCTCTTTCGCGGGAATGACGAAGCATTATTCGATGGGGACTGTCTCTTACAATGCCGATACCCCGGCGATCCGTCCGTCACGATGGGAGGCGCGCGATTTCTTCGCACGCTCTTGCGCGGACGCCCCCTCCGACAGCATCCGATTGCGCCATGAGCGACGCGGGGACCGGTCGCAAGGGAGGAGGCATCCATGACGGAAATTAGTGTCCCGGAGGCGTGACGCGTCGCCGGCGCCTGTGGAGAAGACCGTCTTCGCAAGGGCGGTCCCTGCTTTCGCTCCGCCAGCGGCGCCCCGGGCTTCCCGTTCCGGACCATAACGGGGGGTCGGGGGATCGAGGGTGGCGCGCGAAATTGCGGGCAAAGAAAAAGGCGGCGCGCCGTCGGCGCGCCGCCCTGTTGTCCCGGCGTATCGCCCGGTCGTCTAGGAGGTGTAGCCCGGGGGCACGATTTCCGTCTGGTAGTTGGAATAGCCGTTCCAGCCGCCCCAACCGCCCCAGCCGCCGGCGACGCCGTCGAGATCGCCGTCGGCGAGCGCCGTGTTGGGGTCCGGCGGGAACACCATGTGCAGCGTGTCTTCGGTGTCCACGGCCACCTGCACATCGAACGGACCCGGGATTTCCAGCCCTTTCGACGCCAGCGCCGCCTTCGCGTTCTCTTCGACCGCGGCGCGGAAGCCGGCATCCTCATGCCACGTATCCGATATCGCGCGGAGCGGGGACTCTTTCATGGGGTCATCCTCCCAATTGTTCCGTCATCGAGACGCATCGCGTCCAGAAACGAGAGGATTTCTAGCATAGCGAACGCCGGAAGTCAAGAGCGAAATCGCTATCCATCGCGCCGCGCAACGGCGCGGTCACTCGAGGGCGGGGGCCGCCCCGCCGTTCGCGCCCCGACGCGCGCGCTCCGAGCGACGGAACAGCTCCGCAAAATCGATCGGGTCGAGCATGAGCGGCGGGAACCCGCCCTCCCGCGTGCAGTCGGCGACGATGCGGCGGGCGAAGGGAAAGAGAAAGCGCGGCGCCTCGATCATGATCAGCGGCCGCACCTGCGCCTCGGGCGCCCCCGCGACATGGAACACCCCGGCATAGACCAGCTCCACGACGAACGCGACATCGTCGCCGCGGGCGGCGCGGATCTCGATCTTCAGATCGACCTCGTGCGCGTCCTCGCCGAGCTCGCGCCCGGCGACGCTGACCGAGAGCTCCACCCGGGGCGGCTCCGCCCCGGTCGCCGACCGGGGCGCTCCGGGGTTCTCGAAAGAAAGGTCCCGGATGTATTGCGCGCGCACCGAGAACACCGCGCGCTCGCCCGCCTCCGGCATGACGCCGCCCCCTTCGCTCATGTCCCCACCCCTCGGGAGTCGCGCCCGCTAGAGCCGCGCCGATTTCAGGCGGCGGCGCTGGACGGAAGACGGGATATTCAACGACTCGCGGTATTTGGCAATGGTGCGCCGGGCGACGACGACCCCCGACTCGCGCAGCAGAACGGATATCCGGTCGTCGGACAGGACCCGCGAGACGGGTTCGGCGTCGATCATCTCCCTGATCCTGTGGCGCACCGACTCGGCGGCGTGGCCGCCGTCGCCGCCCGTCGCCGGGAGCGCCCCGGAGAAGAAATCCTTGAGTCCGAACAGGCCGCGCGGCGTCGACATGAATTTGTCGCTGGTGACGCGGCTCACCGTGCTCTCGTGCATATCGAGACGCCCGGCGACATCGCGCAAGGTCAGCGGCCGCAGGCAGTGGACGCCCCTTTCGAGAAATTCCCGTTGCGCGCGCACCAGTTCCCGGGACACCGCGAGGATCGTCGCCGCCCGCTGCTCCAGGGCGCGGAGGAGCCAGTCGGCGGAACGGAGCTTCTCGCGAAGCCAGGCGCGGTCTTCCGCGCCGCGGCCGCCGGGCGGGGCGGCGCGGCGGGCCAGGGCGCCGTAGCGCCTGTCGATGGCCAGCTGCGGCGCCGATTCCGCGTCGAGGGTCACGGTCCAGCCGCGGCGCGTCCGCCGCGCATGGACATCGGGCGTCACCGTCTGCGCCGGAGCGGTTTCGAACGACGCGCCGGGCTTCGGGTTCAGGGCGCGGATCCGGCGCACGCGCTCCCGCACCCCCTCCCCGTCGACGCCGCAGCGCGCCGCCAGGGCGTCCAGGTCGCGCCGGGCGATCAGGTCGAGATTGTCGAGCAGGCGCTCCATCGGCGCGTCGAGCTGGCCGCGTTCGGCGAGTTGCAGGGCCAGACATTCGCGCAGATCGCGCGCCCCCACCCCCACCGGTTCGCAGGCGTGCAGACGCGCCAGAGCGCCCTCGACACGGGCCGGGGAACAGCCCAGGCGACGGGCGATGCGCCCCGCGTCGCCGGCGAAATACCCCGCTTCGTCGAGCGAGTCGATGAGCCAGGCGCAGATGAGGCGTTCGCCGGGGTCGGCCACGTCGAGCCCGATCTGCTCCTCGAGATGGCGCCGCAGGCTCGTCGCGGCGGCAATGGCGGGGCCGGGCCCGTCCGCGGCGTCAAGGCCGCCGTCCGCGGCCCGGACCGGCGGCGCGTCGTCGAAACGCGCTCCGCCGGGCGCGTCGGAGCCGTCCCGCCCGACGCGCTCGAGGAGCGGGTTGCTCTCGAGCTCGCGCTCGACCAGAGCCTGCAATTCGACGCCGGACAGCCGCAGCAATTTTATCGCCTGTTGCAGCCGGGGGGTCATGACCATCCCCTGGCCGAGGCCTTGCGTCAGCCTGAGCTCCCCGGCCACGACGGCGGGTTCTAGATGCGGAAGCGTTCGCCGAGATAGACCCGTCGAACGTCCTCATGCGCGACGATCTCGCCCGGCGACCCTTCCATCAGCACCATGCCGTCGTGAAGGATGTAGGCGCGGTCGACGATATCGAGGGTCTCGCGCACATTGTGGTCGGTGATCAGAACGCCGATCCCGCGGTCCTTCAGATGGGCGACGAGGTCGCGGATGTCCGACACGGCGACCGGGTCGATGCCGGCGAGCGGTTCGTCGAGCAGCATGAAGTCGGGCCGCGACGCGAGGGTGCGCGCGATCTCGACGCGGCGCCGCTCGCCGCCGGAGAGCGCGAGCGCCGGCGCGCGCCGGATGTGATCGATGGAGAATTCGGCGAGGAGTTCGTCCAGCGCCGCCTCGCGGCGCTCCCGCACCGGTTCGACGGCCTCCAGGACGACGCGGATGTTGTTCTCCACGTTGAGGCCGCGGAAGAAAGACGCCTCCTGCGGCAGATAGCCGATCCCCAGCCGGGCGCGGCGATAGGTCGGCAGATCGGTGATGTCGTGACCGTCTATCGAGACCGACCCGGTGTCGGCGGAGAGCATCCCCGTCATCAGGTAGAAGCAGGTGGTCTTCCCGGCGCCGTTCGGGCCGAGGAGACCGACCGCCTCGCCGCGCTTCACGGCGACCGAAACGTCGCGCAGCGCCGGACGGCGGCGATAGCTCTTGCCGAGGCGGCGCCCGACAAGGCCCTCCGCCCGGGGCGCCAGGCGCAGGCGGGGGCCGCCGCGGTCCGGAGCGGCGTTCATTCCGCCGTGTCCTCCCCGCCCGGGGGCGCCGCCTCCGCGCCGCCGGCTTCGTCGCCGGCCTCGCCGTCTTCGTCTTCCCCGTCGTCCTCCGGGACGAAGAGGGCCGACACGCGCCCGCCGCCTTCGGACGACTCGACGGCGGATACGGTGCTCACCCCGGTATCGAGGTCCATGTCGAGGCGGTCGCCGCGCACGATGTTCTCGCCCTGGGTCATCACGACATCGCCCTCCAGATGCACCCGCCGGCGCCCCACGTCATAGGTTCCGACAGCCCCGGTCACGACTTCCTCGGGCGTGACGAAACGCACGTTGCCGTCGGCGTCGATACGCCGGATCTCGCCCGCCCGGTTGCTTTCCTCCCCGGCGTCGGGTTCGGAATCGGGTTCGGAGAGATAGGCGGTGAGCTCGTCGGCGTAGAGACGATAGCGCCCCTGAACGGCGTCGGCGTCGCCGCGGGCGATGGCGATCCTGTCGTTTTCCATCCACTCCAGCGTGTCGGCGGTGATCTCGATGGGCTCGTCCGAATCCTCCTCGAACTGCGCGACGGCGGGGCCGCCGAAGACCCACGCGACCGCCGCGGCCGCCGCCGCTCCCGCAACGCTTCGCATCAGCCCTCTCCTTCCTCGAACGCCTGTGGGTACAGAACGAGGGTGGGGCGGCCGCCGCAGCGAAGCAACCCGCCCTCGGACCGCCATGTGCAGCCCGTGGCGTCGAGCTCGCCCCAGGGGCCGTGACCGCGCACCGGGTCCTGCGTGGAGGCCGTGCCGGCGCGCATGTCGAAACGGGCGGACGAAGTGCGCACTTGCAGGCCCGACTCGGTGTGCGCGTCGACGCCGCCGGACAGGGTCAGGATTTCACTCCCGCGGTCAAGCACGCCGCTTTGCGCCGCGACGGATATCCAGCCGCCGTCGGAGCCCGTCATGAGCGCTTCGGGCCGGGTCAGGAAGACCCGCGCGTCCTCCGGCGATCGCTGCCACGCCGATTCGGCGTCGACGACATAGGGGCGTCGCGATGAATCGGTGCTCTCGAAACGCGGCTGCACCGCCTCCTCGCGCCCTGTCGCCGCCAGGTCGGACGGAACCGTATCGCTGAAGAGACGGTCCCGCCCGCCATCGATCAGGGGCCAGCCGACCACCGCGGCGACGAGGACGAGCGCCGCCGCCGGCAACAGCACGCGCATCAGCCCCATGCGCCGGCGCCAGTCCGCCTCGGCGCGGACGGCCTCGGGCATTTCCGCGCCGGCGCGCAGACGCCCGACGAAGGTTTCGCGCGCCATCGCCGCCCTCACCCCAACCCGGCGCGCAGGCAATCGTGAGAGTGAAGAACGCCCACCGGGCGGCCGTCCTCGACCGCGAACAATACGGCGATCTTCCGCGCGCTCATGACGCGCAACGCCTCGGCGGCGAGGCGGTCCGGCGCAATGGTGCGCGGGTCCCGGGTCATCACTTCCGCGACGCCGCGCGCCAGAAGGTCGGGCGCCATGTGGCGGCGCAGGTCGCCGTCGGTGACGATCCCCGCCAGCCGGCCCGCGCCGTCGACGATGCCGACGCAGCCCAGGCTCCGGGCGGTCATCTCCACCACCGCCTCGCTCATCGGCGCATCGAGGCCGACCAGCGGCATCTCGCCGCCGCCATGCATGAGATCGGCGACCGTGGCAAGGCGCGCGGCGAGGCTCCCGCCGGGGTGCAGGAGCCGGAACGCAGCGCCGGTGAAACCGCTGCGCTCCATCAGCGCGACGGCGAGAGCGTCGCCCAGAGCCATCGCCATGGCGGTCGAGGTGGTCGGCGCAAGGCCGTTGGGACACGCTTCCGGCGCGTCGACCGGGACAAGAGCGACATCGGCGCGCGCCGCCAGGGCGCTTGCGGCGCGGCCGACGATGGCGACGAGGGGAATTCCATATCGTCCCTTGTGCTCCACGATGTCGTTCATCTCGGCGGTTTCGCCGGAATTGGACACCGCGAGCACGGCGTCTCCGCGGGCGATCATGCCGAGGTCGCCATGTCGCGCTTCCGCCGGGTGGACGTAGCCCGCCGGGGTTCCCGTCGATGCAAGGGTCGCCGCGATCTTGCGCGCCACATGTCCGGACTTTCCCATGCCGGTGGTCATGACCCGCCCTTCGGTGCGCGCGAGCAGCGCGACCGCGTCGGCGAACCGTTCGTCCAGGGCGCGCGCGAGGCCCGAGAGCGCGGCGGCCTCGATCTCGATAACGCGCCGCCCGGCGGCCACGCTGTCCGCCGCGCCCGCGCAGCGCCGCCCCCGGGGGGCGACGCCCGCCCGCCGGTCGCGCGACTCCGCCTGTGCCGATTCTACCCGCAAAACGGCGACATCCCGAGGGAAAGCCCGAATATGCCCGCGCGCCGGCGGGAAATCAATGCGCGAATATGTCGTCGTCGGGCCAGCCGGCGAGGTCGAGAGCCGCCCGGACGGGAACGAAAGCGAAGCACGCAGCGGCCAGGTCCCCGCGCCCCTCGCGCGCCAGCATCGCGTCGAGGCGCTCGCGCAACCGGTGGAGGTGGAGCACGTCGCCGGCGGCATAGGCCTGCTGCGCGCGGCTCAGTTCGGCCGCCGCCCAGTCGGAGCATTGCTGCTCCTTCGACAGCGACACGCCGAGCAGTTCCGACGCCAGGTCCTTCAACCCGTGACGGTCGGTATAGGTGCGCGCCAGCCGCGACGCGATCCGGGTGCAATAGACGGGCCGGCAGGCGACGCCGAAAGCCTGCCGCAGCGCAGCGATGTCGAAGCGCGCATAGTGGAACAATTTGGTTCGGGTTTCGTCGGCGAGGAGACCGCGGAGGTTGGGCGCGGCGTAGTCGGGTTCCGGGAAATGCACCAGATGGGCGTCGCCGCGGCCGTCCGCCAGCTGGACGAGGCACAGCCGGTCGCGATGGGGGTTCAGCCCCCGCGTCTCGGTGTCCACCGCGAGGTCGCCGTCGAACGCGGCGCCGTCGGGGAGGTCGTAGCGATGCAGGTGAACGGTCACGCCGGCGCGGCCCTCGAGCGGATTGCGGTCGACAGGAGAATTCGGCGCGGAGATGGTGCCCAGGAGAAGACTCGAACTTCCACGACCTTGCGGTCACTGGCACCTGAAGCCAGCGCGTCTGCCAATTCCGCCACCTGGGCCCCGCGGCGTCGATGCCGCATCGCCTACGCGAAAGCGCCGGCCGTGTCAACCGGCGGTTCTCGTTACGGCGATGGACATCGCCCCCCGCATACGCGAGGGCGGGCTCGCTCCCGGGAACGACCGCACGGGCGCCGCAGCGCGGCGACAAGCCCCGGGGTTTCGCCGGACGCCCGCAGAGTCGGCGGCGCGCGGCCTCGAAACGGCCCTTGCGGGCTAAAACGAGGCCTCTGCATAACCCGTTTCGCCTGCGGCGCGATCGCGTTCCCGGCGCCTTGCGACGTTTCGGAGCGCCGAAGAAGTGACGCGGTGGAAGACGATAACCCTCCGATAATACTTCGTCATTCCTGTGAAAGAGTGTGTGAGGAAACCTGACAGCGTTACAAATACTCGTCATTCCCGCGAAAGCGGGAATCCGGAGGCGGTTGTCCGCAGTATCGGCACGGTTTTCCTTGTGGGAACGACGCAAGCGGATTCCCGCTTTCGCGGGAATGACGAAGGGTAGTAGCGAGTTGTTGCGTTTTGCCGCGCCGACCCCCTCGGCGCTCCGGCCGTTGTGGTGAGGGCAAGCCTTACGAATACTCGTCATTCCCGCGAAAGCGGGAATCCGGAGGCGGTTGTCCGCAGTATCGGCACGGTTTTCCTTGTGGGAACGGCGCGAGCGGATTCCCGCTTTCGCGGGAATGACGAAGGGTAGTAGCGAGTTGTTGCGTTTTGCCGCGCCGGAACTTTCGGCGCTCCGGCCGTTGTGGTGAGGGCAACCCTTACAAGTACTTGTCATTCCCGCGAAAGCGGGAATCCGGAGGCGGTTGTCCGCAATATCGGCCCGGTTTTCCTTGTGGGAACGCCGCGAGCGGATTCCCGCTTTCGCGGGAATGACGAAAGGTAGTAGCGAGTTGTTGCGTTTTGCCGCGCCGGAACTTTCGGCGCTCCGGCCGTTATGATGAGGGCCGTCCTTACGAATACTCGTCATTCCCGCGAAAGCGGGAATCCGGAGGCGGTTGTCCGCAGTATCGGCACGGTTTTCCTTGTGGGAACGGCGCGAGCGGATTCCCGCTTTCGCGGGAATGACGAAGGGTAGTAGCGAGTTGTTGCGTTTTGCCGCGCCGGAACTTTCGGCGCTCCGGCCGTTGTGGTGAGGGCAACCCTTACGAATACTCGTCATTCCCGCGAAAGCGGGAATCCGGAGGCGGTTGTCCGCAGTATCGGCACGGTTTTCCTTGTGGGAACGCCGCGAGCGGATTCCCGCTTTCGTGGGAATGACGAAGGGTAGTAGCGAGTTGTTGCGTTTTGCCGCGCCGACCCCCTCGGCGCTCCGGCCGTTGTGGTGAGGGCAAGCCTTACGAATACTCGTCATTCCCGCGAAAGCGGGAATCCGGAGGCGGTTGTCCGCAGTATCGGCACGGTTTTCCTTGTGGGAACGGCGCGAGCGGATTCCCGCTTTCGCGGGAATGACGAAGGGTAGTAGCGAGTTGTTGCGTTTTGCCGCGCCGACCCCCTCGGCGCTCCGGCCGTTGTGGTGAGGACAAGCCTTGCAAATGCTCGTCATTCCCGCGAAAGCGGGAATCCGGAGGCGGTTTTCCTTGTGGGAACGGCGCGAGCGGATTCCCGCTTTCGCGGGAATGACGAGTGTTTGTAACGCTGTCAGGTTTCTTCACACGCTTTTTCGCGGGAATGGCGAGTATTATTGGCGAATTATTGTATTTTGCCGCGCCGAGCCCTTCGGCGCTCCGACCGTCACAGTGAGGTCCGGCCGATTTTTTCACACGATCTTTCGCGGAACGAATACGCCGGAACGACGACAAGCCGGCTCGAATCGAAGCATCCGTTCGTCCCGTCGACGCTTTGCAACGCCGCCGGAAATCCGCCCGGGCAGGCCAGCCGCCGAGCCGCGAACGGCTCCCGGAAAACCCGGGCCTCGCGCCGCGCCTGCCGTCGCGCTATCCTGTAGCGGCGGGACGCAAGGGGGGAAGACCATGACCGGACTGGTGCGGTTCGACGACGCCACCGAAGCGCTGGTGCGCTTCGTGGAGGACACGCCGCCGGACGACATCGTCGCCGCGGCCTGCGCGCGGCTGCGGGGCGGCGCGCCGGTGGGCGACATGCTCGCGGCGGCGGGGCTCGCGGTCAGCCGTTCGACGGAGCTTCCGCCGTCGCATCACGGCGGCCCGGTGCACCCCGTGGCCGGCCTTTACGCCGTCAGGCGCCTGGGCGAGCGGCTCGACGGCCCCGCCGCGCTCCTGCCGGCCGTCCAGAGCGTCGCGCTGGCCAACAAACACGTTCACGCTCCGGAAATGGGGCCGGGCGCGATGCCGCGGATCGACATCGGCGCCCTCGCCGGAAAATCGAAGCGCGAATTGCTCGAGGGCTTCGCCTTCGAACTCGGGCGCCGCCGCGCCGCCGCCGCCGAGCGCCATCTCATCGCCCTGCTCGGCGCCGCCGAACCCGGCGAAATCATGGAGGCGCTGCTGACCGCGGCGCTGCCGCGCAACGCCCTCGACGACCACTACTTCCTTTACCCCGTCTACGCCTTCCGCGCGCTCGACGCGCTCGGCTGGCGCCATGGCGAGGCGATACTCCGCCCCGCGGTCCGCTTTCTCGCACGGCACCCCATGCTCGAACATGCGGGCGGCGTGCGGGGCGCCATCATCCAGGACGGGATCGACCTCTATCGGAACTACGCCGCACTCGAGGCGCTGGCGGACTCGCGCGGCCTGGCGGACCGCGGGCGGCGGTTCGAAACCGGCGACGACGAGACGGAAGCGGTCGACAGACTCGCCGACGCGGTCGCGGAGGCCGACCGCGCCGCCGACGCGCCCGGCCTCGTGGCGGACGCGCTCGCCGCGGGCCTCTCCGCGATGGGCGCGTGCGAAGCGCAATCGCTGGGCGCGGCGCGCCGCTTCCTGCGGTCGAATACGGGCAACCCGTTCGATGTCCATTACCACACGGGGATGAGCGCGCGGCGCTACCTGCTCCGCCTGCCGGGGCTGTCGATGCGCACGCGCCTGCTCGCGCTGCTGTCGTGGGGGCAGGGCTACGAGGTGCGCCATCTCGACCGCACCATGCGCCCGCCGGCGGACGCCGGGCCGGCGAAAGCCGTTTCCGAACGGGGCGCCGACGCGCTGCTCGCGGCCATCGTGGACAGTATCGCGGCGCAGCCCGAATTCGACCTGACGACGATGACCGGCTCCATCGCCGACCTCACGGCGCCGGACACGGTGCGCGAGACGACGGCGCTCGCCGAGGCCTGGGCGGAGCGCGGGGACGACCCCGCGGCGTTTCTTTCGTCGATGGCGGAACTGGTCTGCCGCGACGACCAGTCGGAAATGCACGCCTACAAGATGCAACAGGCGGCGTTCGAGGAATATACGGCGACGCGCGAGCCGCTGCGGCGCGTTCACCTCGTGGCGGCGGCGAAACACGCCGCCTGCGTCGCGCGCCTTCGCCCGCGCACCGTCTGGCCGCACGCCCGCGCCCTGCTCGACGCCTGAAGTCCCGGCGCCGCCGGCGGGCGAAGGCTGGAACGAAGGGCGGCGATGGGCTATAGGCGGGGCGTCGTTCGCCGCCCCGGGGTGGGCAGATGTTCGGTTTCAGCCTTCAGAAACTGCTCTTCACGATCCTGGTGATCGCGATTGTCTGGTACGGTTTCAAGATGATCGCGCGCATCCAGGAGAGACGTTCGGAAGGCGACGCAGCGTCGCGCCGGGCGCCCTCGCGTCGCCGTCGTCGCAGCGGCGCCGCCGAAGCCGAGGAGATGGTCGCCTGCGGGCTCTGCGGCACGTTCGTGCCGGCGCGCAACGCGCGCTCCTGCGGCCGCGACGATTGCCCCTGGCCCGGATGAGCGCCGCGGCCGGCGCGGCGCGCCCCACCGACTTCCAGAGCCTGATACTCGCCCTTCAGACGTTCTGGGCGGCGCGCGGCTGCGTCCTCCTCCAGCCCTACGACATGCCGGTGGGAGCGGGCACGTTCCACCCCGCGACGCTGCTGCGCAGCCTGGGACCGGAGCCCTGGCGCACCGCCTATGTGCAGCCGTCGCGCCGCCCGGCGGACGGGCGCTACGGCGAGAACCCCAACCGGCTCCAGCACTATTACCAGTTCCAGGTGCTCCTCAAACCGTCGCCCGACGACATTCAGGCGCTCTATCTCGAGAGCCTGGCCGAATTGGGCGTCGACTCCCGGCTGCACGACATCCGCTTCGTCGAGGACGATTGGGAAAGCCCTACCCTCGGCGCCTGGGGGCTCGGCTGGGAAGTGTGGTGCGACGGCATGGAGGTCTCGCAGTTCACCTATTTCCAGCAGGTCGGCGGGTTCGACTGCGCGCCCGTCTCCGGCGAGATCACCTACGGCCTGGAGCGCCTCGCGATGTATGCGCAGGGTGTCGAGAACGTCTACGATCTCGACTGGAACGGCGCGGGCGTGCGCTACGGCGACGTGTTCCTCGAGAACGAGCGGCAGTATTCGCGCCAGAACTTCGAGGTCGCGGACACCGGCATGCTGTCCCGGCACTTCGCCGACGCGGAAGCGGAATGCGCGCGCCTGGTCGCGGCGAAACTGCCGTTGCCCGCCTACGACCAGTGCATCGCCGCAAGCCACCTGTTCAACATGCTGGACGCGCGCGGCGTCATCGGGGCGACCGAGCGCGCGGCGCATATCGCGCGCGTGCGCGCGCTGGCGCGCCGCTGTTGCGAAAGCTGGCTCGAGGCCGGGTCCGGCGGTGGCTGAACTCCTCCTCGAGGTCCTGTCGGAGGAAATCCCGGCGCGGATGCAAGCCCGCGCCGCGGCGGATTTCGCCCACGTCCTGCGCCGCCGTCTCGAGGCGGCCGCGCTCTCGTGCGACGGCGTGGAGGGGTTTGCGACGCCGCGCCGCCTTGCCGCCGCGGCGCACGGCGTGCCGCTCCGCCAGCCCGATACGAAGGAAGAACGCCGCGGCCCGCGCGTCGGCGCGCCCGAACGCGCGCTCCGGGGGTTCCTGCGCTCGGCCGGACTCGACTCTCCCGAACGGTGCGAACGGCGCGAGACCGCGAAAGGAGCGTTCTGGTTCGCCGTCATCGAACGCCGGGGGCGCCGCGCGGTCGAGGTCCTTCCCGAGGTCGTGCGCGCGACGGTCGCAAACATGCCGTGGCCCAAATCGATGCGCTGGGGCGCGGCGCGCCTGCGCTGGGTGCGCCCGCTGCGCGGCGTCCTGTGCGTGTTCGACGGAAAGGCGGTCCCCGGCGCTCTCCCGCTCGGCGGAGAGGGCGGGGCGCTGGCGTTCGCGGACTCCACGGTGGGCCATACCGGGGGCCATACGGGGGGATGTCGCCGGTCGGCGGCGCGCCTCGCCGTCTCGTCCCTTGCCGACTACCGCGCGAAGCTCGAGGCCGCCGGCGTCGTCCTCGACTCCGCCGAGCGGGCGCGCCGCATCGTCGCGGAGGGGCGGCGACTCGCCGGGGCCGCGGGCCTCCGCTTCGACCCCGACCCCGCCCTGCTGGAGGAAGCGGCCGGCCTGGTCGAATGGCCGACGCCGCTTTCCGGGTCCATCGACGACGCCTTCATGCGCCTGCCGCCCGAGGTTCTGGCGACGGCGATGATGCGCCATCAGAAATACTTCCCCCTGTCGACGGCGGACGGGACCCCCGCCAACTGCTTCGTCATGGTGGCGGACGGGGCGACGGCGGACGGCGGCGCGGCCGTGCGCGCCGGCAACGAGCGGGTTCTTCGCGCCCGGCTCCACGACGCCGCTTTCTTCTGGGACGGCGACCGCCGCGCGCCGCTGGAAAGCCGGACGCCGATGCTCGAACGGATGACGTTCCATGCGCGCCTCGGCAGCGTCGGCGACAAGCGGCGGCGTCTGGAGGCGCTCGGCCCGGCCGTGGCCGGGTGCGTTCCCGGCGCGGACGCGGCTTCCGTCGCCCGCGCGGCGCATCTCTGCAAGGCCGATCTGGTGACCGGCATGGTCGGGGAGTTCGCCGGGCTCCAGGGCGTCATGGGGCGCTATTACGCGCTTCACGACGGCGAGGCGGAGGCGGTGGCGGACGCCATCGCCGAGCATTACGCGCCGGCGGGCGCGGGCGACGAATGTCCGCGCAAGCCGGTGTCGGTCGCCCTGGCGCTGGCCGACCGCCTCGACACCCTCGCAGGGTTCTTCGCGATCGGCGAACGGCCGACCGGATCGAAAGACCCGTTCGCGCTGCGCCGCGCCGCGCTGGGCGCGGTCCGCCTGGTCCTCGACAACGCTCTCCGCGTTCCCTTGCGCGGCGTGCTGGAAACCGCGGCGGCGGGCCACGGCGCCGAGGCGCCGGGCGCGGCGGCGGCCGAAGCGCTCGACTTCATCGCCGAACGCCTGCGCGTGCACATGCGCGACGGAGGGCTGCGCCACGACGCGGCGGCGGCCGTATTCGCGGCGAGCGGCGACGACGACCTGCTGCGTCTGCGGCGTCGCGCGGCGGCGCTCGCCGCCTTCCTCGCCACCGGCGACGGCGCCGACCTGCTGGCGGCCTTCCGCCGCGCCGCGAACATCCTGCGCATCGAGGAAAGGAAAGACGGCGCCCGCTACGACGGTCCCGTAGCGGCGGCGGCGCTGGCGGAACCGGCGGAGTCGGCCTTGTGCGCCGGCCTCGACCGGGCCGAGCGCGACATCGCCGACGCGCTCGCCGCGGAGCGTTTCGACGCGGCAATGCGCGCGCTGGCGCTGCTGCGCGCGCCGGTCGACCGGTTTTTCGAGGAAGTGACGGTGAACGCCGAATCCGCCGAACTGCGGGCCAACCGCCTGCGCCTGTTGTCGCGCGTGCGTTCGGCGCTCGCGGGCGTCGCCGATTTCGCGAGGATCGAGGGCGGGACGAGCGCATGAACCGGCACACGAACCGATACGTTTATTCTTTCGGCGGCGGCGCGGCCGACGGCGGCGCCGGGATGCGGGATACGCTCGGCGGCAAGGGCGCCAATCTGGCGGAGATGAGCCGTCTCGGCCTGCCGGTCCCGCCCGGTTTCACCATCGCGACCGAAGTGTGCGGCTACTACAACGAAAACGACGGCGCCTTTCCGCCGGGGCTGGAGGAGGAAGTAGCGGAAGCGCTGCGCGCGGTCGAGACGCATGCCGGCGCGAAGTTCGGCGACGCCGACAACCCGCTGCTGCTTTCGGTCCGTTCCGGCGCGCGCGAGTCGATGCCGGGAATGATGGACACGGTGCTCGACCTGGGCCTCAACGACGCGACGGTCGAAGGGCTGGCGCGCGGCGGCGGCGAACGTTTCGCGCAGGACTCGTACCGCCGTTTCATTCAGATGTACGGCGACGTGGTGCTGGGCGTCGACCACGGCGCGTTCGAGGACATCCTCGAGCAGCGCAAGGACGCGCGCGGGCTGCGCCTCGACACCGAGCTGGAGGCGGCGGACTGGCGCGCCGTCGTCGCGTCCTGCAAGGCGAAGGTGCGCGAGGCGCTGGGGGAAGAGTTTCCGCAAGACCCTCGCCGCCAGCTGTGGGGCGCCATCGGCGCGGTGTTCGCGAGCTGGCGCAACCCGCGCGCGGAAACCTGGCGGCGTCTGAACGACATTCCCGCCGACTGGGGGACGGCGGTGACCGTCCAGAGCATGGCGTTCGGCAATATGGGCGACGACTGCGCCAGCGGAGTCGCCTTCACACGGAACCCGTCGACCGGCGCCCGCGAGATCTTCGGCGAGTTCCTCGTCAACGCCCAGGGGGAGGACGTGGTCGCCGGCATCCGCACCCCGCGGGCGCTGGCGGGCCCCGACGCCGCGGGCGGGATGTCGATGGAGGCGCTCATGCCCGGCGCCTGGTCGGCGCTCGTCGAGACCCTGAACCGGCTGGAAACGCATTATCGCGACATGCAGGACGTAGAGTTCACGGTCCAGCGCGGGCGGCTCTACGTCTTGCAGACGCGCTCGGGGAAACGCACCGCGGCGGCGGCGCTGAAGATCGCCGTGGACATGGTCGACGAAGGGCTGATCGACCGCGCCGCCGCGCTGCGCCGCATCGATCCCGGAGGGCTGGAAGGACTGTTGCACCCGACGCTCGACCCGTCGGCGCCGCGCCGGGTCATCGCGCGCGGCCTCGCGGCGTCGCCGGGGGCGGCGTGCGGGCGGCTGGCGCTGACGGCGGACGACGCCGAAGCGCGCGCCCGCGCCGGCGAGGATGTCATCCTCGCGCGCGTCGAGACGAGCCCGGAGGACATCCACGGGATGCATGCGGCGCGCGGCATCGCGACCGCGCGGGGCGGCATGACGAGCCATGCGGCGGTCGTGGCGCGCGGCATGGGGCGGCCCTGCGTTTCCGGCGCCGCCGAGCTGAAGATCGACATGGAGGCCGGAACCGTCTCCGCCGGCGGGGTCACCCTGGCGGCGGGCGATGTCGTGACCGTCGACGGCAGCGCCGGCGAGATCATCGCCGGCGCGGTTCCGACGGTCGCGCCGGAACCCGGCGCCGATTTCGAGCGGTTGATGGAATGGGCCGACGGCGCCCGCACGCTCCGGGTGCGCGCGAACGCCGAAACCGCGGCGGAGGCGCGGGTCGCGCGCGAATTCGGCGCCGAGGGGATCGGGCTGTGCCGAACCGAGCACATGTTCTTCGACGACGAACGCATCCCCGCCATCCGCCGCGCCATCATGGCCGAAACCGGCGACGAGCGCCGCGCGGCGCTGGCGGAAATCCTCCCCATGCAGCGCCGCGACTTCATGGAGCTGTTCGACATCATGGCGGGTCTTCCGGTCACGGTGCGCCTGCTCGACCCGCCGCTGCACGAGTTCCTGCCGCACCGGCGCGACGAATTGGCGGACATGGCGCGCGCAACCGGCAAGAGCGTGGCGGAGGTCGAACGACGCGCGGCGCGCCTGCGGGAAGCGAACCCGATGCTGGGCCACCGCGGCTGCCGGCTGGGCCTCACCTGGCCGGAAATCTACGAAATGCAGGCGCGCGCGGTGTTCGAAGCGGCGCTTGCGGTCGGCGACGCGCGCGGGACTCCGGTCGTCCCGGAAATCATGATCCCGCTGGCGGCGACGGGGCGCGAACTCGAATTGCTGCGCGAGCGCATCGACGCGGTCGCCGGCTCGGTCGCGAGCGAAGCCGGGCGCGCCCCCGACTATATCGTCGGCACGATGATCGAACTCCCCCGCGCCTGCCTGCGCGCCGGCGATCTGGCGCGGACGGCGCGGTTCTTCAGTTTCGGGACCAACGACCTGACCCAGACGGCGCTCGGCATCAGCCGCGACGACTCCGGGCGGTTCCTGGACCGCTATGTGGAGCTCGGCGTCTTCGAACGCGACCCGTTCGTTGCGCTCGACGAGGACGGGGTCGGCGAATTGGTGGCGCTGGCCGCCGAACGCGGGCGCCGCGTGCGCGCCGACCTGAAATTGGGAATATGCGGCGAGCATGGCGGCGACCCGGCGTCGGTGGCGTTTTGCCACCGCCTCGGCCTCGATTACGTGTCGTGCTCGCCGTGGCGGGTTCCGGTGGCGCGCCTCGCCGCCGCGCGGGCGGCGCTGGACGCGAAGGCCGGCGCGCGATGAGGCGGCTGGCGACGCTGGCGGCGGGACTGTGGCTCGCGGCCGCCGCGGCGCCGGCGCAAACGCCCGAGGAAGAATTGGGGCCGGCGAAAATGGCGCTCGCCGACGCCATCGTCGCGCGCATCATCGACGGCATCCGTTACGAGGGGCTGCGCGGCGAACGGATCGACGCGGCGATCCGCGCCTGGACCGACTATCACCTGCGCCGGCGCGAGATCGGCCAGCGCGACAGCACCATCATCCAGCTCTACGCGCGCCGCGCCGCGCAATTGTATCGTCAGGGCGTGCCGCACGCGCCATGGGCCGAACGCGGCGACTAGGGAGGGTGCGGCGGCGCGCGCCTGCGGCTATCCTGCGCCGCGGCGGGCGGAAGCGGGCGAGGGGCCGATGCAAGTGCTTTATTTCGCGTGGCTGCGCGAGAAGTCCGGCGTCGCCGAGGAGACTGTGGCGCCGCCGCCGGAGATCGTCACGGTGGGCGACCTGCTCGACTGGCTCAAGGGCCGCAGCGCCGGACATGCGGACGCGCTCGCCGACCTGTCCGCGGTGCGCGTCGCCCTCGATCAGGAATATGTCGGGCTCGACCGGCCCATCGCCGGCGCCCGCGAAGCGGCGCTTTTCCCGCCGGTGACCGGGGGGCGCGGGCGGTGATCCGGGTGCAGCGAGAGGACTTCGACGCGGGCGCCGAGATCGCCGCGCTTTCGGAGGGCGACACGGCCATCGGCGGCGTCGCGGCCTTCATCGGTCTGGTGCGCGACGTCGCGGGCGGCGAAGCGGTGTCGGCGATGACCCTCGAACACTACCCCGGCATGACCGAAAAGCAACTTGCCCGGGTGGAGGCCGAAGCGCGCGCGCGCTGGCCGCTGCAAGCGAGTCTGGTGATCCACCGCTACGGGCGGCTGGCGCCGGGCGACCGCATCGTCCTCGTGGTCACGGCGTCGGCGCACCGCGCTGCGGCGCTCGAATCTTGCCAGTTCCTCATCGACTGGCTGAAGACCCGCGCGCCCTTCTGGAAGCGCGAGGAAACGCCGGACGGGGCGCGCTGGGTGGCCGCCCGCGCAAGCGACGCCGCCGCGGCGGGGCGCTGGCAAGAGCCGCACGCGGCCGAATGAGCGAGCCGGCTGCGGCGGTTTTCGACGCCGACGGCAAGGCGGCGCAGCAATTCTCATTTCGGCCCATGGCGCCGCGGCGGGTCGGTTGCGGTCGCTCCCGGGGGGCCACGTCCATCGCCAAAATGAGAATCGCCGAAGGCCGCGCCCGATCGTCGACGAGCGGTCGCCATTGCGCCGCTCCCGGGCGCGCTCTTGCGCCCGGTATCGCGCGGACCCAATCTCGCGACATGGAAACGACCTTCGCTTTCGACACCCTCGCCTATGCGCGGAAGCTCAAGGCGGCCGGGGTCGCCGCCGCCCAGGCCGAAGCCCATGCGGAGGCGGTGCGCGACGCGGTGGTGCAGGGCTTCGCGAGCAAGGCGGACATCCGGCGCCTGGAAGACAAGATCGACGATCTCGCGGAGAGCAAGCCCGACAAGGCGGATGTCCGGCTTCTCGAATCCGCGATAGCTGCGTTCGTGGAAGGCAAGGCCGACAAGGCGGACGTCCAGCGCCTGGAGGGCAAGGTCGAAGCGGACATCCGGCGCCTGGAAGACAAGATCGACGATCTCGCGGAAGGCAAGGCCGACAAGGCGGACATCCAGCGTCTCGAGGGCAAGGTCGAAGCGGACATCCAGCGCCTGGAAGACAAGATCGACGCCCTCGCGGAAGGCAAGGCCGACAAGGCGGACGTCCAGCGCCTCGAGAGCGAGCTCAAGGCGGACATCCAGCGTCTCGAGGGCAAGGTCGAAGCGGACATCCGGCGCCTCGAAGGCAGGTTCGGCGAAACGGCCAGCAAGGCCGACCTCGCCGAACTCAAGGTGACGATGCTGCTTGCGGTGTTCGGCGCGGCGGGCGCGCTCTTCGCGGCGCTGAGGCTGTTCGGAGGCGCGCCCTGAGCCGCCGGCTTTTCGTCGCTCCCGACCCGCCCGACGAGGCCCGCCGGGCGCTCTGCGCGCTCGACGGCAGGACGCGACTACCCCGCCACGCGGTGCAATAGCGACTCGCCGGCGCGCAGGCGGCGGCAGTTTTCGACGGCGACGGCAAGGCTGCGCTCGAGCGTTTCGCGCGTCTGCCACGCGACATGAGGGGTGAGCAGCACGTTGTCGAGAGCGAGGAGCGGCGAGTCCGCGGGCGGCGGCTCCTCAGCGTAGACATCGAGACCGGCGGCGGCGAGACGCCCGTCTTCCAGGGCGCCGCGCAGCGCGTCCCGGTCGACCAGGCCGCCGCGGGCGGTGTTCACGAGCACGGCGCCGCGCTTCATGCGAGCGAGGCTTTCGGCGTCGATCATGCCCTCGGTGTCGGGGGTGAGCGGGACGTGAAGCGATACGATGTCGCTCTCGGCGAGCAGGGCGTCGAGAGAGCGCCACTCGCCGTCGGCGCCGGGTTTGGGCGCGGTGGCGACGTAGAGCACGCGCGCGCCCATCGCGCGGAGGACAGGCGCGAGGATGCGGGGAACGGCGCCGTATCCCACAAGGCCGACCGTGCGCCCGCCGATCTCGCCCAGTCCTTCGGGCAGGCCGGGCGGCAGACGCCAGCCCTCTCCCGCCCGCGTGCGCCCGTGCAACGTCATAACCCGGCGCAGACATCCGAGGATGAGGGTCAGGGTCATCTCGGCGACGGCGCGGCTGTTGGTCCCGGGCATGTTGCAGACGGCGACGCCGCGCGCCGCCGCCGCAGCCAGATCGATGGCGTCGACGCCGACGCCGATCTTCTGGATCAGCCGGAGGCGGGGGCCGGCGGCGATATGTTCGGCCGTGCACGGGTCGAGCACGTGCCAGACGACATCGGCGGCGGCGAGCGCGCGGGCGAGTCCGTCCCGGTCTCCCGGCTCGACGATGTCGACGGCGAGGCCGCATTCGTGTCGGAGAGAAGCGAGCCGGCCGCGCAACCATGCGCCGGCGGGGTGGTGCCAGATAACCTTCATGCGCAAGCCCGCCCGTCCCGCGGCGCCCAACCCTCGCGGAACCGTCGCGGCCCCGCCGTTCGACGGCCGCATCGTGCCCCATTCTTTCCTTGCGGGCAATTTTCGCGTCTTGCGCGATGCGGCCGGAAGCGCGCCGTCGCTCGCTTCGGGCCGCCGGAACGCGGACGCGCTCTTGCGCCCGGTATCGCGCGGACCTAATCTCGCGACATGGAAACGACCTTCGCTTTCGACACCCTCGCCTATGCGCGGAAGCTCAAGGCGGCCGGGGTCGCCGCCGCGCAGGCCGAAGCCCATGCGGAGGCGGTGCGCGACGCGGTGGTGCAGGGCTTCGCGAGCAAGGCGGACATCCAGCGCCTTGAAGACAAGATCGACGCTCTCGCGGAGAGCAAGCCCGACAAGGCGGATGTCCGGCTTCTCGAATCCGCGATAGCTGCGTCCGTGGAAGGCAAGGCCGACAAGGCGGACGTCCAGCGTCTCGAGGGCAAGGTCGAAGCCGACATCCGGCACCTTGAAGACAAGATCGACGCTCTCGCGGAAGGCAAGGCCGACAAGGCGGACATCCAGCGTCTCGAGGGCAAGGTCGAAGCGGACATCCGGCGCCTGGAAGACAAGATCGACGCCCTCGCGGAAGGCAAGGCCGACAAGGCGGACATCCGGCGCCTCGAGAGCGAGCTCAAGGCGGACATCCGGCGCCTTGAAGGCAGGTTCGGCGAAATGGCCAGCAAGGCCGATCTCGCCGAACTCAAGGTGACGATGCTGCTTGCGGTGTTCGGCGCAGCGGGCGCGCTCTTCGCGGCGCTGAGGCTGTTCGGAGGCGCGCCCTGAGCCGCCGCGGGGAATCCGCCCCCGGCGAAAGGGCGCCGTCTCTCGCTCGTCCCGGCGCCGCGCGTCCGCCGGGATGTGCGGGCGCGGGCGGGGCGCGTATTCCTGCGGGATGAGCCACCGCCTTTTCGTCGCTCTCGATCTGCCCGATGAGGTCCGCCGGGCGCTTTACGCGCTCGGCGGCGGGCTGCGCGGCGCGCGCCGGTCGCGTCCGGAAAACCTGCACATCACCTTGCGCTTCATCGGCGAGGTCGACCGCCGGCAGGCCAATGACATAGCGGCCGAGCTCGCGGGTTTGCGGTCCCCGCGCTTCGCGGTGCGGCTTGCCGGAGCGGGCGCGTTCGGGGCCGGTCGGCGGGTGCGCTCGGTGTGGGCGGGGGTGACGCCGGCGCCGGAATTGTCGCTGCTGAAGCGGCGCGTGGACGCGGCGTGCGCAAGGGCGGGGCTGGCGCCCGACGAACGGCGCTTCACGCCGCACGTCACGCTGGCGCGGGTTTCGGGCGGCGGGGGACGCGCGGCGGCGCAGCGCGTCGGCGAGATCGCCGGTCTGGTGGAAAGCTGCTTCGAGGTTGAAGAGGCGGTGCTGTTCGAAAGCCGTCCGGGCGCCGACGGGCCGCGCTACGAGCGCGTCGCGCGCTATCCTCTCGAGGCGCGGTGAGCGAGTCGCTCGCGGCCGTCGTCGCCGCCGCACGCGCCTGCCGGCTGTGTGCGGAATCGTTGCCGCTCGGCCCGCGTCCGGTGTTGCGCGCCGGCCCCGATGCGCGGCTGTTGATCGTCGGCCAGGCGCCGGGGACGCGCGTGCACGAAACCGGGATACCGTGGAACGACGCTTCGGGAGATCGTCTGCGCGACTGGATGGGGATCGGGCGGGAAGCGTTCTACGACGAGGCGAAAGTCGCCATCGTGCCCATGGGGCTGTGCTATCCCGGCCGCCTGCCGCGGGGCGGGGACCGGCCGCCGCGCCCCGAATGCGCGCCGACATGGCATGCGCGTCTGCGCGCCGGGCTGCCGCGCATAGAATTGACGGTGCTGGCGGGCGCCTATGCGCAGCGCCATTATCTCGGGTCGCGGGGCGGAGCGAGCGTCGCCGCGACGGTGGCGGCGTGGCGGCGCTTTCTGCCCGACCGGGCGCCGTTGCCGCATCCCTCGTGGCGGACGCGGGGCTGGGTGGCGCGCAACCCGTGGTTCGAGGCCGAACTGCTTCCCGAATTGCGGGCCCGCGTCGCTGCGTTGACAGGGGGCGGAGACGGGGCATAAAGACGCCGGAGAGGAGGGGTGGCCGAGCGGCTGAAGGCGGCGGTTTGCTAAACCGTTATACGGAGACAATCCGTATCGTGGGTTCGAATCCCATCCCCTCCGCCAGCGGGCTCCCGGCAAGCCCGGCGGCAATCGTCGGAGCCTGCGTTTGCGCCGCCGCGCGGGGTGAGTAGACTCGCGGCGCCATGACGGATTTTGCGAAGCCGGCGCCGGCGGAATGGACCGCCCTTGCGCAGCGGGAGCTGAAGGGCGCGGATCCCGCGTCGCTGGAGTGGCGCACGCCGGAGGGGATCGCCGTCAAACCGCTCTACACGGCGGACGATCTGGCGGCGCTCGAACATCTCGACACGCTTCCCGGGCTGGCGCCCTTCGTGCGCGGCCCGCGCGCGACGATGTATGCCGCGCGTCCGTGGACGGTGCGGCAATATGCCGGGTTCTCGACGGCCGAGGAATCCAACGCCTTCTACCGTCGCAACCTCGCCGCCGGGCAGAAGGGCCTGTCGGTGGCTTTCGACCTGGCGACCCACCGCGGCTACGACTCGGACCACCCCCGGGTGGTGGGCGACGTGGGCAAGGCCGGGGTGGCGATCGACTCGGTCGAGGACATGAAAATCCTGTTCGACGGAGTCCCCCTCGACCGGATGAGCGTCTCGATGACGATGAACGGCGCGGTGCTGCCGGTCATGGCCGGATACATCGTCGCCGCGGAGGAGCAGGGAGCGCCGCCGGAGGCGCTCGCGGGCACGATTCAGAACGACATTCTCAAGGAGTTCATGGTCCGCAACACCTATATCTACCCGCCGGAGCCGTCGATGCGGATCGTCGCCGACATCATCGCCTGGGCGGCCGAACGCATGCCGCGCTTCAACCCGATTTCGGTGTCGGGCTACCACATGCAGGAAGCGGGCGCGACCTGCGTTCAGGAGCTCGCCTATACCCTCGCCGACGGCGTGGAATATGTCCGCGCGGCGGCGGCGCGGGGGCTGGCCGTGGATTCGTTCGCGCCGCGCATTTCCTTCTTTTTCGACATCGGCATGAATTTCTTCATGGAGATCGCGAAACTGCGCGCGGCGCGGTTCCTGTGGGCGGATCTCATGCAACGCCATTTCGCGCCGCAGGACCCGCGCTCGCTGATGCTGCGCACCCATTGCCAGACTTCGGGCGTGTCGCTGCAGGCGCAGGACCCCTACAACAACGTCGTCCGCACGACGGTCGAGGCGCTGGCGGCGGTGCTCGGCGGCACGCAGTCCCTGCACACCAACGCGCTCGACGAGGCGGTGGCGTTGCCCACCGACTTTTCGGCGCGGATCGCGCGCAACACGCAGCTCGTTCTGCGCGAGGAGACGGGCGTGGGGAAGGTCGTCGACCCGCTCGGCGGCTCCTATTACGTGGAGAGTCTGACGGCGAGTCTGATCGCCGCGGCGCGTCCGCTGATCGACGAGGTCGAAGAACTCGGCGGGATGACGCGGGCGGTGCTGGCGGGCCTGCCCAAGCGACGCATCGAGGCGGCGGCGGCGGCGCGTCAGGCGCGCGTCGACCGCGGCGACGACGCCGTCGTCGGGGTGAACCGCTACCGCCCGGAGAAGGACGACCCTCTCGACATTCTCGACATCGACAACCGGGAAGTGCGGGCGCGGCAGACGGCGCGTCTGGAGGCGGTGCGGGCGGCGCGCGACGAGGATGCGTGCCGGGCGGCGCTGGCGGCGTTGACCGAAGGCGCCCGGGGAGAAGCGAACCTTCTGGAACTATCGGTGGAGGCGGCGCGCCGCCGCGCCACGGTCGGAGAGATTTCGGACGCTCTGGAAGCGGTGTTCGGCCGCCACAGCGCGCAATCGGGCGCGGTTTCGGGCGTCTATGCGGCGGCGTTCGGCGACGGCGGGGAGCTGGCGGCGGTGCGCGCCGAGGCGGATGCGTTCGCGCGGCGCGAGGGGCGCCGCCCCCGCCTGCTCGTCGTGAAACTGGGGCAGGACGGCCATGACCGCGGCGCGCGCGTGATCGCCACCGGTTTCGCCGATCTCGGCTTCGACGTGGACATCGGGCCCCTGTTCCAGACCCCGGAGGAAGCGGCGCGGCAGGCGGTGGAGAACGACGTTCACGCGGTGGGGATATCGAGCCAAGCCGCCGGCCATCGGACGCTGGCGCCGGCGCTGGCGGCGGCGCTTCGGGACGCCGGCGCGGACGATGTGGAGGTGGTGTGCGGCGGCGTCATTCCCGACCGCGACCGCGAGGCGCTGCGGGACGCCGGCATCGGCGCGGTGTTCGGCCCGGGGACCCCGGTGCCCGACGCGGCGCGGGAGGTCCTGCGGCTGATCGAGGCGCGTCGCGAGACGGCGCGCGGCCATGCGGCGTGACAGCGGCATGAATACCGCATGAACGCCGGGTGACGACGCGCAACGCGGCCGCCGAGCGCGCCCGGGCGGTTCGCGCCGGCGACCGGCGGGCGCTGGCGCGCGCCGTGACGCTGGTCGAATCGACCAGGCAGGAAGATCGCGCCGCCGCCGAAGCCCTTTTCGCGGCGCTGCGCGAGGAGGGCGGCGCGCCCCGCAGGGCGCTTCGTCTCGGCGTCTCCGGCGCGCCGGGAGTCGGAAAATCCACCTTTATCGAGGCGCTGGGCCTGCGCCTGATCGAGGAGGGGCGGCGACCCGCGGTGCTTGCCGTGGACCCGTCGAGCGTGCGCGGCGGCGGGTCGGTGCTCGGCGACAAGACGCGCATGGCGGCGTTGTCGCGGCGCGTCGAGGCGTTCGTGCGCCCCAGTCCGAGCGGCGGCGCGGCCGGCGGAATCGCGCGGCGCACCGGCGAGGCGATCGTGCTGTGCGAGGCGGCCGGGTTCGATGTCGTCGCGGTCGAGACGGTGGGAGCGGGGCAGTCGGAGATCGCCGCGCGCGACCTTGTCGACGTTTTCCTGCTTCTGGCGGCGCCGGGGGGCGGCGACGAACTTCAGGGCATCAAGCGCGGCATCGTTGAGATCGCCGACCTGGTGGTGGTGAACAAGAATGACGGGGCGCTTGCGGAGGCGGCGCTGCGCACGCTCGCGGACTACCGCGCAGCGCTGGCGTTGCTGCGCCCGGCGACGGCGGGATGGACTCCGCGGGTGCTGGCCTGTTCGGCGCTGGAGCGCCGGGGCTTGAGCGAGATCGTGCGCGCGCTCGACGCTTTCGCCGCGGCGACCGGGGAAACCGCGGGCGCGCGGCGCTCCGCACAGGCGGTCGCGTGGATGTGGGCCGAGCTGCGCGAGCGTCTGGAAGCGCGGCTGCGCGCGGATGCGGCGGCGGGGCCGCGCGTGGCGGGCGTCGAGTGCGACGTGGCGGCGGGCCGGCTGGCGCCGGAAGCGGGCGCGCGGCGGCTGCTGGAGGCGTTCTTCGCCGGGCGATGACGCGCGTCATGCTCCCCAGCTGTCGCGCCACGATTCGAACATGAGGACGTTCCATATGCGCTTCTCGAAATGCGCGCGGCCCCGGCGGTGGGCGCTCCATGCGTCGCGCACCGGCGCGGGGTCGAGATAGCCGCCGCGGCGCAGCCGGTCTTCGGCCAGCAAGTCCCCGGCCCATTCGCGAAGCGGGCCGGCCAGCCAACGACCGATGGGCACGCCGAACCCGGTTTTCGGGCGGTCCGTAAGCCGGCGCGGGACATAAGCGCCGAGCACGCGCCGTAACAGCCATTTGCCGACGCCGTTGCGCATTTTCATCCCGCGCGGGAGGCGCCACGCGAACTCCGCGACCCGGTGATCGAGGAGCGGCACACGCACTTCGAGACTCACGGCCATGCTCGCGCGGTCGACCTTGGCGAGAATGTCGTCGGGCAGATAGGTCGCGGCGTCGAGGAACTGCATGCGGTCCAGGAAGTGAGGGAAGTCTCGCGCGACCGCAGGGTCCCGGTATGCGTCTTCGGATTCGCGTCCGCCGAGGACGATGCTGTCGGGGTCGGGCCACATGGAGACCGCCCGGAGATAGAGCGCGTCGGCGGAATCGAGGTCCAGCAGGTCGGCGAGGGTGCGCGCCTTGCCGGCGACGTGGCGAGGGCGGACGGCGCGCGGGGCGATGCGGAAGACGGCGTCCGCCGTGTCGACCGGAAGGGCGCGCAAAACGCGGGCGGCAGGACCGCGCAGCGCGCGCGGCAACACGGCGACAAGGCGCCGCGCGCCGTTCACAGCGGCGTATCGGGTATAACCGGCAAAAAGTTCGTCGCCGCCGTCGCCGGACAGCGCCACGGTAACATGGCGGCGCGTGAGTTCGGAGAGCAGGCAGGTCGGCAGTTGCGATACGTCGGCGAAAGGCTCGTCGAACGACAACGGGATCGCGGGCAGGAGTTCGCGCGCGCGGTCGGGCGAGACGTAGAGTTCGGTGTGGTCGGTCCCCAGATGCTCCGCCACCCGTTTTGCGTGGCGCGCCTCGTCGTAGTCGGTTTCGTCGAAGCCGATGGAGAAGGACTTCACCGGTCTCGCGCTCTGGGCCTGCATCAGCGCCAGGACGGCAGAGCTGTCGATGCCGCCCGAAAGGAGAGCGCCGAGCGGGACATCGGCGATCATCCTGCGCTTCACCGCGTCCCGCAGGAGGGCGTCGAGGGTTTCGACCGCGGTTTCGTCGTCCAGGTCGGCGGGGGAGGCCGCGCCGTCGCGCGCAATGGCCCGCAGATCCCAGTAGCGGCGGCGGACGGGAGTTCCGTCGAAGGCGATCTCGACGAGGCAGCCGGGTTCGAGTTTCTCGATGCGCCGGAATATGGAGCGCGGCGCCGGGACATAGCCGAATCTCAAATAGGCGGCGAGCGAGTCGCGGTCGATCTCGGGCCGCCAGGAAGGATGGTCGAAGAACGCCCTGGGCTGCGACCCGAAAAACAGCACGCCGCCGCAACGTCCCCAATAGAGCGGCTTGATGCCGAGGCGGTCGCGGACCAGGGTGAGCGTGCGGTTGCGGGTGTCCCAGAGGGCGAAGGCGAACATGCCGATGAGTTTGCCCGCCGCGGCTTCGGCGCCCCACGCCTCGCACGCCTCGAGGACCGCCTCGGTGTCGGAACGGCCGCGGAATCGGCCCCCCCGCGCCTCGAGCTCGCGGCGAATTTCCGGGAAGTTATAGACCTCGCCATTATAGACTATGACCGTTCGCCCGCTCGCGGAGAGCATCGGCTGGCGCCCGGCGGACGACAGGTCGATAACCGAAAGGCGACGGTGGCCGAGAGCGACCCCGGTTTCCGGCGATGTCCAGACGCCCGAGTCGTCCGGGCCGCGGGTTTCGAGCCTGTCGGCCATGCTCGCAACGATGCGCTCGAGCGCCGCAGCGTCCAGTGCGCCCGGTTCGCCGGCGAATCCGACAAAGCCGCACATCAGGGGGGCGCCGTTCGGCCCGCGCGCCGCGCGAGGCGGACGCCGGCGCGCGGGCGGGTCTCGTCGCGACGGGGAAGCATGGGCGGCGACGCTACCTTTCGCGCCGGAACGCCGCAACCGTCGGGCTCGCGAAGGCGCTTGCATGAAGGGCTGCGGTCGGCGACAAGGGTCCGATGTCGGGAACGAACATGAAACTCGTGTCGGCGGCGGAAGCGTATTTCGCCGGTCTGCGACAGGTGCGGGCTTCGGGCGGGGCGACCGGGGAGCGGTCGGTTTACGGGCCGCTGGCGGGTTTGCTGAACGCCGTCGGTGCGACGCTCCGGCCGAAGGTGTTCTGCGTCCAGGAACTCGCGGACCAGGGCGCGGGGCATCCCGATTTCGGTCTCTACACGGCGAAACAGGCGCAGAAGGGACGGGCACGCGAAGGGCAGGCGCCGGAACGCGGCGTGGTCGAGGCGAAGCCCGTCGGCGACGACATCCGGGCGACCGCGGCGGGCGCACAGGCAAGCCGCTATTGGGGCCGCTACCGGCTGGTGCTGGTAACGAACATGCGCGACTTCGTGCTGGTGGGCGAGGACGCGGCGGGCCGTCCGGCGGAACTGGAGGCTTTCCGTCTGGCGGCGAGCGCCGAAGAGTTCGCGCGCCGTCTGGAGACGCCGCGGGCCTTTGCGCGGGCGGTCGGCGCGGGGCTGGGCGAGTATCTCTCCCGGGCGCTGTCGCACCGGGCGGCGCTGGCGGAGCCGAAGGACCTGGCGTGGCTGCTCGCGTCCTACGCCCGCGACGGCTTGGCGCGTGTGGAGGCTGCGGGGGAGGCGCCGGCTCTGGCGGCGGTGCGCGCGGCGCTCGAAGAAGCGTTGGGGGTCCGGTTCGAGGGCGCGCGGGGGGCGCGGTTCTTCCGTTCGACGCTGGTTCAGACGCTGTTCTACGGGGTGTTCTCCGCCTGGGTGCTGTGGGCGCGGCAGACCCCGGCGCCGACCGGCGGGTTCGACTGGCGCACTGCGGTCTGGCATCTGCGCGCGCCGGTGCTGGCGGCGTTGTTCCAGCAACTGTCGCAGCCCGGTCGGCTGCAACCGCTGGGTCTTGTGGAGGTTCTGGACTGGACGGCTGCGGCGCTGGACCGGGTGGACCGTGCGGCCTTCTTCGCGCGTTTCGACGGCGGCGACGCGGTCCCCTGGTTCTACGAACCGTTCCTGGAGGCGTTCGACCCGGAACTCCGCAAGCAGCTGGGCGTCTGGTACACGCCCTCGGAGGTCGTGCGCTACATGACGGCGCGGGTGGACGGGGCGCTGAAGGAGGATCTCGGCATCGCCGAGGGTCTTGCGGCGGAGCACGTCTATGTCCTGGACCCCTGCTGCGGGACCGGGGCCTATCTGGCGGAGGTGTTGCGGCGCATCGCGGACAACCTGAAGGAGCGGGGCCTGGGGGCGCTGGCGGGGGCGCGTGTGAAGCGGGCGGCGACGGAGCGGGTGTTCGGGTTCGAGTTGATGCCGGCGCCGTTCGTGGCGGCGCATCTGCAAGTGGGGCTCGCCCTGCGGGAACTGGACGCGCCCCTGGCGGACGGCGGCGGCGAGCGCGCCGGGATATTCCTGACCAACGCGCTGACCGGCTGGGAGCCGCGGACGACGAAGCCCCTGCCGTTCCCGGAACTGGAGGAGGAGCGCGACCGCGCGGAGCGTGTGAAGCGCGATGCGCCGGTTCTCGTCGTGCTCGGCAACCCGCCTTACAACGGTTTCGCCGGCATGGCTGTGGACGAGGAGCGGGCGCTTTCGGACGCCTACCGCACGACCCGCCGGGCGCGGCGGCCCGAGGGTCAGGGTCTGAACGACCTCTATGTGCGCTTCTTCCGCATGGCGGAGCGTCGGATTGCGGAGAAGACGGGCCGCGGGGTTGTGTGCTTCATCTCGAACTATTCGTGGCTGGACGGCCTGTCGTTCACGGGAATGCGGGAGCGCTATCTGGAGGCTTTCGACGCGGTGCGCATCGATTGTCTGAACGGGGACAAGTACAAGACGGGCAAGGTTGCGCCGGACGGCTCTGCGGATCCGAGCGTGTTCTCGACGGAGGGCGATCCGGTTGGCGTTCAGGTGGGGACGGCGATAGCGACGCTGGTTCGCAAGGCGGACCATGCGCCTGCGGGTGGGGTGGGTTTCCGTCATCTGTGGGGCCGGGGCAAGCGGGCGGCGTTGCTGGCGTCGGCGGAGTCGGAACCGGGCGCGCTCTACCGCGAGTTCGAGCCGGTCCTGCCGCTCGGCTTGCCTTTCGCGCCGATGGCGGTAAGCGACGCCTGGTTCGACTGGCCCGCGCTGCCCGACCTGTTCCCGAAGTCGTTTCCGGGCGTCAAGACCAGTCGCGACGGCTTCCTTGTCGATATCGACCTGGACCGGCTGAAGGCGCGGATCGGGGACTGGTTCAACCCGGCCCTGCCCCACGAGGAGATCGCCCGGCGCTACCCGTCCGCGATGAAAACGACAGCGCGGTTCGATGCGCGCAAAGTGCGCGACACGCTGCTTGCGCGCGGCGGGCCGGATGATGGCGGGTTCGTCCGCTTCGCCTACCGCCCGTTCGACAACCGCTGGCTCTATTGGGAAGCGGACACAAAGCTGCTGGATGAGAAACGCGCCGACTACAAGGCGCACGTGTTCGACGGGAATTGGTGGTTCTCCGCCGCGCAACATCTACGGAAAGACGCAGGGGAAGCGCAGACCTGTTTCACGAGGCGCATGGCTTCCATGCATTTAATCGAGCGCACAGCCTTGATGTTCCCCGCGTGGCTCCGCGACGGCACGGATCGTCGCCCGAACCTGTCGGCTACGGCGCGACGCTATCTCGACCGCCTCGGCCTGGGCGTCGAAGACCTGTTCCAACACGTCCTCGCCACCCTTCACGACCCCGCCTACCGCCAGAACAACGCCGGGGCGCTGCGCATGGAGTGGCCGCGCATCCCCCTCCCCGGGTGGCCCGACGGCCGGACCGAAGGCGCGGCGCGGACGCTCGCCGAATCCGCCGCGCGCGGGCGCGATCTCGCCGCCTTGCTCGATTCCGCAACGCCCGTCCCCGGCGTCACGCAAGCGCCCATTCGCCCGGAGTCCGCCGCCGTCGCCGTTCCCGCCACGACCGACAACCGCAACATGGCCGGCGACGATTTCGCGCTTGCCGCCGGCTGGGGCCATTTCGGCGCCGGCGGCGCCGTCATGCCCGGCCAGGGCCGCGCCATCGAACGCGGCTACACCCCCGGGGAGCGCGCCGCCCTGTCCGGCGCCCTCCCCGCCCTCGGCGCCACGACCTTCGACGTCTATCTCAACGACCGCGCCTTCTGGCGCAACATCCCCGCCGCCGTCTGGCGCTACAGGCTCGGCGGCTATCAAGTCCTCAAGAAATGGCTCTCCTACCGGGAACGCCGCATCCTCAACCGCCCGCTCCGCCCCGAAGAAGTCCAGCATTTCACCGACACGGCGCGGCGGATCGCCGCAATTATCGGGTCCCGGCGGGCTTCACCCTCGTGCGGATCACGGGGAATTTAATCTAACCGACGCGGGAATAGGGATATTCGTTCTTGATGTTGTAGTGCAGGAATCGCCCTTTCGAGCTTTCCTTCATCAATTCATCGTACACGTTCTCCGGAACATTGTAATACTGGTAGACGGAACCGCTCAGAAACTCGACTTCAAGAGTTTCTGTTGCGGGATCGTAGCCTACGGAAGCAAGGTTCGACGAAGCAACGGAGTACTTTTGCATGACAACCTCTCAGTCATCTTTCGATAAGTCTACGGTGGGTTGGCGTTGAATGTCTCGATCACGCACAACCGCGCGTGGCCGTTGGGCGCGCCATGACGCGATGACCCGATCGTAGCCTTCTCTTCTCCGCCGAAGAGACCATTGCGAACTGACTTTCGGATCGGCGCTCTGCGGTTGACGTTCTTCCGGCGGCAGAACGATACGGCAGCGCATAGGCAGTTTGGCTGCTTCGCCCATGACAATCGCTTCGCCCGTCCGAAGAACAGGCAGCGAATCGAGAAGCCCGGCGAGGCCGTCCGGCAGCGTGCCCCGAACGCGCTCCCGGTCGGTCGGATTCGAAAGCCTGAGGGCAAAGAAAGTGCCGCACTGCGACAGGATGGTTTCGTCGACTTCGGACGGGCGCTGGCTGACGATCATCGCTCCGACACCGTATTTGCGACCTTCCTTGGCGATTCTCTGAACCGTCTCGGACGCAAGGCTGTCTGCACTGCTCGACAAATACCGATGGGCCTCTTCCATAACAATCAGCAGAGGCCTGTCGATGCCGCCCTCGGACTTTTCTCTGCTCCAGAAGAGGGACTCGTAGACGATCTTGAGGATCGAACCGATAAGGCGTTCAAGCACCGCACTCGGCACACCGGAGAGATCGAGGATCGAAATCGGCTTATCGCCGCCTATCCAGCCGGCTAGCAAGCAATCCAGATCGCGTTCGGAATGACCGTCGAGGCTGGGTTCCCAAGGGCCGGGGTGAAGCAGGAAATCGTATCTGCGATCCAGAAGGCGAGATCGAAGCAGGTTGAGTTGTCTCCGAATTCCGATAGCCTGCTGATTCAGGAAAGGGCCCTTCGCACCCATTGCATGAGGTTTGTAGCGGGGCGCAATCAGCGCATCGGCGTCGCCCTTATCCAGTTGGGCAGACTCATCGCGGTTGGGCCCCTCGAAGGTGGCAATCTCGCGGTCGATAAGATCGTGCCACAGTTTTTTCAAGCTGAACGGCAGGGGCGTATCGACGGTGATCGATCCTTCCTCGACCCCGGCAAAACCGGCGGCGGCGTGGGAACGGGTCTTCAGCTCTAATATCTTGTCCGTGAAGCCGGTTTCACGCGGACCGTCATCCAGACTGCCGGTTAGAAAGTTAAGCAAATCGGACGCACTGAGCGCCCAATACGGGATCAACAGCCGCTCTTCGCCGGGTTGTGGATCGATCGCATACACGGTGGCGACATCCGAGAGCGCCTTGCGGTATTCGCCATGGATATCGAGCATCAGGATTCTGGCGTTCGGGTAGCTGCCGTTGGCGGCAGCGGTGATGGCTTGCAGCAAGCTGGCAATTGTTGTCGATTTGCCGGATCCAGTCGATCCGAGAACGGCCGAATGGCGCGTTATCAGCTCGTCGAGAGCGATCTTGGCGGGAATGCTCTCCGCACTGGAGAGCGACCCGATAACGACATGCCCCAAAACGTCGGTCCCATAGATACGCGCGAGGCTGCTTTCCGTCGTAATGTGAACGTCATCGCCCACGTTGGGATACTGACCGATCCCACGCTCGAAAACGCCACCCATCGACTCGCCAACAAGCTGAACCTTCATCCAGCGGCCTGTGCCGACGTCAATGGCGCCCGGCGCCTGGCGAACATCCTCGGCGCCGACCTCCGAAACGACACCGAACAGATCCTGATAACCTTGGGGAATGCGGACGAAACTGCCCACTTGGCCGATGCGGTAGGCGCGCCCCTCGATGATAGACAGGCCGGAAGCGACAGATTGCGCCATGTGAACACGGACGGACGAGCCTGAGACCGACGCAACGGCACCGAGAAACGTCGGGTCGTGGCTAATCATCGGCGTTCTCGGGCGGCGGTTCGTCCGCCGCAACCGGCGCCGCCGTTTGTTCGCCATCGGGCGCGTCGTCGGGTGTTCGCGTTTCGCGCATCAGTGTAGTAGCTTGAGTCAGCATAAAGAATTGGGCAAGAATAGCGAAATCGCCCAGGAGAAATTCTCCGCCGCCGTCGTTGCTCCCGCTGCTCCAGAACGTGCGGCGGATGTTCTCCCAATCCTCAGTCGGCGGTTTTCCGGGTTGCCACAGTCCCGGCACACCGAATATCATGGCGCGGTCGCGTGCATAGACGCTGAGGTTGGGACGGCGCTGCGCAAGCGTCACCGCCGCACTTTCTTGGTTCAACTCCCGGAACTGGAATGCGAGGATGGCCGTGTGAGTGTTGACGGCAAGCGCTTCATCCAGAACGGCGGTTATCTGAGCATCGGAGAACGAGAAACCGGTGCACAGGAGCAAGCTGTCCGGCGTCATCAGAAAGCTGCGAAGGCGTTCGAAAAGCGCCGAATACGGCTGACGCGTGATCCGGTCGTATTTGAGATGATCGGGGTAGATAAGCATGGCGGCGTCGCGGCTGCCAGTCCTGATAATCGCGTCGCCGGATTCCTCCCATCCCAGAGAGCCGTGAATCTTCCAAAGCCGTGACCAGCGCGGCGGCAGCACGTCATCGGAAACGCTGGTCGGATCGAAAAAAGGTCTGTGAGCGCCGGTAAAGCCGTCAAAATACGGTAACCGGGCGCGTTCGAACGCTTCTTCCAGAAGAAGATCGTAATTCGGCGTGAATATCTCAATCGGGTGCTTCCGGTGCGTGCCGCCGATCCACGAAACGAGATCGGTGTAGGGATTTGGCGCGTCGGGGAGCAAGCGTGCAACGATACAACCGATCTTCTGACAGATGCGCTCTGCCATAGCTTTGTAGCCGTCGCCGTTCAGATCGTGGACTTTGGAATTGCCGATCGCCTGGGAAAGCTGACGAACACGGGTCAGAATTGCTTCGATGTTTGGTTTCTTGCCCAATTCGGGCAGAAATTTATCGACAACCTCTCTGTCGCTCCGGGCCAGAGCGTCCATGACGGTTTCCGTCAGTCTTTCAACATCGGGGATGAGCGGTTCACCACTGTCGTCGAGTCGTCCCTTCTCGTCGACCTTGAGAGAAACGGGCGCACCGGCGCCGATGAGTAGCCCAATGCGCTTACGGCCCTGCGATAGAATTTGCCGCAGATCGGCCATAAAAAGATCGGGATTATGGGTCGTGGATTGAGTCATGGCGGATACACCGATTCAGGGTGATTTCACCGCAGACCGTTCCGATGAGTATACCGCGTCATTTCGCACGCGAGGCGCAGGGACATCATCCGGTTCGGCGCGCCCAGGCCACCGCGTCGGCCGCGTCGGCCTCCGTGAGGCCGAGTCCGGCCAGCCTGGCGCGAACGGCGTCGGCGCGGTTTGCGCGCACCGGCGTCAGCACGATCCGGCCGTTCTCCTCGGTCACGTCGAAATACTCGGTTCCCTCAACGGCGGAGATCAGCGCCCTGGGCAGGGTCAGCCGGTTCCCGGAGGTCAGTTTGGCAAGCATGGGAGACGATCCAAATTAGGGAATACGAGGAAGGATAACCCCATGCGCCGGGAACGACAAGGGCAACCGGCGATTCTCGCTATCGGAGTCCCGGGTTGCGTCGCGACGGCGTCGGCACAAACCGTTTCCTGGGAGCGCCGGCGTCTCGCCGGCATCTTCATCGCGCGCTTCGCGCGCATGCCGGCGAGACGCCGGCGCTCCCAGGGGCGACCGCAACCGCTACAGCGAGACGGGGAAGGCGGCGCGATCGTCCGCCGGGAGAGAGCGGAAAGCATCGCGCGATGCTTCGGCCTCGCCGCCGTGCCACAGGATGGCTTCGGCCAGGCCGCGGGCGCGTCCGTCATGCAGGAAATAGCGGTGGCCGTTGGGCGTCTCGATCCGGCCCAATGCCCTACAAAGGCGGCGGGCACCGTTCCAGCCCGTGGCGCGGCCTTCATCGAAGCCGTCCGCCAGGCTCTCGCCCATGTCGTGCGGCAAAAAGTCCGTCCAGGGCCAGACGATCTGCCCGGCGCCGGGCGGACGCGCCCGATCATCCGCGCCCGATCCCCGATCGATGCGGATGCGCCGAACCGCGCCATTGCTCTGGAAAATGAGACGATGGGCTGGATGCCGGCCGGTCTCGCACTCAAAGGCGGGGCGGGCCGAAGCGCGTTGCCGCACGGTTCGGCGTGCGCGCGATCGACGCTGGATTTCCGCGCCGGCTAGCGCCGCGGCAGGTCGAGGCCGACGCCTTCCAGCGTGCCGAACCACGCCGCGAGCCGCTCGCGGTCGATGCGCGGCAGCGGCGGACGCAGGATAGACGCCACATTCGCTTCCACATGCGCAGGGTCGCCGGTGCCGAACAACACGACATCGGCGCCGGGTTCGTGGCGCGCGTAGCGGTAGGCGGCGTCGATGACGCTCCGCGCGCCGTCCGGCCGGACAAGGACATCCAGCGGCCGCTCCGCCGCGCCGAGCTCCGCCGGAACCCGCCCCGCCGCGGCGAGCTCCGCCATCGTCTGCGCCAGATAGGCCGGGTCGCTGAAGATCGCCCGCACGGCGAACATGATCAGGGTCCCGACCCCGCGCGCCGCCGCGGACGGAAAGACGCGCTCGCGGGCGTTCTGGTTCATCATGTGAAAGGCCAGCATGACCGCCTCCCAGCCGTCGTCGGCCAGGGCGCGTCCGAGGGTTTCGTGCCGCGGGTCGTTGGGCGCCGTTTCGCTGAGGCCGATATGGCCCACCTTTCCGGCCTCGCGCGCGCGTTCCAGGACCGGGCGCAGGCGGTCGCGCGCGATCTCGTAATCGCCGGGGGCGACGGCGTGCAAGAGGAACAGGTCCACCCGCTCGAACCCCAGGCGCCGCAGCGATCCGTCGAGGCTGGCGGCCACGTCTTCGGGGGTCCGCGAGACCCCGCGGCGGCGGACCTGAGTCTTGGTCGACACGATTGCGCCGTCGCGCGCGGCGCCGCGCAACGCCTCGCCGAGAATCTCCTCGGTGCCGTAGGCTTCCGCCGTGTCGAAGAAGGTCACGCCGAGGTCGAGCGCGCGGCGCACGACCGCGACCGATTCCGCACGGCTCTTGCCGGCGGTCAGGCCGAGGCGGCTCGAGCCGCCGCACCCCAGCCCCGCGACCGAGACCGTCAGGCCCGTCCGACCCAGTTGCGTATAGTCCACCGCCGCCTCCGCCGCCCGTCAGAGAAGGATGAGCCGGGCGAGGCCGAGAAAGGCGAAGAAGCCGACGACATCGGTGACCGTGGTCAGCAGCACCCCGCCGGAGACCGCGGGGTCGACCCCGGCGCGCGCCAGGGCGAGCGGGATGAGCATTCCCGACGCGCCGGCCACCAGCAGGTTCACGACCATCGCCGCGCCGACCGTCGCGCCGAGGGCGGGGTCGCCGAACCACAGCGCCGCCGCGCCGCCGGCGAGCGCCGCGAACACGACGCCGTTGGTCGACCCGACGACGCACTCTTTCCACAGGATGCGCGCGGCGTTCGCGGCGTTCAATTCGCGGGTCGCCAGCGCGCGCACGGCGACGGTCAGGGTCTGCGTGCCCGCGTTGCCCCCCATCGAGGCGACAATGGGCATCAGGATGGCGAGCGCCACGATCTGTTCGATGGTTTCGGCGAACAGCGCGATGGTGAGCGAGGCGAGCGCCGCCGTCGCGAGATTGACCAGCAGCCACGCCCAGCGGCGGCGCACGGTCCCCAGGGCGCCGAGGTGAATGTCGCCTTCCGCCGTCACGCCGCCGAGGCGGTGGATGTCCTCCTCCGCCTCCTCGCGCATGACGTCCATGACGTCGTCGACCACGATCTGGCCGAGCAGGCGCCCGTCCGCGCCGACCACCGCCGCCGAGGCGAGGTCGTAATGTTCGAACCGGTAGGCGACTTCCTCGCGGTCCATATCCACGGGGATCGAATGGAGGTCGGGCTGCGTCAGCGCGCTCATCCCGACCGCGCGCCGGTTGCGCATGGCGCGGTAGAGCGGCACCGAGCCGACCGGCGGTGCGACGGATCGACGACGAAAATCTCGTAGAACTCATCGGGCAGACCGTCGCTTTCGCGCAGCCAGTCGATGGTCTGCCCGACGGTCCAGTAAGCGGGGACGGCCACCGTGTCGCGGCGCATGAGGCGCCCGGCGCTGCTTTCGGGCCACGACAGCGCCGCCTCCACCATCCGGCGTTCCGCGTCCGGCATGGCGTCGAGGACGCGGCGGCGCGCATCCTCCTCCAGGGTTTCGACGAGGGCCGCGGCGTCGCCGCTGTCGAGTTCCGCCGCCGCCGCGGCAAGGCGCGCGTCGTCGATGGTTTCGAGCACGCCGTCGCGCACGTGTTCGTCCAGATCGACAAGGACATCGGCGTCGAGCGCAGGGCCCAGCGCCGCCAGCAACGCCACGCGGTCGGCGGCGTTCAGGCCTTCGAGGAGGTCGGCGAGATCGGCGCTATGGAGCGGCGCGGCGATCCGGCGCGCGGACTCGGCCTCGCCCGAGTCCAGCGCGGCGGCCACCGCGCGTATCAGATCGGGCGTGAAAGTCGGGCGAGGCGCTCCGTCTTCGGTCGCCGCCATGGAAGGAACCCCGCCGGGCGAACATTGCTTGCGTCCGCATTGCGCCGGCGCGTTCGAGGATCGATGGTGCGGTCGAGAAGACTCGAACTTCCACGGGGTTGCCCCCACAGCGACCTCAACGCTGCGCGTCTACCATTTCCGCCACGACCGCACCCGCCCGGCGCTTTCGCCGGGCGCGCGACCCCCATAGCAAACCCGCGCGCGCGATGCAACGCGCTGCCCGGTTCGTGCTACGCTGCGGCCATGCGGGAGGTCGAATGGCGGGTCGCCGCGCGGCCGGTGGAGTATCCGCACGCCGTGGCGGCGATGGAAGCGCGGGTCGCCGCCATCCGCGACGAGGGCGCGCGCGAACTCGTATGGCTGCTCGAACACCCGCCGCTCTATACGCGCGGGGCGAGCGCGCGCGCCGACGAACTCGTCGACCCGGGCGGCCTGCCGGTGCACGAGACGGGGCGGGGCGGGCGCTACACCTATCACGGCCCCGGGCAGCGAATCGCCTATGTCATGCTCGATCTGAAGGCTCCGGGCCGCCGCGCCGACGCGCGCCGCTTCGTCTGCGACCTGGAAGACTGGATTATCGACGCGCTGGGCGACCTCGGCGTGTCGGGGTTCCGCCGCCGGGGGCATATCGGCGTCTGGGTGTCGGCGGGCGGGCGCGAGGCGAAGATCGCCGCCATCGGGGTCCGTCTGCGCCGCTGGGTGAGCTATCACGGGGTCTCGATCAACCTCGCCCCCGACCTGTCGCGATACGCCGGCATCGTGCCCTGCGGCATCCGCGACGCCGGGGTCGCGTCGCTCGCGTCGCTCGGCGCGCCGGCGACCATGCGCGACCTCGACGGCGCGCTGCGCGCGCGCTTCGAGGCCCGGTTCGGCGCTCAGCCGACGGCTTCGAGATGACGCGCGAGGAAGTCGAGACGGTCCTGCCCCCAGAAAAACTCTTCGCCGACGATCCAGGTCGGCGACCCGAACACGTCGCGGTCGATGGCCCGGCGCGTGTTCTCCTCGAACGCCGCCTGCGCCGCCGCGCCGGCGGCGTCGGCGATCAGCGCCCGGCCGTCGAGTCCGCAGCCGTCGGCGATCGCCGCGACCGTGTCCGCATCGGCGATGTCCCGCTCTTCCGTCCAGCACGCCGCGAGGCAACCGTCGGCGAAGGCCATGGCGCGGTCCCCGCCGGCGCCGGCCTGTTGCGCCGCGATCAGCGTCTTGCCCGCGAGCGTCGGGTCGACCGGGAAATGCGCCGGATGCAGGTTGAGCGGCATGTCGAGAAACGCCCGCCACCGCGCCAGTTCGCGCAACCGGTTCGCCTGCACCGGCCTGGGCCGTTCGCCCACCGGCTTGGTCCCGTTGCGCCGGAACACCGACATGATATCGAACGGCCGGTAAGCGACCGCGAGGTCGTGCCGTTGCGCCAATTCGCGAAGCCGCGGCCCCGCGAGATAGGTCCACGGCGAGGACAACGCCAGGAAATAGTCGATCGTTCGGCTCATCTCTCACTCCCGCCCCGGTGCGCCCGCGCGCGCCTGCCGGCCACCTTGCCACCGATTCGCCGCCCGCGCAGCGGCCCGGCTCGGACACTGAACGAGGATAGCCGTTTGCCGTCGCCGGCGCTCCGGCCTGGTGTCGCCGCATGGCGGCCATCGACACGGAACCGGGTTTCGACACGCTCGCCCGGGCGCAACGGCTCAAGGCCGCCGGTGTCGAGGATAAGCAGGCGGAAGCGCACGCCGCCGCCGCGCGCGACAGTCAAGCCGGCCCGGCTACGAAGACCGACCTCGACGACCTTGAAGCGCGTCTTGAGACGAAGATCGAACGCGGCCTTTACCGCGCGTTGTGCGTTCAGACCGTCGCTATCGCCGGCATCGTCATCGCCATCGTCGAATTCCTCTAGCGCACGCCGGTTCGGTTGAGAGCGCCGGACAGCGCCGCGGCTGGTCGTCTTCGATGTCGACGCAGCCGTATCCGCGTACGAAAATCGTGCGCGGCGACCCGGGGCATATTGCAACCGAGCCGGGAACAATGCATACTCCCAATGCGATCCAGAGCATTCCGGCTCCTCCTTCGGCTATACGACAACCGCGCACCCTTCCCGCCTTCCTGAGCGTGTGAAGAAACCCGCCATCCTTACAAACACTCGTCATTCCCGCGAAAGAGCGTGTGAAGAAATCGAACAGCGTTACAAGTACTCGTCATTCCCGCGAAAGCGGGAATCTTTTTGCGGCGTTTCCGTAAGGAAAACCGGGCCGACATTGCGGACGGCCGCCTCCGGATTCCCGCTTTCGCGGGAATGACGAGGTCTTATCGTATGGCTATTGTCTTCCACAGTGCTGTTTCTTCGGCGTTCCAATTGTCGTAATGAGGGCCGCCCGATTTTTTCACACGCTCGAAAGCGGGAATGACGAGTATTTGTAAGGATGGCTCTCGCTATAACGGCCGAAGCGCTGAAGGGTTTGGCGCGGCAAAACACAATAACTCGCTAATAATACTTCGTCATTCCCGCGAAGGCGGGAATCCGGAGGCGGCCGTCCGCAATATCGGCCCGGTTTTCTTTGTGGGAACGCCGCAATAGATTCCCGCTTTCGCGGGAATGACGAAGTATTATTCGATGGGTATTGTCTTTTACAATGCCGATACTTCGGCGATCCGGCCGTCACAATGAGAGCCGACCGATTTCTTCACACGCTCCTTCCTGCAGCGGTCCGAAAGCGTGCGCCAGCGCCCGCAGCGCACTGCGTCCGGGTTGCCGCGCGCGCCGTGCGGCGCCGGTTATGGCGATTGACGCTACCTCCCGGGAACGGAAACTTCGCCGCAGGGCAGCCGTTCTCATTTTGGCCCATAGCGATGCGGCGAACCGGTTATGGCCCCCCTGGGAGCGTCCATCGCTATAATGAAAGCCGCTGGCGGCACGGCCGATGTCTGGAAACCGCGCGCCGGCCGTGCTATCGGGCCCGCGAGGCTATGGAGGAGGGACGGACGATGCGAACGGGTTTCGCCGCAACGGCTGCCGCGGCGGCGCTTGTCGCCGTCGCCGCGCAAGGCGCGCCGGCGCAGAAGAACCACGTCATCGAGGCCGTCGCGGAGAACGGCGCGGGCTTCGTCATCGACGGCAATCTGTACCAAGTCGCCGACCGCTGCGACGGCTGGCGCGACGGCGACCGCGTGGTGTTCGCCGACGGCAGCACGGCCGCGACCTGCGGCAAGGTCCAGCTGACCAATCTCGACCGCGGATCGACCTGCCGGCTCGAATGCCGGTAACGCCGGGAAGACAGGGAAGGAACGAAGAGAGGAGGCCCCCATGGCGCTCGACATAACTCCCGCCGACGCGACTCTCGGCGCCAGCGTGCGCGGCGTCGCCCTGTGCGGCGGTCTCGACAGGCGCGTGTTCGACGAGATCGTCGACGCCTGGCACGAATATGCGGTTCTCGTCTTCCCCGGACAGCATCTCGACGACGAACGTCAGGCGGCGTTCAGCCGCCTGCTCGGGCCGCTGGAGAACGTCGCCATCTTCCGCCCCGGCGACGACGCCGGTTTCGGGGACGCGCCCGCCGCAGTGGCCGCGAACCGCCAGGCGTTCGTCTATCTCACCAACGAGACGAAAGAGGGCGGGCTGGCCGCGCCGGGAAGCGAGCGCGACCTGCTGCTCAAGGGCAACACCGCCTGGCATACCGACTCGTCGTTCAAGCGCGTCCCCGCCAAGGCGTCGCTCCTTTCGGCGCGCGCCGTGCCCGATGCCGGCGGCGAGACCGAATGGGCGGACATGCGCGCGGCGTGGGACGCCCTCGATCCGATTACGCAAGCGCGTCTCGAGGGCAAGACCGCGGTGCACAGCTACGCATACAGCCAGGGGCTTGTCGGCGCCGCCGATGCGGCGCGCCTGTCGCGGCTGCCGCCGGTCGAACACCCGGTGATGCGCCGTCATTCGGCGACGGGCCGCAAGGTGCTCTATATCGGCCGTCACGCGAGCCACATCGTCGGCGAGGACGAGGCGGAAAGCCGCGCTCTCCTGCGCCGGCTGTGCGACGAGGCGTGCCGCCCGCCCCGCCTGTTCGCCCATCGCTGGCGGGCGGGAGATCTGGTCATGTGGGACAACCGCGCCGTGCTCCACCGCGGCCGGCCGTGGCCCCCGGGTCAGGCGCGCCGCATGGTCCGCACCACCGTCGCCGGCGACGCCGAATCCAACGAGTGGCTGTTCGACACCGACATCCCCGTCAACCGCGCCGCCTGAGGCGCGCCGCCCGAGCCCCACCCGCCCGAGGAAACCGTCCATGCGCGAATTCCAGGCCGAAATCGACGCCGGAGTCCCCGGCCGCCCTCTCGACGCCTTCGTCTGCCACCCCGACGAGGGCGGCCCGTTCCCGCCGGTCATCCTCTATATGGACGCCCCGGGGATGCGCGAGGAACTGCGCGACATGGCGCGCCGCCTCGGCACGGCGGGCTATTTCGTCGTGCTGCCCAACCTCTACTACCGCACCGGGCGCGAGGGCGCCTACGGCTTCGACCTCGCCGGGACCCGCGCCGACGGCCCCGACCGCCGCAAGATGTTCGAGGTCATGAACACCCTGACCAATGCGCGCGTCGTCGCCGACACCGGCCCCCTGCTCGAATTCGCGAAGGGCGCCGAAGCGGCCTCCGGGCCGGTGGGCTGCGTCGGCTATTGCATGAGCGGTCAGTTCGTGGTCTCGGTCGCCGCCGCATGGCCGCGCGAGATCGCCGCCGTCGCGTCGTTCTACGGCGTCGGCATCGTCACCGACAAGGACGACTCGCCGCATCTGCGCGCCCCGGACATCTCCGCCGAGCTCTATCTGGGATTCGCCGCGGAAGACCCGTATGTGCCGCAGTCGGTGCTCGACCGGTTGCCGGGCATCCTCACCGAAGCGGGTGTGGAGCACCGCATCGAGGTCTATCCCGACACCGAACACGGCTTTGCGTTCCCGAAGCGGCGCGGGGTCTATCGCAAGGCCGCCGGCGAGCGCCACTGGGAGCGCATCTTCGCCCTTTTCGCGCGCCGCCTCGCCGCCTGACGCGCGGCCGGGGTTCAGCCCTCGGGGCCGCCCTCTTCGCGCCACGCGGCGAACCCGCCGAGCAGGTTGGCGCAACGAGTCACCCCCATGTCATGCAGGGTTTTGGCGGCCAGCGCCGACCGGCCGCCCGACGCGCAGAACAGGACCAGGCGGCGGCCCGACCCCAATTCCTCCTTGTGCAGAGGCGATTGCGGATCGGCGAAGAATTCGAGCATCCCGCGCGGGGCGTGAACCGAGCCGGGAATCGTGCCGGCCGCACGCTCGGCGCTCTCGCGGACATCCACGAACAGCGTCGCGGCGTCGTCCAGCGCCGCGACCGCCTCGGCGACCGACAGCGTTTCGACCGCCGCATTGGCTTCGGCGACCATCTCGCGGACATCCCTGACCGGCATCTCCCACCCCCTCGGCTTTCCGCCGCGCTTGCGCTACCGGGCGACCAGCGCCGCCGCCGCCGGCAGCAGGTCCCGGAACAGGTCGTGCCGCGGCGCGCGTCCGGCGGCTTCGTAACGCACGAACGACTCCTTGTCGACGAGATAGACCCCGGGGACCATGCCGGCGCTGGCGCGCCCGCGCAAATCCCCCGCGGGCGCCGCAACCCGTATTCCCGGCCTGCCGTCGAGACGGAAATGCGCCGCCCAGGCCGCCGCGTCCGCGGCGTCGGGCGCGCCGCCCCGGGGGTCGTAAAGCAGCAGATGAAGCACGGTCGGGCCGCCGTCGCCCGGCTGCGCGACGCCGTGACGCGCGAGCAGGAACTCGAGCGACCGCAAACCCGCCTGCGGGCGGACGCCGCCGAAGCCGCCGAGCACGTCGCCGCCGGCCAGCGCGCTGCTCGCGGGAGACGACATGGCGACCGCATGGACGAAGGCCGCCTCGCCCGCCAGGTCGCTCATGCGCAACGCCTCGCCCCGGCTGTCGACCAGGGCGATGTCGGGGAACGGCCTCGCGAAGCGCGGCGGCCAGTCGACGAACAGGGCGAGGCGCGCTTCGTTGAAGCCGCCCGCCAGCGCAACCGCCGCGAGCGCCGCCAGCACCGCAATGACGAGCCGCCTCATGAACCCTCCCTGCGCCGTCCCGGCGGCGGCGCGACTTTAGACGGCCGCGGCGCGGCGATACAGTGACGCAGCGGGGCGACGGGCTCCGGGAGCGGAGGGCGAAGCGGCATGGATCTCGGTTTGTCGGGGATGAAAGCATTGGTGACCGGCGGTTCGCGCGGCATCGGCCGGGCCATCGTCGAGCGCCTTGCGGCGGAAGGGTGTTCGGTGGCGCTGTGCGCGCGCGGCGCCGAGGGGGCGCGCGAGGCGGCGCAAGCGGCCGCCGCGCACGGCGTCGCGGCGCATGGGGCGGCGGTCGACATCGCCGACCGCGCCGCCCTGCGGGCCTGGGCTGCGCGCGCCGAAGACGCGCTCGGCGGCGTCGACATCGTGGTCGGCAACGCCAGCGCGCTCGCCACGGGCATGAGCGAGCGCGCCTGGCGCGCCGGTTTCGAGACCGACCTCCTGGGGCATACGACTCTGGTGGAGGCGGCGTTGCCGGCGCTGCGCCGCTCGTCGGCCGGGGCGGTGGTCCTCATCGCCAGCACGGCGGCGCTGGAGATCTATCGGGGCCTGCGCTCCTACACCTCGATCAAGGCCGCCCTCGTCGCCTGCGCGAAGGGCATGGCGATCGAATATGCGCCCGACGGAATCCGTGTGAACGCCCTGAGCCCCGGTTGCATCGAGTTCCCCGACGGCGTCTGGGGCCGCGCCCGGCGCGAGCGCCCGGAGGAGTATCGGCGAATGCTGGCGCAGAACCCTTTCGGGCGCATGGGCCGCCCCGAGGAGATCGCCAACGCCGCGGCGTTCCTCGCCAGCCCGGCGGCGAGTTTCGTGTCGGGCGCCAATCTGGTCGTCGACGGCGCCTTCACCCGCCGCATCCAGTACTGACGCCGCCGATTCCGCGAGCGCCCGGCGAAGACCCGGGCCTTGTCGCCACGCTGCGGCGCCCGTTGCGGTCCTTCCGGGGAGCGCCGGCGTCTCGCCGGCGTCTTTATCGCGCGCTTCGCGCGTGCCGGCGAGACGCCGGCGCTCCCAGGGGGGCAACCCCCGATCGCCATAACGAGAACCGTTGCCCATGTCGGCGGCGGATTGACCGCCGCCCGCCGCGCGGCGTATCGTGCGATTCGGCGCACTGTAGGGGGGGGGCCCCTGTGGCGGAATTGGTAGACGCGGCAGACTCAAAATCTGTTGTCCGCAAGGACGTGTCGGTTCGAGTCCGACCGGGGGCACCACCGGGAACCGCAGGCGCTGCGGCCCACCCTTCGGCGACCCCGGCCCAAGAATCGTCTCGCACGCGCCGAGAACCGGGGCCGTGCGATGTTTACGCTCGATAGACAGCTGTATATGATGGGTTCCCGGATGCCTGTATCCGACACCGGAATACGACGGCAGTAGTCCCATGACCAATGAACCGAATTTCGCAGATATCGGGGATGAGACCGACAAAATTGAGGTTCGCCTCAGCTACAGAATAGTCGAGCTCTTCTCCGAAGGGCTCTACACGAGCCCGAACAAGGCCGTCGAGGAGCTTGTTGCCAATTCTTTCGACGCGGGCGCCCGAAAAGTGCATGTGCTCCTTTCGTCGAACCTGCACGATCAGGCTGCGACGATTGCGGTATTCGACGACGGCGAGGGGATGGACGAGCAGGGCCTCAAACGCCACTGGCTCATCGGCGTCAGCAATAAACGCAAGCTGCCGCGGCTTCCAAGAGGTCGACGTCAGATCGGAAAATTCGGAATCGGGAAATTGGCCACCTATGTACTCGCTGATCGTCTCACTCACATCAGCAAGTGCGGCGGAAAATACTACTCCACTTCCATGAATTACAGCTCTATCGAGAGACGCGTCGAACAAGAAATCGAACCACGTACGCCTATCAAACTCGCGCTCCGAGAACTGACCAGGAAGCAAGCGAAGCAGGCTGTGAAGTCGTGGGCCAAGACTCCGGCGTTCAAGGTGGCGAAGACAGAATTATTTGGACAAAAAAGCCCGGACTCTTGGACATTGAGCATTATGTCATCGCTCAAACCCAAAGTGCATGAGATTAGGATAGGAACTCTCGGATGGGTTCTTCGCACGGCTCTACCTCTCCGACCCGATTTCAGCATCTGGCTGAACGGGCAAGCGCTGGAATCGAGCAAGGAAGGCAAGGGACTGATCAAACGGTGGGTTCTTGGAAAGGAACTGACAGATCTTCCGCGACCGGGTCCCAAATCCGTTACCATGTCGGAAGACAAGAATGTCGCCAAATCCAGCGAACATCGCTTCGGATTGGAGGACCCTACGCTGGGACGTATCACCGGGTACGCAGAGGCATACAAAGATTTGCTAAAGGGAAAATCGGACGAGATCGGCCGAAGCTATGGATTCTTCGTCTATGTGTATGGGCGGCTCCTTAACATTGATGACGGGCACTTCGGTATTTCCCCGAACGAGCTGAGACACGGTACGTTCGGGCGCTTTCGCCTTGTGGTTCACATGGACGGGCTGGACGAGGGACTCCGTTCGAATCGCGAGGGGATCGGCGAGGGTCCGCTACTCAGTACTGCCCAAGATATACTGCGAGCAATCTTTAACGCGGTGCGTCCCAAGATCGAGACATACGACAGAGACGAAGCGCCGGGAGCAAAATTAGATCGTATGTTCGCGGCCAGTCCGGCTAGTTTATCTCACCGACCAGTCGTCGATCTGTCGCGAGATGTTACATCTGGTAAAATTAAATCTCGCTATCTGATCGTCCCGAAATTTGACGTCGACGAGGATATAGAAAAATTTTTGGCCAATCTTGAGAGGCGAGCAACGGACGAGACGGAACGATTCGTGACAGGTGTCAACATTGATTTCGAAAGAACTTCGCGAGACGGGATGGTGAGCTTCGACACTCGGTCGGGCGTTTTGCGGCTAAATGGATGGCATCCTTTTGTGGCAACTTTTCATGATGATTTTATCCACAAGCAACGGCGCCAACCGTTAGAGGCTCTAGCGATGGCTGAGGTTCTCATTGAGGCTCATCTTTACGTCGTTGGCGTTGACATACGGAAGATTGACAAATTTCTTTCGGATCGGGATGAAATTTTACGAAACCTCGCGAACGATTCGGGTCGGCGAAGTGCGGTGTCTGTGGCCAACTCACTCTTGGAATCTCGTAATAGCCCGGACGGCTTGGAGAAGGCTGTCTGCAATGCGTTCGAAAGCCTCGGCTTTGATGTAACCCCACTTGGCAAGAAGGGCGATCCGGACGGCGTGGCGGCGGCGCACCTGTCGGCGGATGATCAGGGAATTCCTCGGTATTACAAGGTAAGCTTGGAGGCGAAGAGTAAGAGGGCGTCTGGAATAGCTGTTTCTGCAAGGGACGTGGGCGTCGCCGCTGTCGCTCGACACCGGGGCAAACACAACTGCGAACACGCCGTTGTGGTTGGACCGGGTTTCCCGACCAGCCATGGAGATAAATCGTCCTTGGGAGTGGAGATTGCCGAGGATCGGAGGCAGTCGAAGGCCGCTGGGACGGCCGGTACCATAACTCTTATTACCGTGGACGATCTCGCCCGGCTCGTTCGGCTTCGACCCGTGAAACAGATCGGCCTTCGTGATCTCCGTGGTCTGTTCCAAGAGTGCAACCTTTCCGAGGAAAGCGCTGAATGGATCGAGCGGATTCTCCGCACCCCGGTGGAAAAACCTCCCTATCGCAAGATCGTTCAGGCGATAGAAACACTACAGAAGAAGTATAAAAGATCTTCTGTAGAGTATGCGGCGCTTCGTATTAAGCTCTCGTACGCGACGCCACCTATCGAGTACGAAACGGACGAGGAGCTCATGGAGCTGTGCAAGGGAATGGCACAGATGGCGCCTCGTGCTATGTTTGCGACTTCCAGTACGGTTGAGCTCGACCAGAGTGCGCAGAACGTGGTCGCTACCATTGAGGCTGCCATGCAGGACTACCCTCCGGATGAGCGATGAAAAATGAGTGACGCTCAATGAATCAATCGCGCGAGAAGAGTATCTATGAGATATTGGGACGCCATCCGGTTCATCCGTTTCCGGCGCGTATGGCGCCGAGTCTCGCGCTCGATGTTATTGCGGAAAGCGAGAAGCCGTTGCGTATCCTCGATCCGATGGCAGGATCGGGCACGGTGCTCGCCATCGCAGAATTAATGGGGCATCACGCCATTGGTATAGATCTTGACCCTCTTGCGGTACTGATATCCCGAGTCTGGACAACCGCTATCGATCCGGAAGCGATCCAAGATACCGCGGCGACGGTACTCCAGCATGCGTACCAAGTCTTTGCCTCGTTATCGGCACGGGAAGCGTATCCCCAAAGCCCAGATGCCGAGACTCGCGGCTTCGCGGAGTACTGGTTCGACGATTATGCCCGACGCCAGCTTGCCTCGCTCGCCACGGCGATACGCGAGATTTCGGACGAGACGGTTCGTGAAGTGCTATGGTGCGCCTTTTCACGTCTCATAATTGCCAAACAATCCGGGGTGTCGTTGGCAATGGACCTATCTCATAGCAGACCGCACCGGAAATTCGAACGCGCGCCGGTGAAACCCTTTGATAAATTTCTGTCGTCCGTGGATCGTGTGACGACGAATTGCATTGACCGAAGATGTCGACCTATCGGACCTGCAACGCAAATGTATAGAGGAGATGCCCGACGCCTTAACCGTCCCGACGAATCCATCGATTTGGTGATTACGTCTCCTCCCTATCTGAACGCTATAGATTACATACGGTGCAGTAAGTTTTCGTTGGTGTGGATGGGGCACGCCATTGGTGAACTCCGCCGCATCAGATCTGCGGCGGTCGGCACCGAGGTGGGTATGGATGTGCGAGACAATCGAGAAATCCAGAAAATTTTGTCGTACCTGAATTTACAACCTAAACTACATGCAAGGCAAGAGGCCATTCTGGCTCGGTATATTGACGACATGCGGCGATCTGTCTGCGAGGTTTCCAGAATTCTCACCGATGAAGGGCTGGCGGTATATGTGGTTGGCGAGAATACCGTACGCGGCACGTTCATCCGTAACGCCACGATCTTGGAGGCAGTCGCTCGTGCGGCGGGCCTTCGCTGCACCAAGCGTCATTCCCGAGATCTGCCGGCGAATCGCCGGTATTTGCCTCCGCCGTCGAAGCAGTCGAACACGGCGACACTCAGTAATCGTTTGCGTCGCGAGGTGATACTCACGTTTCGGAAGGCAGCATAGGACCCGTAAAGGCTACTTCTCAGTGTTTCTCCGTTGATTGAATCTTTCTATTGATAAATCTATCGCGTCGGTCGCGGAGACGCATTCCGTGAAACCGGGTGTGGATGTCGTGCTTAGCTGCGTCTCGCGTCTGCAACACGGCACATCGGGTCGTCAGAGGCCATTTCGCGGCGTCGCGCCCCTCATTCCATGAGCGCGGCGACGTGCGCAGCCGTGGAGGCGGCGAGGGCGGCCATGTCGTAGCCGCCCTCCAGCGTCGAGACCACGCGGCCGGCGCAACTGCCGTCGGCGACATCGGCGATGCGCCGGGTAATCCACGCGAAATCGTCCTCGACCAGAGACAAGCCCGCCAGCGGGTCGCGACGGTGGGCGTCGAAACCGGCGGACACAACGACCAATTCGGGGTGAAAGGACTCCACGCGGTCGAACGCCCTCTCCCACGCGGCGCGGAAGCCCGCGCCGCCCGTGCCCGGCGCCAGCGGCATGTTCACGATGTTGCCGACCCCGGTCTCCGACGCCGCGCCCGTGCCGGGGTAGAGCGGCGACTGGTGGCTCGAGACGAACAACACCCGCGCCTCTTTCGCGAAAGCCGCCTGCGTCCCGTTCCCGTGATGGACATCGAAATCGAGGACGGCGACCCGTTGCAGGCCGTGCGCCGCCAGCGCATGGGCGGCGCCGACGGCGGCGTTGTTGAAGAGACAGAACCCCATCGCCCGGTCGGGCTCGGCGTGATGCCCGGGCGGGCGCACGGCGCAGAACGCCCGCCGCGCCGCGCCGCCGAGGACCGCGTCCACCGCCGCGCACGCCGCCCCCGCGGCCCGCAGCGCGGCCTCCCCCGAACCGGGCGAGACGACGGTATCGCCGTCGATATGCGCGTAGCCTTCGCCGGGAATTGCGGCGAACACGCGCTCCACCGCCGCCGGTGTGTGAACCCGCCCGAGCCGGGCGCGCGCAGCGCGCGGCGCCGTGCGGCGGTCGAGCGCGGCGAACCGCGGCGCCGACAGGGCGCGCTCGACCGCGCGCAGGCGTTCCGCGCTTTCGGGGTGGCCCGGCCCCGTGTCGTGGCCGGCGCAGGCGGGATGCGAGAAGAGGGCGAGAGTTTGCATGGCGGCGCGACCTTCCTCTATGTTTACCCGGTGTTGCAGGCGCTCGGGAACGCGGCGGACATGAACGGCGACCCGTTTCGCCTCCTCGTCGCCCGGACGGGCGTCGCCGGCGGTCGAACCTTTCCGATATCGACGCAGACCGACCGGCTGCCGTGAGCCGCGCCCGCCTCCGGGCGCCGGCCGCCGCGCCGATGCCCGCCGTCCTGCGCGGCGCCTTGTGGATGATCGTCGCCTGCGCCTGTTTCTCCGGCATGAACGGCATCACCCGCCATGTGGTGCAGGACCTCCCGGTTTATGTGGTGGTGTTCTTCCGCTCGCTGTTCGGCTTGCTGGCGATGCTGCCGTTCCTGTTGCGGCCGGGCCTTGCGTCGCTGCGGCCGGGGCGTCCGCGTCTGCACGTCCTCCGCGCCGTCATCGGCCTGGCGGCGATGGGGTGCTGGTTCTACGCGCTGCGCCACCTCCCCCTGGCCGAGGCGACGGCCCTGAGTTTCACCATGCCGCTGTTCGCGTCGGTGGCCGCCGTCGCGGTGCTGGGCGAACGCATGCGCGCGCGGCGCTGGACCGCCGTCGCCGTGGGCTTCGCGGGCGCGATGATCATCCTGCGCCCGGGTTTCGCCGCCGTTTCCGCGGCGACCCTGCTGGTGCTGTTCGCGGCCCTTCTGATGGCGGCGAGCCAGACCGCGGTGAAGGTCCTGTCGCGGACCGAACACCCCAACGCCATCGTGTTCTGGCTGGTGTTCCTGATGACTCCGGCGTCCCTCGTCCCGGCCCTGTTCGTGTGGCGGACGCCCGGGTGGGAGCATCTGGCGTGGCTGGCGGCTCTGGGACTCGTGGCGACGGTGGCGCACCAGTGCATGGTCCGGGCGCTGGCGTCGACCGACGCGACGGCGATTTACCCGTTCGATTTCACCCGCCTCGTTTTCTCGGCGGCGATCGGTTTCGTCGCCTTCGGCGAGGTCCCCGACCTGTGGACGTGGGTCGGCGCGGCGGTGATCGTGTCGAGCTCGCTCTATGTCGCCCACCGCGAATCCCGCCTGCGGAAACAGGGCCGGCTCGAACCGCCGCCTCCTAACGGAGATCGCGGCGGACCGAGGTGAGGTTGCCGAACGGGTCCTCGCGGCGCAATTCGTCGCGCGCCGCGGCGTCTTCCTTCAGCCACAGATCGAACCAGGCCCGCGCATACCAGTCGCGCACGACGTGGGGCAGATACACCGCGCCTGCGGCGCCGGCCTCGCCCCAGCCGAGCTCGACGAAAGGCTCTCCCGGCGCCGCAGGAGGCGGGCCGAAAGCGGCCTCTCCCGCGGGTTTCCTGCGGCGTTCGGGCGTCGGGGCGAAGGGCAGGGCGCCGCGCCGGAATTCGGGCCAGGGGAACATCCGCGCGAAATCGTCGGCGATCGTGGAATGGTCCGTGTCGCGCACGATGACGAACACGCGGTCGGAGACGGCGCGCCGCCAGTTGCTGAGCGCGACGGGCTGCGGGTTTTCCATGCGGTCCGGCGCCGCCCGCTCGTCGGCGAGCGGGAAGGCGGCGGCCGGGTCGCCGCCGGCGGCCGCCACTGCGGACTGGAAAAGTCCAATGAACACCTGCTGCACGAAATCGTCCTCGTCGCCGATCATGAGGAGCAGCGGTTTGCGGCTGCCGACCGGATGTCCGTCGCTCGTCTCCCCGGCGCCGAACGCTTCTGCGGGCGTCCAGGAGAAAGGCGGCGCGTTGTTGAGGCCCAGCGCCGCGGCGACGCCCGGCAGCAGGTTCGCGGCGATCTGCGCCGTCATCGCGCCCAGCGAATGACCGGCGACGCCGACCCGCGCGCCGTCGATGCGCCCCGCGAACCGCCCGCACAGCTCGCGGGCGGCGGTCGTCGCGCCCATCGCCGCCAGGGCGTGGCGGCAGCGCTCCGTTTCCTCGCCGAGCCGCCGCACGGTGTGGACGACGAGCCCGACATCCGCAACGCGCTGTCGGAACAGGTTGCGCATCATCGCCGTCGCGCGTTCGACGCCGCCGGGAACGACGGTCCCGGCGTGCGGGTCGAAGCCCTCCGGCGGTTCGAACCCCGCCGCTTCGAGTCCGAACATCAGGCGGTAGAAATAGGGGAGGACCTTGGCCTCGCCCAGAATCGTCGCATAGGCGCTCCGGAGTTCCTCCGGGGAGGCCCGGTTCGCGAAGGGAGAGTCCGGGTCGTGGAACGCGAGCGGCAGGCCGCCGTCGGAAACGAAGGTGGGCGCCGCGACGACATAGCCTCGCGAGGCGAGGAATTCCGCCAGCGACGCCCACATGCCGTGGCTGCCGCCGAGACCGTGCGCGAGCACGACGAGCGGGAAGCGGCCCTCGGCGGGCGGCGCATCCAGCCACGCGCCCAGCGGCGCTTCGAGTATGCTCCGCCGGACCTCGGCGAACCCCGCCTCGCCGGCTTCGGCGAGAAGGCCGCCGCCGCGCATGCGGACGAGATGCGGCAGGAGGGCCTGCGCGGCGCCGCCGATCTGCGGCGCCATGTCGGCGTCGCGGAAATAGAGATCGAAATGGGAGGCGCGCCGCCCGCCCGCCGCCGGCCGGGGCGAGCGCGGCCCGGCGATGCGTTCTCCCGACATGTCCGGCGTTGCCGGATACCACAGTTGAAAGACCACCGTGCGCGTCTGCCCGGACTCGTCGATCCGGCGCAGCAGGGCGCGGTATTCCGGTCCGGCCCAGGCGGCGTTCCAGGGGTCGAAGCGCTGGCGGTCGTCGACCGCGAAGCCGGTGACGGTCCCCACCGCGAAGTCTCCGTAAGCGGCGCCCGCCGGCAGTTCCGGCAGGGACGCCGCCGTCGCCGGCCCCGCCGCCGCCAGCAGATGCGCCACCGCCGTGACAACGGCGCTCCCCGTCGCGTGAAACAGCGTCATTCCATGAACCTCCGTCCCGTCGCCCCGCGAATGGGCAAGGGCGCCGGTTGCCAGCTGCGGGGTCGGAGATCAAGCCCGTTCCGGTGGCGCGCCTTCCGCCGTTCCCGGGCAGCGATTCTCATTATGGCGATGGACGCGCCTTCCTGGGAGCGAGCCTGCCCCCGCATCCGCGAGGGCAGGCTCGCTCCCAGGGGCGGCCGCGACAGGTCCGCTGCATCGCTCCAGGCCAAAATGAGAATTGCTGGTTCCCGGGAGCGCAGGTTGATATCGGCGCGGCCCCGCGCCAGACTCCCGGGCGAACGCCGCTCCCGGGGGAGCGGACGAGCGGGAGGGTTCCCCATGACGATAACCGTATCGATGACGGTGAACGGCGCGGCGCGGTCGGCCGAGGTGGAGGCGCGCACGCTGCTCGTGCATTACCTGCGGGATTTCCTCGGCCTCACCGGCGCCCATGTGGGGTGCGACACCAGCCAGTGCGGCGCCTGCGTGGCGCATGTGGACGGCGTGGCGGTGAAGTCGTGCACGATGCTTGCGGTCCAGGCCGAGGGCGCGAGCGTGACGACCGTCGAGGGCCTCGCCGACGGCGACGCGCTGCACCCGATGCAGGAAGCGTTCCGCGACCATCACGGGCTGCAATGCGGCTTCTGCACGCCGGGGATGGTGATGACCGCGGTCGACATCGCCGCGCGCTTCCCCGCCCCGGACGAGGCGACGGTGCGCCGCGAACTGGAAGGCAATCTGTGTCGCTGCACGGGCTACCGCAATATCGTGAAGGCGGTGGCGGCGGGCGCCCGGGCGATGGGAGGCTGAACGATGAGCGGGAGCGGGATCGGCGCGCGCGCGGCGCGCAAGGAGGACCGGCGTTTTCTCACCGGAACGGGGCGCTATGTGGACGACCTGAACCGTCCCCGCCAGACGCACGCGGTCGTCGTGCGCTCGCCGCACGCCCATGCGCGGCTCGGCGCGATCGACGCGGCGGCGGCGCTGGCGAGCCCCGGCGTCGTCGGCGTTTTCACGGCGGCCGACCTGGCCGCGGACGGCGTCGGCGGCCTGCCCTGCGGCTGGCTCGTCAAAAACCGGGACGGCAGCGACATGGCGGAGCCCGCGCACCCGGTCCTCGCCGAGGGCAAGGTGCGTCATGTGGGCGACCCGGTGGCGCTGGTGGTGGCGGAAACGCGCGGACAGGCGCGCGACGCCGCGGACAAGCTCGATGTGGAATACGAACCGCTGCCGGCGACGGTCGACACCGCGACGGCGCATGAGCCGGGGCGGCCGCAAGTGCACGAGGCGGCGGCGAACAACACTTGCTACGACTGGGAATTCGGCGACAAGGCGGCGGTGGAGGCGGCGTTCGCCGGCGCGGCGAAAACCGTGTCGCTGGATTTCGTCAACCAGCGCCTGGTCGCCAACGCCATCGAGCCGCGCGCGGCCATCGGCGAATACGATCCCGGCGACGACCGCTACACGCTCTGGACGACGAGCCAGAACCCGCATGTGATCCGTCTGCTGATGTGCACCGCGGTGTTGAACCTGCCCGAAACGAAGGTCCGCGTGGTCTCGCCGGACGTGGGCGGCGGTTTCGGCTCGAAAATCTACCACTATGCCGAGGAGGCGCTGGCGGTCTGGGCGGCGCGCAAGGTGGGCCGCCCGGTCAAGTGGACGGCGGAGCGCAGCGAGTCGTTCCTTTCGGACGCGCAGGGGCGCGACCACGTCACGCGCGCCGAACTGGCGCTGGATTCCGAAAGCCGTTTCCTGGCGCTGCGGGTTGCCACCGTGGCCAATCTGGGGGCGTATCTGTCCACCTTTTCGACGGCGATCCCGACCTGGTTCTACGCGCCGTTGCTGGCGGGCGTCTACACGACGCCGGCGGTGTATTGCGAGGTGCGCGGCGTCTTCACCAACACGGCGCCGGTGGACGCCTATCGCGGCGCGGGGCGGCCGGAAGCGTGTTATGCGGTGGAGCGCATCGTCGACGCCGCGGCGCACGACACGGGGCTGAGCCCGGCGGAGATCCGCCGCCGGAATTTCATCCCCCGCGACCGGCAGCCGTACCAGACCCCGGTGGCGATGGTCTACGACGACGGCGATTACGCAAAGAACATGGAGGATTGCCTGGCGCAAGCCGATGCGGCGGGTTTCGCCGGGCGCAAGGCGGAGTCGGCGCGGCGCGGCAAGCTGCGCGGGTTCGGGCTGAGCTCCTATATCGAGGCGTGCGGAGCGGCGCCCTCGGCGGTCGCCGGATCGCTCGGCGCGCGCGCCGGCCTCTACGAGACGGCCACGCTGCGCGTCAACCCCAGCGGTTCGGTAACCATCGTCACCGGAACCCACGCGCATGGCCAGGGCCATGAGACGACCTTCGCGCAACTCGCGTCGGACCGGCTGGGGCTGGACCTCGACTCCATCGAGGTCGTGCATGGCGACACCGACAAGGTCCCCTTCGGCATGGGCACCTACGGCTCGCGCTCGCTGCCGGTGGGCGGCGCGGCGCTGGTCAGGGCGATGGACAAGGTCATCGAGAAGGGACGCAAGATCGCCGGTCATATCCTCGAAGCGTCCGTCGAGGACGTGGAATTCGCCGACGGCGCTTTCGTCGTCGCGGGGACCGACCGGCGCCTGGGCTTCGCCGAGGCGGCGGGGGCGGCTTACGTGCCGCACAACTACCCGCTCGACAGTCTGGAGCCGGGCCTGGAGGAGACCGCGTATTTCGACCCGCCGAACTTCACCTTCCCGAGCGGCTGTTACGCCTGCGAGGTCGAGGTGGACCCGGACACCGGAACCGTGTCCATCGACCGGTTCACGGCGGTCGACGATTTCGGGGTGTTGATCAACCCCAACATCGTCGAGGGGCAGGTTCACGGCGGTCTGGCGCAGGGGATCGGCCAGGCGCTCTACGAAGCGGCGCAATACGACTCCGACTCGGGTCAGTTCGTCACCGGTTCGTACATGGACTATTGCATGCCCCGGGCCGACGGCGTGCCGGACTTCGCGGTGTCGTGCAACGAGACCCGGAGTCCGACGAACCCGCTGGGGGTGCGGGGCTGCGGCGAGGCGGGGGCGATCGGGGCGCCGCCCGCCGTGATCAACGCGGTCTGCAACGCGCTGGGCGTGCGCCATATCGACATGCCGGCGACGCCGGAAAAGGTGTGGCGCGCGGTTCGCGCCGCCGGCGCCGCCGTATAGGGAGGCGAGTCATGTACGATTTCACCTACCGGCGCGCCGGGTCTCTGGCGGAAGCGCGGCGGCTCTACGAGGCGGCGGAAGACCCGCAATATCTGGCCGGCGGCCATACCTTGCTGCCGACCATGAAGCAGCGCCTGGCCAGCCCCACCGACCTGATCGACCTGGCGGGGGCGAGCGACGACGCCTTGCGGGGGGCGATGCGCGACGGCGACAGGCTGGTCGTGGGCGCCCTCGCGACTCACGCCGAGGTGGCTGCGAGCGCGGCCGTGGCGTCGGCGATACCCGCGCTGGCGGCGCTGGCGGGGGGGATCGGCGACCCGCATGTGCGCAACCGGGGGACCATCGGCGGTTCGATCGCCAATGCCGACCCGGCGGCGGACTATCCCGCCGCCGTGCTCGGCCTGGGGGCGACAGTGCGCACCGACCGCCGCGAAATCGCCGGCGACGACTTCTTCGCCGGCCTGTTCGAAACCGCTCTCGAAGCGGGCGAGCTCGTGGTTTCGGTGTCGTTCCCGGTCCCGCGCGCGGCGTGTTACGTCAAGTTCCCGAACCCGGCGTCGCGCTACGCCATCGTCGGCGCGATGGCGGCGCGAACGGCCGGCGGCGCCCGCGTCGCGATTACCGGCGCGGCGTCGTGCGCGTTCCGTGCGCGCGAGATGGAGACGGCGCTGGACGCCGATTTTTCGCCGGCGGCGCTGGAAGGAGTCGACGCAGCCGACGCGGAGCTGAACGAGGACATCCATGCAAGCGCCGAATACCGCGCGCATCTGGTCGGCGTGATGGCGCGCCGCGCCGTTGCCGGCTGCGCCTGAGGCGCGCGGCGCCGGGGTCGCCCCGGCGGGGCCGATGATCGGCCCGTTCGCGCAGCTTCGTCAGGACATCGGGGAACTCCGCATGACGTTAAGAGACCTCTGCATACCTCGTTTCGCCTGTGGCAGGCTCGCGTTCCCGGCGCTTTGCGACATTTCCGAACCCGCCTTCGGCGTATGACGATGCGTGACGGAATTGGGAACATCCGCCCCCTGCCCCGGTAATTTCCGCGAAAGGGCATGTGAAGAAATCGGGAGACGCTACTATTCTTCGTCATTCCCGCGAAAGCTGGAATCTGCTTGCGGCGTTTCCGTGAGAAAAATCGCGCCGATATCGCGGACGGCCGCCTCCGGATTCCCGCTTTCGCGGGAATGACGAGTGTTATTGGCGAGTTATTGTATTTTGCCGCGCCGAGTTCTTCAGCGCGACGGGAGACGGCGACCCTCCGATAATACTCTGCCATTCCCGCGAAAGAGCGTGTGAAAAAACCCGACGGCGTTACAAACACTCGTCATTCCCGCGAAAGCGGGAATCCGTTGCGGCGCTCCCGTAAGAACACCGGGCCGATATTGCGGGCGACCGCCTCCGGATTCCCGCTTTCGCGGGAATGACGAGTGTTATTGGCGAGTTATTGTATTTTGCGCCGCCGGGTTCTTCGGCGCGACGGGAGACGGCGACCCTCCGATAGAACTTCGTCATTCCCGCGAAAGAGCGTGTGAAGAAACCCGACGGCGTTACAAACATTCGTCATTCCCGCGAAAGCGGGAATCCGTCGCGGCGTTTCCGTAAGAACACCGCGCCGATATAGCGGACGGCCGCCTCCGGATTCCCGCTTTCGCGGGAATGACGAGTGTTATTGACGGGTTATTGTCTTCTGCGCCGCCGAATTCCTCGGCGCAGTGGGAGACGGCAACCCTCCGATAATACTTTCTCATCCCCGCGAAAGAGCGTGTGAAGAAACCTGACAGCGTTACAAACACTCGTCATTCCCGCGAAAGCGGGAATCCGTTGCGCCGTAAGAACACAGCGCCGGTATAGCGGACGGCCGCCTCCGGATTCCCGCTTTCGCGGGAATGACGAAGAGTAGTAGCGTCTCTCGATTTCTTCACGCACTCTTTCGCGGGAAATAGAGAGGGCGGATTTTCGCAATTTCATCGGGCATCGTTATGCTCCGCCGGCGAGTTCGGGAGCGTCGCAAAAACGCGGGAACGCGATACTGCCGCAAGCGAAACCGGTTATGCAGAGGTCTCGTCAGGGAGCCTTCGCGAACGCGTAGCGCGCCTCGAAGACGCGGTGGCCAACGGCGCCCGGCGCGTCGCGGCGGAACAACGACCGGCGTTTCCTTGTCGCCGGGCTATTCCGCCACGACCTCGTAGGCCCAGAGCTCGAAGAGTTCGGTCGGTTCGTCGTATCGGGTCAGGACGCGCCATTCGGTTCCTTCCGGCGACGGGAACGCCATCGCCTGTCCGTCCGGGCCGGCGAGCGCTACCGAACGGTCGACGACTGTGCGGGTGGGAACGACATCGGCGCCCCTCGCAATGTCGTCGTCGCCTGCGACGAAAGGCGCAGCGGTCACGTCGCCGCCAAGACTCCAGACGTCTTCTTCCTCTTCGCCCCCGCAAAGCGTATCGAGATCCGAGAAGTCGCCGTCCGGAGTTTCGTCGTAGAAAAAGGTAAAGGACAACGACATCGCGCCCTCCTCATCGAACGAGCCGTCGGCGCACCCCGTGAGATGGGCGGTGGTAACGTCCTGCTTCTCCGGGTCGCTGAACAGGGGGAGGGGGAAGGGGAAACCGGGAATGTCGGCGACATAGACGCCAGCCCGCCATTTTGCCGGATCCGACGGCATGAGGTCGACCTTGCCGACGCTGTAATTGTGGTATTTCGTTCCGGCGGGCGGCGCCGGCGTCGCGGTCGCCGTGCCCACCGTCGTCGGCGCGCAACCGGACATCGCCAGCGCCAGCGACGCCGCCAGGGCTGCCGGAGCCGCGGCGGCGCGCAACGGGAAACCGGATAGCGTCCCGACGCGGGCCATAAGGGGGAAGGGCGGCATTCTTTGCACTCCTTTGCGGTTTGCGCGCGACAACGGCCGACCACAGGGCGGCCGCTCGTGTCAACCCGGGATTTCCGTCGCGTCGCCGCCGGCCGGAACGGGAGCGTCCGGTCCGGTGGCGCCGCGCGCGCCCGTGCGGTAGGGTGACGGCATGGGATCGGAAGCGACGGCGCTTCTCATCGCGGTTCCGGCCGTCGGGGTCGCCCCGGTTGCGCGGCTGCGGGAGGCCGCGGCCGGCGGCCCCCGGCGCCTCGGGGCGGGATAGCGGTTGGCCGAGCCGCCGGGGACCGTCGACGAGACGCTCGCGCTTCTCGCCGCCGGCGACTATGTCGGCGACCGCGGGCTGGCGGTGGCCGTCTATCTGTCGCTGGCCATGGGGCGTCCGCTGTTCCTCGAGGGCGAGGCCGGGGTCGGCAAGACCGAGATCGCAAAGGTCCTCGCCGACCGGCTCGGGCGCCGGCTGGTGCGCTTGCAGTGTTATGAGGGCCTCGACGCGGCGAGCGCCGTCTATGAGTGGAACTACGCCGCCCAGACCATCGAGATCCAGGCGGCGCGGGCGGCGGGCGCCGCCGACCGCAAGCGCCTCGTGGCCGATGTCTTCGACCGGCGTTTCCTCATTGCGCGGCCGATCCTCCAGGCGCTCGAAAGCGGAGAAGGCGGCGCGGCGGTGCTGCTGATCGACGAACTCGACCGCGCCGACGAACCGTTCGAGGCGTATCTGCTCGAAGTGCTGGCCGATTTCCAGGTGACGATCCCCGAGATCGGCCCGGTGCGCGCGGCGTCGCCGCCGGCGGTGGTGATCACCTCGAACCGGACGCGCGAGATCCACGACGCGATTAAGCGGCGGTGCTTCTATCACTGGATCGACTACCCGGACGCGGCGCGCGAGAAACGCATTCTGGCGGTGCGGGCCCCCGGCGTGCGCGAGGAGCTCGCGCGTCAGGTCGTGGCGTTCGTGCAAAAATTGCGGGGCGAGGACCTGTTCAAGAACCCCGGCGTCGCCGAGACCATCGACTGGGCGAACGCGCTGCGGCGCCTCGACCGCCGCGAGCTCGACCCGGCGACGGTTGACGAGACGCTGGGGGCGCTGCTCAAATATCGCGACGACCTGGAAAAAGTCCGCGGCGCGCGCGCCGCCGCGCTGCTGGCGGAGGACGGCGCGGGCGCGGCGCGCCGCAGCGACGGAGCGAGGCCATGAGCGGACCGCGGCTGATCGATCTTTCCGGCGACGCGCGGGAGCGCGGACGTGCGCACGGCGCGGCGCTGGCGGCGGCCGTCCGCGACAATGTGGAGACCTATCTCGCCCGTTTCGAGTCGGGCGGCGTCGGGCGCGAGGCGGCGCTTGCGGAAGGCGGGCGCTGGGCCGAACGCATCGCCGCGATGGACCCGGAATACGGCGCCGAGATGGCGGGCATCGCCGAGGGCGCCGGCCTCGACGCGGCGCCGGTGGGGATGCTGAACGCGCGCTGGGAGCTCAGCTACTCACTGTTCGCGCGTGAGGCGGCGTTCGGCTGCACGGCGTTCGCCGCCCTGCCCGCCGTCACCCGTTCGGGCGCCATGCTGATGGGCCAGAACTGGGACTGGCTGCACCGGCTCGTGGGGCGCATCGCTGTGTTGCGGGTGCGCGGCGCCGCGGTCCCCGATTTCCTCTGCGTCACCCAGGCGGGCATCGCCGGCGGCATGATCGGCCTGAACGAAGCGGGGATCGGCCTGTGCTGCAACGGCCTGACCACCGACCGCGAGGGCGAGCGCACCGACCGCAAGCCGTTCCATGTGCGGGTGCGCGAGATCCTCACGGCGGGGACTTTCGCCGACGCGCTCAGGGCGGTGGTCGGCAGCCCGCGCGTCTGTTCGGCGAACATGATGATCGGCCATGCCGACGGCGAGGCTCTGGACATCGAGGCGGCGCCCGAGCGCGCGGCGACGCTGTATCCCGAAGACGGGATAATGACCCACGCCAACCACTTCGAGGCTCTGGACGTAGTGTCGACCATGGAGCGCCGCGGCCCAAGCACGCTGTTTCGCGCGCGTCGGCTCAAGCGCCTGATGCGCGAGGCCAACCGGCCCGTGGACGTGGCGACGATGCGGGGCCTGCTGGCGGACCATTTCTCGGCGCCGAAATCGATCTGCGCGCACCCCGACGAAGCGGACCCGGAGCCCGACCGGGTGACCACCGTGACATCGGCGATCCTCGATCTGACGAACCGGGTGCTTCACGCCAGCGACGGCCCGCCCTGTCGCAACCCCTACGGCGTGTTCCGTCTGGCGGGCTGAGGGGGGGGGCCGGGCCGAAATGAGCGGGCGTCTTGCGGGCAAGGCGGCGCTGATTACCGGCGCGGCGGGCGGTATCGGCGCCGCCTGCGCGCGCCTGTTTGCGTCCGAGGGCGCGCGGTTGCTGCTGATGGACCGCGAACCGGGCGCGCCCGCGCTCGACGGAGCGCAGGCGTTCCTTGGCGACGTGTCGAAGCCGGAAGACATGGAGGCGGCGGTCGGCGCGGCGGTGGAGGCGTTCGGCGGCCTCGATGCGGCGATTCTCAACGCCGGGGTCGAAGGCGCGGTGGCGCCCACGGCCGATTACGGCGTGGAGGCGTTCGACCGCGTGATCGCGGTGAATCTGCGCGGCGTTTTCCTGGGCCTGAAATACGCCATCCCGGCGCTGCGGGCGCGGGGCGGCGGCAGTATCGTCATTTCGTCGTCGATCGCCGGGCTGCGCGGGCGGGCGCGGATGCCCGCCTATGTGGCGTCGAAACACGCCGTGGTGGGGCTGATGCGGACGGCCGCGCTGGAATGCGCCGCCGACGGAGTCAGGGTCAACACCGTCCATCCCTCTCCGGTGGACACGCGGATGATGCGCTCTCTCGAATCGATGCTGGCGCCGGAAGACCCGGAAGGTTTCCGCCGCGGCTACGAGCGGGCGTCGCCGCAGGGCCGCTACGCGAAGCCGGAGGAAGTGGCCCGGCTCATGCTGTTCCTCGCGAGCGACGAAAGCGCGCACTGCACGGGTTCGACCTACGGCATCGACGGCGGCCGCGCCGCGCAATAGGCGGCCTTCACTGCGCCGCCGCGTCGGCCTCCAGTTTCGCGAGATACGGCTCGAGGTCGGGCGCGAAGGCCGGGTGGCGGCGGAGCGCCCCGAAATGCGCGACCGCGCGCGGATAACCGGCCTCCGGCGAATCGTTCAGGACAGGCGCGAGGCCGGCGCGCCGCAGCGCTGCCGCCTGTGTCCTCTCGCGCGAGAACAGCGCAAACTCGCAGGCGAAGCAGATGTCGGCGAGGGTGAGATCGGGGCCGGCGATGTGGCCGCCGCCGGCGGCGAGCGCGCGTTCGATCCCCGTCATCCAGGTCGCGAAGGCGTGAGCGGCGCTTTCGTGGACGGCGGGGGTCGGCCCGTCGCCGCGGAACGAGAGCAGATAGATCTGCGAGTCGCGGGCGAACACCAGGCTGGCGTCGAGGAAACTGTCGATACGCGCGGCCGCATAGGCGTCGCCGCCGCCGTAGATCGGCGCATCCGCGGCGGCGAGCCGGGCGACCGCGCGCATGATGCTGTTGGATTCGAAGATCCCGGTGACGCCTTCGGGGTCGAAAGCCGCCGGCACGGTCCCGAAGGGGTGGGCGCGCAGGAACGCCCCGGTCTTGAAGAGGCGCCCGCGGAAACCGGCGCGGGCCTCGACTTGCGTCGCGGCGCCCGTGGCGGCGCCTGCGCGGTCTTCCGCGGTGAGGGGGCGCGCGTCGAAGTCCCATAGCCAGTCTTGCAGCGCGCCGGGCGGCGCGCCGCGCAACTCCACCGTCACCCCGCACAGGCGGCCGGCGACGGTCGCCTTCCACACGCGCGGGTTGGGCAGATAGGAGAAGATGCGCAGGCCCGGCATGGCGCGCCCCCGCCGCCGCGTCCCCCGCGCCTATTCGAGCATGTCGGAAATGGCGGCGATCCCGACATTGGCGCATTCCTCGTCCTGGTCGCCGGTGGCGCCGCTGACGCCCACGGCGCCGACCTGGCTGCCGTCCGCGGTCATGATGGGGACGCCTCCGGGAAAGGCCGCGATGCCCGGGATTTCCGCGATCCCCGGCACGCGGCCGGGTTCGCCGTCCGTGCCGTAGGCGAGCTCGCTCATAAGGCGCGTGGAGAAGGGGAACATCGCCGAAGTGTGGCCTTTCATCTGCGCGATCTGGATGCTGCCGACAAAGGCGCCGTCCATGCGGTGAAACACGACGAGGTTGCCGCCATCGTCGTAGATGGCGACATTGACGGGGCGCCAGCCCTCTGCGACCGCCTTCTCCTGGCAGGTCTGGGCGATTGTCTCCGCCATTTCGAGGGTGAGCACGGGCTTGCTGTCGAGCGCCTGGGCGGCGGGCGCGGCGAGCGCCGCGGCGAACAGCGCGGCGACGGCCGCGTGGAAACGGATCATGCGAAACCTCCCTGGGGCATTCACGAGGCGGCGGGACGACCCCGGCCGCGCCGGCCAGACTAACGCCCGCCTCGCCCCGCCGCAAAGGGACGTTCCGGTTCGGCAGCGATTCTCATTATGGCGATGGACGCGCCTTCCTGGGAGCGAGCCCGCCCTCGCGGATGCGGGGGGCGTCTCGCCGGCATGCGCGCGAAGCGCGCAACAACGTAGATGCCGGCGAGACGCCGGCGCGCGGGCACGACATCGCCTTGTCCAACCGGCGCGCCTGCGTCCATAATCGCCCCCGCGGGAAAATTTCAGGGGAGGCGCGGCATGACGGCGCGGATGCGGATTGGCGCGCTTCTTCTCGGGCCAGTCTGCCTGTTCGGCGCGGCGGAGGCGCCGGCGGCCCCCGTGTGCAGCAACACGCCGGGGGCGAACGACCGGATTGTCTGCTTGGAAAGCGGCGCGAACGACATCGATATCGACCTTACGAACCCCGCCATCGCGACATCGGGCGCCACCGAGCACGGAGTCGACGCCAGGCATACGATCACCGGCACGGGCAAGATCGACATCGAAGTGACGGGCGGCTCCATCTCCGCAACGGGCGGCATGGGCTTCCGGATCCAGCAGCAGGGCACAGGCGGAGCTTCCGTCGTCCTGAAAGGGGGCGTCGAAGTCATGGGGGCCAACCGCGGCGTCTACGGCGAGGTCGCAAACACCGCGAACACAGCGACACTCTCCATCGACGTGGCGGGCGGATCGGTTTCCACGACCGGCGGCGCGGGCGTCTTCGCCCGCTCCTCGGGCACAGGCGGAATCGATGTCGATCTGGCGGGCGTGATCGTCTCCACGGGGGGTGTTGGCGTCGACGCCTGGCATACGGGCGCGGGCAGAACCGGAGTCGATATCGATATAACGCGCGGCTCCATCTCGACGACGGGCAGGAACGCCCACGGCGTCTACGGCGATGTCAGGACCGATAGCGGCGGGACGGCCTCCATCGACCTGACGGACGTCGCCGTCTCCACGAAGGGTGGGCTGGCCAGCGGCGTCCACGGTCTGGTCCGCAACGCCGCGGGCAAGGCGGTCTCCATCTCCGTGACGCGCGGCTCCGTCTCGACGGAGGGCCTCGCCGCTCACGCTATCTTCGGCTATGTCTCGGAGTCCGCGAGCACCGCGCCGATCTCCATCAAGACGACGGGTGTCGAAATCACCGCGACGGGCCCGAACACCTATGGCGTCTATGCCATACAGGACGGCGCGGGCGCACTCGATGTCGACCTGCGAGGCGGCTCGATCTCTACGGCGGGCACGTATGGCTATGGCGTCTTTATCTGGAACCGGGGCGGGGGCGGATTCGACATCGACCTGGAAGACGTCGACATCACCTCGACGACGGTCGAGACCCGCTCCCGCGGCGTCGTCGGCTACTCCAACAAAGCCGGCAAGGCGGCGCTCTCCATCGATGTCACGCGCGGCGACATCGTAATAGCGGGCGCGACCTCCTACGGCCTCTACGGCCTCAGCACCCACGCCGAGAGCGAGGCGACGATCTCCATCGTCCGGACCGGCGGCGCCATTGTCACGCCGGGGCTGGGCGCGAGAGGGATCTTCGGATATCACCTGGGCCTGGGCTCCGCTGCCGTGAGGACGCGGGCGGCGGAGATCGAGGCGCCGTTCGCCGTCGGCATTGAGGGGCGGCTTACGAACGACGCGAACGCGGCGGGGCGCATCCTCCTGACGACGCATGAAGGCGCGATAAAGGCCCGGGAGGCCGGCGTTCTCGCCTGGGCCGCGCGTTCGAGCGGCCACACGGGGGGGCGCAACCGGCGGACGATGTAAGCCGGACCGAGCCGATGATCCACGTGACATCGAGCGGAGACATCACGGTCGGCGCGGCGGCGATGGATGCTTTCATCGCGGACCGGATCGCAGGCGCCGACGGGACGCTTTCGGCCGGCGAGCAGGCCGTCCTCGCGGCCATTGCGGCGAACGACTCTGCGGCCCTCGACAGGGCGCTCGACGCGCTTCCCGCCGCCTACGACGACGATTACCGGACGGAAGCGCGGGCTCTTCTGGACAAGCGCGGCCACGAGGCGTCGTCGGCCTCCGACCTTGCGAGTCTGGCGGCCGGGCGGATTCTCGGCCTCTCTCGGGCCGGCGTCCGCGCCCTGGCGATCTCCCACACCGCAATCGCCGACCGCGTCCGCAACGGCGGCCGGGATCCGACGATCCTCGCCAAGGACGAGGCGGATCGAACGGAGCAGCAGCAGGCGACACTGGCGGAGCAGGAGAAGCTCTCGGCGGGCGAGCGCAAGGCGCTCGAAGCCGTCCTGACGAAGGGCGCCGGCAGCGAGCTGGAAACGGCGCTGGCCGCCCTGACCGGGGCCGCCTACCCGGACGACTGGAAGAACGAGGTCCGGCGGCTCGCGGCGACCTACAACGCCGGCGCCATCCGGGTGGACGTGACGGGCGGCGCCATCGCCGCCGAGGGGAACGGGGTGGAGGCGCTTTACGCCGTCCGGCACGACAGCAACGGCGCCATTGCGGTGAGCGTGGCCGACGGCGCGCGCGTTGCGGGCGGCGTGAACGGGATTTACGTCAGAACGCGGGCGCCGGGGAGGGGGGCCTGCGCGCCCAGAGCGTGACGGTGAACGGCGTCGTGACGGGCGGGACCGGCGCGGGCGTGCACATGGCCGGCGGCGGGGAGCTGGAGGTGGGCAAGACCGGGCGCGTGAGCGCGACCTCGGGCGTCGGCGTGCTCTCCGACGGCGCCGGCAACCTCCACGCCACGGTGGAGGGGACGGTGGAGGGCGACGTCCGGATCCAGGGCGGCGGCAAGCTGACACTGGATGTGAGGGAAGGCGGCAAGGTCACGGGAACGGTGCGAGACCCCGTCGGCCCGTTGACGGTGGCCGGCAGCATCGGGCGACTGCTCTACAGTTCGGGCGGCGCGGTGACGGTGACCCGGACCGGCGCGCTCACCGGCGTCGAGGCGGACGGCAAGACCGAAGCCGTCCGCAGCGAGTCCGGCAATTTGGATCTCACCGTGGCGGGCCGGGTGGCGGGCGATCTGCGCGCGCCGCGCGGCGGCGTGCTGCGGTTGAACGTGCAGGAAGGCGGGACGGTCGCGGGGACGGTCCACGACCCCGTCGGCCCGCTGACGGTGGCGGGCAGCATCGGACGTCTGCTCTACAGTTCGGGCGGCGCGGTGACGGTGGCGCGCACGGGGCGCTTGACGGGCGTCGACGGCGTGGCGCTGCGCAGCGAGGCCGGCAATCTGGACCTGACCGTGGCCGGCATGGCGACGGGCGACATCGATGCGCGCGGCGACGGCGATCTGACGGTTGCGGTGTCGGGGACGGTCGACGGCGACATTTTCGGACGCGGCGCGGGCGAACACACAGTGACGGTGGCGCGCGGCGGTTCGATAACCGGGACCGTCGACCTCGGCGCCAGCGCGGTGACGGCGGACGGCTCGGTGGGGCGCGTGATCCTGCGCCGCGGCGGCGACGTGGCGGTGGGAGCGACGGGGCGTCTTGAGGGCATCGACGGCGTGGCGGTGCGCAGCGACGCCGGCGATCTGGGCGTGACGGTGGCGGGGACGGTCAAAGGCGATGTCTTCGGACACGGCGCGGGCGAACACACAGTGGCGGTGGCGCGCGGCGGTTCGATAACCGGGAAAGTCGACCTCTCCGGGGACGGCGTGGTGATTGTGGAGGGCATGGCGGGGAGGATTGACTTTGAGCACGACGGCAGGGTGACGGTGGGACCGAAGGGCCGCATCCCCGGCATCGACGGCGTGTCGATAGAGAGCCGTTCGGGCGCCCCGACGGTGACCATCGTGCCTGCGGCGGGCGAGTTGTGCGACGACGCGGAGAAGCGGGTCAGCGGGAGTATCCTCCCCGAACCGGCTGGAGGGGAGATAAACTGCGACGATGGCGCGGCGTCCGGGCCGGCGGCTCACACCCGCGTCTACGAGGCGCTTCCGTCGGTGCTTCTGGGGATGGAGCGCCTGTCGTCGCACGCCGATCGCGCGGCGGCGCCGCGCGCGTCGAGCGGGGCGTGGGCGCGCGTCGATGCGTCGCGGGGTTCGTGGGAGGCGGCGAAATCGACCAATGCGGGGACCGAATACGACCATCGCGGTTTCTCGTTCCAGGCCGGGCTGGACGCGGTCCTGGGCGAAGAGACGCGGGCGGGTCTGTCGGTGCACGGGCGCCGGGCGACGGCGGAGGTCTCGCAAGGCGGCGAGGTCGAAGCCCGGGGCGCGGGCTTCGGGTTGTCGGCAACGTGGTCTTCGGGGCCGTTCTTCGTGGACGGCCAGGCGGCGGCGACGCTCTACGATGTGGACCTGAAATCGTCGCTGCGCGGGAGGCTGGAGGACGATGTCGGGGCGCATGGTCTTTCGGCGGCGCTGGAGGCGGGGCGCAGGGTCCCCGTGGCCGAGGGCGTTACGGTAACGCCGCGGGCGCGGGTGGCGTATTCATCGCTGTCGCTTTCGGACTTCGACGACTCGGTTGGGGCGCGGGTGTCTCTGGACCGGGGCCGGAGCCTGACCGGTCGCGCCGGGGCGCTGGCGGAGCGCGTCCTGGGCGAAGGGGGCCGCATCTTCGGCTCGGTGGATGTGGAGCGCGAGTTCTCGGCGGAGACGCGGATGTCGGTTGCGGGAACATCGCTCGAGGCGACGGGCGAGGAGACGCGCTATATGGTCGGGGTCGGCGGCGAGCATGGCTGGGAGGAGGGCCGCTTCGTGCTGCGCGGCGCTCTGGGCTATGCGGCGTCCGGCGGCGGCGCGCACGACTATGGCGGCCGCGCCAGCTTGCCCATGCGCTTCTGACCGCCGCCGCCGTTGCGTCGTTCCCGCGAAAGAGCGCGTGAAGAAATTGAGAGACGCTACTACTCTTCGTCATTCCCGCGAAAGCGGGAATCCGTTGCGGCGGTTCCACAAAGAGAACCGGGTCGATATTGCGGACTGCCGCTTCCGGATTCCCGCCTTCGGGCGTGTGAAGAAATCGCACGCCTCTCATCGTGACGGACGGATCGCCGAAGTATCGGCATTGTAAAGACAATAACCATCGAATAATGCTTCGTCATTCCCGCGAAAGCGGGAATCCGGAGGCGACCGTCCGCAGTATCGGCCCGGTTTTTCTTACGGAAACGTCGCAACAGATTCCCGCTTTCGCGGGAATGACGAGTATTTGTATGGCCGTTCGATTTCTTCGCACGCTCGAAAGCGGGAATCCGGAGGCGGCCGTCCGCGGTATCGGCCCGGTTTTTCTTACGGAAACGTCGCAACAGATTCCCGCTTTCGCGGGAATGACGAGTATTTGTATGGCCGTTCGATTTCTTCGCACGCTCGAAAGCGGGAATCCGGAGGCGGCCGTCCGCGGTATCGGCCCGGTTTTTCTTACGGAACCGCCGCAACGGATTCCCGCTTTCGCGGGAATGACGAGTGTTTGTAACGCCGTTCGGTTTCTTCACGCGCTCTTTCGCGGGAGAGAGGGCGGATTTTCGTAATTTCATCGTGCATCGTTACGCTCCGCCGGCGGGTTCGGGAGCGTCGTAAAAACGCGGGAACGCGATCCTGCCGCAAGCGAAAACGGTTATGCAGAGGTCTCTCGCTGTTTTTTTCTGTCCTGTCGGCCTTCGCGGCAGGACCCGGAGGTTTCCGGGAAAAAGCCCCGTGCAGGTCGGAAACCGCACAGGCCTCCCCGAGGCGCGCGGCGGCGCAAGCGTCTCCCGGCGACGACCGCAGCCGGTTCGCCGCGGCAAGGGCCCTTGTCGGATTCTCGCAGACACGGCCGGTTCCGGTTGCGCGGGGCGAGGCGTTCGGCTACAAGCCCGCGCCATGCGCATTTGCCGCGATTACGCGCGCGCGCCGGCCGGAGCCCGCGGCGCCGTCGTTGCGGTGGGCAATTTCGACGGCGTGCATCTGGGCCATCGCGGGGTTATCGGCCGCGCCGCGGAACTGGCGCGCGAACACGGCGCCCCGCTCGGCGTCCTCGCGTTCGAACCCCACCCGGCGGATGTCCTCAGGCCCGAATGCGCGCCGCAGCGCCTCACGCCGTTCCGCGCCAGGGTCCGCCGGCTGCGCGAATGCGGCGCGGATTACTTCTTCTGCCAGCGCTTCACGCGCGCCTTCGCCGCCATGTCGCCCGACGATTTCGTCTCCGACGTTCTCGTTTCCGGGCTCGGCGTGCGGCGCGTCGTCGCCGGTCACGACTACCGCTACGGTCATCGCCGCGCCGGCGACGCCGCGTCGCTGTCGGCGGCGGGCGCCGCGCAGGGCTTCGGCGTCACCGTGGTCGGCGCCATCGGCAACGCCGGCGAGGTCTATTCCTCGACCCGCGCGCGCCAGTATCTCAAGCGCGGGGAGCCGCGCCTCGCCGCCGCGATCCTGGGGCATTTGTGGGAAGTGGAGGCCCGCGTGCGGCGCGGCGACGGGCGCGGGCGGACCCTCGGTTTCCCCACCGCCAATCTGTGTTTCGGCGACCATGCGGCGCCCGCCTTCGGCATCTACGCGGTGTGGGCCGGCATCGTCGAGGGCGAGCGCACCGACTGGCGCCCGGCGGTGGCCAGTTGCGGCGTGCGCCCAACCTTCGGGGGCGGACGGGCGCTGCTCGAAGTGCATGTGTTCGACTATTCGGGCGACCTTTACGGGCGCTATCTGCGCGTCGCTTTCGTGAGCTGGCTGCGTCCGGAGCGCCGTTTCGAGCAGGTGGACGATTTGGTGCGCCAGATGGGCGAAGACGGCTATAATGCGCGCTTCCAGCTCGCGGGGTCGCGGCCGCCGCGCGACATGGGGCGCACCGCCTTCAATCAGTGACGCATCCGATGACCTCCCGATGACCGCCGATTACAAATCGACGCTGTTCCTTCCGCGCACCGCGTTTCCGATGAAAGCGGGGCTGCCGCGGCGCGAGCCCGGGCTCCTGAAACGCTGGCGCGACATCGACCTGTGGGGCCGCCTGCGCGCGGCCGGCGCGGGGCGCGAGAAGTTCATCCTGCACGATGGGCCGCCCTACGCCAACGGCCCCATCCACATCGGCCACGCGCTCAACAAAATCCTCAAGGACATGGTCAACCGCGTCGCGCAGATGAGCGGCCGCGACGCCCATTACATCCCGGGGTGGGACTGTCACGGGCTGCCGATCGAATGGCAGATCGAGGTGGAGTACCGCAAGCGCGGGATCGACAGGGACTCGATCCCCGTCGCCGAATTCCGCCGGCGCTGTCGCGCTTTCGCCGACCGCTGGATCGACTCGCAGATGGCCGAGTTCGTCCGCCTCGGCGTTCTCGGCGACTGGGACCGGCGCTATCTCACCATGTCCTACGCCGCCGAGGCGCAGATCGTGCGCGAGATGGGCAAATTCCTCACCTCCGGCGCGCTCTATCGCGGCTCGCGCCCGGTGATGTGGTCGCCGGTCGAAAAGACCGCTCTCGCCGAAGCCGAAGTCGAATACCGCGACATCGAGTCCGAAGCGGTGTTCGTGCGCTTCCCCGTCGTCTCCGCCCCCGAACCCGCGCTCGACGGCGCCTCGATCGTCATCTGGACCACCACGCCCTGGACGATCCCCGGCAACCGCGCCATCGCCTACGGACCCGATATCGAATACGTCGTCGGCGAGGTCACGGCGACCGGCGAAGGCGCCGCGGCGGCGCCGGGCGACCGGCTCGCCTTCGCCGCGGAGCGCGCGAACGAAGTCTGCGAACGCGCGGCGATCGCGGGCTTCCGTCGCCTCGCCGCCTTCCCGGGCGCGCGGCTCGCCGGCGCGGCGGCGCGGCATCCGCTCGCGGACAAGGGCTACCGTTTCGACGTCCCCCTCCTGCCCGGCGGTTTCGTCGATACCGCACAGGGCACGGGCTTCGTGCATGTGGCGCCCGGTCACGGCGCCGACGATTTCGAGCTCGGCCGCGCCCACGGTCTGGAAACGCCCACGACCGTCGACGACGGGGGGCGTTTCGTCGACGACATCCCCCTGTTCGCCGGCGTCCACGTCTACAAGGCTGCGCCGCCGGTCGCGGCGGCGCTCGGCGAGGCGGGCGCGCTGCTCGCGCGCGAACGCTACCGCCACAGCTACCCCCACAGCTGGCGCTCGAAGAAACCGGTGATCTTCCGCAACACGCCGCAATGGTTCATCGATATGGACGCGACGGGGTTGCGAAAGAGCGCGCTCGCGGCGATCGAGGCCACGCAGTTCCACCCCCCGTCGGGGAAAGACCGCCTGCGCGCGATGATCGAAAACCGCCCGGACTGGTGCGTCTCGCGCCAGCGCGCCTGGGGGGTCCCCATCGCCGTCTTCGTCGACCGGCGGACCGGCGAGCCGCTGCGCGACGCCGCCGTGATCGACCGCGTCGCCGACGCGGTGGCGAAACACGGCGCCGACATCTGGTTCACCGCGGACCCGGCGCGCTTCCTCGGTCCCGGTCGCGACCCCGCGGACTACGAACAGGCGCGCGACATTCTCGACGTATGGTTCGACTCCGGCGCCTCGCATTCCTACGTGCTTGAGGGCGACCCGACGCAAACCTGGCCGGCGGCGCTCTATCTCGAAGGCTCCGACCAGCACCGGGGCTGGTTCCACTCCTCGCTGCTCGAGGCCTGCGGCACCCGCGGACGCGCGCCCTACGAAGCGGTGCTGACCCACGGTTTCGCGCTCGACAGCCAGGGGCGCAAGATGGCCAAGTCGCTCGGCAACGTCGTCGCCCCGCAGCGCGTCGTGGAGGACCACGGCGCCGATGTCCTGCGTCTCTGGGTGGCGTCGGTCGACTATACGGACGACCTGCGGATCGGCCCCGGGATCGTCAGGGGCGTCGTCGAATCCTATCGCCGGCTGCGCAACACGCTGCGCTACCTCCTCGGCAATCTGGACGGTTTCGACGAGTCCGAACGCGTCGCGCCCGGCGCGATGCCGGAGCTCGAGCGCTGGGTGCTGCACCGCCTCGCCGAACTGGAGGAGACCCGCCGGCGCGCTTTCGCAGCCTACGAATACCACCGCTTCTACGGCCCACTGCACGCGTTCTGCGCGACCGATCTGTCGGCGTTCTATTTCGACGTCCGCAAGGATTCGCTTTATTGCGACGCCCGCGGCGCGGGGCGGCGACGGGCTGCGCGGAGCGTGCTCGACATCCTGTTCGACACGCTGACGGCCTGGCTCGCGCCGGTTCTCGCGTTCACCGCCGAGGAGGCGTGGCTGGCGCGGCATCCGGATACCGACGGCAGCGTGCATTTGCGCGCCATGCCCGAGATCCCGCCGTCGTGGCGCGACGACGCGCTGGCGGCGAAATGGCGCCGCCTGCGCGCCATCCGCCGCGTCGTCACCGGCGCCCTGGAGGTCGCCCGCCGCGAGCGCCGGATCGGCGCCAGCCTTCAGGCCCGTCCCCGCGTCTGGCTCGGCGCGTCCGACGCGGCCGGCGTCGAGGCGTCGGAACTGGCGGAGCTGGCCATCGCGTCCGACCTCGAGATCGCGTGCGGCGAAGCGCCCGAGGACGCTTTTCGTCTCGACGACGCGCCCGGCGTCGGCGTTGCGGTCGCGCCCGCGCCGGGGGAGAAATGCGCGCGCTGCTGGCGCGTCCTCCCCGAGGTCGCGGGACGCGGTTTGTGCCTGCGCTGCGCCGATGTCGTATCGGCCGCCCCGGCCGCCGCGTGAGCCCGGCGAACGCCATGCATCTGCGTTTCGGCCTGATGCTCTCGGCGGTCGTCGTCTTCGTCGACCAGGCGGTGAAAACGCTCATGCTCGCCTTGCTGCCGTGGCCGGGCAGCGAATGGACCGTCACCGGTTTCTTCAACCTCGTTCACGTGCGTAATCACGGCGTCGGTTTCGGCATGATGTCGGGCATCGCGCCGTGGGCTCTGGCGGTCTTTTCCCTGAGCGTCGTCTGTATTCTCGTCGCCTGGCTGAAGAGCGCGGACGACCGTTTTACGGCGGCGGCGCTCGGCCTGACGATCGGCGGCGCGGTCGGCAATGTGGCGGACCGCGTGACATCGGGCGCGGTTTTCGATTTCCTCGATTTTCACGCTTTCGGCTATCATTGGCCGGCATTCAACGTGGCGGACTCGGCGATCGTCATCGGCGTCGCCGGCGCCTTGATCGGTTCGGTGCGGGAGTCGCGCCGCGCCGCGGCGGACAGGGACAGGCGGCTATGAAGCACTGGCGGAAAACGGCAACGGCGCTGCTGGCCTGCGGCCTGGCGGCGGCGCTGGCGGGTTGCGGCGAATCGGTCTCGCGTTCTCTCGGCCTCGACAGGCGGGCCCCGGACGAAACCCGCGTGGTCGAGCAGGCGCCTCTCGAGATCCCGCCCGATTTCGACTTGCGGCCCCCGGCGCCGGGAGCGCCCCGCCCGCAGGAGCGCGCGGCGCGCGACGCCGCCGCGGAACTGGTGCTGGGGCCGGAAGCGGCGGAAGAACTGCCGGCGGCGACGGCGGGAACCGCCGGCGAACGAAGCCTACTCGAAATGGCCGGCGCGGGCGACGCCGACCCGGGCATCCGCGCCGTCGTCAACCGCGAAGCCTCGGTCTTCGCCGCCGACGACCCGGGTTTCATCGACGACCTGATGTTCTGGGAGTCGTCGGCGCCCGGAGGCGTGACGGTGGACGCCGTCGGCGAGGCCGAACGCCTGCGCGAGAACGCCGAGGCGGGGCGCCCCGCAACCGAGGGCGACACGCCCGTGATCGTCCCCCGCGAGCGCGGGCCGCTGGAAAGCATCAACCCCTTCTAGACGGGGCGGCGGAGCGCCCGCTCCCCCCGCGAAAGGATGCGCATGTCCGGAACCGGCGCCGCTGCGGCCGTCTTCGCACTCCTCGCAATGTTCGCCGCGGCGGCGGACGCCGGGACCTCGCCCCTGTCCGAGCCCGGACAGACCTTCGGGTCGCGGAGCTTCGTCCTCGACAACGGGTTGCAGGTCGTCGTCATCCCCAACCGCCGGGCGCCGCTGGTTCACCACGCGGTCTGGTACAAGGCCGGCGCCGCCGACGAACCGCCCGGCCTGTCGGGCATCGCCCACATGCTCGAACATCTCATGTTCAAGGGCACGGAAACGGCGCCGGACGGCGCATTTTCGGACATCGTCGCGCGCAACGGCGGCAACGAGAACGCCTTCACCTCCCAGGATTATACGGGATATTACCAGAACATCGCGGCCGACCGCCTGGAGCTGGTGATGCGCCTCGAGGCCGATCGCATGGCCAATCTCGCCTTCAGCGACGAGCACTTCCACACCGAACGCCAGGTGGTCCTCGAAGAACGCCGCGGCCGGGTGGACAACCGCCCCGGCGCGCTGCTGCGCGAACAGGTCGCCGCGGCGCACTATCTGAACCACCCCTACGGCCTGCCGACGGTCGGCTGGGAGCACGAGATCCGCGCCTGGGCGCCGGACGATGCGCGCGATTTCTACCGCGCCCGGTACGCGCCCAACAACGCGGCGGTCGTCGTCGCCGGCGACGTGGACCCCGAGGCGCTGCGCGCGCTCGCCGAGGCGACCTATGGCGAGGTCCCGTCCCGTCCCGTCCCGCCCCGCATCCGCCCGGCCGAACCGCCGCACCGCGCCGCCCGGCGGCTCGTCATGAGCCACCCCCGGGTGACCGACCGCGAGTGGTCGCGCAGCTATCTGGCGCCGAGCTACGCCGCCGACCCCGACGGGATCGCGGCGCCGCTCGATGTGTTCGCCACCGTTCTCGGCGGCGGGGCGACGAGCCGCCTGTATCGCAGCCTCGTCGTCGAGAGCGGCGTCGCGACCGGCGCCGGCGCCTGGTATTCCGGCACGGGTCTCGACTCGGCGCGTTTCGTAATACACGTCTCGCCGAAGCCCGAGGCGGAGATCGCCGCCGTCGAGGCTGCGGTGGACGCCGAAATCTCTCGTTTGCTCGAGGGCGGCGTGACCGACGAGGAACTCGAGAGAGCGAAGTTCGGCATCCACGCCTCCACCGTTTATTCGCGCGACCGGCTGGAAACCATGGGGCGCATCTTCGGCGCTTCCCTGGCGACCGGTCTGACGGTCGAGGATGTCGAGCGCTGGCCCGCCGAGGCGCAGGCGGTCACCGGCGCGCGCGCAGTCGCCGCCGGCGCCGCGGTCCTCGCGCCCGAACGCTCGGTGACGGCGCTGCTCCTGCCCGAAGGCGCCGGCGAGGAAGGGGAGGCGGGACCGTGAGCGCGTCCCTCCCCGCCCGGCAGGCGCCGGTTTTCGCCCTTGCCGTCTTCGCCCTCGCCGCCGCTCCGGCCGCCGCCGTCGATGTCCAGCGCGTCGTCAGCCCTGGCGGCGTCGAAGCCTGGCTGGTCGAGGAGCGCTCGGTTCCCATGCTGTCGCTGCGCTTCGCCTTTCGCGGCGGCAGCCGGCTCGACCCGCCCGGCAAGGAGGGGCTGGCCGAGCTGGCGTCGGGGCTGCTCGACGAGGGCGCCGGCGACCTCGACGCCCTCGCCTTTCAGACGGCGCTGGAGGACAACGCGGTCCGCCTGCGCTTCGATACCGGTCTCGACGAATTCGGCGGCTCGCTGCAAACGCTGAGCGAACGGCGCGAGCGCGCCGTCGCGTTGCTGTCGCTGGCGCTGTCGCGTCCGCGCTTCGACGCCGACGCGGTGGCGCGCGTGCGGAGTCAGCTGCTGCGCCGCCTCGAGCGCGAGACGACGGACGCGAACGCGATCGCCCGGCGCGCCTGGTATCGCGCGGCGTTCGCCGATCACCCTTACGCGCGCCCGTCCGGCGGCGCCCCGGAGGGCGTGCGGGCGATCGACCGCGCCGACCTCGCCGCCTTCGCGCGCGACCGCTTTGCGCGCGACCGCCTCATCGTCGGCGCGGCGGGAGACATCGGCGCGGCCGAGCTCGGCGAACTGCTCGACTCCGCCTTCGGCGCGCTGCCGGCGGCCGGGCCTCCTTTCGATGTCCCCGAAACCGTTCCGGCGACCGGGGGCCGCGTTTTCGTCGAGCCGCTGGCGCAGCCGCAGACCGTCATCCTGTGGGGCCAGCGCGGCCTGAAGCGCGACGACCCCGACTATTACGCGGCCTGGACGATGAACCAGATCCTGGGCGGCGGCGGCTTCACCTCGCGCCTTTACCGCGAGGTGCGCGAGAAGCGCGGGCTCGCCTACGCGGTGTACAGCTATCTCGCGCCGCTCGACCGCGCCGGCCTCTATCTCGGCGGCGTGGCGACGCGCAACGACCGGGCCGCCGACGCCCTCGCGCTGGTCCGCGCCGAATTCGAGCGGATGCGCGACGAAGGCGTGAGCGCCGGGGAACTCGCCGACGCGAAGACCTACATCAACGGCTCGTTCCCGCTGCGCCTCGACTCGAACGGCGAAGTGGCCGCCATTCTGGTGGGGATGCAGATCGCCGACCTCGGCGTCGACTATCTGGACCGCCGCGCCGCTCTCATCGACGCCGTGACCCGCGAGGACATCGCGCGCGTCGCCCGCGCGCTCATCGCCCCCGAATCTTTCCTCGTCGTCGCCGTGGGCGAACCCGCCGGCCTGACCGACACGACCGCCGGAGGGGAGTGAGCCGCGTGTTCTACCGCGCCGGCGAGCCTCACAAGCTCGCCCACGATCCGTTCAACGCCCTCATCGTGCCGCGCCCCATCGGCTGGATATCGTCGCTGGACGCGAAGGGCACCGTCAATCTGGCGCCCTATTCGTTCTTCAACGGAGTCGCCTACCGCCCGCCCCAGGTCATGTTCGCGACCACCGGCCCGCAACCGGGCGGGCGCTTCAAGGACACGGTCTCGAACATCCGCGCGACGGGGGAGTTCGTCGTCAACATGGCGACATGGAAACTGCGCGAGGCGATGAACGCCAGCGCCGCGCCCGCGCCGGCGGAGGTCGACGAATTCGCGCTCGCGGGGCTGGCCGCCGAACCCTCCGTTCTGGTCCGACCGCCGCGGGTGGCCGAAAGTCCGGTCCACCTGGAATGCGCGCTGGTGAGCATAACGACGCTCCCCAGCGCCGACCCGGAACACCCCAACACGGTGGTGTTCGGCGAGGTCAAGGGCATTCACATCGCCGATCGGGCGATCGAGGACGGGATGGTGCGCTTCGACCGGCTCGATGTCATCGGCCGGCTCGGCTATCGCGACTATGTCCGCGTCGACAACATGTTCGGCATGGACCGTCCCGGCTGGCCGTGAGACCGCGGCCATCGTCGCCGTCGCCGAACTGACGGGACACGGGCTCGCCTGCCGGCGCGGCGAGCGCCTCCTGTTTTCCGGCCTCGATCTCCGTGTCCGCCAGAGCGGGGCGCTGATCGTGCGCGGCGCCAACGGCAGCGGCAAGACCAGCCTTCTCCGCCTGGTCGCGGGGCTGGCGCCGCCGGCCGCCGGCGCCGTTCTCTGGCGCGGGCGGGACGTGCGCGCGGACCGCGAGGAGTGGGGCCGCGAGATGCGCTATGTCGGCCACCGCGACGCGGTAAAGCCGCTGCTTACCGTGGCGGAGAACGTCGCCTTCCAGGCGCGGATGGGCGGCGGCGACGGCTCCGCCCTGCGGGTGGGCGCGGCGCTGGAGGCGTTCGGCCTGGCGGCGCTGGCCGATTCCCCGGCGCGCTTCCTGTCCGCCGGGCAGCGGCGCCGCGTCGCCCTGGCGCGCCTCGTCGCCGCCCCGGCGCCCGTCTGGCTGCTCGACGAACCGGAGGCTGGCCTCGACCGCGGCGCAGCGGCGGCGCTTGCCGCGGTCATGACCGAGCACCGCGCGGCCGGCGGGATCGTCGTCGCCGCCTCCCACGGCGACCCCGGTCTCGCCGGCGCCGAAACCCTGTTGCTCGACCCGTGATCCCGGTGCCGGCGCGACGCCGGGCGAATCCCGACCGTTCGGCGCCGGTCAGGCCGCCCGGGCGATATCGAGAGCGATTTCCGTCGGCTCGCCCGCGAGTTCCATGCGGTCGTGCGCGCGGACCTCGTCGAACAGCGCTTCGGACACGCCGATCTCGCCCAGCGCCAGCGTGTTCCGGATGCGCACGATGCGCGCGTCCTTCGGCTCGATGCCGATCAGGGTCTTGACCGCCAGGCGAACCGCCTCGCCCTCGGTGCGCATGGGGATCGGTATCGCCCCGCCCGAGAGATAGGTGCTGGTGACGATGTTGGCGTAGGTCACGCCGAAGTCGATGCGCCTGTAGAGCCGCGAGGTGATCACGTCGGCGCTGCCGATGCCCGCGGCGTTGCCCTTGGTGGCGTCGGTGAGGTCGAGCATCACGATTTTCTTCACGCGCGGCAGTTCGAAGCCCTCCTGCGCGCGCCCGGTGCTGCCGATCACGTTCGGGTCGGCGCCGGCGCCGGATATCTCCTTGCCGATCTCGTCGACGATCAGCACGTCGATGTCCTCGATATAAATGCGCGCCATCAGCGATTTGGCGAGGGTCTGGAGTTCGGTCTCGCGGGAGACCAGGTTTTCGCCGAGGATCGCCTCGACATGCGCGGTGTCGTCGAAAGCGTCCTCGACCAGCCCCAATCCGAAGAGGAAGCGGCTGTTGTCGATGACGGCCTGCGCGGCGGGGGGCAGGACCTTGCCGAAATCGGTCATCTCGTAGCCGCCGTGGAAGGCCGAGGCGCCGTTGATCTTGCCCATGCCGATGATGATCATCTTGCAGATGCCGCTCTCGATCGGACCGCGGAAACTGGTGTGCGGCTTGATCCGGTTGACCAGCACGACGCCGTCGGCCTCGTTGGCGAGGCGGTCCATGTGCAGGGGCGCGCCGTCGTCCATCCGCGCCACGACGACCGTGTCCATGCTCGCCTCGACGGGCGCGCCGATTTCGTTCTCGGTGACGCCGTAGCCGGCGAGGATGCGGCGCTGGCCTTCGGCGGTCCCGCCGCCATGGCTCCCCATCGCCGGGAAGACGAAGGGCTGCGCGCCGCGCTCGCGCAGGGCCTTGACCGTCGCGCGCACCGCCGCCTGAAGGTTGTTGACGCCGCGGCTGCCGACGCCGACGGCGATGCGGGCGCCGGGTTCGATCTTCGCGGCGATTTCGGGCCGGGCGAGTTCGCCCGTTACCGCAGCGGCGACATCGTCGAGTTTGCGGCGCTCGAAACTCTGGCGCGCGCGCGCCATCCGCGGCAGGTCGAAGTCCAGCCCTCCCGCGATGTTGATCCGGGCCTGATCGAGCATGACGCGCCTCCTCTCCGGTCCCGTGTCCGTCCCGCCGTCGCTCCGCGACCGCGCGGAACGCGAGGACGGCAGCCTAGGCGGTCAATGGGCGCGGATCAACCGTCCCGGCAGGTTCGCGCCGCCGCCGAAGCCGCCTTCGTCGACCACCCTGGCGCCGTTGATCCAGACGCCGTGCAGGCCCTCGGCGCCGCCGACCAGACGACTCGCTCCGCCCGGCAGGTCGTGGACGCGCCGGTTCGGCGTGCGCGCGATGCGGTCGGGGTCGAACAGCATGAGGTCCGCCCAATTGCCCGGCGCCAGCCGCCCGCGGTCGCCGATGCGGAAAATGTCCGCCTGGCGCCCGGTCATGCGGTGCACCGCTTCCTCCAGGCTCAACACGCCCTTGTCGCGGACCCAGTGACCGTAGAGATGGGGGCCGAAGCCGGCGTCGCAGAAGAAAGTGAGATGCGCGCCCGCGTCCGACAGCGCGACGGTGCTGTTGGGGTGGACGATCATCCGCCCCACGGCCTCCTCGTCGGAATTGAGCAGGGCCGATACGAAGAGGGTGTCGAGGCCGTCGGCGAGGCCAAGGTCGAGGAAACGGTCGAGCGGGTGCGCGCCGGCGGCCTCGGCGAGTTCGGCGATGCTGCGCCCTTCCGCATCCGCCGTCTCCGGCGTCCCCGCCGCCGCGACGGCGATGCGCGACCAGTCGCCGTTGAAGAGGCGCAAGCCGTCATGATTCTCCAGCTCGGCCTTCACGGCGGCGCGGAATTCCGGGTCGGCGTAGACCGCCTTCAGGGCGTCGCCGCGCGCCTCCATCGCCGGGCGCCAGGCGGCGTAGGACTCCATCAGATAGGCGTTGCGCAGCGTGAACTCGATGGTCAGCGGGCAGCACGACACCTGACCGTACATCTCCCGTCCGCGCGCGTTGGCCTCGGCGATGCGCTCCAGCGCGCGGTCGGTGTCGTCGGGTTTGGTGTGGTCGTGCAGGAGCGCGGCGACGACCGCCGGACGGCCCGACTCCGCGGCGATGCGCTCCAGCGCGTCGAGGGTCGTCTTGCCGCCGCGGGTGAGCATGAACACGCCGCGCCCCGATTCGGCCATGGCGGAGACGAGCGCGCCGATTTCGCTTTCGCCGGCGCAGAGCGAGGGCATGGGCACGCCGCCGTCGCCATTGTGGCCCTCGAAAGTGGAGGTGGCGAAGCCTATGGCCCCGGCGGCCATGCCGCCGCGCACGATGTCGGCCATTTCGGCCACTTCCTCCGCGGTCGCGGCGCGTTCGGTCGCCGCCTCGCCCATGACCCAGGTGCGCACCGCCGAGTGGCCCACGTAAGCGGCGATGTTCGGCCCGGAGCCGGCGCTCTCGATGGCGTCGAGATATTCGGGGATCGTCTGGAAGTTCCAGCGCACGCCCGCGCGCAGCGCGTCGATGGACATGCCTTCGACATTGCAGAGATTGCGCGCGACCATGTCGCGGTGGGGCGGCCGGCACGGGGCGATGGCGAAGCCGCAATTGCCGATAACGACAGTGGTCACGCCAAGCGCCGGCGAGGGCGTGGCCCACGGGTCCCAGGTGATCTGCGCGTCGTAATGGGTGTGGATGTCGATTATGCCGGGGGCGAGCGCGAGGCCGTCGGCGTCGACAGTCTCGCGGGCGGTCCCCGCCCCGTTGCCGACAGCGGCGATGCGGCCGCCGGAAACGGCCAGGTCGCCGCGCCGCGCCGGGCCGCCCGAGCCGTCATGGATCGTCGCGCCGCGGATGATCAGATCGTGCATTGCAATCGCGCCCTGCCGGTTCGGTTTCGAATTCTCATCGTAGCGCATCCCGCCGCCGTCCGCGCGGTCGGGAGTCGAGCGCCGTCCAGTCGACCGCGATCAGCCGGTCCTCGAAGCGGTAGAGCCAGACGATGAGCCGTCCCGGCGCGTCCGCGGCGGCGTGGTCGTAGAGCGCCGGTTCGCTGTCGGCCGGCGCGCCGGCGCGGCAGCGCAGCACGATCTCCGTCGGGCGACCGGTCTCGAGGTCGCGCGGGCCGCGGAACAGGATGCGCGGGACGCCGCGGGCGCGGCAGCGTCCGGAGCCGTCGGCGCGCAGGACCGCCGGCGCGGCGATCTCGCGGATATCGAACAGTGCGTGATAGTCGGCGGCGTCGCGCCGCGCCGCGCGTCCGGACTCGCCGGTCGCCGCCGCCCCGGCGGGCGCGAGAAGGACGGCGAGCGCGAGGAGGACCGCGAGACGGCGCATCACGGCGCGCGCTCGGCGACGACGGCGAGGAAGGAGTCGGCGTAGCGCGCGAGTTTGGCCTCGCCCACGCCGTGAAGTTCCGCCATTTCGGCGCGGCTGCGCGGCTTGCGCCCCGCCATCTCGATGAGGGTGCGGTCGGCGAACACCACGTAGGCGGGGACTCCCTGCGCCTCGGAGATCGCCCGCCGTTTCGCCTTGAGCGCCGCGAGCAGCGCCATGTCCGCCGCCCCCGAAAGAGTTAGAGCGGGCTTCGCCGCCCGCCGCGCGCGGCGGTTATCCACCGCGTCGGCGCGCATTTCGAACGTCTCCTCTCCGCGCAGCACCCGCCATCCGGAATCGGTCAACAGCCAGCGGCCGAAGCGCACGATGTCCATGTCGAGGCAGCCGGCCGCGTAGAGCTGGCGGAACACCGCGCGCCAGTGCTTCGCCGACCGGCCCGCGCCGACCCCGAAGGTGGGCAGGCGGTCATGGCCGAACGCCGCGACCTTGCCGCCCTTCTCGCCGCGCAGCAGCGCGATCAGGTGACCGGTCGAGAAGCGCTGGCCAGTGCGGGCGACGGCGCTCATCGCCTTGCGCGCGTCCTCGGTCCCGTCCACCGTCTCGACGCCGTCGACGCACAGGTCGCAATTGCCGCAGGGCGTCGAGGCTTCGCCGAAATAGGCGAGCAGCGTCCGGCGGCGGCAGCGATGCGACTCGCACAGCGCCACCAGCGCGTCGAAGCGGTGCATGGCGACCCGCTTGCGCTCCTCGTCCTCGCCTTCCAGGATATGCCCGCGGCGGCGCGCCATGTCCTGCATGCCGTAGAGGGTCAGCGTATCGGCGGGCAGACCGTCGCGCCCGGCGCGGCCGATCTCCTGATACCAGCTCTCGATGTTCTCCGGCATGTCGGCGTGGCAGACGAAACGCACGTCTGGCTTGTCTATCCCCATGCCGAAGGCGACGGTGGCGACCGCGACGACGCCGTCCTCGCGCAGGAAGCGGTCCTGCGCGGCGCCGCGCGCCCCGTCGGGCAGGCCGGCGTGATAGGCCACGGCGTCGTGGCCCGCCTTGCGCAGCGCCTGCGCCAGCTCCTCGGTGCGCCGGCGGGTCCGGCAATAGACGATGCCGCTTTCGCCCTCATGCGCGGCGACGAAGCGCGCGACCTGGCCGTCGGCGCGGTTCTTCGTCGCCATCGCCAGCCGGATGTTCGGGCGATCGAACCCCATGACGAAGCGCCGGGGCGGGTCGTCGAACAGGCGCGCCTCGATGTCGTCGCGGGTTGCGGCGTCGGCGGTGGCGGTGAAGGCGATGGCCTGGGGGCCGCCGAGCGCCGCCCGCAGCTCGCGGAGCTGGAGATATTCCGGGCGGAAATCGTGCCCCCATTGCGACACGCAATGCGCTTCGTCGACGGCGAGCAGGCCGACTCCGCAGCGCTTCAGGAACGCCGCGGTTTCCGGTTGCAGCAGACGCTCCGGCGCGGCGTAGAGCAGGCGCAGCGCCCCGTCGCGCGCGGCGCGGCCGATACGCCGGTTCTCGCCCGGCGGGTTGTTCGAATTGACGCAGCCCGCCGCTACGCCCATCGTCGCCAGCTGGCTGACCTGATTGCGCATGAGCGCAATCAGCGGCGACACGACCACGGCGAGTCCGCCCCGCACGATGGCCGGCAGCTGGTAGCACAGCGACTTGCCGCCGCCGGTGGGCATGACGGCGAAGACATCCTCGCCGGCCAGCACGGCCGCTATGATGTCTTCCTGCCCCGGCCGGAAGTCCTCGAACCCGTAGACCCGCCGCATCGCCTCGCGCGCGGCGGCGACAAGCGCTCCCGTGTCCGGCGGGCGCCCGGCCTCGTCCCCGTCCGCGGCGTTATTGTCGAACAGGGTCACTGTTGGGTTGCAGACCGCAACCTGTCCCAAAATTTTCCAATATCTGTCCATTCGGACCGATCACATTCGGGACGTCCCGAATTCCCTCTCATCAGTTCGGTTCGACACTCCATAGCATTGATCGTATATCCCGTCCCGCTACTGGGAAGTTTTGGAATGTCGCAATCGTGCGCTTGCATCTGAAAGATTAGGATAAGCTGAAAAATACGCTGGTTCAGCATTCTGGTTTGCCTGTTCGTCTCGCGATGCGCACTATCGTCTCCAATGCCTTCGACATCGATTTCGGCTAATTCTTTGTTGGCCCCATCGTACAATCCCCGTAGACCTCGCACAGGCGCTGCCGCGGCGACGTATCCTGCGACTTTGCAACGGTTGGCGAAACTGCGATTGAAAGCGCAAGGAACGGAAGTGCTGATAACAGTCTGATTGTCATTTCTCACTCCTCAACAACAGACGGGACAAGGGTTAAATCTTGCCGAAGGAATTATTCTTCGAATCGTTTTCTGGGCTCTGATCCGCGCTTCTTCCGGGGTTTTGCATCGCCCAAGGCAGTGCCATTCTCCGTTTTTGGGATCAGTTCCTCCTTGTTGCCCTTGCCCATTCTTACAGTGGCTGCATTCTGCACGATGAATCGTGACACGGTGCGGTCCCGCGCGCCAATTTTCGTACGCCCAGTAGATGCAATTCTCCATAATCATCGGATCCAGTGTCCGGGTTTCGGAGATAGCTGTTCACCTTCAACGCCCGGGCGTGGATGGGCTGCGGCGGCCAGATGCCGGAAACGCTACCCCTGCTCAGGCCGGGCGCGAATGGCCGGCGGCGGCGCCCGCGAAGAATCTGTCTCCTGCGGCGGCCACATAGCGCGCAAGCGCTTCGACAGAGCCGCGCAGCAGCAGGCCCATCGTCAAAACGACAACCGCGATCATGCAAGCGAGCGGACTGGTCAGGATAGCAGCGAAAAAGAGCTTCGAATGCAGGACCGTTATCTTTCTGGCGACCTCGGGATCGTCGGAGAGTTCGATCTCACGGAGGCGCCGCAGCGGCATGAACATCGCGACGGTCCACCCCAACAGGACCCGCCAGGCCGTGAATGGCCGGTAGGCATTGTCGGCGATAGCCGGCAACAGGGCGCGCATCTTCGGATGCACCCGCGAATCCTCCGCCCAGCGGTCGGCCTCGCAGCCGGCGCGGGTCCGGAACTCGTGGGTGGCGCGCAATAAGCGCCAGCGCAGCAGCTCGTACGCGATCACCGCGGCCACAAGGTATGCGATCTTGATCAACACAGCGTCAGTCATCGGATTCGTTTTCCACAGGGGACGGCTTGCGAACCTCCGGCGTTCTCCGGCCAGTGTAATCCCGTTGCAACCCCAACACAACCCGGATGCGCAGCACCTTCCACAGAAACGCCAGTATGCCGGCGACCAGAAGGAATTTCCATGTGTCCTCTCTCGCAAATTCGACAACCGCGTAGGCGACCTCGGCCCATGTCGGCTTGTCCGGCGCCGCTGAATTCATCTCGTTCGGCCACCCGTTCCCTGTCGCCACGCCATCGCGTGCGGGAACAATAACGCAACGGCCCACGCGAACGCAACCGGAAATTGAATCTGCCGGTCATCGATCCGCTCCGCAAGCCGCCGTCAGAGCCACGGTCCCCTGAGCAGCGCGCCGGGGGTTTCGCCGGTGGCCTCGCCGTTCTCCAGCGTGACGGCGCCGTTGACGATCGTCGCGGCGACGCCGTCGGCCTTCTGCACCAGACGGCGCGCGCCGCCGGGGAGGTCGGTCTCGACCGTCGGCAGGCGGGGCTTGACGCGCGCCTCGTCGAACAGCACCAGGTCGGCGGCCCAGCCCCGGCGCACCAGGCCGCGGTCGGGCAGCTCCCACGCGGAAGCGTTGTCGAAGGTGAGCATGCGCACCGCCTCCTCGAGGGAAAACGCCCGCTTGTCGCGCACCCAGTAGCTGAGCATGTGGGTTTGCAGCGACGACCCCATTTCCTGGCAAACATGGGCGCCGGAGTCGGAAAAGGTGGCCAGCGCGCGGGGGTGACGCAACATGCCGCCCACCGCCTCGGGCGTTTCGTTGACCAGGGGCTGGACGAAAATCCGGTCCTCGTCCTCGATCATCATGTCGATCATCGCGCCCACCGGGTGTTCGCCGCGGCGTTCCGCGATCTCGGCCACGGTGGGGTCGTCCCAGTCCGTGCCGCGCAGCGCGAAGAGGTTGCCGTAGTCGGGCTTGCGGGGGTTCGTGGTCGCCGCGCCGCCGCCCTGGAACTCGCCCGGGTCGCGCGGCGCCATGGCGCCTTCGGCGGCGATCAGGCGGGCGCGCGCGTCGGGGTCCCGCAAGGCGCGCTTCTGCCGTTCGAGCGGCAGGGCGCGCAGCTCGCGCCAGCCGGGAAGCGAGTCGAACGGCAGGTAGGACTTGAGGGAAAACACCGCATTGATGGGCCGTGTCGTCGTCTGGCCGAACATGCGCCCGCCGGCGGCGACGGTCTCGTCGATATAGTCGAGCTGGGCCTGCCACGGCAGGGGTTCGCGGCCCTGGCGCGTCGCGATGGTCCCGAACATGACGGGGCGGCCGCTGTCGAGCGCCACCCGGCGGAGGCGGTCGAGAAACGCCCGTTGCGCGGCGCCGCTCGAAATGTCCGGTCCGATCTGGAAGACTCCGGCGTCGAGTTCGGCCATCGCCCCCACGAGAGCGTCGATCTCGCTCCACTCGGCGATGCGGCTCGGCACGGGCGTGTCGTCGGGGGTGACGTGGGTGGTGGCGCGCGAGGTCGAGAAGCCCATGGCGCCGGCGCGCAGCGCTTCCGCGACGGCGGCGCGCATGGCGGCGAGGTCGTTTTCGGTTGCGGGTTCGGAGAGCGCGCGTTCGCCCATGACGAACATGCGCAGCGCCGAATGACCGAGATAGGCGCCGTAATTGATCGCCTTCGGCAGCGCCTCCACGGTCGCGAGGTAGTCGGGGAAACTCTCCCAGGTCCAGTCGATCCCCGCCATCATCGCCGATGCGGGGATGTCCTCGACAGCTTCCAGGCAGCGGGCGATCCATTCGCGCTCGCCGGGCCGGCAGGGCGCGAGGGCGAAGCCGCAATTGCCCATGATGACGCTGGTCACGCCGTGCCAGCACGAGCAGCTGCCGAGCGGGTCCCACGCGACCTGCGCGTCCATATGGGTGTGGCCGTCGATGAAGCCGGGCGCGAGGATCAGCCCGTCGCCGTCCACGACCCGTTTCGCGGGCGCCCGGATACGGCCGATTTCCGCGATGCGGCCGCCGGCGACGCCGACATCGGCGCGAAAGCGCGGCGCGCCCGAACCGTCCACCACATCGGCGCCGCGGACCAGCAGATCGAGGGTCATGCTTCGCCTCCCGTAACGCGCTCTCGCGAGCGCCATGGCTCGCATTTTCGGGCGACAGCGTAGAACGGCGCGGCGCGGGGCCGCAACGTTCCGGGGCGCCCTCCGGCGGTTCTCGTTATGGCGAGGGCAGGCTTGCTCCCAGGGGCGGCCGTGGCCGGTGCGGCGCACTGCTCCAGGTCATTGAGCGCCGTTCGTTTCGATTGACACCGGCGCCGGCCCCGTTCAGGGTTGCGCTCGCAAGCAGACCGCAGGCTTCCCGATACGTCGGGTCGCCCGCTGAATAGAACAGCCCTTGACCCGGCATGGGGTAGCTCCCCGAGCCCGGCGAACAAGCGGGGCTTCCACTCTGCCTGTGGACTGCTTGCAACGGCCCGGCGCCAGCCGGCGCCGAGGCAAACGCATGGAGGCAGAACATGCACGAAACCGGACGATGCCTTGCGGCCTGCGCGGTCGCGTTCGGAGGCGCCCTGTTGCTCTCCGCTTGCGGCGGAGGCGGCGGCGGGGGCGGCGGTTCCCCCGCGGCGCAAGCGCCGGCCCCGGCCCCCGAACCCGCGGCGCAAGCGCCGGCGCGCGCGCCCACCCGGGCCGACGTCAACCGGCTTCGCGCCGCCGACCCCGCGAAGAATCTCGACAGCGTCGCCGGCGCCGCCCGCGCCCTTCCGCGTTTCGGCAGCGTCACACAATCCACCAACGTCGACTCGAGCGGCGTCACGGCGGATCGCGCCAGCGTTGTGTTCGACGGGACGGGCATGACGGTGAAGGTCACGCGCGCGGATTCCAGCGTGCTCACCATCGACACGGCCGATGCCGTTGTCGAGGAGGAGCGTCCCGACACCCGGTTCCTCATTCCCGGCGCGCTGCGAACCGAGCGCAGCTGGGGCACCCTGAACATCAGCGACCGCGCCGCCACGCTCAGCGGGATCGGGGTTACCTCGGCGGTCGGCGATTCGGACGATTGGCTGGCGCTCGGCGGCTGACTGCATATCGCCGGGCGGAACCTGCTTTCCTCGGCGCCGACCGTTACAAGCGTCGACATGGGCGCCTTCGTCGACGGTCCGGAGCTCCGCTCTCACCCGACGACTCTGCCGGTCACCGGAACCGCGCGCTACGAAGGATATGCGGGAGGGCTTTTTGCCGCTCATTACGGGAACGGGTTCGGCAATGTCGCGCCGGGCACTGCGGCCTTCGGGGCTTTCGAGGCGGTCGCGACGCTGACCGCCGACTTCGCCGACAACAGCATTTCGGGTTGCGTCGGCTGCAAGGGGGATATGTCAGTCAGCGGAGTCTTCACGGACGGCGGGACGGGGCAGACACGCAGCTTTACGGATGTTCCCGACGACGCGCAGATTCGCCTCGGCGAGGCGCAAATCGCTCAGGACGGCACGTTCCGCGTCCGCGACGTGACATACTTCTCCCCCACCGCAGCGAGGCTTGGTATCGGGGTAGCAAGGCAAGGAGGAACGTGGGGAGGGAAGTTCTCCAACCTCCCCGTCGAAACGGGCGAACCGAGCCTGGCCGCGGGGACGTTCGGCGGAGAGGTCACCTTGAGCGACGGCTCCCAATCCGCCTGGGTCGGAGCGTTCGGGGCAGGCAAACAGTAACCTGCCCGGCGCCGTCCCGGATCGGATGGCGGTGCGCCGCGCCGGGTGCGCCATTTCCCCCGCTTGCGCGCTGTGCGACCGATCCGGGGCGGGGCCGCCGCGGCGCTCTATCGCCCGCGGCGCGCCCGGGCGGCGGCGCGTTCGAGCGCGACCATGTCGGGCTCGGCCATGCGCCTGCCGGCGATAGCGTCTTCGGGAGCCATGAAGGACAGGACCAGCGCTTCGTGCGCGGGGGCGCGGGGGGCGCCGTCGCCGGCGACGGCGTAGAACAGCGGCGTGTAGGGCTGGAGAGTCCATGGGCTGAACAGCGTGCCGGGGGCGTGCAACAGGGCGACGGCAGCAACGGCGAGGCCCGATTCCTCGTCGAATTCGCGGACCAGCGCCGCCTCCGGGGTCTCGCCGGGTTCGACCGCGCCGCCGGGGAATTTGAGAACGGCGCGGTCCATCACCGTCTCGGCCGCCATCAGGGCGCGCCCGGCGCGCATCAGCACGCCGTAGACCCGAAGGTTCTGCGGCCCGGTCGCGCCGTCCATCCGGGCGTTCAGGCGCCCGCGCCGGGGCGCGGATAACCGGCCTTGCGCAGCGCGGCGGCGATCTCGTCGAAGATAACAGGGTCGTCGACCGTGGCGGGCATGGTCCATTCGGCCCCGTCGGCGATCTTCTTGATCGTTCCGCGCAGTATCTTGCCCGAGCGGGTCTTCGGCAGCCGGTCCACGGCGACGGCGGTGCGGAAGGAGGCCACCGGGCCGATGCGCTCGCGCACCAGGCGCACCGCCTCGCCGGCGACATCGTCGGGCGAACCGGCAGCGCCGGCCTGAAGCACGATCAGCCCGAGCGGCAATTCGCCCTTGAGCGCGTCCGCCGCGCCGATGACGGCGCACTCCGCCACGTCGGGATGGCTCGCCAGCACTTCCTCCATGCCGCCGGTGGACAGCCGGTGCCCGGCGACGTTGATGATGTCGTCGGTGCGCGACATGACGAAAACATAGCCGTCCTCGTCGATATATCCGGCGTCGCCCGAACTGTAGAAGCCGGGGAAGGCGGAGAGGTAGGAGGCGACATAGCCGTCGTCATTGTTCCACAGGGTGGGGAGACAGCCCGGCGGCAGGGGCAATGCGAGCGCGAGGGCGCCGATGTCCCCCGCCGCCGCCTCGCGCCCTTCCGCGTCGAGGACGCGCACGTCGAAACCGGGAACCGGGACCGAGGCCGACCCCGGCTTGACCGGCGTCGTCTCGAGGCCGAGGCAGCCGGAGCAGATCGGCCAACCGGTTTCGGTCTGCCACCAGTGGTCGATGACCGGGACGCCCAGATGCGCCTGCGCCCATGCGAGGGTGTCGGGGTCGAGCCGTTCGCCCGCGAGGAACAGCGAGCGGAGGCCGGACAGGTCATGGCCGGCCATCAGTTCGGCCTTCGGGTCCTCGCGACGGATAGCGCGGAAGGCGGTGGGCGCGGTGAACAGCGTCCTCACCTTGTGTTCGGCAATTACGCGCCAGAACGCCCCGGCGTCGGGCGTGCCGACCGGCTTGCCCTCGTAGAGCACTGTCGCGCAGCCGTGGATGAGCGGCGCATAGACGATGTAGGAATGGCCGACCACCCAGCCGACATCGCTCGCCGCCCAGAACGTATCGCCGGGGCGGGCGTCGTAAATCGCATGCATCGAATACGCCAGCGCCGCCAGGTGCCCGCCATTGTCGCGCACCACGCCTTTCGGAACGCCGGTGGTGCCCGACGTGTAGAGGATGTAGAGCGGGTCGGTCGCTGCGACGGGAACGCAGGGGTGCGGCTCGGCGCCGGCTTCCGCCTCCTCCCAGGCGATGTCGCGGCCGGGGACGAGGGTTCCCTCGGCCTGCGGGCGCCGGTAGACGACGCAATGTTCGGGCTTGTGCGCGGCGAGGTCTATCGCCGCGTCGAGGAGCGGCTTGTATTCGACGATCCGCCCCGGCTCCACCCCGCAACTGCCGGCGACGACGACGCGCGGCCGCGCATCGTCGATGCGCACCGCCAGCTCGCGCGCCGCGAAACCGCCGAACACCACCGAATGGACCGCGCCGATGCGGGCGCAGGCGAGCATGGCGATGACCGCTTGCGGGATCATCGGCATGTAGACGAGCACCCGGTCGCCCCTGGCGACGCCGAGGCGGGCCAGCGCCCCCGCGAACAGCGCTACGGCGTCGCGGAGTTCACGATAGCTGTAGCGGCGTTTTGCGCCGGTGACGGGGCTGTCGTAGATCAGCGCCGTCGCGCCGCCGCGCCCGGCCGCTATGTGGCGGTCGAGCGCGTTGCGGCACGCGTTCGTCTCGGCGCCGGCGAACCAGCGGTAGAAGGGCGGGGCGCTGTCGTCGAGCACCGTGTCCCAGCGCCGCGTCCACTCGACGCGTTCGGCCTGCTCCGCCCAGAAAGCGCGCGGGTCGGCGCGCGCCCGCGCATAGTCCTCGCGGTAGCGGCCCGTCACGGCCCCGCCCGGGCGCGATGCCCTACTCGCGATTGCCGCCGAACAGGGCGAGCATGAAGTAGAACATGTTCACGAAGGCGAGATACAGGCTGAGAGCGCCGGAGATCGCCTTCTTCTCGGCGACCGCCGCGCCGTCGGCGGCGTAGTAGCTCAGCTTGATCTCCTGCGTGTGGTACGCAGTCAGCCCGGCGAAAATGAGAACGCCGAGGACCGAGATCGCGAATTGCAGCCCCGACGAGTCCAGGAACATGTTGACCAACATCGCGATGAGAATGCCGATCAACCCCATGATGAGGAACTGACCCATACCGGAGAGGTTCTTCTTCGTGGTGTAGCCGTAGAGGCTCAGGCCGGCGAACGCGGCGGCGGTGATGAAGAAGACCCGGGCGATGCTGGTCCCCGTGTAGATGACGAAGATGGACGCCATCGACAGGCCCATGACCGCGGAGAACGCCCAGAACAGCGCCTGGCACGCCCCGGGCGAGAGCTTGTGGATGCCGAAACTCAGGACGAGGATGAAGCCGAGCGGCGACAGCATCACCAGCCACTGCAACGGCGTGCCGTAGATAGCCTGCATCATTCCCGGCGAACTCGCCGTGAACAGCGCCACCGCGCCCGTGACGCCGAGGCCCAGGCACATGTAATTGTAGACCTTGAGCATGAAGGCGCGAAGGCCTTCGTCGACTCCGGCTCGCGCCAGGTAGTCGGCCCCCGCCGTCATGGGTCTGCGTTGGAATGCCATCGTCGGAAACTCCCGGTTCGGAACAGGTGAGGCTCGCCCCGTTATATGGCGGCCGGCGCCGATGAATCAACGCTCGCCGCGCCCGCCGCCGACGGTGCTTCAGGCGCTGCCGCATCTGGGCGCCGGCGGCGCGGTGGAGGGCGCGGTGCAGATCGCCGCGGCGCTCGCCGCCGCCGGGGGGACGGCGCTGGTCGCCTCGGCGGGAGGGCCGCGCGTCGCCGACATCGAGGCGGCCGGCGCGCGCCATATCCGGCTGCCGCTGGACACGAAGAACCCGCTGCGGATGCGGAGCAACGCGCGGGCGCTGGCGAAGGCCGCGGCGGCGTGCGGCGCCGACATCCTGCACGCGCGCTCGCGGGCGCCGGCGTGGAGCGCCGAGGCGGCGGCGCGCCGGCTCGGCCGCAGCTTCGTCACCACCTTCCACGGCGTCTACGGCTGCCGCAGCGCGCCGAAGCGCGCCTATAACGCGGTCATGACGCGCGGCGACCGGGTCATCGCCATCTCCGAATATGTCGCCGGCCATATCCGCGACGTGTACCGGGCGCCGCCGGAGCGCGTCCGGGTCATCCCGCGCGGGGTGGATACGGCGCGTTTCGACCCGGCGGCGGTGACTCCGGCGCGCAAGGCGGCGTTGCGCGCAGCGTGGGGCCTGGAGGGCGCGGCGGGCCCTCTCGTCATGCTCCCCGGCCGGCTGACGCGCTGGAAAGGACACCATGTGCTCATCGAAGCGCTGGCGCGGCTCGGGCGCAACGACCTGCGTTGTGTGTTCGTCGGCGACGACCAGGGGCGCCGCCGCTTCCGCGCCGGGCTGGAAGCGTCGATCGGGCGGCGCGGCCTGACGGGGCGGGTGCGCCTTGTCGGGCCGTGCGCCGACATGCCTGCGGCCTACGCCCTGGCGGACCTCGCGGTTGCGCCGTCGACGGTCCCGGAAGCGTTCGGCCGGGTGGCGGTCGAGGCGCAGGCGATGGGCCGCCCCGTCATCGCCGCCGATCATGGCGGCGCGCGCGAGACGGTGCGGAACGGCAAGACGGGCTGGCTGGTCGCGCCGGACGACCCGGAGGCGCTGGCGGCGGCGCTGGCGCGAGCGCTGGCGGCGCCGCCGGAACGCCGGGCGGCGCTCGGCGCCGCCGGCCGAGCCCACGCGCTGTCGCGCTTCGCCGCCGAAACGATGTGCCGGGCGACGCTGGCGCTCTACGAATCGCTTGCCGGCGGCCCGTGACGCCGCGGGAACCCGTATCGGCGCGTCAGGCGACGCTTTCCGGGGTCTTGCGGTCTTCGGCGCCGTCGGCGCGGGGTTCGGCCTGCGGTTCGGGGGAGATGTCGAACGCGGCCTTGTCGTCTTCGACTCGCACCTTCACGTGGCCGCCGTTCGCGAGTTCGCCGAACAGCAGGGCGTCGGCGAGCGGCTTCTTGAGGCGTTCCTGAATGACCCGGGCGAGCGGTCGCGCGCCGTAGCGCTTGTCGTAGCCCTTTTCGGCGAGCCACGCGCGCGCCTCGTCGGTGAGTTCGACGGTTACGTTGCGGTCGGCGAGCTGGGCCTCGAGCTGGGCGACGAATTTGTCCACTACGCGATGGACCACCTCCGGCGGCAGGTTCGAAAAGCCGATGACCGCGTCGAGGCGGTTGCGGAATTCCGGCGAGAACATGCGTTCGATGGCCTCGCGGTCGTCGCCGGCGCGGGCCTCGCGGGCGAAGCCGATGGCCGGTCTGGCGAGTTCCGCCGCGCCGGCGTTGGTGGTCATGATGAGCACGGCGTTGCGGAAACTCACCGTCTTGCCGTTGTGGTCGGTGAGTTTGCCGTGGTCCATCACCTGGAGGAGGATGTTGAACAGGTCGGGGTGGGCTTTCTCGATCTCGTCGAGCAGCAGCACGGCGTGGGGGTGCTGGTCGATGGCGTCGGTGAGCAGGCCGCCCTGGTCGAAGCCGACATAGCCGGGCGGGGCGCCGATCAACCGCGACACGGTGTGGCGCTCCATATATTCCGACATGTCGAAGCGCACGAGTTCGATGCCCATGATGAGAGCCAGCTGGCGCGCGGCTTCGGTCTTGCCGACCCCGGTGGGGCCGGAGAACAGGTAGCTGCCGATGGGTTTTTCGGGCTCGCGGAGGCCGGCGCGCGCGAGTTTGATGGCGTCGCACAGCGCTCCGATCGCCCGGTCCTGTCCGAACACGACGGTCTTGAGGTTGGTCGCGAGCGACGACAGCATTTCCTTGTCGTTGCGGCTGACCTGCCGGGGCGGGATGCGCGCCATTTTCGCGACGACGCGCTCGACCTCGTCCTCGTCGATGGTGGTCTTGCGCCGGTCCTCGGGCAGCAGCGCCTGGGCGGCGCCGACCTCGTCGATGACGTCGATCGCCTTGTCGGGCAGTTTGCGGTCGCCGATATAGCGGTGCGACAGTTCGACGGCGGAGCGCAGCGCGTCGCCGGTATATTCGACGCTGTGATATTCCTCGTAACAGGGTTTGAGGCCTTCGAGGATTTTCACCGCGTCGCCGACCGACGGCTCCTCGATGTCGATCTTCTGGAAGCGGCGCACCAGCGCGCGGTCCTTCTCGAAATAGTTGCGGTATTCCTTGTAGGTGGTGGAGCCGATGCAGCGCAGGGCGCCGCTCTGCAGGGCGGGCTTGAGGAGGTTCGAGGCGTCCATGGCGCCGCCCGAGGTGGCGCCGGCGCCGATGACGGTGTGGATCTCGTCGATGAAGAGGATCGCGCCGTCATGGCGTTCGAGTTCGGTGAGCACCGCCTTCACGCGCTCCTCGAAATCGCCGCGGTAGCGGGTTCCGGCGAGCAGGGACCCCATGTCGAGGGCGAAGATCGTGGCGTTCTCCAGCACTTCGGGGACCTCGCCGTCGACGATGCGCCGGGCGAGGCCCTCGGCGATCGCCGTTTTGCCGACCCCCGGGTCGCCGACGAAGAGCGGGTTGTTCTTGGTCCGCCGGCACAATATCTGCACCATGCGCTCGACCTCGAGGGCGCGCCCGATCAACGGGTCGATGCGCCCGTCGCGCGCCTTGCCGTTGAGGTCGACGCAATAGGCCGCCAGCGCGGCCGTCCCCTGCTTGACGGGGGTCTCGCTCTCCTCGTCGTTTTCCTCGCCGACGGGCGCGCGGGTTTCCGACAGTCCGGGGGCCTTGGCGATGCCGTGGCTGATGTATCGCACGGCGTCGAGGCGCGTCATCTCCTGGCTTTGCAGGTAGAAGACGGCGTGCGATTCGCGCTCGGAGAATATCGCAACGAGCACGTTGGCGCCGGTGACTTCCTCGCGGCCCGACATCTGGACATGGTGGACGGCGCGCTGGACCACGCGCTGGAAACTCGGCGTCGGAGGGGCGCTGTCGTCGCCGCCCTCAATGACGGGCGGCGCCTTTTCGCCGTCGAGGAAGTCGACAAGGGCGGCGCGCAGCGAGTCGACGTCGACGTTGCAGGCGCGCATGACCGCGAGCGAATCCCGGTCCTCGGTCAGCGACAGCAGGAGGTGTTCCAGAGTGGCGAATTCGTGGCGCCGCTCGTCGGCAAGCGCGATCGCGCGATGCAGGGAGGCCTCGAGTGTCTTCGACAGCATGGGATGCGCCTTCCGCCGGGTTGCGGCGTCAGTCCTTTTCGAGGGTGCACTGGAGCGGGTGTTCGTTCTGCCGCGCGAAGTCCATGACCTGCGCGACCTTGCTCTCGGCGACTTCGTAGGAATACACGCCGCAGACGCCGACGCCGCGCTGATGCACATGCAGCATGATCCGCGTCGCGTCCTGACGGGACTTGCGGAAGAAGCGCTCGATCACCTCCACGACGAATTCCATCGGCGTGTAGTCGTCGTTGAGCAGCAGCACCTTGTACATGGACGGCTTCTTGGTGCGCGGACGGGTGCGGGTGGCGACGCCGACCCCGGGCCGCCCGCCGCCCCTGCCGCCGTCGTCGTCCACATCGCCCGACCGCGGCGCCGGGCCGGGCCTCTCCGTCGCGGCGAAGACCGTGTCCGCTTCGTCCATGGGCCGAAATTAGGCCCCCCCGGCGTTCCGCGCAAGGGCGTGTACCGGTTCGCGACATATGAGACGCGGGATGGGTCGTGGGGGTCCCGTCCGCTGTCGGGGCGCGAAGGTGTTGTGCGGAGGTGCGGCTGTCGAGGGCCCGGTGGGGTCGGAGGTCGTTGAACTCGTCGGCGAAGGCGTCTCCGGGCTTGCGCGCATGTCCACCGGGTTACGGGGTCGTATGCGGTGAACTGCTTGAGGGGCGGTCGTCCTGCGGTCCGGGCGGGGGAGAGGGTGTCGAGCCAGACGATTTCTCCGGGTCGGGAGGGTTTGCGCCCTTTGGGCAGCCGCCCGGCCCGGGGGCGCTTGCGTCGGGCGGCGCGGGGGGCGTTTCGGCGGAAGGCGGCGACGGTCGGTGGCAGTGATAGCCGCCGGTCGCCGTCTCCCTGTGGCAGCCCTGTCGGTCAAGACCGCCGCCATGGGCAAAGCCCGTAGCTGGCGAGAGCGCCAGCAGCGCCAGCGCCGCGGCCGCGGTTACGAAGGCGAGCGCACGGCGCCCGGCCGGTTCGCCTTGTCGCAACGTGTCGGCATCGTGCATGTCAGTGCCTCCGAAAGTGCGTTTCGGGGCCGCTGCCCGCCATTCTACAGCAATGCGAGTGCGAGCGTTGCACGGCGTACCGGTTCACGACACATGAGACGCGGTGCGGGGGCGTATGCGCGTTGCCCGCAGGGCGGCCGCGGCAACGGCAGGACAATTCAAAGAACCCCGTATTTTTCGGTGGCGATGGCGTGGGGGCGGTCTTCGGCGAAGGCTTCGCGCAAGGCGACATCGCGCCGATAGTGGAGCCGGTTCTCGATGCCCCGGCGCCGGCGGACGAGGGCGAGCAGGTCTTCGGGGCCGGCGCGGGCGCGGGGAAGGCCGGTCACGGCCCGGGAGACCGCGCGGCCGGTCTTGCCGGCGCGTTCGCGGGTCCGCTCGATGCGACAAAGCTCGCGGTCTTCGGGGACGGCTTCGGCGAAGCGGCGCAGCGCCGGCGAGGATGGCGCGCGGGCGCGCCCGCAGAGGATGGTCTCCAGATCGTCGGCGAGCAGGCGATGCTGCTTCTGGCGCTCCTCGGCGATGACCTTCCGCGCGACGCCGCGGAAGGCGTCCAGGTCGCCTTCGGCGCCTGTGCGGATGAGTTGCCTCAGCAATTCGCCGTTGGACACGGTTCGCCCGCCCGGTCGCGTTCCGGCGCCGCCTGTCGCCGTCGCCGCCACTCTACAGACGCCGCCGGCGGCCGTCCCCGGTTTTTCGCACACAGTGCGCGGCGGGGCGGCCCGCCGAACGGTCTTTCACCGAACCGGTTTCACGCCGCCCTTGCGGCCGAGGCCGTAGCCGACCCGGAATACGTCGGGCATGTTGACCCGACCGTCGAGCAGGCGTCGAAAGATTCCCAGCGCCTCGAGATCCTCACGGACTCCGTCGGCGCCCCGGTCGATGTGCAGAGGCGGCAATTTCACTTCGTTGTCCTTGACTCCCTCAGCAAGCTTTTCGAGAACGTCCTGATCCCGCCAGTGCTCCGCGATTTCGCCGAACTCGCAGGGGACGCTCATTTTCGACAGCGGTTTCAGGACTTGATCCACCCACGGATAGTCCTCACCGATTTCGGTGACCCTTATTCGGGACGCTTCGCGGACGCCATGCTTGATACTGTTAAAGTGCAGAGAACGCTCGTACGATTCATGTTCCTCAGCGGTGTTCTCGGCAGCCGTTCGCAGGGCGACAAGAAATGAGCGAGGACTTACTTTCCCCAAGGTATCGCCGAGATGGTTGGGAATCCACGTATACGGGAAGCCGCGCCGGACGTTCGTCCCCATCCACTTGCCGGCTATTTTGTGGAATTTCTTTTTCTGTTCGTCCTCGTTCGCCAATTTCCGCGGCAGCTGACGCGCACTTTTTTTCGCTTGCGGGTCGACCCGCTTCCAATCGCCACCCAGAAATTTCCGAAAACGCCCACCGTGCTTACCGTTCGCCAGCAAGTGCCACAACAGACCATACAATTCCCGACGGGGCCAGCTCAGTTCGATCTTTGAAGCGAGGACCTTCGACGCGTCGGGGAAATCCGCAATCCGCGACTCGTCGACCTGATCCGAGCGCAGAAATATCTTCACTCGCAGCCGCCGGTAGGCACGCATGTCCAAGGCAAGCTGCAGCAGGCCGCGAATAGCCCAATATATTACCTTCCAGTCGTTCGCGCAGCGGTCCAGAGCGTCGAACAAAATCAGGAAATGTCTACCGTTCTGACGGTATTTGCCGTCGCGCTCATAAAACAGCCGATCAATCTCCCCCGGGTTGTCGGATACCCATTTGACGCGTTCCAGCCAATCAACGGTCTCTCGGAGCGGATGTTCGTTTGGCGCCAAATGCCGGGCCAATACTGTCCGCCAGACGACTCTCGGTTCGTGATCCGACATGATCTCCGACATGATCCGAGCGAGGTCGTCAGCTCCCGGATAGTGGAGCGGTTGAGGCTTGAGGCCGAAACCGGCGCAAACCTTGGTACGGTCGTTCAGCGCCGATCCCGTGGACGAGAGGTCGATGAGCCGGCGAACATCCGGCTTTTGAAGCGCAGCCCACCAGAAGGTCTTCCCGGCGCCGCGCATACCGATTATCAATGCACGGTTCAGGTCCATCGCCTTCAGGTGGGACGGCGGCAGATATACCTGCCCCAATATCGGGTCTTCACCGTAGCTGGCGCCTTCCGGCAGCCCGATAAGGGCCTGGCGAGCGATTTTGGCATCGATGGCTGTCAACGCGTTTCCTCCTCTCCGTCCGTGTCCGTCAGCGCGGCGAAACGGTCGAAGAAACCGTGGTCCCGGTAGGCCATTCCCACGGCCGCGTCGTTGGTATCGCGCAGCGATGTCCCGGCGGCAAGGCCCTCATTCCACAATATAGGCATCGGGCTGTGAGGGCCATTCGCGTCTTGCAGGTCGAACGAAAATCCGCCGTCAACGCCCGAGGAGGGATCCAGCGTCTCATACAGATGTTCGCGGAACAATTCCCATGCCCTTTCCTTGAACCGGTCCAGATATGCGGGCGTGTCCTTCGGCGGGGTCAACGCCGAGACGATGGACAGGCGTTCGCGGATTCCCGTGGCCAGACCGCTTTCGCGCCAGTGGCGGAAAAGAATGCCGTAATCGGCCCAACTGCTTTCCGAGTCGGTGGCGAACAGAAGAACGTCGGCGTCGATGTCGGTGACGGTTGCAGCGGCAATGTCGTGCAGACCGCTACGGCTTTCGATCAGGACGACCGTAGGGTCGAAACGGGTCCTCTTTTCCAAGCCGTCCAGCATCCGCCCAAGGCGCCCCGCCCACGGGTCGTCCCTCCGGTCCATGTAGACGCGCCCGAGTTTCGCGAGATACTCGCCCGGGTCGGCGCCGTGTGCCGGCGCAACCCGCGCATCGCCTTTGAGGTTGTGCGCCCACCCGGGCGACGCTGTCATGTCTTCGATCACGCAGTCACCCTGACCGACCAGATCTTCCACGAACCAGTCGACGACGCCGAACTCGGGCCGGGCGTCGGGTTCAAGCATGGCCGAGGACAGGCCCGGCGATTCGAGGTCGAGATCCACGACGAGAACCCGTTCTCCTTCGTCCGCCAGATAGCGGGCGAGGACGGCGGCGGTCGTGCTGCGTCCGACGCCGCCTTTGACCGAGAACAACGTCCAGCGTTTCGCGTTCCCCTTCCGGGGCGGGTTGCCGACCGTCCACCAGTCGTTGCCGGTGACCAGGCGGTCTTCCCAGAATACGTTGCGGAATCCCTCGAGCCGCTGCGCGGTATCCTTAACTTCGCTCAGTAAGGAATCGCTCACATACAGGACTCCGTCATCGGCCGGATAGCCGCGCGCGCCCAAAGCCTCGGTCAGCTTGCCGGCAAGACGTTCCAGCGCCGCGCAGTGGTTCTCGTTTTCTTCGACAACATCCGACACCGATATGCGCAGTTTGCCGAACAGATTGCGCACCAGATAGATGTCGACATCCGGCGTCTCCGCTCCGGCGAGCGCCTCCGACACACGACGGCGCATATCGTCGAAGGGAACGAACACATCGCTCATAACACACCGTCCTGTCGTGCTCGTTGGATCAAGTCACGCACCCGTAAGGTCGCGTGGCGATGCGGTGCAACCCGCGACTTCGCGAAGTGGCGCCGGTTTGCATAACGGTCATTGATCGACCAATTTTCGAAGGGAGCGCCGGCCAGAATATAGTTCCGTTTGCGGCGGCCTTTAACGAAATTTCCGTACGCTTGCCATAGCTGGTCCCCATGTTTGGTGTGCTGCCGTTTCTTGGGCCTACCCTGCGCATCGACTCGCATCCCGAGCCCCTTCATCACCGCCTTCAACCCACATTCGGCGCTGAGACCGTAGAGGTGGTCGGCGTTGGCCCAACGTTTCCGGCCGAAAAGCAATTCTGCATCCTCCCAGTGTCGCCCGTGGGCGTCGGCGAAGTCGTCGACAAGGTGGATCATGGGCGCATTATGGTCGGGTTCGGGGGTTTGCGCCAGTCAGGCGTTTTTCGGATGCGCGTCCGGCGCCGGCGGGTGCGTGGGCTCCTCTCCGCGGGCGCTCGCCAGCGAGGCGAAACGGTTGAAGAAGCCCCGGTAGGCCATCTCCACAGCGGTTTCGCCCGGGTTGCGCAACGACGCCCCGGCGGCGAGATCCTCGTGCCAGAATATGGGCGTCGGGTCGCGGGAGCCGTCGCCCTCCTGCGCGTTGGACGAAAAACCGCCGTTCGATTCCGTAGGGGAATCCGGCGCTTCGGACAGGCGCTTGCGGAACAATCTCCGTGTTCTTTTGCTGAACCGGCCCAGATATGCAGCCGTGTTTTTCGGCGGGGTCAGAGCCGAAACGAAGGACAGGCGTTGGCGCATCGAGGTCGCCAATCTGCATTCGCGCCAGTGGCGGAAAAGAAGACCGTAATCGGTCCAACCCGCTTCCGATCCGTCGGCGAACAAGAGAACGTCGGCGGCGACATCGGTGACAGCCGCCGCGGCGATGTCGTGCAGACCGAAGCGGCTGTCGAGCAGGACCACGGTGGGTTCGAGGCGGGCCTCCAGGGCCGTCAGCAAGCGCTCCAGGCGTGCGGCCCAAGGCTCTTTTGCGTTCTCCATATGGACGCGCCCGAGTTTGGCGAGGTATTCGCCGGAGTCGCGGCCGTGGGCGGGAGCGACGGCGGCGGCGGCGGCGCCGTCGACATCGTCAGCCCATGCCGGCGCCGCTGTCATGCTCTCAATTACCCGGTCGCCCTGGCCCACCAGATCTTCCACGAACCAGTCGGCGACGCCGAAATCGGGCCGCGCACGCGGTTCCAGCATTGCCGAGGACAGGGCCGGCGACTCCAGATCGGGATCGACGACCAGAACCCGCTCGCCCCCGCGCGCCAGATGGCGGGCGAGAACCGCGGCCGTGGCGCCGCGTCCGACGCCGCCCTTGACCGAGAACAAGGTCCAGCGTTTCGCGTTCCCCTTCCGGGGCGGGTCGCCGACGGTCCACCAGCCTCTGCCGGTGACCGGACGCTCCGCCCAATACGCCCCGTTGACTTCGGCGACGGCTTCGACGCGGTTGTCGAGCGTCCTCAGCAAATCGTCGGGGACGAACAGCACGCCCGTCCGGTCGGGCGGATGTCCATGGGGCCCGCAGCCTCGCCGACCCGGAGGGCGAGGGCCTCCGACGCTTTCCGGCAGGCTTTATCCTCCTCGAAGCGCTCCGGTGCCGATATGCGGACCCTGCCGAACATGTTCCGCACCAGATACAGGCGATCGACCGGTATTTCGGCGCCTTTCAGCGCCTCGACGACCCGTTTCCGGGTGTCGTCGAAAGAGATGAAATTATCGCTCATGCCCCGAAGCCCTGAATATGCCGCTTGATCATGCGGTAAATCCATTCCGCAGCGTTGCGATGCGCCTGGAACTCGCTTGACTGAAAATGCCCTCGGCGCGCATAGCGGTCAAGGTGCGACCAGTCGCAGAACGGTTCGTCGTCCGGGAATTCGTACCGTAACTCGCAGCTGGTTTCAATCCAGTCGACGAATAGAGGCAAGGCAATTCAAAGAACCCCGTATTTTGCGGTGCGATGGCGTGGGGGCGGTCTTCGGCGAAGGCTTCGCGGATGGCGGCAAGGGAACCCGGAAGGGAATGCACGAGCCGCAGCATGGTGTTCCGCAACGCCGCCAGCGCCTGCGGCGCGTTGCCGGCGCGGATACGGCTGGCGTCTTCGCGCAAGGCGACATCGCGCCGATAGTGGAGCTGGTTCCCGATGCCCCGGCGCCGGCGGACGAGGGCGAGCAGGTCTTCGGGGCCGGCGCGGGCGCGGGGAAGGCCGGTCACGGCCCGGGAGACCGCGCGGCCGGTCTTGCCGGCGCGCTCGCGGGTCCGCTCGATGCGACAAACCCGGGCCGCGCCCGGCCATTGCAGATGGGACGCAACCTCGCGCGACAGCGCAAGACGGCGCACCTCGATGCGGCCATGCCCCTTCTCGACGGTCTCGGTATATTCGATGTCGGACAGCAAACCCGGCCGGTTCGCCTTGACAGCGAACGAACAGTCATCGCCCCCGTCGCGGACAGCCTCGCACAGGGCGCGCCGGCAAAACGCCGCATCGCCGGTCGCAACCGCGCCCCTGAGCGAGAGACGCCTGAGCAACGCCAGAGCCGCCGTTGCCTCAGCGCCACCCCCGGAGCCGTCGAATAATCGAACTCAAGGACGATTTCAGGATCGCCGTCGCCCCCCTTCCCGCTCTCCGGCGCGCGGCGGGGGATCGGGCGCCGCCGGCTCAAACGTGCTCGCCGCCGTTGATGTGGATCTCCGCGCCGTTGACGTAGCTCGACTGTTCCGTGCACAGGAAATAGATTGTCTTGGCGACTTCCTCCGGCGCGCCGAGGCGCGCCATGGGGATTTCCGGCAGCAACTGCTCGGCCGTCCCCGGCGAAAGGATGCCGGTGTCGATCTCGCCCGGCGCGATGGCGTTGACGCGGATGCCGTGCTTTCCGAAATCCGCCGCCATCTCGCGGGTCAGCGCCGCCAGCGCGGCCTTCGACGTCGCATAGGCCGTCCCCGCGAACGGATGAACCCGCCCCCCGGCGATCGACGTCACATTGACCACCGCGCCCGACGCCGCCTGCAATTCGTGGAACAGGCCCCGCGCCAGCCGGATAGGCGCGAAGAAATTCACGCCGAACACGCTGTGCCAGTCATCCATATCGGTGGACAGGCTGTCGAGGCGGCCCCCGTTCGGCCCCTTCGGCGAGACGCCGGCATTGTTAACGAGGGCGTCGAGCGGCCCGCCGCGCAACATTTTGCGCAACGCCACGATATTGTCGTCGAGCGTCGCCGCGTCGCCGAGGTCGATACGCAGATGGTCTTCGGGCCCCGCCTCCCACGGACAATTTTCGGGAAAGGGCTGGCGCGAACACGTAATTACCCGCCAGCCGGCGGACGAAAAACGCTTGACGGTCGCGTGCCCGATGCCGCGGCTCGCGCCCGTCAGCACCAGCGTCTTGCGACGGTTTTCGCGTAACGCCACGGCGCCGGTCAGCCGGACCGCGCGCGGACGTAGGACCCCGGCGCAGGCTCGAGCGCCGACAGCCCGCCGTCGCCCGGCGCGCGCGCCGGAACCGACTCCCCGACAAGCGGGCGCTGCCATTCGTCCCAGTCTAGCCACCACGAACCGTCCTGCGCATGCGTCGCCTCGAGCCACGATTCCGGCGACTCCGACAGGGAAGCGGCGGTGCGGTAGGGATATTTCGCCGTCTGCGGCGAACTCGTCACGCCGGCGACATGCCCCGACCCCGCGAGCACGAAACGCACGGGCCCGCCGTAAAGCCGCGTCGAAGCGTAGACCGAGCGCCACGGCGCGATGTGGTCTTCCTGCGACGCCAGCAGATAGATCGGGACCGTCACCCGCGACAGATCGATCGACTCTCCCGCCAAGCCCAGATCGCCCCGCGCCAGCCGGTTCTCGCGATACATGTTGCGCAGGTAAAAAGAGTGCATCTGCGCCGGCATCCGCGTCGAATCGGCGTTCCAGTAAAGCAGATCAAAGGGAAGCGGGTCGTTGCCGAGAAGGTAGTTGTGCACCACGAAGGACCAGATCAGGTCGTTCGCCCGCAGCATGTTGAAGGTCGTGGACATCGCTTCGGCGTCCAGATAACCGCCCTGGGCGTCCATGCGCGCCTCCAGCGCCGCGATCTGTTCCTCGTCGATGAACACGCCGAGATCGCCGGGTTCGGAGAAGTCGGCCAGGCTGTTCATGAAGGTCGCCGAGCGGATGCGCTCGTCGCCCCGCGCCGCCAGCCAGCCCAGCGTGCAGGCGAGAAGCGTGCCGCCGAGGCACAGCGACGCCGCGACGACCTCCCGCTCTCCCGTCGCCGCCTCGATCGCGTCGAGCGCCGCCGCCGGCCCTTCCAGCATGTAGTCGTCGAACGTCTTCCCGGCGTGGCGTTCGTCGGGATTGACCCACGAGATCATGAACACCGTGTAGCCGCGCTCCACCGCCCAGCGCACGAAGGAATTCTCCGGCCTCAGGTCCAGGATGTAATACTTGTTTATCCACGGCGGCATGACGAGAAGCGGGCGCGCATGCGTCGTTTCGGTCGCCGGCGAATACTGGATCAACTCCATCATGTCGGTTCTGAAGACCACCTGGCCCGGAGTCGCCGCCAGGTCGCGCCCGACCTCGAAGGCGTCCATATCGGTCATCGAGATCTTGAGCGCGCCCTCGCCGCGCTCGATGTCGGAGAGAAGGTTCTCCAGCCCCCGGACCAGGTTTTCGCCGCCCGTCTCGAACGTCCTGCGCAGGACCTCGGGGTTGGTGGCGGCGAAATTCGTCGGCGCCATCGCGTCCACGAACTGGCGCGTGTAGAAGGCGACCTTGCGCGCCGCCTCGGCGTCCAGACCGTCCATGCCGGCGACGGTCCTCTGCAACCATCCGGCGGTGAGCAGATAGGACTGCTTCATGAAATCGAACGCCGCCACCTCGCGCCAGGCCGGGTCGCGGAAGCGGCGGTCGCCCCGTTCCGGCTCCGCGATCGGCGCCGGCGCGCCCCCCAGCATGCGTTCGGCGGACCGCCGCCACAATTCCGCATGGTCGCGCCACAACTCCGCCTGCGCCCGCGCCAGCGTCTCCGGCGCCGCCAGCGCCCGCTTCGTCAGCGACAGGAACGCGCCCGTCGCATTGAGCGGATCGAAAACATTCTCGGGCGCTTCCTTCCCCTGCCGGCGGAGGAAGGCGGCCGTCGCCGCCTGGCCCCGTTCGGCAATGCGCGTCCACCTTTCGGCGATCTCCGCCGGGTCGGGCATGGTCGTGTTGCGGGTCACGTTCCGTCCTTCTCGCAATTGCCGTAAAGACCGGGGCGGCGCGTTTGCTTGCGCGCGCCCTTCTGCTATAGGGGTCGGGCGGGCGACACGGCGGGGCCGGGGCATCGACGCAGCATGAAGAGTCCTACAACGCAGGGCGCCGTCCGGCAAGCGCGCCGGAAATTGCGTCCCCGGAAATCGCGTCCATGGCCGGGCGTCGCCTGTGCGCTGCTCGCGGCCGTGATGCTCGCCGCCTGCTCCGACCGCCGTATCGCGACCTTCGACAGTTCGCGGGTGCTGGACGCGCTGGACCCGTTCGACTGGTTCGCCGATTCCGGACCGCCGATCGACCCGGCTCTGGCCGAGCGCCTCGCCGCCGAGCGCGCCCGGCCCATCCCCGGCGCCGAAAGCGATTATCCACCCGTCGGTTCGGTGCCCGGCGATCCGCCGGATGTCACGCCGCCGGAAATCCGCCGGCGCGCCATGGAGCAACTTGCGGCCGGCGAAGCGCCCGATTTGAGCACGCCGGTGTCGAGATTCGCCGCGAACGCCGCCCGGACGCTGCGCCCCGGCGAAGCCGAACACGCCGCCGTCATCTATTTCGCCCACGGCTCCGCCGCTCTCGAGGACGGCGACCGGGCGGTCCTGCGGCGCGTCGCCGATGCCCAGCGCGCCCATGACGCCGCCCTCCTCGTCGTCGGGCACGCATCCAGGCGCGCCGGCGACGGCGCAAGCGCCCGGGCGAAACTCGCAAACTTTCGCGCCGCGCTGGACCGCGCCCGAGCGGTCGCCGACGAGCTCGCCCGACTCGGCGTGCCGAGAAGTCGCATCGAGTTCAAGTCGCGGTCCGACCACGACCCCGCCTGGTCCAACGCCACGCCCCTCGGCGAGGCGGCCAACCGGCGGGCCGATGTCTATTTCATCGCTCCCGGCGACGGTTGAAGGGGCGCCTGCGCGGATGAGCGGATGAAGAGCGCGCCCCCGGGTCCGGCGGACGTCCCCATGGACGCCCGTTTCGAACGCATTGAGCGCCTCCCCCCTTATGTGTTCGCCGCTGTCGACGAAATGAAGAGCCGCGCCCGCGCCGCCGGGCGCGACGTGATCGACTTCGGCATGGGCAACCCCGACCAGCCCACCCCGCCGCATATCGTCGACAAACTGATAGAGACGGTGCGCAAGCCGCGCACCCACCGCTATTCCACCTCGCGCGGCATCCCCGGTCTGCGCCGCGCCATGGCCGCTTACTACCGGCGCCGTTTCGGCGTCTCCCTGGACCCGGAAACGGAAATTGTCGCCACCCTCGGCTCCAAGGAAGGCCTCGCCAACCTTGCTTCGGCGATCGCCGTTCCCGGCGATGTCGTTCTCGCGCCCAATCCGAGCTATCCCATCCACCCTTACGGTTTCGCGATCGCCGGCGCCGAGGTCGTCCATGCGCGCTGCGGGCCCGGGGTGGACTATCTGGCCGAGCTCGAGCGCGCCGCGGCGCGCAGCCCGTCCCGGCCCCGCGCCATGGTGCTGAACTTTCCCAACAACCCCACGGCGGAAACCGTCGACCGCGGCTTCTACGAAGATATCGTCGCCTTCGCCCGGGCGCGCGGCATCTGGATCCTGTCCGATCTCGCCTATGCCGAGATTTATTTCGAGGCCGAACCGCCGCCGTCGATCCTCGAGGCGCCCGGCGCCGCCGATGTGGCGGTGGAGTTCACCTCGCTCAGCAAGACCTATTCCATGCCCGGCTGGCGCATCGGCTTCGCCGCCGGCAACCGCCGCCTCGTCGCCGCGCTGGCGCGCATCAAGTCCTATCTCGACTACGGCGCCTTCACGCCCATCCAGGTCGCCGCGGCCGCCGCGCTCAATGGACCGCAGGACTGCGTGGAGACGATTCGCGCCCGCTATCGCGAGCGCCGCGACGTCCTGGTCGAGAGTTTCGCCCAGGCCGGCTGGGAGGTGCCGCGCCCGCGCGCGACCATGTTCGCCTGGGCGCCCATTCCCCCCGCCTGGGCGGCCGCCGGATCGCTGGAATTCGCGAAGACGCTGCTGACGGAAGCCGGCGTCGCCGTCGCGCCCGGCATCGGTTTCGGCGCTTGGGGCGAAGGCTATGTGCGCCTGGCGCTGGTCGAAAACCGCCAGCGCATCCGCCAGGCGGCGCGCGCCGTCAAGGCGTTTCTCGCCCGCCGCGCGCCCGCCCCGGCGGCGTCCGTCCGCCGCGCCGCCGGCGCGACCCGGTGACCCGCCCCTTCCGCATCGGCGTCGCCGGGCTGGGCACAGTCGGCGCCGCTGTCGTAAAACTGCTGCGCGATCGGCGCGATCTGCTGGCGGCGCGCTGCGGCCGCTCTCTCGATGTCGTGGCCGTGTCGGCGCGCGACCGCAGCCGGGACCGCGGCGTTCCGCTCGACGACATGGCCTGGTTCGACGACGCCCGCGCCCTCGCCCATCAGGACCTCGACGCCGCGGTCGAGACCATCGGCGGCGCGGACGGAGTCGCCCTCGATCTCGTCTCGCAGGCCCTCGGGCGCGGCCTCGGCGTGGTGACCGCCAACAAGGCGCTCATCGCCCTGCACGGCGCAAGCCTGGCGGAACGGGCCGAGAAAAGCGGCGCGCGCCTGGGTTTCGAGGCGGCGGTCGCCGGCGGCGTCCCCGTCGTCAAGGCGCTCCGCGAAGGCCTTGCCGCCAACCGCATCGGGCGCATCTACGGGATCCTCAACGGCACCTGCAATTTCGTGCTCACCGATATGCGCGAGACCGGGCGCGCCTTCGACGCCGCCCTCGCCGAGGCGCAGGCGCTGGGCTACGCCGAGGCCGACCCGGCGCTCGACATCGACGGCGTCGACGCGGCGCACAAACTCGCCATCCTCGCCAGCCTTGCTTTCGGAACGCGCGTCGACTTCGAATCGGTGTTCGTCGAAGGCGTCCGCGCCGTCGAACCCGTCGACATCGTCTGGGCGGAAGAGCTCGGATACCGAATCAAACTTCTGGGCATCGCCGAACGCCGCGCGGGCGGGCTGTCGCAGCGCGTGCATCCCTGCATGGCGCCCAGGGGGCTGCCCATCGCCGCGGTGGACGGCGCGGACAACGCCGTGGCGATCGAAAGCGACCGCGCCGGCGCGACCGTCTGCGAAGGTCCCGGCGCCGGGGCCGGCCCCACCGCTTCCGCGGTCGTCGCCGACCTCCTCGACCACGCGCGCGGCCTTCGCCTGCCCGCCTTTTCGGTCCCCGCGGCGGCGCTCGAGACCGCGCCCGCCATCCCCATCGAACGGCGCCGCGGCGCCTATTATGTGCGCCTCGCGGTCAGCGACCGGCCCGGCGTCATCGCCGACATCGCCGCCTGTCTGCGCGACCGTTCGGTGTCGATGGAATCGCTGGTCCAGCGCGGGCGCGACGCCGGCGGCGTCGTGCCCGTGGTCATGACCACTCACGCCGTCGAGGAGGCGGCGATGCGGGCGGCGCTCGCCGATATCGCGAGGCTCGACGCCGTCGCCGGCGCGCCGCGCTTGATCCGCATCGAATCGCTGTAAAGTCGCGGCGCGGGAAACAGCGGGGGAAAACCATGCCCGGGGCGGGATCGCTCGACCGGAACCTCGCGCTCGAAGCGGCGCGCGTGACCGAGGCCGCGGCGCTCGCCTGCTCGCGCCATATCGGCCGCGGGGACGAGCGCGCCGCCGACCGGGCCGCGGTGGACGCCATGCGCCGGGCCCTCGGCGCCCTGCCCATCGACGGGACTGTCGTCATCGGCGAAGGCGAGCGCGACGAAGCCCCCATGCTCTATATCGGCGAGAAGGTCGGCCGCGGCGGTCCCCGGGTCGATATCGCCCTCGACCCGCTGGAAGGCACCACCATCTGCGCCACCGGCGGCGCCAACGCCCTGGCGGTGATCGCCATCGCCGAGGAAGGCGGTCTCCTCAACGCGCCCGATGTCTACATGGACAAAATCGCCGTCGGCGGCGGCCTGCCGGCCGGCGTCGTCGACCTCGACGCCGAGCCCGCGGACAATATCGCCCGGCTGGCGACAGCCCGGGGGGTCCCGGTGAGCGATATCGTCGCCTGCATCCTCAACCGCCCGCGTCACGAAACGCTCATCGCCAAAACCCGCGCGGCCGGCGCGCGCATAAAACTCATCCGGGACGGCGACATCGCCGGAGTCATCGCCACATCGAGCCCGGGCGCCGGCGTCGATATCTATCTCGGCTCCGGCGGCGCCCCGGAAGGCGTGCTCGCCGCCGCGGCGCTGCGCTGCATCGGCGGCCAGATGACGGGCCGCCTGCTCTTCCGCAACGACGACGAACGCGCCCGCGCCCGCAAACTCGGCATCGACGACCTCGACCGCAAATACGCCCTGGAGGAGCTCGCGAGCGGCGACGTAATTTTCGCGGCGACCGGGGTCACCGACGGGGCGATGCTGCGCGGCGTGCGCCGCAGCGCCGACCGCGCCGAAACCGAATCGCTCATCATGCGCTCGACGACCGGCACCGTGCGCACGATCCGCGCGACTCACGATTTCACCCGCAAGGCCCCGCCCGACGCCGATGCCTCGCCGCGATGACCGCTGATAACGGTTACGCAAACGCCCGGCCGCCGCTGCTCGGCGTCGCGCGCTCGCAGACGGGGCGGCGCTGGCAGGCGCGGTGCGACGGCGACCGTCTCGCCCTCGCCCTGGCCCAGCGCCTCGATGTCCCGGAGATACTCGGCCGCGTCCTCGCCGGCCGCGGCGTCACCCTCGACGGCGCGGCGGGTTGGCTCGACCCCACCCTGCGCAACTCGCTCCCCGACCCTTCCTCGGTCGCCGACATGGACCGCGCCGCGGCGCGCCTCGCAGACGCCCTGGAGGCCAGCGAACCCGTGGGCGTCTTCGGCGACTACGATGTCGACGGCGCGACCGCCTCGGCGCTGCTGCGTCTCTATATCGAAGCGGTCGGCGGGCGAGTCTGCGTCCACATCCCCGACCGCCGGCGCGAGGGCTACGGCCCCAACCTGCCGGCGCTGCGGCGCCTCGCGAAGGAAGGCGCCCGCCTCGTCGTGACCGTCGATTGCGGCGCCGCCGCCGTCGAACCGCTCGCCGCCGCGGCCGCCGAAGGGCTGGACATCATCGTCGTCGACCACCACCCGACCGGCGCGCAACCGCCGCCCTGCCATGCGCTGGTCGATCCCAACCGCGCCGACGACGAGAGCGGGCTCGGCGCCCTCGCCGCCGTCGGAGTCGCCTTCCTCCTCGTCGTCGCCGTGAACCGCGCGCTGCGCGCGCGGGGGCGTTTCGCCGCCGGCGGCGAGCCGGACCTGCTCCGTTTCCTCGATCTCGTGGCGCTCGGCGCCGTTTGCGACATGGCGCCGCTCACCGGCCTCAACCGCGCCTTCGTCCGCCAGGGCTTGCGGGTCATGGCGCGCCGCGGCAACCCCGGCCTCGCCGCCCTGTGCGATGTCGCCCGCATCGATCGACCGCCCGGGGTCTATCACGTCGGGTTCCTGCTCGGGCCGCGCATCAACGCCGGGGGCCGGGTCGGCGTCGCGGACCTCGGTCACCGTCTTCTGTGCGCGCGCGACCGCGAAGAGGCCCTGCCGCTCGCCGAACGGCTCGACCGCCTCAACGCCGAACGCCGCGAGATCGAGAAGCGCGTGCTCGTCGAAGCCCTGACGCAGGCCGAGGCGGCGATCCCCGCCCGCCCCGCCGCCCTGATCGTCGCCGGCGAGGGCTGGCACGCCGGAGTCGTCGGACTGATCGCGAACCGCCTCGTCGAACGCTTCGGCTTGCCGGCGGCGGCCATCGCCTGCGAAGGCGGCGTGGCGAAGGGGAGCGTCCGGTCGGTCGCCGGATTCGATGCGGGGGCGGCGACGGTCGAGGCGCGGCGGCGGGGGATCGCGACCTCCGGCGGCGGCCACCCCCTCGCCGCAGGAGTCACGCTGCCGGCAGCGAACGTTCCGGCCTTTGCCGCGTTCTTCGAGGCCAGCGCGTCGTCCTGCGGCGCCGGCGCCGCCGCGCCGGTCCTGTGGCTCGACGGCGCCGTCGCGCCCGGCGGCGCCGACGGCGGGTTGCTCGACCGCCTCGACATCGCCGGTCCTTTCGGCATCGGCAACCCGGAACCGGGCTTTGCCGTCCCCGGTTGCATGGTCGACTCGGCGAGGGTCGTCGGCGACGGCCATGTGCGTTGCCGCCTGTCCGACCCGGGCGGTGCCCGCCTCGAGGCGATCGCCTTCCGCGCCGCCGACGGGCCGGTCGGCAAGGCCCTCCTCGAGGCGCAAGGCGGCGCGCTGCACGTCGCCGGCGCGCTGCGGCGCGACCGGTGGCGAGGACGCGACGGCGTGAGGATGGTCATCGACGATGCGGCGCATCCCGCATGAGCGCGCCGCTCCGGTCGGCGGTCATTCCCGTCGGCGGCCTCGGCGCCCGCTTCCTCCCGGCAACCAGGGCAATGCCGAAGGAAATGCTGCCTGTCCTCGACAAGCCGCTCATCCAGTATGTCGTCGAGGAAGCGCGCGCCGCCGGCGCAGAACGCATCGTGCTGGTGACGGCGCGCGGCAAGAGCGCGGTCGTCGATCATTTCGACCGCGCTCCGGCGCTCGAGGCCGAACTCGAGTCCACGGGCCGGGCGGAGGCCGCCGCCGCCCTGCGCGACTCCGTCCCCCCCGCCGGCTGCGTCATCGCCGTCCGCCAGCAACGCCCTCTCGGCCTCGGTCACGCGGTGTGGTGTGCGCGCGAGGCGCTCGGCGACGAGCCTTTCGCCGTCCTGCTGCCCGACGATTTCATCCTTGCGCCGCGCCCCTGCCTCGCGCAGATGGCGGACGCATACGCCGAAACGGGGGGCGCCCTCGTCGCCGCGACGCCGGTGGCGAGCGAGCATGTGGAGCGCTACGGCATCCTCGACCCGGGCGCGGACGGCGGCGCAAGCGACGATGCGCTCGTTCCCGTCGCCGGCATGGTCGAGAAACCGCGCGCGGAAGCGGCGCCCTCGAACCTCGCCGTCATCGGACGCTACATCCTTCCGCCCGCCGTCATCGAGCATCTCGCCCGCCACCGGCGCGGCGCCGGCGGGGAAATACAGCTCACCGACGCCATCGCCGCTCTCGTCGGCGCCGTGCCCGTCCACGGCTACCGGTTCTCCGGCGAACGGTTCGACTGCGGGACGGCGCTCGGGCTCCTCGAAGCCTCGATCGCCGTCGCGCTGGCGCGGCCGGACCTCGCCGACGGCGCGCGCGCCATCCTCGCCCGCGGGGCCGCGCGGTGAAGATCGTCGTGGTCGGCGCCGGCTATGTCGGCCTGGTGTCGGGCGCCTGCTTCTCGGAATTCGGCACCCGCGTCACCTGTGTGGACAACGACGCCGAAAAGGTCGCGCGCCTGAACGCCGGCGAAATCCCCATCTACGAGCCGGGCCTCGAGGACCTCGTGGCGCGCAACGTCCGCGCCGGGCGTTTTGCCGTTCGCACCGATCTCGACGCCGTGGCGGACGCCGACGCCGTCTTCATCGCCGTCGGCACACCGAGCCGCCGCGGCGACGGCCATGCCGACCTGCGTTACGTCTACGCCGCAGCGCGGGAGGTCGCCGCCCGTCTCGCCCGGCGCACCGTGATCGTCCTCAAATCCACGGTTCCCGTCGGCGCCGGCGCGGAAGTCGAGCGCACCGTCGCCGCGGCTCGCCCCGACCTGCGGGCGGGCGTCGGTTTCGATGTGGCGTCGAACCCCGAGTTCCTCCGCGAAGGATCGGCGATCGAAGACTTCATGCGCCCCGACAGGGTCGTCGTCGGCGCCGAGAGCGACCATGCGCGCGCGGTGCTCGGCGCGCTCTACCGCCCGCTCTACATCCGCGATACGCCGTTCCTTTTCGCATCGCGGGAGACTGCCGAACTCACCAAATACGCCGCCAACGCCTTCCTCGCCGCCAGGGTCGCCTTCATCAACGAGATCGCCGACCTCTGCGAGGCCACCGGCGCCGACGTGCAAGGCGTGGCCCGCGGCATCGGCCTCGACCGGCGCATCGGCGGCAAATTCCTCCATCCCGGCCCGGGTTACGGCGGAAGTTGCTTCCCCAAGGATACGCGCGCGCTGGCGCGCATCGGGCAGGAGGCCGGCGCGCCGCTCAGCCTCGTCGAAACCGTCGTCGACGCCAACGAACGCCGCAAGAAGCGCATGGCCGATCGGGTGCGCGACGCTTGCGGCGGTTCCGTCGAGGGGCTGTGCGTCGCCCTCCTCGGCTTCGCCTTCAAGCCCAACACCGACGACACGCGCGACAGCCCGAGCCGCGACATCGCGAAGGCATTGCTGAAGGCCGGCGCCCGCGTGCGCGTCTACGATCCGCGGGCGCAATGCGATGTCGAGGGCGCCGAGACCGCGGGGACCGCCGAGGCCGCTATCGCCGGCGCCGACGCGCTTGTCGTGGCGACCGAATGGAACGAGTTCCGCGGTCTCGACCCGGCCCGCATCCGCGACCTGCTGCGTCGTCCGCTGGTCATCGACCTGAGAAACGTCTACCGGCCCGAGGACATGCGCGCCGCCGGGTTGCGCTATCTCGGCGTGGGGCGCGGGGCGCGCGATGCCGCCTGACGCTCACCGCTTCGCTCCCGAGATCCTGCGCGCCTACGATGTCCGCGGAGTCGTCGGCGAATCGCTCGACGAGACCGATGCGCGGGCTCTGGGTCGCGCTTTCGCCACGCTCCTGCGCGAAACCGCGCACGCCCCCGCCGTCTGCGTCGGCCGGGACGGACGCCTGACCTCGCCGACGCTGGAGGCGGCCCTTGTCGAGGGGCTGCGGGCCGCCGGCGCCGACGTTACGACCATCGGCCTCGGTCCGACGCCCATGCTCTATTTCGCCGCGCGCGCGCTGGACGCCGACGGCGGCGTCATGGTGACCGGCTCGCACAACCCGCCGACGCATAACGGCTTCAAGTTCACCACCCGCGCCGGCGCCTTCTACGGCGAGGACATCCAGCACCTCGGGCGCATCGCCGCGGGCGGCGCGTTCGCTGCGGGCGGCGGCGGCGCGGGCGCGCGCGATGTCGCCGACGCCTATATCGACGCCCTCGCCGCCGCGTGGCGCTCCGAACGCGAACTCCGCGTCGCATGGGACGCCGGAAACGGCGCCGCCGGCCCCGTCATGGCGCGGCTCGCCGAACGCCTGCCGGGCTTCCATGTACTGTTGTGCGAGACCGTGGACGGGACCTTCCCCGAACACCATCCCGACCCGACCGTGCCGGAGAACCTCGACCTCCTCGCCGGCACGGTGCGCGGCATCGGCTGCGACCTCGGCGTCGCCTTCGACGGCGACGGCGACCGCCTCGGCGCGGTCGACGGCAGGGGCCGCTTCGTCGCCGGCGACCGTATCCTCTGCCTGCTCTGCGAACCGGTGCTCGAGGAGCGCCCCGGCGCGACGGTGATCGCCGACGTCAAGGCGAGCCGCGTGCTCTTCGACCATATCGCGCAACATGGCGGCAAGCCGCTGATGTGGCGCAGCGGCCATTCGCCCATCAAGAGAAAGATGGCCGAAACCGGCGCTCCGCTGGCCGGCGAAATGAGCGGACACGTCTTCTTCGCCGACCGCTATTTCGGCTACGATGACGGCCTTTACGCGGCGGTGCGCCTGCTCGACACGATCGCCCGAAGCGGCAAGAGCGCCGCCGAACTCCTCGACCGCCTTCCGACGACGGCGGCCACGCCGGAAATCCGCTTCGACTGCGCCGAGGCGCGGAAATTCGCCGTGGTCGCCGAGGTCGCCGACCGCCTGCGTCGCCGCGGCGCCCAGGTCGCGGACGTGGACGGCGTGCGCGTGACCGAAAGCGACGGCTGGTGGCTGTTGCGCGCGTCGAACACCCAGGCCGCGCTCGTCGCGCGTTGCGAGGCGAGCGACGAAAGCGGCCTCGAGCGCCTCAAGGCGAGCCTCGCCGCGGAACTTGCCGAAAGCGGAGTCGCGGCGCCCGACTCCCTGGCCTGACCGGAGCGCCCGCGGCGGGCGGCCGCTACGCGCCCGACTCCGCGAGGACGGACTCCGCGGCGACGATGGCGACGCCCGCCTCGCGCATCCGCCGCAAGGCGTCGGCGCGCGAGCCGTCGATGTCGATGGCGCGGCAGGCGTCCTCGACCGCCGCCGCCTCGAAGCCCAGCCGCCGCGCGTCCAGCGCCGACCAGGCGACGCAGAAATCCAGCGCCAGCCCGCAGAACCAGAGCCGCTTCAACCCGCGTTCGCGGAGATAGCCCGCCAGGCCCGTCGCCGTCGCCCGGTCGTTTTCCATGAAGGCGGAATAGGAATCGACATCGGCGCGGAACCCCTTGCGGATCGTGAGCACCGCGTTCGGCAGGTCGAGGCCGGCGTGAAGTTCGGCGCCGCGGCTGCCTTGCACGCAGTGGTCCGGCCACAGCGTCTGCGGGCCGTAAGGCAGATCGATCTGCGCATAGGGCGCCGACCCGGGATGGCTCGAAGCGAACGAAAGATGGCCCGGCGGATGCCAGTCCTGGGTCAACACGACCTCGTCGAACGCGCGCGCGAGACGGTTGATCGCCGGCACGGTCGCGTCGCCGTCCGGCACGGCGAGCGCGCCTCCGGGGCAGAAGTCGTATTGCGGATCGACCACGATCAGCGCCGCGCCGGCGCCGGGCGCGGTCCCGCTCACGATGTCGGCGTCGGGACGACGAGGCAGGGCAGGTTGTGACGCCTGATTTCTCCGCAGGCCCGCCTCGCCTCGTCCTCGCCGAGACCCACCTGGCGGGCGCGGTAAAGCACGCCCCGCTGTCCCGCGACCGTCTCGACGCGCCGCTCGCCGCCGGCCGCCAGCCCCGGGACGACGAAATGCGCGACCTCGAGAATGCGCTCCGCCGCGTCCCGTTCCGAATAGGCGCCGAGCTGGATGGACCACGCGCCGCTGCCGTTCGGGTTTTCCGCTCCGGCAACCGGCGACGGCGACGGCGACGGCGACGGCGACGATGCCGGCGCGCCGGGCGTCGGCTTCGTCCGCGGGCGCCGCACCGCCGCCAGGAATTCGCGCGATCGCCCGGCGTCCGCAAGCGCGCGATCGAGCAGCGTGCGCATCCGCGCATTGCGGCGCTTCGAGGTCTCGCCGCCCATCACCACCGCCACGATGTGGAACCCGTCGCGCTCCACCGACGCCGCGAGGTTGAAACCCGACGCCGAGATGTAGCCCGTCTTGATGCCGTTCATGCCCGGATAGACGCCGAGCAACCGGTTGGTGTTGCGGTAGCGCTTGCCGCGCCAGGTCGCATGGCGCGTCGCGAAGAAATGCGTGTAGTGCGGAAAGCGCTCATAGATCGCCAGCGCCAGCGTGGCCACGTCCCGCGCCGTCGTGCGCTGTTGCCGGTCCGGCAGGCCCGAAGCGTTGCGGAACGTCGTGTTCCGCATTCCCAGCGCGCGCGCCCGCGATGTCATCAGCTGCGCGAACGCGGCCTCGCTGCCCGAGAAATACTCGGCGATGGTCGTCGCTACGTCGTTCGCCGATTTCACCGCCATCAGACGCATGGCGTCGCCGAGCGCGATCTTCTCGCCGGCGCGCAGGCCGATTTTCGACGGCGGACGCGACGCCGCGCGCCGCGAGACCGGCAATTTCGTGTCGAGCGACACCACCCCGTGATCGAGCGACTCGAACACGATGTAGAGCGTCATCATCTTGGTCAGCGACGCCGGATAGTTCAGCGTGTCGGCGTTCTCGCGATGCAGCACGGCGCCGGACCCGGCATCGACGACGAACGCCGCATAGCCGGCGTGGGCCGGGCGCTCGGCGGTCGCCGCCGCGGCGGCGATGAGCGCCGCGCCGATTGCGCGCGCCAAACGGCGAAAACGCGCCCGCGGCGCCTGCTGTTTCCGACGACGGATCATCCCCCCTTGTCGCCCCTATTGGAAGCGATTTCAACAGGAAATAAACCTTTGTTGATAATTTTTCTCCGATGCCGCTCCGCGCGGTCCGGCGGACCCGGCGCCGGCGCCCCGGTTTTGCGGCGCAGAAAAATTGTTGCGGCGCAAAATCGAACCTTGACCATGCCCTTTGCAGAGCCTATCTTGCGCTTGTGTTGCACTGCACCAATGGAGGCGACGATGAAAACGTTCGGGAACTGGAAGGACGCGAGCGAAGCCGGCCGCAAGACGATGGACGCCTGGCTCGCCGGCGGGCGGATCGCCGCCGAGGGCTGGACCGAAATCGCCGGCAAGACGCTTGAATGCGTCACGGCGCAGGTCGAGGCGGGGATGGCCGCCTCGGAAAAGGCCATGGCGTGCAAGGACGCGGCCGAACTCGTCGAGCTCCAGGCGGGCGAGGCGCGGCGCGCCGTCGCCGCGTGGATCGCCGACGGCGGCGCCCTGTCGGAGATGACGCTGAAAACCGCGACGGCCGCCTTCGCCCCCATCGCCGACCGCTTCGACGCGACCGCCCGGGAGTGGACCGGGCCCGCCGCGTAGTCGGCGCGGCGCCGACGCGACCGGAAGGCGCGCCGCCCGTCCCCTCCCCGGGCGGCGCGCCGCGCCCTGTACCGGTCCGTGTGCGGCGGTATGGGGGTAACTCCCCAGGCCGGTTACGACGCCGCGCGCCGCGGGGACGGTTCGCGCCGACAGCGAAGGCCTCGGTTATCGCTATCGCCTCCACCGGAGCGACCTGTCGGGCAGGCCCGACCTGGTTTTCCCGGGTCGCAGAAAGGCGATTTTCCTGCATGGGCGCTTCTGGCACGCCCACGGGTGTCGCCGCGGACAACCGCCGAAGTCCCGGCTCGACTACTGGCTTCCCAAACTCGAACGGAACAGGGAGCGCGACGCCGAGAAGCGCGCGAGCCTCGAATCGCTCAGCTGGAGCGTCCTGACCGTCTGGCAGTGCGAGACCGGCGATTCGGACGCGCTCGCCGCCAGACTGTGCGCCTTCCTGGAAGACGGGGACATCCGCTCTTGAGTGCGCCTCGGCGGCGCGCCGTCCTCGCAAGGCGTTGCAACGGTCGCTTCGCCGGGCCGGCGCGGGCCGCTGTCACGGCAATTGGTTCATGATGGCGACCGTGGATGTGACAAGGGCGGCGACGATCACGCCGGCGACGATGATCATTGCGGTCAAGGTGCGGTTCACGCCGCGTTCGATCTTCGTCTCGAGGCGCGCTTCGAGGTTGTCGAGATCGGCCTTCGTGGCCAGGCCGGCCTGGCTGTCGCGCGCGGCGGCGGCGTGGGCTTCGGCCTGTTTATCCTCGACACCGGCCGCCTTGAGCCGCTGCGCATATGCGAGCGTGTCGAAACCCGGGTCCGTATCCATGCGGCGACCATAGACGGGGCGCGGGCGGCGGCAAGCGGCGTTGTCGGGGCGGGTTGCGGCGGGCCGCGCAGCGACGGCGTAGAATGGCGGCGCTGCGCCGGCCGTGGCGCTCCGGGCATGGCGCGGCATGGCGGTGACATACGACCGGGGCGGTCGTATAGGGGGGGGCAGGCGGTATTTCATCGCAAGCAGGAGGGCGATGACGGGAAACGCGCCGGCGGGCGGATCGCGACGGGACGGCGCAATGACAGGGCCCGGACACTCGCCGGCGCGCGGGCCGGGGCGGCGGGTTGCGCGTGGCCGTTCGTTCGCGGACGGGAAAACATGGCCCGCCTTTTCCCCGGCGTGACTCCGCCGCGGCCCGACATCCGGGAACCGGAGACGGCCGGACGCGCACGGCCCGTCGGGGTGGACCTGTTCGCCGGCGCCGGGGGGATGAGCCTCGGTTTCGAGGCCGCCGGGTTCGACATCGCGGCCGCCGTCGATGTGGACCCGATCCACTGCGCGACGCATGCGTTCAATTTTCCCCGGTGCGCGACCGTGTGCCGCAGCGTCCTCGACATCGACAGCGGCGCCATCCGCCGCGCCGCAGGAACAGGGAACGAAGACATCGCGGTCGTGTTCGGGGGCGAGACCGGGTAAAGGCGTCGTTCGGCGCGCCGTCGGCCTATTCCGGTTATGAGTCCTGAGCCTAGGCTCAGGACCCATAAAGGGGGTTGCGTTGGGTTAGGATGTGTGGTGTGCTGCCACCAGATACAGGGGGTGCACCATGTCCGACCACCAGTTCTGGCTCTCCGAGACCCAATTTGATCGCATCCGGCCGCTGCTGCCCAACAAGGTCCGCGGCGTGCCCCGGGTCGATGACCGGCGCGTCATCTCCGGCATCATCCATGTGATCCGATACGGCCTCATCCGGCGTCACGCGCCCTCCGAATACGGTCCCCACAAGACCCTCTACAACCGCTTCGTGCGGTGGAGCGAGGCCGGCGTGTTCAACCACATCTTCGCGGCCCTGGCGGCGGAGGGCCGGGCAACGGGGACGGTGATAATCGACGCCACCCATCTGAAGGCGCACCGCACCGCAGCCAGTCTGCTAAAAAAGGGGCTCTTTCGCGCTGTATCGGACGCACCCGGGGCGGCCTCAACTCGAAACTGCACGCGGTCTGCGACGGCGACGGCAAGCCCCTGATCATGCTGCTGACCGAAGGGCAGGTCAGCGACCATCGCGGAGCCGCGATGATGTTCAATGCCTTGCCGCCGGACGCCGATGTCCTGATTGGCGACAAGGGCTACGACAGCGACCGCTTCCGCGAAGCCCTGGAGGGACGCGGGATCGCCCCCTGCATCCCCGGACGGGCGCACCGCAAGAAGCCGGTCGCCTGCGATGCCGGGCTTTACAAGCAACGCAACCTCGTCGAGCGCATGTTCGGTCGGCTCAAGGACTGGCGACGCATCGCCACGCGATACGACCGCTGCGCGCACACCTTCTTCAGCGCCATCTGCATCGCCGCAACCGTCATATTCCGGTTATGAGTCCTGAGCCTAAAACGAACGACGAAACGACGGGATTTCTCATGGCTTCGTCACCGGCCCCAATGAGCTCCTCGGCTACGCATGGCGGCGCCCCACGCAAGATCCGGCGGATCGCGCGGGCGCTTTTGCTCTACGCGCTTGCCTCCGTTCTGACGACTGTGTTCTTCTTCTGGCTACACCATTTGGGCAATGGAATTCCCTATGAGCTCGCTCAACAACGGTTCGCCGATGCCCCGCCGCCGGAAGAGATCCCTGCCCACCAGCTGGGACTGAAATCACCGTACGAGTACTGCGAAATGGCTTCAGCGGTACTGGCCGGCGCTGCCGGCCGCGAAGGCGGCGCCGCGGAGAACGCGCTGATGCTGAGAACGTTGCAGTCCCGTTCACCGCAAAAAAATTATTGCCCCGAAGTTTCCAGGGCCTCCGGCGCGGCGGCCGACGCAGAGGTCGATTTGGGAGGGTTTCTCAAGCCCCGCTACTGGTGGGGAGGCAGGGCGCTATACGCCATCGGGTTAAACTGGCTATCGGTTCCGGAGTACCGCCGCTTCATCGAAATCGCCACTTACGGGGCTTGGCTGGCGTTCGCCGCGGCGCTCGCGTTGCATGGGTTGCCGGCGCTGGCGGCAGCGTTTCCACTGACGGTTTTCGGCATCGCCTATTCGGGCGTCCCGTATTTTTCGGATGCAAGCAACGGACCGGGATATCTGCTAGCCGTCGCGGCGGCGGCGCTGCTTGCGTTGTCGCTCCGCTGGCGTGCGACATCGCGCCTGTCGCAGCCGCTCTGTTTCGCCTCTGGCATGGTGTCGTGTTATCTATGGCTGTTCGACGGACATAATTTCCTTGCTGTCGCATTGATCGGCGTCGTACACTGGCTGACGGCCCTCAAGTGGGGGGGATCTGGCGCGCCACGCGCTGTCGGCAGTATGGCGCTCTATGCGGCGGGGTTTATAGCCGTCTTCGCCCTCGGTCAGACAACAAAAGTCGTAGCGTATGACCGGGTTGGCGAACCCCACGGTCTCACTGGCGGGTTCGTCGTGCAGAGCCTGACGGACAACACCGCCAGACATTTACGCCGGACCGTTTCGCCGCAAGGAAGGGATCAAGTGGACATGGATGTCAAAGTATTTGCAGCGCTGACGCCCGAGGTATCGGGGCGTCAGGCGGAAATCATCTTCGAGTTGTCGGGACTCGCTCTGGGCGTAGCCGTGGCGGCCGGCTTGCTTATGGCGCGCCGGCGCGGCGAATTCGCCGCGGTCCGGACATGTGCATGGTTCATCGCATTGATGCTGGCAGCCGGGATATTGTTCATACTTCCGAACGACATTCCGAGTCGCTCAGCGCGCTACCTCTTTCTGTTCCCCGCCCTGTGCCTGGGGTGCGCGGCAGTCGTCGCGCAGATGCTTTGGGGAGCGCGCGGCTCGCTGGTTGCAGCGGCGTGCGCCGTGCTCCTTGCGGTCTGGCCGATGAGCACGGTGGTCGCCAAGCAAATCGTCCGCGGCGACGCGGTAGAGGCTGCACTTGAAGACGCCATTCCTCTTGCAAGCTCCGGTTTCGATGTCTATCTGGATAACCAAAACGACGATAATGTATTGATCTATGTTAACGATTCGTGCGGCGAAATAAATTGGGCATCGAAATTTTTCCTGCATGTTTATCCTGTCGATGCGGACGATCTCGCTACCGAGACAGAACGCCTTCGCGGTAGCAAGAGAGTCGATTTCGGGTTCTGGAGTGCCGATTTCGCGTCGCAAGACGGCAGGCGGTGTGTCGCCGCTCAACTCCTTCCCGAGTGGAATGTCGACATAATCGAAACGGGACAATTCGACAAGAAGGGGAAGCTTTGGAGCGTCAGAGTAGAATTTTCCGAAACCGGAGAAGCACCGGTGGCAAGTGTCATACGGTCCACGGAAGCCCCGACGCCAGTCGAAAACCTCACGCCGCAGGCAGGGGACAAACAGGCGGTTCAATCCCACCTGTATGCGTTCGATCTCTGGCGGGTCCCGATCGCCAAGTCCGCCACGACAGGCGGCGCTATTGAACCGCTCGGAAACGATCTGCTGGTCGCGTTGCCCCAAGGGGACCTCGCCGTGGTGCGCTACGACGGCAAGTTAGAAAGGCTTCACGAATCGATCCCAATGAATCATTCAGGGTTCCAGAAGTGGGACGTCCGCAACCCCGATCCCGAAGGCGAAAAATGGACTCATAATCGGTGGCCCTTTCGGGTGGCCGATATTCTTGCGAAGCAGGTTGCGCCCGACAGTTGGGAGATTTTTGCCACCCACCATTACTTCGCCGGAGATTGCATCCGGTTCAGGTTGTCGTCCACGACGATTCGCCGGGAGGTTGGAGATATCTTTGATTGGTATACAGTGTCCCCGTCCTGGAAGACAGTATTCGATGCCGAGCCGTGTCTGAAATTTCCCCACCATGGACAGCAGGCCGGCGGTAAAATTTTGACGGACGGCGCCGGTCGTCTTCTGGTCGTCATCGGCGACCACGGACGGGATGGGTGGGACAACGAGACGCGAGGGCGGTCGCCTGTGCTGTCTCAAGATCTCCGCTCGCATTTCGGCAAGCTTGTCTCCATCGACATCGCCTCGGGACGTGCGGAGATACTGGCGCTCGGTCTCCGAAACCCGCAGGGTTTCGCGCGCGATCGCGATGGGCGTCTGTGGGCGCCCGAACACGGCCCCCACGGGGGCGATGAGCTCAACGTCCTTGAGAAAGGAAGGAATTACGGGTGGCCTTACGTCACTTACGGCCTCACTTACGGCGATACTGTCCCCAAGGGAATCGACATAGCGCAGGCGGGTTCTCATGAAAAATTTACGTTACCGGCGTATTCGTGGCTTCCGTCGGTCGGCGTGAGCGCCGTCGCTGTTAACGATGAAGCCCGGCTTCCGCTATGGAAGGACGACATCCTTGTTGCGTCATTGACAGGAAATTCCCTGTTCCGCGTCCGGCGGGTTGAAAGTCGCGTGATTTATGTCGAGCGAATAGAACTCGACGGACTCTGGATTCGGGATATCGCCACCATGCCGGACGGGCGGATCGCGTTGTTGGACAACTCGGTTTCGGTCTCGTTTCTGAGTTTGTCCAAGGCGCCGTGCGACGAGGACCAGGATTATCACCCGCGACATGTCTATATTTTGCATTGTAGCGCGCCATCGGCGGAGTTGCGCAACCGGGCGTCACTGGAGGCGAACGCCCCGGTTCCTCCCGCCGGGCCGGGCGGCGAGGCGGACGTCTCCGGCGGCGCCGCGCTGTTCGCCGACCATTGCGCGCGCTGCCACCGCGTGCGCGACCGGCAGCACAATGTCGGTCCTCACCTTGTCGGCGCGGTCGGGCGTCGCGCCGGCGCGGTCGCCGGCTACGATTTTTCGGCCGCGTTCGATAATCTTGCCGAAATCTGGACTAAAGAAAGCCTTGTGGCGTTTCTGACAGCCCCGGAGGAATTTGCTCCGGGCAGCCGGATGCCGAATACCGGAATTTCCGAAAACCAGGCGCGAGAGATCGTGGATTTCCTCGCCGGTGGGAAATGACGCACCGGGCAAACGCAACGAACGCTCTCCAGGCGAACGGTAAACGGCTCTGAGAGGCAAGTTCCTCTCAAGGCAGTGGATCGATCAAGATTCCCAAATGTGGATATTTTCACCCGGAGCGCGGGTGTCGGTTCAAACCCTGTTGCGGGAGACACTCGAATCCCTTCCGGTGCGATGGTTGCCGTGAAAACCGGCGCCCAAGGCCTCTGCGAGTTCGCGGGCGGCGTCCCGGCCTTGCCGGATCGCGTAGTTAGTGCCGCGGTCCTGCGGATAGATCTGCGCCATCGTCGCCAGATACAAGTTCTCTATCGGGGTTCGCCGGCCGGGAATGCGCCGACGGTAGCCCCGATCCACCACGGGTTGTGCGTAGCGCGCGCGCCAAACGTGAGCGGTCAGAACATGCTTATCGGTCAGGTCGGGAAACATCCGACGCAGATGTCCGAGCGTGAAAGCGATCACCTCGCGCTCCGACATTCGCCACATCGCGTCGCTTTCCGCCAAGTATCGCGAAAGGTACACGACGTGCCGGCCCTCATAAGTCGAGGATGGCTCAAAATTCGTATGCTCGATAACCCCGACGAATGGGAACTCGGGATCGTTGACGTTCAGCCAGTAGATGTCCGAGAGACTGCGGTCCAGCTCCAGGACGACACAAAGGTTGGCGAGGTATCGGATGCGCCGCAGGCTCTCCGCCCACGCGCGCGGCGCGTCCGGCGCCACGAGATCGGCAACGATAGGCAGCGCCGGCGTCATGATCGCCCCGTCGACAGCCAGCACCGATCCGGGGATAGCAATTCCCGTGACTCGCCCGGCGGCGGCGCTCAGCCCCACGGCGGGCGTTCCGGTCCTGATTTCTCCGCCCTGGGCGCGGATCGCACCGGCAAGCGCGTCGGCAAGGGCCGCGAAGCCGCCCCGATAATAAGCGAGGCGTTCAGACCCGCCTCCGCCGCGGCTCCCACCGCGTAGTTTGATCTTGTTCCAGAACCAGACAGCCGCCACGTCCTCTGCCAGATCGCCAAATTTGCCGCGCAAAAGCGGCTCCCACACCACCCGATAGATTCGCTCCCCGCCCAGTTCGCGCAGCCAGTCCGCGGCCGACCGATCTTGCTAGGCTCAGGACCCATAAAGGGGGTTGCGTTGGGTTAGGATGTGTGGTGTGCTGCCACCAGATACAGGGGGTGCACCATGTCCGACCACCAAGTCTGGCTCTCCGAGACCCAATTTGATCGCATCCGGCCGCTGCTGCCCAACAAGGTCCGCGGCGTGCCCCGGGTCGATGACCGGCGCGTCATCTCCGGCATCATCCATGTGATCCGATACGGCCTCATCCGGCGTCACGCGCCCTCCGAATACGGTCCCCACAAGACCCTCTACAACCGCTTCGTGCGGTGGAGCGAGGCCGGCGTGTTCAACCACATCTTCGCGGCCCTGGCGGCGGAGGGCCGGGCAACGGGGACAGCGATAATCGACGCCACCCATCTGAAGGCCCACCGCACCGCAGCCAGTCTGCTAAAAAAGGGGCTCTTTCGCGCTGTATCGGACGCACCCGGGGCGGCCTCAACTCGAAACTGCACGCGGTCTGCGACGGCGACGGCAAGCCCCCGATCATGCTGCTGACCGAAGGGCAGGTCAGCGACCATCGCGGCGCCGCGATGATGTTCAACGCCTTGCCGCCGGACGCGAATGTCCCGATTGGCGACAAGGGCTACGACAGCGACCGCTTCCGCGAAGCCCTGGAGGGACGCGGGATCGCCCCCTGCATCCCCGGACGGGCGCACCGCAAGAAGCCGGTCGCCTGCGATGCCGGGCTTTACAAGCAACGCAACCTCGTTGAGCGCATGTTCGGTCGGCTCAAGGACTGGCGACGCATCGCCACGCGATACGACCGCTGCGCGCACACCTTCTTCAGCGCCATCTGCATCGCCGCAACCGTCATATTCCGGTTATGAGTCCTGAGCCTAGTGTCCCGCTTCTGAAGTTTGTATGATAATGTGTGTGATTGTGTGGCTTGCGGGGAGGTCATGGGATGGGGCGTCGTGCGGGTCGGCCGGTTGCCGCCGTGGTGTTGAGCGACGAGGAACGGTCGTATCTTGAGCGTCGGGTTCGTAGTCGTCGTGTGGGTCGCGGATTGTCGGAGCGTTGCCGCATCGTCCTGCGTTGCGCCGATGGTTTGACGAACAAGGCGGTTGCTGCGGAAGTCGGCGTGCATGAACACACGGTCGGCAAGTGGCGTCGTCGTTTCCTGAAGGATCGCGTTGAGGGGTTGTCGGACGCACCGCGTTCGGGGCGTCCGCGCAGCATAGAAGACGCCCGGGTGGCCGAGGTTGTCCGGCGGACGCTCGACGCGTCGCCGGTCGACGCCACCCATTGGCCGATCCGCTCGATGGCCCGGGAAGTGGGGCTTTCCCCGGCGTCGGTGCAACGGATCTGGAAGGCGTTCGGTCTGCAACCGCACCGGTCGGAGACGTTCAAGCTTTCCGGCGACCCGCAGTTCGTGGACAAGGCGCCGACATTGTCGGCCTCTATCTGTCGCCGCCGGATCGCGCGCCGGTGCTCTGCGTCGACGAAAAGAGCCGGATACAGGCGCTCGACCGCACCCGGCCCGTCCTGCCCATGACGCCGGGCATGGCCGAGAGGCGAACCCACGACTATCGGCGCAACGGGACGACCTCGCTGTTCGCCGCCCTCGACATCGCCACCGGTTTCGTCATCGGCAAGTGCTACAAGCGCCACCGGGCGCGGGAGTTCCTCTCCTTCCTCAAGGAAATCGACGCCCATGTTCCCGATGACCTCGATATTCACATCGTCATGGACAACTACGCCACCCACAAGACCGCAGCGGTGAAATCCTGGATGGCGCGGCGTCCGCGCTATCGTGTTCACTTCACGCCGACCTCGGCGTCCTGGATCAATCGGGTGGAACGCCGGTTCGCCGAACTGACGCGCAAGCAGCTGCAAAGGGGCGCGCATAACTCGACGAAACAGCTTGAAGCGGATATCCGCTCTTTTATCGACAAGCACAACCGGAACCCCAAACCCCTCAGGTGGACGAAATCCGCCGACGATATCCTCGCATCCGTCAAGCGCTTCTGCCATCGCGTCGAACACACATTACGCCACGAACTTTAGAGGCAGGACATTAGCGTCAATCCATCGGCTTTCGATCCCCGACCGAATTTCGGTTTGTAGCGGGCACAGCGTCGAACCGCGTCCAAAACGATCTGCAGATACTCGTCGTCCCTGGCGCTCATACCGCTGTCTCTTTTGCGAACCGAATCTGTTGTTCAGTCATGCGTGATTCACCGTCGCGCGCAGGACGGCGCCGTCGGGAAGGTCGAGACGAGCAGGCGCGGCCGCATGCGAGATGCTTTCCGTCCACATCGCGCCTGGCGGTCTTGCGCGGACGTCGCCGCGCTTCCCCGTCCATCGCGTGGCCAGGCCCCGCTACACACACGCTCGCAGCATTGCCATGCCGCCCATCCCCCTCGCCTCGCATTTCGCTACCTGTTACGTGTACATCGTGATCGTGAGTGAATTCAAGCGCCGGCGCGGGCGAAGCGTCGCGGAAAAAAAAGGCAGCGCGACGGCCGTCGATTGTCACCCGGCGACGCCCCGAAGTGTGCGGCGGTCCGGGGATAGAACCGCTGGCCGCTTACGATGCGGCGCCGTTGCGCAGAAGCAGCAGGTTGAGGCCGTTCAATTTGCCGTAAAGATCGCCGAAGGCGGCCTCGAATTCCGACCACGGGCAGTCCACCGTCAGCGCGGCGCGGATGTCGGCCAGCGAGCGCCGTCCGTCGATGCGCGACAGGATGGCGGCGGCCAGAGGTCCGAACCGGCGGGTGAACGATGTCCCCTCGATCTCCGCCGTCAGCGCGCCGCTCGCGGCGATCTCGCGCGCCAGCGCCGCGGCGTCGACGCCGCGCGTCACGGGGACGGTTCGCGCCGACAGCGGAGGCGCCGCCGGACGCGCCGCCGCCGCCTTCGCCGCGTAGAAGACATGGCGCTTCATGTTGCCCGCCGTCAATTCGGCGAGCGCGCAGCGCTCCGGCCAGGGCAGCGCCGCTGCGCGCTCGGCCAGGGCGTCGTCGAGCCACGACGCCGGGTCGTAACGCGCCGCTTCGACGAAGGCGGAAATCGCGAGACCCGCCGCATGCGCCAGGTCGAAGATTTGCGGAACCGTCCACGCGCGGTCCCGGACGTGCAGGAGCAGGTCGTAAAGGCCCGCATCGTCGCCGTGAAGATGGTCGGCCACCCACGGGTTGCGGGCCAGCCAGTTGCCGGCGGGCAGGGCGTGGAGGAAACGCCGCGCCAGCGCCAGGCCGCCATCGGACTCCGCCGGCGCGCCGAGCAGCCGCAGCGCCGCCTGCGCCTGATAGACGCCGGTGCGCCCGAACGCCCCGTAGACCATGACGCCCATGGCGCCGTCGTCGGCGAGCAGCGCCGCGAGCCGCCGCAGCCCTTCGGCGGGGTCTTCGAGATGGTGAAGCACCCCGCAGCAGTCGATATAGTCGAACGGCGCCCGAGCGGCGAGGTCGAACAGCGAAGCGCGGAGGAAGCGGACGTTGCGCAGCCGCCGCGCGCGGACGCGCGCCTGCGCGATTTTCAGCGAAGCGCGCGACAGGTCGACATGCAGGACCTCGGCGTCGGCGCCGCGGTCGGACAGCTGCTGGCCCATCATGACCGTGGCGTCGCCGGTGCCGCCGCCCGCGACCAGCGCCCGGAACCGTCTGCCGCGCGCCGTCGGGTCCGCGCCGGCGAAGCCGTAATGGACGATTTCGTCGACGTGGCTCGGCGAGCCGACGACCAGCCGTCGCGCCTCGTCGCGCGGGTCGCGCCGCGGGTAGGGATGCGCCTCGTATTGCGCGCGCAGCGCCCCGCCGCTCACGGGCCTCTCCCGCGCCCGACGCGCGCCCGGCCTCCGCCCGACCCGTCGGCGCTGTCGCGCGATCTCTTGCAAACCGCCCTGCGCAACGATTATCTCCTCCCGACGCCGCGCCCGCGCCCGCGCCCGGCCGGAGCGATAGCAAGCCCGACGCGCCCGGGGCAAGCGGCGGGCGGAGCGGCGCCGGATGTTTCGGAGGTGAAGATGAACCCGTTCCGCCGCCTCGCCCTTCCCGGTCTCGCCGCCGCGGCGCTGGCGGCTTCCGCCCCCGCCATGGGCCAGGATTCCTCGCTCGGCTGTCACCGGGACTGGTGCGCCGCCGCCTTCGTGGAGGACGGGGCGCAGGTCTGCTACATGGTGTCCTTCCCGGCGCGCAGCGAGGGGAACTATACGCGCCGCGGCAAGACCTACATCCAGGTCACGCGGCGAGGGGGCTCCGGCGGCGCCGACGTGGTGAGCATCGAGGCGGGCTATCCCCATCGCGAGGGCGGCGAGGTCGAACTGCGCATCGACGACGGCGAACCCTGGACGCTGTTCACCCGGGGTGAGACCGCGTGGGCATACAGCGACGCCGACGACAAGGCTCTCGTCGCGGCGATGGCGGCGGGAACGCGGATGGTCGCGAAGGGGACATCGGCGCGCGGCACCGACACCGTCGACACCTGGTCGCTGCTGGGCTTCACCGCGGCGCGACGGGCGATGCGCGAGGCCTGCGGTCCGTGACCGCGCCGGCGAAACGCGACCTGGTGGGCCTGACCCGCCGCGAACTCGCCGCCGAGATGGCGTCGGTCGGCGAGAAGCCGTTCCGCGCCAAACAATTGTGGCACTGGCTGTACTGCCGCGGGGCGCGCCGTTTCGACGACATGGCGAACCTGCCGAAGGCGCTGCGACGCGAGTTCGCGGAGCGCTACCGCATCGGTCGCCCCGACATCGCCGCCCTGCGGACATCGCGCGACGGCTCGCGCAAGTGGCTCCTGCGCCTCGATGACGGCAACGAGGTCGAGTGCGTGCATATCCCCGAAGCCGACCGCGGCGCGCTCTGCCTGTCGTCGCAGGTCGGCTGCACCCTGACCTGCCGGTTCTGCCATACCGGCACGCAAAGGCTGGTGCGCAACCTGGAGACAGCGGAGATCGTCGGGCAGATGCTGACGGCGCGCGACACCATCGGCGAATGGGCCGTGCCGCCCGGCGGCCGCCTGATCTCCAACATCGTCGTGATGGGCATGGGCGAACCGCTGCTCAATTACGACAATGTGGTCGCCGCCCTGGGCATCGTCATCGACCCGGAAGGACTGGCGCTGTCGCGCCGGCGCATCACCCTGTCGACCTCGGGGGTGGTTCCGATGATCGAGCGCCTGGGGCGCGAGCTCGACGTGGGCCTGGCGATTTCGCTCCACGCGGTGCGCGACGAACTGCGCGACGAGCTGGTGCCCATCAACCGCCGCTATCCCATCGCCATGCTGCTCGACGCCTGCCGCCACTACCCGAACGCCCGCAATTCGCGGCGCATCACCTTCGAATACGTCATGCTGCGCGGCGTCAACGACAGCGACTCCGACGCCCGCGAACTGACGCGGCTTCTGTCGGGCATCGCCGCCAAGGTCAACCTCATTCCGTTCAACCCCTGGCCCGGGGCGCCTTACGAGTGCTCGGGCGCGAAGCGCATGCGCGCCTTCGCGGAGATCGTCAACGACGCCGGGTTCTCGGCGCCTGTCCGCGCCCCGCGCGGGCGCGACATCATGGCCGCCTGCGGCCAGCTCAGGAGCGCCAGCGAACGCGCGCCGCGGCGGCGCGCCTCCGCGACCGCCGTCCGCGTCCCGGCGTAGCTGCGGGCGCCCGCCCGCCGCGCCTTCCGCATGACATCGACACAGGAGGGTCCCATGCCCGACGAGAGCGAATCGCGCCCTGTCCGCAAAGTCGTGCTCGCTTTTTCGGGCGGGCTCGACACTTCGGTGATCCTGCGCTGGCTGCGGGAGCGCTACGCCTGCGAGGCCGTCGCCTTCACCGCCGACCTCGGCCAGGGAGAGGAACTGGAGGCGGCGCGCGACAAGGCGGAGCGCATGGGGGTCCGCGAGATCTTCGTCGAGGACCTGCGCGAGACTTTCGTCGCCGACTACGTGTTCCCCATGTTCCGCGCCAACGCGCTCTATGAGGGCGTGTATCCCCTGGGCACGTCGATCGCCCGGCCGCTGATCGCCGAGCGTCAGATCGCCATCGCCCGCGCCGTCGGCGCCGACGCCGTGGCCCACGGCGCCACCGGCAAGGGGAACGACCAGGTGCGGTTCGAACTCGCCTATTACGCGCTCGACCCGGACATCCGCGTTATCGCCCCCTGGCGCGAATGGGACCTCGATTCGCGGGCCCGGCTCGTCGCCTGGGCCGAAGCGCACCAGGTCCCCGTCCCGACCGACAAGCGCGGCGAAGCGCCCTATTCGACCGACGCCAACCTGCTCCACATCTCCTATGAGGGCAAGGTTCTGGAAGACCCCTGGATTGCCCCCGACGAGGACATGTTCACGCGCACCGTCGCCCCCGAGGCGGCGCCCGACCGCGCGACGGAAATCGTCCTCGGTTTCGAGGCCGGCGATCCGGTGAGCGTGAACGGCGAACGGCTGACGCCGGCGGCGCTGCTCGAGCGCCTCAACGCCGTCGCCGGCGCGAACGGAATCGGCCGCGTCGATGTCGTGGAGAACCGCTATGTCGGCATGAAATCGCGCGGCGTCTACGAAACCCCGGGGGGGACTGCGATCCTCGTCGCGCGGCGGGCGATGGAGAGCGTCACCCTCGACCGCGAGGCCCAGCACCTCAAGGACGAGCTGATGCCGCGCTACGCCGAACTCGTCTATAACGGCTACTGGTTCTCGCCGGAGCGGCGGATGCTCCAGGCCGCCATCGACTCGGGCCGCGAGGCGGTGACGGGCGAAGTGCGCCTCAAACTCTACAAGGGCAATGTCATCGTCACCGGGCGGCGCGCGCCGGACGGGCTTTACGACGAGGCGACAGCCACCTTCGAGGCCGACGACGTGTATCGCCAGGGCGACGCCGAGGGGTTCATCAGGCTCAACGCGCTGCGCCTGAAAACGCTGGCGCGCGCCGGGCGGCGGGCGCTATAGGCGCGGCGTTTCAGAACCCGGCCACTTGCCTGGCAAGGTTCACGAGCAGCACCTGGCGGACGAACACGATGGCGACGAGCAGGACGGCCGGCGACAGGTCGAGCCCGCCCAGCGCCGGCAGCACGCTGCGGATGCGCCGCAACACAGGCTCGGTGAGGGTGTGGAGCGTGTCGCCGATCGCGTAGACGACACGGTTGTGCATGTTGACCACTTTCAGGACGATGAGCCAGCTGAGGATCACGTTGCCGATGACGATCCACACATAGATGCCCAGAAGCCAGTCCACGAAGGCGATGAGTTGCAGCATGACCGACAGGGGATTTACGCGCGGGAATCGCCACTATATAACATGCGTCCGCCGTTTGCGCGGCGCCGTGGGGCTGTAGCTCAGTCGGGAGAGCGCGACGTTCGCAATGTCGAGGTCAGGGGTTCGATTCCCCTCGGCTCCACCACCTTCCCATCCCCTCGTCCGGGGCGCGCGCCGCGCCGGCGGTCTACGCAAGCAGCTTTATGAGGGCGACCGTGAGGGTGGCGGTGAAGGCGACATTGGCGATGACGAGCCCGATGGCGACCTTGAGCATGTCGGCCTTGAGCTCCGCAAGGTCAGCCTTGGTGGCGACACCCCCGGTTATGGCGTCGTGGACCACCGCCACGGCCGCTTCGGCTTGGCGCTCGTCGAACCCCGCCTCCCGGAGCGTTTTGGCGGCGGCGTAAGTGTCGAAAGCGGCAATGGCCATGGCGCAGCCTTACCGGAGCCGCTTCGCGGGCGCGACGATAACAGTGCTCATAGGCGCATCATGGGCGGCGGATCGGGTTGTGTCAATCCCGTGCGCTCCCCTTCCGGTTCCCGCCCGCGCGCTGGCGGCCTATGGAAGCAGTTTGACGAGGGCGACAGTGAGGGCGACGTTGGCGATGACGATCCCGATGGCGCCCTTGAGCAGGTCGGCCTTGAGCTCCGCAAGGTCGGCCCCGGTGGCGACGCCCCCGGTTATGGCGTCGCGGACCACCGCCGCGGCTGCTTTGGCCCGGCGGTCGTCGAACCCCGCCTCCCGGAGCGTTTTGGCGGCGGTGTAAGTGTCGAAAGCGGCGACGGCCATGGCGCAGCCTTACCGGAGCCGCTTCGCGCGCGCGGCGATAACAGCACTCACAGGCGCATGATGGGCGGCGGATCGGGTTGTGTCAATCCCGTGCGCTCCCCTTCCGTTTCCTGCCCGCGCGCCGGCGGCTTACGGAAGCAGCTTGATGAGGGCGACAGTGAGGGTGACGTTGGCGATGACAAGCCCGATGGCGACCCTGAGCATATCGGCCTTGAGCGTAAGCATATCGGTTTTGAGCGTGAGCATGTCGGCCTTGAGATCGGCGACCGCGACGGCGAGATCGGCCTTGGTGGCGACGCTTTCGGTCATGGCGTCGCGGAACATCGTCACGGCCGCTTCGGCCTGGCGCTCGTCGAACCCGGCTTCCCGGAGCGTTTTGGCGGCGGCGTATGTATCGAATGCGGCGACAGCCATGGTGTTCCGTTACCGGAACCGCTTCCCAAGCGTGACGACAGCGGCGTTCACGGGCGCATGATGGACGACGGCGCCGGTTCCGTCAATGCCGTTTGCCGGCGCGCAGCGATTCTCATTTTGGCGATGGACGTTGCCCCCTGGGAGCGCCGGCGTCTCGCCGGCATCTTGTTTTCGCGCGCGTGCCGGCGAGACGCCGGCGCTCCCAGGGACGACCGCAACCAACCCGCCGCGGCGCCATGGACCAAAATGAGAATTGCTGGCCGGCGCGCTTCGGGGGGCGTCTCAATAGGAGGAGGCCTCGAAGACGGGGTCCACCGTCCCGCCCCATTCGCCGCGCCAGGCCTCGAGGAGAGCCCGCGCCGGGCAGCGCGACTCTTCCACCGCGACATCGAGCAGGGTCAGGAACCCGGTTTCGTCGGCCCCGCCGCGGTCGAGCCGCCCGCGCCGGGCGAGGCCGCCCCGGGCGATGGCCAGCACGTCGCGCGCGAGGTCGCGCAGCGGCCGCCCCCGGAACTGCGCGTCGAGACCGCGCCGCGCCGCGTCGTCGCGAAGCCGCTCCGCATCGGCCGCAGTCCAGCCCGCCACCAGATCGGACGCCTCGCCGAGCGCCGCGGAGTCGTAGAGCAACCCCACCCAGAACGCCGGCAGGGCGCACAGCATGTGCCACGGGCCGCCGTCCGCTCCCCGCATCTCCAGATACCGCTTCAGGCGCACGTCGGTGAAGATCGTCGTCAGGTGGTCTTCCCAGTCCGCCAGCGTTGGGCGGTCGCCGGGGAGTTCCTCGAGCCGCCCGGCGAGGAAGTCCCGGAACGACCGTCCCGCCGTGTCGACGTAACCGCCCGCGCGGCGCACGAAATACATGGGCACGTCGAGGGCGTAGTCCGCCCACGCCTCGAACCCCATGCCGTCCTCGAAGACGAAGGCGGGAACCCCGCAACGGTCGGGGTCGGTGTCGGACCAGACATGCGTGCGGGCGCTGAGGAAGCCGCTGGGCTTGCCGTCGACGAAAGGCGAGTTGGCGAACAGGGCCACCGCGACCGGCTGCAAGGCGAGGCCGACGCGGAACTTGCGCACCATGTCGGCCTCGGACTCGAAGTCGAGGTTGGTTTGCACGGTGCAGGTGCGCAGCATCATGTCGAGACCCAGACGGCCTTTCCGCGGCATGTAGGCGCGCATGATGTCGTAGCGGCGCTTGGGCACGACGGGGATGTCCTCGCGTCGCCATTTCGGCTGCATGCCGATGCCGAGGAAGCCGATCCCGAGTTCCGCTCCGACCGGGCGCAGCTGTTCCAGATGCCCGTTCACTTCGTCGCAGGTCCGGTGCAGGGTTTCGACCGGAGCGCCGGACAGTTCCAGCTGTCCGCCCGGTTCGAGGGTGATCGACTGCCGCCCGCGCGTCAGCGCGATGGGGTTGCCGTCCTCGCGGACGGCGGTCCAGCCGAGGCGCATGAGGCGTTCGAAAATGGCGCGGATGCCGCGCTCGCCGTCATAGGCGATGGGCGCGAGGTCCTCGCGGCGGAACCCGAATTTCTCGTGCTCGGTGCCGATGCGCCACGCCTGCCGCGGCTTGCACCCGGCCTCGAGCCAAGCGACGAGTTCCGATTTGTCGCCGACCGGGGCGGCGCGCTCGGGCGTGACGGCCATGCGGTTTCCGATGCGGTTTCCGGATCGGGCGGGGGCCGCGGGCGCGGCGGCGACCGGCGTCCTATACACGCCTCGCCGCCGAATGTCGCATCCCTTGCCGCGCCGCCGCGCAGGGCCTGACATGCTCGACGTCACCTGGGCCCTGCGCGCTCACGCCCGCCGGCGCCGCGCCCGCCTCGACCGCCTCGACCCGCAAAAGGCGCAACTCTCCCTCCTGCGGGCGCTGGTGCGCCGCGCCCGCCGCACGCGCTTCGGCCGCGATCACGGTTTCGACGGCATCGCCGATCTCGACGGCTACCGCGCCCGCGTGCCGCCGCGCGATTACGACGCCTTCTGGGACGCCTGGTGGCGCGACGCGTTTCCGCGCCTCGCGGACTGCACGTGGCCCGGGCCCGCGCCCTGGCTCGCGGTCTCGTCGGGCACCTCGCGCGGCGCGACCAAATTCATCCCCGTCACCCGCGAGGCGGTCCGCGCGAACGCGCGCGCCGGCATCGACCTCCTCGCGCATCACGCGGCGAACCGGCCGCAGAGCCGCCTTCTCGCCGGGCGCGTCTTCATGCTCGGCGGCTCCACCGGCCTCGTGGAGCGCGCCCCCGGGGTGCGCAGCGGCGACCTCAGCGGCATCGCCGCGTCGCGCGTCCCGTTCTGGGCGCGTCCGCGCTACTTCCCGCCCCGCGCGCTCGAGGAGATCGCCGATTGGGAGGTCAAGATCGACCGCTTCGCCCGGCGCTCGCTGACCGAAGACATCCGCGCCGTCGCCGGGACCCCCAGCTGGCTGCTGATTTTTTTCGACCGCCTGATGGAGATCGCCGACGTCGCTAGCGGCCGCGTCGCCGAAATCTGGCCCGACCTGGAAATGCTCGTGCATGGCGGCGTCGCCTGGGAGCCCTATCGCGACCGCTTCGCCGCCCTGCTCGAAGGCGGACACGCCGAAACGCGCGAGGTCTACCCCGCCAGCGAAGGGTTCTTCGCCATCGCCGACCGGGGCGACGGCGACGGCCTGCGGCTCCTGATCGACAACGGCGTCTTCTACGAATTCATGCCCGTCGCCGAACTCGACAGCGACAATCCGCCCGCCCGCTGGGTCGGGGACGCCGAAACGGGGGTCGAATACGCGCTTGTCGTCACAACCTGCGCCGGGCTTTGGCGCTATGTCGTCGGCGATACCGTAACCCTCATCGACCGCGACCCGCCGCGCGTGCTGGTGACCGGGCGCGTCGGCCTCACCCTGTCGGCGTTCGGCGAACACGTGATCGTGTCGGAACTCGAACGCGCCGTCGCCGAGGCGGCGCGCGCCATTGCCGCGACGGTGACGGATTTCGCCGTCGGCAGCCTGTTCTCCGACCGTCCGGGCGCGCGCGGCGGCCATCTCTACATTGTCGAATTCGGCGAAGCGGGGGTCGATGCGCGCCGGCGTGCGCGCTTCGCCGAACGCCTCGACGCCGCCCTTTGCCGTCTCAACGAAGACTACGAGGCCCATCGCGCCGGCGGGTTCGGTCTCGACGCGCCCCGGGTGACGGCGCTCGCCCCCGGCGGGTTCGCAGCGTGGATGAAACGCCGCGGCAAGCTCGGCGGTCAGAACAAGGCGCCCCGCGTCATCGTCGACCGGGCGCTCTTCGACGATTTGCGCGCTTTCGCCGGCGCCGGAGGAGGATAACCATGCGCTATCCCGATTTCGAGGTCCTGTCGTTCGACTGTTACGGCACGCTGATCGACTGGGAGACCGGGCTGGCGAACGCCTTCGGGCCGTGGCGTTCGCGCCTGCCGGAGGCGGCGCGGGCCGGCGCCGGCGACGAGGCGCTTCTCGCCGCCTTCGCCCGCCACGAAACCGCTGTCCAGCAAGCGCAGCCGGACCTCGTCTATCCGCAGGTTCTGGCGCAGGTCCTGGAGGCTGTGTCGCGCGAGCGCGGCGCGCCGGCGACGGCGGAAGAGTGCGCCGCGTTCGGGGCCTCCGTCGGCGAGTGGCCGCCCTTTCCCGACAGCGCGCGGGCGCTGCGCGCGCTGCGCCGGCGCTACCGGCTGTGCGTGCTGTCGAACGTAGACCGCGCGAGTTTCGAGCGCTCGCGGGGGCCGATGGGGGTTCCGTTCGATTACGTGTTCACCGCCGACGGGATCGGCGCCTACAAGCCCGACCCGCGCGCCTTCCGCTTCATGCTCGACGCGCTGAAGGCCGACGATATTCCGGCGGCGCGCGTCCTGCACGTCGCGCAAAGCCTCTATCACGACCACGAACCGGCGCAGGCGGCGGGGCTCGCGACCGTGTGGATAGACCGCCGCGCCGGGCGTCCGGGCGGCGCCGCAAGCCCCGCCCCGCAAGCCCGTTTCGACGCGCGCTTCGAAGACCTCGCGTCGTTCGCCTCCGCCGCTCTCTGAACCGGCCAGTGATTCTCGTTGTGGCGATGGAGGCGCCTTCCTGGGAGCGCCGGCGTCTCGCCGGCATGCGCGCGAAGCGCGCAACAACGTAGATGCCGGCGAGACGCCGGCGCTCCCAGGGGGCCGCGACCGATCCGCCGCATCGCTCCAGGCCAAAATGAGAATTGCCGGGCGGTTGCGGCGGCGTGACGCTTTCCGCGACAATAGGGTGCGGCAAGACGCCACGGCGGAGGGGAGGCGCGACATGTCGGTTCTCGAGATCGCCCGCATGGGCCATCCGGTCCTGCGCGCCCCGGCGCGTCCGGTCGAGGACCCGTGCGCCCCGGAGATCGCGCGCCTCGCCGACGACATGCGCGAGACGCTGGACCATATCGGCGCCAGCGGCCTCGCCGCCCCGCAGGTGTTCCGTTCCGTCCGCCTCGTCGTCTACCGTCTGCGCGCCGACCGCATCCCCGCCAACGCCGGTTACGGCCCCGTGCCGTGGACCGTCATGGTCAACCCCGTCCTGACGCCCCTCGACGAGCGGACCGTGGAGGTCTGGGAGCGTTGTCTCTCGCTCCCCGGCCTGCATGGGCGCGTGCCTCGCCATCCGCATATCGGCGTCGCCTACGCGACCCTGGATGGCGAGGCCGTAGAGCACGAGGCGGAGGGGAGCTGGGCGGCGTTGCTCCAGCACGAATGCGACCATCTGGACGGCGTGCTTTATCCGATGCGCATGACCGACCTGTCGCTGCTGGCGTTCAACGACTCGCCGGGGCCTCTCGCCGCGCAGGCGGCGCGCGGCCGCGGTAGCATCGACCCGTTGTTCCTGGACCTCGTGGACCGCTGGCCCAACCGCGCGCGGTGGCTCTCCTGACCGGCGGAGTCGCCATCGTCGACCGCCCGTCCCCCAACAGCGACCCGCGCCCGCCGGGCGGCGCAGTGGATATGCTGGTGCTGCACTATACGGGGATGCGCGACGCCGCCTCGGCGCTGGAGCGGCTCTGCGACCCCCGCGCCCGGGTGAGCGCCCATTACGCCATCGACGAGGACGGGACCGCATACCGGCTGGTTCCGGAGGCGCGGCGCGCGTGGCATGCGGGGGTTTCGGCCTGGGCCGGCCGGCCCGGCGTCAACGACCGCTCGATCGGCATCGAACTCGTTAACCCCGGACACGAACACGGCTATCGTCCGTTCCCCGAAGCGCAGATGGCCGCGCTGGAGCGTCTCGCGGGGGACATCGTGCGGCGCCATGGCGTCGCGCCGCGGCGGGTCGTAGGCCATTCCGACATTGCTCCGGCGCGCAAGCGCGACCCCGGCGAGCTCTTCGACTGGCCGCGTCTGGCGCGCGCCGGAGTCGGCCTGTGGCCGGAGGTTCCCGGCCCGATCCCCGCCGCGCCGGCGTTGCGCCCGGGGAGCAGCGGCCCGGCCGTTTCCGCCATGCAGTCGGCGCTTGCCGCCTGGGGATACGACCTCCACGCCTCCGGCGAATACGACGCCGCCACCGAAACCGTAGCGACCGCCTTCCAGCGCCATTTCCGCCCCCGCCGCATAGACGGCGCCTGGGACAGCGAGTGCGCAGCGATACTGCGCGCGCTTCACGTTGCCGTATTCCCGCGAAAGAGTGTGTGAAGAAATCGGGCGTCTCCGATCATGACAGCCGGATTGCCGAAGTAACGGCATTGTAAAAGACAATAGCCACCGAATAGTACTTCGTCATTCCCGCGAAAGCGGGAATCCGGAGGCGTCCGTCCGCAATATCGGCCGTATTTATTAAGGAAACGCCGCAAGCAGATTCCCGCTTTCGCGGGAATGACGAAGAGTAGTAGAGCTTTTCGATTTTTTCACACGCTCTTTCGCGGAACGAACATATCCGAACAACGACAAGCCGGATCGAATCGAGGCGCCCGGGCATCCCGTCGATGCCTCGCAACATCGCCGGAAGTCGAGCCGAGCAGGCAACCGCCGGAAATGCGGCGGGGGGCGGGGCGCCCGGGGGACCCCTGTTCGGGTTTGGCGCGGGCGCTGCGGATTCGGGCGCGGATCCTAGTGTCCTGCCTCTAAAGTTCGTGGCATAGGGTATGCTCGACGCGATGGCAGAAGCGCTTGACGGATGCGAGGATATCGTCGGCGGATTTCGTCCACCTGAAGGGTTTGGGGTTCCGGTTGTGCTTGTCGATGAAAGAGCGGATATCCGCTTCAAGCTGTTTCGTCGAGTTATGCGCGCCCCTTTGCAGCTGCTTGCGCGTCAGTTCGGCGAACCGGCGTTCCACCCGATTGATCCAGGACGCCGAGGTCGGCGTGAAGTGAACACGATAGCGCGGACGCCGCGCCATCCAGGATTTCACCGCTGCGGTCTTGTGGGTGGCGTAGTTGTCCATGACGATGTGAATATCGAGGTCATCGGGAACATGGGCGTCGATTTCCTTGAGGAAGGAGAGGAACTCCCGCGCCCGGTGGCGCTTGTAGCACTTGCCGATGACGAAACCGGTGGCGATGTCGAGGGCGGCGAACGGCGAGGTCGTCCCATTGCGCCGATAGTCGTGGGTTCGCCTCTCGGCCATGCCCGGCGTCATGGGCAGGACGGGCCGGGTGCGGTCGAGCGCCTGTATCCGGCTCTTTTCGTCGACGCAGAGCACCGGCGCGCGATCCGGCGGCGACAGATAGAGGCCGACAATGTCGGCGCCTTGTCCACGAACTGCGGGTCGCCGGAAAGCTTGAACGTCTCCGACCGGTGCGGTTGCAGACCGAACGCCTTCCAGATCCGTTGCACCGACGCCGGGGAAAGCCCCACTTCCCGGGCCATCGAGCGGATCGACCAATGGGTGGCGTCGACCGGCGACGCGTCGAGCGTCCGCCGGACAACCTCGGCCACCCGGGCGTCTTCTATGCTGCGCGGACGCCCCGAACGCGGCGCGTCCGACAACCCCTCAACGCGATCCTTCAGGAAGCGACGGCGCCACTTGCCGACCGTGTGTTCATGCACGCCGACTTCCGCAGCAACCGCCTTGTTCGTCAAACCATCGGCGCAACGCAGGACGATGCGGCAACGCTCCGACAATCCGCGACCCACACGACGACTACGAACCCGACGCTCAAGATACGACCGTTCCTCGTCGCTCAACACCACGGCGGCAACCGGCCGACCCGCACGACGCCCCATCCCATGACCTCCCCGCAAGCCACACAATCACACACATTATCATACAAACTTCAGAAGCGGGACACTAGCCCGCCGTTTCCGCAAGAAAAACATCGGAGAGTCTTACGCGCACCGCCTCCGGATTCCCGCTTTCGCGGGAATGACGAAGTGAGACCTCTGCATAACCGGTTTCGCTTGCGGCAGGATCGCGGTTCCGCGGTTTTGCGACGCTCCCGAACTCACCGGCGGAGCATAACGATGCTCGATGAGATTGCGAAAATCCGCCTTTTCTCTTTCCCGAGAAAGAGCGCGTGAAGAAATCGAGAGACGCTACTACTCTTCGTCATTCCCGCGAAAGCGAGAATCCGGAGGCGGCCGTCCGCAATATCGGCCCGTTTTTATTACGGAAACGCCGCAACGGATTCCCGCTTTCGCGGGAATGACGAGTATTTGTAAATCTGTCCGATTTCTTCACACGCTCTATTCGCGGGAATGACGAAGTATTATTCGATGGGTATTGTCTTTTGCAATGCCGATACCTCGGCGATCCCTCCGTCACGATGAGAGGCGCGCGATTTCTTCACACGCTCGAAGGCGGGTGTGAAAAAGTCGTGAGACGCCTCTACTATTCGTCATTCCCGCGAAAGCGGGAATCCGGAGGCGGCCGTCCGCAATATCGGCGCGGTTTTTCTTACGGAAACGCCGCAAGCAGATTCCCGCTTTCGCGGGAATGACGAAGAATAGAGGCGTCTCTCGATTTCTTCACATGCTCTTTCGCGGGAATTACCGGGGCAGGGGGCGGATGTTCCCAATTCCGTCACGCATCGTCATACGCCGACGGCGGGTTCGGAAACATCGTAAAACGCCGGGAACGCGAGCCTGCCACAGGCGAAACGAGTTATGCAGAGGTCTCACTCGTGCTCCGGTAGTGATTTGGTTTGGACACATGTGAGAGACGAGGCATGCAGGCGGAGTGGGGTCTCCGAAGAAGCTGTTCGGTGTGACGAAACAGCCGATGGAGGCCCCATGCAGGTTATTGGCCTGCCGAGACAGATTACACGCGACGCTCTCGAGTGCTGGAGGCAGGCCCGAGAGGATGGCCTGGACGCCCGCTCGGTGGCGACGGTCGGGGTTCCCCTTTCGGCCCTGTATCGCTGGCGAAAACGCGCCGAAGCGGACGCCTCGAGCCGCTCTCGCGGCGCCCCCATCGCGTGCGCCGGGCAAAATGGTCGCCGGCGCCGGCGGCCGGGCGGGAGGCGCGCAACGACAACCCGATGCGGGGCAAGCGCGAAACCGGCGTCCTCATGCGACGCCGGGGTTTCGACGCCATTGAGAGTGCTGTGGGCCGCACCCTCGAAACCCTCGTCGAAAACGGCGCCGTCTTCCCCATGCCCGCCCTCCGCCGAAAAGCCCCGGGACGCCCACCCCTCAGGCAGCTCGCCGCACACGCCCCCGCGACCGAACGGACATGCGCCCAAGCCTGCGCATGTTGGCGACAGTTGCGCGTTGCCCGGTTGCGTGGCGCGGGACGACCGCTATAGTCGCCCTGCATCGGGAGCACGAGTCCCGCCCGTTCCGGGTCCCATATTTTCGACGGGTTTGCGATGACGGAACCGACGCCCCGCGCCGGCGAGCTGGAGCTGTCTATCCTTATCCTCTGTCGCGACGAGGAGAAGGCGATAGCGCATTGCGTGAGCGAGGCGCTGGGGTTCCTGAAACGCCGGGACGCCGCCGGCGAAGTCGTGGTCGTGGACAACGGCAGTCGCGACCGTTCGGCGGCCGTGGCGCGCGCGGCCGGAGCGCGGGTCGTGCATGAGGCGCGGGCGGGATACGGCAATGCGATCGTCGCCGGCGTCGAGGCGGCGGCCGGTCGTTACGCGATTCTCGGAGACGGCGACGGGGAGCACGATCTGGGCGCGCTCGATGTCTTTCTGGACAAGCTGCGCGAGGGGCATGACTTCGTGTTCGGCAACCGCTTCTCCGGGGGAATCGACCCCGGCGCGATGCCGTTTCTCCGGCGCCGCATCGGCAACCCCCTGCTGTCGGGCGTCGGCAAACTGCTCAGCGGCGCGCCGCTCGGGGATTTCCATTGCGGGTTGCGCGGGTTCCGCGTCGAGGCGGCGCGGGCGCTCGGGCTTCGATGTCCGGGGATGGAGTGCGCGACCGAGATGATCGTCAAGGCCGTCCGCGCGGGGATGCGGATCGCCGAGACGCCGGTCGTGCAGCGCCGCGCCCTCGATCCCGAGCGCGTGTCGCGCTTGCGCGCGTTCCGCGACGGCTGGCGGCATCTGCGTCTGTTGCTGTTGCTGTCGCCGCGCTGGCTGTTCCTGTTCCCGGGCTGCGCGCTGCTTGCGGCGAGCGCGCCGGCGGTGCTGGCGCCGGTCCTCCACCCGGTCGAAAGCGGCGGGCGTTTCGGAGCGTACACCATGCTGGCGGGCGCGGCGTTCGCCATCTGCGGCGCGCAGGCGGTGGGGTTCCATCTTCTTGCGCGCGTCCGGTGCGAGTCGGTCGGTTTGATCGAGGGGCGCCTCGCCGCCTTCGTGCGCGAGCGTCACGTTCTGGAGTGGGCGCTGGCGGCCGGGTTCGCGCTCGCCCTGTCCGGCGCGGCGGGAAGCGTCCGGAGTCTGTTCGCATGGGCCGGCGGCATTGAGGTGGAGGCGCGCCTCCGGCTGTCGATCGCCGCTGTGATGTTGCTGGTCATCGGCGCGCAGGCGATGTTCGGCGCTTTCCTGCTTTCGTTGCTGTCGATGCGGACGGGGCGCCGGTGAACGCGGCGAGTGCGTCGGTTATGCTTCCGGGGCGTCGCCGTGGAAAGCCGGCTGCTCCGGTATCGGGCGCACGCCCCGGAACCGGCGGGCGGGCCTGTCGAGACGACCTGCGTTCCGCGGGAAACGGGCGTCGACCTTCGCCCGGGGCCGGCTGTTGTCCGGATGGCGCCCGTGAACCGGCTGGACATCGCCGTAATCTTCAGCCGGAACGGGAGTTGGCGGAAGGCGTCGGGGACGGCAGGGAAATCGCGCGCGACAGCCGCCGGCGGGTTAAGGTCGTTTCCGCCTGTCCGGCGGGGTTCGATGCCGCCGCCGGGCGGGGTTGCCGCTTGAGGAAGTTGCGGCGACGCAGCCCGGAAGTTTCATGAACGGACGTATCGCCGCCCCGCCGGCCGCCGGCGCAGCAGGTCCGACGCTATGGCGAGCGCTGCGTTCGTTATGCCTTTACGCCGCCGCCGCCATTGCGGCGACCGCTTTCTTTTTCTGGCTGCATCACCTGGGCAACGGCATTCCCTACGAACTGGCACAGCAGCGCTTCGCCGCCGCGCCGCTCACGGGCGAGTCGGACAGCGACATCGCGATCGACGCGGCGTTCGAGCACTGCCAGATATCCGCCATGGTCCTCGCTGGCGCGAGGGACACGGGCGGTTACGGCCCGCTTGTCGATGCCGTGGTTTTGAGGGGGCTACATACGGAATCGCGGCACAGCAATTATTGTGCTGAGGCGAAAGCGGCGTCGGTCGGCGTGGATGTCGGTTCCTACCCGGTGAAGCCCCGTTATTGGTGGGGCGGCAAGGCGATTTTCGCCATCGCATTGCGCTGGTTATCGGTCGCCGAGTTCTACCGCTTCGTCGGGATCGCCACTGGCGCAGCATGGCTGCTGTTTGCGGGGGCAATGGCGATACATGGGCCAGGAGCGCTGGCGGCTGCTCTTCCGCCGGTTGCCTTCGGGCTCGCATTTGCCGGGATTGCGAGTTATTCCGGGCCGTCCAATGGGCTGCCGTATCTGTGGGCAGTGGCGGTGGCGGCCATCTTCGCGTTGTTGCTGACAAACCGTCGCACGTTGCGGGCGGCGCCGCCGTTTTGCTTTGCGGCGGGCATGGCGTCGTCGTATTTATGGTTTTTCGACGGACATAATTTTCTCGTCGTTGCATTGCTTGGCATGATCGTCTGGCTGGCGCGGGAGGGCGGGACGCTGCGCTCCCGGGCCCGGCAAGCGCTTCGGTGTATCGCCATCTATGCTGCCGGATTCGTCGTCTGCTTCGGTTTTGGGCAGGCGACCAAGGCGGTGGTTTTCGACCGGACCTACGGCGGGGAGAGCGGCATCGTCGGCGGATTCGTGGCGGATAGTCTGTTCGGCAAGTTGCAGCATCACCTGAAACGAACCGTCTCGCCCGAGAGAAGGGACTGGAACGACCTCACCAACCGGGCGTTCGTAGCGGTGACGCCTTCGATGACGAAGAACCAGGGGGGCCTCGTTATCGCCCTCTCCGTCCTCGCCCTGGGAGGCGCTGTCCTGGGCGCAGGTTTTATCGCGCGCCGTTACGGCGAGTTCGATCCGGCGTCGACCTGCTTATGGTTCATCGGGCTGATACTGGCAGCCGGCGCGCTGTTCATGCTTCCGAACGACCTGCCGGAGCGCTCCGCGCGTTATCTGTCTCTGTTGTTGGCCCTGTGCTGGTCGTGCTTCGCGGCGGTCGCTTCGCATCTATGGGGGCGGCGCGGGGCGCTCGCCGTCGCCGCCGGCGCTCTGGCTGTCGCCGCCTGGCCGGCGGGAGCGGTTCTGGTCAAGCAACGTCTATGGCAGGATGACGTCGAAGCGTTGCTTGCCGGCGTGACGCCGGTCGCGGGCGCCGATTTCGACATCTGGCTGGCGAGTGACGGTGGGAAGATAATATACCGTAAAGAGCCGTGCGCTCACGGCGGCCGACCTCCCCAGGTCGGAATTCCATCGGGGGGCTGGCGTCCCCAATTCTTTTTTCATTCGCGCCCGAAAGCTTCTTCCGCGTGGGAGCGCCGCCATTTCAAGTTCTTCGAAGCGGATTTTGCGATGCGCGACGGTTCGCGATGCGTCGCTATGCTGTCGCTTCCCGATCCGGTTCGCGACCTGAAATCGATCATGACCGGTCAGCTCGACGAAAAGGGTCCGTTGTGGGCTGTAACCATGGAATTCATGAATGCCGACCCGGCGCGTTCGTCCGCCCTGTGCGGCGCTCTCGCCGCCGGAATGGTCTATGGCAATAATGCAATGGCGTATGCCGTGCATGTCGATGGCGGCGAGGCGGGAGTATGCTCTTTCATGCCCGATAGCGGCGTCTGGGACGAGATAGCGGACATTTCCGACGCTGGGGATGCGGTGTCGCTGTGGCTCGAGCGATACGCCCGGGAAGGAGATCACCTTGTCTGGGTCTCCGATGCCGGCGCGAGCCTGTTGCCGGGCTACGACGCTGCCGATTTGCGGGGGCGGGCGGCGCTGCGGGAAGTGGCCGGGCTGGGAAGCAGCGCGGTTTTCCGGGTGGGTGCGGGGCTGTCCGGCGAAACGGGCGGCGGTCTCGCGGCATGGCGCCGAATTTCCTCGCGGGTTCCGGCGGCTCGGTCGTTTTTCGATGTCCATGTCGACGGGCGCACGCTGGTTTATTCGAGGGAGTCCTGCGCCCGGTCGGATACCGCGTCGAGGTTCTTTTTGCATGTTTTTCCGGAGGATGCGGGCGATTTGCCCGCACGCCATGCGGAACGGGGCTTCGAGAACCTCGATTTCGATTTTGCGGATGTCGGGTGGCGGTTCGACGGCAAGTGCGTGGCGGTCCGTCGGCTGCCTGCGTGGAGCGTCGCATACGCGCGCACCGGGCAGTTCGACGGCGGAGGCAGGGTTTGGGCTGCGGAGATACCGTTCGACGGCCTCTCCGGACCGGCGGCGGGTCCGGCGCCTGCGGCGTCCGGTTCGGGATAGACCGGTGGCCCCGGATCCGAAAACGCCGGAAGCGGAGGGCGGTTCGGCATCGAATCTTCCCCTCTTGTCGGTCGTTGTGCCCTGTTACGACGAGGAAGCTGTCATAAACTTGACTCATGCCCGCCTTTCCGGCGTGCTGGACGGCCTGTCCGGCGTCGCCTGGGAGATACTTTACGTCGATGACGGCAGTGGCGACTCCACGCCGGACTTGCTGCGGGAGTTCGCGCGTGTCGATTCGCGTGTTCGGGTGCTCGCCCTGTCGCGCAATTTCGGGCACCAGACGGCGCTTACCGCCGGCTTGACGGAGGCGACCGGCGACATCGTGGCGATTATCGACGCCGACTTGCAGGATCCGCCGGAAATCATCGCCGAAATGCTGGAGCGCTGGCGCGCCGGCGCCGATGTCGCTTACGGCCGACGCATCGCGCGCGCCGGAGAGACCGCATTCAAGCGCTGGACGGCGGCAGCGTTCTATCGCGTTCTCGCCTTTTTCTCCGATGCGCCCATCCGTATCGATTCCGGCGATTTCCAGCTCATGGACCGCAGTGTCGTGGACGCCCTGGCGGCCATGCCCGAGCGCGACCGCTTCGTGCGCGGCCTGGTGGCGTGGGCCGGCTTCCGTCAGGAAGCTGTCCCCTACCGGCGGGACCCGCGCGCTGCGGGCGAGACCAAATACCCGTTGCGCAAGATGCTGCGCTTCGCCGCGAGCGGGGTCGTGTCGTTCTCCCTGGCGCCGCTGCGGCTTGCGACGTGGCTGGGGTTTCTCGTCTCCGGGGCGGCGGGAGCGGGCATCGTCTACGCTCTGGCGCTCAGGCTGTTCGGCGATTCATGGGTCACAGGCTGGACATTGCTCTTCATTTCCATACTGTTCCTCGGCGGCATCCAGCTCACGATGATCGGCGTTGTCGGAGAGTATGTCGGTCGCATTTACGGGGAGGCGAAAAGGCGGCCGCTTTACCTGGTGAAGGAACGGATCGGATACTCGCCCCCCGCGGAAGGTCGTCGCCCGCCGAAAGGCGGCTGCGGCGAGCGGGCCCGGCGCAGCGGCGAGTCGCAGGATAGGTTGCGCCCTTCCGTGCGTCGGAACAACGGCCGCCATGCGCCCTCTCGAAACGGAGCGATCTCCCCTTAGGTCGCACGCGAGATTTCTGAAAGGGGCGGTGGGTTTGGCGGCCGCGGCGGCGTTCGGCTGGCTGCTCTGGCGCGGTGTGGATGCTGTCGAACTGGCCCGGGCGCTCTCCTGCCTGTCGGTTTCCTCGCTCGTCCTCGCCCTGAGCTTCGTGTCGGCCGCCTACACCCTGCGCGTCGTTCGCTGGTGGCGGATGCTGCGCGTCTTGGAGCCGAGACTGCCGTTCAGCGCTTGCGTGCGCCCGTTTCTGGCGAGCATAGCCTTCAACAACGTGTTGCCACTGCGCGCCGGCGATGCGCTGAGGTGCGTGGGCTTCCGGCGTCAGTTGCGTTCTCCGGCCGCGAGGGTGCTGGGAACGCTTATTGTCGAGCGCGCCCTCGACGTGGCGGTTCTGTCGGGGATACTTTTTCTTGGTCTCCTTGGTCTGCCTGCGGGCGTGTTCCCCCGCAGCTTCGTTGTCGCTGCGGCGTGGATCGCGGGTGCGGCTGCCGCCGCACTGCTGGCTGCGGCGCTTATGCCGTCGGTTCTCCGCGGCGCCCGGGTGCGGTGGAACGCGCCGGGCCGCGGCCGCGCAGTTGCTCGCTCGACCACGATGATCGACGCTACGTTTGGGCACTTAGCACATTTCGTTGAGGCGATGGCCATCGCGCGCTCGCCGTCACGGATGCTCTCGTTCGGCGCGTTCTCGGTTGCGTGCTGGGGCAGCGAGGGCATGGCGTTCGTGGTTTTGGCGGCGGATCTCGGCGCCTTGTCACCGGCCGGCCCATGGTTGTCGCTTGCGGCAGGATCGCTCTCCACGGCAATCCCTGGCGCGCCGGGCCATTTCGGCACGTTCCACTACTTCGCCGCCTGGGGTCTCTCTGCCCACGGAGCCCCGACAGAGGCGGCAGCCGCGCTCGCGTTGACTGTTCATGCGCTTATGTGGATACTCCTCACCGCCACCGGGTTGGCGTGCTACTGGCTGCCGGATAATTGGCTTTCTCGCAATTTTTCGGCGAAATGACGGAGATTTTTATCATGTTGCGATCCCGCGACTCCAGACGGTTGATCTCGAGACCAACCGGGAGTATATGTCGGAAATCCTCGTCGCTGGGCGCTGTCTGCGCCTCGCCATAACGGCTTTGAGATAGCGAGTTCCGCCCATGTTGTCTCTCGAATATCCGGAGCGCTCCGCCGTCGTCCCACCGTCCGTCCCGGCGGCGCGTCGCTATTTGTATGAATTGGTATCCGCTTGCGTGATCTTGCTAGGCTCAGGACCCATAAAGGGGGTTGCGTTGGGTTAGGATGTGTGGTGTGCTGCCACCAGATACAGGGGGTGCACCATGTCCGACCACCAGTTCTGGCTCTCCGAGACCCAATTTGATCGCATCCGGCCGCTGCTGCCCAACAAGGTCCGCGGCGTGCCCCGGGTCGATGACCGGCGCGTCATCTCCGGCATCATCCATGTGATCCGATACGGCCTCATCCGGCGTCACGCGCCCTCCGAATACGGTCCCCACAAGACCCTCTACAACCGCTTCGTGCGGTGGAGCGAGGCCGGCGTGTTCAACCACATCTTCGCGGCCCTGGCGGCGGAGGGCCGGGCAACGGGGACGGTGATAATCGACGCCACCCATCTGAAGGCGCACCGCACCGCAGCCAGTCTGCTAAAAAAGGGGCTCTTTCGCGCTGTATCGGACGCACCCGGGGCGGCCTCAACTCGAAACTGCACGCGGTCTGCGACGGCGACGGCAAGCCCCTGATCATGCTGCTGACCGAAGGGCAGGTCAGCGACCATCGCGGAGCCGCGATGATGTTCAATGCCTTGCCGCCGGACGCCGATGTCCTGATTGGCGACAAGGGCTACGACAGCGACCGCTTCCGCGAAGCCCTGGAGGGACGCGGGATCGCCCCCTGCATCCCCGGACGGGCGCACCGCAAGAAGCCGGTCGCCTGCGATGCCGGGCTTTACAAGCAACGCAACCTCGTCGAGCGCATGTTCGGTCGGCTCAAGGACTGGCGACGCATCGCCACGCGATACGACCGCTGCGCGCACACCTTCTTCAGCGCCATCTGCATCGCCGCAACCGTCATATTCCGGTTATGAGTCCTGAGCCTAAAACGAACGACGAAACGACGGGATTTCTCATGGCTTCGTCACCGGCCCCAATGAGCTCCTCGGCTACGCATGGCGGCGCCCCACGCAAGATCCGGCGGATCGCGCGGGCGCTTTTGCTCTACGCGCTTGCCTCCGTTCTGACGACTGTGTTCTTCTTCTGGCTACACCATTTGGGCAATGGAATTCCCTATGAGCTCGCTCAACAACGGTTCGCCGATGCCCCGCCGCCGGAAGAGATCCCTGCCCACCAGCTGGGACTGAAATCACCGTACGAGTACTGCGAAATGGCTTCAGCGGTACTGGCCGGCGCTGCCGGCCGCGAAGGCGGCGCCGCGGAGAACGCGCTGATGCTGAGAACGTTGCAGTCCCGTTCACCGCAAAAAAATTATTGCCCCGAAGTTTCCAGGGCCTCCGGCGCGGCGGCCGACGCAGAGGTCGATTTGGGAGGGTTTCTCAAGCCCCGCTACTGGTGGGGAGGCAGGGCGCTATACGCCATCGGGTTAAACTGGCTATCGGTTCCGGAGTACCGCCGCTTCATCGAAATCGCCACTTACGGGGCTTGGCTGGCGTTCGCCGCGGCGCTCGCGTTGCATGGGTTGCCGGCGCTGGCGGCAGCGTTTCCACTGACGGTTTTCGGCATCGCCTATTCGGGCGTCCCGTATTTTTCGGATGCAAGCAACGGACCGGGATATCTGCTAGCCGTCGCGGCGGCGGCGCTGCTTGCGTTGTCGCTCCGCTGGCGTGCGACATCGCGCCTGTCGCAGCCGCTCTGTTTCGCCTCTGGCATGGTGTCGTGTTATCTATGGCTGTTCGACGGACATAATTTCCTTGCTGTCGCATTGATCGGCGTCGTACACTGGCTGACGGCCCTCAAGTGGGGGGGATCTGGCGCGCCACGCGCTGTCGGCAGTATGGCGCTCTATGCGGCGGGGTTTATAGCCGTCTTCGCCCTCGGTCAGACAACAAAAGTCGTAGCGTATGACCGGGTTGGCGAACCCCACGGTCTCACTGGCGGGTTCGTCGTGCAGAGCCTGACGGACAACACCGCCAGACATTTACGCCGGACCGTTTCGCCGCAAGGAAGGGATCAAGTGGACATGGATGTCAAAGTATTTGCAGCGCTGACGCCCGAGGTATCGGGGCGTCAGGCGGAAATCATCTTCGAGTTGTCGGGACTCGCTCTGGGCGTAGCCGTGGCGGCCGGCTTGCTTATGGCGCGCCGGCGCGGCGAATTCGCCGCGGTCCGGACATGTGCATGGTTCATCGCATTGATGCTGGCAGCCGGGATATTGTTCATACTTCCGAACGACATTCCGAGTCGCTCAGCGCGCTACCTCTTTCTGTTCCCCGCCCTGTGCCTGGGGTGCGCGGCAGTCGTCGCGCAGATGCTTTGGGGAGCGCGCGGCTCGCTGGTTGCAGCGGCGTGCGCCGTGCTCCTTGCGGTCTGGCCGATGAGCACGGTGGTCGCCAAGCAAATCGTCCGCGGCGACGCGGTAGAGGCTGCACTTGAAGACGCCATTCCTCTTGCAAGCTCCGGTTTCGATGTCTATCTGGATAACCAAAACGACGATAATGTATTGATCTATGTTAACGATTCGTGCGGCGAAATAAATTGGGCATCGAAATTTTTCCTGCATGTTTATCCTGTCGATGCGGACGATCTCGCTACCGAGACAGAACGCCTTCGCGGTAGCAAGAGAGTCGATTTCGGGTTCTGGAGTGCCGATTTCGCGTCGCAAGACGGCAGGCGGTGTGTCGCCGCTCAACTCCTTCCCGAGTGGAATGTCGACATAATCGAAACGGGACAATTCGACAAGAAGGGGAAGCTTTGGAGCGTCAGAGTAGAATTTTCCGAAACCGGAGAAGCACCGGTGGCAAGTGTCATACGGTCCACGGAAGCCCCGACGCCAGTCGAAAACCTCACGCCGCAGGCAGGGGACAAACAGGCGGTTCAATCCCACCTGTATGCGTTCGATCTCTGGCGGGTCCCGATCGCCAAGTCCGCCACGACAGGCGGCGCTATTGAACCGCTCGGAAACGATCTGCTGGTCGCGTTGCCCCAAGGGGACCTCGCCGTGGTGCGCTACGACGGCAAGTTAGAAAGGCTTCACGAATCGATCCCAATGAATCATTCAGGGTTCCAGAAGTGGGACGTCCGCAACCCCGATCCCGAAGGCGAAAAATGGACTCATAATCGGTGGCCCTTTCGGGTGGCCGATATTCTTGCGAAGCAGGTTGCGCCCGACAGTTGGGAGATTTTTGCCACCCACCATTACTTCGCCGGAGATTGCATCCGGTTCAGGTTGTCGTCCACGACGATTCGCCGGGAGGTTGGAGATATCTTTGATTGGTATACAGTGTCCCCGTCCTGGAAGACAGTATTCGATGCCGAGCCGTGTCTGAAATTTCCCCACCATGGACAGCAGGCCGGCGGTAAAATTTTGACGGACGGCGCCGGTCGTCTTCTGGTCGTCATCGGCGACCACGGACGGGATGGGTGGGACAACGAGACGCGAGGGCGGTCGCCTGTGCTGTCTCAAGATCTCCGCTCGCATTTCGGCAAGCTTGTCTCCATCGACATCGCCTCGGGACGTGCGGAGATACTGGCGCTCGGTCTCCGAAACCCGCAGGGTTTCGCGCGCGATCGCGATGGGCGTCTGTGGGCGCCCGAACACGGCCCCCACGGGGGCGATGAGCTCAACGTCCTTGAGAAAGGAAGGAATTACGGGTGGCCTTACGTCACTTACGGCCTCACTTACGGCGATACTGTCCCCAAGGGAATCGACATAGCGCAGGCGGGTTCTCATGAAAAATTTACGTTACCGGCGTATTCGTGGCTTCCGTCGGTCGGCGTGAGCGCCGTCGCTGTTAACGATGAAGCCCGGCTTCCGCTATGGAAGGACGACATCCTTGTTGCGTCATTGACAGGAAATTCCCTGTTCCGCGTCCGGCGGGTTGAAAGTCGCGTGATTTATGTCGAGCGAATAGAACTCGACGGACTCTGGATTCGGGATATCGCCACCATGCCGGACGGGCGGATCGCGTTGTTGGACAACTCGGTTTCGGTCTCGTTTCTGAGTTTGTCCAAGGCGCCGTGCGACGAGGACCAGGATTATCACCCGCGACATGTCTATATTTTGCATTGTAGCGCGCCATCGGCGGAGTTGCGCAACCGGGCGTCACTGGAGGCGAACGCCCCGGTTCCTCCCGCCGGGCCGGGCGGCGAGGCGGACGTCTCCGGCGGCGCCGCGCTGTTCGCCGACCATTGCGCGCGCTGCCACCGCGTGCGCGACCGGCAGCACAATGTCGGTCCTCACCTTGTCGGCGCGGTCGGGCGTCGCGCCGGCGCGGTCGCCGGCTACGATTTTTCGGCCGCGTTCGATAATCTTGCCGAAATCTGGACTAAAGAAAGCCTTGTGGCGTTTCTGACAGCCCCGGAGGAATTTGCTCCGGGCAGCCGGATGCCGAATACCGGAATTTCCGAAAACCAGGCGCGAGAGATCGTGGATTTCCTCGCCGGTGGGAAATGACGCACCGGGCAAACGCAACGAACGCTCTCCAGGCGAACGGTAAACGGCTCTGAGAGGCAAGTTCCTCTCAAGGCAGTGGATCGATCAAGATTCCCAAATGTGGATATTTTCACCCGGAGCGCGGGTGTCGGTTCAAACCCTGTTGCGGGAGACACTCGAATCCCTTCCGGTGCGATGGTTGCCGTGAAAACCGGCGCCCAAGGCCTCTGCGAGTTCGCGGGCGGCGTCCCGGCCTTGCCGGATCGCGTAGTTAGTGCCGCGGTCCTGCGGATAGATCTGCGCCATCGTCGCCAGATACAAGTTCTCTATCGGGGTTCGCCGGCCGGGAATGCGCCGACGGTAGCCCCGATCCACCACGGGTTGTGCGTAGCGCGCGCGCCAAACGTGAGCGGTCAGAACATGCTTATCGGTCAGGTCGGGAAACATCCGACGCAGATGTCCGAGCGTGAAAGCGATCACCTCGCGCTCCGACATTCGCCACATCGCGTCGCTTTCCGCCAAGTATCGCGAAAGGTACACGACGTGCCGGCCCTCATAAGTCGAGGATGGCTCAAAATTCGTATGCTCGATAACCCCGACGAATGGGAACTCGGGATCGTTGACGTTCAGCCAGTAGATGTCCGAGAGACTGCGGTCCAGCTCCAGGACGACACAAAGGTTGGCGAGGTATCGGATGCGCCGCAGGCTCTCCGCCCACGCGCGCGGCGCGTCCGGCGCCACGAGATCGGCAACGATAGGCAGCGCCGGCGTCATGATCGCCCCGTCGACAGCCAGCACCGATCCGGGGATAGCAATTCCCGTGACTCGCCCGGCGGCGGCGCTCAGCCCCACGGCGGGCGTTCCGGTCCTGATTTCTCCGCCCTGGGCGCGGATCGCACCGGCAAGCGCGTCGGCAAGGGCCGCGAAGCCGCCCCGATAATAAGCGAGGCGTTCAGACCCGCCTCCGCCGCGGCTCCCACCGCGTAGTTTGATCTTGTTCCAGAACCAGACAGCCGCCACGTCCTCTGCCAGATCGCCAAATTTGCCGCGCAAAAGCGGCTCCCACACCACCCGATAGATTCGCTCCCCGCCCAGTTCGCGCAGCCAGTCCGCGGCCGACCGATCTTGCTAGGCTCAGGACCCATAAAGGGGGTTGCGTTGGGTTAGGATGTGTGGTGTGCTGCCACCAGATACAGGGGGTGCACCATGTCCGACCACCAAGTCTGGCTCTCCGAGACCCAATTTGATCGCATCCGGCCGCTGCTGCCCAACAAGGTCCGCGGCGTGCCCCGGGTCGATGACCGGCGCGTCATCTCCGGCATCATCCATGTGATCCGATACGGCCTCATCCGGCGTCACGCGCCCTCCGAATACGGTCCCCACAAGACCCTCTACAACCGCTTCGTGCGGTGGAGCGAGGCCGGCGTGTTCAACCACATCTTCGCGGCCCTGGCGGCGGAGGGCCGGGCAACGGGGACAGCGATAATCGACGCCACCCATCTGAAGGCCCACCGCACCGCAGCCAGTCTGCTAAAAAAGGGGCTCTTTCGCGCTGTATCGGACGCACCCGGGGCGGCCTCAACTCGAAACTGCACGCGGTCTGCGACGGCGACGGCAAGCCCCCGATCATGCTGCTGACCGAAGGGCAGGTCAGCGACCATCGCGGCGCCGCGATGATGTTCAATGCCTTGCCGCCGGACGCGAATGTCCCGATTGGCGACAAGGGCTACGACAGCGACCGCTTCCGCGAAGCCCTGGAGGGACGCGGGATCGCCCCCTGCATCCCCGGACGGGCGCACCGCAAGAAGCCGGTCGCCTGCGATGCCGGGCTTTACAAGCAACCGCTGCGCGCACACCTTCTTCAGCGCCATCTGCATCGCCGCAACCGTCATATTCCGGTTATGAGTCCTGAGCCTAAACCGGTCAATTCCGATTGTTCTCGACACTGTTGCGGGCGGCGCGGGACTATTCGGCGGCTGCGGCGTCGGCCGGGCGCATCGCGAGTTCGGGGAAGGGGCGTCCGAGGGCGCCGGCCACGGTGCCTTCGGTGCGCGCCATGCGTTCGTTGATGCGCGACAGGTCGGCCCGCGCCGCGTGCAGTTCGGCGCGCAGTTCGGCGTCCAGTCCGTCCATACGCTCGCGCAACTCGTTCTGCGCGGTCTCGATGCGCGCCAGGCGTTCGCCGTGTTCGGCCAGCGTCGCCTCGAGGCGGTCCATGCGCCCGTTCATGTCGATGCGCAGCCACGCCACGAGCGTCACCATCAACGCCGCAAGGCCGATGAAGCCTGCCAGGTCCGGGTCCATGCCGGTCTCCGTTCGCAGCCCGCGCGACGGGGCGGACGACGGCGGAGCATAGGGGGCGGGGCGTCGTCCCGCAACTTGTTGCCGGGCGGCGCGGGGCTATTCGGCGGCTGCGGCGTCGGCGGGGCGCATCGTGAGTTCGGGGAAGGGGCGTCCGAGGGCGCCGGCCACTGTGCCTTCGGTGCGCGCCATGCGTTCGTTGATGCGCGACAGGTCGGCGCGCGCCGCGTGCAGTTCGGCGCGCAGTTCGGCGTCCAGTCCGTCCATGCGCTCGCGCAACTCGTTCTGCGCGGCTTCGATGCGCATCAGGCGTTCGCCGTGCGCCGACAGCATTGCGCCGTGTTCGGCTTGCGTCGCCTCGACGCGCGTCAGGCGTTCGCCCTGTTCGGTTTGCACAGCCTCGATGCGTATCAGGCGTTCGCCGTGTTCGGCTTGCGTCGCCTCGACGCGCGTCAGGCGTTCGCCCTGTTCGGTTTGCACAGCCTCGATGCGCGCCAGGCGTTCGCCGTGTTCGGTCAGCGTCGCCTCGATGCGGTCCATGCGTTCGTCGAGGCGGTCCATGCGGCCGCCCATGTCGATGCGCAGCCACGCTACGAGCGTCACCATCAATGCCGCAAGGCCGATGAAGCCTGCCAGGTCCGGGTCCATGCCGGTCTCCGTTCGCCGTCCGCGCGACGGGGCGGACGACGGCGGAGCATAGGGGGCGGGGCGCCGTCCTGCAAATGTTGCGATTGCCTGATCTGGTTCGGACACATGTGAGACGCGGGGCTTGCAGGCGGGGCGGGGGTCTCCGAAGCTGTTTGGTGTGACGAAACAGCCGACGGAGGCCCCCATGCAGGTTATCGGCCTGCCGAGACAGATTACACAAGGAGCACGCCTGGCGTCGCGTCTGTGCGCCGCTGAGCGTAGCGAAGGGGCGCACAGACGCGACGCCATCGAACGCTGGAAGCAGGCCCGCGAAGACGGCCTGAACGCCCGCTCGGCGGCGGCTGCGGTCGGCGTGCCCCTGTCGACCCTCTACCGCTGGCGAAAGCGCGCCGAACGCGGACGCCTCGAACCGCTCTCGCGCCGCCCCCGCCGCGTGCGCCGGGCGCAATGGGCGCCGGCGCTGGTCGCGGCCGTGCGCGAGGCCCGCAACGACTATCCCATGTGGGGAAAGGCCAAAATCGCCGTCCTCATCCAACGCCAGGGCTTCGACGCCAGCGAAAGCACCATCGGCCGCATCCTCAAAACCCTCGTCGAAAAAGGGGACGTCTTCCCCGTCCCCGACCTCCGCCGAAACGCCCCCCGCGCCGCACGACGAAAACGCCCCTGGGCCACGCGCCTGCCCAAAGGACGCAAACCCTCCCAACCCGGAGAAATCGTCCAGCTCGACACCCTCTCCATAACCCGGACCGCAGGGCGACCGACCATCAAGCAGTTCACCGCATACGACCCCGTCACCCGCTGGACATGCGCCCAGGCATGGAGGCGCGCAACCGCTCACAACGCCAAACGCTTCCTCGACAAACTCCAGGAAGACATGCCCTTCCCCATCCGAGCCATCCAGGTCGATGGCGGCTCCGAATTCAAAGCCGACTTCGAACGCGAATGCCAACGCAGGGGAAGCGACCTCTTCGAACTCCCGCCCCGATCCCCCAAACTCAACGGCTCCGTCGAACGCAACAACGGCGCATGGCGATATGAGTTCTACGCAACATGGGACCTCCCCGACAACGACCTCAACCGAATCAACCGCTGGGTCGACGCCTTCGCCGACGAGTTCAACAACTTCCGACCCCACCAGGCCCTCGACAACCGCACCCCCGCTCAATACCTTCAATCCCTCACAGCAAACGAGACCCCCACCGACCGCCCCACGTCTCATATGTCGTGAACCAGTACACGCGCTTGACATTCCGGCTTCGCCCATGTAGTAGAGTCGGAGTCGACGGGCGGCGCGCAACGCCATGAAGCAGGGAGCGCGTCTGCTTCCGGCCTCGCCGGGCGCGCCGCCGCCGCCGCTGCGGCGAACCCCGGCGTCGCGTTGCGCGCGGTTTCCACGGTGAGCGGTGCGGCGATGACTCCGAACGAGCAAACCCCGTCCGGCGGCGCGTTCGCCGAAGGCGGGGCGACGGTCGATGTCACGAAAGCCGACCGCGGACTCGTGGAGCGCCCGATGCTTGCGCCGCATCTCGAATTCCGCATCGTCGGCGAGGCGTCGGCCCTCCTGGTCTCGGAAGGCTTCAGCTCTCTGCTCCGCGGGCGGCGTTATGTCGATATCCTGCCGCTGCTGGACGGCGCGCGAACGCGCCGCGAGATCGCGGCCGCCCTCGCCGGAAAGTATTCGCGGGTCGAGGTGCAGACGGCGCTCGTCGCGCTGGCGTCGAAGGGGCGCGTCGTATCGGCGGAATTCTCCATGAGCCGCCCCATGGCGGCGTTCTGGTGCGCCCACGGGGTCTCTCCCCGGCGCGCCGAAGAGCGCCTCGCCGCCGCCGTCGTCGCGGTCTTCGGCGACGAAAGCGGCCGCCTCGCCGCGGCGCTGGGCGAAACGGGAGTCGTCGCGGCAGGCCGCGGCGCGGACCCCGCGCTCGCGGTCTTCGTAACCGACGATTACCTGACGGAAAGCCACGCCGGAACCAACCGTCGCCACATCGAGTCCGGAGTCCCGTGGACGCTCGTCAGGCCGACGGGCCTGCGGACGCTCATGGGGCCGGTGTTCCGGCCGCGCGACGCCGGCGCGCCGTGCTGGAAATGCCTCGAATACCGGATGCGCGGCAATGGCGAGACCGACAATTTCCTGCGCAACGCTCTCGGCGAGGCCGCCCGCATCCCCGCCTCGCCCGTTCCGCCGCCTTTTGCCCGCGCTTTCCTCGGCCTCGCCGCCGTCGAGATCGCCAGGTGGATCGTCCTGGGCGACGCGGCGATGCTTCGCGACAATGTCTGCTCGCTCGATTCCCTCGGCCTTCGCGTCGCCCGCCACAGGACGATGCGGCGCCCGCAATGCCCCGCCTGCGGGCAGGAAGGCCTCCATCGTCCCGACCGCGCGCCGACGCCGCTGCGCCTCCGGTCCAACCCGAAGCCCGTCCGCAACAGCGGCGGCCTGCGTTCGGCGCAGCCGGCGGAGACGGTGCGCAAATTCCGCCATCTGATCGACCCCGTCAGCGGTGTCGTGACCGAATTGACTCGCGTCGGCGACGAGGCCGACCCGTGGCTCCACGTCTATTGGGCGGGCAGCAACCTCGCCCTGAAGAGCGACAGCGTGCATGTGTTGCGCAACAGTTTGCGGTCCAGGAGTTCGGGCAAGGGCGCCACGCCCGAACAGGCCGAGGCGAGCGCGCTGTGCGAGGCGGTCGAGCGCTATTCGGGAGTTTTCCACGGCGACGAAATCCGCCGCCGCGCCCGCTTCGCGGATTTTTCCGACGGCGAGGCCATCCATCCCAACGCCGTCCAGAATTTCAGCGACCGGCAATACGAATGCGCCGACGAGATCAACGCGCGGCGGATGCGGTTCAACTACGTCCCGCAACGCTTCGACCCCGACGCCGAGATCGACTGGTCGCCGGTGTGGTCCCTGACGGCCGGGCGCCATCGCTGGCTGCCGACGTCGATGTTGTATTTCTCCGCGCCGCTCGACGGCAAACCCGTCTATTGCCCGCCGGACTCGAACGGCTGCGCGTCCGGCAACACGCTGGAGGAGGCGATCCTCCAGGGCTTTTTCGAACTGGTCGAGCGCGACGCCTTCGCCTGCTGGTGGTACAACCGGGTCGCGTTGCCGGAGGTCGATCTCGAAAGTTTCGACGATCCCTGGCTGTCCCGCGCGCGGGACCGTTACCGTGCGCACAACCGGGAAATATGGGTTCTGGACGCCACCGGCGACCTGGGCGTTCCCGCCTTCGTCGCGGTGTCGCGGCGCACCGCCGAGGACGCCGAGGACATCCTTTACGCTGGGGGCGCCCATTCCGATCCGCACGTCGCGGCGATGCGCGCGGTGTGCGAACTCAACCAGCATCTCAGCGCCATGCGCGCGGCGAGGGCGGAGGGATCCGGTTATCCGACAGACGATCCCGAGGTTCTTTCGTGGTGGCGCGAGGCGAAGATCGCCGACCATTCCTGGCTGGCTCCGGCGCCGGACGCGCCCCGCCGCGGCAAGGCCGACTATCCGGCGCCGCGGATCGACGACCTGCGCGACGAGGTCGAACGCTGCCGCGCGCTCGTCGAATCCAGGGGCATGGAATTCCTGGCGCTCGACCAGACGAGGCCCGACATCGGCATGCCGGTGGCGCGGACCATCGTGCCGGGACTGCGTCACTTCTGGGCGCGTTTCGCGCCCGGGCGGCTCTACGACGTGCCGGTCGAATTGGGCTGGCGCGACGCGCCCGTCGCCGAAGAGGACCTCAATCCGCTCTGGGTCTTCGTATGAGAGCGGGGGCGCCGCCATGAGTTTTCTCGCCCTGACGTCCGAGCCTGCGGTCCGCGTCCGTCTGCAACCCGGGTGGAGGCTCGCGAAATCCCGCGACGAGTCGTGCTTCGTCCTCGTCGGGCCCGCGGGCGCGACGCCGCCCCTGGCCGCCTGGGCCGAGGATTTCGACGCCGCCGGGGTTCTCCTCGCGGAAGGCGCGCCGCTCGCCGGACTGCGCGACGCCGTCATCCGCGCCGGCGGCGCCGGGCGTGGGGCGGCCTGGATGCTCTTTCTCCAGGACCTGAATCGATGGGGGTTCGTCTATTTCCCGCTCGTCGACGAAACCGGGGAACGCGCGGCGCTGCTGCCGCAATGGGAGGGCTGGGCGCCGCAACTCACCCCCGATCCCCCCCCCGCCGACACCGAACTGGACCGCTTCGCCTGCCTGCGTCGCGACGCCGGCGCGTGGCTGCTGGAATCGCCGCTTGCCGGCGCGCGCCTCAGGCTTGCGGACCTTGCCGCCCTCGACGCCCCTGTCGTCCGCCGCGCGCTCGCCGGGGCCGGGTTCCTCGCCGCGCCGCCCGCCGATGCCGCACGCCGCGACGCGATAGCGCAGTGGGAGTTCCACGACCTGTCGTTCCACGTCCACAACCGCCGGGGCTTCCACCGCGATCCGTCCGGCGGCGTGTTCCCCTTTATCGGCGAGATTCCGCCGCCGCCGGCGCGGCGCGCCCCCTGGCCGGGCGAACGCATCCCGCTGGCGCGCGCTCCGAACGACGCCGGAGAGGAGAGCTTCGCCGGGGTGCTCGAACGCCGCCGGTCGGTGCGCCATTACGACGAGGAGCGCCCGATCTCGCTGCACGACCTCGGCGCGCTGCTCGACCGCGCCGCGCGGGTGCGGAGTTTCCGGACCATCTCGGTCGCCGACGGCGCCGGCAAGACATCCCCGTTCGAGGTTTCGACCAGGCCCTGTCCCAATGGCGGCGCGAGCTACGAACTCGAAATCTATCCGGCGGTCGACCGCTGCGACGGCCTGGACGCGGGCCTTTACCACTACGACGCCGCCGAACATGCGTTGACGCGCGTCTCGGGCCGCACGCCGGATGTGAACGGGATGTTCGCCGACGCCCATTTCGCCACGGGGGGCGTCGCGAAACCGCAGATCGTCCTGGCGATCGCCGCGCGTTTCTCGCGCGTGATGTGGAAATACAGGTCGATCGCCTATGGCGTCATCCTGCGCAATACCGGCGCCCTGTACCAGACGCTCTATCTGGCGGCGACGGAGCTCGGACTGTCGCCCTGCGGGGTCGGGTCGGGCGATGCGGCGCGGTTCGCGCGCGCCACCGGGCTCGACCCGCTGATCGAGGGGACGGTCGGCGATTTCATCCTCGGCGGCCGTCCCGCCTCCAATCCGCCGCCGGACCCGCGCCTCCTCCCGCGTTCCGGCGCGAAAGACAGCCGCGAACGAGACTCCTGAGCGCCCTGCCGTCAGCGTCGCGACTTCCTGTCGCAGGTCATCCGCGGCAGCAGATCGATCCCGTCGATCCAGCGATGCTTGACGACGGCGGCAACGTGCAGCGAGGCGAGGAGGGCCATGGTCCATGCGAGCAGGCCGTGCACGGCGCCGGCCAGCGTCTCCGCGCCGAACTCCGCTTCGGTCTCCACGGTCGGGAACAATTTCGGCATCGCCACGCCGAACCATTCGACGCCGTGGCCGCCGAAATCGGTCTCGGCCCAACCGGCGGCGACGGCCGCCAGCGGCAGAACGTACAGAGCGACATGGCCGGCCCGGACGGCCGCGCGGTCGAAGCGGGGGAGGGCGCCCGGCAGGGGCGGCGCGGCGGCGAGACAGCGCATCGCCACGCGGGCGAACAGCAGCCAGAGCAACGTCACGCCCACCGATATATGCGCCGCGAACAGGGCCTCCTGAAGCGGCGTGTCCTCCCCGGCGACCGATGTCATGACGTATCCGCACAGCCACATGAACAGGAAGCCGGCCGCCATGAGCCAGTGCAGAACACGCAGCCCGGGGCGATAACGCTCCTGCAACGGCCGGCCCTCCTCCCGCGGCGCGCGCGGCGCTGTCAGCCCATGAGCGCGCGCACCTCCTCGACGATGCGGTCCTGCGACGGGATCGTCGCCCGCTCGAGCTCGTCATTGTAGGGCATCGGCGTGTCCAGAGCGCCGATGCGCGCCACGGGCGCGTCCAGATAGTCGAAGGCCTTTTCGACCGCCATCGCCGCGACCTCGGCGCCGAACCCTCCGTTGCGCCACGCCTCGTGGACCACGGCGAGCCGGTTCGTCTTCCTGACCGACGCCACGATGGCCTCCTCGTCGAGGGGCTTGAGAGTGCGCGGATCGACGACCTCGACATCGATGCCCTCGCGCTCCAGCACCGTCGCCGCCGAGAGAGCGCGCGGCACCATGGAGGCGGTGGCGACCAGCGTCACGTCGCCGCCTTCGCGCTTGATGTCCGCCTTGCCGATGGGGATGGCGTAGTGCTCTTCCGGCGCCGGTCCCGGCTGGCCGAGATAGAGCATCTTCGACTCGAGGAAGATCACCGGGTTGTCGTCGCGGATCGCCGAGACGAGCAGGCCCTTGGCGTCGTAGGGGGTCGACGGGGCCATCACGACCAGCCCCGGAACATGGGTGAACCAGGCTTCCAGGCTCTGGCTGTGCTGGGCGGCGAGGCGGATGCCGCCGCCCTGCGGGCCGCGCACCACCAGCGGCACGTTGGGCTTGCCGCCGAGCATGAAGCGGAACTTCGCCGCCTGGTTGACCAGCATGTCCATCGTGAGCGCGACGAAATCGAAGATTTGAATCTCGACGATCGGGCGCATCCCCGCGATCGCCGCGCCGACTCCGCAGCCCACGAAACTCGCTTCCGAGATCGGCGTATCGCGCACCCGCTCCTCGCCGAACGCCTCGATCAAACCTTTCGAGACCTGGAAAATGCCCCCGGTGAGGCCCACATCCTCGCCCATCAGGAACACCGCTTCGTCGCGCTCCATCTCGCCGCGGATGGCCTCGTTGAGGGCTTCGACGAAGGAGATCTCGCGGCCTTCTCCGGGGCCGGGCTCGACGGGTTGGGCGTGCGGCGCGTAGACCGCCTGGCGCATCGTCTGGACCGACGGTTCGGGGCTGCCCGTCCCGAAGGTCACCGCCGCCTCGAGCTCGCTCGCCACCGCCTCGCCGATTTCGTCGATCCGCTCGCCGCTGACCGCGTCCGCTTCGTCGAGGTTCTTTTCCATCACGACGATGGGGTCGCGCGCCTTCCACTCCTCGAACTCGTCTTCGGGGCGGGGGTCGCGCAGATTGGCCCGCATGGAATGCTGGCCCCAGCGATAGGTCATCGCCTCGACGAGCGTCGGGCCGTCGCCGGCGCGGGCGCGCTCGATGGCCTCGGAAACGACGAGGAAGACCTCGGTCGCGTCGTTGCCGTCGATGGTGATCCCCGGAATGTCGTAGGCCGGGGCGCGCATCGCGACCCGCTCCACCGCGGTGGTCTGCCTGTAGGAGGTCGACAGCGCGTATTGATTGTTCTCGCACACGAAGATCACCGGCAATTTCCACACCGAGGCGAGATTCAGCGATTCGTGGAACACGCCCTGGTTGTTGGCGCCGTCGCCGAAGAAAGCGATGGAGACCTGCCCCTCCTTGCGAAGCCTGGAGGCCAGACCGGCGCCGACCGCCAGCGGCATGGCGGCGCCGACGATGCCGTTGGCGCCGAGGATGTTGAGGTTCATGTCGGCGATGTGCATCGAGCCGCCGAGGCCGCGGCAATAGCCCGTCTCGCGGCCCATCAGTTCGGCCATCATCCGGTCGACGCTGGCGCCCTTGGCGATGCAGTGGCCGTGACCGCGGTGATAACTCGCGATGTAGTCCTTCTCGGTCAGCGCCGCGCAAACCCCGGCGGCGATGGCCTCTTCGCCCATGTAGCTGTGCGCGGTGCCCTTCACCACCCCTTCGTTGAACAGTTCGAAGGTCCGCTGTTCGAAGGCGCGTATGCGCTTCATGGTGGTGTACATCGCCTCGAGACGTTCGGCCGGCAGTTGCCGGTTGTCGCGCGCCCGTTCCGTCGCCGTCGTCATGGCTGCCCTCCCTGCGGCGCCCCGCGCCGTTCAACTCGTGGCGCGACCCTAGCAGATTGCGCCCCCGCGGTCGCGATTGCCGGCGCCGGGCGGAACGCCTATGCTCGCACCGGCTCGCCGGTGCGCCCGGCGCCGGAGAGAGCGGCAAGGAGAACGCGATGTTCCACGGTTCGATAACCGCCCTGATCACGCCGTTCGAGAACGGCAAGGTCGCCGAAAAGACCTTTCAGGAGCTCGTCGACTGGCAGATCGCCCAAGGCTCCCACGGGCTGGTGCCCTGCGGCACCACCGGGGAATCTCCCACCCTCGATCACGCCGAGCACCGCCGCGTGACCGAACTCTGCATCGAGGCCGCGGGCGGGCGGGCGCCCGTCATCGCCGGGGCGGGGTCCAACAGCACCGATGAGGCGGTTGCCCTCGTCCGCCACGCCCATGGCGCCGGCGCCGACGGCGCGCTGGTGGTGACGCCCTACTACAACAAGCCGACCCAGGCGGGGCTCCGCAAACATTACGAGGCGGTCGCCGCAGCCGCCGACATTCCCATCGTCATCTACAACATCCCCGGCCGGTCGGTGGTGAACATGTCCGTGGAGACGATGGCGGCGCTGGCGGAGATACCGAACATCGTCGGCGTCAAGGACGCGACCGCCGACATGACGCGGCCGATGCTTGAGCGGCTGGCGATAGAGGGAGACTGGCGCCGCCTCTCCGGCGAGGACGGAACCGCGCTCTCCTATCTCGCGCAAGGCGGCGACGGGTGCATTTCGGTGACCGCCAACGTGGCGCCGGCGCTGTGCGCGGAGATGCAGAACGCCTGGCGCGCCGGCGACACGGCGCGGGCGCTTTCGCTCCATGAAAAATTGATGCCGCTGCACACCCATCTGTTCGACGAGACCAGCCCCGCGCCGGTGAAATACGCGGCCGAACTGCTCGGCCTGTGTTCCGGGGACCTGCGCCTTCCGCTGGTCCCGGTCGGCGAGGCGACGCGCGAGAAAGTGCGCGGCGCGCTGGTGTCGGCGGGTCTGCTCGGCGAGAATGTGCGGCGATGGCGGGCGGCGACCTGAACGACCGGACGGTTGCGCGCAACCGCAAGGCGTTCCACGGTTATTTCATTGAGGAACGCCTCGAGGCCGGCCTCGTCCTGGCGGGGACCGAAGTCAAGTCGCTCCGCGAGGGTCGCGCCAGTCTCGGCGACGCCTATGCCGAGGAGCGCGACGGCGAGATGTTCCTTGTCAACGCCCATATCGGCGCCTATGCGGCGGCGAGCCGTCACAACCATGAACCGCTGCGCCCGCGGAAGCTCCTGTTGCATGGGCGGGAAATCCGCCGGCTCGCGGGAATGATTCAGCGCCGCGGCTATACCGTCGTGCCGTTGAGCCTCTATTTCAACCGCGCCGGACGCGCCAAAATCGAACTCGGCATAGCCCGCGGACGCACCTTGCGCGACAAGCGCGAACGCGTCAGGGAACGCGGCTGGCAGCGCGACAGGGCGCGCCTGATGCGCGAGCGCGGCTGACGAAAGGCGAGGGAGATGGAAAAATGCGCGCAACGTCCGGTTTTCTGCTGTGTCTTGCGGCCTTCTGGGGTCTGACCGTGTCGGCGTGGGCCGGGCCGGCGCACCGGTTCGATTTCACCTCCATCGACGGCGGCGCGCTGTCGATGGCCGACTATGCCGGGCGGCCGGTTCTGGTCGTCAACACGGCTTCGTTCTGCGGATTCACCCCCCAATACCGCGATTTGCAGGCGCTGTGGGAGCGCTACCGGGACCGCGGGCTGGTCGTGCTCGGCGTGCCGTCGAACGATTTCGGCGGCCAGGAGCCGCATGACGAAGCGGAGATACAAACCTTCTGCGAGGCGAACTACGCCGTCGATTTCCCCATGACCGCGAAACAGCGCGTGATCGGCGCCGGGGCCCACCCGCTCTATCGCTGGATCGCCGACGAACTCGGCGACGCGGGAGCGCCGAAGTGGAACTTCCACAAATATCTCATCGACGGCGAGGGCGCGCTCGCCGGCGTCTGGCCGTCGCGGGTCGGCCCGCTGTCGGACGAGGTGACGACCGCCATCGACGCCGCGCTCGATTGAAGGACGCCGGCGAGGCAGGGGGAGCCGGCGCAGCCGGGGCCGTCGTCCCCCGTTTATAGGGAGCTTACCCCGGTTTACGGATTTTCGATAAACCGGGGTAAGCTCCCTATAAACGGATCCACGGAAGAACCCCTGCGCGCCCGGCGCCGGAGCCTCGCCCCCCGAATTGGCGGGGCGATGTCACGGGAGAAGCCGCCGCCGCTCGTTTATAGGGAGCTTACCCCGGTTTATCGAAAATCCGTAAATTGGGGTAAACTCCCGATAAATGGACCCGCGAAAGAACCCCTACGCGCCCGGCGCCGGAACCTCGCCCCCCGAATTGGCGGGGCGGGGCAACGTCATGGAAGAAGCCGCCGTCGCTCTCGACCGCATCGGCGCGGGGCGCGACGCGAAGAGCGTCCTGTTCGTCGGCCTGCGGGGCGTGGGAAAAACGGTGCTTCTCAACCGCGTCGCCGAAGACGCCGAGGCGCGCGGGATCGTCTGCGTGCAGGCGGAGGCGACCGAGGACCGGTCCTTGCCGTCGGTGCTGGCGCCGCTTCTGCGCCGCGTGTTGATCGAACTCGACCGGTTCGAAGCGGCGAAAAAGCATATCCGGCGCGGCCGGCGCGCGCTCGCGAGTTTCGTGAGCAAGGCGCGCATCGTCTACAAGGACATCGAGCTCCGGATCGATGCGGAACCCGAAGCCGGTCTTGCGGATGCGGGCGATCTCCAGAGCGACCTTGCCGACCTGCTGCGCGTCATCGGCGAAGCGGCGCGCGAGAAGAAGACCACGGTCGCGCTGTTTATCGACGAGTTGCAATGCGTTTCGGAAGACCATCTGGCGGCGCTCGCCGGCGCGCTTCACGCGTGCCGGCAGCGCCGGCTCCCCGTAACGCTGGTCGGCGCGGGCCTGCCGCAATTGGTGGGCAACACCGGAAGGGCGAAATCGTACGCCGAGCGGCTTTTCGAATATCCCCGTATCGGCGAACTCGGTCGCGACGAGGCCTTGCACGCCTTGCGGGCGCCCGCGGAGCGGGAAGGCGTCCGCTTCGAAGACGCGGCGCTCGAACGGATTTTCAGGAAAACCAGAGGATATCCCTATTTCCTTCAGGAATGGGGAGCGCATTCCTGGCGCGTTGCGGCCTCCTCGCCCATAACCGGGGACGATGTCCGGCGCGCCACCGAGGCCGCTCTCGCGACGCTGGACAGCGGCTTCTTCCGGGTGCGCTACGACCGCTGCACGCCGCGGGAGCGCGAATATCTTCTGGCGATGGCGCGGATAGGGCCGGGGCCGCACCGGTCGGGCGAAATTGCGAATTCGATGCAGACACGGGTCACCTCGGTCGCGCCGATCCGGAACAACCTCATATCGAAGGGGATGATATACAGTCCCGCGCATGGCGACACAGCGTTTACCGTGCCCATGTTCGACAGATTTCTGAAGCGCGCGGCGAACGGGGCGTAGCTGTCCCCCGGCGGCGGACGCCGGGGATTCACCCGCAATAGCGGGCGCGCAGATGGCCTGTATAAGCCGCGAGATCCAGTGCGCGGCCGGTCGCGCGCTCGAGCAGCGCATCCATGCTCATGACGCTCGCATGGCCGTGGACGTGCGTCTTGAGCCAGCCGAGCAGCGGGGAAAAGTCGCCCGCGGCGATACCGGGTTCGATGGCGGGATCGGCCGCGCGGGCGGCGGCGAACAATTGCGCCGCGGCGATCGCGCCCAGCGTATAGGTGGGGAAGTAGCCGAAATCGCCGTCCATCCAGTGGATGTCCTGAAGGCAACCGTCGCGGTCGGTTTCGGGCGCTACCCCGAGCAGGCGGCGCATCTCCTCGCGCCACGCGCCGGGCAGGTCGCCGACCGCCAGGTCGCCCGACAGCAGCGCCCGTTCGAGCCGCGTGCGCAACAGAATGTGCGCCGGATAAGTCGCTTCGTCGGCGTCGACCCGGATGGCGCCGGGTTCCACCCGCGTCGCTGCGCGATAAAGGTTTTCCGCGCTCCATTCCGGCCCCGCGCCGCCGAACGCCCGCCGCATCGCCGGCGCCGCGAACTCGAAGAAACCGCGGCTGCGGCACGCCTGCATCTCGACCAGTAGCGACTGGCTTTCGTGCATCGCCATGCCGAGCGCCTCGCCGACCGGGCGATGGCGCCACCGGTGCGGCAGGTTGCGGTCGTAGAGCGCATGGCCGGTTTCATGCAACGCCGCCATCAGCGACGACATGAAATCCCCCTCGTCGTAGCGCGTCGTGACCCGGAGGTCGTCCGGCGCGCCGCCGGAAAACGGGTGCGCGCTCTCGTCGAGCCGGCCGTTTTCGAAGGAGAAACCGACGGCCGCCATCAACTCGCGCGCCAGCGCGCGCTGCGCGGCGACGGGAAACGGGCCGCGCGGCGGCTGCGCCGGCGGCCGCCGCGCCTGCCGTTGCATCGCCTCGGCGACGAAACCGGGAAGGAACGCCGCCAGATCGTCGAAAACAGGCTCGAAGTCCGCCGCGCGCAACCCCGGCTGATAGCCGTCGAGCATCGCATCGTAGGGCGCGCAGCCCAGCGCTTCGCCAAGAGCCGCGGCGACCTCGCGAACCCGCCGCACCACCTCTTCGAACAGCGGCGCCAGGCCGGCGAAATCGTCGGCCGGGCGGGCCTCTCTCCAGGCCATTTCGCACGCCAGCCGCGCCCGGGTCATCGCGGATTCGAGCGCCGGGTCCAGCGCGTCGGCGCGCTGCCAGCGCCGGCGCATGGCGGCGAGATCGACGCGGCGCCAGCCTTCCATCGCGGTGGATTCGCTTTCCGCGCGGTCGAGCCATTCGGCCACGCGCGGGTCGCGCAACGCCTCGTGACGGACCCGCTCGAGTTCCGCGATCTGGTCGGCGCGCGCCGCGGCGCCGCCGCGCGGCATGAAGGTCGCGCTGTCCCACCCCAGGAGGCCGGCGGCTTCCCCGAGCAGAGACACACGGCGGAAGCGCATCGCGAGCGCGTCGTATGCGGTTCCGGGTTCAGGCATCGGCGCTCCTTCCCGGCGACCCCGGCGGCGCCGCGGCGACAAGGCAAGCGAACAAAACGACGGCGACCGCCTGGTGCGTCGCGCCGACGGCGACCTGCGGCCACAGCGTCGCCGTGGCGAAGACATGCGGCGTCGCCGCGCCGAGCGCGATCTGGACGCCGACGGCGCCCAGCGCCAGAGCGAGCAGGCGCCGCGCCGCCCTGTCGCGTTCGCGCGCCCGCGCCCAGGCGACAGCCGTAAGCGCCGCCGCCGCCAGCGCCAGCGCGCGGTGCGTCATATGCAGGCGCGCGAGGGGGTCGTCGAGCGCCGCGAATATCGACCCGTCGCATGACGGCCAGGCCGGGCAAGCCAGCGTGGCGCCGGCCTTGGCGGTCATCGCCCCACTTGCCGCCGCCGCCATGACGGCGAGGGCGGCGGCGGTTGCGGCCGGCTCCGGGCGCGGCGCGGCGCGCCCGCACCGGGGCGCATAGAGGACCAGCGCCAGCAGCGCGAAAGCGACCGTGAGATGCGCCGCCACCGACCACGGGCTGTTGCGGTCCAGCACCGTGAAGCCGCCCAGGCCCGCCTGGACCAGCAGGAGCAGCGCCGCGGCGGCCGCGACGCGCGCCGCCGCCGGCGCCTCGGCGCGCCGCCGCCACGCGACGACGGCCATCGCCAGGGTCGCCGGGCCGACCAGCGCCGCCGCATTGAAGCGATGCCCCCATTCGGCCATCACCTGCCAGAACGCGTAATCGACGCCGGGGAGCGCGGCGAGCCGCTCCGGCGTGGGAAACCATAGCCCGTAGCAAAGCGGCCAGTCGGGGCAAGCGAGGCCGGAACCGGTGAGGCGCACCGCCGCACCCAGCACGATCTGAAGGAAGATCAGCGCGGCCGCGAGCGTCGCGAGGCGGCGAAACGCCGTCATGCCCCGCCCCGCCGCGCGCGTCGGCGAAACGCCAGCATCACCGCCAGCAGCGCTGCGGCGAGGCCGAACCATGTGAGCGCATAGTGCAGATGGTCGTTGCGCAGTTCCAGCGCCGCGCCGCCCGGAACCGGATAGCGCCGCGCATCCGCCGGCCCGACCGCCTGAACGTAGACAGCGCGGGGCGGCAGGCCGGCGGCGCGCGCCATCGCCTCGGGGTCGATCCAGTGCCAGACATCGTCTTGCGGGCGGTTATCGGGCCGGAAGGGATTGCCCGCCGGCGGTCCGCGCAACAGGCCTTCGAGGGTCGCCGGGCCTTCCGGGCGTTCGACCGGCGCGCCGTCGCCCGGCGCCCACCCGCGATCGACGAGGACCGTGCGCCCGTCGCCGAGCTCCAGGGGCGTCACCAGGCGCACGCCCGCCCGACCCGCGTGAGTCTGCGCCAGAACCCGCATCTCCGCTTCATGACGGAAGCGGCCCGACAGGGCCACCCGGGTGAACTCCCAATCGTCGCGGCGTTGCGGGTCCGAAGCCGACGGATACGTCACGGGCGGCGCCGCGCGCCGCGCCTCGACGGTCGCGATCAGCGCGGTCTTCCACTCCAGGCGTTGCGTCTGCCAGACGCCCAGGCCGATGAGAACGGCGAGCGCGGGCCATGCCAGCCAGGCCGCCCGCGGCATCGCCCGTTCAGGGCGAATCGCCGCGGCGCGCCTTTGCGCGCTTGTAGAGCGCCGGCGCCAGCGACAAGGCGGCGAGGCCGAGGAGGGCGGCGACGATTTCCGGCGTCAGCACCGCGCTTGCGGAGAATGTTTCGCCCGAGTCGAACACGCCGCCGAGACCGGCGCCGGCGAGACAGAAGACGAAGGTGCCCGGCACGATGCCCACCGCCGTGGCGGCGACGAACACGCCGAGCGGAACGCCGAGCGCCGCGGGAACCAGATTCACCAGCCAGAAGGGGAAGACGGGGATCAGGCGAAGCACCAAGAGATAGCTCAGCGCATTGCCGCGAAAGCCCGCCTCGAGCCGCGCCATCCAGGGGCCGGCGCGGGCGCGCAGGGAATCTCCCAGCGCCGTGCGCGCGATGAGGAAGATCGCGGTGGCGCCGAGCGTCGCCGCGGCGACGGTGTAGACCGTGCCGAGCGTCGCGCCGAACAGGAAGCCGCCGGCCAGCGTCATGAACACCGCGCCGGGCAACGACATCGCCACCGCCGCCGCGTAGATCAGGACGTAGACCAGTGCGGCGGCCGCGCCGTATTCCTCCACCCACCCGCGCAGCGCCGCGCGATGTTCGCGCAGAGCCTCGAAGGTGAGATAGTCGTCGAGACCGAAGGCGAAAATAGCGGCCGCCAGCGCCGCCAGCACGGCGACGGGAGCGAGCCGCTTCCAGAGATTCGTCCGCGGGGAATCAACGGTCACGGACTGCCTCCGTCGGTTCGGGCGCAGCGTCGTTCAGCGCCCAGTCGTAGCGGTAACCGGCGATGCGCGGCCGGCGCGCCAGTATGGCGGCGAGCGGCGGCGAGGCGAAGCGAGAGAGATGCGCGAACAGGGCGGAGCGGTCGGCGCCGAAATCGTCGGCGTACCAGTCGTAGATGCGCGAGAGCGAAACGCCGTCGCGGGTCGACTCGACGCCGCGCGGATGATTGACGAAGGCGCGGGCGGCAAGATCGAGCTGGCGCTCCACTGCGGCGCCGGTATAGGCGTCGCCCGCCAGTTGCGGGCACCCGACGGCGGCGCAATTCAGCGCGTAATGCACGCGCGGGTCGCGCCAGACGGGGCGCAGGATGCGGTGTTCGATGTCGTCGAGGGTGAGCGCTTCGCCCTCGACCGACACCAGTTCCGCGCCCCACGGCCCGTCCGCGAACAGGCCGGGCGATATGTCGATGTCGCGGATGCTGCCGACGGGATAGCGGTCGAGCACCACCCGGACGGTAAGCGCGTTGTAGAGGTTGATCCAGAAGGCTTTCTGCTCGGGCCGCGCGAAGCCGCCGATCGCCTTGCCCGCCAGGGAGTCGACATAGGAGTCGAGCGTTGCGCGGTCGTTCGCCCCGACCCGGCCGTAAGCGAAGCGGTTGCTCCCGTCCGGCCCCGCGCGCACGAAACGGGCCAGCAGCCCGTCCCATGTCTTGTGGTCGATGACCGCTGGCGACATCGGGTCGTGCGCCGTCCAGCGCGGCCAGAGGTCGGCCTCCGGCGCAGCGCCGCCGCCGCCCGCCGCGAGGAGCGCTGCGCACAGCGCGCCGGCGGGCGCATGCCGTCGCGTGAATTCTGCGCCTCTATTCAACGGTCTCCAGGGCGTTCAGCCGCCAGTCGTAGAAGTCGCCCGCGATCATCGAGCGCCCCTTCAACCGGCGCGCCAGACCGGGGGCGGCGTATTCGACGAGATGGGCGATGACGCTCTCGTCGCTGCCGCCGAAGTCTTCCCGGAACCAGCTCCGATAGATCTTCGACGTGCGGAGATTGTCGCCGTCGAAGCGAACGCCGTGTCGGGAGTTCACGAATTGGCGCGCCGTGGCGGTCAGGTTGTCGCGCCAGTTCTCCGCTGTGTGCGCGCGCGGCGCGAGCGGCGGGCACCCGTCCGAGGCGCAGTTCACGCCGTAATGGATGGGAACGCCCATGTCGTTGAAGGAGGCGCGCAGGACGCGGTGTTCGATGTCGTCGAACGACAGCATGCGTCCGAGAATCGTCGCGACCGGGCGCAGCCACGGCCCGCGGACGCCGATCCCCGGCCCCGATATGTCCCGGATCGAGTTCACGGGCGCGTTGTCGAGCACCAGGTCGACAATGGCCGCATTGTAGAGGTTCATCCAGAAGGCGATTTGCTCGTCGCGGTCGTATTTCGCAATGTCGACTTCGCCGAGGCCGCGGAGATAGTCCTTCAGCCGGAAACGGTCCTCGTCGCTCACCGCGGCGTAGTCGAACCGGTTGACGCCGTCCCGGCGCGGGTCGACCTTCAGATATGTCGAGACCACGGCGTCCCACGCCCTGTGGTCGATGCTTGCGGTCGAGGCGGGGTCGTGTGCGAACCGGACGCCTCGGAGATGCGGCGGCCCCGCGCATGCTGCGACGACGCACAGCGCGACAGCTCCGGCGATGGCGCGCGGAAACACGGCCGGCAACCGCCTCGCGCCTTGCGGCCGCGCGCCCGTCGCGACGCCGCGGAAACCGGCGGCGTCTTCCGAAGCGCATGCCCCGGCGCCCGGACCGGAAACGGGGCCCGGCGCAGACAGTCCCTTTCCGCCGCATCGGGTCAAACGGGTTCGCCCCCGGTTCGCCGGCCTTCCACGCATCGCCTCGAGGCGTTCTCGACAACCGGCATGAACCGACCGACGGCGCGCCGGTCCGTCAGCGTCCGCCCGCATCGCGCGATACGGGACAGGATACCGGCGACAGCGGGCTACCCGCTATCATCGAGGCTCTCGCCCCCGGTTGCGGCGCCGTTCGGCGGGCGGCTCGCACGGCCGTTTCATTCGCCGGCGTTTTCGCTCCCCGCCGGCGGCCGCTCTCCGGCCGGGGAATCGAGTTGCGTCTCCACGCGCGCCAGGCGTTCGCGGGTTTCCGCGTGTCCCGCTTCGAGCTCCCGGGTTTGCGTTTTCACGCCGTCGATTTCAGTCTCGAACCTGGTTCTCACGCCACGAATCTCCGCCTTGAGCTCGGTCCTCACCTTGTCTATCTCGGCTTTGATCTCTGTCCTGAGATTATCTATGTCACCCTTGAGCTCGGTTCTCACGCTGCGGATATCAGCCCTTACGCCGTCGATCTCGCCCCTCACGCCATCGATCTCGCCCCTTACGCTGTCGATCTCTGCCTTCAATTCGGTCCTTACGCTGCGTATCTCGCTCCTCACGCTGTTGATCTCGCTCCTCACGCTGTTGATCTCGCCCCTCACGCTGTTGATCTCGCCTCTCACGCCGTCGATCTCTACCCGCAACCGATCGACCGCGCCGAGTATCGCCACGCCGACCGCCAGGATCGAGACGATCACGCCGACGAATCCAACCCCCAGCGCGATGGCGGGACTCCAGTCGCGCCAGATCGCTCGCCTGTCGACGCGCCCGTTCGCTCCGTCTTCTGCGAGCGCGGCCATGCAGTCCTCCTCCGTGCCGAGCATGCGCGTATATTCTCGCACGCGGCCGGCGCGCCGGACAAGGGAAAGCGGTCGCCACCGGCAATTCTCATCATGGCCCATGGCGCCGCGGCGGATCGGTTGCGGTCGTTCCCGGGGGGAGACGTCCATCGCCGAAATGAGAATTGCCGGGTCGCGACCGCCGGAACGGGAACCGCCGCCGGCTTGCGCCTCGGGCGCGCCCGGCCCACTCTTGCCGCGGGCTCGCGAACAGGGAAGGGAGCGGCGACATGGCGTTCACATTGACGAGCGAGGATTTCGCCGATGGCGACTATCTCGACGAAAGGCACGTTCTTTCCGAGGCTTACGGCTTCGGCTGCGCAGGCGGCAACGCCTCGCCGCAGCTCTCGTGGCGCGACCCGCCCGAGGGAACCGGCAGTTTCGCGCTGACCTGTTACGACCCCGACGCCCCGACCGGCAGCGGCTTCTGGCACTGGCTGGTGGTGAACCTCCCCGCCGGCGCCCGCGCGCTTTCCCGCGGGGCGGGCGCGCCCGGGTCCGGCCTGCTCCCGTCCGGCGCCCTGCAGACGCGCACCGATTTCGGCGCTCCCGGCTATGGCGGCCCGTGCCCGCCCGAAGGCGACCACCCTCACCGCTACCTGTTCACGCTGTTCGCGGTGTCGGAAAAGAGCCTGCCGCTCGCGGACGACGCCATGCCCGCCGTCGTCGGCTTCACGCTCAACTTCAACACCCTGGCGAAAACGAGCCTCATGGGCTTGTACAGGCGCGGTTGAGCGATGCGTAACGATTCGAACCGCCAGGTCATCCTCGCGTCGCGCCCTGTCGGCGTCCCGGGGGCCGACCGCTTCCGCATCGGCGAAGCGCCGCGTCCGCAAGCGGACGAGGGGGCTTTCCTCGTACGCAACCTTTATCTGTCGGTCGATCCCGCCATGCGCGGATGGGTCAACGCCGCAGCCAACTATTCCGAGCCCGTCGGCGTGGGCGAGGTCATGCGCGCCATCGCCGTCGGCGAGGTCGTGGAGAGTCGACATCCCGAATACGCTGTCGGCGAGACTGTGTGCGGCCTTTTCGGCTGGCAGGAATTCGCGGTGTCCGACGGCGGCGACGTGTGGTTCCGCCACGACTCCGCCGCCGCTCCCGTGACTACGGCGCTCGGCGTCCTCGGCATCAACGGCCTGACCGCCTATTTCGGCCTGCTCGAGGTCGGCCGCCCGAGGCCGGGCGATACCGTCGTCGTGTCGACCGCCGCCGGCGCCGTCGGCAGCGCCGTCGGCCAGATCGCGAAGATTGCCGGCTGCCGCGCCGTCGGCATCGCCGGCGGCCCGGAGAAAGCCCGTCGCTGCGTCGACGAATTCGGCTTCGACGCGGCGTTCGACTACCGCGCCGACGATCTCGACGCGGCGCTCGCCGAGGCCTGTCCGCAAGGCGTGGACGTCTATTTCGACAATACTTCGGGGGAGATCTCGGACGCAGTCTATCGCCATCTGGCGCCGCGCGCCCGGGTCGTCGTATGCGGCACGGCGGCGATCGCGAGCTGGGATCCGTGGCCCGCCGGCGCGCGCGTCGAACGCCACATCCTGGTGAAGCGCGCGCGCATGGAGGGCTTCCTTCTGTTCGACTTCGCCGACCGCTTCGCCGGGGCGCGCGGCCGACTGCTGGAATGGATCGACGCCGGGTCGCTGCGCTACCGCGAACACATCCTCGACGGCCTCGAGAGCGCCCCCGGCGCCATTGCCATGCTCTACGCCGGGGAGAACACCGGAAAACTCATGATCCGCCTGGCGCCCTGAATCCGGAGTTCGTGGCGTAGCGTATGGTCGACGCGGGCGCCGCGACTCTCCGGCGCGCTTGACGCCGGCGGCGGCGATGGCGGAGTCTGCGACGGCATGGCGGATGTGGTTGTCGATTTACTCGCGGCCGGCGCGCCCCCGGCGCCGGCGTTGCTGGCGCCCGGGCGGACGCCTGCGACTCACGCCGATCTGCGCGAACACGTCGCCGGAGTCGCGGGAGCGCTGGCGGCGCTCGGAATCGGACGCGCCGATCGGGTGGGCATCGTGCTGCCCAACGGCCCGGCGGCGGCGAGCGCCTTTCTCGCCGTCGCGAGCGCAGCCGTCGCGGCGCCGCTCAACCCCGCCAGCAGCGCGGAAGAGTTCGATTTCTGTCTCGGCGACCTCGGCGCGCGGGCGCTGATCCTCGCGGCCGGCGCCGACAGCCCGGCGCGCGGCGCGGCGGCGCGGCGCGGCGTCCCGGTCTTCGAACTCGAGGAGGGGTCGGGCCCCGCCGGCCTCTTCGCGCTCTCCGGGCCGCCGGCGCGGACAGGCGCCGACCCGAGGCCCGCGGCGCCGGGAGACACGGCGCTGATGCTGCATACTTCGGGGACTACATCGCGCCCGAAAAAGGTTCCGCTGACGCACGCCAATCTTGCCGCGTCGGCGCGGCAGATCGCCGCGGCGCTGGCGCTCGGACCCGGCGATCGCTGCCTCAACGTCATGCCGCTGTTCCACATCCACGGGCTCGTTGCCGCGGTGCTGGCGTCGCTCGCTGCGGGGGGAAGCGTGTTCTGCGCGCCGGGTTTCAACGCGCTGCGCTTCTTTGCATGGTTGGGGACCGCCGGCGCAACCTGGTACACGGCGGTTCCGACGATGCATCAGGCGGTGCTGGCGCGCGCGCCGCGCAACCCCGGCGCCGCCGCAAGGGCGGGTCTGCGCTTCGTGCGTTCGTCGTCCGCGCCGCTGCCGCGCACGGTCATGGCAGCGCTGGAAGCCGAGTTCGCGGCCCCGGTCATCGAGTCCTACGGCATGACCGAGGCCTGCCACCAGATGACGAGCAACCCGCTGCCGCCTGCGGAGCGCAAGGCGGGGACGGTGGGCGTCGCCGCAGGACCCGAAGTGGCCGTCATGCGTAGCGACGGCGGGTTTGCGGAGACGGGCGAGAGGGGCGAGGTCGCGATCCGCGGCCCCGGCGTCACCCCCGGCTACGAGGACAACCCGGAGGCGAACCGCGAGGCGTTCCGGAACGGGTGGTTCCGCACCGGCGACGAAGGCGTGTTCGACGCGGACGGCTACCTGACCATCACTGGGCGGCTGAAGGAGATCATCAACCGGGGCGGCGAGAAGGTCGGCCCCCGTGAGGTCGACGAAAGGCTCATGGAGCACCCCGCGGTGGCGCAGGCGGTGACGTTCGCGCTGCCCCATGCGGTTCTCGGCGAAGAGGTCGCCGCGGCGGTGGTGCTGCGCGACGGGTCGCAGGCGAGCGAAGGCGAGTTGCGCCGCTTCGCGGGGGAGCGGCTGGCGGCGTTCAAGACGCCGCGCCGGGTGGTCTTCGTCGACGAGATCCCGAAGGGGCCGACCGGGAAGTTGCAGCGCATCGGCCTCGCGCGGGCGCTCGGCCTGGCGCCGTGACGCCGGCGCCGTGAAGATCGCGGTTTTCGGCGCCGGGGCCATCGGCGGTTATCTGGCGGCGCGGCTGGCGCGGTCGGACGCGGAGGTGACTGTCATCGCGCGCGGGGACAAGCTCGCAGCGATCAGGAGAGCGGGCCTGCGCCTGATCGACGCCGGGGGCGAGACCGTTACCCGCCCCGCCTGTACCGACGACCCCGCCGGGGCCGGCGTTCAGGACTATGTGTTCGTCGCCACGAAGGCGCATTCGGCGCCGGCCGTCGCGCCGCTTCTCGCGCCGTTGCTGGGGCCGCGGACCGTCGTCGTCCCGGCCGTCAACGGCGTCCCGTGGTGGTTCTTCCACGGCCTTGACGGCCCCTGGGAGGGCCGGCGGTTGCGCAGCGTCGACGCGGACGGGGCGCAGTGGCGGCATATCGGGCCCGGGCGCGTCATCGGCTGCGTGGTCTATCCCGCGGCGGAGACCGTAGCGCCGGGGGTGGTGCGCCATGTCGCCCTCGACCGCGTGCCCATCGGGGAGCCGGGCGGCGGACGATCGGAACGCGCCGCGCGGCTGTCGCGGGCGATGATCGCGGCGGGGATCAAGGCGCCGGTGCGCCCGCGCATCCGCGACGAGATATGGATCAAATTGTGGGGCAACGCCACCTTCAACCCGGTGAGCCTGTTGACCGGGGCGACCCTGGCCGAGATCGCCGGCGACGAAGCGGTGCGCGCCGCAGTGCGCGCGGCGATGGTCGAGGTCGAGGGGGTCGGCGAGCGGCTCGGCCTGCGGATGCCCATCGACGTGGACCGCCGTCTCGCGGGCGCCGGCGCGGTGGGCGCGCACAAGACCTCGACCTTGCAGGACTTCGAGGCCGGGCGCGAGGTGGAGCTCGAACCGTTGATCGGCGCGGTCGTCGAGATCGCCCGCATGACGGGCGCGGCGACGCCGGTGCTCGATACGGTCTACGCGCTGGCGCGTCAGCGCGCGCGCACCGCGGGCCTGTTGCCGGAGGCGTGAGGGCGCCGGCCGCTCAGCCGTCGTCGAGGCGATCGGCGAAGGCCGCCAGCGCGGCGCCGATCTCGTGCGGCGAGTCCTCCTGGATGAAGTGAGTCCCGGCGACCGTGACTTCGGTCTGGTTGGGCCAGGCGCGGCAGAATTCACGCTGGGCGCCGATGAGGATCGTGCCGGGGTTTGCGTCGATGAACAGTTTGGGGGTTTCGCACACGGCGAGCCAGGCGGCCCAGGCGTCGGCGAACGCCACGACATCCGCCGGTTCGCCGCCGATGGGTATCTGCCGCGGCCAGGTCAGGGTCGGCCGGCGCGATTCGCCGGCCTCGGCGAAGGGGCGGCGATAGACCGCCATCTCCGCCTCGCCGAGACCGCGGATAACCGAGGCGGGCAGGAGGCGTTCAACGAACAGGTTGCGCTCCAGCACCATCTTCTCGCCGTCGGACGAACGCAGCGCCCGGAAGAACTTGCGCGCCGCGTCGGGCCATTCGTCCCAGATCAGGGGCCGCACGAGGGCCTCCATATAGGCGAGGCCGGCGACCCGCTCCGGGAAGCGCCGCGCCCAGTGGAAACCGAGCGCCGAACCCCAGTCGTGAACGACCAGCACCGCATTGTCGACCTCCAGCGCGTCGAACCAGGCGTCGAGATAGCGGGCGTGGTCGACGAACCGGTAGCCGCCCGACGACGGTCCCGACTCGCCCATGCCGATCAGGTCGGGCGCGAGGCAGCGCCCGCGGCCGGCGACATGCGGGATGACGTTGCGCCAGAGATAGGACGAGGTCGGGTTGCCGTGAAGGAACACGAAGGTCCGCGCCCCCGCCGGGTCGCCGGCGTCCGCAAAGGCCATTTCGGAATCGGCGACGGCGATGCGCCGGCGCGGATGCGGGTCGGCGGCGGAGATCTCGGTCATGGCGGGCCTCGCGCAGGCTGGACGGTTGACGCGCACCATGCGCCCGCTATCGTTCCCGCGCAACGGGCGCGGCAGCGGGGGCGGAGACGATGGGGCGGCTCGACGGCAAGGTTGCGCTGATCACGGGCGGAGCGTCGGGGATCGGGCGTCGCGCCGCCGAACGCATGGCCGGCGAAGGCGCGCGCGTGGCGATCTCCGATGTCAACGCCGACGGCGGCGAGGCCGCGGCGGCGGAGATCGGCGGCGGGGTTGTCTTCCTCGAACACGACGTGACCGACGAGGCGGCGTGGAAGCGCGCGACCGCCGGGGCGCTGGAGCGCTTCGGACGCCTCGATGTCGTGGTGAACTCGGCCGGCGTCGGCACGATGGGCACCGTCGAGGAGACCTCGCTGGAGGACTGGAAGCGGGTGATGGCGGTGAACGCCGACGGCGTGTTCCTAGGGTGCAAATACGGGGTGGAGGCGATCAAGCGCACATCGCGCGAGGAGGGCGCGGGCGGCTCCATCGTCAACATCTCGTCGGTTTCGGGGATCATCGGCGGCCATAATCTGGCGGCCTACAACGCCAGCAAGGGCGCGGTGCGGCTGTTGACCAAATCGGTGGCGCTGCATTGCGCGCGCAAGGGCTACAACATCCGCTGCAACTCGGTTCACCCCACCTTCATCGACACGCCGATGGTGCGCGCCATGATCGACCGCGCGCCGGACCCGGATGTCATCCGGGCGAAGCTGGAGCGTCAGGTCCCTCTGGGCCGCCTCGGCGAGCCCGACGACATCGCCTGGGGGATCGTCTATCTCGCCTCGAACGAGTCGAAATACATGACCGGCGCCGAGTTCGTCGTCGACGGCGGCATCACGGCGATGTAGGCGCGCCCCGAACCCGCGCGAAGCCGATGAGTCTGGACATTCACTTCGGCGATTGCCTGGATGTCGTATCGGGTTTCGAGGCCGGTTCGTTCGATCTCATATACGTCGATCCGCCGTTCAATACCGGGAAGGTTCAGTCCCGCAAGCGGCTGAAGACGGTTCGCGACGAGCGCGGCGACCGCACCGGCTTCGGGGGCAAGCGATACAGGACCCGGGTCGTCGGCGAATCTTCGTTCGACGACAATTTCGACGATTTCATAGGGTTCCTCGGGCCGAGGCTGAGGGAGGCCCGGCGAGTCCTGTCTCCCCGGGGGTCGTTCTTCCTTCACATCGACTATCGCGAATCCCATTACTGCAAGCTGTTGCTGGACGAGATATTCGGTCGCGAGTCGTTCATGAACGAGATCGTCTGGGCCTACGACTACGGCGCGCGATCGAGGAAACGCTGGTCCGCCAAACACGACAACATCTTCTGGTACGCCGGGGACCCGGACAGATATACGTATCGCTACGACGATATCGACCGCATCCCGTATATGGCGCCCGGTCTCGCGGGGCCGGAAAAGGCGGCGCGGGGAAAGACGCCGACCGATGTGTGGTGGCAGACGGTCGTGAGTCCGAACGGCAGGGAAAAGACGGGCTATCCGACGCAGAAGCCGATAGCGATATTGAACCGTATCGTCCGCGTTCACTCGAACCCCGGCGACAGGGTGCTGGATTTCTTCGCGGGGAGCGGAACGACCGGCGAGGCCGCCCTCCGCGCCGGCCGGAGCGCCGTTCTGGTGGACAACAACCCGGAGGCGATCCGGGTCATGCGACGCCGCCTCGGGTTCGCCGGGCCCGTAATCCATGGAGAGGGACATGCCGTCGATCCGCGACCCCGAAGTCAAGATTCTGGCGACCTTTTCTCAAGAGCTGCAACCGGATTACCCGACGCCGGATGACGCTTCGTGGCAAGGGAGTCCCTTCGACTGGATAAGGGCGAAGCCGTCGAAAACGAAAGGCGCTATCGGCGAAAAGCTGATTTCCGGCTGGCTGGCGTGCAAGGGCTTCGACATCGCCCGATCCCCGGACGCGGAGGCGGACCGACTCATCGGCGGCAAGCGCGCCGAAATAAAAATGAGCATGCTTTGGAAAACCGGCTTGTATAAATTTCAGCAGCTGCGCGACCAGAATTACGACTTTGCGGTCTGCCTCGGCATCGGCCCGTTCGACGCGCATTGCTGGATACTGCCCAAGAGAGCGATACTGGAAAGTTGGGCCGGCGGCGCCGAGGGAATGGGGTCGCAACACGGCGGAAGCGGCGGCAGGGACACCGCATGGTTGAGCGTGAAGCCCGACCGCGTTCCCGCATGGCTGAACGAATGGGGCGGAAACCTGTCGAGCGCCGTCCAACTGATAAGCCGTATAACCGGCCAGAAGCCGTTGGGGTAAGGACGAAGGTTGCGACGCGGGGCCGCAATCCGTTTGCCGCCGCGGCCATAACCGTCGCGCGCTGTGCGCGCGGGCCGGCGGGACGCCGGCGCTCCCGGGAAACGGCGCCCATGCCGTCGCGACCGACTGCCTGTGTGTCGGCGGATCGCCGCGCGCGCGGCAGCGGGTATGATGGCGGCGCGACCGAACCCGACGGAGGCGCCATGCCCGCCGAAACCGCCGCCGACCGCCGCCGCGCCCTGCGCGATCTCGTGGCCGCGAAATCGCTCATCCTGGGCCGAGAGACAAAACTCGTCTCGGGCGCTGTGAGCCGCTTCTACTTCGACATGAAACAGACCACCTTCCACCCGGAAGGCGCCGCCCTGATCGCCGATCTCGTTCTTGACGCGCTGGGCGCTCCGCCACCGCGCTTCGTGGCCGGGCTGGAAATGGGCGCCGTCCCCGTCGTCGCCGCCGCGGTGTTGCGCAGCGGACAGCGCGGCCGCCCCCTCGAAGGGTTCTGCGTCCGCAAGGCCGCCAAGGAGCACGGCACGCAGCGACTCGTCGAACGCGACATCCCCGCCGGCGCCCGTGTCGCCGTGGTCGAGGATGTCACCACCACCGGCGGGTCCGCCATGCAGGCCGTGAACGCCGTCCGCGCCGCCGGCGGCCGCGTCGGGCGCGTGATCACCGTCGTCGACCGCCTTCAGGGCGCGCGCCAGGCCCTCGCGCGCGAAGGTCTGGAACTGATCGCAATCCTCGACGCCGGGGATTTCGACCTCGGCGACGCCTGCGACGGTTGACGGCGGGGAGCGCGACGATGCGCATCGCGACGTGGAACGTGAATTCGGTGCGCCTGCGCGCCGACTCCCTGGCGCGTCTCGTCGCCGAGCGCGCCCCCGATGTCCTCTGCCTGCAGGAGATCAAGGCCGCCGAGGACGCCTTCCCCCACGCCCTGTTCGACGAGCTCGGCTACCCGCACCGGCTGGTCTACGGGCAGAAGGGCTATCACGGGGTGGCGGTGGCGAGCCGCCTGCCGCTCGCCGCCCCGAAGCGCCGCGACTGGTGGAACAAGCGGGAAGCCCGCCATGTGTCGGCCCGCCTGCCCGGCGGCGTGACGCTGCATAATTTCTACGTGCCGGCCGGCGGCGACGTCCCCGACGCCGACGCGAACCCCAAATTCGCGCACAAATTGGGGATGCTCGCCGAAATGACCGCCTGGTTCCGCGACGAATGCCGGGACGCCCGCCAGCTGCTCGTCGGCGACCTGAACATAGCGCCGCTGGAGACCGATGTCTGGTCGCACCGGCAATTGCTGGGCGTCGTCAGCCATACCCCTGTCGAGGTCGCCGCCCTCGAGGCGCTGCAAGCCTCGCGGAACTGGACCGACGCGGTCCGACGCTTCGTCCCGCCCGAAGAGAAGCTCTTCACCTGGTGGAGCTACCGCGCCCGCGACTGGTCGAAGAGCGACCGCGGGCGCCGCCTCGACCATGTGTGGGCCACCCCCGCGCTCGGCCCGCGCCTCGCCGGCGCGGAAGTGCTGCGCGCCGCGCGCGGCTGGCCGCGTCCCTCGGATCACGCCCCCGTCATCGTCGATCTCGCGCTCCGGTGACTCCGCCGCGGCGGCGCCGAGGCGGCGCCGAAGCGCCGCCTTGAAGCGCGCGGCGCGGTGTGGTTTTCTCTCAGGGCCGGATCGGCGGGCGAAACAGCACTCGAACGGGAGGAGAGGACGATGATCACGGGTAGATTTGCGCGGATCGCCATCGCGCTGGCCGCGGCGGCCCTGTCCGTTGCGGCGTTTTCGGCGCGCGGCGAGGACACGGTCAAGCTCGGCCTGATCGAGCCCTTCTCCGGCCCGATCGCCGCCGTGGGGCGCGACACGCTCGAAATCTTCGAGTTCTTCGCCGGCGAGGTCAACGCGCGCGGCGGCGTGCTCGGCGGACGCCATATCGAGATCGTGCCCCTCGACAACGCCATGAACGCCGAAAAGACCACCCAGCAATTGCGCAGGGCGATCGACGACGGCCTCCGCTTCGTCAGCCAGGGGGTCGGCTCCAATCACGCGCTCAACATCATCAAGTTCCTCGACCGCCACAACCGCCGCAACCCCGAGCAGGCCATCCTCTTCCTCAACCATTCGGCGGTGACCACCGCCTTCACCAACGAGCTCTGCTCCTTCTGGCACTTCCGCTTCGACGCCAATGTCGACATGAAGGTGGCGGCGCTGGCCACCCAGATCGGCCGCGACCCGTCGGTCTCCAGACTCTACATGCTGAACCAGAACTACGCCTACGGACAATCGTTCCAGGCGGCGGCGCAACGCATGCTGGCGGAGCGCGCGCCGCAGGTCGAACTCGTCGGCGACGAACTCATCGTGCCCTTCGGCAAGGTGCTCGATTTCACGCCCTACGTCGCCAAGATCAAGGCGGCGGGCGCCGACACCGTGCTCACCGGCAATTGGGGGCCGGACCTCGTGCGCTTCGTCAAGGCCGCGGCGGAAGCCAATCTCGACGCGCCCTTCTACACCATCTACGGCGGTCTGCCGAGCTCCGTCGCCGGCATCGGCGGCAAGGACGGCCTGGCGGTGCGCCTGAAACAGATCACCGAAATGCACGAAAACGACGCGCTCTACGACTCCCAGCCCGCCGACACCCTCGCGACCTACGACCGCTGGCGCGCCCAGTCCGGCAAGAGCGTCTATGCCGACCGCATGGTGTGGGTGATGGAATTCTTCGCCGCGGCGCTCGACAAGGCGGGCAGCGACGACCCCGTTCAGGTCGCCCTGGCCCTCGAAGGCATGACGCGGGACGGGCCGGCGGGCCCCGTCGCCATGCGCGCCGCCGACCATCAGATCGTCTTCCCGATGGTCATCAGCAGCATGTCGCAGGACATCCCCCGCCCCATGATCTACGACGGCGACGATTACGGCGTCGCCTTCGCCACCGACGGGTGGGTTCAGGCAACCGACGTGGAGCAGCCCACCACCTGCGAAATGAAGCGCCCCGTCTGACCCCTTCCCGGGCGCCCCGGCGCCGGCGGGCCGGAACGCGGAGAGCGCATGGAAAGCTTCGTTTTCGCGCTGTTCAACGGCGTGCTCTACGGCATGTTGCTGTTCCTGCTGGCGAGCGGGCTGACGCTGATCTTCAGCATGATGGGCGTGCTCAATTTCGCCCACGCGAGTTTCTTCATGCTGGGCGCCTATTTCGCTTATCAGATCAGCGTCGGCCTGTCGTTCTGGGCGGCGCTGCTGTTCGCGCCCGTCGTCGTCGGCGTCGTCGGCGCCGCCGTCGAACGCTGGGGCCTGCGGCCGGTCCACCGCTACGGGCACGTCGCCGAACTGCTGTTCACCTTCGGCATCGCTTACGTCATCGAGGAACTCGTGCAGATGGTGTGGGGGCGGGTGCCCGTGCCCTACGAGATCCCCGAGGCGATGACCGGCGCGCTGTTCACCTGGCAGGGCTTCGACTATTCGATCTACCGGGTGTTCATGCTGGCGGTGTCGGTGGCCATCTTCGTCGCCCTGTTCGCGCTGCTCACCTGGACGCGCATCGGGCTGATCATCCGCGCGGCGGTGTCCGACCCGACGCATGTCGCCGCGCTCGGCCACGATGTGCCGCGCATCTTCATGTGGACCTTCGGCTTCGGCTGCGCGCTCGCGGGCGTCGCCGGCGTCGTCGGCGGCAATGTGCTCGGCACCGAGCCGGCGATGGCCATCCAGCTGGGGCCCATCGTTTTCGTGGTCATCGTCATCGGCGGTCTCGGCTCGCTGGGCGGCGCCCTGGCCGCGGCGCTCATCATCGGCGTCGTCACCCGCCTCGCCATCTTCTACGACTACGGCGTCGGCGGCCTGTTCCTCGCCCTCGGCGTCGAGGTCGACGCGGCCGGGCTGCTGCGCGACTTCACCCGCATCACCACCGCCCAGGTCGCGCCGGTCCTGCCGTATCTGCTGCTCGTGCTCATGCTTGTCTTCAAGCCGCGCGGGCTGTTCGGGACCCGCGACGTATGAATACGACCGGACCGGGCATCGCCGCGCGCCTCGCCGGCCTGGGGCCCTGGGTCGCCTTCGCCGTCGCGCTCGCGGCGATGCCGACGCTTTTCCCGTCGGGCTTCGCGCTCACCATGATGAGCCAGATGGGGCTGCTGATCGTCTTCGCCCTCGCCTACAACATGCTCCTCGGCCAGGGCGGGATGCTGTCCTTCGGCCATGCGATCTATTTCGGCCTCGCCGGCTATTTCACCGTCCACTACCTGAACTTCATTCACGACGGCGAGGTCCCGTATGTGCCGGTGAGCCTCGTCCCGCTGCTCGGCGGTCTCGTCGGCCTGTTCTTCGGGGTCCTCATCGGCTACGTCTCGACGCGGCGGGCGGGCACCACCTTCGCCATGATCTCGCTCGGCTTCGGCGAGATGGTCACGGCGCTCACCCTGGTGCTCGTCGCCATCTTCAACGGCGAGGACGGCATTCAGACCGACCGCGTGATCGGCGAAGACGCTTTCGGCGCCACCTTCGGCCCCAGCGTCGAGGTCTATTACCTGATCGCCGCCTGGTGCTTCCTGTGCGTCCTCGCGATGTTCCTCCTCACCCGCACCCCCTTCGGGCGCCTGTCCAACGCCGTGCGCGACAACCCCGAACGCGTCGAGTTCGTCGGCTATTCGAGTCAGCGCATAAGGTGGCTCGCCTTTTCGCTGTCCTCCTTCTTCGCCGGTATCGCCGGCGCGCTGCACGCCGTCAACATCGAGCATGTCGGCTTCGAACAGGTGAGCATCATCCAGTCGGGGCTGGTGCTGTTCATGGTCTATATCGGCGGCGTGGCCAATTTCGCCGGGCCGATCCTCGGCACCGTGCTGCTCTATTTCCTGCAGAGCACGCTGACCGACATAACCGAGGCGTGGGTGCTGTATCTCGGCGTCGTGTTCGTCGCCGTGATCATGTTCTTTCCCGCCGGCCTTGCGGGGCTGGTCGCCATGCACGGGCCGGTCTGGCGCGCCGGCGCCCGCCTCGTCGCGCCGCTCGTCCTCCCCTACGCTTTTTTCCTCGTTTCCCTGACGGCCGCCGCGCTCGGCTTCATCGGCCTTATCGAAATGCTCTATTTCCTGAGCTCGCGCCTGAGCACCGAGACCGAACTGGCGCTGTTCGGGGTCGCGGTGGACCCCGGCGGCGTGGCGGCGTGGGCGTTTTTCGCCGCTCTCGCCGCGGGCGGCGCCTTCGCCGTGAAACGCAGCTTCCCGCCCGCCGCCGCGGCGTGGAACGACGCCGTCGCCGCGGCGCGCGCGAGGCCCGGCGCATGACCGCGGCGCTGACCCTTGCCGCCGTCCGCAAGAGTTTCGGCAAGGCGGAGATTATCCGCGGCGTCGACCTGGAGATCGCCGGGGGCGAGCGCCACGCGATCATCGGCCCCAACGGCGCCGGCAAGTCCACCCTCTACAACCTGATCAGCGGCAAGTTCCCCCCGTCGGCGGGCGACATCCGTCTCCACGGCGAGAGCATCGCCGGCAAGACTCCGTTCGCCATCGCCCGCATGGGCCTTTCGCGGTCGTTCCAGGTTACCAACATCTTCGCGCGCATGAGCGTGCTGGACAATATCCGCTGCGGCGCGCTGTTCGCCCTCGGCCACGGCTACGCCTGGTGGAAACTCGTGGCGCGCCTGCGCGACGTGAGCGAACGCGCCGAAAGCATCCTGCGCCAGACCGGCCTGTGGGAGAAACGGCGCTTGCCGGCCGGGCTCCTGTCCTACGCCGACCAGCGCGCCCTCGAACTGGGCATCGCCATCGCCGGCGGCGCGGAGACGATCCTGCTCGACGAACCCACCGCCGGGATGAGCCATTCCGAAATCGAACAGGCGGTGGCGCTGATCCGCCGCATTTCCGAGGGCAAGACCCTGGTCATCGTCGAACACGACATGGGGGTGGTGTTCGATCTGGCCGACCGCATTTCGGTGCTGGTCTACGGGGAGATCGTCGCCACCGGCGCGCCGGCGGAGATCCGCGCCTCGGCGGCGGTGCGCGAGGCCTATCTCGGCACGGAGGCGGCCTGATGCTCGAAGTGCGCGACCTGCACGCATATTACGGCAAGAGCCACATCCTCCAAGGCGTGAGTTTCGACGTGGGCGCGGGCGAGATCGTGAGTCTGCTGGGCCGCAACGGCGTCGGCCGCTCCACGACGCTCAAGGCCATCACCGGCGAGGTCGCGCCCGCCGGCGCGATTACCTTCAAGGGGGAGCGCATAGACGGCCGCAAGACTCACGAGATCGCCCGCCGCGGAGTCGGCTACGTGCCTGAGAACCGCAACATTTTTCCCACGCTGACGGTGCGCCAGAACCTGATCCTAGGCATAAAGGACATGCGCGCGAAGGGCCGCTGGTCCATCGACGACATGTATGACATGTTCCCCAACCTTCGCGAGCGCGCCGACGCCCTGGGGTCGGTGATTTCCGGCGGCGAACAGCAGATGCTCACCATGTGCCGCACGCTGATGGGCGACCCCGACCTCGTCATGATCGACGAACCGACCGAGGGCCTGGCGCCGAAACTGGTGGAGCAGGTGTCCGGCCTGCTGACCGAGATCGCGCGCCGCGGCGTCTCGATCCTCCTGGTGGAGCAGAAATTGGCTATCGCGCTGGACATTTCGCACCGCATCTACGTAATGGGCCACGGCCGCATCGTGTTCGAGGGCACGGCGGACGAGTTCAAGGCCAATGACCGGGTGCGGCGCGAATGGCTGGAAGTGTAGGCGGGGCTTGTCGTAGTCGGGAGATAACGATGTCGTATCGCGATTTCGAGTACGCCTTCGTGCACCGTTTCGGTTCGCATGGCAACGAAGCGCCCGAACTCGCCGGCGAAGCATAACGAGGCATGATGAAATTACGAAAATCCGCCCTCTCTCCCTCTTTCCCGCGAAAGAGCGTGCGAAGAAATCGGGCGTCTCCGATCGTGACAGCCGGATCGCCGAAGTAACGGCATTGTAAAAGACAATAACCACTGAATAATACTCGTCATTCCCGCGAAAGCGGGAATCCGGAGGCGGCCGTCCGCTATATCGGCCCGTTTTTCTTTGCGGAAACGCCGCAACGGATTCCCGCTTTCGCGGGAATGACGAGTATTTGTAAATCTGTCCGATTTCTTCACACGCTCTTTCGAGGGAACGACGAAGTATTGCCGGAGGGTTGTCGTCTCCCACGGCGCCGTTTTTTTCGGTGCTCCGACCATCGCAGTGAGAGACGTTGGATTTCTTTACACGCTCGAAGGCGGGCGCGAAAAGTCGCGAGACGCTAATACTCTTCGTCATTCCCGCGAAAGCGGGAATCCGGAGGCGGCCGTCCGCAATGTCGGCCCGGTGTTCTTACGGAAAACGCCGCAACGGATTCCCGCTTTCGCGGGAATGACGAGTATTTGTAAATCTGCCCGATTTCTTCACACGCTCTTTCGCGGGAATGACGAAGTATTGCCGGAGGGTTGTCGTCTCCCACGGTGCCGTTTTTTCCGGTGCTCCGACCATTGCAGTGAGAGACGTTGAATTTCTTTACACGCTCGAAGGCGGGCGCGAAAAGTCGCGAGACGCTACTACTCTTCGTCATTCCCGCGAAAGCAGGAATCCGGAGGCGGCCGTCCGCAATGTCGGCCCGGTGTTCTTACGGAAAACGCCGCAACGGATTCCCGCTTTCGCGGGAATGACGAGTATTTGTAAATCTGCCCGATTTCTTCACACGCTCTTTCGCGGGAATGACGAAGTATTGCCGGAGGGTTGTCGTCTCCCACGGCGCCGTTTTTTTCGGTGCTCCGGCCATCGCAGTGAGAGACGTTGGATTTCTTTACACGCTCGAGGGCGGGCGCGAAAAGTCGCGAGACGCTACTACTCTTCGTCATTCCCGCGAAAGCGGGAATTCGGAGGCGGCCGTCCGCAATGTCGGCCCGGTGTCCTTACGGAAAACGCCGCAACGGATTCCCGCTTTCGCGGGAATGACGAGTATTTGTAAATCTGTCCGATTTCTTCACACGCTCTTTCGAGGGAACGACAAAGTATTGCCGGAGGGTTGTCGTCTCCCACGGCGCCGTTTTTTTCCGTGCTCCGACCATTGCAGTGAGAGACTTTGGGTTTCTTTACGCGCTCGAAGGCGGGCGCGAAAAGTCGCGAGACGCCTCTACTCTTCGTCATTCCCGCGAAAGCGGGAATCTGTTGCGGACGGCCGCCTCCGGATTCCCGCTTTCGCGGGAATGACGAGTACTTGTAACGCTGTTCTATTTCTTCACCCGCTCTTTCGCGGGAATGACGAAGAGCGATGCGGCCTCTCGACTTCTTTACACGATCGACCCTGCGGGACACCGGTCGTTTCCGGGGGCAACGGCCGGCGCCATAACGACACCAATCCCGCGGTATTCGATTTACCGGGGCAATGGCGGGGTTTGTGCGGTTTTACGGTCCGCATGTCGTGTCGGGGGAACGAACCTGGAACGGCGCTATTCGCAGCCCCGGGCGCACACGGCGCCGAAACTGCCGATGATCCCGGCTTTACCCCTTTCTCTCGCGTCAAGCCCGCTGGTGTCCCGGGGGTCGGGTTCCACCCACCACCAGCCCGCCGCCTCCATGACGCCGCCCCGGGGGCCGTAGAAATTGCCTCCATATTGGGACGTGGTCGCGTCGGGCGCGCCTCTGTAGTCCCAGGAATTGATGACGTCATCGTTGTCTTTCGGATAACCGAGCGCGCCTCCGAAACTGCCGTCGGCGGCGATATCGCCCTCCATCATCTCAATGTTGGGATACCTGTGGGATATCCACACCCCGTCATGGCGGAGCATTTCGAGGTTGGAAATCATGCCGCTGATCCTGTTCGGCGTGATGGGGATTCCGAGGCTGGAGCAGGCGCCCGCGCCGATGCAGGCGTTGAGCGCGATGTCGCCCCTGAGCGGCGTCGAGCCGGTCACCACGACATGTGTCGTGCTGCCGTCGCCGATCAGCTCCCGCGCCATGGTGTGGCCCTCGAAGGTCGCCGCGATCGATGTCGTGACATCGGTCGTCTTCATCCCGTCTGCGTCCCGGAAGGCGTCGTAGCCCAGAGCGAACGCCTGCGGGCGGAGGAATGCGGGGATTTGCACCACGTTGTCGAAGAACATGGACAGGCCGTAGGCCGCATATTCGAGATAGGCGTGCCTGTCGTCGCCGGTGTCCGCCGTGTCCTCGCCCGCGAGGAAGCCGGCATAGTTCGAAAGCCATAATTCGTAGGTCCCGAGCTCCTGCCCCCGGCGGTCATCGTCGAAATTGGTCGGCAGGGCGGCGCTGCGCTGCTCCTGCGTAAGCGGCGCCTGCACCTTCCAGTACCAGGCGGGCTCGCCCTGGGGCGACTGCGACGGACTGCCGAAATTGACCGTGATATCGTCGTGGGCCCAGTCGCCGCAATCGGAGAGAGGGTCCCGCCAGCAGGCGCCGGAATTGTCCGTCGCGTAGCCCTGGAGCGCGGTCGCCTGCTCCGCCGTGAGGGTCCCCGTCGCCTCGTCCAGCCCCAGGTCTCTGGCGTGGGAGGCGGTGACGGTTTCGCCCATCGCCGCGGTGGCGTCGCCCAGCTTCCCGTCGGGGCCGTAGCGCCACCAGGAATTGTGATTGGGCGTGCCGTCGGCGTCGTTGTAGTAGTCGAAAGTCCTCTGCATGTCGTAATAGACGATGCCTTCGCCGCCGAATTTCCACTCGGCGCCGTCCTCGGAGAGCCGGAGCGAGCTCGTCAGCACGCCGTCGGTGTTTCTGCAGCTCCCACCCACGTCGTTGTCGCAAGGCGTGCCGTCGTCGCCCTGTATCCGGACGGGATGTCGTCCCCCCGCGCGCAGGGTCAGCGACCGCAGGGGGAATTCGTCGGTCGCGACGAGGCCGCCGTCGGTGCTGACTTTTTTGCCTTCCGCCCAGGGGACGGGGTCGGTGCGGATGTCGAGTTTCGCCCAGCCGTCCTCTCCGGTGTCGGTGCGCGGCGTGCGCACGAATTGCGCCACGCCCCGGGGGACGTCCGCCGTTCCCTGCGGCGCGAGGGCGTCGGCGAGGGACACGCGCGGGTCGTATGCGTCGGCGCGCGCCTTCTCGGCGTCCGCCCGGGCTTTCTCGGCGTCGGCGCGCGCTTTCTCGGCGTCCGCTCGCGCTTTCTCGCGATCCGCCCGCTCCTTCTCGGCGGCGGCGCGCTCCCTCTCGCTGTCCCTTTCGGCTTCGGCCCGGGCCCGCTGCGCCGCCGCCTCGGTTTCGGCTTCGGCCAGTTCCCGCCGCAGCAGCGGCACCAGCGACACCTGGGCGGTGGAAAGCGTCGCCTGTGCCTGCGACAACAGGCCGCGCACCGCGGCGGACGGACCCGCCGCCAGCGCCGTCTTCAACTTGGCTTGCGCATCGTCGAGCGCGGTCTGCGCCCGGTCCAGCGTCGTGTGCATGTTCGCCGGCGCCACGACTCCCCCCGACGCCGCGGCGGGCGCCGCCAGGGCCTCGACGGTCAGCGCCAGCGCGGCGTCGACCGCCGCAAGCGCGTCGACAGCGGCCGTCTTCGCCTCGCCGTCGGGCTGCGCCTCCAGGTCCTGCCGGACTTCCGCCAGGTCGGTCCGCGCGGCGGTCACCGCCCGGCGGGCCGCGACGCGCTGCCCGGCTGCGGTCGCGGCGCCCAGAGCCTCCTGCGCCGTCTCCAGCGACTCGCGGAGTTCTTCCAGGGCCATCCGCGCCTCGTCGCGTTCGTCCGTGAGCGCGGCGACTCGCGTCTCGTCGACGCCGCTTCCCGACGAGCTGCAACCGGCGAGCGCCAGCGCGGCGACGCACGCCGCAACGACCGAAACCCTGAAACGCATCATGCCCCTGGCTCCCCTTCCGGACTCGCGAATGACGAAGCGACGCCCGTCCATATCGCGGGGGGGGGGGGGCGCAAATTTTTTTTGCGTCGCCGCCGACGGCAACGGACGAATACGAACCTGGATCGGTATGAGGATCCGCAGGCGCGGTTTCGCCCGCCACAGGGTTCGGGTAGAACGGCGGGCGATGGCGACGCCCGGGAGCCGACCGATCCGCGATCTGCTGCGCTCGCTGTTCGACGCCGCGGTCGCGGCGGCGGATCCGGCCGCGGTCGCGGCGCATCTGCCGCCGCCGCCGCGCGGCCGCTGCGTGGCGGTGGGCGCAGGCAAGGGCGCGGCGGCGATGGCGCGCGCCGTCGAACGCGCATGGCCGGAGACGGCGCTCGAAGGCCTCGTCGTCGTCCCCTACGGTCACGGCGCGCCGACCTCGCGCATCCGCGTCGCGGAGGCGGCGCACCCGGTCCCCGACGGCGCGGGGCTGGCGGCGGCGGGCGAAATTCTCAGCCTCGCCGCAGGGCTCGGCGAAGACGACCTCTTGCTGTGTCTGCTCTCCGGCGGCGGGTCGGCGCTGCTCGCGGCGCCGGCGCCGGGCGTCTCGCTCGCCGACAAGCGGGCGGTGACCGGCGAATTGCTGCGGTCGGGCGCGACCATTTCGGAAATCAATTGCGTGCGCAAACACCTCTCGGCGGTCAAGGGCGGCCGCCTGGCGGCGGCGGCCTGGCCGGCGCGGGTGGAGACGCTGGCGATCTCCGACGTGCCCGGCGACGACATGGCGACCATCGCCTCCGGCCCCACGGTCGCCGACCCGACCGCCTACGCCGAAGCGCGCGGGGTGCTGGACGCATACGGGATCGCGCCGCCGCCCGCCGTCGCCGCGCATCTGCGCGCCGAACCCGACGAGACCCCGAAGCCCGGCGACCCGCGCCTCGCGCGCAGCCGCGCCGCGGCGGTGACGACGCCGCAGGCGGCGCTCGAAGCGGCGGCGGCGGCGGCGCGCGAGGCGGGCTTCCGCCCCCTGATCCTGAGCGACGCCGTGGAAGGCGAAGCCCGCGACGTGGCGGGCGTGCACGCCGCCATCGCGCGCCAGATCGCACGGCGCGGGCAGCCGATCCCGCCGCCCTGCGCCGTGCTTTCGGGCGGCGAGACCACGGTAACGGTGTCGGGATCGGGGCGCGGCGGGCGCAACACCGAGTTCCTCCTGGCGCTCGCTCTGGCTCTCGACGGCGAGGCGGGGGTGTATGCGCTTGCCGGCGACACCGACGGGATCGACGGCAGCGCGGACAATGCGGGCGCGTTCGTCGCGCCCGACACGCTGGCGCGCGCCCGGGCGGCGGGGGTCGACGCGCGCGCGCATCTGGCGCGGAACGATTCCTGCGGAGTCTTCGCGGCCCTCGGCGACCTGCTGGTAACCGGTCCGACATTGACCAATGTCAACGACTTCCGGGTCATCCTGGTGTCCCGCGGGGGCGGCGCATGACGGCGCGCCGGCGCGCCCGGCGGGCGAAGATACTGGCGACGCTCGGCCCCGCCGCCCGGGGGCGCGAGCGCATCGCGGCGCTGTGCGACGCGGGGGCGGACGCCTTCCGCCTCAATTTCAGCCACGGGGACCATGAAGGCATGGCGGCGCTGCACGCGGCGGTCCGCGAAGTCGAGGCGGACGCCGGGCGCCCGCTCGCCGTCGTCGCGGATCTGCAGGGGCCGAAACTGCGCATCGGCGCGTTCGCCGGCGGCGAGGCGCGGCTCGAGGCCGGCGCGCGGTTCCGCCTCGACGACAGCGGCGAGGACGGCGACGACAGGCGCGTCGCCCTGCCGCACCGCGAAGTGTTCGCGGCTCTCGAACCCGGCATGGACCTGTTGCTGGACGACGGACGGGTGCGCCTGCGGGTGGTCGAGGCGGGGCCCGGGGGCGCCGAGACCCGGGTGGTCGTCGGCGGGGCGCTGAGCGACCGCAAGGGCGTCAACGTTCCGGGGGCGGAGTTGCAGGTGCGCGCGCTGACGGCGAAGGACCGCCGCGACCTGACCTTCGCGGTCGCGCTGGGCGTCGACTGGCTGGCGCTGAGTTTCGTTCAGCGCGCCGCCGACATAGCGGAGGCGCGGCGGCTGGCCGGCCCCGGCGTGGCGCTGATGGCGAAGATCGAGAAGCCGGCGGCGGTGGAGCGTTTCGCGGAGATCCTCGAACTCGCCGACGGGATCATGGTGGCGCGGGGCGACCTCGGCGTGGAAATGCGGCCCGAACAGGTGCCGAGCATCCAGAAACAGATCGTGCGCGCGGCGCGCGAGGCGGGCAAGCCGGTGGTCGTGGCGACGCAAATGCTCGACTCGATGATCCGCGCGCCGGAGCCGACCCGCGCCGAGGCGTCGGACGTGGCGACCGCCGTCTACGACGGCGGCGACGCGGTGATGCTGTCGGCGGAGACCGCCTCGGGCGCGTGGCCGGTGGAGGCGGTGTCCATGATGCGGCGGATCGTCGAACGGGTGGAGGAGGACCCGCTTCATGCGCGGATGCTCGAGGCCGCGCACACGGCGCCGGCGCCGACCGCGGCGGACGCCCTGAGCGCCGCGGCGCGCCAGGTCGCGCACACCGTCGGCGCGGCGGCGATCGTCACCTACACCCAGTCCGGCGCAACGGCGCTGCGCGCCTCGCGGGAGCGGCCCGACATCCCGATCCTGTGCCTCACCCCCATGCGGGCGATGGCGCGCCGGCTGGCGCTCGCCTGGGGCGTGCGCTGCATCCATGGCGACGACGCGCGCGACTTCCACGACATGGTCGCGCGCGCCTGCCGCGCGGCGGCGCTGCGCGGCTACGCGGCGGAGGGCGACCGACTGGTGATCGTCGCCGGCGTCCCCTTCGGCACGCCGGGCGCGACGAACCTGTTGCACATAGCCTACGTCCCGCGCATCGCCGCCCGCCCGGCATAAGCCTCGGCGCCGGAGCTTGCTCGCGTTCGGGAACGGCGTTGTGCGCGGGCCGAACCCGGCGGACGCTCATCCCCCCAGCACGCGCGCCAGGTTTCGAGGTTCATCGCAGCGCGCGGTTTTGACAGTCAGTTTGCGCCCCTGAAAGACGACCTTGTCGCGGCCGAGCGTCTTGCGCTGCGCCGGATGAAGCCCTTTCCCGTGAAGCAACACTGGCCGGCAGATAGCGTTCGACGGAGGCCGCCCGACCCGTTCGGCGAACGCGGCGCCGCCTTGCAGCTGCCTGGCCGCCTCCGACGCATCGACATCGCCGCTCTTGAGTTCGATGGGCGCGACGAGAAGTCGTCCATCCTCCAGCTCGGCGAAAAGCACGAAGTCGCACCGCTTGCCGTCCCATCCGTGCGCGGGAAACGCCTTGTCGGCATCGACGATCGCACGATCCGCCGGCACGCCGGCCATATCGACGCGGCAACCGTCCCGGCTACAGGATTCGACACAATTCCCCGGCCCGGCCGTTGCACGAATGCGGTCCAGAGCGGCGCTCATCCCGGCGCTCTGCGGCGGGCGACCTCCTCCTCGAACCGGTTCTGCAGATCCGCCGAACGGTTATAGAGGCGCTCGGCAACGCTCTCGTAGTCGGCGGGTTCGATTCCGTCGATACGGTCGAACGGGATCTCGCGCACTGTCGCACCGCCGTCGCCCGCCTGCCTGTCGAACAACCAGACCCCCACGTCGCGGGGCCGGAGCGCGTCCGCCGACTCGTCTTCGGACTCGCCGATCCGTTCGGAGAGTTCGCCTTCGCGAATCAGATTGCCTATTTCCTTGAGCAGCCAGTCGCTGTGGGTCGTGATCGCCACCCGGACCCCGGCGCGGACCAGGCGCGCCAGCGCCTTCGCCATCGCCGTCTGCGCGGCGGGATGCAAATGCGCCTCCGGCTCCTCAATGATAACCGTGTCGCCCCGACCGATGGCGCTGCGCATGAACAGCACCAGGGGCGCCAGTTCCGATACCATCGACGACGCCCGGCTCAGACGGATCTCCCCTTTCGTTCCCTCCGGACAGTAGACCAACTCGGGATAACCGCCCGCCTTGCCTCGGACGGTCCGTATCTGTCCGCCCAGGGTTTCACGTTCGAGAAAATCGGCGATGTCGCCCATACGCTTTCGCGGCGCCGGTCGCCGCCGGTACCATCGCCCCGGCTCGTCGTGCATAATAAGTTGCTGTATGAAGTCGGCCATCACTCCCGGTATCATCGGGAGTTCGGGAAAGCGTTCCAGACCGCCGCGGGTCGACCGTGCGATTAGCGAACTCGCTATGACCCTGTGGCTGTGCATGACGCCGCTTCGGTCAGCCGGGAAATAGTGGACATTCGACGTCGATTCGGGCATGAAATAAGAGGCGCTTGCCGAAAATTCGAAAAATTCGACTACCGATTTCCAATCCATTCCTCGCGACGCGTTTGCTTTCAAAAACGTGCGAAAATGATCGAATCTCATAGAATAATCCGGGTCGAGACGCGAGAGTCGATCCCTGATCAAGACCGTATCGTCGATACTTCCGTCCGATCCGAGATCGGAATCGGAGAATGTCATGCGAAAGGACCAATTCGCATGTCCGGTTTCGCCGATCCGTAACGAAATGTTCGTGCAACCGGATTCGGAGGAATCTCGAATCAACGCGCTGAATTCTGCAACGTCGAAACACCGCTCCAATTCATTCCCCAAACTTTTAGCCGAAAAACCGGGATTGCAAAGCGCAGACAGCATTGCATCACGCACCGTATCGGGCACATCGGAAAAATAGAACGGCTTCTCGTCGGCCCTGATTTTCTCCAGAATTGTCTCATACTCATCATCCGGGATCGGCAGTTCATTTCCGGCGATATGCATATAATCGCTCAGGAACGGAAACCGGGGGAAGCCGCGGAAAATCCGTTGTAACGCATATATCAATATAGCCAAATACGTCTTCCCGGTGTTGCCTGGCCCCACAAAAACGGTAAGAGGGCGCAGGTGAACGGTCCCCTTTCCTATGGGGCCCAAATTCTCCACCCCTATGCGTACTTCCGACACCTCGGGGGGGGGCTCCCTGCGAGGCTCACCGGCGGAAATTTCGCCCATGTCGTGTTTCCTGTAGCGAGATGCGGGTTGCATACCGGATCGGCCGCGGCGTGGGCGATCTCCGCGTCCGCCCCGCCCCGGTCACCGCCGTCAGCCCGCCAATGCACACGGGATCACGCACGATATAGAGCTGCCGACGCGTCGATTCAACCCCGGCGACGCCGGGCGCGCAGCGCCCAGGCGCCCGTTCATTCCGCCGGCGTGGCGCTACACCTTCTGCACGGAATCGCGGAGATCGGCGAAGACGGCGTCGTTGAAGTCCCAGTACCCATTTTTTGCCGCCACGCCGACCGAAAGGTGCGGGTCCGGTTTCGTCGCCGGCCAGGCATGGACGCGCCCCCTCTCGGGTCGGCGGACAGGGGCGCGGACGCACACGAAATAATCGTCGATGCATCGCTCTTCAGCGGTTCCCGTGAAGGTTCGACAGAGGAGAGTTTCGAGCGTTCTCGGCCGGCTGTTGTCGGGCAGAGCAAAGACCGACGCTCTCGGCTGGCTCCGCTTCTCCCGCTGGCGAGCGTGTGAAGAAATAGGATGCCTCTCACAAATAACGACGGGGACGTCGAAGATTCGTCGTAGAGAAAGACAATAACCCGCCGATAATACTTCGAGACCTCTGCATAACTCGTTTCGCCTGTGGCAGGATCGCGTTCCCGGCGTTTTGCGACGTTTCCGAACCCGCCGTCGGCGTATGACGATGCGTGACGGAATTGGGAACATCCGCCCCCTGCCCCGGTAATTCTCGCGAAAGAGCATGTGAAGAAATCGGGTGGCTATACAAATACTCGTCATTCCCGCGAAAGCGGGAATCTGTTGCAGCGTTTCCGTAAGAAAACCGGGCCGATATTCCGGACGGTCGCCTCTGGATTCCCGCTTTCGAGCGTGTGAAGAAATTGAAATGCCCCACCACTCTTCGACATTCCCGCGAAAGAGCGTGTGAAGAAATCGGGCGTTTCCGATCGCGACAGCCGGATCGCCGAGGCGCCGGCATTGTAAAAGACAATAACCACCGAATAATATTTCGTCATTCCCGCGAAAGCGGGAATCCGGAGGCGGCCGTCCACAATATCGGCGCGGTTTTTCTTGCCGAAGCGCCGCAACAGATTCCCGCTTTCGCGGGAATGACGAGCATTTGTAAGGCGCCCGGTTTCTTTACATGATCGAGAGCAGGAGGCTCTCATCGCGACGGCTGGATTTCCGAAGTATCGGCGTTGTAAAGGACAAATATCCACCGAATAATACTCGTCATTCCCGCGAAAGCGGGAATCCGGAGGCGGCCGTCCACAATATCGGCGCGGTTTTTCTTGCGGAAGCGCCGTAACAGATTCCCGCTTTCGCGGGAATGACGAGTATTATATCGGGGTTACTGTCTTTCACTGCGGAAATTCTTGAGCTGCCCGGCCGCCATATTGAGAGCCGTTCGATTTTCTCACATGATCGAAAGCGGGAATCCGGAGCCGTCCGTCCGCCATATCGGCCCGATTTTCCTTACGGAAACGCTGCAACAGATTCCCGCTTTGGCGGGAATGACGAAGTATTGTTCGATATGCGTCGTTATGCTCCACCGGTGAGTTCGGGAGCGTCGTAAAGACGCGGAAACGCGATCCTGCGGCAAGCGAAACCGGTTATGCAGAGGTATCACTTCGTCATTCCCGCGAAAGAGCGTGTGAAGAAATTGGACGCCTCTCACAAATAACGGTGGGGACGCCGAAGGGCCGGCGTAGAGAAAGCCAACAACCCGCCGACAATACCTCGTCATTCCCGCGAAAGCGGGAATCCGGAGGCGGCCGTCCGCAATATCGGCGCGGTTTTTCTTACGGAAAACGCCGCAAGCAGATTCCCGCTTTCGCGGGAATGACGAGGTGAGACCTCTGCATAACCGGTCTCGCTTGCGGCAGGATCGCGGTTCCGCGTCTTTACGACGCTCCCGAACTCACCGGCGGAGCATAACGATGCCCGATGAAATTGCGAAAATCCGCCTTCTCCCTTTCCCGCGAAAGACCACGTGAAGAAATCGAGAGACGCTACTACTCTTGGTCATTTCCGCGAAAGAGCGTGTGAAGAAATCGGGCGGCTCCCATTGTGACGGACGGATCGCCGAGGTGTCGGCATTGTAAAAGACAATACCCATCGAATAATGCTTCGTCATTCCCGCGAAAGCGGGAATCCGGAGGCGCTCGCCCGCAATATCGGCGCGGTTTTTCTTACGGAAACGCCGCAAGCAGATTCCCGCTTTCGCGGGAATGACGAAGAGTAGTAGCGTTTCTCGATTTCTTCATATGATCGAAGGTGGGAGTCTATACTGTTGGATCGAAACAACAACCCGATCTTTATTATGAGGACGTCGCAGTGGATTCCCGCTTTCGAGCGTGTGAGGAAATCGAAAGGCCTCACTACTCTTCGTCATTCCCGCGAAAGCGGGAATCCGTTGCGGCGTTTCTGTAAGGAAAACCGGGCCGACATTGCGGACGACCGCCTGCAGATTCCCGCTTTCGCGGGAATGACGAAGAGCTATTCGGTGGTTATTGTCTTTTTACAACGCCGTTACTTCAGCGATCCGGCTGTCACGATCAGAGACGCCCGATTTCTTCACACACCCTTTCGTGGGAATGACGAAGTATTAGGAAAGGTTATTGTTTTTCACGGCACCCATTTCTTCGGTGATCCGGACCATCGTAGTGAGATCCAGCCGATTTTTTCGCGCGATCTTTCGTGGAACGAATATGCCGGAACGACGATAACCCGGCTCGAATCGAAGCGCCCGTTCGTCCTGTCGATGTCTCGCAACGCCGCCGGAAATCCGCCCGGGCAGGCAGCCGCCGAGCCGAAAACGGTTCCCAAAAAGAATCCGGGATTTATGCAAAGGTCTCGTTTTGTGGGCGCCGAAGAAATTCCGTCGGTCGTTGCCCTCAACGAGAAGCCGGGTTTCCTCGTCTATCGTGACCGTCCGGGCCACGCTCACCGGACCTCCAGATTGTGCCGAACCGCACCGTCCATCGCCTCCGGCCCGTAGGTAACACAGCGGTTTTTTCCGTCCGCCGCCTCCAGCCGGTGGAGTGTAAACCCGTCGTTACCGAGTGCCCGACGAGCCGCTTCCACACATTCGAAACTGTGGGTGGTCGCAACAACCTGCGTATCGAATCGCGCGGCGGCGCGTGCGACCGAACGCCAAACATCCGGCAAGACCGAATGATGAAGACCGTTTTCGATCTCGTCCACCAGAACCAGCCCGCCGCGCGCAGCGGACAGGGCCAATATCAGCCTTGCAACCCGCGCCATCCCTTCCCCCATAGTCGACAGGGGCACGAGTTCCGACAGCCCGACATCCACCCAGATCATGGGGCTGCCGCTCGCCGAATTGTCTTCGACGCTCTTAATTTTCGGTTCGATGACCTGTAGTGTCTCGAGAATGACATCCGGTTCCTTGCGCTTGCGCAGTTGACCGAGAAATTGCGCATCCTCGTTAAGATTCCAGACGCGAGACGAAAGAAAAGCGGAGACAAAGGGAACATCGGTATCGGGCTGTTCGATCTGAAACCCCTGCGCCGTGGGGCGGACGTGGCCTTCGATGCGTTTCCCCGTGGGGTCGGTGAACGCGAATACAAGCGCGCGCGCGCTGGACATTCCGGTCACCGAAGTGGCCTCCCGGCCGCCGGACAACGGAATTTCGATGATGTTCGGCCGCGACAGAAACAGATTGAGTGTCAGCGATCCGAGCGAAACATGGCAGCCGGAGATTTCAACACGTTTGTCGAAATCGAGATCGGAGAACATCGGTTTCCAGAGAATTTCCGGAATCGTTTCCTGATTGCCGGCCAGTTCGTGAACCCCGCGAGTAACGTTGACGTTCAGCGCCATGTGAGGGTTGCCGCCTCCCGACAAAAGGAACAGAGCTTCGAGCAACGTCGTTTTTCCGGAATTGTTGAGGCCGGCAAACAGGTTGATGCGGGCCAGCGTATCGATTTCAAGATCGCCGAAAACGCGGAAATTCCGTATGCGCACACTCTCCAGCATCGCTCCGAATCCCCGGTCACGCGTCGGTCGATGGCGCATCGGCGCGCTCGCCATCGTTACTGCCGATTAAGCGACGCCATTCGGCTTCGGTCAACACCGCCAGGCCGAGGTCGCGCGCTTTGGCGAGCTTGGAACCGGCGTCGGCGCCGGCGACAACATAGTCGGTCCTCTTCGATATGCTTCCCGTGACCTTTGCGCCCGCCGCCTGCGCCAACGCCTTGGCCTCGGCGCGGGCCATCGTCTCCAGCTTGCCGGTGAAAACCACGGTCTTGCCGGCGACCGGCGAGTCGGACTCCACCGGGGCGGCGTCCTCGACCGTCGCCTCGCGGGCGAGGGCCTCGACGGCCGCGCGGTTGCGCGGCTCGGCGAAAAAATCGACGACGGCCGCCGCGACTCCCGGGCCGATCCCGTCGATGGCGGTCAACTCCCCATACTCTTCGCTCTCGCTGTCGCGCGCCGCTTCGGCGGCCGCCCGCAGGCGGTCGAGCGAACCGTAATGCCGCGCCAGGAGACGCGCGTTCGCCTGCCCGACCCGGCGGATGCCGAGCGCGTAGACGAAACGGTCGAGCGAGACGCGCCGCCGCGCGGCGACCGCCGCCAGCAGATTGCGCACCGAGGTCTCGCCCCATCCCTCGCGCTCCTCGATCTCCTTTGCGCGCGGGTCCAGGCGGAACAGGTCGGCGGGCTCGCGCACCAGCGAGTCGCGCCGGAACGCCTCGATCTGTCTGGCGCCCAGCCCCTCGATGTCGAAGGCGTTGCGGCTCACGAAATGGCGGAGGCGCTCCACCGCCTGCGCTTCGCACACCAGCCCGCCGGCGCAGCGGCGCACCGCCTCGCCCTCGTCGCGCGCCGCGCGCGACCCGCACACCGGGCAGGTCTCGGGGAAGACGAACGCGACAGCGCCTTCGGGCCGCTTGTCGATATCGACGGCGACGATCTGCGGGATGACGTCGCCGGCCCGCTGGACGATGACGGTATCGCCCTCGCGGATGTCCTTGCGGGCGATCTCGTCCTCGTTGTGAAGGGTCGCGCGCGAGACGCTCACCCCCCCGACGGTCACGGGACGGAGGTTGGCCACGGGGGTGAGCGCGCCCGTGCGCCCCACCTGAACGGCGATCGTCTCGACCCGGGTGACCGCCTGCTCGGCCTTGAATTTGTGCGCCACCGCCCAGCGCGGGCTGCGGCTGACCGCGCCGAGGCGCGCCTGCCAGTCCAGCCGGTCCGCCTTGTAGACGACGCCGTCGACATCGAAATCGAACTCGGCGCGTCGCGCCTCGATGTCGGCGTGCCAGGTCACGAGCGCGGCGACGCTGTCGCGCCGCGCCGCCGGCGCGTTGAGCGTGAAGCCGAACGCCGCGAGGCGCTCCCGCGCCTCCCATAGCGTGTCGCCGAGCGGCGCCGATGTCTCGCCCCAGCCCCAGGCGAAGAAACGCAGGCGCCGTTGCGCGGTTATTTTCGGATCGAGCTGGCGCAGGCTCCCCGCCGCGGCGTTGCGCGGGTTGGCGTAAAGCGGCTCGCCGGCTTCGGCGCGCGCCGCGTTGAGCGCCGCGAAGTCGCGCCGCGTCATATACACTTCGCCGCGCGCTTCGAGCAGCGCCGGCGGGCGGTCGCCGCGCAGCCGCAGGGGGACGTCGGCGACGCGGCGCAGATTCGCCGTTACGTCCTCTCCTTCGGCGCCGTCGCCGCGGGTGACGCCGGCGGCAAGCGCGCCGTCCTCGTAGCGCAGCGAGGCCGAAAGGCCGTCGATCTTGGGCTCCGCGACGAAGACGACCGGCGTTTCCGCGGCGAGGTCGAGAAAGCGGCGCAGGCGGGCCGCGAATTCGTTCACATCGGCTTCGTCGAAGGCGTTGGCGAGCGACAGCATCGGCGCCGAGTGGCGCACCTTGCGGAACCCGCTCCGCGGCGGGGCGCCGACGCGCAGGCTCGGGCTGTCGGGGCGCCGCAGCGCGGGGAAGCGCCTCTCGATCTCCTCGTTGCGCGCGCGCAGCGCGTCGTAGGCGGCGTCGTCGATCTCCGGCGCGTCGCGGTTGTAGTAGAGGTCGTCGTGGATCGCGATCTCGCGTGCGAGGCGCGCCAGCTCCTCCCGCGCCGCGTCCTCGCCCAGCGCGGCGACGGCGGGCGGCGCGGGCGCGCCGGGCGCGGTCATGGCGGCGCCGCGGCGCCGGCGAGCAGGCTGTCGGCGGCCGCGCGCGCCGCGCCGGTGATTTTCGCCCCCGACAGCATCCGGGCGATCTCCTCGCGCCGCGCTTCCGGCGGCAGGGGTTCGGCGCGCGCGGTCGCGCGTCCGCCCACGCTGCGTTTGACGATCCGGCAATGATGCGCCGCCTGCGCCGCGACCTGCGGGTGATGGGTCACCACCAGCACCTGGGTGCGCGCCGCCAGCCGCGCCAGCCGGGCGCCGACGGCATGGGCGACCGCCCCGCCGACGCCGGCGTCGATTTCGTCGAACACGAGGCTTGGAATGGCGTGCCGCTCCGCCAGCACGACGCACAACGCCAGCATGAACCGCGACAATTCGCCGCCCGAGGCGATGCGTTGCAGCGCGCCGCCCTCCCCGCCCGCGCCGGTGGCGACGCGGAAACCCACGCGCTCGGCGCCGTGTGCGCCCGCTTCAGCGCCGAGGGGAGTCACTTCGGCGGAGAAGCGGGCGTTGCCGAGTCGCAGGGCCGCGAGTTCGCCGGAGATCCTCTCGCCCAGGGCGCGGGCGGCGCGGCGCCGGCCCGCGCCGAGGCGGTCCGCGGCGCGCCGGTAGCGCGCGCCGGCCTCCGCCGCCGCATTGCGGAGGGCGTCGAGGCCGCGTTCGCCGTCGCGGATCGCCTCGAGGCGGCGAGCGAGGGAAGCGGCAACCTCCGGCAGTCCGTCCACCGCGCAACGGTGCTTGCGCGCGGCGGCGCGCAGCGCGAACAGGCGACTCTCCACGGCTTCGAGGCGGTCGCTGTCGGGTTCGGCGTCCGCCGCGGCGGCGTCGAGACCGGCGCGGGCCTCGGCGGTTTCGACCAGCGCGCGGTCGAGCGCCGCCGCCAGCTCGTCGAGGCGCCCGGCCGCCTGCGGCGCGGCGGCGCGCACCGCGCCCGCGGCGGCGGCGAGAGCGCGCTCCGGCTCGTTCGCCAGCGCCGCGCCCGCGGCGCCCAGCGCTTCGGCGATGCGCTCTCCCGCCATCAACGCCCGGCGTTCGGCGTCGAGCCGGGCGTCCTCGCCGGCGTCGGGCGCGAGCGCGGCCAGTTCCCCGATCTGCGCTTCCAGCCACTCGCGGTCGGCGGCGTCGCGTTCGAGTTGCGCCGTCGCCCCGGCGAGTTCGTCTTCGATCGCGCGCCGGCGCTCATGAGCGTCCGCCACGGCGCGGGCGGCGCCCTCCAGTCCGCCGAAGGCGTCCAGCGCGGCGCGGTGGCGCGCCGGGTCGAGCAGGCCGAGGCGGTCGTCCTGGCCGTGGATTTCGATTAGGAGGCCGCCGAGTTCCGCCAGCGCCGACACGGTCGTCGGGCGGTCGTTGACGAAGGCGCGGCTGCGTCCGTCGGCGCCGACCTCGCGCCGCAGGATCGCGTAGCCGGGACCGTCTCCGCCGCCGTCCCCGCAAGAGAGGCCGCGTTCGGCGAGCCAGGCGGCGGCGGGGCCGGCGCGGCGCAACGAGAACTCCGCGGCGGCGGCGGCGCGGGCGGCGCCGGGGCGCACCCGGGCCGAGGCGGCGCGACGCCCCAGCGCGAGGCCCAGCCCGTCGACGAGGATCGATTTACCCGCGCCGGTCTCCCCGGTCAGCGCGCACAGGCCGGGGCCGAACTCGAGCTCGATGGAGTCTACGACCGCCAGATTGCGAATCGAAAGGCGTCGCAACATCGCCGCCGGCTTGCCCCCGTCAGAACAGCCACGAGAACCAGGACCCGTCCTCCGTGCCCGGCGTCGGCGCCTCCCCCTCGAGCAGGGCCCAGGCGTCCCGGTACCACGTGCTGCCGGGGAAGTTGTGGCCGAGGACCGCCGCCGTCTCCCGCGCTTCGGAGACAACGCCGAGCGCGAGCCAGCACTCCACGAGGCGCAGCAGCGCTTCCGGAACGTGAGTGGTGGTTTCGTATTCTGCGACCACGTTGCGGAACCGGCCGATCGCCGCGACGTAGAATTCGAGGTCCTGATAGACGCGCCCGACCTCCATTTCCTTTCCCGCGAGATGGTCGCGGACGAGCACCACCTTGAGCGCCGCGTCGCGGGCGTAGCGGGTGTCGGGATACCGCCGCCGCACCTCCTCGAAGGCGTCGAAGGCGAGTTCGCTCATTCGCTGGTCGCGCCCGACATCGCTGATGCGCACATAGTGGCTCAGGGCTATGAGATAATGGGCGTAGGCGGCGTCGGCGTGGCCGGGATGGAGCTCGACGAAACGCTCCGCCGCGTCGACGGCGGAATCGTAGTCGGCGTTGCGGTAATGCGAATAGGCGGCCATCAGCTGCGCCCTGGTCGCCCACACCGAATAGGGGTGCTGGCGTTCGACCTCGTCGAAGGCGGTCGCGGCGAGTTCGTAATCCCGGTCGATCAGCAGGTCCATGGCCTCGTTGTAAAGGTCCTCGACGGGACGTTCGACATAGACCTCCTCGTCGCCGCCGCAGGCGGCAAGCAGCGTCGCGGCGGCGAGGAGGACGGCGGCGAGGACGCTGCGCGCCCCGAGCCGGCGCGCGCGGGCGGACAGGACGAACGACGGGACGGACGACAGGATGGACATGGCGGGAACGCGCCCTTCCGTTGCGGGTGGGAGACTATATCACGCGCCGCCGCCGCTTGCAGGCCGGGACGAATTCGACGCGGCCGAACCGTGACCGGTCGGAGCGGCGGATGACGGCCCTCGACGGGATGCTTTCGCCGCGCCGTCGGGCGCGTGCGGTTCGGGGGTTCGTGCGGGGCCGGGACCGAAGGGGCTCCGGGTTACGGAACGGCGCTCATGGCCGCGGCATACCGGGCGAGCCGCGGGAGACGAAAAGCGCGCGGCGAAACGCTTGCGGGAAGGCGTGACGGAGACCGGGGCGCAACTGCATCGATCGCGAAGCGGGAGCTGGGAAGGCGCCGGGCGGCGCCGTATCCTGGACTCGCCGCCGGTCGCGAGCGCGATAGCCATGGGCGTCGCTCCGGCCGCGATCCGGTCCGAGGATCGGGAGTGCGAGCCGGAGCCGACGAACCCGTGAACCACACCCTCGTCACCATTCTCGGACGGAGCCGGGAGAGCCGGGACACCGGATATCGGAAGACGACGTATCGGTTCCCCGACGGGACCCGGGACGAAACGGCGTTCTTCGGCCTGGCCCTGGCGCGGCGCCTCCGACCCGACGGCATCGTCATCCTGGGGACCCGCGGCAGCCAGTGGAGCGTGCTGGTCGAACATCTGGCGGAAGAAGGCGACGAAGAGGAGACGCGCCTCGAATTGATCGAGGCGGAAGTCGCTCGGGCCGTCGACGGGCCGTTGCTCGAGAAGGCGGCGCCCTTGATGAAACGGGGCGTGGGCTGCGACATCCGCCCGCGGCTCATCCCGTTCGGCGAGAACGAAGAGGAGCAATACGCCATTCTGCGCGACATTGCGGCGGCGGTTCCGAACGGCGCGGTCAGTTTCGATCTCACACACGGCTTCCGCCATCTCGGCATGGTCGGGTTTCTCTCCGCCTTCATGCTGGAGCGCATCCGCAAGCTGAATGTTGCGGGTCTGTGGTACGGAGCGCTCGACATGACCCGCGAGGGTCTTACTCCGGTGCTGAAACTCGACGGCCCGGTCCGTGTGCGGCGCTGGATGGACGCGCTGGACAGATTCGACGCGACGGGAGATTACGGCGTCTTCGCGCCATTGTTGATCGAGGATGGCGCGCCGGCGGACAAGGCGAATTGCCTCAGGGACGCAGCGTTCCTCGAGCGCACTCTCAATGTGCGGGACGCCGCGAGTCGGATCCGCACTTTCCTTCCCGTGCTGGACAATCCGCTGCGCGGCGCCTCCGGTCTGTTCCAGCGAAAGCTGGCGGAGCGGTTGCGATGGGCGAAAGACGACCGTCTGTCGGAACGGCAACGGAAGCTCGCGCGCCAGTATCTCGACCGGGGCGACTTCGTCCGTGCGGCGATGTTCGGGAAGGAGGCGTGCGTCAGCCGCGTATGCGAGGAGCGCGGCGTATCCACAGTCGAGTATGGCGAGGGACGCAAGGAGGCGGTCGAATAGTTCCGGCAGGAGCTTCAGGGGCATCGACCTCCCGGGCAGCGCGCGTCAGCCTGGTGGCCGCTACGCGGAACAAAACCCCACGAAACTCAATACTCTCCCGGAGAGTCAAATCCAAATATAAGAACCCCAAACGGTCCACCCAATACATTTCTGCTATCATCATTTATCTTCCATACCGATGAATAACCCAAGACCAAAGTGCGACGAGTGGCCGAGAGATATGGGACCACGAACCGGCGCATCGAACGTAAGGGATATATGGTATCCCATCCTTTCAGTGTTTGTCGGCTCGTCTCGAAGAGGCTGAGGTTTATGCACCCGTATCCACTCGACGTCTTCATCGTTCACTTCGATCATCAAACCGCCCGTATCATACCCCAAGCGAATCAATTCAAGACGAATTTGCTCTTCGGGTGATTCTCCTGGCCTGACCCGGCCTTTGCGATCATAAGCGTGGCGCGGCGGAACATAGGGTATGACGGTCTCCCAACGCCGGCAGGCCCGCTCGCCAAAGCCCATCGGAGGGGGCACCCGTGAATCCAGCGGCAAAAGCTGCACGGTCCACGGATCCCTTCCGCCAGATTTGGCAAAGGCGAGAGGGAGCGGCCGCTCGGCCGCGTTCATAATGGCGCATTGTTCGGCATCCGTGAATGGCTGGTTGCGCCAGACAAGAAGTCTCGCGGCCCTGCCGGTCTCCCGGTTGAAAAGAATTCCGAACCGCGCATGCGGATGCTGGTGATCTCGCAGCGGTGTCCCGTCGGCCTCCTTCCCGCTGAGGAGACGCGCTGCTTCCCGCTCTTCCATATTCGCCCGATGCCAACTTCCCCCGAGAAATTCGCGAATCACCCGCCCTCGAAACCGTTGGGTCAGGACGACGACTGATTTTGTCGGGGGACTGACTCGCGATCCAACCGCGAATTGCACAACACGCGCCGGTTCTCTCATTTGCCGACTTGAGCGCCGCCGAATCGCCTGCGGCCTGATGGGACGCCTTGCGTGCAACCAGCGAGCTCCGGGCGGCACCGTCGATTTCTTCACTGACGGGGCGTCGGTGATCGCCTGTATCTGCTCCAGAGTAGCGCCGGCTGTCGGGGCCAGCACCGGAACCGAACCCGACGACGGGTTCGGCTCCAATACGCAGTTCACCCGGATATTCTCCGGCAGATTCTCAACGCGCCGAATCTCGGTGATCGCTTCGGCCCGTCCGAAGTAGGTCATGCGATCCAAACTCGCGTCAACACAGCCAAAGTCTCCCTCAGACCACTGTTCTCCTTCAATTATCCACCACACTACGCCAGATAAAGAATCCGTTCCCGAGTGATCGATTACCCAGAAATTATCACGCGCCAATGTCGGGCGATACATTTTTTTCCCGTTCACCAAGCGCCCTTCCACCCTCTTCGTTCGGCTGGCCGGTTCCCATCCGAAGTCCGCCGGTTGGTATTGTCGTATCCCGGGGCCTCGCCAACTGAACGGCGGTAAGGACCAGCGGAACGTACTCGTGCAGAACGCCCTGACAAGCGAACCGCGCCACGTCTGGCACGGAACGCCCAATTCCCGCTCCAGTTGGTAGGATCTCGCCAGAATTGCGCGGAGCAACCTCCACGGACTGGGCGGCCACTCCCCGTGAGGATCCTCGAACGGAAACACGCGCCACGGATTGGCGTGAAACCGCCCAAGCGGAAACGTCTGTCTGAAAACCACTTGCATTCTGGTAACCCGTCCGGCCTGGGCTGTCTATTCGTCTTCAAGTCCGGAATTTTCCTGCCTTCCCCCTCGCCCCGGGCGAAAGAGATATTCTGCGGGCCAGTACACCCGCGTCACGCGCGGATCGGCAAATTCGGCTTTCGCGATGGATGACTGCATATCGATGTGCGGCAGATCGACGGATTCCGGGTGATCGCGGATGCACAACGCATGAAGCTCAAGGTCGCAATTGCTTCTGTAACGGAACGGTCCTCTCAGGAGGCGCTCAATCTTCCACAGCGCAAACGCCAGCAAGAATTCTTTCTGCGCGGTGTTCAGACCATGGTTCCCTCGACCGAAGGACCGAAGCAACGCCAGGTCTATGACGAAAGTCGCGACGATTTCGCTGGCCGTCTCTTCGTCAACGGAAAAGATCGGTTGCCCCGAAGAGGTCTTTTCAAGCCTGTCGAATTTGACGCCCGAGGTGCGTACTCGCGACGCACCGAACGCCTCCATATGCGCCGTAAGCATTCTCGGCAGTTTGATCCCCATCGCCGGGAAAAGCACGCCGTGAACAAGCGAGTTGGGGTCATAACGAAAGATTGTTCTGAACACAGTCCACCACTGATCGGGAAGCGGATGGGATTTGTTGCCGAGATCGAAGATCCCGAATTCCCCGCGAAGCGTATCTTGGAATTTTCCGGCGTCCCTACCCGATCCGACCTTCCCATCGAGAAAATAGGTTGAAGCCAGCCGATGCCCCTCCGAGAGCGACGTGACGACCAGCTGCCGCGGGCCTTTATCGTCCGCGGCAATGTCCGGCCACCCTGCGTCCGTTCGACATTCGACGTAGGGCATTCCCGCAAGTTCATCCACAAGGTCGAGGGAGTGTTCGCTGGCCAGGCATACGGACTCCAAGTGATTCGCCATACTGGCCGCGCTGTCCACAACGCACACCCTCTCCTTTTGCCTGTCGGGGCGCGGCGCATCGTAAATGACATGGCCAATTTCGGGAAAACCCGCCGGTTGGAATCGGTCCAAACCCGAGGCCGGCTTGAGAGTCGCGCGAAGTGTCAGGCGACTCTCCCGACCGCCCAACAGAGCGGACGGGTTAAGCAAATAATCGGACATAGACCGCTCCTTCACTGCGCCCCTGGTTCCACTGGCCGTCGCCAACGTCGAAAAATGGAGAGATTCTGTTCGTCACGAACCGGGATCATCAGCGCCGCCAGCAAGCGATCCGGATCGCATCCGTCGGGAAGCGCGTCAAAACCGGCAAGCGCCACACCGGCGGAACGGTATGCCGTTGAAGCCACCTCCGTCGCCGCATTCACGTCCCCATGCCGCAACATCGCGATGACACGCCCGAGGCTGGATAGTGTGGACCTTCCTTCGATGCGAACGCCACCCTCGTGAACGACTTGTTGGAACAGCCAATCGCTTGCGAGCGGCCGAAACAATCCGTAGAGCGCTATTGTACCATCGACGGCCGGCGGAACGCAACGGGGGAAATTGCGCTGCAATTTCCTTGCGATCTCCCGGCCTGCTTCTCCGCTCCAGTCGAACACGCAGAGGCGATCCAGCCAGAGACGCAGTTGCTCTTCATCTACATCGCCGGACAACCAGGAAAACACATCGTCGATGTCCACCCGAATGGCAGCGCGGAACGGCGGGTCCGACACACCGTTTCGCAAGGCGTCCATGACGCGCCTTTCCGCTATCGTACACAGATTACCGGCCAAATCCTCATCGCTCCAAACGCGGTGCGCCGGAGGCGACTTGGGAAATTCCCAGCGCGATCCGCATCGCTTCTTTCGCACCCCGATTCGGTGTGCAAGAAACGGCGGCAGAACTGCATCCCCGCCAAGTGAGCACAACGCGAGCGCTAAACGAATTTCCCTTCCAGGCCGCTCCGAATCAAATAAATTGGCAGCCCAACCGCTCGGCAGCAATTGAAATCGTATATTGCGGCTACGAAGCGTGAGATTCCGATCAATCTTGACGAGCGTTTCAAACATCGCATCGACCAATGCCCACGCGCGCTCCGTCTCCAACTGTTCGACTTTTGCGGCAGCGAACTCAACCAGTGCTTGCTCGAGCGGGCCTCTCAGGCCGGCAAACCTCCCCCTACCCCCGACTTTACGATCCTCCGGCAACTCGTCGCAGAACTTAACAACGGCGTGAATCGCCGAGGTAATTGCGCCGTCCGGCTTCGCTTTCGGAACGGACACGACGCCGGCAAGTCGAGATTCGAATGTCTGTGCACTGGTGGTATGCACAAGTAAAAATCGCCGAAACTCAGTAACCCCGGCGTCGACTCCTCGGCTCGCCACACCGACAGCAAACGATGAAGATGAAGTCGCTCCCCTGCCATCGATCTCCGCCCTTCCGCGCAGGAACAACCAACGTAGTTCAGAATCGGTCATTGGCCGATCCCAAATCGGAGCCCAAACCTCCGCTTCTATGCTACCGGCTTCACCCTCGCCCCGAGGCGCCATCGCAGTGGTAACGAACGGAAAAGCACCCTTGGGTTGACGGCGACTCCCGAATTGCCGGGAAACACTGCCTGAGAAGTAGGGCAAGCCTTCGCATGCCAGAGCCATCGCCCACGGTGTGACTTCTCCCTTGCGAGAAGGCGACCGTGTGCCGTGATTGTAGATCTTGTTCGCAGTCCCAAACCATGACCCCGCATTGAAATCCCGGAGGCAGGCGCACGATCCTCCATCAAGGAACGCCTTTGCATCTCTGTTGAGTGAATCTCTGCTCTGACCGCGAGGGGGAGACTCGATACATGCGACAGCTTCGCGCCAACCCCTATCGAATTCTCGGCGGCCGGCATTGCCGCCGGTACCGAGCAGAGGATTCATCCTCACCCGCGTGTCGAGCGCAAGTTGCGCCCCAAAGAGAGGCAGTAACCGTTCCTCAATCCTCAAGGCCCTCTGGACTGCAGTCAGCCTCGACGTCTTCTTTTCCACATCCCTCCTCTTGTGGGCGTCCCAGGGTCTCTCATACCGGGTCCAGTCGTTCCGTTCGCCAATTTCGCTCACGAACTCCACGATCTCGTCCAACGCAACAGGACCGCCGACCAGGCATAAACTCGCGTCTCGCCAGCACGCGCGGACTGTCGGCCATTCTCGAGAAACAAGAGAGAATAACCCGAGCGACGCGAGGTAAACACCGAGTGAGTCCGCGTTCAGCCCCTTGAGCGGCACGACCGGCAAGCTGTTCACGAGACTATCTCTTTCCGAGCGCCGGGCCTCCGGCTTGCCGCCGCGTCGGCACAGCGAACCAGAGTTTCAAGATAGGCCAGCGCGAACGGTCCGAGATTGCGCGGCTCGCCCGCCGGCACTGCGCCGCCGGCGCCCGGCGCCGCGTCGGCCTGCCATGTCCCGATCAGGTCGGCGACAAGGCCCGTCCAGCCGGGCGCTGAGAAGTTGAACACGCTCCCGTCCTCCGAGAAGGAGCCCGACGCCCCGTCGGCCGCGCACTCGAAGTCCAACGGCATATCCTTCCACGGAAGCGATGCGGTGGTCTTCGGTATCCCGCATACGTCCTCGCCGATTCCGGTCCGCGACGTAAGAACCGTCCTCACCTTGCCGTGATGCGCAGCGCAGAGATAAATCGACAGTGCGGGAAAATCTGCGTTTCTACCTCGATAATAGCGGTGCCACAGGGCCAGCGCCGTCGCCGCCTCGTGACGAAGGTTGGGACGGAAAGGGACATTCCACGCGCGCACAACGCCCGGAGCTGAACCGATGCATTTGAGGGTATCAAGGGACACTTTCGATTCAGTGTGCCAGGTAATTCGACCGCCGGCCGTTTCAAGGCTCCGCAGGTCGGGCTGGCCGTGCCGCACATTACTTGCGCGAAGAATGGCCTCGGTTTCCCTTACCGCCTCGGACTTGTTTGCGATCAGGGCTAACTTCAGGGCTAACTGGTACGGAGCCTTCGCCCATATGTCGCCCTCGTGCGGAAGCGGCGTCGGCAACTCGCTCTGCCACAGCGACATGGCCTTGCCGATATCGTGTTCCGACGACGCGTGAATGACCGCCGATCCGACATCGCCATCCAGATTTATCGCGCGGACGATGCGCGCCGCTTCCCGTTCGGTGTCCTGTAGATGATCCTTCAACGTGACCCAGACTCCGCTTTGGCTGAAGCGGTCATCCTCAAACCTCTCGTGCGGCTCTCCCGGCGGCGGAGCGTCATCCAGCCTGTCATCCCGCTTCCCTGTCCATCCCAGTTCACGCGAATATCCCCCGTCGTTGCGCCGCAGCATCAACAACATGCCAGGGCAGACATCCTCGGCGCGAACCTGCTCCCAAGCCTCGGCCTTCTCATCCCAGCACCATGCGTTCGCGCTTTTCAGGAAGTCCCGCAATCTGCCTACGGCCACGCCGCACCCCTGGTCCCTCGCAAAAGGCGGCCCCGTCAACTCGTCCGAGCGTCGCAATTCGGCGCCGGTTTGCCACTCGCGCCAGAAAACTGTCGCATCGGCATTCCCGTCCGGACTCCGGATGAATAGACTCACGTCGGTGAAGCCGCCGAAAATATCCGGTTCCGTCGAAAAAAGTCCATGCACGTCGATAGCCCTCGGACATGGCTCACAGGCGGGACGCAATGCCTTTTCAACCCTCTCTCTCGTTTCATCCTGCTTGCTCAACCGTGTCAAGGCGTCCCTCGCGGACAGCATGTCGTCGGAAACGCATAGAGCAACCAAAATTTTGACAAGTTCGCATCCGAGGTTTACGGATTCGGCTTCATAGGGGCCCGTGAACCGCGCACTTCGCTTCGCTTTCTGCGGCCCTTCCCAGAAATAGGCGCGAGCATCTTCATTCAGGCGTCCGTCCCGATTCAGGCGTCCAAGACGCTGGATTATCGATGGCCAGGGAGCGATTTCCGACCAGAGCCGCCTGGCCGACACATCAATGCCCGCCTCAATCACTTGAGTGGACACGCAAATAAGACTTGGTATCGAAATACTATCGCCTCTCACCGCGCGCTTGCGCTTTGCTTCGAAGTTGAGAAGTTTATCCTGATTTTCTTTGCGGTCCACGGCGCGGAAACGTGATGTCAGAAGAACAACTTCCGAGACGCCATGCTCAATATCTCCGATAGATTCGTATACTCGCTGTGCAAACGAAACGGTATTGCACACGACAAGACTCAGGCTCGCCTCCCGGTGTTCATCAACCACGGCTCCGGCCAATGCCTGCGCATATGCCGACAAATCGTCGCCTGATGTTTTCTTCTTGCGCATCTTTCGCGTCTGGATCGGAGGCTTCCATATATTGCACGGGCGACGCGCCCGAAGAATTTCACGATCCCGGTCGGGAGTTCGCAAATTTATGCGGGCCGGTTCGGACAATTTGGAATTTTCTCGATCAAGTGTTTCAAGAAATGTCGGACGAATCGTCGCGCTCATCCACCACGTCAAACAAGGTTTCAAACTCCTAAAGCGATCATTTCTCATCCAGTCCAGTTGCGCCGATGTCCACAGTCCCGGCCCCATCAGCTGTACTTCGTCCATGATCCACAGGCAGTCATTGTTGAGAAGCCCGAAATGCATCGGCCAACGATACCGGCTTATCCCGTATCCACGGTTGAGAGCCCGGGAGAGAAGCACGTCCTGCGTTCCCACCAGTATGGCGTTCCGCTCCGCATGGACATCCCAATCGTCGATGTCTTCTCCTCCCATGAGCACGTGAAGGCCGACTTCATCCGAGAGTTCGAGTCTCCTCAGCCATTGCTTTACGTTTCGCTGGGTCTGTTCAACGAGCGTTCGCATGGGCAGGCAATAGACGAGACGGCGCGGCCAGTCCTCCCGGCGCCTCAAGACACGGTTCCAAAGCCAGGCCATCACTACTGCGCCGGTCTTCCCGAATCCGGTAGGAACGTCCACGAGGATCGACCTGCATGCGGTTCCGTCGCTCAGCCAGTCATGGCAGCGACGCCCGCTGCGTTCGCCACACGCGAGCCGCTTTTGGTAGTCATATGGACGATGCGCGGTCGCCTGCGCGAACACTGAATCGAATCTGTTCGGCAGATTCATTATATCAGGCATGGATACGGGTAACGACGACAGTGATGGCGGCATCGACGTGCGGCACTCCGCGAGGCATGTTGGGAAGCGGCGAAGCGATCACCGATCCCTCATCATCCGTCAGATCGAAACGTCCCATCGCCAAACTCCCACCGTTCGCAACACCTTACCCAAGCCCCTCACCCAATCATACCATGCTCATGGATACACCGCCTGCGCCGACAACCTCGCCCACTGGCGGGAAAACGGACGGTGGGACAACCCGCCAGGCGGCAAATCCGCACGAAACGCCAGGGCAATCTACGGCGACGACGAGGAGGCTGACGACGCCGCGAATCGAAGCGGGCGCCGTAGGCCGACGGACGATGCGCGGAGCGGCGCCGGTCATTCCGCAGCGGCCGGCGCGGGGCGGTCGGGCGTGGGGAGCGGCCGGTCCAGATCCGGCCCCGCGGCGCTCACGGCGGCGATCACGATCACCGCGACGAGCGCCACGATGAGACCGTATTCGATTGCGGTCGCCCCGTCGCGCAGTTTCAGCAACGCGCGCAGGCGCGAGAGAACGCTCATGGGTCGGGCCTCCTTCGGGTTGCCGGACGGCGGCGAGTCAGATCAGCCCCGCAAGCGGCGACGACGGCGAGGCGTACATCTTGCGCGGGATGCGCCCGGCGCGATAGGCGAGACGCCCCGCCTCGACCGCCGCTTTCATCGACTGGGCCATAAGGACCGGGTCGCGGGCGCCGGCGATGGCGGTGTTCATGAGCACCGCGTCGCAGCCGAGTTCCATCGCCTCGGCCGCGTCCGACGCCGTGCCGACCCCGGCGTCGACGATCACAGGCGCCTTCGCGTTCTCGACGATGATGCGGATGTTGACGGGGTTTTGCAGACCGAGACCCGAACCGATGGGCGCGCCCAGAGGCATGACCGCCGCGCAGCCGATCTCCTCGAGGCGCTTCGCCATCAGAGGGTCGTCGTTGCAATACACCATCACCTCGAAACCGTCGGCGATGAGCGTTTCCGCGGCCGACAGGGTTTCCGGCATGTCCGGATAGAGGGTTTGCCGGTCGCCGAGCACTTCGAGCTTCACCAGGCTCCAGCCGCCCGCCTCGCGCGCCAGGCGCAGCGTCCGCAAGGCGTCGTCCGCGGTAAAGCACCCGGCCGTGTTGGGCAGATAGACGTAGTCCTCGGGGTTCAGATAGTCGGTCAGCATGGGCGCGTTCGGGTCGGTGACGTTGACCCGCCGCACCGCGACGGTGACGATCTCCGCGCCCGAGGCGGCGACCGCCGCCGCCGTTTCCTCCAGGTCCCGGTATTTTCCGGTGCCGACGATCAGGCGCGAACGCAGGCGCCGCCCGGCCACGGTCCATTCGTCGCCGTCCGGCGCCGCAGGGCCGTCCATGCCGCCGCCGATGAAATGCACGATCTCTATCCGGTCGCCATCGTCGAGCGGGGTCTCGGAGAAGGCCGACCGGCGCACGATCTCGCGGTTGCGCTCGACCGCGATCCTGCGCGCGTCGAATCCGAGTGCGGCGAGAAGCGCCGCCACCGTCAGGGGCGCATCGAAAACGCGGCGTTCTCCGTTGACACAAAGCTGCATGAAGCACTCTCCGCGGCGGGCAGCGGCGCGACGCCACTATGCGCCCCGGCGCCAACGGATTCAACATGCTTGCGCCCCCGCGCCCCGGCACAGCGGTGTTGACGGCGCCCGCCCGGGCCGTAGGCTCCGCCGCCATGCCCGGATTGTTCGTCCGCCTCGTTGCGGCGGCGGCGCTTTGCCCGGCGGCGGTCTCCGTCGCCTGGGGCGCGCCGGCCGGCGAGGACGCCGACTCTCTCCGGGCGCTGGTCGAGACGCTCGAGGACGACTCCCGTCGCGCCGCGCTGATCGCCCGGTTGAACGCTCTGATCGCCGCCGAAAGTGCGTCGGAGGCGGCGCCCGCGAGCCCCTTCGCCGATGCGGCGGCCGGGAAACTCGCCGCTGCCGCCGCCGCGCTGGAGACGCTGCGCGAGCGCGCCGCGGCGCCGGGGGCGCTCGCTGCGGTCGGCCGCGCGGCGGCGCTTCTCGCCCTCGCGCTCGGCGTCGCGTCGCTCGCGGGATGGGGGATGCGGCGTCTGTCGGCCGCGGCGCGAGCCGCGCTGGCGCCGCGGGCGGGCGACCGTTTCGCCGCCGCCGCCCTGCTCGCCGCCGGCCGCGCCGCGCTCGCCTTCGCGCCGGCAGGCGCGTTTCTCGCCGCCGGCGGCCTCGCCGCGGCCGTGACCGCTTCGCCCGCCGGCCTGCGGACGGCGGCGTTCGCGCTCGTCGCCGCCGGCGCGACCGTCGGCGCGGCGGGCGCGGCCGCGCGCCTGGTCTTCGCGCCCGGGGCGGGCAGCCGACGGCCGGCGCCGGTCGGCGACGATGCGGCGGCCGCCTTCGTCGCGTGGACAGGCCGCCTGGCGGCGGTCGCAGCGTTCGGAGTCGCGCTCGGAACCGTGGCGCGGGCGGCGGGACTGTCGGCGGACTCGCATCTCCTTTATCTGGAGCTCGTCGGCCTCGCGGCGGCCGGTCTCGCCGTAATCGCCATCCTGCGCCGCCGCCGTCCCGTCGCGGCGGCGCTGGCCCGCGGCGCGCCGGCCGGCGGGCTGCGCGCGCGCCTCGCCGAATTCTGGCACGCGCCGGCGGCGCTCGGCGTTTTCGCCGTCTGGGCCCTGTGGGCGGTCTCGGCCGGCGGCGGCGCGTTCCTGATCCGCGCCGCGGCCACGGCGGCGGTCGTCGCGGCGGCGCTCGCCGCCGTCGCCGCCGCGCGCCGCGCCTTTTCCCGCGATGCGCGGGTAGGCGCCGCGGTGCGCCGGCGCGGTCCCGGCGCCGGGGCGAACGGCGACGCCTGGGCGGACGGTCTGCGTCATGCCGCGACGCTGGCCGTCGCCGCCGCGGCCGTCATGCTGACGTTCGAGATCTGGATCGGCGGCGCGTTCGCGTGGGCGACGAGCGGGTCGGGCGCGACGCTTGCCGGGCGGGGAGCGGCCATAGCGCTTACGGTTCTCGGCGCGCTGGTCGCGTGGCGGCTGATTTCGGCGTCGATCGAACGCGCGATCCCGCGCGCCTCCGGGGGTCGGCTGCGCACCCTGCTGCCGCTGGCGCGCAACGCGGCCCGCGCGGCGCTCTGGGCGGTGGCGGGCCTGATGGTGTTGTCGGAAATCGGGATCGACATCGGCCCGCTGCTCGCCGGCGCCGGCGTCGCCGGCATCGCCGTCGGCTTCGGCGCCCAGAGCCTGGTCAAGGACGCGATCACCGGCGTCTTCATTCTCGTCGAGGACTCGGTGGCCATCGGCGACGTTGTCGATCTCGGCGGCCATTCGGGCATCGTCGAGGGCATGACCCTGCGCACCGTGCGCCTGCGCGATCTCGGCGGCGACGTGCATATCGTTCCCTTCGGCGAGATCGGCAGCGTGCTCAACAAGTCGAAGGAGTATTCCTACGCCCTCGTCGAGGCCGGCGTGGCTTACGGAGAAGATGTCGACGCCGTCATCGCGACGTTGCGGACGGTCGGCGAGGAGGTCCGCAACGACCCCGATTACGGCGCCGATGTCCTCGAACCCCTCCATGTGCTGGGCCTCGATTCGTTCGGCGATTCGTCGGTCAACATCCGCGTGCGCCTGAAGACGCGCCCGAACCGGCAATGGCGCGTGCGCCGGGAGTTCCATCGCCGTATGAAACGGGCGTTCGACGCTGCGGGGATCGAGATCCCGTTCCCGCACCGCACGGTGACCATCGCGCGCGACGACGGCGCCGCGCCGCACAGGGAGGACGGTTCATGACGGGCGTGCTCGAGGGCATCCGGGTACTCGATTTCGGGCGTTACATCGCGGGGCCGTTCTGCGCCACGCTGCTGGCGGAGATGGGCGCCGACGTCATCCGCATCGAGAAGACGGGCGGCAGCGAGGACCGTTACGTCCAGCCGGTCTCGGAAGGCGGGCCGGGGGCGACCTTCCTGCAGCTCGCGCGCAACAAGCGCGGCATGGCGCTCAACCCGCGCACCCCCGGCGGCGCCCGCATCGTCCGCGATCTGGCGAAGACGGCGGATGTCGTCGTCGCCAACCTGCCGCCGCCGACGCTCGCGGCGATGGGGATCGACTACGAAAGCCTCAAGGCGCAACGCGCGGACATAATCCTGACGACGACCTCGGGCTTCGGGCGCGGCGGGCCGATGAGCGACCGCGTCGGTTTCGACGGCATCGGTCAGGCCATGAACGGCGCGATGTATCTGTCCGGGCGGCCCGACGAACCGATGCGCGCCTTCCTCCCCTATGTGGATTTCGGGACCGCGCTCTACTCGGCGTTCGGCACGCTCGCGGCGCTCATGCACCGCGACCGCACGGGAGAGGGCCAGACGGTCGAAACCTCGCTGCTGGGCACGGCGCTGTCGTTCAACCACCCGACGGTCATCGAACAGGCGCTGCGCAAACCGGACCGCGTCGCCACGGGCAACCGGGGCCAGACCTCGGCGCCGACCGATGCGTTCCAGACCCGCGACGGCTGGATCCTCGTGCAGACGGTGGGCAACCCGCTCTACGAACGCTGGGCGCGGCTGATGGGCGAGGAGCGCTGGCTTTCCGACCCCCGTTTCGCCACCGACGAATCGCGCGGCGACAACCGCGACGAGATCTGCGCCCGCATGGCGGAGTGGACGGGCGAACGCACATCCGCCGAATGCGTCCGCGAACTCGACGCGGCGCGGGTGCCCTCGGCGCCGGTGCTGACGCCGCAGGACATCCTCGAACACGAGCACATCCGGGCGATGGGGTTGATGCTGCCGGTCGCTTACCCCGGCGTCGCCGACCCGATACCGCTGCTGAAGGCGCCGCTGAGCCTGTCGGCGAGTCCGGGGTCGGTCCGCCGCCGCGCGCCGACCCTGGGCGAACATACCGACGCCGTTCTGGACGAACTCGGCTACGGCGCCGCCGAGGTCGCGACGCTGCGCGAGGAAGGCGCGATCGGGCCGCAGCCGTCCTGAAAAGCTGGCGGCGAATGCTATACGTCTGCCGATGGCCTCCCTGATCGCCGCGCTGCTCGGCTGGATCGCCGCGAACACCGCTTACGATGCGGCGTCCGTCGGCGCGCCGGACCTGCGTTTCGCCGACGACCCCTGCGCCGAAATGGGGCTGGCGCCGGGCTGTCGCATCGACGCCTATTACGATCACCGTTCGGCCACCGTCGTCTTGCGCCGCGGCTGGTCGGCGGCCCGCCCCGGGGACCGGGGCCTGCTGCTGCACGAACTCGTTCATCACGTCCAGTCGGCGCTGGGCGCGCTGGACTTCGATTCGCCGCTGGACCGCTGCCGCGGAGAGGAGCAAGCCATTTCCCTGACGGCGAAGTGGATGGCGGGGCAGGGTTTCCGGACGCTCACCGATGTGCGCCGGGCGACGCGCGACGCCTGCGCCGCCCACTTCGCCGGGGGCGACGCGGAATGACGGCGCTCTCGCGCCCCGCCGACCGGCGCGCCGTCGCCGCGTGGTGCCTCTTCGACTGGGCGAACTCGCCGTTCCCGACAGTCGTGGTGACCTTCGTCTTCGCGGTCTATTTCCAGCGCGGCGTCGTCGGCGACGAAGTCCGCGCGACCGAATTGTGGGGGTATGCGCTCGCCGTCAGCGCGCTCGCCGTCGCGCTCGCCGGTCCGGTAGCCGGCGCCGCGGCGGACGCCGGCGGGCGGCGCAAGCCCTGGGTCGCCGCATGTTCCGCGCTTATGGCTATCGCCTGCGCCGGACTGTGGTTCGCCGAACCGGACCCGGGCTACGTCTGGCTGGTGCTGGCCCTCGTGATGGTCGCCAATTTCGGTTTCGAGATGGCGATGGTGTTCTACAACGCCATGCTGCCCGATCTCGCCGGCCCGACGCGCATCGGCCGCCTGTCGGGATGGGCGTGGGGGCTCGGTTATTCCGGCGGCCTCGCCTGTCTCATGCTCGCCCTTTTCGGCCTGATCCAGGCGGATCCGCCGCCTTTCGGCCTCGACGCGGAAGAGGCCGAACCGGTGCGCGCGGCAGCGTTGCTCGTCGCCGGGTGGTTCGTTCTTTTCTCGTGGCCGCTGTTCGTCTTTACGCCCGATCTCGCCGGCGCGGGAAAGCCCCTGGGCGCCGCGTTCCGCGAGGGCCTGGCGACGCTGGCGCACACCCTGCGCTCGGTGCGGCGCTATCGCCAGATCGCCTGGTTCCTGCTGGCGCGGATGCTCTATACGGACGGCCTCAACACCCTGTTCGCCTTCGGCGGGATTTACGCCGCCGGGACCTTCGGCATGGAGCTGGGCGAAGTGCTGCTGTTCGCCATCGCGCTGAATGTGACGGGCGGCCTCGGCGCCTTCGGTTTCGCCTGGATCGACGACCTCATAGGGGCGAAGAAAACCCTCATCGTGTCGCTGGGGGCGCTGCTTGCGCTCGGCGCCGCGATTCTCATGGTCCACGATGTCGTGTGGTTCTGGGTTCTCGGCCTCGCCCTGGGCGTGTTCATCGGCCCGAGCCAGGCGGCGAGCCGGTCGCTTATGGCGCGCATGGCGCCCGCCGCCATCCGGACGGAAATGTTCGGATTGTTCGCCCTGTCGGGGAAAGCGACCGCGTTCCTCGGCCCGTGGCTGGTCGGCGCGGTCACCGCGGCCTTCGCCAGCCAGCGCGCCGGAATGTCGGTCATCCTCGTCTTTATCGCCGTCGGCCTCGCGGTTCTCCTGGTCGTGCGCGAACCGGCCGCGGAGGCGGCGTCTTGAGCCCGCCGCTCGCCCCGCCTTCGGGCAGCCGCGACTTCCTGCCGCGCGAGTTGCGCCGCCGCGAGCGCGCGCTGGCGCGCGTGGCGCGGACCTTCGCCCTCCACGGCTTCGAGCCGATCGGCACGCCGGCGTTCGAGCGTATCGAAACCCTTGCCGGGAAATACGGAGAGGAAGGCGACAAGCTCATCTTCCGAATACTCAGGCGCGGGCCGCACGCCGCGACGGGCGAAGCCGACCTCGCCCTGCGCTACGACCTCACCGTCCCCGGCGCGCGCGTGTACGCCCACCGCCGCGGCGAGTTGCCGCGCGTCTTCAAGCGCTACCAGATCGGCCCTGTGTGGCGCGGCGAGCGCCCGGGAAAGGGACGGTTCCGCGAGTTCACCCAATGCGACGCAGACATTTTCGGCGCCGAGTCGCGGCTCGCCGATGTCGCGGTGGTGCTCGCCCTGGCGGCGGCGCTGGACGCGCTCGGAGTCCGCGGCGCGACGGTGCGCCTCAATTCCCGGGCCGTGCTGGCCGCCGCCATGGAGGCTTACGGCGTCCCCGTCGCGCTGCGCGCAGGCGCGCTGACCTCGCTCGACAAGCTCGACAGGGTCGGGGTCGACGGAGTCGCGGAGGAGCTGCGCGCGCGCGGCGTCGGCGAGGATGCCGCCGACGCTTTGCGCCGCGACATGGGCGGCGGCGAGTTTGCCGCCGCACTCCGCCGCCGCCTCGCCGGTTCTGCCGAAGGCGCCGCCGGACTCGCCGAGGTCGACGCTGTGCTGGGCCGCGCTGCGCCGCGGCTGGCGGGCGGCGCGCGCATCGTCTTCGACCCGACGCTGGCGCGCGGGCTCGACTACTATACGGGACCGATCTTCGAATTCGCCGCCGCGGGCGGCGGCGCGTCAATCGCCGGCGGCGGGCGTTACGACGACCTTTGCGGGCAGTTCGTGAAGGAGCGCGTGCCGGTGTGCGGCGGTTCGCTCGGCATCGAGCGCATCCTGTCGCTGCTGGAGGCGGACGGCGCGGAAGGCGAGCCGCGCGTCTATGTCGCGGTGTGGGACGGCGAGGCGGAGGGGCGCGCGCTCGACCTCGCCGCCGAGATCCGCGCCGTCGGCGTCGCCGCCGAAACCGACCTCACCGGCGGCCGGCTCGGCCGCCAGTTCAAGACCGCCCACGAGCGCGGCTGCCGCTTCGTCGTCGTCGAGGGGCCCGACGAACGCGCCGCCGGCGCGGTCGCGCTCAAGGACCTCGCCGACGGGTCGCAAAGCCTCGCGCCTCGCGAGACGGTCGCGACGACGCTCGCCGAACGCCTCGCGGGCGCCCCCGCCTGACGCGCGGGCAGCGAAGACGGGCGGGCCGAAGGATGACAGTGCTGAAGAGCGCGCTCGATACGCGCTCTCCCGCGTTCCGCGAGAACGCCGGGCGGACGCGCGGCCTGGTCGCCGACTTGCGCGCCCGCGTCGCCGAGGCGGCGCAGGGGGGCGGCGAACGCGCCCGCGAACGCCATGTCGCGCGCGGGAAACTGCTTGCGCGTGAGCGTGTGCGTCTGTTGTGCGACCCCGGCGCGCCGTTCCTCGAACTGTCGCAACTCGCGGCGCACGGCATGTATGACGGCGCCGCGCCGGGAGCCGGGATCGTCACCGGGATCGGCCGCATCGAGGGCCGCGAATGCGTCATCGTCGCCAACGATGCGACGGTCAAGGGCGGGACCTATTTCCCCATGACCGTCAAGAAACACCTGCGCGCCCAGGAGATCGCGCGCGACAACCGCCTCCCCTGCCTCTATCTGGTCGACTCCGGCGGCGCCTTCCTCCCGGCCCAGGACGAAGTGTTCCCCGACCGCGAGCATTTCGGGCGCATCTTCTACAATCAGGCGACTCTTTCCGCCGCCGGAATACCGCAGATCGCCGCGGTGATGGGCAGTTGCACCGCAGGCGGCGCCTACGTCCCGGCCCTGTCGGACGAAGCGATCATCGTGCAGGGCCGGGGGACGATCTTCCTCGGCGGCCCGCCGCTGGTCCGCGCCGCCACCGGCGAACGGGTTTCGGCGGAAGAGCTCGGCGGCGCCGATGTCCATGCGCGGGTGTCGGGCGTCGTCGACCACTCGGCGCGCGACGACGCCCATGCCCTCGCCATCGCCCGCCGCATCGTCGCCCATCTCGGCCCTCCCGCGCGGCCGGCGGACACGGCCGAACCGGTGGAGCCGCTCTACCCGGCGGAGGAGCTTTACGGGCTGATCCCCGAAGACATGCGCCAGCCCTTCGACGCCCGGGAGATCGTCGCGCGCCTGGTGGACGGCAGCGACTTCGACGAGTTCAAGCAGCTCTACGGCGAGACTCTGGTGTGCGGCTTCGCCCGCCTCTGGGGCCATCGCGTCGGCATCGTCGCCAATAACGGCATCCTGTTCTCCGAGTCGGCGCTCAAGGCGACGCATTTCATCGAACTGTGCTGCCAGCGGCGGACTCCGTTGATCTTCCTGCAAAACATCGCCGGCTTCATGGTCGGGCGGAAATACGAGGCCGGCGGCATCGCCCGCGACGGCGCGAAGATGGTCGCCGCGGTCGCCTGCGCCCAGACGCCGAAACTCACGGTCATCGTCGGCGGGTCGTTCGGCGCCGGGAATTACGGCATGTGCGGACGCGCCTTCGGCCCCCGCTTCCTGTGGATGTGGCCCAACGCGCGCATCTCGGTCATGGGCGGCGAGCAGGCGGCGACGGTGCTGGCCACCGTCCGCCGCGACGGCCTGGAAGCGCGCGGCGAGACGTGGACCGCGGCGGAAGAAGAAGCGTTCCGGCAACCCGTCCTCGAACAATACGAACGCCAGGGACACCCCGGCTACGCCAGCGCGCGCCTCTGGGACGACGGGGTCATCGACCCGGCGGACACCCGCCGCGTGCTCGGCCTCGGCCTCTCGGCGGCGCTCAACGCGCCGATTCCCGAGCCGCGTTTCGGCGTCTTCCGCATGTAATCGGCAGGGCCCCCGATCATGAACGACCGAGAGACTCCCGTCGTCGTTTCGCGCTGCGCCGACGGCGTCGTGCGCGTGACCCTGAACCGCCCGCAGGTGCGCAACGCTTTCGACGATGCGGCCGTCGCGGCGCTCGACCGCGCCTTCGCCGCCCTCGAGGACGACTCCGGCGCCCGCGCCGTGGTGCTGTCCGGCGCCGGCAAGGGCTTCTCGGCGGGCGCCGATCTCGCATGGATGAAGCGCATGGCCGAAAACGACCGCGAGGCGAACCTCGCCGACGCGCGGGCGCTCGGCAACATGCTGCGCCGCGTCGCCCGCCTGTCGAAACCGGTCGTCGGCCTCGTCCACGGCGCCGCCTTCGGCGGCGGCGCGGGGCTGGTCGCCTGTTGCGACATCGCTATTGCCGCCGAAAGCGCCGTGTTCAGCTTTTCCGAAGTGCGGCTCGGGCTGATCCCGGCGGTCGTCTCGCCTTACGTCGTGGACGCCATCGGCCCGCGCCAGGCGCGGCGTTACTTCCTCACCGGCGAACGCTTCGACGCCGCGGAAGCGCGCCGCATCGGCCTCGTCCACGAGGTTGCGCCCGCCGACGGGCTGGAGGCGGCGGGGGAGCGCATCGTCGCCGCTCTCGCGGCGAACGGGCCGCAGGCGATGGCCGCCGCTGGGGAACTGGTCGCCCGTGTCGCGCATCGCGCGATCGACGATGCGCTCGTGGAAGACACCGCCCGGCGCATCGCCGACAGCCGCGCCGGCGCGGAAGGGCGCGAGGGCGTCGCCGCGTTTCTCGGGAAGCGCCGCCCCGACTGGGCGACGGGCTGACGGCGCGGCGTCGGCGGAGCGCGCGGTGTTCGGACGCATCCTTGTCGCCAATCGCGGCGAGATCGCCTGCCGTATTGTGCGGACGGCGCGACGCATGGGCGTGGGCGCCGTCGCGGTCCATTCCGACGCCGACGCCGACGCCCGTCACGTCCGGCTTGCCGACGAGGCCTTCGCCATCGGCGGCGCGGCGCCCGCGGACAGCTATCTGCGCGGCGAGGCGATCATCGGGGCAGCGCTTCGCAGCGGCGCCGAGGCGGTTCATCCCGGTTACGGATTTCTCGCCGAGAACGCCGGTTTCGCGGAGGAGTGCGCCCGCGCCGGACTGGTCTTCGTCGGACCGCCGCCGGAGGCGATCCGGGCGATGGGCGAAAAGGACTCCGCCAAGCGCCTGATGGAGGAGGCGGGCGTGCCCGTCCTCCGCGGGTGGCGCCCCGACACGCACGACCTGCGCGCCATCGCGACGCAGGCGCGGATGCTGGGCTTTCCGGTGCTGGTCAAGGCGGTCGCCGGCGGCGGCGGACGCGGCATGAGGGTCGTCGAGCGCGAAATCGACATCGGCGAAGCGCTCGCCGCCGCCCGGCGCGAGGCCCTGGCGGCGTTCGGCGACGACCGCGTGATGATCGAGAAACTCCTGCCGCGCGCGCGGCACGTCGAAGTGCAGATATGCGCCGATACGCATGGCGCCGCCGTGCATTTGTTCGAACGGGACTGTTCCGTCCAGCGTCGCTACCAGAAAACGCTGGAGGAAGCGCCCTCGCCCGCCGTGGGACCTGAATTGCGCGCCGCGCTCGGCGACGCCGCCGTGCGCGGGGCCCTCGCCGCCGGTTATGTCGGCGCCGGCACCGTCGAGTTCCTTCTCGACGACAACGACCGCTTCTACTTCATGGAGATGAACGCGCGCCTCCAGGTCGAGCATCCGGTCACCGAGGCGGTTACCGGCGTGGACCTCGTGGAATGGCAATTGCGCATCGCCGCCGGCGAGCCCCTGCCCCTCGCGCAGGACTCCATCGTCCTTCGCGGTCACGCCATCGAGGCGCGGCTGTGCGCCGAAGACCCGGCGCGCGACTTTCTTCCCGCGACCGGGCGGCTCGCGCGTTTCCGTCTTCCGCCCGGGTCGGCGCATCTGCGCTTCGACAGCGGGGCGGTCGAAGGCGACATGGTGACGCCCCATTACGATTCATTGCTCGTCAAGGCGATCGCCCACGGCGCGGACAGGGAGTCCGCGTTGCGCCGGCTCGCGCTTGCGCTCGACGGGGTCGAACTGGCGGGGCCGGCGACGAACCTCGACTGGCTGCGCGCCGCGATCCGCCACCCGGCCTTCGTCTCGGGTCGGTTCGACACCGGCTTCGTCGCAGCGCACCGCGCCGATCTGCTTTCCGCCCCGGCGCCGGCGCCCGACACGGCCCTCGCCGCCGCCGCGCTGTTCGTGCTCCTCGACCGGCGGCGCGAGGCGCGCCGCGCCGCCGCGGCGGCGGGAGCGCCCCATTCGCCCTGGGCGGTCGCCGACGGATGGCGTCTCAACGCCGCGCCCGAAGAGACGCTCCGCTTCGTCGAGGACGGCGAGACGCGCGCCGTCGCGCTGCGGCCGGGCGACGATGGCGAAACCGTAATGGGCCTGCCCGGCGGCGACATGGCGGTCTCCGGCGCGTTTTCGGACGACGGCCGTCTGCGCATACGCGCCGGCGAGGTTTCCTTCACGGCGTCGGTGGCGCGCCGCGACGGCGCGCCGGGCCGCGCGCTGTTCTCGGTCGCGATACACGGGTCGGCATGGGCGCTCGAGTTCGAGCAGCCGCTCGCCGCAGCGGAGGCGGTCGAGGAGTCGGGCGGCCGGCTGACCGCGCCCATGCCGGGACGCATCGTGCGCGTGTGGTGCGACAACGGCGCGCGGGTCGCGCGCGGCGCGCCCCTGCTGACGGTAGAGGCGATGAAGATGGAGCACACCGTCGCCGCGCCGTCCGACGGGCGCGTCGCGCGGGTGAAGTTCGCCGTGGGAGACTGGGTCGACGAGGGCGAAAGCCTGGTCGATTTCGACCCCGCGCCGGACTCTGCGTGAAAGCGCCGCGCTCAACCGAGGTGGGAGACGTTAATTCCGCCCCAGTGTTCGCCGAGATATTCCGCCACCAGCCGGCGATGGCAATGGTGCGGCTTGTCTTCGCTGCACAGCAGGCAGGCGCCGGCCAGCGATTCCTGCAACCCTTCCTTCTCCTCGATACGACGTTCGCGCATGAGGTCGAGGAACTGCTTCTCGTAAAGCCTCCAGTCGCGGTGTTTCTTGCGGTAGCCGTCGAGCATCTCGCGCGTCGGCGCGAGGTCCGGCATGTGCTCGTAGCCGATTCCGGCGATCTCGCCGAGAAACCATTCCAGGTCGGCGCGTTTCGCAAACCCCGCGAGCTGGGAGACGTTGGAGAGACGCACATCGACCACCCGCTTCACGCCGTTGTCGCGCAGCAGGGTGAAGAAGCGCTGCGCGCTCTTCCTGGTGAACCCGATGGTGAACACCGGGCCGGCGTCCGCCGGGCGATTCGGATTCGCGGTCATGTCACGCGGCGACCTTTTCGCGGTTGCGGCGGGCGATACGCGCTTCCTGCCGGGAAAACGCCATCGCCGCCAGTTCGCGCCGGCCGAGGAACATGTCCTCGCGCGGCACGCCCACGAGGTCGAACAGGCGATCGGTCGCCTCCCCGTGCGGCTCCAGCCGGCCGTCGGCATGAATGTGCGCGACCGCTATCCCCTCGAGATCGAGCGCACGGGCCACGAGGATCGTCCGGTGACAGTCCAGCGGCTCCCGTTCGGCGCACATCAGGGCGATACGATGATCGCGCGCGCCTTTCTTCAGCCGCGCGACGCCGTCGAGAAAGGCCGGTCGCGCCGCCAGCCGCCGGTAACTCACGCGGCCGCCCGCATAGCATGACGGGTCGTCGGGCCGCGCGCCCAGCGCCTTTCCCATAAACACGTAGCCGATCTCCGCGTCTTTCAGGGACCGGGAGAGCGCCGGCTTGTCGAATTGGGGAAACCGCCGGCTGAACGGCGCGGAGCGCACATCGGCCACCGCCGAAATTCCGTGTCGCCTCAACAGCCCCAGGAAAACATCCGGGGCATGATTCGAGTGGCCGACGGTGAAGATCGCGTCCTGCGAGATCATGGCGAACGAATCCTAACGGCGCTCGATGATCGCGGCAATGAGTTTGTAAGTGAGACATCTGCATAAGGTCCGAATTTTTCGGGGTCCGGTCACGGCTCGACGCTTGCCTGTTCGGACAGATTCGTTCGGCGAAGGAGCATGTGAAGAAATCGGCAGGCTCAGACTCTCGGCGGCATTGCCGTCAAGTAACGTATGAAAGGATCAAATAACCCCGCCCACTACCTCGTCATTCCCGCGAAAGAGCGTGTGAAGAAATCGGGCGTCTCCGATCATGACAGCCGGTTCTCCGAAGTAACGGCATTGTAAAAGACAATACCCATCGAATAATACTTCGTCATTCCCGCGAAAGCGGGAATCCGGAGGCGGTCGTCCGCAATGTCGGCCCGGTTTTTCTTACGGGAACGCCGCAACAGATTCCCGCTTTCGCGGGAATGAGGAAGTATTATCGGAGGGTTGCAGTCTCCCACCGTGCCGAGGAATTCGGCGGCGCAAAAGACAACAATTCGCCAATAATAATTCGTCATTCCCGCGAAAGCGGGAATCCGGAGGCGGCCACCCCGTAATACCGGCCCGTTTTTATTACGGAACCGCCGCAACAGATTCCCGCTTTCGCGGGAATGACGAAGAATAGTAGGGCTTTTCGATTCCTCACACGCTCCTTCGCGGGAATGAGGGAGAGGAAGTGGGTTTTCGCAATTCGTCACGCATTGTTTTAATTCGATAGCGGATTCGCAGGCGTCGTAAAAGCGCAGGAACGCAATCGCGTTGCAAGAGAAACGGTTATGCAGAGGTCTCTAAATGTAATCTTGCGAAGATTCTCCCAAACTTACTGTCATATAACTCTCTCCCAGATTGTATTCCCCATAAGGTATGGCGCCGGTCCGCCCGCGGTTGACAAGCACGCCGGGCCGGGCAAGGAAGGGCCTATGAGCGTCGCCGCGCGGATACGCGAGAAACTGGTCGCCGGCCTGGCCCCCGAACGGCTGGAAATCGTCGACGAGTCGCGCTTGCACGCGGGCCATGCCGGCGCGCCCGAGGGCGGCGAAAGCCACTTCCGCGTCGCCGTCGTCGCGCGCGCCTTCGAAGGGCTTTCGCGCGTCGAGCGTCAGCGGCGCATCAACGCGCTGCTCGCCGACGAGTTCGCCGCCGGCCTGCACGCGCTGTCGCTGACCGCGCAAACGCCGGAAGAGGCCGGCGGGGCGTGAGCGATGGGAGTCTGCGCCTATTGCGGGAAGTCCGCGGGGTTTCTGCGTTCGAGCCATCGCGGCTGTCGCGAGGCGCATGACAGGGCGTTTGCCGGAATCGTCGACCGGGTCGCCGGCGCAGGCCGGCGCGCGTCCGGGGCGGAAGAGCTCAGGACGGAGATCGACGCCGCCGCGAAAAACGGCCGCCTCGACGCGCCGGCGCTCCGCAAGGCCGTCGTCGCCGGCTGGGAGCGCGCCGTGGAGCACGCTTTCGCCGATGGCGTCCTGTCGGCGGACGAGGAGCGGACGCTCGCCGGGCTGGCGAAGCGCTTCCGTCTGTCCCCGGAGGAGCTGGACGGCAACGGCGCCTGGACCCGGATGGCCGAAGGCGCGGCGTTGCGCGATGTCCTCAACGGGGAGATCCCCGAGCGGGCGAACGTCGCCGGCCGCCTCCCCTTCAACTTTCAGAAGTCCGAACGCCTGGTGTGGGTCTTCGAGAATACCGAATATCTCGAGGACAAGACGCGGACGCACTACCGGGGCGGGTCCCGGGGCGTGAGTATCCGTGTCGCGCGCGGCTTGTATTACCGCACCGGCGGGTTCAGGGGCGAGCGCATACAGACGACGGAGACCGTCAGCGTCGATGCCGGATTGCTCGGCGCCACGACGAAGCACCTGTATTTCTCGGGGCCGAAGACGGGCTTCCGCATCCGCTACGACCGTATCGTCGCCTTCGAACCCTACAGCGACGGGATCGGCGTCCAGCGCGAGGCGGCGAGCGCGAAGCCGCAGAAATTCATCACCGGCGACGGCTGGTTCGTCTACAACCTGGTCACGAACCTCGCGCGCCTGTAGCGCGGCCCCCGTCAGCGCGCGCGGCTGAGCGCGCGGCGGTCGAAATCGCGGTCGCCGAGACCTTGCCCGAACACGAACTCGTCGAACGTCAGGTCGGTCGACTTCCCGGTCTGATGGTTGACCATCGACAATTCGTGCGCGCGCCAGTGCCGGTCGAGATATTGACGGTAGTCGGCGAAGACGAGCGTCTTCAGATGCGCGTCCCTGCGGTCATGGAACTCGATCTTCCAGGGCCGATATTCGTCCCGGTCCATCCACGACACCTGTCGCGTGTAGCCGGAACCTTCGTCCACGGGGAAGCGCTCGACCACCCGGCAGACGAGCTCCGGCGCGCCGGGGCAGGGTTCGTCGCGCAGCCACCGGTAGGTGTATTTCTCCACCTCCTGACTCGACAGGTCCTCATAGGAGAACTCGCTGCCGACGAAAGAACCGGACTTGTTCGACGAACTGATGCGCTTGACCCTCTTGAGCGCCGGCAGGTAGAGCCACTGGTCGTCGTCGCCGGTCTTGTGAGCGTGGGTGAGCAGCGCCGTGCCGCGGACATCCGCCGGCCTCTCGAAAACCGACAGGCTCTTGTCGCCGTCGTCGGTCAGTTCGAGGATGCGGGTGCGGAAATAGCGCACGCTTTCGTCGCCCTGGCGGTTGCGCAGCACCATGGTCATGGCGACTTCGGAATCGCCGAACCCCTCGTCGCGCTGCACCGCCTCCCCGGCGATGCGCAGGCCCTTTTCCTCGGGCGTTTCCGCCGCCGCGGGCGGCGGCGCGAGACACGCCAGAACGACGGCGATCGCCGGAGCGAGGATTCTCATGTCTTTCGCGACTCCAGTTTCATCAACAACGAGGGCAGGAAGAGGAAGTCCGCGACGAGCGCGAACGCGATCGTCACGGCGCTCAGGAACGCCATGTCGGCATTCACCTTGAAGCCCGAAAGCGCCATGACCAGAAAGCCGGCGACCAGGCAGGTCGAGGTCACCCAGAGCGCCATGCCGACGGTGCGGAAGGCGTATCGCGTGGCGGCTTCCGGGTCCATGCCGTGCTCGCGCCGCGCGCGCAGATATTTGCTCAGGAAATGCACCGTGTCGTCGACCACGATGCCCAGCGTCATCGCCGCGACCACGGCGATCGCCAGACCTACCTCGCCGACCGCGTAGCCCCAGAGACCGAACGCCATCGCCGCCGGGAACAGGTTGGGCACGAGGCTCACGAGGCCGACCCTGACGCTGCGCAGCGCCGCGACGAGCACCAGAGAAATGAGCACGAGCGCGAGGACCGAGGCGCCCAGCATCGACTCGATGTTGCGCTCCGATATGTAGGAGAACATCAGCGACAGCCCGGTGCCTTCCGCGCGCAGCGCCGGCGCGTTCTCCGCCAGCCAGGCTTCGGCGCGCGCGTTGAGGTCGCGCATTTCCGCCGACGACATATCGACCACCGTCGCCGAAAGCCGGGTCGCCGACTTGCCCACGTCGATGGAATTGTTGAGATCCAGCCCCAGCGGCAGCGACAGGCCGTAGAGCAGGAGGTATTGCGCGGCGAGTTCGGCGCTTTCCGGAACCCTGTAGAACGCCGGGTCGTCGCCGTGCAGGTTCTCGTTCAGCCGCTTCATTATGTCCGTCAGGACATAAACGTGGCGCACCCCCGGCTGTTCCCGGAACCATTCGGCGAAACGGTCGAGGTCGGCGAGATAGACCGGGTCGGCGACGCCGCCCTCGCGCCCGGCGGGAACCGAGTATTCCAGCACGTTCAGCCCGGTCAGGTTCTCCTGCGTGAAGTCCGACGCGACGCGGATGGGGAAACTGCGGTCGAAATACTCGATGAAGTCGTCGTCGAGCGTGATCCGCGAAATGCCTGCCGCCAGCGCGAGGATGCCGAGTCCCGACACCCAGATCAGGACGTTGCGGCGGGCGACGACGAATTCGGCGAACCCCGCCATGGCGCGCACCGACAGCCGCGCGCCCTGCCGGGGACGCGCGGGCAGGACGGCCATCGCCGCCGGAACCAGAGTCACCGACAGCACGAAGGCGACCATGACCCCGCCGGCGACGATGTTGCCGAGCAGACGGAACGGCGGCGCATCGGAAAAATTCATGCTGAGAAAGCCGATCGCCGTGGTCGCGCTGGTGATGAACACCGGCGCCATGTTGACGCGCAGCGACTCGACAATGGCGTCGTGCCGGTTCGCGCCCGCGCGCAATTGCTGTTCGCACGTCACCATGATGTGGACGCTGTGCGCGATCGCCAGGGTGAGGATGATAAGCGGCGACCCCGCCGTCCCCGCATTCAAGACCACGCCCAGCCAACCGACTATGCCGAGGGTGACGAGCACCGCGAAGACCACCGAAACGAGCACCAGCAGGGTCCACCACGCCGAGCGCACCGAGAAGCCTATGATCAGCAGGATCAACAGCACCATCGCGGGGAACAGCGTCGCCATGTCCTGCCGCGGGACTTCGGAAAAGGCGATGTTGAACATCGTCGTCCCGGTCAGATACAGGTCGATGTCCGGGTATCTCTCGCGGAACTCCGCCGCCCGCTCGCGGGCGAAGGCGACGATGTCCGTCACTTCGTCGAGCTCGGCGCCGGGCAGCACCAGCGTGACGACGACCGCGGTCACGGACCCCTCTTCGTCGACCAGCCGGTTGACCAGCGTCGGACGGGTCAGAACCACCGCGCGGGCGGTCTCGAGATCGGCGTCCGAGGCGTCGGCGCCGGGATACATGTCGGAGACGATGAGGTCGTCGCCGTCGGCGCGCGACCACTGGAAGTTGGTTATCGAATCGACTCGCTGCGAATAGGGGGTCTGCCAGCTCTCCACGGTCAGCCAGTCGATGGCCTCCATGGAGCGGCGCGAGAACGCGTCGCCGTCCCCCGGCGCGAGGACATACATCAGGTTCTCGTTCCTGGCGTAGGTATTCTCGAAGCGTTCGAGGGTCTTGAGCTGCGGGTTGTCCTCGCTGAAGAAAACGCGGCTGTCGGGGTTGTCGGTGAGATGGCGCATCCCCGCCGCGCAGGCGAACACCGCCGCCAGGACCGCGACGATGACCGACCAGCGGTTGCGGACCAGCAAACGGCCGTAGGCGTAGTCCTTCGGCGCGGGAGTCGCTCGGTCGGCCATTTCTTTCTCTTCCCCTGGCGCCGGCGCGGGCCGGAGGTCGGCCGGCGAGCGGAGCGGCACACTACGCCGCGCGCCGCGCGCGGGCAAACGCGCTCAGCGACGCACGGCCGGGGTTTCGATCGGCAGGCCGGCGCCGCGCCGCGCCACATAGAGTTGCAGCGCGTTGTAGTCCGCATGGTCGAGGGGCAGCGGTTCGGCGCGCGCCTGTTCGTTGCAGAACTGGAACCGGCGGTGCGCGCCCGCCAGCGTCCCCCACCGCAACATGTAGGTGGGGAAACCCGATATATGCCCCTGGCTGATATGTTCGGCGCGCAAATAGCGCCCCGCCCGGTCGTCGTGACACATGGCGCAGGCGAGGTCCATCTGTCCGACCCGCCGGCGGTAGAGCGTCTTGCCGCGCTCGAAAAACGGCGCCGCGGGGCCGTCGATGGCGACGTTCATCGCCAGCCCCGCCGATTGCGCCATGACATAGACCTCGAGGTCGAGCCGCGCGGCGCTGTCCGGCCCCAGAGCCGGCGCTCCCATGCGCCGGCTGCGGCACAGGTCGATGCGCTGACCGAGATTGACCAGCGCGCCGGTTTCCGGGTCGACTTTGGGGTAGGACGCGCCGACGCCGCGCATGGACTCTGCCGCATCGCCGTGACAGTCCGCGCACGATGTCCCGGAGGCGGGCGCGGGCTCCGCCCAGCGGACGGCGCCGCGGTCGACATAGAGCAGGCCGGGGTTGGAAAATTCGTCGTCCTGGATGGCGCGCGTTTCCGGCGCCGAGAACCAGTATCCCGAAACCCGCCCGTCGGCGCGCCGCGGCGCTTCCGGGGGCGGATCGGCGAACGCCGCGGCCGCCCCCAGAGCCGCGACGAACGCGGCCGCGCGCGCCCCGGCCTCCATGCGCCCCCGAGTCGGCCCGGTCAGCCTGCGCCCGTCGCCGCCCCGCCGGCCTGCGGCGCGCCGTCCACCACCTCGATCTCGGCGCGCGCCGCCGTCGTCGAATTGTAGTCGTCGGTCCACGTCACCTCGATCACGCCCGACTCCTCCGCCTTGATCCTGAACGCCATATAGGGGTTGGCGGACACGCCCGAATACCAGTCGGCCCAGAACACGAGGCGGCCGTTCACCCGGCATTCGACCTTGTTGAGGATGAAACGCGGGTAGACGACGAGACTCTCCGGATCGAAGCGGACGCCCGGCTCCATTTCGTGCTCGGCGAGGGTCTTGACGGTGACGATCTCGCCGCGGCGCGCGGTTTTCGGGACCTTGAGACGGCGCAAGCGGTTCTCGATGGCCATGGCCCGCGCTTTCTCCTCAGCTGCACGCGCCGAGCGTGACCGTCACCCAGCGGTCGGCCCGACCCGCCGAGCCGTCGGCCATTTCGGCGATGAAGACCAGCGGCGCCGTCGCGCGCATACGCACCCGGCACGAGACCTCGGCCGCGCCGCAAGCCGGCGTGAAGTGGTATTTCGCGATTTCGGGGAACGGGTTCTCCAGCGCCACGATGTGCACGGTTGCGGGGTAGTCCGCGCCGGTCATCGAGCAGTTCACCTTGAACGTCACCGGCACCGCGTTGCCGTTCTCGGCGATATCGGGAGCCGTCGCCTCGATCAGACCGGGGCGCGGCGTCCGGCTCTTGAGAATGTTGGCGACGATGCGCTCCGCCTCGGCCCGGTCCGGCTCCACGCGGAAAGTCTGGCGAAAGGTCTGGAAGCGGTCACGGAACGGGTTACCGGCGAAACTGTGGCCTTCTCCCCCCGCGTCGGCGAAAATGCGCGGCGCGGCGAGCGCGAGACCGGCCGCCCCGACGCCCGCGACCACGCGGCGCCGGTCATGAAACCGGTCTCGAACGCTGCGCGTGCGTTTCATGCTCGCATGTCCGTCTGCGTTCTCCAGCACCGTCCGCACTTTACGACGCGCGCCGGCGCTTGTCACCCGGACGGCGCCGCCGCGCGCGCCCGTCAGTCCGCGTCGTCGGTCAGCGTCGTCAGCCAGGCGACCAGGTCCTCGATCTGCCCGGCGTCGAGGATCGGCCTGCCGGCCCGGGCCCGCGACACGCGCCGCAACCCCTCCACCTTGTAGAACGCGGGCATGATCGACTCTTCGTCGATGCGCCGGGGGTCGACCAGCCGCAGGCGGATCTCGCCGGGCGCGAGACGGCTGCCGACGCCCGCCAGGTCCGGCCCGACATCGCCATGGAACGGTTGTTCGGGGATTGGCATGGCGTGGCAGGCGAGGCAATTGCCGTCGCGCCCCGCCGCGATGGCGCGCCCGCGCGCGGGGTCGCCCGCCTCCCCCGTCAACGACTCTTCGATGGCGCCGTTCTCCGCCCGCCAGGGCGCGAGACCGTCGCCGGCGGCTGCGCCCGCCGATGCCGCGCATAGCGCCGCCGTCGCCCATCCCCGCGCCGTCTTTTGCATGGCCGCATGATGCGCCGCGGCGCGCGCGGCGGGCAAGCCGCCGGACTCGCGCCCCGCCGGGCGCGGCGGTATCCTGCCGGCGACGACGGAGAACGCGGCGGGAGGAGAGGACATGCGGCGAAGGGCGTGGCGGCGGACGGTCCTCGGCCTCGCGGCCTTCGCGCTGGCGGCCGGTTCGGCCGGCGCCGACGAGGGCTTTCGCCTGTCGCAGACCTGCGCCGGCTGCCACGGGACGGACGGCGCCTCGCCCGGCGCGACAATCCCCGTCATCGGCGGTCAGGACGCCGGCTATCTCGCGCGCAGCCTCCGCGATTACCGATCCGGCGCGCGTTCCTTCTACCTCATGCAGATCGTCGCCGCCGGGTATGACGACGCCGGGATCGACGCGATCGCCGGCTGGTTCGCCGCCCGCCCCTGGCGCAACACGCCGGTCGCCAACGATCCGGCGCTGGCGGCCGAGGGCGAGGCGGTCGCCGCCGCGCGCTGCGCGGGCTGCCACGGCGCCGACGGACGCGGCACGGAGAACGGCCCGCGGCTGGCGGGCCAGCCCGCCGACTATCTGGTCCTCGCGGCGCGCGCTTATCTGACCGGCGAACGCGCGGACGAGACCGCAGCGGCGGCCATCGCCGCGGCGTCGGAGCGCGAGATCCTCGCCGCCGCGCATTTCTATGCCGGGCTGCGCTGAGAACGGGCCGCGCCGGGAAAGGAACGCCGCGATGCCTTCATGGAAAACGCCGTCGCGCAGGCGCTTCATCGCCTCGGGCGCGGCCGCCGCCGCGGCGTTCCCGATGCCGGCCTTCGCCACGGGCGAGGTCGCGCCCGCGAACGGCCCGCGCGTCGTCGTCGCGGGCGGCGGATGGGGCGGCTGCACCGTCGCCAAGTATCTCCGTCGCCAGGACAGCGCGATCGAGGTCGTGCTCGTCGAACCCGAGCCCGCCTTTCTTTCCTGCCCCATCAGCAATTGGGTGATCGGCGGGCTCAGGACCATGGACGACATCGCCATGGGATACGACGCGCTGGCGAGCCGCCACGGCGTCCGCATATTGCGCGACCGCGCGGCGGGCGTGGACCCCGCGGCGCGCACGATCCGTCTCGGCGGCGGCGGCTTCCTGCGCTACGACCGCGCGGTGCTGTCGCCGGGAATCGCCCTGCGCCGCGGCGATATCGACGGCCTCGAGGAGTCGCCCCCCGGCGCCTTCCCGGCGGCGTGGAAAGCGGGGCCCGAAACCCGCCTCCTGCGCGAGAGGATCGCCACGCTGCCGGAAGGCGGCGCGGTCGCCTTGTCGGTCCCTCCGGGGCCTTATCGCTGCCCGCCCGGTCCCTATGAGCGCGCGTCGCTCATCGCCGACTATCTCAAACGCAACAAGCCGGGCGCGAAGGTCATTGTCCTCGACGCCAACGCCGGGATCGTGTCCAAGGGGAAACTGTTCGCCGCGGCGTGGGAGCGCCTTTATGCCGGCGTTCTCGACTACCGGCCCGACAGCGCCGTCGTCGCCGTCGACCCGTCCACGGGCGCGCTGCACACCGATTTCGACGAGGTGGCGGCGGACGTGGCCAATGTCATCCCGCCGCAGCAGGCGCATAACCTGCTTTTCGACGCCGGTCTGGTCCCCGCCGGTCGGCGCTGGGCGCCGGTGGACCCGCGGGACTTCTCCTCGACGCTGGCGCCCGATGTGCACGTCATCGGCGACTCGACCGACGGCACGACCGTCGGCAAGGTTCCGAAGTCCGGCTACATCGCCAATTCGATGGGCAAGACATGCGCCGCCGCCATCGTCGCGGCGCTTAACGGCCGCGAGGCGCCGCGGCCCAGCCTGGCGAACACCTGCTACAGCCTGGTGAGCGCCGACGAAGGCATATCGGTCACTGCGATATACGATTACGACGACGAAACGGGGACGATGCTTCCGGTCTCCTCCGGCCTGTCGCCGGCGCCGGACGCGTCGATCAAGCGCCATAACGAAGACTGGGCGCGCGCGATCTGGCAGGACATGCTCGCCTGACGCCCGCCCGATGCCGGGGACGCGGAGGCGGTTCCAGACGACTGCCCGCGGCCCGGCCCGCGGCGTTGTGCGTCTTGTGTCCCGAATCCGACGTTCGCGGCATGGCGCATGATCGACGCGACGGCGGAAACGTTCGGCGGCGGCGAGGATACGGGCGGCGGATTTCGCCCGTTTGAAGGGTTTCAGACGTTCATTGTGCGTTTCGATGAAGGCCCGTATGTCGGCTTCGAGTCCTTTTGCGGAACTGTGTGCGCTCCCTTGCAGCCGCTTGCCCGCCGGTCCGGCGCGCCGGCGGGCGACGCCGGGCCTCGCGGGAGGCTGAGGGTTGCGGCGATGACGGAGCGGTTGACCATAGGCGCGCGCGGCAGTCCTCTGGCGCTCGCCCAGGCGGCGCTGGCGCAGCGGGCGATCGAATCTGCGTATCCCGGCATCGCAACCGAAATCGCGGTCATCCGCACCTCCGGAGATGTGTCGGCAAACCGCCCGCTGGCCGAAATCGGCGGCAAGGGACTGTTCACGAAAGAGATAGACGAAGCGCTGCTCTCGGGGCGCATCGATCTCGCCGCGCATTCGCTCAAGGACGTGCCGACACGGCTTCCCGACGGCGTCGCGCTGGCGTGCCATCTGGAGCGCGAAGACCCGCGCGACGCCTGGATCGCGCGCGACGGGCGCGGGATCGACGCGCTCCCGGCCGGCGCCGCTGTGGGAACCGCATCGCTGCGGCGCGCCGCCCAGATTCTCCACCGACGGCCCGACATCGCGATCGCGCCCCTGCGCGGCAATGTGGGCACACGGCTCGACAAATTGGCGTCCGGCGCCGTGGACGCCACGCTGCTGGCGCTCGCGGGCCTGCGCCGGCTGGGCCTGGAAAGCGCCGCGAGCGCCGTGCTCGACCCCGACGAGATGCTGCCCGCCGTGGGCCAGGGGATCGTCGCCATCGCCTGCCGCAGCGGCGATTCGCAACTCCGTGACCGGCTCTCCGGCATCGATCACGCGCCCACCGCCGCCGCGGCCGCGGCGGAACGCGCCATGCTCGCGCGGCTCGACGGCTCCTGCCGGACCCCCATCGCCGGCCTCGCCCGGGTCGCTCCGGGCGGACGCCTGACGCTGCGCGGCCTCGTCGCCCGGCCCGACGGTCGCGAAACCGTCGCCCTGTCGGAAACCGGCGCCGCCGGCGACGCCGCGGCGCTCGGCGACGCGCTCGGGCGGCGTCTCGCCGAGCGCGCCGGCGACGGGTTCCGCATCGCCTGAAGTCCGGTGCGCGCGATCGTCGCCCGACCGCGCCCCGGGGGCGCCGCATTCGCCGCGGCGCTCGCGGAACGGGGCATTGGCGCGGTCCTCGCGCCGGTGCTTCGCATCGTCGCGCGGGCGGACGCGACCGCCGACGCCGCTCTCGCCGACGCGCAAGCCGTGTTGCTGACCAGCGCGAACGGCGCGCGGGCGCTGGCGGCGACCGCCGCGCGCCGCCGATCGCCCGTCGTCGCAGTGGGAGACGCGACGGCGAGTGCGGCGCGCGCCGCGGGATTCGTCGACGCCCGCTCGGTCGACGGCGATTCCGCTGCGCTCGCGACATTCTGCGCGGCGCGGTTCGACCCGGCGTCGGGGCCTCTGGTCCATGTCGGCGGGGTCCATACCGCCGGCGGTCTCGAGCGAGCGGTGACGCGCGACGGGTTCCGCTACGTCCGCCTGACGCTCTACGAGGCGGTCGCCGCCGAAACGCTGCCCGAAGCGGCCGCGACGGCTCTGCGCGGCGGGAAGGCGGATGCGGCGGCGCTGTTCTCGCCGCGCAGCGCCCGCATATTCGTCGCCCTGGCGCGCAAGGCGCGGCTCGATTCCGCCCTCGCCGCCGCCGACGCCTTTTGCCTGAGCGACGCGGTGGCGACGGCTGCGGCGGCCGCGCGATGGCGGCGCGTCGCCGTGTCCGCGAGGCCGCGCGCCGACTCGCTGCTCGGGCTGATGGCGGACAGCGCCGGCGCCGGAGCGCCGGAGCGTCGCCGGTAGCGGTTCGACAGCCCGCCGCGCCTTCGCCTGTCCGGCCGCGGCGCGGAACGCGGTTTGCCCTTCGGCGCCGGCTCGGCTAGGGTTGCCCCCGAATTTACGCAGCAGCGGGCGCGGGCGTCGGAACGTGGTCGACCTGTTCAGGGAAGTCGAGGAAGATGTCCAGCGCGACCGCATGCTTGCGCTGTGGCGGCGCTGGCGCTGGCATGTCGTCGGCGCGGCGGTCGCGCTCGTGGCGGGGACGGCGGCTACGGTCGGCTGGCAGGCATATCGCGACTCGGCGGCGGCCGACCGCGGCGCCCGGTTCCTCGCGGCGATGCGGCTTGCCGACGATGAGGAATGGGAGGCGTCGGCGCGGGCTTTCGCGCAGTTTGCCGAGGCCGAAAGCGGCGCCCATGCCGCGCTCGCCCGCCTGCGGCAGGCGGCGATGCTGGTCCGCTCCGGCGACCGTTCGGGGGCGCTCGCGGCCTACAACGCGCTGATCGATTCCGACGCCGACCCGGTGTTCGCGGATCTCGCGCAAGTGCTGGCGTCGCAACATCTGATCGACCGCGGCGAGACGCGGGCGGCGGAACGACGCCTGGGGCCTGTCGCCGAAGGCGCCGGGCCGTGGCGATTCCTGGCGCGCGAGCTCGTCGCCGTCGCCGCCCTTCAGGACGGCCGGCTGACCGAGGCGCGCCAGGAGTTCGAGGCGCTGCGCGAAGAGGCGGACGCGCCGCGCGGCGTGCGCGAACGCGCCGGGCGTCTGGCCGCGGCATTGGGAGGAGAAGCATGATCCGGCGCCTTGTCGCTCTGGCTGCCCTCGGTCCCCTGGCGGCCGGGCTCGGCGGCTGCTCCGACGGGTGGTTCGGCGACGAGGAGGAGACGATCCTGCCGGGCGAACGGGTATCGGTCATGCTGTTCGACCGCGCTCTCGAGGCCGACCCCGGTCTGGCGGCGCAGCCGCTGACGCTCCCGGAAGCGACGGCGAATCCGGAATGGCCGGCGCCGTGGGTCAATCCGGAGCACGCGCCGCAGCACGTAGCCGCCGGCGACGGCGCGGAGGTGCTGTGGCGCCGCGATATCGGCGCGGGAGAAACCGACGAGAACGTCATCCTTTCGGCGCCCGTTGTCGCGCAGGGACGCATTTTCGCGCTCGATTCGCTGTCGCGCGTCGTCGCCGTCCCCCTCGGGCCGGGCGGGGGCGGCTGGTCCCGCGACCTGCTGCCGGACGATGAGGACGACGACGGCAGTCTGGGCGGCGGCGTCGCCTTCGCCGCCGGAACGCTCTACGCCGCCACGGCGTTCGGGGAGATCGCGGCGCTCGCGTCCGGGGACGGCGCCGTCCTCTGGCGACGGCGCCTGGGCGGCGTGTTCCGCGCCGCGCCGGCGGTCGCCGGGGGCCGGGTTTTCGCCATCGACGCCGCCAACCGCCTGTTCGCCCTCGACGCGGAGACCGGCGAGACGCTGTGGACGCATGAAGGCATCGCCGAGCCGGCGGGGGTGCTCGGGGCGGCGGTGCCGGCGGTCAGCGGCGACCTCGTCCTAGCCGCCTATTCTTCCGGCGAGCTGTTCGCCCTGCGGGTGGAGAACGGAAGGGTCGTTTGGAGCGACACGTTGATCCTGCAAGGGCGGCTGGGGCCGCGCGCGAGCTTGTCGGACATCGACGCGAGTCCGGTCATCGACCGCGATCTGGTCTTCGCCGTCAGTCGCGGCGGCAGTCTTGCGGCGGTCGATCTGCGTTCGGGCGGCCGCGTCTGGGACCGGGAAATCGCCGGCGGCGAAACCCCCTGGATCGCCGGAGATCACCTGTATCTGGTGACCGCCGACGCGGAAGTGGTCTGCCTGCGGCGCGACGACGGACGCATCCGCTGGGTGACTCCGCTGCCGCGCTACAGCGACCCGGAGGACCGCGAGGAGCCGATCCTGTGGTCGGGTCCGGTGCTCGCCGGCGGCGCGCTCATCGTGGCGAGCAGCGACGGCGAGATCCGCCGCCTGTCGCCCGTCGACGGTTCGCCCGCCGGGGCGGTTGCGGCGGGCGCAGCGGAGGCGGGCGCGCGGGTCGCTCCGGTCGTCGCCGACGGCATCGTATATCTGCTCACCCGGGACGCCGAACTGGTCGCCATCCGATAGCCGGGAAGGTCGGGCGGCGGCGTCCCGATCGCCGCAGCAACGGGGACGACGCGCCAGCAGCGCCTATCCGAAGAGTTTTAGCGCCGCCATGACCGCGACGAGACCGGCCCCCTGTATCCACAAAGCGCGGTACATGTCGGCGCGCAACGCGGCAATGTCCGCCTTCGTGGCGAGCGTGTCGCGATCGGCGAGCCTGCACCCGCGAAGGCGGGTGGCGTGGCGCATGACGCCGGCGACGGCTTCGGCCTGTCGATTCTCGAACCCGGCTTCCCTGAGCGTCTTTGCGGCGGCAAGTGTGTCGAAAGTCGTTCCGTTCATGCCGCGGCCATAGGCCGTCGCGCAGCGATCCGCAAGCGTGTTAGTGTCCGACACGGATCCCATCGGCGTCGGGCAAGTCGTTTCGGGCGCCGGCGAATATGTGGGACCATAGACGCCCCGGTTCGGGGAATCCGCGTCATTTCCGTGCATTACGAGTTTCTGGACAGGAAAGCATGCTCCGCGTCGCCATCGTCGGCCGCCCGAATGTGGGGAAATCCACTCTGTTCAACCGCCTGGTCGGGCGGCGGGAGGCGCTGGTCGGCGACCGCCCGGGGATGACCCGGGACTGGCGCGAGGGACGCGCCCGCCTGGGGCCCGCGCGCTTCCTGGCGATCGACACCGCCGGCCTCGACGATGCGCCGCGCGACAGCCTCGAAGCGCGGATGTTCGAACGCACCGACGCCCTGCTGGACAGCGTCGACCTGACGCTGTTCGTCCTCGACGGGCGCGCCGGCGTCGCGCCGCCGGACCGCCGTTTCGCGCAATGGCTGCGGCGGCGCGGCGGCGCGGCGGCGGTGCTGGTCAACAAGGCCGAAGGCGGCGCCGGCGAGGCCGCATGGCTCGACGCTCACGGACTCGGCCTCGGCGCCCCGATCGCCGTCTCGTCCGCGCATGGCGAAGGCCTGGGCGAACTCTACGAGGCGATGACTACGGCTTGCCCGGCGCTGGCCGACGCCGATGCGCCTCCGGCGCGTCCCGGCGACGCGCTGCGTCTCGCCATCGTCGGGCGGCCGAATGTCGGGAAGTCGACGCTCGTCAACCGCCTGCTCGGCGAGGCGCGGGTCGTTACCGGGCCCGAACCGGGCGTCACCCGCGACGCGGTCGCCGTTGCCTGGCGCTGGCGGGGCCGCGAAATTCTGCTTGTCGACACCGCCGGGCTGCGCCGCCGGGGGCGCGTCGGCGACGCGGTGGAGAAAGACGCCGCCGCCGCGACGGCGCGGGCCATCGGCATGTGCGAGGTCGCGGTGTTGCTCGTCGACGCCGCCGCGCCGCTGGAGCGGCAGGACATCGCCATCGCCCGGCAGATCGCCGAAGAGGGCCGCGCGATGGCGGTCGCGGCGAACAAGTGGGACCTGGCGGCGCCGGCCGGGGCCGTCCGCCGCCGCATCGCCGAACGGCTGGAGTCGGCGCTGCCGCAATCGCGCGGCGCGCCGCTGGCGTGCGTTTCGGCGCGCACGGGCCACGGCGTCGCGGCGCTGATGCGGGCCGTTTTCGACGCCCGGGAAGTGTGGAGCCGGCGCCTGCCGACCGCGAAACTCAACCGCTGGCTCGCGGCGATGCTGGAGCGCCATCCGCCGCCGCTCGACGGCGGGCGCCGCGTCGCCATCCGCTACATCGCGCAGGTGTCGGCGCGTCCGCCGAGTTTCGCGCTGTTCGTGAACCGCGCAGACGGCCTGCCGACCGCCTACCGGCGATATCTGGTGAACGGGCTGCGCGAATCCTTCGACCTCCCCGGCGTCCCCATCCGGCTGCTTCCGCGGGTCGGTCGCAACCCCTGGGCCGGCGCCCGCCGGCGAGCCGGCTGAACGCCGTGCCCGCCGCGGGGCCGCGCCGTCGGGAGATCGGGAGCGCGCCGCCATGAAGACCGACTTCACCCTCGCCCAGCTGGCCGACCCGGACATCGCGCGGGCGAACGAGATACTCCGCGCCTGCGTGCATTGCGGGTTCTGCACCGCCACCTGCCCCACCTACGTCATGCTGGGGGACGAGCGCGACAGCCCGCGCGGGCGCATCTATCTGATCAAGGACATGCTGGAGCGCGACCTCCCGGCGCCGGACAGCGTGACGACTCACGTGGACCGGTGCCTGTCCTGCCTGTCGTGCATGACGACCTGCCCCTCGGGCGTGCACTACATGCACCTGGTCGATTACGCGCGCGTCCGCATCGAGGAGACGGGCCGGCGCCCGCGCGCCGAACGCATGTTGCGAGCGCTGCTCGCGGCGGTTCTGCCGCGTCCGCGTCTGTTCCGCCTCGCGCTGTGGGGGGCGCGGCTGGTCCGGCCCTTCGCGGGCGCCCTGCCGGGCCGGTTGCGGACCCTGGTCGGGATGGCGCCGCGGCGGTTGCCCGGGCGCGCCGCCGACCTGCGCCCCGGGCGCTTTCCGGCGCGCGGCCGGCGCCGCGCGAGGGTGGCGCTGCTCGCCGGCTGCGCCCAGCGAGTTCTGGCGCCGGAGATCAACCGCGCGACCGTCCGCCTCCTCACGCGCCACGGGTGCGAGGTCGTCCTGTCCGGAGACGCCGGATGCTGCGGCGCGCTGACTCACCATATGGGGCGGCGGGACGACGCGCTGCGCGCGGCGCGGCGCAACGTCGCCGCGTGGGGCCGCGAGATCGACAATGGCGGCCTCGACGCCATCGTCGTCAACGCCTCCGGCTGCGGGACCGCGGTCAAGGACTACGGCCACATGCTGCGCGGCGACCCGCAATGGGCCGACGCGGCGGCCGCGGTCGCCGGGCGCGCGCGCGACGTTACCGAGTGGATGGACGGGCTCGGCCTCGACTCCCCGCGGAACGTTCCGCGCCTCCGGGTCGCCTATCAGGCGGCGTGTTCCCTGCGGCACGGCCAGAAGGTGACGGCGCCGCCGCGGGCGCTGCTCGAACGCGCCGGGTTCGATGTCGCGGAGCCGGCGGAAGCGCATCTGTGTTGCGGGTCGGCGGGAACCTACAACCTTTTGCAGCCGCGCCTCGCGGCATCGCTGCGGCGCCGCAAGATCGACGCATTGCGCGCCTGCGCCCCCGATGTCGTCGCCAGCGGCAATATCGGCTGCATGACGCAGCTGTCGGGCGTCGGGGTCCCGGTCCTGCACACTGCGCAGCTGCTCGACTGGGCTACCGGCGGCCCCGACCCCCGCCCGGCCGCCGGCGCGCCGGAATGACTTGAACGCGCGGGAGAGCGGCTGGCACAAGCGCGTCTGGCGGCTCGCTGCGCCGAACATTCTCGCCAACCTGACGATCCCGCTTCTGGGCGCAGTGGACACCGCGGTCGTCGGCCGCCTGGGCGCGGCGGAGATCGGCGCGGTCGCGGTCGGCGCGACGGTGTTCTCGTTCCTTTACTGGGGGTTCTCGTTCCTGCGCATGGGCACGGCGGGCCTCGCCGCGCAGGCGCATGGCGCGGGGAACGCCGACGCCTTGCTGGCGACGCTGCTGCGCGCGGCCGCCCTGGCGGCGGCGGCGGGCCTGGCCATGATCGCGCTGCGAGGGCCGATCGTCCAGGCGTCGCTGGCGGCCTTTGCGCCGAGCGACGCGGTGCGGCCGCTGGTGGAAAGTTACATCGCGACCCGCATCTGGGGCGCGCCGGCGGCCATCTGCAACCTCGCGCTGCTGGGCTGGCTTCTCGGCCGGCAGCGGGTCGCTCTCTGTCTGGCGCTTCAGCTCGTCGTCAACGGCGCCAACATGGCGCTCGATGTCGTTCTGGCGGTGCGGTTGGACATGGGGGTGGACGGCGTCGCCGCGGCGACGGTCGCGGCCCAGTATGCCGGCCTCGCCGTCGGATTGTGGGTCGCGCAGCGCGAGAGGCGCGCTCTCGGCGCGGCGTGGCCGTGGCGCGGCGTCCGGGACGGCGCGGCGCTGGCCGCGACGATGCGCCTCAACCGCGACATTTTCGTGCGCACGCTCTGCCTGATCTGCGCGTCGTCGATGGTGACGGCGATCGGCGCCCGCTTCGGCGACGTCATCCTCGCCGCCAACGGCGTGCTGATGATCTTTCAGGCGTTCATGTCCTACGGGCTGGACGGGTTCGCGCACGCCGCCGAGGCGCTGGTCGGCGCTGCGGTGGGCCGGCGCGACCGCGCCGCGCTGACGGTCGCGGTGCGGATTTCGACCTTGTGGGCGGCGGTCGTCGCGGTCGGCTACGCCCTCGTCTTCGCGGTCGCGGGGATGGCGCTCGCAGGTCTGATAACGACAGCGCCCGAGGTTCGCAGCGCGGTCCTCGAATATCTGCCCTGGGCGGTGGCGTCTCCCCTCGTGTCGGTATGGGCGTTTCAGCTCGACGGCGTGTTCATCGGCGCGACGCGCGGGCGGACGATGCGCAACGCGATGCTTGCGGCGTTCGCCGGTTATCTCGCGGCGCTGGCGGTTTTCGTGCCGATGTGGGGGAATCACGGGTTGTGGTTCGTATTCCTGATCCTGATGGCGTTGCGCGCGGGCACGCTCGCCGCGGCGTGGCCGGCGCTGGCGCGGAGCGTGCCGCGCGCGGATTCGAGGTGAATTTCTCGCGCCGCCCGGCTATAGAGGCGCGGTTTGCGAACGCGCCGCGGGGAGCGGGCCGCGGAGCCGGGTCGGGGACGCCAGCATGAAAATCGCGATTCCGAAGGAGCGCCGGGAAGGCGAAAGGCGCGTGGCCGCGTCGCCGCAAGCGGTCGGGAAGTTCGCCGCCCTCGGCGTCGAGGTAACGGTCGAGGCGGGCGCCGGCGAGGCGTCGGCGATCGGCGACGCGGCCTTCGCCGAAGCCGGCGCGACGGTCGCCGCCACCGCCGACGAGACGTGGGACGGCGCCGATGCGGTGCTCAAGGTGGCGCGGCCGATGACCGCCGAAGAAGGCGAGGATGAAATGGCGCGCCTCGCGAGCGGCCAGGTGCTGGTGGCGCTGCTCGCGCCGTTGCAGCACCGAGACCGGGTCCGGGACTATGCGGCGCGCGGCGTGACCGCTTTCGCCATGGAGCTGGTGCCGCGCATCAGCCGGGCGCAGGGCATGGACGCGCTGTCGTCGCAAGGCAACCTCGCCGGCTACAAGGCGGTGCTCGACGCGGCGGCGGAGTTCGGCAAGGTCATTCCGATGATGATGACCGCGGCCGGGACCATCGCCCCGGCGAAGGTGCTGGTGCTCGGCGCCGGCGTCGCCGGCCTTCAGGCGGTGGCGACCGCGCGCCGCCTCGGCGCCGTGGTGTCGGCCTTCGATGTCCGCCCCGCCGTCAAGGAACAGGTGGAAAGCCTGGGCGCGAAGTTCATCGAAGTCCCCGACGAGGAGGCGGAAAAGGCGGAGACCGCCGGCGGTTACGCAAGGGAAATGGGCGAGGATTACCGCCGCCGCCAGGGCGAACTGATCCATGAGACGCTGAAGAGCCACGACATCGCCATCTGCACGGCGTTGATCCCCGGCCGCCCGGCCCCGACCCTGATCGCGGCGTCCATGGTCGCCGACATGAAACCGGGGTCGGTGATCGTCGATCTGGCGACCGAGAGCGGCGGCAATTGCGAATTGTCGAGGCACGGCGAGGTGGTGCGCGAGAACGGCGTGGCGATCGTCGGACACGCCAACGTGCCGAGCCGCGTCGCGGTGGACGCCAGCGCGCTCTACGCCCGCAACCTGTTCAACTTCGTCTCGCCGATGATCGACGGCGCCGCCGGGTCGCTGAAGATCGACTGGGAGGACGAGGTTGTGGCCGGCGCCTGCGTGACGCGCGACGGCGCCGTCGTGCACCCCATGCTGACCGACGGAGAAGGAACGTGACCGACCCGCAATTCGTTCAGGATTTCACCGTCTTCGTGCTGGCGGTCTTCGTCGGGTATTATGTGGTGTGGAGCGTCACGCCGGCGCTGCATACCCCGTTGATGTCGGTGACCAACGCGATTTCCGGCATCATCGTCGTCGGCGCGCTGATCGCCGTCGGGGCGGAGGCCGGCGAGGCCGCGGCGCAAGGCGGGTTCGGCCTGTCGAAGACCCTGGGGGTCGTCGCCGTGGCGCTGGCCTCGGTGAACATTTTCGGCGGCTTCATCGTCACCCAGCGGATGCTGGGGATGTTTCGCAAGCGGCGCCCGGCGCGGTCGGGGGAATAGGGCATGTCGGCCACTCTTTCCGCCTTCGCCTATCTCGCGGCGGCGGTGTGTTTCATTCTCGCGCTGAAGGGGTTGAGCTCGCCCACCTCGGCGCGCCCGGGCAATGCGTTCGGCATTGCCGGCATGGCCATCGCGGTGGCGGTCACCCTCGCGCAGCCCGGCTTCGGCGCCTGGGCGTGGGTCGCCGCGGCGATGGCGGCCGGCGGCGCCGTGGGCGCGGTCATCGCGTTGCGCATCGAAATGAAGGCGATGCCGCAGCTGGTGGCGGCCTTTCACAGCCTGGTGGGGCTCGCCGCGGTGCTGGTCGCCGCCGCCGCGCTCTACGCGCCGGAAGCCTACGGCATCGTCGACGAGACCGGCGCGATAAAGACCGCGAGCCGCGTGGAGATGTCGCTGGGCGTCGTCATCGGCGCGATCACCTTCACCGGTTCGGTCGTCGCTTTCGCGAAATTGCAGGCGCTCATGTCGGGCGCGCCGGTCGTATTCCCCTTGCAGCACTGGGCGAATCTGGCGATCGGCCTGGCCATCGTCGCCCTGATCGTCTGGTTCTGCGTCACCGGGAGCGAGGCCGCGTTCTGGGCGATGACCCTGCTGGCGCTGGCGGTCGGCGTCACCCTCATCATCCCGATCGGCGGCGCCGACATGCCGGTCGTGATCTCGATGCTCAATTCCTATTCGGGCTGGGCGGCGGCCGGCATCGGCTTCACGCTCCAGAACACGGCGCTGATCATCGTGGGCGCGCTGGTCGGCGCGTCGGGCGCCATCCTGTCCTACATCATGTGCAAGGGGATGAACCGCTCCTTCGTCAACGTCATTCTCGGCGGCTTCGGCGCCGCGGACGGCGCCGCAGCGGCGGGGCGGACCGACAAATCCGTAAAGGCCGGCAGCGCGGACGACGCGGCGTTCATCATGCAGAACGCGGAGTCGGTGATCGTGGTTCCCGGCTACGGCATGGCGGTGGCCCAGGCGCAACACGCGCTGCGCGAAATGGCCGACTCGCTGCGCGGCGCCGGGGTGAAAATCCGCTACGCCATCCACCCCGTCGCCGGGCGCATGCCCGGACACATGAACGTGCTGCTCGCGGAAGCCAGCGTTCCCTATGAGGAGGTCTTCGAACTCGAAGAGATCAATTCCGACTTCGCGACGGCCGATGTCGCGTTCGTCATCGGCGCCAACGACGTCACCAACCCGGCGGCGCGCAGCGATCCGTCCAGCCCCATCGCGGGGATGCCGATCCTCGAGGTGGACAAGGCGAAGACCGTGCTGTTCGTGAAACGGTCGTTGTCCCCGGGCTATGCGGGGATCGACAACGACCTGTTCTACCGCGACAAGACCATGATGCTCTTCGCCGACGCGAAGAAGATGGTGGAGGACATCGTCAAGGCGTTGTAGACGCGCGATGGCGGTGCTTTCCATACAATCCTCGGTCGCCCGCGGCCATGTCGGCAATTCCGCCGCCGTGTTCGCGCTGCAACGGCTCGGCGTCGAGGTCTGGCCGGTGCATACTGCGCAGCTGTCGGGCCACACCGGGCGCCCGGGCCAGGGCGGCGGCGCCCTCGGCGCGGCCCACGTCCGCGCGGTGCTGGAAGGACTCGGGAAGCAGACGGGCTTCGCCGGGGTCGACGCGGTGTTGACCGGCTATCTGGGGAGCGCCGAACTCGCCGCGGTTGTCGCGGAGGCGGTCGACCGGGTCAAGGCCGCCCGGCCCAACGCGCTATACGTTTGCGATCCGGTGATGGGGAACGCGGCGCGCGGCCTTTTCGTCTCCGGGGAGGCGGCCGCGGCGGTGGCGGAGCTGCTGGCGCCGCGCGCCGACATCGTTACCCCCAACACCTTCGAATTGTCGCGTCTGGCGGGGCGCCCGGTCGCGACCGTCGCCGAGGGGCGCGCCGCGTGCCGCTGGCTCTCCGAACGGGGGCCGCCGACCGTGGTCGCCACCTCGGCGCCGACGGCGGCCGGAACCGGCGCGCTCGCCTGCCGCGGGAGCGAGGCGTGGCTGGTCGAAACGCCGCTTCTGCCGGTGGCGGGCAACGGCGCCGGCGACACCATGACGGCGATTCTGCTCGGTCGTCTGCTGGGCGGCGCGGCGCTCGCCGACGCCGTTTCGCACGCCGTATCCGCGACCTTCGAACTGCTGGAGGCGGGCGACGGCGACGGCGCAGCGCCGGTGGCGGCGCAGGAGAGGATTGCAGCCCCGAAGCGCGTCTTCCCCGCGCGTCCCGTCGCCGCCGACGCCATTGCCGCGAACGGCCGGTAGCCTTGCCGGAGCGGCTGAGCTATGCTGCGGGCGAATGTCGTTCCCGCTGCGGGGGTTCCCCATGAGAATGACGGCGCTCGCGTTGCTCTGCGCCCTTGCGCTCCCGACCGCGCCTGCGGCGGCGCTGACCGTCGCCAACGACGGCGAGGAAACGGTCAACGTCTGGATCGAGAAATGGCTTTACCGCCTGCGCGCGGGCAAGACCGCGACGTTCAACCCGTCGAGCGAACCCGCCACGGTCCTCATCGAGAGCCGACACTGGCGCGTTACCTGCGAGGCGGGAGCGGAGTCGGAAGTCCGCGTCGCCGAAAACCTGTGCGTTGTCGACGGCGTGGAAGTCGGCGCGAGCCAGTTCCAGCTGTAGCGCCGTAACCCGGGAGGAGGCCGCGAAGATGCGTGGACCGCGAACGGCGACCGCAGCGACTCTGGCGACCGTGTCGGCGCTGGCCCTGGCGTTCGCGTGGGCGCCGGGGGCCGGAGCGCAGGACAGCGGCGGACCCGGCTACGACAATCCCTGGGCCGAGGGCGGCTACAAGCCCATTCCGCTCCCCGAAGTGGCGGGCGTCGTTTCCTGGGACACCCTGCACGGCGTCGAGCTCGTGTTCGACGGTCCGGACATGGTCCCGGAATACGCCGATGACGTGATGGCGCTGGACGGCGAGACCGTCCGCATGGTGGGCTTCATGCTGCCGCTCGACGCTTCGGGCGCGCGCATATTGCTGAGCCGATACGCCCCCCACTGCCCGTTCTGCACCACTGCGGGGCCGGAAAGTTTCGTCGAACTGCGATGCGACGACCCCCTCGAGCTGAGCCTCGCGCCCATCGTCGTCGAGGGGCGCCTCGAGGTGATCGACGAGGAGTGGGACGGCTACTACTACCGGATGAGCGAGGTCACGCTGGTCAGGCGTTTCGAGGACTAGCCGCCGGCGGCGCGCCCTGGCGCGGGGGAGCGCGGCCGGCGGGCGCGATTCCGGTTGTCAATGCCGGGTCGCCGTGTCTTTATGCGCCCTTCCCCGCCGGACGGACGCGGTTCACAGGAGGCTTTCATGAATCGACTCCTCGCGACGAGTCGCGCGTGCGACGCGTTCGTCTCGGCCATCGGCCGCTGGGCGGCGTGGCTGCTGCTGCCGCTGGTCGCGGTGATCATCGTCGATGTGATCACCCGCAAGTTCAAACTGCTGACGATGGCGGTCGAGGGCTTCCGCGCCAGCGGCAACGAGGCCATCGCGGGGTTCATCGAGAGCTACCTGACCTCGACGAAATTCCAGGACCTCGAGTGGCACTTGCACGCGGCGCTGTTCCTGCTCTGCCTGGGCTTCGCCTATGCGCGGAATTCGCATGTCCGCATCGAGATGGCCCGCGACCGCTTCAGCCTCGAGACGAAAGCGTGGATCGAGTTCCTGTTCTGCCTCGTGTTCCTGCTGCCCTATTCGGCGCTGGTGCTCTACAACGGCATCGATTTCGCCTACCGCGCCTTTGCGATCAACGAGGTTTCGGCGGCGCTCACCGGTCTCAGCCATCGCTGGATCATCAAGTCGTTCGTGCCCATCGGGATGGTCCTGCTGTTGATCGGCATGGCATCGGTGCTGTTGCGCAACGCCCTCTTCCTTTTCGGCCCGCCGGAGATCCGCGATGCGGTCCGCTCCCGGGCGCCGGAACTGCGCGATGCGGCGGCCGAACTGCGCGCCGCGGCCGAGAAGGAAGCCGCGGAGATCGCCGCCGAAGCCGACGACATGGGGATCGAACTGCTCGCCGCCGACGAGGCGGGGGCGCGGCGCGACCGCCGCGATGAGGAGACGCCGTGATGGACTATGTGGAACTTCTCCCCGTCTTCATGTTCCTGTCGCTGGCCATCCTGCTGTTCAGCGGTTACCCCGTCGCGTGGGTGCTCGGCGGGCTCGCCGTCGTCTACGGCGGCATCGGCATATATTACGATGTCTTCAAATTCACCGAATTCTACAATGTGAACCTGCGGATATGGGGGACGGCGGCGGAGAACCCGATCCTCGTCGCGGTGCCGATGTTCATCTTCATGGGCACCATGCTGGAACGGTCGGGCGTCGCCAACGACCTGCTCCACTGCCTGCAGGTGCTGTTGCGGCGCACTCCCGGCGGGCTGGCGATGTCGGTCACCATCATGGGCACCATCATGGCCGCGACGACGGGGATCATCGGCGCCTCGGTGGTGATGATGACCCTGCTGGCGCTGCCGGTGATGCTCGACCGGGGCTACGATATCCCCCTCGCCACCGGCACCATCGCCGCTTCGGGCACTCTCGGGATCCTGATTCCGCCGAGCATCATGCTCGTGATCATGGCGGACCTGCTGGCGATCTCGGTCGGCAGCCTGTTCCTGGCCGCGGTGCTTCCGGGCATCGTGCTTTCCGGTCTCTATCTCGTCTACATTTTCATCCGCTCGAAGATCCAGCCGGCGCTCGCCCCGCCGCTCCCCGCGGAGCTGGGGCCGGGGACCCGTGCGGCGCTCACGATGATGATCCTCAAGAGCTTCATCCCGCCGATCATGCTCATCGTGCTGGTGCTCGGGTCGATCTTCGCCGGCCTGGCGACGCCCACCGAGGCGGCGGGCGTGGGCGCGCTGGGCGCGATCCTCCTCGCCATAATGAACCGCAAGCTGACCTACGGCGTTCTGAAGGACGTCTCGACGCGTTCGGCGCTCACCATCGGCATGATCTTCGGCATCCTGATCGGCGCTACGGCGTTCTCCTACGTCTATCGCTCGCTCGGCGGCGACGACCTGGTGGAGCACTATGTGCAGGGCCTGGGCCTGGGGTCGTGGGGTCTTCTGGTCCTGATGATGGCGATCGTCTTCCTGCTCGGCTTCTTCTTCGACTGGATCGAGATCACGTTGATCGTGCTGCCGCTGTTCCTGCCGATCATGAAGACGATGGATTTCGGCGCGCATATTCCGGGGGTGGACAACATCATCCCCTGGATCGCGATCCTGCTGGCGGTGAATCTTCAGACATCGTTCCTGACTCCGCCTTTCGGTTTTGCGCTCTTCTACATGAAGGGCGTGGCGCCGGAACACGTCCGCATCCAGCAGATCTACAGGGGCATCATCCCCTTCGTGAGTTTGCAGCTGATCGGCTTGCTCACGGTGATCTCGTTCCCCGCCCTGGCCCTGTGGCTGCCCGAACTCCTGCTCGGCATCGACACGTCGCGCTGAACGGGCTTGCCCATCGACTGCGACGCAACGGCCCGTCGCCGGTTCGGCGTCGGGCGCTCATGTAGCTAGCCCGGATTTCTCATACTCATCCGATTTTCGGGTTTGGGTGTAGCGATAGCGATTCCTTGCGGAGTTGGGTGGGGTTTGCCGTTTTGGAGGCGTGCCGGGGCGCCCGCCGTTCGGCGGTTGGGTCTGCTCTGCGCTGTTTCCGTGTTGTTGAAGGGAGGGGTTTGTCTTGCGCCGCTTTATGCCGCGGCGGCGGATAATCGTCTTCGTGCGATGCGGAACTCCTCGCGGAAGGGGTGGTCGGTGTCCATGGCGATCCTGATGCGGCGCACGCTGACGCGAACCCGCGCCCCGATCTTGAACAGTTTCAGACGCACACTGCCGCAGGTAGCGGCCGCCAGGCGTGTGCCGGCGAGGCCGAGGCGGCGCACGGCGCAGACCAACTCGTAAGCCATCGAGGCGAACCACAGGCGCAATTGATTGGCGCGCAGGCCATGCGCCGAAGTGCGGTCGGCGAACAGGTCGAGTTGGCATTCCTTGATGCGATTTTCCATCTCGCCGTGTTGGCAGTAGAGGTCCTCGTAGAGGCGCCGGGCGTTGTATTCATTGGCGCCGAGCGAGGTGACGACGAAGCGCGGATTGGCCTTGCCATGGGTCCATTCGGCCCTGGCGACGACGCGGCGCGCACAGCCCCAGCTCTCGCGTGTGCGCCACATGAAGTCCCTGAAGCGCCGACGCGGCCCGCCGGCGCGTCGGCTCTCCGCCCCGGCGCAAGCCGGATCGTCCGCAACCTCCGCCTCCAGACGCTTGTTCCGAGCCAGACCCAACAGGTAACTCACCCCGTTGGCCTCGCACCACGACATCAACGCATCGCGCGCGAAACCCGAATCGGCCCGCAACAGAACCCGCACATCCGGCCAGTGCGCCCGCAACCCGGACACAATCCGCGCCGCCTCCTCCACCGCCCCGGCCGCGCCGTCGATATTCGCAGGACGCAGTTTCGCCGCCAGAAGATGGCGACCGCCGAACACATAAAGAGGCAGATAGCAATAGCAGTCGTAATAGCCGTGGAAAAACCGACCCTCCTGCGTCCCGTGAACCGGATCGTCCGTCGCGTCGAAATCCAGGATAACCTCCTCCGGAACCCGGTCGTGCGCCTCCACGAACAGCATCACAAACAAATCCTCAATCGCCGAACAATCATGCACGATCTTGCAGTCGCCCGAAGGACACATACCGCCCAGCTCAAGCCGGTTCAGCGTCGACTTCCCCGCAACCGGCGCGCAATCCGAACGCTTCGACCGCAACTTCCCCGCAAGAACCGCCATAATCGGATCGTGGCGCAACACATCGTGATCGACCGGGTCCTCGTATCCTGGCGCAATCCCGAACACCCGCTGCCCCACAAGCGTCCGGACATCGTGCTCGACAAACTGCGGATCGCGATGATCCTCAAAGCAAGCCGCAAGACGATCCACCAGACCCACCGCCGCGTCCGCGCGGCCGAGAAGCAGCGCCCCCGCGTCCGACGTCACCGAACCGCCATCGAACTCCGCAACCGCCTTGCGTCCCGAAACCGCCTGGAAAGCCCCACTCGCCGCGCTACACTCCGCCAGCATCGGGGAACTCCTCTGCCCGGATATAAGTCCTTGATCAAGAACAATATATCGCAGGCAGAACCCCGATGCACTCAAAAACTATGAGAAATCCGGGCTAATAGTACTCGTCATTCCCGCGAAAGCGGGAATCTATTACAGTGTTTCCGCAATAAAGAACGAGTTATTATTTCGGGCGCGCGGTCCAGATTCCCGCTTTCGCGGGAATGACGAGTGTTTGTAGGGGTGTTCAATTTTCTTCACACGCTCGATAAGGGAATCCAGAGGCGGCCGTCCACGATATCGGCCCGTTTTTCTTACGGAAACGCCGTGTACTGGTTCACGACATATGAGACGTGGGGCGGTCGGTGGGGGTCTCGTTTGCTGTGAGGGATTGAAGGTATTGAGCGGGGGTGCGGTTGTCGAGGGCCTGGTGGGGTCGGAAGTTGTTGAACTCGTCGGCGAAGGCGTCGACCCAGCGGTTGATTCGGTTGAGGTCGTTGTCGGGGAGGTCCCATGTTGCGTAGAACTCATATCGCCATGCGCCGTTGTTGCGTTCGACGGAGCCGTTGAGTTTGGGGGATCGGGGCGGGAGTTCGAAGAGGTCGATTCCCCTGCTTTGGCATTCGCGTTCGAAGTCGGCTTTGAATTCGGCGCCGCCATCGACCTGGATGGCTCGGATGGGGAAGGGCATGTCTTCCTGGAGTTTGTCGAGGAAGCGTTTGGCGTTGTGAGCGGTTGCGCGCCTCCAGGCTTGCGCGCATGTCCAGCGGGTGACGGGGTCGTATGCGGTGAACTGCTTGATGGTGGGTCGTCCTGCGGTTCGGGTTATGGAGAGGGTGTCGAGCTGGACGATTTCTCCGGGCCGGGAGGGTTTGCGTCCTTTGGGCAGGCGCGTGGCCCGGGGGCGTTTTCGTCGTGCGGCGCGGGGGGCGTTTCGGCGGAGGTCGGGGACGGGGAAGACGTCCCCTTTTTCGACGAGGGTTTTGAGGATGCGGCCGATGGTGCTTTCGCTGGCGTCGAAGCCCTGGCGTTGGATGAGGACGGCGATTTTGGCCTTTCCCCACATGGGATAGTCGTTGCGGGCCTCGCGCACGGCCGCGAGCAGAGCCGACGACCATTGTGCCCGGCGCACGCGGCGGGGGCGGCGCGAGAGCGGTTCGAGGCGCCCGCTTTGGGCGCGTTTTTGCCAGCGGTAGAGGGTCGACAGGGGCACTCCGACCGCAGCCGCCGCCGAGCGGGCGTTCAGGCCGTCCGCGCGGGCCTGCTTCCAGCGTTCGATGGCGTCGCGTCTGTGCGCCCCTTCGCTACGCTCAGCGGCGCACAGACGCGACGCCAGGCGTGCTCCTTGTGTAATCTGTCTCGGCAGGCCAACAACCTGCATGGGGGCCTCCGTTGGCTGTTTCCTCACACCAAACAGCTTCGGAGACCCCCGCCCCGCCTTCAAGCCCCGCGTCTCACATGTGTCCGAACCAGATCAGCGGCCGCCTTTTCGCCTCCCCGTAAATGCGACCGACATACTCTCCGACAACGCCGATCATCGTGAGCTGGATGCCGCCGAGGAACAGTATGGAAATAAAGAGCAACGTCCAGCCTGTGACCCATGAATCGCCGAACAGCCTGAGCGCCAGAGCGTAGACGATGCCCGCTCCCGCCGCCCCGGAGACGAGAAACCCCAGCCACGTCGCAAGCCGCAGCGGCGCCAGGGAGAACGACACGACCCCGCTCGCGGCGAAGCGCAGCATCTTGCGCAACGGGTATTTGGTCTCGCCCGCAGCGCGCGGGTCCCGCCGGTAGGGGACAGCTTCCTGACGGAAGCCGGCCCACGCCACCAGGCCGCGCACGAAGCGGTCGCGCTCGGGCATGGCCGCCAGGGCGTCCACGACACTGCGGTCCATGAGCTGGAAATCGCCGGAATCGATACGGATGGGCGCATCGGAGAAAAAGGCGAGAACGCGATAGAACGCTGCCGCCGTCCAGCGCTTGAATGCGGTCTCTCCGGCGCGCGCGATGCGTCGGCCGTAAGCGACATCGGCGCCGGCGCGCCAGCGCTCCAGCATTTCGGCGATGATTTCCGGCGGATCCTGCAAGTCGGCGTCGATAATCGCCACGATGTCGCCGGTCGCCTCCGTCAAGCCGGCGGTAAGCGCCGTCTGGTGCCCGAAATTGCGCGACAGGGCGAGCACCCGAACACGCGAATCGACACGCGCGAACTCCCGCAGCAAGTCCGGCGTGGAGTCGCCACTGCCGTCATCGACGTAAAGTATCTCCCAGGCGACGCCGGACAGGCCGTCCAGCACGCCGGAAAGGCGGGCATGAGTCAAGTTTATGACAGCTTCCTCGTCGTAACAGGGCACAACGACCGACAAGAGGGGAGGATTCGACGCCGAACCGCGTCTTATACCAAACCCGTTTGGGTTTGGCTCACTGGGAAGGTTTTGAGTTCCGGGCGTTTTCATGGTCCATATGTTGTGTTTGGGGATGGGTTTCGGGGGTTTGGATGCCTGCGGCGGTGAAGGTCACGCGGACGACGCACACGGCGGAGGATTTGCGGTCTCTTGCGCGTTCGGGGAAGGACGCGCGGCAGAACGCGCGTCTTTCGATGGCAGCGTTGGTTCTGGAGGGCGTCGGTCGCGCGGAGGCGGGTCGGCTGACGGGGATGGATCGTCAGGCGGTTCGCGACTGGGCGCATCGCTACAACGCGGAGGGTCCGGAGGGTCTTCGGGATCGTCGTCGCGTCGGTCGTGCGTGTTTTCTCGATGAGGAGCAGTTGTCGGTTGTGCGGGGTTGGGTGGAGGCGGGACCGGAGCCGGCGCGCGACGGTGTTGTTCGGTGGCGTGTTCGCGACATTCGTCGCAAGATCGAGGAGGCCTTCGGGGTGGCTTATGCGGACGAGAGCGTTCGCCAGCTGCTTCGGAGGGAGGGGTTTCGCCGCCTTTCGGGGCGCCCGGAGCACCCGCGCGGGGACGCGGTTGCGCGTTCGCAGTTCCGGTCGGAGTTCGCGGTTCGGGTGAGGGCGCGGGTGCGCGAGATGTTGGGGTCGAGCGCGCTGTCGCAGCCTGTGGAGGTGTGGTTTCAGGATGAGGCCCGGGTCGGTCGGAAGGGCATGATGTCGCGCTTGTGGGCGCGTCGCGGATCGCGCCCGCGCATCGTGCGCGACCATCGCTATGGCTACCGCTACCTTTTCGGGGCGGCCTGCGGGTCGCGCGGCAAGACCGTCCGATTTTTTCACACGCTCTTTCGCGAAACGAACATATCCGGACAACGACAAGCCGGATCGAATCGAGGCGCCCCCGGTCATCCCGTCGACGCCTCGCGACGCCGACGGACATCGAGGCGAACAGGCAACCGCCGAGGACGCGACCGGACCCCGAAAAAATCCGGGCCTTGCGCAGAGGCCGCATAATGGACGAACTTGAACCCGGATCGGCGCAATTTCCCAAATTCACCCGCTTCCGCTTACGCAGACGCCGGAGCTGGGCATGAGCGCGCCGGTCCGCTACTCCAGCAATCCTGCGTGCTTGTCCAGGCGGCGGAGGATGTCGTCGCGGCCGTTCGACGGGAGGCCGACGATCGCCCGGGAGACTCCCGCCTGCCGGTATTCCTCCATCGCCTGCGCGTCCGGCTTCGCGCCGAACACGCTCACCGACAGTTCGGCCATGTCGCGGCCCGCCTCGTCGGCGATGCGGCGTAGGCGCCCGATGCCGGCGGCGGCGTCGAACCCGCCGCGCCCGCGCGGAAACCAGCCGTCGCAGAAATCCACGACGCGCCGCAGCGTATAATCGCTCTCGCCGCCGAGCAGCAAGGGCGGATGCGGTTTCTGCGCCGGCTTCGGATAGGCCCAGCAGGGGTCGAAATCCACGAATTCGCCGTGGAATTCCGCCTCTTCATCGGTCCAGAGGGCCTTCATGGCCAGCACCCGCTCCCGCAACAATGCGAAGCGCGTGCCGTATTGCGCGCCGTGGTCCTCCATCTCCTCGACGTTCCAGCCGCCGCCCATGCCGAGGATGAACCGCCCGCCGGAAAGCGCGTCGAGGCTGGCCACGGCCTTCGCCGTCACGATGGGGTCGCGCTGCGGGACGAGGCAAATGCCGGTGCCGAGCTTGAGCGTCTCCGTCGCCGCAGCGGCGAACGACAGCGACACGAACGGGTCGTGCGTATGCGAATACTCCCGGGGCAGGTCGCCGCCGCCCGGGAAGGGCGACTTGCGGCTCGCCGGGATATGCGTGTGTTCGGGCACGAACAGCGACTCGAAACCGCGCGCTTCCAATTCGCGCGCGAGTTCGTCGATGCGGATCGCGTAGTCGGTCGCGAAGATGAATGCCCCGATGTCCATGTCGGCCCTCCCGTCCCCGGCGGCTCAGCGTTCTTTCCGATGCGGCCAGCGTATAGCAACCGCGCGGCGTCGCAGCAATTCTCATTTTGGCCCGTAGCGATGCGGCGGACCGGTCGCGGCCGCCCCTGGGAGCGCCGGCGTCTCGCCGGCATCTGTGTCGTCGCACGCTTCGCGCGCATGCCGGCGAGACGCCGGCGCTCCCAGGGGAGGGCGTGTCCATCGCCATGATGAGAACCGCTGGCGGCACCGCTTCAATCGCATTGCGCACAGCCGCAACGGGCGCGCGATCCGCAGTTCTTCCGACGCCCGGCGCGTCTAGCGCCGGTGGGTGATGCCGCGGGCGCCCCGGGGCGGGTGCGCGGCGAGCGCCTTTTCGTCGGGTTCGCACCCCCAGCCGGGGGTATCGGGCACGACGACATGGCCGTTCTCGATCTGCGGCGCGGCGGTGAACAGCGAGTCCCGCCACGGCACCTGATCGACGTCGATCTCCATGATGCGCAGGTTCGGCACGGCGGCGGCGAAGTGGACGTTCATCATCGAGCACAGGTGGCCGTAGAAGTTGTGCGGCGCGACGTTGATCTCGCAGGCTTCCGCAAAGGCCGCGATTTTCATGGACTGCGCGACGCCGTTCCACACCGCGTCGATAATCGCCACGTCCATCGAGCGGTTGTCGAAATAGGGCTTGAACTCGCGCAGGCCGATCAGCGTCTCGCCGCCGGCGATGGGCGTCCGCGAGGCGCGGCGCACCTCGGCGAGGCCGATCGGGTCGTAGGAGTCGATCTCGTACCAGAACAGTTTGTACGGGTCGAGCGCGTCCACGATCTGCAACAGCCCCTCGGTGCGGAAGTTGAAGTTGAGGTCCAGCAATATGTCCATGTCGGGGCCGGCGCCCTCGCGGAACGCTTCGATCTGCGCCCGCAGCGCGTCGATGACCTTGCGCTCGACGTTCAGGTCGGGCTTGCCGGAGGGCATGTTGAAGCCCGGCGCCCAGAGCCGCGGCCCGTCGTCGAAAAGGAACACGTTGGTCTTCAGGCCGGTGAAGCCCGCCTCGCGCGCCTCGCGCCCCTGCGCGCGCACATCGTCGAGCGAGGTCAGGGGCGGCGCGGCGTGCGCGTCCGGGTCCTGTATGCGGTAGGTGCCGCAATGCGACCAGTAGACCCGCACCCGGTCGCGCACCGCCCCGCCGAGCAATTCGTGGACGGGGATTCCGTAATGCTTCGCCTTGATGTCGAGGAGGGCGTTCTCAATGGCGCCGATCGCCTGGCCCACTACGCCGCCCGCCGCCGGGCGCGTCGCCGCGTAGAGCAGCCAGTAGAGGCGTTCGGGCGCTCGCGCGTCCTCGCCGACGACCTGCGCCGCGAGCGATTCTATCGCCGCCGTCACGCCCGGAGAGCCGAACCCCTCCTGGAACTCGCTCCAGCCGACCACGCCGTCATCGGTCGTAATCTTGCAGAACGAGAAGTTGCGCCACCCCGCATCCGCATGCAGGGTTTCGACGGAAGCGATCTTCATCATGGCCGGTGTCTCCGGGGGTTCGGGGTCGCTCAGACGGTCTGGCCGGCGGCCCAGGCGAAATAGGACTCGCGCGCGAGCGCGAATATCGGGCCGGGCTGGAAATCCCGGTCCTCGACGCGCGCGATCGGCAGGACCTTGCCCAGATTGCCGGTGGAGAACACTTCGTCGGCGCCGAGGACATCGTCCCACGTCACGCGGGTTTCGCGCACCTCGACCCCGGCCTCGCGCAACAGCGCCATCGCCCGCCGGCGGGTGACGCCGGCGAGGAAGGTGTCGTTGGGCTCCGGCGTGACCGCGGCGCCGTCCTTCCCCAGCCACAGGTTCGACGTGCCGAACTCCACTACGTTCCCTGCGCCGTCGCGCATTATCGCGTTGTCGAAGCCGCGCGCCGCGGCGTCCTTCAGGGCGAGCGCCGTGTTGGGATAGAGGCAGGACGCCTTGGCCAGCGTCGGCGCCATGTCGGGGTCCGGGCGCCGGAACGGCGACAGGCACACGCTCAGGCCCGACGGGTCGGGCATCGGCGCCTCGAAAAGGGTGAGCGCGAAACGCGCCCGGCCCTCCGGCGTCAGAAACCCGTCCTCCGCCCACATCGCCGGGCGGACGTAAAGCTCCGCCGCGGGCGGGAACAGCCGGATTCCCTCTATCGCCAGGTCGGTCAGCGTCTTCTCGTCGAGGTCGGTATCCAGCCCCATGGCGGCGGCCGATTGCAGAAGCCGCGCCATGTGACGGTCGAGGTCCGGCGCCCGGCGCGCGAAGGCGCGCGCGCCGTCGAACACGGTGGTGCCGTGCATGAACGATTGCGTCAGCGCGCCCTGCACCGGCGGCGCGCCGTCGCGCCATTCGCCTTCGAACCAGGTGCGCGCGATCATGCGACGGCTATAGCCGACAGGACGCCCGCTGACAAACCGCTCCGCTCCGCCTCTAATTCACCTGCTTGTCGCGTCCGCTCCACCAGGGCTTGCGGAGCTCGGTCTTCAAAATCTTGCCGGCGCCCGAAAGCGGCATGGGTTCGGTGCGGAACTCGACGCTGCGCGGGCATTTGAAGCCGGCGATGCGCTCGCGGCAATGCGCCATGACCGCCTCGCCGTCGAGCGTCTCGCCGTCCTTCAGCCGCACCACGGCGTGCACGCGCTCGCCCCATTTCTCGTCCGGCACGCCGATCGCCGCGCATTCGGCCACCGCGGGGTGCTCGTGCACCGCGTTCTCCACCTCGGCGGAATAGACGTTCTCGCCGCCGGAAATGATCATGTCCTTCATCCGGTCGACGACATAGACGAACCCGTCTTCGGTCATCGTCCCGCCGTCGCCGGTGTGCATCCAGCCGTCGCGCAGCGCTTCTTCCGTCAAGTCGGGCCGGCGCCAGTAGCCCATCATGACGTTGGCGCCGCGCACCGCGATCTCGCCCACCTCGCCCCGCGGCGCCTCGGCGCCGTTCTTGTCGACGACCTTGATCTCCACCCCCGGGACCGCCTGGCCGACCGAGCGGTAGCGGTGCGCGTGGGGGCCGTCCATCACGTGATATTCGGGGCCGCAGGCGGTAACCAGCGGCGCGCATTCGGTCTGTCCGTAGGCGTGGCTGAAGGAACAGTCCGGCAGCGCCTCCATCGCCTTCAGGATCACCGCGTCGGGCATCGGCGACGCGCCATAGACCACGTGACGCAGGCTGGACAGGTCGTATTTCCCGATGTCGGGGTGGTTCACCAGCATATTGCACATCGTCGGCACCAGCAGCTGGTCGGTGACGCGATAGCGCTCGGTGGCCCGCATGACCGCCACCGGGTCGAAGGCGGGGATGAAGTAGTGGCTGCCGGCGGTCTGGGTGATGCCGAAGACGGCGGCGCAGTCGGCGATATGGAACATCGGCGCGGCGTGCAGCCAGCGCGCGTCGACATCGATGCGGAACGCCGAAAAGGTGTTGAAGGCGTTGAACACCAGGTTGCGATGGCTGAGCATGACTCCTTTCGAGCGCCCCGTCGTGCCGCCGGTGTAGAACAGGCCCGCCAGATCGTCGTAACCGCGCCCGGCGTCCTCCGCCGGGTCGGCGGCGTCGATCATGGCGTCGTGCGAGACCGCGCCGTCGGGCGGGTTTCCCGTCCCCATCCACACGATCCGCTCCACCGAGGGGATCGCGCCCTCGTCCTTCAGCCGGCGCGCCGCCGGCGCAAAGGCGTCGTCGCAGAACAGCACCCGCGACTCGCTGTCGCTCACCCAATAGGCGATCTCCGCCGGCGCCAGGCGCGTGTTGACCGGGACGAAGACCCCGCCCGCCCAGGCGGTCCCGTAGATCGCCTCGTAATAGCGGTCGCCGTTCAGCGCCAGGATGGCGGCGCGCTCGCCGTCGACGACGCCGAAACCGCGCAACGCCGCCGCCAGACGGGCGACCCGTTGCGCGCATTCGCGCCAGGTGCGCGCCCGGTCGCCGTCGCAGGTCGCGACCGTGTCGCCGCGAACCTGGGCGGCGCGCTTCAGCCCCTGGGTCACATACATGCGCGGCCTCCTTCCGTCGTCTCCCGTCCTCGCGCCCTACCATGCCCTGTCCGCGGCGCCCCCGCCAGCGGCGATCCCGGGAACGGCCGAAGCCGACCCGCCGCGTCAGCCGAAGAAGGCGAGCAACTGCGCGGCGAGCGTTTCGGGCTTCTCTTCGGGGATGAAATGGCCGCAGCCGGCGACGACGCCCCCGCGCACGTCGTTCGCCACCCGGCGCAGCGATTCGAGCGCCAGTTCCCGTCGCCCGAAACTCTCCCCGCCGCCCAGGGCGAGCACCGGCATTTCGAGCTTGCCGGCGGCGACGGCGCGCTCGTTCTCGGCGATGTCGCGCGGGATGGCGCGGTAATAGGCGAGGGCCGCGCGCATGGCGCCGGGCTGCGCATAGGCGCGCGCATATTCCTCCGCCGTAGCGTCGTCGACGGCGCCCGGATGCGCGGCGAACGCCCTGAGAAACCACGTCACATAGATGCGCTCGCGCCCCGCGAGCAACGCCTCCGGGAGGTCGAGCGTGCGATGGAAGCCGTGATGCCAGCGCCCCTGCGAGGTGGAGAACAGGTCGGTCCCGTCGCCGGGGATCGTCGCATCGAGGATTGCGAGCTTGCGCACCGCGTCGCGATGCGCGGCGGCGAGCGCGAACGCCACCGGCCCGCCCCAGTCGTGGCCCGCGACCATGAACCGGTCGTAGCCGAGGACGCCGTTCGCGAGCTCCCAGACGTCTTCGGCGACGCGGCTCTTGCGGTAGCCGCCGGCGGGCCGCGACGACGCGCCGAGGCCGCGCAGGTCCGGCGCCACGACCCGATACCGCGCCGCCAGGGCGGGGATGACCCGCCGCCATGCGGCCCAGGTCTGCGGGAAGCCGTGCAGCAGCACCACCGGCTCCCCCGCGCCCGCCGTGACGTAATGCAGGGTGACGCCGGAAAGCGGCGCGAAACGGTGTTCGATGTCCATGTCCGGGGCGCTATCCATCCGGCGCCCGGGGCGTCGCCCATTCCGGCAGCACGCCGGGCTCGACGCCGAAGGCGAGGCCGACCGCTGTGTAGGCGATGAGCGTCGCCGCCGCGATGCCGATGAGGTTCACCCATATGCCGCCGCGGATCATCTGTCCGACGGTGATGTGCCCGCTCGCGAACACCACCGCATTGGGCGGCGTCGCCACCGGCATCATGAAGGCGCAATTGGCGGCGAGCACCAGCGGGAACACCAGCAGGAAGGGGTTTTCGCCGATGCCTACGGCGATGCCCGCGACGATCGGCAGGAAGGTCGAGGTGGTGGCGGTGTTGCTCGTCAGTTCGGTGAGGAAGACGATCAGCGTCACGATGGCGAGGACCACCGCGAGCGTCGGCAGCGCCGCGACGCCGCCGGTCGCGTCGCCGATCCAGGCGGCGAGGCCCGACCCCTTGATCCCCGCCGCCAGCGACAGGCCGCCGCCGAACAGCACGATCACGCCCCAGGGGATCTTCGTCGCCCATTCGCCGCTCATCGCGAACACGCCCTTGCGCGGCGCCACCGGAATGACGAACAGCGCCACCGCGACCGCCAGGCCGATGCTCGTGTCGTTCAGGGCGATGCCGGGCAGGGCGTCGTCGATAAACGGGCGGAACACCCAGAGGAGCGCCGCGACGGCGACCGTCGCGGCGACGATGCGCTCGCCGCGCGACATCGGTCCCAGGGCGGCGAGCCGTTCGCGGATCAGCGCGCCGTGGCCCGAGACCGCCGGCATCCGCATGGGAAAGGCGATGCGGGTGAGCGCCAGCCACGCCCCCGGCAGCATGAGCGCGACCATCGGGACGCCCACCGTCATCCACTGCGCGAAGCCGATCTCCACCCCGTAGGTTTCCTGCATGAAGCCGGCGAGGACGGCGTTCGGCGCCGTGCCGATGAGGGTGCCGCTGCCGCCGATGGTGGCGGCGTAGGCCACGCCGATCATCAGCGCGGTCGCGAAGTTGCGCCGCGCGGTCTCGTGTTCGGGCGCCGCGTCGTCGCTGCGCAACAGGTCGATGACCGACAGCGCGATGGGCAGCATCATGATCGTGGTGGTGGTGTTGAACACCCACATGCTCACCAGCCCGCAGGCGAGCATGAACCCGCCGACGATGTTTTCGGGCCGGCTGCCCACCTGCGCCACGATGAGCAGCGCGATGCGCCGGTGCAGCCCCCAGCGCTGCATCGCCAGCGCGATGACGAACCCGCCGAGAAGCAGCAGCACCACGCGGTGCGCATAGGGCGCCGCGGCGTCGGCGACGGACAGCACTCCCAGCACCGGGAACAGCGCCGCCGGGAGCAGCGCGGTGGCCGAAAGCGGGATCGCCTCGCTGACCCACCAGACGGCGATGAGCAGCGCCACCGCGGCGCAATGCCAGGCGGCGGCCGGCATCCCTTCGGGCGCCGGCAGCGCCTCGATCAGGACGAACACGCCGGCGCCGAGCCACAGCCCGACGCGGCGCTTGACGGTCCAGGCCGCGTCGTCGCGCGCGGTATCGTCCATGAAACCCCCTGCAATCCGCGCGCGACCATAACGGCGCACGCGCCGGAACGGAACCGTTGCGGTTCGGCGCCCAGGGCAATTCAAAGAACCCCGTGTTTTGTGGTAGCGATGGCGTGGGGACGGTCTTCCGCGAAGGCTTCGCGGATGGCGGCAAGGGAACCCGGCAGGGAATGCACGAGCCGCAGCATGGCGTTCCGCAACGCCGCCAGCGCCTGCGGCGCGTTGCCGGCGCGGACACGGCTGGCGTCTTCGCGCAAGGCGACATCGCGGCGATAGTGGAGCCGGTTTTCGACGCCCCAGTGCTCGCGGACGAGAGCGAGCAGCTCTTCCGGGCCGGCGCGGGCCCGGGGCAAGCTCGTCACCGCCCAGGAAACCGCGCGGGAGGTCTTGCCGGCGCGCTCGCGGGTCCGCTCGATGCGACCATGGCCCTTCTCCACGGTCTCGGCATACTCGACGTCGGGCGGCGGGGCCGCCAGGAGGGCCTGCGGCGAAGCGCCGCCCAGCGCCGCGTTCAGCTCAGGGGGGAAAAGCATCGCCGAAGGAAACGGCGATGTCGGACATCGAACCCGGCCGGTTCGCCTTGACGGCGAACAAATAGTCGCCGCCCCCGTCGCGGATCGCCTCGCACAGGGCGCGCCGGCAAAACGCCGCATCGCCGGTCACAACCGCGCCCTTGAGAGGCAGACGCTTGAGCAACGCCAGAGCCGCCGCCGCTTCGTTGCCCTCCGGCGCAACCCGCAACTGCCCAATCACAGCCCCGGACGACCGGCAAACGCCGACACAAGATGAACCCCCTTGCGCCCGTCGTGACCCGCCGGCGCGCTGCCCCGCAGGCGCTTGCCGTCCAGAGCAACATGACCCGGAGCATCGCAGCCGCAAGCCCACGACCCCAGCACACGCTCCGCCGCCTCCACATCCAGCGCCTTGAAAAAATAGCGATACGTCGCATGGCGCGGAGCATCCGACAGACCCAGCGCCGACAACGCATCCTCCGGCAAGCGACGGCCCCAGCGATACACCGCGCGCAGGTCGTTGGCCCCCGAAAGCATCGCCGCAAGCGTCAGAACCAGAACCGAACGCAACGAATACCGACGCCCCTTCGCCCCGCGGCGATCCGGTATCTCGCCCAAAACATCCCACAAACTCTCGCCCGAACCCTCGGAAGCCGACATCCTGGACACCCTCGAAACCAAACCCACAACACCTTGTATATCGTCCCGAAAATCCTGTCACCCCCTATGGCCCATCGCTTCATTGAATCGCCCTGCTATGCAAGCGACCTGGACGACGCCGAATGGCGCCCGGTCGCGCCCGCCATGCCGCCGAGCAAACCGCTCGGGCGGCGGCGTCGGACCGACCTGCGCGAGGTCGCGAACGCGATCTTGTCCGTCCTGCGGTGCGGTTGCCCGTGGCGCATGTTGCCGAAGGGCTTTCCGCCATGGCGGACGGTGTATCGGTATTTCGCGGCGTGGCGCGATAGCGGCTTATGGGTGTCGATCACCATCGCCTGGCGATGGCGTCGCGCATGTCCGGGGGACGGGCGACCGGCCCGTCGGCCGGCATCGTCGACAGCCAATCGGCAAAGACGACGGAGAGCGGCGGTCCGCGCGGCTTCGACGCCGGCAAGAAGGTCAAGGGCCGCAAGCGGCATATCGTCACCGACACCGGCGGGTTGCTCGTCGCGGCCCCGGTCCATCCCGCCGACATCCGGGACCGCGATGGCGCGACTGTCGCCACGGCCCGGACATGGCTCTTTATCGGAAGCATCCAAATCCTGCTGCGAAGGCTGACACGCCAGAAAAAACAATAACCTGGTCCGAAACGGACACTCAAGTACTCGTCATTCCCGCGAAAGAGCGTGTGAAGAAATTGAAAGGCCCTACCACTCTTCGTCATTCCCGCGAAAGCGGGAATCCGTTGCGGCGGTTCCGTAAGAACACCGGGTCGATATTGCGGACGGCCGCCTCCGGATTCCCGCTTTCGATCATGTGAAGAAATTCCGTCTGTTGCATTATGACGGTTGGCGCGCCGGGGGATCGGCGGCGTAAAAAGACAGGATTCCCCCATAACACAAATCGGGCGAACCTTCCTCGTCATGCAGGCGGAAGGGTATTGAGGAAAAATTCCCCCGGAGCGATATTTCCCAGTCCGGCGGGGCCGTCTCGCAGGGGCAGTCCGCCCCGGACATCGGAAGAGGGGCTTGCGCCGGCCCGATTCAAAACCCCTTCCGGCGCAGGACCCCGCAAGGGGCGGCGCCTGTCAGGCCGCACAGGCGAGCCGATGGCCGCGCCACAAGTTATGCGCCACAGCGTGCAGCAACGCCACCGCACGCACCTTCGCAAGCCCGCGAAGCAAAAGCCGGCCCAATCCCCGTCTCTCGACAACCCCGTTCACCGCCTCGACCCGCAAGCGGCGACGATACACCGCCCGCCCCGCATCGCTCGCCATGCGCCCGCGCCACGCCTGCAACAAGGCCGGTTCGCAAGACCGCCGCCGCGCGCGACGCCGCACACTCTCCACCTTCGCATCCGCCTTCTCCGCCGGCGGCGGCATGTAGACCTCGACCCCCTTCTCCCCCAGGCCCAACAGCTCCGACCGGGTAGCGTAACGCGTATCCACCGGCAAACGATCCGGGCAACGCCCATAGCGACGCTCGAGCTGCTCGACCATCGCGCCCGCCAGACCCGCATCGTTGCGACGGTTCGTCTCCTGGACCCCCACGATGACATGACTGTCGGCGCTCACCGCAAACTGCAGGTTGTAGCCCGCGCCCACACCCCCGTCCGCAAACCGCATCCGGCGCGCCGGCGCATCCGTGGTCGACACTTTCGGCGCCGGCTTCGCCTTCTCCGCCTGCTTGTGGGTCCGCGACCGAGACGCCTTCTCCGCACGCAACGCCGCAAGCTGCGACCGGGCCGACGCGACCTTCGCCTCCACCTCGCGCTCAGCCCGCGACCGCGCTGCCCGAAGACGACGCGACACCGCCCCGGGGTCGCTCTCCAACTCCGACTTTAGCGCCGCAACCCGGACCCGGGCCGCAGCCTCATAGCGCGACAAGCCCCCCTCGCCCCGAAACGAGCCCGAACCCGCGCTCGCGCGAACCTTCGTGCCGTCAACCGCAACCTCGTCCAGACCCACCAGACCCGAAGCCACAAGCGCCGCAACCTGCTCGCTCAAAAGACCATCCGGAAGTTCCCCATGCCCACTCCGAAAATCGCTCAGACCATGATAATGCACGCTCACGCCGCCGCACAGCCACCGATACGAAATGTCACGCTCGCACAGCTCCGCAAGGCGGCGCGCCGAACCCACCCCCTCCAGAGTCGCGAAAAGCCACAACGCCAACAAAACCGCAGGGTCCGCAGCGGAACGACCCGCCCCATACGCGCGAGAACCCACCTGTGCGTAGAAACCGCTCAGATCCAGACCTTCCACGAAACTCCAAACCACACGAGCCCGATGGTCCGGCGGAAGCAGCCCGTCCAGATCGACCATCCGCCATTCCAGCTGATCGCGGTTCGGACGCAAACACCGCGCCCCGCTACCATCCGACATCGAAACCCCCTTCGCCTGACCTCAAAAACCATCGAATCACAACGACATCCCGCGCGCTACCAATTTCTTCACACGCTCGAAAGCGGGAATCCAGAGGCGGCACGCGCAAGACTCTCCGATGTTTTTCCTGCGGAAACGGAAGACTGGATTCCCGCTTTCGCGGGAATGACGAAGTGTTGTCGGCAGGCTATTGTCTTTCTCTGCGACAAATCTTCGGCGTCCCCGCCGTTATTTGTGAGAGGCGTCCAATTTCTTCACACGCTCTTTCGCGGGAAAGAGGGAGAGAGGGCGGGTTTTCGCAATTTCATCGTGCATCGTTATGATCCGACGGCAGGTTCGGGAGCGTCGTAAACGCGGGAACGCGATCCTGCCGCAAGCGAAACCGGTTATGCAGAGGTCTCCTGGCGATAAATTCGTGTGCTCTCCCCTTCCGTTACGCTTTCTTCCTCTCGTTCCCGCGAAAGGGCGCGGGAGAAATCGAACGGCGCTTCCGGGAAGCCCTATAGCGGCAGCTGCGACTGCGGGGCGGGCGGGCCGGCGCGGGCGCGCAGGTGGTTCTGAACCGACTCCAGAACGGCGCGCTCCTCCGAACCGGCCTCCGCCAGTTCGATCAGAGCCTGAACGACGCGGGCGAACAGTTCGTGGCGCCACAACCCGCGCGCCTCCAGCCAGCCGTCCACGCGGACCCGTTCGCCGGTCTTCCACAACTGCATCGTCTTGTGGACCGAGTCGATCAACGGCGGCGGGGTGCCGCTCGCCGCCGGTTCGCCGAGACCGCGGGCGCGGCGCCGGTCCCAGGGCTTCAGCCGCGCCCGCCCGCCGGCGGCGGCAAGCAGGTCGAAACGCCCGGCGAGGTCGGCGTCGGACAGGTTGCACGACAGCGCATAGAGGATGCAGGCGCCCGCCGGCGCCGGGTCGAGACCGAAGTCGTTGCGGTGCAGAAGATAATAGGTCGTCAGGTCGTCCAGTTCCTCGGCCGCGCCCGCGTCGCGCCGCAAAAGCCGGCTCACCGCGAAGCCCACCACCATGCGCCGCGCCTCGCGCAGGAACGCGTCGACGGTCAGCACGGCGCCGGGTTCGTCGGCCTTGCGCACGGCCGGGAAGCGGCTGAACGCCTCCAGCGCCGGGCCGGTCGCCGCCCACACGAAGTCCGGCCCGCGGATGCCGGCGTCCCAGAAGTCGCGCAGGCGCTGCGTGACGGTCTCCCGCATCTCCCTCAGCACCGGGCCGTCCCAGCCCGGGCGGGTTTGCGGGCGCTTGCGGCACGCCAGCCAGATGGACGACGACAACGCCGCCGAGGCCAGCGACCGCTGCCGGTTCTGCATCTCGGTCCGGATGGGCCACGAGCCGGTGACGACGAAGCCGGCGCGGACCAGGGCGCGGACCAGCGTTTCCCAAGCGTCGGGCGACTTGCGTCGCTAACATGTGATTTGTCCGGTATCGCCCACCTTGACATATTGCTCGCGAAGCTCCACATTCACCCTACCCGCAACATGGCGATCCCAGCGGCAAGCATGCGAATCGCCCACGCTGAAAAGAGGTCGCTGTGCCGACAACCATGCCGAGGTCATTACCACTCACCGATCCTGTCGATGCCCTTCTGGCCGACGTGGCGATCCGCGTCCAGTTAAGCCAGACGAATTACGACCGGGCCGTCGACCGCTACAGGGCGATCCGCAACTGGATCGAGCGCGACGACAGCCCGTTGAGGGATGATGTCAAGCTCTTCTACCCGCAAGGGTCCATGGCGGTCGGCGCGACCATCGCGTCGAAGCTCGGTACAGACGAATTCGACATCGATGTCGTGGCGCAACTCAATCTCCCCGAGAATGGGCTCCCAAAGCAAGCTCTGGATTTGCTGTACCGGGCAATCAGGGGTGAACCGGGTTCGCGATATCATCGGATGACAAAGCGAAAGACACGCTGTATCACCGTCCAGTACGAAGACGGAATGCACGTAGATGTGACGCCGGCGGTTCGGCGGTGGGGCACTCCGGATCGGGAAAGCGTGATCTTTCACCAGAGGCCGGAAGAGCCGCATGATCCGGGCTATACGCACGTCGCCAACCCTTACGGCTTCGCTGAGTGGTTTAATGACAAAACTCAGCCCGACGATGCCTTTGCCGATGTTTTCGAGGCGCGTGCGAGGGAATACCTGCAGGTGTTTGCCAGAGCGGCTAGCGATCCGATTCCACCGCAGGAACCGCCTTCCCGGAAATCGAAGGCCGTGATTGCACTCCAGCTCCTGAAGCGATGGCGTAACGTCCAGTACGACGCGCGACCCGGGCGGCGGCCGCCTTCGATCATGATCGCGAAACTCGTCGCCGATGCCGCGAACGGCACGGATCGTCTGTCGGAGGAGCTGTTGCATCAATCTCGGCATATGCTCTCCATGTTCCAGCAGGAGGATAGCAATGGCAGGCTGCTTCACATCTCCAACCCGGTCTGCCGGCTGGATGTTTTGACCGATCGCTGGCCGGAATCGAGGCAGGATCAAAAGCTGTTTATCCGAGACCTCGATGTCCTTGTCGAAAACGTCGAACGTCTGGTCTCCGGATGCGATATGGAAGAAATGCAGCGGCTCATGGTAGGATTATTTGGCGAAAAGCCCGCAGTGGACGCTTTCAGGGTTTTCAACGAACGCATCGGCGATGACGTGCGTAGCGGACGAAGTCGGCACCGACCGGACGTCGGTGGCTTGGTCATTCCGGGAGCGGCAACTGGAATCGGAGCATCGTCGGCTTCCCGGGCGACGCCGTCCCACAGATTTTTCGGAGGTGAACGACACCGGTGATGATGTTGTCGATCCGGAAGCAAGTGGAGTCCATGCGGAGGAAATGGCCAAGATTTCGCACCCTCGTTGAATTGAGTTGGGCGGCGACCTGGGAAGGGCAGATCAAGCCTCTTAGCCAGCCGTACAATATCCATGTATCTCTCTGCCTCGGGTGCAATCTTGACGGCGTACGGGTGCTACCGCATGAACCGCGCGTGATGGCAATCAACCCGCTGTTGCGCCGCCGGGCGTCGGAACCGGCGGATCCCATCCCACATCATTATCCGAACCGATTTTGCCCGGAGAAGCCGTTTGTATGTCTGTATGATCCGGCCGAAGATGAATGGGGTTTCAGCGATGCAATCGCTGACACCATCGTTCCGTGGACCGTCGACTGGCTCGCCTGCTACGAAGGATGGCTCGCAACGGGTGAATGGACCGGCGGTGGGCGCCATCCCGGAATCGAGGACACACGGTATGCGACGTAGAATCGAGGTGCCGCCTCCGAGACGGTCCAGTAGTGCGCTGAAGCAGCGGCGCGTTCCACTCGCGTGGCCGGGGAACCGGGACTTACGCATCCTCTCCATTGATGGCGGTGGCATCCGCGGGATATTCCCGGCTGCCGTCCTCACGGGATTGGAAGAACGCTGTCTCGGCGGTTCGTCTATAACAGAATATTTCGATCTCATTGCCGGAACATCAACCGGTGGCATCATCGCCATTGGGCTCGCGGCTGGACTAAAGGCTTCTGAGCTGCGCGATCTCTATATTGAGCGTGGGTGCGAGATATTTCCGCCCCCGCGCAGTGGTTTCTTGGGGGTCGTGGAAACGAAATGGAGAAATTCACTTAAGTATTTCAGGTATCGTTACAGCCGGAAGGCGCTCGTGCGAATTCTGGATGGGGTTCTCGGAGAACGAAAATTCGGCGATTCGCGCTCACGATTGTGTATACCTTCCTTCGATGGTCGATATGGTGAAGTATATATCTTCAAAACCCCGCATCACCCCAACTTTTACAAGGACGCCGGAGAGCCTATGACGAAAGTGGCTTTGGCTACGTCCGCCGCACCGACATTCTTTCAAGCTTTAGAGGAAGGCGGCTACACTTTCGTTGACGGCGGTGTTTGGGCGAGTAACCCTATTATGGTAGCACTGGTCGATGCTCTTTCCTGCTTTTCCGTACCACGCGAACGTATCCGCATTCTGAGTCTGGGATGTGGAAGTAGTTCATACGTCGTTGATAAATCGAAGACGCGCGGGGGGTTGTTGGCGTGGCGCCGCATTATAGAGGCTGCAATGCGACTCCAGTCCGCCGACGCTTTGGGGCAGGCTGGGCTGTTGATTGGCGCCGACAGGGTCTTTCGCATTGATGCGCCGATTGGCCATGGGGAAATTGATATGGATGACTGGACTCGCGCCGTAGAAGAGTTACCGAGTGCAGCAAACGTCGCTCTTAATGAAATAGGACAATCCGTGGCAAGGGTATTTCTTTCGAGCCGTGCCATTCCTTACCAGCCTATCGCAGTCCGCTCATAATTCTTATCCATTTTACTTTGCCTAGAGACAGGTATTTGAGTTTGCGCGGTATTGGCGGCCTCGGCCGCGGCGGCGACATCCTCAAAACCCCCGGTTAGCCAGCGATTGTTTCCTCGGATACTACAACACCGTCTCCATCGGATTAATCTCGGGGATCCAAGGCGGCAGTTTCAGAAGCGCGATGTTATCGGGAAATGCGGTCTTGCGGCTCCCGCGCCACCCCGCTTCAAGCACCACAACGCCCACGCTGCCCGGCGCGAAAGCCGCGCCAATGGCCACCAGATGCGCGTTCATCACCGACGTGTTCGCCCGCTTCAACACCAGTCCGCCGCCTTGCCGCGCGACCCGCACACCGCCCCGAAAAGATGGCACCAGCCGTAGCGACGTCCGCGCACAACGGAGGGCGCGATCCGCGATGCGCCCAAATGCCCGATATCATGCCCTTCTGCCCAACCCGCGCCTCATCACAACCAGCACGCCTCCGGCCAAGCGTTCACCCGGGCCTGTTCGCCGGTCCTCCACAACTGCGTCGTCTTGTGGACCGAGCCGACCAGTGGTGGCAGGATCGCTTCGCCGAGACCGCGGGCGCAGCACCGATGCCAAACGGCGTCGTTGGGCGGAGACATCGGGACGAACGACCGGGTGAGAAGCAAGCCGGTCGGCACCGCCCGGTCGATGGCTTTCATCGCTCTTCCGACTCCGAGATGCGCACGGGGACGCCGCCCTTGCCGGGGAGCAACAGCACCGCTGCGCAGACGCCCATCCGGTTTCTTCTCGCGTCCCGTCCGGGGAACCAGCGGCGGGTGCGTGTCTCGCCTCCCTCCGGGGTCCATGAAATTGTGAAGTTCCTTTCCCGCAGCTTTTCCGGGTCGCAATCCTCGAAGAAGGCCTGCACTACGCGCCCGTCCGCCACGACCCCGGCGTCGCCCCGCCGGTAAAGGAAGTGCGGTTCCAGTTTTGCCCAGAACGCCGCTTGCGGGTCGGCGCTTCCGGCCGTCGCGGCCGAAGGCGCGACCGACACGAGTTTGAAATCGCTGTCCAAATCGCCGTGCATATGCGGCACGCCGACGAAAACCGCTCCGTCGACCCGGGTTTCCGGCGCCGCTCCCCCGTTGGCGAGGTGAGTGAGGCCGAAACCCCGTTGCGGTTCTTCAAATGTCATTCTGGGAGCGAGCGGCCCGCCCGCGCGCAGATAGTCCCACGAATTCACCAACCCGTCGAGATTGACGACAGGAAAGCGCGAGAAATAACCGATGACGCCGGCGTCCCAGCTCCCGACTACGCTCCCCTCGGGCAGTATCCGGTTCATTATCATCGTGCCGGCCCAGGACGCTCTGCCCCATCTCCACACCGGGTCGTCGCGCGCTTCCTCGATATTCTCGAACGGGCCGTGAAGAGCGAAGACGGCGCCGACAGCGACCGCGCCGACGACCGGAATACCGACCCACCGCCTGTTCGCGACACGACCGACCGGTTTCGCCGCCAGCCGCCAGCCGACCGCCAGAGACAACGGCATCATGAGGTCGCCCGGAACGTAATAGGTTCTGTAGATCCCGAAATCGGCGTGCATGAACAGAACTGTCTGCGCGAGCTTCGCCAGATGCGCCGCCGCAAGCGCCAGTATCCCCGCATAGAAGGAGATGAAGAGCCTGTCCCCGGCGCTGTCGGAGCGCCGCGCCCGTCGCCAGACGGGGATCGCGGCGGCGCAGACGGCCAGCGCCGCCAGATTGTCGACCCAGCGTTCGCGCGCAACCAGAAGGAAATTCTGCGCAAGATCGAAGCCGCCGAGCGCCTCCCACAGTTCCTGCGACCATGCGTGCTTGACCGCGCCGCTCACCGGCACGGCGCCCCCGAATACGAGCTGGTTGTATACGAGATACGCCGCAAAGCCTGACAGCGCACCGGCCAGCGGAAGCAGGGACTCCCGGAAGCCCGCGCGCCGCCACGACCGTTCGATGACGAACAGGGCGGCGGCGACGGTCAACGATATCGCCACATATTCAGTCCGCGCCCAGGGCAGCAGGAAGAGGAGCGCGGCGACCGGCGCCGCCATGCGGCTGTCGCGCGCCCACAGCGCCAGCGCCACGAACAGCAACGCGAGCATGAACAGGGCGAGCGCGGGTTCCATCCCGATCAGGAAGGAGCGCTGCGGAAAAATGGCCAGCGGCACGGCGATCAGCGGCGGCCACGGCAAACGCGCGAGACGCGCCGCCAGCACGACAAGTGCGATACCGGAGGCGAGAACGGCGGTTTCGAAGAACTTTATGGCGAAAAGCGCCGACTCCGCATCGAACGCAAGAAAGAAAGGAACGAGAAGGAACATCCACAGGGGATGGTAGCCGTTGGTCCGCGTAATGCCGCCGTCAAAACTGGAGAAATGCCCCCCGGCCGTGTTCCTGGCGACCTGAAAATAATAGAAAGTATCGTCGCTATAGAGGGAGACAAGGCCGAACACGTCGGTGTTGGCGATCGGGTAGATCGCGAGCGCAAATCCGTAAGCGATTATCCCGCCGATAAGAAGAATGAACGGAACATCATGATGGCGCATATTTACCGTCTCACCCTATACCGCTTCACGCGGTCGAATAGCGCTCAGAGCAGCGCCGCTTGTCTGTTCGGCCACTGCGAGTTCATAGCCGCTTTGCAGGTTCATCCAGCTTTGCGCATCGGCACCGAAGTAACGAGCCAAACGCAGCGCAATTTCCGCGGTAATCGCCCGCTCGCCGCGCACGATCCTCCTGATCCATTCGGGTGCAACGCCGATTTCTCTCGCAAGCGCGGCCGCGGACAGACCGAGCGGATCCATAAAATCATGTTTGAGTATCTCGCCGGGATGGACAGGCTCCAGTCGGGTCATGGATCGGCACTCCCTCGTAATTTTTGCGGTGATAATCGACTATCTTGACGTTCCGGGCATTGCAGTCCCTGAAATGGAAACAAGCCCTTCAGCGCCTTCAGCCGGGTCCCCGGTGAAATTCGCAGAACGTGCACTGCCGCATCCAGCTGAACGAGTTACGCCGTGCAACCTGTTTCGAAGCGCGCAAATTTTTTATTCCGCGCTTCTTATTTCCGCTACGACTTGTCGCCATTTCTTCATCGCCATCTCCTCCTCCATCGTCGTCTCCAGCTGGCTGACCGATTGCAGAAGATAAAGTTCTTTGTCGGTTAACTTTCTGCTGTTCTCCAATTTTACACCGTAAGGATACACCAAGTCCACAAATGCGATAACCTGGTGTGGTTTCGGCTTCCCAGCGCCCGGAACGGACGTCCGCCGTACCACCCGAGTTGTGCGCCCTCTAGACTTCCCGCCTCTTCCATCATTCAGAATATTGCGCAATTCCTCGTTCTCTCTTATATCTTCATATTCTTCTCCGGACTTCTCGATCGGTCCGTCGCTTCGGCACACCAACGCGTAATGTCGAGACTTGGAGACATCTTTAGGCCGTTTGGACGTAACAATTACGTGACCCGGAATATCCCGCAATTCTCCATCATGCCAATATTTCCGCCACAATCGCACTCCTCTACGGCATTTGTCCTCCGGTCTGGTTTTTTGAACCTTGGAAAACACAGCTTTAGGTTTATCTCCCAAATGACGAATCGCGCATACCCGCGGCTCGCCGAACCCCCACCAGAAAGTGTTCCAATGCTCCCTACGACCGGATTCCCGCTCGAAATTCTTGCGGCGAAAAATATCCGGCAGATCTTGGCCAGCTTCTCCGCCTACTTTAACCCACGCAAACCGATCCGGAAGAGGACTCTTCATCGCTACGCTATTCCTGTCCAGCGTCTCAGGATCATACCGCTTCGGCCGCGGTGGGCATCCTGACATGCGTAGAATCGGCGATGACGGCTGTCAAGACACATATCCCAACCAGCTGCGCAGACAATGGCGAACTCAGAGACCCCTACCCGAAGACCGGCAGCGGCGGGAACTCGCCGCCCAGGATGTCGTTCGCGCCGCCGAAGCCGAGCCAGCCTTCGATGGCGGTGGCGTAGACGCGGCGGAAATCGACGGTGTGGATGAGGTTGTCGCCATCGTCGAGCCCGGTGAGGCTCGGCGGTTCGCCGTAATGGCCGCCCCGGACCGGCTTGCCGATCAGGAACATCGGTCCCGCCGCGCCGTGGTCGGTGCCCAGGCTCGTGTTTTCGGGAACGCGGCGCCCGAACTCCGAAAACACCATCATCGTCACGTCGTCGGCGCGCCCGATCCGCTCCATGTCGGCGAAGAAGCCGGCGATGGCGTCCGCCGCATAGGTGAGCAGGCGGCGATGCAGGTTGTTCTGGTGGACATGCGTGTCGAAGGCGTTGTTGCGGAACGCGGTGTAGTAGAGCCGCGTCGGCAGGTCGGCGGCGATGAGCGCCGCAACTTTCGGCAGGTCCAGCGGCACAAGCCCGTAATCCACGGGCGTGCTGTAGGCGGCCCACGCCTCGCGCACCAGGGCGGAGGCGTCCAGCGCGCTGCTCGCGATGTCGAGCAGATAGCGCCGCGAGACGTTATCGGAACCGCCCGCCTCGGCCACATGCCGGAACAGCGGCTGCTCCCGGTAGAAACCCTCGCGGCGGAACCGCGCCGGGTCGTCGAACACCACCGGCACATGGTCGCGCGAACGCACGGCGAGGGACTGCGTCGCGTCGATGTTGACGACATAGTTGGAGGCGCCGCCGGGTTTCATGGCGTCGGCGAGGCGGCCGACCCACCCGTATTCGGCGCCGCTGTTGGGCGCCGCCGTATGCCAGTAGGCCATCGAGGTGAAATGCGAGAACGACGGGTTGTCGTAGCCGGCGCCGTGAACGATGGCGATGTCGCCGTCCCGATACATCTTCTCCAGGCCGATCAGGCCGGGGTTGAAGGCGAACCGGTCGTCGAGGCGGATCAGTCCGTCGGGCTTCAGGCCGATGGTCGGCCGCTGCCGGTAATAGGCGTCGTCGCCGTAAGGCACGACGGTGTTCAAGCCATCGTTGCCGCCGGACATCTCGAAGACGACGAGGATCTTGTCGCTGCCCGCAGCGGCGGCGGCGGCGGCGCGCCCGGCGCGGGCGAAAACCGACCCCGCGCCCAGCGCGCCGAGGGCGCCGGCGCCGAGACCGGCGCGGAGGACATCGCGACGGCTCAGGCCGCGTTCATCGGGGAAACGAGCGTTCATGGCGGTTGCCTTTCTCGATCCGATCCTTGTTCAACCGAGCTGATATTCGGGCTGACTCATCACCAGGTGCAGGAGCATCCGCAGCGGCTCTTCGAGGTAGGACTCCGCCGCGGCGAGGTCGGACGTTCCGAGCTCGGCGATGAGGAAATCCACCAGCATCGCGCGTTCGGCGGCGCCGACCGGCGCGCTCATGAACCGCGCGAGGAAGTAGTCCACCGCCTCGGCTGCGGTCTCCAGCCCTTCGGCGCGCGCCATCGCCGCGAGATCGACCTGCGCGGCGATACGCGGGATGGCCTTGACCCGCTGGATCGCCATTTGCCAGCCGCGATAGCTGCCGAAGCGCGTGTTGAAGTCTTCGTCGCGGTCGGCCATCATATTGGACTCGGCCATCATGCCGCCGGCGCCGTCATGGACCGGCAGGGTGGCGGAGGTGATGTCGGCGCCCTCCTTCACGCGCATATGCACGTCGCGGATCGTCGGGTCGGGCGCGAAGCGGTCATGCGCATGGAAGTCGATGTCGGTGAACAGCAGGTCGCGCGCGAAATTGCCGCGCTCGAGCAGCAGGCCGGGGGTGATCCACGCCCGCCCGCGCGCCCAGCCGGCGACCGTCGGCGGCCAGAAGAGCGTCTGCCCCAGCGCCGTCGTCGCCTCGTTGAAGTCCGGTATCCCCGGCATTTCGGTCAGTCCGAGCTTGCGGTAGGTCGAGATCGCCAGCTGCACCGGGCTCTTGATGTGCGTGCCCACAGACGCCCGGCTGTAGAAATCCCGCGACAGGAAGACCGTGCGGAGCAGCGGCTTGAGTTCGTAGTTGGCGCCGCGCAGCACGGCGGCGAGAGCGTCCAGCGGCGCGTCGCGCACATCCTCGCGCACGAAATAGCGGTAAAGTTTTTCGGTCACGTAGCGGGCCGTGACCGGCTGGCGCAGGATGATATCGACGACCTCCGCGCCGTTGAAATTCCCCGTTTCGCCGAGCACCGTCTTCTCGCCCTCGTCGTGCCGGTCGGCATGGACGACGAAGGTCAGGTCGTCGGCGTTCCACCCGGTGAACGCGCGCGCCGCCTCGCGGATGTCGCGCTCCGAATAGTTGCCGACGCCCATGGTGAACAGTTCCATGATCTCGCGGGCGAAGTTCTCGTTCGGCGCGCCCTTCACGTTCACCCCGGCGTCGAGGAAGTAGAGCATCGCCGGGTCCTGCGCGACGGCGACCACGAGGTCGCCGAAATTCCCGGTGGCGTGCGCGCGCAGGGTTTCGTTCTGGAGGAGCATCTTGCGGTAGTCGCGCACCTTGCTCTCGATGGTCGCGAAATGCCCGTGCCAGAACAGCGTCATCTTCTCTTCGAGCGGGCGGCGCGTGTTGAGCATGCGTCCGCCCCACCAATAGGCGATGCGGCGCGTCTCCAGCATGGAGGCGCGGAGCCAGTAGAAGAACTTGTTCACCACCGGCTGAAGGGGGCGGTTGCCCTCGGGCTTGACGCGCACCCCCAGCGCCTCGCCGGTCTCCCTCGCCAGCCGCGTGGTCGCCGGGCGGCTCGGCGGGAAGTCGACGAGCCCGGGGTCGTGGACGCCGGAATGGTCGAAGGCCGGCAGATGGCCGTTGTCCACCGATTCGTAGTTCACGAGACGGCGCACGGCCTCGCGCGGCGTCATCGCCGCGAAACGCTCGATCTCTTCCGGAGTCCCGCCGAAACCCGCGCGTTCGAGGAGATGGGCGGCGCGGTCCCGGGTCCAGTCCTCCGCGCCGATGGGCGTGAGGTCTCCCCGCCACGGATCCGGCGCCGACAGGGCGCCCGGCGCCAGCGCCGCGACCGATACGGCCAGAACCGCGGCGCCCACCCGCCGCAAAGCGTATCCGGGGCGTGCCATCGTGCGGCCTCCTCCTCGCGTGCTCCGCCAGCCGCGCCTCTCTTACCACGGATCGGCGCGGAGTGCGAACAGCCCGCGATGCGGCCCGGCGATTCTCGTTACGGCGACCGACGCGCGCCGTCTACGGCGCGCCGCCGAACATCCTGAGCAGTCCGAAGGTCAAGCCCGCGGTCAAGGCGGCGGTCAACGCCGTTTGCGCCAGCACGATGGCGATGGCGACCCTGAGCATCCGCGTTTCGAGACCGGAAATACGCATTTCCACACCGGAGATACGCGCGTTGAGGCGCGTTTCGAGATCGGAAGTGCGCGCATCAATGCGCGCATTGAGGCGCGTTTCAAGGAGGCCGAGACTCGCATCGAGGTCGGCCTTCGTGGCCAGGCCGGCGCGGATAGTGCGGGCGGCTTCCGCGTGAGCTTCCGCCTGCTTTTCCTCAACGCCAGCCTCCTTGAGCGTTCGCGCGTAGGCAAGCGTATCGAATTCGGAGTCTGCGTCGGTGACGGCCATGCCGCAGCGATAACCCGGCGCGGCGACTCCGTCAAGCCCAACTGTCTTGTGCCGGCGGTTCTCATTATGGCGATGGACACGTCCCCGGGGCGACCGGGCCGGCGCGACGCCCTATGCTGGCGCGACAGCGCGGCGACGGATGACGGCAAGCGGGACCAGGGGAGGCGCCGATGCGGGCGATGTCACGGTTGTTCGCGGCCGGCCTCGCGATAGGCCTTGCGGCGCTCGCGCCCGCGGCGGGAGCGCAGGACGGCGGGGAGTCGGTGCAGGAACGCCTCGCCGAAGCCCGCAACCGCGCGACGCTGGAGCTTCTGCGCGCCGGCGACGCCGCGGCGGCGCAGGCTGCGGCGGAGGAAGCAGCGGCGGCCAACGAAGCGGCGCTCGGCGACAACCACGAACAGACCGCGACGGCGTGGTTCAACCTGGCGGCGACGCAGCGGGCGGCGGGCCGCAGCGACGAGGCCGCGGCGCTCCATGCGCGCGCTCTCGCGGTTCGCGAGGGGCTTTTCGGCCCCGTCGCGGCGCCGGTGGCGGACAGTCTCCTCGCGCTCGGCCGCCTTGACCGCGAAAGCGGGCGCGCCGCGGAAGCGGAAGCGCGGTTGCGGCGCGCGCTCGCCATCCGCGAGGCCCCGGGCGGCGAGCCGCTCGAGGCGGCGCGGGTTCATGACGAGCTGCGCCGGCTCCATACCGGGCTGGGCCGGTTCGAAGAGGCGAAGCCCCACGCCTATGCGGTGTTCGAGACGTTGCAAGAGCGGTTCGGCCCCCGGCATCCGTTCGTGGCCGACAGTCTGGAAGCGCTGGGGGCGCTCCATGCGCGGGCCGGCGAATACGACGAGGCCGAGTCGCGCTATGCGCGGGCGCTCATGATCGTCCAGTCGAGTTTCGGCCCCGAACACGAGGCGACGGCGCGCGGTTTCGACAATCTCGCGCGGCTCTATGCGGAAAAGGGCGACTGGGCGCGCGCGGAATCCCATTTCCGGCGCGCCCTCGACATCAAGCGCGCGGCGTTCGGCGCCGACAGCGCCGAGACCGCGGCCGCACTGCTCGAGCTTGGCGCGGCGACGTGGCGCAACGGCGACGCGGAAGCGGGCGCGGCGCTCGTGGGCGAGGCCATCGGGCGCCTCGAAGCGTCGGGCGCGGAGTCGCCCGCCCTGGCGGCGGCGCTGGATATGCTGGGAGCGTTTTATCTGGAGGACGGGCGGCCCGACGGCGCCGAGGCGCCGCTGGAGCGCGCCCTGCGCATCCGCGTCCGCGCGCTGGGCCCCGCGCATCCGGCAACGGCGCGGACCTTGTCGCGCCTCGCCGGGGTCCATGCGCAACGCGGCGCGTGGGACGAAGCGGCGGCGCTTCAGGCGCGCGCGCTGGCGGTGTTCGAGGCGGCGCTCGGCGAAGCGCACGCGGCGGTGACGGAGGCGCGCGCCGGGCTCGCGGCGATACGCGCCGCTCAGGGCCGCCTCGAGGACGCCGCGGCGCTTTACGCCGGGGCGCTGGCGGCGCGCGAGGCGGCGTTCGGCGCGGACGACCCGCGCGTCGGCGAAACGCTCGCCGCCTACGCCGCGGTGCTGCGCCGTCTCGGCCGCGCCGCGGAGGCCGACGCCCTGACGGCGCGCGCCGACGCCATCGCGAAACGGAACGCGGACGCCGGCGAACCGTGAGCGAGCGACAACGCCGCCGCCGCAGAGGCGGCGATACGCCGTTGTTTTCCTGCCGCGGCGGCGCTAGTGTCGCGATGATTTCCAACCGATTCGAGGAACGGCGGCGATGGCGCGTGTGACCGTGGAAGACTGCGTGACCAAAATTCCCAACCGGTTCGAGCTCGTCATGCTCGCGTCGCAAAGGGCCCGCGATATTTCGGCAGGCGTCGAACCGACCGTGGATGAGGACGACGACAAGAGGCCGGTCATCGCCCTGCGTGAAATCGCCGGCGGGACGGCGACGCGCGACGCGCTCGCCGAGTCGCTGGTGCGCGGGCTGCAAAGACATGTCGAGATCGACGAACCCGACGATACGCCGTTGAGTTTGCCCGCCGCCGAGGACACGGGGGAAGAGGGCGACGGCGCCGACTCGCCGGGCTCCGCGGCGACGGGGGGCGAAAGCGCCCCGGACGCTGCGGCTGCGGAATCGCCCGCTGCGGAGGGCGACGCTCCCGCGCCGGAGCGAGGCTCGAACGTCATCGACTTCGACACGGCGGCCGCCGCGATCGGCGCGAAACCCGCCGCCGATGCGCCGGCGACGCCCGGGGACGGCGACGCCGGAGGCTGAACGACGCGCCCGCGACCGCGCGGGGGCGCGATGCCGGACGCAGAATGACGGCCGCGCCGGCGCCGCAATTCCCGGCGTTTGCGGAGCGCGTCTTCGCGGCCGCCCCGGGAGCCGACCGGGAAGCGGTGCGCTGCGCCTGGGAATTCGCCGTCGCCCGCCACCGCGGACAGCGGCGCGCCTCGGGCGACGCCTATGCGTCCCATCCCATCGAAGTCGCCGGAATTCTCGCCGATCTGGGGCTCGATCAGGCGTCGGTCGTCACCGGTCTGCTGCACGACACGGTCGAGGACGGGGTCGCGACCCCGGACGAGATAGACTCCCTGTTCGGCGCCGAGGTCGGGCGCCTTGTCGACGGGGTTACGAAACTCGGCAAGATCAAACTCGAGTCCCGCGACCGTCGCCAGGCGGAGAATTTCCAGAAATTCCTCATCGCGATGTCGGAAGACATCCGCGTCCTTCTGGTCAAACTCGCCGACCGGCTGCACAACATGCGCACCCTGGGCTTCCTCGAACCGCCCTCGCGGCGGCGCATCGCCGTCGAAACGATGGAGATCTACGCGCCGCTCGCCGAACGCATAGGGATGCAGCGGCTGAAGGACGAACTTCAGGACCTCGCCTTCGCCGAGATCAACCCCGAAGGGCGCGATTCGCTCCGCAGGCGGCTGCGCTTTCTGCACGACACCGAGGGCGATCTGATCCCCGTCATCGCCGGCGAGTTGCAGCGCACGCTGACCCGGGCCGGAATCGACGCAGGGGTCGAAGGGCGCGCCAAGCAGCCCTACTCCATCTGGCGCAAGATGGAGAAGAAACATGTGCCGTTCGAGCAGATCGCCGATGTCACGGCCTTCCGCGTTCTGGTTGCCGATGTCGGCGAATGTTACCGCGCGCTGGGCGCGGTGCACGGCGCCTATCCGATGATACCGGGGCGCTTCAAGGACTATATCTCGACTCCCAAACCGAACGATTACCGGTCGCTGCACACGGCCGTGATCGGCCCCCGGCAGCGCCGCGTCGAGGTGCAGATCCGCACCCGCGAAATGCACGACGTGGCGGAGTTCGGGGTCGCCGCGCACTGGTTCTACAAGCAGGGCGGCGAGGCGCCGCCGCGCGACGGGCGACACTATCGCTGGCTTCGCGAGCTCAAGGACATCGTGGAGCACGTAAGCAACCCCGAAGAGCTTCTCGAACACACCAAACTCGAAATGTACGCCGACCAGGTGTTCTGTTTCACGCCGCGGGGCAAGATCGTGCCGCTCCCCGCCGGCGCGACACCGGTGGACCTCGCCTATGCGGTGCATTCCGATGTCGGCGACACTTGCGTCGGCGCCAAGGTGAACGGTCGCCTCGCCCCGCTGCGCACCCTGTTGCGCAACGGCGATCAGGTGGAGATCCTGCGCTCCAGCGCGCCCGCCCCGAACCCCAATTGGGAGTCTTTCGTCGTCACCGGCAAGGCGCGCGCGCGCATCCGCCGTTTCGTCCGCCAGCAAGCCGAGAACGAACATGTCAATCTCGGCCGGTCGATCCTGAAAAAGGAGTTCGCCGACCATGACCGCCCGTTCGACGACGACATCCTCGCGGCGGCGCTCGACCGCGTCGGCTTCGAGAAACCGTCGGAAGCCCTTGCCGCCGTGGGCCGCAGCCAATTGCGGGCGGACGCCGTGCTGACCGCGGTCCACCCCGAGCTGGAGGAGGGGGTGGAGGCGCGGCGGCGGCGCCGGCCCTCCGGCGAGGGCGCGCCGGTGCCCATCAAGGGGTTGACGCCGGGCGTGGCCATGCACCTGGCGGAATGTTGCCACCCCTTGTCCGGCGACCGCATCGTCGGCATCATGGCCGAGGGGCGCGGCGTCACGGTGCACACCATCGATTGTCAGGTGCTCGAAAGTTTCTCCGACACGCCCGAACGCTGGCTTGACCTGTCGTGGGACACCGACGCCGCCGCGCCCCGGGTGCAGGTCGGGCGCATCGCGGCGCTGATGAGCAATCGCCCCGGCAGCCTCAACGCCCTCACCGAGGTGATCGCGCGCGCCGACGGCAATATCATCAACTTGCAGAATACGCACCGTTCGCCCGATTTCTTCGAGTTCGTCGTCGATATCGAGGTCGCCAACGTGCGCCAGCTGACCGGCATCGTGACTGCGTTGCGCGCGAACCCGGCCTTCTTCCAGGTCGAGCGCGAGCGCGGCTGAGCGGGTTTCGGCGGTGTTCGCGCGCCGGCGTCGGCGGCCGCTGGGGGGCCGGCTGCGCGACCTTCTCTGGCCGCGCGCCGGGTGGCGCCGCGTCGGGACCTATGTCGGCCACCGCGTCCGGCGCCTTCCGGGCTCGCCGCACAGCATCGCCGCCGGCCTCGCCTGCGGCGTCGCCGTCTCGTTCACCCCGCTCATCGGCTTCCACTTCGTTCTCGCCGCGGTGCTCTCGTGGGCCATCGGCGGCAACGTTCTCGCGTCGGCGATCGGCACGGCGATCGGCAACCCGTGGACCTTTCCCTTCATCTGGTTCGCCTCCTACCGCGCCGGCGCGTGGATGCTCGGCGGCGGCGCGGCGCCCGACGCCCCTCCCGCCGCGCTCACCATGTCGTCGATCTTCGACGACCCGGTTTCGCTGTTCCTGCCGATGATGGTCGGCGGGCTGCCGATGGCGGCGGCGGCGTGGGCGATCTCGTTCTGGCTTGTCCGGCGCGCGGTCGCGCGCTATCAGCAGCTCCGCAAACTGCGGATCGCGCGGCGCCGGGGGCGCCGCGGCGCCGCGCCGCCGGAGGCGGCGGAGTCATGAGCCGGAAAAGCACTGAAACCGTGAGACTGGGCGTGAACATCGACCACGTCGCGACCATCCGCAACGCGCGCGGCGGCGGTCACCCGGACCCGGTGCGCGCCGCGCGCGTCGCCGCACAGGCCGGCGCCGACGGAGTCACCGCGCATCTGCGCGAGGACCGGCGCCATATTTCCGACGACGACATCCGCCGCCTCAAGGCCGATGTGGCGTTGCCGCTCAACCTCGAAATGGCGGCGACTCCCGAAATGATGGAAATCGCCCTCGCCACCCGGCCCGCCCAGGCCTGCCTCGTGCCCGAGAAACGCGCCGAACTGACCACCGAGGGCGGGCTCGACGCCGCGGCGCAACACGCCCATCTCGCAGCGGCGATCGCGCGTCTGCAAGCGGCGGGGATCAAGGTGTCGCTTTTCATCGACCCCGATCGGGTGCAAATCGCGGTTGCCGAAGCGCTGGGGGCCGACCGGGTGGAGCTGCATACGGGGGCGTATTGCGAAGCCCGGGGCGAAGAGCGCGACAGCGCGCTCGACCGTCTGCGACGCGCCGCGCGCGAGGCGGCGGGGCGCGGCCTCGAATGCCATGCGGGCCACGGCCTGACCTTCGACAGCGTCGGGCCGGTCGCCGCGATCCCCGAGGTCGCCGAGCTCAATATCGGTCATTTCCTCGTCGGCGAGGCGATCTTCGGCGGTCTGGAAAACAGTATTCGCCGGATGCGGACGCTGATCGACGCGGCGCGCGCCGGGTGACCGCGCTCCCCGCCAACGCGCTCGCCGCGGCGTGGGTGATCGGCATCGGTCACGACATCTGCGACAGCCGGCGCATCGCCCGCGCGCTCGAACGTTTCGGCGACCGCTTCACGCGCCGCGCCTTCACCGAAGCCGAACGCGCGCGTTGCGACCGTCGCCGGCGCCGCGCCGACTCCTATGCGCGCCGCTTCGCCGCCAAGGAAGCTTGCGCCAAGGCGCTCGGCACCGGGTTGCGCGCCGGCGTTCACCTCCGCGACATCGGCGTCGAGAACCTGCCGGGGGGGCGTCCCACACTGGCGCTCACCGGCGGCGCGCGCGCGCGGCTCGAGGCGCTCACCCCCGAAGGCGCCCGGGCGCGGATCGACGTCTCGCTCACCGATGACCGCGACCTGGCCTGCGCCATCGTCCTGATCACCGCATTGCCGGCGGCCGGCGCAGGGTCCGGAGCGGCGGACGCGGCGCCGTGAGCGCGCCATGAACATGAACGACCCCGGCGGTCGCGCGGCGCGGGCGCGCGCCCGGGCGCGATCATGGCTGTCCGGATGGTGGGATACGTTCAAAACCGTCGCCTGGGCCATCACCATCGCCGTCGCGGTGCGCAGTTTTGCCTACGAGCCGTTTCATATCCCGTCCGGCTCGATGGTTCCGACCCTGCTGATCGGAGACTTCCTGTTCGTCTCCAAGGCGTCCTACGGCTACGGAAAATTTTCCGTTCCCTTCGGCCTCGGGCCGGCGGAGGGCCGGTTGTGGTTCGACCCGCCCGAACGCGGCGACATAGCGGTCTTCCGCAAGCCGACCGATGACAGCGTCGACTACATCAAGCGCATTATCGGACTGCCCGGAGACCGCATTTACATGCAGGGCGGGGTCCTCCACATCGACGGCAAGGCGGTCGAACGCCGGCGCATCGACGATTATCTCTATGTCGACAAGCGCAACCGCCGTTATGCGGCGCGGCAATATATCGAGACCCTTCCGAACGGCGTCAGCTACCGGGTGCTCGATGTCACCGAGCGCGGGCGCTGGGACGATACCGAAGTCTATGTCGTTCCCCCGGGGCACGTGTTCGCGATGGGCGACAACCGCGACAACTCCCGGGACAGCCGCGTGCCGGAGGTCCGCTACATCCCCATGGAGAACCTGATCGGACGGGCCGAAATGCTGTTCATCTCCGTGGACGGGCGGTTCTGGGAGTTCTGGAATTGGCGGCTCGGCCGCTTCTTCGACGGGCTGTGAGCGGCGAACCCGCGCCCCGGCCCGGCGACGCGCCGACCGTCGCCGACGCGCTCGGCGTTTCGTTCCGTTCGCCGGCGCGGCTCGCCGAGGCGCTCACCCACCCCAGCGCCGGGGCCGCTGTCGACAATCAGCGCCTGGAGTTCCTCGGCGACCGCGTGCTCGGCCTGGTCGTCGCCGATCTCCTGATGGCGGCGCACGCGACCGAAGACGAAGGCGCCCTGGCGCGGCGCCTCGCGGTGCTGGTCAGCAGGGAAACCCTGGCCGGGGTCGCCCGCGAGATAGACCTCGGCGCCCATCTCGTCATGAACCCGTCGGAAGCGCGCAGCGGCGGACGCGACAACCCCGCCAACCTCGCCGACGCCTGCGAAGCGTTGATCGGCGCGCTCTGGCTCGACGGCGGGCTGGAGGCGGCGGCGGCGTTCGTCGCCCGTCATTGGGCGGGACGCATCGCCGCGCAGAACTCTCCGCCGGTGGACCCCAAGAGCGCCTTGCAGGAATGGACGCAAGCGCGCGGTCTCGGAGTCCCCGCATATCGCACGGTGTCGGTGGGCGGTCCGGACCATCGCCCTGTCTTCCGCATGTCGGTGGAAGTCCCGGGCCACGGCGCCGCCGAGTCCGAGGGGGCCGGGAAGCGCCGCGCCGAAACCGCCGCGGCGGCGCGGATGCTCGAGCGGATCGCGCAGGGCGGCGCCCCGCGCGGCGATGGCGGCGCCTGACCTCGCCCCGCCCGCCGGCGGAGAGGCGAGGCGCTGCGGTTTCGTCGCCCTCCTCGGCGCGCCCAACGCCGGAAAGTCCACGCTCCTCAACCGCCTGGTCGGAACCAAGGTCTCCATCGTCACCCCGAAACCGCAAACCACCCGCAACCGGGTGCTCGGCATCGCCGTCTGCGGTCCGGCGCAGATCGTGTTCGTGGACACCCCGGGCGTGTTCGCGCCGCGGAGCCGCTTCGACCGCGCGATGGTGCGCGCCGCCTGGGAGGGCGCGCGGGGCGCCGACGCGATGGCGCTGGTGGTCGATTCGCGGCGCGGCATCGACGACAGGACGCGGCTCGTCGTCGACGGCGCCGCGGCGATGCGGCGGCCCGTGACGGTCGTGCTGAACAAGATCGACCTCATCGACCGCCGCGGCCTGCTGGGGCTGGCCGCCGCCTTCGCCGCCTTCCGCGACGCCGCCGGCGCCGCCCTCGTCGCCGACACCTTCATGATCTCCGCGCTGACCGGCGACGGCGTGGGGCAACTGCGCGACGCCCTCGCCGCCGTCATGCCCGCCGGGCAATGGCATTATCCGGCCGACCGGGCGGCGGACATGCCGCAACGCCTGCTTGCGGCGGAAATCACCCGCGAGCAGATATTCCTTCAGCTGCACCGCGAACTTCCCTATGCGGCGGCGGTGGAAACCGAAACCTGGACCGAGCGGGAAGACGGCGGCGTGCGCATCGACCAGGCGATCCACGTCCGCCGCGCCAGCCAGAAGCCCATCGTGCTCGGCAAGGGGGGGCGGCGCATCCGGGAGATCGGCACGCGCGCCCGCGCCGAATTGCGGGAACTGTTCGACCGGCCGGTTCACCTTTTCCTTCGCGTGAAGGTGCGCGGCAACTGGCCGGAAGACCCCGAACGCTTCCGCGATCTCGGTCTCGACTACCATGTCTGACCGTCCCGCGTCCGATGGCCGGGGCGAGGCGCCGGCGGCCGTCGGGCGGGTCTGAGCGCGGCGGTGGAATGGGACGACGACGCCATCGTCCTGTCGGCGCGCCGGCACGGCGAGTCTGCGCTGATCGCGCATGTCCTCACCCGCGAGCGGGGCCGCCGTGCGGGCCTCGTTCCGGGCGGGTCCGGCAAGCGCCGGCGCGGGCTGTGGCAGCCCGGCAACCGGGTGCGCTGCCGCTGGCGCGGGCGCCTCGCCGAACATCTGGGGAGGTTGGCGGGGGAACCGCTGCGCGCCGGCGCCGCCCTGCTGTTCGACGACCCGGGCCGGCTGGCGGCGCTGAGCGGAGCATGCGCAATGTGCGACGCGCTGTTGCCCGAGGGCGCGCCGCATCCGGCGTTGTTCCGGGGGCTGGCCGCCCTGCTCGACGCGCTGGAAGCGCCCGGCGCCGAAACCGAAATCTGGGCCGCGGCCTATGTCGCGTGGGAGGTCGGGCTGCTTGCGGAGCTCGGTTTCGCGCTCGACTTGGAGCGCTGCGCGGCGACCGGTTCGCGCGACGACCTGCGCTGGGTCTCGCCGCGGACGGGCCGCGCGGTTTCGGAGGCGGCCGGCGCGCCCTTCGCCGGGCGCCTGCTGCCGCTTCCCGGCTTTCTGGCGGCCCGCGGCGGCGCGCCGGATATCGCGTCGGTGCTCGCGGGGCTGCGGCTGACGGAGCATTTCCTCGGCCGCCACGCTCTCGCCGGCGCCGCGCTGCCCCCCGCCCGCGCCCGCCTCGCGCGCCGGCTCGCCCGATGCGACGACCGCGCGCCCGGCGTCCGGCGCAGGTAACGTCGAGGGCGTCGCGAAGTTTTCCATATCCGGTAGATATAGACGCCGATAACTGCTACCCGTAGCGTTCATGTCCGAAATTTCGACCCGCATCGTTCCGGTGCCGCTCGCCGACAGTCTCAGCGAGCGTTACCTGTCCTATGCGCTGTCGACCATCACGTCGCGTTCGCTGCCCGATGTGCGCGACGGCCTCAAGCCGGTGCACCGGCGTCTGCTCTACGCGATGCGCGCCTTGCGCCTCGACGCCGACGGCGGGTTCAAGAAATGCGCCCGCGTGGTCGGCGACGTCATCGGCAAATTCCACCCCCACGGCGAAGCCGCGGTCTACGACGCGATGGTGCGCCTCGCCCAGGGCTTCGCGGTGCGGTATCCGCTGGTCGACGGACAGGGCAATTTCGGCAATATCGACGGCGACCGCGCCGCCGCCATGCGCTATACCGAGGCGCGGCTTACCCCCGTCGCCGAGGCGCTGCTTGCCGACATCGACCGCGGGACGGTCGATTTCCGCGACAATTACGACGGGTCGGAAAGCGAGCCCGTCGTGTTGCCGGCGGCGTTTCCCAATCTGCTCGCCAACGGCGCGAGCGGCATCGCCGTGGGCATGGCCTGCGCGATCCCGCCGCACAACGCGCACGAATTGTGCGACGCCCTGCTCCATCTCGTCGGGGCGCCTGCGGCGCGGACCGAAACCCTGGTCGCGAAAATTCCGGGGCCGGACTTCCCGACGGGAGGGGTGCTCGTCGAACCGCACGAGTCGGTCGTCGAGGCCTACTCCGCCGGGCGCGGGTCGTTCCGGCTGCGCGCGCGCTGGCGCGTCGAGACCCTCGCCCGCGGCCAGTATCGGATCGTCGTCGACGAACTGCCGTGGCAGGTCCCCAAGGCGCGCCTCATGGAGAAGATCGGCGACCTGCTGGCGGCGAAGAAACTGCCCGGGCTCGCCGACGCCATCGACGAGTCGGCCGAGGATGTGCGCGTCGTTCTCGTCCCCCGGTCGCGCGGCGTGGACGCCGCGGCGCTGATGGAATCCCTGTTCCGCGCCACCGAACTCGAAACCCGCATCCCCCTCAACCTCAACGTGCTGGATGCGCGCAACCGCCCGCGGGTGATGTCGCTCCGCGACGCCTTGCAGGCGTTCCTCGACCATCGCCGCGATGTCCTGCAACGGCGGTCCCGCCATCGCCTCGAACGCATCGCCCGGCGCCTGGAAGTCCTCGGCGGCCATCTCGTCGCCTATGTCAATCTCGACGAGGTCATTCGCATCATCCGCGAGGAGGACGACCCGAAGGCGGTCATGACCGCCCGCTGGGAACTGACGGATGTCCAGGCCGAGGCGATTCTGAACATGCGGCTGCGCAACCTGCGCAAACTTGAGGAAATGGAGATCCGCCGCGAGATCGAGGCGCTGACCGGGGAGCGCGACAGTCTCGAGGCGCTTGTCGACAGCGACGACGCGCAGTGGCGCGCCGTGGCAGCGGAGATCGAGGACATCCGCGCCCGCTTCGGCAAGAAGACTCCCCAGGGGCGGCGGCGGACCGAGATCGGGGCGGCGCCCGCGGCCGCGCCCCCGCCGCCCGAGGTCCTGGCGGAGCGCGAACCCGTCACCGTGCTGTGTTCGCAGATGGGATGGATCCGCGCCGTGCGCGGCCATCTCGCCGACGACGCCGAGGTCCGGTTCAAGGAGGGCGACCGCCAGCGCTGGCGTCTGCGCGCCTGGTCCACCGACAAGCTTCTGGTCTTCGCGACCAACGGGCGCTTCTACACACTGGACTGCGAGCGTCTGCCGGGCGGGCGCGGCTTCGGCGAGCCGCTCAGGCTCATGATCGAGCTCGGCAATGGCGACGATGCGGCGGCGCTGCTGGTTCACGACCCGCGCCGCCGGCTTCTCGTCGCCGCCGATGACGGGCGCGGCTTCGTCGTCGGGGAAGAAGAGACGGCCGCGCGGACCCGCGGCGGACGCCAGGCGCTCAACCTTGCGCCGCCGGCACGGGCCCGCGTCTGCGCGCCCGCCGATGGCGACCGCGTGGCGGTCGTCGGCGACAACCGCAAGCTTCTGATCTTCCCGCTCGACGAATTGCCGGTCATGAGCCGCGGGCGCGGCGTGCGACTGCAACGCTACGGCGAGGGCGGCCTGTCCGACGCGACGGTGTTCGCGTCTGCCGAGGGCCTGTCGTGGCGCCAGGGCGCGCGGACGCGCACCCTGACCGACCTGGAGCGCTGGACCGGCAAGCGCGGCGGCGGCGGCCGCGCGGCGCCGCACGGTTTCCCGAAGAACAACCGCTTCGCCGCCGTAGCGCCCTAGGAGCGGGATTCGTGCAGTTTCCGCAGAAGCGCCGGGGTCGGCCGCCGGGCGATCCGTCGGCCGGACACCCCGGCGCAGCGAAGAGCGAGGCGAGAGACGCTACTACTCTTCGTCATTCCCGCGAAAGCGGGAATCTGCTTGCGGCGTTTCCGTAAGAAAAACCGGGCCGACATTGCGGACGACCGCGTCCGGATTCCCGCTTTCGCGGGAATGACGAGTATTTGTAAGGCCGTCCGATTTTTTCATATGCTCTTTCGCGGGAATGACGAGGATTAGCGGAGCCTTTCGATTTCCTCGCACGCTCTTTCGCGAAACGAACATGTCCGGACAACGGCAAGCCGGATCGAATCGAGGCGCCCGGTCATCCCGTCGACGCCTCGCGCTGCCGCCGGAAGTCGAGCCGAACAGGCAACCGCCCGCGACCGGACCCCGAAAAAACCCCGGGCCTTGTGCAGAGGTCACGAGTCGAACGGCGGGCGGTTCGACGGCAAGTGCTCGATGCGGATTACACCCCCCGATTTCGAGGCGGAAAGGATCGCTGTCGGGCAGTGGGCCCATGACGTCGAGAGAGCGTGGGACGCGACCCGGTTCGGACACATGCGAGACACGGAGGAGCCGGCGCCTTCCGACCCTGCCGCCCGACGGACAGACGCCAAACGAATAGCTTCGAGCCCTGACAGACAACAGCGGTTCTCGTTATCGCCCCCCCCCCCCCCGATACGAGCGTGCGAAGAAATCGGACGGTTCTCGTTACGACGGCCGGATCGCCGAAGAATCGGCGTTGCGAAAGACAATAACCATCCAGCGAACGCGCGAAGCGCGACGACGACGACGCCGGCGGACGGTCCGCTCCCGGGCGCCTTCTCCATCGCCATAACGAGAAGGGCCGATTGCGCTTCCGTGCTGTCGTTTCCGTGCTACATTGCGCACATGACGGTCTTGAGCGCGCAGATCAGGGGGCGCGTCCGCGCCGCTCTCGACGATGCGTCGATGGGCGCACGGCGTTTCGAGCGGGCCCGGGGCCTGCCCGCCTGGGCCTTGAGAGGGCTTCTCGACCCCCACCGCGTACAGGCGCCCTCGGTCGACCGGGCGGCCGACATCTGCGCCGCGCTCGGCCTCGAATTGAAAATCTGCGCGCCGGAATCCGAACCCTCCGAACCGCCGCCGGCGGAGAGCGGAGCGCACACCCTTCGCGCCATGGTGCAGAGCGTCGTCCGCGCCGAAACCGCGTTGCTGCGCGAGGACATGGCGTTGCGGCCGCAGCCTCCCATGCCCGAAGCCACACGGCAGGTGGAGGTGGTGGAGGTCGCGGCGGCCGCCGGCGGCGGCGCCGAAGCGACGGAAGAAAGCGCCGTCGGCGCGCTGGCGTTCCGCCGCGACTGGCTCGAAAGCCGCGGCCTCGACCCCACGCAATGCGTCGTCATCGGCGTGCGCGGCGCGTCGATGGAGCCCACCTTGCCGGACGGTTCGCGGATTCTGATCGACCGCGCGTCCCGGCGCCGCCGCGCCGGCCGGCTTTACGCCCTGCGGACGGGCGACGGACTCGTCGTCAAGCGGGCCGGCAAGGGCGACGACGGCTGGCTGTTGCTGAGCGATAACCCGGCGCCCGAATATGCGCCGATATCGTGGCCGGCGGACGCCGCGATCCTCGGCGAAGTCCGATGGATGGCGCGCACCTTCGCATGACGCCGACCCGCAACGCCGACGAGCGCCTTGTTGCCGGCGGCGCGTCCGGCATATGGTGGCGACCGGCGCGGCGCCGGTTTTCGGCTTGCCGACCAGGGGACCCGGCCGCGCTCGGCGCGGCGGGCGGGCGGGTGCAGTCATGACGATCGACATGCGGAGAGCCGCGCTCTGTCCGATGATCGCGGCGCTCGGCGCCTGCGCGCTGGGCAACCCCGGCGCCCCCGGGGGCGCCGCCGACGCGCCCGCTCCTCCCGCGGCCGCCGCGCCTGCGGCCCCTGCCGTCGACGCCGGATCGGCGGCGGCGTTCGCGGAATCGCCCGTCCCCGACGCCACGCCTGCGCCGCTTTCGGGTGTGCCGACGGCGTTGCTGCGCCGGCGCGCGGCCGAACTCGAAAACGAGCTCGCGGGCCTCGCCGGGGTGATCGAAGCCCAGCGCAGCGAGTTGCAGAGCCTCGCCGACGGCGCCGCCGAGTCCGCCGAACTCTACGTCGCGGCGGTGGACGCGGTGAACGGGCGGACCCGCAACGGAATGCCTCCCGACGACCCCATCCTGGCGAGCCAGTGGCGGGCGGCGCGCGGGGCGCTGAAGGATGTCGCCGCCGCCTATTCGGCGCGGCTGCGCGCGCTCAACAACCGCATCGCCGTCAACCGGGGCATGACCGCCTATCTCGTGGAATCGACGAAGGCCGCGCGTGCGGTGCGCGCCGCCCTCGGCGTCGACCAGGGCGAGATCGCCGGCGTCGAAAGCCGGGTCGCGCGCGTCATCGGCGAGAACGAGCGCCTGCTTGCCGAAATCGAACTCACCTTCGACCGCTACGCCGCCTGGCTCGACGATGCGCAAGCGCCGCCGTCGGGCCTCGCGCCGCCCCCCGACGTTGCGGCCCTCCCTCCCCCGTCGGCCGTTCCCCCGCCGCCGGCCGGCGTCGCCGCGGAAGGCGTCCCGGCGCTGGTCACCATCCGCTTCGCGAGACCCGACATCGCCTATGAGGACGCGCTTTACGAGGCCGTGGCAGCGGCGCTCGGGCGCCGGCCGGACGCGCGCTTCGAACTGGTCGCGGTTGCGCCTGCCGCCGCCGACAGCGCCGAGGCGCAACGCAACGCCGCGGCTGCCGGCCGCAACGCCGAACGGGTGATGGAAACCCTGCTCGCCATGAACCTGCCGCCCGAGCGCATACGCCTTTCCTTCACCACTTCCGCGGAAGTCGCGGCGAGCGAAGTGCGCCTGTTCGCGCGATGATGCGTCCTGCGGCGTTCGCCGCGCTGCTGCTGTCGATCGCGCCGCTTGCCCTGCCGGCTGTCGCCGAAGCGCTCGACGACTCCGACCGCGGCGCCATTCGCAGCGTCATCGAGGCGCAGATCGCCGCTTTCGAACGCGACGACGCCGCTGCGGCGTTCGCTCTCGCCGCGCCCGGAATCCAGGCGAAATTCGGCGATGCGGAGACCTTCGCGGCCATGGTCCGCGCCGCCTACGGCCCCGTCTACCGGCCCGCCGAGGTGAGTTTCCGGAGACTCGACGAGTCGGGCGCGCTGCCGGTCCAGCGAGTGCTCATTGTCGACGCCGACGGCGAGGCGTGGCTCGCTCGCTACCCGATGCAGCGCCAGGCGGACGGGCGGTGGCGGATCGCCGGATGCGTCCTTGCCCCGTGGGACGGGGCGCAGGCTGCGCTGTCGGCGGCGGTCCGCATGGAGATGTCATGAGCACGTTGCGAACCGCCGTTCTGCTGGGCGTCATGACCGCGCTCTTCGTCGGCGTCGGCTTCATGGTCGGCGGCGAGGCGGGCATGATCGTCGCCTTCGGCCTGGCCGTCGCGATGAACGCCTTCGCCTGGTGGAACTCCGACAAGCTCGTGCTGCGGATGTACGGCGCCCGTCAGGTCGACGAGCGTTCCGCGCCGGAGCTTCACCGGGTGGTCGCGCGGCTCGCCGGCCGCGCCGGGCTGCCCATGCCCGGACTGTTCGTCATCGACAGCGATCAGCCGAACGCCTTCGCCACCGGACGCGACCCCGAACACGCCTCCGTCGCCGCCACGACCGGGCTCTTGCGCCGCTTGTCGTGGCAGGAGATCGCGGGCGTCATGGCGCACGAACTCGCCCATGTGCGCAACCGCGACACGCTGATCATGACGGTCACCGCGACTCTCGCGGGCGCCATCGGCCTCCTCGCGCAATTCGGCTTCCTGTTCGGCCGCGGCGCGCGGAACAACCCGTTCGGCATCGTCGGCGTCCTCGTCGCGATGATCGTTGCGCCCCTCGCCGCGGCTCTTGTGCAGATGGCGGTCAGCCGGTCGCGCGAATACGCGGCCGACCGCGGCGGCGCGGAAATCTGCGGCAATCCGCTCTGGCTCGCCGACGCGCTCGAAAAGATCGCCGCTCCGGCGCGCCGCATCGACAACCGGGCGGCGGAGGCGAACCCCGCCACCGCCCATCTCTTCATCGTCAACCCGCTGCACGCACACCGCCGCGACAGTCTGTTCGCGACTCACCCGGCGACCGAAAACCGCGTCCGCGCGTTGCGCCGGATGGCCGGGGGCGGTTAGTTCAGGAGAATGCGCACCCCCGCCATCGCCGCCCGGGGCTGGCCCGGCGATATGAAACGCGGGTTCGTGATCCCGCCCCGGCCGCCCGGACACGGCAACTCCCGGATTGGCACTTCGCAACCCGACTCGCCGAAAACGCCGAAGGTCTCGTAACGGCGGTCGAACAGGTTCTCGACGCGGGCGAACAGCTCCAGCCAGTCGTCCACCCGGTAGCTCGCATCGAGGTTCGCGACCGTGTAAGCCTCCGTCCGGGGCGCGAGGTTCCCCTCGTCGCCCCGCAGATAAACGCCGGAACGATAGACCAGGCTCGGCGCAATCCTCATGCCGTCGACCGGCTCGATCCCGAACCCGGCGCCCAGACTGTGGGCCGGGATCCCCGGAATCCGGTCGCCAGTTTCGACCGGGATCTCGTCGTCGACGGCCATCGGGTGGTTCTCCGCGAAGACCCGGAAGTTCGTTTGGAACGTCGCTTCGAGATAGGCGTAGTTGACGAACCAGTCGAACCACCCCGCCTCGCCGTCGGCGGACAGTTCGAAGCCCTGGCGGCGGGTTTCGCCGACATTGTCGAAATAGCCGCTCGACAACCCGGTTCCGGCGCTGATGAAGATGATGTCGTCGCTGTTCGTCGCCCGGAACGCGCTCGCGCTCCAGTCGAGCGCCGGACCGTCCAGCGAACCGCGAAGCCCCGCCTCGAACGTGCGTGATGTCACCTGATCGAGCGGCGGGTCGGCGACGAAAGCGTTGGGCAGATTGCACGGGTCGTCCGGGTCCGCACAGCTGAGCTCCGCCGGAGACGGCGCCCGGCTGCCCTGCCTGAACCCGCCATAGAGGGTGACCGGCGACTCGAGACCCGGGATCGCCCAGGCCGCGCCGACCGCAGGGTTCATGCTGAAGAAATCATGGTCGCCGTCGAGCGCGTCGCCCGGCGTTCCGAGGAACAGCGACTCGTCGGTGAGTTTGACGGTCGCATAGTTCGCTCCCACCGAGCCGGTCAGGGTCAGGTCGTCCGTGGCGTAGAGCGTGTCCGAAACGAACGCCCGGAGATAGCGGTTCTCGGCGACCAGCCGCACCGGCGCCGCGTCGTCCTCGCAATAGCCCTTGCCGTCGATGACGGCGGCCGCATCGGTTCCGTCCTCGTCGCAGAACAATTCGTCGTCATCGTCGAGATCGGGGAACTTCAGGATGCCGCCGACATGCCGCGGCGACGGCCTCCCGATCACGCCGCGGCTGTTCAGCAGCTCGCCCACCTCCGATTCGGAGCGGAACCGGGTTCGTCCGACATCGACGCCGCCGCCGATGACGAACAGATTGTCCATGCCGCCCAGCGGGCTGTCGATCGACGCCTGAAGCCCGGCGCCGAACGCCGTCGTAAGGGTCGTGCTGGTGTTGAGCGCGCCGTAGGCGCCGCTTTCGGGCATGAAACTGGCGAGCGGATTGCCGCCCGTATCGACGATCACGAGTTCGGTTTCGTCTTCTTCGTCTTCATCGTCATGGCCGCCGTGGCCGTTCTCCGCGGCATTGCCATTGCCGTTGTCGTCGTCGTCGTCGTCATCGTCATCCTGGGCGGCGTGGCCATTGCCGTTGTCGTCGTCATCGTCGCCGGCGGCTTCGTCGTCATTGTCATCGTCATCGTCTTCGTCGCCCTCGCGGCAGACATATTCGTCGCTGTCGTCGCAAGTCTCGGCGTCGACCTCGTCGCCGTTCAGCGTGTGCCGGCGCAGGCGTCGGAAATAGACGTTGCCTTCGATCGTGATGTCGTCGCCGACGGCGATATCGCCTCGCGCGGCGATCAGCAGGTTCCGGTTCCGCGTTTGGTCGGGCGTCGTGAAGTTGGCGGTGTTGTCGACCTCATACAGTTCGACCGGCGTCAGGCCGTTGCCGATCAGGTCGGTATCGGCGAGCGACAGCGAGATGTGCATCGCCCCGGTATCGCCTGCATGGCCCACATCGGCGAAAAAGCGGTTGAGGCGCGACGGCGAGGCGTCGCGCCAGCCGTCCTCCCGGTCGCGCTGGAAAGCCGCGAACGCGCTCCACGGCCCTTGCTCGCTGCCGGTGCGCAAGGTCGTGCGCAGGCGGCCGAAAGAGCCGAACGACTGCGCGGCCTCGGCCCCCTGGAAACTCGTCCCGTCGTAAGTGCGCAGGACCAGCGCGCCGCCGAGCGCATTGAAACCGAACGCCGGGTCCGAATTGCCGAGTTCGAGCCGCTCGATCGCCATTTCCGGGAACAGAGCCGCCTGCACCACATCGCCGAACGGGTCGTTGATGCGGACGCCGTCAAGGAACGCAGCGATGCCCACGCTCTCGCCGAGCAGCGGCCCCGCCACGAAACCGCGATAGGTAAAGTTCTTCTGATACGGGTTGTTTTGCACGTCGGCGGCCGACGCGCCCGCGAAAGCCGTATCGAAAAAGTCGTAGACCGTTCCCCGGGTTTCCGATTCGAATTCGCCGGATGCGGTGACCTGCACATTGTAGGGAACCCGGTCGATCGGCGTCCCGGCGCCGCTCAGGGGCGTCACGCCGATGACCTCGATATCGGGCAGCGGGGCGGGCGCCGGCTCTCCGGCATCGTCCTGCGCCGCCGCCGGCGCCGCCGGCGCCGCCAGCGCCGCCGCGACGCAAGCCGCCGCAAGCCGCGGCGCCGCCCGGCGCGCTCGATGGTCCCTCGTCATGACATCCTCCGGGGAAAACGAATGAAAGCGGGCGCGTTTATCAATCCGGAAAGTTTCCGTCAAATCCGTTTCCGGGAATTCGAAGGGCTGAAAGAAACAGTGGGCGACAATGGATAATATCGCCCATTCTTCCGGATAATATGGGGCGCCCGGTTGCAATGAACCGAATTCCCCCTTGACCTGCGAAGAAAGACCGGCGGGCGCGCCTTACCGGGCGTCGAACCCGTATGCGGGGCTGCGCCGCCACGACAGCGCCGTGCGGACGATAAAGCGCAGGTCGTCATGGCGCGGCGACCAGCGCATGGCCGCGCCCAGACGCGATGCATCGGCGACCAGCGCCGGCGGGTCCCCGGCGCGCCGCGGCCCCTCGCGGACGCGCAGCCGCGTCCCCGCTTCGGCCTCCACTGCGGCGAGCACTTCGCGGACCGAAAAGCCGTGCCCGTAGCCGCAATTGAAGACCCCTCCCGCCGCGCCGGCCGCGAGGCTGTCGAGCGCCGCGACGTGGACCCGCGCGAGGTCCGATACGTGGATGTAGTCGCGCACCCCGGTACCGTCGGCGGTGGGGTAATCGGCGCCGTGGACCGTCACGCCGTCGCGCAGCCCCAGCGCCGCCTCGCACGCAACCGCGATCAGATGTCCCGCTTTCGGCCCCGCCTGGCCGGCCCGCCCGTCCGGGTCGGCGCCGGCCACGTTGAAATAGCGCAGCGCCGCGAAACGGAAGTCATGCGCCGCCGCGGCGTCCTGCAACGCCCATTCGGTGACCAGTTTGGAGCGGCCGTAGGGGTTAATGGGCTCCGGCGCGAGGGCCTCCGAAGCGGGAAGCGCGCGCGGCGCGCCATACACCGCAGCCGTGGACGAAAAGACGAACAGCCGCACCCCGCCGTCGATGCAGGCGCGGATGAGGTTCGCGCTTGCGCCGCTGTTGTTGCGGTAATAGAGAAGCGGGTCGGCGACCGACTCGGGCACGCTGACGCTCGCCGCGAGATGCGCGGCGGCGCCGATGCGTCGTTCGGCGATAATTTTCGCCGCAAGGTCCGGGTCTCCGGCGTCGCCCTCCACGAAGTCCACCCCGTCGGGAACCGCCGCGCGATGTCCGGTGGACAGGTCATCGAGCACGGTGACGGGGTAACCGGCCTCGCGAAACGCCAGAACGGCGTGGCTGCCTATGTAGCCGGCGCCGCCGGTGACGAGCACCCGCGCCTTCGCCCCCGTCATCGCCCGTCCGGAGCGCGCAGGGCCGGCCGGCGGGGACGGCGTGGTGGAGCCAGGGGGAGTCGAACCCCCGACCTCTTGAATGCCATTCAAGCGCTCTCCCGACTGAGCTATGGCCCCACATGCGCCGCCCGCCGACGCCAGACTATCCCAGCCCGCGGCGCCGGGCAAGCGGCTGTCCGCGTTCAACGCATATGGGACGCCGGGCCGGGACGCACGCGCCATGTCTCACATGTGTCTGAACCGGGACAGAGAGCGTTACGGGTTATGCCGACAGCGGGCGACGAACCGGCGTCGCCGGCGGCGGGGCACCGACCACTTCATATCGGACAGCTGCTTGCCCGCCCGCAACCGCCGCTTCGCAAACCCGTCCCGGTTCGAAGACAACTCCTTACCGACAATCATGACCTCCTTGCGTTCTCGGCCCGAGAAACCGGTCGCCGTCATAGTGAATCATGTGATCGGGGGCATCGCAGAGCCAGACTTCCGTCTCCCAGGCGATAACCCTCATATGTTTCCGGAACTCGCCGAAATCCGGGAAGGCGCTGATGTAGACGGCGCCTGCCGGGCACGCCGTCAGCATATTCTCGAGCTCGACGACTCGCTTCGGCGTCACAGGGCCGTGCGACGTGACTGCCTCGACGAGAAACAGCCAGTTCCGTTGAATGTCGTGAAGCACGATGTCGGGCAGCTTGTCGTGTTCGGTAACGGAAATTCCGAGCTCGGCGAAGGCGGTCTCGTTGACAAGCAAGTCTTTTTTGGCAGTGTCCCCGATATAAAGCAGGCGCGCGCCGGGAGCGAAGCGAGGCGCGAATTGCTCGACGACCGCCTTCTGCACCTCATTGTGCCTGCCCGGAGAGAGTCGAAGTTCGCGCCCGTCCGGCAATGCGACGGGGACCAAATTGCGGCGGCGCTCGCGTTCGTAGCGTTCCGCAAGCGCGCCCTGTTCGCGGCGAAATTTCTCCACGGCCGTGTCCCATCCGTCCGCGCCATAGCGCCGGATGGCCTCCAGCGCCGCTTCCGTGATGGCGTAATGGGCGCGCGGACTGTTCGTGGGAAGGCCGGGATCGAAAGGGTTGTAGTCGGCGATCCGGCCCTGAACGAACTGGTGGAGCACTTGGCGACGGACGGTTTCCCGAGTATTCGGGGCGTAGTCGGCCCCGTAATGTTCCTTGAGATAGTCCATAATGCCCTTTGTAACGGTGCACGGTCGCCGTTCGGCGTCGGACCAGGCGTCGGCAGGCGTCAGTCCGCAGAGCGCGATGAGCGTCATGCCGGACATCCGGTTGCGCTGCGGCGACGGCATGCCGAGCGCTTCGAGTATCTCCCGCGCTTCCTCAACCTCGGCCAACGGCCGTTTCCTTGGATTTGGGGCGGACGACCAGAGCCGTCACGAGCGCGTCCAGGCCCTCCATGGGGTCGGCGAGCCGTTTCACACGCCGGCCGAGCGAGACGATCGCCCGGTGCGGCGGAAGCGGCATGGCGCGCAGTTCGGCGGCGTTCACCTGTGTGTTGCCGTTGACGGCGCGGAACCACGCGTCGAGAAGGCGGCTGTTATAGAGCGCCGAAAGCCCCCAGGCTTCGTCTTCGGAGAGTGCGCCGCCGGGCCGGTGGACGTAGTTCAGATGGTTCTCGATCCCCACCTCCGGAACCGCGAGCCGCGCCGCCAGCCAGGGGGCCGCGGTCAGTCGGCGCGCTTCTTCCCTGGCGCTGAAACGGCGCAGGAGGACATAGTTCCTGTTCGGCGCGAGAAGCGCTCCGGCGCCCGAGCGCCGGATGAATTCCGGCTTGCGCCGGTTCAGGGGCCAGTCGGCGCGCATGGCGCGAACGTGGTCCATCCACAGGAGGGGCGCATGGCTCTCCGGCGCTTCGCCCTGCCGGCAGATGAACTCCGCCGCCCGGAACGGGACCACAGGGCCGGTGGAAACGTTCAGGCCGAGACTGCGAAGACTGCCCGACCACGAGTCCGCCAGCGCCAGCGCATTCTCTTCCTCATCGCAAGCCGGAAGGCGAAGCACCCTGTCCCCGGACTCGAGATCGAGGACGATGTCCACAGGAACCTCGCGGCGAACGGCCTTGTCGATGTCGCCGACGCCGCGGCTCGACGAGATCGCAAGCGGCGCGCCGCTTCCGTTCCCGCGCCGGCGGTCCCGGCGGACGCCGGAAAAAATGACGTTCTCCTGGATCACCGCGTCGCGGGCGAAGGCGTCGCGCCGGGAGTCGAAGACGTGAACCCCGGTCGGCCGGATCATGTCGAAGAAAACGGTGCGGAAGCGCCGGAAATACGGTCCCGACGCGAAGCTGCGCGGCGTGATGGAAATGAAATCCCCGCCGGCGCGCAGCAATGCTGCGCCCACCGCCATGAAGAGAGCGTAGATGTTGGGCTGACCGTGAACCACCGGGGACGCAGCGACGGCCCGCGGGTCGGCCTTGCCGATCTTGAACCAGGGCGGATTGGCGATGACGATATCGAATTCTTCGATGTCCATCCCGAAGGGGAGCGACCCGCAGCGCGAACGAAGCGCCCCGGCATGCGCCAGAATGAAATCCGCCGCTTCGATGCGGGTGGTGAGCACGACGCCGCGGGCGCAACACCAGTCGGCGAGTCGATCGAGGACAGTTCGCAGAGGCGCGATCGAGTCCCTGTCGATCTCGTGCGCGACCGCGTCGATCCGCTCCGGCTTCGGGGATCGGGAGGCGAGCGCTTCGACGGCCGCACAACAGAGAACGCCGGCGCCGGCGGCCGGATCGAGGACCCGGAGCGTCTGTCCGCTCGCCTCGATGCGCCCGGCCATGAAATCGGCGGCGGCGACCGGAGTCAGAAAGAAGCCGTGCTTCTTGCGGCATCGGTCGGATTTCCGCGCGGCGCACCATTCGCCGACGCGATCGGCATAGACCGTCGGCCGTTCGCCTTCCCGCAAGATCGGCATGGCGGCGGAGCCGGTTCCTGCCTCTTGCGCCACCGCTTTCTCAACCGGTATCGACATTCTCGCGCCCGCGCCCTTTCCCGCCGACTTGTCCTGACGGCGCCGGAGGCAGGTTGGGAGGGACGCCATATCCGTGGTCGAATGTCAACAGCAGGCGATTCGTCCGGCGTAGGCGCCAAACGATCTGTCCACCCTCTCCCTTTCGTTCCGGTGAAGGGCTGGAAGATTCGCCGGACATCGCTTCGAACCGCCCCCGCCGCAGGCCTTACGTGCGGCGCGCGGCCTCTCGTAACCGCCTACCGTGGTCGTAACATGCAGGATCGCTGTCGATGCATTAGGCCATCTTGCAGTATTGCAGGCGAACTCCTCGCTACACCTTAACTCCCGCCTTTTGCCGATTCGCTTGCGGGCTCAATAATTTGATCAAGAGCGTTTCCAGCTCATACCGCACTTCCATGTCGGTTTCGACATACACCGCGAGATTGATCCAGTCGTTGCGGAACCACCACGTGTTCGACAGTCCCTTTTCGTGATTTTTATGCCAGTACTCTATTCTCTGGTGTATATTTCTGGTTTCTCCGATATATTCGGGCGTCCCGACGAGGCGCAACTTGTTTATGCTGGCGCTTACCCCGCCGCTGGGGATCGCGTCGCTGGGGATCGCGACATCGTTGTCTCCCGCATAAAACAAGTAGACGCCCGGCGTGTTCGGCAGGGATTCCACCTGTTCGTCGGCATGCGGATTGAACAATCTGATGCTCTTTATGATTCGTCCCGTACTGCCCCCTTTCCCCAGTCCGCCTTCAACCAGGAATTTCGGCGGCTCGGGATCGGACTCATCCTCGTCTACCCCGTCATCGACCTGCTCCGCCTCCTCATCGCCGAGACGCTCATGCAACGTCTCCAAAGCCTCCCGGATGCGCTCCACGGTCGCCTTGAAGGGATGGAGCGATTTTCCACTCAATATGTTGTATATCGTCGCCTGACTCACGGAAGCCTCTTGAGCGAGGTCCGCCGCGGAACCGCCCCTGTCCAGGTAACTGTCGATTTCCCCGGCGGTATCGAACAACGGATAGTCGAAAACTTCCTCCAACAACGCCAAATGCTTGCGCTTCGGCTTGACCTCGCCTTCCTCCCATTCCGAGATTCTCTCGGCGGACTTCCCGATTTTCTCGGCGAGCAGTTCCTGGGTGTAGCCTTTCCTGCTTCTCTCGTCGCGAATCAAATCGCCGATTGCGGTATCCTTCAGCGAACTGCCAAGGGCTTCTTCCAACAACGCCAAGTCATGTTCATTCGGCGTCGTTTTGTAATTCTCCCAATTCGATATCTGCGGCGCGAATTTCCCGATTTTGGCTGCGAGCCTGGCCTGGCTCCAGCCTTTCCGGCGCCTCGCACGGAAAATCATATCGCCGGTTCTGGCCATGGCTCCAACCCCCCTTGCGATCAATTGCCGCCGGTCACGCGAAGCGCGCCTGCCGCGTTCCCGCTCCGCAGCTCGCCGCCGCCGAGCGGGTAGGAAGGCTGCCCTACCCCCCCCCCCTTGGGATGCAAGCTGAAAATTGCCGGCGCGCGATTTTTTTTCAGTGCGCTGCGGGATCGGTGCATTCGCCGTCGGGAAACAGCGCTTCTGCTATGGTGGATTGGGGAGGCTGGCGCGGAAGGGGCAGGTCATGAAGATCGCAGTCATCGGCGCGGGGGCGATGGGATCGGTCTATGCGGGGCTGCTCGGCGCCGCCGGGAACGAAGTCTGGGCGGTCGATGTCGACGCGGCCCACATCGCGGCGATCCGGGAGCGCGGTCTGCGCGTCGAGGGGGCCAGCGGAAGCCGCACCGTGCGCGTCCGCGCCGCGACGGACGCGCACGAGGTCGGCCCGTGCGACCTGGCGATCCTCGCCACCAAGGTCCGCCATGTCGCCGATGCGGCGCGCGCCGCGCGAAGCGTCCTCGGTCCCGATACGCCGGTGTTGACGATCCAGAACGGCATCGGCGGCGTCGAGGCCGCGGCGGGCGTGCTGGGGCCGGAACGGGTGGCGGTGGGCGTCGCCGGAGGGTTCGGAGCGCGGCTCCTCGGCCCCGGCCGGGTCCGTCACGAAGGCATGGAGCTCATCCGCCTGGGCGAAAGCGCGGGGCCGGCGACGCCGCGCCTGCGCGCCGTCGCCGGGGTCTGGTCGCAAGCGGGGTTCAACGTCCGCGTGTTCGACGACATCCACCGGCTCATCTGGGAGAAGCTGATCTGCAACGGCGCCTTCGGCGCGGTGTGCGCGCTCACCCGGACGACCGTGGGCGAGGTTCTCGACAGCGACGAGGCGTGGCCCGTCGCCGCGGCCTGCGCGCGCGAGGGCGAGGCGGTCGCCCGCGCCCGGAAGATCGCGCTCGGCTTCGACGACGCCGCGGCGTATGTCCGCGATTTCGGGGCGAAGATCCCCGACGGCCGCCCATCGATGCGGCAGGACCTTGAGGCGGGCCGCCCCGGCGAGATCGACGCCATCAACGGCGGCATCGCGAAGGCGGGGCGCGAGGCCGGCGTCGCCACGCCCACCCACGATCTGCTGATCCGCCTGGTCAGGGCGGCGGAAGCCGCGGCGGGCGCGTAACCGCGGCGGGCGCCGGCCAAGCTTTCGCTTGCCACCGGGGCGCCGCGCGGGGCACGCTGCCCGGCGTCGAGTCCGGCGACGACCCGTCGCCATGCAGCGCATCGAGCGCCCGGCCGGAGGCAGAACCCCATGACCGACCCCACCACCGCCAGGGACCCGTCGGGCCCGCGCAGCTTCGCGCTGATCGGGCCGTTCTCGAGCGGCAAGACCTCCCTTCTGGAGACCATGCTGTTCGCCGCCGGCGCGGTGTCGCGCAAGGGCACGGTCAAGGAGGGCAACACCGTCTCCGACGGCTCGCCGGAAGCGCGCGCGCGGCGGATGAGCGTCGAGATCGGCACGGTGCGCTTCGACCATATGGGCGAGAGTTTCACCGCGCTGGACTGTCCCGGCTCCCTCGAATTCGTGCAGGAGGCGTTCGACGCCGCGGTCGGCGTCGACGCCGCCGTGCTGGTGGTCGAGGCGGCGGTCGACCGGGCGGTGGCGCTGGCGCCGCTCATGCACTTCCTCGACGCGCGCAAGATCCCCACCCTGATGTTCGTCAACAAGCTCGACCGCGCGACGGCGCCGGTGTCGGAAGCGCTGGCGGCGATGCGCGAGCAGTCGGGGCGCCCCCTCATCGCCCGCCAGGTTCCGATCCTCGACGGCGAGTCGGTGGGCGGCTATGTCGATCTCGTGCGCGAGCGCGCCTACGCCTGGCGCGACGGCGCCGCGTCGCAGGTCATCGACGCGCCGGGGGAGACGGCCGCGGACTGCGAGGCGGCCCGCACCGAAATGCTCGAATCGCTGGCGGATTTCGACGACGACCTGCTGGAGGCGCTGCTCGAGGACCGCACGCCGCCGAACGAGGACATCTTCGACACCCTGCGCAGCGCGTTCCGGCGCGGGCTGGTCGTCCCGGCGATGATGGGCGCCGGCGAGCGCCAGAACGGCGTTCGGCGCCTGCTCAAGGCGTTGCGTCACGACCTGCCCGAAGCGTCGGCGACGGCGGCGCGGGCGGGGATCGCCGAAGATCCGGGCGGAGGCGCCGTCGTCCAGGTGCTCAAGACCTACAACACGGCGTCCAGCGGCAAATTGTCGCTGGCGCGCGTGTGGAGCGGCGCGCTGAAGGACGGCATGAGCCTCGGCGGCCGGCGAATCGGCAGCATCAACACGCTGTTCGGCCAGACGGTGAACAAGGTGAGCGAGGCGGGGGCGGGAGAGATCGTCGCGCTGGGGCGCATGGAGGGCGTGCGCACGGGCGACTTCCTGTCGTCGGCGGGCGCGCCTCCGGAGAAACCGGCGGCGCTCGATGTGGCGGCGCTCGAACCCGTCTACGCCTTCGGCATCCATGCGGAGAAGCGCGACGACGAAGTGAAGATGTCCGACGCCCTGGGCAAGCTTCTGGAGGAGGACCGGTCGCTGGTCGCCGAACAGAACACCGAGGTGCGCCAGCTCCAGCTGCGGGGTCAGGGCGAGATGCACATCCGTGTCGCGCTCGACAGGCTGCGCAACAGGTTCAACCTGCCGCTGGCGACCGACCCGCCGAAGATCCCCTACAAGGAAACCATCCGCAAGCGCGTCGAGCGGGTTCAGGGCCGCCACAAGAAGCAGACCGGCGGCCACGGGCAGTTCGGCGACGTGTTCCTCACCGTGGAGCCGCGGCCGCGCGGCAGCGGCTTCGCGTTCAGGGACTCGATCGTGGGCGGGGTGGTGCCGAAGCAATACATCCCGGCGGTCGAGAACGGGGTCGTCGATTATTGCCGCAAGGGGCCGCTCGGTTTTCCGGTGGTCGATATCGGCGTCGATCTGGTGTTCGGCTCGTATCATTCGGTAGACAGTTCGGAAATGGCGTTCCAGATGGCGGGGCGGATCGCCATGGGGGCGGCGCTGCCGCAATGCAGCCCGGTGCTTCTGGAGCCGGTCTACCATGTCGCGATCTACGTGCCGTCGGAGTTCACGGCGCATGTCCAGCGTCTTCTGTCGGGCCGGCGCGGCCAGATTCTGGGTTTCGAGCCGCGCGAGGGCTGGAAGGGATGGGACGGCGTAACGGCGCTCCTGCCGCAGGCGGAAATGTCGGACCTGATCGTCGAGCTCCGCTCTCTCACACGCGGCGTCGGAACCTACGACTACCGGTTCGAGAACCTCCAGGAATTGTCGGGCAAGCTCGCCGCCGATGTCGTCGCGAAGGCGGCCGAAGCCGCGCGTTGAGGGCGTTCGCCGCCGCCGCCCGCAAGGCGAAGCGCGACGCTCGCTTGCGAGTGTCGGGAAATCCACGACTGTCACGCGGTCGGCGCGCCCCCGGGAGCGCACGGGATGAGACCTCTGCATAACCGGTTTCGCTTGCCGCAGGATCGCGGTCCCGCGTTTTACGACGCTCCCGAACTTGCCGGCAGAGCATAACGACGCATGATGAAATCGCGAAAATCCACCCTCTCTCCCTCTTTCCCGCGAAAGAGCGCGTGAAGAAATCAAGAGACGCTACTACTCTTCGTCATTCCCGCGAAAGCGGGAATCCGTTGCGGCGTTTTCCGTAAGAACACCGGGCCGATATTGCGGACGGCCGCCTCCGGATTCCCGCTTTCGCGGGAATGACGAAGTATTATTCGGTGGGTATTGTCTTTTACAATGCCGTCACTTCGGCGATCCGGCTGTCACGATCAGAGAGGCCCGATTTCTTCACACGCTCGAAAGCGGGAATCCAGAAGCGACCGTCCGCAATACCGGCCCGGTTTTCCTTATGGAAACGCAGCAAGCAGATTCCCGCTTTCGAGCGTGTGAAGAAATCGAACAGCGTTACAAACACTCGTCATTCCCGCGAAAGCGGGAATCTCTTTGCGGCGTTTCCGTAAGAAAAACCGGGCCGACATTGCGGACGACCGCCTCCGGATTCCCGCTTTCGCGGGAATGACGAAGTATTATTCGGTGGGTATTGTCTTTACAATTCCTATACCTCGGCGATCCGTCCGTCACGACGAGAGCCGCCCGATTTCCTCACACGCTCTTTCGCGGGAATGACGAGTGTTTGTAAGGCCGGCCGATTTCTTCACATGATCTTTCGCGAGAATTACCGGGGCAGGGGGCGGATGTTCCCAATTCCGTCACGCATCGTCATACGCCGACGGCGGGTTCGGAAACGTCGTAAACCGCCGGGAACGCGATCCTGCCACAGGCGAAACGAGGTATGCAGAGGTCTCGATATGTCAGAACTCTCCCATAATGGAGCCGGTCGTTTCTATTTCCGCGTGTGGACGCCCCCGGCGCTTCATCCTGTAGTCAAGCCACTCGCCCGCACGCGCCAATATGGCGACAGCAGCCCTTTGAGCGCCGCCGCGACAGCGAGGAGGCCGACACCCCGTATCCGCAAGGCGCCGGTAGAGACCGGCGCGGCCTTGACGAACTGCCTGTGCGACGGCTTCGGACGGGCGCTTGCCGAACCCCAATGCTTCAAGGCCTGGGGCGGCTCCAGGGGGGGTCGCCTGTCGTTCACGGCGCGCCGCCGAACATCTTGAGCAACCCGAAGGTCAAGCCGGCGGTCAGGGCGGCGGTCAACGCCGTTTGCGCCAGCACGATGGCGATGGCGACCCGAAGCATCCGCGTTTCGAGGCCGGAAATCTTCGCGTCGAGGCGCGCATTGAGGCGCACTTCAAGGCCGTCGAGATCGGTCTTCGTGGCCAGCCCGGCGCGGCTGGCGCGCGCAGTCACGGCGATGGCTTCCGCCTGCTGTCGTTCAAGCCCGGCGGCCACGAGCTCGCGGGTGGCGGCGAGGGTGTCGAATTCGAGTGCAGCGGCGTTTGCCATGCCGCGACCGTAGCTCGTCGCCGAGCGACTCGCAACCGCAACTCAATACAGGCCCGCATGGCGCGGGGAGGCTTCGTTCGAAGTTCGGGCGATCAGCGTCGGACGATCCGCAATGCGGCTCCGGACGCGCCTGTCGTTCCGGAGCGTTCTACTCCGCCGCTACGGCGGCCGGGCCGTGTTCGAAATAGCCGGTTTCCGGAGTGCGCCGGTTCTCGTAAATGGAACCCTGGCGGACGGCCTTCGGGAACGGCATGCGCGCCGGAACGTCCGTGTGCGGACATCCCCCTCGATGCAAGGGGCTTATCGGGTCGGGCGGGCGCGGTCACCCATTCGCGATGCGAGGCGTCGGACCCGGCCTCCGGCCCGGCGCCGTTCACGACGCGCCGCCGAACATCTTGAGCAGCCCGAAGGTCAAGCCGGCGGTCAGGGCGGCGGTCAACGCCGTTTGCGCCAGCACGATGGCGATGGCGACCCGGAGCATCCGTGTTTCGAGGCCGGAAATCTTCGCATCGAGGCTAGCCGTGTTTGCATCGATGCGCGCATTGAGGTCGGCGGCGCTCGCATCGATGCGCGCATTGAGGTCGGCGGCGTTCGCGTCGATGCGCGCATTGAGGTCGGCGGCGTTCGCATCGATGCGCGCACTGAGGCGCACCTCGAGGTTGTCGAGATCGGTCTTCGTGGCCAGCCCGGCGCGGCTGGCGCGCGCAGTCACGGCGATGGCTTCCGCCTGCTGTCGTTCAAGCCCGGCGGCCACGAGCTCGCGGGTGGCGGCGAGGGTGTCGAATTCGAGTGCAGCGGCGTTTGCCATGCCGCGACCGTAGCTCGTCGCCGAGCGACTCGCAACCGCAACTCAATACAGGCCCGCATGGCGCGGGGAGGCTTCGTTCGAAGTTCGGGCGATCAGCGTCGGACGATCCGCAATGCGGCTCCGGACGCGCCTGTCGTTCCGGAGCGTTCTACTCCGCCGCTACGGCGGCCGGGCCGTGTTCGAAATAGCCGGTTTCCGGAGTGCGCCGGTTCTCGTAGATGGAACCCTGGCGGACGGCCCTCGGGAACGGCACGCGCACCGGAACGTCCGTGTGCGGACATCCCCCTCAATGCAAGGGTTTTATCGGGTTCGGGCGGGGGCGGTCACCCATGCGCGATGCGAGCCGGACCCAGCCTCCGGCCCGGCGCCGTTCACGGCGCGCCGCCGAACATCTTGAGCAGCCCGAAGGTCAAGCCGGCAGTCAAGGCGGCGGTCAACGCCGTTTGCGCCAGCACGATGGCGATGGCGACCCGGAGCATCCGTGTTTCGAGGCCGGAAATCTTCGCATCGAGGCTAGCCGTGTTCGCATCGATGCGCGCATTGAGGTCGGCGGCGCTCGCATCGATGCGCGCATTGAGGTCGGCGGCGTTCGCATCGATGCGCGCATTGAGGTCGGCGGCGTTCGCATCGATGCGCGCATTGAGGTCGGCGGCGTTCGCGTCGATGCGCGCACTGAGGCGCACCTCGAGGTTGTCGAGATCGGTCTTCGTGGCCAGCCCGGCGCGGCTGGCGCGCACGGTCACGGCAATGGCTTCCGCCTGCTGTCGTTCAAGCCCGGCGGCCACGAGCTCGCGGGTGGCGGCGAGGGTGTCGAATTCGAGTGCAGCGGCGTTTGCCATGCCGCGACCGTAGCCCGTCGCCGAGCGACTCGCAACCGCAACTCAATACAGGCCCGCATGGCGCGGGGAAGCTTCGTTCGAAGTTCGGGCGATTGGCGTCGGACGATCCGCAATGCGGCTCCGGACGCGCCTGTCGTTCCGGAGCGTTCTACTCCGCCGCCACGGCGGCCGGGTCGTGTTCGAAATAGCTGGTTTCCAGCGTGCGCTGGTTCTCGTAGATGGACCCTTGGTAGACGGCCTTCGGGAACGGCATGCGCACCGGAACGTCGGCGAGGCGGGGGCGCAGGCGCGGCTTGCCGCGGACCACGCGCCCGCAGAAGGCGGCGAAATCGTCCACCGGCTCGGTTCCGGCCAGCGGCCAGGCGTCGGCGGCGGCGTATTCGAAAAGCAACAGGCGGCGCGGCGCCGCCGAACGGTTGATCGCCGAACCGTGAACCAGGCGCGCGTGGTGGACAGTAATGGACCCCGCCGGCGCCGCAACGGCGACGGCGGACGCAAAGTCGATGTCCGCGTTCTCAGGGTTTATGGCGCCGCAAAAGGCGCCGTCCGCGTGGTGGTCGTAGACGGGTCCCCTGTGGGAGCCCGGGATCATCGTCAGGGGGCCGTTGTCGGCCGTCATGTCGTCGATGAGGATGCCGACTGCGAGCACGTCGTCATTGGTGTGGGGATAGAAGGCCCAGTCCTGATGCCACTCGACGGGAGCGCCGTATCCGGCGGCCTTCATGTTGACCTTGCCGCCGGGCCTCATGCGGATGTCCTCGCCGATAAGTTTCGCGAGGATGTCCGTAATGGGGCGGTGCGCCGCCATTTCGCGGTAGAACGGGTGCGCCCCCCAGGGCTTCTTGATGCGCCGCACCCGCGGGCGGTCGGGGGTATGGCTCGCTTCCAGGTCGAGGAACTCGCTGTGCCCGGTCAGGCCGCGCGCGCCGGCGGTCACTTCGTCGGTCACGCGGCGCAATTCGGCGAGGGTCGCGCCGTCGAGCAGACCCTCGACGACCAGATAGCCGCGTTCGCGGTAGCGGGCGACCTCGTCGGCGCCGATCACGCCCGGTCTCCGCCGCCTATCTTCGGAAGCAGATAGACTTCGCTGTCGGGCTGCACCGGCTCCAGCATGGCGTTCTGGAGGATCTCGCCGTCGATGGCGAACGCCATGCCCTCCTCGATCATCGCCGCGATGCCCGGGAAGCGGGAGTCGAGACCGCGCACGAGGGCGCGCACGGTCTCGCCTTCCACCTCGATCTCCGTCTCGCCGCCGGCGAATTGCTCGCCGACGCTTTTCGGGAGCACGACCCGCGGCATCGCGGCCGTCCGGCGGGTCCGGCTCAGCCGGCGCTCGCGCCGCCGTTCGCCTCGAGCGCGGCGACGACGCGCGGCGGCGACATGGGCAGGTCGGTCATCCGCAGCCCGATGGCGTCGTCGATGGCGTTCGCCACCGCCGCCATGGGCGGGATGATCGGCACCTCGCCGACGCCGCGCACCCCGTAGGGATGACGCGGATTGGGGACTTCGACCAGCACCGTGTCGATCATCGGCAGGTCCGAAGCGACGGGCATGCGGTAATCGAGAAAACCGGGATTCTCGAGGCGCCCGTTCTCGTCGTAGATGTATTCCTCGTTGAGGGCCCAGCCGACGCCCTGCGCGACGCCGCCCTGCAGCTGGCCCTCGACATAGGCGGGATGGATGGCGGTGCCGACGTCCTGCACGGCGGTGTAGCGGAGGATTTTGACCGCGCCGGTCTCCTCGTCGACTTCCACATCGCAGATATGGGCGCCGAAGCCGGGGCCGGCGCCGCGCGCGGTGAACTGCGCGTGGCCGTTGATGGGGCCGCCGGTGGCCGCCGATGTCGCGGCGATCTCCGCCAGCGCCAGCGGTTCGAAGTCGCCGGCGTTGCTGCTCGCCGGGCAGGCCCTGCCATTGTCCCACACCACTGCGTCGACGGGGATGTCCCACTGCTTCGCGGCGCGGCCGCGCATTTCCTCGACGCACTGCTTCGCCGCATCGACCACCGCCATGCCGCTGGCGAAGGTCACGCGGCTGCCGCCGGTCAGGAAACTGTAGCCGATGGAACTGGTGTCCGCGACGATGGGGCGGACCTTCGAGACATCGATGCCGAGCACCTCGGCGGCCATAATGGCCATGGAGGCGCGGCTGCCGCCGATGTCCGGGTTTCCGGTCGCCACGGTCGCGGAGCCGTCTTCGTTGATGTGCACTTCGGCGCTCGATTCGCCGCCGATGTTGAACCAGAAGCCGGTGGCGACGCCGCGTCCCTGCTTCGGCCCCAGCGCGGCCTTGTAGTGCGGGTGGTTTTTCGTCGCCGCGAGGGTCTCGACATAGCCGATGGGGCCGAATTTGGGGCCGTAGGCGGCCTGCGTGCCCTCCTTCGCGGCGTTCTTCTCACGCAGTTCGATGGGGTCCATCCCGATCTTGCGCGCCAGCTCGTCGATCACGCTCTCGACCCCGAATTCGGAGATCGGCGCGCCGGGAGCGCGGTAGGCGGCGACCTTCGGGCGGTTGGTCACGACATCGTAGCCGACGACGAGGACGTTCTCCAGGTCGTAGGGCGCGAAGGCGGTCATGCAGCCGGGGCCGATGGGGGAGCCGGGATAGGCGCCGGCCTGGTATTTCAGCTCGGCCTCCGCCGCCACGATGCGCCCGTCGCGGGTAACGCCGACCTTGATGCGGGTCGCCGCGCCCGAAGTGGGCCCGCTGGCCCGGAAAACTTCCTCGCGGGTCATCGCCATGCGCACGGGGCGGCCCGCCTTCTTCGACAGCAGCACGGCGACGGGCTCGAGATAGACGAGGGTCTTGCCGCCGAAGCCGCCGCCGATCTCCGCCGGAGTGACGCGGATCTGCGCCGCCTCGACGCCGAGGATGTTGGCGGTGTAGTTGCGGACCATGAACTGGCCCTGACTGGAGCACCAGATCTGGATCTGTCCGTCCTCGGAATACTCGGCGACCGCGGCGTGCGGCTCGATATATCCCTGATGGACCGGTTTGGTGGTGAAGGCGCGTTCGACGGTCGCGTCGGCCTTCGCGAAGCCCTTGTCGACATCGCCGAGCTTGAACTCCATGCGCTTGGCGACGTTGGACGGGTTTTCGGGCGTCGGCGTCACCCCTTCGGTGAACAGGTCGTCATGGAGGACCGGCGCGTCCTCCGTCATCGCCTCCTCCACGTCGATGACGTGGGGGAGGGTTTCGTAGGCGACCTCCACGAGTTCGGCGCCGCGGCGCGCCGCGGCGGCGCTGGTCGCGGCGACGGCGGCGACGGCGTGGCCGTCGTAGAGGGCCTTGTCGCGCGCCATGACGTTGGCGGACAGGTGGCGGAAATTGACCTGCGCCTCGCCGGCGGAGAAGAACTCGGCGCCGTCGAGCGCGGGGAAATCGGCCGCGGTGACGACCGCCTTGACGCCCGGCGCCGCCTCGGCTTTCGCGGTGTCGATGGCGAGGATGCGGGCGTGCGCGTGAGGGCTGCGCACCACCGCGCCGTGCAACATGCCGGGAAGGTTGAGGTCGGCGCCGAAGCGCGCGCGCCCCGTAACCTTGTCGACGCCGTCGGGGCGAATCGGCCGCGTGCCGACGACGCGGTATTCGGGATTGCCGTTCTTCATGGTCAGCCTCCTCTCATCTCGGCGGCCGCGCTCTGGACGGCGCGAACGATTTTGTCGTAGCCGGTACAGCGGCAGAGATTGCCGGCGAGCCAGTAGCGGATTTCGGTTTCGTCGGGGTCCGGGTCCCGGTCGAGCAGGGCTTTCGCGGCGACGAGGAAGCCCGGCGTGCAGAAGCCGCATTGCAGCGCCGCCTCCTCGAGGAAGGCGCGCTGCACGGGGTGCAGCTTGTCGCCGTCCGCCATGCCCTCGATGGTCTCGATCTCGCGGCCCCCGGCCTCGACGCCGAGGGCGAGACAGGCGCAGACGAGCCGCCCGTCGAGCATGACGCTGCATGCGCCGCAATCGCCCGAGGCGCAGCCCTCCTTGGTGCCGTTGAGCTGCAATTCGTCGCGCAGCGCGTCGAGCAGGGTCTGCTGCGTGTCGCAGAGGAACTCGACGGGTTCGCCGTTGACGGTGGTGGATATGTGATGTCGCGTCATCGGTCGCTCCTCGCGCGTTCGTAGGCGATCGCCGCCGCGCGGCGCGCCAGCACGCCCGCGACCTTGATGCGGTAGGGGACGGTGCCTCGCTTGTCGTCGATGGGGTCGCAGGCGGCGCGCGCGGCGGCGTCCAGCGCCGCGAGCGCGTCGGGGCCGAGAGACGTGCCGACGAGCGCCCGGCCCGCGGCTTCGACGAGCAGCGCCGTCGGCGCCACCGCGCCGAGGGACACGCGCGCTTCGGCGATCGCTCCGTCGCCGTCGACGCGGAGACATACCCCGGCGCCGACGATGGCGATGTCCATCTCGGTGCGCGGGATCATCCGCAAATAGGCGTCGCCGACGCCGGCGCCCGCGGCGGGCAGGCGGAAATCGACGACGATCTCGCCGCGCCCCAGCGCGGTGCGGCCCGGCGCCGTGCACACGGCTTCCGCCGCCAGGTCGCGCCGCCCGCCCGGGCCCGCCACCGCGCACACCGCGCCGGCGGCGATGAGCGCGGGGACGCCATCGGCGGCCGGCGAAGCATTGCAGAGGTTTCCGCCCGGAGTCGCGCGGCTCTGGATTTGCGTCGAGCCGATGAGCTCCACCGCCTCGACGACGCCGGGCCACGCCGCCTTGAGCGCCGCGTGTTCGCCCATTTCCGCGCCGCTGACCGCAGCGCCCACGCGAAACGCGCCGTCGGCTTGCGAGATTTCGCGCATCTCGCCGATGTGTTTTACGTCCACGATCAGGCCGGGGCGGACGCTCCCGGCATGCATCTGGACCAGCAAATCGGTTCCCCCGGCGAGCACGCGGCCATCGCCGTTCGCCGCGGCGAGCAGAGCGACCGCGTCATCGACGGAGCGCGGGGCTTCGTATCGGATCGCGTTCATGGGCTCCCTGTCCACAGTGATGGCCGCGCCCGCCCCGGCGCGGCCTGTCCGCCGCCATCATAAACGGCGATGACGGGCGGTGCGAGAAAATGTACGGGTTCACGACGCGAGACGCCGGCGCTCCGGGGAGCGACCGGCTCTGCGACCTTCGCGGCAGGGACCCGGCGTCGCGGGGCGCGCCGGCGGCGGTCAGAAGCGCATCGAGAGGCTGGCGCGGCCGCCATAGTCGTGCGCGCCGCCGCCGGACGCCGCATAGCCCAGAGCGCCGCGCAGCGCGAAGCGACCCTCCTCCCAGCCATGCTCGCCGCCGACCCCGACCATATAGCGAGTCTCCTCGCCCGTCGCCTCCAGCGATGTCCCCGCAACCGACATCCGCGTCTCCGCCGAGAACTCGCGCTCCACATCCACCGAGCCGAAGATGCGGCCCCCTTCGCCCAGGACGCGCTCCGCCAGCGCCCCGGCGCGACCGGTCAAACTCCGGCCCCGGTCCAGAGACACCCGCGCCCCAACCGAGTCGTCGAAGCCCGAAAGCGACAGCGACGAATACGCCACCCGCGCCCGCGGCGTCACCGTAACGCCGTCGGCCACGGGAACCATGCGCCCCGCCTCCAGCGCCGCCGAAAGGCCCTGCGCCCCGACATCGTCCTTCAGCCTCCCGCGCAGCGACGATTTCAGGTCCACATCGTAGAGCGTCGCCGCCGCCTGGCCGTCCACGAAAAACGGCCCCGAAGACCACGTTGCCGACAGACCCACGCCCGCGCCCCGGGCCTCGACCTCGCCGCCTTGCGAGACCTCCGCCGTCGCCCGGCGCCAGTGAACCGACAGACCCGCGCGCGTCTCTTCGCCCAGGACCGCGTCCAGGCCGGCCTGGAACGAGAAACCGCGATGGTCGTATTCGGTCCCCGCATTGGTCGATTTCGCCGCCTCCCACGACCCCCGGGACGCCGCGACGCGCGCCCACGACCCGTCCGACGCACGGGGCGCCGCCATGCGTTCGGCGTGCGACGCCGTGCGCTCCATCCCCAGAAGCACCGACGGCAGAGACTCGTAGACGCGGGTGCGCGCCGCCAGCCGGCTCACCGCGCGCAACGCGCCCGATGCCGTGCGCACCACGCCCACATCGTAGGCGCCTTCGGGAACGGTGCGCCCCGGCTCGAGCCCGCCGAGCATCAGCAGGCCCGTTTCGCCTTCGCGGCCGAACATCACCGAAGGCTCGCCCTCGCCCTCGGCTGGGAGGATCCTCCCGCCGATGCGCCCCACCGCCTCGCCCAGCGACTCGCCCGCCGCCGCCACGATGGTCACCGCCGGGGCGCCCGAACGGCTTTCTATCGACACGCCGTCGATGCCGGGGATGCGGCCCTTCGGCCCCACCGTCACCGCGCCGTTGCGTTCGAAGAGAACCTGTTCCGCCCTGCCCTCCACAATCACCACGCCGTCCCCGGCAAGGTCGACTTTCCCGGTTACCCGCCCGCCGCGCGCTATCGTCACCATGTGCGCGCCGGCGCCGCGTCCGAAGACATCGCCATCGACCGTCCCCGCCACCAGGACCGTCAGGTCGCCGTCGCCGCGCCCGTCGATGTCGCCCGTCGCCAGGCCCATGGCGGCCACCGTCACGCCCAGGTCGCCGGAGTCGCCGCGCACCGCCACGCCGTCGACGCCCGTGAGACGTCCCGTCGCTCCCACCGCCACGTCGCCGCCGCGGCGCAGCAGCACCCGACCTGCCGAGCCGTCCGCCGTCACCGTGCTGGCGTCGAGATCGACGGTCCCGGTTATCGATCCGCCGCGCGCCACCGTCACTGTGTGTTCGCCCGCGCCGCGTCCGAAAATATCGCCGTCGACCGTCCCCGACACCGAGACCGTCAGGTCGCCGTCGCCGCGCGCGTCGATGTCGCCCGTCGCCAGGCCGGCCACGGTCAGGTCCAGATCGCCGGACTCGCTGCGCAGCGCCACGCCGTCGACGCCCGTGAGGCGCCCCGTGCGCGCCACCGTCACCGCGCCGCCCGAACTGTAGAGCAGTCGTCCGATGCTGCCCGCCACCGTCAGCGGGCCGACGGGGTCGTGCGCCGTCCCGGCAACCGCGCCGCCTTCCTGCACATTCAACTTCAGCACGCCGCCGCGCGGCGCGCGCAGATCGCCCGCAACCCGTCCCGCCACGGTGAGGTCCAGATTGCCGGACTCGCTGCGGATGGCTTCGGTCTTGCCGTCGACCTCGACGCCGGTGAGCGCGCCGGTTCGGGTCACCGTCACCGCGCCGCCCGAACTGTAGAGCAGCCGCCCGATGCTGCCGGCCACCGTCAGCGGACCGACGGGGTCGTGCGCCGTCCCCGAAATCGTCCCGCCTTCCTTCAAATCAAGAGTCAGCCGGCCGTTGTCGCCGCGGGCCTGAACATCGCCCGTCACCATGCCCTTGTCAGCTACGGTCAGGCTCAGATCGCCGGACTCGCTGCCCAGCGCCTCGGTCCTGCCGCCGACCTCGACGCCCGCGAGGCGGCCCGTGCCCGTCACCGTCACCGCGCCGCCCGAACTGTAGAGAAGGCGGCCGATGCTGCCGGCCACCGTCAGCGGGCCGACGGGGTCGTGAACCGTCCCCGCGACCGTCCCGCCTTCCCTCACATCCAGCCTCAGCACGCCGCCGCTCGGCGCGCGCAGATCGCCCGCAACCTCTCCCGCCACGGTGAGGTCCAGATCGCCCGACTCGGCGCGGATGGCTTCGGTCTTGCCGTCGACCTCGACGCCGGTAAGCGCGCCGGTCCGGGTCACCGTCACCGCGCCGCCGGAACTGTAGAGCACCCGCCCGATGCTGCCGGCCACCGTCAACGGGCCGACGGGGTCGTGAACCGTCCCCGCGACCGTCCCGCCTTCCCTCACATCCAGCCTCAGCACGCCGCCGCTCGGCGCGCGCAGATCGCCCGCAACCTCTCCCGCCACGGTGAGGTCCAGATCGCCGGACTCGGCGCGGATGGCTTCGGTCTTGCCGTCGACCTCGACGCCGGTGAGCGCGCCGGTCCGGGTCACCGTCACCGTGCCGCCCGAACTGTAGAGCAGCCGTCCGATGCTGCCCGCCACCGTCAACGGGCCGACGGGGTCGCGCACCGTTCCCGTGACCGCGCCGCCTTCCCTCACATCCAGGGTCAGCTTGCCGCCGCCCTGTATCCGGACATCGCCCTCCACCGTCCCCTCCACCGTGGCGTGGAGGTTGCCGGCGCCGTCGGAGAGCACGCCCACGCCCGATGTCGCGCTCACGCGCCCGGTCTTGCCCACCTTCAGCCGTCCGCCGTCGGCCATATGCACGCCCGCGCCGGTCTCGCCCCCGCCCGTCACGACGCCGTTCACCGTCACGCTCTGGGCGCGCAGGCCTCCCGTCCCGGCGCCCGCGCCGCGGACATGGATCCCGTGCGCGCCGCCCGTGACGCGCGCGCCGTCGGCCACGCTCACCGCAATGGCGCCGTTGCTGTCGTGCCGGACGGCGTAAAGCGCCTCCACGCCGTTCCCTTCGGCGTCGATGGAGCCTCCGGTCACGTCCACCTGGATGTCGCCGGCGTTGTAGGTCGCCGCGAACTGCCGGACCGTGTTCTTCCACGCGGTCGTGTAGGTCGCGCCGGTCAGGGCGGTCAGCGCGGTTTCCAGATCGCTGCCGACGCCCTTCGTCAGGACGGCGTCCAGCGCCGCGCGCTCCTCCGTTGAGAGCGCGTTGCCGGCGCGGATGTGGTTGACGATCCCGGTGTAGGAGAGTGCGTAGGCGCGGACGCCGGCGCGCGAAAGACCCAGGATCTCCTCGGCCGCCCGGTGCGCCAGCGGGCCGTTGCCGGTCGGCGCGGCGGACGACGCCGCGCGCTTCCTCCGAAGATCCTCCGCCTCCGCCTTCCAGTCGGCGTCGTAGTCGGCGTCGGGGAGCGCCGCGAGCGCCGTCGTCAGGGCGCCCGAATCCCCCGTCGTGATCGCCGAGAGGACGGCCTGTTCGGCGGTCGACAGCGTCTCGTCGCCGCCCGCGATCCGGTTCCGGATGAAGGCGTCGGTCACAGACGCGCCGGTCGTGACGTCTCCGCTCGATGTCACATGGATCATCGGCATGGTGCGGGCCGCGTCGTCCGCCGTTTGCGCGCCGGCGCCCATCGTGTGGCCGCTCGAGCGGGCGGCCCATGCGAGAACGCCGGCGTCCCGCGCCGAGACCGCGCCCCCATGCGCGAAGACGAGGCGCCCCGTCGCGCTCGCGTCGTTCGTAAGCCGCCCCTCCATGCCGACGGCGAACGGGACCTCGATCTCCGCCCCCGCGCCCGTCATCGCGTCGACGGAGCCGAGGTCCACGGTGAGCGCGGAAAGGCCGTGTGATCCCAGCCCCTCCGCCACGATGCTGCCGCCCGTCATGCGGACGAAAGCCGTCTGCCCGGCCCCGAATCTGCCCAACGCGAAGTAGACGCCGCGGCTATTGTCGGCCTCCGTCACGATGGAGCCGCCCTCCATGCGGAAGGAGGCGTCGCGGCTCCCGCTGATGCCCGAGAACCAAACCCCGGACGAGCCGCTCCCCCGCGTGCGGATCGAGCCGCCTTCGATGACGGCGCTCATGGCGGCCGCCGCCGCCGCGTTGTTGTTGGTGGATCGGAGAAAGAAGCCGGCGCTTCTTGCCCCCGTCGCCTCGACCGAGCCGCCCGTCATGTGGATGGAGAGCTCGTCGCCAAGCCCGTTGCTGACGACGCCGACGCCGAATTGTTCAACCTGCGTCTGCCTGATCGTGGCGTCGCCGGAGACGGTGATGCGGCCATTGCCCGTCCCGCCGTTTCTGTTGATGTTGAGACGGCCGGAGAGGGAGCCTCCGCTCATGCCGATGGAGAGGTTGCCCGTCGCCGTGTTGCCAGTGGTGATGAAGACATCATTGGTGAGGGTGCCGCCCGACACCTCGATGGAGGCTTTGCCCGACCCGCGTCTTTCGGCCAAAATGCTGTTGCTGCCCGACCCGGTGAGGACGCCGGCCTTCATGCGGACGGTAATGTCGCCGGAGCCGCGGTGGTCGACATGGATGCGCGGGATGTTGACGCTTCCCGGATCGACGCTGATGTCGGCCGAGCTGCCGGCGACTTCGGTACAGGTGATGGTCCCGCTGCCGGTGTGCGCGCCGCCCCGGCACACGTTCTGCGCCGTCGCCTCCCCGGCATACAAGGCGAGCGCGAGCAGCAACCCCGGCGCAAGCGCGGCGACCCGAGCCCGGGGACTCAACGATGCGCTCCCGGAGGCCGGCGCGGGGGGGGGGGGGGGGGGGGCAAAGGGCCGGGTGTTCCATGACGCTTCATCCTCCTGACAGAAACCCGGTTCGCCCAGGCGGCGGCGATCCCGGTCTCGTTTCGCCTCACCCGGGCGTTGCGACGCACCGCGCCGGGCGGCTACCAGCTGCGCCCGAAAATTGCAAGCCTGTGAAACCAGCGGTTCTCATTTTGGCGATGGACAGCGCGGCGCGGCGGCGCATAGTGGCGCCGCCGACGCGACGGCAATGCGAGGCGCCACGGAACGGGGAGCGGAGAATGGGCGAACGCGAATGGCGAGTCTATCTGTCGGGGGAAATCCACACCGACTGGCGCGGGCGCATCGCGGCGGGAGTCGCGGCGGCCGGCCTGCCGGCGCGCCTCGACGGGCCGAATGTCGTACATGCGGACTCCGACGATTGCGGCGCGGTCATCCTCGGCGACGAACCGGACCCCTTCTGGCATGACCGCAAGGGCGCGTCCATGAACGCGATCCGCAACCGCACGCTGCTGCGCGAGGCCGATGTGGCGGTGGTGCGTTTCGGCGACCGCTACCGGCAATGGAACGCCGCGTTCGACGCCGGCGTGGCGTCGGCGCTGGGAACCGCAACGATCACGCTGCACGACCGGGCGCTCGACCACGCCCTGAAGGAGATCGACGCGGCGGCGCTGGCGGTGTGCCGCACGCCCGAACAGGTCGTGGACACCCTGGCTTACGTCATGCGCGGGACGCTCCCGGCCGGCATGCGTCAGGCCGCGGAATAAGCCCCCGGGAGAGTCCGCCGGCGGCGCGCCTGGGCGCCGTCCGCATAACGGAACTCCATCGTGCGGCAGTGATAGTGATAGCCGCCGTCCTGCACGATGAGCCAGTGCGCCCATTCGTCGCCCTCGTTGTGGTGCGAATGTACGGCGCCGGGGGGCGTGACGAGGGTTTCCCAGGGGCGCCAGGGCATACGCTCGCCATCGACGACCGAGTGGCAATGCGGGCCGTTGACCGCGAGCGACACGGCGACCGAATTGTGGCGGTGGGGGCGCTGCGAGCCGCGCGGCGGCAATTGGTTCATGGCGAAGGTGAGGCCGGGCGAGACGTTGCGCCGGCGCTCCTGCGCCTGCGAGGAGAAGACGACGGCGAGCCCCGGCGCATCGGCGTCGGCGAGCCGCGGGCGCGCCGCCGCCATGCGGCGGGCGATCCCGGCGGCGGGGTAGCGCACCGCCTGAACCGGCGAGCGTTCCGGCGGCGGCGGCGACAGCCCCTCGAAGGCGAGCGCCGGGGCGTTGGTCACCGCCCACAGCAGCGCGGCGTTCGCCGATCCTCCCTCGCGCGCTTCGTGTTCGGTCACGGCGCCGCCGGGCAGCGCGAAGGCGTCGCCCTCCTTCCATGACAGCGACTCGCCCGCCCCGGAGCTGCGGCCCGCACCGGCGATGACGTAATAGAGCTCGACGCCGGCGCGCGATTCGAAGGGCAGGCGGTCGCCCGGCGCGACGCGCAGATAATGCGCGAGCAGGAGCGGCGTGGTGGCGGCGAAGTCGAGCGCCATCGCCGGCCCCCGGTCGAGATCGACGATGGCGCTGCCGGCGTCCGGGTCGAACGCGCGGTCGCGTTCCTCGACGAACCGATGGCGCGGCACCGGCGGCAAGGCGAGATCGAATGCGTCGGACGAATCGAAATAGCGCGCCCGCGCGGCATGGTCCCCGGCGGCCGCGCCGCGCGCGACGAGGAAGCGCACGCCGGCCGCCCCCACCCTTTCGGAATGCGGCACGCCGGCGTCGAGCGAGAACCGGTCGCCCGCGCGGCAGCGGTGCACTGCGTCGCCCGCGGCGATGGTCATCTCCCCCTCGAGCACCAGCAGCGAAGCGGAGAAACTGTGCGTATGGCGCTCGTTGACCGTCCCCGGCGCCCACGCGGTTTCGACCGGTTCGGCGCCGCCCCGGCGCGCGATTTCGGCCCGGAAACTGTCGACATCCATGCCCTTTCCTCCTTTGGCCGCCGGGCATTGAAGCGGAGGGGGCGCGGGCGCGCAAGGGCGGTCCCCGACCGACAGCTCTGCGCGCGGCCGCTTGAACCCGCGCCGCCGAAGGCGTAAGTTGACGGCTCGGCGGCGGCGGCGGAAGGCGATCCTCGCGGGCGCGTCCGGCCTGCGGTTCCGGCTTGTTTCGGGAGTGTTTCATGGCGTTGACGGCGGTGCATCTCGAAGACCGCGGCGTCATCCTGGCCGAGGGTTCCGATACCGACGCCTTCCTCCAGGGCCTGGTGACGAACGACATGAGTCGCCTGGGGCCCGACAATGCGCTTTACGCCGGACTGCTGACCCCGCAGGGGAAATATCTGCATGATTTTTTCCTGATGCGCCTCGGCCGGGCGGTGGCGATCGACTGCGAACGCGCGCGCGTCGCCGACCTCCTGCGACGGCTGACCGCCTACCGCCTGCGCGCCCGGGTGTCGCTGGAGGATGCGAGCGACCGCTACGCCGTCGCGGCGATCTTCGGGGACGGCCGGCCGCGTCTCGAGACCGCCTCGATCTATGTCGACCCGCGGCTCGGCGCGCTCGGCTGGCGGGCGCTGATGCCGGGCGACGACACCGACGCCGAGCTCGAGCGGTCCACCATGACGCAGGGGTCCGCCGCCGATTACGACAATCTGCGTCTGGCCTTGGGGGTGCCCGACGGCTCGCGCGACATCCTCGTGGAGAAGAGCTTTCTCCTGGAAGCGAATTTCGAGGAGCTCAACGGCGTCGATTTCGACAAGGGCTGCTATGTCGGACAGGAGAACACCACCCGGCAGAAACGGCGCGGCGCGGTGCGCAAGCGGCTGATGCGCGTCGATATCGACGGCGCGCCGCCGCCGCCCGACACCGAGATCATGTTCGCCGGAGCGCGCGCCGGAACCATGCGGTCGAGCGGCGGGGCCACCGGCATCGCCCTGTTGCGGCTCGAACACGTCGCCCGCTCGCGGGAGTCCGGCGAACCGTTCCGCGCCCTGGAAGCGCGGTTGACTCCCGTCAAGCCCGACTGGGCGCGCTACTGAACCGGCGCGCCCCGCGGCGGCGGACCGCAGCGAACATGTCGGGAGCGGCGCCGCGGCTCGACGGCAAGGTCATCCTCGTCACCGGCGCGGCCGGGGGGATAGGGCGCGCGCTGGCCGCGGCGTTCGTCGCCGGGGGCGCCCGCGTCGCGGCGCTCGACCTCGTCGCGGCGGAGCATGACGGCGCCGGGGAACCGGTCTTCCCGATCGCCTGCGACATCGCCGACGCGGCGGCGTGCGAAGAGGCGGTGGCGGCGTGCGTCGACCGTTTCGGCCGCGTCGACGGGCTGGTCAACAACGCCGCCGTCGGCATGAACCGGATGCGCGCCGATTACGAGCGCCGACCCGCCGCCCTCGAAGAGATCGATCCGGCGTTCTGGAGCCGCGTCTTCGCGGTGAACGCCGCCGGCGCATTTTTCATGACGCGCGCGGCCGTGCCGCGCTTCCGGGCCCGGGGAAGCGGGCGCGTGGTGTCGGTCACCACCAGTTTCTTCACCATGCTGCGCCGCGGCTGGGGGCCGTATGGCGGCGCCAAGGCGGCGCTGGAGGCGGCGTCCGCCGGATGGGCGGCGGAACTCGCCGACGCCGGGATCACCGTCAACGTCCTCGTGCCGGGTGGACCGACGGACACGCCGATGGTCCCGCCGGACTCGTTCCCCGACCGCGCCGCGCTGATCCGCCCGGAAGCGATGGCGTCGCCCGCCTGCTGGCTGATGTCCGACGCCGCCGCCGGCGTCACGGGGCGGCGCTTCGTGGCGGCGAGGTGGGACCCGACGCTGGCCCCCGAAGCGGCCGCGGCGGCGTCGGGCGCGCCGATCGGCTGGCCGGAACTCGCCGCGTCGACGGTTGTCTGGCCCGGCGGGGCTGCGGAGTAACCGCCCTCACCAGGCGCGTTCGACGGCGAAGACAGCGGCGTCCGAAAGGGCGGCGCGATAACGGTTGCAGGGCAGCGCCGCAAGCGCCGCGCGGGCGTTTTCCGCCCGCTTTCTCGCGCGCGCCACGGTGTCGCGGACTGCGCCGCGGCGGGCGACGAGATCGATGGCGCGCTCCAGGTCGCCGTCGTTCTGGCGCCGGTCCTCGAGGGTGCGCCGCCAGAAGCCGCGCTCGCGCTCGTCGCCCCGGGCGAAGGCCAGCACCGCCGGCAAGGTGACCTTCCCGTCGCGGAAATCGTCGCCGACGGCCTTGCCCAGCGATGCGTCGGCGCCTCCATAGTCGAGCGCGTCGTCGACGAGCTGAAAGGCGACGCCGAGATGCGCGCCGTAGTCCACCAGCGCCGCGCGCCAGCGGTCGGCTTCGGCGCCGGGCGCGGCGCCGCTTTCCGCCGCGGCCACGGCGCCGACCTCGGCGGCGGCGGCGAACAGCCGCGCCGTCTTCGCCTCGACGACCCGCAGACAGTCGGCCTCGCCGGTGGCGGTGTCGTTGGCGGCGAGGAACTGCATCACCTCGCCCTCGGCGATAACCGAACTCGCTTTCGAGAGGATCGCGAGCACTTCGAGCGACCCGTCTTCCACCATCAATTCGAAGGCGCGGCTGAACAGAAAATCGCCGACGAGGACGCTCGCCTGGTTGCCCCAGACGGCGTTGGCGGTGGCGGCGCCCCGGCGCACGGCGCTGTCGTCCACCACGTCGTCATGCAGCAGGGTCGCGGTGTGGATGAACTCGACGCAGGCGGCGAGAGCGACATGGCGGGCGCCGTCGTAACCGCAGCACCGCGCGGCGAGCAGGGTGACCAGCGGGCGCAAACGCTTGCCCCCGGACCCGGCGATATGCCCGGCGAGGCGCGGGATGAACGAGACCGGACTCTGCATCCGGTCGACAACGACGCGGTTGACGGCCGCCAGATCGTCGCGCACCGGCGCGTGCAGGCGGTCGAGCCGGTCGGCGCCCGCCCCCGCGCCATCCAGTCCGGCGGCTGGCGCCACGGCGGCCTCCTCCCCGAAGCGGCGCACGGCTTGACGCGCGCCGGCAACGGGAACCATAAGGTCGCCGCCGCTTGCGGGTCAACCGCCGGGACGCGCAGCCGCAGGACCGAACCGCCGCAACGACAGCGTGAAGACCGTGAAGGAATTGCTGCGCACCAACGACCCCGTGGAGATTTCGTGGGTCTGCGCCCTGCTCGCCGACGCCGGGATAGAGGCGGCGGTGTTCGACACCCATACCTCCGTCGTCGAAGGCTCCATCGGCGCCATCCCACGCCGGGTGACGGTCGCGGACGAGAATTTCGCGGCCGCGCGGCGCATCCTCGACGAGGCCGGTGTCGACTGACGTCGCCGACGGCGAAGCGCGCCTCACCCGCGACCGCCTGCTGGGGGGCCGGGTGACGCTGCTGCAACCGGCTTCGGGCTATCGCGCGGCCATCGACCCGGTATTGCTGGCGGCGGCTGCGCCGGCGCGGCGGGGCGAGACGGTCGCCGAACTGGGCTGCGGCGCCGGCGCGGCGGCGCTGTGCCTCGCCGCGCGGGCGCCGGATGTCCGGGCGGTCGGCGTCGAACGCGACGCCGCTCTCGCGGCGCTGGCGGAACGCAACGCGGCGGAGAACGGCGCCGCCGACCGCGTGCGTATCGTCCGCGCCGACATAGCGGACATCCGCGCGCCGCGCGACCTCGCGCGCCACGGCCTCGCGCCGTGCGACCACGCGATGGCCAACCCGCCGCATCTGCCGCCGGAGCGGGCGATGCCGGCGCGGCGCGGCGACCCGGCGACGGTCGAAACGGGGGCGTCTCTCGACGACTGGGTGACGGCGGCGCTGACGCTGTTGCGCCCGGGCGGCGGGCTGTCGCTGATCCATCGCGCCGACCGCCTGGACGATCTGCTGGCGGCGCTGCACGGGCGCGCCGGAGAGGTCGTGATATTTCCCCTGTGGCCGAAGGCGGGGCGGGCGGCGCGGCGCGTGCTGGCGCGCGCGCGCAAGGCGGCGCGCGGACCGGCGAGGCTGGCGCCGGGGCTGGTGTTGCATCGCGCCGACGGCCGCTATACCGAAGAAGCCGAAGCGGTGCTGCGTCACGGCGCGCCGCTCCGCATCGCCGACGGGAACGCCAGTCCATGCTGATCCGTGTGCCGCCTTTCCTTGCGAGACCGCCGACGGTGGCGGTGTTGCGGTTCGCGGGAATCGTCTCGCCGACCCCGTCGCCGGTGCGTCCGGCGTTGAACGCGGCGACGGTCTCCGGCGCCGTCGATCGCGCCTGCCGCCTGCGCGGGCTGAAGGCCATCGCCTTGCAGGTCAACTCGCCCGGCGGGTCGCCGGTGCAATCGGCGCTGATCGCCAACCGCGTCCGCGCCCGGGCGCGGGAGCGCGACGTTCCGGTCTTTGCTTTCGTGGAGGATGTCGCGGCGTCGGGCGGCTACTGGCTGGCCTGCGCCGCCGATGAGATTTACGCCGACCGCGCGTCGATCGTGGGGTCGATCGGCGTGATCTCCGCCGGTTTCGGCTTCAACGAGGCTATCGCAAAACTCGGGATCGACCGTCGGGTGCACCACCGCGGCAGCCGCAAGGCGATGCTCGACCCGTTCCGCCCCGAAGACCCCGGCGACGTGGAGCGCCTGAACGCTCTCCATGGAGACATCCACCGCGCCTTCATCGACCATGTGCGCAACCGCCGCGGCAAACGCCTCAAGGGCGACGACGAGACTCTGTTCAACGGCGACGTGTGGACAGGCGAGCGCGCCGCTGAGCTCGGCCTGATCGACGGGCTGGGGGAACTCCGCGCGACGATGCGCGACCGTTTCGGCGAGGAGGTGCGCCTGCCCCTGATCGGCGCGGCGCGGGGCTGGCTGCGCCGGCGCCTCGGCATGGCCGCGTGGACGCCGCCGTTCGACGCCGGCGCGGCCGTCGAAGGCCTCCTTGCCGCCCTGGAGGAGCGCGCGGTCTGGGCGCGCTACGGCTTGTGACGAACGCGCGGACCCCGGCGGACGCCGGCCCCGGCCGGGTGACGGTGCGGAAGGAGGGCCCGGTCGGCTGGATCCTGTTCGACAACCGGGTCCGGCGCAACGCGCTGTCGCTCGACATGTGGCGGGCGCTCGGCGACGCGGCGGAAGGTTTCGCGCGCGACGGCGAGGTGCGCGTGGCCGTCATGACCGGGGCGGGGGAGCGGGCGTTCGCGTCCGGCGCCGACATTTCGGAATTCGAGAAACACCGCGCGTCGGCCGAGGCGGAGCGGGAATACAACCGCGTTTCGGCGCGCGCCCATGCGGCGCTTGCGGGCTTCGAAAAGCCGCTGATCGCCATGATCCGCGGCTACTGCATCGGCGGCGGGCTGGCGGTGGCGTTGCAGGCCGACATCCGCATCGCGGCCGACGGCGCGCAGTTCGCGGTCCCCGCGGCGCGGCTGGGCCTGGGCTACGGCTTCGCCGGCCTGCGCGCCCTGACCGATCTGGTCGGCCCGGCGAAGGCGAAGGAGATCCTGTTCACGGCGCGGCGTTTCGGCGCGGACGAAGCGCTGCGCATCGGCCTGGTCAACCGCGTGGTCGGCGGCGATGTGCTCATGGCGGCGGTGCGCGGCTACGCCGAGACGATGGCGGCGAACGCGCCCCTGACCTTGCGCGCCGCGAAAATGGCCATCGGCGCCGCGCTGCGCGACCCGGCCGACCGCGACCTCGACGCCATCGAAGCGGCGACACGCGCCTGTTTCGACAGCGAGGACTACGCCGAGGGCCGCCGCGCCTTCATGGAAAAGCGCCAGCCGTCGTTCCGCGGGCGTTAGGCGGCGGCCGCGAGGGGTTCGGCTGTGGACCGTATTTTCCTGAAGAATTTCCGCTGCTTCCACGACCGGCAGGAGGCGCGCCTCGCGCCCCTGACGCTGCTCGTCGGCGAAAACAGCACCGGCAAAACGTCATTCCTCGCATTGATCCGCGCATTGTGGGAGGCGGGATACAACGGACAACACCCGGATTTCAAGGAGGAGCCTTACGATCTCGGTAGTTTCGACGAGATCGCCAATTTCCGCGGGGCACGGGCCGGGCGGACGAAACGGTTCGAGGCTGGATTCGCCATCGCCGGCGAGCGAAGGAAACGCGCCGGGAGATCATCCCAACGATTCGATGTGATATTCGAAAAGAAGGCGAACGCCCCAATTCCGGTGAGAATTCGCCTGACGGATGAGGGAAGAGGCGTATGGATGGAATCCGACCGTCGAGACGGCAAGTCGTTGCAACACCGTATCGGCACGCCGAACGGACAATGGTTTTGGGATGCGCCCAGGAATTTTCCATTCCACGATATTTTGCAGTTTGATCTTGTCATTCTGCCTATGGTGCTTCGGGACATGCACCACGCATGGGTATCGATGTCTAATTCTTCCGACATGCCCGGCGAGAATGACTGGAAGATGATCGAAAGTCTCCACCGGAATTTTCTTTCTCGCCGCCGGCTCCCGAATCCGAAGGTGTACGCCAGCGCACCCGTCCGATCGAAGCCGCGAAGAACTTATGATCGTTCGCAATTGACCTGGGATCCCGAAGGGGATTACATTCCGATGTATCTGGCCGATGTCCATTCTCAGGATCCGGACGTATGGGAAGGTATGCGAAAAAAACTCGAGGATTTCGGGCAGCGCGCCGGCCTGTTCAACAAAATATCGGTGAGACCGCTGGGAAACAAGGCAGGCGATCCGTTCCAACTGCAAATCAGAAAATACGGAACAAAATACAAAGGACCCCCACGCAACCTTATCGATGTCGGCTACGGAGTTAGTCAGGCGCTGCCGGTCGTGACCGAGTTGCTCTGCGGCGAAGCCCCTCTGTTCCTGTTGCAACAGCCGGAGGTCCACCTCCATCCCAGCGCTCAGGCGGCGCTCGGGAGCCTGTTCTTCCGGATTGCGGCGCCGGAGCGCCGGCTGGTGGTGGAAACGCACAGCGACCATCTGCTTGACCGGGTACGCATGGATGTTCGCGACGGAAAAGGGGAGCTGAAGCCGGAGGACGTTTCGATTCTGTTTTTCGAGCGCGGCGACCTCGATGTCCGCATCCACTCCCTCGAACTGGACGGCGACGGAAACGTTTTGGGCGCTCCGCCCGGTTATCGCGATTTCTTCAAGGCTGAGACGCGGCGTTCCCTGGGGCTGTAGATGTGCGCAATTCTCGACGCCAATGCGGCGCATCAACTCTTCGGCAGTGATCGCCCGCCGGCCGGCAAGGCGTTCTTCGACTGGATCGAGTCCGGAACGGGGAAGCTCATCGTCGGCGGCAAGCTGCGCCAGGAACTCTACGAGGCGGGGTGTGGCGAGTGGTTGCGGGGCGCGATCCTCGCCGGCGATGCAAAACGCATCGACGACGCGAAAGTGGATAGAGAAGCAAAAACTCTCGGGGATCAAGGCCTGTGCCGGTCGGACGACCCTCACGTAATCGCCCTGGCGCGACTTGGCGGCGCCCGTTTGCTGTATTCCAACGACAAGAAATTGCATGGCGATTTCAAGGACAGAAATCTGATCGACAGCCCTCAGGGGAAAATTTATTCAACCTTGAAAAGCGGCAAATTGACGCCATCCAAAAAGACGCTGCTTCGGCAAAACGTCTGCCTCGCCTGACCGGTCGTTACGCTTGATCGCGCCGCCCGACCGGTTCCCGCTTCGCCGGGACGGCGAAGTATGATACCAGCCCTGTGTCCAACCGATGCGCTCCGGGGCGAAGTAATCGTTCCAGCCCCGGCTGCTCGTCAACGACCGAAAATGCGAACCGGTGCGACATGGCGACAGCGCCGACACTGACCGAGGCGGCGGCGCGGCGGGATGCGCGGCGGCTGGGCGCCGGAGAACTGCTCGCCTTCGTCGGCATGGCGCTCGGCATGTTCCTTGCCGTGCTCAATATCCAGATCGTCGGCAGCTCGTTTGCGGAAATCCGCGCCGGCCTCGCCGCCAGCCCCGAAGAAGTCAGCTGGGTGCTGACCGCGGCGCTGATCGCCGAGGTCATCATGATCCCGCTCTCGGGCTGGCTGTCGCGGCTGTTCTCCACCCGCGGCCTGTTCACCATGTGCTCGCTCGGCTTTTCCGCCGCCAGCATCGGCTGCGCCGCCGCCTGGGACATCGAGTCGATGATCGTCTTCCGCGCCCTGCAAGGCTTTTGCGGCGGCGCCATCGCGCCCATGGTGCTGGCCACCATCTACGCCTCCTTTCCGGCGCGCTATCAGAACGTGCTCACCTCGATCGTGTCGCTGCTCGGCACCAGCGCCGTAGCGCTCGGCCCCAGCCTGGGCGGCTGGATCAGCGAATCGCTGTCGTGGCCGTGGCTGTTCCTGTTCAACCTGCCGTTCGCCCTGGCGGCGACGCTGCTGGTCGTCGTCTTCTACGACTTCGACCGCCCCGACTGGAGCATGGCGCGGCGCATCGACCTGCCGGGCATCGCCCTGCTCGCCCTGTTCTTCATGTCCCTGCTCATCGTGCTCGAACGCGGCCGGCGCGAGGACTGGTTCGAGTCGTCGATGATCCTCACGCTGACCGGCGTCACGGTCGCGGCGGGAGTCCTGCTGTTGCTGCGCGAACTCACGGCGAAGCACCCTTTCATCGATCTGGGTATTTTCGCCAACCGCAATTTCGTCGTCGGCGCGACCTATGTGGCCGTCTTCGGCGCCGGCCTGTTCGTGCCGCTCTATCTGTTGCCGCTGTTCCTGGCCCGCGTCATCGGTCTCAACACCCTGCAAATCGGCACGTGGGTGTTCGTGCTCGGCGTGTCGATGATGGTCGCCGGGTTCGCCATGCCCACCCTGGTGAAGTATTTCCGCCTGCGCACCATCGCCTTCGCCGGGTTCGCCCTGCTCGCGCTCGGCACCTGGTTTCAGGCGCGCCTGCATGTGGACACGAGTTTCGAGAGCCTGTTGCTGCCGCAGATTCTGCGCGGAGTGGCGACGCAGCTGTGTTTCCTGTCGATGGTGCGCCTCGCGCTCGGACGGCTGCCGGTGGAGCAGGTCAAGGACGGGACGGCGATGTTCCAGCTCACCATGCGCCTCGGCGCCGCGGTGGCGGTGGCCGTCGCCAACGCTTATCTCGTTATCCGTTCCGAGGTCCACTACCACCGCCTGCGCGAGTCGACGGGCGAGGCGTGGACATATGCGGGCGACCTGCTCGGCATATTCGGCGCCCGGCTCGGCCCCGGCATCGGCAGCCATGTCGACACCGAAATCGCCGGCATCCAGATGGTCGCGCGCATGGCGGCCCAGGAAGCGCAGATCCAGGCGTTCAACGAGATCACGACGGTGTTCGCCGTCGGCATCGCGCTATCGCTGCTCGGCCTGCCGCTGGTGCGCGGCGTGCGCGGCTATGCGCCGGAGTGAAAGGCCCCGTTCACCCCGCGGCGACCCACGTTTCGGAACCGGCGCTAATTCCCGCGATAGAGCGCCTCCAGGCGGTCGCCGTAATGCTTCAGCACTTCGTGACGGCGGATTTTCAGGGTCGGCGTCATCATCGCGTTCTCGACCGTGAAGGGTTCCCCGGCGATGGCGAAGCGCTTGACCTTTTCGATGACGGAAAGCCCCCGGTTGGCGCGCGCCACCGCCTCGCCGATCGCCGCGCGGAACCGTGCGTCGCCGGCGAGGGCGGCGAGGTCGGGCGCGGCGCCGTTCGCGCGCGCCCATTCGGCGACGAACTCCTCCGACGGCACGACGAGACCCGCCATATGCGGGCGCCGGTCGCCCACCACCATCGCCTGGGCGATCTCCGGTTCGAGCGCCAGAATGCCCTCCACCCGCTGCGGCGCCACGTTGTCGCCCCCCGAATTGACGATGACATCCTTCTTGCGGTCGGTGATCCGGATGTAGCCGTCATCGTCGATCTCGCCGATGTCGCCGGTGTGCAGCCAGCCGTCGCGCAGGGCCTCCGCCGTGGCGTCGGGGCGACCCCAATAGCCGTCCATCAAGAGCGGCCCCCGCACCAGGATCTCGCCGTCGTCGGCGCACCGGGCCTCGACGCCGGTCACCGGCTTGCCCACGGTTTCGAGCCGGACGCGGCGGGGCGGGTTGCAGCTGATCACCGGCGCCGCCTCGGTCTGGCCGTATCCCTGCAACACGCGCAACCCCAGGGCGACGAAGAACACGCCGACATCGTAGTTTAACGGCGCGCCGCCGGAGACCAGCGCCTTCAGACGCCCGCCGAAACGCGCCCGCGCCTTGTCGCGCACCAGCCGTTCGACGACGGCGTCGGCAAGGCGTTCGCCGAAACCGAGCCGTCCGCCCGATTCGTAGCGTTTGCGCCCCAGTTCGACGGCGAGGCGGAACAGTTTCGCCTTGAGTCCGCCCTGGCGCGCCACGCCCGAGAGAATGCGCTGGCGCATGGTTTCGTAAAGCCGCGGGACGGCGGTCATGATCGTCGGCTGCGCCTCGCCGAGATTGGCGCCCAGGGCCTCGATGCTTTCCGCGTAATAGATTTGCGCGCCCACGGCCGTCGGGAACATCAACCCGCAGGAATGTTCGTAGGCGTGAGACAACGGCAGGAACGACAGGAACACTTCGTCGCCGAGGCCGAGTTCGACGAGCAGGTCGTGCGCGCCGACGCAATTGGCGAGGATCGCCCGGTGGCTCAGCATCACCCCCTTCGGCGCGCCCCCCGTGCCCGAAGTGTAGATGAGGCAGGCGAGCGCCCCGCCGTCGATGGCCGCGGGATCGTCGAGCGCCGCGCCGGCGCCCGCCGCCAGAGCCTCGTCCCAGCCCGACACGGCGCAGGACGCCGCCGCGCCGTCCGGCGGTTCGACGGCGACGACGCGCCCGAGCGCCGGCGCCGAACCCGAAGCTTCCAGCAGCCGCCGCGCCGGCGCGCCGCTCGACACGACGGCCATCGTCGCGCCCGAGTCGGTGAGCACATGTTCATGGTCGCGGACCGTATTGGTGGTGTAGGCGGGCACGGTGACGCCGCCCGCCGCCATGATCGCGAAATCGGCGATCGCCCAGTGCGGCGCGTTTTCGGAACACAGCACGACGCGGTCGCCGGGCGCCAGCCCCCAGCCGCGGAGCGCGCCGGCGAGGGCGCGCGCCCGTTCGGCCGTCTCGCGCCACGTCAGCGCCGTCCACGCGCCGTCGCGCTTGCGCCACAGGAACGGGCGATCGCCCATGCGCTCCGCCTGCGAGAAGAACATCGCCACGAGATTGGGCCAGCTGTCGAACGTCATCGCCGCCTCTCCTCCGTTGCCCGCCTTGCCCGCCGCCCGGCGCGCGTCCGTCTCATTCTACTATGCGCTTCCGGCTAATATGCGCTTCCGGGGCCGAAGGGGAAACGACATGACCGATACGCCGCTGCCCGAATGGACTCTCGAAGACCTTTACGAAGGGCCGGACTCGCCCGCGCTGGCGCGCGACCTCCAACGGGCGGCGGCGCAGGCGGCGGCGCTCGCCGGGCGCTGCCGCGGCGGGCTTGCCGCGCTCGACGGCTCGGCCCTCGCCGCCGCGATCGCCGAATACGAAGCGACGCACGACATCCTCGGGCGCCTCATGAGCTACGCCGCGCTGCGCTTTGCCGCCGATGCCGGCGCCCCGGACGCCGGGCGCTTCCTCCAGGACATGCGCGAGAAGACCAACGCCGTCGAGACAACCCTGCTCTTCGTGACCCTGGAGCTCGCGCGTCTCGACGACGATGCGCTCGCGGCGAAGCTGGAAACGCCGGCGCTCGCGCGTTACGCGCCCTGGATCCGCCGCGTCCGCGCCTTCCGCAACCACCGGCTCGCCGACGATGTCGAGCGTTTGCTGCATGAGAAAAGGGTCGCCGGGCGCGACGCCTGGGTGCGGCTTTTCGACGAAACCTCGGCGCGGCTGCGCTTCCCGTTTCGCGGAAAGGCGCTTGCGCAGGCGCAGGCGTTCGACCTCCTGTCGTCGCCGGACGGGCGGACGCGCCGCGCCGCCGCCCGGACGATCTCGCGCGTTCTCGCCGACAACGCGCCGACCTTCGCGCTCATCCTCGACACGCTCGTCAAGGACAAGGCGGTGGAGGACGGGTGGCGGTCGTATCCGCGGCCCATCTCGCAACGCAATCTCGAGAACGAGGTCGAGGACGAGGTCGTCGATGCGCTGGTCGCGACGGTGCGCGAGTCCTTTCCGCGCCTGTCGCACCGCTATTACACGCTGAAGGCGCGCTGGTTCGGGAGCGACGCGCTGGACTGGCGGGACCGCAACGCGCCGCTGCCCGGGGGCGACGACCGGCGGACTCCGTGGCCCGAGGCGCGCCGCATCGTGCTCGACGCCTATGCGCGCCTGTCGCCGGTCATGGCCGGCGTCGGCGCGCGCTTCTTCGACGAGGGCTGGATCGACGCCGCGCCGCGCCCGGGCAAGGAGCCGGGCGCTTTCTCGCATCCGGTCACGCCGTCGGCTCACCCCTACATCCTGCTCAACTACCAGGGGCGCGCCCGCGACGCTATGGTGCTGGCGCACGAACTGGGGCACGGGATCCATCAGGTTCTCGCCGGCGGGCAGGGGGCGCTGATGGCGGAAACGCCGCTCACCCTCGACGAGACCGCAAGCGTGTTCGGCGAACAACTGGTCTTCCGCTCGCTGCTCGCCGACGAGACCGACCCGGCGCGGCGCCGCGTCCTGCTTGCCGGCAAGGTCGAGGACATGCTGAACACCGCCGTGCGTCAGGCGGCGTTCTGCGAATTCGAGCGCCGTCTGCACGACCGCCGCGCGGAGCGCGCGCTCACCGCCGACGATATCGGCGATCTGTGGATGGAGGTCCAGGGGGAGAGCCTCGGTCCGGCGGTCAGGCTCGACGACGACTATCGCTGCTGGTGGTCCTATATCCCGCATTTCGTCCACACGCCGTTCTACGTCTACGCCTATGCGTTCGGCGAATGCCTCGCGGGGGCGTTGTATTCGGTCTGGCGCGAGGCGCCGGAGGGGTTCGAGGCGCTCTATCTGGACGCCCTGCGCGCCGGCGGGACGCGGCGCTACGACGAGTTCCTCGCGCCGTTCGGCCTCGACGCCCGCGACCCCGGGTTCTGGCGGCGCGGCCTTGCCGCCATCGAGACGATGATCGACGAGCTCGAACACGGCGCGCCCGCCGCCGGGTGAGCGGCCGATGAACCGCGACGGGGCGGGCGCCCGCGCCCGGCGCACGCTGCGGGTCGTCGGCCGGGCCGGCGGTCTCGCCGCGCGGCTCGCCGGCGCCCGCTATCTCGGCGTCGCCATCGACCGGCGCGAGCACGCGCGCGAATTGCGCGCCGCGCTCGGCGGCCTCAAGGGGCCGTTGATGAAGGTCGCGCAGTTGCTCGCCGCCATCCCCGAAGCCCTGCCGCGCGAATACGCCGCCGAATTGTCGCAGCTTCAGGCCAATGCGCCGGCGATGGGCTGGCTGTTCGTGCGCCGCCGCATGGCGGGCGAACTCGGCGCCGGCTGGGAGCGCCGCTTCGCGGACTTCGAGCGCGAGGCCGCGCGCGCCGCCTCGCTGGGCCAGGTCCACCGGGCGCGCTCCCGCGGCGGCGTCGCGCTCGCCTGCAAACTGCAATATCCCGACATGGCGGCGGCCGTCGAGGCGGACCTCGCCCAGCTCAAACTCGTCTTCGCGGCATGGCGCCGTATCGACGGCGCCATCGACCCGGGCGCGATCCACGCCGAACTCGCCGAGCGCCTGCGCGAGGAACTCGACTACGGGCGCGAGGCGCGTCATGCGGCGCTCTACGCCGCCATGTTGCGCGACGAGCCGGGCGTGCGCGTGCCGACGGTGCACAGCGACCTGTCGACGCGCCGGCTCCTCACCATGACCTGGCTGGACGGCGCGCCGCTGGACAGCCTCGCCGACGCGCCGGTGGGCCGCCGCAACGATGTCGCCCGCAATCTGTTCCGCGCGTGGTACGCGCCCTTCTACGACTACGGCGTCATTCACGGCGACCCGCATCCCGGCAACTACACGGTGCGCGCGGACGGCGCGGTCAACCTGCTCGACTACGGGTGCGTGCGCTTTTTCGACGGCGGGTTCGTGCGCGGAGTGGTCGATCTCTACCGCGCGCTGCGCACGGGAGACGAGGCGCTCGCCGTATCCGCCTACGAGGGGTGGGGGTTCACGGACCTGCGCCGCGAAACCATCGATGTGCTCAACCTGTGGGCGGCCTATGTCTATGCGCCGCTGCTCGAAGACCGGGAGCGCCCCATCCAGGACGGCGGCGCGGACGGCTATGGCGGCGCGGTGGCCGCCCGAGTCCATCGCGAGTTGCGCCGGATCGGCGGGGTGCGTCCGCCGCGCGCTTTCGTGCTCGTCGACCGCTCCGCCGTCGGCCTCGGGTCGGTGTTCCTGAAACTGCGGGCGGAGATCAACTGGCGTCGCCTGTTCGAGGAAACCATTGCCGGGTTCGACGCCGATGCGCTCGCCGCCCGGCAGGCCGCCGCGCGGCGGGCGGTCGGGCTTGGGGATTCGCCGCCCGACGCGCCGCCCGAATCGGCGCGAACGGACGCGGATTGAGACGAATTGAGACCTCTGCATAACCGGTTTCGCTTGCCGCAGGATCGCGTTCCCGCGCTTTACGACGCTCCCGAACTCACCGGCAGATCATAACGATGCCTGATGAAATTGCGAAAACCCGCCCCCTCTCCCTCTTTCCCTCGAAAGAGCGCGTGAAGAAACCGGATGTCTCTTACCGCCGTGGTAGGAGCGCCAAAGAAAAGGCGCAAGGGAAGACAATAATTCTCCGATAATACCTCGTAATTCCCGCGAAAGAGCGTGTGAAGAAATCGAAAAGCCCCACCACTCTTCGTCATTCCCGCGAAAGCGGGAATCTGTTGCGGCGTTTCCGTAAGGAAAACCGATCCGACATTGCGGACGGTCGCTTCCGGATTCCCGCTTTCGCGGGAATGACGAAGTATTGTGGGCGGGCTGTTGACTTTCACAACGCCAATTCTCCGGTTCTCCAGACGTCATTGCGGGGGCCGTCCGATTTCTTCACATGCTCTTTCGCGAGAATTACCGGGGCAGGGGACGGATGTTCCCAATTCCGTCACGCATCGTCATACGCCGACGGCGGGTTCGGAACGTCGCAAAGCGCCGGGAACGCGATCCTGCCGCAGGCGAAACGGGTTATGCAGAGGTCTCAACGAATTGACCCGGGGCGGCGCGGGCGGCAAAGTCGCGCCCGACCGCGACGGGGAGGATGTCATGCCGACCAGCGACCGAACCGCGACCGGGCGCAGCCTTCCGGCGCCGCTCCGGGCGCCGGCGTGACCGAAACCGTCAAAGCCGACCTCTGCGTGATCGGCGCCGGTTCGGGCGGACTGACGGTCGCCGCCGGCGCCAGCCGCATGGGCGCGCGGGTCGTGCTGATCGAGCGCGGCGAGATGGGCGGCGACTGTCTGAACTACGGTTGCGTGCCTTCGAAGTCGCTTCTCGCCGCCGGCCATGCGGCGCAGACCTTCCGCGAGGCGGCGCGCTACGGCATCGCGAGCGTCGAACCCGAGGTCGATTTCGCGCGGGTGCGCGATCATGTCCGCGGCGTGATCGCAGCTATCGCTCCCAACGATTCGGTGGAGCGCTTCGAAAGCCTCGGCGTGCGCGTGATCCGCGGCCACGGGCGCTTTGCCGGTCCCGATTGCGTCGCTGTCGGCGACTGCGAAGTCCGCGCCCGGCGCTACGTGGTCGCCACCGGTTCGTCGCCCCTCGTGCCGCCGATCCCGGGCCTCGCCGACGCGCCGTTCCTCACCAACGAGACGGTGTTCGACAACGACAGCAAGCCCGACCGTCTGCTGGTGATCGGCGCCGGTCCCATCGGCATGGAGATGGCCCAGGCGCACCGCCGCCTCGGCGCGCGCGTAACCGTCATCGGGCGCTCGCGCCCCTTCGCGAAGGACGACCCCGAGACCGCGGCCGTCGCCATGGAGCGTCTGCGCGCCGAAGGCGTCGAGTTCGCCCTCGGCGGCGAAGTAGCGGCGGTGGAGAAGACCGCGCGCGGGCTCGCGGCGACCGTCGAACGCGGCGGCGAGAGCGCCCGTTTCGAGGGGTCGCACCTTCTCGTCGCCGTCGGGCGCCGCGCGAACATGGACGGGCTGGGTCTCGCGGAAGCGGGGATCGAGGCGGGGCCGCGCTCGATCCCGGTGGACGCCGGCCTGCGCACGGCCAACCGCAAGGTGTTCGCCATCGGCGACGTGGCCGGGCCGTATCAGTTCACGCACATGGCCGGTTATCAGGCGGGGGTCGTGATCCGCCGCGCCCTGTTCCGGTTGCCGGCGAGGGTCGACTACCGCGCCGTGCCCTGGTGCACCTACACCGACCCCGAGGTCGCGCAGGTCGGCCTTTCCGAGGCGAAGGCGCGCGAAGAAGCCCCCGACTGCCGGGTGGTGCGCTGGCCTTTCGCCGAGAACGACCGCGCCCAGGCCGAGCGGCGCACCGAAGGGCTGGTCAAGGTCGTGACGACGCGCCGCGGCCGGGTGCTCGGCGCCTCGATCGCCGCCGCGCGGGCCGGGGAGATGATCCTTCCCTGGGCGCTCATGATCCGCGGCCGCCTCAAGATCGGCGTCATGGCGTCGACCGTCGCGCCCTATCCGACGCTGTCCGAGGCCAGCAAGCGCGCCGCCGGCGACTGGTTCTCCGGGGCCCTCTTCGGCGCCCGCACGCGGCGCCTCGTCCGCGCCCTGTCCAGACTCGGCTGACCGTCCGCGAAAGCCGCCATGGCGAAGCGGGGAGGCGGCGCGCAGGACGCACGAGTGCCGTTCCGGCGCAGTTTGAGCGGGCGGCTCCTCCTGCTCACCGCGCTGTTCGTGCTCATCGCCGAAGTGCTGGTCTTCGTCCCGTCGATCGCCCGCTACCGGCTGGTGTGGCTGCAACAGCGGATAGACGCCGGGATGCTTGCCACGCTGGCTCTCGATTCGGCCCCGGACGGGCGCGTGACCGACCGCCAGGCGGAGCGCCTGCTCGAACATGCGATGGTCGACGCGGTCGTCCTGCGCACCGCCGACCGGTCGATGTTCATGCTGGCCACGGACATGCCGCCGTCCATCGACGCGACGTTCGACCTGCGCGACGCGGCCCCGGCGGCGCTCGTCGCGGACGCTTTCGAGACGCTCTTCTCGAGCCCCGACCGGACCCTCCGCGTCCTCGACGAATCGCGAGTCGAACCCGGCATCGCCGTCGAGGTGGTCCTGGGGCAGGGGGAGCTCTACCGCTCGATGGCGGAGTTTTCGCTGCGTATTCTCAGGCTCTCCATCGTCATCTCGCTGATCGCGGCGGCACTGGTCTATCTCAGCCTTCACCGGTCGATGGTGCGGCCGATGCGGCTTATCACCGCCAACCTGCTGCGCTTCGGCCGCCGCCCGGAAGACGCGTCGCGACAGATACCGGAGACGGCGCGCGCCGACGAGATCGGCATGGCGCAGCGGGCGCTCGGCGAGGTGGAGCGCGAGTTGCGGCGGTCCCTGCTCCAGAAAACCCGCCTCGCGGCGCTCGGCGAGGCGATCGGCAAGATCGACCACGACCTGCGGAACACTCTCGCCTCCGCAGCGGTCGAGGCCGACGGCCTGGCGGCGAGCGACGACCCGCGGGTGCGCCGGGCCGCGCCCCGCCTCATGGCCGCTCTCGACCGCGCCGTCGGGATGTGCGCGCGCATCCTCGACTACGCGCAGTCGGAAGAACCCGGTTTCCGCCCGGAGACGCTGTCGCTCGCCGCCCTGATCGACGAGATCGGGGCGGATCTGACGGCGGGCGGGAGCGGGACGCCCCGCGCGGCGGCGTGGGAGAACCATGTGCCCCGCGGGCTCGCCGTGCGCGCGGACCGGCTCCAATTGTTCAGGGCGATCCAGAACCTCGGCCGCAACGCCCTGGAGGCGATGCCGGACGGCGGCGCCGTGCGCATCGCTGCGGCGGCGCGCGGCGACGCGGTGGAGATCGACGTGGTGGATACGGGTCCCGGCATTCCCGACCGCGCGCGCGCCGCGCTGTTTCAACCCTTCGCCGGTTCGGCGCGCCCCGGCGGCGCCGGTCTGGGCCTGGCCATCGCGCGTGAGAACATGCGCCTGCACGGCGGCGACGTCACCCTGATGTCCACCGGCCCGGAGGGGACCCATATGCGCCTTGTGCTCCCCCGGCGGACCGGCGCGGACGAGTTGAAAAAGCAGGTTTGAAAAATGTATATTCTGCGGTGGACACTGCCGCAATCCCGGGGGTGGCGTAACCTTCCGCGACGGAGCCTGCCGGTGTGGGGGCGCCGAGGACGGAACCGGTTCCCCCGGCCTCGTCGCGACCCGCTCCCGGCTCATGCGGCGCGGGATGCGTCGGCGCCGTCTCGACCATCCGGTGCGGAGCGGCCGGCTCGTATCGCCGGCTGCGGGCGTCTGTGCATTGCCGTCGACCCGGCTCGTCCGGCAGGCAACGGATGAGCGGCGCGGCGATCGGTTTCTTTCTGCGCGACATGCCGCGCCTCTCCGTAGATGTCGATCCGACCCGGGCGCCGCGCGTCGTCCGCGAGGCTGCGACAGGCGGCATGAAGCGGGGCCCGGGCGAGGTCGCGCGACATGTGGACTGAAACCACTCGGTCGCAGTATGCGCGCGAAAGGCGATGCCATGCAAGCGACCTGGACGATGCCGAAAGGCCCGGATTTTCAGGAACCGGTTACGGATCGGCGGCTGCCTGCCCGGCCGGATTTCCGGCGGCGTTGCGAGGCGTCGACAGGGTGAACTGGCGCTTCGATTCGATCCGGGTTGTCGTCGTTCCGGCATGTTCGTTTCGCGAAAGAGCGTGTGAAGAAATTGAAAAGTCCCACTACTCTTCGTCATTCCCGCGAAAGCGGGAATCCGGAGGCGGCCGTCCGCAATATAGGCGCGGTTTTTCTTACGGAAACGCCGCGCCGGATTCCCGCTTTCGCGGGAATGACGAAGTACTATTCGGTGGTTATTGTCTTTTACAATTCCGTTACTTCGGCGATCCGGCTGTCACGATCGGAGACGCCCGATTTCTTCGCACGCTCTTTCGCGGGATTTACTGAGGCAGAGAGTGGATGTCCCCAATTCCGTCACGCATCGTCATACGCCGACGGCGGGTTCGGAAACATCGTGAAACGCCAGGAACGCGATCCTGCCGCAGGCGAAACGAGTTATGCAGAGGTCTCGGGAATTACATATGCGATGTCCTGCGGCGACCTTACCGATCCCGAACGTGCGCATGGTCTTCGCGACGGAGGCCGTCGTCAGGGGAGCCGGCGCGGTCTCGCGAACGGCGTCATCGGGCGCGAGGAACGCGACGGCGAACGCATTGGCCCTCTGTTCGACGAAGTCCGCCGCTTCCCCGCCTTGCGGGTCCGTCCGGCCCTCGGCGTATGAATCGACCCGTAAATTCTCCAGTCTCTCGGGCGGGTCGAACAACAGGTGGCCGAGTTCGTGGGCGAGCGTTGTCCGACGGACCCAGACGTTCTCGTTCGCCCCGAGCGTATTGAAAACGATGCCGCGCACCTCGCCTTCGCGGTCGTCGGCTGCGGCGACGGTCGCGCCGGCGATTTCGGTGTTTCCCGGCAGCGGCGCCTGGACGACCGGAATCCCCAGGCGCTCCTCCACCAGCCACCCGCATCGAATGGATCGGCTCCCGCCCGAGCCCCAGAGCATTCCTCGCTTCCGCCGCCAGACCGTATCCGACCTTCCGGGCGGGCGTTGCCGAAGAGCCGTAATCCGTGACGGATTCGAACCGGCCCGACTCGCTTTCGATACCGAGCCAATCCCACAAGCTGTGCTGAACCCTGACGATCGACGCCGCCTCCGCGAACAGCAGGGCCGTCGCGGCTCGCCGAATCCCTTCCGCCCTCGGGCCGAAGACGCGAGTCAGGTCGGGCACGCCGCCGATCGGGACGGAAGGAGCGCGCCGCGCCGGCGGGTTAGTTGCGGCTCTTGTCGACCAGCGCGTTTTCGGCGATCCACGGCATCATGGCGCGGAGCTTCGCGCCCACCTCCTCGATGGGATGGTCGGCGGCCATACGGCGCATCGCCTTGAAAGCCGGCTGGTTGACCTTGCATTCGCTCATCCATTCGCCGGCGAAGCGCCCCGATTGAATGTCCGCCAGAACCTTCTTCATCGACCGCTTGACGTGTTCGTCCACGATCCTCGGGCCGCGCGTATAGTCGCCGTATTCCGCCGTGTTGGAGATCGAATAGCGCATGTTGGCGATGCCGCCCTCATAGATCAGATCGACGATCAGCTTGACCTCGTGCAGACACTCGAAATAGGCCATTTCCGGCGCATATCCCGCTTCCACCAGAGTCTCGAAACCGGCGGCGATGAGCGCCGTAAGGCCGCCGCACAACACCACCTGCTCGCCGAACAGATCGGTCTCGCATTCCTCCTTGAACGTCGTCTCGATGATCCCGGCGCGCCCGCCGCCGATGGCGGAAGCGTAGGAGAGCGCGATCTCCAGCGCGTTCCCGGAGGCGTCGCGCGCCACGGCGACGAGACAGGGCACGCCGCCGCCGCGGACATATTCCGAGCGCACGGTGTGGCCCGGCCCCTTCGGCGCGACCATGAACACGTCGAGGTCGGCGCGCGGCTCGATGAGGCCGAAATGCACGTTCAGACCGTGGGCGAAGGCGAGGGCGGCGCCGTCCTTCATGTTCGGCGCGAGCTGCTCGGCGTAGATGTCGGCCTGAAGTTCGTCGGGCGTGGCCATCATCATGACATCGGCCCATTTCGCCGCGTCGGCGACGGCCATGACCGGAAACCCTGCCGCCTCGGCCTTGGCCGCCGAGGCGGACCCGGCGCGCAGCGCGACCGCCACCTCGGCGACGCCCGAGTCGCGCATGTTCGCGGCGTGGGCGTGGCCCTGGCTGCCATAGCCGATCACGGCCACGTTCCGGCCCTTGACGAGGTTGGCGTCGGCGTCGCGATCGTAATAGACACGCATTGTCAGTCTCCCTGGGGTTGCGGGGCGGCGGCGAGGGTTTCGGCGCCGCGGGCGATCGCCGCGGCGCCGGTCCGCGAGACCTCGATCAGGCCCAGCGGGCTCATCAGCGCGATGAAAGCGTCGATCTTGTCGGAGGCGCCGGTCAGTTCGAACACGAACGATTCGATGGTGGAGTCGACCACCCGGGCGCGGAAAATGTCGGCCACGCGCAGCGATTCGACGCGCGCGTCGCCCCGCCCGCGGACCTTGACCAGCACCAGTTCGCGGCTCACATGCGGCCCCGCCTGGGTCAGGTCGGCGACCGAATGGACCGGCACGAGGCGCCCGAGCTGCGCCTTGATCTGCTCAATGACCATCGGCGTGCCCGAGGTGATCAGCGTGATGCGCGACACGCCCGCCTCCGCGTCGACTTCCGCCACGGTGAGGCTCTCGATGTTGTAGCCCCGGCCCGAGAACAGGCCGACGACGCGCGCAAGCACGCCGAACTCGTTGTCGACGAGGCACGCGACGGTGTGCTTTTCGACCTTGTCGACCACGGCGGCTGGACATCGGTGGGGGCGGACGGAGAGGCGACGCGCACCATAACCCATCGCCCCCGCCTGTGAAACGGCCTGACGCAGGGCGTTTTCGGGGCGCGAAAAAAGGGGGCGCCGAAGCGCCCCCTTGCCCGGTCCCGGTTCCTCGAGAGGCTACCAGGAGACGCTGACTCCGGCGCGTGCGGTCACTGTCGAACCCTCGCCGAGGGCGACGCCCGCATTGGCGAAGACGTTGCGTTCGCCGACCAGACGCACGCTCATGCCGAGGGCCAGCGCCTGTTCGCCGCGGTGATGGCCGACCCCCATGCCGAGGCTGTAGCGGTCGCCGCCGGCAACTGCGTTCGGCAATGCGGTCAACGCCGAGGTCATGGCCGCCACGCGGTCCACATGCGTGTCGAGCTCGTCGAGGTCGCGGCGCAGGTTGTCGACGCGCCCGGTGAGGGCGTCGACCTTGCGCAGCGCCGCCGCGCCGTCGAAATTGTCGAACGGCATGGTGCGCAGCCGCCCCCGGCCGTCCTGCGGCGATGTTTCCTGCACGACGACCCGGTGCGCGCCGTCGCCGAGGCTGTCGTCGGCCTCGCGGAGTTTCTTTCCCTCGTCGTCGAGTTCGATGATGCGGACCCGGCCCTCGATGCTCTGACGATGCGGCGCGTCGCTGTCGGTCGACCCGTCGGCCCTCCCCGCATAGTCCGGCCCGTAGAGAGCCTGGAAGAGATAGGCGAGGCGCTCCTTCGTCGAGACGACGTTGTGGCCGTGCAGTTCGTCGAGCTCCAGGAACTCGTTCATGGTCGTGCCGACGGGCTCGCCGTCCGCGCCCGCCGCGACGGTTGTGGACAGCCTCCGGTCGGTGAGCAGCGCGACGAGCGTCATGATCTGCTCGTTCGTGGCGCCGCGCAGCGTCACCACGGTGCGCTCCTCGCCGGTTCCGGTGCGGATGCGGACCTTCTCGACGCGGTCGGCGCTGTCGGCGTTCTCGATGGCCCGCCGCAGAACCGCGTCTTCCGCGGTCAGCGCGCGGGTGCTTTCCTCCACCGTCCGTTCGGCGCGCGCCGCGACGATCGCCGCCGGGTCTTCGCTCGTTGCGGTTTCGACGATCTCCCTCACCGAGGCGATGCGCTGATAGGCGCTGCCGTCGCTGTGCGCCGGCTGGGTCGCGGCGCCGAGGTCGTTGTCGAGGGCGGTGATGCGCTGATACGCGTTGCCGCCCCGGTCGGCGCCGTCGTCGGCGTCCCCCAGCCGGTCGTCGACCGCGGAAAAGCCGCTCTCCAGAGTCGTAACGCGCTCGCCCGACGATACCGCTTCGGCTTCGAGCGCGGCGAGCCGGACGCCGAAATCGGGCGCGCCGGTTCCCGCCTGGACGGCGCCGGCGACCAGCTGCCCCCGCGTATCGACCGCGAGCAGCCGCGCGACCCCGCCGTCGGGCGCCAGCCCCGGCAGGCGGTAACTGTGCCCGTCGCGGCCGATGACGACCTGGTCGGCGCCGGCGGACGCCCCGGCGCCCACGGCGATGGCGTTGCGCCCCGTCGCCGCCGCCGCGCGCCCCAGCGCGATGGCGTCGGTTCCCGAAGCCTGCGCCTCCACGCCCACGGCCGTCGCCCCCCGCCCATCGGCGCGGGCGAGATAACCGAGGGCCGTCGCCCCCCGCCCATCCGCGCGGGCCACAAAACCGAGGGTCGTTGCCCCCAGGTCGGTGGCGACAGCGTTGGCGCCCATCGCCGTCGCACCGGTCCCGCGGGCGTAGGAGCGCGACCCGACGGCCGTCGCCCAGTCCACGGCGTAGCTGTCCAGGCGCGCCCGCAGGCGGGTCTGGACGGTTCCGCGGTAGGTCCGGCCGGCGGCCGTGTCGGCGACCAAGTTCGCGTGAGCCTTCTCCGCGCTCGTGAGAACGTTGGAGCAGCTTTCCGAGAACCCTTGGCCGCCGGCGATGTATCCGGGCTCCATCGCGCACTCGATCAATTCCGTCAATCCTATTGCGGAAATGGCGTCCCATTGGTGGGCGTTCCCCGGTCCCCAATCGGCGGCTGTTGCACCCCTGCCCAGCGCTGTGTTCCCCTCGCCGATGGCGCTGGCGTGGTTGCCGAGCACGGCGGCGTCTTTTCCGAAACCGCCGGTGTAGGCGCCGACTATGGTCGAGGTGCCGCCGGTAGTCAGAGCCCGGTCCCCGACAGCGACGGAGTGGCCGTCATAGACACGGGAGCCACTGCCGACCGCCACCGACGCATCTCCGCTCGCGACGGCGTTGGCGCCCAGCGCCGTCGCCGCGGTCGCGCGGGCGTAGGCGAACGACCCGACGGCCGTCGCCCGGTTCACGGCGTAGCTGTTCAAACGCGCCCGCAGACGGGTCTGGATGGTTCCGCGATAGGTCCGCCCGGCGGACGTGTCGGGGAACAGATTCGCGTGAGCCTTCTCAGTGGCCGTCAGCAGGGCGGAACACTCGTCCGAGAACCATTGACCGTCCGTGATGTATCCCGGCTCCGTTGCGCAGCGGATCAAGTCCCCCAATCCTTCGGGGACGGCGTCCCATTCGGAGTTTCCCGCTCCCCAATCGGCGGCGGAGGCGTGCCGGCCCAGCGCCGTGTTCCCGTCGCCGATGACGCTGGCGTGGTCGCCGAGCACGGCGGCGTCCGCTCCGAAACCGTTGGCATTGGTGCCAACAACGGTCGACGCGGCGCCGGAAGTTACGGCGAAGTGCCCAACAGCGATGGAGCGGCCGTCGAAGACTACGGAGCTCTCACCGACCGCTACCGATTTCATCCCTCCGGCGCGAGCGCCGGAACCAAGCGCGGTAGCGCCTTCCTTTTCGGCCTCGGAACCCCAGCCCACGGCAGTGGCCGCTTGCACGGCGTCGGCGTTGTCGCCGAGCGCGGTGCCGGCCACAGGCGTTCCGATCGTGTCCGGCAGGTTCGAGTCGGTCAGGGCTGCGTTGTTGTTGAGCGACTCCAGCGCGACGACGGAATAGATATTGCTGCCGATGACGGCGAACAGGCGGGTCGCCCGGGTTGTGTCGGCGAGATAGGCCGCGGCGTTGGCGTAGGTCTTGATCAGCTTGTCGGAGGTAACGGCGTTCTCGCCGAAGAATCTACTGATCATCCAGTTGGGCAGTGTGCGGGTTCCGATCCGCACCCAAGTGCCGGCGTCCTTGCCGTCGTTCGTGTTGTAGGCGTTGACATCGGTGAATGTGGGAACGGTCACGGTGTCGTCGGCGCCGCTCCCCAGCGTGAGCGCCCCGGCCGGCGTCTGCCACAAGACGGCGAGAAAGAGGAAAATGGCGGCCGCGAGGCGCCGTCCGACGCAACCCGGAAACTCATGGGGGGGGGGGGGTAAAACATGAACATGCGTCCTTTCCGGTTTCGTTCCGGGAACGCTCCGCGCCGCCCCGCCGGACCATACCGGCGCGACGGCAATGCTACGGAGCAGCCTCGGTAACGCGGACGTTACCACGTCCGGGCGCGCGGGTCAGCCCCGCCGCGCCCGGAGGGAAACGACCGGAAAGGAGAAGCGGCGGCGCCCCCCGGCGAGGGGCTACCAGCCGCTCCCGAGGTTATTGGGGGGAATGTAACAGTCGATGCACGAGCCGCCGGCCACCGCCGCCAGCCGTTCGTCCGAGATCCCGGCATTGGGATTCGGCGGGAGCACGAAGTGCCGGATGTCCGGCGTATCGACGGCGACGCGCACCGTGTCCACCGCCAGCATGAGGCCCTTCGACTCCAGCGCCTCCTTCGGGTCCTCTTCGACGCGGGCGCGGAATTCCGGATCCTCGCGCCACGCCTCGATCACCGCCCCCATCGCCTCTCTCGCGTCACGGTTCTTGTTCATGCTCTTCGCTCCCTGAAGAATGTAGAGAACTATTATACGAATCCGGCCCTTTTGTCAAGTGTTCGGGTTCGGACGCAGCGATTCCCGTTTTGGCCCATGGCGCCGCGGCGGGGCGTGTCGCAACGGCGTCGCGCGTCCGGCGCGCGGACCGGCGGAGGGCAGATCGCGGAGAGGTCGACAGCGCGAACGCCAGGAAACCGGCGCTGCGAGAGACAATACCGCCCAACAATACTTCGTCATTCCCGTGAAAGAGTGTGTGAAGAAATCGAACGGCGTTACAAACACTCGTCATTCCCGCGAAAGCGGGAATCTGTTTGCGGCGTTTCCGTAAGAAAAACCGGGCCGATATTGCGGATGTCCGCCTCCGGATTCCCGCTTTCGCGGGAATGACGAAGTATTATTCGATGGGTATTGCCTTTACAGTGCCGACACCTCGGCGATCCGTCCGTCACGATGAGAGCCGCCCGATTTTTTCACACACTCTTTCGCGGGAATGACGAAATATTATTCGGTGGTATTGTCTTTACAATGCCGTTACTTCGGCGATCCGTCCGTCACGATGAGAGCCGCCCGATTTCTTCGCGCACTACGCGCGATCCTCGAAATTCGTTGCGATCGGGTTGCGCGCGGGGCGGCGGGCGGCGACGATGCGCCGATGGACCTGGACCCTTGGAAGCGGATCGCGGCGCGAGGCGCCGCCATCGGCGCGGCGCTGCGGGCGCGCGGCGAGCGTGTGGCGGTCGTCGAATCCTCGGCGGGCGGGCTGATCTCCGCCGCGCTGCTCGCGGCGCCCGGCGCCTCGGCGTGGTTTCTCGGCGGCGCGACGGTCTACACCGCAGCGGCGCGGCGCGCCTTCCTGCCGCCGGGGGAGCTGCCGGACGGCGTGCGCTCGGCGACCGAACCCTGCGCCGCCTGGCTGGCGGCGTCGGCGCGGGCGCGTCTCGGCGCGGATTGGGGACTCGCCGAAACCGGAGCGGCCGGCCCCGCCGGCAACCGTTACGGCGACCCGCCGGGCCATAGCTGTCTCGCCGTGTGCGGCGCCGTCGAGCGTTCGACGGTCGTCGAGACCGGCGCCGCCGACCGCGCCGGCAATATGTTCGCGTTCGCCGAGGCGGCGCTGGCGCTGTTTCAGGAAGCGCTGGACGGCGCGGCGAGGCCGGCGGCGGCGGACACGGCGGCGTCGAGCGCCGTCCAGTCCTGATCGGCGCGGCCGTCGGCGAGCGCCGAAAGCAGCCGGTCGCGCACCACCGACGCCACCGGCATGGGAACCGAGCGCGCGCCCGCCGCGTCGAGCGCCAGAGAGATGTCCTTGAGTCCGAGCGCAAGGCGGAAGCCGGCGGGCTCGTAGCGGCGTTCGGCGACCGCTTCGCCATAGATGCGGTAGACCGGACAATCGAACAGCGAAGCCGCGATCAGCTCGACGAAAGCGGCGCGGTCGACGCCGTGCTTCTCGGTCAGGGCGCACGCCTCGGCGACCGCTTCGATCGCCGCGCCGATGAGGAAATTGTTCGCCAGTTTGACGACATTGGCGGCCCCCGGCGCGGCGCCGAACTCCCTGACCCCGGCGGCGAAGGCGGCGAGCGCCGGCGCGACGCGCGCCCTGGCGTCGGGCGGGCCGGACAGCGCGACCCACAGCGCGCCGGCCGCGGCCGCCGGCGGCCGACCGAACACCGGCGCGCACAGATAGGCGGCGCCCGCCGCCGCATGGCGCTCTTCCATTTCGCGCGCCGTGGCGGCGCCGACCGTGCTCATGGACACATGCGCGCCGCCGGCGCCGAGACCGGCGGGAATGCCGTCCGCGCCCTCGCAAACGGCGGCAAGGGCCGCGTCGTCGGCGACGATGGAGAAGACGACGCCGCCGTGCGGGGCCGCCGCCGCCGGAGTCGCCGCGCGTTCGGCGCCGGCGGCGACCAGCGCATCGGCTCTCGCGGCGGTGCGGTTGTAGACGCGGAGCCGGTATCCGGCGTCGAGCAGGCGCCGGGCGATGGGCGCCCCCATGTTCCCGACGCCGACGAGGCCGACCGTTTCCTTCATCGCGGTTCCCCCCGAATGTCGTCCCCCCGAACGCCGCTTCCGCGCCGGCGGCGTCAGGCGCGCATGGAGTCGGATATCCCCGTCTCGACCATCACCGATGCGGACACGTGCCGCTCTTCGCCGAAAGGGTCGAGGCGGGGGCCGTCGCGGCCCATGTCGAGGAGTCGGCCGAGGCGTCGCCCGCGGGCGACGAGAGCGCGCCCATAGTCGAAACGCGCAGCGCGCCAGGCGGCGACGCCGCCGTCGATGTCGCCCGCATGGGCGGCGAGGGCGTCGGCGAGCGCGACCGCGTCGCCCACCGCCTTGGTTACGCCGAAGCCGGTGTGGGGCCGTGCGACGAAGGCGGCGTCGCCCATGACGATGGCGCGGCCGAAGGCGATTTCCGGCGGATCGAGGTCGTAGATCGCCTGGAGGAAGGGTTTTTCCGTCAGCGCGACCAGCTCGATGAACGCATCGGGAAGAAGGCGACGCGCCGCCGCGCGCATGTCCGCCGCGATTTCCGGGCGCACATTGTCGGGCGGCATGGAAATGTCGCGACGGGCGCCGTCGGTTCCGGTGAACAATTCGTCGAACTCGCGCGCCTCCGGCGCGGGGCGGTACCATACCCAGTTGAGGCGGCGGTCGCCGGGGTCGAGCCGCCCGCCCTCTCCCGCCACCGGGTAGGACAGGAACTGCTCTCCGGGGGGCAGGCAGAAGGACAGGCGTCGGTCCAGACTCCGGCGCGTCGCGGCGCTTGCGGCGCTTTCGGGGATCATCCCGCGCCAGGCGACATAGCCGGCGTAACGGGCCCGCGCCCCGGGCGCCAGTTGCGCGCGCACCGTGGAGCGCACGCCGTCGCAGCCGATCAGCAGGTCGCCCCCGGCGCGGGCGCCGTCGGCGAATTCGGCGATCGCAGCGCTCGCCCGCGTCTCGACGCGGACCGCGGCGCGGCCGCGGCGATACACGCCTTCGGGCAGACCGCCGCGCATACGCCGGTAGAGCATGTCCCACGATGTCGCGAGTTGCGGCATGGATTGGGCGCCGACGACGGCGCCGTCGCGGTCGAAGGTGACCCGACCCTCTATGGGCACGCCGATATCCCCGGAACCGACGCCGGCGGCGTCGAGCGCGGCGAGCAGTTCCGGGTGGGTCAGGATGCCGGCGCCGCGGCTCGACAGTTCCTCGCCGGAGCGCTCGCAGACCTCGACGCGCCAGCCGATGCGGCGCAACATCAGGGCGGCGGCGAGTCCGGCCATCGAACCGCCGACGACGAGCGCGAGCGGCGCCGCGCCGGCGCTCATCGCCGGGGAGCCGGGGGGTCGCGGCGGCGGAACATCCCCACGCCCTTCATCGCCAGCACCGGCGCGCCGTCCTGCCGGCTCATGGCGTAGCGGGTGCGCACGATGCCGCGGTCGGGCCGGCTGCGCGACGGCCGCACGGAGTCCACCGCGGCGCGGGCGCTCAGCACGTCGCCGGGGCGGACCGGGTTCGGCCAGCGGACCTCGTCGACGCCGGGAGAACCCATGCCGGCGCTGTCGCGCAGCAGGCCGTCGACGAGAAGGCGCATGAACAGGGATACGGTGTGCCAGCCGCTGGCGATCAGACCGCCGTAGATCGAGCGCGCCGCGGCCGCCTCGTCGATATGGAAGGGCTGGGGGTCGAACATGCGCGCATAGGCGACGATCTCGTCGCGCGTGACGACGCGCGTTCCGAGATCGAATTCCTGTCCCGGCGCGAAATCCTCCAGATAACGCATCACGCGACGCGATAGCGCGCGACGAACGCCTCGTCGACGGTGACGCCGAGCCCGGGCCGGTCGGGGATCTCGATGGCGCCGTCCTCGACCGCGAAGTCCTCGACCGCGAGCTCGTGCAGCATGGGGTTGGCGCCGACGGAGTATTCCAGGATGAAGCCGCTGCTGGCGGCGGCGGCGGCGTGCATGCCGGCGGCGAAGGTGAGCGCGCCGCCCCACATATGCGGGGCGAACCGGATCTGGTGCGCGCCGGCCAGCGCCTCGATGCGCATCGTCTCGGTAATGCCGCCGGCGATCGACGGGTCGGGCTGGAAGACATCGGCAGCGCGCAACAGGGCGAGGTCGCGAAAGGCGAAGCGCGTGAACTCCGATTCGCCGGTCGCGATGGGGATGTCGGTGGCGGCGCGCACTTCCGCCAGCCCCGGCTTGTCGTCGGCGCAGACCGGCTCCTCGAGCCAGGCGAGGTCGCATTCGGCGACGGCGCGGCAGAAACGCCGCGCCTCGGCCGATGTCCAGGTGCCGTGCGCGTCGCACATGATGTCCACCGAATCGCCGAGTCCCTCGCGCGCGGCGCGGACCCGGGCGATGGAATGGGCGAGAGCGCCGTCGCCCGCGCCGACGCGCATCTTGACCGCGCGGAAGCCGCCGCGGCCCAGGAAGCCCCGGAGCTCGTCGGCGATGCGCTCAACCGGCGCCCAGCCGCCGGAGGCGTAGGCGGGCATCCGCGCCTGGCGCCGGCCGCCGAGCAACCGCCAGACCGGCTCGCCCAGAGACTTGCCGAAAGCGTCCCACAACGCGATGTCGACGCCGCTGATCGCCGCAACCGTGAGACCGCGCCGCCCCAGCGCCGGAAAGGCATGGCCGCGCGCGATGGCGTAATGCGCGCGCGAGCCGTTATACATCGTGTCCCACAGCCGCGAGATATCGCGGGCGTCCTCGCCCTTCAGCAGCGGGCCGAGCTCCTCTTCGATCGCGGCGCAGGCGGCGCGGCAGTCGGCGACGCTGCCCACCTGGGCCTTGGCCTCTCCGAACCCGACGATCCCGCCTTCGGTCTCGACCCGCACCAGGGCGGAGTCGAACGAATCGACCGACCCGAAATCGGAACGGTGCCGACGCGCCTCGGCGATAGGCACGTGTATCCAGTCGGCGGAGACGCTCCGGATCTTCATGCTGCGGCTTCCTCCGCCGACGGGCGTCACACCCTCACATCGACGAAAGCGCGGCGCCGCAGGTCGCGCAGCAGGCGGCGCTCGACGATCGCCAGGCGGGCGCGCGCGATGCGGTCGTAGACCGAGTCCCGGACGCCAAGCTCCGCGTCCCCGGTCCTGCGTTCGCAGACCATCACGACGTGGACGCCGTTGTCGGTGACCAGCGGCGGGGTGGGCCGGCCGACCTCCAGTTCCGCCACCGCGTTGCGGAACGGGTTCGGCATATCGCGCAGGTTCACCCAGCCGAGATCGCCCGAAAGCGACTCCTCGATGTCGGCGCCGAGCCGGCGCAACGCATCGCAGCCTTCCGCGTCGGCGCCGATCTCTTCCGCCAGGGCGAGACGCCGCGCGGCGTCCTCGGGCGTGTCTTCGGGAGTTGTCGGCAACAGCACCTGCGACAGGAACATTTCCACCGGCGCGACCGGATCGGAGAGCACGGCGCGGCGGTCGCGCAAATGGACGATGTGCCAGCCGTCGACCGACCTTATGGGGTCGGAGACGGCGCCGATCTCGAGGCTGGCGAGCACCCGTTCGATCTCGGGCCGGCCGCGGCCTTCCTGTATCCAGCCGAGATCGCCGCCCTCGCGCGCCAGCGCCCCCTGGCCGAACTGCGCCGCGACGGCGGCGAAATCGGCGCCGCGGCGCAGCTGCGCGACGATGCTGTCCGCGGCGGCCCGCGCTTCCCCGGGGGCGGCCGCCGGATCGTCGTAAAGGGAGATTTCCGAAACCAGGAATTCGGGTTTTCCCCGCATGGCCTCCAGGCGCTCGAGTTCCTCGTCGATCTCCTCTTCGCTCACGCCGATGGCGGGGCGCAGGCGCAGGTTGACGTATTTCCCCCACGCGATCTGCGAACGGAGCTGGTCGAGCACCGCATCGTAAGCGATGCCGCGTTCGGCGAGAAAGGCTTCGAGCCTGCCGCGGGGGACGCCGTTGCCGTCCTCGACCTGGACGATGGCTTCCTCAATGTCGCGTTCGGTGACTCTGATCCCCTTGCTCCGCGCTTCCTCGAGCCGCAGCGCCTCGTCGATGAGGTTGCGCAGCACGGCGCCGGCGACGCGCCGGCGCATTTCGTCGGTGCGCGCGAGGTTGGCGTTGTAAATCGCCACATCGACCCGCATTTCGAGGTCGAAGATCGAGATCGCCCGGTCGTTGACCACGGCGGCGATCCCCATGACGTCCTGCGCCGCGGCCGGCGGCGCAAACCCCAGAAGGACGGCGACCGGGAGAAACCATCGAGACAAGAGGCGGGCCCTCCTCACGGCGCGAAGCGCGCCTGCATGCGGTTCGCGAACATACGCGCGCCGCGCCCCGGTCGCAACCGGCTGTTCCCGTTACGGCGACGGACATCCCCCGGGAGCAGGCCTGCCCCGCGAACCGCCTTCAGGTCAGGCCGCGCGATTTCTTGATGCGGTCCCAGGCGGCGTTGACCTCCGCCGCCTTCTTCGTGGCGACATCCACGAAGTCCACCGGGAGCCCCTGCGCCGCGAGCCGGTCGGGATGGGTTTCGCGCACCAGTTTGCGGTATGCGGCCCTGACCTCGGCGTCGCCGGCGTGCGGCGAAACGCCCAGGACCTCGTAAGGGTCGCCTTCGTCGTGGGCGAGGGCGCCGGCGAACGTCGCCTCGAGGCGACGGAAATCGCTTTCGGCAAGGCCGAATATCTCCGCCACCCGTTGCAGCAGGCGGCGCTCGGCCGGGTGATACACGCCGTCCGCATGGGCGACCATCAACAGCGCGCCGAGAAGCTCCTCGAGCAATTCCCGTCGCCCGGCGAAGATCGTCGCGATCTGTCTCGCCCAGGGTTCGAACCCCTCCGCCTCGGTGCGCGCTTCGTTGAAGATGGCGGCGACGGTCTCGGTGTCGGCGTCGGGGATGCGGAAGACCCGCTTGATCGCCGCCACCTCGTCGCGGCTTACATGCCCGTCGACCTTGGCGAGTTTGGCGGACAGCGTGACGACGGCGACGGCGAAGGCGTATTGGCGTTCTTCCGCGTCGCGTCCGCCCGGGCGTCCGTCGCGCTCGCGCGCCCGGGCGTCGGCGGCGCGCTTGTCGACCGCGATGTGGCCGGCGAGCGCGCCGAGCAGCGCGCCGTAGGGGCCGCCGAACCCGAACCCGACGGCGCCGCCGATGATCTTGCCCCAGATGCTCATCCCGCCTCCCGCGCGAAGACGCGAACCGCCGCGTCCCGCATTATCTCACACTCCGCGTCGGCGCGCGCCGCCGGGCGTCGAGGGCGTCGGCGAGGGGCGCCGCGGCGCTTCCCGGCGCGCGCGCCTTCGGCTGTCCCGGCGCCGGCTTCCAGCCGGTCAGCGTCAACACCGAGAATTCGGTTTCGTAAGGCGTCGGGGCCTCGGCGAGAAACCGCGCCAGCGCGGCGCGGCGCAACGGCGCGCGCGGCCGCGCGGCCAGCGCGTTGCCCTCGCCCATCCCGCGCAGGTCGGCGAGCAGGCGCCGGGCATCGGCGAAACGCACGGTCAGGGTCGATTCGTCGACCACCGGCATCGCGAAGCCGGCGCGTTGCAACAGACCGCCGGCGGTCCGCACGTCGGGGAAGGGCGAGACCCGCGGCCCGGCGCCGCCTTCCTCGATTTCGGCGCGCGCGAGACCGACGCGAAGCCGCGCCAGGGTGCCCGCGCCGAACAGCGCCAGCAGCGCCAGCCCGTCGGGGCGCAGAACGCGGCGGACCTGGATCAACGCGCCCGGCAGGTCGTTCACCCAGTGCAGGCTGAGAACGCTCGCCACGAGGTCGAAACAATCGTCGCGAAACGGCAGCGCTTCCTCGTCCGCCGCCAGCGCCGGGGACGGGGCGCGGGCGGCCATCTCCGGCGCCGTGTCGGCGTGAACCAGGGTTCCGATGCGCCCGTGGATTCCCGGCGCCCGCGCCAGCACGCCGTCGTGGCAGCCCAGGTCGAGCGCCGTGTCGAACCGTCGCCGCATGTCGCCGAGGCGGTCCGCGAGATCGCGCGCCACCGACTCGAACAGGAAACTGCGGTCGGCAAACCCCGCCGCCGCGCGCGCCCGCCGCAAGCGCACCGTCCGGCGGTCGAATATCCGCCCCGCGCCGGTCATGACCCTTTCGTCCCTGGCCCCTCTTCGCTCATACCCGCGGGGAGCGTCGGCGTCCGCCGGCGATTTCATCCGGACGCAAGGCGTTCGCACAAGCGCTTTCCGCTCCGTCGCCGATCTTTGCCGCGGCGCTGCGTTCCTGCGCCCTATACTCGGTCCATGGGCGAAGCGACATCCGCCGCCGGCGGCGGGCCGCCTGCGCGTCTGCCGGCGCTGGCGCCGGGGCCGCGCGGGGCCGCGTGGCTGGCGGGCGACGGCGCGGTCGAAACGCTGACTCCGGCGCAGGCCGCCGCGCGGGCGCTCGCGGGCCCGCCGCCCATCGTCTGTCACATGCCCGCCGTCGCCCGCCGGCTCGGTTGCCCGCCCTTCGCCGCCCGCGACGCGCTGGAACTGTTCGCCTTCGTGCGCCCGGCGCAATTCTGCGTGCCGACGCCGCGCGGCCTTGCCGCCGCTCTCGGCCTCGGCGAACCGCGGTCCCTCGCCGAACAGGCGCGGGCCTTGCGCGAAAGCGCGCTGACGCTGCTCGCCGAACTCGCGCGGCCCGACTACCCCGACGCCGCCGCCGCCGCCGCCGTCGGCGCGCGGATGGCGGCGCATGGCTGGAGCTGGGGCGCGGAGGCGCTGGGCGCTCTCGGCGCGCCCGCCGACGGCGGACGCTTCGAAGTCTGGAACGGTCTGCCGGAATGGTCCGACCGCCCGCCCGCGCCCGAACCGGGCCATGAACCCGTCGAGCCGGCGGAAGCGCGCGCCCGGCTCGCCGCCCTGCTCGGCCCCGCGGCGGAAGCCCGGCCGCAGCAGGCCGACTACGCCTCCGCCGTCAGCGCCGCCTTCGGTCCGCGCGCCGAGGGCGAGGGGCCGCGGGTCGTCCTCGCCGAAGCCGGGACGGGCGTGGGCAAGACTCTGGGCTACCTCGCGCCCGCCAGCGTCTGGGTGGAGAAAAACGAAGGCACGGTGTGGGTCTCCACCTACACCCGCAACCTGCAAGGGCAGATCGATCGCGAACTGGATCGCCTCTACCCGCGCGCCGACGACAAGCGCCGCAAGGTCGTCGTCCGCAAGGGCCGCGAGAACTATCTCTGCCTCCTCAATTTCGAGGACGCGGCGATGCGGCTCGGCGACCGCTCCCTGCCCGGCGTCGGCGCGCCCGGCGTCGGCCACGGGCTGGTCGCGCGCTGGGTCTCCCGCACCCGCGACGGCGACCTGGCGGGGGGAGACTTCCCCGGCTGGCTCGCCGGGATCGCCGGCCGCCGGCGGCTCTCCGCGCTCACCGACCGGCGCGGCGAATGCGTGCATTCGGCCTGCCGCCACTGGCGCCGCTGCTTCGTCGAACGCGCGGCGCGGCGCGCCCGCCACGCCGACCTCGCGATCGCCAACCATGCGCTGGTCCTGGCCCTCGCCGCCGGCGACCGCGACCCCGGTCTCGCCCCCCGGCGTCTGGTGTTCGACGAGGGACATCACCTGTTCGACGCCGCCGACAGCGCTTTCGCGACCCGTCTGTCCGGCCTGGAAACCCGCGAGCTGCGGCGCTGGCTGCGCGGCGCGGAAGGGCCTCGGCGGGGCCGCGCGCGCGGCTTGCGACGGCGCATCGGCGATCTCGCCGAAGGCGACGACAAGGCTGCGCAGGCGCTGGCGGCCGTGCTCGAGGCGGCGCGATCCCTGCCCGGCGACGGCTGGCTGGACCGCCTCGCCGAAGGCCGCCCCGAAGGGCCTTGCGAAGAATTCCTGGCGCGCGTGCGGGGGCAGACCGTCGCTCGCGCCCGCGACCCCGGCCCGCTGTTCGGACTGGAAACCGACGCCAGGCCGCCCGTCGACGGGCTGACGGAAGCCGCGGCGGCGCTGGACGCCGCGCTGGCCGGCCTCGCCGCGCCGATGGCCGCGTTGCAAGCCGCGCTGTCGCAACGGCTCGAAGACGAAGGCGAACGCCTCGACAGTTCGCTGCGCACCCGGATCGACGCCGCGGCGCGCGCGCTGCGCCGGCGCCGGCGCAATTTCATCGGCCCCTGGCGGGCGATGCTCGCGTCGCTCGCCGCCGAACCCGACGAGGATTTCGTCGACTGGTTCGCGGTTGCCCGGCGCGACGGGCGCGAGAGCGATGTCGGGATGTCCCGCCACTGGATCGACCCGACCGCGCCCTTCGTGGCCGCGGCCCTCGAGCCGGCGGCGGGCGCGCTCATCACCTCCGCCACGCTGCGCGACATAAGCGGCGATGTACAGGCCGACTGGACCGCCGCGGAACGGCGGACGGGCGCGGTCCACCTGCCCACTCCGGCGCTGCGCGCCGAGGCGCCGTCGCCGTTCGACTATGCGACGCAGACCCGCGCCTTCGTCGTCACCGATGTCGACCGCGACGACGCCGGTCAGGTTGCAGGGGCCTATCGCGCCCTGTTCTGCGCGGCCGGCGGCGGCGCGCTCGGCCTGTTCACGGCGATCCGGCGTCTGCGGAGCGTCCACGAACGCCTCGCCGGCCCGCTCGACGAGGCGGGGCTGCTCCTGCTCGCCCAGCATGTCGACGCCATGGACACGGGGACCCTGGTCGACATCTTCCGCGCCGAACGCCACGCCTGCCTGCTGGGCACCGACGCGCTGCGCGACGGGGTCGACGTGCCCGGCGACGCGCTGCGGCTCATCGTGTTCGACCGCGTGCCCTGGCCGCGGCCGAATATCCTGCACCGGGCGCGGCGCGAGCGTTTCGGCGGCCGCGACTGGGACGATATGACCGTGCGCCTGCGTTTGCGCCAGGCCTTCGGCCGCCTGGTGCGCCGCGCCGACGACGCCGGGGTCTTCGCCATCCTCGACGCGGCGACGCCGAGCCGCCTTCTCGGCGCCTTTCCCGACGGCGTAGAGGCGCGCCGCGTCGGGCTCGCCGAAGCCGCCGCGCAGATACGCGCGTTCTTCGCCGCCCGCCGCATGAGGGGGCCGTGGAGCGCTTGATTCTCGATTACGAACCGACGTTGAGGCTGGCGGCGTTCCTCGGCGTATTCGCGGCCGTCGCGCTCGCCGAACTGGCGGCGCCGCGGCGGCGTCTGCGCACCGGCCGGCGGCGGCGCTGGGCGGTCAACCTCGCCATCGCCGCCGTCGACGCCGCGGCGCTGCGCCTGACCCTCGCCGGCGCCGCGGTCGGCGCGGCCGTCGCCGCCGAAGCGAAAGGGTTCGGCCTGTTCAACGCCCTCGCATGGCCGCCATGGATCGAGTTCGTCTGCGCCGCGGTCCTGCTCGACCTCGCCGTCTACTTCCAGCACGTGCTGTTTCACGCGACGCCGGCCCTGTGGCGGTTCCACATGATGCACCACTCGGACCTCGACATCGACGTAACGACCGGCGCCCGTTTCCATATCGGCGAGCTTCTCGTCTCGATGGTCGTCAAGGCGGCGGCCGTGGCGGCGCTCGGCGCGCCCGCGGCGGCGGCGATTCTGTTCGAGGTTCTGCTCAACGCCTCCTCGATGTTCAACCACGGCAATATCGCGCTGCCCGCCCGGGCCGACCGGCGCTTGCGGCTGCTCGTGGTGACCCCGGACATGCACCGGGTCCATCACTCGGCCTCGGCGCGTGAGACCGACAGCAATTTCGGCTTCGGTCTTTCGTGCTGGGACCGGCTGTTCGGCACCTACCGCGCGCAGCCGGGCGCCGGTCACGAAGCGATGGATATCGGTCTGGAACGCTTCCGCGACCCCGCCCGCCTGGGCTTCTTCGCCTTGCTGGCGATGCCGTTCGCCCGCGGCGACGGCGCGCGCTGGCGCACCCGACAGGATTCGAACCTGTGACCTCTGCCTTCGGAGGGCAGCGCTCTATCCAGCTGAGCTACGGGTGCGCGGCGCGCACACTAGCAGTCGCGGCGGCGCCCGGCAAAGCGCGCCGGCCGTCGCGACAGGAGCCTCCGGGCTTCCGCATACGCTCCGACGCGGCGGTGACGCGCGAGCCACTCCGGCGCCACCGACTCCAGCGGAACGGGTTCGACGCCCAGGTCCCCGATGCGGCCGACATCGCCGTCGCTTACGATATTGTCGCGGCGCAAGAGCGCGATCTGGTCGCGCGTCAGCGGCGGTTCGGGCAGGAGTTCGAAGACTCGCGCCTTGAGCGCCAGAAGCCACTCGGGCAGAGGAACGAGGAGCGCCCGCCGCTCCGTGATCGCCAGCGTGTATTCCAGCAATTCCCTGAAACTGTAGACCGCCGGTCCACCCAGTTCGTAGGTCCGGCCGGCGGCGTCGGGCAGCGTCGCGGCGCGCTCCAGGGCGTCCGCTGCGTCCCGGACGCAGAGCGGTTGCAGGCGCGTCCGGCCCCCGTGGACCAGCGGCAGCGCCGGAACGACCCGCGCCAGGGCCGCGAACCGGTTGAGGAACCTGTCTTCCGGGCCGACCGCGACACCGGGGCGCAAGACGACGGCGTCGGGGAAGGCGGCCCGCACCGCCGTCTCGCCGGCGGCCTTGCTGCGCGCGTATGCCGACGGGGAGGCGGCGTCGGCGCCGAGGGCCGAGACGTGAACGAGCCGCGCCGCGCCGGCCGCCGCGGCCGCTTCGGCGACCCGCCGCGCGCCGTCGACGTGTATCGCGGCGAAACTCCTTCGGCGCGACTCGGCGAGAATGCCGACCAGATTGACCGCAAGGTCGGAACCGCGCATGGCGGCGGCCACGGAAGCGGCGTCGCCGATGTCGGCGGCGACCGGCGCGATCTGTCCGACCGCCCCCATCGGTTTGAGGAAGCCGGCGCGCTCCGGATGACGCACCGCCGCGACGACGCGCGCGCCCGCCTCGGCAAGCCGCTTCACCGCGTAACGGCCCAGGAACCCGGAACCGCCGAAAACCGTAGCCTGGATTGCCGCCATGCGCCGTCGGCCTCTCCTTCCCGTTCGCCGCGCGACCTTGCCCGACCGCCGCGCCGCGCGCCAGCGCAAAGCGCGGGCGCGCCGATCGCCTCTCATTCCGGGCCGGTTGCGGCGCGCCTTCACGCCCGCGATCGTCCGGCGACGGGCCTTGCCGCGACGCGGCGGGTCAAGGTTGCCAGAACGGCGCGGCGGGCGCACAGTGCGCGACGCGGCGCAGCAGGCGCCGATGCAGGTCGAGAGGAGGAGCGTATGAACCGTTCGAGCGGAATGCGATGGGCGGCGGCCTTTCTGGCCGCAGGCCTCGTCGCCGGGGCGGCCGGGGCGGCCGACGAACCGGCGAACATCGTCAAATACCGCCAGCACGCGATGAAATCCGTAGGCGCCAATATCAGCAGCCTGGCGATGGTGGCGAAAGGCGAGATCTCCACGCTCGCCAATGTGGCGGCGAATGCGCAGGCCATTCGCGACGGACTCGTCGCCGCGAAAGTCCTGTTCCCCGCCGGCACCGGCGCGGAAGCGGGCAAGACCCGGACGCTGCCCGCGGTATGGGAGCGCCCGGAGGAGTTCTTCGCTGCGCTGGAGAAATCCACCGCCGCCGCCGAAGACATGGTGGTCGCCGCGAATTCGGGCGATCTGGCGCAGATACGGCCGGCGCTCGGCGCGCTCGGCAAGACCTGTGGGGGGTGTCACGACAACTTCCGCGAAAAGCAGCAATAGTTTCGCCGTCGCGCTCGCGGCGCTGGCTCTCGTTCCGGCGGCGGCCGGCGTCCGCGCCGCGGGCGGGGACGCCGACGCCCTTGCCCGCGGCGAATATCTGGTGCGCGCCGGAGGCTGCATCGCCTGCCACACCGACATCGCGGGGAACGGGGCGCCGCTCGCCGGCGGCGGCAAGGTCGAGTCGCCCTTCGGAGTTTTCTACGGCCCCAATCTGACGCCCCACCCCGAACACGGGCTCGGCGACTGGAGCGAGGCCGATTTCGTGCGCGCGATGTCGTTCGGCATCGGACCGACCGGCGCGCCCTACTATCCCGCCTTTCCCTATCCGGCCTATAGCGGCGTCGCACGCGCCGACCTCGCCGACATGTGGCGCTATCTGCGTTCGCTGGCGCCCGTCGACCGCGCCGACCGCGCCCACGAGCTGGACTTCCCCTTCGCCTTCCGGCCGCTGGCGCTGGGCTGGCAGTTCCTGTTCTTCGCGCCGGAGCGCTGGACGCCGGACGAGAGCCGCAGCGACAGATGGAACCGCGGCGCCTATCTGTCTCGCCATCTGCTGCATTGCGGGGAATGTCACACAGGGCGCAACGCCCTCGGCGGCTTCGTCGCGGGGCTCGATTTCGCCGGCCACCGCGGGGCCGGAGGGCTGGACGGCGCGCCCAACATCACGCCCCACGAAACGGGGATTGCCGACTGGAGCGCGGGCGACCTGGTGTGGCTGCTCCGGACGGGCTTCACGCCGTCGGGCGACGACGTGCAGGGAAGCATGGCGGCGCTTGTGCGCCACGGTTCGAGTCGCCTCGCCGCCGACGACCTCGCGGCGGTCGCCGAGTTCATCCTGAGCCTGCCGCCGATCGGGAACCGCGTGCGGCGCGAGACGGAAGCCCCGGCGCCCGCGGACGAAGAGTACGACTACGACTTCTGAGCGCCGGCGGAACGGATCGAAGCGCGCGCGACGGCGGCGCTGCCGATTCCCCTGGACGATTCGCGGCAAGCGGCGTGTTACCGGTCGACGGATGCAGAGAATACGCACAAGAGATATGAGGATGTGTCCGACCTGCCCGATGAATTCCTGCTTGCGAAAATACGAACGCTAATCCGACCGGCTCTCTTGCAAACGGACCCGGAATTTTTCGGGCGGGACCTTGTCTGAGCCGTCGCTGTCGCCGCTTTCCGGCGGGGAGTCGCTCGGGCGCAGCGTGGTATCGGGCAGACAGGCAAGGCGGGCAGGGCGCCGGGAGCCCGTTCCCGAAGCGTTTCTCGTGCGGAAGCAGGACGACCGGGTTTCGGTCGACCGGATGAACCATGCCGGGCGAGGCGATATGGCCGCCATCGCAATAGAGCGGGCGCACAAACGCGGACGGGAGTTGCGACCGACCTTGTAAAACGCGTGCGTCGGGAGCGGGCTCGCGCTGTCGAGCGTGCGAAGAAATCGAACGGGTTTACAAATACTCGTCATTCCCGCGAAAGAGCGTGTGAAGAAATCGGGCGCCTCTCATCGTGACGGAGGGATCGCCGAGGTATCGGCATTGCAAAAGACAACACCCATCGAATAACACTTCGTCATTCCCGCGAAAGCGGGAATCCGGAGGCGGCCGTCCGCTATGTCGGCTCGTTTTATTGCGGAAACGCCGCAACAGATTCCCGCTTTCGCGGGAATGACGAAGAGTAGTGTGGCTTTTCAATTTCTTTACACGCTCGAAAGCGGGAATCCATTGCAGCATTTCCGCAAAACAAGACGTGCCGATATTGCGGACGGCTGCCTCTGGATTCCCACTTTTGAGCATGTGAAGAAATCACGCGCCTCTCATCGTGACGGACGAATCGCCGAGGTATCGGCGCCGCAAAAGACAATACCCATCGAATAATACTTCGTCATTCCCGCGAAAGCGGGAATCCGGAGGCGGTCGTCCGCTATATTGGCCCGTTTATTACGGAAACGCCGCAACAGATTCCCGCTTTCGCGGGAATGACGAAGAGTAGTAGCGTCTTTCGATTTCTTCACACGCTCGACAGCGGGAATCCGGAGGCGGTCGTCCGCAATATCGACCCGGTTTTTCTTACGGAAACGCCGTAAGCAGATTCCCGCTTTCGCGGGAATGACGAGTATTTGTAAGGCCGTCCGATTCCTTCACATGCTCTTTCGCGGAAATGACGAAGTATTATTCGATGGTTATTGTCCTTTACAATGCCGGTACTTCGGAAATCCGGCCGTCACGATGAGAGACTCCCGATTTCTTCAAATGCTCTGTCGAGGGATCGGAAACCGGCTTGTCGGCCCTGCGCTCGTCCCCGCCATCCCGGGGCGGGAACGGCGTCGTCGCGCCGAACCCGGCGGGATATTCACCGTCGATATGGGAGAGCCCGGCCTCGATCGGCGACGGATTGGCGACAATCGCCTTGCTTCGGATTCGGGTTTCCGGCGTCGTCGAACGACGATAAGGGTCGGGCTGGAGAAACCGTGATGGCCGCCCTCGCCTTCGATACGCACAAGGCCGTCGGGGCGCTGCGCCGGGCGGACTTCGACGACGCGCTGGCCGAGGCCGTCACCGAACGGATCGACGCTGCAAACGGCGAGAACCTCGTGACGAAAGAAAATCCGGAGAACGCGGTCGAGAGGCTCGAACTGCGGATTACCGCCGGGTTATACGCGGCGGTCGTCGCTCGGGCGCGCGCCCCTTGACGAAAGGGCGGCGCGGCGTTTCGTATGGCCGCCCGCGCGTTCCCCGGCGAGGAAAACATGGCCGCCGCACCCCGCACTGCCGAACACGAGGCGTTCCGCGAACAGGTGCGCCGCTTCGTCGCCCGGGAGATCGCTCCCCGTCACGCCGAATGGGAGCGCGAGGGCGTCGTGCCGCGCGCGTTGTGGGAAAAGGCGGGCGCCGCCGGGATGCTCTGTTGCGGCGTGCCGGAAGCCTATGGCGGCCCCGGCGGCGATTTCGGCTTCTCCGCCGTCGTCATCGAGGAGCTCGCGCGCGCCGGCGCCACCGGTCCCGGCTTCTCGGTCCATTCCGACATCGTCGCTCCCTACATCCTGAACTACGGATCGGAAGATCAGAAACGCTGCTGGCTGCCCCGCCTCGCCGCCGGAACGGCGATCGGCGCCGTCGCCATGACCGAACCCGGCGCCGGCAGCGACTTGCAGGGGATCGCCACCGCAGCGCGCGCCGACGGCAACCACCTCGTCATCGACGGAAGCAAGACCTTCGTCACCAACGGCCAATCCGCCGACCTCATCGTCGTCGTCGCCAAAACCGAACCCGACAGGGGCGCGCACGGCGTCAGCCTCGTGCTCGTCGAGGCCGACCGCGAAGGAGTCTCGCGCGGGCGCAACCTCGAAAAGGTGGGTCTCAAGGCGCAGGACACGTCGGAACTCTTCTTCGACTCGGTCCGCGTGCCGCGCACCGGCCTGCTCGGCGAGGAGAACCGCGGCTTCGCCCATCTCATGGACGAGTTGCCGCAGGAACGCCTCGTCATCGCCCTCGGCGCGGTCGCAACGGCCGAGGCGGCGGTCGAACGGACCGTCGACTACGTCAAGCGGCGCGAGGCGTTCGGCAAGACGCTCTTCGAGTTCCAGAACACCCGCTTCGCGCTCGCCGAGGCGCATACCGAGACAGAGGTCGCACGCGCCTTCGTCGACCGGTGCCTGGAGGCGCATCTGAACGACGGTCTCGACCCCGCGACCGCGGCGATGGCCAAGATGTGGTGCACCGACATGCAGTGCCGCGTTATCGACGCCTGCGTGCAGCTGCATGGCGGCTACGGTTACATGTGGGAGTATCCCGTGGCGCGGGCCTGGGCCGACGCGCGCATCGGCCGTATCTTCGGCGGCGCCAACGAGATCATGAAGGAACTGATCGCGCGGAGCCTTCAGGCCGCGCCGGGCGAGGGAGGGAGCCAGCGATGACCGATGCGTTCGTCTACGACGCGGTGCGCACGCCGCGGGGGCGCGGCAAGGCGTCGGGCGCGCTCCACGAAGTGACGCCGATCCGTCTCGCCGGCGCCGCGCTCGCCGCCATCCGCGATCGCAATTCGCTCGACACCCGCGCGGTCGACGATGTTGTGCTCGGCGTCGTCGAGCCGGTCGGCGAACAGGGCGCCGACATCGCCCGCGTCGCCGCCCTCGACGCCGGCTACGACGAATCCGTCGCCGGCGTCCAGATCAACCGCTTCTGCGCCTCCGGCCTCGAAGCCGTGAACATGGCCGCCGGACAGGTGATGGCCGGCCAGTCCGACATGACCGTCGGCGGCGGGGTCGAATCCATGTCGCGGGTGCCCATGTTTTCCGCCGGAGGCGCGTGGGCCAGCGACCCCGACGTCGCCTTCCGGACATATTTCGTGCCGCAGGGCGTTTCCGCCGACCTGCTGGCGACGCTTTACGGCTACAGCCGCGACGATGTCGATTCCTACGCCGTCGAATCGCAGCGCCGCGCCGCCCGCGCCTGGGACACGGGACGTTTCTCCCGCAGCGTCGTTCCGGTTACCGATCGCAGCGGCCTCGCCATCCTCGACCGCGACGAACATCTGCGCCCGGACGCCACCATGCAGAGCCTGGCGGCGCTCGAACCGTCCTTCGCCGCGCAAGGCGCGGAATGCGGTTTCGACGATGTGGCGGTTCAGCGCTACCCGGAACTCGAGCGCATCGAACATGTCCACCACGCCGGCAATTCGTCGGGCATCGTCGACGGCGCCGCCGCTGTGCTTGTCGGCAGCGCCGAGGCCGGCAAGAGCGCCGGCCTTGCGCCGCGGGCGCGCATCCGCGCCTTCGCGTCCACAGGCAGCGAGCCGACGATCATGCTCACCGGCCCCTCGGCGGCGGCGGAGAAAGCGCTCGCCCGCGCCGGCATGAGCTCCGGCGACATCGACCTCTACGAACTCAACGAAGCTTTCGCCGCCGTCGTCCTCCGCTTCATGGAGGCGCTCGACATCGATCATGACCGCATCAACGTCAATGGCGGCGCCATCGCCATGGGGCACCCGCTCGGCGCGACCGGCGCGATGATCCTCGGGACCGCGCTCGACGAACTCGAACGCCGCGGCGCCGGAACCGCCCTGATCGCGCTGTGCGTCGGCGCCGGCATGGGCACGGCGACCATCCTCGAGCGCGTCTGACCGCGGCGGGGACGGGCGCCCGTGGCCGGCCCCGACATCGACGCCGACGGCGTCGCCGCCGTCGTCCTGCGTCTGCGCTCGCGGCCTGCGAGCCTGTTCGACCCCGCGCCCGTCGCGATGTTCGCCCGCGCGGTGGATGCGGCGATCCGCGACGATGCGGTCAAGGGAGTCGTCGTCGTCATCGCGCCGGACGCCGACGCCGGCGGGTCGCCGCTGGAGGACCTGGAGGACCCCCACGCCGTATTCGCCGCCGCGATGCGCCTTCACGCACTGACGCGGCGCATGGAGACCTGCGGCAAGCCCTTCGCCGCAGCCATCGAGGGGAACGCTCTCGGCGGCGCGTTCGAAATCGCGCTGGCCTGCGGCCGTCGCTTCGCCGTCGACGATCCCCGTCCGCGTTTCGGCCTGCCCGAAGTCGCGTTCGGCCTGCCCCCCGGCGGCGGCGGCGCGCAGCGCCTCGTCCGCATGACCGGCGCCCGCGGCGCGCTGGAGCTCATGCTCGGGGGCAAGCGCCTCGACGGGCGCCGCGCCGCGGCGGCCGGGCTGCTGGACGCGTTGACTCCGTCCGGCGGCGTGCGGGACGCCGCGCGCGGCTGGGTCGCCGCCGCGCCGGAGGCGGGCCGGCCCTGGGACGCGCGAGGCTTCGCCATCCCCGGCGGCGGCCCGTGGGACCCGCGCGCTGGCCCCGCCCTGATCGCCGCCAACGCGAAGGCGCACGCCCGGACGCGCGGCAACGAACCGGCCGTCCGGGCCATCCTGTCCTGCGTCTACGAAGGCATGCAGCTGGACATCGACACTGGCCTCAAGGTCGAGGCGCGCTGGTTCGCCCACACCGCCGCCGGGCCGGTCGCGCGGACCATGATCCGCACCGTGTTCGTCGCTATGGGGGAGGCCGAAAACCTCGCGCGCCGTCCGCCCGCCGCGCCGCGCGCCGCGTTCTCGCGGGTCGGAGTCCTCGGCGCCGGCGCGATGGGCGGCGGGATCGCCGGCGCCGCGGCGCGCGCCGGCCTCGATGTCGTGCTGCTCGACCGCGACGCCGAAACCGCCGCGCGCGGCAAGGCCCGAACCCTCGACCGTATGACCGCGCCCGCGCGCGCCGAAGCCGCATCGCGCATCGCGGCGACGGCGGACCATGCCGACCTCGCCGGCTGTCAACTCGTCGTCGAGGCGGTGTTCGAGGACCGCGCCGCGAAGGCGGAAGTCACGCGCCGGGCCGAAGCCGCGCTCGACGCCGACGCCATCTTCGCCTCCAACACCTCGACCCTTCCGATAACCGGCCTCGCGGAAGCGAGCGCCCGCCCCGCGAACTTCATCGGTCTGCACTTCTTTTCGCCGGTGGAGCGCATGAAACTCGTCGAGATCGTCCGCGGACGCGAGACTTCGGACGCGACGCTGGCGCGCGCGATGGACTTCGTCCGCCGGCTCGGCAAGACGCCCATTGTCGTCAACGACAGCCGCGGCTTCTATACCAGCCGCGTCTTCGGCGCTTGGGTGCGCGAGGGCTTCGCCATGCTGGAGGACGGCGCCGGCGCGGCGCTGATCGAGAATGCAGCCAGGATGGCCGGCATGGCGGTGGGACCGCTCGCCGTCGCCGACGAAGTCTCGCTCGAACTCATGCGCGCCGTTTCGGCGCAAACCCGCTCCGACCTCGGCGCCGCCTGGCGGGCGCCCCCCGGCGAAGGGGTGCTTGAGACGATGGTCGCGCGCCTGGGCCGGCCGGGGCGCAAGGCCGGACGCGGCTTCTACGACTACCCGGACGGCGGGCGCAAACGCCTCTGGCCCGGCCTTGCCGGGCATTTCCCGGCCGCCGCGCCGCCCGGAATCGAAGAGGCGAAACGGCGTCTGCTGTTCGTCCAGTCCGTCGAGGCCGCGCGCTGTCTCGACGAAGGCGTGCTGGAGAGCGCGGGGGACGGCGACATCGGCGCCCTCCTCGGATGGGGCTTCCCCGCATTCGCCGGCGGTCCGTTCTCGCTGGTCGACACGCTGGGCGCGGACGCCTTCGTCGCGGCCTGCGACCGCCTGGCGCAAGCGCATGGGGCGCGCTTTTCGCCGCCCGGGTCGCTGCGCGAAATGGCGGCGCGCGGCGCCCGCTTTCACGACGCGCCGGCGTCCGCCGCAACCTCCTCGTTCGTCGGACCATCGGCGCAGCGCAACACGATGCGGCAGCGTTCCGCGAGCGCACGCGCCATGACGGTTGAAGGGCTGAAGAATCATTCCAATGAAAGACGATAATTCTCCAATAATACTTCGTCATTCCCGCGAAAGAGCGTGTGAAGAAATCGGGAAACTGTCATTATGGCGGTTGAGGCGCCAAGAAAGCGGCGCTGTGCATGGAAATAACGCCGTAACAACACTTCGTCATTCCCGCGAAAGCGGGAATCTGTTGCGGCGTTTCCACAAGGAAAACCGGGCCGATATAGCGGACGGCCGCCTCCGGATTCCCGCTTTCGCGGGAATGACGGAGAGAGACCTCTGCATAACTCGTTTCGCCTGTGGCGGGATCGCGTTCCCGGCGTTTTACGACGTTTCCGAACCCGCCGTCGGCGTATGACGATGCGTGACGGAATTGGGAACATCCGCCCCTTGCCTCGGTAATTCTCGTGAAAGAGCGTGTGAAGAAATCGGACGGGTCTACAAATTCTCGTCATTCCCGCGAAAGCGGGAATCCGGAGGCGGCCGTCCGCAATGTCGGCCCGGTGTTCTTACGGAAAACGCCGCAACGGATTCCCGCTTTCGCGGGAATGACGAGTATTTGTAGACCCGTTCAATTTTTTCACACGCTCTTTCGCGGGAATGACGAAGTATTGTTCGATATGCATCGTTATGCTCTGCCGGTGAGTTCGGGAGCGTCGTAAAGACGCGGGAACGCGATCCTGCGGCAAGCCAAACCGGTTATGCAGAGGTCTCGGAGAGTAGTTCGGTCACTTGATTTCTTCACACGCTCGCGTGCGGAAGGGGCCGCCCGATCGCTTTCCGAAGCGTTTCGCGCCGGCGAACCGGAACGCCAACAGCGTGCGGATTTGGGTCGCCTGTCATGGATCGACGGCGATCCCCCGTTACAGACTCGCGGTCGACCGGAGCGAACAGAGACGCGGCTCGGGAAAAACGCCCGTTCGCCGCCGACATCGCCGGCGTTCGGGCGCTCCTCGTTCATGCCAGGGACGACGAAGCCCTGGAGTTCGATCCGAACCCCGCATATCCCCGTCACACGTTCCTGCTCACGAAGGGCCTGCGAGCGCTGTCGAGCGAACGATCGACGAAAAGGACCGGATAATTCCGCGAGGCGTCTCGACGACGATTCGCGCCGGCGTCGAATTGTTTCCGGCCGATCCTGCGCCCTGCGCCCCGTGAACGCGCAACCCGCGATGCGGCGAAATCTCCGCCGACTGCGACGCTGTCCTCCGTCAGGCGGCGCGGGGGCCGAAAATGGCCGTGCCGATGCGCACCAGGGTCGCCCCGCAAGCGATCGCCGTTTCGAAATCGGCGGTCATGCCCATGCTCAGGCGCGAAAGGCCGTGACGGGTCGCGATCTCCCGCAACAGGTCGAAATGCGGCCCCGGGTCGGCGCCTTGCGGGGGGAGGCACATCAACCCGGCGACCGGCAGCCCGTATTCCCCGCGGCAGGCCTCGATAAAGGCGTCGGCCCGTTGCGGCGGGACGCCGGCCTTCTGCGCTTCGGCGCCGGTGTTGACCTCCACGAAACAGGCCGGGCGGCGGCCCTGGCGGTCGAATTCGCGCGCCAGCGCCGCCGCCAGCCGGGGGCGGTCCACCGTCTCGATGACATCGAACAGAGCGACGGCGGCGCGCGCCTTGTTGGTTTGCAGGGGGCCGATAAGATGCAGCTCGACTCCCGCCGTCGCCTCCTTCAGCGGCGGCCATTTGTCCGCCGCCTCCTGGACCCGGTTTTCGCCGAACAGGCGCTGGCCCGCCGCGAGCGCGGGGCGGATGCGCCCGGCGCCGAAAGTCTTGGGCACGGCGACGAGGCTCACCTCCGCCGGGTCGCGACCCGCGTCGCGGGCGGCGGCGGCGATGCGCGCGCGCACGGCGGCGAGATTGGCGGCGACATCGACGGCGTGGGGCATGACGGGCAACGGTTCCGGAATACAAGGTAGAGCCGGGATGGCGACGGCGACACTAGCCTTGCCCGAAAGGCTTCTCAATCGTCGACGCCGGAGGGCCCGGGCGGGCCTGCCGGCGCCGGTGCTCGTCGTCGACCGCGCGCGGCTCGCCGACCCGCTCGGCGCGGCGCGACGCCTGCCGGCGGGCGCGTGCGTACTGCTGCGCGACTACGCCGCCGCCGACCGCTGCGCGTTCGCGCGCGCCCTCGCGGCGCTGTGCCGCCGTCGCCGGTTGCGGTTTCTGGTCGGCGGGGACCGGCGGCTCGCCGCGGCGCTCGGCGCGGGGCTGCACATGCCGGAAGCGCAGGCGCGGCGCGGCGGTGTGCGCGACCCGCGCTGGCGCACCGCAGCGGCGCACGGGCGCGCGGGTCTGGTGCGCGCGGCGCGCGCCGGGGCCTGCGCGGCGCTGCTGTCGCCCGTGTTCCCCACCGCGAGCCACCCCGGGGCGCGCGCGCTCGGCCCGGTGCGTTTCGCCGCCCTGGCGCGGGCGGCGCCGCTTCCGGTCTATGCGCTGGGGGGCATCGACCCGCGGCGGGCGCGGCGGCTCATCGGAACCGGCGCCTGCGGCCTCGCCGGAATCGGCGCGTTCGGGCCGGCGCCTCAGTACACCTGCGAGACATAGAGCTCGGTGGGGAGGACGCCGCGTTCGTAGTCGGGGTTGAAGACCCGGTCCGGCAGCGCCACCGTCGGATGCGGGACCTCGGCGTAGGGGACGCTGCGCAGCAGATGGTTTATGCAGTTGAGGCGGGCGCGCTTCTTGTCGTTGGCTTCGACGATCCACCACGGCGCCTCCCGGATGTTGGTCCGCGAGAACATCTGCTCCTTGGCCCTTGTGTATTCCTCCCAGCGCACCCGCGATTGCAGGTCCATGGGGCTCAATTTCCACTGCTTCATGGGGTCGTGGATGCGCATGAGGAAGCGCAATTGCTGTTCCTGATCGGTGATCGAGAACCAGTATTTGATCAGTTTGACGCCCGAACGCACGAGCATGCGTTCGAATTCGGGGACATCGCGAAAGAACTCCTCGACCTGCCGCGGGGTGGCGAAATCCATGACGCGCTCGACGCCGGCGCGGTTGTACCAGGATCGGTCGAAAAGGACGATCTCGCCGCCCGCCGGCAGGTGGGGCACGTAACGCTGGAAATACCACTGGGTCTTTTCGCGTTCGGTGGGGGCGCTCAGGGCGACGACCCGGCAGATGCGCGGATCCAGCCGCTGGACGATGCGCTTGATGACGCCGCCCTTGCCGGCGGCGTCGCGGCCTTCGAACACCACGACGAGCTTGTATCGGTGTTCGACCACCCAGTCCTGGAGCTTCACCAGCTCGGCCTGAAGACGGAAGAGCTCGCGGAAATAGACGCGCCGCGACAGCGACGAACGATACTTGAGACCGGTGATGCGGCGCAGGCGCCGGGCGACGCGCTCATCGTCGATCTCCATTTCGAGCTCTTCGTCGAAACTGTCCTCGAGCTCGGCGTCGACCCAGGATTCGTCGCGTCCCGCGTCGTCTTCGCCGTCCATCGGGGGCGCCGCGGCCGGGCTGCGCCCGGCGGCGATGCGCGCAACCTCCGCCGGGGAACAGCCGTGCGCCTCGGCGATCTCGCGCCAGCTCCTCTGCCCGGCGGCGATCTCGCGCCCGATCGCGGCGAGCGCTTCGGCGCTCAGTCCGTCCGACATTCGTCCTCCGCCACAAGCTCGGGCGCCGCGGGTTCGGGGGCGCGCAATTCGCGGGCCGCGCGCTCCGCCGGCGCGATCCCGGCGAGGGAGTCCGCCAGCGGGGTCACGCCCGGTGTTTCGAATTTCCGCGCCGCCGGCGGGACGCGGCTCTCCAGGGCGCCGACGCCCTTGTTGTAGCAGTCCGCCGCGCGTCCCGGCGCCCGCCCGGGATCGTGCGTTCGGACGCCGAACGCGCCGATCCGCCCGCAGGGGTCGCGCGCCGGCGCGGCGACCGCCCGGGCGTTCCCGGCGAGAGTCTGCCGCCGCCATCCATGCGCCGCCGCCCTGAGCGGGGCGACGAAGGTCGTCGGCGTGCAGACGGGCGTCCGCTCGCGAACGGCGTTGTCGAACAGCGTCGGGTCGCTTTCCGGCGCAGCGACGAGAACCGCTTCGCCCGGCAGCCCCGCCGGCGACGCGAGAGGGGCGTTCATGCGCGCAGCCCGACGAGCCAGTCGGCGCAGGCGTCGCGCAGGCTCCAGGCGGGGACGAAGCCGAGGGCGCGGAGGCGGGCGCCGCTCATGACCGGGAAGACAGGCCCCGGCGGCGGCTCTTCGAGGGCGACGGAGAACCCGGGAACCAGCGCGCGCAGGGCGGCGACCAGATCCTCCCGCGTCGGGGCGCAGACAGCGAGATTGTAGACGAGGTCGAGCTCTCCCGGCGCGGTTGCGAGAAACGAAAAGGCGCGTGCGACATCCTTAACGTAGGCGAGGTCGAGCGGCCCCGCCGGCAGGGCGAGCGTCGCCGGTTCGCCGCGCGCCGCCGCCTCGAAAAGCGCAAGCAGCCGGGCCGCGGCGCCGCGGTACCACAGGCCCGGCCCGAACACGAGCGGCAGCCTGACTGCGGTGACGGCGAGGCCGCGCCGGCGGAAGCCGCGGGCCAGCTCCTCGGCGTCGCGCTTGGTCGCCCCGTATTCGGTTTCCGGCGCCGGGCGCGAGTCCTCGCTTGCCGCGCCGTTGGGCGGATAGAGAGCGGGGTCGCCGAACACCGCCCCGGTGCTCGCCCACAGGACGCGCCCGACGCGGCGCGCGAGACAGCTTTCGAGGAGAAGACGGAACCCCTCGACATTGACGGCGCGCGCCCGCGCCGGGTCGCGGGCCGCCGCCGCCATGAGGCCGCCGCCGCTCCCGCCATGGGCGGCGAGGCCGATGACGACCTCGGGCGCGAACGCCGCGACCGCCGAGTCCAGCGCGCCGCTGGCGGTCGCGTCGCCGGCGAAGAACCTTATGCCGGTCAGGTCGGCTTCCGTCAGACAGGGGGCGGGCGCCGGGGCGAACCCCGCCGTGTCGTGGCCGTCGCGCACCAGGCGACGCGCCGTATGGGCGCCGACAAAGCCCGACGCGCCGACGACGAGGACGCGCACCGCCCGCCTCACGCCCCGCCGCCGCCCCCGACCGGGGCGCGGTAACGCTCGACGGCGTCCCAATCGAGCGCGACGCCGAGGCCCGGGCCGTCGGGAACGACGATATGGCCGTCGACGCAGGCCAGCGGTTCGGCGAGCAGCGAGTCGCGCAAGGCGTTCTCGCCGCGGTCGAGTTCGAGCAATGTCGGGAAGGACACGCGGTCGACCTGCGGGCTCGGCGGCAACGCGGCGACGAAATGGACCGCAGCGGCGAGGCCGACGGCGCCCCCCCAGACATGCGGCGACAGGCGCAGATTGGCGAGCCGCGCGAGTGTGCGCACCGCTCCGGCCTCGGCGAAGCCGCCGCACAGGGTGAGGTCGGGTTGCAGGACATCGGCGCCGCCGCAGTCCACCAGACGCTTGAAGTCCCACGCGGTATAGAGCGCCTCGCCGGCGGCCACGGCGAGCGGCGCGCGGGCGCGCAAGTGGCGATAGCCCTCGAAATCGGCCGGCGGCAGCGGCTCTTCGTAGAAATGGATGTCGTACGGAGCGACCGCCTCCATGCTCGCGAGCGCCTCGACGGGCGTGTAGCTGCCGTTGGCGTCGACCATCAACAGGGGGTCGGGGCCGATGGCGTCGCGCGCCCGCGCGGCGCGTTCGGCGTCTTCCTTCGGGCCGCCGCCGATCTTGATCTTGACGCCGGGAAAGCGCGTCCCGCGCAACGCCTCGAGCTGCGCGTCGAGGCCGCCGGCAGGGTCGTTGGAGAAATAGCCCCCGGAGGCGTAGGCCGGAACCCGGTCGCGCGCCAGACCGCCGAGCAGGTCGTGAACGGGGACGCCGTACAGTTTGCCCAGCGCGTCGTGGAGGGCGATGTCGATGGCGCCCAGGGCGGCGATCACGCTGTTCTGAAGCCCCAGGTGGTAGCGTCGATCGTAGACGCCCGCGCGGACCTGCGCGCCATCGGTCACGCGGCGCCCCACGAACAACGGGCGGAGAAGGTCGACCGCGGCGGCGACGAGCCCGGCCGGACCCGACGCTTCGCCGACGCCGGCGATACCGGCGTCGGTGTCGACGAGCACCAGCGCGGCGTTGCGCGTCGACACGACGCCGCGGGCCATGCCGTAGGCCTTGAGGGGACCGACCTCATGTTCGAGGGCGATGCTGCGGATGTCGGCGATGCGCGCCATCGGCGGGATTATAGCGGGTTCGGCGCCGGTGCGTTCGTATTTCGGAGACCTCCGCCCGGGCCCGGAGTTTTCGGTATCCGGTCACTGCCCGGCGGTTCGACCCGGGTTGACGGTTGGCGCGGGGGAGGGAGGTAAAAGTCCGGTCCGGCGCCGCGAACGGCGCGGGAACGCGAGGAGAGCCGGTCGATGCATAGCTGCAAGCGGGCGTTTCGTTCGCCGACCCCGGTCATTTGCGAGCTGGCGGTTGCGGCGGCGGTTCTTCTTGCGCCGGACGCGGCGCGGGCGGTCGACGAATGCGGGGCTCCGTCGGGCCGTCCGTTCACCGCTGCCTGTTCGGCCTCGGCCTGCGCCGCGGGCATCCTCTACGTCAATCGGGATGGCCTGGGCCGAACGAGTTTTCCGGGCCTGGCCAAGAACATGACTTTCCATGGTCTTGCGGCCATCGCGCCCAATATCCGCAAGGGCGTCCGTTTCCTGCGCCTCTATGGGGTCTGCGAACCCGCGATCGGGGGACAAGTGCGGGCCAGGCGTGTCCGGACGGCGGCGAGCCGGCCCAAATCGGAGTGGTTGTCCACCCGGGCGACGCCCTGCAACCCGGATCGGAGAGCCCGGCGAACGCATAAACCGCTGCGCTACAACGAAATCCCGAAAAACAGCTCCGTTTCGCCTCAACCGGCGCGTCGCAACACCGAACGCGCCCCTCCGCAGGGCCAGACCGCAGATCCGAAACCCAATCGCGATAATTCATGCCTTTTGCAGGGGTCTCATGCGGGAAATCATTCGACGCGACGATCCGATCGGTTTGGATGAATATTTGCGCCGCTATTGCCGCAACGCCGCCTTGCGCGAAGCCTTCGCCGAAGACCGCCCCCATGCCGTCGTCGCCGCAAGATACGGCGTTCCTCGAATTGCCTTGCGCCGCCTCATGCGAGGCGGTCGCATTCTTCGCGCACCAGTTCGAAGCCGCGGCGCAAGAGACGCTTCGCCGCCTCGCCGGTCATGAAGCCCGCATGCGCCGTGAGCGTCGTATTGTCGAGCCGGCGCAGCGGGCTGTCGGCGGCGGGGGGTTCGCCGGCGAAGACATCGAGCGCGGCGTGGCCGGGGCGGCCGACCCGCAAGCCGTCGACCAGCGCCGCTTCGTCGATCAGTCCGCCCCGCGCCGTGTTGACCAGGATCGAACCCGGGCGCATCAGCCCCAGGCGGCGGCGGTCGAGGATGCCGCGGGTCTCCGGCGTCAGCGCGAGATGCAGCGACACCGCGTCGGATCCCGTCAGCAGACCGTCGAGGGGGAGCGCCCGACACGGCAGTCCCGCGGGGACGCCGCTGCGGTTCCAGGCGAGGACATTCATGCCCAGCGCCGCGCCGAGGCGCACGGTTTCGCAGCCGATCCCCCCGGTCCCGACGACGCCGAGCGTGCGTCCGGCGAACTCGACGCCGCCGAGGGTCTCCCAGCCGCCGGCGCGGATCGCCCGGTCCATCGCGGCGACGCGGCGCCCGGCGGCGAACAGCAGCGCGACCGCATGTTCGGCGACGGCGCGGTCGCCATAGCCGGCGACGGTGCGCACGGCGACGCCCCGCGCTTCGGCGGCGTCGAGGTCGACATAGCTCGACGCGCCCGTGCCGAGAAAGACGATGGCGCGCAGCGCCGGGGCGCAGGCGAGGGTCCCGGCGTCGATTTCGGTGTGGTCTATCGCCAGCACGCGGCAATCGGCGACAAGGGCGCGCACGGCCTCGCGGCCGGGGCTGCCGACGGAGATCTCGAGACCGGGCGCGAGGGCGCGCAACCCGTCGTCGATACGCTCGGCGAGAAAGGCGGGGCAATCGATGAAGCGGGCGGTCACGGGCGTTCGTCCTCGCTTTTCATTCCCGGGGGAGCGGGCACTATACTGCGGCGCCGGCGGGTTCGCGGCGCGCGCGGAGGGGGCGATGACGACGCACAGGATTACCAACCTCACCGGCGCGATCGGCGCGCAACAGGGGCTGGAGATGTTCGGCGGCGCGCCGCGGCGCGGCCGCCGCGCGCAACCGGCGCCGCCGCGCGTGCGCAGCGTTGCGGAAGCGGCGCGCGAAACCCCGGTGTTCGCGGAAACCGGCGTGCTGGTGGTCGGCGGCGGACCGGCAGGGACGGCCGCCGCCGTCTCCGCCGCGCGGCAGGGCGCCGATGTCATGCTCGTCGAGCGCTACAACCACCTCGGCGGGCTGTCCACCGGCGGGCTGGTGATCTGGATCGACCGGATGACCGACTGGGACGGGCGGCGGGTCATCGCCGGGTTCGCCCGCGACATTCTCGACCGCCTGCCGAAGGAAGCGGTGCTCGGGCCGCCGCGCGCCGAGTGGGGATCGAGGGACGCTGCCGCCGCCGCCTATTGGGCGCAGCGGACTTCCGCCTATCACGGCATCGTTACGTGGGCGCCGACGGTGGACCCGGAAGCGCTCAAGACCGCCTCGCTGGACATGGTGGACGAGGCCGGCGTTCGGCTTGCGCTTCACGCCTGGGCGGCGGCGCCCATCGTCGAGGACGGGCGGATGCGCGGCGCGATCTTCGAAAGCAAGGAAGGCCGCCGGGCGGTCCTCGCCGAGGTTGTGGTGGACGCGACCGGCGACGCCGATCTGCTGGCGCGCGCCGGGGCGCCGATGGCGAGCGACATCGACGAAAACGACATTCACCATTGCGTCAACACAGCCTTTTTCATGGGCGGCGTCGAGATGGAGCGCTGGCTGGCGTTCCGCGCGGAGGACCGCAAGGGCTTCGCCGACTTCATGGCCCGCGGGCGCGAGGAAGTGGGGCCGTTCGAGAAGCCGTTCGTGTCGTGGCGCAGCGACGTCGCGCTGTTCATGGGGCCGCGGCTGGCGGGCTACGACCCCCTCGATGTCGGCGACCTGACCGGGGTCGAACGGCGCTCGCGCGCCCTCGCCGACCGCCATGTGTCGTTCTACCGCGCCCACGCGCCGGGTTTCTCGCGGGCGTTTTCGATGCTGGTCGCGCCGCAGATCGGAGTGCGCCACAGCCGCCGCCTGTCGGCCGACCGCATGGTGACGCGCGCGCAATGGAACGGCGGCGCGGCATGGGACGACGAGATCGGCGTGTCGCCGTCCCTGTCGCCGAAATTCCCCAGCATTTCGGTGCCCTATGGCGCGCTGCTGCCGCGCGGCGTCGAGGGTGCGCTCGGCGCCGGGCGGCATATCGCCTGCGACGCGACATCGCATTCGTTCCTGCGCGAGATTCCGCAATGCTGGATGTCGGGGCAGGCGGCCGGCGTCGCCGCCGCGCTCTCCGCGGAGGCCGGCGTGACGCCGCGCGCCCTTTCGCCGGTCCCTGTGCGCCGCGCGTTGCGCCGTCAGGGCGTCTGGCTTTCGCCCGATGTCGCCTCCGACGCCGCCGAACCGGTCGCCGCCGTCGCGGGGTGAAGGCCGCCTTCGGACGGCGCGAGCGACAGGGTATGGACGGCGGCGGCCGCGACCGCTTCCGGGGTCATCGGCAGGGGCAGATAGTCGCCCCGCGCCCACGGGTCGGCGAGGTCGGCGTAATGCGGCGACAGCGGATGTCCCGACTGGCCGGGATAGACGATGGCGCGGGCGCCGTCGGGGCCGCCCAGGTCGAATATCGCGCGCAGCCCCGCGCCGTGGGTCTCGGCGAAGGGCGCGCGCGGGTCGTCGATCCGCGTGTTCGCCTGCATGACGGTGTAGGGGCCTCCGCCATGTTCCCGTTCCACGGCGAACAGGCGCCGTAGCAGCGGGATCCGGTCGGTCGGCAGGTGCCGGGCGACCGCCTTGTGCGCCCCTCCCCAGCGCCAGGCGGCGGGATCGGCGCCGAATTCAGCGGCGATCCACGCGAGCCCCCGTTCCAGCGCGCGGGCGAGGTCGGCGCGGCAGTCGCCCGGCGGCGGGCCGCCGCACCAGGACGGATCCGCCGTCAGCACGCGCCGCGCCGTCGCCGGCCGCCGGCCCCCGTAGCGGTCGCGGAAGGGCGCGAGGTTGCGCTCGAACAACGCCTGCGCGAAGGCGCGATACCACGCTTGGAAGACCAGCGGTTCGGCGAGGCCGGGGTCCATCGCGCCGTCCCAGGCGGCAAGCCGGGGCGCCCAGGGCGAATCGGCGATCGCGGGGAGCATGAGCGGCAGGAACTCGCGCGCCATGAGCGACACGGCGTCGGTCTGCAACGCCATGAAACCGGCGACGGAGTGCGTCTCGCGCGCCGCGAGGGCCGAGGCGATGCGCCGCGCCCGGTAGTCTTCCGCCCAGTCGCCGGCGATGAAATGAGGCCAGCCGGGGGGCGTTATGTCCTGGTTGGCGGTGACGATCGCGCCGTCCGGCGGGTCGCGCAGGCGCGGCAGCGCGCCCCGGGGGAGGCGCCCGGTCCAGCCGCCGCCCTCCGCCGCCGCGACGGGAAACCGGCCGTCATGCCCGCGGCGGACGGGGACGCTTCCGGCGACGGTAAAGCCGATGCCGCCTTCGCGGTCGGCGAGGACGAAGTTCTGCACTGGTCCGTGGAAGTCCTCGAGCGCCGCGAAGGCGGCCGCGACGGAGCCCGCGCGGGCGAGGCGGAACCCGGCGGCGAGGGTCGCGTCGTCGTCGGCCAGCGCGGTCCACGACAGCGCCATCGGTCCGGCGCCCGCGAACCGGCGGAAGTCGGACAGGACAGGCCCGAACGCGGTCTCGAGGACCTCCCACTCCTCCGCTTCGCCGCCGCGCACGGCGATGGTTTCGACGCGGCGGGCGGCGATGTCGGCGTCGGTCACGGCGACCAGGTCCTGCACGTCCGCGCCGGTGTTCGTCACGCCCCAAGCCGTGTTGCGGTTGCGGCCCACGACGACGGCCGGGATGCCCGGGACGGTCGCGCCGAGGACGTCGAAACCGGGGGCGCTGAGATGCGCGAGATACCAGACCGCCGGCGCCTCGAGGCCGAGATGGGGGTCGTTGGCGAGGAGCGGCGCGCCGGTCGCCGAACGCGCGCCCGCCACGACCCAATTGTTCGATCCCGCGCCCGCCGCCTTGCCGCCGGGCCACGCGGTCGCGAAAATTTCGGGCGGCAGCGCCGCCTTCATCTCCGCGCGCAGGGCTTCCTCTTCGGCGTTGCCGGCGAGGCGCAGCGCCATGAGTTTGACGACAAGCAGCGAGTCCGCCGGCGTCCACGGGGGAGGGCGGTGGCCGAGAACGAGCAGTTCCGGCGGCGGCAGGGCGCGCGCGGCGGCCGCGGCGTCGACCCCCGCGGCATAGGCTTCGAGCAGGCGGCGCGCGTCTTCGGGCAGCGTCGGGAGGTTGCGCGCCGCGACCCGCGCCAGCCCCAGCGTGCGGAAATACCGGTCCGTCCCGAGGAGGCGCGCGCCGAAGACGGAGGCCAGTTCGCCGCGGCCCGCCAGCCGCGACAGGGCGAGTTGCGAAGGCCGATCCTGGCCGTGGACGAAGCCCAGTCCGAACCAGGCGTCGCGCTCGCTCTGCGCCGCGATGTGGGGAACCCCGTAGCGGTCGCGGCGGATCTCGATGGGCGCTTCGGCGCCGGCGACAACCAGAGTCCCGTCGAGCTGCGGCAGCGAGGCGCGCAGCGCCAGCCAGGCGCCGGCGGCGAAGAGCGCCGCAAGCGCCGCCGCCGCGAGGAGAAGGCGCCGCAACAGGCGCACGGCCGCCGCCTATCCGCCGATGCCGAACTCGGCGAGGAGGGCGGCGCGGGCGCCGTCGAGCGTGGGGATCGGCCCGCGGGTCGGCGGGTCGTCATGCCCCGGCATCTTGATCGGGTTGCCGGCGATCCGCACGTCCCCGGCGCGCGGATCGTCGATCCGCACCACCATGTTCCGCGCCAGCGCCTGCGGCTCGGATACCGCGCCGGCGACATCGTTGAGCGGACCGCAGGGAACCCCCGCCGCCTCGAGCGACGCCAGCCAGTGCGCGGTCGTCCGGGTTTTCAGCGTGCGCTCGAGCTCCGCCTTCAGCGCGAGCACGTTTTCCATGCGTTGCGGGTTGCCGGAAAAGCGCGGGTCGGCGCACAGCTCCTCGCGCCCCAGGGCCTCGCACAGTTTGCGGAACAACGCCTCGTTGCCGGCCGCCACGATGACGTGTCCGTCGGCGCTTTCGTAACATTCGAAGGGCGCGATGGAGGGGTGCCGGGCGCCGGACGGAGGCGGGCTTTCGCCGGTGGCGAAATAGCGGGCGATAGCGTTCTCGAGAATCGCCAGCTGGCAGTCGAGCATGGCGACATCGACGAAACGTCCGCGCCCGGTGCGCGCGCGTTCGTGCAGCGCGGCGGCGACTCCGACGGCGGTGAAAAGCCCGGCGGCGATGTCGCCGATGGCGGTTCCCACCCGCGTCGGCGGCGAACCTTCATGGCCGGTAAGGCTCATGATGCCGCCCATGCCCTGCGCCACCATGTCGTAGGCGGGGCGGCGCGACAGCGGCCCGGTCTGCCCGAAGCCCGAGCAGGCGGCGTAGATCAGTTTCGGATAGCGTTCGGCGAGCGTCTCCCATCCATAGCCGAGCCGCGCCAGCGCGCCGGGCCGGAAATTCTCGACGAGAACGTCGGCGCGGGCGAGAAGCCGCTCGAACAGGGCGCGGTCATCGTCCGCCCTGAGGTCGAGGGCGACGCTCTCCTTGCCGCGGTTGAGCGACATGAAATAGGCGGATTCGCCGTTCACCCACGGCCCGTAGGCGCGCGAGTCGTCGCCGCCGGGCGGCTCGACCTTGATCACCCGCGCGCCGAGGTCCGACAGGACCATGGTGCAGAACGGCCCCGCCAGCACGCGGGTCAGATCGAGCACAAGGACATCCGCGAGCGCGCCGGCGCCCGACGCCGCCCCGGGTCGCGAGTTCCCGTCGCTCATGCCGGAGTCCCCTTTCGTCGCGCCGGGTGTTACGTGGCGGGACGCTCGGCTGTCAAGCGGCGCGCGGCCGCTGTTCTCGTTATGGCGATTGCGAGTCGCCCCCGTGGGAGCGCCGCACGGGCCGCCGCAGCGCGGCGACAAGTCCCGGGGCTTCGCCGGACGCTCGCGGAGTCGGCGGCGCGCGGCCTCGAAACGGTCCTTGCGGGCTAAAATGAGGATCGTTGCGGCCGCGACAGGCGGGATGGTGGGTCATGGTTGCGGACATTGAGGTCTTCGGCGGCGACGCGCCGGCCTTCGTCCCCCGCGCGCCGTGGTGGGGCGGCGATCTCCAGACGGTGCGCAACGCGCTCCTCCCGCCGCCCCGGCTTCCCGGCGCGGGAGAACGGTTGGCGTTCCCCATGGACGACGGCGCCGGCGACCGCCTTCTCGCGCGCTTCCACAGGGGAAACCCCCGCCGCCCCCTGGTTTTGCTCGTCCATGGCCTGACCGGTTGCGAGGACAGCGCCTATGTCCGCGCCGGCGCGGCGTATTTCCTCGGTCGCGGACACCCGGTGCTGCGCCTGAACCTGCGCGGGGCGGGACCGTCGCGCGACTGCTGCCGCGAGCGCTATCACGCCGGACGCAGCGAAGATCTGCGCGCGGTCTTCGCCGCCCTGCCGGCCGCGTCGACGGCTTCGGGGGTTGTGGCGATCGGCTATTCGCTCGGCGGCGCCATATTGCTGAAAACGCTCGGCGAGGCCGGGGCGCCGCCGCAATTGCGGGCGGCGGCGGCGGTTTCCGCGCCGGTCGATCTGGCGGCTGCGTGGCGCCGTTTCTCGCGTCCCCGCAACCGCCCGTATCACCGCTGGCTGCTCGCGCGCATGAAGGAAGAGGCGCTGGCGCCGGCGGTCGCGCTGGACCGGCGCGAGCGCGCGGCCGTCGAGGCGGCGGCGACTGTGCGCGAGTTCGACGATGTTTTCGTCGCCCCGCGCAACGGTTTCGCCGACGCCGCCGACTACTATGCGCGCTGCTCGGCGTTGCGGTTCCTCGACCGGATCGAGGCGCCGACTCTGGTCGTCCACGCCGACGACGACCCGTGGATCCCCGCCGCGCCGCTGCGCGACTACGACTGGACGCGGGCGCCGGCCTGCCGCCTGCTGCTCTGCCGGGGCGGCGGCCATGTGGGGTTCCACGGACGCGGGAGCGCAGCCGCCTGGCACGACCGCTGCGCGGCGCGCTTTTTCGACGCCGTCTCCGCCGCGGACTATCCCGCGGCGAGGCGCTCCGCGGCGGCGAGGGCGAAATAGGTGAGAACGCCGTCGGCGCCGGCGCGCTTGAACGCCGCGAGGCTTTCCATCGTCGCGCGGTCGCCGTCGATCCAGCCGTTCGCCGCGGCGGCTTGCAGCATCGCGTATTCGCCGCTCACCTGATAGGCGTAGGTGGGGAGGCCGAACCGCGCCTTCACGCGGTGCGCCACGTCGAGATAGGGCAGGCCCGGTTTGACCATTACCATGTCGGCGCCCTCGGCGATGTCGAGCGCGACCTCGCGCAGGGCTTCGTCCCCGTTCGCCGGGTCCATCTGATAGGTCCGCTTGTCGCCCTGGCCCAGGGCGCCCGACGACCCCACCGCGTCGCGGAACGGTCCGTAGAAGGCGGAGGCGTATTTCGCCGAATAGGCCATGATCCGCACCGCCTGGAAGCCCGCTGCATCGAGGCCGGCGCGGATCGCGCCCACGCGGCCGTCCATCATGTCGGACGGGGCAACGACATGGCAGCCCGCTTCCGCCTGGACCCGCGCCTGCGCGACCAGCGCCTCCAGCGTTTCGTCGTTCGCCACCTCGCCGCCGCGCAGCAACCCGTCCTGCCCGTGGGTCGTATAGGGGTCGAGCGCCACGTCGCAGACGACCCCGATGTCGGGCACGGCGCGGGCGAGGGCGCGAACGGCGCGGCAGACGAGGTTGTCGGGGTTGGCGGCTTCCTCGCCGTCCGGCGATTTGCGGTCCTCGGGGGTGACGGGAAAGACGGCGAGCGCCGGGACGCCGAGATCGCGCGCGCGACCCGCCGCCTCGACGAGACCGGCGATGGAATGGCGGACGACGCCCGGCATCGACGGCACAGGGGCGGGCGCGTCGCGGTCGTGGACGAAGACGGGCCAGATCAGGTCGTCCACCGAAAGGCGGGTTTCGGCGACCAGCCGCCGCGACCACGGGTCGCGCCGGTTGCGGCGCGGGCGGACGGCCGGGAACCGCCCGGCATCGTAGGGCAGACGCGCGCCGCTCATGAGTCCTCTCCTGTGTGTTCGGACGGCGCGATCTTGCGGCGCCGGGAGCGAACCGGCAACCGGTTACACCGGTTCCCCGCTTCGGTTCGGACACATGCGAGAGACGGGGCTTGCAGGCGGGGCGGGGGCTCGAAGCCGTTCGGCGCGAACGAAACAGCCGACGGACATCCCCATGCAGGTCGTTGGCCTGCCGGAACGGATTACGCCAATCCCGTTTGGGTTCGGTATAAAAGGCAGGATTGGCGTCATCCGCCCGGCCTGCCGCGCGCCGGCGCCGCGTCGGGCAGCAGCGAGGCGAACCGCCCGCGGAAAAAGACCAGCGGCATGCGTTCCGCGTCCTCGGCGGCGAGCACCCGCCCGATGAAAATCGTGTGGTCGCCGGAGTCGTGGGAATCGACGACCTCGCATTCCAGCCAGCCCATGGCGACGGCGAGGATGGGGGCGCCCACCGCGCCCGGCTCGAAAGCGATGCCGGCGAATTTCGCGTTCGAGCGGCCGGCGAACCGCCGGCATATCTCGCGCGATGCGGCCGACTGGTCGAGCACGTTGATGGCGAACAGGCGCGAATCGCGCAGATTGGCGTGGGTCGTGCTGCTCCGCGCCAGACAGACCAGCATGAGCGGCGGGTTCAGGCTGAGGCTGGCGACGGCGTTCGCCGCGCACCCGTGGGGTTCGCCATCCACCAGCGTGGTGATCGCCGTCACCCCGGTCGCGAACGTGCCGGCGACCCGGCGCAAGGTCGCCGCCGACACCGGCTCCAGGTCGCGCGTTTTCGACGGGGTGCTCGTCATCGGACCACGTGTCGCCGGCGGTTGCGCGGATGTCTAGCACCGCCCGCGCCGGCGCGGCAAGGCGGCGGCGCGCTCAGGCGCGCGCCGCCCCCGGCGCTTCTTCCGGCGGCGCCTCGGCGCGCGCCGCGCGCCGCCCGAGCCAGACCGCAAGCAGCACCGCGGGAACGCCGGCGACGGCCGTGCCGACGAACAGCGCGGCGTAACCGTGAGCGTCGACGACGACGCCCGAAAAGCCGGCCAGGAACTTGCCCGGCAGCGTCATCAACGAACTGAACAGGGCGTATTGGGTGGCGGTGTAGGCGAGGCTCGTCAGCCCCGACAGATAGGCGATGAACACCGTGCCGGCGAGGCCGGCGCTGAGGTTGTCGGCGCAGATCGTGACCCCGAGCATCCACAATTCGGCGCCGACGAAGGAAAGCGCCGCAAACAGGAGGTTGGTCAGGGGCAACAGCAGGGCGGCGGCGATGAGCGGCGGGAACAGACCGAAGCGCGCGATCAGCACCCCCCCCAACAGCGCGCCGGCGATGGTCGCCGCGGTCCCTCCGAACTTCACCACCGTGCCGATCTCGGTCTTGGTGAAGCCGGTGTCGAGATAGAACGGGTTCGCCATCGCGCCCATGAGCACGTCGGACACCCGGAACAGCGCGACGAAGGCGAGGATCGCCAGCGCCGTCGTTCCGTAACGCGAGAAGAAATCGGCGAACGGGCCGACGAAGGCGTTCGCGAACCACGCCGCGAGGCGCCTCTCCCACCCTGACGGCGCGGCTTCGCCGTTGCCGCCCCCGCCCGGCGCTTCCGGGCGGCGGGGCTCGCCGATGACGGCGACCGCGGCGATCCCTACCAGAGTCAGCGACGCCATCAGGGCGTAGGTCGCGGGCCACGGCACGCTGTCGGCGATAATCAGCGCGCCGCCGCCGGAGACGAGGATGGCGATGCGGTAGCCGAGCTGATAGGTCGCCGCCATGGCTCCCTGGAACTCCGGTGCGGCGGCCTCGATGCGCCAGGCGTCGATGGCCACGTCCTGCGTCGCCGAGGAGAACGCCACCAGGAGCGCCAGCGCCGCCATCCGGGCGAGGTCCGCCGATGGGTCGGTCTGCGACATCCCCAGAAGGCCGACGGCGATGCCGATCATCGCCAGCAGCATCCACGACCGCCGGCGGCCGAGCCGGCGCGTCAGCACGGGCAGCGGCAGCCGGTCGACCACGGGCGCCCACAACACCTTGATGGAATAGGTCAGCCCCACCCAGCTGAAGAACCCGATGGCGGTGCGGCTGATCCCGTATTCCGTGAGCCACGCCGAAAGCGTCGAGAATACGAGCAGGAAGGGGAGGCCGGCGGAGAAACCGAGGAACAGCATCGCGACGACCGGCCCATGCGCATAGACCGCCAGCGCCGAGCGCCAGTCGCGCCGCGCGGCGGCGGGCGCCTCGCTTGCCGGGGCCATCGTCGGCCGCCCTCGCTCAGCGCGGCCGCGGCGCGGCGAGCGCGCGCAGCGGCGTTTCGGGACGAGCGCCGAAATGGCCGATGACCTCGGCCGCGGCGAGGCCGCCCAGACGCCCCGCCTCGACCGGCCCGCGGCCCTCGGCGAGCGCGAACAGGAAGCCGGCGGCGTAGAGATCTCCCGCGCCCGTGGTGTCGACGACGCGGGCCACGGGTTCGGCGGCGACGACATGCGCCTCGCCGTCGGCGACGACGACCGACCCCTTGTCGCCGCGCGTCAGCGCCGCCCACGGACAGCGGTCGCGGACGGCGGCCAGCCCGGCGTCGAAGTCCGCGGCCCCGTAAAGCGACAACAATTCCGCCTCGTTGGCGAACAGGATATCGACCTCGCTGTCGACGAAGGCGCGGAGGTCTTCGCGGTGGCGGTCGACGCAGAACGGGTCGGACAGGCTCAGGGCCACCTTGCGCCCCGCCTCGCGCGCGATTCTCGCCGCTTCGAGGCAGGCTTCGCGCGCCGCCGGCGGGTCCCACAGATACCCTTCGAGATAGGCGATCCGCGCATTCGCGACCGGTTCCGGGTCGATGTCGTCGGGACCCAGACCGCCGGCGGCGCCGAGAAACGTGCACATGGTGCGCTGCGCGTCCGGCGTCACGAAGACCAGGCAACGCCCGGTGCCGGGGCCGTCCGCCGCCCGCGGCGTGTCGAAACGCACGCCGAGCGAACGGATGTCGCGCGCGAAAGCGTCGCCCAGGCTGTCGTCGCGCAGTTTGCCGACGAACGCCGCCCGACCGCCGAACGAGGCGACGCCGACGATGGTGTTGGCCGCCGAGCCGCCCGAAATCTGGACGCTTTCGCCCATCTCTCCTTGCAACCGCCGCGCGCGCTCGCCGTCGATCAGCGTCATCGAACCCTTCGGCAGACCGTGCGCCGCGACGAACGCGTCGTCGACGCCGGCAAGGACATCGACGATGGCGTTGCCGAGGCCGACGACATCGTAGGCTGGTTCCGGCATGGGCGGTCCTCGTTCGCTGCGGTCGCGGCGGCTTTGCTACCAGCCTCCGGCGCCGCTGTCTTGCGCTAATCGCGCCGCGGGGCCGGTCGCACGAGCTTGCGCGCGGTGATAGGCTTCGCGCGCAGGGCCGAAGCGGCGACCCGGCAAGGGCGCCGATCGAAAGGAGCGCAAAGATGGACGACATGTCGGCGGTCGAGACGGGCGCGGGGCGCATCCTCCGCGAGGTCCGGGGGGATATTTTCCTCATCGGCATAGACCGGGCGGCGAAGCGCAACGCCTTCACGCCCGCCATGCTGCGCGAATACGCCGGGGCGTTCACCGAATACGAGAACGCGGAAGAGTGTCGCTGCGCGGTGGTGTATGCCGAAGGCGACCACTTCACGGGCGGGCTCGACCTGGCGCGCGTCGCCCCGCGGCTCGCGTCGGGCGAGCCGTTGTTCCCCGACGGCTGTATCGACCCGCTGGACTTGCGCGAACCGCGCCGCACGAAGCCGGTGGTGGTCGCCGTGCAGGGCTGGTGCCTCACCATCGGGATCGAGACCATGCTCGCGGCCGATGTCGCGGTGGCGTCGGCCGATGCGCGCTTTGCGCAAGTGGAGGTGCAACGCAATCTGGTGGCGACCGGCGGCGCGACGGTCCGCATGGTGCGCCGCGCCGGCTGGGGCAATGCGATGCGCTATTTGCTGACGGGCGATGTCTTCGACGCCGAGACCGCGCTCAGGCTGGGTTTCGTCCAGGAGATCGCGCCGGTCGGCGAGCACAAGCGGCGGGCGCTGGAGATCGCGCGCCGCATCGCGGATCAGGCGCCCTTGGCGGTGCGGGCGACTCTGGCGAACGCGCGCGTCGCCCTGGACGAAGGCCGCGAAGCGTCGGTCGCCCATGCGCACGAGTTACAGAAGCGCCTGCGCGCCGGCGCCGACGCCGCCGAAGGCCTCGCCGCCTTCGCCGAGCGCCGGCCGGGCCGCTTCGAGGGGCGTTAGCTTGTAGCGGCGTCCGGGGTCATTGGCCGTTACCGGCGATTCTCATTATGAGACCTCTGCATAACCGGTTTCGCTTGCGGCGGCATCGCGTTCCCGCGTTTTACGACGCTCCCGAACCCGCCGTCGGAGCATAACGATGCACGATAGAAATTGCGAAAATCCGCGCTCTCTCCATCTTTCCCGCGAAAGAGCGCGTGAAGAAATTGGACGCCTCTCACAAATAACGGTGGGGACGCCGAAGAGTCGGCGTAGAGAAAGATAATAGCTCGCCGACAATACCTCGTCATTCCCGCGAAAGCGGGAATCCAGTCTTTCGTTTCCACAGGAAAACATCGAAGAGTCTTGTGCGCGTCGCCTCTGGATTCCCGCTTTCGAGCGTGTGAAGAAACCCGGCGGTCCTCATTACGACAGTTGGAACGCCGAAGAAATGGCGCAGCGGAAGATAATAGCCATACGATAATACCTCGTCATTCCCGCGAAAGCGGGAATCCGGAGGCGACCGTCCGCAATGCCGGGCCGGTTTTCCTTGCGGAAACGCCGCAAACAGATTCCCGCTTTCGCGGGAATGACGAGTATTTGTAACCTGTTCAATTTCTTCACACGCTCTTTCGCGGGAATGACGAAGAGTTAGCAGGGTGCGTTGATTTCTTCACACGCTCATTCACGGAACGAATATGCCGGAACGACGACAACCGGGCTCGAATCGAAGCGCCCGTTCATCCTGTCGACGCCTCGCAACGCCGACGGAAAACCCGGGCCTTGTGCAGAGGTCTCATTATGGCGATGGACGCGCCTTCCCGGGAGCGACAGGTCCGCCGCATCGCTATGGGCCAAAATGAGAATTGCCGGGTCGTTACCGCAGCGCCTTTATCGCGATCTTCGCACATGCTTCCGCGTCGGAAAGCGCGTTGTGGTGGACCAGCGGGATCCGCAGGTGCTCGCAGACCGCGGGAAGCCTTGCCGACGGCAGGCTCCACTTCGCGCGGGACATTTGCACGGTGCATCGGAACTCGTGCTTCGGGCGCGCGATCTCCGCGGCGTCGCAACAGGCGTGCAGAACCCCTCTGTCGAACGGCGCGCTGTGCGCAACCAGGAAGTCGGCCCGGTCTATCAGACGGCGCAGTTCGGGCCAGATTTCGCGAAAGGTCCGACTGTTCCGGACTTTGTTCCAGGTCAAACCGTGGATGTATGTGAAAACGAATTTCTCTCGCGGCGGTCGGATCAGCCGATAACACCGTTCGGCGATGCGCCCGTTCTCGACCAGAACCGCCCCGACGGCGCAGGCGCTGTCACGCCGGTAATCGGCCGTCTCGAAGTCGATAGCGACGAAGCTTGTCACGATTTATCCGGGGGACGCCATACCGCGCCCGTTACCCCGCCGGACCGTCCGGTCACGGATCGCGCGTTCCATAAGGAGCTGACGCCGGCCGGCGCCGCCGATACATCCGCGGGATCATGGACATATGCAGCGCGTATGCCGGGACTCCCGCGGCGCCATGGGCCCGCCGCCTTGTCGGGGAACTTCCACCCCGGTTTCCGCCGGTGTCAGGCGTCGCCGTTGGCGATCGTTTCGGCCTGGTCGACGGGGGCGTAGAAATAGGATCCGGGGCGGAAATCGTAGCCCAGGTCGCCCAGAAGGCGGCGCTGGCGCGGGGAGCAGCGGTTCGGGATTTCGGCGCGTTCCGGGTAGTCGTACTGGCGCACGCACATCTGGCAGTAGTTGTAGAGCAAGGTCTTGCGCGCCCGGCCGGACAGGTTCGGCGACGGGCCGTGCCACAGCGCATGAGAGAACAGGATGCAGTCCCCCGCCTTGCCGGTGAGCGGCACCGCCCCCGGCGTGCGCGGCGTGAGAACGGGCTCGTCCGGTTCCGGGAAGGGCCGGCGGTGGCTGCCGGGGAACACGGTGAAGTTGCCGCAGTCGGGGCCGTCGATATCCGAAAGCAGATACATCGCCTTCATGGCGATGGGCCGGCTGGACTCGGCGATGCGGAGACGGCGCAGCGCCTCTCCCCCGTCGGTGTGGGTGTAGCCCTGGAAGCCGTCGCCCGAGGCGCGTACGATCGCCTGGGTCATGCTCAGGCAGATATACGGCCCCATGATGTCGACGACGAGGTCGAACACCGGCGCGCGGTCGATCAGGTCGATGAACGCTTCGTGGTAGTTTATGAGGTCGCGGCGGTCCATGAACGCTTCGGTGTCGGCGTTAATGGCGCGCTCGACCCACCCGTAATGGCCCAGGGGCTTGCCCATGGGCTCCCATCCGGGCTTTTCGCGCAGCGCGTCGACCTCGCGCGTGTAAAGGTCCACCTCGTCCGGCGTCAGGGCGCCCTCAAGGACGAAATAGCCGTCGCTCGCCCACCGGCGGCGTTGGGTTTCGGTCAATTTCCGCATCGTCCGCATCGCAACGCCTCCCCCGGCTGCCCGTCGGCGACCCTATAGCGCGGCGGGGCCGATCGCAAACGCCGCGGCGCCGTTCCGGCGATTCTCATCATGGCGATGGACGCGCCCTCTCCGGGAGCGCCGCCGTCTCGCCGACATCGATGTCGTCGCGCGCTTCGCGCGCGTGCCGGCGAGACGCCGGCGCTCCCGGAGAGGGCGCGTGCGCGGCGGACAGCGCCGCCGCCTGTTCGAGCGTGTTGCGCGTCGCCTTGTCCTGCCCGTCCCGCGGGTAGCCGTGCTTGCGCAGCACGCGCCGCACGAGACGGCGCAGGTTCGCCCGCGCGCTCTCGCGCAGCGTCCAGTCGACGGTGACGTTGCGCCGCACGACATCCGCCAGCTCGCGCGCAATCGCGCAGAGCGCCGCTTCGCCCGGGACCGGCGCCGCGCCGTTGCCGGTCGCCAGCGCGTCGTAGAAGGCGAGTTCCTCGTCCGTCAGGCCGAGTTCCGCGCCGCGCGCGTTCGCCTCGCGCATCTCGCGCGCGAGCGCAACGAGCTCCTCGATGACCTGCGCCGCCTCCACCGCGCGGTTGCGGTAGCGTTCGAGCGTCCGCTCCAGCATTTCCGCGAACGACCGGGCGCGCACGACATTCGCGCGCCGCCGCTGCGTCAGTTCTCCGGTCAGCAGTTTGCGCAGCAGCTCCACCGCGAGATGGCGCCGCGGCATCCCGCGCACCTCGGCGAGAAACTCATCCGACAGGACCGAAACGTCGGGCTTCTTCAATCCCGCCGCCGCGAAGACATCGACCACCCCGTCCGGCGTTACGGCGCGCGACACGATCCCGCGCAAGGCGCGGTCCAGTTCCTCTTCGGGCCGCTCCTCGCCGGGCGCCCGCTTGGCGAGGCTGGACGCCACGGCCTGGAAGAACGCCACATCGTCGCGGATGGCGAGCGCGTCCTCATGCGGCGCGGCGAGCGCGAACGCCCGGACCAGTTCGCGCGCCGCGCGCGTCAGGCGCTCCTTTCCGTCCGGCAGGGCGAGGACGTGTTCCTGCGCCGCCGGCAACAGGGCGAGGCGTTCGGCCGGCGCTTCCGCCGTCCAGGCGGCGCGGTCGAAACCGTGGAACAGGCCGGCGCAGACCTCGTATTTCTCGCGCATGACCGCCACGGCTTCGGCCTGGTCGAAGGCGGGGCTGCCTTCGCCGCCGCTCTCGGTATAGGTCGCGAGCGCCGCCCTGAGCTCGCGCGCAAGGCCGAGATAGTCGACGACGAGACCGCCGGGCTTGTCCGCGAACACGCGGTTGACGCGGGCGATCGCCTGCATCAGCCCGTGGCCGCGCATCGGCTTGTCGAGATAGAGCGTGTGCAGGCTCGGCGCGTCGAACCCGGTGAGCCACATGTCGCGCACCAGCACGATGCGGAACGGGTCCGCGGGGTCGCGGAAGCGCCGCGCCAAATCTTCCCGCCGCGTCTTGTTGCGGATGTGCTCCCGCCACTCCGGCGGGTCCGACGCGGCGCCTGTCATGATAACCTTCATGCCGCCGTCGGCGTCGCCGTCGCCGCGCCAGTCCGGGCGCAGCTGCGCAAGCTGGCGGTAGAGATCGACGCAGATGCGCCGGCTCATGCAGACGACCATCGCCTTGCCGTCCATCGCTTCGAGCCGCGCCTCGAAATGCGACACGATGTCGCGCGCGACGAGGGCGAGGCGCCGTTCCGCGCCGACCACGGCCTCCAGCTGCGCCCAGCGGGTCTTGAGGCGTTCCTTGCGCGCGACCTCCTCGCCCTCGGTCGCCTCCTCGAAATCCGCGTCGATCCGGGGTCGCCGCTCCGCGTCGAGCTCGAGGCGGGCGAGGCGGCTTTCGTAATAGATCGGCACCGTGGCGCGGTCCTCCACCGCGCGCCGGACATCGTAGACGCTGATATAGTCGCCGAAGACCGCGCGGGTGTCCGCATCGCGCCGTTCGATGGGCGTGCCGGTGAAGCCGACGAACGAGGCGTTCGGCAGCGCGTCGCGCATGTGGCGCGCATAGCCGTCGATGAAGTCGTATTGCCCGCGATGCGCCTCGTCGGCGATGACGACGACATTGCGGCGTTCGGTCAGCGCCGGATGCCGGCCGCGGGCCCGGTCGGGGAAGAATTTCTGGATGGTGGAGAACACCACGCCGCCCGACGGGACAGCGAGTTTCGCGCGCAGGTCGGCGCGGTCCTGCGCCTGTTCAGGCGCTTGACCGAGAAGGTCCGGACACCGCGCGAAGGTGGCGAACAGCTGGTCGTCGAGGTCGTTGCGGTCGGTCAGCACGACGACGGTGGGGTTTCCCATCGCCGGGTCGTTCGCGACGCGGCCGGCGTAGAACGCCATCGTCAGGCTCTTGCCCGAACCTTGCGTGTGCCAGACCACGCCGATGCGCCGGTCGCCGGGCGCGCCGCCGGACCTGCGCCCGGTTTCGTAACGGCCGGCGGGCGCCTGGGCCACACCGCCGCTGCGGCGTTGCAGCGCCGCCGCGCGCCGGGTCTCGGCGACCGCCGCGCGCACGGCGTGAAACTGGTGGTAGCCGGCGATCTTCTTGGCCGGCGCCCCGCCCGTATCCTCGAAGGCGATGAAGCCCCGGAGCAATTCGAGGAAGCGGCCCTTTTCGAACGCGCCTTCGATGAGCACCCGCAATTCGGGGTGGAAGGCCGGCGCCAGCTCCTCGCCCTCGACAGTGCGCCAGGGCTTGAACCATTCGAGGCCGGCAGTGAGCGTTCCGAGCCGCGCGCGCACGCCGTCCGAGATCGCCAGCACCGCGTTATGGACGAAGAGCGACGGCGTTTCCGCCTTGCAGGTCTGCAACTGGCGCAGGGCGGCCGCGAGGGTGGCGCGCTCGGCGGCGGGGCTCTTGAGCTCGAAGACGGCGAGCGGCAGCCCGTTGACGAAGACGACGATGTCGGCGCGGCGTTCGTTGCGGTTCTCCCTGACGGTGAACTGGTTGACGGCGACCCAGTCGTTCGCATCCGCATCGTCGAAATCCACGACCTTCGCCTGCGCGTAACGCGTTTCGCCGGTCCCGTCGCGGTATGCGACGGCGACTCCCTCGACGATCATACGGTGGGCGGCGCGGTTGCGCGTCTCGAGCGTGCTCCCCTGGGGCCGGAGGAGCGTCCGCGCCGCGGTGTCCAGCGCTTCCCCGGGGAGATCGGGGTTGAGTTTCGCGAGCGAGTCGCGGAGGGGCTCGGGAAACACCGCGTCCGCATGGCTTTCGCGCCAGCCGCCGGGTCCGCCCATAGGAAGTTCGGGTCCGGCGACGACCCGGTAGTCCAGCCCCCGGAACCAGTCGAGCGCGGCGTCCTCGACCTCCGATTCGGTCAGGGGCGGCATGGCGCCGCTCCGTCGGCGAGGGTTTCCATGACGAAAACCGCTCCGGTTCGGCTTGCGCAAACGGCGACCGCTTCGATCACCTCCCGGGACCTTCGCCGACGACATACATTTTCCACAGATCGCCGAGGGAATGGTCTTTCAACCATTCGCCGAGGTCTTCCGGGTCCGGGCGCTCGAAAACCGTCTCGCCGTTTCGCCGGGCGACGGTGACGATATCCTCCGGCGTCAATTCGCTCACCAGATCGGCGGACTGGGTGGAGACGACGATCTGGCGCGTATCGCTCGCGTGCCGCAGCAACTCCGCCAGCAAGGCGATGGCGTGGGGGTGAAGCCCCAGCTCGGGTTCGTCGATGAGGATGGGGTTGGGCTGAAACCGTGCGGGCTGAAGCAGCAGCGCCGCAAGGCAGACGAAGCGCAGCGTCCCGTCCGACAGCTGACCGGGGCCGAGCGCCCGGTCCGGCGCACCCGCTTCGAACCATTCGAGTTCCACCATCTCGCCGGCGTCTTCGCGATACACGAAATCTCCGAAGAATGGCGCGGCGGCGCGGACCTCCTCGACGATCCGCCGGTGGTCGCGAGGGCAGCGTTCGCGCAGCCGGCGCAGAAACGGCGCCAGATTGCCGCCGTCGGCGTGAAGCCGCAGATTGTCGCGCAGCGGCTGGGCGCGGCGCAAGCGCGAGGTCGGGCCGGTATCGGCGAAATGATGCGCCCGCCATCCCGCCATCGCTTCCCCGGCATAGAGGGCGAACCCTTCATCGGCCTCGCGCGAGCGCGATTCCTCGTGTCCGCGGCCGAAAGCGCGCAGGCCGGTCGCCCCGCCGTTGCGGGACCGGATCTCCTCGCGGTCGAAGACGAAGCGGTTCCCGGCCGGGACAAGCGAGAAGGCGTATTCGTCGGCGCCGAAGGCGAACGCCGCATCGATGCGGTCGGTTCGTTCGGCGCCGCCGAACAGCAGCGCGTCGGGCCCGTCGCGCTCCGCCACGAAGATTTGCAGCCGCTCTTCGGCGATGCGCGCGCCCATGCGGAACAGATCGAGGAAGTTGGACTTCCCGGCGCCGTTCGGCCCGATGAGAACCGTCAGGTTGCCGAGCTCGAAGTCCTCGAGCGCCCGGATGGATTTGAAGCCGCGAACGGTGACACGGTCGACGCGGATCATGGGAGAGCTCCCGGCGTCGCGTCCGCCGCCACGCTTGCGATGGCGTCCAGTTTTTCGCGGATTTCCGGATCTATTTCGGATTCCGGGACGTATTCGGCCAGCCGGTGAAAATTCGTCTTCATCATCAGGTTCGGGATGTCGAGTTTCCCGAAATACTTCTCGAACAACGGTGTGAGGAATTCGTCGCTGACCTTCGTCTCCGCATCCCACGGCGAGCCCTTGCCGAGGACGCGCAGCGCGTCCCCCACCTCGTCGATTGCGCGGCGCATCGCCGTCAGCCGCTTTTCGGCGTCCGCGCTGTCGAAGAGAGGCATCGGGGCGCCATCGCCCGGCGAGGCGACGGCACAGGCTTCGAGCGTCGCCCGGGTGCAGAGATAGTTCTCGATTTCCCGCTTCCTCCATGTCAGGCAACGGAGCCGGCCGCCTTCCGGAAGCGCCGTTTCGATCCGGTCGAAAAGGGCCACGCCGCGCAGTTCCGGCAGCGCTTCCCTGAGGCCGTGGTAGTGGTTCGCGGCCTGCCCGGGCCGGTTCTCGACGTAATGCACGAACGGGCGCTCCAGACACTCAACCGCTTCGCCATGTCCGAGACGCCTGGCGAACGCCTTCAGTATGGCCAGATCCGTCGAACCTTCGAGATACAGAACCCACCCGTTCTGTTCGGCCTGAGCGTAATCGTGGAAGCCGATTTCCGCCAGCGCCTTGCGCAGCCGGCTTCTCCCCCGGTCGTCGATCCGGTGGGGCGCGCCGATGAACGCGATCACCGTATCCCGCCCGGCGGCTTCGTTCAGGACCACTTCGGAATGGCTTGCGGCGACGATCTGGCCGCCGCCGGTGCGGGCCGTATCGGCCAGCAACTCGTAGATCTGCCTTTGCCGCAGAATTTCGAGATGCGCGTCGGGTTCGTCGAGCAGAAGGAGCGCGCCGGGGTTGACCGCCATATAGGCGAGGATCAACAGGGTCTGCTGTAATCCCCTGCCGCTCGAGGACAGGTCGAGCGTCGCATTGCCTTCCCGGTAATCCATTGCGATTTCGCCGCGTTCCGGCACGTAGCGGGGCGCCTGGAGCCTATTGTCCTGAATCTAAAGTTCGTGGCATAGGGTATGCTCGACGCGATGGCGGAAGCGTTTGACGGATGCGAGGATGTCGTCGGCGGATTTCGTCCATTTGAAGGGTTTGGGGTTCCGGTTGTGCTTGTCGATGAAAGAGCGGATATCCGCTTCAAGCTGTTTCGTCGAGTTATGCGTGCCCCTTTGCAGCTGCTTGCGCGTCAGTTCGGCGAACCGGCGTTCCACCCGATTGAGCCAGGAGGCCGAAGTCGGCGTAAAGTGAACATGATAGCGCGGACGCCGCGCCATCCGGGATTTCACTGCCGCGGTCTTGTGGGTGGCGTCGTTGTCCATGACGATGTGAATGTCCAGGTCTTCGGGAACATGATCGTCGATTTCCTTGAGGAAGTCGAGAAACTCCCGCGCCCGATGACGCCTGTAGCACTTGCCGATGACGAAACCGGTGGCGATGTCGAGGGCGGCGAACGGCGAGGTCGTCCCGTTGCGCCGATAGTCGTGGGTTCGCCTCTCGGCCATGCCCGGCGTCACGGGCAGGACGGACCGGGTGCGGTCGGGCGCCTGGATTCGGCTCTTTTCGTCGACGCAGAGCACAAGCGCGCGGTCCGGCGGCGACAGATAGAGGCCGACAATGTCGGCGCCTTGTCCACGAACGCCGGGTCGCCCGAGAGTTTGAAGGTTTGCGCACGGTGCGGCTGCAAGCCGAAGGCGGTCCGGATGCGTCGCACTGTCGTATGCGAAAGCCCCGCGGCGCGGGCCATCGAGCGCAACGACCAATGGGTGGCGTCGGCCGGGGGCGTGTTGAGCGTCCGCTCGATGACCTCCGCCACCCGGTCATCGGCAATGGTTCGCGGGCGTCCCGAACGCGGCGCGTCCGACAGCCCCTCGAAACGCTCCTTCAGAAAGCGGCGGCGCCACTTGCCGACAGTGTGTTCGTGCACGCCCGGTTCCACCGCAACCGCCTTGTTCGTCAACCCGTCGGCGCAGCGCAGGACGATGCGACAACGCTCCGCAAGCGCACGCGGCGCCTGGCTGCGGCGGGTCTCGCGCTCCAGCAACGAGCGCTCCGCCTCGCTCAGAACCAGTGCCCCCATGCGCCGCCTCCTGCCGCTCGACATCGAAGACCCCTCCAACGCCAACAACCACAACATGATGCCTATTTCAGTTCCGGGACAATAGATTCCCGCTTTCGCGGGGATGACGAAGTATTGTCGGCGGGTTATCGTCTTTCTCTGCGCTGGTTCTTCGGCGTCCCCGCCGTTATTTATGAGAGCCGCCCGATTTCTTCACACGCTCAGCGTCGCGGCGAGACCGGGCGCCCGCGGATGCGATGGCGCGCGGCCCCGAAACGAGAATCGCCGTCCCGCGCCCGTCAGCCGGGGGCGGCGCGCGCGGCGACGAGGTCGACGAAATCGTCCGCCGGCAGCGGCGGCCCGATCAGGCGCCCCTGAATCTGGTCGCATCCCAGGTCGCGGAGCGCCGCCGACTGCGCCGCCGTCTCCACCCCCTCCGCCAGCACATGCATCCCCAGACTGTGGCCGAGATGAACGATCGTCCCCACGATCGCCGAATCGAGCGGGTCGCGGGTCACCCCGCGCACGAAGGAGCCGTCGATCTTCAGTTTGCCCACCGGCAGGCGCTTCAGATAGTTGAGCGACGAATAACCGGCGCCGAAATCGTCGATCGCCAGGTCCACGCCCAGCTCCACCAGGCGGTCGAGCGTCGCCCCCGCCGCCGGCGCGTCCGGCATCAAAGCGCTTTCGGTGATCTCCAGGCCGAGAAGGCGCGGTTCGAGGCGGCGTTCGCGCAGACTCCCCCGGACCTTGTCGATCAGCCCCTGGTCCTGGAACTGCGCCGCCGAGACGTTGACCCAGATCTGCACCGCCGGAGCGCCGCTCCGCACCCACGCGCCGAGCTGCGCGCAGGCCCGGTCGAGCACCCATTCGCCGATGGGGACGATCAGCCCCGCCGCTTCGGCATGGGCGAGGAACGCCGCCGGCAACAGCAGCCCGCGCTCCGGGTGGCGCCACCGCAGCAGAGCCTCGCCGCCGACGATGCGGCCGTCCGACAGCCGCGCCTTGGGCTGGTAGTGCAGCTCGAACCGGTCCTCGGCGAGCGCATGGCGCAGCCCGTCCACCGTTGCGAGGCGCTCTTCCGCCCGGCGGCCGAGGTCCTCGGCATAGAAAGCGACGGGACGGCGCGCGTTCGACTTGGCGCGATAGAGCGCCAGATCGGCGTTGCGCAACAGCGCGTCGAGGTCGTCCGCGTCGTCCGGGAACAGGGTCACGCCGACGCTTGCCCCGGCATGCACGCTGCGACCGTCGATCTCCAGCGGTTCGGACAGCGCCGCCCGGGCGCGGTGCGCGAGCGCGGCCGCCTGTTCGGGCGACGACACCAGAGATTGCACCACCGCGAATTCGTCGCCTCCCAGGCGCGCCACGGTATCGCTCGCGCGCACGCAGCCGCGCAGCCGCGCAGCCACTTCGACCAGCAGCCGGTCGCCCGCCGTATGACCGAGATTGTCGTTGACGTTCTTGAAATTATCGAGATCGAGCATCAGCACCGCAACCTTGCCCGAGCTGCGCGCCGCCTGCGCCACCGCCTGCCGGAGGCGGTCCATGAACAGCGCCCGGTTCGGCAGTTCGGTCAGCGCGTCGTGATGCGCGAGGAACTCGATGCGTCGTTCGTCGCGCCGTCGTTCGGTCACGTCGGTGGCGATCGACAACAGGCCGCCGTCGTCGAGGCGGTGTTCGCTCAGCCGGTACCAGCGTCCGTCCTGGCGGGCGATCTCCACGGCGCCGCGGGGCGCGGCGCGGCGCGCGATCCGTTCGTCGAACCAGGCGCGGCGGTCGCCCTCCGCGTCGGGGTAGAGGCCCGCCTCGAGCGCGGCCTCGAGGTAGTCGCGATACGCCACGCCCGGGCGCCAGCGCTCGCCCACCGCCGCCTCGAGCAGCCGGCTCGCGCGGTTGGCGAGAACCAGCCGGTCGTCGGCGTCGAACAGCGCGACGACATCGGTCACGCTTTCGAGCGCCGCAACAAGGCGGTGTTCGGCCCCGCGCGCCGCCGCTTCGGCGCCGCGCTGGGCGGACACGTCGCGCGCCACCAGCAAGGTGAGCGTCCGCGTGCCGTCGCGTAGCGGCATCCCGCGGACCTCCAGCGCCAGCGCCGCGCCGTCCAGGGCGCGGAAGGGGATCTCGGCGGCCGTCGCCGGCGAGACGTTGTCGAGCAATGTGTCCCAGCCGGGGGCGAGGACGCCATCGACGCTCGCGCCGACCAGCGCATCGGGGCCGTCCGCCCCCAGCAGCGCCGCGCCGCTGCGGTTGACGAACAGGATGCGCCGATCCTCGAACAGGATCACCACATCCGACGCGAACTCGATCAGGTCGCGGAAGCGTTGTTCGCTCGCCTCGCGCGCCTGCCGTTCGCGCACCGCCGCGGCGATGTCGGTCCAGCACGATACCGCCCCGCCTTCGTCGAGCCGCGCCTCGCGCACGCGATACCAGGCGCCCGGCGCCAATTCGACCTCGAACGGCGCGCCGGGGTTGCGATGTCCGGCCGCGCGGCGGGCGAGCCACGCCTTGCGGTCGTCGCGCGCCGACGCCACCGCGTCCGCCTCGACGGCGCTCCAGAGCCATGCGTCGAAATGCAGCCCGGGCCCGATCGACGGCGCCAGCGGGGGGATCAGGTCGCGGAATTTCCGGTTCGCCCAGCGCAGCCTGTCGGACGCATCCCAGACCGCGAGCGCCGCGTCGAGCGCGCCCTCCGCCGCCCGCAGATCGGGCGCCGCGGCCGCCCCGCCCGCGAGAACCCCGCCCGCTTCTCCGATCCCTCCGTCCGGCGCGGACATTCGACCTCTTGAAACCGCCGTCCCTGCGAAGAAACTATAGCGTGTTTCGCGCCTTCGGCATTTCCGCGTTTCCGCGGCGGGCGGGCCGCCCGTGACGTTCGCCGGCCGGTTCGCCGTCGCCGCCCTGGGCCGGCTGCCGCCGGAGACGGCGCACGCCCTGGGCCTCGCGCTGCTGCGCCTGGGCGCCGGGGCGCCGCGCGCGCCGTCTCCCATGCCGCGGGTGCGCCTGTGGGGGCGGGAGTTCGGCGCGGTCGGCGTCGCCGCCGGTCTCGACAAGGATGCGGCCGTCTTCGCCCCGCTCTTGCGCGCCGGCGCCGGTTTCGTCGAGGTCGGCACGGTGACGCCGCGCCCCCAGCGGGGCAACCCGCGGCCCCGCCTGTTCCGCCTGCGCGCCGACGAGGCTCTCGTCAACCGCCTCGGCTTCAACGGCGCCGGCATGGAGCGGGCGGCGCGCCGTCTGGCCGCGCGCGACCGCTCGCGGGGGCCGGTCGGCGTCAATATCGGCCCCAACCGCGACAGTCCGTCGCCGCTCGACGATTACGCCGCCGCGTTCGACGCTCTCGCGCCCGTCGCCGATTACATAGCCGTCAACGTGTCGTCGCCGAACACCCCGGGGTTGCGCGGCCTCCAGGCGCCGGAGCGCCTCGCGGCGCTTGTCGACGCCCTGCGCGCGCGCCGCGCGGCCGCCGCTCTCGACCTCCCCCTGCTCGTCAAGGTCGCTCCCGACCTCGAACCGCCGGCCGTCCGCGATCTGGCCGCTCTGGCGCTGGAGGCGGACATCGACGGGCTGATCGTCGGCAACACCACCACGAAGCGGGCGCCGGGTCTGCGGAGCCGCCGCCGCCGCGAGGCAGGCGGTCTGAGCGGCCGGCCCCTCTTCGCGCCGTCGACCGCCTTGCTCCGTGAGTTCTACCGGCTGACCGAAGGCCGGATACCCCTCATCGGCGTGGGAGGGGTGTTCGATTCCGCCGACGCCCGGGCCAAGATCCGCGCCGGCGCGAGCCTCGTCCAGCTTTACACCGCGCTGGCCTTTCGCGGCCTGGATATCCTTCCCGGAATCGCGCGCGGGCTGAACGCGCGCCTCGCCGCGGACGGCTTCGCGAGCGTCGCCGAGGCGGTCGGCGCCGATGCGTGAGACACTGCGCATGACGCCGGGGCGGTGGCTCCCCGGGCCGGACTCGAACCAGCGACATGGTGGTTAACAGCCACCCGCTCTACCAACTGAGCTACCGGGGATCGCGCCTCGCGCCTTTCGATAGCACGGGCGGGACGCGAAGGCCAGCTTCCGGGCGCCGCGGCCGCGGTCACCCCTCGCCCGCGAGGTAGTAGCGCTTCACCAGCTCGTTGTCGCGCAGGGCGGAGGCGCTTTCGCCGGCGAAGGCGATGCGCCCGCCGACGATGACGTAGCCCCGGTCGGCGATCCGCGACGCCTGGCGGAAATTCTGTTCGGCCATCAGCACCGTCAGTCCGCGCTCCTCCTTGAGGGCGCGGATCTTGTCCATCACCCGCGCCACCAGGATGGGGGCGAGGCCGACCGAGGGTTCGTCGACGATCAGGATGCGCGGCGACGCCATGAGCGCCCGCGCGAGCGCCAGCATCTGCTGTTCGCCGCCGCTCATGCTGCCGGCGCGCTGGCGCAGGCGCCGGCGCAGCGCCGGGAAGGTTTCGAGGCAGAGTTCGATATTGCCGCGCATCTCGCGCCGCGCGACGCGGCGATAGGCGCCGAGTGTCAGGTTTTCCTCGACCGTCAGGCCGGGAAACAGCCGCCGGCCTTCGGGCACAAGCACGATGCCGAGGTCGACGATGCGCTCCGGCGGCAACCCGCCGAGCTCGCGCCGCTCGCCGTCCAGAGTCGCCGTCACGCGGCCCGAAGACGGGCGCACCAGCCCCATGACGCACTTGATGAGCGTGCTCTTGCCGTTGCCGTTGGCGCCCAGCAGCGCCACGGTCTCGCCGTCGCCGACCGAGATCGACACGCCGTCGAGCACCCGCGCGGCGCCGTAGCCCGCGCTTACCTCCTCGAGCGCCAGGCTATTCCCCGAGATACGCCCGCTCCACGTCCGGATGGCGCATCGTCGCCTCCGGCGAGCCTTCGGCGATCAGCCGCCCCGCATCGAGCACCGCGACCCGTTCGGAAAACCCCATCACCGCGCGCATGATGTGTTCGATCATCACCACCGCGATCCCGTCGTCGTTGAAGCGGCGCAGGATGTCGAGGATATCGTCGACCTCGGCGTGGGCGAGGCCGGCCATCGCCTCGTCGACGATGAGCGCCCGCGGCCGCGCGGCGAGGGCGCGCGCCAGCTCCAGCTTGCGCATGTCGACCTGGGTGAGCGCCCCGGCGCCGTCGTTCGCCCGGTCTGCGAGGCCGACGAGGCCGAGGACCTCGCGCGCCGCCCGCTCGACGCGCCCGCGCCCCCGCAGCCCCGCCGCGTATTCGAGCGGCACGGACACGTTCTCCAGCACCGTCATCCCCGCGAAAGGACGCGGGATCTGAAAACTGCGGGCGATGCCCAGCCGCGCCCGGCGGTGCGCCGGCAGCCGGGTCACATCGCGCGAGTCGAACAGCACCCGCCCCGAATCGGCGAACTGCGCCCCCGCGATACAATCGATCAACGTCGTCTTGCCCGACCCGTTCGGGCCGATCAGCCCCAGCCGCTCCCCCGGGGCTACCGACAGCGACACGCGGTCCAGCGCCACGAAACCGCCGAAGCGCCGCGTCGCCTCTTCCACCGCGATCAGCGCCCCGCTCACCGCCGCCTCGCGAGAAGGCGCCGCGCCAGACCGACGATGCCCTCGGGCGCGGCGATGACGAACGCGATCAGCACCGCCCCGACAATCAACAGATTGAGTTCCGAAGACACTGTCACGGTCGCCGCCTGTTGCAGCGCCCCGAGCAGCACCGCGCCGACCACCGGCCCCGCCCACGTCATCGTGCCGCCGATCATCGGCATGGCGACGGCGTTGACCGCATATTCGAGGTTGAACGCCGAGGGCGGGTCCACATAGGACGTGTAATAGACCAGCGGCGCCCCGGCGAGGGCCATCAGCGCGCCGCTCAGCGTCGTCGCGATCAGTTTGAGGCGCAGGGTCGGCACGCCGGCGCTTTCGGCCGCGCGTTCGTCGCCGCGGATCGCCCCCAGGCCGCGCCCCAGCCGCGATGTCTCCACCGTCCGCGCGACGCACACCGAGAACACCGCAATGACGAGCATCAGCCAGAACAGCCAGGCGATGTAGCTCGCGAAAAGCGGCGCCTCGCGCGGGCGCACCACGAACGCCCCCGCCGCCCCGCCCACATAGTCCCAGTTCGCCATCGTCGTTTCCAGCACGATGGCGAGCGCCAGCGTGGCTATCGCGAAATAGACCCCGCGCAGCCGCAGCGTCAGATAACCCGCGCCCAGCCCCAGAAGCCCGCCGACCGCCGCCGCCGCAGGCAACAGCGCCGGCAGCGGCCACCCGGTGGCCTTCTCCAGCGCCACCGCGGCGTAGGTCCCGGCGGCAAAGAAACCGGCGGCCCCGAAATTCACATAGCCGGCATAGCCGCCGAGGAGATTCCACGCCGTTGCCAGCGCCACATATTGCAGGACGGTGTAACCGGCGTAGAGATAGTATTCGTTGCCGACCGCCCAGGTCGCCGCGTAGCCGGCGACGACGGTCGCGGCCGCGCCGCCGAAGAAAAGCCGCGTGCGCACCGGTCAGCGGCCGAACAGACCCGACGGCCGCGCCGCCAGCGCGAACAGCAGGAAGCCGAACGCAACCGCCGGCGCCCAGGACGGACCGGAAAGCGTCGCCGTCAGACTCTCGGCGACGCCCAGCAGCAGCGCCGCGCAGACCGTCCCCCCCAGGCTCCCCATGCCGCCGAGCACGACGATGGCGAACACCCGCCCGATATACAGTCGGCCCATCGCCGGATCGACCGGGCCGATGACCACGAGGAGCGCTCCCGCCAGACCGGCGGAGGCGATGCCGATGCCGAAGGCCAGGCGCCGGATGCGCACCGGGTCGGCGGCGACGAGGCGCAACGCCAGCGCGTCTTCGGCCACCGCGCGGATGGCGCGGCCCGTGAAACTGCGGGTGAGGAACAGCCACAGCCCGCCCGCCAGCGCCATCGACACCGCGAAGGGGATGGCCATGCGCAGCGGCAGTTCCAGCCCGCCGACGGTCAGGGTCTCGCCGATCCAGGGGGCGGCGACCATCCGGTAATCGACGCCGAATCCGAGGATCAACGCCACTTCGACGATGAACATCAGGCCGAAAAAGAAGGCCAGACCGCGCAGCGACTCGTCCTCGCGCCTTTCGAAACACCAGTTGTAGACGCTGTAGACCGCGACGCCGACGACGAAGAAGGCCGGCATCGCCAGGAACCCGACAAGGATGGGGTCGAGGCCGAACGCGCCGTTGCAGGCGAAGGCGACGTAGGCGCCGATGACGAGAAACGCCGGATGGGCGATGTTGACGATGTTGAGATAGCCGAAGACCAGAGTCAGTCCCAGCGTCACCGCGGCGTAGAAGCCGCCGAGCAGCACCCCGGAGACCAGTGCGCCGAGCAGGAGTTCCGGCACTGCGGCGCGCCGCCCGGCGTCGCTGCGGGCCGGTTCAGCGCGTCTCCGGCCGGGCCCGCGCGAACGGCGCGATCAACTCGCCCGAACGCCATTCCGGCGGGTGCAGCACCACCCGCGTTCCCGCCCGCGCGAAGGTCTCCAGCCGGTTGTCGGTAATCCCCCGATACTGCACCATGAGAACCCGCGGCTCCGCCCATTCGCCGTTGCGCCCGAAACGTATCTTGCCGACGACGGTGTCGAACTCGCCGGCGCGGATGGTGTCGGCGATCGCGCCCTGGTCGAGACTGCCGGCGGATGTCACCGCCTGCCCCAGGACCTGCATGTAGGCGTAGGCGAAAGGCGGGAGGTAGTAGCCCAGCGGGTCGACTCCCTCATCCGCGGCCACCGCCTGATATTTCGCCAGAAAGGCTTCGATGCCGGGGAATTGCAGCGTCGGTTCGGGCACCCAGAAATCGTAATTGACGATGCCGTTGAGCTGCGGCCCCAGCGCCTCCATCAGGCTCGCATATTGCAGCCCGACCATGCCGCCGCCGAACATCGCCGCGTCGAGGCCGATCTCGCGGACCGTGCGCACGATCCCCGCCGAGTCCGGCGGATAGGAGGCGACATACACGATATCCGGCCCGGCGGCGGCGATGGCCCGGACCACGGGCGTGAAGTCCACCGTGTTGGGCGGGTAGGACCGGTCGTAGACCACCTCCATGCCGTGCCCTTCGGCGTTGGCGCGCGCCCCGATCATGGCGTTGCGCGGGAACTCGGCGTCGGCCCCGACCAGCGCCACCCGCGTCGGTTTCGGCTCCAGCGCCGCCGCCAGGTCGAAGAAGCCGCGCGACCAGTTCAACCGCGGCTCCTCGCCCGCCGGCAGAATCTGGAAATAGCGGTCGTATTCGAACTCCTCGTTGGTCGCCAGGCCGAACAGCGACATGAACACCATGTCGTAGTTCATGGCGATGGGGATGGCGGGCGCGATGGTCGTCGACCCGTAGCCCGACACGATCAGGTCGACGCGGTCGACATTGATGAGTTTGGTATAGATGCCCGGCACTTTGGAGGGGTTCGTCTGGTCGTCGTAATAGACGAGCTCCACGGGCCGCCCGAGCAGTCCGCCGGCGGCGTTGGTGTCCTCCGCCCATATCCGGATGGCGATCAGCGCCGCCTTTCCGGCGCCCGCGAGCGCGCCGGTCTGCGCCATCCCGAAGCCGATGCGGATGGGGTCCTCCGCGGCGTGCGCGGAGCCGGCGCCGCCCCAGGCAAGCGCCGCCGCCATCGTCAGGGCGGCGAGAAAGCTCTTCGTTCGACGGAGCAGACGGAGCATGAGGCGTTCCCTTCCGTTGTCGCAGGCGACGCGCGTCAGACTACCCCGCCGCGCCGGGGCGCGCCATCGTCAGGGCGCAGCGCCCGGCCAGGCGCGGAACTGCTTGCCGAGCTTGAGGCCCTGGTCCTGATAGGACGAGCCGACCGCGCCGCCGTAGAGGCGGTCGGGAGGGGCGGAGAGCTTTTCGAACCGCAGCCAGCCGATAATCCGGCCATGTTCGAGCACGAACGGCACATTGTATGAGCGGACTTCCAGAACGGCCCTGGCGCCCGGCCCGTGACCGGGGCCGTCGCCATAGCCGAAGCCGGGGTCGAAGAAGCCCGCATAGTGCACGCGGAACTCGCCCATGACGGTGTCGTAGGCGACCATTTCCGCCGCCACTTGAGGGGGGATGCGCACCCGCTCGCGGGTCGCGAGGATGTAGAAATCGTGCGGGTCGAGAACGAGACCCCCGGCGCGCGGCGCGACCGGCTCCCAGAAATTCTCGGGCGGGTAATGGTTGCAGAGATCGACATCGATCAGTTTCGTATGCCTGCGCGCGCGAAAGCCCGCAACGGCTCCTTCGAGGTCGAGCGTCACCGCAATGCGGTCCTCGCGGATCGGCGCATCGCCGGACGGCCCGTCAACCAGCGGGATCTCATCCTGGAGCCTGTGCATTTCCTTGTTCGGCATGGGCGGAACGCCGCGCTTCAGGCGCAGCTGGCACAACCGCGACCCCCGGCGCACCAGGATCGAGAAGGTGCGCGGCACGATCTCCGCATAGAGCGGTCCGTGATAGCCGCCGGGAACCCTGTCGAATTCGGTCGCCCCGTCGACGATCAGACGGGTGAATATGTCCAGCCGCCCGGTCGAGCTTTTCGGGTTCGCCAGGCCCTCCGTGTCGTTCGGCAATCTTATCTGCTCTTCCAGCTTGACGATATAGACGCAATCCTTCTCGAGAACCGCGCCCTTGCCGAGATCGAATTCGTGCATGCTGTATTCTTCGATCTTCTTCGCCACGGTCGCGGCTGTGCCGGGCAGAAAGCTCGCCTGGACACGGTAAGCTTTCGGACCGAGCCGAAGATCGAGGCTCGCCGGCTGGAGCTGGCCGGGTTCGATCGGCCGTTCCCGCGATTCCGCGGAGAGAGCCCTGCGCTCCATCAGGGACTCCAGATCCTGGCGGGGCAAAATTCCCGTCCCCGTTTCCCGGCGCGGCGACGGAATTCCCGGCAATGTCGGCTTGTCGACGGTCGCCCGTTGCATGTTTCGCTTCCGATATTCTCCGGCGTTGGCGACCGCAGCGCGACGGCGCCCCCAGCCCGGATTTCCCCCGACGCCGCGGACGCGCCGTCGTTACGGTCATGAGACAGCGTTTGGCGACAAGGCGCCACCCGGGATCGGGACGCCCGTCGGACGCGGATCGAGCGTAGTGCGGCGCCGATGGAGGTTCAAGCGGCTGTCCCCGGCGGCGCACAGGCTGGAATTCGGAGCCGCTTGCGCCGATCCCCCGCGCCCCGGCGGGTGCGCCTCGAACGGCGCGCTCTCCCGGTTCGCCGGTTCGACGCGCGGATTCGCGCTTGTCAGGCAAGGGGGGGTGGAGTAAGGCGAAGGGGGAACGGGCGCCCGGCGCCGGGGCCGGCGGAGACGGCCCGCGCGAGACCGCCGAACCGAGGGGGGATGCGCTATGGATGCCAAGGTCGTCTGGCTGTTCGTCTTCGTCCTGATCTACTGGGCCTATTGCATCTTCTGGGGAATCAAGGGCGCACTCGCCTCGCGCACGGCGAGCGACTATTTCATCGCCGGGCGCGGCATTTCGATTTGGGTGTTCGTTCTCGCAGCCACGGCGACCTCGTTCTCGGGCTGGACGTTCATGGGCCATCCGGGCCTCATCTACCGGGACGGATTGCCCTACGCCTACGCCTCCTTCTACGCCATCACCATCCCCTTCACCGGAGTGCTGTTCCTCAAGCGCCAGTGGATGATCGGCAAGCGCTTCGGGTTCGTCACCCCCGGCGAGATGCTGTCCGACTATTTCCGCTCCGACAGCATCCGCATCCTCGTCGTGATCGTCGCGCTGGTGTTCTCGGTCCCGTATCTCGGCGTGCAGCTGCGGGCTTCGGGTTTCCTGTTCAACGTGCTCACCGACGGGATGCTGAGCGTCAATTTCGGCATGTGGGTGCTGTCTGCGGTCGTCATTATCTATGTGGCCTCGGGCGGGCTGCGCGCGGTCGCCTATGTCGATACGATGCAGTGCATCCTGCTGGCGGGCGGCATCGTCGCCATCGGCGCGATTGCGCTGGCGCAGGTCGGCGGCATGGACCGGTTGATCGACGGCATCGGCGCGCTGTCGCAGGAAGACCGGCGCATCGGCGCGGAGGCGGTGGAGGCGCTCGATGAGCGCGGGCTGACCTTCGCGGAAGCGCAAGCGCGCGTGGGCGCGGCGAAAGGAGCGCCGGCGGAGTCCGCCGCCGCGGCCGAAGCCGCCGAACTCGCGCCCCTGGTGGCGGCGGCGAAGCGGGTCACGCCGGACGGCTACAGCCACTACATCGCCATTCCGGGCGTGATCCAGTTCGTCGACGCCGGCGGCAAGGCGCAGGGCGGCGCGTGGACCGGCATCATGATCCTCGCCTACATGTTCGCGCTGATGGGCATCCAGTCGGCGCCCGCCTTCACCATGTGGGCGTTCTCCAACCACAACCCGAAACCGTTCGCGCCGCAGCAGGTGTGGGCGTCGTCGTTCGGCATCGGCCTGATCCTGTTCGCCTTCACGGCGGTGCAGGGAATGGGCGCGCACCTGCTCGGCGCCGACCTGTCGTTCACCCGCGCCTATCCCGGCAACACCGCCGCATCGGTGGTGCCTCTCCAGCGCAGCGTGGTGGAATCGGCCTATCGCGAAAACATTACGGACAGCCTCGACGATTCCGAAATCGACGCCATGGTCCTCGCTGCCCTCAAGACATGGATCGCGGACGGCGTCATCCCCACCTTCGGCGCGCTCGCGTCGGGCGAGGGGCCGGGCGCCGACGCGGCGGCGAAACTCGTCGCCCGTCACGCGGGGGCGGAAGGGGACTTCGACGCCGCCTCGAAGCCGGCGCTGATCGACCTCATGGACTCCGCCGGCAAACAGGGAATGCTCGTCCCGCAGCTCATCGACCTCATCGCCGACTCCGCCCCGTGGCTGGTGGGGCTCCTGTCGGTGTGCGCGCTCGCGGCGATGCAGTCCACCGGCGCCGCCTACATGTCGACGGCGGGCGGAATGCTGACGCGGGACCTCCTCAAGCACTACCTGATGCCGGCCGCGTCGCACGCCCAGCAAAAACTGTTCGGGCGCATCGGCGTGGTGGCCATCGTGCTGGCGGCGCTGGTGGTCGCCACGGTGTCCTCCGACGCGCTGGTGCTGCTCGGCGGCCTCGCTGTCGCCTACGGCTTCCAGATGTGGCCGGCGCTGATCGCGGTCTGCTGGTGGCCCTGGCTCACCCGCGCCGGAGTCACCCTCGGCCTCGTCGCCGGCCTCGTCGCCGTCACCCTGACCGAGAGCATCGGCCAGCAGCTCGGCGTGACCGCGTGGGGGCGCTGGCCGCTGACCGTCCATTCGGCGGGGTGGGGGATCCTGTGCAACTTCAGCGTCGCCGTCCTCGTGTCCTTCGTCACGCAGAACCGGGCGGACCACGAACACAAGATGGTCTTCCACGGCTTCCTGCGCGACCATGCGCGGCTTCCCAAAGACAAGCGCCGCCTGATCCCGCGCGCCTGGGCGTTCGCCATCGTCTGGTTCCTGTTCGCCATCGGCCCCGGCGCGGTGGTGGGCAACACCCTCTTCGGAGACCCCAACGATCCGGCGACCTGGCTGTTCGGCATCCCGTCCATCTGGGCGTGGCAGATCCTGTGGTGGGCGCTGGGCGTCTTCATGATGTGGCTCCTCGCCTACAAGATGGAGCTGTCGACGGCGCCGAGCCGCGAGATCGAGGCGCTGCGCGACGATATCGGCGACGCGCAACTCGCCCCCGGCAAGACCTGACGACACGGCGCGAGATGAGCCCGCCGGCCTGGGCGTTGTGGACGGCGGCGCTCGCGGCGGCGTTGTGGTGGCCGGTGGGGCGCCTCGTGTGGGTGCTCAGCGTCCGCCGCCTCGAAAGACGTCTCGGAAAGGCGCTCAGTTCGGCGGAACGGGCCGGCCAGCGACGCCGCGCATGGGTGCTGGCGACGCCCATCGCCCTCGTATTCGCGGCGCTGTTCAACCTTCGCCTGCTGTAGCGTGTCCGACCGCGCCTGGACGCGGCTCGCCGCCGCGCTGGCCGCCGCCGGCGTGTTGTGGTTCCTCTACGATACGCTGGTCGCCGCCCGCGACCCGGCGCTCGATGCGCAGTCGGCCGCCGACCGCGCCTTCGAGGACGGCGACTACGAACGCGCGCTCGCGCTCTACCGCGAACGCGCGGCGTTGCAGCCCGGCAACGGCTTCGCCCTTCGCGGAGTCGCCCTCAGCCTGATGCAACTCGGCGAGGCGGAGGCGGCGTTGGCGGCGTTCGACCGCGCCATCGCGGCCGAGCCCGACATGGCGTTCGCCTGGGCGAACCGCGGCATCCTTCACGACCGCATGGGGCGCTACGACGCGGCGGTCGCCGATTACGCGCGCGCGCTCGAACTCGACCCGGCGGTGGCCGACGGCCCGCACTGGCTCACCCGCTTTCTGCGCAAGCAGGCCGAACGGCCGCCGACGGTGGCGGACCGCCTCGCATATCTGCGGGCCGAGCTCGCGAAACCGCCCGGCGAACGCCTGCTTCGCCTCGAGGAAGCGGACGCGGCGCAGCGCGCCTACACGCAGTAGCGCATCAGCTCGCCTCGCGGTCCGGCGTCGGGCGCGCGACGGCGTCGCACAACGCGGAGACGGCGCCGTCGAGCGCCGCGCGGTGCGCGGGTTCGACCAACGCGCCGGATTCGTCGAAAGCCCGGCCCGCGCGCGCCAGCCCGAACTGGTTCGCGACCACCTCGACGCCCATATTGCCGAGGATGACGCGGATCGCCGCCAGAGCGCGCGCCGCGCCGCCGCGCCCCGGCGACGCGCCCACCAGGCCGGCGCGAAGACCGGAATACGCCGCGCAGGGCGCTTCGTCGCCCTCCGCCCGCGACGCCCAATCGAGCGCGTTCTTCAACAGCGGCGTATAGCCGCCGTTATATTCGGGCGCCGCGACGAGAAGCGCGTCATGGCCGCGCAGCGCCGCCTTGAGGCGCCGCGCGCCGTCCGGAAGACCGTGTTCGCGTTCGAGGTCGCCGTCGTAGATCGGCAGATCGAGCGCCGCGAGCTCGAGTTCGGTTACAGCCGCGCCATGCGCCCGCGCCGCCGCGGCGGCGGCGCGCAACAATCTCCGGTTGAACGACTCGCGGCGCGCGCTGCCGGCGAACGCCAGAATTCGCGGCGCCTTCGCCGCCCCGATCTCCGCCATCGCTTCGCCCGTTCCCGCCGGAATACGCAACCCGGACGCACCGGCACCGAAACCCGGCGCGTCCTGCGGGAAGAGCCTACCCGCCGGGAGCGACGCGGGCAAACCGGCGCGCCGGTTCACGACGCGCGAAACGCGGGCTGGACCGCGGCGCGGCGGCGGGTCAGGATGGCGCGCCGGTCGCGCTACGCCGACGATCGCCGAACCCCGGAGGACGCCGCCTTGAAACTCTACGATTTCGGACCCGCCGCCAACGCCAAACGCGTGCGAATGTTTCTCGTCGAAAAGGGCATGACGATCCCGACCGTCGAGCTCGACGTGCGCAACGGCGCGCAGTTCGGGGAGCCTTACACGACGATGAACCCTTTTCATTGCGTGCCCTTCCTCGAACTCGACGACGGCGCGACAATCGCCGAATCGATCTCGATCTGCCGCTATCTCGAGGAGGAAGTGCAACCCGAACCGTCGCTGTTCGGGCGCGACGCGAAGGAGCGCGCCGTCATCGACATGTGGAACCGCCGCGTCGAGCTGGACGGCTTCCTCCCTATCCTGCACGCCACGCGCAACCACGTGCCCCTGTTCGCCGGCCGCGTCGTGCCCGGCACGCGCACCGACCTCGCGCAACTGCCGGCGATGGCGACGCGCGGACAGGAAATGCTGCACATCTTCCTCGGCCGCCTGGAGCCGCAACTGGCGGCGAACGAGTTCGTCGCCGGCGCGTCGGTCAGCATCGCCGACATCACCTGTTTCTTCGTCGTAGGCATGGCCGACCGCTTCGAGATGGGGGTGACGGAGCGCTATCCCTCGGTCCGGCGCTGGCATACCGCGTTCTCCGCCCGCCCCTCGGCGGACGCCTGAATCCGGGCGCGCGCATCTTCGCCCGTATTTTCGATAGCCACGGCGGCGGGGCCGTGTTCTAATCGCCAGTCGAAGAACCTTGACACGAACGCGGCGAGGGTCGGATGGAGCGGGTCGGAGATCGAGCCGGGCCGGGTTGCGGCTGCGAGGGATGCGCGTCGGGGGAGCCGGCCGGCGCGCGCCGGCGCGGGGTTCTGGGCGGCCTGCTGGCGCTCGGTTCGGTATCGGCGCTGGGCCTGGGGATCGGCCGCGGCGCGCGCGCCGCGGACACCGAGACCGACCCGAAGCGGATGCGCCCGCAGCCGGGAGACATCCTGATCTTCGAGAGGGGAGACCGCAAGGGGGAGCCCATCGCGCCCGGCGACATCGCGATGGCGGAGAGGCCGGTCTTCGCGTTCCCGTTCGACCCGGTCGCGGGCGTGTCCCGCGACGGCACGCGCCTCAACCGGGTGCTGGTGCTCCGCCTGGCGGACGCGGTCTATTCCGAGGAGACGCGGGCCCGCGCGGCGGACGGCGTGATCGCCTACTCCGCCGTGTGCACCCACCAGAAATGCACGGTCATCGGCTGGCATCCCGAAGACCACATGTTCATCTGTCCGTGCCATGAGACGAATTTCGACCCGAGCGACGGCGCCCGGGTCGTTTCGGGGCCGGCGCGCAAGCGCTTGCCGGCCCTGCCGCTGAAGGTCGCCGACGGCGTGCTGAGCGTCGCCGGCGCGTTCACCGGGCGCGTAGGGGGACCGCCGACGAGTTAGCCGGTCGTCCGCTTGCGCGGTCGCGTCATGCGAAAACAGGGAGGAATGTCGATGATTGTCCGAAAAGCCCCGATCGCCGCACTGCTCGCGGCGGCGGTCATGCTGCCGGGGATCGCCGCCAGCGACGGGCACGGCCACTATTCGTCGGTGACCGACGAACGGCTGGTCAACCCCGAGCCGCACAACTGGCTGATGTACCGCGGCAACTATCAGGGCTGGGGCTACAGCCCGCTCGACCAGATCGACCGGGACAACGTCGCCAGATTGCGCCCGGTCTGGACCTTCTCCACCAGTGTGGGAGAAGGGCACCAGTCCCCCGCCATCGTCAATGACGGCATGATGTTCATCACCACCCCGCAAAATCAGGTGGTGGCGCTCGATGCCGCGACGGGCGACGAAGTCTGGCGCTTCAAGCACGAAATCCCCGAGGAACTGTGGCAAGTCCACCCGACCAACCGGGGCGTCGCGCTCTATGGCGACAACGTCTATGTCACGACCACCGACTGCCACCTCATCGCGCTCGACGCCATGACCGGCGAGGAAGTGTGGCGCGCTGCGCCCGACAGTTGGGAGAACGGCTACTATATGACCATGGCGCCGCTGATCGCCGAAGGCGTGGTCATGGTCGGCACCTCGGGCGGCGAATACGGCATTCGCGGCCACATCACGGCGTTCGACGCCGAGACCGGCGAGAAGAAGTGGGTGCGCCACAGCATTCCGGGGCCGGGCGAGTTCGGCCACGACACCTGGGAAGGCGACGACTGGAAGACCGGCGGCGCCTCGATCTGGCTCACCGGACATTACGACGCCGAGACCGGCGTCTCCTACTGGGGGACCGGCAACGCGGCGCCGTGGACCGGCGACACCCACCCCGGCGATAACCTCTACACGGCCTCCGCCATCGCCGTTCGCGTGTCCGACGGCGAACTCGTCGGCCATCACCAGTATCACTGGAACGATTCCTGGGACTGGGACGAGGTGTCGACCCCGATCCTGCTTCCCGTGGAGCGCGACGGTCAGACGGTCAACGGTCTCGCCCATGCCGGGCGCAACGGCTATCTGTGGGTGCTCGACCGCGGCATCGGGCGCCAAATCGGCTTCATCGACGCGCACAAATACGTCCGCCAGGACGCCTTCACGAGCATCGACCCGGAGACGGGCCGGCCGAGCTACGACGATGCGCACAAGCCGCGCGTCGGCCGCTTCACCAAATTCTGTCCGTCGCTGTGGGGCGGCAAGGACTGGCCGCCGGAGGCCTACAACCCCGTCACCGGCCTGTTCTACATCCCCGTCAACGACAACCTGTGCGGCTCGCTGGTCGGCGAGGTCCAGGAATACGTGCCCGGCGAATTGTGGCTCGGCGTGCCGATCCCCGACATCAAGATGTATCTGCACGAGGACGCATACCACATCGGCGAGGTGCAGGCCTGGAACCTGAACACGGGCGAGGAAGTCTGGGCGACCAACTTCAAGTCGTTCAACTGGGGTCCGCTGCTCACCACCGGCGGCAAACTGGTGTTCTCGGGCGGCACGTGGGACCGCTATTTCCGCGCCTTCGACGCAGAGACCGGTGAAATCCTGTGGCGGTTCCGCACCAATTCCGGCATCACCGCGGTGCCGTCCTCCTACGCCATCGACGGCAAGCAGTACGTCGCCGTCCAGGCGGGCTGGGGCGTCGACGCGGTGCGCATGGAAGACTCGCTGAACGCCGCGCTCGAGGAAACTCCGCATCCGCTGATCGACAAGAAGATCTACACGCCCACCGGCGGCGTGCTCTGGGTCTTCGCGCTCGACTACTGACCGCGAATCGAACCCTTCCAACCATCTGCCGGCCGGGCGTCGCGAGACGCCCGGCCCTTTTCTCGCCCGGGCGGCGCCCTCAGGGCGCCGGCGGCCGCAGCCTGACCGCTGTCCGGCTGCGCCTCAGCGGCGGGTTCCAGGCCTTCGCGTAATCCCACGGAGTCGCCCCGGCGCCGTCGCGCGCCCGCGGGTCGGCGCCGGAGTCGAGAAGCACTGCCGCAACCTCCGGCTCCCGGTTGCGCCATGCGGCGCGGTGGAGCGGCGTCTCTCCCCTGTCGTTGCGCGCGTTCGGGTCCGCTCCGACCGCCGCCAGAACCCTCACAACCTGCGGGTTCTCGTTGTTCCGGGCGGCGCGGTGAAGCGGGGTTTCGCCGAACGGACCGCGCGCGTTCGGGTCCGCCCCGGCCGCCGCCAGAACCGTTATCGCCTCCGGGTTCGGGTTGTCCTCCGCCGCGCCGTGAAGCGGCCGCAGACCGGGTTCCGCGCGCGCGTTCGGGTCCGCCCCGGCGTTCAGAAGGGCGCGCAGGACCGCGACGTCCTCGAACCGTCGCGCGGCCCAGTGGAGCGGCGTCGTCCCGTCGCCCGCGCGCGCCCCGGCGTCCGCGCCGGCGGCGAGCAGGGCGAGGACGACCGCCGGTTCGTCATTATGGCCGGCGGCCATGTGCAACGGCGTAAAGCCGAACCGCGCCCGCGCGTCCACACGCGCGGCGGCGGCCGCCAACGCCGCGACCGCGCCTGGATCGCGGTTGCAGCACGCCGCGCGGTGAAGCGGCGTCTCGCCGTCATCGGTGGCGGCGTCGACATCGGCGCCCGCGGCGGCCAGCGCTTCTATGACGGCGGCGGGTTCAGCGCTTTTCCACGCCGCAAGATATGTCGGCGTGCGCCCCGTGCGGTCCCGCGCGTTCGGATCCGCGCCGGCGGCGAGGCAAGCCTTCGCCTCGTCCGCCGTCGCGGACCTGAAGAATTCCGGGGTGTTCCATCCTGCGCATGGCGGGGGCTGCGCCGGCGCCGCGGCCGCCCAAACCGTCGCCCCGAGGCAGACGGCGGCGCACACGCCGCGCCTAGAAATTTTCGAATACGGGATTGACCGAACCGGACACGGGCGGCGACGCCGGGGGCAGCGCCAGGTCGGGCGGCGGCGGGGGAACGCCGCGCCGCACCGTCGGCGCGCGCGCAGCCGGCGGCTCGGCAGGGCGCACCGCCAGCCGCCGGCACTCGCGCGGCGTGCAGAACATCGTCTCCCCGGTGGCCGTATCGGTCACGAACGCGCCGCCCCCGCCGTCGGCGTCCTGGAACACGGCGAGCGCATATCGCCCTGCGGCGTCGCCGGACATCCCGGACGCCGCGGCCGCGCCGGCGAAAACCGCGACAGGCAGGGCACCGAAGGCAAGAAGGTTCGATCGGATCATGGATACTCCGCCTTGCGCGCAGGCGCCGCGATTTTCCCACCGTTTCATAGCGTATCCGCCGCGCCGCGTCACTTTCGATGCGGCGCTGCGGGTCGACGGCGCGCGCCGTCGCCTCGCCATGTTACGCTGTGCGGCCATGTCCCATTCGGTGCGCCGGCATCTCCGCGTCGAAATCGACGCCTACGATCGCGACATCCGCCGCTTCGTTCCCGGTTACGACGCCATGCTGCGGGTCGCGGCGGGCGCGGTCGCGGCGGCCGGCGCGGGCGGGGTGACGCTCGACCTCGGCGCAGGGACCGGCGCCTTGTCGAAGGCGATCCTCGAACGGGACGGGACCGGCGTCGCGGAGCTGCTCGACGCCGACCCGGAGATGCTTGCGCGCGCCCGCGCGCGGCTGGCGCGTTTCGGCGCCAGGGCGCGCTTCAGGGAAGGGTCGTTCGACGACCCGATTCCTCCTTGCGGCGCCGTCGCCGCCTCGCTTGCGCTGCACCACATCGCGTCGATGGACGGGAAGCGGGCGCTTTACCGGCGGATCTGCGATGCGCTGCCGCCGGGCGGGGTTTTCGTGAACGCCGACGCGACCATGCCCGCCGCGCCGGAAGAGCGCGACGCGGTGCGGCGCGGCTGGGTCGCGCATATGGAGTCGCACGGCATCGACGAGGCGCAGGCTTACCGGCATCTCGAGGAGTGGTCGGAAGAAGACACCTATTTCCCCCTGGAGGACGAGTTGGCGGCGATGACCGGGGCCGGGTTCGACGCGCGCCGTATCTGGAGCCGGGGCCCGGTCTCGGTGCTGGCCGCGCGCCGCGCCGCCCCCGCCTGAAGCGAGCGGGCGCAACGCGATCGACCGTCGCCGCACAATGCCGGCCGTGAGTTCGAGGCCGAAACCCGATTCGAAACCGGAGACGAGAGCCGCGCCGCGCTCGACGCGCGCGTGCGTTTCCCCGTGTTTCTTCAACGATTTCGTCGCGCGCTCCGGCGCGCCGGGGACGAGTTCGATCGCCTTGTCCGGGGCGTCGCCGCCGTCGGCGTAGCCCGACATGAAACGCCCTTCGATCCGGTTCGGGACATGCCGCAGGTTCTGGGCGCAGGGGCCATAGGGCCCATTCTTGAAGCTCAGCCGTAAAGGCTCTCCCGCCGCCCGCATGAAATACGTCGGTTTGCGGAGTTCCGGCAAGGTGACGAACGGAGCAATTCAAAGAACCCCGTGTTTTGTGGTAGCGATGGCGTGGGGACGGTCTTCCGCGAAGGCTTCGCGGATGGCGGCAAGGGAACCCGGCAGGGAATGCACGAGCCGCAGCATGGTGTTCCGCAACGCCGCCAGCGCCTGCGGCGCGTTGCCGGCGCGGATACGGCTCGCATCCTCGCGCAAGGCGACATCGCGGCGGTAGTGGAGGCGGTTTTCGACGCCCCAGTGCTCGCGGACGAGAGCGAGCAGCTCTTCCGGGCCGGCGCGGGCCCGGGGCAAGCTCGTCACCGCCCAGGAAACCGCGCGGGAGGTCTTGCCGGCGCGCTCACAGGTCCGCTCGATGCGGCAGACCTGGGCCGCGCCCGGCCAGCGCAGATGGGGCGCGACCTCGCACGACAGCGCAAGGCGGCGCATCTCGATGCGGCCATGCCCCTTCTCCACGGTCTCGGCATACTCGATGTCGGGCGACGGGGCCGCCAGGAGGGCCTGCGGCGAAGCGCCGCCCAGCGCCGCGTTCAGCTCAGGGAGGAAAAGCATCGCCGAAGGAAACGGCGATGTCGGACATCGAACCCGGCCGGTTCGCCTTGACGGCGAACAAATAGTCGCCGCCCCCGTCGCGGATCGCCTCGCACAGGGCGCGCCGGCAAAACGCCGCATCGCCGGTCACAACCGCACCCTTGAGAGGCAGACGCTTGAGCAACGCCAGAGCCGCCGTCGCCTCGTTGCCCTCCGGCGCAACCCGCAACTGCCCAATCACAGCCCCCGGACGACCGGCAAACGCCGACACAAGATGAACCCCCTTGCGCCCGTCGTGACCCGCCGGCGCGCTGCTCCGCAGGCGCTTGCCGTCCAGAGCAACATGACCCGGAGCATCGCAGCCGCAAGCCCACGACCCCAGCACACGCTCCGCCGCCTCCACATCCAGCGCCTTGAAAAAATAGCGATACGTCGCATGGCGCGGAGCATCCGACAGACCCAGCGCCGACAACGCATCCTCCGGCAAGCGACGGCCCCAGCGATACACCGCGCGCAGGTCGTTGGCCCCCGAAAGCATCGCCGCAAGCGTCAGAACCAGAACCGAACGCAACGAATACCGACGCCCCTTCGCCCCGCGGCGATCCGGTATCTCGCCCAAAACATCCCACAAACTCTCGCCCGAACCCTCGGAAGCCGACATCCTGGACACCCTCGAAACCAAACCCACAACACCTTGTATATCGTCCCGAAAATCCTGTCACCCCCTATGGCCCATCGCTTCATTGAATCGCCCTGACCCCCTTTATGGGTCCTGAGCCTACGGAAACGCCGCAACAGATTCCCGCTTTCGCGGGAATGACGAGGTATTATCGGGGAATTATTGTCTTCCATTGCGCCTTTTCTTCGGCGCCCCGACCGCGGCGGTAAGAGACATCCGGTTTCTTCACGCGCTCTTTCGCGGGACCGCGATCCTGCCGCAAGCGAAACCGGTTATGCAGAGGTCTCAGGGTCGGCAATTCTCATTTTGGTCCATGGCGCCGCGGCGGGTCGGTTGCGATCGCTCCCGGGGGCAACGTCCATCGCCGAAATGAGAATCTCTGGAATCGCGGGCGGCGGCGTGACACGCGGCGGCGGCCGGCGTATGATGGGAACGGCCGCGGCGGCCATGCGCCCGTAGCTCAGCTGGATAGAGCACCAGGCTACGAACCTGGGGGTCGGGAGTTCGAATCTTCCCGGGCGCGCCAGGCTCGCGCACGCAAGGAACAGGCCGGTCCGGATGACGACTCTCGAACAGGCCGAGACCCGGTTCACAAGGGCGCTGGACCGGATCGAAGCGGCGCTCGGGCGCGGCGCCGACGCCCGCCGCAGCGAGGAGGAAACCGCGCGGTTGCGCGCCGACTTGGCGCGGCTGCGCGCGGAGCACGAAGCCCTGCGCGCCGCCGCGCGCGTGGTTTCGGGGCGCCTGAGCGGCGTCGCCGCGCGGGTGCGCGCGGTGCTGGACGAACCGGCGTAGGGCGGGCGCGGTGGGCCAGGTGAAGCTCGAGGTCAACGGACGCCCCTATCTCATCGCCTGCGAAAACGGCGAGGAAGAGCGCATCCGGCGACTCGGCAGCTACCTCGACTCGGTAGTGCGCGGGTTGACCGCGCAAATCGGCTCCGGCGCCGCCGCGGTCGGCGATTCGCACCTCCTCGTCATGGCCGGGCTGACGATCGCCGACGAACTCTCCGAAGCCTATCGCTCCCCGGAAGCCGCGCGTCTTCTCGACCGCATGGCGGCGCGGCTCGAAAGCGTTGCGGCGAAACTGGAAGACGGTTAAAACCGGGGTGGGCGGGCACTGCGCGGCGCGTCGCGGCGCTTTCGTCCCTGGGCCAACGGTGACCGCTCGGGAGCTGTCACTGGCGGCGGCGAGCCGCCGTTATACGGCGCCCACCTGCACAAGCAGGCCACAGCGGTACGACGCGTGGACGGTCGAGGCGGTCCCGCCCAACCCCCCCGGCGCCTCTCTCGCAAACCGCCGGCGACGCGGCCCGTGCCCGCCGCCGGCGTGACCGCCGCCAAGGCGGCGCTGCGCGTCGAATGTCGGCGCGCCCGCCGCGCGCGCCCGCGGCGCGCGGAAGACGGCGAGGCGATCGCCGCGCGCGCCCTCGCCGCGGTTTCCTTTCCGCCCGGCGCCGCGGTCGCCGGCTACTGGCCCTTCGCCGACGAGGCGGACCCGCGCCCGTTGATGCGCGCCCTCGCCGCCCGCGGCCATCCGCTCTGCCTGCCGGTCGTCGCCGCCCGCGACCGGGCGCTCGTCTTTCGGGCCTGGACGCCGGGCGACGCCCTTGAGGCCGGCGCTTTCGACACGCGCGTCCCCGCGGCCGACGCCCCGGAACGCGCGCCGCGCGCCCTTCTCGTGCCGCTGCTCGCGGCGGACCGGGCCGGCTTCCGGCTCGGCTACGGAGGCGGCTATTACGACCGGACCCTCGCCGCGCTGGACGGCGCGCTCGCGGTCGGCGTGGCCTTTCGCGACCAGCTGCGCGACGCCCTGCCGCGCGAACGCTACGACCGGCCGCTGGACTGGCTGGCGACCGAGCGCGGCGCGCTGCGCTGCGGCGGGTCGGCATGAGGCTGCTTTTCTGCGGCGATGTCGTGGGCCGCGCCGGGCGACGCGCGGTCGCGGAGCACATGCCGGCGCTGCGTCGCGACCTCGAACTGGATTTCGTGACCGTCAACGGCGAAAACGCCGCCGGCGGCTTCGGCATTACCGCCGCCACGGCCGGCGAGTTGTTCGACGCGGGCGTCGACGCGATCACCACCGGCAACCATGTCTGGGACCAGCGCGAGGTGGTGACGCTTCTGCCGCGCGAGCCGCGCCTGTTGCGTCCCGTCAACTTCCCGCCGGACACGACCCCCGGCGCCGGATACGGGGTGTACGAGGCGGCGCGCGGCGGGAAAGTCCTCATCGTCAACGTTATGGGCCGGCAGTTCATGGACCCGCTGGGGGACCCGTTCGCAGCCGTGGCGGCGGTGCTGGACGAGCATGAGCTCGGCCTCGGCGCGGCCGCCGCCATCGTCGACGTTCACGCCGAGACGACGAGCGAGAAACAGGCGCTCGCGCATTTCGCCGACGGGCGGGTCAGCCTGGTCGTCGGGTCGCACACCCACGTCCCCACGGCCGACGCGCGCATCCTGCCCGGCGGCACGGCGTTCCAGACCGACGCCGGCATGTGCGGCGATTACGATTCGGTCATCGGCGCGGACAAGGCGATGTGGGTGCAGCGGTACCGGACCAAAATGCCGGTCGGGCGCATCCCGCCGGCGACCGGCGCCGCCACGCTGTGCGGCGTTTGCGTCGAAACCGACCCGGCGACGGGTCTGGCGCGCTCGGTCCGCCCGGTGGTCCGCGGCGCCGGTCTGGAGGAGCGTTGAGCGCCGCCGCCGCGTCGTCGTGCGGCGCCATTCCCCGAAATGGTCGAATTTTGGCCATAATGGCGGGGCAAACGGCGTAGCGTTGCGCGGCGGCGCCGGGAACGGGGGTCGAGGATACGGGCTTGGAGAAGAGATGGCCGGCCACTCGCAGTTCAAGAACATCATGTATCGCAAGGGCGCGCAGGACGCGAAGCGCGCCCGGCGGTTCGCGCGGCTGGCGCGCGAGATCGCGGTCGCCGCGAAAGCCGGCGCCCCGGACCCGGCAATGAACCCGCGGTTGCGCACCGCCGTGGCCGCCGCCCGCGCCGCCAACATGCCCCGGGACAACATCGAACGCGCCATCCGCAAGGGCGCGGGCGGCGGCGACGGCGCCGATTTCGAGGAAATGCGCTACGAGGGCTACGGCCCCGGCGGCGTCGCGGTCATCGTCGAGGCGTTGACCGACAACCGCAACCGCACCGCCGCCGAACTGCGCGCCGCCTTCTCGAAACACGCCGGCAGCCTCGGCGAGACCGGCAGCGTCGCTTTCATGTTCGACCGCCTGGGCGCGATCCGCTACGGTGCCGGCGCGGTGGACGCGGAAGCCCTGTTCGACGCCGCCGTCGAGGCCGGCGCCGACGATGTGGAAAGCGACGGCGACGGACACGAAGTGCGTTGCCGGCCCGAAGCGTTCAACGATCTGCGCGACGCGCTGGCGGCGCGTTTCGGCGAACCCGACAGCGCCCGCGTCGAATGGATTCCCGGCAGCACCGTGCCCGTGAGCGGGGACAAGGCCGAAAGCCTGTTCCGGATGCTCGAAACGCTCGACGAAAACGACGACGTGCAGTCGGTCTCGGCAAACTGCGACGCGCCCGGGGACGCGCTGCGGAAACCCGGCGCCGGCTGAACGATGCGCCCCATCGGCCTCGACCCGGGTCTGGCGCGCACCGGCTGGGGCGTGATCGAGAGCGACGGCGCGCGTCTGTCCTTCGTCGCCTGCGGGACCGTGCGCGGCGATGCGCGCGCGGAAACGGCGCAGCGCCTCCGCGCCCTGTTCGACGGCGTGGCGCAGGCGATCGACGAATGGCGCCCCGACAGCGCCGCGGTGGAGGAGACCTTCGTCAACCGCAACCCGGCCTCGGCGCTGCAGCTGGGGCTGGCGCGCGGGGTGGCGCTGCTGGCCCCGGCGCGCGCCGGTCTGCCGGTCGCCGAATATCACAACCTCACGGTCAAGAAGGCGCTCGTGGGCGCCGCGCGCGCCGACAAGGCCCAGGTCGCGGCGATGGTCCGCCGCCTGCTGCCCGCCGCGCGGCCCGACAGCCCCGACGCCTCCGACGCGCTGGCGGTCGCCATCTGCCACGCACACCGCGCCGCGACGCTCGGGCGCTTCGCGGTGGCGGGAGCGCGGCCGTGATCGCCTCGCTCAGCGGCCGCGTCGCCGCCGCCGAACCCGACGCCGCGGTCATCGACGTGGGCGGCGTAGGCTATCTCGTCCATTGCTCGTCGCGCACGCTGGCGGCGCTGCCCGCCCCCGGCGAGCCGGCGGCGCTGCTGGTCGAAACCCATGTCCGCGAGGACCGCATCGACCTCTACGGATTCACGTCCGCGGCCGAACGCGCCCGGTTCCGGCTGCTGGTCAAGGTGCAGGGCGTCGGCGCGAGGATGGCGCTGGGGGTCCTTTCGGCGTTCGCGCCCGACGAACTCGACGCCGCGGTCGCGGCCGGGGACCGCGCCGCGCTGCGCCGCGCGCCCGGCGTCGGCCCCAAGGTCGCGGCGCGCATCCTCTCCGAACTGAAGGACAAGGGCGGCCCCGTCCCGCCCGCCGCGGCGGCGCAACGGGACGCGCCCGCGAGCGCGGCCGAGCGGACAGCCGGCGAGGCGGTGTCGGCGCTGGTGAATCTGGGCTACGCGCGCGGCGAGGCGCACGCCGCGGTGGCGCGGGCGGCGGCCGGGTCCGCGGACGGCGACCTCGCCGGCCTCGTCCGCCGCGGACTCAGGGAGCTTGCGGCCAATTGAACGCCGACCGCGCGAACGCCAATGGCGCGAACGCCGACGGCCCGGACGGCGCCGATGCGCGGCTGGTGGACCCGCGCCCGGCGGACGGCGACGCCGACGACGGCCCGCGTCCGCTGCGCCTCGCCGCGTTCGTCGGCCAGCGCGAGACGGTGGACAATCTCGGCGTGTTCATCGAGGCGGCGCGGCGGCGGTCGGAGCCGCTCGATCACGTGCTCTTCTACGGCCCCCCCGGCCTCGGCAAGACGACTCTGGCGCGCATCGTCGCACGCGAACTCCGGGTCGGCTTTCGCGGCACGTCGGGACCGGTGATCGCGCGGCCCGGCGACCTCGCGGCGCTGCTCACCAATCTCGAACCGCGCGATGTCCTGTTCATCGACGAAATCCACCGCCTGAACCCGCAGGTCGAGGAAATCCTCTATCCGGCGATGGAGGACTTCCAGCTCGACCTGATCATCGGCGAGGGGCCGGGGGCGCGTTCGGTCCGCATCGACCTCGCGCCGTTCACCCTGGTGGGGGCGACGACCCGTTCGGGCCTGGTCGGCGCCCCGCTGCGCGATCGTTTCGGCATCCAGGCGCGCCTGCGCTTCTACGAGCCCGAAGAGCTGGAACAGGTGGTGCGCCGCGGCGCGCGGGTGCTCGACATGGCGCTCACCGACGACGGCGCACGCGAGATCGCCCGCCGCGCCCGCGGCACGCCGCGCGTCGCCGGGCGTCTGCTGCGCCGGGTCCGGGACTTCGCGGCGCTCGCCGGCGCGACGCCCGTCGACCGCGCCGCGGCCGACGCCGCGCTCGGGCGCCTCGAGGTGGACCGCATGGGGCTCGATTCCCTCGACCGCCGCTATCTGTCGTGCATCGTCGAGAACTACGGAGGCGGGCCGGTCGGCGTCGAGACCCTGTCGGCGGCGCTGTCCGAGGAACGGGGCACTCTGGAGGATGTGGTCGAACCCTATCTGTTGCAGCGCGGGTTCATCCAGCGCACGCCGCGCGGGCGGCTGGTGGGGGACTCCGCCTTCGCGCATCTCGGCCTGGAGGCGCCGGCGCGGCGCGGCGCCGGGCAGTTCGATCTGCTCGGCGCGGAGGCGAACGATGGCCCCTGATGCGCAGGCCCGCGAACATGTCTGGCCCGTCCGCGTCTATTACGAAGACACCGACGCCAGCGGCGTCGTCTATCATGCGGCCTATCTCGGATTCGCCGAGCGGGCGCGCACCGAAATGCTGCGCGCCGGCGGCGTCGATCACCGCCGGTTGCGGTCGCGGCACGGGGTCGCGGTGGCGGTGCGCGACTGTTCGATCGACTATCGCGCGCCGGCGCGGCTCGACGACGGGCTCGAGGTGGCCACGCGCATCGTCGAACTCGGCGCCGCGGTCATGCGGGCGGAACAGACGGTGCGCCGCGGCGGCGCGGTGCTGGCCCGCTTGCGGCTGCGGCTGGTCTGCCTGCGCGCCCGCGACGGACGCCCGACGCGCTGGCCCGCCTGCGTGCGCGCCGCCGCGCGCGCCCGCGCCGCCCCCTGAGCGGCGCCCCGCCGCCCCGAACCCCGCGAGGAAACGAACGCCCATGGAGACCGAGCTGTCGATCTGGAGCCTGGCGATGCAGGCCGATGTCGTGGTCAAGCTCGTCATGGCGAGTTTGCTGCTGGCGTCGGTGTGGAGCTGGGCGATCATCTTCGAGAAGGCGCGGGTCTTTCGCGGCCTGTCGTCGAAGGCCCGCGCGTTCGAGGACGCCTTCTGGTCGGGGGGGTCGCTCAAGGAGTTATACGACCGGGTGGGCGACGCGCCGGACCACCCCTTGGCCGCGGTGTTCTCGGTGGCGATGCGCGAATGGACCCTCGCCGGCGAGCGCGGGCTGTCGATGGCCGACGAACGCGGACGCGGCAATCTCGAGGCGCGCATCGACCGGGTGATGGCGGTGGCCGTGCAACGCGCCATCGAGGACCTGGAGCGCCGTCTCGGCTTCCTCGCCTCGGTGGGGTCCACGGCGCCCTTCGTCGGCCTGCTCGGCACGGTTTGGGGCATCATGAACAGTTTCCAGTCGATCGCCGCAACGAAGGACACCTCGCTCGCGGTGGTCGCGCCGGGCATCGCCGAGGCGCTGCTGGCGACCGCTCTGGGCCTGGCGGCGGCGATCCCCGCCGTCGTCGCCTATAACCGCTTTTCCAACGACCTGAACCGCTATGCCGGGCGGCTCGAAACCTTCGCCGGCGAGTTCAGCGCGCTGTTGTCGCGCCAACTGGCGGAGCAGACCTGAATGGCCGGCGGGACCGCAGGCGGCGGACACGGAAGCGGCCGCAACGGCCGCTACCGCCCCATGGCGGATATCAACGTGACTCCTCTCGTCGATGTCATGCTGGTGCTCCTCGTCGTCTTCATGATTACGGCGCCCCTGCTCACGGTGGGCGTCGAGGTCGACCTGCCGGAAAGCGCGGCGGACGATCTCTCCGGGGACGACGAACCGATCGCCGTGACCATCGCCGCCGACGGCGCGATCTATCTTCAGGAACTCGAGGTCGGACTCGACGAGCTCGTCCCCAGACTGCGCGCCGTGGCGGCCCGCCGCGGCGATGCGCGAATCTTCGTCCGCGGCGACGAAGCCATCGATTACGGGCGCGTGATGCGCGTCATGGGCGCCATCGACGCCGGCGGCTTTACCGAGGTCGGGCTGGTCACGCAGCCCATGCGGACCCCGGAGGCGCGGTGAACGCGCGATGGTCGGGCCGCTCTTCAAATCCGCCCTGTGGCACGCGGCGACGCTGTTGCTCGCCTGGGCGGGGCTGCCGGCGCTGTTCGACGACCCCGCCGCCGTCGACGCGGTGGTGGTCGTCGAGATGGTGACGGTGGCGGAGCGCCGGAACCTGCCGAACGCGGCGGCGGCGCCCGCGCCGTTGCCGGCGGCGCCGCCGCCGGCGCCCGGCGCGGATTCGGCGCCGGTCGAGGTCGCCGCGCTGGCGCCGTCGGTGGCCGCCGCGGCGCCTGCGCCGCGGCCCGAACCGGCCCCGCGGCCGGCCGCCGATCCGTCGGCGCCGCCGCGCCCGGCGCCGGCGCGGCCCGCAGCCGTCCGGGCCGTAGCGCCGCCGCCCGACCGCGCGGCCGAGGCGCCGGCCCCGCGTCCCGCCGCGCCCCGCGCGCCGACGGCGCCGCAATCCCCAACGCCGCAGCCCGCCGCGGCGCGCGCGGACGAGCCGCCGCGCCCGGCCCGCGCCGCCGACGCGCCCGACCCGGCGCCCGCGCGCGCCGCGGACGCCGCCGCGGAGCCCGACAGGCCGGGGCCGGAAGCCGTCGCCGCGCTCGCCGAACCGGCGCCGCCCGCGCCCCCGCCGCGGCCGGCGCTTTCGCCCGACGTGCGCCGCCCCGCGCGCAAGCCGCCCCCGCCGCCCCCGGACGACCCTTTCGAGGACGCCCTCAACCGCGCCCTGGAAAGCATCGACGAGCCCGAACCGACCGTCGTTTCGCGCGCGGCGGACGAGGCGGCGGCGCCGGCGGACGACCGGATCGCCCGCTTGCTCGCAAGCGAAGACGCTTCGCGCCCGCTGGACGAGCGGCTGACGATGACCGAGATCGACGCCATAAGGGCGCAGATCCAGCGCAACTGGAGCGTGCCGGCCGGCGCGGAGGGCGCGCATGAGATGACGGTGACGCTGCGGGTCCGCCTCGAGGCCGACGGGCGGACGGTGCGCAGGGTGACCGTCGAGGATCAGGCGCGCCAGCGGGAAGATTCGTTCTTCCGCGCCATGGCCGACAGCGCCGTGCGCGCCGTGAAACGCACGCAGAGACTGGAGGGCCTGTCGCCGGAAACTTACCGCAAGCTCCGCGACAGGCCGGACATCCGGCTTCTTTTCAACCCCAGGGACATGTTCGACGAATGACGCCTTGCCCCCGTTTCGCGGCGGTCGCCGCCGCGGTCGCCGCCGCCGCCGCTCCCGCCGGCGCCCAGCTGGAGATCGACATCACCCGCGGGCGCGTCGACCCGTTGCCCATCGCGGTGACCGGTTTCTTCGGCGCCGACGAGGAAACCCGACGGTTCGGCGCCGACATCGCCTTTGTGGTGTCGCGCGACCTCGAGAGCTCGGGCCTTTTCGAGCCGCTCGACCCGGACGCCTTTCTGGAAAGCCCCGAAACCCTGGCGACCTCCGCGCGCCCCCGGTTCGGCGACTGGCGACGAATCGCCGCCGACGCGCTGGTGACGGGCCGCGCCGAAATCGGCGACGACTCGGTGCTCGCCGTCGAATTCCGCCTGTGGGACGTGCTGTCCGAAAAGCACATGGTGGGCTTCAAACTGCGCGCCCCGCGCGACAAGTGGCGGCGGGTGGCGCATCTGATCGCCGACGAGATCTATCGCCGCATCACCGGCGAGGAAGGATATTTCGACACCCGCATCGTCTACGTGGCCGAAACCGGGCCGGCGGAGGCGCGCGTGAAGCGCCTCGCGATCATGGACCAGGACGGCGCCAATGCGCGCTTCATCACCGATGGCGCCCACCTGGTGCTTACGCCGCGTTTCTCGCCGACGCTCCAGGAGATCGCCTACCTCTCCTATATCGACGACCGGCCCTGGGTCTATCTCCGCAACCTCGACACGGGGCGCGAGGAAATCCTGGGCGACTTCCCCGGCAACATGTCGATCGCGCCGCGCTTCTCGCCCGACGGCAAACGCATGGTCATGTCGGTGTCGGTCGCCGGGAACTCCGAGGTCTTCCAGCTCGACCTGAGCAACCGCGTCATGGAGCGCCTCACACGCCATCCGGCCATCGACACGGCGCCCTGCTATTCCCCCGACGGCGCGTCCATCGCCTTCGAATCCGACCGCTCCGGCAAGCAACAACTCTACGTCATGAACGCCGACGGCAGCGACGTGCGCCGCATCAGTTTCGGCGACGGCCGCTATGCGACTCCGGTCTGGTCGCCGCGCGGCGACTGGATCGCCTTCACCAAATCGTACCAGGGCGTGTTTCACATCGGCGCCATGCGCACCGACGGATCGGGCGAACGGCTGCTGTCGAGCGGCTTCCTGGTCGAGGGGCCGACTTGGGCGCCCAACGGCCGGGTGCTGATGTTCTATCGCATCACCCCGGGCGACGACAGCGGGCGCGGCGACCGCGTGCGTCTGTTCTCCATCGACCTGACGGGGCGCAACGAACGGGAGATCGTCACCGGAACCGACGCTTCCGACCCCGCCTGGTCGCCGCTCATCGCGAGGAACTGACGGCGCGCCCGACAATCGCCGCAAGGCGGGGGGAGATGTCGGGCGGCAGGCGCCGCGCCTGGGAGCGCCGGCGTCTCGCCGGCACGCGCGCGAAGCGCGATGACGTAGATGCCGGCGAGACGCCCCCCGCATACGCGAGGGCAGGCTCGCCCCCGGGGAGAAGTTTGCGTTGACGCTGTATAACGAGAGCCGCCGCGGCGCTTCCGCGGCGCCTTGAAATTGGCGATCCGGCCGTGTATACGGCGGGAACCGGGCCCGACGCGGTGTCCGGCGGAACGACGGAAGGGCCGGGGCGAGGCCTCTCGCGGTTCCATACAGACTTGAGGAGGGCCAGGAGATGCACATGAAGATCATCGCGCTTGCGGGCGTCGTCTTGTTGCTTGCCGCGTGCGAGACGACGCCGGAAGACGCCGGCGACGCCTCGGGCGGCGGGGCGGCGATGGATATGGACGTGCCCATGGACGACGCCATGCCGGCGGACGACGGCGCCATGGCCGAGCCGCTCACGCCGAGGGAAATGCTGGTCGACGCCGGAGACCGCGTGTTCTTCGAGTTCGACCGCTACGATATCCGCGAGGACGGACAGGCGACTCTGATGCGCCAGGCGGCGTTGCTGCGCGACAACCCCGATCTCACGGTGCTCGTCGCGGGCCATTGCGACGAACGCGGCACGCGCGACTACAACCTCGCGCTCGGCGACAGGCGCGCTACCGCGGCGAAGAACTTCCTCGTCCAGGCGGGCGTCGACGGCGCGCGGATCTCCACCATTTCCTACGGCAAGGACCGCCCCATCGTCATCGGCCACACCAAGAGCGCATGGGCGCAGAACCGGGTCGCCGTCACGTCCTTCGACACCAAAAACTAGTCCGGGCCGGTTTCCGGTCCCCGCGGCGCGGATTCGCAGGGGCGATGCGGATTCGCGTCGCCGCGCCGCGACGGGCGTCCGCGGCGCTCGCCGCGGCTCTGGCGGCGGCCGTCGCCCTGCCCGCGGCGGGGCAACAGGAACTGTCGTTCTCCGCGCTGCTCGACCGTCTCGATCGCCTCGAGCGCGAACTCGCGTCGCTGCGCGGGTCGACGCCGGGCGCCGGCGCGGCGGCGTCGCCCGCGGCTCCCCCCGGCGCCGAGGCGCGGTTCGCCGATCTGGAAGAACAACTGCGGCAACTCACCGACCAGATTGAAAGGGCGACGTTCGGACTGCGCCGGCTGGACGAAACGCTGTCGCTCGCGATACGCGATATCGAGGAGCGCCTTGCCGCCGTCGAAACGGCGGCCGCGCCGGCTGTGCGCCCGGCGCCCGGCGCGGCGGACCCGTCCGCGGCGGGGGACGCGCCGCAACCCGCCGAACCGGCGCCCCCCGCGGCCGCGGCGCCCGGACCGGGGGACTCCCCGCCGGCGGTCGCGCCTCCGCCTCCGTCCGAGACGACTGCGGAAGAAGAATACGAACGCGCCTTCGCCCTGTTGCAGCGGGCCGATTATACGGCGGCGGAGGCGGCGTTGCGCGACTTCGTCGCCCGTCGCCCCGATCACGACCTTGCGGGGAACGCCTGGTACTGGCTCGGCGAAACGCATTATGCGCGGCGCGACTACGAACGCGCGGCGGTCGCGTTCGCGCGCGGCTATCGGGGCTTTCCCGCCGGCCGCAAGGCGCCCGACAACCTCCTCAAACTGGGTATGGCGTGGGCGGCGCTGGGGCAGACAGGGGACGCTTGCGCCACTTTCGCGAAGTTGCGCGACGAACACGGGGACGCGCCGGCGCTGCTGCTCGACAGGCTGGCCGGCGAAAGCGCGCGCGCGGGCTGCCCCTGACGGCGCGGCCGCATGGCCGGCCCGGAACCCCTGTCGGACGCGGAATTCGCCCGTCTCATGGCGGCGTTCGAACCCTTTGAGACAGCCCCCGAAATCGCCGTGGCGGTCTCCGGCGGGGCCGACAGCCTGTGCCTCGCGCGGTTCGCCGGGCGGTGGGCGCGGGCGCGCGGCGGACGCGCGCTCGGCTTCGCGGTGGACCACGGTCTGCGCCCCGGTTCGGCGGACGAGGCGGAGACCGCCCGTCGCCGCGCCGGGGCGCAGGGCCTCGCGACGCGGGTGCTCCGCTGGCGCGGGGCGAAGCCGCGCAGCGGCGTTCAGGCGGCGGCGCGCGCGGCGCGGCGCGAACTGCTGGGGCGCGCCTGTCGCGAGGCCGGCGCGCTCCACCTGCTGCTCGGCCACCACGCGCGCGACCGGGCGGAAACGCTGATTCTCCGCCGCGCGGCGGGGAGCGGCCCACGCGGCCTCGCCGGGATGGCGGCTGTGACCGAGGGCGCGGGCGTGCGCTGGTTGCGTCCGTTTCTGGCGACGCCGCCCGAGCGTCTGCGCGCAAGCCTGCGCGCGCAGGGGCTGTGCTGGACCGAAGACCCGTCCAACGCCGACCCCGCCTATGCGCGCACCGCGGCGCGCCGGCGCCTGGAGGCCGGCGCTCCCGGCGCCGTCGCCGCGTTGCTCGACGAAGCGCGCCGCCGGGGTCGCGAACGCGCCGCCCACGAGGAGGCGACAGCGCGCCTGCTGCGCCGCGCCGTGCGCCTGCATCCCTTCGGCTGCGCCCGTATCCGGCGGGCCCCCTTCGCGGCGGCGCCCGCCGGTGTCGCGGCGGCGGCGCTGGCGCGCGTCGTCGTCTGCGTCGGCGGGCGGGTTCATGCGCCGCGCACCCAACGGCTGGAGCGCGCGCTCGCGGCGTTGACCGCCGCGGCGCCCTTTACGCTGGGGGGCTGTCGCATCGCGCCGCGCCGCGGCGACGCGCTGGTAGCGCGCGAGGCCCTCCCCCTTTTGGATCTTCCGATCGCTCCCGGGGGGCCGCCGGCGCGGTGGGACGGGCGGTTCGATCTGCGGGTGTCGGCGGATGCGGGACGGGCGCCGTTCTTCGTGCGCCGGCTCGCCGACGGGTCATGGGCGGCGCTTCGGCGGCGCGGCGCGCCGTTCCCGGTCCCGCCGCTTTTCCGCCCCGGTCTTCCTGTGCTTTTCGACCTTGACGGACCGGCGGCGCTACCCCACCTGTCGACCGGAGACGGCGGGCCGGCGCTCTTCGCGGCGGCGTTTCGCCCCCTCCGTCCGCTGACCGAGGCGGTTTTCGCGCCGGCGGCGGAGCTGTGCTAGATTGACGCGCCCCGGCGCTGCCGCGCCCTGACGAGGTCCCACCGGTTTGAGCAATTTCGGACGCAACATCGCGCTCTGGGCGATCGTCGCCCTGCTGCTCGTCACTCTGTTCAAGATGTTCGGCGCGGATATGGGCGCGCGGCCGGCGCGCTCCCTGAGCTACACCGATTTCCTCGAACAGGTCGAACAGGGACAGGTCCGCGACGTGACCATCGAGGGGCGGGACATATCCGGCCACCTGGCGGGCGGGCAGTCGTTCTCGACCTACGCCCCGGACGACGCCGCGCTTATCGAACGGCTGCGCGAGCACGGGGTCGCGATCACCGCGAAACCGGGTCGCGACGGATTGTCGCCGCTCTTCACCATCCTGCTCAACTGGCTGCCGATGATCCTCATCATCGGGGTGTGGATATTCTTCATGCGCCAGATGCAGGGGTCCGGCGGCAAGGCGATGGGCTTCGGCAAGTCGCGCGCCCGGCTGCTGACGGAGAAACAGGGGCGCGTCACCTTCGAAAACGTCGCGGGCATCGACGAGGCGAAGGAAGAACTCCAGGAGATCGTCGAATTCCTGCGGGACCCGCGGAAGTTCCAGCGCCTCGGCGGGCGCATCCCGAAGGGCGTTCTCCTCGTGGGGTCGCCGGGCACGGGCAAGACCCTCCTCGCGCGCGCCATCGCCGGCGAGGCCAACGTGCCGTTTTTCACGATCTCCGGCTCCGACTTCGTGGAAATGTTCGTCGGCGTGGGCGCGAGCCGCGTGCGCGACATGTTCGAGCAGGGGCGGAAGAACGCGCCGTGCATCGTGTTCATCGACGAGATCGACGCCGTCGGGCGCCATCGCGGCGCCGGCCTCGGCGGAGGCAATGACGAACGCGAGCAGACGCTGAACCAGCTTCTCGTCGAGATGGACGGTTTCGATACCGCCGAAGGCGTCATTCTGATCGCCGCGACCAACCGCCCGGACGTGCTCGACCCGGCGCTGTTGCGGCCCGGACGGTTCGACCGGCAGGTCGTGGTGCCCAACCCCGACATCCTGGGGCGCGAGAAAATCCTCAAGGTGCACATGCGCAAGGTGCCGCTCGCGCCCGATGTCAAGCCGCGCGTCATCGCCCGCGGCACGCCCGGGTTTTCGGGCGCCGATCTCGCCAATCTGGTGAACGAGGCGGCGCTGCTGGCGGCGCGCAAGTCGCGGCGCGTCGTCACCATGGCCGAGTTCGAGGAAGCCAAGGACAAGGTGATGATGGGCGCCGAGCGCCGGTCGATGGTGATGACCGACGAAGAGCGGAAACTGACCGCCTATCACGAAGCGGGGCACGCGCTTGTGGGCCTTTTCGTGCCCGGCAACGACCCGCTGCACAAGGTCACGATCATCCCCCGCGGGCGCGCCCTCGGCGTCACCATGAACCTTCCCGAACGCGACCGCCACAGCCACACCGTGCGCGAACTGAAAGCCATGCTGGCGCGCATGTTCGGCGGGCGGGTCGCCGAGGAACAGGTCTTCGGCGTGGAGAACGTCACCAACGGCGCGGTGTCGGACATCCGGCAGGCGACGGACATGGCGCGCCGCATGGTCACCGAGTGGGGAATGAGCGAGGCCCTCGGCCCGTTGCGCTATGGCGACAACCAGGACGAAGTGTTCCTCGGTCATTCGGTGGCGCGACAGCGCCTCGTTTCGGGAGCGACGGCGAAACTCATCGACGACGAGATTCGCAAACTCATCGACAACGCCGAAGCCGCCGCGCGCCGGGTGCTCGCCGAACATGAGGGCGATCTGCATGTCGTCGCCGAGGCGCTGCTCGAATACGAGACTCTTTCGGGCGAGGAGGTGGACGCCCTGCTGCGCGGCGAGACCATCCACCGCGGCGAAACGGAGTCGGAGACGGGCGGCGGGAGACGGTCCTCGGTGCCGCTCAGCGATGTCCCCGAAGCCCCCGAAACCCCGGAAACCGACCCTCCGCCCGAGGCGCCGCCGAACGTCGCCGCCGCGCCGCAGCCCGAAAACTGAACGGCGCGCGCGGCATCCCCGTTCCGCCCGCGGCCCGGTTGCAACCCGCTGGGCTGTTGCGCGGCCCCGAAGCGGCCGCGGCAGAGGCGGCCGGCGCCGCCTTGCCGCTCGCCGGCGGGCCGATTCGTTTCTCCGCCTGCCTCGTCGTATCGCGGCGCGCCGGGCGTCCGGGGCGCGAGGAACGCTGGCTTCCGGTCCCGGAACTCCTCGAACGCGCCGCCGCCGACCGGGCCTTGCGGGCGCGTCTCGAACGGCTAAGCGCGCCGCGCCCCCCCTTCGCGGGTCCGGAGGGAGACGCGCCGCTCCTCATGGGCGTGCTCAACGTAACGCCCGACAGTTTTTCCGACGGCGGGCTGTGGTCATCGCCCGAACGCGCGATCGCGCAAGGGCGCGCGCTGGCCGACGCCGGCGCGGCGCTGATCGATGTGGGCGGCGAGTCGACGCGCCCCGGCGCCGCGCCGGTTCCGCCCCGGGTGGAGCGCGAACGCGTGCTGCCGGTCGTCGCGGCGCTTGCCGAAGCGGGTCTGGCGGTGTCGGTCGACACCCGCAACGCCGCCACCATGCGCGCCGCGCTGGGAGCGGGCGCCGTCGCCGTCAACGACATCAGCGCCCTGACCCATGACCCCGACAGTCTCGCCGCCGTCGCCGAAGCCGGATGTCCGGCGGTGCTCATGCACAGCGCCGGCGACCCGGTGACGATGCAGGACAACCCGCGTTACGACGATGCGGCGCTGGACATCTACGACTTTCTGGCGGCCCGGGTGGCGGCGTGCGAGGCGGCGGGAATTCCGCGTTCGCGGCTTGCGGTGGACCCCGGTTTCGGTTTCGGCAAGACCCCGGCGCACAATCTGCGTCTCGTCTCCGCCGCGGCGTTGTTCCACGGCCTCGGCTGCGCGGTCCTCCTCGGCGCGTCGCGCAAGAGCGCCATCGGGCGTGTGGCGGGCGGCGCCGCGCGCGACGATGCCGGGCGCCGGTTGCCGGGGTCGCTCGCCCTCGCCCAGGCGGCGTGGGATCGCGGCGTGCAGATAGTGCGCGCGCACGACGCCGCCGAGACCGCGCAAGCGCGGTCGCTGTGGCGCGCCCTGGCCGCGTGACCCCGCCGCGTCGGGAATCGCGCGTCGGCGAAGGCCGCCTTGCAGGGCGTCGCGCGGCGGGGTAGGCTGCGTTCCCGCAAGCGGCGCGGGCGGGCGCCGGCGCCGCGAATCGATACAGGGAGCGATGTCCGATGATGCGTCTTCTCCTCTGGGCCGGGTCGCTCGCGTTCGCCTGGGCGTCCGTCGCGGTCGCGGATACGACCGACGTGCGCTGGCAGGACCGCGTGGTCGTCGCCAAGTCCGGCGACCATTGCGCCGACGACCCCACTTGCATGAACCGTTATCACCCGGCGATCCCCATGGTCGCGCGCGCCGCGCCGGGCGCGTATATCGTCCTGGAAACGCGCGACGCGCTCGACAGCGATCTGACGCTCGACTCCACCGCCGACGATCTGGCGGCCGTCGATCTCAACCTCGTCCACCCGATGACCGGCCCGGTGCATATCGAGGGCGCGAAGCGGGGCGACGTGCTGGCCGTCACCCTCGTCGATATCGAACCGGACGAGTTCGGTTACACGTTGATCGTGCCCGGCTTCGGCTTCCTGCGCGACCTCTACACGGAACCCTATTTCGTGGGCTGGCGCACGGCGCGCGACGGGGCGACCTCCGACGCCATGCCGGGCGTGCGCATTCCCATGGCCGCGTTCATGGGTTCGGTCGGCGTGCTGCCGGGCGAACCGGAAGTCGCAGCGTGGATGGCGCGCGAGGCGGCGCTGGGCGCCGCGGGCGGGATCGCCCTGCCGCCCGAGCCGACGGGCGCGCAGCCGACCGCCGTGTGCGGCCCGGAAGGCAGCCACGCCGACAGCTGCCTGCGCACCATCCCGCCGCGCGAGAACGGCGGCAATATGGATGTCCAGCAGATGCAGATCGGCACCACCCTGCTGCTCCCCTGTTTCGTGGACGGCTGCGGACTGTTCGCCGGCGACGTGCATTTCGCGCAGGGAGACGGCGAAGTCTCCGGCACGGCCATCGAAATCGGCGCGCGGGTGACGGTGCGCACCGAGGTGCTGCCGGGCCAGGGCGAACACATCACAGCGCCGCAATTCGCGGGCGGGGCGGAGCTGAAAACCATCGCGCCCGCGAAGTTCCACGCTGCGGTGGGCTTCCCGCTCAAGGAAAGCGGCACGCTGCCGCCGTTCCTGACCTATATCGAGGACGAGCGGATCGCCGGGCTCGAGAACCTCAACGAGGACCTCGGCCTCGCTGCGCGCAGCGCTCTGATCGATCTGATCGCTTATATCCAGCGGGAGCACGGGCTGTCGCGCGAACAGGCCTACATACTGACCAGCGTCGCGGCCGATCTGGTAGTCGGGCAGGTGGTGGACGTGCCCAATTATGCGGTTTCGGCGATCCTCGACCTCACGGTGTTCGAGGACTGACGGCGTGATCCGGCGGCGCCTGCTGCAAGCGGGCGCCGCTTTCGTCGCCGTTGCGGCGCTCGGCGGCCATACGCCCTATCGCCAATGGGCGGTGTATCGGCGCAAGCATCTGCTGGTGGGCGCGTGCCGCGCCGATGCGCCCACCTATCCTCTCGGCAAGCGAATCGTCGCCGCGCTCGAGGCGCATTTGCCGGAAAGCCGGCCGCGAATCGCACGCGCGCGCGACCAGTCCCGGCTGGCGGCCCTGATCAAGACGGGACAGCTCGAGGTCGCGCTGTTCTCGGACGAAGACGCGGCGCGGCTGCGCGACGGCGCCCCCCCCTTCGAGGCCGTGGGGCAAACGCCGTTGCGGGCGCTCTTCCGCTTCGGACGCTACCGGTTGGTCTGCCGGCCCGATTTCCCGGACCGCCATGCCTGGCTCGTCGCGCGCGCCCTTACCGCGGCGGCGGCGGATTTCACCGATGCCGGACCCGTCGACGACCGGGTTCTGCCGGCGCATCCCGGCGCCCGGGCTTTCGCCGCCGGCGAGCCGGAGCCGGCCCCTCCGCCTCCGGAGTCGTTGCCCGAGCCGGACCACCCCCACCACTGAGCGTCGGGCGGCCCGGGATCAGAAGCGCAGGTCTCCGCGAAGCATGACCGAATCGTCGTGCGCCCCGGCGGCGGCGTAGCGACCGCCCTCGACGCTCAGGGCGAAAGCGGGGCCGAAGACGAGACGCGCGCCGGCGCACAGGTCCTGCGCCTCTTCTCCCGCGAGTTTCGCCGCGCTCCAGGGGGTGAGGACGCCGCCGAACGCGGCGAAGCCCCAGCCGAGCGTCGCGGCGAGCCGCGCGGCCGGGCCGTCAGCGCCTCGCGATTCGCCGCGAACGCCGCGCTCCCGCAACGCCCCGGCAAGGCGCGCGCCGCCGAACGACGGCGCGAGGGAAAACGACACGCCCCGCCCGGCTGCGCCGGGGTCGATACGCGCCAGCCCGCCGGCGCTCCACTCCTCGAGGGACGACCGGTGCGTCGCCAGCCAGCGCCCCCGCGCCTCGACCGTCACGCCGGACGCCGGATCGGCGTAGCGCAGTCCGGCGGCGAGCTCGAGGCCCGCGCCGTCGGCGCCGTCGCCGCCGTCGTGGCGGAGGCCCGCCTCGAGAGACGGGACGAGGCGACCGCCGCCGGCGGTGTCGCTCTCGTGGCGGACCGCGAGGGCGGCGCGCGCGCGGCGTGTTTTCGCGGTGAAAGCCTCGAGCGGGGTTTGGGTTTCGCGACTCGCGAGGCGCGCCGTCGAGAGCTCGCCCTTGAGCGACAGGGATATCTTCCCTCCCGCGACCGCATCGGCGCCGGACAGGAGTGTGCGGCGCCCCCCGGCCGCCGCCGTCATGAGCGACAGCCTGCTCGACAACCGCAAGAGAGGCGTTTCGGTTTTCGCCGTAGTCCTGCCGCGGCCGTGGCCGGCGGCAGCCCAGAGTTCGACGCCCTGCGCGGGCCGCCAGGCGAGATAGGGGTGTGCGCCGGTCATCCGCAGATCGAGCCCGCCGCCGTCGTAATCGAAGCGCCCTCTCGTGTGGGACAGCGCCAGCCCCGCCAGAAGGTCGGGATGGAGGCGCGCGTCGACGCCGACATGACCGCCGGTCAGACTGCCGTCCCAGCGCGGCGCGGCGCCGCTGCCGCCCGACAGCCGGCGCCAGTCCCCGCCGCCCCACAGCGCAACGGGGGGAAAACCGGCGCCGGGGCGGCTCTCCTCGCCGAGCGACAGCGAGAAGGAGCCGTCTCGCAGCAACCGGCGAAGCCGCGGCGACCGCGCGCCGCTGCCCGGCGCCGCGGCGGCGCGCAGGGCCGAGGCGAGCGCCGGGAGCATGGCGGCCGGGTTTGTCGCGCGTGCGGCGGGCGCCGCCGGGGAGAAAGCCGCCGCGACCCGCCCGGCCACCGCCTCGGTCGCGCTCGCTGACAGCGACCGCGCCACTTCGGGAAGAATGCTCTTCCGGGCCCGGTTGAGCCGCTGCGAGACCGGCCCGCCACGCCCGGTCCACGTTTCGGCGCGGCGCCGGAAGACGGCGCGGTCGGCGCGCCATTCCTCATAGCCGATGCGCAGCGAATCGGTGAGCCAGTCAATCCTCTCGTTCAGACAGGCGGCGAGATCGGTATCGGCGGCGGCGAGGGCAAAGCCGCCGAGTTCGACCCGCGAATCGCGCGCCGCGACGACCAGGGCGCCGCCGGACTCCGCGGCGGCGTCGGCGTTGCCGATGAGGCCCCTCGCCACGGCGTCGGCGGCGCCGCTGCGCAGCGCCTCGAGCTGCCGGTCCTCGCTCTCGAAATAGACTACCCGCGGCATGTTCGCGGCGTTCGGGGGCGGCTCCAGCCGGCGCCGGCCCTCGAGATTCGCCGAACTGCGCGCCGCGCTTATGGCGTAGCGGTCGGAGCCGTCGGCTGCGAGAGTCCCCGCGGCGGTTTCGACTCCGACGCCGGCGCGCAGGCGGCCTTGCGCGTCGACGAAGCCCGTCAATTGCAGGAGACGCTCCTCGCCGGTGGCGCCGGGGACGACCGCGACGGTGTCCCGCGATGTCAATCCGTCGTAGCGGGCGAGCCGCGCCGCGTCTTCGGCGCGCACAAGGAGGCTCTGGGTGAAGGCGATGTGGCCCGAGGTGAAGAGGATCGCCGTGCGTCCCTGCGCGTCGCGGGCACGGTCGTCGCGGATGGTGATTCCGCCGCCGACGATGTCGAATTCGGCGCTCGCGGCGCGCAGCCAGATGCCCGAAAAGCCGCCGCCGATGGCGCGGCGCGACAATTCGAGGCCCCCCATCGCCTTGAGCGCGGTCAGAAGGTCCGCCTCGTATCCGCGATGTTCGTCGAAGCGCCCGCCGGCCGGGTCCTTGTCGGCGCTATAGCTGACCGGCACGAAGTCATGATAGAAGCCGACCTTGAGAGGGGCTCCCGCGGGAGCGCACGCGGCGGCCGGACGCAGGACCGCCAGAGCGAGACCGACGGCGCACGCCGCGGCGGCCCGGCGGCTTCCCCCGCCGCCGCCCGGCATAGGGCGAGGCCCCGGGGCGGGGCCGGGCGCGCCCGGCCTAGCCGGACAAGGCTTCGATGGCTTCGGGCGCCGAGGGGTGGATCTTGATGATCTTGTCGAAGCCTGCGAGTTTGAAGGTCTCGTCGACCGACTCCGAAAGGGCGCAGACGGCGAATTGCGCGTCGCGTTTCCATAGCCCCTTGGCGATGAGGAGGATGGCGCGAAGGCCAGCGCTGCTGATGTAGGACAGCGCGCCGAGATCGACGATCACCGCCTTGTCGTCCCTGGCGATGGCGGCGCTCAGCACCTCCTCGAACTCGCGGGCGGTGGCGCTGTCGATACGACCATCGACGGCGGCTATCAGTGTCGCGTCCTTGCGGTCGGTCGTCACTTCCATATTTCGACGGCTCCAGTTACGAGCGTTCCGGCGTCTCTAGAGAGCCGAATCGCCGGTTTCCTGAGTGTGGATGCGCATCGCCCCGGCGATGTCGCATACGAGAATGCGACCGTCTCCCGGCGCGCCGGTGACGGCTTTCTCGCGGATGGTGTCCACCGCCTTCTCCACCATGTCATCGGCGACCGCGGCTTCGATCTCCACCATCGGCATGAAGGCGATGCTGTACTGCGTGCCGCGGTGGATTTCGGCGTGCTGCATTTGCCGGTCGAACGCCTTTACCTCGCCGGCGGTGAGGCTGGCGACGCCGATGGCCACCAGCGCCTCGTGCACCGGGTCGAGCTTGTGCGGCCTGATCACCGCTTTCACCAGTTTCATGAATCCGACTCCGTCGTCACGAACCCTAGAGATCGTAGCCGCGTTCGCCGTGGGTTGCAAGGTCGAGGCCGACGAGTTCGTCCTCCTCATCGACCCGCAAGCCCCCGGTGAGCGCTCCGACAACCGTCACCACGATGAAAGTGACGACCGCCGACCACACTGCGGTCGCGACGACGCCGACGGTCTGCACGCCGAGCTGGCGCGCCATCGACATATCGAGACCGCCGCCGCCGAAGGCGGTATCGGCGACCACCGACACAAGCACGACCCCGATGAGACCGCCGACGCCGTGAACCGCGAAGACATCGAGCGAATCGTCGATGTTCCACTTCTCCTTCACGATTTCGGTGAAGAAGAAGCAGACGGCGCCGGACACCGCGCCGAGAATCAGCGCCCCCAGCGGGCCGATGAAGCCCGACGCAGGGGTGACGGTGGCGAGACCCGCGATGACGCCCGTCGCGACGCCGACCAGCGAGGTCTTGCCGAATTTGACCCATTCGATGGCGCCCCAGACCAGGGCCGCCATGGCGGCCGAGATGTGGGTCACCGCGATAGCCATGCCGGCGCCGCCGTCGGCCGCCAGCTGGCTGCCGCCGTTGAAGCCGAACCAGCCGACCCAGAGCAGACCCGCGCCCACCGCCGTCATGCCCGGACTGTGCGGCGGATGCACCTGGTTGGGGAAGCCCCGCCGGGAGCCGAGCATGGCGGCGATCACCAGCGCCGACACGCCGGCGCTCAGATGCACCACCAGTCCGCCCGCGAAGTCCAGCACGCCGAGGTCGGAAAGCCAGCCGCCGCCCCATACCCAATGGCACACCGGCGCATAGACGAGGAGAAGCCAGACGCCGCTGATCATCAACACCGCCGGGAACTTGATGCGCTCCACATAGGCGCCCACGATCAGCGCCGGGGTGATGACCGCGAACGTCATCTGGAACACGGCGAAGACAATCTCGGGAATGGTTCCCGACATCGCGTCGGCGGTGACGCCCTCGAAGAGGACCTTGCCGAAACCGCCCACGACGCCGCCCACGGTCGCATCGAACGCGAGGCTGTAGCCGACGAGCAGCCACAGCACGCTGGCCAGGCAGGCAATGGCGAAGCACTGCATGACCACGGACAACACCGCCTGCGAGCGCACCAGACCGGCGTAGAACATCGCCAGCCCCGGCAAGGTCATCAGCAGGACCAGAGCGGTGGCGACGATGATCCAGGCGGTATCGCCTGAGTTCAGCGCCGGCGCATCCTGCGCCGCGGCCGGCAGGGACAGCGCGAGCGCCGCCGCGCCGCCGCCGAGGCCCTTGCCGAGGAGTCGAATGCCAAGGCTTTTCATCTTTCGCCGTAACCCCCACAAGATAGCCGCGAAACGCGCGACCGCTTCCCCGTGACCGGGGGCTTATAGGCAGCGCCGCGCCGCATGGCAAGCTCGTATTCGGCGATTCTTGTCGCGGCGTTCGATATCGCCTCCCGGGAGCGCCCGGGCGCCTACAGGCGGTCGAGGAGGGCGTCGAGCGCGGCGCCGCCGTCGCCCCATTCGATATCGACCTCGAGGACCGTCGCCAGACCGCGCAGGCTCGCCGGCAGGCGAACCGCGTCCTTCGCCGTCGTCGCCAGCACCGCATCGAGCGCGGCGGCGCGGTCGGCGAGCGCCAGCACTTCGTGCTCCCGGAACCGGTGGTGGTCGGCGAAAGCGCTCCGGGCGACCACCTCGCAGGGCAGCGCCTCCAGGGTTGCGAAAAATTTCTCCGGCCGGCCGATGCCCGCGAACGCCGCCACCCGCCGGCCTGCGAGGAGCTCGCGTCCGCCGCCGGGGGCGAGGCGCGCCTCAAGCGCAGGCAGGGCGCGGGGCAGGCGGCGACGCGCGCCGGTTTCGTCGGTGCCTATAAGGACCGCGGCGTCGGCGCGGGCGAGGCCGGCGCCCGCAGGCTCGCGCAAGGGACCGGCGGGAAGCACGCGGCCGTTGCCGAAGCCGTAGCCGCCGTCGATGACGACGAGAGACAGGTCCTTTCGTATGCCGGGGTTCTGGTGGCCGTCGTCGAGCACGGCGATATCGGCGCCTGCGGCGTGGGCGGCGCGGGCCGCCGCGGCGCGATCGCGCGCCGCCCAGGCGGGGGCGGCGCGGGCGAGCAGCAACGCTTCGTCGCCGACATCGCGCGAATCGTGACGGGCAGGGTCGACGGCGACCGGCCCGCGTTCGCGGCCGCCATAGCCGCGCGAGACGAGATGCGGCGTGCGACCCCGCGCCCGCAGGCGCCGGGCGAGAGCGATGGCGACGGGGGTCTTGCCGGCGCCGCCGGCCACGAGATTGCCGACGCAGACGACGGGCAGCGGCGCCTTCGCCGGGCGCGCGGCGGCGGCGCGGACCGCCGCCGCAGCGCCGAACAGGGCCGCGGCCGGCGCGAGAGCGCGCGCCCGCCAGCCGTCGCGACGCCAGAATTCCGGCGCGCGCACGGGGTTACCCGGCGTCGCGCCGGGGCAGGACCGGCGCGAGGGCGTCCATGACCGCGTCGAGCACGCGCGCGCCGTCGGCGACCGCGCGCTTCTGGCGGGCAGCGAGACGCGCGCGCGCCGACCCGTCGCGCAACAGGCAGGCGAGGCGGCGCGTCAATTCGTCGCCGTCGGCCGCCGTCGCCAAAGCCTGCGACGCCCGCAGGTCGTCCGCCACCCCGGTGAAATTGCCGAGGTCGGGACCGGTGAGGACGGCGCAATCGAGACGGATGGGCTCTATCGGGTTGTGGCTGCCGCGCCGCGACAGCGAACCGCCGACGAAGGCGAGCGGCGCCAGACGGTAGAACAGGCCGAGTTCGCCGAAGGTGTCGGCGATGTAAACGTCGGCGTCCGTGCTCGCCCGGGCGGCGGGGGCGGCGGTGCGGCGAGCGACGCGGAAACCGCGCGCCGCGGCGGCGGCGGCGAGGGCGCCGCCATGTTCGGGGCGCCGCGGGACGATCACCGTCAGCAACCCCGGAAGGCGGTCGCGCAGGGCGTCGTGGGCGGCGAGCACGGCGTCTTCCTCGACGCCGGGATGGGTGCTCGCGGCGACCCACAGGGGTCGGTCGGCGAGCGCGCGCCGCCAGGCGCGGAGCTCGCCGGCGTCGGCGGGGAGCGGGTCGGCGGCGTATTTGAGGGTCCCCAGCGCCAGCGCTTGCGGCGCGCCGAGGCGGCGGTAGCGCTCGGCGTCGGCGCGGGTCTGGGCGAGCACCGGGCTGAAGGCGCCGAGCAGGCGGCGCGCCGTCGACGGGACGCGGCGCCAGCGCCGCCAGGACCGTTCCGACATGCGCGCCTGGACCATCGCCAGAGGCACGGCGCGGGCCTGCGCCTCGAGGATCAGATTCGGCCACAGTTCGGATTCGACGAAGACGGCGAGCTCCGGGCGCCAGCGGTCGAGGAATCGCCGCGTCGCGCCGGGCAGGTCCACGGGGACGTATTGGTGGATGGCGCGGGGCGGCAGGCGGGCGGCCGCAAGGCGCGCCGACGCGACCGTCCCCGAAGTGAGGAGGACCGACAGCGCGGGGGCTTCGAGCAGGCGCGCCACGAGAGGCAGCGCCGAGGCGGTTTCGCCGACGCTGGCGGCGTGCAGCCAGAGCAGGGGGCCGGGCGGCCGCGGGCGGGACGCTTCGCCGAAGCGTTCGCCGAGGCGCGCCGGGTCTTCCTTGCCGTGCGTCGCGCGGCGGCGCAGATGCGCGCGGACCAGCGGCGCGGCCGCCGCGGTCAGACCCCGGTAGAGGGAGAGCGCGGCGGTCACCGCAGTTACCCCGGAGAGTCGGCGAACTGCATGTCGCAGAGCCGCGCATACAGCCCGCCGGCGGCGTAGAGCGCAGCGTGATCGCCGCGTTCGACGACGCGGCCGCCGTCGACGACGTAGATAATGTCGGCGTGCCGCACCGTGGAGAGGCGGTGGGCGATGGCGATGGTGGTGCGCCCGCGCTTGAGACGGTCGAGGGCGATGCGCACCTTGCTTTCGGACTCGGCGTCGAGCGAGGCGGTGGCTTCGTCGAGGAGGAGGAGGGGCGCGTCCTTGAGCATGGCGCGGGCGATGGCGATGCGCTGACGCTCGCCGCCGGAGAGGCGGATTCCGCGCTCGCCGACAGCGGTGTCGTAGCCGGCGGGCAAGCCGACGATGAATTCATGCGCAGCGGCGGCCTTCGCGGCGGCCTCGACGGCGCTGTCGGACGCTTTTCCGCCGGGCGCGCCATAGGCGATGTTGGCGCGCACCGTGTCGTCGAACAGCGTCGTCTCCTGGCTCACGAGGGCGATGGCGGCGCGCAGCGATTCCAGGGTCACGGCGCGCACGTCCTGTCCGTCTACGGTCACGGCGCCCGAGTCGACGTCGAAGAACCGGGCGATGAGGTTGACGAGGGTGGATTTTCCCGCGCCCGACGGGCCGACCAGCGCGGCGACGCGGCCGCCGGGGACATCGAGCGAGACGCCGTTCAGCGCCGGCGCGCCGGCGCGATAGGAAAACCGCACGTCTTCGACGCGCACGTCGCCCCGGCGCACGGCGAGGGGAACGGCGCGCGGCGCGTCGACGACGGCGGGGCGGCTGTCGAGGACATCGAACAGGCGCTGCGCCGCGGCGATGCCCTCCTGGAGTGTGGAATAGAGGCCGGCGACGCTCTTGAGGGGGCGGTAGGCGAGGAGCATGGCGGTGACGAAGGCGAAGAACCCGCCGGCCTCGCGCGTGCCGTCGACGACCTGCGAACCGCCGTAGAACAGGGCTATGGCGGCGGCGACGCCGCCGAGGGTCTCCATGATGGGGGCGTTGACGGCGCGGATGCGGACGGTCGTCATGAAGCGGTGGAATATGCGGTCGACGATCGCGGCGGCGCGCGCCGATTCGTATCCTTCCATGCCGTAAGCCTTCACGTGGCGAACGCCCTGGAAGGTTTCCGCGGCGAGAGCCGAGAATTCGCCGATTTCGGCCTGGGCGCGCGCCGCCGCCTTGCGCATCCGCTTGCCGAGCCGGCCGATGGGCCACCAGGCGAGAGGGAAGACGAAGAACACGACGAGGGCGAGTTCGGCGTTCTGATAGAACATCAGCGCGACCAGCAGGACGACCATCAGCAGGTCCTTGACGAGGCCGGTCATGGTGGCCGCGGCGGCCTGGCGGACGAGCGCGGAATCGCTGGTCAGATTGCCGATCAGGCGCCCGGTGGGAGTGCTCTGGAACCAGGCGAGGTCGAGCCGCAGCAGGTGGTCGAACAACTCCGCCTGGAGGTCGGCGACGACCCGCAGGCCGACCCGGTTCATCAGCATCGACTGGCCGAAATTGGCGAGGCCGCCGATCGCCATCGTCGCGAAGACGGCGAGCGGCACGACGGCGAGCGCGGCGCGGTCGCGGGCGACGAAAATGTCGCCGACCACCGCTTCCATGAGCCAGGCGAGAGTGGGCTGGGCGCAGGCGGCGACGATCATGCAGAGAATCGCCCCGGCCAGCTGCCGGCGATAGGGCGCGAGATAGCCGCGGGCGAGGCGACGCACGAGGTCCGCTGTCGGGCGCTGCGCCGCCGGCGCGGCGGGCGCGGGGACTGCGGTCAAGACGCGGCGAGGCGCGCGACGAGGAGGGGCCGCAGCGTCGGCCCGGCGGCCACCAGGCCGGGCTTGTTCGCGCGTTCGCGGTTGTAGAGCATGGTCTCGCCGTCGAGATCGGTCACCCCGCCCCCCGCCTCGCGCACCAGCAGGTCGCCGGCGGCGATGTCCCAGTCGCTTTTGGGGCGCAAGGCCACCGCGCCGTCGACGCTGCCGTCGGCGACCAGGGCGAGGCGCCACGCGACCGCGTCGACGCGGCGGACGCCGGTTCGCGGGAAGCGTTCGCGCCAGCGGGCGCGACGGCCGTCGGCGCGGCTCGACGCCAGGGTGGCGCCGGCGAGACCCCCGGCGGCGGCGACGCGCACCGCCTCGCCGTTGCGACGGGCGCCGCCCCCCTCGCGGGCGTCGTAGAAGGCGTCCGCAGCGGGGTTGTAGACGCAGCCGGCGACGGGCCGCCCGGCCTCGACGAGAGCGGCGGAGACGGCCCATTCGCGGGTGCCGGCGACGAACCCGCGGGTGCCGTCGATGGGGTCGACGACCCAGACGCGGGCAGCGGAGAGACGCGAGCCGTCGTCTTCGGTTTCTTCCGACAGCCATCCATAGTCGGGCCGCGCAGCGGCGAGGCGCGAACGCAGCGCCTCGTCGACCGCGAGGTCGGCGTCGGTAACGGGGTCGCCGGGGCTCTTCTCGCGCACGTCGAAACCGCGCCGGAAATAGTCGAGCGCGATGGCGCCGGCGTCGCGCACGGCGCGGCAGAGCAGCGCATGGTCGCGGGCGAGCGCCTCGCCGCGGGTCACAGGCCGGCCACGGTCATCCCGTCGACCCGCAAGGTGGGGGCGTCGACGCCGTAACGGAACTCCAGGTCGTCGGCGGGGACGGCGGCCGGGAACATGTCGAGGATATTGCCCGCGACGGTCATCTCGCTCACCGGGTAGGCGATCTCGCCCTTCTCGATCCAGAAACCCGAGGCGCCGCGGCTGTAGTCCCCGGTGACGTAATTGAAGCTCATGCCCATCATCTCGGTGACGTAGAAGCCGGATTCGATAGCGCCGACGAGCGCTTCGGGACTTTCGCTCCCCGGCGCCATGTAAAAGTTGCTCGGCGCCGGCGACGGCGTTCCGGCCGGGCCGCGCGCGGCGTTGCCCGTCGGCGACAGCCCCAGCTGACGGGCGGAGCGCGAATCGAGCAGCCAGTTGGCGAGCGCGCCGTCTTCCACGACCTTCAGGGGGCCGCCGGCGAGACCCTCGCCGTCGAAGGGGCGCGAGGCGAGACCGCGCGCGCGGTGCGGGTCGTCGACGACCGTCACGCCGGGCGCGAACAGGGGCTCGCCGCGCCTCCCGCGCAGGCAGCTCGTGCCGCGGGCGACATCGGCGCCGGAAGCCAGGTTCGCGAGCAGCCGCACGAGGCCGGCGGAAACGCGGGGGTCGAAAACGACGGGGACGCGGGCGGAAGCGCGCTTGCGCGGGCCGAGGCGCGCCACCGCGCGCTCGCCGGCGCGGCGGCCGACGGTTTCCGGCGCCTCCAGGTCCTCGCGGTGGCGCGCGACGCGCCAGTCGTAATCGCGCTCCATGGCGGTGTCGGCGCCGGCGACGACCGCGGCGGACAGGGCGAAGCGGGTGGTCTCGAAGCGCCCGGCGAAGCCGTTGGACGCCGCGAGGGAGACCGCGCTGCGTCGCGAGCTGGCGTTGGCGCCTTCCGAATTGGTGACCCCGGCGACGGCGCGCGCGGCGTCCTCGGCGGTTTGCGCCGCGGCGAGCAAGCCTTGCGACCCGGGTTCGCTCGCGTCGGCGAGGTCCAGCGCCGGAGGGGCGGAGGCCGGGCCCGCTGCGTCGGGCAGGCCGCAATGGGGGTCTTCGGGCACGGCGCGCGCCATCGCCATCGCCCGCTCGACGAGGGGGCCGCGCGCCGCGGCGCCGAAGTCGGTGGTCGAGACGACCGCCTGGCGCGCGCCGACGAACACCCGCAGGCCGAATTCGGCCTCCTCGGCGCGCTCGACGCCTTCGTTCCGGCCCATGCGCCACGAGGCCTGGAGCGCCGTCGAACGCGCCAGCATGGCGTCGGCCGCATCGGCGCCCGCGCGTTTCGCCCGCGCGACCAGATCGTCGAGCCGGTCGAGATCGCCGTCGCCGTCGCTCATGGGCGCCTCCCCTGGCGGTCCGAAATGAAGTTCGCAACGAAGATGCGGCGCAGGGCGGCGTCCGCCCGCGCGCCGCGAATGCTATGTTCCCCCGCAAGCCGACCGCAAGCAACGGCCCCGGAAGATGCTCGACACCCTCGCTGACCGACGCGCCCCGGAGGCGATTCCCATCGTCGCGTTCACGGAACCGGCGCTGGAGACGTGGCTCGACGGCGCCGGCGCGCGGGCCGGGCGCTGGCTGCGGGCCACAGGATTCGAGGCGAAGCCGGGCGCGGCCGCGCCGTTGCCGGGGCCGGACGGCGGAGTCGATTCGGTGCTGCTCGTGGTCGGCAAGGCAGTGGACCCGTGGTCGTTCGCGGGGTTGCCGGAGCGTCTGGGGCCGGGGGACTACGCCTTCGACGCCGCGACGGGGTTCGAGTGGACGGAACGCAGCGCCACCGCCGCCGCCCTGGGGTGGATGCTGGGGAACTACCGCTTCGATTTCTACGAGTCGAAGGCCTCTCCGCCGGCGCCGGTTGCGGCGCCGCCGGCGGGAGCGGACGCAGCCCTCGCCCGCAGGCTCGCGCGCGCCGTCGGGCTGGCGCGCGACCTCATCGACACGCCGGCGAACGACATGGGGCCGGCGGACCTCGAGCGGGCCGCGCGAGGCCTGGCGGAGGCCCACGGCGCATCGCTCGCCGTGACGACGGGGGAGGCGCTGCTGGAGGCGAACTATCCGACGGTCCACGCGGTGGGACGGGCGAGCGCCCGCGCCCCGCGCCTCATCGATCTGCGGTGGGGCGACGGCTCGGCGCCGCGGGTGACGCTCGTCGGCAAGGGCGTCTGCTTCGATTCCGGCGGCCTCGACCTGAAGACCGCGGCGGGGATGCGCCTCATGAAGAAGGACATGGGCGGCGCCGCGCTGGTTCTGGGCCTTGCCGGCGCGATCATGGACGCGGGCCTGGGCCTGCGCCTGCGGGCGCTGATCCCGGCGGTCGAAAACGCCGTGTCGGGGGACTCGTTCCGGCCCGGCGACATCGTGCGCACCCGCGCCGGGACGACGGTGGAGGTCGGCAACACCGACGCCGAAGGCCGCCTCATCCTGTGCGACGCGCTGGCGGAGGCCGACCGCGAGGCGCCCGACCTGCTGATCGACGCGGCGACCCTGACCGGCGCGGCGCGGGTGGCGCTGGGAACGGAAGTGCCGGCGCTGTTCACCGCCGACGACGCGCTGGCGGACGACCTTGCGCGCCATGCGCGGGAAGAGGCGGACCCGCTGTGGCGGCTGCCGCTATGGACGCCCTATCGCGACCTGCTCGACAGCCCCTTCGCCGATCTGAACAACGTTTCCGAGGGGCCGTATGGCGGCGCCGTGACGGCGGCGCTGTTTCTTGGAGAGTTCGTGACGCGGGCCGCGCGCTGGGCGCATATCGATTGCATGGGGTGGAATCTGCGCGCGCGACCCGGGCGGCCGAAGGGCGGCGAAGCGGGCGCGTTGCGGGCCCTCTATGCCTTGCTCGCCGAGCGCTACCCGGCGCCGGAAACGCGGCCCTGATCCCGGGCGGCGTTACGCGATGGACGCGGCGGAAACCCTGGACGGAGGGCGGCGCAACCTGCTGCTGGTCTGCGACCATGCGAGCAACCGGGTGCCGGCCGAGTTCAACGGGCTGGGGCTCGACGACGCGGCGCTGGCGAGCCACATCGGCTGGGATATCGGCGCCGGGGCGCTCACGCGGCGTCTGTCGGCGCTGCTCGACGCGCCGGCGCTGCTGTGCCGGTTCTCGCGCCTGATCGTCGATCCGAACCGCGCCCTCGACCACCCGCAGGCGATTCCCGCGGAAAGCGGCGGCGTGCGCGTGCCCGGCAACGAAGGGCTGGCGCCGGCGGAGCGCGAACGCCGCGCCGCGCGCTTTCACCGGCCGTGGCACGCGGCGGTTGCGGCGGCGGTCGACGCGATGGCGGCGCCGGCCGTGGTCGCGGTGCACAGTTTCACGCCGGTGCTGGACGCCGGCGAGCGGCCGTGGCACGCCGCGGTGCTCCACGACGACGACGAGCGCCTGGCGCGCCTTCTGCTGCGCGCCCTGCGCCGCCACGGCGGTTTGCGCATCGGCGACAACGAACCCTATACGGGATATAGCGATTTGACCTTCACCCTTCCCTGGCACGCCGGGCGGCGCGGCTTGCGGAGCGCCGCGATCGAAGTGCGGCAGAACCTGCTCGCCTCCCCGGCGGAGGTCGAGCGCTGGGCGCGCATTCTCGCGGCTGCGCTCCGCGACTCGCTCGGCGAGGCGCCGGCGTGAGCGCCGCCGCGCCGCCGTTCACTGTCGGTGTCGAGGAGGAGTACTATCTTGTCGACGCCGCAACGGGCGACCTGGTGCCCGAAGCGCCGGCGGGGTTGATCGCCGAATGCGAGCGCCGCCTGCCGGGGCAGGTCACGCCCGAGTTCCTGCAAACGCAGATCGAGGTGGGGACCCGCGTGTGCGACAGCATGGGCGAGGTGCGCGCGGAGCTGGAGCATCTGCGCGGGGAAATCTCGGCGGCGGCGGCGGAGCGCGGGCTGGCGATAATCGCGGCCTCGACTCACCCTTTCGGCGTGTGGCGCGGGCAGCGTCCGACGGCGCGGCCGCGCTATCGCGAGATCGACGCCGAATACGGCGCCCCGGCGCGGCGGCTGCTGATCTGCGGGATGCACGTGCATGTGGGGATCGCGCCGGACGATCTGCGCATCGACCTGATGAACCAGTTCTCCTATTTCCTGCCGCACCTGCTGGCGCTGACGACCTCCTCGCCCTTCTGGGAAGGAGCGGATACGGGTCTCGCGTCCTATCGCCTGACGGTGTGGGACGCGATGCCGCGCACGGGGCTGCCGCCGCGGTTGGGGAGCTGGCGCGAGTTCGAGGCTCTGGTTTCGGCTCTGGTGGCCGCCGAAGCGGTGGAGGACGCCACGAAACTGTGGTGGGACGTGCGTCCGAGCGCGCGCTTTCCGACCCTGGAGGCGCGTATTTTCGACTGTTGCACGCGCATCGACGACGCGGTGTGCGTCGCCGCGATTACGCGCTGCGTGCTGCATATGTTGTGGCGTCTGCGGCGGCGCAACCTGCGCTTTCGCATCTACCCCGTCGCGCTGGTGGCGGAAAACCGCTGGCGGGCGTCGCGCTGGGGCATGGACCGCGGCCTGATCGATTTCGGCGAATCGCGGGTGAAATCCATGGCGGTTCTGGTGGACGAGTTGCTGGACATGATCGCCGAGGACGCCGAGGCGCTGGGCTGCGTGGCGGAAGTGTCCCATGCGCGCAACATCGTCCGCGAGGGCGCGAGCGCCCACCGGCAGCGCGCTGCCTGGCGCGAGGCGGGCGGCGCGCAAGGCGGCGAGGACGACCGTCGGGACGCGGCGCAGCGCGTGGTCCGGATGTTGATGCGCGAAACCTTGCGCGGGGTCGCGAAGCCGCCGGCGGGTTGATCCGGTTTTCCTGTATCGCTTCCGATTTCGGCACCGTCCCGGAAGGTGCGGTCGGCGGCGGCGGGTTCGCCGGGCGATCGACGCCATCCCCGACGCGCGGACGCCGCCGGCTTCGTTATTCGGGTTCCGGACCGGCGGCGCCGAACAGGGGACCCGGCTTTTCGGGCGCGCCGTATCGAACGGGCGCCTTCCGCCGTTCGAGCAGCCCTTCGGCGACCATGCCCATGAGCCAGTCCCGCGCCTGGCCCTTGCGAACCCCCAGCGCTTCCGCGACGGCCGTTTCCCCCTTCGGCTCGCGTGCGCACAGGTCGCGCACGAGTGCGCGGGCCGTCGCCGACAATTCGCCTCCCGCGGCGGTATGGGCCGCCGCGGCGCGGTAACGAATCGGTCTGCCCTGTTTTTCGAGCGCCCCCCGCGACACCGCGCGCTTGAGCCAGTCGTCTGTCTGGATCCGCGTCGCGCCCAGCGCCGCGGCGATTTCGTCTGCGGACCTTGCTTCGTCGGCGCAGAGCCGCGCCAGCAGGCCGAGAACCGCGGCGAACAACACGGCGGCGGGGTCCGCTTCGATGGGCGCCGGCGCTTCCCGCAGCCCCGGCAGAACGGTTTCTTTCCCGGCGATCCGGCCCTCCGCCGCCGGCGGCGCGTCGAGGAGTTCCTCGAGAGCGTCCGGGGTCTCCGGCCCCGGCCAGACATGCGCGCCGAGTTCCCGCAGTCCCTGAAGGCCGTCCTCCGTATCGCAAGCGGGGCGGACATAGATCGGCGCGCGTCCGAAATTCTTCTGCTGCTCCACCGCGCCGGCCCAGGTCCCCCCCTTGCCGCGAACGGCGGAGACGACCAGCGCGGCGTCCGCCAGCGCGTAGATCGACTTGTTGCGGCCCATCGCGCGCCAGACCTGGAACCGGGCGGCCGGGTCGTAGGGGCAAACCAGGACCAAGCGTCCGGTCATCAGCAATTCGCGGTCGCCGCGGCGCAGGACAGCGCGCTCCAGACTGTCGGCCAGCACGCCCACCGCCCGGCCGCCGGCCTCCAGGGCCGCGCGCATGGCGGTCCTGTCGACCCCCCGCGCGCCGCCCGAGATCAACGCCCGCCGCGCCCCGGCGGCGAGCTGTCCGGCGCGTTCGGCGAAGGCCAGTCCGTCCTCGTCGACGTTCCGGGAGCCGACGACCGCCAGCCCGCCCCCGTCCAGCGCCGATCGGTCCCCGAAACCGTAGAGCAGCGGCGGCGCCGCCCGGCCGAGGCGCTCGATCAGTCGCCGCGGATAACCGTCGTCGGCCCGTCCCGCCACCCAAATCCCGCGCGCGCGCCACCGCTCGACCGCCTGTCCGAGGAGGAAACCGCGCCCGAGCAGGCGGTCGATCCGGTCGGGGGCGATCCCGGGCGGGCAGTCGTCCCGCGCCGGTCGGTCGGCGTCGGCGAGCAGGTCGGCGGGTTCGCGCCCGCGTTCCCGAAGGCGCTGCGCGACGCGGTCGTATTCGCCGGCGGACAGGGGCGCGGGCGCGTCGGGAGCGCCGCGGCCGCCGACGATCAACGGCGCCGTGAGCAGGAGGACCGCCTGGGTGTTGACCGAAAGCTCGTCGGTCATGGACGTCCGTCGGGCCGCCGCCGCGGCGCGGCGAAAGCGAGCGCCAGCGGCCAGACCGCGCCGCCGCCGCGCGACCGCAACAGCCAAGCCGCCACCGTTAACGTCCACCGCGAATCCACGATGTCGTCGATCAACAGCACCGCCCCTTCGGGCAACCGGTCGAACCGGAGTCCGAGCGCCCCGTCGAGATTCCGCGCCTGTTGCGCGCTGTTCGCCATCGTCTTCTGCTCCGGCCGATCCGCGACCCTTTCCAGCGCCGGTCGGAAGGGCAGGCGGAGCCCGGTCGCCAGCCGCGCCGCGAAATCCGGCACGAGGCCGCCGCCGCGCCGCGAGGGCACGCAGGTTACCCATTCCGGCGCCGGCCGGGGAGACCATCGCTCGACGAGGCCGGCGCAGGCGGCGACGAGCCGGTCGGCGAACCGTCCGTCGACATATTTGCCGCGCTCGACGAGACCGCCCCATCCGCCGTCTCCCCAGACGCAAAGCGCCCGTCCCGGACACGCCCGGCGGTCGGCGGCGATGGCGCCATTGACGCCGTAGAGCGGCAGTCCGCCCGTCGGCCAACGCTTGCGCGGCTCGATGGGCAGGTCGTCGCGACGCAGAAACGCGGTCGCGGCCCGGATCGTCTCCGGCGCAACGGCGGTCGGGAGGTTCGGCTGCGACCGCGTGCGGACGGCTTCGGGGTTTCCGTCCAGCGCGTCGATCAGGAACGCCATATGCCCCGTCTCCAGGCTCGCATATTCGCGCATCTCGCGTTGTTCCGCCCGCCGCAGCCGCGTGAGACGCGCCGCCCGCTCCCAGAAGGCGTCGCTGAGCTCCACCGCCGCGATGCGCCATTTCGCGCCCGTCCTCACCAGCGGCGCCGGCGATTCGAGCGAGAGGAGTTCGATGGTCTTGCGGATGCGCCCGACGGAAAGGTTGACCCTGCCGCACAGTTCGGGGACGGAAAGGCCGTCGGTTGCGCTTTCGAGCGCCTCCAGCACCTGCCGGGCTTCGTCGCGGGTGGGAAACGCGCTTTCGATGAAATAGTCGACGATCCGGCTGTCCTCTTCGCCGCTGAGCAGAACCCCCCAGGCGTTTTCGAGCCCCCGGCCGGCGCGCCCGACCTGCTGGTAATAGGCCACCGCCGACCCGGGCGCCTGATAGTGGACGACGAAGCCGAGGTCGGGCTTGTCGAAACCCATGCCGAGCGCGGTCGTGGCCACGAGCGCCTTGACGCGGTTTTCGATCAGCGCCCGCTCCAGCGACTCGCGGCGCTCTCCCGTCTCCCCCGTGTAGGACGCGACCTCCAGTCCCCGCGAGCGCAGCCATTCGGCCACCCGGACGGCGTCGCGGACCGTCAGCGTATAGACGATTCCGCTGCCGGGCAGCCGGGGCAACCGTTCGGCGAGCCAGGCCATGCGCTCGGGCTGCGAGGGCAGGCGGACTGTCTGGAGCGCGAGCGACGGGCGGTCGAGATTGCCGCGCAGCACCGTCAGGTCCGGGCCGAGCGTCGCGCGGAGATCGTCGGTCACGCGGTCGTTCGCGGTTGCGGTCGTCGCCAGCAGGCGGAGGTTCGGCGGGAGGTCGCGGACGATGCGTTCGATCAGGCGATAGTGGGGCCGGAAATCGTGCCCCCAATCGGAGATGCAATGCGCTTCGTCGACTACCAGGAGGGCGACGCGCCCGGCGATCCCGGCCAGAACCTCGGTGCTGAAGCGTTCGTTCCCCAGGCGTTCGGGTGAAATCAGCAGAACGTCGACCTCGTCGCGGCGTAGCGCTTCCTCCGCGGCGGCCCAGTCGTCGCGGTTGTCGGAGGCGATGCGGCGGGCGCGCACGCCCATTCGTTCGGCGGCGGCGATCTGGTTGCGCATCAGCGCCAGCAGCGGCGAGACGAGCAGCGCCGGCCCCGCCCCGGCCTCGCGCAGGAGTTTCGCGGCGATGAAATAGACGAAGCTCTTTCCCCATCCCGTTCTCTGCACGAGGAGAAGCCGGCCGCGGCCTTCCACGACACGCCGGATGGCGTCCTCCTGCCCCTCCCGGAACGCCGCGCCGCGCTGCTCTACGCCCCGGCGCAGGAGTTGCAGGGCGCGCCGGCGGTCGTAGCGCGAGCGCCGCTCCCGAAAGGCGATTCGCGAGAACATTGCAGGATTATAGCGCATCCGTATCTCCAGGACCGCGGTTGCGTCCCGCGCGCCGTCCGGCTGTCGCGGAAAGCGCCCGGCGGCGCGCGTCATGATGCGGCGTGCGATGCAGGGACAGCGACGTCCCCCCGCGCCACCCGAAATCGCAGAGCGGCGGCGCTTGGCCGAGGCGCCCGATCGACCGCCGCCGATAACCGTCGTCGGCCCGCCCCGCCACCCGGATATCGTGCGCGCCAACGCTCCACGAGACCGCCCTGCCCGTCGTCTCCCGGACGCGTTCGGCTTGTCCGCCCGGCCCCGGCGTGCCATAAGGGCGGCATGATCGGAACGAATCTGCAACCTTCCGTGTCGGACACCCCGTTGTTCGCGCGGGGAGGGAGTGGGGAACCCGGCGGGCATGATCGCAAGCCCGCATGGACGGGTGCGAATGGGGCGCGGCCCGCCTTCAGGTTTGTGGACCTGTTCGCCGGTATCGGCGGTTTGCGGCGCGGGTTCGAGCCTCTCGGCGGCAGATGCGTCCTGACGAGCGAATGGAACCGCCACGCGGAAATTACCTACAGAGCCAACTACGATTGCGGGCACGAGCTGGTCGGCGATATCACGCAGGTTCCGACGGAAGATGTGCCGGAGCACGATCTGCTGCTCGCGGGTTTCCCGTGCCAGCCGTTTTCGATAGCGGGGGTGTCGAAGAAGAACGCGATCGGACAACCGCACGGGTTCCATTGCGAAGCGCAAGGAACGTTGTTTTTCGACATTGCCCGCATTCTGGATCGTCGCCGCCCCAAAGCGTTTCTGCTGGAGAACGTGAAAAATTTAGCGAGTCACGACAAGGGCAAAACGTTTCGGGTGATCCACAGGACATTGACAAAAGAACTCGGATATAACGTCTTCTGTAGAATACTGGACGCCAGATCGTGGGTTCCGCAGCGTCGAAAAAGAATATTCATCGCAGGGTTCCGCGACGCGAACGGGTTCGATTTCGAGAATTTGGATATTCCGGATCTCGCCGTCGGCCCGCGACTGGACGCCATACTGCACCCGGAAAATGGAGAAGAAAAGGAAGAACGGCCTTATACCTTTGGAACGGAAGCCGAAGTATCTCCCAAATATACCCTGTCGGACCATCTGTGGAACTACCTTCAGAGATACGCCGAGAAGCACTGGGCTTCCGGGAATGGCTTCGGGTTCGGGCTCGTCGGGTCGAACGACATATCCCGGACTCTCTCCGCCCGCTACTACAAGGACGGATCCGAAATTCTCGTGAGGCGGGACCGCGGGAACCCTCGTCGCCTCACGCCGCGGGAATGCTCGCGTCTTATGGGTTTCGACGAACCGGGCGGATCGGAATTCCGGATTCCGGTTTCGGATACCCAGGCGTATCGGCAATTCGGAAACGCGGTGGTCGTGCCGTGCGTCGCAGCTGTCGCCCGGCACATGGTTCCATGGTTGCGGGAGCCGGCTTCGGAAATCCCGACGGCGCGGGATCCGGGTCGATGACGGATATCGTCGACAGGGAGACGCGGCGGCGGATGATGGCCGGAATTCGCAACAAGAACACCGCGCCGGAAATGACCGTTCGCCGGGGTCTTCACGCAATGGGCTTCCGCTATCGGCTTCATGACAAGAAATTGCCCGGCAAGCCCGATCTGGTGTTCCCGAAATATAGCGCGGCGATATTCGTCAATGGATGCTTCTGGCACGGTCACGGATGTCACCTGTTCAAGTGGCCGTCCTCCCGCCCGTCTTTCTGGGCGAAGAAGATATCCGGCAACCGGAAACGGGATGCCGAAACCCGGCGTGCGCTGCAATCGACGGGATGGCGGGTACTCGTTGTATGGGAGTGTGCGCTCAAGGGAAAGGCGAGGCTGCGGGCTGGCGACGTCCTTGGCGAAATTGGAGGGTGGTTGGCGTCGGGGAGCGGGTTCCGGGAAATCCGGGGGGCCGAACGATGGCGCTGACCGACCTGTGTGTCCGTTTCGGAACAGGCTATTATTTTTTTCCGGCGGGTCGGCCTTCGCAACAGGATTTGGACGCTTCCGATAAAGAGTCATGTCCGGGCCATGGCGACAGTCGCCTCGAAGTCCCTGGCCAACCGCCGGTTGCGGCCCAGCCATCCCGGCGTCCGCTCCACTGCCCAGCGCCGCGGCAACGCCTGGAACCCCCGACCGCCGTGTGCGCGCCCGACGACCTCGACCCGCCACTGCCCCTTGCCTTCCAGTGCCGCCTTGAGTTTCGGACCCGCGTAGGCGCCATCGGCGAAAATGTGGCGCAGCCACGGAAACCGATAGCGTATCGAAGCCAGCAAGGCGGGCGCGCCGGCGCGGTCCCGGATGTCGGCGGGATGGACCGGGGCCGCGACGAGCAACCCGCCGGTGTCGGTGACGATATGGCGCTTGCGGCCCTTGACCTTCTTGCCGGCGTCGAAGCCGCGCGGACCGCCGCTCTCCGTCGTCTTCGCAGACCGGCTGTCGACGATGCCGGCCGACGGGCCGGTCGCCCGTCCCCCGGACGCACGCGACGCCATCGCCGGACGATGGTTGATCGACACCCATAGGCCGCTATCGCGCCACGCCGCGAAATACCGATACACCGTCCGCCACGGCGGAAAGCCCTTCGGCAACATGCGCCACGGGCAACCGCAGCGCAGGACGGACAAGATCGCGTTGACGACCTCGCGCAGGTCGGTCCGACGCCGCCGCCCGAGCGGTTTGCGCGGCGGCATGGCGGGCGCGACCGGGCTCCATTCGGCGTCGTCCAGGTCGCTTGCATGGCATCGCCCCTCGCGCGCATACTGCGACCGAGTGGTTTCAGTCCACATGTCGCGCCTCACCGGGTTGGTAGCCACAACCGGTGAATCACAACCGATTGAAATCACTCAGCTTATTTCGAAACGGACACTTACAAATACTCGTCATTCCCGCGAAAGCGGGAATCTGTTGCGGCGTTTCCGTAAGAAAAGCCGGGCCGATATAGCGGATGGCCGCCTCCAGATTCCCGCTTTCGCGGGAATGACGAAGTGTTATTAGCGAGTTATTTTCTTCTTGTCGCGCCGAGACCTTCGGTGCTCCGACCGCCATGGTGAAAGGCATCCTTACAAACACTTGTCATTCCCGCGAAAGCGGGAATCCATCTGCGGCGTTCCCGTAAGAATAACGGCGCCGATATTGCGGGCGTCGCCTCCGGATTCCCGCTTTCGCGGGAATGACAAAGTATTATTCGATGGGTATTGTCTTTTACAGTGCTGATACTTTGGCGAACCGGCCGTCACAATGAGAGCCGCCCGATTTCTTCACACGCTCTTTCGCGGGAATGACGAAGAGTAGTGACGTCTCTCAATTTCTTCACGCCCTCTTTCGCAGGAATGACGAGTACTTGTAAGGCTGTTCGATTTCTTCATGCACTCTTTCGCGGAACGAATATGCCGGAACGACGACAACCCGGTTCGAATCGACGCGCCCGTTCATCCTGTCGGCGCCTCGCAACGCTGCCGGACATTCGCCCGGGCAGGCAGCCGCCGAACCGCAACCGGTTCCCGAAAAATCAGGGCCTTATGCAGAGGTCCCGGAAGGGCAATTCCGGGAGATGAGGGACTCCGGCGTGCGTCTCGTTACCCTGAAGCCGTCGATGCGCAAATTTCCGGAATCGATTCAGCCGGAACTTCAGAGTCTGGGGAATTTTATCTCCGATATGCGACGGCTTGCGATGGCGGGCGCGTAGCCCGGACTTCCGGCCCGGAATATGGACGAATCTCTTTCCCCATCCCGTTCTTTGCATGGGGAGAAGCCGGTTTGCGCGCGGGCCGGCGGGACGGCCGTAACCGATCCGGCGCGGGTCATGCTACGGTGTGCGACGCGAGGACAGCGACAGGGGTGCGATCATGGCCCGGTTACGATGTCTGGCGGTCGTGTTCTTTCTGTCTTTCGCCGCCTTCGCGGCGGACGCGGAGTCGGTCTTGCGCATCGTGCCGCACGCCGACCTCAAGAATCTCGACCCCATATGGACCACCGCCTATATCAGCCGAAACCACGGCTACATGATCTACGACACCCTCTTCGCGCTCGACGAAAACCTCGAAGTCCGGCCCCAGATGGTCGAGGACTGGAGCGTTACCGCCGACGGCCTGGTCTGGACCTTCCGGCTCCGCGACGGCCTCGCCTGGCATGACGGCGCCCCCGTCACCGCCGCCGACTGCGTCGCCTCCATCGAACGCTGGGGCGCGCGCGACGGCATGGGCCAGAAACTCATGGACGCCACCGCAGCGCTGGCCGTCGTCGACGACAGGACCTTCTCGCTCACCCTCGAGGAACCCTACGGGCTGGTGCTCCAGTCGCTCGGCAAGATCTCCTCCAACGTGCCGTTCATGATGCCGGAGCGTCTGGCGCGCACGGACCCCTTCGAGCAGGTTGCGGAGACGGTGGGTTCGGGTCCTTTCGTGTTCGCGGCGGATGAATGGGTTCCGGGCGCGAAGGCGGTGTATCTGCGCAACCCGGCCTATGTTCCGCGCGCCGAGCCGCCGAGTTTCGCGGCCGGGGGCAAGCGGGCGAAGGTGGACCGTGTGGAGTGGCTCTACATCCCCGATGCGGCGACGGCGACGAACGCGCTCATTAGCGGGGAGGTGGACTTTTTCGAACTGCCGCCGCACGACCTCCTGCCGGTCATGGAGGCGAGCCCGGGCGTGACGGTGGAAACCCTCGACCCGCTCGGCAATCAGGGGTGGGTCCGCTTCAACCATCTGCTGCCGCCCTTCGACGACGTGCGGGCGCGTCGCGCGGTGCTGTGGGCGCTGGACCAGTCGGACTATCTGCGGGCGGTCGTGGGCGACCCGGCATATTGGCGAACCTGCGCTGCGATTTTCGGCTGCGGCACGCCGTTCGAGAGCGATGCGGGGTCGGAAGCGCTCGTTGCGCGCGACCTGGCGCGGGCGCGGGCCCTGGTGGCGGAAACCGGTCATCGGGGGCGCCGCGTCGTCGTCCTTCAGGCGACCGACATCCCCATCAACAACGGCGCTGCGCTGGTCACCGCGCATCTCCTGCGCGAGATCGGCTTCGACGCCGAACTCCAGGCGATGGACTGGAGCACGCTGACCTCGCGCCGCGCCATCGCCGATCCGGTCGACCGGGGCGGCTGGAACGTGTTCACGACCTGGGCCATCGCCGCCGACATCGCCAATCCGGTCGCGCATATCGGGGTTTCCGGCGGCTGCCGCGAGCGCGCATGGTTCGGCTGGCCGTGCGACCCGCTCATCGAGGAACTGCGCGACCGCTTCGCCCGCGCCGCGGGCTTCGACGAACAACGCCGCCTTGCGGAAGCGGTGCAGGAACGCGCCTGGGAGACCGTCGCCTACGCCAGTTTCGGCCAATGGTTCAACCCCGCCGCCTGGCGGGAAAGCCTTTCCGGCCTGATCCGCGCGCCGGCGCCATTCTTCTGGAACGTCGAGAAGCGCGATACCCGGTGACGCCCGCCCGCCGCCCGGTCAGCGCCGCCGCAACCGCAACAGCAGCGCGGCGACGGCCAGACCGGCGGCGAGGCCGCCGAGATGCGCCTGCCAGGCGAGGCGGAGACCGAAAACGCCCGTCTCGCCGAACAGCGCCAGCGCCAGGTTGACGGCGACGAGAAGGCCGATCAGAGCAGCGCCCATGCGTCGCACGCCGGCGTTCCCCGAGCTGCGGAAGACCAGGGCCGCCGCGCCGGCCGCGCCGTGCGTCGCGCCCGATGCGCCGACGAGCTGGGCCGAGCCGCCGCCGAACCCGACGACCGCCGCGAAGGCCAGCCCGCCGGCGGCCGCCGAAACCGCGAAAATCGCCGCCGCCGCCGCCCCTCCCAGGCGGCGCTCCACGACCGTCGCGAAGGCGAGCAACATGCCGGCGTTCGCCAGCAAGTGCCCCAGGCCCGCATGAAGAAAGGCGTGCCCCAGCAGCGCCGGCGTCCACGGGTCGGCGCTGTCGAGGATCGCCCCGTCCCAGGCGTCGAGACCGCCCGAAAGCCACACCGCCCCATGCGCCGCCGCCAGAGCGCCGCAAAGCGTCAGGGTCGCCGGCGGGACGTTGAATGCGGGCTGGCGCCGCGCCGTCATCCGCGCCGCCCGGCCGCCGCGGCGCAGGCCAGAAAACGCTCGATCTCCGCGTCCTCGACGCACCAGGGCACGACCAGGCGGAAAGCGTCGTCCGCCCCCGGCCAGGAGTGGAACTCGAAACCGGCGGCGCGCAACGCCGCGACAGCCTCCGATGGCGCGCGCACGAACGCTTCGTTCGCCTCGACCGGGTGCAGGAGCGAGAAACCCGGCAGGGCCTCCAGCCCCGCCGCGAGACGCGCCGCCCCGGCGTTCGCCCGCCCCGCGAGACGCAGCCACAGACCGTCTTCCAGGCACGCCTCGAGCTGCGCCGACAGGTAGCGCATCTTGCTCCACAGATGGCCGCCGCGCTTGCGCCGGCGCGCCAGCGTCGCGGCGGCGCCGGGGCGGAAATCGATCACCGCCTCGGCCGCCAGCGCCCCGTTCTTGGTCGCCCCGAAAGACAGGATATCGACGCCGGCGCGCCACGTGACGTCAGCCGGCGCGCAGCCGAGATGCGCCAGGGCGTTGCCGAGGCGCGCGCCGTCCATATGCACCCCCAGCCCGTGGCGGCGCGCCGCCCTGGCGAGCGCCGCGACCTCGTCCGGCGTATAGACCGCGCCGGCTTCGGTCGCCTGGGTGAGCGAAAGCGCCGAAGGCAGCGCTTCGTGTTCGCCGTGTGCGCCCGTCGCCGCCAGGGTTCGCGCCAGGCGGTCGGCGTCGATCTTGCCGTGCGCGCCGGCGACGCCCACCAGTTTCGCGCCGCCGCTGTAGAACTCGGGTGCGCCGCATTCGTCGGTGTTCGCGTGCGCGTCGGGGTGGCAATACACGGCGCCCCAGGGCGGCGCGAGTTCGGCGATCGCCAGCGCGTTCGCCGCGGTGCCCGTCGCCACCGGCCAGACCGCGAGTTCGGTCTCGAACACGGCGCCGAAGCGCCCGGCGAGACGGCCGGTCCACGGGTCGTCGCCGTAAGCGTGCGCCGGGCCGTCGTTGGCGGCCGCCAGCGCGGCCATGATCTCCGGCGCCGCCGGCGCCTCGTTGTCGCTGCGGAAGTCGGTCACGGGCGGCGCGCCTCGCGCACCGGGTCGGGGCGCCAGTCGTCGGTAACGAGCGGCCAATGCACGAAACGGCGCCCGTCCCCGGCGAGGCGGTGCGCGGTCGTCAGCACCGCCTGCCCGTCCAGCACCGACACGATGAGCCAGGTGAGGTCGGGTTCGAACGCGCGCTCCAGGTCGCGCGCCGAAGGCTGGGCGCGCGAGTCGGCATGGGAATGATAGACGCCGACGACATCGTCGGCCGCGCCCCGCAGCGCCTTGTGCAGCGCCAGCCGCAAGCCCGGGTCCACTTCGAAGGCGGTCCGCGGCGACGCCGCCAGGTTGGCGCCGGGATGCGCCGCGGCGATCCGCCAGCCGCCGCCGTCCGCGCGGCCGACGAGCAGACCGCACGCCTCTTCGGGATACGCCGCCTCGCTCGCCGATATAACGGCGCGCAGGGCTTCCGGCGCGATACGGATGGCGGCGTCCGGCCAGCCCCGGTCCCGCCCGCTCACGGCGTTTCCCGCGGCGCGAGTTCGACCGTGCTCAGCGCCTCGCCGGTCTTCAAATCCACGACCGTAACGCGCGGCCCGTCGGGCGTCTCCAGCCGCAGCGCCAGCCGGTTGCCGTCCAGCGCCGTCTCGACGACGCGCGCTCCGTGGGGAACGGCGACGACGACCGCCGGGCGCAGCGCTCCCGCTCCCGCCGCGCGCTGCGCGATGACCGCCGCCAGCCCCGCGACGCCGAGGACGATGAGGACGCCCATGCCGATCGTCAGCGCCTTGAGTTGGGCTATGGTCATGGGCGATGGCCGAGCGTCGCTTCATCGTTCCGCCCGCCGCGCCGCGCGAACGCCTCGATCGGTTCCTGTCCGCGCGCGTGCCGGAACTGTCGCGCAGCCGCGTCGCGGCGCTGATCCGGGAAGGCGCGGCGACGGTGGCGGGAGAGGTCGAAACCCGCGCCGCGCGCAGCCCGGCGCCCGGGGCCGAAGTCCGCCTGCGAACGCCGCCCCCTGTCGACCCTGCGCCGCGCCCGCAGGCCGCGGCGCTGTGCGTGGTCTATGAGGACGATGCGCTGATCGTCGTCGACAAGCCCGCCGGGATGGTGGTGCACCCCGCGCCCGGCCACCCCGACCGCACGCTGGCGAACGCGCTTCTCGCCCATTGCGGCGATTCGCTGTCGCGGGTCGGCGGCGTGCGCCGGCCCGGCATCGTGCACCGGCTCGACAAGGACACCAGCGGCCTTCTCGTCGCCGCCAAGACCGACGCCGCGCATGGCGAGCTCGCGCGCCGCTTCGCCGCGCACGACATCGAACGCGCCTATCTCGCGGCGGTGCGCGGCGTCCCGACCCCGGCCGTCGGAGTCATCGACGCGCCCATCGGCCGCCACCCGCGCCATCGCCGGAAAATGGCGGCGCTGGCGCGCGGCCGGGCGGCGCGCACCCGCTACGCCGTCGAGGCGGCGCGCGGCGGCTGCGCGCTGGTGCGCTGTGTCCTCGAAACCGGGCGGACCCATCAGATTCGCGTTCATCTCGCCCATCGCGGCTGGCCCGTCGTCGGCGATCCCTTATACGGCGGCGCAAGCCGCTCCGCCAGAATCGCGCGCCAGGCTCTCCATGCCTGCGTGCTGGGCTTCGCGCACCCGCTGACGGGCGCTCCGTTGCGCTTCGAGAGCGCGCTGCCGCCCGATATCCGGAATGCGGTCGAGAGGCTGGGACTTTCCTGTCCGCCGCCTTGATATTGCCCCTCTTCGCCCCCATTGTCGCCCTAACGGCCGCTTCTGTTCCGCCTCCGGCGTCGCCGGCGCGCGGCCGGCGTCGCGTTCGCTTCGTTCCCGTTCGAGCTGGAGGATACGATGCCGTCGAATACGCTTCCCACCGTTTCCCCGGAAGGCGGGCTTGCGCGCTATCTTGAGGAGATCCGGCGCTTCCCCATGCTCACCCACGATGAGGAGTACATGCTCGCGCGCCGCTGGCGCGAACATGGCGATGTCGACGCGGCGCACAAACTCGTCACCAGCCACCTGCGCCTCGTGGCCAAAATCGCCATGGGCTATCGCGGGTACGGACTGCCGGTCAACGAACTCATCTCCGAGGGCAATGTCGGCATGATGCAGGCGGTCAAGCGTTTCGAGCCCGAGCGCGGCTTCCGTCTCGCCACCTATGCGATGTGGTGGATCCGCGCCTCCATCCAGGAATACATCCTTCATTCCTGGTCGCTGGTGAAGATGGGGACTACGGCGGCGCAGAAGAAACTCTTCTTCAACCTCCGGAAACTCAAGGGCGAGTTGCAAGCGATCGACGACGGCGACCTGCCCGACGAAACGGTGAGCGAAATCGCGCGGCGGCTCGACGTGCCGGCCGACGATGTGATCAGCATGAACCGCCGCATGGGCAGCGGCGACTACTCGCTCAACGCGCCGCTACGCGCCGACGGCGAGGGCGACAACGAGTGGATCGACTGGCTCGCCGACGACGAGGCCGACCAGGAAGAAACGGTCGGCGAGGCGGAGGAGCTCGCGCGCCGCCGCGACATGCTCGCCGCGGCGATGGGGGGTTTGAACGAGCGCGAACGCGACATCTTCCACGACCGGCGCCTGCGCGACGAACCGCGCACCCTCGAGGAGCTCAGCGGCGTCTACGGCGTGAGTCGCGAGCGCGTTCGCCAGATCGAGGTTCGCGCCTTCGAGAAGGTGCGCAAGGCGATCCGCGAAGCGATCGCGCGCGAAGCCGAAGCCGCCGGAGCCGCCACTCTGGAATACGGCCGCTCCTGAGCGCGGCCGCCGGCCGGCCGACGATATACGGGGCTACGGCCGGGCGCCGCGCCCGTCCCCGCGGATGCGCGCGCGAAGAAGTCGGGCGGTTCTTACTATGACGGTCGGAGCGCCGAAGGGTTCGTCGCGGCAAAAGACAATAATTCGCTAATAATACTTGTCATTCCCGCGAAAGATCGTGTGAAAAAAATCGAGAGACGCTACTACTCTTCGTCATTCCCGCGAAAGCGGGAATCTATTACGGCGTTTCCGTAAGAAAAACAGCGCCGATATTGCGGGCGGCCGCCTCCGGATTCCCGCTTTCGCGGGAATGACGAAGTAGGGGGCGGGTTTATTGGAGCCTTTCACACGTTACTTGACGGCGATGCCGTCGAGAGTCCGGGCCGCCCGATTTCTTCACACGCTCTTTCGCGGGAATGACGAAGTATTGTTCGATGGTTATTGTTTTTTGCAATGCCGATATTTCGGCGATCCGGCCGTCACGATGAGAGACTCCCGACTTCTTCACAGACTCGGATGCGGGGGCCGGATCGCTTCCGGGGACGACCGCAGCCCGTCCGCAGCGTCGCAGAAAAGGCCTTCGCCGGATTGCGACGCGCCGCCGCCGGCCAAAACGGGAATTGCCGGCTGCGGGCGGCGTTATTCGCCGGAAGCCTCGAGCTTGCGCCGCAGCGCCTCGCTTACCGCCCTGGGGTCCGCCTTGCCGCCGGTCGCCTTCATCGCCTGGCCGACGAAGAAGCCCAGCAGTTTCGTCTTGCCGCCGCGCCACGCGGCGACCTGCGCCGGGTGGGCGGCGAGAACGCGCGCCGCCTCGGCCTCAATGACGGCGGAATCGGACACCTGCCGCAACCCCTCGGCTTCGACGATCTCCGCCGCGTCGCGGCCGGTGTCGAACATGATCTCGAACACGCGCTTGGCCATTCGCCGCGACACCGATCCGTCCGCGATCATGTCGAGCAGGCGGCCGAGCGCCGCCGCATCGACCGGCGAGTCGGCGATGCTACGTCCGGCGCGGTCGAGAGCGGCGGCGAGCTCTCCCGTGACCCAGTGCGCCGCCTGCCGGGGGTCGCGTCCGCGCGCGATCGTCTCGAACCAGGCGGCTCGTTCGGGGTCCTCGGCGAGCCGGCGCGCATGGTCGGCCTCCAGGCCGTATTCGGCGCCGAAGCGGGCGGCTCGGGCGTCCGGCAGCTCCGGCAACGACTCGGCGAGCCGCGCGATGCGCTCCTCCGAAAGACGCAGCGGCGCCAGGTCGGGGTCGGGGAAATAGCGGTAGTCGTGCGCCTCCTCCTTCGAGCGCATCGGACGGGTCGCGCCGCTGTCGGGGTCGAACAGCCGGGTTTCCTGCGCCACCGCGCCGCCGTCCTCCAGGACCGCCGCCTGTCGCTCCGCCTCGAAGGCGACGGCGCGGGCGAGAAAGCGCATCGAGTTGAGGTTCTTGATCTCGCAGCGCGTGCCGAGCGCCGCGCCGGGCCGGCGCATGGACACATTGGCGTCGGCGCGCAGCGACCCTTGCTCCATATTGCCGTCGCACGCGCCGATCGCGCGCAATATCGCCCGCAATTTGGCGAGGAACGCAGCCGCCTCGTCGCCCGAACGCAGGTCGGGTTCGGTGACGATCTCCATCAGCGGCACGCCGGCGCGGTTGAGATCGACCAGGGTCTTCCCCGGGCGCCGGTCATGGACGCTCTTGCCGGCGTCCTGCTCCAGGTGAATGCGGGTAATGCCCACCTCGCGAATCCCGCCGCCGGGGAGCGCGACGCCCACCGCGCCGCGGCCGACGATGGGGCGGGTGTATTGGGAAATCTGATAGCCCTGCGGCAGGTCGGGGTAGAAATAGTTCTTGCGGTCGAAAACCGACACCCGGTTGATCTCGGCGCCGAGCGCCAGCCCGGCGAGGATCGCGCAGTCGACGACGCGGTCGTTGAGCACCGGCAACATTCCCGGCATCGCCGCATCGACCAGCGACACCTGGGTGTTGGGCGCCGCCCCGAACGCGCACGCGGCGCCGGAGAACAGTTTGGACTCGACGGCAACCTGGGCGTGGACCTCGAGGCCGACGACGGTTTCCCAGTCGCCGGCGCTGCCGGAAACGAGCGGCGCGGCGGCGGCCGGAGTCACGGCGCCCCGCCGACGGCGAATTGCGGAACCGCGTCGAATCCCGCGGCGTCTTCCAGCGCGCGGGCGCCGCGGAGCACGGTTTCCTCGTCGAACGGCCGGCCGATCAGCTGCAAGCCGAGCGGCAGGCCGTCGCCCGAAAGGCCGGCGGGGACGGAAATCGCCGGCAGACCGGCGAGGCTCGACGGCACCGTGAAGACATCGTTGAGATACATCGCCACAGGGTCGTCCATGCGCTCGCCCACGGGGAAGGCCGGGAAGGGGCAGGCGGGCGTCAGCACCAGGTCCACGCTCTCGAAGGCATGGGTGAAATCCCGGGCGATGAGCGTGCGCACCTTTTGCGCCCGCAAGTAGTAGGCGTCGTAATATCCGGCGGAGAGCGCATAGGCGCCGATCATGACGCGGCGGCGCACTTCGGCGCCGAAGCCCGCGCCGCGCGTGCGCTCATACTGGTCTGCGATGTTCTCCCCCTCGACGCGCAGCCCGTAGCGCACGCCGTCGTAGCGCGCAAGGTTCGACGATGCTTCCGCCGGGGCAACGATGTAGTAGGCGGGCAAGGCATATTCGGTATGCGGCAACGAGATTTCACGGATTTCCGCGCCGGCTTCCCGCAGCCATTGCGCGCCGGCGCGCCACAGGGCGTCGATGTCGCCGGCCATGCCGTTCACGCGATACTCGCCGGGCACGCCGACCTTCAGGCCGCGAACGCCGACGGCGAGGGCCGCCTCGTAGTCGGGGACGGGGCGATCCGCCGAGGTCGAGTCGCGCGGGTCGTGGCCGGCGATCGCGCCGAGGGCAATCGCCGCATCGCGCACGGTCCGCGTCAGCGGCCCCGCCTGATCGAGCGAACTTGCGAAGGCGATCATCCCCCAGCGCGAACAGCGCCCGTAGGTGGGCTTGAGACCGACGACGCCGCAGAACGCCGCCGGCTGGCGGATCGACCCGCCGGTATCGCTGCCGAGCGCGAGCGGGACGGCGCGCGCGGCGACCAGCGCCGCCGATCCGCCGGACGACCCGCCGGGCGCGAGCGGCCGGTCGTCGCTGCGCCGCCGCCACGGGTTCAGCGTCGCCCCGTGGCGGCTCGTGATCGTCGACGACCCCATGGCGAATTCGTCGAGGTTCGTCTTGCCGCAAAGCGCCGCGCCGGCGGCGAAGAGCCTGGCCGTCACCGTCGACTCGTAGGGCGGGACGAAACCGTCGAGAATGCGCGACGCGGCGCCGGTGGCGATTCCTTCGGTGCAGAACAGGTCCTTGACGGCGACGGGGACGCCGTCGAGCGGACGCGCTTCGCCGCGCGCGCGCCGGGCGTCCGCTTCCGCCGCTTGCGCCCGCGCCCGTTCGGGGGTGACGGTCACATAGCCGTTGAGCGGCCGGGCGGCTTCGGCGGCGGCGATATGCGCTTCGGCGAGTTCCATGGCCGAGACCTCGCCGGCGGCCAGCGCATCGCGCATTTCCGCCACGGTAGCGCCGACCATGCCCGTCATTCGACCACCTTCGGCACGACGAAATGGTCGTCGTCCGTTTCGGGCGCGTTGGCGAGGACGCGCGCCGCATCGCCGCCGTCGGCGACCGCATCGACGCGCGCCGGCAAGGCCGCGCCGGCCGTCGAGGCCATCGGTTCGACGCCGCCGACATCGACCCGGTTCAGCGTATCGATCCAGCCGAGAATGGCGGACAGTTCGCGCGCCAGACTGTCGAGTTCTTCTTCCGGAACGCGGATCCGCGCCAGCCGCGCGATCCGCTTCGCCTCCGCCCTGTCAAGCGCCAACCGGGTTTCCCACCTTCGTGAAACGGCGCCGGGCGAGGCCGGTTATGTGACGAGTCCCAGCGCGGCGACCACGGCGACGATCCCGGCGCCCTGCAACCACAGGGCGCGGTAAAGCCGCCCCTCCATTCTCGTCTCGAGCGCGATCATCTCGGCCTTGAGCCCGTCCAGATCGGCCCCGGTAGCCGCCCGGTGCGCGTCCATGTCGGCCTTGGCGGCCGCCCGGTGCGCGTCCATGTCGGCCTTGGCGGCCGCCCGGTGCGCATCCATGTCGGCCTTGAGCGCGTCCAGATCGGCCTTGCCGGCGGCGCGGTGCGCATCCATCCCGGCCCGGATGGACGCCTCCAACCGGTCCAGATCGGCCTTGCTGGCGGCGCGCTCTCCGACATCGCCGATGGCCGAGACGATGGCTTCGGCAAGCGGTTCGCTGGCGCCCGCTTCGGTGAGCCGCTTCACGGTCTCATGAGTGTCGAAGCCGGTTGCGAGCATGGGCCAAACCTAATCCCCGCCGGCAGCGGGCGCAACAGCGAAACGGGCGCGGGGGCGGCGCGCCGTCAGCACGGCGGGGAACGTTTGCCGTGGCGGCTCGCCCAGGCGCACCATTCCGGGTTGGGCTTCAGGTTCTCCTTCAGAAACTCCATGACGATGTTCTGCATCCTCCGGTTTTCGAGGAGCTCGTGCTCGTATTTCAGCCGGCCTTCCGAAACCGTGACGGACCGGCTTCCCGTCGCCCGGCGGTCCCGCATGAAAACGCCGCAATGGCCGCGCAGGACACGGTCCCGGAACCACGGGTCGGCCGTGGCGACGAGGGACAACACCGGCTGGCCTTCGCTCGCGTGAAGACCGCGATATTCCGGCCATCCCGCGTGGCACGTCCAGCCCTCGATGACCCGAGCGTTCACCGGCGGGCCGTCCTCGCGCAGGGTGGCCGTCGTAATGCCCCCTTCGCTGAGTCCCATCAGAAAGAGGTTGTCCGGATCGACCCACGGCAGTTCGCGCGCGCTGGCGAGCGCATGGGCGGCCTCCTCCTGGCGCATTCCGAGGACGCCGCGGTGCAGACCCCCGCGATGCGTGCGCGTGTCGCAACTGACCGGCTTGCGCTTGCGCGCGAAACCGTCGGGCGCGATGGCGGCGAAGCCATGCGCCGCCAGCATGTCGAGACGCCGGTCCGTCCCTTCCCAGAACCCGTCGCAGCCATGCATGTAGACGACGGTCGGGAACCGGACGCCACCCGGAGTCTCGCCCAGATTCCGCATGGTCGTTTTCACCGCGCCGGAGGGCGTCGGCACGCGCACTTTCGCCACTGCCCAGGTCCGGCTCGCCTCGTCGGGGTACCCGCTCAGATCCGCCGACGCACAAGCGCCCAGCGACAACAGCGCCAGGCCCCGCGCCGCCTTCGCCGCCCAACCGCTACCGCGGGACATAGCGGATGTAATCGGTCCAGAAGCGCTCGATGGCGCGCAGACGATCCGCGACCCCCCGCAGCTCGGGTTCGTCGAGGCCCTGGGCGGCGAGCGCGCCGGCGTTGTGGGCGAACAGGGCGTCCACCAGTTCGACCACCCCGCGCCCCTTGTCGCTGACGCGGATGCGCATGGTGCGCCGGTCGTGTGCCGAACGCTCCTGCGCAAGATAGCCGTTCTCGACCAGTTTCTTGACGTTATAGGAAACGTTCGAGCCGAGGTAATAGCCGCGCAGCGTGAGTTCGCCCACGGTCACCGACTCTTCTTCGATATTGCTCAGCAGCACCGCCTGGACGTTGTTGATGTCGCGCAGGCCGCGCCGGTCCAGCTCGCCCTTCACCACATCGAGGAAACGCCGGTGGAGGCGTTCGATCAGACGCACGCAGTCGAGGAACGCCGGCTTCGGATCCGGGTCCGTGTCCATGTCGGGGGCGGGCTGCGGGGCGATCACCGCGTCCCCTCCGCTCCGTCGCCCGTCGCCGGGCGTCCGGCGATCAGTCCTATGATGGCGGAATAGTCGAGACCGCCATTGCCGGCCCTGTCGAACAATGCGTAGAGCGCGGCGGCCTGGGCGCCCATCGGTGCGCCCACCCCGGTCTCGCGCGCGGCGGCCTGGGCCAGCTGAAGGTCCTTGAGCATCATCGCCGCCGAGAAGCCCGGCCGGAAGCCGCGGTTCGCCGCCGCGCCGTCCACGACTCCCGGAACCGGAAGGTGGTTGCGCATCGCCCAGGAGCCGCCCGAAGCATTGGACGCGATGTCGAACAGGCTTTGCGCCGAAAGACCGAGCGCCTCGCCGAGGGTAAAGGCCTCGGCCAGCGCGACCATCGAGACGCCGAGCATCATGTTGTTGCATATCTTCGCCGCCTGGCCGTTTCCGGCCGCCCCGGCGTGAACGATCTTGCGGCCCATGGCGCGGAGAACCGGCTCGGCGCGGGCGAAGGCGTCCTGCGGCCCGCCCACCATGAAGGTCAGCGTTCCCGCCGCGGCGCCGGCGACTCCCCCCGACACCGGCGCGTCGAGCGGCGCCAGCCCGCGCGCCGCAGCGGCTTCGGCGACGGCGCGCGCGGTCGCTACGTCGACGGTCGAGCAATCGACCGCCAGCGCCCCCGCCGCGGCGGCCGGGACGAATTCGTCATAGACCGCGCGCACGTCGCGGCCCGCCGGCAACATGGTGACGACGCACCCGGCGTCCGCCGCCGCCCCGGCGACTCCCTCCGCCGCCAGGGCGCCGGCCTCGACCAGCGCCGCCATGGCGCCGCGGTCGGTATCGAAAACGCGCACCGCGTGCCCGGCGGCAAGCAGGTTACGGGCCATCGGCGCGCCCATGTTCCCGACCCCGATGAAGCCGATGCGCACGCTCAAACGCTCCCCGTCTCCCCGAAATCGAGCTCGCCCCAGGCGAGCGGCGCGAAAAACGCCTCCACCGCGGCGTCGCCGACATCTTCGAGGCGCGGCGGCGACCATGCCGGCGCCCCGTCCTTGTCCACCAGCAAGGCGCGCACGCCCTCGAAGAAATCGGCGGTGGACATGAAGCGCTGCGCCACCCGGTATTCCATCTTCAGGTCGTCCTCCAGCGTCATCCCGCGCGCCCTGGCGAGCAGGCGGTCGGTCACCTTCACGCCGGTCGGCGACTTGCGGCGAAGCCGGGCCAGCGTCTTGCCGGCCCAGGCGCTTCCTTCGGCCTCCAGCGCGGCGACGACCGACCCGACGCCGGGCGTCGAGAAGCAGCGCCCGATCGCCGGGGCGTTCTCCGCCAGCGGCGCGGCGCCGGGGTCGCTCGCCAGTTCGTCGAGCAGCCTTCCCACCGGCGCGTCGCCGATGCGGTCGAGGAAAGCGGCAACGGCGTCGTCGTCCAGATAATGGGTTGCGGCGCCGATGCGGAGCGTGTCGGCGGGGCCGATCCGCGCGCCGGTCAGCGCCAGATAGCGGCCCTCGGGCCCACGCTGCGCGAGAAAATACCCGCCGCCCACATCCGGGAAATAGCCGATCCCCGTTTCCGGCATCGCGAAATCGGTGCGCGGGGTGGCGACGCGATAGCGGCCGTGCGCCGAAATCCCCACGCCGCCGCCCATCGTAATGCCGTCGAGCAGCGCCGCATAGGGTTTGGGGTAGCGCCCGATCAGACGGTTCAGACGGAACTCGTCGCGGAAGAAGCGCGCCGGATAATCGGCGCCGTCGTCGCTGGTGACTCCCTGGTCGTAGAGCGTGCGGATATCCCCGCCCGCGCAGAAGGCGCGTTCGCCGGCGCCGCACACGAGCACTTCGCGAATGTCGGGGTCGTCGGCCCAGGCGCGCAGGCGTTCGTCCATCGCCCTCACCATGCCGAGGGTGAGCGCATTGAGCGCCCGCGGCCGGTCGAGCGTCACGCGGCCGACGCCGCGCGCCGCGGCGAAGCGGATTTCGGGCGCGTCGGCGGTCATGGCTCGAACTGTCCGGCGAGCAGCCGCCGGGCGACGATCGCGCGCATGATTTCATTGGTCCCTTCGAGGATCCGATGCACTCGCAGGTCGCGCAGGATGCGTTCCAGGGGGTAGTCGCGCAAGTATCCGTAGCCGCCATGCAATTGCAGCGCCTCGTCGCAAATCCGGAAGCCCGCGTCGGTGGCGAAGCGCTTCGCCATCGCGCAGGCCGCCGTGGCGTCGGGCGCGCCGGCGTCGAGTTTCGCCGCCGCTTCGCGCAGCAGCGCGCGCGCCGCCGCGAGCTCGGTCGCCATGTCCGCGAGGCGGAATTGCAGCGCCTGGAAGTCGGCGAGTTTGCGTCCGAATTGCGTGCGCGTCCGCAGGTGGTCGCGCGCCGCCTCGAGCGCCGCCCGCGCGCCGCCGATCGAACAGGCGGCGATGTTCAGCCGCCCGCCGTCCAGCCCCGCCATGGCGACCTTGAAGCCTTCGCCCTCGGCCCCGATGCGGTTCTCCGCAGGAACCCGGCAGTCCTCGAACGTCACCGCTGCCGTCGGCTGCGAATGCCAGCCGAGCTTGCGCTCCTGGCGGCCGAAGGACAGTCCGGGCGAATCGCGCTCAACGGCGAAGCAGGAGATTCCCGCCGGGCCGGCGCCGCCCGTGCGCGCCATGCAGAGGTAGAGGTCGGCGCTGCCGGCGCCGGAAATGAACGCCTTGGCGCCGTTCAGCACATAGTCCCCGCCGTCGCGCCGGGCGCGGGTCGCCAGCGCCGCAGCGTCGGAGCCGGCGCCCGGTTCGGTAAGGCAATAGGCCGCGAGCAGCTCCATCGTCGCGAGGCGCGGCAGCCAGCGCGCGCGCTGCCCGTCGTCGCCCCAGGCGTCGACCATCCACGCCGCCATGTTGTGGATGGAGAGCCACGCGGCGGTCGAGGGGCACGCCGCGGCGAGTTCCTCGAAAACGACCGCCGCTTCGACGCAGCCGAGGCCGGAACCGCCATGCGCCTCGCGGCAGCGGATGGCGGCGAAACCAAGCGCTGCGGCGCGCCGCAGCGCGTCCACCGGAAAGATGTTCTCTTCGTCCCACGCGGCGGCGTTCGGCGCCATTTCGGCGGCCGCGAACCGCCGCGCGGCGTCCCGAAACGCCGCCTGTTCGTCATCGAGCGCGGCCGCCATCGCCGTCTCCCCGGGGGCGGCCCTCGCGCGCCGCAACCCGATCCTGCCGGGCGACCGCCTTGCTGTCAATTCGTTGCGCCGGTTCGCAGCAATTCTCGTTTTGGCCCATGCCGCCGCGGCGGGTCGGTTGGGCTCGCTCCCGGGGGGCAACGTCCATCGCCAAAATGAGAATCGCTGCCGGTTCACGACATGTGAGACGCCGGGCGGTTCGCGGGGAACGGCGCGTCAAGTCGCTTCGCGGCTCTTCGCTGCGCTCCGGCCCTTCGGCCGACGCGCCGTTCCCCGCGGACTGCCGGCCGTCACGGCTCCGGGAGCGCGCCGTCGGGGTATCCGCGGACCCGGCGTCATGGCGGCCCTTCCCGTCGGGAGGATTCGAAGGAATCCGCTCGCCTTGCTGCACGGCTTCGTCGCGGGCGCGCTCCCGTCAGAAATCCATCCGCAGTTTCACGGCCGCGCCGAATTCCGGCGCGGCCTGCGGGTCGTGGTCCGGGCTTGTCCGCAGGAAACCGCCCAGGGTCGACGCCACTCCCGGCGCAGCGTCGGCTTCGTACGCCAGTTGCAACCGCAACTCCCGGCCCCGCGGCGACAGATCCACCCGATGCCGCGTGTATGCCGGCGCCCCGTCCGCCAGCTCGCGGTCCGGGACGTCCACATACATTCCCGCGCCCCGCGGGCGGAACGGCGAAGACGCCGACAGGGTCAGACGGTCCGAGTCGCGCCACAGGCCGGACCACTCGCCTCCGAACGAGAACGACTCGCCCTGTCCTCCGCTCCAGCCCGCAACCAGCGATCCGGAGTCGGCCGGCTCGCTCCTCGCGGCCCCCAGACCGATACTGGCGAAAAGCGCCGCGCCGTCTGCGATCCGCCGCTCCGCGCCGAGGTCCAGGAAGTCCGTGCGCGCGCCCGAAGCGTCGCGGAACGCCCCGCTCCCGCGGACGCCGAGCAGGGAGCCGCGCTCCCGCAACACGCCGTAGCGCGCCCCCACCGTCAGTGCCGGCCCGAACCGGTGGGTCACCCCGAGAGACGCCAGCTGCGCCCGGCCGCCGCCGAACCAGCCCGCCCCGGTCTTGCCGGCGAAATCGAACCGGGTGCGTTCGTCGCGGCGCCAGGCGACGCCGAACGCCGCGCCGTCCCCCGCGAACGCCGCGAACGGGCGGACCACGAAACCCGCCCGGAACAAACCCCTCCGCAAGCGCCGGGAAACGAAGTCGCTCGAAGCGCCGCGCAGCACGGAGCTCCGACCGAAGCGAAGCGACAGGGCCGGCGTCGCCGCCACGCGGACGCGCCAGGCGCGTATCTCCGGGTCGCTGTCGGCGCGGTCCCTTTTCGACCACGCGAACCCCAGCCGGACGCCCCCGCCCAGGCGTTTCGACGACCGGCCGTGGCGGGGCGGCGACAGGAAATCGTCGACGACGCTCGAGGCCGGATACGCCCGGTGCGTCAGGAATGCGCCGTTCAGGTCATGCAGGAACGGAAACATCTGCGTGTCGTAGACGATGGCGTTTCGCAGCGCCGCCGTCGGGCGGGGCCGGAAGCCCGGCGGCAGGTAGACGAAACTCCGCCGCACCGGGACCGCCCCGTTGCCGCTCGTCATCAGGCTGGTGAAGCCGACGGGGTTCAACGCAGCGCCGAGGTCGAGCGCGCCGTGGCCGTAGACGGGCGAAAGACCGTCCGAGTCGTAATTGCCGTTGGCGGCGTCGACCTGGCGGGCGGTGGTCAGGATGCGGTCGACGATCTGCCTGCCGGTCTTGTTCGGAAACGCCGCCCAGACCGCGGCCATGGCCCCGGCCACGTGCGGCGCGGCGAAGGACGTGCCCGAGACCGAGGCAAAACCTCGGCCTGTGCTGAAATAAGCGCCGTCGGTGGTATAGACGCCGTCCCCCGGCGCGAAGACGCACCAGCGCTTGACGGCGCCGCATCTGTTACTGGAACTGCGGGCTGCGTCCTCCGTCTCGTCCAGCGCGCCGACCGCGATGGCGTGCCCCGCGACGCCCTCGTTCGCCACCAGAGAGGCGGGAGGCCCTGCGGGCTCCGACCCGCCGCTGTTCCCGAGGGCGGCGGTCATGATCCGGCCCTCGCCGGCCATGAGCTTCATGCCGTTCAGGGTGGGAGTCGGGTTGTTGCGCGCGCTTGTGAAATTGAAGCTGAAATTCGCGATATGGGCGCTTGCGGCGGGGTCCGAGGCCCATTTGTTCGAGTCGTTGGGCCCGTAGCGCCCGGTCAGGCCGGCTATCGAGGCGAGGATCGCTTCCATATCGTCCTCCTCGTCATCGGTATAGGCGATGCTGACGATGTTCGCGTTGTAGGCGACCCCGTGCATCCCGAATCCGTTGCGCCGGGCGGCGGCGATCCCGGCCGAGCGCGTTGCGTGGGCGCCGGTTGCCCCCCGTCCGGAGATATTCACGACCGTTACATCCCGCAGGTCGGGATGGCCGGGGATTTCGGCGGTGTCGGAAACGACCCGCATGCCCTCGACGATGGCGATGGTTCTGCCTCCGCCGCCCGGGTTGCCGGCGGTGCGCGCCGCGTATCCCGTGCTGGCGCGGATCTTCCCCAGGCCGGGCTGGGCGTTGTATTCCGCGGTCTCCCACGAACTGGCCGTCCGCGGGTTCGTCGCCGGCTCCAGGGTTTCGGCCCGATAGAGGGTCTCGACGCGGCGGGGGTGGTCCGCCGGCGGGTTGCTGGTGACCGCCGTCGCGAACGCGCGCACTGTGGTGTCCGCCGCCCGGGCCGTCTGCGCCGGCGGATCCGTCGCGGCCTGCCGCTGCGTCCGGGTCTCCGTCCCGGGCTCTGTCTCCGTTTCCGTTTCCGTCTCCGTTTCGGTCTCTGCCTCCGTTTCGGTTTCCGACTCCGTTTCAGTCCCCGTCTCCGGTTTCGTCGGCGTTTGCGGCCCGGCCGGCGGCCGCGGCGCGGGCCGTGTCCCGGGTTCCGTTCCGGTCCCCGTCTCCGGTTCCGTCGGCGTCTGCGGCCCGGCCGGCGGCCGCGGCGCGGGTTGTGTCCCGGGCTCCGTTCCGGTTCCCGTCTCCGGTTCGGTCGGTGTCCCCGGCGCCGTTTGCGGCGGCGACTCCGGAACCGTCGGCGTTCCGCCGCCGCCCCCACCGCCCCCGCATGCGGAAAGCGCTGCCGCGAACAGGACGAGGGTCGCCCGCCCCCGGATGCCCGCTACGAGGAACCGGGCCGATCCCGGCCGTTCTTTCATGACGGCGGACGATACCCCCGCTCCCATGCAGCGGGAGCGTTACGGATACACCCCTGTTTCCCAACGGACGGAACGGCCGCGCGCGGCGGCGCGGGCGCCGAAAACCGTGCCCGGATGCGCCGCGGCGACGGCGGCGTAAGCCTCGGCTATCTCCGCAAGGTCGCGGCCGCGCGAAGCGTCGTCGCGGGACTTCGCCTCCGACCAGTCCCGCCAGGCGGCGTGTTCGGCGGCGAACGTCGCGTCCGCCTCGTAAGATTGCGCGGCCGCCGCCATCTCCGCGAGCGCCGCCGCACGCTCCGGGTCGGGCGCGAGGCGCCACAGCGCCGGCAGCGGCTGGAGCGCGGCGTTCTCCGCATGGCGCTCGATGCCGCTTTCGAGCCGCTCCCAGGCGGCCAGGCGGTTGGCGAAATACCAGAGATAGGCGTCGGCCAGCGCCGGATCGTAGTCGCGCGCGACCAGCGCCTTCTCAAGCACCCAGTCGAGCGCGCGCCCAACGACCGGCGGCGGCGCCCATTCGTGCCCGCCCTCGAAGATCTCGATGGAACGCGCGACCCGGCCGGGAAGGAAGAGCCTCATGCGCTTCGCGTGATGGAAGTTGGAATCGAGCGTGCCGAAGGTTCCGTAAATCGTCATGTTCTCGTTGCCGGGGGTCATGAAGCCCCGCCCTCCCCACGGCCCGGCGGACTGGAGGATCATGCCGCGGAAGCCCGGGCGCAGCGCCGGCCAGGCGCTGCACAGGCGCGCGGCGCCCGAAAACCCCGTGCAAAAGGCCATTCCGGGCTGAACGCGCGCCCGAACGGCCAGGTCGTCCCACGCGCATTCGAAATTCGGCAGCCAGTCGGCGGCGCCGTTGCGCGACTCGACGAGCATCGCCGCGATCCACCGGTCGCGGACCAGACGCCCGGCGAGCGCCCCCATTTCCGCGTTCCCCGCCGGCGAGGCGATGAACATGACCGGATACCGGCGGTCGTGACCGTCATAGCCGGAGGGCAGATAAAGCGCGTAATGGTAGATGTCGCGCACGAGGTCGGACGATGTGTCGATATGGTCGCCGGGCTTGCAGGCTATGACGGTCGTCTCCCCCGCGGCGAGGGGCGCGTCGGGCGGCGTGGGCGCCTCGGCGCGCGCCGCCGCCGCCGCGGCGAGGAGAACCGCGGCCGCGGCGTGAACAAGACGAAGTTTCATGTTTCCGTTCCTTCCAGCCTGGGGCGCTCGGTCACGGGGGTCGCGACATCGTCGTCGAGGAGGCCCGCGGCGCGCAGTTCTTCGAGATCGGGCAGGTCGTCGAGCGACGATAGCCCGAAATGGTCGAGGAAAGCGGGGGTGGTCGCCCAGGTGACCGGGCGGCCCGGCGCGCGCCGTCGGCCGCGCGGCTCGATCCATCCCTGCTCGAACAGGATGTCGAGGGTGCCGCGGCTCGCGGCCACGCCGCGGACGGATTCGATCTCGGCGCGCGTCGCCGGCTGACGGTAAGCGACGATCGCCAGGGTTTCGAGCGCCGCGCGCGACAGGCGCCGCTGAACCTCGGCCTCGCGCTTGAGGAGATGCGCGAGATCGGGCGCTGTGCGGAACGCCCAGCCGCCGGCGACATGCGCGAGTTCGACCCCGCGCCCGCGATAGCGCCCGACGAGAGCGGCGAGCAGCCCCGCCACATCGGCGGAAGGCGGAAGACGCTCCGCCAGCGCCGCTTCCGACAGCGGCGCGCGCGCGGCGAAGAGAAGGGCTTCGAGAGCGCGCAACGCCTGCGCATCGGCGGTCACGACGCCCGCTCCCGCTGCGGTCCGGCGGTCTCCGGAGAACGGAGGCGCAGGAATACCGACCCGAACGCGGCGCTCTGGCGGATCTCGACGCGGCGCCGGCGCGCCAGTTCGAGCGCCGCGGCGAAAGTCGAGGCGGTTTGCGAACGCAATTGCAGGCCGTCGCCGGCGCCCGCCGTCGGCGGCAGAAAGCGCGCCAGCGCCGTCCATTCGACCGCGCCGCCGACGAGCGCCGACAGACGGCGCAGCGCCTCGTCGAGGCCGAACAGCCGGCCGGGGCGGATGCGCAACGCGCCGCGGCGCGCCCGGGCCCGGGCGTTCCCGGCCCACGCCGCGAGAAGGTCGTGGAGGGTGAGTGCGAACACCGGTTTGGCGACGGTCTCGACGCCTTCGGCCATGCCGCGCGCGAAGACATCGCGCCCCAGCAGATCGCGCGCCATCAACCGCCCGGCCGCACGACGCATGGCGTCGAGGCGGCGCAGGCGCAGCGCCAGCGCCTCGGCGAGTTCGCCGGGGTCGGGTTCGTCGGGCGCAGCCTCGTCTTCCGGCAACAGCAGACGGGATTTCAGCCACGCGAGCCACGCCGCCATGACGAGATAGTCCGCGGCGATTTCGAGGCGCGGCGGGCGGGCGCGGCGAACGAAATCGAGATACTGGTCGGCGAGTTGCAGGATCGAGATCTTCGCGAGGTCGACCGTCCCCGCCCGCGCCAGCGCCAGTAGCAGGTCGATGGGGCCCGCGAACCCGTCGAGGTCCAGCATGAGGCCGTCGCCGGACCCCGGCGCCGGCTTCTCCGCGGCGTCGACGCGCGCCGGGCCGTCAGGCGGCCGCGAGCAGGCCATCGAGCCGCACCGCGGCGGCGGCGGCGTCGAACGGGCCGGCCGCCCCGCGGGCGGTGGCGGCGCGCGCCCAGCGCTCGCGCGCCCGGTCGGACAGCGCAGCGGCGGCGGCGGCGACCTCGCGCATTTCCGCCGGGTCGCCATTGCAATGCAACACCGCGTCGCAGCCGGCGGCGAGCGCCGCCGCGGCGCGCTCGCCCGGCGCCCCGTCGAGCGCCGCCATCGACAGGTCGTCGCAGATCAGAAACCCGTCATAGCCGATGGCGCCGCGCACGACGCCGTCGACGATGCGCGGCGAGACGGTGGCCGGGCGATCGTCGATGGCGGCGTAGACGACATGCGCGGTCATCGCCAGCGGCATGTCGCGAAGGGCGCGGAACGGCGCGAAATCGACGGCTTCCAGCGCCTCGCGCGGGGCCTCGACGACGGGCAGCGCGCGGTGGCTGTCGGCGTCGGCGCGACCGTGGCCGGGAATGTGTTTGAGGACCGGCAGGACTCCGCCCTCGAGCAGCCCGCGGCACGCCGCCCGCCCCAGCGCGGCGACGGTTTCGGGGTCGCCGGCATAGGCGCGGTCGCCGATGATCGGGTCCGCGCCGGGCGCCGGGACATCGAGCACGGGCAGGCAGTCGACATCGATGCCGAGGTCGGCGAGGTCGGCGGCGATCAGGCGGCTATTGAGCGCCGCCGCCTCGGCGGCGAGGCCGCGGTCGACAGCGGCGAGCCTGCCGAAACGCCGCGCCGCCGGCGGCGCGCGCCAGTGCGGCGGGCCGAGACGGGCGACGCGCCCCCCTTCCTGGTCGATGAACACCGGCGCGTCGCCGCGCCCGACGGTCTCGCGGAAGGTTCGCGCCAGCGCCGCGACCTGCGCGGGCGATTCGACGTTGCGGGAGAAGAGGATCAGCCCCAGGGGGTCGCAGCGCTCGAAAAACCGCCTTTCCCCGTCGCCGAGCGCCGGTCCGGCGCAACCGAAAACCGCAGCGCGCGGGGGGCGTTCGCCGCTCACAGGGCGACCACGAAACACGCCACATCGACGCGGCGGAGCGCCTCGCACAGCTGCGCGGCGCCCGGGCGGTCGGGGAACGGTCCGACCCGCAGGCGATGGAACCCGTCGGACCGGACGATGAAACGATCCAGCGGCCCGAGCAGATCGGGGGCGCGGTCGAGGGCGCGTCTCCACCCTGCCTCGACATCGGTTTCGGTGCGGAAGGCGCCGAGCTGCAACGCGAATCCGCCGCCGGGCGCGAGCAATGCGGCGATGGGGTCCTCTTCGTCCAGGGGCGCGCCCGTGTCCGAGGGCGCATCCGGGGACGGGGCGGTCTCCGCCGGCGGCGGGGCCTCGACGCGCGGGGCGTCCGCCGGCTCTTCTCGAGGCGGCGCCGGTTCGTCGGGAGGCGCGGGCGCCGCCTCCTGCGGCGGCGTCGCAGTTGCGCCAGCGTCCTCCTCCGCGGCGTCGGCCGGCTCTTCCGGCGCATCGTCCGCTTCCGAAGCGTCGGAAGCGTCGGGGGCGGCGGTTTCGGGGCGCGGCAACGGGATTTCGGGGGGCGGCAGCAAGCGTTCGACCACGATTTCGCCGTCTTCGTCGCGCAGCACGCCGAGTTCGTGCAGGGCGAGCACGTCCCGATACGGCACTTCCATGCCGCCCGGGTCTTCGGGGCGTTCGCGCGCCGGGCCGGAGTCGGCGCGCAACAGCGGCGCCTCGCCGTCGCCGGGGGCGCGCCGCGACTCCCAGGCGCGCCAGACCGCCAGCGCGAGCAGCGTCGCGACGGCGGCGAAAACGAGCAGCAACAGGCGCCGGCGCCGCGGCCGCTGCGCCGGCGCCGGTCCTTCGGCGGTCACCGCATCTCCTCCGCCGGTTCGACGCCGACGATCGCCAGGCCCGAGGCGATCGCCGACCGCGCCGCGCCGAGCATGGCGAGACGGGCGCGGCACAACGAAGGGTCGTCGGGCAGGACGAAGCGCAGTCCCTCGTCTTCGTTGCCGCGGTTCCACAACGCGTGGAAGGACGCAGCGAGCTCCTGGAGCGCAAAGGCGACGCGATGGGGCTCGTGCGCGAGCGCCGCCTCCTCGACGCGGCGCGGCCAGTCCGCCACATGGCGGATGAGCGCGCGTTCTTCCGGGGCTTCGAGGCGGCGCAGATCGTCTTCGCCCGCCGCCCCGTCCATGCCTTGCGCCTGCGCATGACGCTGCACCGAGCGGATGCGGGCGTGAGCGTACTGGACGTAGAACACCGGATTGTCGCGCGATCTTTCGGTTACGCGCGCGAGGTCGAAATCGAGCGGCGCGTCGTTGCGGCGGGTCAGCATGACGAAGCGCAACACGTCGCGCCCGACGGAGTCGACGGCGTCGCGCAGGGCGACGAAGGCGCCGGCGCGCTTCGACATTTTCGTCGGCGCGCCGTCCTCCATCAGGTTGACCAGCTGGCAAATCTTGACGTCGAGCCGCCCCTTCCCCTCCGTGACGGCGGCGACGGCCGCCTTCATGCGCTTGACGTAACCGCCATGGTCGGCGCCCCAGACGTCGATCGTCTCGGCGAAGCCGCGGCGGAATTTGTCGCGGTGATAGGCGATATCGGACGCGAAATAGGTGTATCCGCCGTCCGACTTGCGCAGCGGCCGGTCGGTATCGTCGCCGAACCGCGACGCGCGGAACAGTGTCTGCGGGCGCGGCTCCCAGTCTTCCGGCGGCGGTTTGCCGCGCGGCGGTTCAAGGACTCCTTCGTAGACGAGGCCGCGCGCCGCGAGCCATTCGATCGCCCCGGCGACATCGCCGCGGTCGATCAGTTCGCGCTCCGAGGAGAAGCGGTCCATGCGCACGCCGAGCGCCGCCAGGTCGTCGCGGATCGTCGTCATCATGGCGTCGAGGGCGGCGTCGCGACAGACCGGCAGCCATTCGCCCGGGTCCGCGTCGCGCCAGCGCGCGCCGTCGCGGGCGGCGAGCGCCTCGCCCACGGGCTTGAGATAGGCGCCGGGATACAGCCCCGGAGGGGCGGGGCCCGGGTCGTCGCCGAGCGCCTCGCGGTAGCGCCGATGGACCGAACGCGCCAGGGCGTCCACCTGCGCGCCGGCGTCGTTCACGTAATACTCGCGGGTCACCGCGTGCCCCGTCCATTCGAGGAGATTGGCGAGCGCGTCGCCGAACACCGCGCCGCGCGCATGGCCGATATGCATGGGCCCGGTCGGGTTGGCGGATACGTATTCGACGTTGACGCGCCGCCCGGCGCCGAGGCGGGAGCGCCCGTAACCGGCGCCGGCGGCCGCGGCGGCGGCGACGATACGCCCGCGCATCGACGCATCCAGCGTGAGATTGACGAAACCCGGGCCGGCGGCGACGGCGCTTTCGACCCCGGGGAGGCGGGCGAGCGCGCCGGCGATGGTCTCGGCGAGCGCCCGCGGCGGACGGCGCGCCTGCCTCGCAAGCGCGAGCGCGGCGTTGGTCGCGAGGTCCCCCCGGTCGGGGTCGCGCGGTGGCGTGACCGACACGCCCCCGGTGTCGAGGTCGCGCGGCAGCGCGCCGGCCCCGGCGAGCTCCGCGAGAGCCTCGTCGATGCGCCGGCGGTATTGTTCGAAGACGTTCATCGGATTTCCACCGATACATCGAACAACCGGGCGTGCTGCGTCAATGCGTAACGGTCGGTCATTCCGGCGACGTAGTCGGCGGCGACGCGCGCGGTCGCGGCGGAACCGGGTTCGGCGGCGCGGCCCGCCCAGTTTTCCGGCAGGCGCCCGGGCTCGGCGAGAAAGAGCGCGAACAGGTCGTGGATCACCCGGCGCGCCCGCGTCGCCATGCGCCGGACGCGCTCATGGCGGTACATGCGCGCGTGAAGGAACGCCTTGAGCTCGGCGATACGGGCGCGCATCTCCCCGGAAAAGCCCACCAGCGGTTCGCCGAGCGCGCGCACCGCGGCGGCGCTGGCGGGGCGGAGGCGGGCGGCGCGCGCCCGCGTCTCGCCGACCAGGTCGTTGACCATCGCGTCGATCAGGCGGCGGACGATCTCATGGACGAGGCGCCCGCGCTCGAGCCCGGGGCGCTGCGCGGAGACCTCTTCGAGCGCCGCGCCGACGAGGGGCGCCGCAGCGGCGAGCGAGTCGACATCGAACAGGCCGGCCCGCAAGGCGTCGTCGATATCGTGGTTGCAATACGCGATGTCGTCGGACTGCGCCGCCGCCTGCGCTTCCGGCCCGGCGAAACTGTCGAGTTCGAGGTCGTGCAGACGGTTATAGGCGGCCAGCGTCGCGGGGACGCTGCGCGGGTCCGCCGGGCCGTTGTGCTTGGCGACGCCTTCCAGGGTTTCCCAGGTGAGGTTGAGACCGTCGAAAGCGGCGTAGCGGCGCTCGAAATCGGTGAGGATGCGCAGCGTCTGGGCGTTGTGGTCGAAGCCGTCGAAGGGCGCCATCGCTTCGTTCAGCGCCGCCTCGCCGGCGTGGCCGAAAGGCGGGTGGCCGAGGTCGTGGGCGAGCGCGAGCGCTTCGGCGAGGTCTTCGTTCAGCCGCAACTCGCGCGCCGCCGAACGCGCGATCTGCGCCACTTCCAGGCTGTGCGTCAGTCGCGTGCGGTAATGGTCGCCTTCGTGATGGACGAACACCTGGGTCTTGTGTTCGAGGCGGCGGAACGCCGTCGAATGCACGATACGGTCGCGGTCGCGCTGGAAGACGCTGCGGGTGGGGCTTTCGGGCTCCGGGTGCAGCCGGCCGCGGCTGTGTTCGGGCCGCGTCGCCCAGGGCACCGGAGCGGCATGGATCATGCGCCGAAGGTAACCGCCGGACAGGCCGCGATCAACGACCGCCCGACGCGGCGGTTGCGGGCGCGATGCGCGCCGTTCTCATTCCCCGCCGGGCTGTCGCGCGCGCGGACCGGGAGACGTTTTCCGGCGGCGCGCGACGATGGAGCGCCCGCGGCGGACGTGCCAGAGCATGATCGCGAGGACCGCAACCCCGCACGCGGTGTGGGCGAGGCTGGAGACCTCGCGCAGCTCGCGGGCGCCGGCGTAGTAGAGGAGCCAGCCCGTCGCCGCGAGGAACGCCATGGCCGCCGTCAGGACGAGGCCGGCGACGCGGTTGTCGGGGCGGCGGATGCGCGCGCGGACGTGGACCTGCCAGATCCCCCCCAGCAGCAGCAGCGACCAGATGGCGAGAGCGCCATGCGCCTTCATGATCGGTCCCGGCCCCGCGATCCAGGGCCAGTCGCGGTCGAAATAGAGGTCGGCGTAGCGGGGGACCGCATAGAGGACGCCCGTCGCCGCCAGGGCGGCCATGCAGACGTAGAGCGCCCGCCTCAGACCTGCGCTCACGGCGTGGCGGCGACCGTCGCGAGCGCTTCGCGCAAGAGCAGCAATTTCCTGATCCCGTCGGTGAGGTTGCGCGAGGATAGCGTCGCGCCCGAAATGTTGTCTATGTCCTGCCCGAGCCTGAGGACGCTGTTCGCCAGGCTCTTGCCGTAGAATTGGGCGCGCCACGACGGGCGCTGGACTTCCCCGCCGTAGGATTCGAGATATTCGAGGATTTCGAAGCCGGCGACCGCGCCGCCGCCGCCGACGGCCAGCGCGTAGGTGATGAACTCGTGCTTGCCGATCACCTGATCGATGAACAGCCAGTCGCCGGCGTCCGACGCCCGCCAGGAGCGGATGCGCCTCGGCCGCACGCGCACATCGGCCACGTCCTCGATGGCGTCGATCCGGTCGTCGCCCAGCGTCGCGACGGGGACCGGCGCGAAGCCGGTCCCCGGGGGGAAGAGCGCCCGCGCGGCGTCCGGGGGCGCGTCGGCGCGGGCTGCGCCGCACGCCGCCCAGGCCGTCAGGACCAGGGCGGCGAGCGCCGGGCGGACGGCTGCGGGCTTCGCGCGCTCCCGGAAAGCGGGCCCGGGCGCCGGGCCGGAAGCCGGGTCAGAAATTGTAGGCGACCTTCAGACGGAGCTCGTTGTCGGTCTTTTCGATGAAATGCAGCTCGTCCGCATCGTCGATCTTCTCGCCGCCGCCGTTCACCTGCTTCAGCCAGCCCACGGAGGCGGACCACTGCTGCCCCTCGAAATGCAGCCCCGGGCCCACGAAGAGCGAATAGCGTTCACGGTTCACTTCGGTCTCGTGCTCCTGCTCCCAGAGCGCCTCGGCGCTCAGATACCAGTTGTTCGCAAACCGGAAGCTGAAGCCGGTGGCGAATTTCAGCTCGATCTCCATTTCGGCGAAGTTCGGCCATTCGAAGCATTCCCTGTCGGAAGGGTCGTCGCTGAGGAAACCGCCTTCCGGTTCCTTCTCGTTGCACCGCTCCGGGTCGCCGCCGGGGAAGAACAGCCGCGCCGGCTGGCCGTTGTATGTGACGTCGGCGTAGGCCTGGTTCCCTTCGTCGTCGAGCACGGCGATCTCGTCGCGGGTCGCGTGGACCGCCTTAACCGAGGCGTTGGCCAGCCAGGTCAGCTGGCCTTCCATGAAGTATTTCTGCACCGCCACCCCGGTTTCCAGGGCGTAGACCGTCTTGCCCAGGCCGGAATGCTTGTCGAGCGCGTCGTAGTGGCCGTGCCAGTAGGCGGCGACTCCGATGTCGTCCTCGGCGGTGTTGAGGAACTTGTGCTTCCCCGAAATGTCGAAGCCGGCGAATTTCAGGGTGTAGCTCTCGTCGCCGGGCAGGTAGCCGGGCACGAGAAGCCCCGACGTGTCGATCGACTGCGTCCGGATCGCGCCGCCCAGGGTGAAGTTGTGGGCGAGGCCGTATTCGACCGAAGTCGACATGTTCCAGGCGGTGTATTCGCCGTGCTCCTTGCCGTGCCGGCGGGTGAAGGACTGCTGGAGCTTCCCCGACCCTTCGGGCCGGGTTTCCGCCGAGGCGGTGGCGGAGAATTGCGCGGACGCGCCCGATGCCGAAAGGCACAGGGCCGCCGCGAACGCCGCTGCGAGGGCGCGCGCGGGAACGGAGGAACGGGTGTCGTTCAAGGTGATCTCCCTGAGAGCTGCCGGGCCGCCGAATCGCGGCCGCGTCGGATGATAATGAGAGTCATTCTCATTCGCAATGCCCTCTTTTTCGGCCCCCGGGCGCGCCCCGCAGCACGCCGGAAGGCCGCCCGGGGGCCGCGCCGATGAAGCCGCGCGAATGAGAGTGACTTACAATCGCAGACCGGCGGCGATACGCTGCGACCGGTCCGCAAGGGAGAACGACATGACGATACGCAGATGGAAGGCCGCCTGTGCAGCGCTCGCCGCGGCGCTCGCGGGGTGGGCCGCCGAACCGCCGCTGCGCGCCGCGCAGGCGGCGACCGACGCGCGCGCGGTCATCGACACATACGCCGACATCGCCCAGGCGGGCTACGAGGACTCGCTCGCCGCCGCGCGCGCCCTCGCCGGCGCCGTCGCCGACATGCTCGCCGCCCCCGGCGCCCAGACTCATGCGGATGCGAAGGCCGCCTGGATCGCCGCCCGCCCCGCCTATCAACAGACCGAAGCCTGGCGCTTCGGCAACCCCATCGTCGACGAGTGGGAAGGGCGGGTGAACGCATGGCCCCTCGACGAGGGCCTGATCGATTACGTCGACGGCGGCGCCTATGGCGAAAGCGAAGGCAACGGTTTCCGTGCCGCCAACATCGTCGCCAACCCGTCGCTGACCGCAGGGGGACGGACGATCGACGCCTCGACGATCGACCCGGCGCTGATCCGCTCGCTGCACGAGATCGACGAGGTCGAGGCCAATGTCGCGACCGGCTATCACGCCATCGAGTTCCTGCTGTGGGGGCAGGACCTGAACGGGACCGGCCCGGGCGCCGGAGCGCGACCGTGGACCGACTACGCGGCGGGCGAGGCGTGCACGGGCGGCAATTGCGACCGCCGCGGCGCGTATCTCACGGCCGCCGCGGCGCTGCTCGTCGCCGACCTCGAGGAGATGGCCGCGAACTGGGCGCCCGGCGGCGCCGCCCGCGCAGCGCTCGAACGGGGGACGGAAGAGGCCGGCCTCGCCGCCATCGTCACCGGCCTCGGCAGCCTGTCCTACGGCGAATTGGCGGGGGAGCGCATGCGGCTGGGCCTGCTCCTGCACGACCCGGAGGAGGAGCACGACTGCTTCTCCGACAACACGCACAATTCCCACTATTACAACATCGTCGGCATCCGCAATGTGTATGCCGGACGCTACGAAGGCGCCGGCGGACGCGTCGTCGAGGGGCCGGGCCTGTCGGCGCTGGTGCGCGAACGCGACCCGGCGCTCGACGCGGCGATACGCGCGCGCCTCGACGAAACCCTCGCCGCGGCGGGCCGTCTGAAAGCGACGGCCGACAGCGGGGAAATGGCCTACGACCGGATGATCGGCGAAGGCAACGAAGAAGGAAACGCGCTTGTGCAGGCGGTCGTCGATGCGCTCGTCGCGCAGACGGCGGAGATCGGGCGCATCGCCCCGGCGCTCGGCTTGCGCGCCCTCGCTTTCGAAGGCTCCGACAGCCTCGACAACCCGGAAGCGGTGTTCGAATAGAAGGCTCCCCCGTCGCGGGCCGGGGGCGGGGCGGGATGACGCCGCGGGCGCCGTTCGCGCTCATGCTCGCGTTTCCGGCGCTCGCGGCGGCGCTTCCCGCGGCGCCGGCGCCGGATCCGGAGGAGAGAGCGGCGATCCTCGCCCCGACGACGGACTTCTCCGCCGCCGAACGGTGGGAGACGCTGTCGGGCGGCACGGCGACCAACCGCACGAGGTTCGACGGCGACGCCTTTTCCATGCCGTCGGCCAGCCTGTCCTTCGCCGAACGCGGCGAGTTCTTCGTCGGCAACGGCCTGTTCCGCCGCGCCTGGGTGGCGGCCCCGGCCTCCACCGCGTCCGCCGACGGGCTGGGGCCGCTCTACAACGCGCGGTCGTGCCAGCGCTGCCATCTCAAGGACGGCCGCGGCCATCCGCCGGCAGGGCCGGACGACAGCGCGGTGTCGATGATCCTGCGCCTCTCCGCCCCGCAGCGCGCGCCCGACCCCGTCTACGGCGCGCAGCTCCAGGACCTCGCGGTCCCCGGCCTGCGTCGCGAGGGCCGCCTCGCGGTCGAGTATCGCGAAACGGCGGTCGCCTTCGGCGACGGCGCGGCGGCGAGCCTCCGCGCGCCCCGTTACCGGATCGAGGATCTCGCATACGGGCCGTTGGCCCCGGACACAGCGGTCAGCCCGCGCGTCGCGCCGCCGATGATCGGGCTGGGCCTCCTCGAAGCGATCGACGAGGCCGATATCCTCGCCCGCGTCGATCCCGACGACGCCGACGGCGACGGCGTATCGGGCCGCGCGAACCGCGTCTGGAGCCCGTCGCTGGAGCGCATGGCCCTCGGGCGTTTCGGCTGGAAGGCGGGCAAGGCGACCGTTACCGACCAGGCGGCGGCGGCGATGGCGGGGGACATCGGCGTTTCCAACCCTCTGGCGCCGGCCCCCTGGGGCGATTGCACGACGGCGCAGGCCGAGTGCGTCGGCGCGCCCCATGGCGGAGCGCCGGAAGCGCCCGAGGCAATCATGGCGCCCATCGTCTTCTATAGCCGTCACCTCGCCGTGCCGGCGCGACGCGATGTCGACGCGCCGGAAGTGCTGCGCGGCAAGCGCCTGTTCTACGAAGCGGGCTGCGCCGCCTGCCACGCCCCGAAGCACGCGACCCGGCGCGACTGGCCCGTTCCCGGCCTCGCCGGGCAGCTGATCTGGCCCTATACGGACCTCCTGCTGCACGACATGGGCGAGGGCCTGGCCGACGGCGTCCATGAGGGCCGCGCCACGGGCCGCGAATGGCGCACGCCCCCCTTGTGGGGCATCGGCCTGACCGAAACCGTCAACGGCCATCGCTATTTCCTGCATGACGGCCGCGCCCGCGGCCTGGCCGAAGCCATCCTGTGGCACGGCGGCGAGGCTGAAGCGTCCCGCGAAGCCTTCCGCGCCCTTCCGGCGGACGACCGCGCCGCCCTCCTCGCCTTCCTCGGCTCGCTGTAGCCGCCGGGGCAGGCTGGCCTGTATGCTTTTCATCCTGCCGCCGGGAATTCCCATGACCGGCGACGCCGGAGAGCGCCCGGACGCACCCGCGCCAACGGCGCCGTTGCCAGGCGATTATAATTGCCCTTGTCATTCCAGACGCATGGGGTTATGTTTCGTTATGTGCCTTAATTCGGATCGTCAATTGGGATTGTCACTCATGCTTGCCAAACTGACCGCCGGGAACCGGCTGACCCTGCCCAAGGCGTTGATCTCCGCCGTCGAGGAAACCGAGTATTTCGACGCGACCGAGGAGAACGGACGGATCGTGCTGACGCCGGTGCGCGCGAACCGCGCTGACGCTGTGCGCGCCAAGCTGGCCGGACTCGGCCTCACGGAGACCGACATAGCCGACGCCGTGACCTGGGCGCGCCGAACTGGATGACACCTGGGCGCTTCGTTCTCGACACCAACGTTCTGCTGTCGGCGCTGCTCTTTCAATCTGGTTCCCTGTCCTGGATGCGCGGTGCATGGCGGGGAGGGAGCATCCTGCCCCTGGCCAGCCAGCGAACAACGGCCGAGCTGAACCGCGTTCTCGCCTACCCGAAATTCCGCTTGAGCGAGGCCGACCGCAAGCTCCTCCTGGCCGACTATCTGCTGTGCTGCGAAACGGTCACCGTGCCGGATCCGCCTCCGGACGTTCCCCTGTGCCGGGATCCGTCCGATCGTCCCTTTCTGGAGCTGGCGCTCGTCGGTCAGGCGGATGCCCTGGTGACCGGCGACCGCGATCTCCTGACGCTGGCGGCGGGGTTCTCCGTTCCGATCCTCGCTCCTGCCGCGCTCAGGGACAGATTGTTCGGCGCGGAGGCGTGGAATTGAACGACAGGAGAACCAGCTGGCCAATGGCAAGCTCGACCGGCGCGCCGCGCCATCGCGCCGTCGCCATTCGACGCGCGTCCGCCCGTTCACGCGAGGAACTCATTGCCAACGCGATGCGGGTAGCCGTATAAGCGGCTCCGGCTTGGCGCGAAAGGCCGCACCGAAGGTTATTCGCATGGGCGCAAAATCTGCCATCGAGTGGACCGACGCGACCTGGAACCCGGTCACCGGGTGCACCAGTATCTCGCGCGGCTGCGATCATTGCTATGCTGAGCGCTTTGCCGAACGATGGCGCGGCGTCCCGGGCCACCCTTACGAGCAAGGCTTCGATCTTCGCGAATGGCCGTCGCGCCTGGATCAGCCGGCGCGATGGCGTAAAAGACGCATGATCTTCGTCAATTCGATGAGCGATCTTTTTCACAAGGCCGTCAACCGCCGCTTCATCGACCAAATATTCGACACGATGGAAGCCGTCGACCGGCACGACTACCAGATTCTGACGAAGCGTAGTTCGCTCATGAGGAACTACCTGCAGCGCAGATATGCCGGCAGCATTGCACCGCGCCATATCTGGTGCGGGGTGTCCGTCGAGGATCGGGCGGCAAGCGTCAGAATCAAGCACCTTCGGGCATCGCCGGTCGCGGTTCGCTTCCTGTCCATCGAACCGCTTCTGGGTCCCATCGGAGACATTGATCTGGAGGGAATATCCTGGGTTATCGTCGGCGGCGAGAGCGGCCCCCGGGCCCGGCCCATGAAAATTGAGTGGATCTGCGACATCCGGGATCGCTGCGACGAAACGGGCGTTCCCTTCTTCTTCAAGCAATGGGGCGGGCGGACCCCGAAAGCGGGCGGACGGAAAATTGAAGGGAGAGAGCACAACGACAGGCCTGTTTCCCGGATAGAGGAAAGAGAACATGGCCTTCAAGTGGCGCCCTGACGATCCTCCGCCCCCGATTGAGGCGCACAGCAAGGCGAAGCTGGACGTTCTGCGCCAGTACCTTCGCGCCTATCTCGACAGGCTGACTCTCAATTTTCAGCGCGACGAATTCAAATTGGATTTCGTCGACGGTTTCGCCGGAGGCGGTGTGTTCCGGGATGAAGATGAGATCTTGTCCGGCACTCCTTTGATCATGCTGGAGGAGTCAAACAAGGCAATGGACAGACTGAAACAGACGCGCACGAAGCATCTGCATTTCGACCACAAATTCTATTTCGTTGACAAGGAAAAGGCGCACACAGACCACCTTCGAAAGGCACTGACCGAACGTGAATATCAGGTCGATAGTGATAATATCGTTATTCTCAATGGCCGATTCGAGGATGAACTTGACGACATCATCAAAGAGATCGCTCGCCGACAGCCCAGGGCCGGGCGCGCAATTTTTCTGCTCGATCAGACCGGATATTCACAAGTGCGACTTGCACTCGTCGCTCGTATATTTAATGAATTGCCTGCGGCAGAAGTTATATTGACGTATGCCGCTGATGGACTCATCAATTATGTGGAAAAAACACGCCCGTGAATTAAACCCGGCGCATATTCCGAGTTTACGGACTCCCAGATACGCGATCTGATCCAATTTAGAGACAAGCGCGGCGGAAGAGCGCTCGCTCAGAGACTGCTGCGTGAAAATATTCGAAGCGTGCTGCGTGAACATATCCGTATCGGCACTATTTTTGATACACCGTTCTTTATCCGACCAAAAATATCCCGTCGCGCCTTGTGGTTTGTCCACCTGTCAAGACATCCAATAGCGCGCGATGTTATGATTCAGATCCATTGGGATATCCACAACACCTTCGTGCATTATGGTCCCGGTGGATTTGGCATGATGGGCGTCGACGCGATCAAAAATCCCGAGGAAATATCTTTATTTCAATTCCGGAAAATTGAATCTGATCGGGTAAAAGAACAGTTGCTGAATTCGATGCCGAGGCAAATAGCCAGCTTGGCTTCAGAAAACCCTGTCACTGTAGATGCAATCAGGCACGCACTGGCAAATGAAACCACGGCTCGATTCTCGGACCTTGATGATGTTTTTATTGATCTCGCTAGGGAAAAGGAGATAGATATTCGGTCGTCCGATGGAAGCATTCGTTCGCGTTCTCACAGTCTGAGACGATTGAAACCCGCGGACAGAATAGCGTTTCCGGACACTCGTTTATTTCCTCAATTTTCTCGCCTTGACCAAGACGTGGAGTAATTCCTAAGTGTCCGTTTCGGACCAGGTTGTTGTTTTTTCTGGCGTGTCAGCCTTCGCAGCAGGATTTGGACGCTTCCGATAAAGAGCCATGTCCGGGCCGTGGCGACAGTCGCCTCGAAGTCCCTGGCCAACCGCCGGTTGCGGCCCAGCCATGCCGGCGTCCGCTCCACCGCCCGGCGCCGCGGCAACGCCTGGAACCCCCGGCTGCCGCGTGCGCGCCCGACGACCTCGACCCGCCATCGCCCCTTGCCTTCCAGTGCCGCCTTGAGTTTCGGACCCGCATAGGCGCCATCGGCGAAAATGTGGCGCAGCCACGGAAACCGATAGCGTATCGAAGCCAGCAAGGCGGGCGCGCCGGCGCGGTCCCGGATGTCGGCGGGATGGACCAGGGCCGCGACGAGCAACCCGCCGGTGTCGGTGACGATATGGCGCTTGCGGCCCTTGACCTTCTTGCCGGCGTCGAAGCCGCGCGGGCCTCCGCTCTCCGTCGTCTTTGCCGATTGGCTGTCGACAATGCCGGCCGACGGGCCGGTCGCCCGTCCCCCGGACGCACGCGACGCCATCGCCGGACGATGGTTGATCGACACCCATAGGCCGCTATCGCGCCACGCCGCGAAATACCGATACACCGTCCGCCAGGGCGGGAAACCCTTCGGCAACATGCGCCACGGGCAACCGCAGCGCAGGACGGACAAGATCGCGTTCACGACCTCGCGCAGGTCGGTCCGACGCCGCCGCCTGAGCGGTTTGCTCGGCGGCATGGCGGGCGCGACCGGGCGCCATTCGGCGTCGTCCAGGTCGCTTGCATAGCATCGCCCTTCGCGCGCATACTGCGACCGAGTGGTTTCAGTCCACATGTCGCGCCTCACCGGGTTGCCAGCCACAACCGGTGAATCGCAACCGACTGAAATCACTCAACTCATTTCGAAACGGACACTGAGGTCGTTTGCGCCCGCTCCCGCCACCGCGCAAAACGGCGCACAAAAGAATTGATCGGATAATTCCCTTTCGTCATTCCCGCGAAGGAGTGTGGGAAGAAATCGGATGGCGCTCGTTATGACGGTTGGAGCACCGAAGAAATGGCGCAGTGAAAGACAATAATGCCCCAACAATACTTCGTCATTCCTGCGAAAGCGGGAATCCGGAAGCGACCGTCCGCCATATCGGCCCGACTTTCTTTTTGGAAACGCCGCAATAGATTCCCGCTTTCGCGGGAATGACGAGTATTTGTAACGCTGTTCGACTTCTTCACACGCTTCTTCGCATGAATGACGTAGAGGGGCGGGTTTGTTCGGTCCTTTTACACATTGCCCGTAATCCCTTGAAAATACATTCGGGGCCGAAACGAAAATGGCCAGGCTCCAGGTCGGTAATCGGCCGTTCGCCTCCCCGCAGACGCCTTCGTCGATCATCGTTCCCGATCCCCGGAAGTATCATCTTCGTCGGAAATGATATCCACGATGCGGGGATTCCGCAAGCGCCTGTACTGGTTCACGACATATGAGACGTGGGGCGGTCGGTGGGGGTCTCGTTTGCTGTCGGGGATTGAAGGTATTGAGCGGGGGTGCGGTTGTCGAGGGCCTGGTGGGGTCGGAAGTTGTTGAACTCGTCGGCGAAGGCGTCGACCCAGCGGTTGATTCGGTTGAGGTCGTTGTCGGGGAGGTCCCATGTTGCGTAGAACTCATATCGCCATGCGCCGTTGTTGCGTTCGACGGAGCCGTTGAGTTTGGGGGATCGGGGCGGGAGTTCGAAGAGGTCGATTCCCCTGCTTTGGCATTCGCGTTCGAAGTCGGCTTTGAACTCGGCGCCGCCATCGACCTGGATGGCTCGGATGGGGAAGGGCATGTCTTCCTGGAGTTTGTCGAGGAAGCGTTTGGCGTTGTGAGCGGTTGCGCGCCTCCAGGCTTGCGCGCATGTCCAGCGGGTGACGGGGTCGTATGCGGTGAACTGCTTGATGGTCGGTCGCCCTGCGGTCCGGGTTATGGAGAGGGTGTCGAGCTGGACGATTTCTCCGGGTTGGGAGGGTTTGCGTCCTTTGGGCAGGCGCGTGGCCCGGGGGCGTTTTCGTCGTGCGGCGCGGGGGGCGTTTCGGCGGAGGTCGGGGACGGGGAAGACGTCCCCTTTTTCGACGAGGGTTTTGAGGATGCGGCCGATGGTGCTTTCGCTGGCGTCGAAGCCCTGGCGTTGGATGAGGACGGCGATTTTGGCCTTTCCCCACATGGGATAGTCGTTGCGGGCCTCGCGCACGGCCGCGACCAGCGCCGGCGCCCATTGCGCCCGGCGCACGCGGCGGGGGCGGCGCGAGAGCGGTTCGAGGCGTCCGCGTTCGGCGCGCTTTCGCCAGCGGTAGAGGGTCGACAGGGGCACGCCGACCGCAGCCGCCGCCGAGCGGGCGTTCAGGCCGTCTTCGCGGGCCTGCTTCCAGCGTTCGATGGCGTCGCGTCTGTGCGCCCCTTCGCTACGCTCAGCGGCGCACAGACGCGACGCCAGGCGTGCTCCTTGTGTAATCTGTCTCGGCAGGCCGATAACCTGCATGGGGGCCTCCGTCGGCTGTTTCGTCACACCAAACAGCTTCGGAGACCCCCACCCCGCCTGCAAGCCCCGCGTCTCACATGTGTCCGAACCAGATCAGCGCCACCGGCCGCCGAACCGCTCAAGATCGCCGAACATCACGACCGGAGCGTTGTCCCTGTGCGCCTGGATGGCGCGATCATAGTCCCTGCCGTTCAAGATGGCCGAAACGGAGCGGACACGCCTGTCGATCCAGGTGCGCAGGGTCACCGTTCCATCCATTTGCCCGTCGCTGCGTTGCAACCGCTGAACCCGGCCGACCAGGGAGGTATCCGGCAACGGTTCCTGTTCCCGGAAACATCGCGCCGCTTCGCGCAGAACAGGGGCATCGGACGATCCGAACCGGACGGTCTCGCCCGCCGTCTTCATCGGCCGGGTGCGCGCCCAGGACAACCTGACATCGATCCCGTGAAACGGCTCGATTAGCATCGCGAGGGCCTCGCACAGATCGGCGCTTGCGCCGCGACTCACGGCGTCCCGTAAGACATTGGCGTCGCCGACGGATGCCTTTTCAGCCGCTTCCCGGGTCGCCGTCAACGCTTCGATCAAGCGCTGCGTCATCCGCCGTCCGACGGGTCGATCATCGGCGGCCGATCCCCGCAAAGGCGGAACGATGGGGCCGATCAGCACGACGGCACAACTATCTTGTTCGGTATGCCCGAGACGGACCTGCCGCAAATACTCGTCGGTCTCACTGCTCGCCGCGCCGCGGCAGGCCGGTCCCGGTTCGCGTAAGGAACGGGCTGCCGCCAGCACCATATCGCGCGCTCCGGTTATCAGCTTCACGCTGTCGTTCAGGGATACCGAGCCGCCGCCGCCCCCGGTCACCGCCCCGACCCGGGCGACATCCCGGTCGACGGTCGTCAGAACCCGATAGAGCGAAAGGGCGTCCGTTCCGGCGGCCTCCGCAAAAATCTCGATCAGTCGCGATACGATGCTAACGTAGTCGCCGAGGCGCCGGGTTCCGGGAACGATAATTTCGGGCGCCCCGTCGCGGGTGTAGACATCGGAGTGCTCGCCCCATGCGTCTTCCCTGGTCCAGCCCTCGGCGCGCGCATAGGCCGACAACGCGGCGGGCGAAACGGCGGCCAACGCCTCCCTGTCCTGGATGCTGACCTTCATCAAGCGCTTCCTTTCCTCGCTCGCTCCATCGAGGCAGCGGGCCCTTCACGCCGACGGATCCCCAGCGCCGGCCCACCGGGTTTGGCGACGCCGGTCACGCGGCTAATTCCTCGCGCACTTCATCGCGAGCCGACCACAGGAACGGGCGCACCTCGTTGATGCGGATCGCGTCCAGTACCTTCCCCGAAACAGGTTGTTCCGTGTCGTTCAGGATCGCATAAAAACAGGTTTCCGGAGAACGCACGTCTTTTGTATCGATCCGTGAAAACACCATATTTTGCGCAGCATCGCGATCCGGGCGGTTGAATGCGCGCAGCGCCCGTTCCGGTTGCGCATTCGACTTCGGTATGACAAAGTCGAAGCGGTAATCGAAGCCGCTTTTGCCGGTGAATTTCACGTTCGGCGTGTAGCGGATCTCGGAGAGATCGAGCCACGCGACCACGTCCTCGTGGAACAAATTCGCGACAACCGGCGAGGCAAGACAAAAAAGATCGTTGACGGCAAGCATCGCCTGCACCAAATTATGTTTTTGCAGCGTAAAATTGTCCGCCGACGCCCTGACTTTGAGCGCCCCTCCATCGTGCCGAACGCCGAAACCGCTCAGCGTCGTCTTGAACAGCGCTTTGCGTTTGGGACTATCGATCTTGCAACCCGACTGCTCCAGGTCGTCAAGAATATAGCCGTCGTCCGTCAGCTCGAGTCCGTCTTCTGTGCGCCTCGCATATATCTGGAGGCAGTCGTTGTGACGGTCCAGGTAAGGCGTAGTGATTTCTATCCAGTCCCCCGCCTCCCGGAGACAAGTCCTGTCCCGCAGCCAGACCCAATACCGATCCAACAGTGTCTGCATATCTTCGATCATTAGAAAAGCCCTCTCTGGATGTTCGGCGGATCGACGATATTGCAGAAGCTCATGAAATCTTCAAACATTATCCAGCGATCCTTCAAATCCGTAAACGTAAACCGGTCGTCCGGGAGCGGAAACGCCCATTTGTCGCCATATCCCTCTCGATAAAGGTGCAGGTGGGGCGATCCGATCTCCTCTCCGTCGGGATTGCGATGCGGCGCGCTGCCGAAATCCAGGCGAGCGAGGACCATGACTTGTCGTCCGCGAGTCTGGTAAGTGCCCTTTGAGAGATCGATCCGCCCGCGGCGCAGATCGAGAGAAAACCGCTCGCGCCCGTCGGTCGAAACCACCGGAGCCGTGCCCGCTTCTCCGGGGCCGGGATAATCCCTTCGGATCGTGTCGAATCGACGCTTCTCGAGGGCTATGAGCGCTTCGGCTTCGGCCTGGGTGAGGATCGTACTGGTCATCGAACCGTTTCCCCCGGCGGCCGATCATCGACATTCACCCGCAACTCCCCCGACACGAGCTTCGGCAGAATCGAATCCCGCAGCGCGGCGAGCACGCGGGACTCGCGATCCGCCTTCGATATCCGGGTCATAAGTGGCCTGACCAGACTCCTGAATCCATCGGTTACAGCGCGCGGGGGCACAGGAAACGGGAACAGTGAAAGCGCGGTTGCCGGAACCCGCTGGCGACCGCTCGTGCCCGTCATGTTCTGAACGGCAAACTCGCGAAAACCGGCGCTGCGGGCAAGATAATAGACGAACTCCTCGGGAAGATCGCCCTTCGATCGCATAACGATATACTCGGTCGATCCCCAACCGATTTCACCCTCCAGCAGGAAGTCGACGTGGGCGATCTTGCCGTTTTCCAGGCACGGGGTGATCCGCGACACAAGCGTGTCGCCGTTGACGAACCTCATTCCCGACCTGTAGGGACGCTCCACGACCGCCCTTGGGACGTGCCCCTTTGTGGGCATATTTGCCATATCGAGATAGGGGGCGGCCTTGCCTTTTCTCAGGGATCGGCGCGGGTTGAGCTCGATCGCCTCCGAAAGCGGATTTACCGTCCACCCTTCCGGTAACCCGCCAAGTCGGGAGTCGACAAGGCGGTCGGGGAAAAGCGACCAGAGTTCCGGCGCGAGATAGGGTTCGCGGCCTTCCATCTTCGCGCGGGTGGGGCCGAAATCGACGAACCAGTCCTCGAAGACCGCTTGCGCCATCGCTTCCAGCGTCTCGTTGATGCGTCGGTTCAGCGCGATCTTGTCGTCCAGCGCGCACAGGACGCCGGCGATGGCCCGCTGTTCGGGGAAGGGCGGCAGATCGATGGGAAGCAGTTCGAGATATTCCGGCCTGATCGCCGGATAGGCCGACGTGTTGTGTTCCGCTATGGTTTGAAGACGGTCGACGACCCGATCCTGCGTCAGGAACCAGTATATGAAATCGGTGTGCGCGATCCCGCTCCGGCCTCTCAGAACGGCAAACCCTGTGGATACGAGAAAATTCCGGGGGATATCCCTGAGCAACCCGTAATGGCGCTGGTTCGGGCGAACGGTGGAGTAGACAATATCGCCGCACCCCGCCTTTCTGCGCGCCCGGCTCGGTATCTTGTCCTCGCCGACAGTCAGGCGTTGAATCTCCGAAATTCGATTATCGGTGATGTTTCCGGTATCCAGATAATTGATAAAAGGCCATTTCTCGCTTGGGGAGAGGGTGGAATTGACGATTTCAATGCAATCTCCAAGATCCATTTTTCGCCATCCGTGTTTTTCTCGCGCTCCGGCGCCTATCAGGACAATATACCCTCGCTCGATCTCTCGATGAAATCGCTCCGGCAGGTGCGCCCAGTCGCGCGCTTCGACCAGAAAGGGAACGCTCGATTCCCGCACCGCGTCCGCGAAGTCGGCAAGGCGCCGCGCCGGTATCTCCCGCAAGCCCGACCCGCGCAAAACCAGGTCCATATCGCTGCCGTCGTGGGCGGCGCCGTTCGCCCGGCTGCCATAGGCCCAGACCTCGACGCCGGGCAGATGCGACCGCAGCAGCGCTTCCAGCGCCTCACGATGGCGCGCCGACAGATGCAGCCCGTCACTCATCGTTCCCGTCTTCGATCATGTCGGTCAGCGCCCGCGCGTCGGCAACGAACGCCGGCAGGAGCGTCAGCGTGGCGCGCGCGAAAGCATCGCCGCTGTCATGCGCCGGGTCGTTCCGGTTATCGCGATAGCGTAGCCAGCGCTCGCAGGCAGGCGCGTCGATCAAGCCATGCTTCGCGGCGTGGCGGAAGATATCCTTGAAGGTGAGCCGATCCGCCTCGCGGTTGCTGGCGAACCAGGGCCGCAGGCGCTTCCTGAGGAGCTTCCCGCATTGATCGAGGGCGCGTTCGAATTCCGCGATGCACGGCGCGCGGAGAACGTCGCATACCGGGTCGTCGGGCGCGCGCCGCCCGATGATCGCGATCGAGCGCTCCAGCTTGTCCAGGCAGTCCCGGGCGAATGTCGTGTCGAGCGTCACGCGCGCGGTTTCCCGAAGCCGAGGCGCTCCAGATTGGCGGCGATGGCGTCGTCGAGCCGCGCGCCCTCTGCGCGTTGTTCGCGCCATTGCGCCGCCAGGCGGTGCATCTTGTCGGCGAAGGGCTCGCCGTCGTCCTCCTGCGGCGGCGCGCCGACATAGCGGCCGGGGGTGAGGACGTGGCCGTGGCGGCGCACTTCCTCCAGCGGCGCGGCGCGGCAGAAGCCCGGCGCGTCCTCATAGCCGCCGTCGCCGCCCCAGGCGTGAAAGGTGTCGGCGACGAGGGCGATCTCCGAGTCGGACAATTCGCGGTGGGTGCGGTCCGCCATATGGCCGAGCGTCCGGGCGTCGATGAACAGGATGTCGTCGCGCCGGCGCCCGCGCGACAGGAACCACAGGCAGACGGGGATCTGCGTGCCGTAGAACAACTGCCCCGGAAGCGCGACCATGCAATCGACCAGCCGCGCCTCGACAAGCGCCTTGCGGACCGCCGCCTCGGCGGCGTTGCCGGACGACATGGAGCCGTTGGCGAGCACGAAGCCGGCCGCGCCCCCGGGCGCGAGATGGTGAACGATGTGCTGGACCCAGGCGAAATTCGCGTTGCCGCGTGGCGGCGCGCCGAAGCGCCAGCGCGCATCGCCGGCGAGGCGCTCGCCGCCCCAGTCGGAGACGTTGAAGGGCGGGTTGGCGAGGATGAAATCCGCCTTCAGGTCCGGGTGACGGTCGTCGAGGAAACTGTCGCCATGCGCGATCTGGCCGTCGATGCCGCGGATGGCGAGGTTCATCTTCGCCAGCCGCCATGTGGTGTAGTTGGATTCCTGGCCCCAGACGCTGACGTCGCGGCGGGCGCGGCCGCCATTGCCGTTGCCGGTCGCATGGGCCTCGATGAAGTCGACCGACTGGACGAACATTCCGGCCGAACCGCAGCACGGGTCGTAGACGCGGCCCTTCCAGGGTTCGAGCATTTCGACGAGCAGGCGCACGATGCAGCGCGGGGTGTAGAATTCGCCGCCCCGGCGCCCCTCGGCGCCGGCGAAGCGCGAAAGGAAATACTCGTAGACGCGGCCGAGCGAGTCGCCGGCGCGCGATTCGGCGTCGCCGATGCGGACCCTGCCCATCAGGTCGATCAGCCGGCCCAGACGCCCCCGGTCGAGCGCCGGGCGGGCGTAGTCGCGCGGCAACACCCCGGCGAGCGACGGGTTGTCGCGCTCCACCGCCGCCATGGCGTCCTCCACCGCGCGGCCGATATCGGGCTGCCGCGCCCGCGCCGCGAGGGCCTCCCAGCGCGCTTCCGCGGGGACCCAGAAGACGTTTTCGGCGCGGTATTCGTCGGGGTCTTCCGGGTCCGCGCCCTCGGCGCGCTCGCCGATCAGGCGGGCGCGGGTTTCCCCGAAGGCGTCGGAGACGTATTTGAGGAAGATCAGGCCGAGCACCACGTGCTTGTATTCGGCGGCGTCCATCGCGCCGCGCAGCGCGTCGGCCGCTTTCCACAATTCGGCCTCGTAGCCGGCGACGGCGCCGCCCGCCTCCTTCTCCTTTCCCCCGGCTCCCCGCGCCATGAAACCCGCCTCGCGAACCCCCGCGCCACAACGCCGCAATCATATACCGGAGGCGGGCGCGGCGTCGCCGCCTACTCCCCGGCGAGTGTCTTCAGGCGGTAGACGAGCTCCAGCGCCTCGCGCGGGGCGAGGGAGTCGGCGTCGGTGGCGCGCAGTTCGGCGAGCGCCGGGTCGGTCGCCTCCGGCGGCGCCGTCCCCCCGCCCTTCGGCCGCGCCGCGGAGAAGAGCGGCAGGTCGTCGGCGAGGCGCGACGACGCGGCGCCCCCCTCCTGGCTCTCCAGCGTCTTCAGGACCGTTTCGGCCCGTTCAACAACGACGGGGGGCAGGCCCGCAAGCCGCGCGACGTGAATGCCGTAACTGCGGTCGGCCGTCCCCGGCGCGACTTCGTAGAGGAACACCGCCTCGCCTTTCCACTCGCGCACGCGCATGGTGCGGCAGGCCAGACCGTCGAGGGTCGCCGCCAGGCCCGTCAGTTCGTGGTAATGGGTCGCGAAAAGGGCGCGGCAGCGGTTGACCGCGTGCAGGTGCTCGATGGTCGCCCAGGCGATCGACAGGCCGTCGAAGGTCGCCGTGCCGCGCCCGATCTCGTCGAGGATGACCAGCGCGCGGGGGCCGGCCCGGTTGAGGATCGCCGCCGTCTCCACCATTTCGACCATGAAGGTGGAGCGCCCGCGCGCCAGGTCGTCCGCCGCGCCGACACGGCTGAACAGGCGGTCCACCGCGCCGAGCGAACAGGCGTGGGCGGGCACGTAGCAACCCGCCTGGGCGAGCACCGCGATCAGCGCGTTCTGTCGCAGAAAGGTGCTCTTGCCCGCCATGTTCGGACCGGTCAGCAGCCACAGCCGCGCGCCGGGCGCGAGAGCGCAATCGTTGGCGACGAACCCATCGCCCGCGGCGGCGCCCTCCGCGCCGGCGGCCTCGACGACGGGGTGACGCCCGCCGGCGACGCGGAAATCGGTCCCGCCGTCCACCTCGGGCCGGCAATAGTCGCGCTCGACGGCGAGCGCCGCCCCGGCGGCGGCGACGTCGATCGCGGCGAGGGCGTCGGCGGTCGCCGCGATGTCGTCGGCGCGCGCCGCGGCCTCGCCGACCAGGTCGTCGAACAGTTCGAGTTCCAGAGCCAGCGCGCGGTCGGCGGCGCGCGCGATCTTGTCCGCGAGTTCGGCCAGCGCAACGGTGGAAAACCGCACTGCGCCGGCCATCGTCTGACGGTGGATGAACAGCGCCGCGTCGGCGAGCAATTTGTCGCCGTGGCCGGCGCCGACCTCGACGAAATAGCCGAGCACGTTGTTGTGCTTGATCTTCAGCGAGGAGACGCCGGCGCGCGCCGCGTATTCGGACTGGAGCGCGCCGATCAGGCGGCGGCTCTCGTCGCGCAGCGCCCGTTGTTCGTCGAGCGCGACGGCGTAGCCTTCGGCGATGAAGCCGCCGTCGCGCGCCTGCGGCGGCAGGTCGCGGGCGAGCGCGCGGGTGAGGCGGTCGATGAGCACGTCGTGCGCGCCGAGGCGCGCCGCGGCGGCCGCTATCCCGTCGGGCGGCGGCGCCAGCGCGCCTGCCGCGGCTTCGGTCAGACGGCGGCGCAGCGCCTCGGCGCGCGCCAGCGCCTCGCGCAGCGCGGCGAGGTCGCGGGGGCCCCCGCGCCCCAGGCACAGGCGCCCCAGCGCGCGGCCTGCGTCCGGGCAGCCCGCCAGCGTCTCGCGCGCGGCGTCGCGCGCCGCGGCGTCGGCGACGAAGAACCCCACCATGTCGAGCCGCGCGCCGATCGCCGCCGGGTCGGTAAGCGGCGCCGCCAGGCGCGCCGCGAGCAGCCGTCCGCCGCCGGCGGTGCGCGTGCGGTCCACGGCGTCGAGCAGGCTGCCGCGGCGCCCGCCGTCGAGCGCCCGCGTCAGTTCAAGGTTGCGGCGCGTCGCCGCATCGATGGCCATCGTCGCGCCGTCGGCCTGGCGGCGCAGCGGCGACAACCGCGCCTTCCGGCCCTTCTGGGTGATGTCGAGATAGTCGATCAGCGCTCCGGCGGCAGCGATCTCGGCGCGCGAGAAGGTCCCGAACGCGTCCAGCGAGGCGACTCCCCAGGCCTCGCGCAGGCGGCGTCCGGCGGCGGCGGAGTCGAAGCGCACTGCCGGCAGCGCGGTGGCGCCGTCCGCCCATTCGGCGAGTTCGGGCGCCTTCGCCAGCGTTTCGGAGACGAGGAGTTCGCCCGGCGCGACCTGGGCGAGCAGCGCGGCGAGCGAGTCGGGCGACGGCGCGGCGACCGTGAAGTCGCCGGTCGACAGGTCGAGCCACGCCGCGCCCCAGGCGCCGCCGGCGCGCGCGACGGCGGCGAGGTGGTTGTTGGACCGCGCCTCGAGCAGGCCGTCCTCGACCAGCGTCCCCGGCGTCACCAGGCGCACGACCCGGCGCGCGACCACCGCTTTGGGGCCGCGCTTGCGCGCCTCGGCCGGGTCTTCGGTCTGTTCGCAGATGGCGACCCGGAAGCCGGCGCGAATCAGCCGTTCGAGATAGGGGTCGCGGTTGTGCACCGGCACGCCGCACATGGGAATGTCGCGGCCTTCGTGCTTGCCGCGGCGGGTCAGCGCGATGTCGAGCGCGGCGGCGGCGCGCACCGCGTCGTCGAAGAACATCTCGTAGAAGTCGCCCATGCGGTAGAACAGCAGGGCGTCGGGATGGGCGCTCTTGATGTCGAGATATTGCTCGATCATCGGGGTCGCCGCGGGCGCGCTGCGGCGGCGCCTTTCCGGGCGGCGGCGCCCGTTCGACTGCCCTTCGCCCACCGCACACCTCGCCGCCCGCCCCCGGCGCCGCTTTACGACGCCGGGAGCGGACTCTAGAGTGCCGGACGGGCCTTGAACAGACGCCGCGGGAGGCGGAGCCGGCGATGCCCCGAACCACCGCGACGACACAGATCACCGACGCCGAGGCGCTCGCTTTCCACGCCCGCGGCAAGCCGGGGAAACTCGAAATCCAGGCGACCAAGCCGCTCACCACGGCGCATGACCTGTCGCTCGCCTATTCGCCCGGCGTCGCCGCGCCCTGCCTGGAAATCCGCAAGACGCCGGAAGTCTCCTACGACTACACCTCGCGCGGCAACATCGTGGCGGTGATCTCCAACGGCACCGCGGTGCTGGGCCTCGGCAATCTCGGCGCGCTGTCGTCGAAGCCGGTGATGGAAGGCAAGGCCGTGCTGTTCAAGCGCTTCGCCGACATCGACGGCATCGACCTCGAGGTCGATACCGAGGATGTCGACGAATTCATCGATTGCGTGCGCTTCCTCGGCAAGTCCTGGGGCGGGATCAACCTCGAGGACATCAAGGCGCCGGAGTGTTTCGTCATCGAGGAGCGCCTGCGGGAATGTCTCGACGTGCCGGTTTTCCATGACGACCAGCACGGCACGGCGATCATCGCCGCGGCGGCCCTCGTCAACGCCCTCCACCTCACCGGGCGGCGCCTGGAGAGCGCCCGGCTCGTGTGCAACGGCGCCGGGGCGGCGGGGATCGCCTGCCTCGAACTGCTCAAGCGCATGGGCCTGCCCAACGACAACGCGGTGCTGTGCGACACCCGCGGCGTTATCTACCGCGGGCGCGAGGCGGGCATGAACCAGTGGAAATCCGCCCATGCGATCGACACCGAACTGCGCACCCTCGAAGAAGCGGTGAAAGGCGCCGACGTGTTTTTCGGCCTGTCGATCAAGGGCGCGATGTCGGCGGAGATGGTCAAATCCATGGCCCCGCGCCCCATCGTTTTCGCGATGGCGAATCCGGACCCCGAGATCGCGCCGGAGGAGGTCGCCGCGGTGCGCGACGACGCCATCGTCGCCACCGGGCGGTCGGACTATCCGAACCAGGTCAACAACGTCCTCGGTTTTCCCTATATTTTCCGCGGCGCGCTGGACGTGCGCGCGACAGCGATTAACGACGAGATGAAAGTCGCCGCGGCGCACGCGCTGGCGGAGCTGGCGCGCGAGGACGTGCCCGACGAGGTGGCGACGGCCTATGCCACGCGGCGGCTGCAATACGGCCCGCACTACATCCTGCCCAAGCCCTTCGACCCGCGGCTCATCGCCCGCCTGCCGCCGGCGGTGGCGCGGGCGGCGATGGAAACCGGGGTGGCCGGGCGCCCCATCGCCGATTTCGAGGACTACCGGCATCGCCTCGAGGCGCGGCTCGACCCCACCGCTGCGCATATGCACCGCGTCCAGGCCGAAGTGCAGGCGCGCCCGACGCGCATGGTGTTCGCCGAGGGCGAAGAGGAGAAAGTCATCCGCGCCGCGATCCAGTGGCACGCGGCGGGGCTCGGCGTCGCGGTGCTGATCGGCCGCGAACGGCGCATCCATGAGATACTGGAGTCCATCGGCCTGCGCGAACCCGTCGGGCTCGAAGTCCACAACGCGCGCCTGAGCGAGCATAACGCCCGCTATACCGACTTCCTCTACGGACGCCTCCAGCGCAAGGGGTATCTCTGGCGCGACTGCCAGCGCATGGTGAACCAGGACCGCAACGTGTTTGCCGCGTGCATGGTCGCGCACGGCCACGGCGACGGCATGGTGACCGGAGTCACGCGCAGCTACTACGTCGCTCTCGAAGACGTGGGCTGCGTGCTCGACCCGCGCCCGGGCGAGATGCGCCTCGGCCTGTCGATCGCGATGATGCGCGAGCGCACCGTCTTCATCGCCGATTCGACGGTGACCGAACTGCCGACGCCGCGCGACCTCGCGGACATCGCCTGCCAGACCGCGGTCAAGGCGCGCGAGATGGGCCATGAGCCGCGGGTCGCGCTCCTCTCCTTCTCCACCTACGGCAACCCGCTGCGCGAACGCGGACAGAGAGTGCGCGAGGCCATCGAAATCCTCGATTCGCGAGGGCTGGACTTCGAATACGACGGAGAGATCGCCGCCGACGTGGCGCTCAACGAAACGCTGCGCGAGCTCTACCCGTTCTGCCGGCTGTCCGGCCCCGCCAACGTGCTGGTGATGCCGGCGCTGCACAGCGCCAATATCTCGACCAAATTGTTACAGGAGCTCGGAGGCGGCGCCCTTGTCGGCCCCTTGCTGATCGGGATGGAGAAGCCGGTGCAGATCGTCCCGCTCGGCGCCACGGTCTCCGACATCGTGAACTTCGCCACCTTTGCGGCGCATGAAGCGGTCCGCGCCGGGGCGAAACCCGCCGGCGGCTGACCTCCGCGCAGGGCGCGCGCGCGCCTTGCGCTGCGTCCGCGCCGCGCTTCCCGCGGCGGCGCTCGCGGGCGCGGCCGCTGCCGCGCTCGCCGCCGCCGGCGCGGTGGACCCCGCGCCCGCCGCGGCGGTGTGGCTCGCCGTCGCGGTCGGCGCGGCGGCCGGGCTGTGGCCGGCGGCGGCGGCGGTCGACGCCGCCGCCGCCCGGGCGGCGCGGCTCGCCGCCGGGGAAGGGACGGGGCCGCCCCGTCCGGGAGGGTCGGGGTTCGTCGCGCCCCTGCGCCGGGCCTTCGCGCGGCTCGACCGCGAATGGCGGGCGCGGCAGGACCGCGCCGCGCGCGCCGTCGCCGCCCGCGACGCGGTCCTGCATGCGCTGCCGGACCCGCTCCTGCTGCTCGACGGGTCGCACACCGTCGCCTTCGCCAACCGCAGCGCCGAGGCCGCCTTCGGGCCGGGTCTCGCGGGCCGCCCCCTCGCCGCGGCGGTGCGCGCGCCGGCCTTGCTCGCCGCGGCCGGCCGCGTCGCCGGCGAAGCGGTCTCGGCGCGTTTCGAAACGGGCGCCGAAGCCGGGGAAGGGCGGTTTTACGTCGGGCATTTCCAGCCCATCGGCGGCGCGGAAGCGGAGGCAGAGGCGGAGGCGCGCGTCGCGCTGACGCTGCGCGACGTGACCGAGCATGAGCGCAGCGAGCGCCTGCGGGCCGAGTTCGTCGCCAACGCCAGCCATGAAATCCGCACCCCGCTGACCGCCATCGTCGGGGCGATCGAGACCCTGCAAGGCCCGGCGCGCGACGATGCAAGGACACGCGCGACGTTCCTGGCGATGATGCAGGACCACGCGGCGCGTATCGGCCGGCTGGTGGACCGCCTGCTCAGCCTGTCGCGCATCGAACGGAGCGAAGCGCAGGCGGCGGACGGCGAAGTGGCGTTGCGCCCGGTCGTCGAAAGAGCGGTCGAGGCGCTCGCCTGGCGCGCCCGGGAGCGCGACGCGCGCGTCGTCGTGCGCCATCCCGAAACGCTGCCGCCGGCGCTGGGCGACGCCGAGGAACTCTCGCTCGCCGTGCAGAACCTCATCGACAACGCGGTCAAATACGGCGCGGCCGGCGCCGCCGTCACCGTCGAGACGGAAGCCGACGACGACACGGTCGCGATTGCGGTGAGCGACGAGGGACCGGGGATCGCCGCCGAACACATTCCCCGCCTCACCGAGCGCTTCTACCGGGTGGACAGGGCGCGCTCGAACCGCGTCGGCGGCGCCGGTCTGGGGCTGGCGATCGTCAAGCACATCGTGCGGCGCTGCCGCGGCGCGCTCGACATCGAAAGCGCCCCGGGCGAGGGCAGCCGCTTCTCCATCCGCTTGCGCCGCGCCGACCGCGCCGCCCCGGAATCCGGCGACACGAAATCGTAACCTTTCCGTCACAATGGAGTTGCGCGCCGGGCGTAGACGGCGTTTCGTCAAGCCCGTCAATCCCGACAAAAGGAGACCCGTCGGTGACTTTTCCCCTGAAATCCGCGGCCCTCGCGCTGGCGGCGGCGGCCGTGCTGGCGGCGACGGCCGCCGAGGCGCGCGACCGCATCCGCATCGTCGGATCGTCGACCGTGTTCCCGTTCGCGACCGCGGCGGCCGAACAGTTCGGCAAGACCGACGATTTCCCGACGCCGGTGGTCGAAAGCACCGGCACCGGCGGCGGCCTGAAGCTTTTCTGCGGCGGCCTCGGCGTCGGCCATGCGGACATGGCCAACGCCTCGCGTCGCATCAAGACGTCGGAAGTCGACCTCTGCGCCTCGAACGGCGTCGCCGACGTGACCGAGATCGCCATCGGCTACGACGGCATCGCCATCGCCAATTCGCGCGCCGCGCCCCGGGTCGAGTTGACGCTGCGCCAGCTCTTCCTCGCCCTCGCCAAGGACGTCCCCGTGGACGAGGAAGGCGCGGAACTGGCGCCCAACCCCTGGACGCGGTGGAGCGAGATCGATCCCGCGCTCCCCGATGTCGCCATCGAGGTGCTCGGCCCGCCGCCGACCTCGGGCACCCGCGACGCTTTCGCCGAACTGGCGCTGGAGGGCGGCTGCAAGACCTTCCCCGCCCTCGCCGCCATCGAGAGCGAGGACAAGAAGCGCTACAAGGCCATCTGCCACGCCATTCGCGAGGACGGCGCGTGGGTGGAGGCCGGCGAGAACGACGTGCTGATCGTGCAGAAACTGGTCGCCAATCCGCGCGCCTTCGGGGTCTTCGGGTTCAGCTTCCTGGACCAGAGCGCCGACAGCGTGCAGGGCAGCCTCATCGACGGAGTCGAGCCCGATTTCGAGTCGATCTCCGACGGCAGTTACCCCGTGTCGCGCTCGCTCTACGTGTATGTGAAGACGGCGCATGCGGGGGTGATCCCGGGGATGCTCGAATTCGTCGACGAGCTCACCAGCGAGCGGGCCTGGGGGCCGGAGGGTTATCTCGCCGACAAGGGGCTGATCCCGCTGCCCGACGCCGACCGCGCCGCCGCCCGCGAACGGGCGCTCGCGCTCGCGCCGCTCTCGATGTAGCGGCGGGCGCGAGAGTCCCGAAACCGTGCAGCCCGTCGTCGTCGCCGGCGCGGTCGCGGCGATCGCTCTCGTCGGCTATGCGGCGGGCCGCCGCGAGGCGGTGACCGCCGTCGACGGCCGGCTGTGCGACCTTCATTCGAGGCCCGCATATTACGGCGCCTGGGTGGCGCTGTGGTGCGGCCTCCCCGCGCTGGCGGTGGTGGCGGTCTGGTCCGCCGCGCAACCGTCGATCGTCGACGCGCTCGTCGCCGACGGTCTGTCCGGGGAGAAGCGGGCCCTGCCCGACGACGCCTTCGGGCTGCTGATGAGCGACGTGCGCAACCTCGCCGCGGGGGGGCGGGCGACCGGCGCGGCCGACGACCCCGAGGTCATCGCCGCGGCGGTGCGGCTGGTTCGCTACCAGGCCGTCGGCAATGCGGCGCTGTCCACGGTCGCGCTCGCCGCGGCGCTCCTCGGGTTCGGCTGGGCGCGTCGCCGCGTCGCGCCGCAGCTGCGCGCCCGCGAGGCGGTCGAGCGCGTCTTGCGGGCGCTGCTCCTGCTGTGTTCGACCATCGCCATCCTGACGACGATCGGCATCGTCCTGTCGCTCGCCTTCGAATCGATCCGCTTTTTCGCCAGGGTGCCGGTGGACGAGTTCCTGTTCGGCCTGAAATGGAGCGCTCAGACGGCGATCCGCGCCGACCAGGTCGGCGCGTCGGGGAGTTTCGGCGCGGTTCCGCTGTTCGCCGGCACCCTGTTGATCACCGCCATCGCCATGGTCGTGGCGGCGCCCATCGGTCTGATGTCGGCGGTGTATCTTTCCGAATACGCCGATACGCGGGTTCGCGCCGCGGTGAAGCCGGCGCTCGAAGTGCTCGCCGGCGTGCCCACGGTGGTGTACGGGTTCTTCGCCGCCATCGCCGTGGCGCCATTGCTGCGCGACGTCGGGGAAGCGCTCGACCTGTCGGTGGACTCCGAAAGCGCCCTCGCCGCCGGGCTGGTCATGGGCATCATGATCGTCCCGTTCGTTTCGTCGCTCTCCGACGACGTGATCAATGCGGTGCCGCAGAGCTTGCGCGACGGTTCCTACGCGCTGGGCGCAACGCGGTCGGAAACGGTGCGCCGCGTGGTGCTCACGGCGGCGCTGCCGGGCATCGTTGCGGCGTTGCTGCTGGCGGTGTCGCGGGCGATCGGCGAGACCATGATCGTCGTCATGGCGGCGGGGCTGGCCGCCAACCTCACCGCCAACCCCTTCGAAGCGGTGACCACCGTCACCGTGCAGATCGTCACCCTCCTCGTGGGCGACCAGGAGTTCGACAGCGCGAAGACCCTCGCGGCCTTCGCGCTCGGCCTGACGCTCTTCCTCGTCACCCTGGCGCTGAACGTGGCGGCGCTGCGGACGGTGCGCCGCTACCGCGAGGTCTACGAGTGACTCCGGGGCCGCGGCGCAAGCGCGACGGGGACCTCCGCCTGAAACGGCGACACGCCGCAGAGCGGCGCTTTCGCGCTTTCGGAGTCCTCGCCGTCGTCCTTGCCCTGTCGGTGCTCGCCGCGCTTGTCGCCAGCGTCGTCCACCGGGGCTACAGCGCCTTCCGGCAAACGACGATCTCCCTGCCGGTGACGTTCGACCCTTCGGTCATAGACCCCGATGGGACGGGCGCGCGCGAGGCGGTCCGCAAGGCGGATTACGCCGGTCTGGTGCGCCGCGCACTGCGCGAGCGTTTCCCCGAAGTCCAGGGGCGGCGCGAGCGGCGCGAACTCGGCCGCCTCGTGAGCTCGGGGACCGATCTCCAGCTCCGCGACATGGTCCTCGCCGACCGCTCGCTGATCGGCGAAACGCGGGAGGTCGCACTGCTCGCCTCCGACGACGTGGACATGCTCGTCAAGGGCAAATTCCCGCGCGAGGCGGACGAAACGCTGCGCCCCGTCAGCGACCGGCAATTGGCCTGGGTCGACGCCCTGGCGGCGGAGGGACGGGTGGCGCTGCGCTTCAACGCGCGCTTCTTCTCCGCCGCCGATTCGCGCGAGCCCGAACTCGCGGGCGTGTGGGGCGCGGCCGTGGGGTCGTTCTGGACCATCGTCGTCTGTCTCGCCGTCAGCGTTCCGGTCGGCGTCCTCGCCGCCATCTGGCTCGAGGAATTCGCGCCCCGGAACCGCTGGACCGACCTGGTCGAGGTCAACATCAACAATCTGGCGGCGGTGCCGTCCATCGTGTTCGGCCTGCTCGGACTTGCGGTGTTCCTCGGCGTCTTCGGGATGCCCCGCTCGGCGCCGCTGGTCGGCGGGCTGGTGCTGGCGCTGATGACCCTGCCGACGGTGATCATCGCGTCGCGCGCCGCGCTTCAGGCGGTGCCGGCGTCGATCCGCGAGGCCGCGCTGGCGGTCGGCGCGTCCGACATGCAGGCGGTGCTGCACCACACGTTGCCGCTGGCGATGCCGGGCATCCTCACCGGCTCGATCGTCGGCGCGGCGCGGGCGCTGGGCGAGACGGCGCCGCTGTTGATGATCGGGATGGTGGCGTTCATCGCCGACACGCCGGCGGGGCCGCTCGATTCGGCGACCGCGCTGCCGGTGCAGATATTCATCTGGGGAGACAGCCCCGAACGCGCCTTCGTCGAACGCACCGCGGCCGCTGTCCTGGTGCTGCTCGGCTTTCTCGTGTGCATGAATGCGGCCGCCGTGTGGCTGCGGCGAAAATACGAGCGGCGGTGGTGAACATGACGACCGGCGACCCGAACGCGCCCGCCGCGCCCGCGCGAACGAGGATCGAGGCGCGTGGCGTCAACGTCTTCTACGGCGACAACCACGCCATCCGCGATGTGAGCATCGACATCCCAGACCGCCGCGTTACCGCGTTCATCGGCCCGTCGGGCTGCGGCAAGTCGACATTCCTGCGCTGTTTCAACCGCATGAACGACACCATCGCGTCGTGCCGGGTCACGGGCGACATCCGGCTCGACGGCGCCGACATCTACGACCGCGCGGTGGATGTCGTGCGCCTGCGCACGCGGGTCGGCATGGTGTTCCAGAAGCCCAACCCGTTTCCGAAATCGATCTACGAGAACGTCGCCTACGGTCCGCGCATTCACGGGCTCGGCGACAGCCGCGGCGAACTCGACGACATCGTCGAGACCAGCCTGCGCCGCGCCGGCCTGTGGGACGAGGTGAGCGACCGTCTCGACCAGCCGGGTACGAGCGTGTCGGGGGGACAGCAGCAACGGCTGTGCATCGCCCGGGCGATCGCCATCGACCCCGATGTCATCCTGATGGACGAGCCCTGCTCGGCGCTCGACCCCATCGCCACGGCGCGCATCGAGGAACTCGTGGACGAACTGCGCTCGCGCTACGCCATCGTCATCGTCACCCACAACATGCAGCAGGCGGCGCGGGTGTCGCAGCGCACGGCCTTTTTCCATCTCGGCGAACTGGTCGAATACGACGATACGGGGACGCTGTTCACCACCCCGCGCGAAGGGCGGACCCAGGACTACATCACCGGCCGCTTCGGCTAGCGGGGCTTCGGAAGGGAACGCGCATGGCGGAAGCCGAACACACGGTCCAGTCCTACGACGAGGACCTCGAGCGCCTGACGAGCCTGGTGTCGCGGATGGGAGGGCTGGTGGAGAGCCAGATCGTCCGGGCGACGCGCGCCATGACGACGCGCGACAGCGACATCGCCCGCAGCGTCATCGACCGCGATGCGGAGATCGACGCCATGGAGCGCGAGCTCGAGGGGGTCGCCGTCACCGTCCTGGCGTTGCGGCAACCGATGGCGATCGACCTGCGAGGCATCATCGGCGCGTTGCGGGTCGCCGCCGACCTGGAACGCATGGGCGACCTCGCCGCCAACATCGCCAAGCGCTCCATCGCCCTCGCCCAGACCCGCGAAATCGGGTCGCTGTGGCTGCTCCCCGGCATGGCGTCGCGCGTGAGGACGATGGTCACCGATGTCCTCGACGCCTACGTCCAGCAGGACATCGCCAAGGCCGAGCGCGTGTGGCGAGGCGACCGCGACATCGACGAAATGCACAACGGCCTGTTTCGCCAGTTGCTCACCTACATGATCGAGGACCCGCGGAACATTACGCCCTGTATGCACCTGGCGTTCGCAGCGAAGAACCTCGAGCGCATTGCCGACCACGCCACCAATGTCGCCGAGGCGGTGTGCTTCCGCCAGACCGGCGAACGCAGCCTGGGCGAGCGTCCGAAATCCGACGACACGGCGACCTTCGCCGGCGACGAGGCGGCGCAATGAGGGTGCGCCCGTCCGTCCTCCTCGTCGAGGACGAAGAGGATATCGTCACCATGCTGCGCTACAACCTGGAGCGCGAGGGGTTCGCCGTCCGGGCGACCGGCGACGGCGAGGAGGCGCTCGCCATGGTCGCCGAAGCCCCGCCCGACGTGGCGATCCTCGACTGGATGCTGCCCTCGGTTTCGGGGCTGGAGATCTGCCGCAGTCTGCGGCGGTCTCCCGCAACGCGCTCCCTGCCGGTCATCATGCTCACGGCGCGCGCCGAGGAAGAGGACCGGGTGCGCGGTCTCGACAGCGGCGCCGACGATTACGTCCCCAAGCCGTTTTCGCCGAGCGAGCTCGTCGCGCGGGTGCGCGCGGTGCTGCGCCGCGCCCGCCCCGCCCTCGGCGCGGCGCGTCTGGCTCACGCGGACATCGAAATGGACCTGGAGACCTTCCGCGTCTACCGCGGCGGCCGCCGGATCGACCTCGCGCCGACCGAATACCGCCTTCTGCGCCACTTCCTCGAACACCCGCGCCGCGTGTTCAGCCGCGAACAATTGCTCGATGCGGTGTGGGGACGCGACATTTTCGTCGAGTCGCGCACCGTCGACGTGCACATCCGGCGCCTGCGCAAGGCGCTCAACGACGGCGGCGCGCGGGACGCGATCCGCACCGTGCGTTCGGCCGGCTACGCGCTGGAGGCCACCGATAACGGCGGTTGACGGCGGCGCGGTTTTACCGGGGAGCGACGGCGCGGTACAGGGAGAACCTGGGTTCGACATTGACAACGAACACGGATTGATGTAGGAATAGCCATCGGATACGAGGAATGCGGAGGAACGACGATGACTCACAAGACCAAGGAAGCGCCCGAAGCGGTGAGCGAGGAAGGGCGGAACCGCGAAATGTCCGACAAGGAACTCGACAAGGTCACCGGCGCCGACCATGGCGGCGGCGGGCGTCGTATCTCGAATTTCAACCTCGACGACTGGAACTACGACCCCACCACCGGGCGGTTCACGCGGCGGACCTAGCGCCGCCCGGTTCCGCGCCCCGGGAGGCCGCGGCCTCTCGGGGGCAGGAGCGGCGCCGGTTTCTTCTCCCGCCGGCGGGGGCCGGGCGCCGGGAACGGATTGAACGATGAGAGCGGCAACGCCGATCCGGGGCATTGCCGCCCTCGCGATGTATTTCGCGTCGTGGGGGCCGGCGCCGCCCGCCGGCGCATTGTCCATTGAGGAATCTTTTGCCCTGGCGGCGCGCGCCGATCCGGGCTTGCGCGCCGCGCGCGAGGCCGCGCGGGCGCGGCATGAGGGCCTGCCGCTGGCCGTCTCGGCGTGGCTCCCGACGGTAGAGTTCAACGCCCGCTATACCCGCAACCGCACCGAATACCCCTCTGCGGTCTTCAGCGAGAGCCGGAACCGGTCGGCGGGGCTGGTCTGGACGCAGAACCTTTACAGCGGCGGCGGAAGCACCGCCGCCCTGCGCCAGGCGCGGGCCGCGGTCGCGCAAGGCCATGCGCAGGTGGAGGAAACCGAACAGACGGTGTTCCTGCGGGTCGCCGTGGCCTATCTCGACATGTTGAGAGCCGGCCACACGGTCCGTCTGCGCGCCGACGCCCTCGCCGCCTTCGACGAGCGTATCCGCGACACCGCCGCGCAATTCGGGGTCGGCGACCGCACCCGGGCCGATGTCGCCCAGGCGGAGGCCGAGCGCGAGTCCGCCCTGGCGGAAGCGGCGGCGGCGCGCGCCGAGTTCGATATCCAGCGCGCCCTGCTCGAAAGCCTGGTGGGCGAGCCGCCCGGCGCGCTGGAGGCCGAGGGCGAGCCCCCGGGCCTTCCGGAAACGCTGGCGGCGGCTCGCGAGGCGGCGCGACGCGACCGGCCCGCCGTCCGCGCGGCGGCGCAGGCCCTGCGCGCCGCCGAACACAGGGTGCGCGTCGTCGCCGCCGAAGCCATGCCGAGCCTCGACCTCCGCGGCGCCTACAACCGCCACGACGGCGTCATCGAAACCTCGGTGCCTTTCCCGATCCCGGCGCCGAAGGCCGACGCCAGTCTGAACGTGGTGCTGGCCCTGCCGCTCTACCGGGCGGGCGCCGCGAAAGCGCGGTTGCGCGAGGCGCGACGGGCGGTCGAACAGCGCCGCGGCGAACTGGCGGCGGCCGAGCGCGACGCGGCGCAGGGCGCGGAACGCTCCTGGCGGAGGCTGGAATCGGCGCGCCGGCGTTTCGCGGCGCTCGAGGCGTCGGCGTCCGCCTCGCGCGCCGCCCTCGCCGGGATCCGGCGCGAAGCGGAGATCGGCGAACGCACGACGCGCGAAGTGCTCGACGCCGAGCGCGCGCTCGTGGAGCGGCGGATACAGGCCCTCTCGGCGAAGCGCGACGCCATCGTCGAAGCCTGGGGGCTGCTTGAAGCCGTCGGCGCGCTCACGGCGCGGCGCCTGGGGATCGACAGCGTCCCGGACCTCGCGCGCGAGGCCCGCGACGCGATTTCCGAAATCCCGGAACTCGCCCCCGTCGCCCCGCTGTTCAATGGCGAATAGCCCCCGGAAGCGCCGCCGACCGTGTTCCCGCCGCGCGGGTTCGGTTATGTTCGGCGGCGATCGTGAAGCGTAGAGCGCGCGGAGACGAGCGATGTATGTGCGAGACATACTCAGGGACAAGGGCGCGGAAGTGTTCACGGTGGCGCCGGACGCCCCGGTATCCGAACTGGCGCGCGAACTCGTCGCGCGGCGCATCGGCGCCGCCGTGGTCGCCGATGCGGGCGCGGTGGTCGGCGTGGTGTCGGAACGCGACATCCTCTATGCCGTCGCCGAACGCGGCGTCGATTGCCTGCAAGCCCTTGTGCGCGACCTGATGACCGCCGATGTGGTGACCTGCACGCCCGACACGTCCCTCGACGAGGTGATGGCGTCGATGACGCGACGCCGCATCCGCCACCTTCCGGTGCTCGACGGGGGCGCGCTGGCGGGGATCGTCAGCATCGGCGACGCCGTCAAGGGCCGGCTCGAAAGCGTCGAGCGCGAGGCCACCCAGCTGCGCGAATATATTCAGGCCTAGCCGCCCGGAACGGAAGGTTCGCGATCCGGACAGAACGTTCGGCGCCCGGGCCGGACAAGCCGCATGTCGGGGACAGTCTTTCGTTTCGCCGTCCGGGGCCTATAATGGGACGGGAATCGCGCCTTCCGCCGGACGACGAGAGGCCATGCATATCGAATTGAGCGCCGCCGACAAGGCGTTCCGCGCCGAGGTGCGGGAGTTCGTCGCCGCGCGCCTGCCGCCCGACATCCGGCGGCGGGTCGAGGGCGGGCTCGCTCTCGGCCGCGAGGACTACGTGACGTGGCACCGCATCCTCTACGAAAAGGGCTGGGCGGCGCCCGCATGGCCCCGCGAGCATGGCGGTCCCGGCTGGACCCCGGTGCAGCGCTACCTTTTCGACTCCGAGATCGCCGCGGCGGACGCGCCGCGCGTCATGCCCTTCGGCGTTTCCATGGTCGGGCCGGTGATCTTCACCTTCGGGGACGATGCGCAGAAGGCGCGCTTTCTGCCGCGCATCCTCTCCGCCGACGACTGGTGGTGCCAGGGATATTCGGAACCCGGCGCCGGCTCCGACCTCGCCGGCCTGCGCACGCGCGCCGTCCGCGACGGCGACGATTACGTCGTGACCGGTCAGAAGACATGGACCACATCGGCGCAATGGGCCGACTGGATATTCTGCCTGGTGCGCACCGACCCGGACGCGCCGAAGCCGCAGCAGGGGATATCGTTCCTCCTTATCGACATGCGCAGCCCCGGAGTCGACGTGCGCCCGATCGTCACCATCGACGGCGGGCAGGAGATCAACGATGTCTTTTTCGACGAGGTGCGGGTCCCCGTCCGCAACCTTGTCGGCGAGGAGAACCGGGGCTGGACCTACGCCAAGTTCCTGCTGAGTTTCGAACGCGCGGGGATCGCCGATGTCGGGCGCTCGAGGAAGCAGCTCGCGCGGCTCAAGCAGGTCGCGCACAGCGAAAAGACGAACGGCCGCCCGCTCGCCGGGGACCATCGCTTCCGCGAGAAGATCGCCGCCGTCGAGATCGACCTCCTGGCCCTCGAATTCACCGAACTGCGCGCCCTCAGCCGCCGGGCCGCCGGCAAGGAGCCGGGCACGGAGGCGAACATCCTCAAGATCCGCGGCACCGAGGTGCAGCAGCGCCTTACCGAACTGCATCTCGAGGCGGTCGGCGCCTACGCCAACCCCTATATCCCCGACGCGCTCAGGGACGGCTGGAACGAGGAGCCCGTCGGCCCCGACTACGCCGCCGGCGCCGCCCCGCGCTATTTCAACTGGCGCAAGGCGTCGATCTATGGCGGGACCAACGAGATCCAGAAGGGCATCCTGGCCAAATTCGTGCTCGGACTGTAACGGGAGCGCAAGGGGTGGACCTGTCGTACACCGAAGACCAGACGCTGCTCGCCGACAGCGTCGCGCGTTTCGTGCGCAACGAATACGGTTTCGAGACCCGCCGCGCGCTGGCGGCGAGCGACGCCGGCTTCGACGCCGCCAATTGGAAGGTCTTCGCCGAACTCGGGTGGCTCGCCATCCCCTTTGCCGAAGCCGATGGCGGCCTTGGCGGCGACCCCGTCGCGGCCATGGTGCTGATGGAGCAATTCGGCCGCGGCCTCGTCGTCGAACCCTATGCGCCGAGCGTCCTCCTCGGCGGCGCGCTGATCGCCGCTGCCGGCAGCGCGGCGCAGCGCGAACGCCTGCTCGGCGGCCTCATCGCCGGCGAAACCCACCTCGCCTTCGCCCACGGCGAACCGGAAGGGCGGTATACGCTCGAACATGTCGCGACCCGGGCCGAGGCGGCGAACGGAGGCTTTTCCCTGACCGGGCGCAAGTCCGTGGTCCACAACGCCGAGGCCGCCGACGCCCTCGTCGTCTCGGCGCGGACGGCGGGCGCAACCACCGATCGCGACGGCCTTTCGCTTTTCGTCGTGCCGCGCGGCGCTGCCGGGCTGACGCTGCGCCCCTACCGCACCATCGACGGGTTGCGCGCCGCCGAGGTCGCTCTCGACAATGTCGCGGTCGCCGCCGACGCCGTGCTGGGCGCTGCCGGCGACGCCTTCCCCGTCATCGAGGAAACCGTGGACCGGGCGACCGCCGCGGTGTGCGCCGAGGCGGTCGGGATCATGGACGTGCTGCGCGAAACCACGCTCGAATATCTCAAGACCCGCAAGCAGTTCGGCCGCCCGCTCGGCTCCTTCCAGGCGCTCCAGCACCGCGCGGTGGACATGCTCGTCGCCTGCGAGGAGGCGCGTTCGCTGGTCCTCATGGCGACGCTCAGCCTCGACTCCCCGCCCCCTGAGCGCCGCCGCGCGGTCTCCGCCGCCAAGGCGCATATCGGCCGCGCCGGCCGCAAGGTCGGTCAGGAGGCGGTGCAGATGCACGGCGGCATGGGGGTCACCGACGAACTCAAGGTCGGCCACTATTTCAAGAGGCTGACCATGATCGACACGTTTTTCGGCGACGCCGCGCACCATCTCGACCGCTTCGCCGACAATTCCGAGTGAAACCGACCCTGGCGCAAGGACAACGCCCCATGCTCGACATCAAGCCTCTCTTCGACCTGACGGATACCGCCGCAGTCGTCACCGGCGCCTCGCGCGGCATCGGCCGGGCCATCGCCGAAGCCCTGGCCAGCGCCGGCGCCCGGGTCGTCGTGTCAAGCCGCAAACTGGACAAGTGCCAGGAGGTCGTCGGCGGCATCCGCGAGGCCGGCGGCGAGGCCGTCGCCGTCCAGTGCCACATCGGCCACAAGGACCAGCTCCGGAATCTCGTCGATGAATCCCTCGCGGCTTACGGTCGGATCGACACCCTCGTCTGCAACGCCGCCGTCAACCCGTTCTACGGGCTGCTGAGCGAAATCCCCGACGACGCCTACGACAAGATCATGAACTGCAACGTGCGCAGCAATGTCTGGCTGAGCAACATGGTCATCCCGCAAATGGCGGAGCGCGGCGGCGGCAGCGTCATCGTCATTTCGTCGGTCGGCGCCTTCATCGGCTCCGCCACCCTCGGCGCGTATTGCATCTCCAAGGCGGCCGACATCGCCCTGGTGCGCAACCTCGCGGTCGAATGGGGCGCGAAGAATGTGCGCGCGAACTGCATCAACCCCGCCATCGTGCGCACCCATTTCGCCCGCGCCCTGTGGGAGAACCCGGAGATCCACGACCGCGCCATCAGGCAGTATCCGCTCAAGCGCATCGCCGAACCCTCCGAGATCGCCGGCGCGGCCGTATTCCTCGCCGCGAAAGCCTCCAGTTTCATGACCGGCCAGACTCTGGTCCTCGACGGCGGCTCCACCATCGCCGCCGGCGAAGGCTGAACCGTCCGCAACGCGCGCCCGGAGGGAAACCATGGACAAGACGGTCTACGACAGGGGAATGGCGACGCGGCGCGAGGTTCTCGGCGCCGAACATGTCGACCGCGCGGTGGCGGCGGCGGATTCGTTCGACGCGCCGATGCAGGACCTGGTCACCGAATACTGCTGGGGCGCGATATGGGGCCGCGAAGGGTTGTCGCGCAAGACCCGCAGTATGCTCAATCTCGCGATGCTGACCGCGCTCAACCGCGAACACGAGTTCAAACTGCACGTGCGCGGCGCCCTGCGCAACGGCGTGAGCCGCGACGAGATCCGCGAGGTCCTCCTGCAAGCCGCCGTCTATTGCGGTGCGCCGGCGGCCATAAGCGCGTTCCGCCAGGCCCGCGAAGCGTTCGACGCGTTCGACGCCGAAGGCGGCGCCGGCGGGGAATGACCTCGCCGGCCGCGCCGCGCGACTTCATTGCCCGGACCGTCGCCGCCGACCTCGCCGCCGGCCGCGTCGCCCGGGTCGTCACCCGCTTCCCGCCGGAACCCAACGGCTATCTCCATATCGGCCACGCCAAATCCATTTGCCTGAATTTCGGCATCGCCGCGGCGTTCGGCGGCCGCTGCCACCTGCGCTTCGACGACACCAACCCCGTCCGCGAGGACAGCCGTTACGCCGAGGCGATCGAACGCGACCTGCGCTGGCTCGGCTTCGAGTGGGACAGGCGCAGTTTCGCCTCGGACCATTTCGACACTCTCTACGCCTGGGCGTTGCGCCTGATCGACAACGGCCTCGCCTATGTGGACGACCAGTCCGCCGGGGAGATCCGCGCCGCCCGGGGGACGCTGACCGAACCGGGCGCCGAAAGCCCGTGGCGCGACCGCTCGCCGGACGAGAACCGCGAGTTGTTCGAGAAGATGCGCGCCGGCGCATTCCCCGAAGGCAGCCGTGTGTTGCGGGCCCGCATCGACATGGCGTCGGGCAACCTCAACCTGCGGGACCCGGTGCTCTACCGCATCCTTCACCGTTCCCATCCGCGCACCGGCGACAAGTGGCGCATCTACCCGACCTACGATTACGCACACGGCCAGTCGGACGCGATCGAGGGGGTGACCCATTCGATCTGCACCCTGGAGTTCGAAGACCACCGGCCCTTGTACGACTGGTTGATCGAACATCTTCCGACGCCGGCGCGGCCGCGGCAATACGAGTTCGCCCGCCTCAACCTCACGCACACGGTGCTGTCGAAACGACGGCTCGCGGAAGCGGTGGCGTGCGGCGGGGTGGCGGGATGGGACGACCCGCGCATGCCCACTCTCGCCGGTCTGCGCAGACGCGGCGTTCCGCCCGGGGCGATCCGCGAATTCTGCGCCATGATCGGGGTGAACAAGCGCGACGGCGCGGTGGAGATCGAAGCGTTCGAACATTGCGTGCGCGACATCCTCAACCGCAGCGCGCCGCGGCGCATGGCGGTGTTGCGCCCGCTGAAAGCGACCATCGACAACTACCCGCCCGGGCGGACCGAGTGGTTCGAGGCCGCCAACAACCCCCAGGATCCCGCTGCGGGCGTCCGCCGCATCCCCTTCACCCGCGAGTTCTTCATCGAGCGCGACGATTTCTCGGCGGATCCCCCGCGCAAGTTCCACCGCCTGGCGCCGGGGCGCGAGGCGCGTCTCCGCTACGCCTATCTCGTGACCTGTCGCGAAGCGGTCCGCGACGCCGGGGGCGAGATCGTCGAATTGCGCTGCTCCTACGACCCTGCAAGCCGCGGCGGCCGCGCGCCCGACGGGCGCAAGGTGCGGGGGACTCTGCACTGGGTCTCGGCGGCCCACGCCGGCGACGCCGAAGTGCGGCTGTTCGGCCCCCTGTTCGCCGAGGACTCGCCGGGACCGGACGCCACGCCCGACCCGCGGTCCCTCGAGGTCGTCGCCGCCAAGGTGGAGCCGTCGCTGGTCGACGACCCGCCCGGCACCGCGGTCCAGTTCGAGCGTCTCGGTTATTTCGTGGCGGACAGGGACTCGCAACCCGGCGCGCCGGTCTTCAACCGGACGGTCGGCCTGCGCGACTCGTGGGCGAAACGCGCCGCGCGACAGCCGCGCTCCGTATAGGCGAACCCCGACGCCGATGCGGAACGGCGGTTACGCCGCGGTGCCCGCGATCAGTCCGGCAAGCGCGAAGGCGATGCCGGCAAGCGCAGCGATGGCGGCGACGATGGCGCCGGCCTGTATCCACAGGGCGCGGTAGAGGTCCGCCCTGAGGCGTTCGAGGTCCGCCCCGGTGGCGAGATGTTCAAGGTCGGCTTTTGTAGCGGCGTGACCGCCCGCGTTACCGATGGCCGACGCGACGGCTTCGGCTTGCCGGCGCTCGAAGCCGGAGGCCTCGAGCTCGCGGGCCGCGGTCAGCGTATCGAAGGCGGGCGCCGCGATAGCCATGCGCCGACACTACACGCGACGCTGCCCGCTCGCAAGCGTCGCGGGAATCCGCCGGTCGGCGAATGGCGGAGGGGGTGGGATTCGAACCCACGGTACGCAAGGCGCACAACGGTTTTCGAGACCGCCCCGTTCGACCGCTCCGGCACCCCTCCGCGACGGCGCGCAATCCTGGACGATCGGCCCGCCGCCGACAAGCCGCCGGGCCGCCGTCGCAGCGGTTCTCATTATGGCGATGGACGCAGCTGCCCCTGGGAGCAAGCCTGCCCTCGCATATGCGGGGGCAGGCTCGCTCCCAGGGGCAGCTGCGACGGATCCGCCGCATTGCTCCAGGCCAAAATGAGAATTGCTGGCGCCGTCGCGCGTTATCGGGCGGGGTCCGGGGCGACGCGGACCATGCGCTTGCCGCGGTTCTCGCCCGCCAGCAGCCCGATCAGGGCGCGCGGCGCGTTCTCCAGACCGTCCACCGTATCCTCGACCACAGCGATGCTGCCGTCGCGCACATAGCCGCGCAACGCGCTTTCCGCTTCGCCGTCGCGGTCGTCGAAGTCCATGACGATGAACCCCTCCATGCGCAAGCGCTTGACGACGACCAGACCGGGGAGGTTGCGCGGGCCGGACGGGGCGGTGGAATCGTATTGGCTCACCGCGCCGCAACAGACGACCCGCCCGCGAAGGTTCATCAGGAACAGCGCGGTTTCCAGGGCGGCGCCGCCGACATTGTCGAAATACACATCGACCCCGTCCGGGCACGCGGCGCGCAGGCGCTTGAAAAAGCCGTCGGCGCGGTAGTCGACGCAGGCGTCGAAGCCGAGGGCGCTCACGACCCATTCGCATTTTTCGGCGCCGCCGGCGATGCCGACCGCGCGACAGCCGAGCGCGCGGGCGATCTGACCCGCATACCCGCCGACCGACCCGGCGGCGGCGGAAACGAGGACGGTTTCCCCGGCCCGCGGGCGGCCGACGCCGACAAGGCCGTGCCAGGCCGTCTTGCCGGCGATGCCGAACACCGACAGGCGGTGGGAGAGCGGCCCGTCGGGCGGCAATTTCCGCGCCGCCGCGGCGGCGACCGCCGCATAGTCGGCCCATTCGCCCTCGGCGGCGACGATATCGCCCGGCGCGAGCGACGGATCGCGCGACTCGACGACCTGCCCGATGACGTAGCCGGGCATGACATCGCCGGGGTCGACCGCGGCGCGATAGGTCGCGCCCTGCATCCACGCCCGGTTCGCGGCGTCGATGGAGACGAGGAGGGTGCGGACCAGCGCCTGGCCTTCGGCGACGGCCGGCGCGGGCGCGCGGCGCAGTTCGAAATGGTCTTCGCGCAGCGCGCCGTCGGGGCGCGCGCGCAGGGCGATCTGCCGGTTTTCGGGCATGTCTTCCGCTCTCCCGCGTCAGGCGTTCCAGGCGTCGCGCAGCGCCGGGCGCGCCTCGAGACGGTCGATATAGGCGCGCAGGCGGGGCTTGTCCGCCAGGTCGGCGCCGAGGCGCGACGCCACGATGCAGGCGTGGCCGCACATTATGTCCGCGGCGGAGAACGCGCCGGCCAGGAAGTCGCGCCCGTCGAGCGCGCCGTCCACGGCGCCGAGCATCCGCGTCAACTGGCGCGTGGAGCGGTCCACGTTCACCCGGTTGCGGCGTTCGGGCGGCAGCAGGACGGTTTCCACGACGATGATGTTGACGTGCGGCATGATCATGCCTTCGGCGTAATGCAGCCATTGCAGATAGGCCGGGTAGTCCGCCGAGGCGACATCGGGGGCCAGGCGGCCTTCGCCGTATCGCGCGAGCAGATACTGGACGATGGCGCCGGACTCGTAGAGGGTCGTATCGCCGTCGCGCAGCGCCGGCACCCGGCCCATGGGGTGAACCGCGAGGTAGTCGGGCGCGCGCATCGCCGGGTCGCCGAGCCTGAAGCGCTCGAGTTCGCAGGACAGGCCGAGTTCGTTGCACAGCCAGACGATACGGACGGCGCGGGTGTTCGGCGCGTAGTAGAGCTTCATGCGGTTCTCCGTTCGGCGCGGGGGTGAGCGGTCACGCGGCGCCCGCGGGGGCGCCGTCGTCGACGAGAGCGAGCGGCGCCCAATTGCGCGAGCGGACATAGTCGGGGCGCGGCTCGTCGATGTCCGCCGGGCGGTTGGCGACGGCGTTGTAGCAGAAATAGGCCTGCCACCGGTCGCGCGACGACAGGTTGTGGCCGGAGGCGTGGAACAGGTTGCAGTGGAACAGCGCCGCGTCGCCGGGTTTCCCGGTTACGGCGACGGGCGACGCGGCGGCGCAGGCGTCGCGCACCGTTTGCGGCGGCAACGCCCAGAACCCGTAAGGGGTGCTGCGGTCCCAGCGCGGCGGCACGCGGCCCGCACGGTGGCTGCCGGGCAGGAACCACAGGCAACCGGAAAGGGCGTCCGCATCGTCGAGCATGACCGCCAGCGTCGCCATGTCGGGCCGCGCGATGCCGTCCAGACGCCAGGAGCCGAAGTCCTGATGCCACGGCCAGACGGTCCCCTCGACGGCGCATTTCGCGTTGATCTTGGTGTGGTGGAGATAGAGCGCGTCGTCCTCCAGCACCTGGCGCGCGAGGCCGAGCGCCCGGGGCGTTCGCGCGAAGGCGGCGAAGGGCGGCGAGGCGGTCGCGCCGTCGGCCTCGTGCACGCGGAACACGGTGCGCACGGCGCCGTCGGCGGTCTCGCGCACCACGCATTCGTCGTCGAGGCGCGCGAGGCGCTCGATCTCGCGGCGCATCGCCGCCACTTCCGCCGCCCCGACCAGGCCGGGGAAAAGCAGAAAGCCGTCGCGGCGGAAGCGCTCCCTCTGTGTCTCCGTCAACCGCATCGCCGCCCCTCCCTGTCCCTCGTTCGCCGATCCGGGACTATACTACAGGCGCGCCTGGGAATGCCGTAACGCCGGAGACGCCGATGCCGGATCGTCTGACCGTTCTGAAGGGAGACATCGTGGCCCTCGACGCGGACGCCATCGTCAACGCGGCGAACGAGAGCCTGCGCCCCGGCGGCGGGGTGGACGGGGCGATCCGTCGCGCGGCGGGCTGGAGGATGAACGCGGCGCTGATGAGAATCGGCGGCTGCCCGACGGGCGAAGCGGTAACGACCGAGGGGTTCGCCCTGCCGGCGCGGTGGGCGATCCATACCGTCGGCCCGGTCTGGAAGGGCGGCGGGGCGGACGAGGACGCACTGCTCGCGCGCTGCTATCGCAACTGCCTCGCCAGAGCGCGGGAGCTGGGAGCGCGGCGGGTGGCCTTCCCCGCCATCTCCACGGGGGTCTACGGCTTTCCGCCGGAACGGGCCGCGCGGATAGCGGTCGGCGAAATCCGGACGGCGCTCGAAGACGGCGACGATTTCGACGAGATCGTCCTGGTCGCTTTCGGCGACGAGGACCTCGCGGTTCTCGAGGCGGCGGCGTCGTGAGCGCGGGAGCGCGGGACACGGGTGCGGACGACGCGCTGGTTTCGGTCTACGTCACGGTCGGCAACCGCGCGGCCGGGCTGGCTCTGGCGCGCGCGCTGGTGGAGGAGCGTCTCGCCGCCTGCGCCAACGTCATCGAGGGCGTGAGTTCGGTCTATCGCTGGCGCGGCAAGGTGGAGGCGTCGCCGGAGGCGGTGGTTGTGCTGAAATCGCGCCGCGGCGCGCTGGAGGCGCTCACCGCCCGGGCGCGCGCCCTGCACGACTACGAATGTCCGTGCATCGTGGCGCTCCCCATCGCCGGCGGCAACCCGGCGTTCCTCGACTGGATCGCCGCCGAGACGGCGCCGGACACGGAATAGCGTCGTCGGCGAAGGCCGGCGGAGGTTGCCGCCGGCCGCGCGGGGAGCGAAACGGCGCGGATTGCGCGGCGGTCTCGCCGCCCGAAACGTTGCGGGATAATGCGCCGTCCCCTATGCTTCGCCATCGTCCGTTCCGTCGCGCAGGCGGCGAAAGGAGGCTGGCATGGACCCGGAGCTGGGAGGCTTCATCGGGCTTGCGCTGTTGATGGTGGCGCTGGTGGCGTGGCTGCGCGCCGACATGAACCGGCGCATGGAGCGCTTCGACGAGCGCATGGACCGCTTCGAGACATCGCAGGCCGAGCGCCTGACGCGCATCGAGGGGACGCTGGCCGAGCACACCGCGACGCTGGCCGAGCACACCGCAATGCTGGCCGGGATCGGCGCGACACTGTCCGAACACGGCGAACGCCTGACGCGCATCGAGGGGACGCAGGCCGAACACACCGCAACGCTGGCCGAACACACAGCAACGCTGGCCGGGCACACTGCAACGCTGGCCGGGCACGGCGAACGCCTGACGCGCCTCGAGGGGACGCTGTTCGAACACACTGCAACGCTGGCCGGGATCGGCGAACGCCTGACGCGCCTCGAGGGGACGCTGGCCGAGCACACCGCAACGCTGTCCGAACACACTGCAACGCTGGCCGGGATCGGCGAACGCCTGACGCGCCTCGAGGGGACGCTGGCCGAGCACACCGCAACGTTGTCCGAACACGCCGCAACGCTGGCCGGGATCGGCGAACGCCTGACGCGCCTCGAGGGGACGCTGTCCGAACACGCCGCAACGCTGGCCGGGCATGGCGAACTTCTGGCGCGCATCGACACCGCACAGAACGAGTTGCGGGAGCGTATGAACGGGCTGGAAACCGGACTGCACGCCGTGCGCCGCGAGCTGTCGCACACCAACGAACGCATGGCGCGCATCGAAGGCACAGTCGCCGGCGCGCTCGGACGTCCCTTCCCCGAACTCATGGCGCACGCGCCGGAGGCGACGGCCGCCGAATAGTCCGGCTGCCGGAGCGAACCGACAAACAGCCGCGAGACCTCTGCATAACCGGTTTCGCTTGCGGCAGGATCGCGTTCCCGCGTTTTTACGACGCTCCCGAACTCACCGGCGTGAGCATAACGATGCCCGATGAAATTGCGAAAATCCGCCTTCTCACCTTCTTTCCCGCGAAAGAGCGTGTGAAAAAATCGGGAGACGCTGCTACTCTTCGTCATTCCCGCGAAAGCGGGAATCCATTACGGCGTTTCCGTAAGAATAACCGCGCCGATATTGCGGGCGGACGCCTCCGGATTCCCGCTTTCGCGGGAATGACGAAGTATTATTAGCGGGTTATTGTCTTTTGTCGCGCCGAACCCTTCGGCGCTCCGACCGCCATAGTGAGAGGCATCCTTACAAATATTCGTCATTCCCGCGAAAGCGGGAATCTATCTGCGGCGTTCCCATAAGGAAAACCGCGCCGATATTGCGGGCGCCGCCTCCGGATTCCCGCTTTCGCGGGAATGACGAGTGTTTGTAAGGCCGTCCGATTTCTTCACATGCTTTTTCGCGAGAATTATTGAGGCAGGGGGCGGATGTTCCCAACTCCGTCACGCATCGTCAATGCGACCCTGCCACAGGCGAAACGAGTTATGCAGAAGTCTCAACCGCATATCCCGCCCCGGAATCGGGAGTCGCGTTCCGGCTTACGAAACCTTGCCTGTCTCTCCGGGGTCGTGACGCCACGGCAGGAACGCGAGAACGCGCTCCCGGTTGGACCTGACGCCTCCTCGTTCGAAAACGAGAAGGTCGCGTCCGGCGAGAGCGAAGACATCGCGGACCAGTGTCCGCCCGGAGACCTTTGCATACTCCCGGGCGATATGCGGGTTCAGAGTCGCCAGGTCGCGAATTTTCATCGGCTCCGTAGTCTCCGCCAACGACACCGCCAGAGAACGCCTCCGCCGTTCGGTGACGCTTCGGGGGTCGCCGAATTCCCGGTGGATAAAGTTAATCCAGGCCACATCCCATTGTTGTTCGCGAATGACCTCGACCTGCTCGCGAAGTTCATCGGCCAGCCCGGCGATCGCATAGGACACGAAGCCGTATATGCCGTTTTCGGTCCGGCTGGCGCGCGACAGCTGGCGGTAATACTCGGTCCGCGTCCGGTTGTAATGGTTGCTCAGCAAGTGGCATGCCGGTTGCGGCAGGCCCGCTTCCAGCAGGATCGCCAGTTCGACCAGACGCGCCGTGCGGCCGTTGCCGTCGCCGAACGGGTGTATCCACGCAACATACAGGTGAGCGATGACGGCCTTGAGAATGGCGAACGGCCTGCGGCGTTCGTCCGGCATCGGGAAACGATCCAGAGTCCGGCACAACTGCCCCACGAGATACGCCGCGTCCTGCCAACCGGGGCAACGATACCCGCCGACCGACACGTCCGTGGACCGGATGCGCCCCGGGATGACATGATCTTCGACGGCCAGGTCGCGCAACACCGCCCGGTTCATTCGCTCGATGCTGGCAACGGTGAGAGCGATACGGCTAGTCTGGACCAATTCGTCAAGCAGCACCCTGTATGCATAGAGGATATTGTCGATCTCCTGGCCGAGATACTGCCGAGACGGCGGCAGTTCCAGTTCGCCGTCGATCCGGGCGCGCGCCTCGTCTTCCGACAAGGTGTTGCCCTCAATGGCAGCTGTTGCGAGCGCTCCTTTCACCAGATAGATTTTGTTGATTTCATTGGCAGCCTCCGGATCGAGCGGCGCACCGGCGATACGCTCGCACATCGCCGAGGACTCGCCAAGCGCGAGCCAGTCCGTGTAAGTCAACCGGCGTAGGTCGAACGTGAAGTCGAGCCACGGATGGGTGCGCTCGTAGAGCCGGCCGGAAGACGCATCGGATGTCACGTGAAGCTGCATATCATTCTATAGATTTATCAATGGGTTCCCGGGAGGGCTGGTCTTTCATGGAGCACTATATGTCACGACACGTGTCATGGCAAACGGCGCCCGCTCCGCCGCGCCCGTAGCGGCGCTGCGCAGGGCGGTGAGGGCGGCGCTCGCCGGCCTCGGCGGCCGGCCGCTGCGCGAGGGGGCGACGGCGCTGTTCGGCGCGCTCGGCTATGAGAGCGACCGCACGCCGGGTTTCGGCGGCGCCGGCGCGGTCGTGAAGTGGCTGGCGGAGGAGATCGGCGACAGGCCGCTCACCGACAGGCAGCGCGAGTCGCTCGCCGGCTGGCGCGACGCGGAAGTCCTGTTCCAGATTACCGACGACGAGATCGACGACCGCCAGCGCGCCCTGCTCGACGGCGCTCGGTTCGACGCGGGGCGGCAGAAGTCGTTCCTGTTCGCCGCGGTGGGCCTCGCCGACGGGTCCCGCACCCGCGCGCGGCTCGCCGACGCCGTCCGCGCCGTCAACGCCCGTCTGATGATGCCGGTCGTCCTGCTGTTCCGCCACGGCGAAAGCGTGACCCTGGGGGTCGCCCACCGCCGCGCCCACAAGCGGGACGACGACCGCGACGTGCTGGAGCGCGTGACCCTCGTCAAGGATATCCGCATCGCGGCGCCGCACCGGGCGCATGTCGAACTGCTGGCCGACCTCGCCTTGCCCCGCATGGTCGCCGCGGGAGTCGGCGACTTCGACGGCCTGCACGCGGAATGGGAGCGCGTGCTCGACATCGAGGCGCTCAACCGGCGCTTCTTCCGCGAGTTGTTCGAATGGTTCCGGCGGGCCGTCGCGTCGTGCCGCTTCCCCGACGACGGCGCCGGCGAGGGCAGCGCCGAACGCCACGTCATCCGCCTGATCACGCGCCTGCTCTTCATCTGGTTCATGAAGGAAAAGGGCCTCGTTCCGGAGGAGTTGTTCGAGGACGAATTCGCCGAAACGGCGCTCGGGAACCACGCGCCGGAGCGCACGGACTATTACCGCGCCGTGCTCCAGAACCTGTTCTTCGCCACCCTGAACACCGAGATCGACAAGCGCGCCTTCAGCGGCAGGAACCCCGGCTCTCACCGCGACCCCACGAAATACCGCTATCGCGACCTGCTGAGCGACCCGGACCGTTTCGTCGAAGACCTGAAGCGGGTCCCCTTCGTCAATGGCGGCCTGTTCGATTGCCAGGACGATTTCGAGGCCGTCCGGAAGGGCGGCAAGCGCATCGACGTCTTTACCGACAACGAAAAACGGCGCGGGGACCTGGAGGCGCCGGCGCGCCTGTTCCTCGACCCCGAGGACGGCCTGTTCCCGCTGTTCCGCCGCTACAAATTCACTGTCGAGGAGAGCACGCCCCTCGACCGCGAAGTGGCGCTGGACCCCGAACTGCTCGGCCGCGTCTTCGAGAACCTCCTCGCCGCCTACAACCCCGAAACGCGGGAGACCGCCCGCAAGGCGACCGGCTCCTACTACACCCCGCGGCAGGTGGTGGACTACATGGTCCACGAGGCGCTGACCGAGGCGCTGTGCGCGAAATCCACGCCGGCGGACGGCGATGCGGGATGGCTGCGCGAGCGGCTGTCGTATCTGCTCGATCACTCGGACGCCATGGACGACGCCAGCGAACTCTTCGAGGACGCGGCGGAGAAACGCGCCGTGGTGGCCGCCATCGCCGGCCTGCGCGCGCTCGACCCGGCGGTGGGGTCCGGCGCCTTCCCGATGGGCGTGTTGCAAACGCTCACCCTGGCGCTGCGCCGGCTGGACCCCGACAACGCCCTGTGGGAGGCGTTCCAGATAGAGCGCGCGACGGCGCGGGCCGGGGAGGCTTTCGAGACCCTCGGGCGGAAGCGGCGCGACGACGCGCTGCGCGAGATCAGCGCGACCTTCGAGAAATACCGGGAATCCGACTTCGGCCGGAAGCTCTACCTCATCCAGAACAGCGTCTACGGCGTGGATATCCAGCCCATCGCCTGTCAGATCGTCAAATTGCGGTTCTTCATCTCGCTCGTTATCGAGCAGCAGCCGGACCCCGCCGCGCCCAATCTCGGCATAAAGCCGCTGCCCAATCTGGAGACCCGCTTCGTCGCCGCCGATGCGCTGATCGGGCTGGACGAGGCGGGCGCGCAAGGCGTGCTGGGCGGCGACGCCGTGACCGCCGTTCAGGACGAGCTGCGGGGCGTGCGCGAACGCCACTTCAACGCGCGGACGCGGCGGGACAAGATGAAACTGCGCGCGGAAGACAGGACGCTGAGGAAGAAACTGGCGGACGCGCTGGAGACGCGGGGCTACGGGCACGCCGCCGCCGAGGCGGTGGCGCGGTGGGACCCCTACGACCACAACGCCCGCGCCGGCTGGTTCGACCCCGAATGGATGTTCGGCGTTTCCGGCGGGTTCGATGTCGCCATCGGCAACCCGCCTTATGTGCGCGCGGACTTTCCGGGCGAAGGCCACAAGGCGACGCGGCGGGCGGTCCTCGACAGCGGCCGCTACGAGACGCTCTGGCAGAAATGGGACATGTTCCTGCCCTTCATGGAGCGGAGTTTCAAACTGCTCGCGCCCGGCGGCGTGACGAGCTTGATCGTATCCGACGCCTTCGGCCATGCGAAATACGCGCTGAGGGCGCGCGAATGGTTCCTGCGCAACGCCCGCGTCGAACGCATCGATTTCTATAGCGGGATCAAGATATTCGACGCGGCGGTGCACAACCTCTCCTACCTGTTCCAGCGCGCCGACGGCGCCGCGAACGAACCGTTGCGGCGGCTGCACGGTCCGGAGTTCGGCGATGTCAAGAAACTCCAGTCCAGTGCACAAAGCAATTCCACAGAGCGGGTTTTCTTCTACGATGATAAATCATTCGATGTAAAATTCGCTACGAGACAGCTGAGAGACATATGTTATGTTGCCTACGGACTGCGAGCAAGCGCCAATAAATCCGTGGGATTCGGCGCATTCGCGACCGAAGATGTAATTTCATATTCAAGAGATAGTTTACATCCCAAACCGTTTATACAAGGGAAACATGTCGATCACTGGACACCATCGGAAATTCTGTGGCTGGAGTGGGATACTGTCCGCGCACCGGAGCAATATTATACCAAAGCCTTCGACGAGCTGTTCTCGTCCAGAAAAATCATCGTCAAACGCAGCCCGGGCGCCACGCCGAAATCTTGCTATGACGACGGCGGTATGCATTTCGATGCAAGTTGTGTGGGGGTCGTGCTTTGGCACGATCTCAAGGGAGTGCGCAATCTGTCCATCAAGAAACAAGCGCGTTACCGTGATGAGAAGCGCGCCAGTCTTCCTGATCGAGAGGCGTTGGAGAAGAACAGCCTCGGATTCTCTCTCTTGTATCTGCTTGGCATCATGAATTCTGCCAGTGCAAGGCGCTTTCTACGCACACACCGAAGCAGCAACATCCACCTCTACCCCGACGACTGGAAGGCGCTCCCCATCCCCGACATCCCGCCTGCCGAACAACGTCCTATCGTCGCCCTTGTCGACTCCATCCTCGCCGCCCGCCGCGCGAACCCGAACGCCGACATCGGCACGGTGGAACGCGAGCTCGACACCCGCGTCGCCGCGCTCTACGGCCATGAAGGAGAAAAAGTGGCGCTGATCGACAAGACCCGGCGCCCATGACCTATCGTGAGCCCTTGCCCGAGGGTTGCCCACCCGCCGAAGCGTCGGAAATCTCAGCGCCGCGAGATGTCTATCGCCTCGTACGAAACTGGCCGCCAACCGACAAGGACTTCCGCTCGCAACGCGCCGAAAAACCGGACCGGCAGTTCGGTAGAGTCACCGAGTGCCAAGCGCGAGGGCTGTCGGTCCACGCGGATCCGGACACCTCTCGGAATGTGGCGAAACTCCCGAATTTGCGCGGAAGACGAATATGCCGCGTCCGGTTGGACAAGGGTGCCGGGCATATTCAGCAAACCGGAAGAAACCTCTCGCACCATACGTGGTGGCCATTCGCCGCCTTCGACATCATCGGCAATTGCTCAGAGGCGCCGCCATGAGGCCGATTAGTCAAATTCGCACTCTCGTCTATTACGACGGGGTGCAGGTCTTCGAAGGCCGCGATTCGATCGGTGGCCATCATGTCGGCGTGCTGGTCGACGATTCCGGCGTCGCCGACCGCTATCTCGTCGCCGGCGTCGACCCCGAACGGCTGCGCCGGTTCCGCGCTGGCGCCATCGATCTCCGAACCCTGTTCCTGGAAGCGGGGCCCGGTGAGTGGCTTCTGGCGGACATCTCGGATGGTTTTCAGGCGCCGCTGACGCCGTTCCGGCCAGAAGAGCCCGGAGCCTGTAAAGTGCTTCTCCCCGACCAAGGCTTCGTTCTGCATGATGGAGCGGGCGACGACGCAGTGCTCCGCGAGGCGCGGGCGCGCGGTGCTGTCGTTCTGCAACTCTACGCCGAGCCGCCCGAGGCCGCCGACGCGCACCGGATCCGCGCCACGACGTTAGCCGGGCTGCTCACGCACGTGCAAACACTCGTGGCACATGCCTATCGCAGGGCCGTCGAGTTCCGGCGCCGTGCGCCCGGTGGTTATCTCATGAATGTCGCCGATCCGGCGACGCCCGGTTCCTTCGGGGTGATCCTTGAAGCGGCGGGCGCCCCGGACTTGCTGGGTTATCAGGGACTCGCGCGGGGGCTGGAGCGCATGCATTCGGTATTCCAGTGTGCCGCCGACCCGAACACGGCGGCCGAACGGCTGCTGCCGCACAGTGGCCACTTGGCGGGTTCCTGGATCGCGCTCATGCGCTTCCTGTCCGAGTGCGACACCGGTCTCCGTTACGCTTGGGCGGCGCCGGAGTTCGACGGTTCCCGGCGCGGCGGCGTGGCAGGATCGCTAGCGAAGACACTCGCCGACGAACTATCGAAATCCTCGACTCTGGATATTGAGAAGGTGGACGTTACCGGCAAATTGGACAAGGTCGATGTCAAGTCCGGCGCCTGGCGGCTGGCGACGGTGGGTGGCCCCCGGGCAGGGAAACTCCGGGGCGCCGGCCCGTCGCTCGTCGGGTTGGTCATCGGCGAAAGATACACCTTTCACTGTTCCGAGGACATCGAGGTCGTCCACGCGACCGGGCGCGAAAAAAGCACGCTCTACCTCGAAAGCATCGACCCCGCATAAGGCGTTACGCCGGAAGTGCACAAGCCAGCGTTTTGCATCGCCACCGGAGGGGGCGTCCCCTGAAACAACTGAGGGCGCAGACAACGCTGACGTTCCGAGTACTTAAAATCACCGATAGATGATCCGACGCCACAATATCTTCCAAAAATTTCGCTGGGCCTCCGACAATTCCTGAACCAATTCATCGGCGTTTTGGCGAATAGCATCGCCTCGTCGAGGATCCGGTCGCCTATCGACTTCCTCGAAGGGTGAACTCATAGCGGATTGTCGAAGGGCGGCGAGGTGAGAACTGATGTCGAACTCGGAATCTGAGTATAGCTTCAGGCGTTTTATATCCCTTGCTATCCGAGCAGAAAGGTGTTTCATAGATATTTCGCGGCGAAGCCTTTCTCTCTCTTCGAGCTCGAAATTCCAGTACTCTTCAGCGGATTCTGCGAATTCCCATATGCGATCCTCCGTCTCGCCGCGACGACGCGCTAACTCGTTCCGCCGTTGCAGCTCTCTGCCGACGTACAACCCAACGCCGCCAGAAACAAGGGCAACGAGAATATCTGCGACGTAGCTGGGGATACTCATATCGAATTCAGCCGGAGAACGACTGGTTTATGTAGCCCTCAATTTCGTATTTCAACGCGTCGTCACCGGTCTCGAAAATCAGCGACCGGCGCAATTTCTCGCCGGTAAATCCCTCGACACGCACGAGACCGCCGAACGCTTCTTCCAAGAACGAGGATCCATAACCTTCGACCCCGTCAAGGTAGACGGCGACCTTGTCCGCCTTCTTGAGTGCGGGCACGAGATGCTTCTGGCGAAACGCCTCTCCGCTCCGGGGACCATCATTCCGATAGCGTCCCGCGGGGACTCGGCTGAAGTCATTCGCGATGTGAATTTCGATCATCTTCGACCTCCGTTCACGCGTTCACGGCAAGACGATTTCCCACTCGATCAGAGTGCCGCCAATCGGCGACGGCAACAACGACGGGCGTTTCCTGCCCCCATCATATAGGTAGCGTCCGCGCCGGCTCAAGATGCGCACCCTACCGCCGTCGGATCGCTCGACGAATGCCATCACGTCCGCCAGCCCACGTCCTTGATGCCCTGCGCCGGTGCTGGTCCGTCCCATGACCGTTGCAGCGGCGATGAGCGATGCATCGGTTTCGGGGAGACCCAGTCCACTCAAAACACGCCGTATTTTCTCCCAAGGATACTTTAACGGCAACGTCGCCGGGATTCCGACCCCACGATCAAAAAAAGAGCACGTGAGCAATTTACGACTCGCGTCGTACGCACCGAACATCCACCACTTTTGGATGCGGCCATGCACTGGTTTCTCCTTAGTGTTGGCAGGATAAGCATGCTGACGGACATTTGTCATGGCTTCAACTATTCCACGATAAAGATGTTGCCATCCGGGTATTTGGCCTGTGATAGCCTCCAGATCCGTGCGAAGTTCTTGCGCCAGTTTTCCAACTGCGAGGCCGTTCGATCTAAAGCGGATGAAGTAAAGCCGTGGTCTATTGGAAATCATATGCGGCGGCGGATTTTTTACCTTGACAAGATCGAACAAGCCCATTTCGTCAAGAATACATCTAATGTCCTGATTCCACTTATCAATGTCAAGTAATTGAATTTGACCTCTATCAGTCAGGCGCCAACAATCGAGTTCAGCCGCAAGAACCAATGCGGCGGCAGGGCCGATAGATTTAAGAGTCGTGAAATCAATTTTCAGTGGCACGCGAGCCTCCGCTGTTTTGCGTAGATCGTCGAAGAATGTCGCGGTCTCTGCATAGTTGCGATCAAAACTCAACGTGGAGGGTAACGAGAGAGACGAAATTTCCCGGGTGCCCTTGAATGAGTGAGCGCGTCCCGAACGGCGCAGGCGCAGTCGGCGGCGTTCACTTCGCTTGGCACGCCGCAACAACCAGCGTTTTCGTCTTTCCGATAATTTTTTCATCTCAGCACTGAGGCGTTGACCCGGAAATTTAATCGCTCGAGCGCGCGCCGGTGTTCAGGCGCCGATGTCGCGCCACAGGCACCCTTCGGTGCTCGTCCACAGGCGATTATAACGTGAGGTGGTGCGCGTTTCAAGCGCTTGCAATTCACACGGTTGTGACTCGGTTTGGGCACGCGTACCACGTAACCAAGCATGAATAAATAGCGGACAGATCATGCACTACGGAAATTGTTCGTTGCCGCCTGACACGCGCGTGCTGACGCGACGCATGGCCGATTCCCGACGCCCGCGGCGCTCGCCCGAACGTGAGCGCAGGAGCGAAGGATCGCGAGCTCGACAGCTCCGGCGCGGCGGTCTACCGTCACGGAATTCGTGCGATGTTCCGGTTTGACGGACGCGCGAGGAAGCGACTGCCGATCGAAAGCGCCCCGTTTCGGAGATGCGCGATGCCGCCCGTGCGCTACCATACAGGCGGGTTCCCGCCGGGGGACCTCGACTGGCCGAAACGATCCCGTTCATCGGCCCGGCGTCGGCGTCGCTGGCGCGTTACGACGGGACGCTCGCGGCGATCTCGAACCCGCGCGTGCTGCTGGCGCCGCTGACCACCCGGGAAGCGGTTCTCTCGTCGCGTATCCAAGGCACGCAGACGACGATGGGGGAGGTCCTGGAGTTCGAGGCGGGGCGGGAGCCGGCTTCGGCGGCGCGTCGCGAGGACATCCATGAGGTCCTCAACTACCGCGCCGCCATGCGGCGGGCCGAGGATATGATGCGGGACCTGCCGCTTTGCCAGCGCGTCGTCCGCGAGGCGCATGGGGTGTTGCTCGCGCATGTCCGGGGTCAGGACAAGGCCCCCGGCGAATACCGGCGCGCGGCCGTCTGGATCGGGCCGCCCGGCAGCACCGTCGACGAGGCCAAATTCGTGCCCGTCGATGCGCAGCGCCTCCCCGACGCCATGAGCGCATGGGAGAAATATATCCATGCGGACGCGCCCGACTGGCTGGTCCAGCTCGCCATCCTGCATCCCTTCCCGGGAGCGCCGGCGTCTTGCCGGCATCTACGTTGTCGCGCGCCTTGCGCGCGTGCCGGCGAGACGCCCCTGCATCCGCGAGGGCAGGCTTGCTCCCGGGGGCGGCCGCGACCGATCCGCCGCATCGCTACAGGCTAAGATGAGAATTGCTTGCCGGCGTCTACGTTGTCGTGCGCTTCGCGCGCATACCGGCGAGACGCCCTCCGCATCCGCGGTTGCCCGGCGCGCGTCGCAAACCCGGCGTGAGGCTATTCGGCGGCTGCGATGTCCGGGGGGCGCGTCATGAGTTCGGGAAAGGGGCGGCCGAGCGCGCCGGCGACAGTGCCCTCGATGCGCGCCATGCGTTCGTTGGTGTGCGTCAGTTCGACGCGTGCGGCGAGCAGTCCCGTTTCCATTCCTTCCATATGCTTGCGCAACTCGTTTTGTGCGGTCTCGATTCGCGCCAGGAGTTTGCCGTGCCCCGACAGCGTTGCGCCATGCGCGGATAGCGCCGCACCGTGCTGAGATAGCGCCTCGCTTTGCCCGGACAGCATCGCGCCGTGCCCGGACAGCGTCTCGCTTTGCCCGGACAGCGTCGCCTCGATGCGCGTCAGACGCTCGCCCTGTTCGGCTTGCCCTGTCTCGATGCGCGTCAGACGCTCGCCCTGTTCAACCTGCACGGCCTCGGTCCGGCCGAAACGCTCGGCATGTGCGGTTTCGAGACGCTCCATGCGCCCGTTCATGTCGGCGCGCAGCCATGCCACCAGCGCCGTCATCAGCACCCCAAGCCCGACGAAGCCGGCCAGATCCGGGTCCATGTCAGCCTCGGTTCGCTGCCCATACGGTGGGACGGACAATGGCGGAATATAGAAGGCGGCGCATCGTCCCGCAATGCGGCGCCGGCGGTTCTCCAGGGCAATCGCACTTGAGAATGTTGCAGGAATTCCGCGACCTCCAATTCTGAACAATGGTAGAATATGCGGATGAATGCCCAGTGTACTCGTTCCCTTATTCCGTTTTGTCTGGAATTGAACATAGGGAAATTCCCACCAATTTCCAAGTGCGATTGCCCTGGCTTTCACCGCCTCGCGCGCGCCCGCGCCGCCGCCCGCCCGCACGAACGCCAGACCGGCGCCGCGACGCCGCAACGCGACATCCAGCCCCGCAAGCCCGGCGTGAAGCTCGCCCCAGCCGCGCGCCTTGCCCGCGACCGCAACGATCTCGTCGCGATGCTCAAGGCAGTAGCCCCGGAACGATTGCCGCCATGTCCGCGCCTCGAAGTCACGCGCCGCAGCCGTCGGCCCGCCGCGCTCCCCCTCGTAATCCGACATGCCGAGATCGGCCGACAGACCGAACCGACGCTCAAGCGTCCGACAGGTCCGCTCAAGCGTCCGGTAATTCCCCCACGGCGAGTGAACCTTCCCCGTCACGGGATGCACCCGGTTACAGGCGACGTGCATGTGGAAGTTGTCGGTGTCGCCATGCGCCGCCGCAACGCGCCGATGCTCCCCGAAGCCGAGCGCCCCGGCGAACGCGCGTTCCGCCTCCCGAAGGTGCGCGCCGTCAAGGACTTCCCCGGCGCGCACGACACGATGAGACGATACGCCAGGTTCGCGCCCGCCGGCTTGCGCGACCGCACCGCCTCGACTTCCGCTGTCGCAGCGTCGAGGTCGGACGCTTCGCTCCCTGCGTCGCAGCCCACGATCCACAGGTCGACCGGCCTCTCGCCGGAGTCCCGGGCGCCGGCGACATACGCCGCAAGCGCCCGGAAATTATCCCGGACCTCGGGCGCCTTCGCGACCTTCTTCGCGATCATGACGGCGAGCGCGACCGCCAAGCCGGCGGCCGGGCCGCACACTGTCCGCGACCGCTGGCGACCGCCTTGAGGCGGTCCTGCGTCTCGCCGATGCCCGCGTGCAGGCGCTCCACGTCCCCGATGAACCCGCGCGGAACCGCGTCGAGCTCCAGTTCGAGCAGGTTGCCCGGACGCGCCAGATCGGCGTTCACCGCGAGCAGGTCGCGCACCGCGTCATGCGCCGCAAAGGCGGACGGGTCCGGCAGCGGCGCGCCGAGCGCCAGACGGCGGAGGAAAGCCGAAACCGGAAGGTTGAGTTGCGCCGCGCGATCCGCGACAGCCCGTTTCCCGGAATCCGAGAGGCAGGTATGGACCATGTGGCGCCGGCGCGCGCCGGCGTCCGTCACGAACCTGGGCCCATTCCCCGGTCCCTGTCCGCCTCGATGCCGAGCGCGCGCTCCTGGAGCGCGGCGTAGAGTTTCTCGGCATGGCGCATGTTCAGCCGGCGCTTGTCGAGAACCCGCTTCTCCGACTCATCGAGACGGCTCTTGTCCTGGTTGAGAAGCCGCGCCGTGTGCGAACGGAAAAACTGTCGCGCCTCGTCGCGCGGAACGCCGCCTATGCGGTTCCGGGGCAGCCGGTGAGCGGCGTCGACCCGCCGGTACTCCTTCGGATCCCGCACGGTTTCCAGCAACCCCGTCGCCACCGCTTGTTCGGCCAGCGACGCCTCGAGACTCGTGCGCATCGCCCGCGAGTTCGCGTAACGCTCAAGTTCGTTCTGAAGGACAATTCCCTCTACCCGGAGAATGCAGTCCAGATCGCCTGTCCGGCGCGCATCGTCCAGTTGCCTTTACTACGCGCGCACGGGAGACGCGAGCCGCTTTGCCGGGCGCCGAGCGGTTAATCCTGGCGACCGCAGCCCCCTCGCGAATCAGGGACTCACTCAGTTGCTCCTCCAGAGTATCAGGCATACTACTCGTCCTTGTCGCCGGGCCCCAGCCGGGTCCGTATCTCCATCAGCTCCTCGTTCGATTTCTCCAGCCAGTCCTTGCCATACTTCTTCTCCGCAAGGCGGGTTATGTAGCCCCTCTCCCGGATGAAGTCCGCACCGCTCGCCATCTTCGCGCCCAAAAGCACGTCCGCCGGCGGCTCCAATTTCCTCGTCAGCCTGCGCACGGTTTCTCGATCACCCCGCTCGTCCGCTTCATTGATCGCATTGATCAGTGCGATTTGCTCGTCCGGCTCCTCGTATCCGCGCCGGTCCTGCAAGGCTTGCTCCGACATGGGAGGCTCCTTCCCCGGTTGTTGGGCACGCCGCCGAGTCTAGCGGCCGGTCTGCGCGCTTCAAGGCGCAAAACGGTCAGCGATGCTGACCCGGTTCAGCCGCGCCGGGCGCGCAATTGCGTCCTTGAAGGGCGGGAACGCCGGCGAGACGGGTTCGATGTGGGACAGTGGAGCTGTCCCGTTTCCGGGCCGCGTCGCCGGCGCGCCGCCGGGCGGGGCGCGATCCCCGCCGGCGACGCGCGGGACGGCGCACAAACAGGTCAACGATCCTGCCCTATCTCGCCAGGGCAATCGCACTTGAGAATGTTGCAGGAATTCCGCGACCTCCAATTCTGAACAATGGTAGAATATGCGGACGAATGCCCAGCGTACTCGTTCCCTTATTCCGTTTTGTCTGGAATTGAACATGGGGAAATTCCCACCAATTTCCAAGTGCGATTGCCCTGGCGGTTCTCATTATGGCGGTGGACACGCCTTCCCGGGAGCGAGCGTGTGAAGAAACCAACGCACCACGCTAACTCTTCGTCATTCCCGCGAAAGAGCGTGTGAAGAAATTGGACGCCTCTCACAAATAACGGCAGGGACGCCGAAGACGAAGGCAATAACGATCCGATAATACTTCGTCATTCCCGCGAAAGCGGGAATCTAGTCTGTTGTTTCCGCAGGAAAAACATCAGAGAATCTTACGCGCACCGCCTCTAGATTCCCGCTTTCGCGGGAATGACGAAGAGTTAATGGTGTCTCCCGATTTCTTCACACGCTCGAAAGCGGGAATCCAGTCTTTCGTTCCCGCAAGAAAAGCATCGGAGAGTCTTGCGCGCGCCGCCTCTGGATTCCCGCTTTCGCGGGAATGACGAAGTATTATCGGCGGGTTATTTTCTTTCTCTACTCCGAATCTTCGGCATCCCCGCCGTTATTTGTGAGAGGCGTCCAATTTCTTCACGCGCTCTTTCGCGGGAATGACGAAGTATTGTGGGCGGGTTATCGTCTTTCTCTACGCCGACTCTTCGGCGTCCCTGCCGTTATTGTGAGAGGCGTCCAATTTCTTCACACGCTCGAGCGCCGGCGTCTGCGTCGTCGCGCGCTTCGCGCGCACGCCGGCGAGACGCCCCCCGCATCCGCGAGGGCAGGCTTGCTCCCGGGGGAAGCCCGGCCGCTGCGCGAGCGTATCCCGCCGCCGACCGGATGCAATTATCGAACCGGGGGAATGTTCGCGAGCCGTCCGGCGCGCGGGGAACCGGCCTCGCAATCGCAGGCGCACAGTTTCGGAGGAGCGCGATGCCGCCCGTGCGCTACCATACCGGCGGGTTCCCCCCGGAGAAACTCGACTGGCCGAAACTGATCCCGTTCATCGGGCCGGCCTCGGCGTCGCTGGCGCGTTACGACGGGACGCTCGCGGCGATCCCGAACCCGCGCGTGCTGCTGGCGCCGCTGACCACCCGCGAAGCGGTTCTCTCGTCGCGTATCGAAGGCGCGCCAACGGTTGAGGGTCGAGGTCCTGGAGTTCGAGGCGGGGCGGGAGCCGGCTTCGGCGTCGCGTCGCGAGGACATCCATGAGGTCCTCAACTACCGCGCCGCCATGCGGCGGGCCGAGGATATGATGCGGGACCTGCCGCTTTGCCAGCGGGTCGTCCGCGAGGCGCACGGGGTGTTGCTCGCGCATGTCCGGGGTCAGGACAAGGCCCCCGGCCAATACCGGCGCACGGCCGTCTGGATCGGGCCGCCCGGCAGCACCGTCGACGAAGCCAAATTCGTGCCCGTCGATGCGCAGCGCCTCCCCGACGCCATGAGCGCATGGGAGAGATATATCCATGCGGACGCGCCCGACCGGCTGGTCCAGCTCGCCATCCTGCACGCCGAATTCGAGGCCCTGCACCCCTTCCTGGACGGCAACGGACGCATGGGGCGCCTGTTCGTGCCCCTGTTCCTCTGGCGGCACGGCCAGATCAGGGCGCCGACATTCTACATCGGCGCCTGGTTCGAGGCGCATCGCGACGCGTATTCTCATCAATTCTTATTTTGGCCTGGAGCGATGCGGCGGACCTGTCGCGGCCTTCCTGGGGGCGTCGGCGCCCCGCCGGCCCGCGCGCGGCGAGCGACGACGGCGATGCCGGCAAAGGCGTTTCCGGAGCTCGCCGTCCCCGGCTTCCCGGAGCGCCTTGCGGCGGCAAGCGCGTCGGAACCGGTTCCGTCTACGGCCCGACGCCGAACACCCTGAGCAGTCCGAAGGTCAGGGCGGCGGTCAACGCCGTTTGCGCCGGCACAATGGCGATGGCGACCTGTCGCTAACATGTGATTTGTCCGGTGTAGGTACCAGGCGTTCTGTCCGGATCGCGCTCTTTCGTTCCGCGGAGGGCCGGGGACGGGGCGGACGGAGCCTGTGCGGGGACTACCCCTTATGAGATTCGGGGATGTGTATGGGCGGGCGCGCTTCGGTGGGGCAAGCCGGCTGGAGGCCGCGGAAATTCCGGGCCTTCCCGTGGCCGAACGCCTGCTTGCGGCCGTGGCGGTCCGCCCGGCGTCCCGTCCGTCGTGAACCGGTACGCGGCCTTGCAACGCCGCGATCCATCCCTTATGTTGCCGCTTGCGACGCGCCGCGGTGGAATCGCGGCGACCGATGCGACGAGTCCCGGCGGCTCCAACGCGCCCGCAACCGAGCCTCCGCGGTTCTCATGCCAAGGGTGACGGCCATGCAGGAGCAGACAAAGCCTCAACCCGTGCGCCTGGTCGAGGGCAAAGGCAGTATGTCCATGACCTTTCATCTGACTCCCTTCATAACGGAATGGGAAAAAGCGAAGGAGCTTTTCATTTCGCACGTCGCGCGCGAGATCGACCTGAATCTTCGCCCGAGCGACGTAACATCGTCGCTTTCCATCGATATGTCCGAATCCTGGTGCAAGTGCCGAGTTTTCAGGGGGATGCTCATCGCGACCCTGCGTTCGGATTCGCTGGAATTCGATGTTCCACGCCCGTTCGCCGGCGCTTACCGCGCGGAGGCCGATATGATCGTGCAAGCAGCGGAAAATTTACTGGCGTCCCTTGACTACGGAAATTATGCGTTCTCCTCGTTTTACGGCGCCCATGTGGAAGCAGTGCAAGGATCTTCCGAACAATACCTCGCCCGTTTCGCGCACGGTGAAGTCGATCCGGCAACGGACGCCCAGTCGGGAATGCGCTACCGACCTTCGGCCGTTTTCCTTTTTCGGAACGATGACGGAAGCCGAATGTTGCGCAAAACGTTCGAATTGTCGGAAATTATTCCCAATGGCCTGTTCGTCACGACATACGTTCGTGCATCGAAAAATGAAGAAGAGAATCTGGAAGAGCAGTTGAATTGGGTCACGCGCGTCGATAGTATCTCCGATCGCGCGGCGGGCATCGCATATGTGAAAGACACAGCCGATGCTGAAATGGATTCCTGAATCTGCTCCGCGGCCTTCGGAGAACGTTCGCTCCGGCGCGCCCGCGCAGGAGGCGGCCTGGCGGGATGCCCTGGGATTTGAAATGCATGCGGGGCAGGAGAGCGCCGGCGGCATGCGCGCATCCGCGCGCATCGCGTCCTCGCAATGGCGTAACGAACAGGAGTGGTGGTATCCGGATGCCTTGGAACGCCTGAAAAAAATAAACGAAGAGGCGGTAGATCAAGACTACCCGGCGGTCGGGGAAGACGCGAAGGCCGAGGCGGCGCGGCTGCTTCGCGCGATGAGGACGATACCGTGGGAACCGGCCATATACCCGTCGATGGACGGTGAGATCGCAATTTACTTCAAATCCCCCAGAGCGACGGCGGCGCTGCTGATTCTCCTTGACGATTCGCGGCAGGCGGCATGTTACTGGTCAACCGATGCGGAGAATACACGCAAGAGATATGAAGACGTGTCCGAACTGCCCGATGAATTTCTGAAAGCGAAGATACGGACGTTAATCCGACCGGCTCTTTTGCAAACGGACCCGAAATTTTTCAGGCGCGCCGGGCGGGCTTTTGTCTGACCCGTCGCTACCGCCGCTTTCCGACGGGGAACGTCTTGGGCGCAGCGTGCTGTCGAGCAAGCAGGCAAGGCGGGCGGGGCGGCAGGAGCCCGTCCCGGAGGCGTTTCTCGTGCGGAAACAGGACGACCGGGTTTCCGTCGACCGGATGGGCCATGCCGGGCGAGGCGATATGGCCGCCATCGCGATCGGGCGGGCGCGCGAACGCGGGCGGGAGTTCCGCGGCTGGGCGATTCTGACGGCCGACGACGCAAGGGCGAACGGGAGGGGCGTCGAGGCCACGCCGATCGGCGCCAACCCGTTTCATGCCGACATTCTGCTCAACCTGCCGGAGGGCCTGGCCGACCCGGATCGCCGCGACAGGCAGAAACAACACGCGGCCGACCTCGCGAGACGCGCGTGTTGGGAGCGGGCGCCCGCTCTCGAGAGATCGGAAGCCGGCGTGTCCACCGATTGATCCTCGGCTTGTCGGCGCCGTCGATATGGGAGACCACCGCGTCGATCGGCGACAGCAATTCTCATTTTGGCCTGGAGCGATGCGGCAGACCGGTCGCGGCCGCCCCTGGGAGCAAGCCTGCCCTCGCGTATGCGAGGGCAGGCTTGCTCCCAGGAAGAGCGTGTCCATCGCCATAATGAGAGCCGCTGCGGGCGCGGCGCGGCGCGGCGCGGCGCGGGCGTTCGACGGCGGACGAGCCGGGCGGTAGGGTGCGCGCAAAACGGAGGAGGCGGCGATGGATCTGGGGTTGAAGGGCAAGCGGGCGGCGGTCACGGGCGGCACGCGGGGCATCGGGCGCGCCATCGCCGAACGGCTCGCGGCCGAGGGCTGCGCGGTGGCCGTCTGCGCGCGCGGCGAAGCGGCGATCGCCCCGACGCTCGAAGCGCTGACGGCGCGCGGCGCGCCGGCGGTCAGCGGCGCGGCGGTCGATGTGCGCGACCGCGAACGGCTGACGGCGTGGGCCGACGAGTCCGCGGCGGCGCTCGGCGGCCTCGACATACTCGTCGCCAATGTTTCGGGCTTCGGAGTCGCGGGAGACGATGCGGCGTGGCGCGACGCCTTCGAGGTGGACATGCTGGCGACCGTGCACAGCGTCGCCGCCGCGCGCCCCCATCTCGAACGGTCGGACGCCGGGGCCATCGTGGCGATCTCCAGCATCGCGGCGCTGGAGTTCTTCGGCGGGGCGCGGCCCTACAACGCGCTCAAGGCGGCGCTCATCGTCTATGTCTCCAACCTGTCCAACGAGCTGGCGCCGGCGGGCGTGCGCGCGAATTCGGTGTCTCCCGGCACGATCTATTTCGAGGGCGGGGTGTGGGACGACCGCAAGCGCAACGCCCCGGCGGTCTATGAGGCGGCGCTCGCGCGCAACCCCATGGGGCGGATGGGCGGCCCCGATGAAGTGGCCGGGGCGGCGGTGTTTCTCGCCAGCCCCGCCGCAAGTTTCGTGACCGGGACCAATCTCGTCGTCGACGGGGGGCTTACGCAGCGCGTGCAGTTCTGACGGCGCGCCGCCGCGCCGCGAACAGAAGCAAGGCGGCGAGCGCCCAGGCCGTCGCCGGGGCGTTGCCGAGGCGCGAAAAGGGCGTCGGCGGACGCGGCGGCGGCAGCGCGGCGTCGACCGTTCCGGTCTCGCCCAGGCCGCGCCCGGCGACCACGCGCCCCCAGGCGTCGACGACGCCGCTGATCCCGGTCCCGGCGACGCGGGCGAGCGGAAGACCCTCCTCCACGGCGCGCAGCCGCGCCTGCTCGAAATGTTGATACGGCCCCGGACTGCGACCGTACCAGGCGTCGTTGGTGACGTTGAGCAGCCAGGCGGGGCGCGCTGCCGGGTCGACGACCGCGCCGGGGAAGATCGCCTCGTAGCAGATGAGCGGGGAGAAGGGCGGCGCGCCGGCGACGGCGAGGGTGCGCGGCCCCGAACCGCGCGCGAAGCCGGAAACATCGCCGACGAGCCGGGCGACGAAGGGAAGCCCGAGGAACGGCGCATATTCGCCGAACGGCACTAGGCGGGCCTTGTCGTATTGACCGACGAGCCGCCCTTCGGCGTCGATCGCCTGAAGGCTGTTCCACAGGCGGCGCCCGCCGCCGGGCATGGCCTCGCGCCGCAGCGCGCCGGAAACGAGCGCGCCGCCCGGGGGCGCGGAGCGCAACGCATGTTCGCGTTCGGCGAAGGGTTGAGAAAGGTCCAGCGGACTCGCGGTTTCGGGCCACACCACAAGGGTCGGCGCGCCCGGCGCGGTCGAAAGCGCTTCGTGACGCCGGAAATGTTCGCCGAGGAGGTCGCCGCGCCACTTGCGCGCCTGTTCGATGTTCGCTTGGACGAGGCGCAGGCGCGCCTGCGACATCGGCGCCGGGTCGGCGCGCGCCAGTATCGCGGCGCCCGCGGCGGCGTTGGCGGCGAGCAGCGCCAGCGCGGCGACGGGCGCCCACGGCCCGGCGGGCGCGCGGCGCGTGCGGCGGTCGGCCAGCGCCGCCGGCGACACGGCGGCGAAGACCGTGAACCAGCCGAGACCGTAAACCCCGGCGACGGCCGCGAACTGGACCGCGACCGGCCACGGAGTCCAGACATAGCCCGCAAGGTTCCACGGGAAGCCGCCGAGCGGGAAACTGCCGCGCAGCCATTCGCCGAGGGTCCAGGCGCTTGCGAAAACCACCGGCCGCCACGCGCCGCGCGGCGCGAGCCGGCGATAAAGCGCGCAGGCGGCGGCGGGATATGCGGCGCAGGCGGCGGCCAGCCCGGCGACGGCGAAAGGCGCCGCCCAGACCGCCCGGTCGGCCACGAGGAAAGCGTTGCCGACCCAATACAGGCCGACCGCGAAATGCCCCGCGCCCCAGGCGAAGCCGACCGCGAAAGCGCCGCGCGCGCCGCGCGCGCCGTCGACGAGAAAGACCAGGCCGGCGAGCGACGGGAGGAGCGCCGGCGGCAGGTGGACGGGCGCGAACGCCGCGCAGCCGACGGCGCCGAGGGCGGCGGCGAGGGCGAGGCGTCCGGCGCCCCGGCGCCGCGCCAGCCGGGCGGCGAGGCGGCGCAGCGGCGCGACGGCGCTCACGGGGCGCCGTCAGGCGCCGTCCGCGCCGCCGTCCGGCCGGTCGGGCGCAGCGCCGGGGCGGACGCGAACGCGGCGGATGCGTCGCGGGTTCGCGTCGATCACCTCGAACGCGATGCCGCATTCGTGGCGGATCACCTCGCCCGCCCCGGGCACGCGTCCGGCGAGGGCGAAGATCAGGCCGCCCAGCGTGTCGATGCGTTCGTCGCGCGCGGGGGGCAGCAGGTCCACGCCCAGGCGGCGTTCGAGCGCCTCGACGGGCGCCCGCGCCGAGGCGTCGAAACTGCCGTCCGCGCGCTCCACCAGCGGCGGCGGCGCGGCGCGGTCGTGCTCGTCCTCGATCTCGCCGACGATCTCCTCGACGATGTCCTCGATGGTCACCAGGCCGTCGATGCCGCCATGTTCGTCGACCACCAGCGCCATATGCAGCCGGGTGGCGCGCATCTGGCGCAGCAGCCTGCGGATGGGCATCGACGGCGGCACGAAGGGGACGTCGCGCGCCACGGCGTCGATGTCGAAGGGCCGGTCGCCGCGCCAATAGGCGAGGAGGTCGCGCACATGCACCATGCGGGCCGCGTCGTCTAGGGTCTCCGCGAAGACGGGAAGGCGCGAATGGCCCGCCGCCGCCATGGCCTCCACGATGTCGGCGAGGGACGCGGAAGCGGGCACGGCGACGATGTCGGCGCGCGGGACCATGACGTCCTCGACGCGGCGTTCGCCGAAATGGAGCAGGTTGCGCAGCATGACGCGCTCCTGCTCGTCGATGGCGCCGGCTTCGTCCGCGCCTTCCTCGACGAGTTCCTCGACCGACTCGCGCAGCGTTCCGGCGCGCCCGCCGAAGCGGGCCAGCGCGCGCAGCCACCCCCCGGGGGCGGCGCGGCGGCGGCCGCGTTTGCCGTCCGGCGTTCCGTCGTGAGGGTCCTCGCGGCCCTCGCCGTCATGCGGCGCGGGGTCGGTCACGGCGCGTCCTCCGGCGCGCGATACGGGTCGGCGACGCCGACGCGGCGCAGGGCGCGCGCCTCCGCCGCCTGCATTTCGGCGGCCGCGTTGTCTTCCTCATGGTCGTATCCGAGCAGATGGAGGGCGCCGTGCACGACGAGATGGCTGACATGGTCGGCGAGGGCGAGCGCGCCGGCGCGCGCTTCGGCGACCACCGTCTCGCGGGCGAGGACGATGTCGCCGAGCAGCCGCGGCGCCCCCCCGGCGAAGGGCGCGGCGCCGGGAAAGGCGAGCACGTTGGTCGCGCCGCCGCGGCCGCGATAGCGCCGGTTCAGCGCGCCGACGGCGCGGTCGTCGGCGAGCAGGATGCTCACTTCGGCGCGTCTTGCGCCGGGGCCCGACGGCGCGGATTCGGCCAGGGCGGCGCCGGCGGCGCGGCGGCAACAGGCGGCGGCGCCGGGCAGTGCGCCGAGCCACGCCGCATCGCCGATGGCGATGTCTATGCGCGGCGGTCCGTCGTCGCCGTCGCTCACGGCTCGGCCCCGCCGCCGGGCGGCGCGCGGTCGCGATAGGCGCGGACGATCCGGGTCACGAGGTCGTGACGCACAACGTCCGCCTCGGAGAAGCGGACGGTGCGGACGCCGTCGAGGGCGCCGGTGACGTCGAGGGCGTCCTCCAGGCCCGAACGCGCGCCGGCGGGAAGGTCGATCTGCGTGAGGTCGCCGGTGACCGCCATGCGGGCGTTGTCGCCGATGCGGGTGAGAAACATCTTCATCTGCACCGGAGTCGTGTTCTGCCCCTCGTCGAGAATGACGAAAGCGTTCGACAGGGTCCTGCCGCGCATGAAGGCGAGCGGCGCGATCTCTATCTGGCCGCGACGGAGGCGATCCGCCACCCGTTCCACCGGCATCATGTCGTGGAAGGCATCATAGAGCGGCCTGAAATAGGGGTCGACCTTTTCCTGCACATCGCCCGGAAGGAAGCCGAGACGCTCGCCCGACTCGACGGCGGGCCGCGAAAGGACCACGCGCTCGACCTGCCCGCGCGCCAGCATGGCCGCCGCCGCGGCGACGGCGAGCCAGGTCTTGCCCGTCCCCGCAGGGCCGACGCCGAAGACGAGCTCCGCCTCGAACAGCGCGCGGATATACGCCGCCTGCGAAGGGGAGCGCGGCAATACCCGGCGCCGGGGAGTCGCGATAACCGCCTCGTCGGCGCGCTCTCCCGCAGCGGCCGGGCTTGCGCGCAAGGCGCCGTCCACTTCGGGCGGTCCCACCGCGTCGCCGCGCTGGAGCATGCGGTAGAGGTCGGTGAGGACATCGCGCGCGCGGACGACCGCGTCCGCGGGGCCGGAGATGGCGAGGCGGTTGCCGCGCCCGCTCACCCACACGCCGAGTTTCTGCTCGACGCGGGCGAGGTTGCGGTCGTGCTCGCCGAACAGGGCGGCGACCAGGGCGTTGTCGTCGAAGCTCAGATACACCGGCGCCGCGGCGCGCGAGGAATCGCGGGTCCGGCTCAATCCGGCGCCCTCGCGACTTCGCCCGCGAGGCTGTTCTCCGCGGCGTCGACGATGCGCACGTCCACAAGGTCCCCGGCGGCGATGCGGTCGTTGTCGACATGGACCGCCTGCATCCAGGGGCTGCGCCCGACCCATTGGCCGGGATGGCGGCCCGGACGCTCGAACAGCACCGGCGCCTCGCGCCCGACCGTGCGGCGGTTGAACGCCTTGCGCTGGCGGGAGAGCAGCGCCTGAAGCGCGGCGAGGCGTTCGCGCTTCGCGTCTTCCGGGACCGCGTCGTCGGCGGCCGCCGCCGGGGTGCCGGGCCGGGGGCTGTAGGCGAAGGCGTAAGCGCCGGCGAAGCCGACCTCCGCCGCGAGGTCGAGGGTGTCGGCGAAGTCGCGCTCGCTTTCTCCCGGGTGGCCGACGATGAAGTCGGACGACAGGGCGATGTCCGGGCGCGCGGCGCGCAGGGAATCGACGATGCGGCGGTAATCGTCGCGGGTGTGGCGGCGGTTCATGGCCGCAAGCACGCGGTCCGACCCCGATTGCACGGGCAGGTGCAGCGCCGGCATCAATTGCGGCAGGTCGCCATGGGCGCGGATCAGCGCGTCGCTCATGTCGGTCGGATGGGAGGTGGTGTAGCGCAGGCGTTCGAGGCCGTCGATCGCGGCGAGACGGGCGAGGAGGTCGGCGAGGCCCATGCCGCCGCTCCGCCAGGCGTTGACGTTCTGGCCGAGGAGCGCGATCTCGCGCGCCCCGCCGGCGACGAGGGCGCGCGCTTCGGCCTCGACGGCGGGAGCGGGACGCGAGGCCTCGGCGCCGCGGGTGTAGGGGACGACGCAAAAGGCGCAGAATTTGTCGCAACCCTCCTGGACGGTGAGGAAGGCGGCGGGGCCGCGCGGCGCGCCGGGTTCGGGGAGCGAGTCGAATTTGGAGACGGCGGGGGAGCTCGTATCGCGCAAGGGGCGGCCCGCGGCGCGGTGCGCGCGCGCAACCATTTCCGGCAGGCGGTGGTAGCTCTGCGGCCCGACAACGATGTCCACGAAGGGGGCGCGCCGGACCATCTCGGCGCCTTCGGCCTGAGCCACGCAGCCCGCGACGGCGAGGATCATGCGTTCGCCCCGCGCCGCTTTCGCGTCGCGCAGGCGGCGCAGGCGGCCGAGTTCGGAATAGACCTTCTCGCTCGCCTTTTCGCGGATATGGCAGGTGTTGAGGAGCACCATGTCGGCGTCTTCGGGCGCGGCGGCGGCGCGGTATCCGAGCGGCGCCAGAAGCGCGCCCATGCGCTCCGAGTCGTAGACGTTCATCTGGCACCCGTAGGTGCGCACATAGAGCCCGCGCTGTGGCGCCGCGGCGCCCGCCGGCCGTTCGTCGCTCTGTCGCAAACCGCCCCTGTCCGTTCCCGTCGCCCGTGTCTCCGCCGTATCGCGGCGCAATGTTGGACCGCTTCCCCCCGCGCGGTCAAGGCCGTGTACTGGTTCACGACATATGAGACGTGGGGCGGTCGGTGGGGGTCTCGTTTGCTGTGAGGGATTGAAGGTATTGAGCGGGGGTGCGGTTGTCGAGGGCCTGGTGGGGTCGGAAGTTGTTGAACTCGTCGGCGAAGGCGTCGATCCAGCGGTTGATTCGGTTGAGGTCGTTGTCGGGGAGGTCCCATGTTGCGTAGAACTCATATCGCCATGCGCCGTTGTTGCGTTCGACGGAGCCGTTGAGTTTGGGGGATCGGGGCGGGAGTTCGAAGAGGTCGATTCCCCTGCTTTGGCATTCGCGTTCGAAGTCGGCTTTGAATTCGGCGCCGCCATCGACCTGGATGGCTCGGATGGGGAAGGGCATGTCTTCCTGGAGTTTGTCGAGGAAGCGTTTGGCGTTGTGAGCGGTTGCGCGCCTCCAGGCTTGCGCGCATGTCCAGCGGGTGACGGGGTCGTATGCGGTGAACTGCTTGATGGTCGGTCGCCCTGCGGTCCGGGTTATGGAGAGGGTGTCGAGCTGGACGATTTCTCCGGGTTGGGAGGGTTTGCGTCCTTTGGGCAGGCGCGTGGCCCAGGGGCGTTTTCGTCGTGCGGCGCGGGGGGCGTTTCGGCGGAGGTCGGGGACGGGGAAGACGTCCCCTTTTTCGACGAGGGTTTTGAGGATGCGGCCGATGGTGCTTTCGCTGGCGTCGAAGCCCTGGCGTTGGATGAGGACGGCGATTTTGGCCTTTCCCCACATGGGATAGTCGTTGCGGGCCTCGCGCACGGCCGCGACCAGCGCCGGCGCCCATTGCGCCCGGCGCACGCGGCGGGGGCGGCGCGAGAGCGGTTCGAGGCGCCCGCTTTGGGCGCGTTTTTGCCAGCGGTAGAGGGTCGACAGGGGCACGCCGACCGCAGCCGCCGCCGAGCGGGCGTTCAGGCCGTCTTCGCGGGCCTGCTTCCAGCGTTCGATGGCGTCGCGTCTGTGCGCCCCTTCGCTACGCTCAGCGGCGCACAGACGCGACGCCAGGCGTGCTCCTTGTGTAATCTGTCTCGGCAGGCCGATAACCTGCATGGGGGCCTCCGTCGGCTGTTTCGTCACACCAAACAGCTTCGGAGACCCCCACCCCGCCTGCAAGCCCCCCCCCTCACATGTGTCTGAACCAGATCAGGCCGGCTCCCGGGGCGGCAGATTCCCGTTGACGGCGCCGCCGGGGCCGTTCAAGAATGGCCCCGCAAATCGCGTGCAGGTTGCCCGCTCTGTCGGGTCGCCTGCTGAATAGAACAGCCCGTCTCCGGCGAGGGTTTGGCCGCCTTCGCCTGGGCGAACAGGCAGGGTCTCCACACAACCTGTGCGTGATTTGCAACGACCCGGCGCCCGCAGGCGCCGGGAGCGCGTTCAGCTCTTGCACGGGAGACGGGCCATGATCCGTATGATGTGTTCGATGGCGGCGCTGTCGCTTTTCGGATGCGCGACCATCGTCGAAGGCACGAGCCAGGAGATACTCGTGGACAGCCGCCCGACGGGAGCGCAATGCCGGCTCGAGAGCGAAGGCGACACCCTCGCCGTCATCGAGCGAACGCCCCAAAGCGTCACCCTCGAGAAGGGGAACCGGAACATCTTCGTGGAGTGCGCCGGCGGACAGGCGCGGGGCTCCCAATGGCTGGTTCCGGAATTGAACGACGCGATCTTCGGCAGCTGGATGCTTGGGGGGATAATCGGAATGAGCATCGACGCGGATTCGGGCGCAGCCTATTCTTGGCCCGAAAGCGTTCTCGTGGTGCTGGAAGAGACGAACCGGTGAACGGCCCGGAGCGAGCCGAAGACACGGCGCGCTTCTATCGCGCCCTCCGGCGGCTGGAGGATGGCGTCGGCGGCGTGCGTGCGCTGTCGCGGCTCGACGGCGTGAGGTTGCCGGCGCGCGGCGTCTATTTCTTCTTCGAACCCGGGGAGTCGCGGGGCGCTGCCGGCCCCGGCCTGCGCGTGGTCCGCATCGGAACGCACGCGCTGAAACGCGGCGGCCGCACGACCCTTTCGGCGCGCCTTCGCTGGCACCGCGGAGCCCCGCAGACGGGCGGCGGCAATCATCGCGGTTCGATCTTCCGGTTGCTGGTCGGCGCGGCGCTGGCGGCGCGCGACCCCGCCCTCGGCGTCGCAAGCTGGGGCCGCGGTTCGTCCGCGCCGCGCGAGGTGCGGGCCCGCGAAACCGGTCTCGAACGGCGCGTGAGCCGGGTCATCGGCGACATGCCCGTGCTCTGCCTGGCTGTCGAAGACCCGGCGGGGCCGGAAAGCCTGCGCGGCTATGTGGAGCGAAACGCCATCGCCCTGCTCAGCGGCTACGGGCGCGCTCCCGTCGATGCGCCTTCCGGAACCTGGCTGGGGCGGTATTGCCCGCGCGACAAGGTCCGCCGGTCGGGGTTGTGGAACCAGCGGCATGTGGACGAGGGTTACAACAGGGCGTTTCCGTCGAAATTCGAGGCGCTCGTGGACGAGCATATCGGCAATGGAGAACACTCGTGAACCGAACCGGAAACACGATCGCCGTCATCGCGTGCGCGGGAAAGAAGAAGCCGAACGCGGGTCGCCTTGTCGACCGTGGACAGAAGGTCATGTTCGTGGCCCATCCCGAGGATGCGCCGGCGGACGGACGCTTCCTCTACCGGCGGCCCGACGACCCGGCCTCGTCCGGCCGGTCGTATCGAGACGTGCTGCAGGAGTACAACCGCGACCGGAGGGCGGACAACCCGTGGGGGCTTCTGCCCGCCTGGGAGTTGTACGTCCCCCCTGCCTACCGGGCGCTTCGCGACGCCTGCGGCGCGGACAAGCTGTTCATCCTGTCGGCCGGCTGGGGCCTCGTCGGCGCCGACTACCTTTTGCCATGCTACGACATCACCTTCTCGAATCAGGCGAGCGCCTCCAAGCACCGCTGGCTCGGCGACCGCGGCTATCGCGATTTCGCAATGCTGCCGAAGGACACGTCCGAACGCGTCTTCTTCTTCGGCGGCAAGGACTATGTGCCGCTCTTCTGCCGCCTGACCGAGGGCGTCGCGCGACGGACGGTGTTCCACTATTCCAGAACGCCGCCGTCTGCGCCGGGGTGCGATTTCAAGCGCTACTCCGCCGCCCCGCCGAGGACGTGGTATTATGAGTGCGCGAGGGATTTTATCTCCCGCGGCTGCCGAATCTGACCGGGAACGCGATTTCCGCGCAAGGGTGGGCGCCGGGCGCGGTCGTCCCTGGGAGCGCCGGCGTCTCGCCGGCACGCGCGCGAAGCGCGCGATAACAACGATGCCGGCGAGACGCCCTCCGCGTCCGCAAGGGCGCGCCCCCTCCCCGGGGGAGGCCCGAACGATTCCACGCTCGCCGGCATCGTCGCGACAGCGCCGCGCCGATCCGGAAAACGTGCTATCCTGCCGGCTCGGGCAGGAGGATGGCGCGATGCCACGCACTACCAGCGGCCAGTTGCCGCAGCGCAGGCACAACCGGGACCGGATGCGCCGCGCCGACAGCTGGCTCAAGCGAAGCGAAAAGACAGCGCGCGAGAGGGCGGAAGCCGCGAATAATCTCGGCGACGCGGGCCTCGCGTGCGAGCAGTTCATGTTCCTGTGGATCGCCTTCAATGCCGCCTATGGCTACCAGCTGGTGGACAAAAGCGCCGGCGCGCAATACCCGGAAAGAATGCAGTTCAAAAGTTTCCTTTACCAAATAGTATCTCGGGACAAGGAAAGAACGATAGAGAAAATCCTTTGGGAGAAATACTCCGGCCCTGTGCGCAATCTGCTGGAAAACAAATATGTCTTCAGGCCGTTCTGGGAACGGGTTCGGGGTTCCGCCGCCGGCGAGGATTGGGAGTACAAATTCTACATACACAAGAAGGAGTCGAGGGAATTCCTGAAAAACATGAATAAAGACAGCAAGGAAAACGTCATCAACCTTCTCTACAATGTCCTTCTACAGCTTTACGAGCTGCGCAACCAGGCGTTCCACGGCGGCATGACCTACGCCGAGGGATGGGGAAGGGATCAGGTAAGGGACGGCTGCAACATCATGGCCGCCCTTGTCCCGCCCATTCTGGACATCATGCGGTCCGACATCGAGGAGAACCCCGACACCGCCGCATGGGGAAAGGTCGCCTACCCGCGCATCAATGACGGCAGGGATTGACGTCCGGCGCGGCGGGTTCATCGGAGCGGTGTCCGCGCGACCGTTTCCGGCAGGTCCGGCAGGCGGTGGCAACTCTGCGGCCCGATCACAATATGTTGGGCCACTTCTTGGTTGTGCATGGTTGCGTTGCGGTTTCGGGGCGTGGAGGGACGCGAGGTGCGCCGCATTGAGCCGTTTCGACGACCGTTGCGTCGCTTCGATCCCTGTCAAGCTATGCATCGTCCGACAATATGGCGTCAATCGATTTCCACCGGGGATCTCCCCCGTCGAGGTCCCAAATCCTTCGGGTTGCCAGCCATTGTATGAAGCGAGGCGCGTCGAACAAGTCGGCGATTACTTCCTTCTGACAGGGTTCCGGCAGATCGGAATGGTAGCGGCCTGGCGCCGCCGAATGTTTCAGGGAATCGTGAAGAGATTCCACCGTGTCGCGCAAAGCGCGCTCCGATGACGCCAGCCGGCGCAATTCGTCCTTGCCGGGTTGTCCCGCCATGGCGACGCCCTGCAATCCGGCCAGCGGCCGCACCGACGGCGCGATATGCGCGAGAACCGTCTGGTATGCGGATCCGCCGAAATGCAGCCATACGGGATCGCCGTCGGGCGAGACGACCGGCGCGTCAACTTCGTCGAAACCCAAACCTCGCCGCGCATGGGTGGCGAACTCGAGGCCGACAGGCGCACGGCGCGCAGCATAGCGAAAGCTTCCGCGCGGTCGCCCCGCGCCGCTCGCCGAAAGAAGGACCTCGCCGTTCACGAGCTGCGCGTCCCACAGCTCGCCTCCCAATGCGACGCTCTTTTCGATGTCGGACAGCCCCGCCACATGGGCGATCGTCTGGCCAGTGCTGGAATCCACCACCGGCAAGGCGCCGGCCGGCGAATCCATGTTGGCGTGCATCCCGCGCCCGCCGGGACCGAATGCGTCCGACCAGGCTTCTCCGAGAACGACCCGCTTCCCGTGAACCGGGTCCAGATATCCCGAATCGACGAGGCGGTCGAGTATCGCTTCGGCGGTTCCGGGTTGCGGATCCGGCCATACGTCCTGCGCCAACTCCAGCAAATCGTCACGGCGGCGCCCTCGCGACCCGTTCTGCGCGGTGAAACTCGCGGCTTGCTGGACGAAAACCGACCAGCGCCGCGCATGGGCGCCGGGCTCGAGGCGGCCGTCTCTTGTCGATATCAGCATCGACGCCATTGCCGCCCGGTCCATTTCGGTGCGCGGCAATGCGAGAATCCGCGTGCCGCCGACCCGGCGCCCGGCCCGCCCGATCCTCTGCATCAAGGCCTGTGTTCCCGGCGGCGCCCCGACCAAAGCGACGAAATCCACGTCGCCGATATCGATGCCCACTTCCAGCGTGGTCGTCGCGACCATCACGGCGTCGCGAGATTCGGCGAACGCCCGTTCGGCGTGCTGGCGTTTTTCCCGTTCGAGACTCCCATGATGCGCAAGCACCGCGATGTCGCGGCGCCGGCGCAACGCGGCGTGCAAACCGGCGGAAAGCCTGTCGCAAAACCTGCGGGTCGGAACGAACACGAGCGCCTTGCGCATACCCGGACCGTTCCCGCCCGACAGCGCTTGCCAAAGCCGGCGCTCGATCTCCGCATCCCGATCCTTCGACGGCAGCGCCTCCAGCATCGACATCACGCCCGATACGCTGTCAGTGGGCTGGATCAGGCGCCAAACCGGCGCTCCGGACGGCCCGAAAAGGGAGACTTCTCTGACTCCGGATACTTTCAAAACGACGGCGTCCGCGCCGAGCAACCGACCCGCCAGCGCTTCCGGGTCGCCTATTGTTGCGCTTGCTGCGCAAATCTGAAGCGGAACATGCTCGCCACCCGCCCCGGAATCGTTCAGCCGCCGGACGCGGCGCAGCCGACCCAATAGCCAGGACAGCTGATCGCCCCTTGCGGTGTTGTCGAACAGATGCGCTTCGTCGATGAACACTGCGTTCACCCCCGCCAGCGAATGCCCGACAACTCGTCCGTCGACTGTCGTTCCATCTCGCACCAGCATGGAATCGAGCGACTCCGGGGTGGTGACCAGCACGTACGGGCGCTTCGCCTTATCGCGCCAATCTCCGGTCTGTCGCCCGCAGGTGAGCGCCATACGTTCCAGCGGGCCGTCGATGCGCGCGACGAGATCGTTGACGAGAGCCCGCGTAGGAGCGACGACAAGCAACCGGACGGCGCGCTCCCGCGAGGGACTGGTCTCGACAAGGCGAGCGATCAACGGCGCCATGACCGCTTCGGTCTTGCCCGAAGCCGTGGCTGACACGAGCAGCACGCTTTTCCCGTCCCGAACGGGCCCTGCGGCTTGCCGTTGAGTTTCGCGCAACCGATGGAAATTGCCGAAGAAGGCGCGCGCCGAAGACCCCAATCGTCGAACGATATCGCGATCGGTTGCCGTCATGCGGTCGGTCCCGCGCGTTCGGATCCGATTTGTGGAGCGATGTCGAACAGCTCCAGCGCCTTGCGAATGAAATGCCTGGGGACCGGACTCGCCTTTCTCATATGCGATTTCGCGAGATTCTCGATCTGTCGAGCAAGCCAGTTCCTGTCGACTCCGTCCATCCGTCCCGGATAGGCGCGTTCGTAAAGGTCCAGCACTTTCATACCGATTGCTTGCATCTGCGGCAGGTCGGGCTGCGGCGCCTGGATCTCAACGAGCCGTCCCCCGCTCCCGAGATGCTTTCTCAAATCGAGCACCGGATCGTCCTCTTCGGCGACATCCGCGCCCGGCGCGCTTCCGAACGCCACGACGAGGGGCACGTCGGAGGCGAGGCATCCTCGCAAGGCTTTCAGGCAGGCCGCTCGCCGCTCTCTTTTTATCCGCTGCGCTTGCCCCCAACCCATTGTGCGTGCGTATTCGACATCCAGCTCGTCGATGATCGCCAACAGGCCCTTTCCGCCGATCCGGCCGATGAACTCCGCCCAGCCGGCGAGGAGCTCGCGAAACCGGGCCGCGCGCTCGGCTACATACCAGGCCTTGATAGCGGGCAGGCGGGTATACCGATATCCGAGTTGTTGCAGCTTGCCGGCAGCTACGGTGGGAGCCAGATCGAGGGACAAATAATCTTCGAAAGCGTCCAGCGCGTCCGGGTTGTCGAACGCCGCCCGGGGCAACGAGCGGATCGCGTTCGCGATCGTATGGCCGCCCGGAGTGCGCGGCCGCCATCTCTCCACCTCGCGGCGGAATTGCGGGAGGCGCCTCCGCAATCCGTTCGGCGCCGGTTCGCCCGGATATCGCAACGACGCGACGATTGCATTCATCAATCCCATCGGATCGGACAGGCAAACACGATCGCCGTCGAGGATTATCGAGCTCGAAGCCATGCCCTTGTCGGTCGCTATGGCGTCGAGCATGGTCAGCGTATGAGTTTTTCCGCTGCCCCACGCTCCTTCCACGAGGAGAGCGCGAGGCTGTCGTTTCAACGCGCCTTCGACAACGGCCTCCAGCCTGACTTGCACACGCTCGGTACCCGCGCTCAGCGCTCGCACATCGCTCCTCAATACCTGGCCGAGTCGGAGCGCCAGAACGCCCCGCCTTGCGTCCACGTATTTCCCGGGCAGCGGTTCGGGATTGCCTGGCTCGCCGGATTGTCCGTGTTCGGCATGGGCTGTTTCGGGTCCGGCGGGCTCCGGCGCGTCCGCCGGTTCGCCGACCTCTTCCACCGGTACCCAATCCACCAGGTAACCGAAATCTACGAGTGCGGCGGTGTTCCCCGCTCGTGGACGAACAGCAATCACAGTCCCCCGTCCCAAAGAGGGGTGACGAACGACGTCGCCAGCCTTCACGCCTCGTAATCCCCGCGGTCGTCCTCGTCAATTGACTTGATAGCGCCCCGATATCCGTCATCCAGCTCGTTCGGACTTAACGTTCGTTCCCCATTCTTCCTCTGCAATTCGAGCAACCCCACCCAAGTTTTTATGTATAGACGACGCGAGTCGATTTCCAGGGTTCTCTGTACGGCGATCCGCGCCAGCGCCGTCGCATTGCCTCTCTGTACCTCGCCGTCGAAATTGTAGCCCGTCGCAAGAGCGCCGACCTCGATCAGCTTCCGGCCGATGGACGCCAGCAGGCTTTCCTGCCCCTCCATCTTGTCCAAAGGCAACTGCATCGCGAAATCGTTGCCTTCATCGAACGTCCCGCCTCTGACGGAGACTCTCTGGGCAAGGGCAGGATAATTGTCGAGCTGAGGGAAAATATCCGGCACTGCGGAAAATACTCCGAACAGCGGTAGCCGTCCCTGCGCGCCGGCGATATCGATCAGCACGCGCATCGCACTCAATACCCGCCGCAACGCCTTCCCTCTTTCCGTGAACAGTGTTTCCACCTCGTCCATCAACAATACAAGGCCGTTGACACCGGCTTCGGGCAGGAAATTTGTCAGAGACAAAAACATGTCGCGTCCAAAGCGTTCGAAATCGCCCTGCGGCATCCTGGCAAGTTGGAGTTCCGTAAGTTCTCGCCGCGACAGGGTATCTATATCTCCTTGCAGCCATCTGACCGCCGCGTCCGCCGTCGGATCGTCGTCTTCGCTGTTTGCGCTTCGCAGCGCGGCTCCGATAACCCGCCCAAACGCGTTTTCGGCATATTGGTTCCTTCGGACGGAGGCAATCCACCGGTCAAGCGCTGCCTCTTCATCCGGCGCACCCGCCCGGCGGATGTCTTCCCGTTTCGCCTCGAGTGCGCGGTCCAGCAGTCCGTGAATGCCGTTGCAGACTTCGTCGCCGGGGAATATGATCCTCTTTACGGTCTCCCTGAACAGCTCCAGCGGCTTCGCGAGGCTGACGCCGGATGCGCAGGGAACGTAGGCGACGGCGTAATTCTCGTTAATCGCCCGATCACCCAGCTCCATCAGGAAATGAGTTTTTCCGCCTCCGTAATGCGCGATAACCAGCTTGAAATGCGGGGAGTCGAGGCACAGATCGGCAAGGTAACATTTTACCAGGCGGTCCAGCCAGGGGCCGGTGGCGACGGAGTACGTCGGAAGAGTGCTGCGCGCGGACACCAGATCGGTCGGCGCAGTTCCCGTGGCCGCCAGCGTGGCCCATAGCCGGCGGGCATCCTGCTCCGTCATTTCTCGTCGTTCGCGATCCACGATCATCGTCCTTCCAGGGTCGCGGCGGCCTGCGCCGCGACGCGCTTTACGAATTCTCTCACATTTCCTTCGTCTATCCGCTCGGCATATTCGATCGCAAGGGGAACCGCCCAATCGATCAGTTTCTGTACGTGGTCGGGCGACATGCCGGCTTCGCGTCCGACATCGCCGATACGCGCGGCGACCGCGCGGAAGAAGCGAACGTCTCGCGGGCCGGGATCGGTCAACTCATCCAGATCGACCCAAACGGCCCGAGGATTCGGAGCGCGTTCCAAAGCGACGACGCGCAGCCGTTCTACGCGCTGGGCCAGTGCGCCGAGATACTGGCCGGTCGTTTCGACGAAGTCCTCCGCCGTGGCGTAGTAAATGGCGCATCCCGGCACGGCGCCGACGGCCAGATAGTCGATAAAGGTGCGCAGATGCGACAATCTCGTCTGGATCCGTTTTGGTCCGCCCCGGCTGAGCACGGTCTCGGTCTCATCGAACAGGACCACAAGACCGGCATAGCCCAGAACCCGCGGCGTTGCCAGCAGGGCGCGCAGCCAGAATCCCGCATTTCTGCGGGCGAGCTTGCCGAGGGGCCGGGGCAGCCACGGATGCTGTCGGGACAGGCGTCCGGGAGCGACGCGGCGTGTGCTCACCGCCCCCAGCAGGGCGTCCAAATCGGCATAGAGTTCGTCGCTTTCGCCGGCGGCGACAGTCGCGTGCGACCGGATCAGGTTGCGGTAGTCCGGGGGCAGGGAGGTCGCCGAGCGGACGCTTTCGACAAGGCGTTCGGCGGCGCCGGATTCGCCATTGAGCTGGGCCTCTATAACCCGCCCGATGCCGACGCCGCTGAAATATTGCCCCTCGACGGGCGGGGACATGGCTCGGGCGATTGCGCGATAGGTCTCGACGAGGGAGGCGAACGGGCTGTCGCCGTCCCGACAATCGATGTTCGCCGTCACAAACCCGCGTTCCCGCGAGAGATGTTCGAGAGTCCGCAGAAAATGGGTTTTCCCGCGACCGTAAGGCGCATATACGAATTGAATATCCGCTCCGCCGGACGCGACGAACGGGAAGGTCTCGTCCTCAATGCGCGCGAGCGCGTCGTCCGTCCCGACGGACAGGCGCGCCGCCGCCGCGCCGTCGGAGGGCGGGACTCCCGTTGCCGCCAGCGTCGCCAGAATCTGGCGCGGGCGCGCCGAATTCACGCCCGTTGTATCCACAAGGCGGCGATTTGGGTAGCCTGTCCTTCGACGCTCAAATCGGGTACGGCGATTGTCGCTCCGCGCGCAACCGTGGCCATGTTGGGCGTCTGACTCGAGAGACGCTCCCCGTTGGGCATGATCCACCCGTCCCTTCCGAAGCGGGCCATGTCATAGACGAACTGGCAAAGGGAATAGTCCTTGAAATTCTTGCCTTCCGGCCGTTTCATGAAGGCGTTGTCAAGGCTCTGGCGCGCAAGCACGGTCAGGGGATATATCGTGCGAATCGGCGTTTTCCCGTCTCGGTTCGCATTTCCCGCTTTGGCGAGCGACAATGCCGCCTTGATCGCCGCAAAAAACCCGTCTCGAGAAAAGGGAAAATCATCCAACGCGGCCTTTGCCTTTTCGATACGGGAGAACAGTGCCTGCCCATTGCCCTCGTCGAACCCGTCCAGCTTCTCGCTGCCGAGATACATCGTCACACGGGCGCGCCGGTATTCGACTCGGAAACACCCGACCCGGTCGTAATTCTGAAATCTGTCGGTCTTCCATCCGGCGTCCCGGGCGGCGCGGCGCAGATCTTCCCGCCGCAAGGAAAGAGCGTCTTCCACGCGAGCTTGAATTTCCCGCTTTTTTTCTTCAAGCGTCTCGATCAGCCCGCTATCGGACACGCCGCGCAGCGCGCCGATGGTCTTTTCGAACAGCGGAAGGGCTTCGAGGTCGCCGGCCGGTTTCGCTTTGGCCAACTCGTCGACAGCCCGTTTCGCCTTGCCGACGGATTTGGCCTTGTCGGAGATTTCGCTGTCGATCATCGACATGTGCTCCCGGCGCGCGCCCGCGCCTCGGGCTCGCGAATTCCGGCCCTCGCGGCCGCCTTGTCGCTACTTGGGGCGACTGTAAGGGGGAGCAGCGGGCCAGCGCAACCGGCGCCCTGCGATTCTCGCTACGGGTCTGCGCATGGGCGTTGGATCGGACAGGGTATTTGCGTTGGGTAGGGGCGGGGCTACAGGCCGATGGCCCTGGCGAAGGCTTGGGACAGGGCGCTGTTCGGGGCCTCCAGTTCGTCGAGGATGTCGAAATGGTGGCGGCCGGGGATTTCAAGCCAATGGGCCTCGCGGCCGGCGTTGCGGAGCGCGTCGCGCCACGCCTTGCTCTGGCGCACGAATTCCGCGGTTTCGGCGCCGCCGACGGCTACCGTCACCGGCGCGGTTCCCGGCGGGATGCGGTTTATCGGGCTGAGCGTGCGCACTTCGTTCCAACCCAGCTGCACCCACGGCTGAACGAAGGTGTAGGGGATCGGCGCAAGGTCGAAGACGCCGCTGATGGGGACCGCGGCCTTGATCAGATCGGCGGGCCGTCCGTAGACGCCCGGCCAGTCGGTCGCCAGCGCCATGGCGGCGAGGTGGCCGCCGGCGGAATGGCCGGAAACCGAGATGCGCGCCGGGTCGCCGCCGTAATCGGCAATGCGGTCGTGAACCCAGGCGAGCGCGGCGCGGCACTGACGCAGGATCTCGCCGACCGACACTTCGGGGCAGAGCGCGTAGTTGACCACCGCGACGACCGCGCCGCGCGCGACCAGCGGGCGCGCGACGAAGCTGAAATCGCGGGCGCCGAAGCGGCGCCAGTAGCCGCCATGAATGAACACATGCGCCGGCGACGGCCCGGCGGCGCCGGCGGGCGGGAAGATGTCCGCATATTCCGTGCGCGTCGGCCCGTAGCGGACGCCGAGCGCGCCGTCGAGCGCCGCGCGGGCGCCTTCGCTTCGCGCCGCCCAGCCGTCGGCAATGGCGCCGGCGTCGGGGACCGCCTGAACGAGGTTGTATTCGCGGTCGATCGCTTCTGCGGTGGCGAAATCGCGGTAGAGCATGGCTCACTCCCCCGGTTGGGTCGGCTCCGGCGCGAGCAGTTCGATCTGCTCGGGGTGGGTGGCGACGATCTGCGGGCCGTTGCGCTCGCGCAGCCAGCCGCGCGCCCGCACGCGCCGCCCCGTCAGCGCGGTGAGGTCGCCGACTCCGGCGGCGGCGAAAACGGATTCGAACGTCCGCCGGTCGCGCCGGGCGATGGTGACGGTGAAATCGGTGCGCCAGTCGGCGCCGAAATTGAGAAACACCCGCCCGCGCACGATGGCGGCGTCATGCACCACGGCCTCGACGATATGGAAACCGCCGATCGCATCGTCGAGTCCCGCCGCGCCGCGGACGCGGTATCGCGGATGCCGCCAGATGCCGAGTCCGGCAGCCCGGGCGGCGCGCTCGGCCGCGAGCAGTTCGGGCAGCAGCGCGCGGTTGTCGGCAAAGCCGTAGACCCGCGCCATGCCGGCCTCGATCATCGCCCGCTGCACCCACAGGCCGTCCCCGGCGCGGACGAGATGGGCGAGGGCGCGCCCGTGGCGGTCGCGCCGCGCGCCGCCGTAACGCAACGTCACTTCGCGGTCGAAGACGAGGGCGGCGAGGGCGTCGCGCGCTTCGCCGGACATGGGCCAGTCCTCGACGCCGGGCCGGCCGAGCGCCAGTTTCGGGGCCTGAAGCCCGACGAGACGGACGCTCGGCCCGCCGTCGAGAACGACGGTGTCGCCATCGACGACCTCGGCGACGCGGCCGTGCTCGCCGGGGTCGAGGCCGTCGGTCGGCGCGGCGCCGGCGACGAACGCCGGGAGCAGCGCCGCCAGCGCCGCGGCGACGGCGCTTGTCCAACGGCGCGGGCTGGGGTCAATTGCGCGCATGGCCGGAGACGAAACGGCGACGGAAGGCGGGCTGTATCCCGAGATCGCGCCTTTTGCAACCGGGCGTCTGGCGCTCGGCGGCGGGCACGTCATGTATTGGGAGCAAAGCGGGCGGCCCGACGGCGCGCCCGTCGTGTTCCTGCATGGCGGGCCGGGCGCAGGGGCGAAGCCGGGCGACCGGCGGTTCTTCGACCCGTCGCATTACCGCATCGTGGTCTTCGACCAGCGCGGCGCCGGGCGGTCGCGCCCGCTCGGCGCGCTGGCGCACAACACCACTGCGCATCTCGTCGCCGATATCGAAAGGCTGCGGACATATCTCGGCATCGGGCGCTGGATCGTTTTCGGCGGTTCGTGGGGGTCGACCCTGGCGCTGGCCTATGCGGAGGCGCATCCCGAGCGCTGCCGGGCGCTGGCGTTGCGCGGGGTCTTTCTGTGCCGCCCGCAGGAGATCGACTGGTTCCTTTACGGCATGGGGCGTTTCTTCCCCGAAGCGTGGGACGATTTCGCGAGCGCCATGCCGCCGGGCGAGCGCAGCGATCTGCTTGCCGCCTACCGCCGCCGTCTCGACGACCCCGACCCCGGCGTGCACATGCCGGCGGCGCTCGCATGGAGCCGTTACGAAGGCCGCTGTTCGACGCTGCATCCCAGCGCCGAGACGGTCGCGGAGTTCGAGCGCGACGAATTGGCGCTCGGCCTGGCGCGCATCGAGGCGCATTATTTCGCCAACCGGATATTCCTGCCGGAGAACGCGCTTCTCGACCGGGCCGGGCGGATCCGCGACATTCCCGGCTTCATCGTGCAGGGCCGCTACGACATGGTGTGTCCGATGGCGTCGGCGGCGGACCTGGCGGCCGCCTGGCCCGCCGCCGAATCGATCGTCTGCGAGGATTCGGGACATTCGTCGTCCGAGCCCGGCGTCCGGCGCAATCTCGTCGCGGTAATGGATCGCCTTCGCAGCCTGGGGTGAGCGAGCCCGCCGGAGGATTCAGGGGCAGGGATAGGTATAGCGGCTGTGGATCTCGTCGAGGCGCGCCTCCACATCGGCGGGGAGCGCAAGGTCGGCGCTGTCGAGGTTGGAGTCGAGCTGGGCCATGGTCGTCGCGCCGATGATGTTCGACGTCACGAAGGGGCGCGAGGTGACGTAAGCGAGAGCCATCTGCGCCGGGTCCAGGCCCGCCTCGCGCGCGCAGGCGACATAGGCGGCGACAGCGGCGTCGGCGTGGGGGCCGGAATAGCGCTTCATGCCGCCGAACGCGACAAGGCGCGAACCCGGCGGACGCCGGCCGTCGAGATATTTCCCCGACAACACGCCGCCGGCGAGCGGCGAATAGGCGAGCAGGCCGAGGTCTTCGCGATGGGCGATCTCGGCAAGGCCGTGCTCGAACGACCGGTTGAGCAGCGAATAGGGGTTCTGGATCGACGCCGCGCGCGGCAGGCCGTCCGCCCCGGCGGCGGCGAGGCAGCGCATGGCGCCCCACGGCGTTTCGTTCGACAGCCCGACGAAACGCACCTTGCCGGCGCGCACCGCGGCGTCGAGGGCGGCGAGCGTCTCGGCGAGGGGGATATCGTCGTCGCGCGGGGCGTGGCGGTAGCCGAGAACGCCGAAATTGTTCACCCGCCTTTCGGGCCAGTGGATCTGGTAGAGGTCGATGCGGTCGGTGCGCAGCCTTTGCAGGCTGGCGTCGAGCGCCGCCGCGATGTGGGCGGCGTCGAGGCGCGGCCCGCCGCGGATCCACGAGAACGCCGGCGGGCCGCTGGGGTTCTCCACCGCGCGCCCGGCGACCTTGGTGGCGACGATGGCGCGTTCGCGGTTGCCGGGCCGGGCGAGCCAGGAGCCGATGATCTCCTCGGTGCGGTGCGCGGTCGCGGCGCGCGGCGGCACCGGATACATCTCCGCCGTGTCGAGGAAGTTGACGCCCCGGTCGAAGGCGCGGTCGAGCTGACGGTGCGCCTCGGCCCCGGTGTTCTGCTGGCCCCAGGTCATGGTGCCGAGGCAAAGGGCGCTGACGCGCGCATCGGTGCGTCCGAGGCGACGATATTCCATGATGTCTCCGCGAAGGGCGGCGCGCACGGGCGTGCGCGAGCGTGCGCCGCGTTATAGCCGCGGCGGCGGGGCGGGGCTACTCGAAGCGTTCCCGGGCGTAGACGCCCCACAGATGGCCGCGCGGGATCCAGCCGCGGACGCCGCCGGCGCGGAGTTCGCACCAGTCGCCGCGGCAACCCAGAAGGCGGCCCTGGACTCCCGCTTCGGCGCGCGCGCGCAGCGGCGAGGCGGCGTGGGGCTCGCGGTGCAGGCCGCGTTCGCCGCCGGTCACCGTGACCGTCCGCCGGCCCGACAGGAGCGCCTTGTGTATCCATCCCTCGGCGCCTTCGCGGTCGCGGATGCGCCGCCACTGGTCGAATTCGCCGACCACTTCGACCGGCATCGCCCGGCGCAGAAAGACCCAGGCGACGGGGTAGCGGAAGCCGGGACCGGTGCGCAGGTTCGCGCGGTCGGCGGCGAGGCTGACGAATCGCGGCAGCGGCAGGCCGCTCGCTCCCGGCTCGGCGGCGCCGGCGCCCGCGGCGACGAGCAGGCTTGTCAGCAGGACGCAGACGGCGCGGCGCGGCATGGAGTCTCCGGCGACGGCTCGGATACGGGACACGGCGATGGATATAGGCCCGTCGCGGGCGCCGGCGAGCGCCGCGGCGGCGTTTGTCTCCCGCCGCCGTCTCGGATAGGCTGTCGCGCCTTTCGCCGAATGCCGGGGCCCGAAGCGATGACCCGTCGCAAGCCCGTGGTCGTCGTGACCCGCCGACTGCCGGAAGCCGTCGAAACCCGGATGATGGAGTTGTTCGACACCCGGTTGAACGCCGACGACCGCGCCCTGTCGGCCGACGAGCTGGCGGCGGCGGCGAGCGAGGCGGAGGTGCTGGTGCCGACGGTGAGCGACCGCATCGACGCGCGGGTCATCGACGCCGGGCGCGAGCGGCTGAAACTGATCGCGAGCTACGGCGCCGGGGTCGACCACATCGACCTGGGCCGCGCCCGCGAGCGCGGGATCGCGGTGACCAACACGCCGGGCGTGCTCACCGAAGACACCGCCGACATGACGATGGCGCTGATCCTGTCGGTGCCGCGGCGCCTCGCCGAGGGCGAACGCCTGGTGCGCAGCGGCGGCTGGCAAGGCTGGGGACCGACATCGATGCTGGGTCACCGCATCTGGGGCAAGCGTCTGGGTATCCTCGGCATGGGGCGCATCGGCGCCGCGGTGGCGCGGCGGGCGCGCGGCTTCGGACTCGCCATCCACTATCACAACCGCCGCCGCGCGCCGCAGGCGCTGGAGGATTCGCTCGAGGCGACGTGGTGGGAAAGCCTCGATCAGATGCTGGCGCGCATGGACATCGTGTCGGTGAACTGCCCGCACACCCCGGCGACTTTCCATCTGCTGTCGGCGCGCCGGCTCGCGCTGCTGCAACCGCACGCCTATATCGTCAACACCTCGCGCGGCGAGGTGATCGACGAAGCGGCGCTGGCGCGGCTGTTGCGCGAGGGGCGGATCGCCGGCGCCGGCCTCGACGTATTCGAGCACGAACCGGCGATCGACCCGCGCCTGATCGAGATGGAGAACGTCGTGCTCCTGCCGCATATGGGGTCGGCGACGTTCGAGGGACGTCTGGATGCGGGCGAGAGGGTGATCGTGAGCATCAAGAGTTTCGTCGACGGCCACGCGCCGCCCGACCGCGTGCTCGCCAGCCTGCCGTAACCCGCGCCGCCGGCGCCTCAGAGAGCGGAAATGAGTGTGACGGCGCCCGTTGCGGGATTGTATGTCGCGGCGACGGTCGACAGATCGCCGGGATTGCCGATGGCGCGTCTCCGGAAAACCGGAAGGTTCGTCCCGCCGTTCCGGCGCGCCGAGGGGGCGAGCAGACCGTCCAGCCCATCCGCCGCGGCCTCCTTCCCCAGCCTGTTGCAGAACCCGTAGTCGTTGTCGTGCGTGAGGTCCGGCCAGTCGGCCTGTTTGCGCCGCAGGTCCTTGACCGTTCCGTTGAAATCGCACGCGAAGCGGGAGTACCAAACAGTTCGGGGCGCGTCGGACTGGTCGATGAACCGAGGGAGCCAGTGCCGGGTTTCGGCCTCGGCGGTTGCGGCCTCCAGAGAGCAATAAAACACGGGAAACGATCCATCCGAGAAACGGGTGACGCGCTTGCGTCGGAAAGGATCGTTGCAGAGATCCTCCAGCGAATCCCGGAACCCGGCGGACTGCAACAGCGCTGCTATTTCACCGATATCCCCTGTGTCGAAGCCCTGCTGCCGCAAAAAATCGTTGACCGACTGTCGGTACGCCAGACGAAACACCCGGTGCGAACATGTTTCGGGCGGAAGAGCAGCAAGCATGATTACCGGCCCGCGAACTCGTCTACATACTCCTTGACGAGCAACAAATTTTCCATGCGCCCATCGAGCATAAGATCCATCGGAGCCCGGTTATCGAGGGGCGGATGCGCTTCCCTGAGCCATTCGTTTTCGACAGCTTCGTCCCGGAACAGTCCGGACAAGGTGCTGCGGATAACGATCAAACAGGCGATCCGATACTTGATGTCGCGTCCGACAAGGGGCTGGCTGCCATCCAGGATAGCGCGGACGTACGCCACATCCGCCACTTCGGACGACTCGAAGCCGAGCAAAGGGATAGCGTTGTCCGGATCAAGCTGCCACGTGCCGAGAAGCGTCTCGATAAAACGGACGGGACCGCTCTTGCGCACCCGGGGCAGCGATTGAACGGTGGGAAAGGCGTTCCCGCTTTCCGTTTCCACATTCTGTCCGATATGTCGATTGAATTCGACCGAACCCATGTTGGGAATTTGTTCGGTCGGTTGGCGATAACGATATACTCTCCTAACCTCAGCTATAGAGAGCCCTCGCTCATGTCCCCGTCCGCGGGGCACAGGCTGGATCTGAAGTGGCGGATCACCGACGGCAGATGCTTTTCCACCGTCTTTGAACGCGCCAAGGCCCGAACCGATCATTGTGCCCCCCGCTACACCGAATTCGACGAATAAACCGAAACATTCAATCCGATTCCCTTGAAATACAAATCGACCAAGCGTTTCAACAGGTCAACACGCTTTTCCACGCCTTGCACGGCGCTGTCGCTACCGAACATCGCGGAAATAGAAACGAAAATTGATTTTTTTTCGCCGATACGAGGATCGGATGTTATGAATACGCGCCACTTCCCCTTTTCGTTTTCGATCTCGAGGCGAATTCCCTGGCGTTTGACGGCTCCATCGATCTCCTTCAGATCAAGAGAGATTCCCGGCGCTGTTACTCGTGACAAGTAATCGCTTGCGCTATCGATTCCGTTACCCAATTCGACGGTGTAATTTAGATTCATGGATGCGAATTCGAAATTCATATCGGGCCAGGATTCCTGGATCACCCGCTCGCTTGCGACGATGCAATCCTGGCATATCGCAATGTCGGACGCCGTTAGCAGATTGTCGAAATCACACAATAATTTGTCAACGGTGACCTCGATCCGGCCGCGTCCCCCGAACATGTCGACGCGCAGACGGACATCCGCGAGCGACGCCCCTCCCCACACATGCAGATCGCCTGGGGATATGGAGAATCGAGTTCCGAGCTCGCCATGGAGAGATCGCAACAACTCGGTCGAGCGTCCGGGCAGATCGAACAATGGCGCGGAAAACCGTGCCTCGTAGCCCAACCCCCCCGGCTTGGCGATCGCATCCATCAACGATGCTCCAAACTTCGGTTATCCGGCGATCCAGCGCCGCGACCCAAAGGCGGACGACGTATCCTAGCTCGAGCGGACCTTTTATCACGCCGTTCCGTTGGTCGTCAACGGCGCATCGAAGCTCGGGTTTCCGTCGAGGGCGAGGGGGAGGCGGGCGAGGCGGCGGAGGATGAAATAGGGCGCCCAGGCCGCACGCGCCTCGGCGAGCGCCATGTCGGGGAAACGCGCGGCCAGGCGGGTGAGCGCGACCTCGCCCTCGAGGCGCGCGAGCGGGGCGCCGACGCAGAAATGCGGACCGTAGCCGAAGGCGAGATGACGGCCGGGGCGGCGGGCGATGTCGAAAACCTCGGGGTCGTCGAAAGCCGCCGGGTCGCGGTTGGCGGCGCCGAGCATGAGGAAGACGCGGTCGCCCTCGGCGATGGTCTTGCCGCGCAGCGCGATGTCCCGAGCGGCGATGCGGGAAATCGCGTGAGCGGCGCCCTCGTAGCGCAGGATTTCCTCCACCGCGCCGGCGGCGAGCGCCGGGTCGGCGCGCAGCGCCGCGAACTGTTCCGGGCGCTCCAGCAACAGGCGGACGCCATTGCCGATCAGGCTGGTCGTGGTTTCGTGGCCGGCGAACAGAAGCAGCGCGCAGTTGGCGACCAGCTCCTCTTCGCTCAGGGCGGCGTCGGCGTCGCGCACGGCGATCAGGGCGTCGATGAGCGCTTGGCTCGCGCCGTCGCGCCGGCGCTGCGTCACGGTGTCCCCGAGATAGGTTTCGAGGGCGGCAAGCGCCGCGGCGCCGCGCTCGAGCCGATCGGCGTCGCTGTGCGCGCCGCCGACGACGCCGGCGATATCGTCGGACCAGGCGCGGAACCGCTCGAGGTCGCGTCCGGGCACGCCGAGCAGATGGGCGATGACGGTCGCGGGCAGCGGCCATGCGAACTCGCCGATCAGGTCGCACGCGCCGCTGCGGTCCGACATGGCGTCGAGCAGACCGTCGACGAGCGTTTCGATGCGCGGGCGCAGGGTCGCTACCGCCGTGGGCGTGAAGGCGGCGACCGTCAGGCGGCGCAACACGGTGTGGCGCGGCGGGTCGCTGAACGCCATCCAGCGCGCGAGCATGCGTCCCATGCGCGCGATGTCGGGGCGCGCGGTCGCCTCCATGCGGTCGGCGAACGGCGTGGCGCGGTCGGCCGAGAAGCGGCGGTCGCGCTGGGCCGCCATGACATCGTCGAAACGGGTCAGCATCCAGCCGCCGAGGGACGGGCTCCAGTGCACCGGGTCTTCGGCGCGCAGCCGCGCATAGGCGGGGTAGGGGTTGCGCGCGACCTCCGGGTCCGCGCGGTCGAATGCGAAGGTCATCTGAATCCCTCCTCTCCCGCCGGAAGATCGCCCCGCCGCGGCGCCGCTTGCCGCATCTATGCTACAGATTCGCGTTTGTAACCGACAACTCTCCATTCGGTCCGCAGTAGCGCGGCGGGCGGTCCCGGGGGGCGACGTCAATCGCCGTAGCGAGAATCGCCGGCGACCGGGGCCGAAATGTTGCGCGGACGGGTGCGGTCGGGTACCGGAGACGACCGGGGGGCGGACATACATACTGAACAGGATTGCCCCGACCCGGTATCGCCGGCCTCGCGCCGCCGTCGGACCCATCGTCGAGACCATCGCAGGATCGTTCCATGAGAGCCAAAAAGACCGTTCGCGCCGGCATTGTGGGCTCGGGTTTCGCCGCGAAACTCCACATCGACGCGATGGCGCGCGTGCATGGCGTCAATGTCGACGCCGTCGGCGTGTATTCGCCGACGGCAACGAACGCGAAGCGCTTCGCCGCAGCGCACGACATCCCCGCGCATGACGGTCTGGACTCGCTGATCGCCGCCTGCGACGTGGTGCATGTCTGCGCGCCGCCGGCGGCGCACGAACCGGTCGCCGTCGCAGCGCTGCGCGCCGGCAGGCACGCGATCGTCGAAAAGCCGCTCACCGGCGCGTTCGACCGGAGCGATCCGCAGGCCATGCACGACGCGGCGCTCTCCTCGGTGGCGCGAATGCGCGCGGCGGAGGCGGAAAGCGCCGGGCGCATCCTCTACGCCGAGAACTGGGTCTATGCCCCGGCGATACGGAAGGAGCGCGAGATCGTCGAGAAGACCGGCGCGCAAATCCTCTGGATGCACGGAGAAGAGGCGCATTCGGGGTCCCATTCCCCCGCTTACGGGGTTTGGGAGCTGGCGGGCGGCGGTTCGCTCATCGGCAAGGCGTGCCACCCGTTGACTGCGGCGCTTTATCTCAAGCGCATCGAAGGCCGGGCGGCGGGCGGCGCGCCGATCCGCCCCGCTTCCGTGAGCGCGCGAACCCACGAGATCACCCGGCTTCCCGCCTATCGCGACGCCGGCCATTTGCGCACGGACTATCGCGACGTCGAGGATTTCGGCCTCCTCCACACCGTTTTCGCCGACGGGACTGCGGCGGACATCTTCGCCTCGGAGATCGTTATGGGCGGCATCCACAACTGGCTCGAGGTCTGCGCCAACAACCATCGTTCGGTCTGCAACATCAACCCCAACACCGCGATGCAGACCTACAACCCCGTGGAGTCGGCGTTCGACGACATCTACGTGGTGGAAAAGATCGGCACCCGACAGGGATGGGCGCCCACCGCCCCCGACGAGGACCATTTCACCGGGTTCCCGCAGGAGATCGAAGCCTTCTACCGGACGGCGGCCCATGGCGACCCCGTCGAAAGCGACTCGGCGCTGGCGGCGGACTGCATCGCCACGATCTATGCCGGCTATCTCTCGGCGTCGCGCGCCGGCGCGGAAGTGGCGGTGACGCTCGCCTGAGGCTACGCTCGCCGGAGAACCGGAAGCGGAGAACGGGGAGACGAGGCATGAAGCGGCATCGCGACTATCGGCCCTCGGGCGTCATTCCGGCGACGCTGATGGCGTTCCATGACGATTTCTCCATCGACGAAGCGGCGACGCGCGCGCATCTGCGCGATGTGGCGGCAACGAGGGGCGTTTCGGCGATCACGGTGAACGGCCATGCCTCGGAGGTCCACGCCTGTTCCTTCGGGGAACAGCAGCGGGCGCTGGCCTTCTCGCTCGACGAGGTCGGCGACCGGCTGCCGGTGATTTCGGGGGTCTACGCCGACGGCAGTCTGGAGGCGGCGCGTCTGGCGCGCATGGCGGACTCCGAGGGGGCGTCGGCGCTCCTGATCTTTCCGCCGCAGAGCATGGCGATGGGCGGGCGGCTGCGCCCGGAGATGGCCCGCGCCCATTTCGGAACCATAGCGGACGCGACGGATCTGCCGCTCATCGTCTTCCAGTATCCGGCGGCGACCGGCCTCGGCTACCCTTTCGACACCCTGCTTTCGCTCTTCGAGACCGCGCCGTCCATCGCTGCGGTGAAGGACTGGTCCAACGACCCGGCGCTTCACGAGCGGCAGACGCGCGTCTTTCAGTCCCTGCCCCGCCCGGTGACGCTGCTGACCACCCATTCGGCGTGGCTCATGGCGTCGCTGACGATGGGGGCGGGCGGCTTGCTGTCGGGCGCGGGCAGCGTTATCGCGCCCTTGCAGGTCGCGCTGTTCGAGGCGGTGCGGGCGCAGGACCTGGCCCGCGCGCAGCGGCTTAACGACCGCATGCACCCCTTGGCGCGCGCGTTCTACGCCGAGCCTTTCCTCGACATGCACAACCGCATGAAGGAATGTCTCGTGCTTCTCGGCAAGTTGGACAAGGCGGTGGTCCGCCCGCCGCTGGTGAAATTGCCGGCTTCGGAAATCGAGTCCCTGCGCGTCGCGCTGACGCAGGCGGGCCTGCTCGTCGACGCGCCGGCCATCGCCGCCGAATGATGCCGCCCGGCGGAGCGTTCGGCTCTCAAACCCCGCGGCTTTGCATGAAGCCCAGGGTGGACAGCGGGGCCAGCGCGATGGCGCGGGCGCGGAAACGGCTCCAGCTGTCGTAAATGCGGCGGTTGATGTCGCCGCCGGAACCGGCGTCGGCGTTCACCTCCGCGCTGACCTCGAACCACCGCCGCAACACGTCGTCGGGCAGCGATTCGAACACGACGCCGTATTTCGTCTCGAGCTCTTCCATGGCGATGGCGTTCTTCGTCGTGAACTCGCTCAACAGACGCGAATTCTCCACTTCCGCGGCGGTGCGCACGACCGCCTGCAGGTCCGCCGGCAGCTCGTCGTATCGCGCGCGGTTGACGACCAGCGACAATGACGCGCCGGGCTCGTGAACGCCGGGGCCGTAGCAGTATTTCGCGATCTTGTGGAACCCGAAGGCGAGGTCCATCCACGGCCCGCCCCATTCGGCGGCGTCGATGACCCCCGATTGCAGCGCCGGCATCACCTCCCCGCCGGGCAGGTTGACGGTCGTTGCGCCGAGGCGGCTCAGCACTTCCGATTGCAGTCCGGCCATGCGGACCTTCAGGCCTTGCAGGTCGGCGAGGGAGCCGATCCGCTTCCTGAACCAGCCCACCATCTGCATCCCGGCATTGCCCGCAAGCCAGGCGCGCAGGCCGAATTCGCCGTAGAGTTCGTCCCAGAGCGCCTGGCCGCCGCCGTAATTGACCCAGCCCATCTGCTCCCACGGCGTCAGCCCGCCGGGGACCGAGCAGAAAAAGGCGCAGGCCTTCTGCTTGGCGATCCAGTAATAGGGCGCGTCGTGGCCCATCTCCGCCTTGCCTTCGCGGACTGCGTCGAACATCTCGAACGCCGGCACGAATTCGCCGGCGGCGAAGAGTTTGACTTCCATGCGTCCGCCCGACAATTCGCCGATGCGGTCGGCGATGCGTTGCGCGGCGACGCCGAGGCCGGGGAAGTTCTTCGGCCATGTGGTCAGCATCCGCCAGCGCACGCGGCCCTGGGCGAGGGCCGGCGCCGGAAACGCCGCCGCCGCCCCGCCCGCAGCGGCGCCCGCCAGGAACGCGCGGCGTCCGGCGCGGGCTTGCGTCGTCCCGTTCTTCCGGCTCATTCGCCTGCCCTTTCGATCTCCGCCCGCAACGAGTCGATATAGGCGATTACGTCCGCCCCGTCTCCGCGCGAAACGCGCCGCTGCCCCCAATGCGGCTTCCTCACCGCGGCGGCGAGGGTTTCGGCGTTCCAGGTCTCCGGGTCCGACGCGATGGCCGTGAAGGCCGGCGCCACCAGCGTCGGGCGGCCGCCCGGCGTCTCGTGACAGCCCGAGCAGCGTTCGAGCGCGAATTCATGCCCCCGCGCGGGGTCGCCGGCGCTGAACGCGAACGCCGACGCGGCGGCGAGCGAGAAGGCGACGGCGGCGGCGGCGGCGATGGCGCGTGGAAAAATCACGTTCGTTCCTCCGATCCGTCCGCGGCGGGCATGTTCCCTGGCCGTCAGCATAAAGAATTTCACGCCGCGCGACACCCCGCCGGCCCGGGCTATGGCGATACCGCCGGCCGGCCCGCGCCCGCTATCGAAACCCGCTTCTCGTTCGCGTTGCGCATCGCCCGCCGCAGCGCGTCCCGATCCCGGTCCCGCTTCCACGACGGTCCGATCGCCCAATCCGCCGGACGCCGAACCGCTGCGCAACCGCCGCCGACGCCAACCCTTATCCGCATCCCGAACAACCCGCGCCGCCGCCGACCCCAGCGGCCGCGCCCCGCCCGAGCCGCCGCCCTCGACAACCCGCAGCCCCGGCGAGTTCGGAGTGTGCGAAGAAGTTCACCGCCACGTCCGTAACGAGAGTTGTTTCAGGGCGCCGCACCGCGGTATCTGCGAGAATCCGGCGAAGCAGGCTTTTGCAGCGATGCGGCGGACCGGTCGCGGTCATCCCCGGGAGAAGCCCGGTCGAATTTTGCACGCGCCCGTTCCCGGGATTCGGGCGCCCGCAGCGGCCAGCTTGCCGGCAATTCTCATTTTCGCCCATAGCGATGCGGCAAACCGGTTACGGCCCCCCTGGGAGCGCCGCTGCCAGCTTGCGTCGGGCGGCGGGGCGGCGTAGATTGACAGCCATGTTCGACACTTATGCCGCCGCCAAGGCTTTGCGGAACGCCGGGTTCGACGAACCCCAGGCGGAGGCGGCCGTCGCCATGGTCCGCGACGCCGTCTCGGAAGGCGTCGCGACCGGGGAAGACGCCGCCCGCCTCGAAAGCAAGATCGAGTCGGAGGCCGCCCGCCTCGAAAGCAAGATCGAGTCGGAGACCGCACGCCTCGAAGGCAAGGTCGACGCCGGCATCGCCGAGGTGAAAACCGAAATTGCCGAGGTAAAGACCGATGTCGCTCGCCTTGAAGGCAAGGTCGAGTCGGAAAGCGCTCGCCTTGAAGGCAAGGTCGAGTCGGAGATCGGCAGGCTCGAGACGCGTCTGACAGTGCGGATGTATGGCGGGTTGATCGCCACCGCCGCCGTCGTGGTCGCGCTCCTCAAACTCCTTCCCTGACCGCCGCTCCGCTGCGCGCCCCGCCCGCACCGCCGCCCTCGACAACCCGCAGCCCCGGCAAGCCGCCCCGCGCCAGCGACGAGCCGCCGCGTTCCGCGCCGCCCGGACGCTCCCGGGCCCGCGAAAACGATTCCAACGCCGCATCGAGACCCTTCCCCGCCTCCGAGAACAGGTCCCGCCCGCCGCGCTTCGCCGTCATCGAGACGCCCCGCCGCGCCCCGCGCCGGCGCGCAAGCCCGCCGCTTCGGCAGCGCCGCCAGCGCCTTGATCAGTTCGTCCGCTTCGCGCTCCGTCGCCGGCGCGTCGCGCTCGACGCCGCGGTCCGCGCACATCAGGGTGATCGCCTTCAGCTGGCCGGCGCGCGGCGGCCCGTCGCCGGGCGCGCGCGGCCCGTCCGCGCCCTGCCGCCGCCGTCCCGCGCCCCGCCTGCAAGGCCCGCAGCGCGCGCCCGTCCCGCCGTCCTCGAGGAGCGGCGGGCCGCAATCCCGACAGCGGTCTTCCGCCTCCCAGCGCGCCCGCGCCGACGCCAGCGTCTCGCCGGCGCGCATATTCAGCCGCCGCCGTTTCGCGAACCGGTTGCGGTCGCGCCGCCCCCGGTTCACGGCGCCGGCCGCGCGCCTTCCGGCGGCTTGGGAACCAGGGGAAGCCTCGAGCGGGTCGCCGACCGCACCAGCGCCAGCAGGACGAGAGAGTCGCCGTCGACAAGCACGTCGGCGACGACCTGGCATTCGCAGTCCGCGTCCCCGTAGCGCGGGTTGCGGATGACGACCTTCGACGCCGCCGCAAGCGTTCGCGAGACCCAATCGCCCTCGTTGCGCTGAAATGTCCCGCCGCCGCCCAGCCCGGCGACCCGCACCGTCAGCATCGCCAGTTCCGGCGGAAAATCCGCCCCCGCATCGACGACCAGAGTCGCCCCGTCGACGACCTCGACCACCGGCCATTCGTAATCGGCCGGCGCCGCGCCTTCCCGAAGAAGATGGCTGGGCCCCGGCCAGTCCGCAAGCGCCGACACCCAGAGAGCCTCGCCGTCGATGATCACCTCGGCGACGACCTGGCATCCGCGATCCGCCTCCACGAACCGCGGATTCTCGATAACGACCTTCGACGCCGCCGCCAGCCGTTCCGAAACGAAATCGCCCCCGTAGCGCTGAAAATCCAGCCGGTCCGCCGCCTTCTCGTCGCACACCGTCAGCATCGCCAGTCCGGGCGGAAAATCCGCCCCCGCATCGACGACCAGAGTCGCCCCGTCGACGACCTCGACCACGGGCCATTCGTAATCCCTCGCCGCCGCGCCCGAAGCCCCCAGCGCCGCCAGCCCCAGCCCCGCCAGCGCCGCCAGCCCCCGACCGGTCATCGCAACCCCCGTGTCCCGTCTCCAGTCAACGACTATCGCTGGCCGCCGCCGCCGCCGCCGCCGTCCCGACCCTGCGCCGAGCCGACACAATGGACGCCCGGCCTGCCTTCGTCGCCGATTGCCAGGCGACAGGTGCCCGACACACCCGACACACCCGAACCGGACGCCGCATCCTCGCAACTCGCGACAGCCCGGGTTATCGCCTCGTCCCGGGTGACTCCGCCGTCCGCGCCATAAGCCGGCCACGTGCAGCCCGCGGGACAAGCGCTTACCGCTATCGCCCTGCAACTGTCCGAAAAAGTGTCCCAGCTCTCGCACGGAGAACCCAGACGGTCCGCGCACCGATCCAGCGCCGCGCGTTCCGCCGCCGCGTCATCGTCGCCGAAGCCGAACGCCCAGGCGCTCTCCGTCCCGTCCGCCGTCTCCAACCGACCGAACGCCAGCGCCCCCCATTGCGCCCATTGCGCCGGTTCCGCATCCTCCGCGGCCATCCCAGCCGCGGCCATCCCAGCGCACGCGACATGGACAGATCCTAGCGGCCAGCGGCCACTCACACTATCCCTCCAGTCTTCGAGACGTTCAAGGGCAAGAGTTTCGGCTGCGCTTGCTGTGTCTCCCACTCCGATTGTATCTTCGATGATTGCAAGCCCTTCGGCGACGATGAGCGGCACAGCAATACAACTGTGACTCTCGGTCACGGCATCTGTACAATATGATTCCAACGTATAGTAATCACCCGTTATATAGTCAAAATTCGGAGTTATTGTCGAACGACAACGCTCTTTGCCAGCGCTTTCCGCCGCCTCCGCGCTATCGCCGAAACTGAATCCCCAATCACCGACGCCCCTTGTTACCCTCGGGTCTGATATCCAGCCCGGAGCGGTCATAACATCCCAGACAAATGAGACCCACGGTTTCGCATCGTATTCCTGCGCTTCCGCACCGCGCAGATCGCCGACCGTCGCCATAAGCGCCACGACGAGCGCAACGAGCGTCTTCAGATAACCGGTCATCCTTCCCTCCCTCAATGTTGTCGTTTACGGCCGCGCTTCGCGCGCAGTCGTCCGAAGGCGCGGCGCCGCCGCGCCGCGCGCCCACCCCGCCGCCGACGTCGCCGCCCGCCGCCGCCGGTCCTGCCGGCGACGAAGCGCTTCCGTCCGTCGAAATGTGGTAGTAGGGGCGCATATGGCGTCTCCGAAGGCCAAGTTCGGGTCGCTCGGCGGCGGTCGCGGCCGGCAGCGCTTCGACGGTCGCAGCGTCGTTCGTCGCTTCGCGATTGGAGGGGGGGGGGGCGCGCCGCCCGTTCGAGAACCGGGTTGGCGAGCAGGTGGCGGATCGTCCGGTCCACCATGCTCTGGATGTGCCGGGGCTCGATGCCGGCGCCCCGGACAAGGCCGGGGCTGTCGGTGTCCCGGCAGGCGGAGGGCGCGCCCGGCGCGTTCTTCACGCCGGGGCCGCAGCCTGTCGCCGGAATCGAAACGCCGCCGGGAACGGCGGCGCATGAGCAAAGGAACGATGCAGCGGAACGGCCCGTGCCGAAGCGGCGCTCGTTCAGTTCCGCGTTATGCGTTGTGCGCTGCGGGGGGGGGGGGGGGGGGGATGAAATCGAACATGGCCCGAATGATCCGGCCCCGGAAAATGCGTGTCAAGGGGAAACGCAGAAATTTTTTCTGACACCCGCCACGCGCGCGCGAGAACCCGACCGATCCGCGGGCGATCGTTGCGCCGACCGGAAGCCCGGACGAGCGAACGAACCGCCTGGCTGCGTCGAACCCCGAAAATCCCGGCCCTGCGCAGAGGTCCCGTATTCGCCGTTTCGGGCGGCGGGCTATGCAAATCGCCGTGGAATGTGTGAAGAAACCCATCCCCAGCCCCGCCGACGCGACGAGAACCCGGCGAAAGCGGGTCTTTGCCGTTCCCGGGGGCGAGCCTGCCCTCGCGGATGCGGGGGGCGTCCTGCGCCGCGCTTTACCGGGGCGCCTGGCGAAAGACCCCGGCGCGCCCCGACGCCCACGTGGCCGCGATAGCGCCCTGCCGCCTCGACGCTGGCGTGCCCGGCGGCCTGCAAACTGCGGAAACCGGGCCCGCCCGGGGAGGAGCGCCATATCGTCGCCCGCCGCAAGCCCCGCGGGAAGCGGTTCGATGCTGTCGAGCGTGTGAAGAAATCGAACGGCGTTACAAATACTCGTCATTCCCGCGAAAGCGGGAATCCGGACGCGGTCGTCCGCAATGTCGGCCCGGTTTTTCTCACGGAAACGCCGCAAAGAGATTCCCGCTTTCGCGGGAATGACGAGTGTTTGTAACGCCGTCCGATTTCTTCGCACGCTCGAAAGCGGGAATCCGGACGCGGTCGTCCGCAATGTCGGCCCGGTTTTTCTCACGGAAACGCCGCAAAGAGATTCCCGCTTTCGCGGGAATGACGAGTGTTTGTAACGCTGTTCGATTTCTTCGCACGCTCGAAAGCGGGAATCCGGACGCGGTCGTCCGCAATGTCGGCCCGGTTTTCCTTGCGGAAACGCCGCAAAGAGATTCCCGCTTTCGCGGGAATGACGAGTGTTTGTAACGCTGTTCGATTTCTTCGCACGCTCGAAAGCGGGAATCCGGACGCGGTCGTCCGCAATGTCGGCCCGGTTTTCCTTGCGGAAATGCCGCAAAGAGATTCCCGCTTTCGCGGGAATGACGAGTGTTTGTAACGCCGTCCGATTTCTTCGCACGCTCGAAAGCGGGAATCCGGACGCGGTCGTCCGCAATGTCGGCCCGGTTTTTCTTACGGAAACGCCGCAAAGAGATTCCCGCTTTCGCGGGAATGACGAGTGTTTGTAACGCCGTCCGATTTCTTCGCACGCTCGAAAGCGGGAATCCGGACGCGGTCGTCCGCAATGTCGGCCCGGTTTTTCTTACGGAAACGCCGCAAAGAGATTCCCGCTTTCGCGGGAATGACGAGTATTTGTAACGCCGTTCGATTTCTTCACACGCTCGAAAGCGGGAATCCGGACGCGGTCGTCCGCAATGTCGGCCCGGTTTTTCTTGCGGAAACGCTGCAAAGAGATTCCCGCTTTCGCGGGAATGACGAGTGTTTGTAACGCCGTTCGATTTCTTCGCACGCTCGAAAGCGGGAATCCGGACGCGGTCGTCCGCAATGTCGGCCCGGTTTTCCTTGCGGAAACGCCGCAAGAGATTCCCGCTTTCGCGGGAATGACGAGTGTTTGTAACGCTGTTCGATTTCTTCGCACGCTCGAAAGCGGGAATCCGGACGCGGTCGTCCGCAATGTCGGCCCGGTTTTCCTTGCGGAAACGCCGCGATAGATTCCCGCTTTCGCGGGAATGACGAGTGTTTGTAAGGCCGTTCGATTTCTTCGCACGCTCGAAAGCGGGAATCCGGGGGTGGCCGTCCGCTATACCGGCCCGGTTTTTCTTACGGAAACGCCGCAAAGAGATTCCCGCTTTCGCGGGAATGACGAAGAGTAGTAGCGCCTCTCGATTTCCTCGCACGCTCTTTCTCGGGAATGACGAAGTGTTGTCGGAGGGTTGTCGTCTCCCACCGCACCATTTTTCGGCGCCCCGACCATCGTAGTGAGACTCGCCCGATTTCTTCGCACGCCCTGTCCCGGGAATCGCGTTTTCAGAACAGGCGGCGCACGGCGATTTCGGCGCGGCTGCGGCGGTAGTCGAACACCTCGGCGATGTTCGTGTTGCGCCGTTCGTGCGCCACCGAGACCGTCGGGGTGAAGCCGAACAGTTCGAGCTGGTCGTTGGCGGCGGTCAGGCGCGTGACGGAAAACCGGTCGCGGCGCGCATCGGGCGTGATCAGAAAGTATCCCGGCGCGTCGTAGCGCGTGAACCCGACGGTGTGGAAGAGGCCGACCTCGAAGCCGCGAAGGCCCAGAAGCGGCGGCAAATCGGCGACGCCGTAGCCGCCGACATGGCCGAAGCGCGTCCGCAAGGGCTTCGCGTCCAGCGCTCGCGGGCGCGTCCGATGCCACCCTCCGCGCGCCCCGAGGGTTATCGCCGGAGTCGCCGACCAGCTCAGGTCGATGTCGTAGGCGACGCGCGGGCCGTCGTAGAGGACAGCGTCGCTGTAGCGCTGCTCGGTCCGCTCCACGCCGCCGCTCAGCCACAGCCGTTCGCCGATCTGCACCCCGCCCTCGACGCGAAAGCCGAGCGCGCGGCTCACCGGGTCGCCGCCGTAGGACCGGCGTTCGGCCTTGACGAGCACGCTCGCCAGGCTGCGCCGGAACAGCAGCTGCGGCCCCGCATGCAGCGATAAGGTCATGTCGTCGAACTGTCGCCGGGCGTATTCGCGGCGATAGAGACTGCCGCCGAGCCGCAGGCGGGTCGCCGACTGCTCATGAAGGGGGTAGGGGATGGGGTGTCGATACTCTCCCCCGGCGGCGATCACCAGACCGACGCCGGAGGTCGCGCGACTCTCCGGGTCGATCTCGAATTCCAGCGCTTCGCCGGTGAAGAAGTTGCGCAGCCGCGACGTGTAACTCCGCGCCGAGGTCGCCGCGTTGAGGTTGCTGTCGGGCGCGACGGCCAGCGAGAACGAGCCGGACACCCGTTTGCGCGCGCGGATCGCCGCGAGGAATTGCGACACCGCCTCGACGATGGCCTCGGGCAGGTCGCCCGCCAGCGCGAGGCGGAAATGATGCGCCGCCGCGTCGCAATCGTCGCCGATGAGATGCGCGAGAATGTCGTCGGGCTCCTCCAGGCAGCGCCCGCGCGCGAACAGCACCCGCGCGAGCTCCAGCCGCGCCGCCGCCAGCCCCGGTCGTTCGTCGAGGATTTCCCGGTAGCTCGCCGCGGCTTCGTCGAAAAGCGCGCGCCGGTCGGCGTCGGCGGCGGGCGCCGCGGGGCTGCCGTCCGGAAGGGCCGCCGCGGCCGCCGCCGCCATGCCGCGGAAGAACAGCACATCGGTGTCGCCCGGCCGTTCCGACGCCAGCGCGCGCAGCGCTTCGAGAGCGCCCATCGGATCGCCCGAAAAGATCATCCGGCGCGCCCGTTCCACCTCCGGGGCCGGGTCCGCGGCCGGCGCGGTCTCCTCCGCCGACGCCGCGCTCGCCGCGCACGCGAAGATGAGAAGCGCCGCCATGCCGGCGCGCAGGATTCTGCCGAAAAACATCATGCGCCGTCTTTCGCTGGAGGGAGAGACGCCTTCGGCGCGGCCCGGCCGACCGCTCGAACCGGAAGCCGAAACGCCCGTTGCGCCCGCCCGCCATTATGGCATGGGGGACGCCCGATCGCCAGAGCGTCGCGCCGGCGCTCCCGCGACGGTCGCGGCCGAAGGCGGGGCGCCGCCGGGTTCGGATATGCCGCCCGCCGGCGCCATCGTCGGATCCCGCCCGGCCCGGCGCAGCTTTCCGCCGCGCCCGCACAACGCGCGCCGGTCGACGCGACGAGAGTCTCGCTGCATACGAGCGTGCGAAGGAATCGACCGCCCGCACTACTCATCATCATTCCCGCGAAAGAGTGTGTGAGGAAACAGAACAGCGTTGTAGGTACTCGCCATTCCCGCGAAAGCGGGAATCTCTTTGCGGCGTTTCCGTAAGAAAAACCGGGCGGACATTGCGGACGACCACCTCCGGATTCCCGCTTTTGCGGGAATGACGAAGTATTATTGGCGGATCACTGTTTTTTGCGGCGCCGAATTCTTCGGCGCTCCGACCGTTATAGTGAGAGCCATCCTCACAAATACTCGTCATTCCCGCGAAAGCGGGAATCCGGAGGCGGCCGTCCGCAATATCGGCGCGGCTTTCCTTGTGGGAACGGCGCAGGCGGATTCCCGCTTTTGCGGGAATGACGAAGTATTATTGGCGGGTTATTGTGTTTTGCCGCGCCGGCCCCTTCGGCGCTCCGACCGTTATAGTGAGGGCCGCCCTTACAAATACTCGTCATTCCCGCGAAAGCGGGAATCTCTTTGCGGCGTTTCCGTAAGAAAAACCGCGCCGATATTGCGGACGACCGCCTCCGGATTCCCGCTTTCGCGGGAATGACGAAGAGTAGTAGCGTCTCTCGATTTCTTCACACACTCTTTCGCGGGAATGACGAGATATCGCCGGAAGGTTATTACCTTCCGCTGTGCCGTCTCTTCGGCGCCCCAACGAGCAACCCGCCGGTGTCGGCGACGATATGGCGCTTGCGGCCCTTGACCTTCTTGCCGGCGTCGAAGCCGCGCGGACCGGTTGCGGTCGCGCCGCGTCCACGCCCGGTTCATTGGCCGAACAACCAGTCGATCGCCCGTTGGCGCCTCTCTTCGCGCTCCCGCTCGCTCTCGGCGAAGCGTTCCTTCAATTCGTCCAAAGCCGCCTCGTCGCCGCGCCTGTTTGCATCGACCATAGCCGCCATCAAGTCCGCCAGCGCGCACACTTCCGACATCTCGAGCGCCCCAAAATACCGGCCGAACCCCGGAAATTCGGCCCTCATGGCTGTCGCGCTTTCCCGAAAGCGCTCGACGCAATCGCCGCCCGCCGCATAGCCGTCGTCGTCCGCCGCCGCGCCCGCCGCGCCGAGCGCCAGCGCCAGCCCGCACAGCGCCCCCCGCGCCGTCATCGCGGGCGTCGCCGATCAGGCCATTCCGCCAGCGACAGCACCAGGAGATCTTCGCCGTCGATGAGCACATCGGCAACGACCTGGCATTCGCAGTCCGGCCGTCCGAACTGCGGGTTGCGGATGACGACCTCCGACGCCGCCGCAAGCCGTCTCGAAACGAAATCGGCGCCCTCAAGCTGAAATGTCCCGCCGCCGCCCAGCCCGCCGACGCGCACCGTCAGCCTCGAAAGATCGGGCGGCAGGTCCGCGCTCGCATCGACGACAAGAGTCGCGCCGTCGATGATCTCCACCACCGGCCATTCGTAATCCGCCGCCGGCCACCCCTCGGAATACGCTTCGAGGACTTGGGCGAGCGCCGCCGACAGATTCTCTCCATCGACGATCACGTCCGCGACAACCCGGCCGCTGTCGTCAGGCCCTCCCCAGCGCGGGTTGCGGATGACCACCGCCGCCCCGGCCAGCACTTCCGAAACCATGTCCGGACCCAGAAACCGTGCGACCCAGCCGGCGGGCGGGCGCACCTGCACCGTCAGCATCGCCAGTTCGGGCGGCAGGTCCGCGCCCGCATCCACAAGCAGCGTCGCGCCGTCGATCGCCCGCACCACCGGCCATTCGTAATCGACCGGCGGCCCCGGCAGCCCCGACGGCGACGCGACGGGGGGGACCGCGTCGCCGAGCGCCAATTCGACAGCAACGGCGACCTCCGACGCCGGCGCATCCGCCGCCGCGGCGCACCCCGCCGCCAGCCCCCACAGCCCCGCCAAAAGCGCCCGACCGGTCATCGCGCCCCCCATCGCGCCGACAATAGCGCCTGTCCGGCTGCTCCGACACAAAAGATGGCCGCTTCTCCCCGATCGCCGGTGGATACGCGACAGGTTCCGGAAGTTCCCGGCCCTGTCGCTGCGCGCTCGCATTCATCGATAGCGGCGCGTTTTTCCTTGTGGAAACGCCGCAACGGATTCCCGCTTTCGAGCGTGTGAAGAAATCGAAAGACGCTACTACTCTTCGTCATTCCCGCGAAAGCGGGAATCCGTTGCGGCGTTTCCGTAAGAAAAACAGCGCCGACATTGCGGACGGCCGCCTCCGGATTCCCGCTTTCGCGGGAATGACGAAGTATTATTCGATGGATATTGTCTTTACAATGCCGATGCCTCGGCAATCCGTCCGTCACGATGACAGCCGCCCGATTTCTTCACACGCTCTTTCGCGGGAATGACGAGGAGCAGCACGCGAACAGGATTCCTTCGCGCGCCCGGACGCAGGAGCGCGCCGGAACGGACCCGGTATGCGACGCTGGCCGCCCCGAAACCAGCGGTGCGCTCGATTATTTCATCGCGCCGATGGCGGGGGGCGGCGCCGGCGCCTCCCTCACGGAAGCGCAGGCCTGCCGCCAGCGGCCTGCGGGGCCGTTCGGCGAAGCGGGCGCTCGTCGGCAGGCTGCGGAACCCCGGGTTTCGGCGTCCATCGCGTCGGCGTCGAACGCCGCGGCGAGCGGCGGCAGGCCAGCGGCAGTGCGGCGGCCGTCGGTGAACATCGGGGTCGTTCTCCGGTTCGCAATGATGTCGGATTGGGAGGGACGAAACGATCACCGCTTGCGCCCCATCCCCGATCCGATATCCGGACAGCGACTATTCGACTCCCAGACAGACGACGCCCGGAAGTCGCTGGCCTTGGTAGGTACCGGTAGATATGCGACAAGTTCTGGCTAGGCTTGTGCCTGACGCACTCCTCTCACAGGCTGCTATAGCAGCCGTTTCAGCTTCACTCCTGGTTCTTCCGCCGGAACTGCCCCAAGTACAGGTGCCGGAGCGGCACTCACTCACCGCTATGGCAAGGCAGGAGTTTGTGTAAGCGCGCCCCACCAGCCTGCAAGAACCGCCAGACCCGGACAGCCCCTCACACCGATTCACGGCGGCGCGCTCCGTCGCCGCCGCACTGTCGCCGTAATCGAACGCCCATGCATACCCTGTTCCGCGGTGGGATGTAGCAATCGCCAAGGCGGCGTATCCTGCCGATACCCGCGCCCTGAAATCCTGATACACCTGACTGCCGCTTGGATCGCTTGCAACCACCCTGACGTTTGGCCCCGGCGGCGTCACGCCCTGGATTCGCAGGCTGTCGCCCGAAATACTGGCGCGCACCTGGTTTTCCTGCCCCTCACTCAAGCGGAAGGAGTAGGTCAACCTGTCTCCATCCGGATCCGTGAAATAGCGCGACAGGTCTATTGTTACGGTCCCTCCCACCCTCAGCGTCTGGTCCGGGATGGATCCTCGCGTCCGGGGAGCCCGGTTATCGCCGTCGCCATCGTCGCCGTCGTCGCCGCCGTCGCCGTCGCCGTCGTCGCCGTCGTCGCCGCCGTCGCCGTCGCCGTCGCCGCCGTCATCGCCGCCGTCATCAACTCCGGCACAATAGGAGCCCGGCTCTCCATCGTCGCCGGTATCTACACGACAAGTTCCGGCCACTCTGCTCGACGCTGCCCTCTCACATAATGTAATAGCAGCCGTTTCAGCTTCCCTTCTAGAACTACTTCCAGAGACAGCGCCAATAGCCGGAGTCCTGCAGGAGCCGACAGGGCACTCACTCACCGCAATGGCAGCGCAGCTGTTTGTGAAACTTCGCGACGTCTCGCAAGGAGACCCAAGCAGCTGGGCACACCTATTCTGGGCGGCGGTAAGCGCCTCCGCAGCACTGTTGTCGCTGCTGCGGAACGCCCATACATACCCTCGTCTTTCTCCACTCGGTATACCATACGCATAGGCGCCGTATCGCGTTGGCGTTGGCGTCGGCGTTGGCGTCGGCGCCGGCGTAACCGTCATTCGCGTTGGCGTTGGCGTTGGCGACGAGTCTCCGCTTCCTCCTCCTCCGCCGAGGCATGCGGCGAGCATGAAGATGGCGATGCCGGCGACGGCGAAGATCGCCAGGGCGTTGCGAATGGTGCTCAACATGTTCGTCATGTTTCCGACTCCCCGAATGAAGTTCCGGTTTGCGACGGCGCGTTCCGCCCGGCGTTGGCGCCGGTCAGGCTGCGAGGGCGACGGCGACGGAGAGGCTGCGCCCGGCTTGCAGTCCGGCGTTGCGCAGCAGGCGGATGGAAACCCGCGCTGCGGTGCTTCCTGCGGGGATTGTGACGGCGACGGGTTCGTCGACGAAGTCCTCGCCGGCCACGGCGGGGTTGTCGCCGTCGCCCGGTTCGAGGCGCAGCTCCAGGCGCAGGTCGTCGGGCAACGATGCGGGGATGGAGACTTCGACGCCGATTTCGGCTCCGGTGGCTGCGCTGTCCTGGAGGAACCGCGCCTCGATGGCTCCGGTTCGCAGCAATTGCTCCGGGGTCATGACGCGCTCGACGATTTCGAGGCGCTCGACATTTTCGATGGGGCGCCAGAGGTCGGCGGGGGCTTGCGAGCCGCCGGCGACGCCCAGACCGCTCCATTTCGGGGCGCGGCCGTTTGCGCCGCCGCCGAGGGGCACGCGGACGGCGAAGCGCAGCGCGCCCTGCTCCTCGGCCTCGCCGATGCCCGCAAGGCCGGCCTCCAGGCTCAGCCACGGATGGGGTCGCCATCCCAAGGCCACGCGCCCGTCGGTGACGGACTGTCCCGTTCCGTCCTCGTCCCAGCGGGCCAGCGAGGTCTCGACGGACAGGGCGGTCGTGGCGTCCAGCCGCAGGCCGAGTCTGGTTCCGCCCCGCGGTCGCTCCTCGTAGCCCCAGCGGCCCGGTCGCCAGCCCGTGGCGGGAACGAATTGCTGCAAGGAGCCGACGCCCCAGCGCCCGGCATAGTCGAGGCCGGCGACGAAGCGCCTGTGGCCGCGTTCGAGGTTTTCCTGCACGACGGCCTGGACGCCGAGAATGTCGCCGCCGGGTCGGTGCGAGAGGGAGAAGCGATATGCGGCTCCGAATCGGGCGTCGTTGCGTCGGAAGCCGCGGGCGTCGCGCCATCGGGTGACGCCCTGCTGGAGGAAGACGGCGCGGGTTTCCTCTCCGGCCTCGACGGCGTCGGTTCCGGAGAGGAAGGCGAGGGGGAGGACGGCGTCGAGATTTCCGCTCAGGCCCTCTCCGAAGGGGGACCAGGAGAGGCGCTGGACGACATGGAAGCGGGGTCCGAAGAGTTCGCGGCCCGAGCGTTCGGCGAGGCGGGCGGCGGCGCCGACGAGGAAACCGCCGAGTTCTCCGGAGAAACAGTCCATGCCGGAGAGGCTGGAGACCTCGAAGGCGCGTCCGCAGGCGACGCCGCTTTCGAGCATCCGCTCGAACGGCGCGCCGGGGGAGTCGCCGCCGGCGCCGGCGGACGGGAGCGGTTCGGCTCCGGGGGGCTGCGCCCCGGCCTGCGAGGCGGCGGCGAACAGGCACGACGCGGAGAGGGACGCAATGGCGAGGGCGCGCAGGTTCATGGTTCGGCTCCCGGTTTGCGGTTTCGCAGGGGAAGGGCCGCCGGCCCTGCGGTCATTGCAGGACGAAGCGGTGGCCTTCGGGGGTTCGGCAGGCGAAGGCGGGTCGCAGCGTGTCCTCGTCGAGGGGGCTGCACTCGCGGTCGTTGCGGAGGATGGGGATGGGGGGTTCCTCGGCGAACAGGGCGGCGAGGCCCGGGCCGCGGTCCGGCGCCTTCGGGAAGCCGGGGACCGGAACCTGCTGGCTGTGTCCGGCGGGCCGGGGGGCGGGGGCGGCGGCGCGCGCGGCGGCGTTGGCGCGGTCGAGGCTGCGTCCGATATCCGCGCCTGCGGCGGCGCCGAGCAGGGCGCCGCCGACGGCGGCGATGTCGCGTCCGGTTCCCTTGCCGATATTCCCTGCGGCGGCCATCGCGCCGCCGACGGCGCCCGCCAGGGCGCCGACGGCTTCCCTCGGACCCGGGCCGCCGTCGGCGCAGCCTCCGAGCATCGTCGCGGCCAGCGCGACGGCGATTGCGGCGCGGCTAGCGCCAGGCACGGCGCAGTTCCTCCATGGTCCGCAGGGCGAGCGCGCGGCCCGCTTTCCGGAAATCGACATCGCCTTCCTCCTTGACCCGCACGAAACCGCCGCGCACGGCGCGCCACTCGCCGGCGGCGGCGGTCGCGCCGGCGTCGTCGACGAACAGGTCGGCGCGCGTCTCGCCGGTGCGCAGGTCCACCGCCGCGACCCGGAAGGCGACGCCGCCGCCGGTCGGGGACACTGCGGAAATCTGCACGACCATGTCCGCATAGGCGCGCAAGGCCTCGGTCTCGATCCACCGGCTGTCGTCGACGCGGCGCGAGACGCTTTCCGGCGCCCGTTCCGCATGCAGGAGGCGCATGGCGGCGGCGCGGTCGACGAGGGTCGCGCCGGCCTCGAGAAACGGGCGCGAGAAGCCGGTCTCGAAACGCAGCCGGTCGATTTCGGAGAACGCCGGGGCCTGCGCCGGGGCGGCGGCCGTCTCGACGCGCACCGTCGTTTCGCTCGCCGTTTCGCTCGCCGTTTCGCCGTCGCCGGAACGGCTCTCGCGGCCGACGACGAGACGCGCCTCGGCGGCGAAGTCGCTCAGCCGGTCGTCGAGCGCGCGCCCGAAAAGGACCGCAAGGCGCGGCGACCCGGCGGCGCGCCACGCCGCGCCGAACAGCGCCGGCGCGGCCGCGTCCGCCTCGTCGTCCGCCGCCGGCGCCGCCCGCTCCAGCACCGGCGGGGAACCGGGCCGCCACAAGGGTTCGTCCTCCGCCGCGGCGGAGGACGCCGGAAGGACGCCCGCCGCGGCGACAGGGAGACAACGCAGGAGGACGGCGCGCGGGAGCGGCATCTACCGGCCTTCCCGCAGTTCGATGAGATAGCTGTCGACGCTTGCGCCGGCGGTCGACCGCGCGTCGTAACTGGCGAGGCTGTGCGCCTGGAGATAGAGGCGGCTCCACGCGGTCACCGGTTCGGCGTCGTTCTGTCCGGCGTCCAGAAAATGCGTCCGGGCCTCGATCTGCAACGGGTAGTCGGTGCAATTGACCACCCGGGCGAAGACCTCGATGTCGCCCCCCTCCAGCCGCCGCGCGTTGGTCGCCTGCACCATGACCTTGTTGGAGATCGCGTAGTCGGTGACGTTGACGGCGTTCAGCGGCATGGGGGTCATGGCGCCGGCGACCGGCGACACCAGAACCGGGCCGGGCGGCGGCGACGCCGCCACGACGGCGCGGTAGTCGCACCGGGGGGCGGGATGGACGACCGGTTCGCAGCCTGCGGCCAGCGCCGCCGCCGAGGCGAGGACGAGGCCGGCGCTCCGGGCTTTTATGGAGCCTGCGGCCCTCATGACGCCGCTGCGGCGGACGGCGCGCGAACCCAGGCGACCCGGCACGCCTCGCCGCCGCCGTGGCGCGTCGCCCCGGCGCGGGCCACCCCGGACACCGAAATCGACGGCGGCGAGGCGCCGCCGTCGTCGACACGGAACGTCCCGTAGAACACCATGCCGGGGAGGTTGTCCCACTGGCGGGTGTCGGCGGCGGCCTCGGTGGCGTCCGAAGCGATCTGCGCGCCGATCTTGAACAGGCTGCCCAACACCCCGCCGACGGCGCCCGCCATCGCCAGGTCGTGGTCTCCCATGGCCTGGCCGACCTGCGCGGCGGCCAGACCGCCCACAGCGACCGCCTCGCCGGCGGCGGCCGCGTCGGCGGCGTCTTCCTTGAACACCGCCTTGCTGGCGAGCACATGGTCGAACTCGCGCCCGCCCCGCGTCATGGCCTGCCGCGCGATGTCCTCGGCGTTCGCCAGGCGACGGGTCGCGCCCGCCAGCCGCACCGCAGCGGAGCCCGTCCCGCCCTCGCCGCGCCGGATCTTCAGAAGCTCGTCATGCTCGCCGTCCGCATATTTGACCGGCGCCGGACCCAGATCCGCCAGCGCCAGAAGGTTGTCCCGACGCCCCGGACGGCGCACGCCCGAATCCCCCTCGCGCGCCAGCGCAAACGCCTCGTCGGCCAGCCCGCCGTCGCCGTTGCACTGCGAAGACCACCCCTCGAGAAAGGCGAGAAGCGAGAAGTCCTGACGGAACTCCTCGTCCGCCGCCATGCCGTCCTGCAGAAACCCCGAACGGAAACTCGCGCGGGCGTTCTCGTAGTCCGCCGCCATCAGATACAGAACGCCGCGATAGTAGTAGGCCATCGCCCGCTCGTAGGGTTCGCCGCGGAAGGTCTTGCTGTCCTCGGCCGAGAACATGCCGCGCGCCGCCGCCGCGCGCTCGTCGCCGCCGTAAATCGCCTCGATGGTCAGCAGCGCGTCGTCGAACAGACCCGCGGCGAGCGCGTCGTGCCCCGCCTCCATCGCCGCCAGACCCGCGCGCAACTGGTGGCGCACCCGGTCCTCCTCCGGCTCGGCGATAATCCCCGTCAGAACCCCCCGCATGTCGGCCGGCTTGTCCGCCAGATACGCGTCGATCTCATCCTGCGAAACCCCCGAAGACCCGCCGCACCCCGCGAGAAACGCAGCCGCGGCGACCGCCGCGACCGGAGTCCGCAACCGCCTTGCGCTATCGATAGATGACATCGTCCTGCCCTGCCTTCTTGAAGTTGTACTGGTTGGTCCAGACCACGATCCCGTTTTCGAGATCGGTCATGCGGAACACGATGTTCATATAGCGTTCCACAACGCCGCCCGGCGCCCGCGCGTCCAGCGAGGTAATCCGCCCGGTCAGACGATAATCCGCCCCGGCGACGGCCTGCGTCAGCCCGCCCGTGCCGACATCGGTGATCCCCTCGCGCTTGAGAGCCCGCTCCTTCTCGACCATGTCGGCGTGCTCGCGGTCGACGAACAGGATGCGCCCGTTGGCGGCGATCTGCAGGCGCGTCGCCAGCTGGTCGATAAGGATGTTCTTGTTGAGGCGCTGCGAACTCTGGTTCTCGAAATAGGCGGAGTCGACGATGACCCGGGGCGCCGCGCCCGGCCGCGCCAGAACCGGGTTGGCGAGCATGTGGCGGATCATCCGGTCCACCATGCTCTGGATGTCCTGCGACTCGATGCCGGTGCCCCGGACAAGGCCGGGGCTGTCGGTGTCCTGGTAGGCCGAGGGCGCGCCCGGCGCGTTCTTCACGCCGGAGCCGCAACCGGCCGCCAGAATCGAAACGCCGCCGAGAACGGCGGCGCATGACAGGAGGAGCGAAGCAGCGGAACGGCCCGCGCGGGGGCGGCCGTTCAGTTTCGCGTTATGCGCCGCGCGCTGCGGGGGGGGGGGGGGGGGGGGGGGGGGGGGGGGGGGGTGAAATCGAACATGGCCCGAATGATCCGGCCCCGGAAAATGCGTGTCAAGGGGAAACGCAGAAATTTTTTCCGACACCCGTCACGCGCGCGCGAGGACCCGAGCTATCCGCAGGCGATCGTTACGGCGACCGGAAGCCCGGACGAGCGAACGAACCGCCGGGCTGCGTCGAACCCCGAAAACCCCGACCCTGCGCAGAGGTTCCGTATCCGCCGTTTCGGGCGGAGGGCTATGCAAATCGCCATGGAATGTGTGAAGAAACCCGCCCCCGCCGACGCGACGAGAACCCGGCGCAGGCGGGTTTTTGCCGTTCCCGGGAGGGGAAACCGGGAGGCGGGGCGATGACGGGAGTTTCGGGCGCGCGGGGCCGGGGGTTGCGGCGTCGGTTTGCAAGGGCGCTGGACCTCGTGCTGCCGCATCTGTGCATGGCGTGCCGCGAGCCGGTGGACGCGCCGGGCCGCCTGTGCGCCGCGTGCTGGAGCGCGGTGGATTTCATCGTCGATCCGATGTGCGACTCCTGCGGCCTGCCGTTCGATTACGCCATCGGGCCGGGGGCGGTGTGCGGCGCCTGCGCGCGCGCCGAGCCGGCGTTCGACCGGGCGCGCGCCGCCATGCGCTACGGCGACGTCGCCCGGCGTCTGGTCGCCGGGTTCAAATACGCCGACCGCCTGCACCTCGCGCCGGCGCTGGCGCAATGGCTCGCGCGCGCCGCGGCGCCGCTGCTCGACGGCGCCGGGTCGACCGAATCGCCCGATGCGTTGCCCGACGTGTTAATCGTGCCGACGCCGCTGCACCGGCGGCGCCTCGTCGCGCGCCGCTTCAACCAGTCGGCGATGCTCGCGCAAGGGCTGGCGCGCCTGTGCGACGTTCCGGTCGCGCTCGACGCCCTGGAGCGTCGGCGGGCGACGCCGCCGCAAGCCGCCGCGCGGTCCGCAGCCCGAAGACGACGCAACGTCGCCGGCGCTTTCCGCGTGCCGCCGCATCGGAGGGCGCTCGTCGACGGACGGCGCATCCTGCTGGTCGACGATGTCCTCACCACCGGGGCGACCGTCGAAGCCTGCGCGCGGGCGTTGCGCGCCGCCGGCGCGGCGCGAGTCGACGCGGCGACGCTCGCCCGCGTGGTCCGCGACACCGCTCCCGAACCCCGCCGCTAGCGGCGCGGCGCGCCGCGCCCCCTGTCCCGCCCGCAAGGCGTTCCCTTTATATTTCCATTTCGATCCATACCGGGGAAGAACATATAAAGACATAACAACGAACTCTTGTCGAGGCAATCAATTCGCATGTTTTATTTGCGTCCGGTGGCGTTCTGTCCCATGATATGTCGCGTAGTGGCGTTCGATACCACGTTATGGCATGGTGTCGTTCGACCGACAGCGGCGGCGCGGGAAACCCGCCGAACCGGGAGAAACGGGGCGACGAATGTTTTTCGTCGGGAACTTTCGGCAGAGCGTGGACGGGAAACGACGGGTCTCGGTCCCGTCGTCGTTCCGCAAGGCGCTCGGGGAAGACGGTTGCTTCTACGCCTTCAAGCCCCTGTCGGAGGGGCTGCGGCTGAGGGGCGTCGTCGACTGCCGGACCCTCCCCGACATGCTCAAACTGCAAGGCATGGTCGACGAGCTCGATCCGCTGTCGGACGATCAGGAGTCTCTCAAGACCGCGATCTTCGGTAACGCGCACGAACTCCGCGCCGACAAGAGCGGGCGGATCGTCCTTCCGGAGCGGCTCGTCGAATATGCCGGGATCGCGGACGAATGCACCTTCGTGGGCGGCGGTTCGTCCTTTCAGCTGTTCAGCCCCGAGGCTTACGAGACATATCGGCCTGAGGTCGAGCCGAAGGCCGCCTCCGCCCGCAAGGCGCTGGGCAGAATCTCTCGAAGAACACCGGACCCGGCCTCCGGGCCGGCGGTGGGCGCGTGAGCCGGGATGTTTTCGTCCTCCCGGCATCCCGGCCACGCGCCCGTTTTACTGGAGGCGGCGGTCGAGGCGCTGGCGGTGCGCGGCGGCCGGCGCTATGTGGACGCCACGTTCGGCGGCGGCGGCTACACGCGCGCGATCCTCGCGACGGCCGGCGCCCGCGTCTGCGCCATCGACCGCGATCCCCGGGCCCTCGCCGGCGGCGCGGCGCTCGCCGACGAGGCCGCCGGGCGTCTGTCTCTCGTCGAGGGGCGCTTCGGCGATCTGCGGCGGCTGCTCGCCGGGCGCGGCATCGCGACCGTCGACGGGGGCATCGTCTTCGATCTCGGTGTCTCTTCGCTCCAGCTGGACGATGAGGGGCGCGGCTTCGGTTTCCGCCGCGACGGTCCGCTGGACATGCGCTTCGGCCGGGACGGCGCAACGGCGGCGGACGTGGTCAACGGCGCCGGCGAGGCGGAACTGGCCGACATCTTCTTCCGTTACGGCGAGGAGCGCCGGGCGCGCCGGGTCGCGGCGGCCATCGTCGCGGCGCGCGGCGCGCGGCCTGTCGAACGCACCGCCGAACTCGCCGCCATCGTCCGCAGCGTCGTGCCCCGGTCCGCCGACGGCCTCGACCCCGCGACGCGATGCTTCCAGGCGCTGCGGATTTACGTCAACGACGAACCGGGCGAGCTGCGTCGCGCCCTGCCCGCCGCCGAACGGGTTATGGCCGCGGGCGCGCGTCTCGTCGTCGTGGCGTTCCATTCGCTCGAGGACCGTCTGGTAAAGCGCTTCCTCGCGCGCCGCGCGCGGCCGGCGCGCCGGGGGTCGCGCCACCTCGCGCCGTTCGACGGAACCGACGCGCCGCCTCCGGCGTCGTTCCGTCTCCTGCGCCGGCGGGCGGTGCGTCCGGGGGCGCGCGAGCGCCGCGAGAACCCGCGCGCCCGGTCGGCGCGGCTGCGCGCCGCGGAGCGCACCGCGGCGCCGGGCTTCGACGAGGCGGCGCCGTGAAACGGGCCCCCGCCGTTGCGCTCGCCCTGCTCGCGGGGGCCGCCGTCGGCCTCTATCCGCTCAAGCACCGCGTCGCCGACCTCGAGGACGAGGCCGACCGCCTGGCGCGCGCCATCGCCGACGACCGGCAGGCCATCCGGCTCCTCCAAATCGAATGGGCCTATCTGAACGAGCCGGGCCGCCTCGCCGGGATCGCGTCGCGGCATCTCGACCTCGTCCCCATCGGCGCGACGGCGACCGTCGCACTCGACCGGCTTCCCCGGCGCGCCGACGGGGGCGAGGCGATGTCCGCGAGCGACGGGGCGGACCCGTGATCGCGGCCGCGGACGCCGCCGAAGCGGCGGCCGGCCGATCGCTCGAGACCGTCCGCACGCGGTTGATCGGCGGGGCGGCGCTGTTCGCGCTCGGCTTTGCGGTCATCGCCGCCCGCCTGGTGGACGTCACCGTCCTGCGCGCGGACCCCGAGGCCGGCGGGCCGCGCGGGGCGCTCGCCGCGGCGGGTCCGCAGCGCGCCGACATCGTGGACCGGAACGGGGAACTGATCGCCGCCTCGGCGCCGGCCCATGCGCTTTACGCCGACCCCCGCCGGGTCGTCGACGCCGAAGCCGCGGCGATCCGCCTCGCGGCCCTGCTGCCCGACCTCGACCCCGGCGCGACCGTTCGCAAATTGTCGAGCGACAGGAGTTTCGTCTGGATCCGCCGCCTGCTGACCCCGCGCCAGGTCCACGCCGTCAACAAGCTCGGCGAACCCGGCCTCGCCTTTCTGCCCGCCGAGCGGCGGCTCTACCCGGCTTCGGATCTGGTCGGGCATCCGGTGGGCTTCGCCGGAATCGACAACCGCGGGCTGGCGGGGATCGAGGCGCATTTCGACGAACGGCTGCGCGCCATGCCGGAAACCGCGCTGGCGCTGAGCATCGATCTCAGGTTCCAGCACGTCGTGCATGACGAGGTCGCGCGCGCGGCGGCGCGCTTCTCGGCGAAGGGCGCCGCCGCGCTCATTCTCGACGTCGCCAGCGGCGAGCTGCTCAGCCTCGTCAGCATTCCGGCGTTCGACCCGAACCGCGGCGGCGCCGGCGACGCCGACTCCCGCTTCAACCGGGCGACGCTCGGCATTTTCGAACCGGGGTCCACCCTGAAGGCGTTCACCGTGGCGATGGCGCTCGATTCGGGAAACGTGACCCTCGCCGACGGTTACGACGCCACGGAGCCGCTGCGTCTCGCGCGGTTCACCATCGGCGACTATCACGCCGAGGAGCGGTGGCTGTCGGTGCCCGAGATCTTCATGTACTCGTCGAATATCGGCTCGGCCAAGATGGCTCTCGACCTGGGCGCGGACGCACAGCGCGAGTTCCTCGGCCGGTTCGGGCTGCTCGACGCGCTTTCCGTCGAATTGCCGGAGATCGGCCGCCCGCTGGTTCCTGCGCGCTGGGGCGACATCGCCGTCGCGACGGTGGCGTTCGGCCACGGGATCGCTGTCAGTCCGCTCCAGCTGGCGGCGGGGGTCGCGGCGCTGGTCAATGGCGGCGTCTGGCGGGCGCCGACGCTGATCGCGCGCCACGGCCCGCCGCCTCCGGGCCGGCGCGTCCTCAAGGAGCGGACATCGCGACAGATGCGCCAGCTGTTCCGCCTCGTCGTCGCCCACGGGACGGGAAGCAAGGCGGACGCGGCGGGCTGGCGCGTCGGCGGCAAGACCGGAACCGCCGAAAAACTCACCGGCGGACGCTACGACCGCGACCGCCTCGTCTCGTCCTTCGTCGCGGCGTTCCCCATGGATGCGCCGCGCTACGTAGTCCTCGTCGCGCTCGACGAACCGAAAGGCACAGAGGAGACATTCGGCTATGCGACCGGCGGCTGGACCGCGGCGCCGACGGTCGGACGCATTATCGAGAGGATAGGCCCCATGACGGGGCTCGCGCCGCAGTTCGCGCCGCAGCTCGATGACGCGGACGCGGGGCCGCCGGGCGACGGCCCGGCCTTCGAAATCTCTCCCGACGGAAGCGAGATACGCCTTGCGTCTTTCCGATCTCACGGGCGATGACCGCGCGCGCGGGTTCGGCGGCCTCGAGATCGCCGGACTCGCCGCCGACAGCCGCAGGGTTCGTCCGGGCTGGCTGTTCGCCGCGACATCCGACGACGCCGCGCGGCGCGACGCCTTCATCGCCGACGCCGGAAGGCGCGGGGCGGTTGCGGTGCTGGCGCAGCCCGGCGCCCGCGCCGCCGCCCGCGGCGCCGGCCTTCCCCTCGTCGCCTCGCGTGAGCCGCGCCGCCGCTACGCGCATGTCGCCGCGCGCTTCCATGCCGCGCAGCCGCGCATCGTCGCCGCGGTGACCGGCACCAACGGCAAGACGTCGGTCGCGGTGTTCGCGCGGCAGATCTGGCGGGCGCTCGGCCATCGCGCGGCGAGCCTCGGCACGCTCGGCCTCGACGCCGGGGACGCCCCGGTCGCCGGCGCTTGCGGTCCGCAATTGACCACGCCGGACGCCGGCGACCTGCACCGGCTTCTCGCGGAAGTCGCGCGCGCGGGCGTCGACCGGCTCGCGCTGGAGGCGTCGAGTCACGGTCTTGCGCAGCACCGTCTCGACGGCGCGCGTCTGACCGCCGCGGCGTTCACCACCTTCGGCCGCGACCATCTCGACTATCACGGGACCGAAGCGGCCTATTTCGCGGCGAAGGCGCGCCTGTTCGCCGAACTGCTGCCCCGCGGCGCGGCGGCGGCGCTGAACCGCGGCGCGACGCGGTTTGCGGACCTGCTGAATATCTGCCGCGGGCGCGGACACCGCGTCGTGACTTTCGGCGCGGGAGGGGACATCCGCCTCGCGGGCGCGGACGGTTCGACGCTGTCCCTCGATGTCTTCGGCGCCCGCTACAGCGCGCCGACATCGCTGGTCGGCGGCTTCCAGATCGACAACCTGCTTTGCGCCCTGGCGCTCGTCGCGGGGTGCGGGGCGGACCCGGCGCGCGCCGCGGAAGCGACGGCCGCCGTGGAGGGCGCTCCCGGTCGCTTGCAGCGCGTCGCCGTCCGCGACGGCGCCGAGATTTACGTCGACTATGCGCACACGCCGGACGCCCTGCGCGCGGCGCTCGCGGCGTTGCGGCCGCGGGTCCGGGGCGCCCTGGCGGTGGTTTTCGGTTGCGGCGGCGACCGCGACCGCGGCAAGCGGCCGCAAATGGGCGCGGCGGCGGCGCGCCTCGCCGACCGGGTCGTGATCACGGACGACAATCCGCGCAGCGAGGACCCAGCGGCGATCCGCGCCGAGGCGCGCGCGGGTTGTCCGTCCGCGGAAGAGATCGGCGACCGAGAGGAGGCCATCGCCGCGGCGATCGGCGGCCTGAGACCGGGCGACGTGTTGCTGATCGCCGGGAAAGGCCACGAAACCGGGCAGATCGTCGGGGATACGACACTGCCTTTCGACGATGCGGCGACAGCGCGCCGGATCGTCGGGGAGGCGGCGCCGTGAAACCGCTATGGACCGGCGCCGAGGCGGCGGCCGCGACGGGCGGCGCGGCGCGCGGTTCGTTCGCGGCCGCCGGGGTGTCGATCGACAGCCGTGCGACCGCGCCGGGGGACCTTTTCGTCGCCTTGCGGGGCGAGAATTTCGACGGCCACGACTTCGTCGCGGCGGCCGCGGCCGCCGGCGCCGTCGGCGCCGTCGTGGCGCGGCCCGCAGACGCGGGGCTGCCGACGGTCGAAGTCGAGGACACCGGAGAGGCCCTGGTCGCGCTCGGCCGCGCCGCCCGCGCCCGGGGCCGGGCGCGCGTCGTCGCCGTCACGGGCAGCGTCGGCAAGACCGGCACGCGAGCGATGTGCGCCCGCGCGCTCGAGCGCCTCGGCGCGGTCCATGCGAGCGTCGCGAGTTTCAACAACCGCATCGGTCTGCCGCTGACTCTGGCGCGGATGAACCCGCAGAGCGATTTCGCGGTGCTGGAAATGGGCATGAACCGCGCCGGCGAGATCGCCGGGCTGACCGATATCGCGCGGCCCGATGTCGCGGCGATCACGAAGATCGCGCCCGCCCATCTCGAATTCTTCCCGGACCTCGCGGCCATCGCCGAGGCGAAGGCCGAGATATTTGCCGGCGTGCGCGAAGGCGGCGCCGCCGTGCTCAACCGCGACGATCCGTTCTTCGAGCGTCTGGCGAGCGCGGCCCGCGAACGCGGCGTTTCGCGCATCGTCGGGTTCGGCGCCGCTCCGGAAAGCGACGCGCGCCTGCTGTCGTGCGAAGCGGGCGCCGGGGGGAGCCGCGTGCGCGCCGATGTCGCCGGCGTCGCGGTCGATTACACGGTGGGCTTCCCGGGGCGCCACTGGGCGCACAACAGCCTCGCCGTCCTGGCCGCCGTGCACGCGCTGGGCGGCGACATCGCCGCAGCCGCAGGCGGACTCGAAACGCTCGATGCGCTGCCGGGGCGGGGGCGGCGTTTCCGGACGGCGCTGCAAGGGGGCGCCGCCGAGGTCATCGACGACGCCTACAACGCCAGCCCGGCTTCGGTGGCGGCGGCGTTCGACCTTCTGGCGCTGACGCCGGCGCGCGGGCGGCGCATCGCCGCGCTCGGCGACATGCTCGAACTCGGCGCAGAGGGGCCGGCCCTCCACGCCGCGCTCGCCGAACATGCGCGGCGCGCCGGCGTCGACCTCGTGTTCACCGCCGGCCCGTTGACCGCGGCGCTGCACGAAGCCTTGCCGCCGGCGCGCCGCGGCGCCCACGCGGCAGACGCGGCGGCGCTCGCGCCGCTGCTGTGCGCCGCGTTGCGCCCCGGCGACGCGGTGCTCGTCAAGGGGTCTCACGGGACGGCGATGCGCCGGGTCGTGGCGGCCCTCGAGGCGGGAGAGGCGCCGCCGGCCGCGCGCCGGGCCGGGTCCGGAGAGGGAGAGGCGCGTGCTCTATAACCTCCTCGCGCCGCTGGCCGACCAGTTCGCGCCGTTCAACCTCGTCCGCTATCTGACCTTCCGCAGCGGCGCTGCGGTGATCACGGCGCTCGTCGTCTGTTTCGTTCTCGGCCCGGCGCTCATCCGCTGGCTCGCGGAGCGTCAGACGAACGGCCAGCCGATCCGCGACGACGGGCCGGCCGGCCATCTGGAGACCAAGAGGGGGACGCCGACCATGGGCGGCTTCCTCATTCTCATCGCGCTCGCCGTCGCCACCCTGCTCTGGGCGGACCTGCGCAACCCGTTCGTCTGGACGGTGCTCGGGGTGACGCTGGGTTTCGGCGCCGTGGGCTTCGTCGACGACGCGCTCAAACTCTCCCGCAACCATCATCGCGGGCTGCCGGGGCGCCTCAAACTGGCGTTGCAGGTGGTCATCGCCGCGGTCGCCGCGGTGTGGATTTCCGGGCTGCTGTCGCCCGAGTTCTCGACCGCGCTCGCGGTCCCCTTTTTCAAGTCGCTGCTCATCCAGCTCGGGTGGTTCTTCGCCCCCTTCGCCGTGTTCGTCATCGTCGGCGCATCGAACGCGGTGAATCTCACCGACGGTCTCGACGGCCTGGCCATCGTGCCGATCATGATCGCGGCGGGCTGTTTCGGCGTCATCGTCTATGTCGTCGGCAATGCGGTTCTGGCCGACTATCTTCAGGTCCACGCTGTGCCCGGCGCCGGCGAACTTTCGGTGCTGTGCGGCGCTCTGGTGGGCGCGAGTCTGGGCTTCCTCTGGTTCAACGCGCCTCCCGCCGCGGTGTTCATGGGCGACACGGGAAGCCTCGCGACCGGCGGCGCGCTGGGGACGATCGGCGTCATCGCCAAGCACGAGCTCGTTCTCGCCATGGTCGGCGGTCTCTTCGTGCTGGAGGCGGTGTCGGTCATCGTCCAGGTCGCCTCGTTCCGGCTCACCGGGCGCCGGGTCTTTCTGATGGCGCCGCTGCACCACCATTTCGAGCAGAAGGGCTGGAAAGAGCCGACCATCGTCATCCGCTTCTGGATCGTGGCCATGGTCCTGGCTCTCGCCGGCCTCGCTACGCTGAAATTGCGGTAGCGCGATGATCCCCGTCACCGCATATCGCGGCGAGAAGGTGGCCGTCTTCGGGCTGGGGCGTTCGGGCCTCGCGGCGGCGGCGGCGCTGGCGGCCGGCGGCGCCGAGGTGCTCGCGGACGACGATTGCGAAGCGCGCCGCGCCGCGGCGGCCCGATACGGCGCCCGCGCGGTCCGCCTCGGAGAGACCGACATCGCCGCCGCGCGCGCGCTGGTGCTGAGCCCCGGCGTGCCCCGCGGCCATCGGGTTCCCGCGCTCGCCGACCGCGCCGGGACCGTCGTCGTCGGCGAGACCGAACTGTTCGCCCGCGCCCTGCGTCCGCGCCGTGCCGCCGGACGGGGGCCGCGCATCGTCGGGATCACGGGCACCAACGGCAAATCCACGGCGACCGCGCTGGTCGGCCATCTGCTCGCCGGGGCGGGGGTTCCGGTGCGGGTGGGGGGCAATTTCGGAACCGCCGCGCTGGCCCTCGATCCGGTCGGCGCCGATGGCGTCTATGCGCTCGAAATGTCCTCGTTCCAGCTCGATCTCACCTCGAGCCTCGTCTTCGATGTCGCCGCACTGCTCAATATCGGCGCGGACCACCTGGACCGGCATGGCGGCATGGCCGGCTATGTCGCTGCGAAAAAGCGGATCTTTCGCGGCCAGACCGCGGCCGACACCGCCATCGTGGCGCGCGACGACCCCGTTTCCGCCTCGGTCTTCGACGGTCTCGCCGCCGGAGGGCAGCGGCGGATCGCCGTGTCGGGCCTCGCGCCGGCAGCGGGGGGAGTCGGCGTCGACGAAGACGGGCGGTTGATCGACGGCCTCGAGGGGGCGCCGCGCGCGGTCGCCGATCTCGACGCGAACCCGGCGCTGACCGGCGTCCACAACCGGCAGAACGCGGCGCTCGCCTGGGCCGTCTGCCGGGCGCTCGGCCTTGCGTCCGGCGCGCTGGCCGGCGGATTCGCGAGTTTTTCCGGCCTGCGTCACCGGCTCGAAGCGGTGGCGACGGTCGCCGGCGTCCGGTTCGTGAACGACAGCAAGGCGACCAACGCCGCCGCGGCGGCGCGGGCGCTGGCCTGCTACCGCCGGATTTACTGGATCGCCGGCGGGCGCGCGAAAGACGCCGACCTTGCGCCGGTGGCGCCGCTGCTGGGCCGCGTGCGCCGCGCCTATCTCATCGGCGAGGCGGCGGACGCCATGGCCGAATCGCTTGCCGGCCGCGCGCCCGTCGCGCTGTGCGGCGCCCTCGACCGCGCCGTCGCCGCCGCCGCGCGCGACGCCGCAGGCGACGACGGCGCGGTGGTGCTGCTGTCGCCGGCCTGCGCCTCTTACGACCAGTTCGCGGATTTCGAGGCGCGGGGCGCGCGGTTCCGCGCCCTTGTCGAGGGACTCGCCGGCGCATCCCCGAAGGCGGAACGATGAACGCCTCGGCGCGCGCGGACGGCAGCCTGGTGGGTCGCTGGTGGCTCACCGTGGACCGCTGGGTTCTCGCGGCGTTGCTGACGTTGATGGCCGTCGGCGCGGTGATGGCGTTCGCCGCGAGTCCGGCGGTCGCGGAGCGCCTGAACTACGACCGCCTGCATTTCGTCCATCGGCAGCTGATCCTGATCCCGCCGGCTATTGTCGTCATGCTGGCGGTTTCGCTGTTGTCGCCGAAAGGGATCGCCCGTCTCGGCGCGGGGCTGTTCGTGCTGGGCCTCGCGCTGACGGCGGCGACCTTGTATTCGGGCGCCGAAGTCAAGGGCGCCCGGCGCTGGCTGGCCCTGGGACCGCTGACCTTCCAGCCGTCGGAATTGCTCAAACCCGGCTTCGCCATCGTCACGGCGGCGCTGCTGGCGGCGCGGCGCGACGCGCCGGCGGCGCTGCTTCTCGCGCCGGCGATTCTGGCGCTGGCCCTGCAACCCGACATCGGCATGGCGATCACCGTGGCGACGGTGTGGTTCGGACAGTATGTGCTGTCGGGGCTGCCGCTGTTCTGGGTGGGCGCGCTCCTCGCCGCCGGCGCCGGCGCGCTGGCGGGAGGCTATTTCGCCTTCCCGCACGTGCAAAGCCGCGTCGACCGCTTCCTCGACCCGGCGGCGGGCGACAACTATCAGATCGACCTGTCGCTCCGCGCTTTCGCCAGCGGCGGGCTGCTCGGCCGCGGCCCCGCCGAAGGCGTCGTCAAGGAAAACCTGCCCGACGCTCATTCCGACTTCGTATTCTCGGTGGCGGGCGAGGAGTTCGGGCTTCTCGCGTGCCTCCTTCTCGTCGGCGTGTTCGCGTTCATCGTTCTGCGCGGGTTGTTGCGCCTGACCGAGGAGAGCGACCGCTTCGTCCTGCTCGCCGGCGCGGGGGTGGTGGGCCATTTCGGCCTCCAGTCCCTCATCAACATGGCGGTGGCCCTGCGTCTGGCGCCCACCAAGGGTCTGACCCTGCCGTTCGTTTCCTATGGGGGGTCGTCGCTGCTCGCGGTGGCGGTCACGGCGGGAACCATCCTGGCGCTGACGCGGTGGCGCCCCGGCGCCCGGGCGGCGCCGTGACCGGCCCCGTCATGATCGCCGCCGGCGGCACCGGCGGCCACGTCTTTCCGGCAGCGGCCCTCGCCCGGGGCTTGCGCGCGGACGGGATCGAGCCGGTCCTGGTCACCGACCGGCGGGGAGTCGCGTTCGGCGACGAGCTGCGGGGAGTCGCCTGCCACGCGGTGCGCGCCGCGCGGATGGCCGGACGCGGCCCGCTCGCCCGCATCGGCGGAGCGGCCATGCTCGCGATGGGTTTCGCCCAGGCGCGGCGGCTGTTGCGGCGCCTCGCGCCGACGGTCGCGGTCGGCTTCGGCGGCTACGCCTCGGCGCCGCCGGTGGCGGCCGCGGCGAGTCTGCGCGTTCCGGTGCTGATCCACGAATCCAACGCGGTCCTCGGCCGCGCCAACCGGTTTCTGGCGCGGCGCGCGGCCGCCGTCGCGACCGGTTTCGCCGACAGCGCGTGGACGGGGGTCGGCGCCGCCTGCGTGCACACGGGCGTGCCGGTGCGCGACGCCTTCCTCGCCGCGCGGGCGCGCGGCTATGCGGCGCCGACGGCGGACGGACCGATCCGCCTGCTCGCGGTCGGCGGCAGCCAGGGCGCGAGCAGCCTCGGGCGGCTGATACCGCGCGCGCTGGCCTCCCTGCCGGAACGGTTGCGCCGCCGGCTTCGGGTCGCGCAGCAATGCCGGTCAGAAGACCTCGAAACGGCCCGCGCGGCCTATGCGGAAGCCGGCATCGAGGCGGATTTGCGGCCCTTCATCGACGATGTCGCCGCGCGGCTGGCGGAGGCGCATCTCGCGATCGCTCGCGCCGGCGCGTCGACCATCGCCGAGATCGCGGTCGTGGGCCGTCCCGCCCTTCTGATCCCCTATCCCTTCGCGACCGATGACCACCAGACCGCCAATGCGCGCGCGGCGGTCGACGCCGGCGGCGGCTGGCTGGCGGCCGAAAGCGCGCTGGATGCGCCCGGCCTCGCGCGACGGCTGGAGGCGCTGCTCGACGACGGCGCCGCGCTCGAACGCGCGGCCGCCGGCGCGCGCGCGCTCGGTCGCCCGGATTCGGTGGAGCGGCTGGTCGCGCTCATCCGCGAACTGGCGGGGGAGGCGCGGTCATGACCGGCCTGCCGCTCGACATCGGCGCGTTGCATTTCGTCGGCATCGGCGGGATCGGCATGAGCGGCATCGCCGAGGTCATGCACGATCTCGGATACCGCGTGCAGGGCAGCGACGCCGTCGACAGCGCCAATGCGGGCCGCCTGCGGGCGCTCGGTCTCACCGTGCATGTCGGCCATGCGGCGGACAATCTGGGCGACGCCGAGGTCGTCGTCGTGTCGAGCGCCATACCGGCGGACAATCCCGAGGTCGCGGCGGCGCGCGCGCGCGCCCTGCCGGTGGTGCGGCGGGCCGAAATGCTCGCGGAATTGATGCGGCTGAAACGGGCGATCGCCGTCGGCGGCACGCACGGCAAGACCACCACCACCTCGATGATCGCCGCGATGCTGGATTCCGCCGGTTTCGACCCCACGGTGATCAACGGCGGGATCATCGAAGCCTACGGGACCAACGCGCGGCTCGGCGGCGGCGACTGGATCGCGGTCGAGGCCGACGAGTCCGACGGCAGTTTCACGCGGCTTCCCGCCACCGTCGCCGTGGTCACCAATATCGACCCCGAGCATCTCGATTTCTACGGGGACTTCGACCGGTTGCGACAGGCCTTTCATACGTTCGTCGAGAACATTCCGTTCTACGGCCTTGCCGTGTTGTGCATCGACCACCCGGAGGTCGAGGCGATGGCGGGGCGGATCGTCGACCGGCGCATCGTTGCCTGCGGTTTCTCTTCCCGGGCCGACTTGCGGGCGGTCGACCCGCAGCCGACGCCCGGCGGAGTCCGCTTCGACGCGGTGGTCGGGGGCCGCCTCGCAGGGCGCGGGGGGCGGGGCGAACGGCGCATCCGCGGTCTCGAACTGCGCATACCCGGGCTGCACAACATCCGGAACGCCCTCGCGACGCTGGCGATCGGACACGAAATGGGGCTGGACGACGACGCCCTGCGCGCCGGTCTCGCGTCCTTCGCCGGCGTGGGCCGCCGCTTTACCGAGGTCGGCGAGGCGCACGGAGTCACGGTGATCGACGATTACGGTCATCACCCCGTGGAAATCTCCGCGGTGCTCGCCACTGCGCGGGAACGGCTCGCCCTGTGCGGCGGCGGCGGGCGGCTTGTCGCCGTGGCGCAGCCCCATCGCTACACCCGGCTCCGCGACCTGTTCGACTCGTTCTGCGCCTGCTTCGACGACGCCGACGCGGTCATCGTCGCCGATGTCCACGCCGCCGGCGAAGCGCCGATCGAGGGGTTCGACCGCGATCGCCTCGTCGCCGGGTTGCGGGCGCGGGGCCATCCCCGGGTCGTCGCCTTGCCCTCGCCCGAGGCGCTGCCGGCGACTGTCCGCGATCTGACCCGCGCCGGCGATCTCGTGGTCTGCCTGGGCGCCGGGAGCATCACCCGGTGGGCGAACGATCTCCCCGGCGCCTTGCGCAAGCTCGCCTGCGCGCCCGAACGAAGGAGGTTGCCATGACAGCTGCGTGCGCCGCGCTCCTGGACCGGTTGCCGTGTCTGCGCGGCCGACGGCGCGCCGCGGTTCCGCTCTACCCCTACGCCTGGCTGCGGGTGGGCGGGCCGGCGGAAGTGTTGTTCGAGCCGGCGGATCGCGAGGACCTGAGCGCGCTGCTTGCCGGCCGTCCGTGTTCGGCGCCGGTTACGGTCCTCGGTCTGTGCTCCAACATATTGATCCGCGACGGCGGGATAGACGGCGTCGCGGTCCGCCTCGGGCGTCCGTTCGCCGGGATTTCGGTAGAGGGCGACCGGGTCCGTTGCGGCGCGGCGGCCGCCGATGTCTCGGTGGCCCGCGCGGCGGCGGCCGCCGGCGTCGCCGGCCTCGAATTTCTCAGCGGCGTCCCCGGTTCGATCGGCGGCGCCGTCCGCATGAACGCCGGCGCCTATGGATGCGAGATCGGCGATATCGTCGAGTCGGTCGAAGTCCTCGACGAACGCGGCGGAGCGCGACGCCTCGAGGCGGCCGACATCGATTTCGGATATCGCCGTTCGAGCTTGCCGGAAGGCTGGATTTGCGTCGCGGCGACCCTGCGCGGGACGCCGGATCGCGCCGGCGCCGCGTGCGAGCGCATGGCCGCCATCGCGGCGCAGCGCGAGGCGTCGCAGCCGATCCGCGCCCGTACCGGCGGCAGCACCTTCGCCAACCCGCCGGGAAACAAGGCCTGGGAGCTCATCGACCGGGCGGGATGCCGCGGCCTCCGCAACGGGGCGGCCGAAATATCGCGGCGCCACGCCAATTTCCTCGTCAATACCGGAGCGGCGACGGCGGCGGAGATCGAAGACCTCGGCGAGATCGTGCGCCGGCGGGTGTTCGAGACGACGGGCGTGCGCCTGGAATGGGAGATCCGCCGCGTCGGCCGGCGTTGCCGCCGGACGGAGGCGCCGCGGTGAACATGCGCGTCGCGGTTCTCATGGGCGGTCGGTCGGCCGAACGCGATGTCTCGCTGGTCAGCGGCGCGGCGGTTGTCGCGGCGCTGCGCGAGCGCGGCGTGGACGCGCTCGCGGTCGATGTCGGCTCCGACGCGGCGCTGCGTCTTGCGGAGCTCCGCCCCCATATCGACATCGCGTTCAACGCCCTGCACGGCCGCTGGGGCGAGGACGGCTGTATGCAGGGGTTGTGCGCGCTGCTCGACCTGCCGTGCACTCATTCGGGCGTCCTCGCCTCGGCGCTGGCGATGGACAAGCCGACCGCCAAACGCCTGTTCGCCGCCGCCGGGATTCCCGTGGCGGAGGGGCGGTCGATGAGCCGCGACGCGCTGTGCGCCGGCGATCCGCTGCCGCGTCCCTATGTGGTCAAACCCTGCAACGAGGGCTCCAGCATCGATGTCGCGATCGTCGGCGAGGACGATCCGCCGCTCGCCGACCGGCGCTGGGCCTGGGGCGAGACGGTGCTTGTGGAAGCTTACGTGCCGGGCCGCGAGATCACCGTCGCGGTGAAGGACGGCTGCGCCCTCGGCGCGCTCGAAATCCGGCCCCGCGACGGCTTCTACGACTACAGGTCGAAATACACCCGGGGCGAGGCCCGCTATCTCGCGCCCGCGCCCATGGCGGAGGCGGATTACGCGGCGGCGCTGGACCATGCCGAGCGCGCCCACCGCGCCCTCGGCTGCGCCGGGGTGACGCGCGCCGACTTCCGTTACGACGATGCGCCGGGCGGCGCGGGGCTGCGGCTGCTCGAGATCAATACCCAGCCCGGGATGACTCCCGGGTCGCTGGTTCCGGCCGTGGCGGCGCAGGCGGGGATTTCCTATCCCGATCTCGTGGCCTGGATGGTGGAGGACGCCCGATGTCGCGCCTGACTCGCCTGACGTCGTTCCGCGCCGGCCGCAAGAGCCGGGCGGACTCGGCGCCGGCCCGGCGGAAGCGCAAGGCGCGCGCTTCGGCGGCGCGGCTCTGGCGCGGCCCGCGCCCGCGGACGCTGTGCGCGCTGGCGCTGCTGGCCGTCGTTGCGGCGGGCGCCGCCGTCTGGAAGACCGGCATGGCGGCGCGCGGAGTCGCGCGGGCCGGGAGCGCGGCGATCGCCGCCAGCGTCGCCGCCGGTCTGGCGGTCGACGAGGTTTTCGTCGCGGGCCGGCGCCACGCGCCCCTGGCGGCGTTGCGCGAGAGTCTGGGCGTCGCCCGCGGCGACCCCCTGCTGCGGATCGACCTGGCGCAGGCGCGGGCGCGGCTCGAGGCCAATCCATGGGTGGCCGCCGCGCGCGTCGAGCGGCGATGGCCCGACATTCTCCATATCCGGATTGTCGAACGGCGGCCGATGGCGCTTTGGCAACATCGGGGCGCGCTGGGGGTGGTGGACCGTGCGGGGCGCGTGCTCACCCGGAGCGGCGTCGGGCGATTCGCCGGGCTGCCGCTGATCGTCGGCGCCGGCGCCCCGTCGGCGCTGCCGTCGCTTCTCGTGGCGATGAAGGACTCGCCGGACCTGTATGCGCGCCTTTCGGCGGCGAGCTGGGTCGGCGGCCGGCGCTGGACGTTGCGCTTCGACGACCGGGTCGACGTGCTGATGCCCGAGGGGTCGCCGGCCGCCGCCTGGACGAGACTCACGGAATTGCAGCGCCGGGCGGGGATCCTCGACGCCGAACTCGAACGCATCGATCTGCGCGGCGACGACCGCGTGCTGGTGCGTCTCGACGGACGCGCCGCCCCGGCGGAGTCGCGGACGTGAGCGCCGACCGGAACGGTTCGGCGGCGGCGCTGGACATCGGCAGCGCCAAGATCTGTTGCTTCATCGCCACGGACGAGGGCGAGGGCGTGATGCGGGTCCTCGGCGTCGGCCATCGGGTGACGCGGGGGCTGCGCGGCGGCGCGATCATCGACATGGACGCCGCGGAGGAAGCTGTGCGCGACGCCGTTCACGCGGCGGAAACCGCGGCCGGGGAGATCGCGCGTTCGGTCGTTCTGAATTTTTCCGGCGGTCGCCTTCATTCGGAGCGCTTCGGCGTGAGCGTCGAACTCGCGGGGCGCGAAGTCGGCGACGCCGAGGTCGAGCAGGCCGAAGGTCAGGCGCAACGCTACGCGCCCCCCGACGACCATGACCTTCTGCATCTCGCGCCGGTCGCCTATGCGCTCGACGGCACGGAGGGGATTCACGAACCGAGGGGGCTGTTCGGCGAGCGGCTGGTGGCCGAATTCCACGCCGTCGGCGCGCCGCGCGGCCCGTTGCGCACGCTGCGCGCCTGCGCCGCGCGCTGCCATCTCGATGTCCGGGCGGTCCTGCCGGCGGCCTATGCGAGCGCGAGCGCGGCTCTTGTGGAGGACGAAATGGCCATGGGCGCGGTGTGCATCGACATGGGCGCCGGGACCACGGACATCGCCGCGTTCCACGGCGGGGCGCCGGTCTTCGCCGACAGCGTCCCGATGGGCGGGGCGCAGGTGACCGACGATCTCGCCTACGGCCTGTCCACCGCGCCCGCGGTGGCGGAGCGGATCAAGACCATGCACGCCAGCGTGATCGCCGGCGGCGACGACGACCGCGAGCTCATCGACGTGCCCGAGCTGGGCGAGGCCGCCGAAGCCGGTTTTTACCACGTGCCGCGCTCGCGCCTGATCGAGATTGTCCGCCCGCGCCTGGAAGAGACCTTCGCGCTGGTGCGCGACCGTCTGGAGGCGGCCGGTCTCGACGCCGCGGCGAGCCGCAGGGTGGTGCTGTGCGGGGGGGCGAGCGCGCTCAACGGCGTCAGCGAGGTCGCCGCGCGCGTCCTCGGGCGCTCGGTCCGCCTGGGGCGCCCCCGGCAGTTGCGGGGGCTGACCGAGACCACCGCGGGCGCGGCCTTCGCCACCTGCGCGGGCCTGGCGCTCGCGGCGGGCGCCGGGGAGTCCGAGGCCATCGCCGGCGCAACGCGCCCGGCGCAGCGTCCGCCGACGCGCCTCGGCCGGGTCGGCCGATGGCTGCGCGAGAACTTCTGATGCCGGGCCCGGAGTCGCGAGAGCGCTCCCGGCGGACCGGCGAAGGCGAAACAGTAGCGGAAACCGACGCAGGAAAGGAAAGCCGGATATGACCATCACCTTGAACGTGCCTGCGACGCACGAGCTCAAACCGAAGATTCTGGTCATCGGAGTCGGCGGGGCGGGGTGCAACGCGGTCAACAACATGATCACTTCGCATCTGGAAGGCGTCGAGTTCATCGTCGCCAATACCGATGCGCAGTCGCTGGCGCAGTCGCTTACCGAGCGTCGGATTCAGCTCGGCGTGAACATCACGCAGGGCCTCGGCGCCGGCGCGCATCCGGACATCGGCCGGCAGTCGGCGGAGGAGGCGCTGGAGAACATCCAGGACCACCTCACCGGCAGCAACATGGTGTTCGTCACCTGCGGCATGGGCGGCGGCACGGGCACGGGCGCGGCCCCGGTGGTGGCGCGGGCGGCCCGCGACGCCGGCATCCTCACCGTCGGGGTGACGACCAAACCCTTCGACTTCGAGGGGCGCAAGCGGCGGGACATCGCCGAGGCGGGCATCGCCGAACTGCACAAGGTGGTGGACACGCTGATCATCATCCCGAACCAGAACCTGTTCCGCATCGCCAACGAACAGACGACGCTGACCGACGCCTTCAAGATGGCCGACGAGGTGCTCCATTCGGGGGTGCGCGGCGTCACCGACCTGATGGTGATGCCCGGGCTCATCAATCTCGACTTCGCCGACGTGCGCGCGGTGATGGGAGAGATGGGCAAGGCGATGATGGGCACCGGCGAGGCCGAGGGCGAAGAACGCGCGAAAACCGCCGCCGGCGCCGCGATCGCCAATCCGCTGCTCGACGACGTGTCGCTCAAGGGCGCGCGCGGCGTCCTCGTCAATATCACCGGCGGCTCCGACATGACCCTTTACGAGGTCGACGAGGCGTGCAACCACATCCGCGAACAGGTGGACGCGAACGCCAACTTCATCTTCGGCTCCACTTTCGACGAAAGTCTCGCCGGCCGGTTCCGCGTCTCCGTGGTCGCGACGGGGATCGACGACGAAAGCGAGCGCGACGCCGGAGAGGACAGCGCAAGCGCCTTCGACGGCCTTCCGGAAGCCGCAATGCGGGTTGCCGGAGCGGGCGGGGGTTTTGCGGCGCCGGAGGCGCAGGCCGTGAGCCGGAGCGAGCCGTCGGTCGGCTTCGACCCGGCGGGCGTCCGCGACGCGGGGGAACCGCCGCGCGGCCCCGCCCCCCGCTACGCCGCGGCGCCGGCCCCGGAGCCGTCCCCGGTGCGCATGGAGCCGATGCTGACCGGCAGACCCGACACCGACCGCATCCCTTCCGGCGAGACGGAGCCCCGAAAGGACCCCGGACCCGAACGCGTCGAACCCGGCTCCGCAGCGCGCGGCAAGCGTTCGGGCATCCACCGCTGGATGCTCAAGGGCGGCGCCGCGGAGGACCGCGGCGCTCCCGTCGCCGCGGAGGAAACGGTTGTCGCCGGGTCCGCGCCCCCGCCTGCGCCCGCCGACGCCGAACCGATAACCCGGAACGGACCGCCGCAGATCCCCGATTTCCTCCGCCGGCTTCCCTCGTGAAGGCAAGGGAGAGCGGCGGGAACCGGTAAGAATCGGTAATAAAGAGTGATATTCGGCCTCCCGGAACTTTGCTAGAAAACCGCCGGGAGGCGGGCGGCGACCGGAATGGCGCCGGGACGACGGGTTCGGCCGAACCGGGATGGGGGGAGTGGAACGACAAACGACGATCTGCCGCATGATCGACTGCAAGGGGGTCGGGCTGCATGGCGGCGAGAGGGTGAAGGCGGTTCTGCGCCCGGCGCCCGCCGGTACGGGAATCGTTTTCCGCCGTGTCGACCTCGACGGCGCGGAAGTGCCGGCGCGTTACGACCGTGTCGCGGATACGGGCTTCGCCACCACTCTCGAGGGGGCGCCGGGCGTGCGTGTACGCACGGTTGAGCATCTCATGGCGGCGCTTTGGGGGTGCGGCGTGGACAACCTGTTCGTCGATCTGGACGGATCGGAAGTCCCGGCGATGGACGGCAGCGCCGAACCTTTCGTGTTTCTCATCGAATGTGTCGGCCTGCGGACGCTCGACGCCGCGCGTGAGACGGTCCGGGTGCTCCGTCCCGTCGAGGTCTGCGAAGACGGGGCGCGGATCGCCCTGCTGCCGGACGACGGCGCGAGCCTGCGTTTCGAGATCGCCTTCGACCATCCGGCCGTCGGCGCGCAAACGCGTGAGTTCGCGCCGGTCAACGGCGCGTTCCGGCGGGAGATCGCGCGTGCGCGCACCTTCGGCTTCGAAAGCCAGATATCGGCTCTGCGCGCCCGCGGCCTGGCGAAGGGCGGCAGTCTCGATAACTCGATCGTCGTTGGCGAGAACGGGGTGCTGAACGACGGCGGTCTGCGCTTCGCCGATGAGTTCGTGCGCCACAAGGTTCTCGACTGTCTGGGCGACCTTTATCTTGCGGGCGCCCGTGTCGTCGCGCGGGTCGAGGCGGTTCGCGCCGGGCATGCGCTGAACAACCGGGTGTTGCGCGCGCTGTTCGCGGACCCGGCGAACTGGCGCCTCGAAACCGACGACAGGACTCCCCGGCCGGCGGTCGCCTGAACCCCGCCGCTTCTACGCCTCGACGCGAATACGCACTTCGCCCAGGCCCTCTATGGAATAGACCGCGGCGTCGCCCGGTTCGGGGAACCGCGTCTTCATCGCGCTGCCGGTAATCGCGATGTCGCCCCTGGCGAGGGTGCGGCCGCGCTCCGCCAGATGGTTGGCGATCCACGCCAGTCCCTCGAACGGATGGCCCATCGATGCGCCGGTCGTCGCACGCTCCGCGGTTTCGCCGTTCCATGTCAGGACCGCTTTCGCGGCGGCGAGGTCGAGGCGCCGCCAGTCCGCGATCCGCGCGCCGACGACCGCCCCGGCGCACCAGCATCGATCGGCGACGATCGACGCCGCGTCGAGGTCGTCGTAATCGGCGTTCCGGTCGTCGATGAGCTCGAAGGCGGGCGCGCAGGTCGCCACGTAACCGGCGATGGAATCGCGGCTCCAGGGCGCTCCCTGCGCGGGAACGTCGCGCCCGATCTCCACGGCCACTTCGAACTCCAGCCCGAGGCGCCGGTAGTCCGACGCCCTGACGGCGGCCGGACTCTCGAGAGCCGAAAACACCGCGCCGTATGCGGGGCTGTCGATGCCGCACAGCTCTTGCACCGCCTTCGAGGTGAGCGCGATCTTGTGGCCGACCGGCGGGCCGGCGCCGCCATCGGTCTCGAACAGGCGCGAGAGGCGGTCCTGAATGAGATAGGCGTCCGCCAGCGTCGCGGGAGAGTCGACGCCGCGCAACGGGCGAAAACGCTCCCCCCGGCGGTTGGCGGCGAAGAGAGACGCCGCAACGCGGTCGATGGCGTCGGGTTCCATCCGGCCGGTCAGCAAAAGGCGAAGAGGCCCGCGGGACAGCTCGCGCGACCCTTGCGCACGGCTTCCGCATGCGCTTCGAGCTCCGCCGCCTCGTCGCCGCGGTTCAGGCGACGCAACACGTCCGCACGCCGGCCGAGCGCCGAGACGATGTGCGCCCGGTCCACCGTCGAATTGGATTCGAACACCGAAATGGCGCTGCGATAGAGCAGTTCCGCTTCGCCGAGGCGGCCCGACTCGACGAATCCGTGAGCCCGGTAATAGAGCGCCCAGGCGCGGTAAAGCCCGGCGCGCAGGCTCAATTCGTCGATGACGTGGACGTTGCGCGCGACTTCGTCGCCGAGGGTGTGCAGCGCGTCCCAATAGCTCGCCTCGGCCTCGTCGTAGCGGGTCTGCCGCGCGAGCGCCTTGCCGAGGCCGGCGTGGGCGGCGCCGGTATCGGGGTGCCCTTCTCCCAGGGTGGCGGCCCGCACGGCGGCGGCGCGGCGGTAGAGCGCTTCCGCCTGCCGCCATTCGTCGAGGACTCCATGCAGTTCGGCGAGGTTGAACATGAGCGCGGCGGTGCTGGGGTGCTCTTCGCCGAACTCGTCGATGCCGAGGTCGAGCGCCTGTTGCGCCGCTTCCGCCGCTTCCGCATCGTGTCCGGTGGCGTGGAGCTGCATCACCCATGCATGCTTGGCGCGCAATTCCGGAGACTGCGCCGCGACCGGCCCCGCCCACGCCGCGACCCCGGCGGTCAGAAAAACAAGCGCAAGCCGCGACGCCATCGCGAAGCCCCCCTTGTGGTCCGGCGCGGAGCCTATCCCCGCGGCGGCGGGGCGCGCAAGCCGGCGTTCCCGCCTTCGGCTCATCGCCTGCCTTCGCGCGTCGCCGCGTCCTCGCGCCAGCGCAGAATATATTTTTCCTGTTCCATGGTTTGCGGCGAGTGCGGCTGGATGCGCGATTTCGGGCACGTCCGCCACAGGGTCCGCAGCCCCGCCAGTCCTTCCCGCCCGGACCCGCGCCGGCGGGCCAGCCAGCACCCGACGATGACGCCCGTGCGCCCGACGCCGCCCCAGCAATGGACGTAGACCGTCCCGCCCGCTTCGACATGGGCGTCGATGGCGTCGAGCGTCGCCGCGGTCTGCTCGTGCGAGCGGGGGATGGAGACATCGCGGATGGGGAAGCGCTCATGCCGGGCCGGCGCCGCCCATTGGGCGTAGGGCAGCAGTTCGTCCTCTTCGGTGAGGTCGACGAACAGCCCGACGCCGGCGCGTTTCAGCGCCGCGACCTTCGCGGCGGAGGATTCGTCGTCCAGGTCCCTCGGATACTCGCCGGCGAGCAGTTTCCCCGGCGCGACCCAGTAGCAGTTCTCTATCGGTCGCTTCATGGGTTCCTCACGAATCCGCCTCGATTGCGTTGAATTGTTTCACAAGAAAATAGCAAATGGAAACAGCAAGGGTGCGGCCCAATCTCGCGAATTCTTCCTCTCCGATTGGGATCGGAGTGTGGGAACCCGGGCTCAGGAATCCGAACAGACCCGCGATTCCGCGTTCCTGCTCGTCCGTAACGAACCCCGACGTTCGCAGATAGGCGATGACCTCGCCCCATTTCGCGGGGTTGAAGTTCCCTGCATGGTTTGAGAGACGCGCCTGCGCGATTGACTTCGTCAGAGTCTGCAAGGCAACGCGGGCGTTGTTGAGACAACCGTTGAAGTCACCGTCGTGAAAATGATTCGTAGAATACTTCAAAACTCGAACGATATCCTTGGCATCCGGGAGACCGGATTGTCGGAGCTCCCGATCCAGATCTTCTTCAGAAATGGTGTCGTCAGCGAAGGTCTCGATATTCGGTTCTTCGCTATGATCGTCCCATTCCCTTTCCCGTGCATCGTGAGCGGGTGCCAAAGGCATGATCGGGCTTTTCGATAGCCAGTCAGTTCGATAGATCGGAGACACAGAGGCGCGTATAGCGTCAAAGGTGCCGGGGAATTTCTGAACGGTTCCCATAAATTGGGAAACTGAGGCAAGAACCGTCGCCTCGGGTAACGCGGCAACAGCGGCCCGACATTGCCGTTGTTGATCGAATACCCCGGTCGACAATCCATATTTGTCCGGGAGAGGGACCAGATCGTAAATCTTGGGCAACTTCACGAGCTGGCGATGCAGCAGTTTGGGGTGCTGGTACAGGTTCATGTTTTCCTCCATGGTTTCGGTTTGCAGTTCCGAGGCGACCGCGTCACGATTCCTCGAACCCGTGCGACTCGAAATTGAGCGTCCGGCAGTTTTCGTCGATCACGCGCCGCACGTCGTCGGGCACGCCTTCCGGCATTTTGGCCTGGATTTCCACCGTCACCGTGACCTTGCCGCCGGGCAACGTCGTCAGGTGTTGAAGCACCTCGTCCACGACCTGCCCCATGTCGCGGTTCGAGCGGTTCGGGTCGATCTCGACGGAGCCGAAAAAGCGACGTAGCTCGGGAGGCGGCGGTGGCTTCGGGTCTCCGCCGGGGCCGTCGCCGCCCGTTTCCGGGATCGCGCCGTCGCCGCCGCCTTCCGATACGCGTGGCATGACCTTCGGCACTTCGGCTTCGAGCTGCGCCCGCGCGGCCTCCGGTTTCACCAGCACGCTCGCCGCGTCGATGTAGATCGCGGGCGCCGTCTCGCCGAACGCCAACCCCTCGTAGCGACCCTCGTCCGACACGCCGGTCGCGTAACCGAAACAGTCGCCGCCGGCGACGCCGCGCTGGACCGTCGCCACGAACACGGTCTCGTCGCGCAGACGCGGGAGATAGCAATAGGCGGAGAGAGCGTCCCACACCGTCTTCGCCGAGACGTGCTTGCGGTCCTTCCAGAACCAGCGGTCGAGCTCCATCCTGAGCAGCGTCGGAGACCATTCGACGATCACGTGCTCGTTCGCTCGCATGTGCCGCGACACCCTCGCCAGAACCGGGGTGTCGTTTCCGGTGACCTGCGCGGCTTCCCATTCAAGCGCGCCGACATCGCCCTCCGCGACGCGCTGGGTCGGCATGAGCAACCATCGCCAGGTCTCGTTGAACTGGAGCCGGACGGCTTCGTCGCTGCGTTTTGCGCCTTCTGCGGCTTCGCGCCGCTGGGCGCCGTCGAGGTTCAGCGCTTCCCTGTCGCGGACGACGGATCCCCAGGCGAGAAAGCGCCGCGTTTCCTGCTTCACGCCCTCGGCCGCCTCGCGGTCGGGCGCGAGAAACCCTAGCATGTTGCGGTGCTGGCGCTGGTTCGCGCCGCGGTTGGCGAGCATGTCGGCGACGGCCTTCAGCGCGGCGCTCTCCCCGTCGCCGCCCTTGTGCGTCGCGCCGGGTCCGAGAACGACGAGCCGGACCTCCCGTTCGTCGGGCACGTCGAGCGACGACGCCGGGCAGGCGTGCACGCCCTTCAGATCGCCCCGGTCGCGGCGCGTCGCCTCGCGGGCCCGGCGCTCGATCTCGCTCTCGACCTCGTCCTCTGCGAATTGCTGCGCGCGCTCCTCGACCGTCCGCCGCAGGTTCGGCCGCGTGTCGAACCAGTAGCGGCGGTCCTTGCGGTAGAGATAGGTCAGCCGGTCGGAGAGTTGCGACAGGGCGTCGTTGAAGACCGAGACCGGTTCGCCCGGCTGCACGACGGCGAGGCGCAGGCGCACGTCCTCCACGCCCCGCACCTGTTGCTGAACCACGTGCGGCGCGCTTCCGAGGAAGACCGCCCGCGCCACCCGCCGGCCCGCCAGGACCTGGCCGAAACGCTGGTTTTCCGCGTCGATGCGCTGCGGACCCGAATTGCGGCCGTCGACATCGCCGTCGAGCACCGGCCCCCAGCCTTCGGGCAGGTAGCGCGTCAATTCGTCGCGCACCGCCGCCGTGTCGAGGCCGAGCGAACCCGGCATGATCGCGAGGCCCGCATCGTTGCGCCTCCAGAGGTCGTGAATGACCGCCGCCATCAGCCGCAGGACGCCCCGCGTGCGCTGAAACCGCTCCAGCGTCGCCCAGTCGTTATAGAGACGGTCGAAGACCTCGGGATGGATCGGGTAGCAGGCTTTCATCCGTTCGAGATAACGCGCCTCGCGGCATTCGGGCGGGAACTCGCCGCCGCCTTCGCGGTAGAGCGCGCCGAAGGCGCGGCAGACATCGTCGCGCGCCGGTTCGTCGTCGAGCGGCAGGAACAGCCGCCGGCGCACGACCTCGAACCCCTCTTCCGAACCGACCGGTTTCCAGATCGCCTCCATGCGGCCGAAAGTGTGTTCGATGCGCGCCAGAGTCGCCTGGCCCGCCTCGCCGCCGATCTCGACGTCCGATTCCGGGATCGTCGCGACCAGCGCCGTGTTCTCGCTGGCCCGCGCCGCCTCGGTGAGTTCCTGGATGAAGGTCTGCACGGCGTCGAAACGGCCCGCCGGCAGGCCCTCGACGCCATAGATCTTGCGGGCGTAGGCGACGAGCTCGTCGACCAGGATCAGGCACGGGCCGCAGGCGTCGAACAGCGCGCGCAGGGCGTCGGAGCCGGGCGGCACGCCCTTCCGGTCCGCGTCGCGCACGTGGTCGTAGAGCCTCTTGTCGCCCGCCTGTTCCGCGAGCTGGGCGCCGATCTCGCCCCACAGGGTGCGGATGGAAATCTTCGGAAGGTTGGGCGGCCGGCGCGCCTTCGTCGGGTTGAGCGCGGTGCCCACCAGCACGGCGACGCGGGTGCGGGGTATCCCGTCGATCCCCGCGTCCTGCAACAGATCGGCGACCTGCGGCAGTTTTGCGAGCGGCGCGCGGCCGCGCAGCAGGTGATAGAGCGCGAGCAGCGAATGGGTCTTGCCGCCGCCGAACGCCGTCTTCAGCTGGATGACGGGTTCGCCGCCCCTGCCCGACACCCGGTTCAGCGCCTGAACAAGAAGGGCGCGGATGCCCTCGGTCAGATAGGTGCGGGCGAAGAACTCGACCGGGTCCTGATATTCGACATCCGCCGTGCCGCGCGCGACCTGCGACAGATCGGCGGCGAATTCGGCCTGCCGGTAGCGCCCCGCCGCCACGTCGGGGTGGGGCCGGGCGACCTCGCGCCACGGTCGCAGCCCCTGGCGCGGGACCGCCGCCAGAACGCCCTTGCCGGCGCGGCTGTCCGGGGTCGCCGTCGCGTTCCCCGTCTCCCGCGCCGCCGTGGACGGGCCCTCGGCGCCGTAGCGCACGGTGCGGGCGAGGGCGCGCAGCCGTTCGGTCGCTTGCGCGTCCATCTGTTCGACCAGTCGCGTCATGGTGTCGAGGGTCCGCCAGGCGTCTTCGTCCGCCGTGTCGATCAGACCCTTGTGCGCCCATTTGTTGCGCGCCGGGATCAGCTCCTTGACCCAGGTCCGGTGGTCGCGGCCGAGCTTGCGCCGGAACAGTTCGTTCCACTGCGCGTCGATGAGGATCAGGCAGCGCGCGGGGTCGAGCGCCGCTTCCAGCTCCGCGTCCTCGCCGCCGCGCGGCAGGTTCCGCTTCTGGTCCTCGTAGAGCACGCGGAGAACGCCCTGGTCCCACCATTCGTCCTCGTAGCGCGCCCGCAACTCCCGGGCGACATAGGGCGCGAGCACCCCGGTCAGGATGTCGAACCCTTCGGTGACGCGCTGATGGTTCGTGTTCATGGCGTTCTCCGGCGGCGGGGCCAGTGTCGATGCCGAACTCCGAAGCGCCATGCGACGCTTTCATTCTGCCGTCGCAGGATAGCACGGTCCGGCGCGCGCCCGAAGCGGCGGACCGGCCGCAATCGTTTCCGGGAGCGCCGGCGCGCGCGAAGGAATTGGGCGGTTCCCATTACGACGGCTGCACAACTCAGGAATTCCCGCAGTGAAAGACAGTAACCATCCGATAATACTTCGTCATTCCCGCGAAAGATTGTGTGAAGAAATCGAAAAGCCGTATAAACACTCGTCATTCCCGCGAAAGCGGGAATCTGCTTGCGGCGTTTCCACAAGGAAAACCGGGCCGGTATTGCGGACGGTCGCTTCCGGATTCCCGCTTTCGCGGGAATGACGAAGTATTATTCGGTGGGTATTGTCTTTTACAATGCCGATACCTCGGCGATCCGTCCGTCACGATGAGAGCTGCCCAATTCCTTCACACACTCTTTCGCGGGGATGACGAAGAGTAGTGGGAAATCTCAATTTCTTCACATGTTCGAGGGCAGGAATGCCCCCGGGGGAGAAGCGGCGCGCGCAAAACGCAGGACCTCGCTTCAATCGGACGCGAGAAGCTCGCGCTTGACCTGTTCCCAATCCAGGGGAGGGTTGTTGGCGTCGCGGAGCCGCCGTGCGGCCTCCTCCACGTCGTCGATCTCCTCGAGGTAGAACTCGATCGCCTGACGAACGACCTCCGAACGGTTGCAGTCGAGACGGGCGACCGTCGCGTTCAATTTGTCGGCGAGGCTGTCCGGCAGCTGCGTGGCGATCCGCTTCATGATGTTCTTCCAATTGACGGCATCGAACAGGCAGTTCGCATTATCCCATATCGCCCCGTGTCGTCCAATAGCGCGGCGCCGTTTCGGGGCGCTGCGGGTCCGGCGGCGCATGCGACGGAGAATGCCTGCGGGGCGCCGGATTCTCGAAGGCGATAACCCCGGCGCCGCCGCCTCGCGCCGGTATCTCCGCCCGGGGCGGGCCGTCGCGGACGCAGGCTCGACGATGGCGCGGCCGGTCATCCCGGTCACCGGCCCGCGGCCGGCGCGGTGCGTTCGACGACGAGTTTAAGCGCGGCCGTCGCTTCGGCGAGCGTCGCGGTGTTTGCGGCGAGGGTCGCGTTCGTCTGCGCCTGTCCGTCGATGAGCGCCTTGAGCGCCGCCATGTTTTCGGTATGGCGCTGGTCGGCTTCGCGGCGCGCGGAGGCAGTGGCTTCCGCGGCGTCGTGCGAGCGCCGATCCGTGGCGCGGATCATGGCGCGGATGCCGTAATAGACGAGGCCGGTCTGAATGGCGCTGATCATGAGCTGCGCGATGGCCACCCACAGCGTCCATTCGCGGATAGCCAGTGTCGCGGCTTCGTAGTCGACATCGGACATGACGGGTTCCCCCTCGTCGGGTTCCGGGGCAGACATTATCGCATGCCGTTACCGCCCCGCCTTCTCCCCGGGAGCGCCGGCGTCCCGCCGGCACGCGCGCAGCGCGCGACGACCGGGACGCTTCCCGCATCCGCGAGGGCAGGCTCGACGAGGGCGCGGCCGGTCACTGGCGAGCTTCCGCCTCGGTGCGTTCGACGACGAGTTTGAGAGCGGCTGTCGCCTGGGCGAGCGTCGCCGCCATTGCGTTGATCGCCGCCATGTTTTCGGCGTGGCGTTCGGCGCCGGCCTGCATGGCTTCGGCATGGCGCTGGTCGGCTTCGCGGCGTGCGTCGGCGGCGGCAGCGGCGGTGTCGTGCGAGCGCCGATCCGTGGCGCGAATCATGGCGCGGATGCCGTAATAGACGATGCCGGTCTGGGCGGCGCTGATCGCCACCTGCGCAATGGCCACCCACAGCGTCCATTCGCGGATGGCGAGCGTCGCGGCTTCGTAGTCGACACCGGGCATAGCGGGTTCCTCCTCGTCCGGTTCCGGGGCAGACATTATCGCATGCCGTTATGGCCTCGCATTGTCCCGTTTCGTCCGATATCGGGAGCGCTCCTCGCACGCGCATCTCTGCCCGGGGCGGGCGCAGGCTCGACGATGGCGCGGCCGGTCAGCCCGGTCACCGGCCCGCGGCCGGCGCGGTGCGTTCGACGACGAGTTTAAGCGCGGCCGTCGCTTCGGCGAGCGTCGCGGTGTTTGCGGCGAGGGTCGCGTTCGTCTGCGCCTGTCCGTCGATGAGCGCCTTGAGCGCCGCCATGTTTTCGGCGTGGCGTTCGGCGCCGGCCTGCATGGCTTCGGCATGGCGCTGGTCGGCTTCGCGGCGCGCGGCGTCTGCGGCTTCGCGACGCGCAGTTTCGGCGCGTTCGGCGGCTTCGGCGGCTTCGCGCGACCGCCGATCCGTGGCGCGGATCATGGCGCGGATGCCGTAATAGACGAGGCCCGTCTGGATGGCGCTAATCGTGACCTGCGCGATGGCGACCCACAGCATCCACTCGCGGATGGCCAGCGTCGCGGCTTCGTAGTCGACACCGGGCATGGCGGGTTCCTCCTCGTCAGATTCCGGGGCAGACATTATCGCATGCCGTTATGGCCTCGCCCTCTCCCCGGGAGCGCCGGCGTCCCGCCGGCATGCGCGCGAAGCGCGCGACGACCGGGACGCTTTCCGCATCCGCGAAGGCAGGCTCGACGAGGGCGCGGCCGGTCACTGGCGAGCTTCCGGCGCGGTGCGTTCGACGACGAGCTTGAGAGCGGCTGTCGCCTGGGCGAGCGTCGCCGCCATCGCGTTGATCGCCGCCATGTTTTCGGCGTGGCGTTCGGCACCGGCCTGCATGGCTTCGGCGTGGCGTTCGGCGCCGGCCTGCATGGCTTCGGCATGGCGCTGGTCGGCTTCGCGGCGCGCGGCGGCAGTGGCTTCGGCGGCTTCGCGCGAGCGCCGATCCGTGGCGCGGATCATGGCGCGGATGCCGTAATAGACGATGCCGGTCTGAATGGCGCTGATCGCCACCTGCGCGATGGCCACCCACAGCGTCCACTCGCGGATGGCCAGCGTCGCGGCTTCGTAGTCGACATCGGACATGGCGGGCTTCCCTTCGTCGGGTTCCGGCAATGGATATTATCGCACGCCGTTGCGGTCTTGCATTGTCCCCGGCGGCGCCGTCTCACACTCCCATTTCGGCTTGCGGGGGGCCACCGGCGGCGCGTTGGGCGGCGGCGATGCGGATTTGCGGCCATGAGGTGGCGAGGATGTTGCAGGCCAGCGCCTCGCCGTTCCAGCCCTTGCGTTCGGACAGGGTATAGAGGCGATAGGCGAGCGCGCGGGCCTTCTCCGCGCGCTCGGGCCCCATGGCGTCGACGAGGCGGGCGGCTTCGGCCACCCCGCCGCCGGTCTCGGCGGTGAGCGCGCGCACCAGGTGCTGGGCGCATTCCCAATCGACGATGCGGCGGTCGCGCGCCGGGTCCCAGTCGGGGTCGAGTTCGTCGCGGCGCTTGAGCCGCACCCTTCCGGCGCGCCCGGCGACGACGCCCGCGCGTCGCAGACCGTCGAAGGATGTGTTCTTGGCGGTGCACAACACTTCGGCTTCGCCGTAGGGTCGTTCTGCGGTCCCGTATTGCTCGAACCATGCGACGCAGAATCGTGTTTCGGCGTCCATGTCGCCCTCGGCCTCGGCGAGGGTTTGGTCGAGGACGCGGTTGATTTCGGCGAGTGCGTCGCGCACGGGCATGGGGTTGCCGTTTGCTTCCAGCACCTGGGCGTTTCGCGAGAAGACGGCCATGCCGGGTCCGATGGCGGCCTGTGCGAGGTCCACGGGTGCGATGTTTTCGGCCCTCAGGCGCCTTATGGCGGGCGGCAGTTCGTGGCGCAGGGCGGTAGAGAAGCCGCGCCGCGTCTGCATCGGCGCGTCGTCGGCGCGGGGCCGGCAGGCGAGCACGATGGAAGAGGCGAGGGCGGCGACGCGCTTCTTCAGGTTGCCGGCCAGTTCGGTGCGCACCGGCCATGTGCCTTCGACGCTGAAGCCCGCGGCGATCACGCCCGCAAGCATCGTTTCCCAGCCGGTCGAGACCGTCGCGCCGTCGCCATCGCCGCCGCGCTTCGTTTCGGCTTGCTTGAAGGCGTAATAGAGCGTCAGCGGGTATGCCGGATCGTGGCCGGCGCGCAGCCGCGCCATGCAGTCGCGGAACCCGGCCTCGAAGAAGTCGCGCGCCTTTTCCCGGCTTCCGTCGAACCGGTGGGGCGTGGCGACGAGTTCCGCCGACTTCGGAACCAGCAGCGTGCGGAACAGGGCGGGATGGATGTCGGCGAGCGCGCGGCGCAGCCAGACATAGAAGAAGTCGGACAGGTCCGCATAACCGATATTGTCGTAATAGGGCGGGTCTGTGGCGACGATACAGGGCGGCGGCGCTTCGTTCCGCGCCGCGTCGGCCTGCGTCGCGGCGGCCGGCTGGACATTGACGGGCGACGCCTCGATCACTTTGGCGAGATAGCCGACCTGCCCGGCGAAACTGCCGCTGGAGTCGCTGAACGGGTTGGCCTCGCAGAAATCCCAGACCATCGGCAGCGCCTGACGCGCGAAGACCTGTTGCACCTTCTGTCCGCCGGGGTCCCAGAAATTGAGATTGGAGCACCGGTTCGCCTGCCGGCTCACGCACAGCCCCAGATATGTCGCCACGGCATCGGCATATCCTGGGAGCAAGCTTGCCCTCGCGGATGCGGGGGGCGTCTCGCCGGCATCTTCGTGATCGCGCGCGTCGCGCGCGTGCCGGCGAGACGCCCCCCGCATCCGCGAGGGCAAGCTTGCTCCCAGGGAAGACCACGGCCAGTCCGCCGCATCCTCGCAAAGGCCCGCCTTCGCCGGGTTCTCGTTGACATAACGGCGCGTCGTCTCGAAATGGTTCTCGTCGCGTATGTAGCGATCGAAATAATCCCGCGCCCAGAACGGCCCCTCGCGGCCGAGCATCCGGTTGGCCCGCTTCGCGGTGAAGGACTTCCACGACTGGACGATGTCGGCGAGGCGCGAACCCGGCATTTGTTCGATCAGCGCATGCACATGGTTCGGCATGACGCACCATGCGAGCAATCGGTAGCGGTCGCCGTCGGCATGTTGCAGCGCGTCCTGGACCAGGCGGGCGATTTCGGGCCGCCGCAGATGGCAGGCGCCGTGGCTGGCGTCTTCGTATCGGGCGATGCGTTCGCGCAACGCTGCGGCCCGGTCATCGCCGCGTAACTCGGCGCGCCAGAGCCGCAACAGGTCTTGCGGCACACTGTCGGCGAGGCGGAACGCGACGCTCTGGACGAGGCCCCCGGAATCGAAATGGGGGATGTAGCCCCGGGAATGCCAGCCGCGATGCGCCGGGCGCTCCCAGGAAGTCGCGCGCGACCTGTTCGCGCGCTTCGGAAACCAGGTCCGAGAATGTCGTCAGCGCCGCCAACTGGCGCCGCGTGAAAAGATCGGCGTAGGTCTTCATGCCGTAGTCCGGCGGAGAGAACCAACGCGAATTGTTGGGCAACTCCTGCTGCGGTCGCCACTCCGGTTCCGCCCGCCGCGCTGTCTCCTCCATATCCGCCGTCGGTTCGAGATAGATGCGCTTGCGCTCGCCTTCCGCCACAACCGCCATGAGCCGCGCGCCCATGCGCCCCGCCATGCCCTCGGCCTTGATATGCGCGGCGGGGATCGGCGCCCCCGACAGCAGGCAGGTGAAGTTGGCGCCGCGCGCCGCCTTCGTGCCCTTCCTCGCGCGCGCCAGTTCGTCCGGCGAAACGCCCCCCGTCTTCACCGCGAACCGCCAGCCGCCGTTCTCCACTACCGGGACAACGACGGCCTCCTTGCCCTTCTTCGGCGACAACGCGAAAGACGACGCCAGCGGCACATGCGCGCCGGCGGCGGCCGGGTTCGGACTCGCCACTGTGCGCGCCCACAGCCACGCGATGACCGTCGCTTGCGTTCCGTCCGCAAGCCGCGCCTTCGGGTAGAGACAGCCGATGCGCTTGTGCGCCTCGTCGCGCATCCACCGGCCGTAATGACGCACATCCTCGGCAAGCCCTTGCGCGCCCTTGCCGTTCCACGCGGCGCCGCCGGCGATCCGTGCCCGCGCTTCCGGGTTCGCCGGCGCCAGACCGGCAAAGCGCGGCGGGATCTCGACCAGCGCCTTCGTGATCGACACCGCAACCGGGTTGAGGTCCGACCCCCGGGCGCGCAACCCCAGCCGCTGCGCCTCCAGCGGGATCGACCCGCCGCCGCAGAACGGGTCGACGACCGGCGGCGCCTCTGCGGCGAGAAAGGCGTCGACCTCCGTCCCGGTCTGCGGCGCCGGAACGCCCAGGCCGCGCGCGACCGAGCGCGCGATCTCCCGCCGCGCATCGCCGACGACGCGCGGGTCGTTCGAGTTCTCCCACTGCGCCAGTTTCTCGACGATGCGGAACAGCCGCCGGCGCTCCCTGTCCTGCGCCGCTTCGTCGGGGAACTCTTCGGGGAGCGAGGAGGGGTCGTCCACCATCTGGGCGAACAGCACCGCCCGGCACGCCGCCAGCGGCCTGCGCGCCCACCACAGATGCAGCGTCGACGGATGCCCGTGCCGGATAGACTTCTCCCGCGCCGAAGCCGCATTCACCGCCTCCAAAGGCAACGCAACCTCAATCAGCTTCTTGCGGGGAGAATTCACAATTCGATACTTCCCGGTTCGATGGCAGGAAGCTTTGTGTCCAAAAAATCAATCTCCCCAATCAGCGAACCGTCGGAGAAAACGCTGCTGGGGAATTCTTCGGGGATACGGCGCTCCCTGTCGTCGATATTCATCAGCGCTTGCGATTCGGGCTCCCGAACGGCAGTCTCGATCGCGCGGACGACACGCAAATCCAGACCGACGATTCCTATGCTTATACGTTCGTCGTATGGGCCGAGAATCCAACGCCATCTCTCACGAATCAGGCTTTGGAGATCCGGGTCGTGCGCGTGGTGTCGATACGATGGGCGGATTGACGTGATCGCGACTACATATGTGTCTTCTCCCAACCTGAAAAACGGAACGCTACGCCTCTCCGGCTCCCCCGCTCCCGTGCGAAGGCGACCGGCCGCGCCGTCGAAGCCCATCAGCGAAAGCCACGCCGCATAGTTAGCGCGGCGGACTGCATCCGGCGGCAAACCGACAGGGCCTTGCGCCTTGCCGGGCCCGGTTTCGACATATGCCGTGAGTGACGGATCCGTATGGGAATCTTCAATTTCCCGAAGAAATGTTCCTATTGCAAATCCTCTATGCACTTGGGGTGAAAGACACCTATGCCCACCGTCCAATTGCGTCAGCGCTTCTTTCAATTTATCTTTGATTCGGGAAGGGTTTTTCCTGATTCCGAGAGGATCTCCAGGACGTATGAATCTGCCTTTAGATTCAGCCAATGTTTGCTCTCCCTGTTTGTTCTCGACAACAAAATCCGGTGTTTTGGAGCCACGCTCACATTGCGGGTACAGTGTAGTGAAGCGCCCAACGTACGAATATTCCCGATCTTCAAGGAAAAGCAGCGCCATGCCTTGGCCAATCCGACCGGAAAGACTTGTTCCCGAGAAATCCGCATGGAAATCGGACATACCGGAACCGAGGCGAAGGTTCTTAGAATTCCAGTCGAACAGATAAATGTTCTCAAGAAGGAAGCCGGTGGCCATCGGCCAGAGAATTCGAGAGGTCGGCCAACGGGCACAGTCAGCCTTCTTCACGGCGTGAGCAAGACGCCATGCACCTACGGGAAGTTGCTCAGTGGCCTGTGCAGGGCGCGGAAGAATTTTATGGCGAGGCTGCACCACATCGCTTTCGCTGAATTCATAGACCGGCAAGCTACTGCGCCCACCGAAAGCGCGAATCATATCGATAGGAAGCGTCGCCCAGCCACCCTGAAAAAAGGGGGCAAGCCTAATCATTTCTGTTCCCCCCCCCCCCCAAATTTTACGCCAGCGATCCCGCCTTCCCATCTCCGTCGGAACGGGCCGTGTTCGAATGGTCCGTCGTCGTGGTGCGCGTCGGAGCCTTCGTCGCGGCCCGGTAAGCGTCGAGACCCCGGTCCTTCTCCTGCCATCCGCCGAAGACCTGCATGGCCTCGCGGACGCCCGGGCGGGCCAGCGCCGCCTCGAGCATCGCGGCGTGTTCCCGCTCGCGGTCGGAATTCGGCCGCTTGCCGGCCTCTCTCGTGGTGTCCCTGTTCATCGATTCTCTCCCGTGGTGGAGCGTGTGAAGAAATCATAGAGACCGAATCTACTCTTCGTCATTCCCGCGAAAGCGGGAATCCAGAGGCGACGCGCGCAAGACTCTCCGATGTTTTTCTTGCGGAAACGGTGGACTGGATTCCCGCTTTCGCGGGAATGACGAAGAGTTGTCGGCGGGGTATTGTCTTTCTCTACGACTAATCTTCGGTGTCTCCGCCGTTATTTGTGAGAGGCGTCCAATTTCTTCACACACTCGGTGGCAGGGTTCATGGACAGAATCTGTCAGCAAAGCCGTTCCTTCTCAGCCTGTTTCCGCACATCGACGCGATGCGAACCGTAACATGCGCGGGATTGGGGCAGCGCACCGCGCCCGGTGATGGGGCGACGTACAGGCTACCCACCGCCGGATCGCATATTTTCCCCCCTCGCGTATGGTGTGTCAACCGACCCGCAACGTCAATCGCTTCCGCGCGGTTACCGTAATTTCGGGCAGCGACGGGACGGTGATCCAGGCGTTGCGTATGACGGCGCCGTTGCGGGGGCAGGCTTGCTCCCAGGAAGAAGTCCGAGGGATTTTCTGCACACACGCGCCGGCTCACCGCGAGCACGACCCGCGCGCGACTCGGGCGTGGGAGCCGCAGTCATGCTGCGAACCAGCGCGCTATATCGCAGCCGCACAGGAAATTCACGCGAACGCCGTTCTTCGCCAGCACGTTCCACGCGTCAAGCCAATCGCTGTCAACGGCGTTGACCACCGGAATCCGCTCGCGCCTCGCCAATGCGGCGAATTTACGGTCATCCGGATCGAAACTGGCGTCGATCACTGGCTGGGGAATATCCTCATATTCGCCATCTGCGCGCTTGGGCAGATTCACGCGGTCGCACGGCGTCTGGCCCGATACGACGGCGCGATAGAACAGGTTGCCGACGCCCGGTTGCCCGCCCGGGTTCAGATTCCTGCGATATTCCGCCTCGACTTCACCCGCCGCATCGAGGACGACACGCTCTTTCTTGTCGCGGACATTCATGAGAAAACGAACCGCAGCCGCTCGACATTCCGGGGCATGCTGCTTGTTGCGGCCGTTCGCCACCACGGGAACGTTGGTGTCGATCGCCCAGCGCGTCATGTGGCGGCCTTCTTCATGCGGTCGAGACGCGCGAGTTCGGCCTGAGCGGTTTCGGCAAAGGCGTCGCCCATGAATTTATCGGGCCAGTTCCGAATGTTGCCGTATTCGTCGAGGTCGAGCGCCTCGATTTCAGACGCGCCGTTGCGTATCCGGCAGAAGTAGAGGGCGACATCGTCGGCCGAGACCCGTTCTTCGGCAATGCGCCGCTGGAGGCGGAGAAGAAGGTGCTCGGAGTGGCTTTCGAGGACAACCTGAACCTTGCGATGGGTCGCGGCGTGGATGATTACGTCCGCCAGTTCCGCCTGCGCGAGCGGGTGGAGATGGATCTCCGGCTGTTCGAGCAGCACGGTCGATCCCTCGGGCGCGTAATGGAGCAGCACGATCACCGGCAACACCTGCGACACGCCGAAGCCGACATCGGTGAGCATGACCTCGGGTGCTCCCCTGCTCGTCCGCACCTTTGCCTGCCAGCGGTTCGATCCCGGCGCAATCTCCATGATCCGGAAGTCATCAATGATCCCCAGTTCGCGCAGCCAGTGCGCGACGATATGAGAGAACGGCCGGTGACGCCCGTACCGCCTGAGGTTCTGTTTTGCTCCCGCCTCCTGGGCTGCGATGATCGCATTGATCGTGCGCTCTCCTCTCTCGCCGACATCGGCGGGGCGCGAGCGGGCCCAGAGATAGTCGCGCCGCGGGGTCTCCCGCAGTGGCCCCAGGTAATAGAGCTTGTCGAGCGTCGCTTCGAACGCCGATTGGAGTTCGGCAAGGAAGCCGCTGTTCTGAAAACCGACTCGAGCTTCGTCGGGGAAACGATAGGTTTTGATGGGGCCTGACAATTTCCACGGCCGCCCGCGGGTTCGGACGAACGAAAAATCGGACTCCGGAACCCTGGCGACAAGATCGAATTTGGTGTCGCTCCCCTCCGCCCGCTTCAACGCGAACTCGGCGTCGCCAACCTTGTAGGTGAGCATCCGGCTTTGGAACGCTCCTCGACGGATTCTGAGCCTCGCGCGAACGGCAATCTCCTCCGAACGAGCGATGGGCTCCCCTCCGAGCTGCAACGCATCGTGGACATGCAGTTCGGACGGATGGACGAAGCCAAGCGTAAAAGAGAGCCGGCTATCGTCGGCGTGACCATGGATGACGTTGGCCGGTGTGCCGAGCTCGACGAACCGGCCGTTGAGGTCCAGCGTCGCCGCGCGGTCGGTGGAGTCCTTGGTCTGTTTCAGGAGCAGCAGAAACTGCATGAGGCTCGATTTGCCCGACGAATTCGGGCCGAACAATCCGGTGATCCGGCCGAATTTCACCTCGGCTTCGGGCCAGCTTTTGAAATTGCGGAGCTTCAGCCGTTTCAGCATGACGGTCGCGCCTCGCGAGGCCTCAAGGCTCCGACACGATAGCAGGAAAAGGCCGCCGCCGCAGGGCGCGCAGGCGACCCGGCGGACTGGTTATGCAGTCGCGCCGTCCGACCGTTCCAGTTCGGCAAGAGCGCCGCGCAGGAATCCGTCCGGCAGCTCGCGCGCGCTGGAATAACGCGCGCGGCGATGCGCGCCGTTCATGTTGACCGAGCACAAGGCGCCGCCGTCCGAACCGCACAGCAGCAGCACCGAACGACCGGGCCCGCCCGGCACGTCGAGCGCAACCTCTCCGTCGGGCATGGGGTAGACTTCGATGCGCCGGGGCCGTATCCGGTATATGTCATGCAACAACCGCCGCGCATTCTCCGCGGCGGTATCGGACGGCGCGGGGAACCTGTCTTCGCGGGCTTCCTGCCTCACCCCGTCGAGATCGCTCAGGGCGTCGCACAAGTCCGGGCGCATGGGTCCTACCGAAGCGGTGCTGTCCGAAAGTCTTCAATTTTGCCGGGGCGGCGCGGGCCGGTCGCATCGCCGCGTCGCCCGGATATATGACCGCCGCCATGCATCGTCAATGCCCGGCGGCGATTCGCGTTGTGGCGGCTTATGTTTCCCCGGGAGCGAGCTTGCCCTCGCGGATGCGGGGGGCGTCTCGTCGGCATCTTCCCCTGGGACCGCCGGCGTCTCGCCGGCATCTACGTCTTCGCGCGCTTGCGCGCGTGCCGGCGGGACGCCGGCGGTCCCAGGGAACGGGGGTCAGCACGGCAGCGTTGCGCGGTCCAGCAGGTCCGCGAGGCGGTAGGTCACGCTGGTGGCGCCGAAATCGGGCTCGCGCGCGAAGGGCGTGCGGATGTAGCGGGGTTCGCGGGCGAAGCCGCCGGCGACCTCGACGACGGCGAGGATGAACGCATCGGGCGCGTTCAGCGCGGTCAGGATCTCGTTGCGGGTGACCGTCACCGTGTCGGCGCCCTCGGCGCGGCCCTTGACCTCGATAAAACGGAGCCGGCCGCCGCTGTCGCGCGATTCGATGTCGTAACCCAGCCGCTCGGCGCTTACGTCCCGGGGCGCGTGTCCGAGCGCGCGTTCGGCCGCCGCCGTCGCCTCCATCGCCAGGCGCTCGACGGCGGCGCGTCCTTCGGCCGTCGTCTCGCGCAGTTCTCCCGCGGCGGCGGCTTCCTCCGCCGCCCGGCGCAACAGCCCGACCGGCGCGACGACGGCGGCGCCGCGCACGACCGGCGGCGCGGAGGAGAAGTCGCGCTCCCGGGCGAGCGCCGCGAGGCGGCGTTGCAGGCGGTCGTCGAGAGCGTTCGCCCGCGCCGCGGCCCGGGCGGCGGAAAGCCGGCTTCGCCGCCCGGCCCGCTCTCGCTCCTTCAGTTCCCGGGCGCGGCGGTCCCAGTGGTTGATCTCCGTTTTCAGCCGGGCGGTCACTTCGCGCTCCACCCTGTCGATCTCCGGCAGGCGCCGGGCGCGGACCTCGTCGATGTGATGCGGGGCGAGGATCGCGGCGGTGTAGCGGGCCGCGCCGGCTTCCGCGTCGCCGGAGAGCCGGTGGGCCTCGAGCGCGGCGGCGAGGGCGGGCCGCTCGTGCGCCTCCGGCGGCCGATAGTCGAGATAGGGCGCGGGGCCGGCGTCGCGCGCGTTGCCGTCGGCGCCGATCTCCACGAATTGGAGACGCCGCGAGACCGTCCGCCGCCCGCCGCCGCGGTCGGGCAGGCCGTCCCGGACCTCATGGTCGAGATAGAACAGTGTGCGGAGCGCCTCCCCGCCGTCGGTATCGTCCACCAGAACGGCGCCGCGTTGCAGGAGGTCCCCGTGCCGTTCGAAGATCAGGTCGACCGTCGCCTCGAGCAGGGGGTGGCCGGGGCAGATATGGGCGGCGAGGGGAGGGCGGTCGGTCTCGTTTTTCTCGAAGCGGATGCGTTCGTAGCGCGGCGGTATCGGCGCGCCGGTTCCGGTCGACCGGTCGCGTTCGCGGACCGACTCCGGAACGCGGGCGACCTCCCAGCGTCCGGCCTCGCGCCGGTTCGCGCGGCCGCCCAGGCGCCTGAACGCCTCGAGGAAGAAGGTCCGGATGTGGAAGGGTTGCAGGCGCCGGGCTTCGGCGCGCTCCATCTTCTCGCGGATGCGCACCGCGTCGGCCGCCGTCATCCTGTCGCGGATCGGGGCGCGTTCGGCGAGGAGGCCTTGCAGACGCCGCCTGTCCGCGGCGTCATCCACGGCTTGCAACAGGCGTTGTCTTGCCTCCGGCCGCTCGCCGTAGCGGATCGCCTCCATGAGCAGGTCGCGGAGCGCGCGGGCCTGGAAGAGACGGCCCAGCACGTCGTAGACCCGCCCGCCGAGAGCGGCCCTGGCGGTTTCGATCTTGCTCAGGAGGCGCGCATAGACCTCGCCTTCGCGCGTGTCGGCGGCGACGAGGTTCCAGCAATGGCAGATTTCGGTCTGGCCGATGCGGTGGATGCGGCCGAAGCGCTGCTCCAGCCGGTTCGGGTTCCACGGCAGGTCGTAATTGACCATGAGATGGGCGCGCTGGAGGTTGATGCCCTCGCCCGCCGCGTCGTTGGCGACCAGCACCGGCACGCGCTTGTCGTGGACGAAAGCGGCGACGGCGTTGCGTCGCTCCCGGCGCCCCATGCCGCCGTGGATGACCGTGACGGCCTCCGGCCGGCCGAGCCGCGCGCGGATGCGGTCGGCGAGATAGTTCAGCGTGTCGCGCGGTTCGGTGAAGACGATCAGTTTGCGGCGGTCGCCCCGGGCGTCCGACATCAGCGGATGATCGAGGATGCCCTCGAGCTGGACCCATTTGGCGTCGACGCCCGAACGACGCAGCGCGCGGGCGCGGGCCTCGAGCTGCGCCAGCATGTCGGTCTCGGTCTCCAGCTCGGCCCGGTTGCGCGCGGCCGTCGCCCGGTCGAGGACCGCGTCTTCCGCCGCCTCCCTCTCGTCGCCGGGCGCGTCTTCCATTTCGGTTTCGTCTTCGGGCCAGGCGGGCGGCGCGGCCCCGGGGGCAAGGCGCGACTCCTCGCCGTGCGCCGTGCGCCGCTCCTCCGCCAGGCGCGCCTCGAGGCGTTCGCGGCGGCGGCGCAGCGACTCGTGGATGGCGGCCGGGGAAGACGCAAGCCGGCGCTGAAGGATCGTGAGCGCGAAACCGACGTTGCGGCGCCGCCCGTCGTCGCCGTCGTCGGCGAAACGCTCGGCGCGGTCCATTTCCTCGCGCACATAGTCGGTGACCGCCGCGTAGAGCTCCGCCTCGGCCGCCGAAAGCGCATATTTCACGGTGTAGGCGCGGCGTTCGGGGAAAAGCGGCCTGCCGTCGAATCCGTGCAACTCCTCCTTGGTCAACCGGCGCATCAGGTCCGACGCGTCGGGCCGATGCGCGCCGTTGCGGAAACGGCCCTCGAACCGGTCGGCGTCGAGCAGCGCCATGAAGAGCCGGAAGTCCTCCTCCTTGCCGTTGTGCGGCGTGGCCGTCATCGCCAGGAAATGCCGGCAGCGGGCGCCGAGGCGCTGTGCGAGCCGGTAGCGCCGGGTGTATTGCGTTTCGCCGCCGAAAACGCTCGCCGACATGCGGTGCGCCTCGTCGCACACGACCAGGTCCCATTCCGGCGCCGCGTCGAGTCTCGACTGGAGGTCCGGGTTGCGGGCGAGCATGTCGAGGCGGGCGATCCACAGGTTCCGTTCCGAGAACGGATTGCCGGCGCCGGCGGCGCTTGCCCGATCGCGGGTCAGGATGTCGAAATTCAGATTGAACTTCCCGCGGAGTTCGTCCTGCCATTGTTCGACCAGCCCGCCGGGGGCGACCACGAGACAGCGCTCTACGTCGCCGCGCGCCGTCAACTCCTTGATGAGGAGCCCGGCCATGACGGTCTTGCCGGCGCCGGGGTCGTCGGCCAGCAGAAACCGCAGCGGCCGACGCGGCAGCATCTCGCCGTAGACCGCCGCGATCTGATGCGGCAGCGGCTCGATGAGCGCGCTGTGGATGGCGAGATACGGGTCGAACAGATGCGCAAGGCGGATGCGCCGGGCCTCGGAGACAAGCCTGAACAACGCGCCGTCGCCGTCGAACGGCCGCGGGCCGCCGGGCGGCGGTTTGCCGACAAGGGTCCCGGTCCGAAGGCCTTTCGAGGTCGCCACCGACCGCTCCATGATTTCCGGGCCGTGTTCCCGTCGCGACCTGTCGCCGATTATCCGGGCGTCGACGATGCGGTTCAACCGCCGGCGCTCCCGGGGAAGACCGGAACATGGCGCTACCCTGCGAACGGCGGACGCGAGCCCGGGCGCCCAGCAATTCTCATTTTGGCCTGGAGCGATGCGGCGGACTTGTCGCTCCCAGGAAGGCGCGTCCATCGCCATAACGAGAACCGCCGCCGCTTGCGCCGGCGGGAGCGGCGGCGGTAATGTCGAGAGCATGAGCGGCGGGGGCGCGTCCATCGAGGTGTGGGGGATTTCCAGCACGCGCACCATGCGCGTGCACTGGCTGCTGCGTGAAATGGGCCTCGACTACACCACCCACCCCATCGGCTCGCGCACCGGCGAAACGCAGACGCCCGGCTATCTCGCGCTCAATCCGCGCGGCAAGATCCCGACGCTGCGCCACGGCGACCTGGTGCTCACCGAAAGCGCGGCGATCCTCTTCTATCTGGCAGAACGTTTCGAATTGCCGGACGATTTCCATCGCCCGGCGGATGCGGCGGGGCGGGCGCGGCTGGCGGAATGGTGCTGGTTCGTCATGACCGAGCTCGACGCGCACAGCCTGTATCTCATCCGCCGCCATGACGGGCTGAAACACATCTACGGGGCGGCGCCGCAAGCGGTGGAGTCGGCGCGGGAGTATTTCTCTGCGCAGCTGGGCGCGATGGCGCCGCGCATCGCCGCCGGCCGGCCCTGGCTGCTGGGGGCGTTCAGCCTCGCCGACATCGTTCTGACGACATGCCTCGATTGGGCGGCGATGTATCGCATCGGTCTGCCGGCCGAGGCCGAGGACTATCGCGCGCGCGTCGCCCGGCGCCCGGCGTATCGCGAAACCATGCGCTTCAATTATCCCGACCTCGAAATCCCGCTGTCGGGAGAGGCGTGATGCCGGGGCCGCTGCACGGCTTTCGCGTGCTCGACCTGACGGCGATGGTGGCGGGGCCGGTCGCCACCATGATGCTCGCCGATCAGGGCGCGGAGGTCATCAAGATCGAACCGCCGGGAGGCGAGACGATGCGCCGCGTCGGGGTCGCCCATCGCGGCATGACCTCGTCGTTCCTGTCGTGCAACCGCGGCAAGCGTTCGCTCGCCATCGATCTCAAGTCCCGCGAGGGGGCGTCCGTCGCGCGCCGGCTTGCCGCCACCGCCGACGTGCTGGTGCAGAACTTCCGCCCCGGGGCCATCGAACGCATGGGTTTCGGCGAAGAGGCGGTGCGCGCCGTCCGTCCCGACATAGTGTTCGTGTCGATCAGCGGGTTCGGCGAAACGGGCCCTTACGCCCACAAGCGGGTCTACGACCCGGTGATCCAGGCGCTTTCGGGGCTTGCGGACATCCAGAGCGACCGCGCCACCGGCGAGCCTCGCATGGTGCGCACCATCGTGCCCGACAAGACGACGGCGGTGACGGCGGCGCAGGCGATCACGGCGGCGCTGCTCGCGCGCGAACGCACCGGCGAGGGCCAGCACGTGCGCCTGTCGATGCTCGACACGATGATCGCCTGGCTCTGGCCGGAGGGCATGTCGGCGCTGTCCTGGGTGGGGCGGGAAGCCGACCCTGCGCGCGGCCAGATGGGCCTCGACCTCGTCTTCCGCACGGCGGACGGCTACATCACGGCGGGGGCGGTGACCGACGCGGAATGGGCCGGGCTGTGCCGGGCGCTCGAACGCGAGGACCTGTTGACGGACCCGCGCTTCGCGACGCCGGCGCTGCGTTTCGCCAATGTCGCCGAACGCCGGGCCATCATGGGCGAGGAGATCGCCAAATGGCCGGCCGCGGAGATCCTCGCGCGCATGGAGGCGGAACAGGTCCCGTCGGCGCCGGTGCTGACGCGCCGGGAATTGATCGACAACGCGCAGGTGGTGGAGAACGGGATCATCGAAATTCACGAGGACCCGGAATTGGGGCCGGTGCGCCAGCCGCGCCCGGCGGCGCGTTTCGACCGCACGCCGGCGGAGGCGCGCGCGACGGCGCCGTTCCTCGGCGCCGACAATGCCGCGATCCTCGCCGAACTGGGCTACGGCGAGGGCGAGGTCGCGGCGCTCGAGGCGAACGGCGTGCTGGCGGCGCGACCGGCATGACGGACGGAACCGCGGTGTCCGGAGCGTCGACGCCGGTTCGGGAGAAGCCGGACGCCCGTCATTTCGAGAGCGTCTCCATACGCCGCTTCCGGGGGCTGGAACACGTTGAGTTGAAGGACCTCGGCGCCGTCAATCTGCTGGTCGGCGCCAACGGTTCGGGAAAGACCTCCGTTCTTGAAGCGATCTTTCTCCTGTCCGGCCTCGCCAATGCCCAATTGATCCTCCGCGTTCAGAATCAGAGGCACCAAATCGTTAGCGAATTCAATGACCTGTCGACCATTTTCCATGGTCTGGATATCGACCGTCCGATCGCGCTTTCCGCCGTTACGCTGGATTCGGCGGAGCGGCGAACGCTGTCGATTTCCGCGCCACACGCCGACACGGTCGGCGGTGTGATCGATCAGAACGGCGGGGGAGGAACAAGCGAAGAATCACGCATGCCGCGCGTCGCCTCGTCGTTGCCGGACCGAGGCCGGGTTTTACTCTATGAGGCAAAAATGGCGGGGCGCGTCGTAGAAACACCATTATCGTTCACCTGTAATTTGACTGTCATGGGAGATGGGCAGATAAATCTGGCTGGGCCAATTTCTCCGTCCGAAATGGATAATCTTGCACGCCGAATGATCGTTCCCGCTCATATTTTTAGACCGGGTTCAAACCACGATAGCGAGCCGATTGCCCGGCTGGTCGTGCAAAAGAAGAAGAAGAAATTGATCGAAATTATGAGAAAAATAGACCCACAAATACAGGATGCATCCACGAGAGGCGACGTAGCGTATTTCGATATGGGGCTGGAAGAAATGTTGCCGATAACGATGTTCGGGGGAGGCGTAATACGGGTCGCCGACATAATTTCACGGTGTATGCTTGGAAATTCCAGTATAATTCTGATTGACGAAGTGGAAAATGGAGTGCACCATAAAGGTATTCAGAGTCTCATGGAAGCGATCATGAATTTGTCGTCTTTGAGTGGAATTCAAGTCTTCATGACTGCGCATAGCATTGATGTTCTGAAATGTCTGGAACTCACCTTGGATAACGAAAATTTTCGGGAGTTTCGTCCAATAACGACGTGTTTCGTTCTCGCCAGGGACAAAAAGGAACGGGTGCGTTCCTACAAATATGACTATGAACAGTTTAGTCATGCCATAAAGCATGGCATCGAGATCCGGTAATGACGACCAATTGTGCAATATTCGTGGAAGGCAATGACAAATTATTTGTCGAGAAACTGCTAAGCCATATGCGATTGTCGAATTTCGAGGTAGGGATCATTGGCGGCGGGGTGTCGAAGTTGCACAAGGCCCAGCCGACGATATCGAGGCGTCATGCCGAGGGAAAGCGCATCTCGGTCATACTCGATGCCGATGCCGATGCGAACAGAACAAGGGAGAAATTCGAGATAGAGAAAAAGCGCCTCGATCTTCCGGTCGGGCATGTTTTTGTCGTACCGGACGATAAACGACCGGGTTGTCTCGAAACGCTCCTGGAAGAGATTGCGGTTGCGCAACATCGTGGCCTGTACGAGTGTTTTTCGCGATACGAGGAGTGTGTGAGCGGCCTTTCGGACGAATATCGCCTTCCGGACCGTAAGGCGCGTGTCTACGCCTTTTGCTTGGCCGTCGGGAACGGCCCCAAGGAGAGCGAGCGCGACTATGGAAACGCCGATCACTGGGACCTTGACGCAGCAGCGTTGAATCCGCTGAAGGAATTCCTTCGCACGTGCGCTTGGCCGCCGACCGATTCTGACGCCCCGGAGGACGAGAAATGATCGTCAAACAGCTCTATACCGAGAACGCTTACCGCAACTTCAACTATCTGATCGCGTGTCCCGAAACCGGCGAGGCGCTGGCGGTGGACCCGCTCGACCATCGGCGCTGCCTCGCCGCGGCGCGGGCCGAGGGGTGGGAGATCACGCAGATCCTCAACACCCACGAACATGGCGACCATACGGGGGGCAACGCGGCGGTGATCGCCGCGACCGGCGCGCGGCTGCTCGCGCATCGCGGCGCGAAGGACAGCATCCCCGGGATCGATGTCGGGCTCGCGGCGGGGGATGTCGTGAAAGTCGGGCGCAGCGTGGAGCTCGAGGCGCTCGACACGCCCGGCCATACCATGAGCCACGTCTGCCTGCTCGCGCGCGCCGATACGCCGGCGCTGTTCTGCGGCGACACGCTGTTCAACGCCGGGGCGGGGAACTGCCACAATGGCGGTCACCCCGAAGAACTTTACGAGACCTTCGCCGGACAGCTCGCCCGCCTGCCGGACGAGACGCTGGTCTATCCGGGGCACGACTACATCGCCAACAATCTCGATTTCACCCTCGACCGCGAGCCCGACAACGCCCGCGCAGAGGCGCTGCGCCGCGAGATCGAGGGGCAGGACCCGCACGAGGCGAAGGTGACGACCCTGGCCCTGGAGAAGGAGGTCAACGCCTTCTTCCGGCTGCACAGCCGCAGCGTTGCCGCGCGGCTGCGCGAGGCGTTCCCCGACTTTCCCGAAAACCCGTCGCCGCGCGATGTCTTCCTGCGGCTGCGCGAACTCAGAAACCGCTGGTAGCGGGGTCCGACGGCGATGACGGTGCGCAACGGACGCGATTTCCTCGCCATACCGGGCCCGAGCGTGGTGCCCGATGCGGTGTTGCGGGCGATGCACCGGCCGGCCATCGACATCTATGCGGGGCCGCTGACGGCGCTGACGGACAGTTTGTTCGCCGATCTGCGCACGGTCTTCCGCACGGCGGGGCGAGTCTATGTCTACGCCGCCAACGGGCATGGCGCGTGGGAGGCGGCCCTGGTCAATTGCCTGTCGCGGGGCGACCGGGCGCTGGTGCTGGAAAGCGGGCGTTTCGCTGCCGCCTGGGGAGACATGGCGCGCGCGCTGGGGATCGATGTCGAGGTCCTGCCCGGTTCGTGGCGCCGCGCGGTGGACCCGGAGGCGCTGGAGGCGCGCCTGCGCGCCGACGCGGCGGGCGCGGTGAAGGCCGTTCTCGCCGTGCAGGTCGATACGGCGTCGGGGGCCGTGAACGACATTGCGGCGCTGCGCCGCGCGATCGACGCGGCGGGCCATCCGGCCCTGCTGATGGTCGACGCCGTGGCGTCGCTCGCAACCATGCCGTTCGAGATGGACGAATGGGGGGTGGACGCGGCCGTGGGCGGTTCGCAGAAGGGGCTGATGATGGCGCCGGGCCTGAGTTTCGTAGCCGCCGGCCCGCGGGCGCTGGCGGCGCATCGGCGCGCCGATCTGCGGACGCCCTATTGGGACTGGACGGCGCGCGACGGCGAGGCGCACTACATGAAGTATTGCGGGACGCCGCCCGAACATTTGCTGTTCGGCCTGCGCGCCGCCCTCGACATGATCCTCGAGGAGGGGATGGACGCGGTCTTCCGGCGCCACCGCCTGCTCGCCGAAGCGGTGCGCCGCGCCGTCGCCGTGTGGGCCGAGTGCGGTGCCCCGTCGTTCAATATCGAGGAGCCGGCGCAACGGGCCGATTCGGTCACCACGGTGCGCCTCGCCGAAGGTCACGACCCGGAGGCGCTGCGGCGCTATTGCGACGAGCGTTGCCACGTCGCGCTCGGTTTCGGCATCGGCGCGTTGAGCGGTCGCACGTTCCGCATCGCTCATATGGGCCACGTCAACGCGCCGATGGTGCTGGGCATCCTCGGCGCGGTCGAGATGGGTCTTGCGGCCCTCGACATTCCGCATGGGAGGGGCGGCGTTCAGGCCGCCATCGACGGCCTCGCGCGCGCCGTGCCGGCGTAACCTTTTCCTTGACGCGGGCGCGCCGGGCGATCGACGGTCCTGCGCCCCGGGCCCGAAATCGAACCTGAGAGGAGCGGCGATGGGCGGCATTCTCGACGACCGCGCGCTGGACATCGTCTTTCGGAACGCGCGCACCCACAACGAATGGCTCGACGACCCGGTGACCGATGACGACCTGCGGGCGATCTTCGACGCGATGAAGTTCGGTCCGACGACGGCGAATTCGTGGCCCGCGCGCTTCGTCTTCCTGCGCAGCCGCGAATCGCGCGGGAAACTCGCGCCGCATCTGTCCGAAGGCAACCGGGAGAAGACGCTGCGCGCGCCGATGTGCGCGATCGTCGCCTACGACCTCGAGTTCTACGAACGCCTCGACCGGTTGTTCCCCCATGACCCGACGGCGCGTTCGTGGTTCGCCGGCAAGGACGAGCACGTCCGCGTCACCGCGTTGCGCAACGGGTCGTTGCAGGGCGCCTATTTCATCGTCGCCGCCCGGTCGCTGGGGTTCGATTGCGGGCCGATGTCGGGGTTCGACAACGATGGGGTGGACGCCGCGTTCTTCGCGGGCTCCGGCTGGCGGTCGAATTTCCTGTGCAATCTGGGTCACGGCGACGCGAGCAAATTGTTCCCGCGCAACCCGCGCCCCGGTTTCGACGACGTCTGCCGCATGGTCTGACGGCGCCTCGTCAGCGCATCATCGCCGCCGCCGCCGCGCCGTCGCCCAACAGCGGGTAGCGGCGCGACCCGAACAATTGGTAATGCCACCATTCGTTGCGGTAGAAGTCCCACCCGGCGTAGGTCATCAGACCGAGCAGCAAAAGCCGGTTGCGATACGCGGCCGCGCCGACATCGCGGGCGCCGTGATGGGCTTTCGCGGTGAAGTCGTCGAAACCGGTCCCCATGTCGAGCGCCCGGCCGTCGCCATTGCCGTCGACGAGAGTGAGGTCGACGGCGACGCCGCGCGAATGGGGCGAGCCGCGGCGCGGGTCGGCGATGAAGCGCGGGTCGGGGGTGTGCCGCCACAGCGCCCATTGCGCTTCGGGCGGGCGGTAGGCGTCGAACACCCGCAGGCCGAGGCCCAGCCGGCGCGCCCCGGCGGCCGCGCGCGCCAGCGCCGCGCCGGCCTCCGGGCGGAGGAAGGCGGTCGCGCGTCCGTAGATCGGCGCGCCGGTAAAATTCTCCGCGCCGGCATAGGCGAGGGCGAGATCGACGCCGTGCGATTCGCGCGTGACGGGGACGAGGAGCATGGCCGGCGACAATGACAGCTCTCCGCGTTATGCGACAATGCTTGCGCTCGATACCTCGATGGCCGCGTGTTCGGCGGCGGTCTGGGCGGAAGGGCGCATCGCGGCGCGGCGTCGCGAACGCCTGCGACGCGGCCACGCCGAGGCGCTTGTCCCCATGGTCGCGGCGGCGCTCGCGGACGCCGGGGTCGCCCCGGGACAGCTCGAAGCCATCGCCGTCACGTGCGGCCCCGGCAGTTTCACGGGGGTGCGTATCGGGCTCGCGACGGCGCGCGGCTTCGCGCTGGCGCTTGCGCGCCCGTCGATCGGGCTGACGACGCTGGAAGTTCTGGCGGCGGCCGTCGATGTCGCGGCGGTGGAGGCCGTCGGCGCGGCCCCGCCGGTGCTCGCGGCGATCGAGGCGCGCCGCGGGCAAGTCTACGCGCAGCTGTTTCCGTGCGGCGCGCCTCCGGCGGCAATGAGCGTCGAGGCGGCCGCGGCGCTGGCCGGCGGCGGCCCCGTGCGTCTTGCGGGCGACGCCGCGCCGCGGGTGGCGGCGGCGCTCGGCGCGCCGGCGCGCGCGGCGGCGGGCGACGGCCAGCCCGACGCGGCGGCGGCGCTGCTTCTGGCGCTCCGGCGCGCGCCTGCGGCCTCGCCGCCGGCGCCGCTCTATCTGCGCGCGCCCGACGCCCGCCCGCGCGGCGCTGCCGGACGCGAGCCGCCGGCGCCGACGGCAGAATCGGTGCCGGCGGCAGGAATCGAACCCGCAACCTACCGCTTACAAGGCGGTCGCTCTTCCGGTTGAGCTACGCCGGCGCGCCGGAACCCGCCCGCGTCGCCGCATAGAGCGCGACGGCGCAAGCGTTCGATACATTGAGGCTATCGATCGCGCCGGGCAGCGGCAAGGCGACGCATTCGTCGCAGGCTTCGCGGGTGAGCCGCCGCAGGCCGGCGCCTTCCGCGCCGAGCACGAAGGCGCAGCGCCGCGGCAGCTGCGTCGGGTCAAGGGCAGCGGCCGCCGCGCCGTCGAGGGCGACGAGCCACCAGCCGGCGTCGGCGAGGCGCCGGAGGGCGCGCGCGAGGTTGCCCGCGCGCAGCAGGGGCACGATGTCGAGCGCGCCGGCGGCGGCCTTGGCGAGGACGCCGCTCTCCGGCGGCGCGCCGCGCCGGGCGACGATGACGGCCGCGGCGCCGAACGCCGCCGCCGAGCGCAGGACGGCGCCCACATTGCGCGGGTCCGAGACGCGGTCGAGGACGACGACCGGCGCGTCGCCGGCGGTCTCCAGGACCGCGTCGGCGCGGGGCGGGTCGAGCGGCGCCGCCAGCGCCGCGCAGCCCTGATGCGCAGCTCCTTCCGGGAGTGCGGCGGCGACGGCCCGCCGCGGCGCCTCGACGGCGCCGGGAAACCGGCGCGCGAGTTCGGGCAGACGGGCGCGCGCCTGCGCGGTGACGAGCACGCGATGAAGGCGGCGATTCGGATTGGCGAGCGCCGCGCGCAGCGGGTGCACGCCCCATAGCCAGTACGCGCCCGGATGCGGGGGCTTGCGCGCGGCGGCGGCGGCGCCTTGTCGGCGGGAGGCCATTGCCGATCCTATCCGCCGCCGCCGGGCGCGGGCAACGCGGCGCGATAGATGTTGACAAGCGTCCGGCGATGGCGATATAGGCGGCGTTCGCCCCGGCGGGCCGGTCCCGCGCCGGTGGGGAGGGGTGGCCGAGTGGTTAAAGGCAGCAGACTGTAAATCTGCCGACGTACGTCTACGCAGGTTCGAATCCTGCCCCCTCCACCAGAACCGCGGAGGGGCGACGGTTTCTCGGCGACCCCGGGGGCGTGTGGATGACAGGGGGACAATGGCGGGCGCCGCCGCGGTCGGGCGGGTGTAGCTCAATGGCAGAGCCCCAGCCTTCCAAGCTGGTTACGTGGGTTCGATTCCCATCACCCGCTCCAACCGACGAACATGGAAGACGACGATGGCGAAGGAGCGTTTTGAGCGTACGAAGCCTCACGCGAATGTGGGGACGATCGGTCATGTGGATCACGGGAAGACGACGTTGACGGCTGCGATCACGAAGGTGCTTTCGGAGACGACGGGCGGTGCGACGTACACGGCGTATGACGACATCGACAAGGCTCCGGAGGAGCGGGAGCGCGGGATCACGATAGCGACGGCGCATGTTGAGTATGAGACGTCGGTTCGTCATTACGCGCATGTGGATTGCCCGGGTCATGCGGATTATGTGAAGAACATGATCACGGGCGCGGCGCAGATGGATGGTGCGGTTCTGGTTGTTTCGGCTGCGGATGGTCCGATGCCGCAGACTCGGGAGCACATTCTTCTGGCTCGTCAGGTTGGTGTTCCGGCGATTGTCGTTTATCTGAACAAGGTGGATCAGGTTGACGATCCGGAGCTTCTGGAGTTGGTTGAGCTTGAGGTGCGTGAGCTTCTTTCGAGTTACGATTTTCCGGGGGACGATATTCCGATTGTTTCGGGTTCGGCGCTTCGGGCATTGGAGGGTGTTTCGGGGGATGCGGGCGTGGGTTCGGTTCACGCCTTGATGTCTGCGGTTGACGAGTATATCCCGACGCCGGATCGAGCGAAGGATTTGCCGTTTTTGATGCCGATTGAGGATGTTTTTTCGATATCGGGTCGCGGAACGGTTGTTACGGGTCGTGTTGAGCGTGGGGTTGTCAGGGTTGGGGATGCTGTTGAGATTGTGGGATTGAAGGAGACGTCGCGGACGGTTTGCACGGGCGTTGAGATGTTCCGGAAGCTTCTTGACGAGGGAGAGGCTGGGGACAACATCGGCGCGCTTCTTCGCGGTACGAAGCGTGAGGATGTTGAGCGCGGTCAGGTTCTTTCGGCTCCGGGTTCGATTGATCCTCACACTCGTTTCAAGGCTGAGGCATATATTTTGACGAAGGACGAGGGCGGTCGTCACACTCCGTTTTTCACGAATTATCGTCCTCAGTTTTATTTTCGGACGACGGATGTTACGGGCATGGTTTCGTTGCCTTCGGGTGTTGAGATGGTTATGCCCGGGGACAATGTTTCGATGGATGTGGAGTTGATCGCTCCGATTGCGATGGACCAGGGTCTGCGTTTTGCGATCCGCGAGGGCGGTCGGACTGTCGGCGCCGGCGTCGTCGCCGAAATCGTCGAATAGAACAACCGGCGGGAACGCAGGAGTGTAGCTCAATTGGTAGAGCACCGGTCTCCAAAACCGGGGGCTGGGGGTTCGAGTCCCTCCACTCCTGCCATCGCGCCGGGCTGCGCTCTCGTTACTGGAACCGATCGACGGAACCGTTATGGCAAGACCTTCTCCGGCTGAATTCGTGCGGCAGGTGCGGCAGGAAATGTCGCGCGTCACCTGGCCGACCCGCAAGGAAGTGACGATCACCACGGTGATGGTGTTCATCATGGTGTTCCTGCTGGCGATATTCTTTCTGCTCGTCGACTGGGCGATCCGCACCGGCGTCGGCGCCGTGCTCGGGATCGGGAGCTGAAGCGGTGGACGCGGGCGCGCCCGAGGGAGCGCGGTGGTATATCGTCCACACCCATTCGGGTTTCGAGAAGAAGGTGGCGCACGCCATCGAGGATCGGGCGGCGCGCAAGGGCATGTCGGGCCTGTTCGGGCAGGTGATGGTGCCGACCGAGGAAATCGTCGAGATGCGCCGCGGTCGCAAGATATCGAGCGAGCGCAAATTCCTTCCCGGCTACGTGCTGATCCGCATGGCGATGACCGACGAGAGCTGGCATCTGGTGCGGAACACGCCGAAGGTCACCGGGTTCCTCGGCGCCGGAGGCAAGCCGACGCCGATCCGCGAAGCCGAGGCGGAACGCATCCTGCGCCAGGTGCGCGAGGGCACCGAACGCCCCAAACCGTCGATCGTCTTCGACATCGGCGAGATGGTCCAGGTCTGCGACGGGCCGTTCGATTCGTTCAACGGGATGGTCGAAGAGGTGGACGAAGACCGGGCGCGGCTGAAGGTGGGGGTGTCGATCTTCGGGCGGTCGACGCCCGTGGAGCTCGAATACGCGCAGGTCAAGAAGCTCTGAATCGGGCGGCGGAGAGGGGGCTCCCATGGCGAAGAAAATCGACGGCTACATCAAGCTGCAAGTGCCCGCGGGGGAGGCGCGCCCGGCACCGCCCATCGGCCCGGCGCTCGGCCAGCGCGGCCTGAACATCATGGAATTCTGCAAGGCGTTCAATGCGGCGACGCAGAAGATGGAAGCCGGGATGCCGATCCCGACCGTCGTCACCGTGTATGCGGACCGCAGTTTCAGTTTTTCGACCAAGTCGCCGCCGGCGAGTTATCTGCTGAAGCGCGCCGCAGGCGTCGAAAAGGGGAACGGCGCGCCGGGGCGCGAGGACCCGACCGCGCAGGTGACGATGAGCCAATTGCGCGAGATCGCCAGGGTCAAGGCGAAGGACCTCAATTGCGACGACGCGGAGGCCGCATGCCGGATGCTCGCCGGGTCGGCGCGCTCGATCGGCATCGAAGTGACGGAGGGTTGAGCGATGGCGCGCCGCGACGGCAAACGGATGAAACCCCTGCGCAGGGCGGTCGACCGAAACGCCGATTACAGCCTCGACGACGCGGTCGGGATGGTCAAGAGCAACGCGACGGCCCGATTCGACGAAACGGTCGAGATCGCGCTCAATCTGGGCGTCGATCCGCGCCACGCCGACCAGATGGTGCGCGGCATGGCCGACCTGCCGCACGGAACCGGCAAGACGGTGCGCGTCGCCGTCTTCGCGCGGGATGCGCGCGCCGAGGAAGCGCGCGCCGCCGGGGCCGATATCGTCGGCGGCGAAGACCTCGCGGAGAAGGTGCAGGCGGGCGAAATCGACTTCGACCGCTGCGTCGCCACGCCCGACATGATGCGCCTGGTCGGGCGGCTGGGGCGCATATTGGGGCCGCGCGGCCTCATGCCGAACCCCAAGCTCGGCACGGTGACGAACGACGTAGCGGCGGCCGTGCAAGCCGCCAGGGGCGGCCAGGTGGAGTTTCGCGTCGAGCGGGCGGGCCTGATCCACGCCGGGGTGGGCAAGGCGAGTTTCAGCGACCGGGCGCTGCGTGAGAATGTCGAGGCTTTCGTGGCGGCGATCAACCGCGCGAAACCGACGGGGGCGAAGGGGACCTTCCTTCGCCGGGCCACGCTGAGCTCGACGATGGGGGTTGGCGTGAGGCTGGACACCGAGGCGTTGACCCGGCTCTGAATGCGGGCTATAGCCCGCGCGATCCGTTCGAGACAGCGGGCGCCGCGGCGGTTCGGCCGCGGCTTAATTCCATTGCGGGCCCGCCGAGACGGAGGAATGCCGCGCTCGCCGCGGCTCCGCTTCCGGGACGGTCATGCGGACAGCGCCGCGTCGCGGGCGCGAGCGGCGGCGCGACGCGCAGCGGAGGGCGGAGGAATGGAGCGAGCGACCAAGGAACGCCTGGTGGAGACGCTGCGGGGGACGTTCGAAAGCGCGAACGTCGTGGTGGTGACCCACTATCTCGGGATTGCGGCGAACGAGGCGACGGCGCTGCGCCGCGCCATGCGCGCGGCCGGGGCGACCTTCCGCGTAACGAAGAACAGCCTGGCCAGACGGGCGCTCGAGGGCACGCCCTACGGCCATATGGCGGCGCTCTTTACCGGCCCGACGGCGATCGCGTGGTCCGGAGACCCGGTCGCGGCGGCGCGGGCTTCCGTGGAGTTCGCGAAGGAGAATCCTCATTTCGCGGTGCTGGGCGGGGGGTTGCGCGAGGCGCCGCTCGACGAGGCGGCGGTGCGCGCTCTCGCCGAATTGCCGTCGCTGGACGAATTGCGGGCGCGGCTGATCGGCCTGCTCGCGGCGCCGGCGACGAGGGTCGCCGGAGTCCTGCAGGCCCCGGCGGGGCAGCTCGCGCGGGTGGTCGGCGCATATTCCGAGGACGCCGGGGACGAAGCGAAAGCGGCCTGATCCCCGGCCGGCCCGACCGGCAGACCGATCTGTGCAAAGACCGATGAAGAAGAAGGAGTGACCGTCATCATGGCCAATTTGGAGAACATCGTCGAGGAGCTGTCGCAGCTCACGGTGATCGAGGCGGCGGAGCTGTCGAAGCTCCTCGAGGAGAAATGGGGGGTTTCCGCGGCGGCGCCGGTTGCGGTGGCGGCGGCGCCGGGCGCCGGAGACGGCGCCGAGGCGGCGGTCGAGGAGAAGACCGAATTCAACGTCGTGCTGGCGTCGTTCGGAGAAAAGAAAATCAATGTGATCAAGGAAGTCCGCCAGATCACCGGACTTGGCCTGAAGGAGGCGAAGGCGCTCGTGGAAGCGGCGCCGAAGCCGGTCAAGGAAGGCGTCGGCAAGGACGAGGCGGCGGAACTGGCGAAGAAGCTCGAGGCGGCCGGCGCTACCGTCGAGCTGCAATAGCCCCGCCGACGGCCTTCCCGTTTTCGTATCGGCCCGTTTTCGTATCGGCCCGTTTTCGTATCGGGTTGACAAACCGCTTCGCCGGCGATATATCGCCGGCGCGACTGGACGAGTCGGCGCGCATCGTCGCCGATCGGCACTGCGAGACGGGACTGGTCGACACAACCCATTCGGCTCCGGCGCGCCGCCGGAGCGGAGAGAACCGCCGGGGCGAGGCGCCTGCGAGGGCGCGTCGCGGCGGTTCGCTTGCGCCGCGCGCCGCCCTGTGGGCGAGACGCCGGAAGGAGGCCGCATGACTCTGTCGTTCACCGGACGCAAGCGCATTCGCAAGGATTTCGGACGGATCGCCGCGGCGGCCTCGATGCCCGACCTCATCGAGGTGCAGAAGACATCCTACGACGCCTTCCTGCAAGCCGGGGTGGCGGCGGAGGACCGCGCCGACAGCGGTTTGCAGGCGGTGTTCAAATCGGTGTTCCCGATTCGCGACTTCTCGGGGCGGTCGCAGTTCGACTATGTGGCCTACGCCCTCGACCGTCCGAAATACGATGTCGAGGAGTGCCAGCAGCGTGGCGTGACCTATGCGGCGCCGCTGCGGGTCACCCTGCGCCTCATCGTGTGGGACATCGAGGAGGAAACGGGCTCGCGCTCGGTCCGCGACGTCAAGGAGCAGGATGTCTTCATGGGCGACATGCCGCTGATGACCGACAAGGGCACCTTCGTCATCAACGGCACCGAGCGGGTGGTGGTCAGCCAGATGCACCGCTCGCCCGGCGTGTTCTTCGACCACGACAAGGGCAAGACCCATTCCTCGGGGAAATATCTGTTCGCGGCGCGGGTGATCCCCTATCGCGGCTCGTGGCTGGATTTCGAGTTCGACGCCAGGGACATCGTTCACGTGCGCATCGACCGGCGGCGCAAACTGCCGGCGACGACCCTGCTTCGCGCGTTCGGCCTGGAGACGCCGGATATCCTGACGAGCTTTTACCATGTCCGCGTTTATCGGCGCGACCGCCGCGGCTGGAGCACCGAGTTCGATGCGGAACGCCTGCGCGGCGCCAAACTGTCCGCCGACCTGGTGGACGCGCGCACGGGCAAGACGGTGGCCGAGGCGGGCCGGCGCATGAGCGAGCGCCGCTTGCGGGCGCTCGCCGAAACCGGCGTGAAGCGGCTGCGGATCGAGCGCGCCGAAATCTTCAGGAGTTACGCGGCCGCCGATGTCGTGGACGGGAACACCGGCCGGACGCTGGTCGAGGCGGGAGACATCGTCGGCGACGCGCTCCTCGGCCGGTTCGAGAAGCTCGTCAACCGGTTCAGAACCGCCGGGGTCGCGGACTCGAACGACGCGACCGCCGCGGAACTGCTTGCCGGATTCGTGGAAGCGGGGGTGGCCAAAGAGGGCGACGCCGCGGGCGAGACGATGGTCCGGGAGCTCCTCGAACGGATCGACGGCGCGGAAGCGACCGAGGCGGGCGACGCGATCGCCGAGGAGCTCCTCCGCCGGGCGGAGGCGGACAATGTGGCGGCTCTCGACATCGGCCCTTCGGACGTGCCGTACATGCGCAACACTCTGGAGGTCGACAAGAACCTCTCGCGCCAGGATGCGCTCACCGACATCTACCGGGTGATGCGCCCCGGCGAACCGCCCACCGAGGAAGGCGCGGAGCGGCTCTTCTACGATCTGTTCCTGAGCCCCGCCAAACTGCGCAAGGCGACGGCGAACGCGCGCGCGGAGCCGGGCGCGCGGCGGACGGTCGGCGTCCTCGACCGCGCGGCGGCGGACGGGAACGCGTGGGTCGTCGACGCCCGCGACGGGTTCGTTCTGCTGGCGATGTCGCGCGGCGCGGAGTGGGACGGCCCGAACATGGTCTGGATCGCCGCTGCGGACGTGGATGTGCAGCGTTCCGAGCGCTACGACCTGTCGGCGGTGGGGCGCGTGAAGATGAACGCCCGGCTCGGTCTGGAGGGCGGCGACGAGCAGCGCGAATTGCGGCGCAGCGATGTCCTCGCGGTGATGCGCACGCTCGTGAACCTGAAGGACGGCGAGGGCGAAATCGACGACATCGACCATCTCGGCAACCGCCGGGTGCGGTCGGTCGGCGAGTTGATGGAAAACCAGTACCGCATCGGGCTGCTGCGCATGGAGCGCGCGATCCGCGAACGCATGGGTTCGGTCGAAATCGACGCGGCGATGCCGCAGGACCTGGTGAACGCGAAGCCGGCGGCGGCGGCGGTGCGCGAGTTTTTCGGCTCGTCGCAGCTCAGCCAGTTCATGGACCAGACCAACCCGCTGTCCGAGGTCACGCACAAGCGCCGCCTGTCGGCGCTCGGCCCCGGCGGTCTGACCCGCGAACGCGCCGGGTTCGAAGTGCGCGACGTGCACCCGACGCATTACGGACGCATCTGCCCCGTCGAGACGCCGGAAGGGCCGAATATCGGCCTCATCAACAGTCTCGCGACCTATGCGCGGGTCAACCGCTACGGCTTCATCGAGAGCCCGTACCGCAAGGTCGTGGACGGCAAGGTGACCGGCGAGGTCGAGTATCTGTCGGCGATCGACGAGGCGCGGCACACCATCGCGCAGGCGAACGCGCCGCTGACGGCGGACGGCGGTTTCGAGCGCGATCTCGTGAGCTGCCGCGTCAGCGGCGACTTCGTGATGACCACCCCGGACCAGGTGGACTATATCGATGTCTCGCCCAAGCAGCTGGTTTCGGTGGCGGCGGCGCTGATTCCGTTCCTGGAGAACGACGACGCGAACCGCGCGCTGATGGGGTCGAACATGCAGCGACAGGCGGTGCCGTTGCTGCGCGCCCAGGCGCCGATCGTCGGCACGGGCATGGAAGAGGTCGTGGCCCGCGACTCCGGCGCCACCGTCGTCGCGAGGCGTTCCGGCGTGATCGACCAGGTGGACGCGCAGCGCATCGTGGTCCGCGTCTCCGACGACGAGGGGCGCGCCGAAGGCGGCCCGTCGGCCGGGGTCGACATCTACAATCTGAGGAAGTTCCAGCGCTCGAACCAGAACACCTGCATCAATCACCGCCCGGTGGTGAGGGTGGGCGATTCGGTGGCGGCCGGCGACGTGATCGCCGACGGTCCGTCGACGGACCTGGGCGAGCTGGCGCTGGGGCGCAACGTCCTCGTCGCGTTCATGCCGTGGAACGGCTACAATTTCGAGGATTCCATCCTCGTTTCCGAGCGTATCGTTTCGGACGATGTCTTCACTTCGATCCATATCGAGGAATTCGAGGTGACGGCGCGCGACACCAAACTCGGTTCGGAGGAGATAACCCGCGACATCCCCAATGTCGGCGACGAGGCGCTCCGCAATCTCGACGAGGCGGGCATCGTCTATATCGGCGCCGAGGTCGGGCCGAACGACATTCTGGTGGGGAAGATCACGCCGAAAGGCGAGTCGCCGATGACGCCCGAGGAGAAACTCCTGCGCGCGATCTTCGGCGAGAAGGCTTCCGACGTGCGCGATACGTCCAAACGGCTGCCGCCCGGTTTCTCCGGAACGGTGGTGGAAGTGCGCGTGTTCTCGCGGCGCGGGACCGAGAAGGACGAGCGCGCGCTGGCCATCGAGCGCGCCGAAATCGACCGTCTGGTCAAGGACCGGGACGACGAGAAGCAGATCGTCGAGCGCAATGTCTACGACCGCCTGTCGGCGCTGCTGCTCGACCGCGAGGTCGTGGCGGGGCCGAAGGGCGCGGAGGCGGGCGCAACGGTGGACCGCGCATTGCTCGACGCCCATCCGCGGAGCCAGTGGTGGAAGTTCGCCGTCGACGACGAGGCGGCGATGGAGCGTGTCGAGACGCTGAAGCGCGGGTTCGACGGCGCGATGGAAAATTTGCGGCGGCGTTTCGAAGAGAAGGTGGAGAAGGTCGAGGCGGGCGACGAATTGCTGCCCGGCGTCCTCAAGATGGTCAAGGTCTTCGTCGCGGTGAAGCGCAAGCTCCAGCCCGGAGACAAGATGGCCGGCCGACACGGCAACAAGGGGGTGATCTCCAGGATCATGCCGGTCGAGGACATGCCCTATCTCGAGGACGGTTCGCCGGTCGACATCGTGCTCAATCCGCTCGGCGTGCCGTCGCGGATGAATGTGGGGCAGATACTCGAAACCCATCTGGGCTGGGCTGCCCATGCGCTGGGGCGCGAAGTGGGGGAGATGCTGGAGTCGGTGGCCGCGCAGGGCCGTTTGCGGGCCCGCCTGGGCGATCTTTACGGATCGGAATTGCGACATTCGGTTCTGGACCGGCTGTCGGACGGCGAAGTGATCGAGCTCGCCGAGCATGTGTGCGACGGCGTGCCGATGGCGACGCCGGTGTTCGACGGCGCTCGCGAGGCCGACATCGTAAAATTCCTCGGCGATGCGGGCCTCGACGCATCCGGCCAGGTGACGCTGATCGACGGGCGCACGGGCGAGCCCTTCGACCGCAAGGTGACGGTGGGCTACATCTACATGCTCAAGCTCCATCACCTGGTGGACGACAAGATCCACGCGCGTTCGATCGGCCCCTACAGCCTGGTGACGCAGCAGCCGCTCGGCGGCAAGGCGCAATTCGGCGGCCAGCGGTTCGGCGAGATGGAGGTCTGGGCGCTTCAGGCCTACGGCGCCGCGTACACCCTTCAGGAAATGCTTACGGTGAAGTCCGACGACGTCTCGGGGCGCACCAAGGCCTACGAGTCGATCGTGCGTGGCGAGGACCGCTTCGAGGCGGGGATTCCCGAGTCCTTCAACGTCCTGGTCAAGGAACTGCAATCGCTCGGCCTCGACGTGGACCTGGCCGAGAGCGGGTGAATTTTCGGGTCCGGGGCCGCCGGTCGCGCGGCGGCGACGCCGGCACAGGAGAGGCGATATGAACGAACTGATGAACCTGTTCGCCCCGGCGCCGAGCTCGCCGCGGTTCGACGAAATTCGCATCTCGATCGCCAGCCCGGAAAAGATCCGCTCGTGGTCGTTCGGCGAGGTGAGGAAGCCGGAAACGATCAACTACCGGACTTTCAAGCCGGAGCGCGACGGGTTGTTCTGCGCGAAGATCTTCGGCCCCATCAAGGATTATGAGTGCCTGTGCGGCAAGTACAAGCGCATGAAGCACCGCGGCATCGTCTGCGAGAAGTGCGGCGTCGAGGTCATCCAGTCCAGGGTGCGGCGCGAGCGCATGGGGCATATCGAACTGGCCTCGCCGGTGGCGCATGTCTGGTTCCTGAAATCGCTGCCGTCGCGCATCGCGACGCTGCTCGACATGACGCTCAAGGAAGTGGAGCGCATTCTCTATTTCGAGAATTACGTGGTCGTCGAGCCGGGGCTGACGGAGCTGCAGCAGAAGCAGCTGCTCACCGAGGATCAGTATATCGCCATGCTCGACGAACATGGCGACGACGCATTCCGCGCCGGCATCGGCGCCGAGGCGATCCGCGACATGCTCTCGGCCATCGACCTCGAGGACGAGCGCGCGCAGCTGCGCGAGGACCTGGCGGAGACCGCGTCGGAGGCCAAAAGGAAGAAGTTCGTCAAGCGGCTCAAACTCGTGGAGGCGTTCATCGAGTCGAGGAACCGCCCCGAGTGGATGATCCTCGAGACGGTGCCGGTGATCCCGCCCGAGCTGCGTCCGCTCGTGCCGCTCGACGGCGGCCGTTTCGCGACCTCCGATCTCAACGACCTCTACCGCCGCGTGATCAACAGGAACAACCGGCTGCGGCGTCTGCTCGAATTGCGCGCGCCCGACATCATCGTGCGCAACGAGAAGCGCATGCTTCAGGAATCGGTGGATGCGCTGTTCGACAACGGGCGCCGCGGGCGGGTGATCACCGGCCCGAGCAAGCGCCCGCTGAAGTCGCTGGCCGACATGCTGAAGGGCAAGCAGGGGCGCTTTCGCCAGAACCTGCTGGGCAAACGCTGCGACTATTCCGGGCGGTCGGTGATAGTCGTCGGCCCGGAGCTCAAGCTCCATGAGTGCGGGTTGCCGAAGAAGATGGCGCTCGAGCTCTTCAAGCCGTTCATCTACGCCAAGCTGGAACTGTACGGCATGGCGACCACCATCAAGGCGGCGAAGCGGATGGTGGAGAAGGAACGCCCGGAAGTCTGGGACATTCTGGAGGAGGTCATCCGCGAGCATCCGGTGCTTCTCAACCGCGCGCCGACCCTGCACCGGCTGGGGATTCAGGCCTTCGAGCCGAAACTCATCGAAGGCAAGGCCATTCAGCTTCATCCGCTGGTGTGCGCCGCCTTCAACGCCGATTTCGACGGCGACCAGATGGCGGTGCACGTGCCGCTGTCCCTGGAGGCCCAGCTCGAGGCCCGGGTTCTGATGATGTCGACCAACAACATCCTCAGCCCGGCGAACGGCAAGCCGATCATCGTTCCGACGCAGGACATCGTGCTCGGCCTCTACTACCTCACCATCGCCCGCGACGGTCTGGCGGGCGACGGGATGCGCTTCGCCGATGTGGGCGAGATCGAACATGCGCTGGAAACCGGCGCCGTGCATCTGCACGCCCGGATCAAGGCGCGCTTCGAGGACAAGGTGGTCGAGACGACGCCGGGCCGGATGTTGCTGTCGGAGATACTGCCGCGCCATCCGCGCATCGGCTTTTCGGCGATAAACCGGGTGCTGACCAAGAAGGAAGTCAGTCAGGTCATCGACGAGGTGTATCGCCATTGCGGCCAGAAGGAAACGGTGCTGTTCGCCGACCGGATCATGAAGATCGGGTTCGGCCGCGCGTGCCGCGCCGGGATTTCCTTCGGCAAGGACGACATGGTGGTTCCCGACGCCAAGCAGGACCTCGTCACCGATACCCGCGACAAGGTCAAGGAGTTCGAGCGTCAGTATTCCGAAGGTCTGATCACCCAGGGCGAGAAATACAACAAGGTGATCGACGTCTGGTCGCGGTGCACCGACACGGTGGCGGAAAGGATGATGAAAGCCATCGATTCGCCGGGGGGCGCCGCCGGCGGCGACCTCAATTCGGTCTACATGATGGCGGATTCGGGCGCGCGCGGCTCGGCGGCCCAGATGAAACAGCTCGCCGGCATGAGAGGGCTGATGGCCAAGCCGTCGGGCGAGATCATCGAGACGCCGATCATCTCCAATTTCAAGGAGGGATTGACGGTCCTCGAATACTTCAACTCGACCCACGGGGCGCGCAAGGGTCTCGCCGACACGGCGCTCAAGACCGCCAATTCGGGGTATCTGACGCGCCGCCTCGTCGACGTGGCGCAGGATGTCATCGTCACCGAGGAGGATTGCGGCGCCGCCGGGGGACTGGAAATCGGCGCCGTGATCGACGGCGGAGAGGAGATCGAACCCCTCGCCGATCGCATTCTCGGCCGCTGCGCCGCTGCGGACGTGCGCGACCCCCGGGAGGATGCGCCGATCGTCCGCGCCGGCGAACTGATCGACGAGGAGGCGACCGCAGCTATCGTCGCCTCGGGCATCGACCGGGTGAAGATACGCTCGCCGCTTACCTGCAAGACCGAGCGCGGCGTGTGCGCGCGCTGCTACGGGCGCGACCTCGCGCGCGGGACTATGGTCAATGTCGGCGAGGCGGTCGGGGTCATCGCCGCGCAGTCGATCGGCGAACCCGGCACCCAATTGACGATGCGCACCTTCCACATCGGCGGCGCGGTGTCGCAGAGGGCCGAACAGTCGAGCGTGGACAGCAATGTCGATGGCGTGGCGCAGATCGAAAATTATCATACGGTCGACGCCGAAGGCGCGCCGCTGGTATTGAGCCGCAACTGCGAGGTCGTGCTTCGCGACCGGCAGGGGGTCGTGCGCGCCCGTCACCGGATCCCTTACGGCGCGCGCCTGTTCGTCGTCGACGGCGGCCCCGTGTCGCGAGGCGACAAGCTCGCGGAATGGGACCCGCATATCCGTCCCGTCATCGGCGAAACCGCCGGCCGGGTCGTCTACAACGACCTTATCGAAGGCGTGACGATGCGCGAGGAAACCGACGAGGCGACGGGCATTTCGAGCCGCCGGGTGGTCGAATGGAAGCGGACCGGCAAGGGGTCGGACTACCGGCCCCGCATCACGCTGGTCCGCGAGCGCGAGATTGTCGCCGCCTGCGCCGGCCGGGTCGCGCTCCGCGACATCGTCGAGGGGACGACGGCGCGCCGGGAGGAGGCGCGCCTGCGCATCGCCGAGCCGGCCAGGCGATCCGGCAAGGGGCCGGCGCCGTGTCCGCGGGTGGCGCTGACGAGGGAGCGCCTTGTCGTCGCCGGCGTCGACGGCCGCGTGGCGTATCGGGACCTGGCGGACGGCGTCACGACAGTCGAGGAGGCCGGGCTCGGGCAGGCCGGCGAGGAGGGGACGCCGCGGCTGCGCGTCGTCGCGAAAAAGCGGACGGGCCGCGGCGCCGCGCTTCTTCCGCGGATCGTTCTGACGGACGGCGACGGCGAGACGATCATGCTCGCCGACGGCGGCGAGGCGGTCTACGAATTGCCGGCGGGCGCGGTCGTCGAAGTCGCCGAGGGTGCCGAACTGGACGCCGGCGCCGTGCTGGCCCGTGCGGAGGAGGCGGCGCGGGACGCGGACGGAAACGAAGCGGTCTGCGAATTGCCGACGGGCGCTCTTGTCGAGGCGGTGGACGGCGCGACGGTCGAGGCGGGCGCGGTGCTGGCGCGCGTCGAGGAGCCGCTGCGCCTCGCCAGCGGCCGGGAGGCGAATTTCGAGCTTCCGGTGGACGCGATCCTCGCGGTGGAGCAGGGCGCCGAGGTGCGCGCGGGCGACGAGCTGGCGCGCATCCCGCTGGAAGGAGCGCAGGCGCGCGACATCACCGGCGGCCTGCCGCGCGTGGCCGAGCTCTTCGAAGCGCGCAAGCCCAAGGATTTCGCAATCATCAGCGATATCGAGGGCACGGTCGAATTCGGCAAGGACTACAAGGGGAAACGGCAGCTGGTGGTGCAGCCCGACGGCGACGACGCCGACCCGGTCAAGTATCTCATCGCCAAGGGCAAGCATATCGCCGTGCAGGAAGGGGATCGCGTGCGCAAGGGCGACATGCTGGTGGACGGCAGTCGCGTCCCGCACGACATCCTGAAGGTTCTGGGAGTCGCCGAACTCGCCGGCTATCTGGTCGACGAGATTCAGGAGGTCTACCGACTTCAGGGGGTGAAGATCAACGACAAGCACATCGAGGTGATCGCCCGCCAGATGTTGCAGAAGATCGAGATCGAAGACCCCGGCGACACCACTTTCCTTGTCGGCGAGCGCGTCGACAGGGTGGAGTTGCGGGAGGTCAACCGGAAGGCCGTCGAGGAAGGGGGGCGCGAGGCGTCCGGAGCGCCGGTGCTGCTCGGCATCACCAAGGCGAGCCTTCAGACCCATTCCTTCGTCTCGGCGGCGTCGTTCCAGGAGACCACGCGGGTGCTGACCGACGCCGCGGTTACGGGGCGGACCGACACGCTGCAGGGACTCAAGGAAAACGTGATCGTCGGCCGGCTGATTCCCGCCGGGACGGGGCGGTTCATCGACGAACAGAAGCATATCGCCTCCGAACGCGACCGGCGCATCGTCGCCGCCCGCAAGGCGCGCGCCGAGGCGGAGCAGCTGGAGGCCGAGGCGGCGGCGATGGGCGCGGCCTGAGAACGGCGCTCTCGGAGGGTTCGAAGGGGGCGGCGGGCGTCGTTCGGAAAATCTTCCGCGGCGTTCGTCGAATCCGCTTGACTCCCGGCCGCCGCGCCTTCAGGTTCGGCGCCTCTTTGCGGAAGCGGGCCGTGAGCGGCGGGCGGCGCCGGCGGCGTGCGGCCGCGCATATGCAGCGGGACAGAGGCGCTTGCGCCGCCGCGGGGTCGCCCGCGGCGTTCGGTTTCGGGTCGCCGCGGGGTGCGGTGAAGGCGGAGAAGGGCGATGCCGACAATCAACCAATTGGTTCGCAAGGGCCGGCGGCGCCCGGTGCAACGCAACAAGGTGCCGGCTCTCGAGGCGTGCCCCCAGAAGCGCGGCGTGTGCACGCGGGTGTACACGACGACTCCGAAAAAGCCCAACTCGGCGTTGCGCAAGGTGGCGCGGGTGCGGCTGACCAACGGGTTCGAGGTGATCAGCTACATCCCCGGCGAGGGGCACAAATTGGCGGAGCATTCGGTGGTGCTGATCCGCGGCGGCCGGGTCAAGGACCTGCCCGGCGTCCGCTACCATGTGGTGCGGGGCAAGCTGGACACGCAGGGCGTCGAGGACCGGCGCCAGCGGCGCTCGAAATACGGCGCCAAGCGCCCGCAATAGAACGGCGGGAAGGAGGCCGAGATGTCCCGACGCCGCGCCGCGGAAAAGCGCGAGATTCTGGGCGACGCCCAGTACGGCGATGTCGTGCTGAGCAAATTCATGAACAATCTCATGGCGGACGGCAAGAAGTCGGTCGCCGAACGCATCGTCTACGGGGCTTTCGATCGGATGGCGCGGCGCGGCGGCGGGCCGCTGCAAGTGTTTCACGACGCGCTGGAGAACGTGAAGCCCAATCTCGAGGTCAAGTCGCGCCGCGTGGGCGGCGCCACCTATCAGGTGCCGATGGAGGTCAAGCCGGACCGGCGGCAGGCGCTCGCCATCCGGTGGCTCATCGATTCGGCGCGCAAGCGGTCGGAGAAGACGATGATCGACCGCCTTGCCAACGAGCTCATGGACGCCGCGGCGAACCGCGGCGCCGCGGTCAAGAAACGCGAGGACACGCACCGGATGGCGGAAGCCAACAAGGCGTTCTCGCACTACCGCTGGTAAGGCGGCGGTTCGGGCGCGGGGATACGGGAACGATGGCGCGCACCACGCCGCTCGGGCGGTACCGCAATATCGGCATCATGGCGCATATCGACGCCGGCAAGACGACGACCACGGAGCGAATCCTGTTCTATACCGGGCGCTCGCACCGCATGGGCGAGGTGCATGACGGCGCCGCCACGATGGACTGGATGGACCAGGAGCAGGAGCGCGGCATCACCATCACCTCCGCCGCGACGACCTGCTTCTGGCGCGACCACCGCATCAACATCATCGACACGCCGGGGCATGTGGATTTCACCATCGAGGTGGAGCGCTCGCTGCGGGTGCTCGACGGCGCGGTCTGCGTCTTCGACAGCGTGGCGGGCGTCGAGCCGCAATCCGAGACGGTGTGGCGGCAGGCGGACAGATACGGAGTCCCCCGGGTGTGCTTCGTCAACAAGATGGATCGCATCGGCGCCGACTTCGACCGCTGCGTGTCGATGATCGAGGAGCGTCTGGGGGCGGCGCCGCTGGTCGTCCAGCTGCCCGTGGGCGCGGAGGCGCGCTATGCCGGCGCGGTCGATCTGATCTCCATGAAGGCGCTGTTGTGGAAGGACGAAACGCTGGGCGCGGAGTATGTCGAGGCGGAGATCCCCGCCGACATGACGGACGCCGCGCAGGCGGCGCGCGAATCCCTGGTGCTGGCGGCCGTGGAGCATGACGACGCGGCGCTCGAAGCGTTTCTCGAAGGCGAGGAGCCGGACGCCGCCACGCTCCGGCGCTGCGTTCGCAAGGGCGCCCTGGCCGGCGCCTTCGTCCCCGTGTTGAACGGTTCGGCGTTCAAGAACAAGGGCGTGCAACCGTTGCTGGATTCGGTGGTGGACTACCTGCCCGCGCCGAGCGACGTGGCGGCGGTGGAAGGGGTGGCGCCGAGATCCGACAAACCGGTGTCGCGCGCCAGCGCCGACGACGAACCCTTCTCGGCGCTCGCGTTCAAGATCATGAACGACAAATATGTCGGCTCGCTTACCTTCGCGCGCGTCTATTCGGGAGTTCTCGAAAGCGGTTCGGCGGTCGTCAACACCATCAAGGGCAAGCGCGAGCGCATCGGGCGCATGCTGGCGATGCATGCGAACCATCGCGAAGACATCAAGGAAGCGCGCGCCGGCGACATCGTGGCGCTGTGCGGGCTGAAGAACACGACCACGGGCGACACGCTGTGCGACGCGGCCGCGCCGGTGGTGCTGGAGAAGATCGAATTCCCCGAACCGGTGATCGAGGTCGCGGTCGAACCGAAGACCAAGGCCGATCAGGAGCGCATCGCCGCGGCGCTCGGCCGTCTGGCGATGGAGGATCCCTCCTTCAAGGTAACGGTGGACGGCGAGTCCGGGCAGACCATCATCAAGGGGATGGGCGAGCTGCATCTCGATATCATCGTCGACCGGCTGAAACGCGAATTCCAGGTGGGCGCCAATGTGGGAGCGCCGCAGGTCGCCTATCGCGAGACCATCGGGCGAGCGTCCGAAGTCGACTACACCCATCGCAAGCAGACCGGCGGTTCGGGCCAGTTCGCGCGTTTGAAACTGCGCATCGGGCCGGGCGATGCGGGAAGCGGTCTCGCCTTCGAGAGCCTTGTCGTCGGCGGCGCCGTGCCGCGGGAGTATCTGCCGGCGGTGGAAAAGGGAGTCGCCGCGGCGATGCAGGGCGGGATCGTCGCCGGTTATCCGATGATCGACATCGAGGCGACCGTGCTCGACGGCGCCCATCACGAGGTGGACTCCAGCGCGCTCGCGTTCGAGATCGCGGCGCGCGCGGCAATGCGCGAGGCGATGGCGGGCGCAGCCCCGCGTCTGCTCGAACCGGTGATGCGCGTCGAGGTGATGACGCCGCAGAACTTCATGGGCGACGTGATCGGCGACATCAACAGCCGCCGCGGACAGGTGCAGGGTATGGAGCCGCGGGGGCCGGCGATGACGGTCACCGCGATGGTGCCCCTCGCCGCCATGTTCGGCTATGTGAATGCGCTGCGCTCGATCACGCAGGGCCGCGGGCAGTTCAGCATGTTCTTCGAGCGCTACGAGCCCGCGCCGCGCATGGTCGCCGACGATGTGCGCGCACACGTGGCGTGAGCGGGCGGACGGGTCGAAACAAGCGCCGCCCCGACGCGGCCAGACGGAGAGACGACGATGGCGAAGGAGCGTTTTGAGCGTACGAAGCCTCACGCGAATGTGGGGACGATCGGTCATGTGGATCACGGGAAGACGACGTTGACGGCTGCGATCACGAAGGTGCTTTCGGAGACGACGGGCGGTGCGACGTACACGGCGTATGACGACATCGACAAGGCTCCGGAGGAGCGGGAGCGCGGGATCACGATAGCGACGGCGCATGTTGAGTATGAGACGTCGGTTCGTCATTACGCGCATGTGGATTGCCCGGGTCATGCGGATTATGTGAAGAACATGATCACGGGCGCGGCGCAGATGGATGGTGCGGTTCTGGTTGTTTCGGCTGCGGATGGTCCGATGCCGCAGACTCGGGAGCACATTCTTCTGGCTCGTCAGGTTGGTGTTCCGGCGATTGTCGTTTATCTGAACAAGGTGGATCAGGTTGACGATCCGGAGCTTCTGGAGTTGGTTGAGCTTGAGGTGCGTGAGCTTCTTTCGAGTTACGATTTTCCGGGGGACGATATTCCGATTGTTTCGGGTTCGGCGCTTCGGGCATTGGAGGGTGTTTCGGGGGATGCGGGCGTGGGTTCGGTTCACGCCTTGATGTCTGCGGTTGACGAGTATATCCCGACGCCGGATCGAGCGAAGGATTTGCCGTTTTTGATGCCGATTGAGGATGTTTTTTCGATATCGGGTCGCGGAACGGTTGTTACGGGTCGTGTTGAGCGTGGGGTTGTCAGGGTTGGGGATGCTGTTGAGATTGTGGGATTGAAGGAGACGTCGCGGACGGTTTGCACGGGCGTTGAGATGTTCCGGAAGCTTCTTGACGAGGGAGAGGCTGGGGACAACATCGGCGCGCTTCTTCGCGGTACGAAGCGTGAGGATGTTGAGCGCGGTCAGGTTCTTTCGGCTCCGGGTTCGATTGATCCTCACACTCGTTTCAAGGCTGAGGCATATATTTTGACGAAGGACGAGGGCGGTCGTCACACTCCGTTTTTCACGAATTATCGTCCTCAGTTTTATTTTCGGACGACGGATGTTACGGGCATGGTTTCGTTGCCTTCGGGTGTTGAGATGGTTATGCCCGGGGACAATGTTTCGATGGATGTGGAGTTGATCGCTCCGATTGCGATGGACCAGGGTCTGCGTTTTGCGATCCGCGAGGGCGGTCGGACTGTCGGCGCCGGCGTCGTCGCCGAAATCGTCGAATAGAACAACCGGCGGGCGACGGAGGCGGCGATGGACAGCCAGAACATCCGCATCAGGCTCAAGGCCTACGATCACGGCGTCCTCGACCAGTCGACGCTCGAGATCGTCAATACCGCCAGGCGGACGGGCGCCAATGTGCGGGGGCCGATCCCGCTGCCGACGCATATCGACCGCTACACCGTGCTGCGGTCGCCGCATATCGACAAGAAATCGCGCGAGCAATTCGAGATCCGCACCCACAAGCGCCTTCTCGACATCGTCGATCCCACGCCGCAGACGGTCGACGCGCTGATGAAACTCGACCTCGCCGCCGGGGTCGATGTCGAGATCAAGCTGTAGGCGGGGCCGGGCGATGCGGACCGGAGTGATCGCGGAGAAGCTCGGCATGACCCGGGTCTATCTCGAGGACGGCCGGCACCTGCCGGTGACCGTGCTGCGCGTCGACGACTGCCGGGTGGTGGCGCACAAGACGGTCGGGCGCGACGGTTACACGGCGCTTCAGATCGGCGTGGGCAAGGCGAAGCCGAAAAACGTTTCCAAAGCGATGCGGGGTCATTTCGCCAGGGCGCAGGTGGAGCCGAAGCGCCGGCTGGCGGAGTTCCGCGTCAGCGACGACTGCATGATCGACGTGGGAAGCGAGATCGCCGCCGGCCATTTCGTCGAGGGCCAGTTCGTCGACGTAAGCGGCGTGTCGATCGGCAAGGGCTTCGCGGGCGCGATGAAGCGGCATAATTTCGGCGGGCTGCGGGCGAGTCATGGCGTGTCGGTGTCGCATCGCAGCCACGGTTCGACCGGGCAATGTCAGGACCCGGGCCGGGTCTTCAAGGGCAAGAAGATGGCCGGCCGTCTCGGCGCCGCGAAGGCAACGGAACAGAACCTTTACGTCGTCGGCAGCGATTCGGAACGCGGGCTGATCATGGTGATGGGCGGCGTGCCGGGGCCGAAGGGCGGCCTGTTGCGCGTGACCGACGCGAAGAAGAAAGCCCTGCCGCCCTCGGCGCCGCTGCCGGGCGCGCTTGCGCAACCGCCGTCGGGCGCGTCCGGCGGGGCCGGCGCGGCGGACGATGCGGGAGAGGGGTGACGCCGTGCGCTGCGAGGTGGTGACGCTCGACAACGAGGCCGCCGGCGAGATCGATCTCGCCGAGGCGGTTTTCGGCGTGCCCGTGCGCAACGATCTGCTCCAGCGGACGGTGGTCTGGCAGCTCGCCGGACGGCGCTCCGGAGGGCGCGACGTGCAGGGCCGGAGCGATGTGACCGGTACCGGCGCGAAGCCCTACAAGCAGAAGGGAACGGGACGGGCGCGCCACGGCAACCGCAAGGTGTCGCAGTTCCGCGGCGGCGGCCGCGCTTTCGGCCCGAGGCGCCGCGATCACGGGACGGGGTTGCCGAAGAAGGTGCGTCGCCTGGCGCTGAAATGCGCCTTGTCGTCGAAGCGCGCGGAAGGCAAGCTGGTGGTCATCGACGCGGCGCGCGCGGAGGAGCCGAAAACCGGCGCGCTGGCGCGCCGTCTCGCAGGATTCGGCTGGCCGTCGGCGCTGATCGTCGACGGGCCGGAGGTCGACGCCAATTTCCGGCGTGCGGCCGGCAATCTGCCGCGCCTCGACATCCTGCCGAGCCAGGGCGCGAACGTATACGACATTCTGCGCCGCGACGTGCTGGTGCTCACCCGCGCCGGGGTCGCCGCGCTGGAGGCGCGCCTGTCATGACCCCCGAACGCGCATGCGACATCCTCCTCGGCCCGGTCGTGACGGAGAAGACGACGGCGATAAGCGAATACAACCAATACGCCTTTCGGGTCGCGTGCGGCGCCTCCAAGCCGGAGATCGGGGCGGCCGTCGAGATGCTGTTCTCGGTGAAGGTCGCCCGTGTCAACACTATCAACGTCAAGGGCAAGACGAAGCGGTTTCGCGGACGGATCGGGCGTCGGAGCGACGTAAAGAAAGCCATCGTGACTCTCGCCGAGGGCGAGCGGATCGACGCCATGGCCGGAATCTAGGGCGGGTCCGGGGAGGAGGGGCCGAAAATGGCGCTCAAGAGCTATCGCCCGACCACGCCGTCCCGGCGCGGCCTGGTGCTCGTCGACCGCGGCGAGTTGCACAAGGGGCCGCCGGTCAAGACTCTCACCGAGGGGCAGTCCAAATCGGGCGGGCGCAACAACCGCGGCCGCATGACCGCCCGCCGCCGCGGCGGCGGTCACAAGCGGCGGTATCGTATCGTCGACTTCAAGCGGCGGAAATTCGGGGTCGAGGCGACCGTCGAACGTCTCGAATACGACCCGAACCGCTCGGCCTTTATCGCGCTTCTGCGTTACGAGGACGGCGAGCGCGCCTACATCGTGGCGCCGCAACGGTTGCGCGCCGGCGACAGTGTGGTGGCGGACGAACAGGCCGACATCAAACCCGGCAACGCGATGCCCATGCGCAACATGCCGGTGGGGACCATCGTCCACAATGTCGAGATGAAGCCCGGCAAGGGGGGGCAGATAGCGCGAGCGGCGGGCAACTACGCGCAATTGATCGGCAAGGATGCGGGTTATGCGCTGCTTCGGCTGTCGTCGGGCGAACAGCGCATGGTGCGCGCCGAGTGCATGGCGACCGTCGGCGCGGTTTCGAACCCCGACAACCAGAATGTGAAGCTCGGCAAGGCGGGGCGCAACCGCTGGCGCGGCCGCCGGCCGAAAGTGCGCGGCGTGGCGATGAACCCCGTCGATCATCCCCATGGCGGGGGCGAGGGACGGTCGTCGGGGGGGCGCCATCCGGTGACGCCGTGGGGAGCGCCGACCAAGGGCAAGCGCACGCGGCGCAACAAGGCGAGCGCGCGCCTGATCCTGCGCAGCCGCCATCGCGCCCGGAAGCGGCGCTAGGGAGAACGGCATGGCGCGATCGATCCGGAAGGGGCCGTTCGTCGACGGCTATTTGCTGAAGAAGGCCGATGCGGTGCGTTCGTCGGGCCGCAAGGAGGTGATCAAGACTTGGTCGCGGCGGTCGACCGTCCTGCCGCAATTCGTGGGGCTGACCTTCGGCGTTCACAACGGGCGCAAGTTCATCCCGGTGCTCGTGACCGAGAACATGGTGGGGCACAAGCTCGGAGAATTCGCGCCGACCCGAACCTATTACGGACATGCGGGCGACAAGAAGGCGCGGAGGGCCTGAGGCCGTGGGGAAACGCGCGCGCGAACGCCGTCTGGCGGCGAACGAGGCGATGGCGATGGCGAAAGCGCTGCGCACCAGCCCGCGCAAGCTCAACCTGGTGGCGCAGACCATCCGCGGCTTGCCGTGCGAGAAGGCGCTCGGCGAGCTTTCCTTTTCGCGCCGGCGCATATCCGGCGAGGTGCGCCGGGTGCTGCTGTCGGCGATCGCCAACGCCGAGAACAACCACAATCTCGATGTCGACAGGCTCTATGTCGCCGACGCGCATGTCGGCAAGGCGCTGACCCTGCGGCGCTGGCGCCCCCGGGCGCGCGGGCGCATCGGGCGCATCGTCAAGCCGTTCAGCCGGCTTACCGTCGTGGTGCGAGAGCGCGCGGACGAGGAGGGTTAGGGGCATGGGGCAGAAGGTCAACCCGGTCGGACTCAGACTCGGCATCAACCGGACGTGGGATTCGCGCTGGTATGCGGATGCCGGCTACGGGGATATGTTGCATGAGGACCTGAAAATCCGCGGCTATCTGCGCAGGCGCCTGAGTCAGGCGGGCGTGTCGCGGGTGGTCATCGAGCGTCCGGCGAAGAAGGCGCGCGTGACCATCCACACGGCCCGCCCCGGCGTGGTGATCGGCAAAAAGGGCGCCGATATCGAACGCCTGCGCAACGAAGTGGAGAAGCTCACCGACGGCGAGGTTCATCTCAACATCGTCGAAATCCGCAAACCCGAGATCGATGCGCAACTGGTGGCGGAGAACATCGCCCAGCAACTCGAGCGCCGGGTGGCCTTCCGCCGGGCGATGAAGCGCGCGGTGCAGTCGGCGATGCGCCTCGGCGCGCTGGGCATCCGCATCAATTGCGGCGGGCGCCTGGGCGGCGCCGAGATCGCCCGCACTGAGTGGTATCGGGAGGGGCGCGTGCCCCTGCACACCCTGCGCGCCGACATCGACTACGGCTCCAAAAGGGCGCAGACCGCCTACGGCGCCTGCGGGGTGAAGGTCTGGGTGTTCAAGGGCGAGATCATGGAGCACGACCCGATGGCGCAGGACCGCCGGCGCGGCGAGTTCCACGGCGCCCGCGTCTCGTAGGGGGTCGGAAGGATGCAGAGCCCGAAACGCACTCGATACCGCAAGGCCCAGAAGGGGCGTATCCACGGTCTGGCGAAAGGCGGCACGGCGTTGAACTTCGGCGCCTACGGCCTGAAGTCGACATCGGCGGGGCGGGTGACGGCGGCGCAGATCGAAGCCGCGCGGCGCGCCATCACCCGTCATATCAAGCGCGCCGGCCGCATGTGGATCCGCATCTTCCCCGATGTGCCGGTGAGTAAGAAACCCACCGAAGTCCGGATGGGCAAGGGCAAGGGCGCGCCGGAATACTGGATGTGCCGGGTGAAGCCCGGGCGTATCATGTTCGAACTCGACGGCGTGCCCGCTTCCCTGGCGCGCTCCGCGTTCGAGCGTGGCGCGGCGAAACTGCCGATGGCCAGCCGCTTCGTCGCCCGCGTCGGCGACGAAGGGTAGGCGGCGGTGGAGGCGGGGCGATGAAGGCGCGGGAGTTGCGCGGCCGCGACGATGCGGCCCTGCGGGGCGAGCTGGTTGACCTGAAGAAGGAACGGCTCAACCTGCGCTTCCAGAGCGCCACGGGGCAGCTCGAGAACACCGCGCGCATTCGCGAGGTGCGTCGCGACATCGCGCGTATTCGCAGCGTGCTGGGCGAACGGCGGCGCGCGGCGGCGCGCGCGGACGGGTAGGGACGATGCCGAAGCGCATATTGTCGGGAACGGTCGTCGGCGACGGCGGCGACCAGACCGTGACGGTCCGGGTGGAGCGGCGATTCCGTCATCCGGTGTACAAGAAGTTCGTCCGCAAGTCGAAACGCTATGCCGCGCACGACCCCGGGAACGCGCACAAGGTGGGCGATATCGTGCGCATCCGCGAATGTCGCCCGGTCTCGCGACGCAAGCGGTGGGAAGTGCTGGAGGACGAGCCCGGCGGAACGGCGCCCCGCCCATGATCCAGATGCAGACGAATCTGGATGTGGCCGATAATTCCGGCGCCCGGCGCGTGCAGTGCATCAAGGTGCTCGGCGGCGCGGGACGGCGCACGGCGTCGGTGGGCGATGTCATCGTGGTGACGGTCAAGGAGGCGATCCCGCGCGGGCGGGTGCGCAAGGGCGAGATCCACCGCGCGGTAATCGTGCGCACGGCAAAGGAAATCCGCCGCGCCGACGGCGGCGCGATACGGTTCGACAACAACGCCGCAGTGCTCGTCAACCGGCAGGGCGAACCCATCGGCACGCGGATATTCGGCCCGGTGACGCGCGAACTCCGGGCCCGCCGCTTCATGCGCATCGTGTCGCTGGCGCCCGAAGTGTTGTGAGGAACGCCGATGGCCGTGAAACTCAAGATCCGCAAGGGCGACACCGTTACCGTGGTCGCGGGGCGCGAAAAGGGCAGGACCGGCGAAGTGCTGCGCACGGTTCCCGAACGGCGGCGGGTGGTGGTCCAGGGAGTCAACATGGTGAAGCGCCACACGAAGCCCAGCCCGGCCTCGCCGGGCGGCGTCGTCGAGAAGGAGGCGGCGATCGACATCTCCAACGTGGCGCTCGTCGACCCCGGCGACGGCAAGCCGACGCGGGTTGGCTTTCGCGTTCTCGGGGACGGCCGCAAGGTCCGCTACGCCAGGCGCTCCGGCGAAGTCATTGATCGTTAGGGGAAACGCGCATGGCCCGCCTGCACGAGCATTACAAGACGGTGGTTCGCCCGGCGCTGATCGCCGAATTCGGGTACGACAACCCCATGCGCGCGCCCAGGCTCGACAAGATCGTCCTCAATATGGGGGTCGGCGAGGCGGCCCGCGACGGCAAGCTCATCCAGGGCGCCGTCGCCGATCTGACCGCGATCTCCGGACAGAAGCCTGTGATCACCCGCGCCCGGCGTTCGATCGCCAATTTCAAACTGCGCGAGGGGATGACCGTCGGCTGCAAGGTGACCCTGCGACGCGCGCGCATGTACGAATTCCTCGACCGCCTGATCAACATCGCGCTGCCGCGGGTGCGCGATTTCCACGGCGTGTCGCCGCGCAGTTTCGACGGGCGGGGGAACTACGCGCTCGGTCTGAAGGAGCAGATCGTGTTCCCGGAAATCGACTACGACGCCATCGATACCGTGCGCGGCCTCGACGTCGCCATCGCGACCACGGCGCGAACCGACGGCGAGGCGCGGGCGCTTCTCAAGGGTTTCAACATGCCGTTCGCGGCCTGACGCGGCGCGGCGGCAACCGAAGGGCGGGGGAGAGAAGAGCGAATGGCCAAACGGAGCGCGGTGGAGCGCGACCGCAAGCGGCGGCGCATGGTGGCGCGCGACGCCGCGAAGCGGGCGGCGCTCAAAACGGCTGCGAACGACGCCTCGCTGCCGGTGGAGGAGCGCTTTGCGGCGCGGCTGAAACTCGCGGCGATGCCGCGCAACGGCGCGGCTTGCCGGGTGCGCAACCGTTGCGTCGTGTCGGGCCGCCCGCGGGGCTATTACCGCAAGCTCAAAATGTCGCGCATCGCGCTGCGCGAACTGGCGTCGGACGGCCAGATCCCGGGCATGGTCAAGTCGAGCTGGTAGGGAGAGCACGGCGATGACGATGAGCGACCCCCTGGGCGACATGCTGACGCGCATCCGCAACGGCCAGCGCGCGAACAAGGGGACGGTGCTTTGCCCGGCCTCGAAACTGCGCGCCAGTGTCCTGGAAGTGCTGGCGAGCGAGGGTTATATTCGCGGCTACAACCGGTTCGACGACATACCGGCCAGGCCGGTGCTCGAGATCGAGCTGAAATATCACGACGGCAACCCGGCGATTCAGGAGATCGGCCGCGTGTCGCGACCGGGGCGGCGCGTCTATTCGTCGATCTCGGACTTGCCGCGGGTGTACAACGGTTTGGGGATTTCCATCCTGTCCACGCCGCGCGGCGTGATGTCGGACGCGCGGGCGCGCGCCGCCAATGTGGGCGGCGAAGTGCTCTGCCGGGTGTTCTAGGGCGGTTTCGGGGGTCGTCATGTCGCGCATCGGCAAACATCCCGTGTCGGTTCCCGACGGAGTCGAGGTCGCCGTCTCGGGGCGCACCGTCACGGTGCGGGGGCGGCGCGGCGAGCTGCGCCAGACTCTTCCGGACGCCGTGTCGGTCAGCCGGGGCGAGGACGGTTCGGTGCGTGTCGAACCGCGCGGCGAGGACCGTCGCTCCCGGTCGATGTGGGGGCTTTCCCGGTCGCTGGTCGACAACATGGTGATGGGCGTCTCGCAAGGCTATACCCGGCGCCTGGAGATCCGCGGCGTGGGCTATCGCGCGGCGGTGGACGACGGCGTTCTCAGCCTGCAACTCGGCTACAGCCACGACATCAAGCTCGCGGTTCCGCCCGACGTAGAGGTGACTTGCGAACGGCCGACCGAGATCGCGGTCTCCGGCGCCGACAAGCAGCGCGTCGGACAGATCGCCGCGGAGATACGCGCCTTGCGCAAGCCCGAGCCCTACAAGGGCAAGGGCATTCGCTACCGGGGCGAATATGTGCGGCAGAAAGTCGGCAAGAAAAAGGAATAGCGGGGGCCCCGATGGACAAGGCGAAACGGCTGGCGGCGCGGCGCAAGAGGCGCAACCGCAGCAATCTCGCGCGGCGCGCCGGCGACCGCGCCCGGCTCTCGGTGCACCGGTCGGGCCGCAACATGTATGCGCAGGTCATTCGCGACGACGAGGGGCGCACGGTGGCGGCCGCGTCGACGCTGGAGAAGGGATTGCGCGAAACGCTGAAGACCGGCGCCGATGTCGCGGCGGCGAAGGCGGTGGGCAAACTCGTCGCCGAGCGCGCCCGGGGCGCCGGCGTCGAGACGGTGGTGTTCGACCGCGGCCCGTATCTCTATCACGGCCGGGTCCGGGCGCTGGCGGAAGCCGCGCGCGAAGCCGGGCTGTCCTTCTAGATATTTTTATCGGGCGGGGTCGGAAACATGGCGAGAGACGACAAGCGTCGCGGCGGCCGCCGCGACGGAAGGCGCGACCGCCACAGGGGCGACGGCGACAGCGACCTGTTCGACAAGCTGGTCAGCATCAATCGCGTCGCCAAGGTGGTCAAGGGCGGGCGCAGGTTCGGGTTCGCTGCGCTCGTCGTGGTCGGCGACCGCCGCGGGCGCGTCGGTTTCGGCGCGGGCAAGGCGCGCGAAGTGCCCGAGGCCATCCGCAAGGCCACGGAGCAGGCGAAGCGGGGGCTGATCCGCGTGCCCCTGCGCGACGGGCGGACGCTTCACCACGATGTCCAGGGGCGCTACGGCGCCGGGCGCGTGGTTCTGCGCGCCGCGCCCGCCGGAACGGGAGTCATCGCCGGCGGCCCCATGCGGGCGGTGTTCGAAACCCTCGGCGTGCAGGACGTGGTGACCAAATCCATCGGCACGTCGAACCCCCATAACATGGTGCGCGCCACCTTCGCGGCGCTTCAGCGCATTCAGTCGCCGCGCGCCGTGGCGGCCAAACGCGGCAAGAAGGTCGGCGAACTGGTCGGGCGGCGACAGGGCGGCGAGGAGGCCGCGCCGGCTCGCGCGCCCGAAGCGGCGGAATAGGCGGGAGCGGGAAACGAAATGTCCGGCAACGTGGTGACGGTGACGCAAACCGGCAGCCCCATCGGGCGCCGCAAGGACCAGCGCCGGACGCTCATCGGTCTCGGTCTCGGCAAGATGAACCGTTCGGCAACGCTCGAGGACACGCCGGCGGTGCGGGGCATGATCGCGAAGGTCCGGCACCTCGTGCGCGTCGAGGCCGGCAACCGGGTCGGAGGGCGACCGTGAAACTGAACCAACTCGCCGACAATCCCGGCGCGAAACGGACGCGGACGCGCCGCGGGCGCGGCATCGGCAGCGGCAAGGGCGGCACTGCGGGCCGCGGCGACAAGGGCCAGAAGTCGCGGAGCGGGACGTCGCTGGGCGGTTTCGAGGGCGGCCAGATGCCGCTCTATCGCCGCCTGCCCAAACACGGCTTCAAGAATATATTCCGCAAGCGCATGGTCGCGGTGAATGTGGGGCGCCTTCAGCAGGCGGTGGACGCCGGCAAGCTCGATCCGCAGAAGCCGGTCACCGCCGCTGCGCTGACGGCCGCCGGCGTCGTCCGTCGCCCGCGCGACGGCATCCGCCTGCTCGGGCGCGGTGCGCTCGCCGCGGCGCTCTCCATCGAAGCGTCGGGGGCGTCGAAAAGCGCCGTCGCGGCGGTCGAAAAGGCCGGCGGCCGGGTGGTCGCGCCCGGCGCCGGCGGGGCGTAGCGCCGCGGATGGCTTCCGCCGCCGAACAACTCGCCGCCCAGTTCAATTTCGCCGCGCTGGGCAAGGCGACGGAGCTGAAGAAGCGCCTCTGGTTCACCCTGGGCGCGCTGATCGTCTATCGCCTCGGCACCTACATCCCGATCCCGGGCATCGACCCCACGGTGCTGTCGGACATCGTCCAGCAGCAATCGGGCGGCATTCTCGGCATCTTCAACGTCTTCGCCGGCGGGGCGCTGGGGCGCATGACGATCTTTGCGCTCAACATCATGCCCTACATTTCCGCCTCGATCATGATCCAGCTCATGACGACGGTTTCGCCGACGCTGGAGGCGTGGAAGAAGGAGGGCGAGTCGGGGCGCCGCAAGATCACGCAATACACCCGCTACGGCACCGTCGCGCTCGCGGCGCTTCAGGGGCTCGGCATCGCCGTCGGGCTCGAGGGCATGACCGGCGGGAACAATGTCGGCGCGGTGATCGATCCCGGTCTCGCCTTCCGCTTTACGACGGTGGTGACGCTGACGGGCGGGACGATCTTCCTGATGTGGCTCGGCGAACAGATCACCGCGCGCGGGGTCGGCAACGGCATCTCGCTTATCATCATGGCTGGCATTGTCGCGGAACTGCCGGGCGCTCTCGTGAGCACGCTGGAATTGGGGCGGACCGGCGCGCTGTCGGCGTTGTTCATCGTCTTTCTGATCGTGATGGCGGTGGCCGTCATCATGTTCATCGTGTTCGTGGAGCGCGCGCAGCGTCGCTTGCTGGTCCAGTATCCGAAGCGCCAGGTCGGGAACCGCATGTTCGGCGGCGAGAGCTCGCATCTCCCGCTCAAGATCAACACCGCCGGCGTCATCCCGCCGATCTTCGCCAGCGCCCTGTTGCTGCTGCCGGTGACGGCGCTGAGCTTCTCCGGCGGCGACGGCACGGGCCTGCTCGCCGACATCAACGCCTGGCTCGGCCGCGGACAGCCGGCCTATCTCGCCCTTTACATCGGCATGATCGCGTTCTTCGCCTTCTTCTATACCGCCGTGGTGTTCAACCCTGAGGATACGGCGGACAATTTGCGCAAGAACGGAGGTTTCATCCTCGGTATCCGGCCCGGCGCGAATACCGCCGAGTATATCGACTACGTAATGACCCGTCTTACGACGGTAGGGGCGATCTATCTTTCGGCGGTCTGCGTGTTGCCCGAGCTGTTGATCTCCCGTTACGCCGTGCCGTTCTATTTCGGCGGCACGAGCCTTCTCATCGTCGTGAACGTCACGATGGATTTCGTCGCCCAGGTGCAATCGCACCTTCTGGCGCACCAGTATGAGGGCCTGTTGCGCAAGACCCGGCTGCGCGGGCGACGGCGATGAGGCTCATCCTTTTCGGCCCTCCCGGATCGGGCAAGGGGACCCAGGCCGAGCGCCTGTGCGCGCGGTTCGCCATCCCGCATCTCTCCACCGGAGACATGCTCCGCGAGGCGGCGGAGCGGGGCACGGAAGTCGGCAAGCGCGCCCGGGCGATCATGGCGGCGGGCGATCTGGTCCCCGACGATGTCGTCATCGGCATCGTCGCCGACCGCCTTGCCGAGGCGGACGCCGCCGCGGGGTTCGTGCTCGACGGCTTTCCGCGCACCGTCGCCCAGGCGGAAGCGCTGGACGGCGTCCTTCGCGAGGCGGGCATCGTCCTCGACCGGGTGATCGCGCTGGACGTGTCGGCCGAAGCGTTGACCGCGCGCATCGCCGGGCGTTTCTCGTGCCGCGATTGCGGCGCCGGCTATCACGACAGTTTCCGCCCCACGGCGAAGACCGGCGTTTGCGACCGTTGCGGCGGCGACGCCCTGGAGCGGCGCAGGGACGATCGGCCCGAGGCGGTCCGCGAGCGCCTCGCCGCCTATCGCGAACGCACGGCGCCGATCCTGCCGCTCTACGAGGCGCGCGGGGTTCTGTCGAAGGTGGACGGCATGGCCGACGTGGATTCGGTGACCCGGGCGGTCGCGGCGGCCCTCGAGGAGGCTACGGGCGGATAGGGACGGCAATTCCGGTTCCGGCCCGCGTCGCAAACCTTGACCTCGGCGCCGGAGGGGACTATCGTAGACGACTCGGAACAGCGTCGCCGGGTCCCGCAAGGCGGTTTGGGGCGGGGCGGCGTTTTCGTTTGCAGGGGGTGCGGACGTGGCGCGAATAGCCGGTGTGAACATACCGAGCGACAAGCGGGCGCAGATCGCGTTGACCTATGTGTTCGGCATCGGCCGGACCAAGGCGCGCGAGATATGCGGCAAGGCGAGGATTCCGGAGGAGCGTCGGGTCGCCGACATGACCGAGGGCGAGCTCGCGCGCGTGCGTGAGATCATTGACGGCGAATACCGGGTGGAGGGCGACCTCCGCCGCGATGTCGCGATGAGCATCAAGCGCCTGATGGACCTCGGCTGTTATCGCGGGCTCCGGCATCGTCGCGGGCTCCCGGTGCGCGGTCAGCGGACCCACACCAACGCGCGGACCCGCAAGGGCAAGGCGCGGCCGATCGCCGGCAAGAAGAAAGCCTGAGCTCCGGGCGTCCCGGCGCCGGGTTGCGGCGCCGGGGTTGTCCTCCAGCTGTTGCGCAAGGGTTTGGAACATGGCCAGAGAGACGGGCGCGCGCGTTCGACGCCGCGAGCGCAAGAACATCATATCGGGCGTGGCTCACGTGAACGCCACGTTCAACAACACGCTGATCACGATTACCGACGTGCAGGGCAACGCCATCGCCTGGTCGTCGGCGGGGTCTCAGGGGTTCCGCGGGTCGCGCAAGTCGACCCCCTACGCCGCGCAGATGGCGGCGGAGGAGGCCGGGCGCAAGGCCGCCGAACACGGCATGAAAACGCTGGAGGTCGAGGTCAAGGGGCCGGGGTCGGGGCGCGAGTCGGCGCTGCGCGCGCTACAGGCCACCGGCTTCACCATCACCGCTATCCGGGACGTCACGCCGATTCCGCATAACGGTTGCCGGCCGCCGAAGCGGCGGCGGGTCTGACCGCCGGCGCGCCCGCAGGGGCGCGCCCGTTGGATCTTGTGTTGCGTCCCGGACCGGCGGCCCCGCGCCGCCCGCTGTCGGACGCCTTTTGCGAGGTGCGGAGAGTGCTGGAAAAGAACTGGCAGGAACTGATCAAGCCGACCGACCTCCGGGTCGAGGCGCGCGACGATGACGGGCGCCGCGCGACCGTCGTGGCCGAGCCGCTCGAACGCGGCTTCGGCATCACGCTGGGCAACGCCTTGCGCCGCATTCTCATGTCGAGTTTGCGGGGCTCGGCCATCACGACGCTGCGTATCGACAACGTGCTGCACGAATTCTCCTCGATCGACGGCGTGCGGGAGGACGTCACCGAGATCGTGCTCAACGTAAAGTCGATCGCCTTGCGGATGCACGGCGACGGCCCGAAGCGTATCTCGCTCTCCGCGACGGGACCCTGCACGGTGACCGCCGGGCAGATCGAAACCGGCCACGACATTGAGGTCATGTCGCCCGGGGTCCCCATCTGCACCCTCGACGACGGGGCGCATGTCCGCTTCGAGATGACGGTCGAGAACGGCAAGGGCTATGTGCCCGCCGACCAGAACCGCCCGGCCGACTCTCCCATCGGCCTGATCCCCATCGATGCGCTTTACAGCCCCGTGCGCAAGGTCGCGTACGAGGTGGAGGACACGCGCGTGGGTCAGGACACCGACAAGGACAAATTGTCGATGCGCATCGAAACCGATGGCACGGCAACGGCGGAAGACGCTCTGGCGCGCGCCGCGCGCATCCTGATCGACCAGTTGCAATTGTTCGTGAACTTCGAAGATCCCGAACAGCGCCGCGCCGAGGCGGTCGACGACGCGCAAGCCGACTTCAACCCCAACCTGCTGAAAAAGGTGGACGAACTCGAATTGTCGGTGCGCTCGGCCAACTGCCTCAAGAACGACAACATCGTCTATATCGGCGACCTGGTGCGGAAGACCGAGTCGGACATGCTGCGAACCCCCAATTTCGGCCGCAAGTCCCTGAACGAGATCAAGGAAGTGCTCAAGCAATTGGATCTCGAACTGGGGATGGAGATCGGCGATTGGCCGCCGGACAACATCGAGGACATGGCAAAGCGGTTCGACGACGGGTTCTGAAGCCGGGGTCGCGGACAACGAGGGAAAGGGCTGACCGATGCGGCATCGAATGCGCGGGCGCAAGCTCAACCGCACGTCGAGTCATCGCAAGGCGATGTTTTCCAACATGGCGATGGCGCTCGTCGAACATGAGCAGATCCGCACAACCCTTCCGAAGGCGAAGGAACTGCGCCCCGTCGTCGAGAGGTTGATCACCCTCGGCAAGCGCGGCGGCCTCCACCGGCGGCGCCGGGCCCTGGCGCGGCTCGGCGGCGACGCCCTGTTGGTCGACAAACTGTTCACGACCCTGAGCGAACGCTACGCGAGCCGCGCCGGCGGCTATACGCGCGTGCTCCGCGCCGGCTTCCGATACGGCGACTCCGCGCCGATGGCGGTGATCGAACTCGTCGACCGCGACCCGGAGGCCAAGGGCAGGAATTCCGGCCCGCTCAGGGACGACGAAACCGTCGTCGAAAGCTGAGGCCGTTCCGGCCCGGCCGCCGGGGGAAGCCGATGGAACTCTTCTTGTTGTGGATTCTCCTCGGCGTCGTCGTCGCTCTGGTGGCGCGGTCGAAAGGCCGTAGCGGATTCGGCTGGTTCCTCTACGGCTTCCTCATATGGCCTGTCGCGCTCGTGCACATCCTGCTCGTCGCCCGCACCGCCGATGCGGAAGAGAAGCGCGCCAGATCTTCGGGGCGCGTCGCCTGTCCGCACTGCGCCGAATTCATCAAGCCGCAGGCGCGCGTTTGTCCGCATTGCCGGCAGAGCCTCTGACGGCGAATCCGGCCTGCCTCCTTCGCCGCCCGGAGCGTCCGTCGCCGGGGGTCGGGTGGGCCGCGCGCATCGGGCGCCTCCTCGCGGTCCTGCTCTTCTTCGCCCCGGCGCAGGCCGCGGAGCGCGCGCTTCCGCGCTCGGCGGCCGAGCTCCAGCTGTCCTACGCGCCGCTGGTCGAGGAAGTCTCGCCGTCGGTGGTCAACATCTACACGAGGCGCGTCGTCGCGCGCAGCGCCCGTCCCTTCTTCTCCGACCCCTTCTTCGAACGTTTTTTCGGCGACATGTTCCCCGGCGTGCCGCGCGATCGCGTGGAGCGTTCGCTGGGGTCCGGCGTGATCGTCTCCCCGGACGGGGTCATCGTTACTAACCATCACGTAGTGGAGGACAGCGACGAGATCATCGTGGCGTTGACCGACCGGCGCGAATTCGAGGCCGAGCTCGTCGGCGGCGACGAAGCGACCGACCTCGCGGTCCTGCGTATCGACGCGGGGGGCGAATCGCTTCCCGCCCTAGAGCTCGGCGACTCCGATTCGGTGGCGGTCGGCGACATCGTGCTCGCCATCGGCAACCCGTTCGGGGTGGGTCAGACGGTTACGAGCGGCATCGTATCCGCCCAGGCGCGCACCGGACCGAAGGGCGGCGCCTTCATTCAGACCGACGCAGCGATCAATCCCGGCAATTCGGGCGGCGCTCTCGTGACACTGGACGGACGCCTGATCGGCGTCAATTCGGTCATCCTTTCGCGCTCCGGCGGGTCGATCGGGATCGGCTTCGCGATCCCCTCGAATCTGGTCCGTATCGCCGTGGAGGGGATGGTGACATCCGGACGCATGGTCCGGCCGTGGCTCGGTCTCGAAGTTCAGCCGGTAACCGCGGATCTCGCCCGGGGGCTCGGTCTCGAACGCCCCGCGGGAGTCCTGGTGAAACGGGTGCACCCGGCAAGCCCCGCCGACCTTTCCGTCGGCGATGTCGTGCTCGCGGTCGACGGGCATGAAATCTTCGACGCCGACGGGCTGAATTTCCGCGTCGCGACGCGACGGCTGGGAGAGTCCGTTATGTTGACGGCGGTCGGACGGCGGGGCGAGCGCAAGGCGCGCCTTCCGCTGATCGGACCGCCGGAGGACCCGCCGCGCGACCTCCGCCTTCTCGACGGCGATCATCCGCTGTCCGGCGCCGCCGTGGCCAACCTGTCGCCGGCGCTGGCGATGGAGATCGGGCGCGACCCGATGGCGCTCGGCGTGGTCGTCATGGAGGTCCGCCGCGGTTCGGCGGCCCGGATCGGGCTTCGCCCCGGCGATGTGGTCGTCTCGCTGGCGGGCGAGGAAGTCGAAACGGTCGACGAGCTGTCGCGGCTGCTTTCGCGCCGGCGCGACGAATGGCCGCTCGCGGTGCGCCGCGGCGACGAGATGTTGCGCACGACTGTGCGGAGCGGATGACCGGTTTGTTCGACGCGGCGGGCCTCGACTCCGCCGTGCCGCATCCGCTTGCGGACCGTCTGCGGCCCGCCGCGCTGGAGGAGGTGCTGGGCCAGGACCATCTGCTCGCGGCCGACGCGCCGCTGGGCCGGATGATCGCGGCCGGCAGCCTGGCGTCCCTCGTCCTCTGGGGGCCGCCCGGCTGCGGCAAGACCACCGTCGCGCGCTTGCTGGCCGACGCGGTCGGACTCGATTTCGACCCGGTGTCCACCGTGTTCTCCGGCGTCGCGGAACTGCGCAAGATATTCGCGCGCGCCGACGGCCGCCGCGCGGCGGGGCGCGGAACGCTGTTGTTCGTCGACGAGATCCACCGCTTCAACCGCGCCCAGCAGGACGCCTTCCTGCCGGTGGTGGAAGACGGCACGGTGGTGCTGGTGGGGGCGACGACGGAGAACCCTTCGTTCGAACTGAACGCGGCGCTCCTGTCGCGCTGCCGGGTGCTGGTGCTCAACCGTCTGGACGCGGCGGCGCTGTCGGCGCTTCTGGAGCGCGCCGAGCGCGAGGGCGGGGCGCCGGCGCCGCTCGACGCCGATGCGCGCCGGGCGCTGATCGCGATGGCCGACGGCGATGGGCGCTACCTGCTCAACATGGTGGAGTCGCTCGCCCCCTTCGCCGGGCGCAGGCTCGACACGGCGACTCTTGCGGCCGCGGTGCAGCGCCGCGCCCCCGTCTACGACAAGTCGCAGGAGGGGCACTACAACCTTATCAGTGCGCTTCACAAGAGCCTGCGCGCCTCCGACCCCGACGCGGCGCTCTACTGGCTGGCGCGGATGCTCGCCGGCGGCGAGGACCCTCTCTACATCGTGCGCCGTCTGGTCCGTTTCGCGTCCGAGGATATCGGTCTCGCCGATCCGCGCGCGCTTGCGCAGGCGCTCGCGGCGCTGGACGCTTATCGTTTCGTCGGCTCTCCGGAAGGCGAATTGGCGATCGCCCAGGCCGTCCTCTATCTCGCGACATCGCCCAAATCGAACGCCGCCTGGCGGGCGTTTTCCGCCGCGTCGCGCGCCGCGCGCGAGACCGGTTCGCTGATGCCTCCGAAGCACATCCTCAACGCGCCGACGGGCCTCATGCGCGAATTGGGCTATGGCGAGGGGTATGCCTACGATCACGACGCGGCAGATGCGTTCTCCGGCCAGAACTGTTTCCCCGACGACATGCCGCGCGCGACGTTCTACGAACCGACCGGCCGGGGGTTCGAACGCGCTCTCGCCGAGCGGCTCGAGCGCTGGAGCGAATTGCGCGCCGCCCGCGGGGGCGATGGATGACCGCGTTGCTTGCGGTCGCCGCCGGCGGCGCGATCGGCGCGGCCGGCCGCTGGCTGGCGATGGGCGCCTTCGGCCAATGGTTCGGCCCCGGCTTCCCCTGGGGCACGCTGGCGGTCAACACCGTCGGTTCGTTCGCGATGGGCGCGCTGGTCGAAGCCGCCATGCACGGCTGGTCGCCGGGACCGGAACTGCGGGCGGCGCTGGCCGCCGGCGTTCTGGGCGGATTCACCACGTTCTCGACCTTCGCGCTCGACGCCGTCTCGCTCGCCGAGCGCGGGGCCGTGCTCGCCGCCGGCGGCTATGTCGTGGCCTCCGTGGTCTTGTCGGTGGCGGGGCTGATCGGCGGGATCGGCGCCGTGCGGCAGCTGCTGGCGTGACGCCGCGGCGAACGGCGCCGGTGGCGGCCGCCGACGACGGGGCGCGCCTCGACCGATGGTTCGCGCGTCACTACCCGCAAGTCGGGCGCAACCGTCTTTTCCGGCTGTTGCGCACCGGGCAGATCCGCGTGGACGGCAAGCGCGCCCGGGCCGACACGCGGCTCGTCGCAGGACAGGCGGTGCGCGTCCCCCCGCAGGCGCACGCCGCTGAGGCGCCGTCGGTCCCGGAAACCGCCGCACGGGCCTTGCGCGCGCGGGTCCTGTTCCTCGACGACGACATCGTCGCCATCGACAAGCCGCCGGGCCTAGCGGCGCAGGGGGGCGCGGGGCAACGCGGCCATGTCGACGGCCTCTCCGACGCGCTGCGCTTCGACGCGGACGCGCGCCCCCGGCTCGTCCACCGTCTCGACAAGGAAACGAGCGGCGTCCTCATATTGGCGCGCCATGCGGCGTCGGCTCGCCGGCTCGCCGGCCTCTTCCGCGACGGCGCCGTCGCCAAGACCTATTGGGCGATCGTCGGCGGCGCGCCGCGGCCCGCGGCCGGGACAGTCGAGTCGGCCCTGGGAAAGAGCGGCGGCGGCGCCGGGGCGCGTGTCGTGGAGACGCCGCACGGGCGGCGCGCGACGACCCGCTACGACACCCTCGACCGCGCGGGCCGGCGCGTCGCGTGGCTGGAGCTGCGGCCGCTGACCGGTCGCACCCATCAATTGCGCGTCCATTGCGCGAGCCTCGGCGCGCCCATCCTCGGCGACGGGAAATACGGCGGCGCGCGCGACGGCGTGCGGCGTCTCCATCTCCATGCGCGCCGCCTGGAGCTCCCCGGGCGCCCGCCCATCGAGGCGCCGGCGCCCCCGCATTTCCGCGAGACGCTGGAGCGCTACGGCTTCGCCGTTCCCGCCGGGCCGTGAAGCGGTTCTACCGGGCGGCGTCGGTCGAGAGCGACGCGCGAGGGTTCGCCGTCGCCCTCGACGGACGCCGCGTCCGCACGGCGCAGGGCCGCCCGCTGCTCCTTCCGACCGCCGCGCTGGCGGAGGCGGCAGCCGAGGAGTGGCGGGCCCAAGGGGAGACGATACGCCGCGGGACGATGCCGCTTGCGCGGCTTGCCGACGCCGCGCTCGACGATGTCGGAGCGAACCCCGCGGCGTGCGTCGATGCGGTCGTCGCTTATGCAGAAACCGATTTGTTGTGCTATCGCGCCGCGCGCCCGGCCTCTCTCGCGCAGCGGCAGGAAGCGTGCTGGCGACCCGTGCTCGACTGGGCCGGGGCGCGTTACGGCGCGGCGTTCGCGGTGACCGCAGGCGTTGCGCCGGTGCGCCAGAGCGCCGCCGCCCTGGCCGCCTTGCGCGCCGCGGTCGCGTCGGCGGGCGTATGGCCGCTGGCGGCGCTGCGCGAGGCGGCGGCGGCGACCGGCTCCGCACTGCTGGCCCTGGCGCTGCGCGAGGGGCGCATCGACGCCGCCGGGGCCGTCGCCGCGAGCCAGCTGGACGAGCGCTGGCAGGCGGAGAGATGGGGCGAGGACGCCGAAGCGTCGGCGCGTCTCGCCGCTCTCGGCGCCGCCGTCGAGGCGTCGGCGCGCTTCTTCCGCCTCCTCGAGTCGTAACCGCGCCGAACCGCGGCGCTGGCGCGAACGCGCCGGGGAATGTTATGTCGCGCGGGGGCGCCGGCGCGGCGGGGGGCGCAATGGACGCGATAGTCCGGGAACTCGAGAGGCGGCGCGCGGCGGCGCGCCTCGGCGGCGGCGAACGCCGCATCGCCGCACAACACGCAAAAGGCAAACTGACGGCGCGCGAACGCCTCGAACTCCTTCTCGACCCCGGGTCGTTCGAGGAATTCGACATGTTCGTCGAGCATCGCAGCGCCGATTTCGGCATGGCCGACAAGCGCGTGCCGGGCGACGGCGTGGTGACCGGACACGGCGCCATAAACGGACGTCCCATGCTGGCGTTCAGCCAGGACTTCACGGTGTTCGGCGGCTCGCTCAGCGAGGCTCATTCCGAGAAGATTTGCAAGGCGATGGACCACGCCATGCGCTGCGGCCTGCCGGTCATCGGACTCAACGATTCGGGCGGCGCGCGCATTCAGGAAGGGGTGGCGTCGCTCGGCGGCTATGCCGAAGTCTTCCAGCGCAACGTTCTGGCTTCGGGGGTTGTGCCGCAGATCAGCTTGATCATGGGGCCCTGTGCGGGCGGGGCTGTCTATTCGCCGGCGATGACCGACTTCATCTTCATGGTCGAGGATTCGTCCTACATGTTCGTCACCGGCCCGGATGTCGTGAAGACCGTCACCCACGAGACGGTAACGGCGGAGGAACTGGGCGGCGCCGCGACTCACACCGCCAAATCCGGCGTCGCCGACCTCGCCTTCCGCAACGATGTCGAGGCGCTCGCGGCGGTGCGGCGTTTCTTCGGCTTCCTGCCCCTCAACAACCGCGAGGCGCCGCCGGTCCTGCCGACCGCCGACCCGGCGGATCGCCCGGAGCCGTCGCTCGACACGCTGGCGCCGGAAAACCCCAACCGGCCCTACGACATGCGCGAGCTCATCGAGAAGGTGGCGGACGAAGGCGATTTCTTCGAACTCCAGCCGTCATGGGCCGGCAACATCGTCATCGGCTTCGCGCGGCTGGACGGCCACACGGTCGGCATCGTCGCCAACCAGCCGCTGGTTCTGGCGGGTTGTCTCGACATCGACTCGGCGCGCAAGGGGGCGCGGTTCGTCCGTTTCTGCGACTGCTTCAACATCCCGCTGGTGACCTTCGTGGATGTGCCGGGGTTTCTGCCGGGCACGGGCCAGGAGTTCGGCGCCATCATCGATCACGGCGCGAAACTGCTTTTCGCCTATGCCGAGGCGACGGTCCCCAAGGTTACCGTGATCGCGCGCAAGGCCTATGGCGGCGCCTATGACGTGATGAGCTCGAAACATTTGCGCGGCGACGTGAACTATGCCTGGCCGAGCGCCGAGATCGCGGTGATGGGGCCGAAGGGCGCGGTCGAGATCATCTTCCGCGGGGCAGGCGGCGATGCGGCGGAAATCGAGCGCCGGACGCGCGACTACCGCGACAAATTCGCGAACCCTTTCGTGGCGGCGAGCCGCGGCTATATCGACGACGTGATCATGCCGCGCAACACCCGGCGGCGGCTCTGCCGCGCGCTGGCGTTGCTGCGCTCCAAGCGGCTCGCCAACCCGTGGAAGAAGCATGACAACATCCCCCTCTGAACCGGCGGCGTTCGGGAAAATCCTGATCGCCAACCGGGGGGAGATCGCCTGTCGCATCGTGCGGACGGCGCGGCGGATGGGGATAGCGACCGTCGCGGTTCATTCCGAGGCCGACCGGGACCTGCCGCACGTCGCCCTGGCCGACGAAGCGGTCGAGATCGGTCCCGCCCCCGCCGCCGAGAGCTATTTGTCCATCGAACGCATCGTCGCGGCGGCGCGCCGGACCGGCGCCGGCGCGGTGCATCCCGGTTTCGGCTTCCTCGCCGAGAACGCCGGGTTCGCGCGCGCCGTCGAAGCCGCCGGGATCGTCTTCATCGGCCCCGGCGCCGACGCGATCGCGGCGATGGGGGACAAGATCGAGTCGAAACGGCTCGCCCGGGCGGCGGGGGTCGCCACGATCCCCGGCCATCCCGACCCGGTCGCCGACCTCGGGGAGGCGGAGCGCGTCGCCGCGCGCATCGGCTACCCGGTGATGATCAAGGCGTCGGCGGGGGGCGGCGGCAAGGGAATGCGCGTCGCCGAAGACCGGGGCGCCTTGCGCGAGGGCTTCGAGTCGGCGCGCAACGAGGCGCGCGCCGCCTTCGGCGACGACCGCATGATGGTCGAGGCGTTCATCGTCGAGCCCCGGCATATCGAGATACAGGTCCTCGCCGACGCGCACGGCAACGCGATCCACCTGGGCGAACGCGAATGTTCAGTCCAGCGCCGGCATCAGAAGGTCATCGAGGAAGCGCCGAGCCCGTTCGTCGACGCGCCCATGCGCGCCGCGATGGGCGGTCAGGCTCTCGCGCTCGCGCGCGCCGTGGGCTACCGCTCGGCGGGCACGGTGGAGTTTGTCGCCGGGGCCGACCGGCGGTTCTATTTCCTCGAAATGAACACGCGGTTGCAGGTCGAGCACCCGGTGACGGAAATGGTTCACGGCGTCGATCTCGTCGAGCAGATGATACGGATCGCCGCGGGCGAAACGCTGGCGCTGCGGCAGGAAGACGCGCGCGCGCGCGGCTGGGCCGTGGAGGCGCGGGTCTATGCGGAAGATCCGGCGCGCGGCTTCCTCCCGTCGGCGGGGCGTTTGCGGCGCTACCGACCGCCGCCGGAGGAAGACGGCCTGCGCATCGACTCGGGCGTCGTCGAAGGCAGCGAAGTCTCCATGCACTACGACCCGATGGTCGCGAAAACCGTCGCGCACGGGGCCGACCGGGACGGCGCCCTTGACCGCCTCGCCCGGGCGCTCGACGGTTTCGAGATCGCCGGGGTCGCCCACAATCTTTCGTTCCTGCGCGCCGCCGTCGACCATCCGCGCTTCCGCGCCGGGGCGCTGACCACCGGTTTCGTCGCCGAGGAATACGGAGGCGCCTACGACGCCGGGGCGGCCGCCGGTCCGCTCGCGCCGGTGCTGGCGCCGGTCGCCGCGATGGCGCATCGCCGCCAGAGCGAACGGGAAGCGCGGCCGGGCGGCGGCCGCGGACGGGCTCCCGACGAGCCGCTGTCGGTGCGCCTCGGCGGCCGCGACATCCCGGTGACGCTCGCGGAAGCGGGAGACGGCTACGACGTGGAGATGCACGGTCGTGTCGTCGCTGTGCGCGCTCCTTCCTGGCGCCCGGGCGACCGGGTGTTCCGCGGGACGGTCGACGGTCGTCCCGCGGTCGTGCAGGTCGCCCGCGACGCGCGCGAGGGCTGGCGGCTCGTCCATGGCGGGGCGGCGGCGCGCGTGCTGGTGCGCACCGCCCGCGCCGCGGAGCTCGCCGCCCGCATCCCGGAGAAACCGGCGCCCGACCTGTCGCGGTTCCTGCTGTCGCCGATGCCCGGCATGATCGTGTCGCTGGCGGTGGCGGTGGGGCAGGCGGTCAAGTCCGGGGAGCCGCTGTGCGTGGTCGATGCGATGAAGATGGAGAACGTGCTGCGCGCCGAACGCGACGCGACGGTCGCGAAGATCGAGGTTGCGCCCGGGGACCCGGTCCGTGTCGATCAGGTCATCATGACCTTCGCGTGACGACCGGACGGGACGGAGGAACATCGCCAATGCCGGACCTGCCCGACGCCGCCGCGAAGCGCGCCGCGTTGCGCGCCCGGATCGCCGCGGGCGGGCTGATCGTTGCGCCGGGGGTTTTCGACATGATCTCGGCGCGGATCGCCGACGCGATGGGCTTCGAGGCGCTCTACATGACCGGTTTCGGCGTGTCGGCGTCGTATCTCGGTCTGCCCGACGCCGGCTTCGCGACCCTGACCGACATGGAGTCCTGCGCCCGCCGCATCGCCGAAGCCACGGCAGCGCCGCTGATCGCCGACGCCGACACCGGTTACGGCGGCTTGCTCAACGTGGCCCACACGGTGCGCCGCTACGAGGCGGCGGGCGTGGCGGCGATCCAGCTCGAGGACCAGGAGTTCCCCAAGAAATGCGGCCACACGCCCGGTCGCGCCGTCGTGCCCAAAGCCGGGATGGTTGCGCGGATCGCCGTCGCCGCCGAGGCCCGGGGCGATCCGAACATGCTAATCGTCGCGCGCACCGATGCGCGGACGGCGCTGGGCCTCGACGAAGCGATAGAGCGCGCCGCCGCCTATGCCGAGGCCGGCGCCGATGTGCTGTTCGTCGAATCTCCCGAATCCGAAGAGGAAATGGCGCGCGTGTGCGCGAGTCTGGACAAGCCGCTGCTCGCCAACATGGTGGATGGGGGGCGGACGCCGGTCCTGTCGCATGAGCGACTCGAGGCGCTGGGTTTTTCGCTCGCAATCTTCCCGGCGACGGGCTTTCTCGCCGCCGCGGCCGCGCTGGAGTCGGCCTATGGCGTGCTGAGACGCGAGGGTTCGAGCGTGAACGCCGGGCCGCTCAAGGAGTTCCAGGCGTTCAACGAGGCGCTCGGCTTCCGCGAAGTGTGGGAGTTCGATGCGAAGTGGCGCGGCGCGTGACCGGTGTCGCGGCGCGTTCCGGCGCGCCCCTGTCGGTCGTCGTCACCACCTTCGAGGCGCCGGACGCTCTCCGCCTCTCGCTGCGTTCGCTGGCGCGGCAGACGGACCTCGGGTTCGAGGCGGTGGTCGCCGACGACGGTTCGTCCGCCGCGACCGCGCGCATGATCGCGGCGCTGCGTGAGGAGCTGCCTTTCGCGTTGCGCCATGTCCGGCAGGAGAAGCGCGGTTTCCGTCCGGGTCGCGCGCGGAATCTCGCCGTCGGCGAGAGCCGGGGCGACTATCTCGTCTTTGTCGACGGCGATTGTTTCGTGCTGCCGGATTTCGTGGCGTGGCACAGAAAACTTGCGCAAGCGGCCCGTTTCGTCTCCGGCAAGCGGAGCTGGTTGACGCGCTCCGAGTCCCGGCGACGGCTGTCGGGCGGGCCCGGCGGGGGGCGTTGGCGCTGGTTCGCCCGCGCTCTCGGCGCGCGCTGCGCGCGGCCCTTGGAATTCGCGCCGTTGCCCGACGGAAGCTGGCGTCATCGCAGGAGCGACGACTGGCGCGGCGTGCAGAGCTGCAATCTCGGCGTCCGGCGCGCCGATTTCGTTACCGTCAACGGCTTCGACAACCGTTACGAGGGCCATGGGCTGGAGGATTCCGATCTCGTCGTGCGCCTGTTGCGCAGCGGCGTGCGCCGGAAACTTGGGAGTCACTCCAGCCCGGTCCTGCATCTGTGGCACGAACGCGCGGCGGGCTCGCAGGAGTCGCCCAATCTCCGCTTGTTCCGGGAGCTGCTGCGGGGGGGGGGGGGGGGGCTGCGCGCCGTCGACGGGCTGGCGGAGGTCGCGTTCGCGCCGGGCGTCAGGACGGAGAACCGCGCGGCCCTTCCGTAGTCCCGATCGCCGTCGGCGCCGCGCCCGCTTTCAACTCAGGGTTACGTCGGCGCGCTCCGCCACCGTGCGGGCGAGGTCCCGGAAATCGCGATAACAGTCCTGGACTGCGCGTCCATGGCCGCCGATGGCGCCATCGGCCGGCTTCAGCCGGAACATGGGTTTGCGGGCCTCTTGCGCCAGTGGCGTCAGAAGCCGGAATTGTTTCAGCGATGCCAGGCAATGAGGGTCGTCGTCGATACGCACATCGTCTTTGAGCGCTTCGCCGACGACCGCTTCACGGTAGACCTTCGGGATGCGGTCCATCCACCGCCCGGACGCCATGACGGGGCGGTCGAGGCGGACGGCGTGTTGCATCGCGACATAGCCGATCGGGCGCATCGAGCCCTTTGAAATGTTCAGTTCCCGGACCGGATTGCGTTCTCTCCGTTCCCGCCATTCGCCGCGCCAGCGGTCCAGCGCCGGCCCGAGGCTCCGGAGACCGCGAAGGGAATAGAAGTCGAGGGCGAGCGGGACGACGACATGATCCGCCGTGACAAGCGCTGCCCGGTTGAAGGCGCCCGGATTCGGCCCTGCGTCGACGAGCGCAAGGGACGCAGCGTTTTCTTCCGCCGCGAGACGCAAGATACGTCCCAGTGCCGAAAGGACCCGGAACGCCCGGGGTTTTCGGTCGAGACAGTCCGACCACTGGATCGAAAACTCCTCTTCCGCCGACGACAACGCCAGATCGCCCACCAGAAGACCGACTCCAGGTTCGGTTTCCTCGATATGGGGCGCCGCGATGTCGCCGGTTCCTTCAAGCAGCGGCCGGATCGCGCCATACACCGTATTCCGCGAATCCCGTTCGTCTCCCCAGAGTTCTTCCAGGCGTTCGTCCTGAAGGAACATGCCGGTGAGGTTCGCTTGCGGATCGAAATCCGCGGCAATGACGTTCACGCCGAGGTCCGCATACATGCAGGCGAGGTGGTACACCAAACCGGTCGTCCCGACACCGCTCTTACTGTTGAAGAATGCGATCGTTCTCATTTCGCCGCTCTAATTTTCACCAGAACCCGCACCGGATCGAACTCGAATTCCGGCGGAGGGTTGCCGTTCTTCTCCAAAGAGTCCCGCGCCAGAGGAACGCCCATGCCGAACCTCTGCGCAAATCCCAAGTTTCGCATAATCTCGGCGACGAGGGGATTGCGATAATCGACAACGCCCTCGCCGAAATTTTTCCGACTTACTCGCCCGTAAAGTCCGCCGGGGTTTCCTATTTCCACGCGGTCGCTGTACCAGTAGACGCGAACCGGATCGTTCGTTCCATCGTATTGGCGATGCATGATCGCATTCCACGCCAATTGCCGGAGCGCGTCGACGGGGTAGTCGGGATATCTTCGCTCGCGCGGCACGGAAACGAACTCCGTCCGCACGGACACGTTGAGGGCCAGCAGATCGTCCAGCCGACGAAGAATATCGCCGAGTTTGCCGGTCAATTCCTTGCGGTTCCGGATCGGGTCCGTGAGCTCGCGGCCGTCTATGCGCAGAAATTGCACATAGGCGCCCGGCCGCCATGCCTGGCTGTCCCGCGCCATTCCCAGCAGCGCTCCCCATGTCGGGACATCGCCCGCCGTGAGGCGCAGGGACTGGAGCTGCCGGCGCAACGGCCTCGTGTTGCGTTCGAGGACATCCTCCGCGACCGCACAAGGCAAATACTGCGTTCTCACATAGTCTTCGTCCAGGTCGTCCAACGTTGCGCCGGCGACCGGACGCATGTCGAAAGACAGATTGCGCGCTTGTTTCCTTTCGCTCAAACGCCGTTCCTCCTCGGCGCTCGCCTGCTGCACCGTGGGACCGATTTTCACCCAGACCCGGCCTTCGTAACGCACCGGAGGGTTCTCCGCGGGTTCAACCTGAACAACCGCGATCTCGCATCCTGCGAGAATCTTCTTCTCTACCGTCATCGTCGGGAGGGGTAGAATGTTGCCGTCTCCGCGCATCTGCGCGAGGGTTCGAAGCAATGCGTCGTCTATGCGTATTCCGGCGCAACTTCCGTCGTTTTCCACCCCGACGAAAATGACTCCGGGCCTGCCCGCGCCGGCGAGATCGTTGGCGAAGGCGCATATGTTTCGACGGAGTCCGCTTCGGTCCGCGGCGCTGCGTTTCCGCTCCGCGAGAGCGGATTCCCCTCCCGACAACAGAGATTCAAGCTGTGCGTCGCTGTAGGGATTCATCGCCCGCGCTTCGGATCGGCGATACTCGTTTCGGGCCGTAGCGGCGCGGCGGGCCGGGTGCAGTCGTCGCCGGCGCTCCCGGACGAAGCTCGCGCCGACGACATGGCGACATATCCGGGATCCGATCCGTCTGTCATCCTGTCGTTTCTGTCACGGGTTCGTACATCGTGACCAGCTCTTCCGCCGCGGTGGGGTGGATCGCCATGGTGTCGTCGAACTGCGCCTTGGTCGCTCCGCATTTCAGCGCAATGGCGACGCCTTGCACGATCTCCGGCGCGTCGGGGCCGATCAGGTGGCAGCCGAGGACGCGACCGGTGTCGTTATCCACAACCAGTTTCATCAGGGCGCGGCCGGGGTTGCCGCTCAGCGTGTTCTTCATCGGACGGAACGACGACCGGTAGACGGCGACATCCGCGAAAGCGCGGCGCGCTTCCGCCTCGGTCAGTCCCACCGTGCCGATGGGCGGTTGGGAGAAAACGGCCGTCGCCACGTTTTCATGGGTCACGGCGCAGGGATTGTCGTTGAACCAGGTTTCGGCCAGGGCCCGGCCTTCGGCGATGGCCACCGGCGTCAGATTGCGGCGGTCGGTGCAATCGCCGAGGGCGTAGACGGAGGGGACGGAGCTGCGCAGCTCCTCGTCGACGGCGACCGCCCCGTTGTCGCGCAGGCGGACGCCGGCTTCCTCCAGCCCGATGCCGCGTGTGTTGGGTCGCCGCCCCAGCGCGAGGAACACACTGTCGGTCTCCAGCGCGTCGCCGCCTTCGATCTCGGCAACGAGACTCCGACCGGACTCGCGGATGGCGGCGATTCGGCTTCCGGTGCGGACGGTCACGCCGCCGCGCCGCATTTCATTTTCGAGATGGCGCGCGAGGTCCGCATCGAAGCCGCGCAACAGGCGGTCGCCGCGGATAACGACCGTCACCTCGACGCCGAGAGACCGGAAGATACCGGCGAACTCGACCGCGATATAACCGCCGCCGGCGACGACCATGCGCTCCGGCAGGGATTCGAGATCGAGCGCGCGGTCGGAATCGATGGCGTGTTCGACGCCGGGGATCGCCGGCATCCAGGGCCGTCCGCCGGTGGCGACGAGGATCCGTTCGGCGCGCCGCCGTTCGCCGACGACCTCGACGGTGTGCTCGTCGATCAGCGTCGCGCGCCCGCGCAGGACGGGAACCGAAGCGTCGCCGAGCATCTTCTCGTAGATCCCGTTGAGACGGTCGAGCTCGGCGTTCTTGTTCCGGATCAGGCGCGGCCAGTCGAAGGCGGGGGAGGGGATCGACCATCCATACCCGGCCGCGTCGGCGATCTCCTCCGCGACATGGGAGGCGTAGACGAGGAGCTTCTTGGGGACGCAGCCGCGCAGCACGCATGTGCCGCCGACGCGGACATCCTCGCAGATCGCCACCCGCGCGCCGTAGGCGCCGGCGCGGCGGGCGCAGGCGACGCCGCCCGAACCCGCGCCGATGACGATCAGGTCGAGGGAGGGCGGGTCGAGGGGAGCCATCGGCGCCGGCGGGCGGGGCTCCGGGCGCTAGCGGTCGATCGCCCCCATCAGCATGTATTTGGTCTCCATGAACTCTTCGAGGCCCTGCCGGGCGCCCTCGCGTCCGATCCCCGACTCCTTGACCCCGCCGAACGGCGCGACCTCGGTGGACAGGATGCCTTCGTTGATGCCGACCATGCCGTATTCCAGCGCTTCGGCGACCCGCCAGCAACGCCCGATGTCGCGGCTGAAGAAATAGGCGGCCAGGCCGTAAGGCGTATCGTTGGCCATCTCCACCGCCTCGGCCTCGTCGGAGAACCGGAACAGCGGCGCCACCGGCCCGAAGGTCTCCTCATGCGCGATCTTCATGGCGCCGGTGACGCCGGTGAGCACGGTGGGCTGGAAGAACTGACCGCCGAGGGTATGACGCGCGCCGCCGGCGGCGACCCGGGCGCCTTTCCCGACGGCGTCCGAAATGTGCTCCTCGACCTTCTCGACGGCGGCCATGTCGATCAGCGGCCCTTGCTGGACATCGCCGCGTCCGTCGCCGACCTCGAGTTTCTCGACCTCGGCGCGGAAGCGTTCGGCGAAGTCGTCGTAGACGCCGTCCTGAACCAGAATCCGGTTGGCGCACACGCAGGTCTGACCGGTGTTCCGGTATTTCGACGCCATCGCGCCGGCGACCGCGCGGTCGAGATCGGCGTCGTCGAACACGATGAGCGGCGCGTTTCCGCCGAGCTCCAGCGACACTTTCTTTACCGTGCCGGCGCACTGGGCCATGAGCACCTTGCCGATTTCGGTGGAGCCGGTGAAGGAGAGTTTGCGCACCGTCGGGTTGCCCGTGAGCTCGCCGCCGATGGCCTGCGCGCCGCCGGTGATGACGTTGAGAACGCCTTTGGGGAAGCCGGCGCGCTCCGCGAGTTCGGCCAGCGCCAGCGCCGAGAAGGGGGTGGCGGTGGCCGGCTTGACGACGATGGGGCAGCCCGCCGCGAGCGCCGGCGCCACCTTGCGGGTGATCATCGCGGCGGGGAAGTTCCAGGGCGTGATCGCCGCCGCGACGCCGACGGGCTCCTTCGAGACGACGATGCGCCGGTCGCCGAACGTGGACGGGATCGTCTCGCCATAGGCGCGCTTGGCTTCCTCGGCGAACCATTCGACGAACCAGGAGGCGTAATGGATCTCGCCTTTCGCCTCGGCCAGCGGCTTGCCCTGTTCGAGGGTCATCATCAGGCCGAGATCGTCGAGATGTTCGAGCATCAGGTCGTACCAGTCGCGGAGTTTCTTCCCGCGTTCCTTCCCGGTGAGGGCGCGCCAGGCGGGCCATGCGGCGTCCGCCGCCGCGACCGCCCGCCGCGCTTCCGCGGCGCCCATCTTCGGGACCGCGCCCAGGACCTCGCCGGTCGCGGGATTGACGACATCGATGGTTTCGCCGGAATCGGCATCGACCCAGTCGCCGTCGATATAGCAGCGGGTATGGAACAGCCCCTGATCCTTGAGCCGCATCCTCGCATCCTCCCTGACGTGAAACCGCCCGTCGCGCCGACAAGCGCCAGCGAAAGCGCGCGCACTATAGGAAGCGACGCCCCGCCCGCGCAAGCCGGCGGTTCCCGTTATGGCGGTTGGCGCGACGCCGAGGGACCGACTCTATCGCCGGTCGGAACGAACGGGCGGACACTATCCGCCGGCGGATTGCCAGGCGGCGGCGAGCGCGTTGGAGAGCGACGCATCGTCGGGCATGTCCGACACCGTCGGCGGCGCGTTCCCGTTCGACGCCGACCACGTCGCCATCGCGTCCACAAGCGACTGCACCCGCGACTCGACCAGCCGGTCCCCCGAAGAGAGTTCGAATTCGTCGAGACGACCGGCGGCCGTCGTCGATCCCCCGAACCAGTCCTTCAGGGTGAGACGGTCCGTCGCGCCCAGAACGCGGACTTCGAGGTCGCTCCCGCTGCGTCGGAACCAGAGGTCCTCGCTGTCGATCCCGGCGCCGAACGCGATCTTGTCCGTCGTGGCGCTGTCGAAGCCGTCCGCGACGACCGTGTCGTGTCCGTCTCCGCGTCCGAAAATCACGGTGTCCGAACCCGCGCCCAGGCGAAGCGTATCGTCGCCGGCGCCGCCTTCCAGCCGGTCGGCGCCGCCGCCCCTCAGCGAGTCGGCGCCGCCCAGACCCCGCAGCGTATTGGCGTTTGGGTCGCCGGCGAGCGTGTCGTTATGCGCGGAGCCTTCCAGGTTCTCAACGCCGCTGTAGATATCCCCGCCGCGTCCCCCGTCTGGGTCAGAGCGCCGAACAGGTCTGCCGTCACGCCGCCCGCGGCGTATTTGTAGGACACCGTATCCGAGTCCGAACCGCCGATCAGGCGATCCGCGCCCGCGCCGCCGTGAAGCCAGTCGGCGCCGTCGTCGCCCCACAGCCAGTCAACGCCGTCGCCGCCGCGCAGCTGGTCGTTTCCGGCCCCGCCATACAACCGGTCGTTTCCGGTCCCGCCATACAGCTTGTCGGCGTCGTCGCCGCCTTCCAGCCAGTCGTTGTCGTCACCGCCATAGAGCGTGTCGTCGCCGTCGCCGCCATACAGCGTGTCGTTGCCGGCATGGCCCCGAAGCGTGTTGGCGCTTCCGTCGCCGGCCAGCGAGTCGTTGTGCGCGGACCCTTCCAGGTTCTCAATGCCGCTGTAGGTATCGCCGGTTGCGATCTTCGCGACTGGCGAGGGATCGGCGGCGGCGCGGGCGGGTTTTGCGAAGCGCCCCTGAAAAATTCGGCGCGACGCCGGGCGCAAGGCGGCTGCGGTCGACGGCGTGTCCCGTTTCGCCGGGTTCGGTCGTTTCTTCTCCGGGGCTTGCGCGGGGGCCCCGCCTCCCGGCGCTGGGGCGGCGCGCCGTCTTGAAACGGCTTTCGTCGCCGGCGCAGCGGCGGATTTCTTCGCAAACCCTGTTGCGGGGATCGAACCCCGCATTGCAGGAGCGCTGTTCCGCCTCGCGACGGGGCGCGTCGATGCGCGGTGTGCGCCGCAAGAAGCGGAGCGCCGGTCAGGGAAGGAGTTTGATGAGCGCGACCACGACGGCGGCCGTGGCGATCAACCCGCTATACATCCGCACTGTCAGGCGCGCCTCGAGCCTGCCGACTTCCGACTCGATCTTGCCGTCGAGGCGGGCGACATCGGTCTTCACCTCGGTGAGGCCGGCCTTCACCTCGGCGACATCGGCCTTCACCTTGGCGAGGCCGCCCTTCACCTCGGCGATTTCGGCCTTCACCTCGGCGAATCTGGCGTCGACCTTGCTTTCGAAACGTGCGCCGTCTGCCCTGGTCTCTGCGAGTCCGGCGTCGACCTTGCCTTCGAAGCGGGTGACATCGGTTTTCGTCTCGGCGATGCCGGCGTCGATCTTGCTTTCGAGGCGGGCGGCGTCTTCCCCGGTCGCGACGCCTTCCGAGACGGCATCGCGGACCATGGAGACGGCCGCCTCCGCCTGGGGTTCGTCGAACCCGGCGTTCCGCAGAGCCTTGGCGGCGGCGTAGGTATCGAACATGGCCGCGACCCTACGCCGCCCCGTCGCCCGGCGCAAGCTCGCCGCCGCGGGCGCCCGAAGCCCGGGAGCGGGCGTGTGAAAATTCGGCTGGGCTTCGTCCGGGGACGACCGCGCCCGGTCCGCCCCATCGCGGCAAAAGCCCGCTTCGCCGGATTCTCGCGGATACCGCGGCGCGACGCCCCGAAACAACTCTCGTTGCGGACGCGGCGGTGAATTCCTTCGCACACTCCGGAGCAGAAACCGCACGAGATCGGAGGCGCAGCAGCGCGCGGGCCGCAACGCCGAAGCGCAGACCGGAGCGGAGCGGGCGGCGCTCCCGCGCCGGGTGGCGCGGAAGTTCGGCGCTGGGGCGGGGCTTTTGGCTGGGATTGCGGCCCCCGCGTGTCGTGCGGAGATCGGCGATTCGGCATTTATAAGGCGTTGAATTGAAAGCCTGTGCTTGGGAGGACGCGAACCAGCGCTGACGCGGCAGGCGGCTTCCGCGCGGCGGCGAAAAACGTGATCTGGTTCGGACACATGTGAGACGCGGGGCTTGCAGGCGGGGTGGGGGTCTCCGAAGCTGTTTGGTGTGAGGAAACAGCCAACGGAGGCCCCCATGCAGGTTATCGGCCTGCCGAGACAGATTACACAAGGAGCACGCCTGGCGTCGCGTCTGTGCGCCGCTGAGCGTAGCGAAGGGGCGCACAGACGCGACGCCATCGAACGCTGGAAGCAGGCCCGCGAAGACGGCCTGAACGCCCGCTCGGCGGCGGCTGCGGTCGGCGTGCCCCTGTCGACCCTCTACCGCTGGCGAAAGCGCGCCGAACGCGGACGCCTCGAACCGCTCTCGCGCCGCCCCCGCCGCGTGCGCCGGGCGCAATGGGCACCGGCGCTGGTCGCGGCCGTGCGCGAGGCCCGCAACGACTATCCCATGTGGGGAAAGGCCAAAATCGCCGTCCTCATCCAACGCCAGGGCTTCGACGCCAGCGAAAGCACCATCGGCCGCATCCTCAAAACCCTCGTCGAAAAAGGGGACGTCTTCCCCGTCCCCGACCTCCGCCGAAACGCCCCCCGCGCCGCACGACGAAAACGCCCCTGGGCCACGCGCCTGCCCAAAGGACGCAAACCCTCCCAACCCGGAGAAATCGTCCAGCTCGACACCCTCTCCATCGCCCGAACCGCAGGACGACCCACCATCAAGCAGTTCACCGCATACGACCCCGTCACCCGCTGGACATGCGCGCAAGCCTGGAGGCGCGCAACCGCTCACAACGCCAAACGCTTCCTCGACAAACTCCAGGAAGACATGCCCTTCCCCATCCGAGCCATCCAGGTCGATGGCGGCGCCGAGTTCAAAGCCGACTTCGAACGCGAATGCCAAAGCAGGGGAATCGACCTCTTCGAACTCCCGCCCCGATCCCCCAAACTCAACGGCTCCGTCGAACGCAACAACGGCGCATGGCGATATGAGTTCTACGCAACATGGGACCTCCCCGACAACGACCTCAACCGAATCAACCGCTGGGTCGACGCCTTCGCCGACGAGTTCAACAACTTCCGACCCCACCAGGCCCTCGACAACCGCACCCCCGCTCAATACCTTCAATCCCTCACAGCAAACGAGACCCCCACCGACCGCCCCACGTCTCATATGTCGTGAACCAGTACAACGAGATCGTCGCGCATGTTCCGGACGGCCGCGGCGATAACTTCGGCCTGCGCCTCGGCCTGACGAGCGTCGACGCCGGACGCCTGGAGCTTGCGCGCAGCGGCGAGAGTATCGAACATCGCGATGGACATGCCGACACACTGAAGCATGGACGGGCTGCCGTCAAGCGTTCGCCGGCGCCCTTCACGGCCGCGGCCTGCGCGCTATACTCGCCGCCGGCAGACGGACGGAGGCGGCGCATGGACTTCGGTTATTTCGGCCTCATGGGCTATCGCGAACGCGGCACGCCGCCGGAACGGGTGTTCCGCGAGCATATCGAGCAGGTGAAGCACGCCGACCGGCTGGGGTTCGGGACCGCATGGTTCGCCGAACACCACTTCTCCAACTACTGCATCTGCCCGTCGCCCTTGATCATGGCTGCGCGCTGCGCCGGCGAAACCGGGCGCATCGCGCTTGCCCCGGCGGTGGTCGTAACGCCGCTCTATCAGCCGGCGCGTCTGCTCGCCGAGATCGGCATGGTGGACAGCCTCTCCGGCGGCCGCCTCGCGCTCGGCGTCGGCAGCGGCTATCAGCCCTACGAGTTCGAACGCTTCGGCCAGGACCTCGCGAACGCCAGGCCCATGCTCGAGGAGTTCCTCGACATGCTCGACCTCGCGTTCACGCGCGAAACCTTCTCATACGCCGGCGCGCACTATTCCCTGCCGGAGACGCACATCGCCGCGCGCCCGGCGCAGGGCATGCCCGACATCTGGGTCGCCGGCGACAACGAATTCGGCCATCGCCTGTGCGCGCGGCGCGGCCATGTCCCCATGTTCACCGGGCGCTGGCTCGGGGCGGACTATCTGAAGACCATGCGCGAGCGCATCGCGGCGAGTTACGCCGCCGAGGGGAGGGACACGGACGCCATCCCCCTCGGCGTCCAGCGCTTCCTTTGCGTCACCCGCAGCCGCGCCGAAACGCTCGCCTATGTGGACAACGCCCGCCATCAGATGCGGCTCGCGTCGGCGCTGCGCCGGCGCGCCGAAGTCATGGACGGCGGCATGATGACCGAAGTCCCGATGCGCGACGAACCGCCGCTCGAGGACATGGCCGCCAACCTCCTCGTCGGCGATGTCGAGACCGTGGCCGAGCGGCTTGCGGCCGAAATCCGCGCCGCGCGGCCGTCGCACATGATGTTCCATTTCCAGGTCGGCGGCTCCTCGCACGCGGCGGCGATGGACAGCATGGAGAAACTCATGACCGATATCGCGCCGCTGGTGGAGGCGGAGCTCGGCCCGCTGGACGCGATCGGCGCGCCGCGTCCGGCGCCCGTCGCCGCCGCCGCATAAGCCGCCGGCGCCTGCCGGACGACCGCAACAAGGGGAGTAATCATGGCGGTGAAAATCATTCTCGAACTCAAGGCCAAACCCGGCGCGGGCGACTCGCTGCTGGAGACGTTCAGGTCGATCCTGCCCGATACCCGCGCCTATGACGGCTGTATCGGCGTCGATACCCTGCGCGGTCGGGACGATCCCGACACGCTGGTGCTCGTGGAGACGTGGGAGAGCCGGGCGCATTACGAGAAATACTTCGCCTGGCGGCAGGAATCGGGGCTGGTCGAGCAGCTCGGCAAGGCCGTCGCCGCGCCGCCGAACCTGCGCTATTTCGACCATACCGATGCGTGACGCGGCGGCACGCCATGGCTGACGCAGCGCCCCCCGCCCCGAACATCGAAAGCGGCGGCGTGCGCATCGCCCATCTGGCGATGCGCGACGACTGGCTTGCGCTTGTCGACGAACCCGTTCTCGACCCCGGGCGCGAGATCGTCGACCCCCACCACCATCTCTGGAACCGGGGCGGCGCGCGATACGAGCTGGAGCATTTGTGGGCCGATACCGGGTCCGGCCACAATGTGCGCCAGACGGTGTTTCTCGAATGTCGCACCCATTGGGATGCGGACGCGCCGGAGCATCTGCGCCCGGTCGGCGAGACCCGCTTCGCGACCGACATCGCCGAGGCCTCGGATCTCGGGCCGGGGCAGGCCGCGGTGGCGGGGATCGTCGCCCATGCCGACCTCGAACACCCCGCGCTCGACGAGACGCTGGACGCCCATGCGGAGGCGGCGCGCGGGCGTTTCCGCGGCATCCGCCACGCCGGGGCCCACGCGCCCGATCCCCGCGGGCTCGCCATTCCCGGCCGCGTCCGCGCCGGACTCTATGAAAGCGACGCCTTTCGCGCCGGGGTCGCGCGGCTCGGCGAGCGCGGGCTGACGTGGGACACCTGGCACTTCCACTTTCAGAACCGCGCGTTCCGCGAACTCGCCCGGGCCGTCCCCGGAACCGTCATGGTGCTCGACCATTTCGGCACGCCCCTCGGCGTCGGCGCCTGGGAAGGCCGGCGCGAGGAGATATTCGCCGCCTGGAAGGACGACATCGCCGCCATCGCCGAATGTCCGAATGTCTATGCCAAACTCGGCGGCCTCGCGATGCCCGACAACGGCTTCGGCTGGCACGAGGGGGAGCGCCCGGCGGATTCCGAATCCTTCGTCGCCGCACAGGCGCGATACTACCGCCACGCCATCGCCTGTTTCGGCCCGGAACGCTGCATGTTCGAAAGCAACTTCCCCGTGGACCGGGTGTCGGTAAGCTATCGCGTGCTGTGGAACGCCTTCAAGAAGATCGCCGCCGATTACGACGAGGCGGCGCAAGCGGCGATGTTCGCCGGCACGGCGCGCCGCGTCTATCGCCTCTGACCGCGGCTTCGTCCCATGCCGCCCGGCGCGCGCGACCCGCACCGCTTTTCCGACACTCTCGACGCCGACACTGTCGAACGCCTGATCGCGCGTCTCGAAAGCCGGGGAAGGGACCGCGTGTTCACCCGCCTGTTCGACAACTACGCAACGCGACTCGACCTGGCGGACGGCGCGTGCGTTCTCGATGTCGGTTGCGGCGCCGGCGCGATCGCGCGCGCCTTTGCCCGCCGCGGCGGCGGGGTGCGGGTTCTCGGTATCGACCGGAGTCCGGCGTTTATCGACGCGGCGCGGCGTTTCGCGGCGGACGAGGGGCTTTCCGGCCTCGAGTTCGAGGTCGGCGACGCTCAGGCCCTGTCCCTCGGCGACCGGCGTTTCGACGCCGTTGTCGCCCATACCCTGATCAGCCATGTCGCCGACCCGGCGGCGGTCCTCGCGGAGGCGCGGAAGGCGCTGAAGCCCGACGGCCGGCTGGTCGTCTTCGACGGCGACTATGCGTCGCTGACCTTTGCGTTCCACGATGTCGAGGCGGGGCGGCGCCTCGACTGGGCGCTGGCCCGCGCGACCTTCAGCAACCCGGTGATAATGCGCGGCCTTCCGGGGCTCCTTGCCGACGCCGGACTGACGCTCGAGGATATCCGCGCCGACGCCGTCAGCGAGATCGGCGACGGCAGCTATTTCCGCAGCATGGCGGAGACTTACGCGCCGCTGGTCGCCGAGGCCGGCTTTGCCCCCGCGCCGGAGGTGGAGGCCTGGCTCATGGCGCAGCGGGAAGCGATGTCGGCCGGCCGCTTCTTCGCTTCCTGCACCTACTACACCGCGTTCGCCCGGCGGGCGGACGGGGGAGGAGAGGGACGATGACCGTTCTCGCGGGAACCGACGGCGGCGTGTTCGCCGTCGGCTCCGACGGCGCGCGCCGGGTGCTCGAAAGCCGCTGCGTGCGCGATCTCGTCCGCATCGGCGACCGTCTGTTCGCGGGCTCGGACGAAGGGCTGTTCGTGTCCGATGACGATGGCGCCGCGTGGCGCTGCGCCGGTCTTGCCGACCGCGAAGTGTGGCAGATACGCGGCGCCGGCGGGGCGACCGTTTATGCCGCGACGCAGCCCGCGGCTTTGTTCCGCAGCGACGATAACGGCGCGACGTGGCGCGAGTGTCCGGCTGTCGCCGGCTTCCCGGGCGCCGGGGAGTGGTGTCTGCCGGTGACGCCGCCAGCGCAGCCGCGCGCCCGCGCGCTGGCGATCGACCGCGAGGACCCGCGCCGTATCCGCCTCGGCATCGAGGTCGGCGGCGTAATGAGCAGCGACGACGGCGGCGAAACCTGGACCCTCGGTCTCCCCGGCGGCAACCCCGACCTGCACATGATCTTTGCCCATCCGGAACGGCCGGAGGTGCTCTTCGCATCGACGGGCTACGGCCGGGTTCATGGCGAGGCGCCGCGCGTCGAGGGCAATGCGGGGGTCTTCCGTTCCGACGACCGCGGCGCGAGCTGGCGCTATGTCTGGCATGGGGTTGAGCCGCGTTATTCGCGTCCGATGTGCATCGACCCGCGCCCGCCTTACGGGATTACGGTGGGCAGCGCGCCGTCGGCCTTCGCCCATGCGCACAACGCCGGCGGCGCGGGCGCGATGATCTTCCGCTCCGAGGACGGCGGCGAGAACTGGCGTTCGCTTTGCGATGCGGCGCACAGCCCTTCGGCGGCGAACTTCCACGGCCTGGCGCCCGATCCCGAAGCGCCCGGCGGAGTCGTGGTCGGAACCGACATAGGAGAGGTCTGGCGCGTAAGCGCCGACGCGCGCTGGACCCTCGTCGCATCCGGCCTGCCCCTCGTGGCGTCGCTTCTCCCCTTGTGATCCGGCGCGCCTGAATTCGCAGGATGAGGGCGACGATGAGCAGAATGCGTAAGGCGGCCTTACTGACTTGCTTGATATGCTCGTTGCGGGATCGGGGGAGTTGGTGCGGCGAAACCCATATCCAAAAGGCGGCGTATTTCTTGCAAACGCTTACCGGCCTTCATATGGGCTACGAATTCATCCTGTATAAACATGGGCCGTTCTCGTTCGACCTCCGGGCCGATCTCACGGCTTTGCGGGCAGACGGTTTCGCAACCCTGGAAGCACATCGACCATACGGATCCCGGTTCATTCCGACAAAACGGAGCGAGTATGTACAAGGGCTCTACCCCAAGACATTGGCGAAATACAGGAGCTCTATGGATTTCGTGTCGAGACGCCTCGGCGGGAAGGACGTTTCGTATCTCGAACGCGCCGCAACGGCGTTGTACGTCCTGGAAAAGGCGCCACAGGATGCGTCGCCCGGCGATGACGATATGGCCCGGGGCGTGACAGAGCTGAAGCCGCACATATCGCAATCGCAGGCGCTCGAAGCGGTTCGGGAAATCAGGAGGATCGTGGCGGAGGCCGGGAAGGAATTTCCGTCGTGATCCGCGACGAAAAGGATGCCGCGCGCGGCCTGCGGCGCGGATTGACCCATTACGGCGATTCCGGCTTCGCGTGGTTCCTGCGCCGCAGTTTCGCCGCGTCGACGGGGCTGTCGGACGCGGCGCTCGACCGGCCAGTGGTCGGCATCGCCGACACTGCGAGCGGCTTCAACAACTGCCATCGCGCCGTTCCGGAACTCGTCGCCGCGGTCAGCCGCGGCGTGCTCATGGCCGGCGGGCTGCCGGTCCCGTTTCCCACCGTCTCGCTCGGCGAGCCGTGGCTTGCGCCCACCAGCATGTTGTTCCGCAACCTCATGGCGATCGACACCGAGGAGATGATCCGCGCCCAGCCGATGGATGCGGCGGTGCTCGTCGGCGGGTGCGACAAGACCGTGCCCGCGCAGCTGATGGCGGCGGCGAGCGCAAACCGGCCCGCCATTCAACTCGTCACCGGGCCGATGACGACCGGCAGCTGGCGCGGCGAACGCCTCGGCGCCTGCACCGATTGCCGCCGGCAATGGGGGCGCTTTCGCGCCGGCGAGCTCGACGAGGCGCAGATCGCCGAGGCAGGGCGCGAACTCTCCACGACCGCCGGCACCTGCATGGTGATGGGCACCGCCAGCACCATGGCGCTCGCTTGCGAGGCGCTGGGCATGATGTTGCCGGGGGGCGCCGCCGTTCCCGCGGTTCACGCCGAACGCCTGCGCATCGCCGAACGCACCGGCGCGCGCGCCGTGGCGCTCGCCGCCGAGGGCCTCGCGCCCGACCGGATCATGACCCCGGCGGCGTTCGCGAACGCGCTGCGCGTGCTGCTCGCCACCGGCGGTTCGACCAATGGCCTTGTCCATCTTGCGGCGGTCGCCGGGCGCTGCGGCGTCGCCCTCGACCTCGACCGCTTCGACGCCATGAGCCGCGAGACCCCGGTCCTCGTCGACCTCAAGCCCTCCGGCGCGCACTATATGGAGGACCTGTTCAAGGCCGGCGGCCTTGCGCCGATCCTGCGCGAACTCGCGCCGCTGCTCGATCTCGATTGTCTGACGGTTACCGGCCGCCGCCTTGGCGAGGAGCTCGACGCCATGCCGGCGCCCTGGCCGCAAGGCGTGGTGCGCCCGCGCGACGACCCGCTTTATGCCGAAGGCGGCCTCGCGGTGCTGCGCGGCAACCTCGCGCCCGACGGCGCCATCGTGAAGCAGTCGGCGGCGACGCCGGAACTGCTGGCGCACGAGGGCAGGGCGGTCGTGTTCGACAGTCTGGAGGACATGGCCGCGCGCGTCGATTCGCCCGCCCTCGATGTCGCCCCCGACGACGTGCTGGTGCTGCGCAACGCCGGACCGAAGGGAGCGCCCGGAATGCCGGAAGCGGGATATATCCCGATCCCCCGCAAACTCGCCCGCCGGGGCGTGAAGGACATGGTGCGCATATCCGATGCGCGCATGAGCGGCACGGCGTTCGGCGCCGTCGTCCTGCATGTTGCGCCCGAAGCGGCGGTCGGCGGCCCGCTCGCCCTGGTCGAGACGGGGGATCGGATCCGCCTCGACGCCGCCGCGCGCCGTCTCGAGGTTCTTGTGGACGAACCGGACCTTGCCGCGCGTCGCGCCGCCTGGACCCCGCCGCCCCCGCATCCGGGGGCCGAACGCGGCTGGCTGAACCTTTATCTGCGGGAGGTGGAGCAGGCCGACAGGGGCTGCGACCTCGCTTTCCTCAAGCCCCCGGCGACGGCGACGGTCCCGTAGGCCCGGCCCTCCGCCGTCACAACGCCAGCAAGTCCCGCAGCCGCGCATGGAGCGCCGCCTTGCGCTCGATCCCCAGCCCCGGCGCGTCGGATACGCGGACTGCGCCGTCCTCCACGGGCGTATCGTCGGCGAATCCCCCGAAGGGCTGAAACACGCCCGGATACGACTCGCACCCGCCCAGTTGCAGACCGGCGGCAAGCGCCAGGCCGATCTGGTGGCCGCCATGCGGCGAGTGGCGCGGCCGCGGCCAGCCATGCGCGTCGAACATCGCCACGATACGCAGATATTCGGTCGGCCCGTAGCACAGCGCCGGGTCCACCTGAAGGCGGTCGCGGTCCGGGCGCAGGCCCGCGTAGCGCGCGAGATTGCGCGCGTCCGCGAGCGACATCAGACATTCGCCGGTCGCCAGCGGCGGCGCGTAGGCCTGCGCGAGTTCCGCATAGAGCGCATAGTCGAGCGGGTCCGACGGCTCCTCGAACCACATGAGGCCGAACGGCGCCAGCGCCTCCGCATAAGCCAGCGCCCGCGTCCGGTCCAGCGCGCCGTTGGCGTCGACCGCTACCCGCGCGCCGTCGCCGACCGTCCGGACGGCGGTCTCCACCCGCCGCAAATCCTCCGCCGGCGGCGCGCCGCCGATCTTTATCTTCGCCGTGCGATAGCCCGTGTCGAGATAGCCGCGTATCTCGTCGCGCAGCGCCTCCGGCCCCTTGCCGGGCGCGTAATAGCCGCCGCCGGGATAGACGGCGACGCGGCGGTCCGCGGCGCCGCCGTTCGCGCGTTCGGCGAACATCGACCATAACGGCCGCCCGGCGAGTTTGCCCGCCAGGTCCCACATCGCCACGTCGAGCGCCGCCAGGGCCACCGCGCGGTCGCCGTGGCCGCCGGGCTTCTCGTTCGCCATCGCCGCGCGCCATACGGCTTCGGGGGAGAACGCGCCGTCTTCGTCGAGCAGGCTTTCGGGCGCCGCCGCCAGCACCCGCGGGATCGCCCGCTCGCGGAGAATCCCGCCTTGCGCATAGCGGCCGGGCGCGGCGAAACCGAGGCCGGTCACCCGGCGCCCGCGCCGCACGACATCCGACACCGCCGCGACGACGCTCGTCGTCATGGATGCGAAGTCGACCGCGGCGTTGCGGATGCCGCCTCCCAGCGCGGCTTTCGCCTCGCGGATTTCGACGATGCGCATCGGCCCGCCGCCTTTTCCGGCGGGCGCGCTACATCAGGAAGACGCCTTTCCCCGTCGTCTGGGTGTCGAACAGCCGGTAGGCGTCCTCCGCCTCGTCGAGGCGGTAGCGATGGCTGAAGAGCGCGTCGACGTCGATCCCGCGTTCGGCGACGAAGCGCGCGCATTCGGCCTGTCCGAAGCGGCTGAACGTCCACGACCCGACGATCGTCAGCTGTTTGCGCAACACGTCGCGGCTGACGTCGAGCGTCACGCCGCCGCCCTCGCCGACGAAACACACCTTGCCCCAGACCCGGGTCGAGCGCACCGCCGCCTCGCGCGCCGCCGCCGCGCCGCTGCAATCGAGCGCCATGTCCACGCCGTCGCCCCGCGTCAGCTCGCGGAGCGCCTCGACGGGGTCTTCCGCGCCGGGGTCCACCGCCGATTCCGCTCCCATTTCCGTCGCCAGCGCCCGGCGTTCGGCGCCGACGTCGAGCGCGATGACGCGCGCGCCCATTGCCGCCGCGAGTTGGGTCGCGCTCAGCCCCACCGGTCCCTGGCCGAAGACCGCGATGGTGTCGCGTCCCGAAAGTTCGAGCCGCCCCAGCGCTCCGAAGGCGGTGCCCGTGCCGCAACTGATCGCCGCGCCGGTCGAAAACGACAGCGCTTCGGGGAGGGGGACGAGCGTCGAGACCGGCGCCAGCATGTAGGGCGCATGTCCGCCGTGGCCCGTCGCGCCGTAGACGACCGGTCCGCCGCGGCAGAGTTGCGACCAGCCCGTGCCGCAATGCGCGCAGTGCCCGCACCCCTTGTAGTGGTGCACCATGACCCGGTCGCCGACCGCAACCGCGGCGTCGTCGCCGCCGGGACCGAGGGCCGCGACCGCGCCGCAGGGTTCGTGGCCGGCGATTACCGGGCCGGAGAGCTCGCCGAGACCGAGCGCCGCCGGGCCGCCGCTTTTCGCGGTTGCGCGGTAGAATTTGAGGTCCGACCCGCACATGCCCGAAGCCTTCATCTCCAGCACCGCTTCGCCGGGGCCGGGGGTCGGGTCGTCGAAATTCTCGAACGCGACCTTGCGGTCGCCGGGGAATACCACGCCTCGCATCGCGCTCCTCCTCGGTTTCGCGGTTTCGATCTCCTCCGGGCGCTTCAGTCGCGCGGCGTGCGGAAATGGGCGTAGCGGTCCGCCGAGCGCACCGACAGTTCGACCGCCGCGCCGCCGCGCACGATGGTGAGCGGGATCGTCGCTCCCGCCGGGCCGACGCTCCACATCCGCCGGTAGAGGTCGCCCAGATCGGCGACCGGCTCCCTGGCGACGCGCACGATGATGTCGCCCGGTTCGATCCCGGCCTGCGCCGCCGGGCCGTCGTCGGCGGTATGCGCCACGACCAGGCTGCCATGCGCCTCGGTGGTGAATATCCCCAGCCACGGGCGGGACGGCCGCCGCACGCGCCCGTTCTCCACCAGTTCGTCGAGGATCGGCGCCAGCAGGTCGATCGGCACGAACATGTTGCCCTGGCGGGACTTGCCGCCGGGCCCTGCATCCTCCACCAGGAGCGAACCGATGCCGAGCAGCCGCCCGCCGCCGCCGATGAGCGCCGCGCCGCTCCAGTCGGGATAGGCCGGCGCCGTGAACAGCGCATCCTCCAGCAGATATTCCCAGTATCCGGCGAAGCCGCGACGCGACGCCACCTCGGCGAGCATCGCCCGGTCGCCGTTGCCCGCGCCCGCCGCCGTCACCCGGTCGCCCTCGCCCAGGGTCGACGAGTCGCCGAGGGCGATCGGTCCGATTCCCAGCGGCCGGTCCGCCCGCGCCAGGCCGAAGCCGGTCTCGAAATCGTAGCCGACGAACGTCGCCGCGGTCCAGTCGCCGTCCGCGTCGGCGAGCGCGACCGTGCGACATTCCAGCATGAGATAGCCGATGGTCAGCGCCAGGCCGGAATCGTCGATAAGCACTGCGCTGCCGCTGCGTTCGGTTCCCAGCAGCGACGCCGTTCGCGCGTCCGGGGGCGTCTCGGCGCGCAGCGCCGTTACCGAACGGGCCGCCCGCGCGGCCGCCCCGGGAACCTCGCCGACGCCGGGGGACACCGGACCCGCCCCCGGCGCGACCCGCGCCATCAGCCCGCGCGGGCGGCGCCCGTTGACCTTGCCTTCGCCGTCCTCCGCCATGCCCCGGAAGCCTCCTCCCTCGCATTCCGCGCCGACTATATCCGCTTCTCGCGTCCGGCGAACCCGAAACCGCGCCGGCCTTGAATCCGGCGGTTGCGCCCCCATAGTGACGCCATGCACCCCGAGGACCTCGATCTGCCGGGCGCGAACGCGCGCATCGCCGTCGCCATGTCGGGCGGCGTGGACAGCGCCGTCGTCGCCGCGCTGCTCGCGGAGGCCGGCTGCGACGTCGTCGGCCTCACCCTTCAGCTCTACGACAGCGGAAGCGAGGCGCCGGGCCGCGGATGCTGCGCGGGGAGGGATGTCCACGACGCCCGCCGCGTCGCCGAACGCCTCGGCGTCCCTCACTATGTGCTCGACTACGAGGCTCGCTTCCGCGCCGCAGTGATCGACGATTTCGTGGAGAGCTACCGCCGCGGCCTCACGCCTGTGCCGTGCGTGCGCTGCAACCAGCGCGTGAAGTTTGCCGATCTCCTCGACGCCGCGCGCGACCTCGGCGCCGCCGCGCTCGCCACCGGCCATTACGCCCGCCGCCGCGCCGGCCCGCGCGGCCCCGAACTGCTCCGCGCCGCGGACGGGCGTCGCGACCAGAGCTATTTCCTGTTCGCCACCGAGCCGGAGCAGCTTTCGTTCCTGCGGTTTCCGCTGGGCGGCATGACGAAGGAGGAAACCCGCGCCGCCGCCGCGCGCCTCGACCTGCCCGTCGCCGCCAAGCCCGACAGCCAGGACCTGTGTTTCGCGCCCCGGGGCGGCCATGCGGCGCTCATCGAACGCCTGCGACCCGGCAGCCTCGAACCCGGTCCCATCGAACTGGCCGACGGCGCGCGCGTCGGAACCCATGACGGCATCGTGAACTTCACCGTCGGCCAGCGCCGCGGCCTCGGCGTCGCGGCGGCGCAACCCCTGTATGTGCTCCGCCTCGACCCGGAGCGCCGCGCCGTGATTGTCGGGCCGGCCTCGGCGCTGGCCGGCGCGCGCATTACTGTCGCCGGGGTGAACTGGCTCGCCGACCCGCTTCCGCGCGCCACGGTTCGCGTGCGGTCCGCCCACGCCGGCGCGCCGGCGGCCATCGAACGCCTCGGCGGCGGGCGCGCGGCCGTCGCCTTCGACGAGCCCGTGCGCGCCGCCGCGCCGGGGCAGGCGGCGGTTTTCTACGATGGCCCGCGCGTGCTCGGCGGCGGCTGGATCCGTCGCCCCGACGCGCCGCCGGCAACGCAATGATGCTATCCTGAGCGCCCCACCCCGCCGAGGCTCTATCCATGGACAGCGCCGACCTCTGCTACACGCCCGCCGTCGACCTGGCGCGCATGATCCGCGACCGCGAACTGTCTCCGGTCGATGTCGTCGACGCCGTCCTCGCGCGCATCGAGGCGCTCGAACCGCGTCTCAACGCCTTCGCCGCGCTGGACGCCGACGCCGCCCGCGCGGCGGCGCGGGAAGCCGGGGCGGCGCTCTCCGGCGGCGGCCCGATCGGCCCGCTGCACGGCGTGCCGGTGACGATCAAGGACCTTACGGATGCCGCGGGCCTGCCCACCCGCCGCGGCTCCCATTCCACCGACCCGCGGCCCGTTTCCGCCGACGCGCCGTTGACCGAACGCCTGCGCGCCGCCGGCGCCGTCGTCCTGGGCAAGACGACCGCCTCCGAATTCGGCTGGAAGGGGGTGAGCCAGAGTCCGCTTACCGGGATCACCCACAACCCGTGGCGTCCGGGGTTCAACGCCGGCGCGTCCTCCGCCGGCGCCGGCGCGGCGGCGGCTGCGGGTTACGGCCCGTTGCACCAGGGCTCCGACGGCGCCGGGTCGATCCGCATGCCGTCGCATTTCTGCGGCGTCTTCGGGATGAAGCCGAGTTTCGGGCGGGTCCCGAACTGGCCCGTCGCCAACAACGACCAGGTCAGCTGCGCCGGCCCCATGACCCGCAGCGTCGCCGACGCGGCGCTGATGCTCAAGGTCATGGCGGGCCCGCATCCCCGCGAATTCACGACACTGGAGGCGCCGCCGGCGGACTATCCGGCCGGTCTGCGGGCTTCGCTCGCCGGGCGCCGGGTCGCCTTCAGTCCCGATCTCGGCCACGCCCGCGTCGACCCGCAGGTCGCCGCCCTCGCGGACGGCGCCGCGCGGGTCTTCGAGGAGCTCGGCTGTATCGTGGAGACCCCGGCGACGCCCTTCGCCGCCGACGGCCCCGAGGTCGTGCGCCTGCTCTGGGCCGCCCACATGCGCGTTCACCTGCCGCGCCTCGAAACCCATGGCGACCGCATGGACCCCGGCCTCGTCGCCTGCATGCGCAGCGCCGACGGACTCGGCCTCGACGACTATGTCGCGGCGCGCGGGCGCAAACTCGCGATCGTCGACGCGACCCACCGCTTTTTCGAGGACTGGGACCTGCTGGTCACGCCCGCGGTGTCGGTGGCGGCCTTTCCGGCGGACCGGCTGACGCCCGAAGACTGGCCCCGGCACGAGTGGGACTGGCTGACATGGGCAGAGTTCTCCTACCCCTTTAATTTCAGCGGCAACCCGGCGGCGTCGGCGCCGTGCGGCTTCACCGCGGACGGCCTGCCGGTCGGCCTCCAGATCGTCGGGCGGCGGTTCGACGATCTCGGCGTGCTCCAGGCCGCGGCGGCGTTCGAGAGCGCGCGCCCCTGGGCCGCAGCCCGCCCGCCGCTCTGACCGCCGTCGCGCGCCGCGCCCGCGCTGGACGGCGCCGCGGCGGTGGGGCACAATCGCGTTCTGCGCCCCCGCGACGGAGGGGGTACTGCGAGGGAGGAAATCGATGAACAGGAAGCATCTGTCGGCGCTCGCCGCGACGCTGGTCGTCGGCGTGTCGGCGCCCGCCGCGCTTGCGGGCAACAACCCCGTCGACGAGGCGTGGTGGCCGAGCGAATTCGGCGCCGACGACGAAGCCGGCGGCACCAACTACATCACCCCGGAGAAGCGGCTCGCCGCGGCGCAATTGGTCAAACAGGGCAAGGTCATCACCCTGGGGATGCCCTATTCGAACAACATGCCGCTGGTGCCCGGACGCACCTTCGCCCTCAGCATTCCCGGCAACCCGACCCACGGGCCGCTCAGCTGGCCGGGCGACAACTTCGCCCAGACCTTCATGGACGAGCTGGTGACCGCCGAGATCGGCCAGGTCGGCACCCAGTTCGACGGCCTCGGCCACCCGATGATCCAAGTCATGGGCGTCGAGGGGTGGGACGACGACCACTACTTCTACAACGGCGTCAAACTCGCCGACATCACCACCCCGCGCGGCCTGAAGAAGATGGGCACCGAAAAGGTCGGTTCCTTCTTCACCCGCGGGCTGCTCATCGACGTCGCGGCGCTCAAGGGCGTCGACGTGCTCGAGAAGGGCTACGCCATCACCCTCGACGACTACAACGCCGCGCTCGAACGTCAGGGCGTCGGCGACGCCGAACAGGGCGATGTCGTCGTCTTCCGCACCGGCTGGAACAGCCTCTGGAAGGACAACCACACGGGCGCCAAGACGCCGCAGCAGATCGCCGTCGACAACGCCGAACACGGCTCCGGCGAACCCGGCGTCAGCCCCGAGGTCTGCGACTATCTGGCCGAGCGCAAGATCTCCATGATCGGCTCCGACACCTGGGGGCTCGAACCCTACGATTTCGCCATGGGGGTCCCGGAATCCTTCGCCTACTGCCACATCAACCTGATCGTCAGGCGCGGCATCTACAACTTCGAGAACCTCGATCTCGACGGCTTGTCCGAGGCCGGCGTCCATGAGTTCCTGTTCTCGTGGGCGCCCATCAAACTGGTCGGCGGCACCGGCGCGCCGGGCAATCCCATCGCCGCTTATTGAGGCCGATGGCCGCCGCTGCGAAGCTGCGGAGGACGGGGGGCCGGGCGTCCGGCCCCCTTTTCGCCGCATTCGCGGCGCTCGCGACCGCTCAGGCGCCGGGCGCCGCAGTGGCCCAGACCCCGCCCGACACGCTCTACCCGCTGCCCGAAATCGACGGCGCCCTGTCGTGGGATATCCTCGCCGGCGTCGATGTCGGTGTCGCCGCCGACGGCGAGGGCATGGCCGTCGCCTGGGCCGATGACGTGCTCGCCCTCGATGGCGAGACCGTCAAGATGGTGGGCTTTCTGCTGCCCCTCGGAGGCGACGGGCGGCGCCAGCTGTTGAGCCGCAATTCGCCCAACTGTCCCTTCTGCCTGCCCGGCGGCCCCGAAGGCTTCGTCGAACTCCTGTGCGACGAACCCATCGACTACACTATGGACGCGGTCGTCGTCGCCGGAGTCTTCAAACTCCTCCATACCGGGGGCGACGGCTACTTCTACCGCATGACCGATGTCGAACAGCTGGATGAGTAGGCGCGCCGCCGCCGTGTTCGGAGCGGCCGCCGCCTGTCTTGTTGCGGGTTTCGCCGCCGGAGTGTCGGCGCAAACCGTGACGTTCGAATGTCCCGAGGGCATGGGCTACGAATTCTCCTATACCGCCCCGTCCTTCGGCGGCGACGCCGGCGAGGGGTGGGGCGCGTCGATCAAGCGCGGCAACGGGGCGAGCGCCGTCGGCGCCCCGCGGCTTTCGGTGCGTCGGGGGACCATGCGCTGCCAGTATCCCCTGCCGAACGGCGCCTTCGTTCTTCTCACCCGCCCGTTCCCCGAAGGCGTCGAGTGCGAAATCCGCCAGGACGGCTATTTCGACCCTCCCTGGTTCGGCTGCGAATAGCGGTTGGCGCCGCGATGTTCCCGTCGGTCCGTATTCCTGTTTTCGCATATGAAGAAACCGGGCGGCTCTCACTACGATATTTTGGGCGCCGAAGAGGTGGTGCGGCGGAAGACAATAGCCCTCCTGCAATACTTCGTCATTCCCGCGAAAGAGCGTGTGAAAGAATCGAGCAGGTTTACAAACACTCGTCATTCCCGCGAAGGCGGGAATCCGGAGGCGGCCGTCCGCAATATCGGCGCGGTTTTTCTTACCGAAACGCCGCAAACGGATTCCCGCCTTCGCGGGAATGACGAGTGTTTGCAAGGATGTCTCTCACCATGACGGTCGGAGCGCCGAAGGGTTCGACGCGGCAAAAGACAATAACCCTCCAGTAATACTTCGTCATTCTCGCGAGAAGAGCGTGTGAAGAAACCGAAAGGCCCCACCACTCTTCGTCATTCCCGCGAAAGCGGGAATCTGTTGCGTGCGCCCGCCTCCGGATTCCCGCTTTCGCGGGAATGACGAAGTATTATTCGGTGGTTATTGTCTTTTGCAATGCCGACACCTCGACGATCCGTCCGTCGCGATGAACGGCGCGGTCGCCGGCGGCGCGGACCCGGCGGTCCATCCGGCGGACGGGCCGGGTCTTCCGGCTGCGCGGTTCCGGTCGACGACAGGGGCCCCGCCGAGCTCGTCGTGCGCAGCGGGCAAGGCGCGCCAGCCGCCGTGCGTCCGACCGGCAGCGGCGCGGTGACCGCGACCCCGACCGGGATCGTCGATGCGGACGACGGCGCTCCGGGCCGTCGAGGACCGGGTGAAAGGCGGGGTCGCCGCAGGCCCGGAGAACGCCGCGGTCGTTCGACTGGAATCGCGGACGGTCGACATCGACGGGATGCTTCCGCCGGACCGTCCGGAGCGGATTGCCCCTATATGGCTGCCGCGGCGATATCGACTCGGCGGCGTCGGGCGCGTAGGATGAATGCGTTGAGTGAGACGGGACGCTGCGGAAAAGACAGGCTTCGGCGAACAGGGGGCGGAATGGCCGAAATCGAAATCTATACCGGTCCTCTTTGCGGGTTCTGCTTTCGCGCCAAACGGCTGCTCGATTCGAAAGGGGTCGATTACGAGGAGTTCGATCTCGGGCGCGAACCGGCGCGGCGCGAGGAAATGATCGCCCGCGCCGGGGGGCGGACGACGGTGCCCCAGATATTCATCGACGGGCGGCATATCGGCGGTTCCGACGAACTCGCGGCGCTCGACGCCGACGGCGCGCTGGACCCGCTTCTCGGTCGCGGACGAGGATGCGGGTCGCCTGTATCCAGCTGACCGCCACGCCCGACCTCGAGGCGGGAGTCGCCAAAGCCTGCGCGGGCGTGCGCGAGGCGGCGGCCGGCGGCGCCGAACTGGCCATGCTGCCGGAGAACGCGACGATGCTCGCCGGAGCCGCGGCGATGCGCGAAGCGGCGCCGGCGACGGGCGGCCATCCGGCGCGGGCCGCGCTCGCCGATGTCGCGCGCAAGTGCGGCGTGTGGGTGCTCGCGGGCAGTCTCGCGGAGCGCGCCGGTGGCGGCGTCCGGCTCGCCAACCGGTCGGTGCTGTTCGACGACAAGGGCGCCGCGGTCGCGCAATACGACAAGATTCACATGTTCGACGCGATTCTCGACGGCGGCGAGATCTATCGCGAATCGGGGTCGTACCGCCCCGGCGATGCAGCCGTTCTTGCCCAAACCCCCTGGGGCGGCCTGGGCATGACCGTTTGCTACGACCTGCGTTTTCCCGCCCTGTATCGCACGCTCGCGCAGAACGGCGCGGCAATGATCGCCGTCCCTTCGGCGTTCACCGTGCCGACCGGCCGCGCGCACTGGCATGTTCTCCTGCGGGCGCGGGCGATCGAAACCGGCTGTTTCGTTTTCGCTCCCGCGCAATGCGGCGCGCATTACGGCAAGCGCCGGACGTGGGGCCACAGTCTGATCGTCGGTCCGTGGGGCCAGGTCCTCGCCGACGGCGGAGAGGCGCCGGGGGTCGTCTACGCCGATGTCGATCCGGCGGAGGCGACGGCGGCGCGCGAGCGATTGCCGAGCTTGCGCCACGACCGGGATTACGCGCCGCCGCGTCTTGTGAACGTGTGAAGAAATCGAAAGACGCTACTACTCTTCGTCATTCCCGCGAAAGCGGGAATCCGTTGCGGCGTTTCCGTAAGAAAAACCGCGCCGATATTGCGGACGGCCGCCTCCGGATTCCCGCTTTCGCGGGAATGACGAAGTACTATTCGGTGGTTATTGTGTTTTACAATGCCGTTACTTGGGCGCGGCAAAAGAAAATAATTCGCTAATAATACTCGTCATTCCCGCGAAAGCGGGAATCTCTTTGCGGCGTTTCCGTCAGAAAAACCGGGCCGACATTGCGGACGGCCGCCTCCGGATTCCCGCTTTCGCGGGAATGACGAGTACTTGTAACGCTGTTCGATTTCTTCACGCGCTCATCCGCGGGGTCGGTCTCAGTCCCGCCGTCTCACACTCCCATTTCGGCTTGCGGGGGGCCACCGGCGGCGCGTTGGGCGGCGGCGATGCGGATTTGCGGCCATGAGGTGGCGAGGATGTTGCAGGCCAGCGCCTCGCCGTTCCAGCCCTTGCGTTCGGACAGGGTATAGAGGCGATAGGCGAGCGCGCGGGCCTTCTCCGCGCGCTCGGGCCCCATGGCGTCGACGAGGCGGGCGGCTTCGGCCACCCCGCCGCCGGTCTCGGCGGTGAGCGCGCGCACCAGGTGCTGGGCGCATTCCCAATCGACGATGCGGCGGTCGCGCGCCGGGTCCCAGTCGGGGTCGAGTTCGTCGCGGCGCTTGAGCCGCACCCTTCCGGCGCGCCCGGCGACGACGCCCGCGCGTCGCAGGCTGTCGAAGGATGTGTTCTTGGCGGTGCACAACACTTCGGCTTCGCCGTAGGGTCGTTCTGCTGTGCCGTATTGCTCGAACCATGCGACGCAGAATCGTGTTTCGGCGTCCATGTCGCCCTCGGCCTCGGCGAGGGTTTGGTCGAGGACGCGATTGATTTCGGCGAGTGCGTCGCGCACGGGCATGGGGTTGCCGTTTGCTTCCAGCACCTGGGCGTTTCGCGAGAAGACGGCCATGCCGGGTCCGATGGCGGCCTGTGCGAGGTCCACGGGTGCGATGTTTTCGGCCCTCAGGCGCCTTATGGCGGGCGGCAGTTCGTGGCGCAGGGCGGTAGAGAAGCCGCGCCGCGTCTGCATCGGCGCGTCCTCGGCGCGGGGCCGGCAGGCGAGCACGATGGAAGAGGCGAGGGCGTTGGTGTTTATGGCGACGCTTCGGGCGCCGCGCTCGGTGCGGATTGGCCACGTGCCGGTAATGGCGAAGCCGTTGGCGATAATGCCCGACAGCATGGTCTCCCAACCGGTCGAGGCGGTGGCGCCGTTTTTGTCGCCATCGGTCCTCGTCTCCGCCTGCTTGTAGGCGTAGAACACGGCCATGGGATAGTCGGGCGCCTGTGCTGCCCGCATGTTCGCCATCGCCTGTCCGAGGCCGGTCTCGAAGAAGTCGCGCGCCTTTTCCCGGCTTCCGTCGAACCGGTGGGGCGTGGCGACGAGTTCCGCCGACTTCGGAACCAGCAGTGTGCGGAACAGGGCGGGATGGACATCGGCGAGCGTGCGGCGCAGCCAGACATAGAAGAAGTCGGACAGGTCCGCATAACCGATATTGTCGTAATAGGGCGGGTCTGTGGCGACGACTACATTGTCGGCCGGGGATATGTTTGCGGTTGCGTCGTTCAGGGCAGCCGTTCCCCGAGCCTCGGACGAGGGCAATGAGTTGACAACCTTCCATACCCAATCGAGGTGACCTGTCCAGTTGCCGGTCGAACCGGAAAACGGGTTCGTTTCCGCATAGTCCCATACCATCGGGATGGCCTGGCGTGCAAAAGTGCTCCGAACGAACTCGCCGCCATTGGCCCAGGTTGTGTTGCTGCTCCAATAGTCCGCGGCCCGTCCGACCGCCAACCCCAGATATGTCGCCACCGCATCGGCATAGGCTTGCGCGCCGGTTCCGTCCTCGGCGAGCCGGGGAGCGGTCGGGTTCATACCGGCGGCGCATGCATCCGCCTGCACCTTCTCGCGCGCCTCCGAAACGAGGTCCGAGAATGTCGTCAGCGCCGCCAACTGGCGCCGCGTGAAAAGATCGGCGTAGTCGCGCATTCCATATTGTTGGATGCGAAAGCCCAATGCCTTGTCCGGCAGGTTTCCGTCCGGCCGCCATGCGGGCGTCGCCGAGCGCGCGACGGTCTCCATGTCCTCTGTCGGACCGAGATAGACCCGTCCGCGCTTGCCCTCCGCGACCACCGCCATCAGTCGCGCGCCCATTCGCCCCGCTCTGCCTTCGGAGCGTATGTAGCCGAAAGCCATCGGCGCCCCCGTGAGCAGACAGCGACCGCCGCGCCGACCGACCGTGCCTTCCGGAGGCGTCCCGGAACCGGTTCGCACCGTGAAACGCCAGGCGCGGCCGGAAGGGTCGATGACCGGTTCCACCCATGTTTCCCGACCCTTCTTCGACGACAACACGAAAGAACGCGCCAGCGGCACATGCGCGCCGGCGGCGGCCGGGTTCGGACTCGCTACCGTGCGCGCCCACAGCCACGCGATGACCGTCGCTTGCGTTCCGTCCGCAAGCCGCGCCTTCGGGTAGAGACAGCCGATGCGCTTGTGCGCCTCGTCGCGCATCCACCGGCCGTAATGACGCACATCCTCGGCAAGCCCTTGCGCGCCCTTGCCGTTCCACGCGGCGCCGCCGGCGATCCGTGCGCGCGCTTCCGGGTTCGCCGGCGCCAGACCGGCAAAGCGCGGCGGGATCTCGACCAGCGCCTTCGTGATCGACACCGCGACCGGGTTCAGGTCCGACCCCCGGGCGCGCAACCCCAGCCGCTGCGCCTCCAGCGGGATCGACCCGCCGCCGCAGAACGGATCGACGACCGGCGGCGCTTCTGCGGCGAGAAAGGCGTCGACCTCCGCCCCGGTCTGCGGCGCCGGAACGCCCAGACCGCGCGCGACCGAGCGCGCGATCTCCCGCCGCGCGTCGCCGACGACGCGCGCATCGTTGGAGTTCTCCCACTGCGCCAGTTTCTCGACGATGCGGAACAGCCGCCGGCGCTCCCTGTCCTGCGCCGCTTCGTCGGGGAACTCTTCGGGAAGCGAGGAGGGGTCGTCCACCATCTGGGCGAACAGCACCGCCCGGCACGCCGCCAGAGGCCTGCGCGCCCACCACAGATGCAGCGTCGACGGATGCCCGTGCCGGATAGACTTCTCCCGCGCCGAAGCCGCATTCACCGCCTCCAAAGGCAACGCAACCTCGATCAACTTCTTGCGGGGAGATGGAGTCATGAGTGCGAGGGAATCCCGTGGCCTGTCGGCGATTCTCACTATGACGGCGGACATTGCCCCCTGGGACCGCCGGCGTCTCGCCGGCACGCGCGCGAAGCGCGCGGCGGCGATGGTAACGGCGGGACTCCGGCGCGCCGGTTCATCGGGCCGCCGTGACGATGGCGCGGCCGGTCACCCCGGTTGCCGGTCCGCCCCCGGCGCGGTGCGTTCGACGACGAGCTTAAGCGCGGCCGTCGCTTCGGCGAGCGTCGCGGTGTTTGCGGCAAGCGTCGCGTTCGCCCTGGCCTGTCCGTCGATGAGCGCCTTGAGCGCCGCCATGTTTTCGGCGTGGCGTTCGGCGCCGGCTTTCATGGCTTCGGCGTGGCGTTCGGCGCCGGCTTTCATGGCTTCGGCGTGGCGTTCGGCGCTGGCCGCGATGGCTTCGGCGTGGCGTTCGGCGCCGGCTTTCATGGCTTCGGCGTGGCGCTGGTCGGCCTCGCGGCGCGCGGCGGCGGCGGCTTCGGCGCGTTCCTCGCGGTCGCGTTCGGCGTCGCGCCCGCGCTGATCCGTGGCGCGGATCATGGCGCGGATGCCGTAATAGACGATGCCGGTCTGGATGGCGCTGATCGTGACCTGCGCGATGGCCACCCACAGGGCCCATTCGCGGACGGAGAGCGACGCGGCCTGGAATTCGACATCGGACATGGCGGGTTCCCCCGGTCGGCGCAGCGGTTCTCATTATACGGCCCTCGGCATAATTTTCTCCCCGGGCCTCGCGCCCGCCCGTCTCCGCCCGCTCCGCGCGCGTGCCGGCGGGGCTCCGGCGCGCCCGGTTATCGGGCCGCGAGGCGCTCGAAGCGCGGGATCAGGTTGAACCCGCGCGGGCGGGGAGGGGCGCGGAGGCGCAATTCCGCAAGCCGCAGATAGCGTTCCTCGATGTCGTAGCCGACGCATTTGCGCCCGTGCCTGAGCGCCGCCAGGGCGGTTTGTCCGCTGCCGAGGAAGGGGTCGAGGACCTCGTCGCCCTCGTCCGAATAGAGAACGACCAGGCGCCGCGCGAGCTCTTCGGGGAAAGGGCAGGGATGGTCGATGACGTTGGGCGGCACCGGCGCGATATGCCAGACGTTGTTGGCGATGTCGCGGGTGAACAGTTCGTCGATGTCCAGCGCCTTCTTCCGTCCCCGCCGCGGCGCGCCGGGCTTGCGGAAGACCAGGACGTATTCCGTCATGATGTTCGGATAGTAATAGCCCGCCTTCCGGTGCTGGATGAAAACGCCGGCGCGCTTCACGCCGCCGGTCACCTTGTTCCACACAATGTCCTGATGGAACTCCCAGCCGATCCGGCACAGGCGTCCGGCGAGCAGCATCGGCGTCGGGTAGTGCTTGCGCTTGTGCAGGACGGTCCCGACGACGACGGCGCAAAAGCCGCCTTCCGCGGTCGCCCGCAGGACCTCTCCAAAAACCCGGGCGATGTTGGTCAGATAGTCGTCGAAGGTCTCGCCGAGCGTGAGATATTTCCGCTCGCGGTACCATTCCGCGTCGCCATGGCGCGCGTGAACGTCGTAGTCGATGGCGTTCCAGTAAGGCGGCGAGGTGACGGTCAGAGCGACCGAGTCGTCGGCGCATTCCGGCATATCGAGGGCCGACCGGCAGTAGAAGCGGAAGCCGGCGCCTTCGGCGACGGTCGTTCTTCGGCAGGCGGCGTCGTCCGCGCGAGTCACGATCCGTCCTGTCGCCGGGAAGGAGGAAAAGGGGCGGCGGCCCCGGTGGGAACCGCCGCCCCTGTGTTCCGCGCGTCGATCAGGCGTCGGCCAGGGCCGATTTGATCGAATCGGGGGTGATGGGCATTTCGCGCACCCGCGCGCCCGACGCGGCCTCGATCGCGTTCGCGATCGCCGCCGGGACGACGGTGACCACCGGTTCGCCGGTGCCGGCGGGATAGTGGCCGTTCTGCACGAGAACGATGTCCATCTCGGGGACGTTCTCCATGCGCGCGACGAGGTAGGTGTCGAAATTGCCCTGCTCGATCTGGCCGTCGGCCATGGTGGCCTTTTCGAGCAGCGCGTGGCTGACGCCCCACATCGCCGACCCCTCGATCTGCGCCTTGCAGCCGTCGGGGTTGACCGCCGTGCCGACATCCATGGCGATCGTGAGTTTCTTCACGCTCGGCGCATGGGTGTCGGGGTCCACATGGACTTCGGCCACGGCGCAGGTCCAGGTCGGCGACCCGCGCTCCTGCGCGGTCACCGCGGCGATCCCCATGCCGGTGTTCTCCGGCAGCGGCTTGACGCCCCATCCGGCCTTGCCGGCGGCGGTCTCGAGGATGTTGCGCAGACGGAAGGCGCCGCCCACCGAGTTCGGCGGGGTGCCGGCGTTCTTGCCGGTGGCGTCGAGCATGTCGACGCGCATCTGCACCGGGTCCTTGCCGATCTTTTTGGCCATTTCGTCCATGAAGCACTCGTTCGCCCACATGGTCCAGGACGGGGCCACGGAGCGCAGCTGGCCCGGAGGCGTCGCCGCCTGCGCCACGTCGTTTTCAATGGCGCGGACCGAGTGATTCGGGACCGTGTACCAGAAGTCGCTGCCGTTCATCGAGAACGGGTCGATCCGGCCCTTCTTGTCGACCGACTCGGCGAGGAAGCCCGGCGCCTGGCGCTTGGTGGCCCAGCCCGAACAGACCGCGTGGTCGATCGCCGTGTAACGCCCCGAAGCGTCGACGCCGCCGCGCACCCGCTGGAAGGTCAGCGAGCGGTGGAAGTCGTATTTCAGGTCGTATTCGCGGCTGTAGACCAGCTTCACCGGGCGGTCCATTTCCTTCGCCGCGAGGGCGGCGGGGATCATCGCGTCCGGCTCCAGGCGCCGGCCGAAACCGCCGCCGAGATATTGCTGGTGGATCACCACGTTCGCCGGGTCGACGCCGATGGCCTCGGCGGTAACGGCGGCGCAGCGGGTCTGCCACTGGTTGCCCGTGAAGCAGTGCATCACCCCGTCCTGCATCATGGCGACGCAGTTCATCGGCTCCATGACGCCGTGATAGGTGAGGTTGGTGATGTATTCGGCCTCATGGGTCTCCGCGGCGTCGGCGAGGCCCGCCTCGGCGTCGCCTTCGAGCACCCAGGCGAAACCGGCGTCCGGGTTGCCCACGAGTTCGCGGGCGCGGCCCAGGATGGTCGCCGTCGACACCCCGGCGTTCGGCCCGGCGTCCCACGTCACATCCACCGCCGCCGCCGCCGCATCGGCCGCCCAGTAGGTCTCGCCGATGGCGATGGCGTAGCCCTTCTGGACGCCGGTGGAATCGGCGACGAGCAGCGTCTTGACGTAGCCGTCGATATCGCGCGCGGCGCTGTCGTCCACGCTCTGCGGCATGGCGCCGTAGCGCGTCGGCGGCATCACCAGTTTGCCGTAGAGCATGTTCGGCACGAAGACGTCGATGCCGAAACGCGCGGAGCCGTCCGTCTTGGCGGGGATGTCGAGCTGCGGCACGCTCTGGCCGACGAGCTTGTATTCGCCGAAGCGCTTGAGCGGCAGCGCCTTCAGCTCGTCCTCGGTAAAGGCGCGGCTGATGTCGCCCGACGACACGATCTCGGCATAGGTCACGCTGCGCCCGGAGGGGCCGTGGGTGACGGTGCTGTCGGCGGCCGAACATTCGTCGGCGGCGACGCCGAGCATTGCCGCGCCGGCCTCGACGAGAGCGATGCGGCCCGAGGCGCCGGCGCGCGAGAGCGCGTCGAACGTCCAGTTCACCGACCAGCTGCCGCCGGTGATCATCAGGCCCCATTTTTCATGGCTGTCGGGGTAGTCGATGCGGACGTCGTTCCAGTCCACCTCGAGTTCCTCGGCCACGCTCTGCGCCAGCGCGGTGCCCACGTGCTGGCCCATCTCCGCCTTGGTGATGTGGACCGTGGTAATGCCCGAGGGTTCCATGGTGATGAAGAGGCTGGGCTCGAAATTGCCCGCCGCCAGGGCGTCGCGCGCCGTGCCGGCGAGTTTCGGGAGCACCGAGAAGCCCATGACCAGACCGGCGCCGGCGGCGGCCGAGCCGATCAGGAAATCGCGGCGGGAGAACCCGTCGCGGTCGATCCGTTGCGTCATGTTCAGGCCTCCATCGCGGCGCGCTTGATCGCCTTCTTGATGCGAACATACGCCTGGCAACGGCAGATATTGCCGTTCATCGCATCGACGATCTCATCGTCGCCGGGGTTCGGGTTGGCGTTGAGCAAGGCCGCCGCCTGCATGATCTGGCCCGACTGGCAGTAGCCGCATTGCGGCACCTGCTCCGCCACCCAGGCTTTTTGCAGCGGGTGCTGGCCCTTCGGATCGAGGCCCTCGATCGTCGTGATGCGGGCGCCCGCGACGTCCGACAGCGTGAGCTGACACGAACGCATGGCTTCGCCATCGACGTGGACGGTGCAGGAGCCGCAAAGCCCCGCGCCGCACCCGAATTTCGTTCCCGTCAGCCGCAGGCCTTCGCGAATGACCCACAGAAGCCGGGTGTCGTCGGGCGCATCCACGACGTGAGCGACGCCGTTGATGGTGAGAAGCGCCAATCTGTCCTCCACTTGAGTTTGTCATCGGAACAGCGGGGAGAGAGCGAACCGTCCCGCCGGCCGGCGGATACCGGACTCCCCACGCATGACCATAGGGCAAGCCGCAGGGCGCGGCAACTATTTCGCGCGCAGCCGCGCCGCCCGCCGCGCCAGCGCCTCGCGCCGTTCGCCCAGGCCCCGGCGTTCGAATTCCAGGGCGGCGCGTCTTCGCGCGTCGAGTCCGCTTTCCGCCAGCGCCGCGCCGAGTTCGCGGTCGACGCGCCGGAGCGCGCGCAACGCCTCGTCGAGAACGCGCGCGCCGGGCGCCGGCAGCACGACCTCCTCGTCCATCATCAGCGCCCCGAACGCAGCGGCGTCGGTGCGGCCCAGCCGCGCGAGCCGTTCGTCGATCTCCCGCCAGGCGTCGCCCCAGGCGCGCATCGCCGCGCCGTCCGGCATCGCCTCGAGCGCCGCCATGAGGCGGACGAATTGCCAGACATCGAGGCGCAGATCGTCGCAGTCGGACATTCGCCCGAAAGCCGCCTACAGGTCGTTGGAGAGGACCACCTTTCCCGTCGGGCCGCCGTGTTCGGCGTGGGCGTGCGCGGCGCCGACCTCGCCGAAACCGAAACGGCGTTCGTCGATCAGGGGCCGCAACGCGCCCCCGGCGACCAGATCGCCGGCCTCGCGCAGAATGTCGCCGACGGCCTCGACCCGGTCGCCCGAGACCATGGGCCGCCCGGCGAAAACGCTCTTGAAAGCGAGCCATTTCGCCTGAAAGCCCGGTTGCGTCGGGAAGTGGCCCAGAATGTCGAGGATCGTGCCGAAGTCGCGCGCCGCTGCGACCGATGCGTCGATCGCCGGCGCGCCGGGGGTGTTGAACACATAGTCGAATCCCGCGCCGCCGGGCGTGACGGCGCGCATCGCCGCGGCGTCCGTCTCGCGATAATTGAAGGCGCGGCGCGCGCCCAGCTCCTCGGCGATGCGGCATTTGCCGTCGCTGCCGCAGGTCGCGTAGACCTCCGCGCCGCGCCAGGCCGCGAGCTGCACCGCGACATGGCCGACTCCTCCCGTGCCCCCCTGCACGAGGACCGAACGGCCGGGTTGCAGGTCGTCGCGGTCGAAATAGCAGAACCACGCGGTGACGGTGACGAGGGGCAGGGCGGCGGCCTCCTCGAAGGAGAGGGAGGCCGGTTTGGGCGCCACCATGCGCGCATCGGCCGTCATGAACTCCGCCAGCGCGCCGGGCTTGCCGCCGATGCCGGCAGCGAAGGCGTAGACCGCATCGCCTTCCCGGAACCCCTTCGCGCCGGCGCCGACCGCGCTCACGACGCCGGCGCAGTCGGCATGGAGGATCGCCGGCAGGCGCGGGCACAGTCTGGCCGCGCGCCCGTCGCGGATCTTGTAGTCGACCGGGTTCACGCTGCTCGCGCGGACGGCGATCGTCACCTCGCCTTCGGCCGGCGCCGGGTCCGGCGCCTCGATCGGGCGGAAGACTTCGGGCCCGCCATGCGCTTCGATCGCCATCGCCTTCATGTCGCGCTCCTCGATAGTGCCGCCCGGCGACCGCCGCCGGGGCGACAGGGTAGCGAAGGCGCAGACGGCGGTCTATCGTTGCGGCATGAACGACCGGGCCGGTTCGACCGAAGAGCTGATCGAGGTGCGCGAGGCGCACCGCTTCGACGAAGGCGCGCTGGCGTCCTGGCTCCGCGGCAAGCTCGACGGCGCGACGGCGCCGATGCGCGTCCGCCAGTTTCATGGCGGGCAGTCGAACCCCACTTTCGTCCTTTCGTTCGGCGACCGCCACGAATATGTGCTGCGCAAGAAGCCGCCCGGCGCGCTGCTGCCTTCGGCCCATGCGGTGGAGCGCGAGTTCCGCGTGCAGAAGGCCCTCGCCGGCGCCGGGCTGCCGCTCGCCGAAATGCACATGCTCTGCGAGGACGACGCGGTCGTCGGCACGCCGTTCTACGTCATGGAGCGCAAGCGCGGGCGGGTGTTCCACGCCGTTACGATGCCCGGTTCGGAGCCCCGCGAACGGGCGCGGGTCTACGGGCATATGAACGAATGTCTCGCGGTGCTGCACGCGGTCGACTGGCGCGCCTGCGGTCTCGCCGGTTTCGGCAAGCCCGGCAGCTATTTCGCGCGTCAGGTCGCGCGCTGGTCGAAGCAATATGTCATGTCGAAGCAGCGCGAGATCGCCGCCATGGACCGCCTGATCGAGTGGTTGCCGGAGAATTTGCCCGACGACGCCGAGACCGCGGTGGTGCACGGGGACTACCGCCTCGGCAATCTGATGGTTCACCCCGAACGGGCGGAGGTCATCGCCATCTTCGACTGGGAATTGTCGACGCTCGGCCATCCGCTCGCCGACCTGGGTTACAACCTGTTGCCGTGGGGCGCGGATCGCAGCGAGCATCAGGGGCTCGCGGGGTGCGACCTCGCGGCGCTGGGGATCCCCGACCGCGACGCCTACGTCGCCGCCTATTGCCGGGCCGCCGGCCGCCCGGCCTTCGACCCGACATTTTACATCGTCTTCTCGCTGTTCCGCAGCGCGGCGATCGTCGAGGGGGTCTACGCCCGCGGGCTGGCGGGCAACGCCAGCAGCGCGGACGCGGCGAAATACGGCCATTTGACCCGGCCGCAGGCCGAGCGCGCCTGGGCGCTCGTCAAAGGCGCCGGTCTCGCCTGACCGCTGCGCGACGCGCTTCCAACAGGCGGACGAACGGGCTACGATACGGGGCAGGGCTTGCGGCCTGTCGCGCTATGCGGGCGGACCGGGGGACAGCCGGAACACGAGGAGCCGACCGATGACGCTGAAGATCGGGGATGTTGCGCCGAATTTCTCCGCCGACACGACCGAGGGGCGGATCGATTTCCACGACTGGATCGGGGACCGCTGGTGCGTCCTTTTCTCGCACCCCAAGGACTTCACGCCGGTATGCACCACCGAACTCGGCTACATGGCCCGGCTCAAACCGGAATTCGACAGGCGCGGGACCTGCATCGTCGGCCTCAGCGTGGACTCGGTGGGCGATCACGGGCGCTGGATGCAGGACATCGCCGACACCGGGGGGACGGCCGTCAACTACCCGCTGATCGGCGATTCCGACCTCGCCGTGGCCAAACTTTACGGGATGCTGCCGGCGGATGCAGGCGCGAGCGCCGAGGGGCGCACGCCCGCGGACAACGCCACGGTCCGCAACGTCTACGTCATCGGGCCGGACAAGACGATCAAGCTCATCCTCTCCTATCCCATGAGCACGGGGCGCAATTTCGACGAGATCCTGCGGGTGCTGGACTCGCTCCAGCTGACCGCGAAACATCAGGTGGCGACTCCCGTGAACTGGAAGGACGGCGAGGATGTGATCATCGTTCCCGCCGTCTCGGACGCGGCGGCGCGGGAGAAATTCCCCGACGGCTGGCGGGCTCCCAAACCCTATATGCGTTTCGTGCCGCAGCCGCGCGGCTGACGGCGGGGACGGGTTGACGGCGATGTCCGCGCGCCGCTAATTCGCGTCCGTCGCGCTTGCGCCCCGGGGGCACGTAGCTCAGCGGGAGAGCACCGTCTTCACACGGCGGGGGTCGCTGGTTCAATCCCAGCCGTGCCCACCAGCGGGCCTCGCGCGGCGCCGGATCGCGCTTCCCGACGACGCTCCGGGCGGAACGACGCTTCAAGGAGTCGCGCGCGATGGCGCATGGTTTCAGCCTCTGGCGCGCGTTCGGGATCGAACGCCACCACCAGCTGCTGTTGAAGTGGATGGTGCTGGCGGCGGTCGCCGTGTTCGCCTTCTTCGTCGCCGCCCGGTTCGGTCTGGTCGAACAGGTTTTCGCCGTCGACCGCACCTACATATCGCTCGCCATCACGCTGCTTTTCGTGATCACGAGCGCGCATTGCGCGGTGCGCGTCCTGCATATTTCGGGAGAGATCGGCCGCACCGGCGACGGGGCGCGGCGCCTCGCGGGCGCGCCCGGCGCGCTGGCGCTCGACGGCGACGCGGTGCGCAGCGGCGGCGTGGCCCTGCCGGACGGGCTGCTGGCCGGGCATGTGCGCGACCTCATGGTCAAGGCCAGCCTCAAGCCGGGGCGCATCGATCAGACCCTGTTGCTCAAGGCGTTCGAGGAGAAACTGTTCAACGCTCAGGCGATCGGCTTCTTCGTCGCCGAAACCATGCTCCGCCTCGGCCTTCTCGGCACGGTTATCGGGTTCATCTTCATGCTGGCGCCGCTCGCCGGCGTGCAGGCGATCGACGTCGGTCAGATGCGCGAGATCCTCGCCTCGATGTCCGACGGCATGGCGGTCGCGCTCTACACCACGCTGTGCGGGCTGATCGGCGGCATCCTCCTCAAGCTCGAATACTATTTCCTTCAGGGGGGAACCGAGGAACTGGTGGCGATGGTCACCGAAGTCACCGAGGTCTATGTGATCCCCGCGCTCGAGAACGGGGCGGCGGAGGGCGCCGGTGCTGCGCACTGACCGGCGCGTCGACCGGGCGGAGGCGTTCACCGACCTCCTCTTCAACGCCCTGCTCGGCTTCACCTTCATGTTCGCGGTCGCGGTGATCTTCATGAACCCGATCGCCAAAACGGGCGCGATCGAGACCAAGGCGGAATATCTCGTCACGGTTACCTGGCCCGACGGCAACCCCTCCGATGTCGACACCTGGACCCGGGACCCGGCCGGGAACCTGGCCTGGTATGCGGCGAAGGAAGCCGGGCTGATGCACCTCGACCGCGACGACACGGGCACGACCCGCGACGTGATTACGGTCAACGGGCGGACGGTGGAAAACCCGCTGAACCAGGAGATCGTGTCGATCCGCGGCATCGTTCCCGGCGAATTTACGGTGAACGTGAAGATGTACTCCTACGACCCCGGCGATCTCGCGGGGGCGCCGGGGGAAGCGCCGCCGATTCCGGTGACGGTGAAGGTGGAAAAGGTCAACCCGAGCGTGCGCGTCATGTTCTACGATACGGTCGAACTGCGCGGCCAGGGCGACGAGAAGACCGCCGTGCGCTTCACCATCATGCCGAACGGCGACGTAACCGATGTGAACCAGCTGCCCACGCGGCTGTTCGGGGAGGGGTGAGTGCCGCCGGACAGACATTTGCTGCTGCTCGGCCAGTACGAACTCGTCGCCGCCTATGTGGCGGTCGCCGTGCTGCTGCTCAGCATCGCCATATGGAACCGGGTTCGCTGGCAGATCCGCGCCTCGGCCGTGGTCGTCACTGCGGCGTTCTTTTTCGTCAGTTTCGACTCGGTGAGGAACATCCTCGGCTGGCCGACCTCCGAGGACCTGCCGGACCGTTTCGAAATCATCCACGCCCGCATACAGGAGCCCGACGAGACCATGCGGGTGGAGGGCGCGATCTACGTCTGGGCGATGAGTTTGCCCGGCGAGGGGCCTCTCGACGAGCGCGACATCCATACGCCGGGGGCGCTGGACACCCGCATCCAGCCAGACCAGATGCCGCGCGCCTATCGCGTTCCCTACACGCGGTTCGCGCACGAACAGGTCATTGAGGCGCTGATCAAGCTCCAGCAAGGGGTGCGGCAGATCGGCGTCACCGACCGCAAACCCCGCAAACCGGGGGAACACGCGCCGCAGTCGCGCTACAGTTTCTACGACCGCCCCGATCCCATCCTGCCGCCGAAAGAGCCCGACCCGCGCGCCCCGTGATCCCGGCTCCGCGCCGTCGCGGCCAGCAATTCTCATTTTGGCCCGTAGCGATGCGGCGGATCGGTCGCTCCCGGGAAGGCGCGTCCATCGCCGGAATGAGAATCGCCGGCGCCGGGACTTGCCGCCGGCGGCCGGTTCGGCCACTCTGCGCAGGAAACGCGGTCCGGTTGCGAGGCGCGCCATGACTCCTTTCGTCGATTCGCGGGACATTCTCGACGACGGTCCCGCTCTCGCGGCCCGGATGCGGCGCGAGGGCTATCTGTTCGTGAGCGGGTTGCTCGACCCCGGGGCCGTCGCCGGGCTCGGCGAGCGCATGCGCGCCGTCGCGCAGGAGGCGGGGTGGGTCGCCGACGACGGCGCGACCGCCCGGCCCGAGGCCGCCTGCGTCGACCCCGACGACGCCTATGTGGCGACGCTGTGCCGGCAATACCGGCTTCCCGCGCTGCACCGGTTGCCGCACGACCCCGCCATCCTCCGGTTGATCGGACGCCTCGTCGGCGAGCCGGTGCTGGCGCATCCCATGGTGATCCCGCGCAACATCTTTCCGCAACGACCCGAATTCACAACTCCCGCGCATCAGGATTTCCCGCACATCCAGGGCACGCCCGAGACCTATGCGGTGTGGATTCCGCTCAGCGACTGCCCTGTCGAAATGGGCGGGCTGCAAATCGCCGCCGGCTCCCACCGGCAGGGGGTCCGCCCGTTCCGGGTTTCCAGCGGCGCCGGCGCCATGGAAGTCAGCGATCCGCTGGAAGGGCGGTGGGTCGGCGGCGATTTCGCGCTGGGAGACGCGGTCGTCTTTCACAGCATGACGGTCCACAAGGGCTTGCCGAACCGCTCGCGGCGGCTGCGGCAGTCGATCGACGCGCGCTATCAGAACGCGAACGCGCCGGTGGTCGCGCGCTCGCTCGAACCCTATGCCGGCATGGGCGCGTGGGACGATATCCATGCCGGGCAGCCGGAAGACGGCCCCGCATGGTCCTGGCGCGACCGCACGCTGACCTTCGCGGCGTTCGACCGCGGCTATTACGACCGCCGGGACCGGATGGCCTTTGCGATGGCGGAAGAGGGAGACGTCACGGCGCGCGCGTCGCTCCAGCGCATCGTGCAGCGCGACCCGGATCCCGCCAAGCGCGAAAGGGCGGCGCGTCTCGTCGCCCGGCTCGACCCGCGCGCCGCGCCGGAGGCCGCCATTGCCGTCCACTGACGGCGGCGCCGCGGCGCCGTGGCGACGCGAGATCGACGATCTGACGGAACTGCGCAAGCAGGGCAGGGCGCAAGGCGGGGCCGAAGGGGTCGAGCGACAACACGCCAGGGGGCGGCTCACGGTCCGCGAGCGCATCGACGCGGTGCTCGACCCCGGCTCCTTTCGCGAGATCGGCGTCGGCGCGGGCGGCGCGGAACGCGGTCCGGACGGCGCGCTGAAGAGTTTTACGCCGGCCAATTTCGTCCTCGGTTTCGGCGCCGTCGACGGCCGCCGGTGCGTCATCGGCGGCGAGGATTTCACCCTCAGGGGCGGCTCGCCCAACGAAGCCGGTATGCGCAAGAGCGTCTATGCGGAGCAGCTTGCGGTGCGCCACCGCACGCCGCTGATCCGTTTGCACGAGGGCGGCGGCGGCAGCGTCGGCGGCGGCGGGTCGAAGACCGTCGGCAGCCCCGCCGGCGGCGGGCACCGCTTCCGCATCCTCGCCGAGGCGATGGCCAGCGTGCCGGTGGCGGCGGCCGCGCTCGGGCCCGTCGCGGGCCTGCCCGCCGCGCGCCTCGTCGCGTCTCACTTCTCGGTCATGTCGCGCGAGACCGCACAGGTCCTCATCGCCGGCCCGGCCGTGGTCCAGCGCGCTATCGGCGAACGCAAGACCAAGGAGGAACTCGGCGGCGCCCAGGTCCACACCCGCAACGGGGTCGTCGACAACCTCGCCGAAGACGAGCGCGACGCCCTGGGCCAGATACGCAGCTTCCTCTCCTATCTTCCCGGAAATGTCTGGGAATTGCCGGAGCGGACAGAACCGGAAGACGCGCCGTCGCGTCGCGACGGGGGCCTTCGGGAAGCGGTTCCGCGCGACCGCCGAAAACTGTTCGACATGCGCCGCGTCCTCGCCATGGTCCTTGACGGAGGGAATTTCTTCGAGATGGGCCGCTTCTACGGACGCGGCCAGATCGTCGGCCTCGCGCGGCTCGCCGGGCAGCCGGTGGGCGTTCTGGCGAACGATTGCCGCCATCTCGCCGGCGCCATGACCGCGCAGGGCGCCGACAAGCTGCGTCGCTTCGTCGAATTGTGCCAGACCTTCCATCTGCCGATCGCCAGTTTTGTGGACGAACCGGGGTTCATGATCGGCGGCGCGGCGGAAAAGGCGGGGACGATCCGCGCCGGTTCCGCCGCCGTGCTTACCGTGGCGATGTCCACCGTGCCCTGGGCCTCGGTCGTCGTGCGCAAGTCCTTCGGAGTGGCGCAAGCGGCGCATTACGGCCCGGAGGGGTATGTCCTGGCCTGGCCGTCGGCGGAAACGGGGGCGTTGCCGGTGGAGGGCGGCGTCGCCGTGAAATACCGCCGCGAGCTCGCGGCGGCGGCGGACCCGGAGGCGCGTCGCCGCGAACTGGAGGCGGAGATGGCGCAGGCGAACGCGCCGGGGCCGAGGGCCGAGTCGTTCTCGTTTCACGAACTGATCGACCCTGCCGATACACGCCCGATGCTTTGCGAATGGGTCGAATGGATTCAACCGATGCTGCCGGGCCTCGTCGGCCCCAGCGCGTTTCCGCCCCGCCCCTGACCGGGCGGCGGGGCGGTCCATGTCATGCGCGTCTTGACCGGCGAAGCCGACGGGGAGTATGTCAACCCCGGCGGGCGCAAGGGGCGGCGCGGAGAGATCGCCGAAAGGCCGCCGCAGCGCGCCCGGGCAACGGCGAAGACGCACGGAGGCGATGAAATGCGATCCGCGATCGGGCAGGATGTCGCTACGTGGGCGCCGGTTCCGTGAACGCCGGAGGCGTCCGTCGGGCAGTCGAAACATGGCTCGAGGGAAAGATAACCGGAATCGATCCGGGGCTGCCGGAATACGATGACAGGATCGGCCAGTGGCGCGTGGCGCTGCTGGCGCGACACAACGGCAGGGAAGCCGTGGGCGAGGTCCGCGTAGCGGACGGCGGCGCCGTTGTTTTTTCGACCGATCTGACGATGGCGAAGACGCGTTGCCGTCGCCGTGCGCCGGTCTCGAAAGTGCGGGACAGGCAGGCAATTAGTTTCCCGCCCATTCCTTCGCGCATCGTCCTGGGCGATGCTTCCGACGCCTTGTCCGACTATCCGCGCGGGTCGGCGCAACTGGTGTTCACGTCGCCGCCCTACTTCAACGCGAAGCCCGAATATCATGAGAGCGAGGGATATGCGGAGTATCTGGCCCTGCTCCGCGATGTGTTCGCAAAATGTCGCGACATTCTTTCGGAAGGTCGTTTTCTGGTGGTGAATACCAGCCCGGTGCTGGTGCGGCGCGCCCACCGGAATGCGTCGAGTCGGCGGCTCCCCATCACATTCGACCTCCACGCGGTGCTCGACTCGATCGGCTTCGAGTTCGTGGACGATATCGTCTGGCAGAAGCCCGAAGGCGCCGGGTGGCATCTGGGCCGCGGTCGTCGCTTTGCGGCGGACCGCCAGCCTCTGCAATACAAGGCGGTTACCGTCACGGAAAACGTCGTGGTATATCGCAAGCGCACCGACAAATTGATCGACTGGAACTTGCGCAACCACCCGGATCGGGACGCCGTGCAGGCGTCGCTAATCGCCGACGGTTACGAACGGACGAACATATGGCGAATACACCCGGCGCATCACAAGGCGCATCCTGCGGTGTTCCCGGAAGCCCTTGCGGAGCGCGTGATCCGCTATTACTCTTTCGTTGGAGACATGGTGCTCGATCCGTTCTCGGGCGTCGGCACGACGGGGCGCGTCGCCGGTCGGTTGAAACGCCGGTTTTTGATGGTCGAAAAAAACCTCGCCTACTTCGAGATTCAGCGCCGCGACAAGGAAATCCGGTTTTACGATCCTGACGTTGTGGACTATGAATTCTTTGCGGGTTCGGTTTGACGCCCGACAAACCTTCATGGGATACCTTCATGTCCCGGACGAGTACCCGAAGAAATTCGACAACATCTGGACGGACATGGGTGTTTCCGTGCGCGGCAAGCTGATCGCAATTAAACAAGTCGAAAAGAGCGTCCTGAGACCTCTGCACTGAGGTTCGGATTTTTCGGGGTCCGGTCGCGACTCGGCGGTTGCCTGTTCGGCTCGATTTCCAGCGGTGTCGCGGGGCGTCGACGGGATGACCGGGCGCCTCGATTCGATCCGGCTTGCCGTTGTTCGGACATGTTCGTTCCGCGAAAGAGCGTGTGAGGAAATCGAAAGGCCCCATTAATTTCGTCATTCCCGCGAAAGCGGGAATCTATTTGCGGCGTTTCCGTAAGAAAAACCGCGCCGATATAGCGGACGGCCGCCTCCGGATTCCCGCTTTCGCGGGAATGACGAAGTATTATTCGGTGGTATTGTCTTTACAATTCCGATACATCGGCGATCCGTCCGTCACGATGAGAGGCGCGCGATTTCTTCACACACTCTTTACACACTCTTTCGCGGGAATGACGAAATATTATCGGAGGGTTATCGTCTTCCATCGCGTCATTTCTTCGGTGCTCCGACCGTCGTAGTAAGAGACATCCGGTTTCTTCACATGCTCGAAAGCGGGAATTACCGATGCAGGGGGCGGATTTTCGCAATTCCGTCACGCATTGTCACGCTCCGACGGCGGGTTCGGAAACGTCGTAACGCGCCGGGAACGCGATCTTGCCGCAGGCGAAACGGGTTATGCAGAGGTCTTGTCCTGAGAATGCCGCTGTCGGCTTTTGCGCGGAATTAGATTCGGAAAGCATTTTGAAACCGGCATATATCCTGACTTGTCGGACTCGCCGATATTATGCGCGCTCGCAAGTTGCCGGCCGCGGCTACCAGGTTTCGATGTCCGGGCGCAGTTCGACGTTGAACGACCAGGCGGAGCGGTCCTGGTGCGCGACGTGGAAGACCTCCTCGGCGATGGCGGAGGGTTTGCAGAAATACTCGTCCGGCTTGTCCGCCGAGAAAATCGGGCGGGTGCGCGGCGTGTCGATGGCGGCGTCGACCACCACATAGGCCACATGCACGCCCTTCGGCCCCAGGTCGCGCGCCATGGCCTCGGCGAGAATGCGCTGCGCCGCCTTGGTCGGCGCGAAATAGGCAAAACGCGCGCGCCCGCGCAGCGCCGAAGTGTTGCCGGTAACGACGATCGCGCCGTCGCCCGCCTCGATCATCGCCGGCGCCACGGCGCGCGCCAGATAGAGCAGCGATGTCGCGTTGACCCGGAAGTTGCGCTCCAGCCGCGTCGGTTCGCTTTCGAGGAAGGTCGCGGCGCCGCCGCCGTCGAGAATACCCGAAACCGCATTGTGAACCAGCACCCGCGGCGCGCCCATTTCCGCGGCGACCTTCGCCGCCGTCGCCGTCAGCGCGTCGAGGTCGGCGACATCGCAAACGAAGCCGCGGCTGCCCGCAATGTCCTTCTCGCAGGCGGCGAGGCGTTCGCCGTCGCGCGCGAGCATGGCGACCCGGTAGCCGCCGGCCGCGAAGCGCCGCGCACATTCGCGACCTGTCCCCGGTCCCACGCCGGCGACGAGACACACGGGCGAGTCATCCGCCATCGTTCTTCCCTCCAGGGGCGCGGCCGCCCGCGCCGGGTTCAAGCATCACCTTGATCTGGGCCGACGGCTCGCGCAGGGCTTCGAAGGCGGCCGGGAATCCGTCCAGCCCGACCCGGTCGGTGATCAGGCGCGCCGCGTCGACCCGCCCGCGCGCCAGGGCGTCGAGGACCAGCTCGAAGTGGCGCTTGCGGTAAATGAAGGCGAAGGAGAGGTCCAGCTCTTTCACGATCGCCCGTCCGGGATAGATCGCGTCCTGCGCCATGCACAGGCCGACCACCACGACGCGCGCGTCCGCCGGCGCGTAATCCAGCGCCAATTGCAGGCTGCCGGGGACGCCCACACAGTCGAACACCACGTCCGGCGCGCCGCCCGTGAGCGCCGCCGCGCGGGCCGGGACATCCTCACGGCTCGCGTCGATGGCGGCCGTGGCGCCGAATTCCAGCGCGCGTTCGGCGCGGCTCGCCACCAGGTCGCTCACCGCGACATGGCGGGCGCCGAGAAAGCGGCACCACAGGGCAACCGCCAGCCCCACCGGCCCGGCGCCGATGACGAGCGCCCGGTCGCCCGGCGAAAGCCTTGCCTTTTCGGCGGCGCTGAGGCCCACCGCCAGCGGTTCCACAAGCGCGCCCTCGGAGAAACTCACTTCTTCCGGCAGGCGCAGCGTCGTCGATGCGCCGACACGCGTGAATTCGGCGTAGGCGCCGGGCAGTTCGAGGTCCGCGCGCATCGTCACGTCGGCGCAGCGATAGGCGCGCCCGGCAAAACATTCCGGGCAGGCGCCGCAACCGATAAAGGGTTGCGCCGTCACCCGGTCGCCTTCCCGCCAGTCGCTGCGCGCGTCGCGCCCGACGGCGACCACTTCGCCGGAGAATTCGTGGCCCATGACCGCGCCCGGCTTCAGCACCCGCCACCCGGCTTGCGGGTCCGTATGCCGCGACCAGTGCAGGTCGGTGCCGCAAATGCCGCAGGCGTTCACGGCGATAACGAGGTCGTCCGGCCCCGGCGCCGGATCCGGCACGGTTTCGACGCGCAACGGCGTTCCCGGCGCGGTGAAAACCGCCGCTTTCATGCCGCGCGCCCGGCCGCCCCGGCCATGTTTCCCGCTCCTACTCCGCCGCCACCGGCCGCTTCCGCCCGGTGAAACCCTCGAACAGCCCCTCGAGGCGGGCCATGCGTTCGCGCAACTCCGCCATATCCTTGCGGACATCGGCTATCTCCTTGCGAAGATCCGTCATCTCCATGCGGATATTGGCCATCTCCTTGCGGATGTCGGCCAATGCGCGGTTCGTGTCGCGTTTGGCATGCAGGATTATGCCGGCCAGTGCGATACCGACTCCGAGGATGGCGATCATCTCCGGCGTCATGTCGTTCCGCCGTTCTTCTTGCCCACGCCTGTCATGCCGTCTTATGAAGGAACCGCGCGTTGCCGTCAACGACGCGGTCCTCGGAAATGCGGAGCAGGCGAAGATGATCGGACGGCTCAATCATGTGGCGCTGGCGGTTCCCGATCTGGCGGCGGCGGCGGCGCTCTATCGCGACTCCCTCGGCGCCGTCGTGTCCGAACCGGTCGACCTGCCCGAACACGGCGTCGCCACGGTGTTCGTGACCTTGCCGAACACGAAACTCGAGCTCGTCTGTCCCCTCGGCGCGGACTCGCCGGTTTCCGGTTTCCTGGCGCGCAACCCGGCGGGCGGCGTCCATCATCTCTGTTACGAAGTCGCCGACATCCGCGCTGCGCGCGACCGCCTCGCGCGGGACGGGCTGCGCGCGCTGGGCGACGGCGAGCCGCGGCCCGGCGCCCACGGCAACCCGGTGCTCTTCCTGCATCCGAAGGATTTCGGGGGCGCGCTGATCGAGCTCGAGGAAGTCGCGTGAGCGCGGCGGAAGTCGCTTTCGTTTTCATCCTCCTCTGGTGGCTGACGCTGTTCGTCGTTCTGCCGCTGGGCGTGCGCCGCACGGAGAATCCGGAACCCGGCCACGAGGCGGGAGCGCCCTCCGACCCGCGACTGTGGCGCAAGGGGTTCGCCGTTACCGCCGCCGCGGCGTTGCTGACGGCGGCGGTTTACGTCGCGGCCGAAGCGGGATGGCTGCCGCTGCGCGAATGGCTGACCGCCGCGCCGCCGACCCTGCGCCGCGACGGCTCGGGGGAGTAGCCGCGGAGGTTTCGACCGCGGCCGCGCGGCGTGCTATCGTTTCTCCGCAACCGCTTCGCACCGATCGACCGGGGAAGGCAGGGCCATGAAGGGACATTTCGCGTTGCTTGCCGCAGCGTTCGCGCTTTGCGCATCCGCCGGGGTTGCGCGGGCGGCCGATGTCACCATCGGCTATCAGCTCATCTACAACCCGTGGAAGGCCGCCATCGCCGACGGCGCGTTCGAAGAGGCCACGGGCTACGAGATCGACTGGAAGCGTTTCGATTCCGGATCCAAAGTCATCACGGCGATGGCTTCGGGGCGGGTTCATGTCGCGCTCGCGGGGTCGAGTCCCATCGCCGCCGGAGTGAGCCGCGGCCTGCCCATCGAGCTGTTCTGGATCGTCGGGAACATCGACGAGACCGAGGCGCTCGTCGTCCGCGACGGTTCTGGGGTCGTCGCGCCCCGCGACCTCCGGGGCAAGCGCCTGGCCGTGCCGTTCGTTTCCACCGCCCATTTCCAGACCCTGTTCGCGTTGCAGCAATTCGGCCTCTCCGCCGATGAGGTCTCCGTGCTCAACATGCAGCCGCCGAACATCGCGGCGGCGTGGGAGCGCGGCGATATCGACGCCGCTTTCGTGTGGGATCCCGCGCTCAACCGTATCCGGCAGACAGGCAAGGTCCTCGTCACCGCCGGCCAGTTGTCGGGCTGGGGCAAGGTCACCTTCGACGGGATGGTCGTCCGCTCCGGCTTCGCGGCGGAGAACCCGGACTTCATGTGCCGGTTCGTCGCCACTATCGCGGCGGCGGACGAACGCTACCGCTCAAACCCCGATGCGTTCGCGCCGGGGACCGATAACGCGCGCAAGATCGCCGGCCTTGTCGGCGGCGTCGAAGCCGACGTCAAGAACACGCTCGACCGGACGATTTTCCCCACCCTGGAACAACAGGCGTCGCCGCAATGGCTGGGCGGCGGGGCGGAGGGCGGCGCGGCCCGCGTGCTCGCCTACACCTCCGAATTCCTGCTCGAACAACGGAAGATCGACAATTTGCGGGAAGACTACGCGGCCTTCGTCAACGATTCCTTCGTCCGGGCGGCGCTCGCCGGTTGCTGAACCGCCTTTCCGGGGGCGAGGGGAGGGCGGATGGGACTCGTCGTCGACCGCGTGTCGGTGACATATCCGGGCGACGGCGGCGCCGGGCTGCGCGCCCTGTCGGATGTGCGGCTGGAGATCGACGACGGCGATTTCGTCGTCGCTCTCGGCGCTTCCGGATGCGGCAAGACGACCCTCCTCAACCTGATGGCGGGCTTCATCCGCCCGACCGGGGGAGAGGTGCTGCTGGACGGCGAGCCGGTCGCCGGCCCCGGCGCCGAGCGCGGGGTCGTGTTCCAGAAACACGCGCTGCTTCCCTGGCTCAACGTCATCGACAATGTGGCGTTCGGTCTCAAACTTCGCGGCGTCCGCAAGGCCGAGCGATACCGGGCGGCGCGGCGCAATCTCGCTCTCGTCGGCCTGGAGGATTTCGCCCCGCGCGAGGTTTTCGAACTGTCGGGCGGGATGCAGCAGCGGGTCGGGCTGGCGCGCGCCCTGACGGCCGACCCGCGCGTGCTGCTGATGGACGAACCCCTCGGCGCGCTCGACGCGCTGACCCGGGAGTCGGTTCAGGAACTCGTCCTCCGCGTCTGGTCGGAAACCCGCAAGACGGTCTTTTTCATCACCCATTCGGTCGAGGAGGCGCTCTTCCTCGCCACCCGGGTGATCGTCATGTCGCCGCGCCCGGGGCGCATCGCGCACCGCTTCGATGTCGGCTGGGGGCGGCGCTTCCTCAACGGCGCGACGGCGCGCGAGGTGAAGTCGGAGCCCGCCTTCGTCGCCATGCGTGAGAAGGTGCTCGCCATCGTCCACGGCGGCGCGGCGGGCGAAGCGGACGGTGGATAGGCGCTCCCGGACCTGGCGGGTTTTCGCACGCCCGTTCCGCCGTGGCCCGGCCCGTCCCGGCGAAGCTTACGGCGCGCCGGGCGCCGGGTCGAGCCGCGGCATCGAGATCGCTACCGCGGCGACTCTCGTTTTCCTGTGGTGGCTTTCCACCCGTCTCGGATGGGTCGATCCGTTGTTTCTCCCGTCGCCGGGAGCGGTGGTCCGCCGTTTCCTCCAGTTCTGGAGCGAAGAATTCGCCGGCGGCACGATCTTCGATCATGCGTTGTGGAGCCTCTACCGCGTGTTCACCGCGTTTGCGCTGGCCTGCGTCACCGCTATTCCCATCGGCTTGGCGATGGGAGTGAACCGGGTGGCGCGCGGGGTCTTCGACCCGCCCATCGAGTTCTACCGCCCGATCCCGCCGCTCGGTTATCTGCCGCTGACCGTCATCTGGCTGGGCATCGGAGACTTGCAGAAGATCGTGCTGATCTTCCTCGCCATGTTCGCGCCGATGGCGATTGCCGCCCGCGCCGGCGTGCGCGCCGTCTCGATCGAACAGATCCACGCCGCCTGGTCGCTGGGGGCCTCGCGCGCGCAGGTCGTGCGCGAAGTGGTATTGCCCGCCGCGTTGCCGGACATCCTCACCGGCATGAGGATCGGCATCGGTTTCGGCTGGACCACCCTGGTCGCCGCCGAGATGGTGGCCGCCGAGCAGGGCATCGGCCATATGGTCCTGTCGGCGTCGGACTTCCTGGTGACCGACGTGGTGATGCTCGGAATCCTCGTCATCGGTCTGATCGCCTGGCTCTTCGACCTCGGAATGCGCACCCTCGAGCGCCGCCTCGTGCCCTGGCGGGGCAGGACGTAGAACGGCGTTGCCGCTTCATGCGGTGCGCGCCAGAAAGCCGAGCAGCGCGTCCGCCGTCTCCTCCGGCGCTTCCTCGGGCAGGAAATGGCCGCAATCCAGCGGCCCGCCGACGACATCGCTCGCCCGCGCGCGCCAGGCCGCGAGGATGTCCATCGCGACGCTCGGCCAGCCGGGCCGGTTGCCCTGCCGCGCGCCCCAGAGCGCCAGCACCGGGCAGGCGATGCGCCGGCCGGCCGCCGCATCCGCCGCGTCGTGGGCGGCGTCGAGCGGCGCCGCGCGGTAGTCCTCGCACATTGCGTGCAGCGTCGCGGGGTCGCGAAAGCAGCGGAGATATTCCGCGAACGCCGCGTCCGTAATGGCGCCCGGAGTGGCGCACCAGCGGTCGAGGAGCCAGCGCAGATAGAATTCCGGTTCGGCGCCCATCAGCCTCTCGGCCAGCGGTTCCGGCTGCAACATCAGGAACCAGTGGAAATAGGCCTCGGCCATGCGCGCGTCGATATTCGCGAAAATGTCCCCGGTCGCCACAACGTCCAGCACGGCGAGGCCGGCGACGCATTCGGGGCGGTCATAGGCGAGCCGGTAGCCGACGCGCCCCGCGGTCGTGGCCGACGACATGAAAGCGGTCGAACCCGAGCGCCGCCATCGCGCGCCGCTGGTCCTCCGCCATAGCGCGCTTGGAGTAGGGCGCATGGTCGGCGGCGGAAGGCGGCTTGCCGCTGTCCCCGTAACCGCGCAGGTCGGCCGCGACGACGGTGTGACGCTCCGCCAGCAGCGGCGCCGTCCGACGCCACATGACATGCGTCTGCGGGTAGCCGTGCAGCAGCAGCACCGGCGGCCCGGCGCCCCCCGCGACGAGGTTGATGGTCGTTTCGCCCACCTCGATCAAGCGACGCTCGAATCCGTCGAACATGGCTATCTCAAGGCTTGTTCAGTCGCCACGTCAAAAATTTCAGCTGACCTCGCCCCACTCTTCGAAGAGACGTTCCCGGTCATCTTCATATTCTTTGACGCGCTCGTGGTCGCTCCGCTTCAGAGCCTTGCCCTTGTATATTGATGGCAGTCCGCTTTTCTTATCTACGACTACCAGCGTCACGTCGGGTCGGCTGTGCGCCTCTTCATAGCGCTTTATCGCATCCAAATCGTCTTTCCAGGGTCCTTGTTGCGGCCGTCCGATCTCGCAACCGACATCTCTAAGGTAAGTGGTGGTACGATTCTTCGCGCAACGTATCAGAATTTTTCTGATCCGTTCTTGATCGTAAGAGAGCACTTCCATCATGACTTCTCCATTGGTTTGTAGGCACGCTGGCACCTCGCCTGCGTGTTTCGCCCTATTGAGCGGCTGCTGCAGCATTGTAGCGGTTGCCGAAGCCTGCCGCAATCGCGACACCGGTCTTCGTCGCGCCAGCTTGCGCGCCGCCGCCAGCGTCTCGCTTTCGCGCCGGTTCAGCCGGCGACATCGCGCGAACCGGTTGTGGTTGCACCGCGTCCGCGCCGGCGACGAACCGCCCGTGCGCCGCCCGCGCGCAACGCTGCGAAGACGGGCGCCAGCCCGCGCCCGTGAAGGCGACGAGAGCGCCAGTTTCGGCGCCGATCCGCGCTGGCCAGCCCCGGATTGAGTGCGCCAGCGCCGCCGCGCCGGAATTCAGCGCCCGCCGCCGCGCGCCTTCGGGGTGCGAGTGAGAGCGCCGCTTCGTGCGGCCGGGTCCGGCCGCTCGCAGCGCCGGCGACGAACCGCCCGCGCGCGCCTCGGCTTCGGGTTGCGAGTGAGAGCGCCCGCAGCGCCGCGCCGTGCGAGCGCGCCTCGCCTGCGAGCGCCGGTCCTTGCCTCGCCAGCGCCCGCCCCGCAAAGCGAGAGCGCCAACCCGCCGCCCGCAGCGCCGGCCAGCCCCGCTCGATCGAGCGCGCCCATGCGAGCGCCAGCGCCGCGCCGTCATCGATGGCGACGAACCGCTAGCGCCAGCGCCGCGCCTTCGACGAAGCGCCCATGCCAGCGCCGCCCGTGCGAGCGCCGCGCCCGTGCGAGCGCGCCTAAGGCGTCTCAAAAGCGCGCAGCAGTGCTCCAAAAAACACCGCCAAAAGCGCCGCCGAGATTACCCCGATGAACAAGGCAGACAACACATTTCCGACGAAGACGGAACGGCTTCGTTCATCCAAAACACTGCGAATGATGAAGAACCCCAAAAGGGCGAAAATGGCGATCGTGAGAAGTGCGCTCGTAGTGGTAAGTGCGCCCATAGTGGCGTCGCCACCGCCCGATTGCGCCCGCGCCTCTGTCGCAAGGAGCGCCGCGATCAGCGCCGCGGCCGCGGCTATGAAGGCGAGCGCACGGCGCCCGGCCGGTTCGTCTTGTCGCAGCGTGTCGGTATCGTGCATGTCGGCGCCTCCGAAGGTCCGTTTCGGGGTCGCCGCGCGTCTTCCGAAGACGCGCGGGCGGCGGCCGTTTGCGCGGCCGCCGCCCAACATCCTACAGCAATACGAACGCCGCCGCGCGCGTTGACCGCCCGCCGCCATTGATCGCCACGAAGACCGCCGCCGCGCCGGAATTCAGCGCCCGCCGCCGCGCGCCTTCGGGGTGCGAGTGAGAGCGCCGCTTCGTGCGGCCGGGTCCGGCCGCTCGCAGCGCCGGCGACGAACCGCCCGCGCCGGCCAGCCCGCCGCGCCGTGCCAGCGCGCCTTCGGGTTGCGAGTGAGAGCGCCCGCAGCGCCGGTTCCCGAAGGCGAGCGCGCCGCCCGTCCTTGCCGTGCCAGCGCCCGCCCCGCAAAGCGAGAGCGCCAACCCGCCGCCCGCAGCGCCGGCCAGCCCCGCTCGATCGAGAACGCCCCGCAGCGGTTCATTGCGCGCCCCCGCCGCCCGCGCCCCGCGAAGCGAGAGCGTCAATCGACAAGCGGCGCATGGAACGCCCCGATATAGATCTCTCGATGTGAGATTTCTACCCCCTTGATGCCAGGGTCTTTATCAACCCCCTTAACCACAAAACTCCCGATCATGGCACGCGGAAAACCGCCTTCGAGAATGCTGCTTATTTCTCCAATCAGGATACTGGGGCTATCTAGAAACGGAAGATCGGGATTTTCGAGAGAAAGTACCGGGGTCTCGAACCGGCCGGTTTTGGGATAGATATTCCCCTCGCCAACGGAAAAGACACGCTCTCCATCAATGCTGATATTCCCAACCACAGGGGAAAGAGTCTCCCCTCCGCTATAGCTAACGCCGAACCTTGCGATGCCGGAAAATTCTTTCGTAGTCCTGTTTCCGTTTTTCTCTATCGTATGAAGACCTATCGACGGGCCTTCATACTCTGCAAGCCCTGTCGGAAAGGTTTCAGGAACTCGACGGAACTCGGGCCCGTCGGCAAATGCTCGTATCTGAGTGGACCACGGTTTTCCGTGGTCCGGAGCGCTATCCGTGAACTGTTGACCCTGCACGCGATACCACCAACCGAACGTAACAAAATCGTCCTGGCCCTCGCGTTCTATGCGAGCGCCGGTTGCAATCGTTTCCCGTGCGCCGAAATAGACATTTCCGTCAGAAACGCGACGGTGCTCCGTCTCGCGGATGTGAGTCCCTTTCTCCACCTCCACCTTGAGGCCGATGATACCCGCGGGAGTTAGGTAAATTTTTCCGTCTTCGAGAGAAACAATTGGCGGACCATCGCCGCCCCCCGTCCCCCGCTCGGGGTAATAATTCATCTCGTAGCGTTCGGCGGTAGTACCGAGTGCGAACACCTCATCGATGTTCTCGAAAGAGTTTCTTTCGATTTCAACCTCGAAACGACCACGACGGGGGTCGTAAGGCCCGTGCACCGGGTCGTATTTCGGCGCGGGTTCCGGTTCCAATTCCGGCTCCACCGCAGGCGCCGGTTCCGGTTCCGCCGCGGGTTCGGGCGCCGGCGCTTGCGCCGTCGAACCGCCGCCGCCGCCACAAGCTGCCAGAAGGAGCACTGCGCTGGCCAGCGCCGACGCCGAGAAGGCGAGCGCGCCGCGGCGCGTGATCGGTTCGTATTCTCGCAGTGTGTTGGTATCGTGCATGTGGCGTCTCCGAAGGTTGGTTTCTGGGCGCTCGGGCAGCGCCCGTGAAGGCAAGCTTCAGCGATCTGCGTAATAGACGCCGAAAGCGCCGACGAAGACATGTCGCGTATCGCCGGCCGTTGTCGCGTCGACCCCGAAGGTTCCGATAGCCGAACGCGGTTCGCCCGCGGCCGTCAGGATGCTCGAAACCTGCCCGCTCCATTGGCCTTCCTGCTTCACAACGCGCGACGTTGACTCGCCGCTCACGCGAACGTCATTGCTTGCGAACCGGCCGTTGTTCGGGTCGAACTCGCTTGTGAAGTTGATGAATAACGGAACAAGGGAGTATTCGACGTGGGTTGTTTCGCTCGGGCTCGTAAAGATGCCAGACGCGTAGATGTTGCCGCCGTAGTTCCCCACTGTGGGGTAGCCTATTCTGCCCCGAACCATCCCCGTGGCGTAGTCCATAGTCAGGGACATGCCCGCTTCGAATTCGCCCGCGAACATGTCGCGTCTGCCCGGCTCCCTAAGATGGCCTATGTGAGTCTGGTCGCTTGAATCGGTTCCGTATTCGGCCATGTAAACGCCATGTGCGCTGCCTCTGTAGGTCGCGCTTCCCGTTACGGGCAGGTTTGCCGGCGACCTCTCAAACTCCGGCCCGTCCGCGAACGCGCCGATTTCAACGGCCTCAAGCGTAGGCAAGCGCGCCGCGGCCTGCATGAAGTCGCGTCCGCGCAGCTGCCACCAGTAGCCGAGCGCCATCCAGTCGCCTTCGTCGTCCGTGTCGACGATGACGCGGCCTGCCGTGGCGCCGGTATCGGCAACATTGGGCGCGTCAGCGCCGGCGCGAACGAAAATGGGATAGTCGCGACGGGTCCGATCGAAGTAATCGGGGTTGCGAACGATGTCGTAGAAGAAGCGTTGGGCGTCTATTCCGCGGCGGCGCCAACGGCTGTAGCCGCCGATGTCAAGGTCAACTTTGATGTCTTCCGGATTGGGCGCGCCATCGGCCGTATCGAAGCGCAGCATCTCGCGACTCTGATCGTCGAACGCCTTCACGGTCAACACGCCGGCGTTGAGCTCGGCGCGCGCCTTGTATCCGCTGCTCGACCGGGATTGCGCAGCCATACCGAACACGGGCGCTTGCGCCGACGCCTTTGCGGCCTTTGCGGCGCTTTCGATGGCCGGCCCGAAGGCGACGCTGTGGACATCGTCGACCGTCGCAATGCGCCTGTCGAGTATGAATGGCAATTCCGCCGCGGGTTCCGGGTCCGGTTCGGGAGCCGGTTCCGTCGCGGGTTGGGGGTCCGGGGTCGGCGCCGCGGGCGTTATCCCCCCCCCCCCCCCCCCCCCCCCCCCCGCCGCCACAAGCGGCCAGAAGGAGCGCCGCGAAGGCGAGCGTTGCGCTGCGCCGTCCGGCCGGTTCGAATTCTCGCAGGACATCGGTATCGTGCATGTGGCATCTCCGAGGGTGCGTTTCGGGGTCGCCGCGCACCGATGGCGCGTGGGTAGCGGTCACTTCAACGGCCGCTACCCACCTTCCTACAGCACTCCGAAGCCGCCGCCAAGCCGCGCGCCTCGATCTAACGCCGGCGCCCGCAACGCCGCCCGCGCCCCGCCCTCGCCGGCGACGAGGCGGTATCCGACGCCAGCGCTCCGGTCGTGGCCGACCAGACGAAAGCGGTCGAATCCGAGCGCCTCCATGACGCGTCGCTGCTTCTCCGCCATCGTGCGCTTGGCGAAAAGCGCGCGGTCTGCGGCGGACGGCAGCTTGCCGTCATTCCCGTAACCGCGCAGGTCGGATGCGACGACGGTGTGGCGTTTCGCCGGCAACGGCTCTGTCCGACGCCACATGACATGCGTCGGCGGATAGCCGTGCAGCAGCAGCACGGGCGGGCCAGTGCCTCCAAGAACGAGGTTGATCGTCGTTTCGGCCGGGTCGACAAGGCGGCGCTCGAGCCTCTCGAACTTCGGTAACCGACGGGTTATTTCGCTTTCGGCAGCCGTGAAGGCATCCGCGTTGTCAGCTCTCCAGGCCCAGAAAGATGGTCACGGCGCGTTCAAGCTGGGCGAGGTCTTGGTCGTCGAGCTCACCAATCCGTTGGCGAAGTCTCTCTTTTCTTACCGTCGTTATCTTGTCGACCATTATGCTGGAAGGCGCGTCAAGCCCGTTCCCCGCACTTCGCTCGATCAAGGGGCGAAACGGCCGCAGCCCCTTCGAGCTGCTTGTGAAGGGGCATATTGAGACCTCTGCATAACCGGTTTCGCTTGCCGCAGGATCGCGTTCCCGCGTTTTTGCGACGCTCCCGAACTTGCCGGCAGAGCATAACGATGCATGATGAAATCGCGAAAATCCGCTCTCTCTTTCCCGCGAAAGAGTGCGTGAAGAAATCGAGAGACGCTACTACTCTTCGCCATTCCCGCGAAAGCGGGAATCCGTTGCGGCGTTTTCCGTAAGAACACCGGGCCGATATTGCGGACGGCCGCCTCCGGATTCCCGCTTTCGCGGGAATGACGAGTATTTGTAAATCTGTCCGATTTCTTCACACGCTGGAAAGCGGGAATGACGAAGTATTGCCGGAGGATTGTCGTCTCCTACGGCGCCGTTTTTCCGGTGCTCCGACCATCGAAGCGAGAGACGTTGGATTTCTTTACACGCTCGAAGGCGGGCGTGAAAAAGTCGCGAGACGCCTCCACTCTTCGTCATTCCCGCGAAAGCGGGAATCCGGAGGCGGCCGTCCGCAATATCGGCGCGGTTTTTCTTACGGAAACGCCGCAAGCAGATTCCCGCTTTCGCGGGAATGACGAAGAATAGTAGCGTCTCTCGATTTCTTCACACGCTCTTTCGCGGGAATTACCGGGGCAGGGGGCGGATGTTCCCAATTCCGTCACGCATCGTCATACGCCGACGGCGGGTTCGGAAACGTCGTATAACGCCGGGAGCGCGATCCTGCGACAGGCGAAACGAGTTATGCAGAGGTCTCATATTGTGATTGATGAGAGGTAATTGAAAATATGAGATTGAAGAATTACTGCGGGACGGAGTTTGCGAAGGTAATCTTCTCGTTCCGAAACGAAGTATATGTCTCCACGTTTCATCGGTCGTCCCAATCCCAGTCGGTGATGGCGTCTATGAAATCCTGATCTTCGCGCTCCTGTTCCCGACGACGGATGGCGGTCTTGCGCAGCGGCCGGTCTCTGTCGCCGCCGATTTCGGCTCTGCTATTCCGCAGGCCGCATTCCGGCGGATATCCGCCTCCATGACGGCGCTTGCTCCACAATTCGAAAAGCCCACCAAGGTCTTTTCTATAGAGCGCAGCCATATTTTCATCTTTCTGATCGAATCGTTTTCCCTGGTATCTTGTGGGAAAGCCGGTTTTTTCGGATACGACAACCAGCGTGAGATCGGGTCGGCCGCAAACGGCCTCATAATCCGTTATGGCGCACAGGTCGGCGGTCCAGGGGCCTCTGGCCGTCCTTCCGACATTGGCGCCCAATTCGCCGTAGGTGATCGTGCTTTCCCTTCTGGCGCAATAGATCAGAAAGTCCCGGATAATCCGTTGTATGTTTGTCAGCCGCTTCATAATTTTCCTCCATTCCCGATCCGCCTGGAGCCTGCCTTTCGGACGGTCGTGATCTTACTGAGATAGTCGAAAGCGTCGGCTTGGCCGGCTTGGATTATCACCACGGGGCAAGGTTTACCGTAGTAGCCTCCAGAACCGGAAGCGGTCCGGTTCTCGCCACGTCTCATCGTTCGTTCCATACCGAGATCGCGTCGATGAAATCCTGATCCTCTTTCGCTTGCGGGCTGGCGGCTACCGCAAGCGACTGGCGACGGGCTTCTTTCAGGAAGGCGGCCCGTGCCGCCATCGCATCCGGTTCGGACGAACGGGAAACGCCGCGACCGTCCTTGCCCCAGCACCGGTAGACATGTTCGCGATCCTTTCGATACATTTCAACCTGCTCCCGGTCGTCCCGATGGAGCGGTTTCCCCCTGTATTTCGTCGGCAATTCGGTGCGGCTCGAAACGACCAGTAACGTAAGATCGGGCTTCCCCGCCTTCTTCTCCCGTTCCTTTATCTTGTCCAAATCCGCCCAAGGCCCCCGCGAGGTCCTGCCGACAAGATCGCCCAAATCGCCATAGGTGATCGTCGTGCGCCTTCTCGCGCAGTATATCAGCGTATCTCGTATGATTTGTTCCTTGTAACCGGGTGCGTCCATTTCCCGCCCCATCACGATTTGCGCTCGGCGTCGCCAATCGAGTTTACGCGATGCGCGAAGAAGGTCAATAGTCCACCGGAGTCGCGCGCCAGCCGGCCTTGCGCTTCGACCAGTAGAGTTCGTCCAGGCGGCGGGTGAGGGGCCCCGGCGCGCCGTCGCCGACGGGCGCGCCGTCGATCCTCGATACGGGGATCACGCCGCCGCCCGAACTCGAAAGGAACACTTCGTCCGCGCTCGCGAGCCGGCTTTTCGCGATTCGCTCCAGACGGCAGGGGACGCCGGTCTCTTCGCACAATTCCATCACTGTGCGCCGGGTCATGCCGTCGAGCACGCCCTCGTCGGGCGTGAACAGCGCGCCGCGCTCCGCCAGGAACAGGTTGAAACCCGGGCCTTCCGTCACCCCGCCGTGGCGGTCGCGGAGCACCACCGTTTCGGCGCCGCGGTCGTAGGCGTCGAACAGCCCCATCTCGAACTCCAGCCAGTGATAGTGCTTGAGGGTCGGGTCGACCGATTCGGGCGGGATGCGCCAGCGGTCGCTCACGTGCAGATGCAACCCGCGCGCCTTCACCTCGGGAGTCGCGATCCAGACGTAGGGGATGCAGAACACGTAGAAGGCGTTGACGCATTGGCGCGGGTCGCGCGAACCGACGGGCGGCCGGCCGCGGGTCATGATCATCTGCACATAAGCGCGGCGCAGGCCCGAGCGGCGGACGCATTCGACCACGATGTCGCGGCGCTCGCCGGCGTCGTAAGGCCCCGTCATGCGCAGTTTCGCGATGTTGCGGGCGAAGCGCGCCAGATGGTCGTCGAGCCGGAAGAACGCGCCGTCCCACACCGTCACCGTGTCCTGGTTGGCGTCCGAGCGCAGAAAACCCCAGTCGAGCATGGGGATGCGCGCCTCGCTTACGGGCATGTAGCGGCCCTCCGCGAAGGCGATTCCGTCGTTCGGAGTCTCCGTCATCGGTCTTCCCGAACCCTTTCCCGCAGCGGTGGCAAAACCACCGCGAACCGGTTATGAAGCGCGTGTCCCGGTCGGACGAGGCGCGCCGCCGAACGTCTGCGCGCGGCGACCGTAACCGCCGCGTGAGCGCGCCGTAAAGAGGCCCCGAGATTGAGCGACCAGCCCCAGCTCCCCCTGACTCCCGAACCGCCGCCGCCCCCCCCGCCGTCCGATGTGACGCCGGTCTCCATCGAGGAGGAGATGCGGCGTTCGTATCTCGATTACGCCATGAGCGTGATCGTGGCGCGCGCGCTGCCCGACGTGCGCGACGGCCTCAAGCCGGTGCACCGCCGCATCCTCTATTCGATGGGCGACAACGGCTACCAGTGGAACCGTCCGCACCGGAAATCCGCGCATGTCGTCGGCGACGTGATGGGCGACTACCACCCCCATGGCGGCGAGGCGATCTACGACGCCATGGTGCGCATGGCGCAGACCTTCTCCATGCGCCTGCCGCTGATCGACGGCCAGGGGAATTACGGCTCCATGGATGGCGACAAGCCCGCCGCCATGCGCTACACCGAGGCGCGCCTTGCGAGGGTCGCGACCGAACTCCTCGAGGACCTCGACAAGGACACCGTCGATTTCCAGGCGAACTACGACGAGTCCACCAGCGAGCCGACGGTCCTGCCGGCGCGCTTCCCCAACCTGCTCGTGAACGGCGCCGGCGGCATCGCCGTCGGCATGGCCACCAATATCCCGCCCCACAACCTGCGCGAGGTCATCTCCGCCTGCCTCGCGCTCCTCGACGACCCGGATCTGTCGGTCGAAGACCTGATGACGCACATCCCGGGGCCGGATTTTCCCACCGGCGGGCTGATCGTCGGCCGATCCGGCATCCGCGCCGCCTACCGCACCGGCAGGGGCTCCATAACCATGCGCGGGCGGGTCGTCTCCGAAAAGGACGACCGGGTGATCGTCGTCGTCGAGATCCCCTATCAGGTCAACAAGTCGCGGCTGGTCGAACAGATCGCCGACGCGGTGCGCGACAAGCGCATCGAGGGGATCTCCGCCCTGCGTGACGAGTCGGACCGCGACGGCGTGCGCGTCGTCGTCGAACTCAAGCGCGACGCGAGCTACGATGTCGTGCTGAGCCAGCTCTACCGCTACACCCCGCTGCAAACGAATTTCGGCGTCAACGCGCTCGCCCTGCGCGACGGCCGCCCCGAACAGCTCGGTCTGAAGGAGATACTCCGGGCCTTCCTGCGGTTCCGCGAGGAGGTCATTCTCCGCCGCACGCGCTTCCTGCTGGCCCGCGCCCGCGAGCGCGCCCACGTCCTCGCCGGCCTCGCGGTGGCGGTCGCCAATATCGATGCGATCATCGCGCTAATCCGCGCCGCGCGCGACGGCGACGCGGCGCGGGCCGAACTGATGGCGCGGGACTGGCCCGCCGGCGAGGTCGCGGCGCTCATCGCCCTCATCGACGAACCCGGCCACAAGGTGGGGGAGGACGGCGCCTACCGGCTCAGCGAGACCCAGGCGCGCGCCATCCTCGACCTGCGGCTGCAACGCCTGACCGGCCTCGAGCGCGACAAGATCGCCGCCGAACTGGAGAAGGTGACGGGCGAGATCGTCGATCTGCTCGACATTCTCGGCTCACGGGCGCGCGTGGTCGCCATCGTGCGCGAGGAGCTCGAGTCGATCTCGGACCGTTTCGGCGACGCCGGCGGGCGGCGCACGACCATCGAGGACGCGGAATTCGAGCACGATATCGAGGCGCTGATCGAACGCGAGGACATGGTCGTCACCGTCACCCACAACGGCTATGTGAAGCGCGTGCCGCTGTCGACCTATCGGGCGCAGCGCCGCGGCGGCAAGGGGCGCGCGGGGGTCGCGCCGCGCGACGAGGACTTCGTGGCCCATCTCTTCGCCGCCAACACCCACACGCCGATGCTGTTCTTCACGACCCGGGGCATGGTGTATGCGCTCAAGGTCTGGCGCCTGCCTCTGGGGACGCCGCAATCGCGCGGCAAGGCGCTGGTCAACCTGCTGCCGCTGCGCGAGGGCGAACGCGTGGCGACGGTGATGCCCCTGCCCGAGGACGAAACGACGTGGGGAACGCTGCACGCGCTGTTCGCGACCTCGCGCGGACAGATACGGCGCAATGCGCTGTCCGATTTCACGAACATCAAGGCGAACGGCAAGATCGCCATGAAACTGGAGGACGAGTCCGGCGCCGGACTCGGCGAGCTCATCGCCGTCCAGCCCTGCGACGAACGTCAGGACGTCATGCTCGCAGCGGCCGGCGGCAAATGCATCCGTTTCCCCGTCGCCGATGTGCGCGTGTTCGTCGGGCGGCAGTCCACGGGCGTGCGCGGCATCCGTCTGGGCGAGGGGGATTCGGTCATTTCCATGTCGATACTCGAACACGGGGAGGCGGACACCGGGCGCCGCGGCGCCTATCTGCGCTACGCCGCGGCGCGCCGCCGGGGCGATCCCGTCGAACCGCAGCCCGGCGTCGACGAAGACGCGCTCGCCGCCGCCGAGCAATTCGTCCTCACCGTGACCGCCAACGGTTTCGGCAAGCGCAGTTCGGCCTACGAATACCGGACGGCGTCGCGCGGCGGACAGGGAATCGCGGGCATCGAGACCTCGGAGCGGAACGGCCCCGTCGTCGCGTCTTTCCCTGTGGAGGACGGCGATCAGGTAATGCTCGTCACCGACCGCGGCCAGCTCATCCGCTGTCCGGTCGCCGACATCCGCATCGCCGGCCGCAGCACGCAGGGAGTCATCCTGTTCAAGACCGCCGAGGGGGAGCGCGTCGTCTCGGTCACCCGGCTCGGCGAGGCCTTCGCCGAGGGCGGCCCGGACGGCGACGAGAACGACGGCTGACGGCGCCGCCGTCCTTTCCGGGGAGGAGAAAATGACCGACCGCCGCATTGGCGTGTATCCGGGCACGTTCGACCCGCCGACCGTCGGGCATGTGGACATCGCGCGGCGGGCGCTGCGCGTGGTCGACCGTCTGGTGATCGGCGTCGCGGCGAATGTCGGGAAAGGGCCGATGTTCACCGTCGACGAGCGGGTCGCCATGGTCGAGGAGGCCATACGCTCCGACTGCGGCGCCGAGGCCGCCCGGCGCATCGACGTCAAACCCTTTCGCAACCTGCTCATGCACTTTACCGTATCGCAGGGTGCGACCGTCATCGTTCGCGGGCTGCGCGCGGTTTCCGATTTCGAATACGAGTTCCAGATGGCCGGGATGAACGTGCGTCTCGAACCCGAAGTCGAGACCGTGTTCCTCATGGCGTCGGAAGGGATCCAGTTCGTCGCCTCGCGTCTGGTCAAGGAGATATTCCTGCTCGGAGGCGACGTAACGCCGTTCGTGCCGGCCAACGTTGCGCGGCGCCTCGAACGGCATATATCCACGGCGGAGGCGGACGCCGGCGACGGCGCGGCCGCGCGGCAAGGGGAGGGGCGACAGTCATGAAGACACTCATGAAACGGTCACTGTTGACATATCTCACGCTGGCGGGGGTGGCGATGGCGCAGTCGGACGGCCGGGCGGCCGATCTCGAAAACACGCTCTATATGGACCTCGAACACGGCCGCGTCGTCATCGACCTGCGGCCCGACCTGGCGCCGCGCCATGTGGCGCGGATCAAGGAGCTCGCGCGCGCCGGGTTCTACGACGGGCTGACGTTCCACCGCGTCATCGACGGTTTCATGGCCCAGGGCGGCGACCCGGAGGGCAACGGAACCGGCGGCTCCGGCCGGAAGATACCTGCCGAATTCTCGCCCCCCGACGTCGCGCAGCACCTGCGCGGCACCGTGTCGATGGCGCGCGCCCGCGATCCGGACAGCGCCGACAGCCAGTTCTTCATCTGCTTCCGGCCCGCGCCGTTCCTCGATGGCCAATACACGATCTGGGGACAGGTTTCCGAAGGCATGGAATTCGTCGACATGATAAAGCGGGGCGAACCGGTGTCCGACCCGGACGTCATCCGCCGGATGCAGGTCGCCGCCGACGCCGAGTGAAGACGGCGCTCTTCGACTTCACGCTCCCCGGGGACCGTATCGCGTCGCGTCCCGCCGTCCCCCGCGAGTCCGCCCGCCTGCTCTGCGTCTCGCCCGACCGGCTGGACGACCGACGGGTGGAGGACCTGCCCGCACAGCTCCGCCGCGGCGACCTCCTGGTCGTCAACGACACGCGGGTGATCCCCGCCCAACTCACGGGTCGTCGCGGCGACGCGAAGATCGAAGCCACCCTGCACCGGCGTCTGGGCGCCGGCCGGTGGCGCGCCTTCGCCCGCCCCGCAAGGCGCTTGCGGCCGGGCCAGACCGTGCGTTTCGGCGACGGGTTCGAGGCCCGGGTCGAGGCGATGGGCGAACGCGGCGAGGCGGTCCTCGACTTCGCGCTCGCCGACTCCGCGTTCGACGCTGCGCTCGCCCGCCACGGCGCGACTCCGCTGCCGCCCTACGTCAAGCGCCCCGCCGGGGCGGACGCCCGCGACGCGCGCGACTACCAGACCGTGTTCGCCCGCCGCCCGGGCGCCGTGGCGGCGCCGACCGCAGGGCTCCACTTTACGCCGCGACTGCTGGAGCGGCTCGCCGCCGCCGGGGTCGCCCGCGCCGCGATCACCCTTCACGTCGGCGCCGGCACCTTCCGCCCCGTCGCCGCCGAGGACACGCGCGATCACGAAATGCACGCCGAATGGGGCGCAGTCGACGCAGCGACGGCCGCCGCTGTGGCGGAAACGAAAGCGCGCGGCGGGCGCGTCGTGGCGGTGGGCACCACGGCGGCGCGGATTCTCGAAACGGCGGCGCGCGACGGCGCGGTGAGTCCCTTCGCCGGCGACACCGACCTGTTCATCGCGCCGGGTTACCGGTTCCGCGCCGTCGACGCGCTGTTGACCAACTTCCATCTTCCGCGTTCGACCCTGTTCATGCTGGTCTGCGCGTTCAGCGGGGTGGAGCGCATGAAGGAGGCCTACGCTCACGCCATAGCCGCCGGGTATCGCTTCTATTCCTATGGCGACGCCTGCCTGCTCCGGCCCGAAGGAGCGCCGTGACGGCGCTGCGTTTCGAGGTCGTCGCGACCGACGGCGCCGCGCGCGCGGGCCGCCTGGAGACCGCTCACGGGACGGTGGCGACTCCCGCCTTCATGCCCGTGGGGACCGCGGCGACGGTCAAGGCGGCCGCACCCTCGGCGGTGGCGGCGTCCGGCGCCGATATGGTGCTGGCGAATACTTACCACCTGATGTTGCGGCCCGGCGCGGAGCGCATCGCCCGGCTCGGCGGCCTCCGCCGGTTCATGGCGTGGCCCGGCCCGATCCTCACCGACTCCGGGGGCTTCCAGGCGATGTCGCTGGCCAAACTGCGCCGCCTCGACGAGGAGGGGCTGACCTTCCGCTCGCATATCGACGGGAGCGCCCTTCGGCTGACGCCGGAATCGAGCGTCGAGGCGCAGCGCGCGCTCGACGCCACCGTTACGATGGCGCTCGACGAATGCACGCCGTTCCCCGTCGACGAGGCGGGGGCGGCGGCCTCCATGCAACGCTCGATGCGCTGGGCCGCGCGCTCCCGGGCTGCGTTCGAGAGCCGCCCGGGCTATGGGTTGTTCGGCATCGTCCAGGGGTCCGTATTCGCCCGTTTGCGCCGCGACTCCGCGGCCGCGCTCGTCGATATCGGGTTCGACGGCTACGCCATCGGCGGCCTCGCGGTCGGCGAGGGGCCGCAGGCGATGATCGAGACAGCAGCGCTGACTGCGGAGGCCCTGCCGCGCGACCGCCCGCGCTATCTCATGGGCGTCGGCCGTCCCGAAGACATCGTGGCCGCCGTCGCCGCGGGAGTCGACATGTTCGACTGCGTGCTCCCGACCCGCTCCGGCCGCAACGGCCAGGCGTTCACCGCGCACGGCAAGGTCAACATCCGGAACGCCCGGCACGCCGACGACCCGGCGCCGCTCGACCCGTCCTGTTCCTGTCCGACATGCCGCGGTTACAGCCGCGCCTATCTCCATCATCTGGTGCGGTCCGGCGAGATCCTCGGCGCGGTGGCGATGACCCGGCACAACCTGCACCGCTACCAGGACCTGATGCGCGGGCTGCGCGACGCCATAAGGGCGGGGACGCTGCGCGCTTTCGCAGCGGCGCAACCGCCGCCGTCGGTTGATCGGCCGCCGGCCCGGGCCTAATGTGCGCGCCGACCGGCGGGGGGCCCGTAGCTCAGTCGGTAGAGCACCTGACTTTTAATCAGATGGTCGCAGGTTCGATTCCTGCCGGGCTCACCACGTTCCCCGACGGAGCGGGGCAGGGCGCTTGCCCGGACATCGGCGCCCGGCCGAAGCGCCGATCACCCAGCGAATTGCCGGGAATGTTTTTGCGGGAAACGGCCTGCCGGCGAACGATTTTCACGGATAGTGAGAGACCTCTGCATAACCGGTTTCGCTTGCGGCATGATCGCGTTCCCGCGTTTTTACGACGCTCCCGAACTCACCGGCAGAGCATAACGACGCATGATGAAATTGCGAAAGAGCGCGTGAAGAAACGGCTGTCTCTTACCGCCGCGGTCGGAGCGCCGAAGAAAAGGCGCAATGGAAGACAATAATTCTCCGATGATACCTCGCCATTCCCGCGAAAGAGCGTATGAAGAACCCGGACAGATTTACAAATACTCGTCATTCCCGCGAAAGCGGGAATCTGTTGCGGCGTTTCCGTAAGAAAAACCGCGCCGATATTGCGGACGACCGCCTCCGGATTCCCGCTTTCGCGGGAATGACGAAGTATTATTCGGTGGCATTGTCTTTACAATGCCGATACCCTGGCGACCCGTCCGTCACGATGAGAGCCGTCCGATTTCTTCACATGCTCTTTCGCAGGAATGACGAACTATTATCGGATGTTTTTGTCTTTCACTGCGGCAATTCTCAAGTTGTCCGCCGCCATAGTGAGATCCGACCAATTTCTTCACACGCTCCATAACGGGAATCGCCATTCTGCGCATAATGCGGAGATCGCACACGATCTCCGGGCGGGAACGAAGGGGCGGGGCCTCATTTGTCGCTCCCTTGCCAATTGCGGCCGGGTGGGGGACAAACGCCGCCCGGGGGCTGGAACGCAGGAGCGGCGGCGATGGCGGAGCGGAACGGACGGCGCGGGGGGCGGCTTGCGCTCCTCGGCGTGCTGGCGTTGCTGGCGGCGGGGTGCGGCGGGCCGCCTCCGCCGGAGCGGCAGAGCGATATCTGCGCCATCTTCGACGAATATCCCGAATGGTACGACTATGCGGAGAGCTCCGCCGGCGAGTGGGGGACTCCGACGCCGGTCCTCCTCGCCTTCGTCCGCCACGAATCGAGCTTCCGCGCCAATGTCCGGCCGCCCCGGGAGTGGTTCTGGTTCATCCCGCTCGGGCGCCCGTCCTCCGCCGTCGGCTATGCGCAGGCGCTGGACCCCGTGTGGGGCGAATATATGGACGAACGCGGCTCATGGTTCAGCAGCCGCTCCGACATGGAGGACGCGCTCGACTTCATCGGCTGGTACAATCACGGCACATGGCGGCGGCTCGGCATCGCGCGCGACGACGCCTACCGCCTCTACCTCGCCTATCACGAAGGGCGGGGCGGCTACCGCCGCGGCACATGGCGGGACAAGCCCCAGGTCCAGGAAACCGCCCGCCGGGTGAGCCGGACCGCCGATCTCTACGCCTCGCAACTCGCCCGCTGCGAGGCCCGGTTCCAGTGCGATTCGTGGCACGAAGTGTGGCCGCTCTGCGGCTGAGCGCGCCGCCGGGGCTTCAGCGCCCGCCCAGGGCCAGCGCAAAGGCGCCGGCAAGGATCGCCGTCGCGACCGCCGCGAGGCCCCATAAAGCGTAAGGGTTGCGGCGCGGCGCGTCTGCGGTCGGGGGCGTTTCGGTCGTAGCCGGGGCCTCGGCGGCGACGCGCTCGGAAAGGGCGTCGAAGAATTCGTTGGCGAGACGTTTCGCCGCACCGCCGACGAGACGCGAGCCGACCTGCGCCAGTTTGCCGCCGACCTGCGCCTCCGCCTCCCACGCGAGGCGCGTCGCGCCGGCGGGCGCGTCCTCGAGCCGGACCCGCGCGCCGCCGCGGACGAAACCGGCTGCGCCGCCCGTCCCCTCCCCGGAGATGCGATACGAGTTCGGCGGGTCGAGTTCGCTCAGCGTGACAGCGCCGCGGAAACTCGCCCGCACCGGGCCGATGCGCGCTTGCACTGTGGCCGCAAACTCGTTTCCGGAGCGTTTCTCCAGTTCCCGCACGCCGGGGATGCAGGCTTCCAGCGCCGCCGGGTCGTTCAGCGCCTCCCACACCCGCTCCCGCCGGGCGGGAACGGTGTGTTCGCCGCCGAACTTCACGGCGCTGCGGGGCGCCCGCCCCGGGCCGGCGCCGCTTTCAGCCGCCCTGGGAGGCCATGAACGCGATCACGTCGGCGATGTCCGCCGGGTCCTTGAGACCCGGAAACGCCATCTTCGAACCCTTGACCACATCCTTCGGGTCGGCGAGCCATGCCGTCAGGGTCGCGTCGTCCCACGTCAGGCCGGCCTCGAGGAAGGCCTTCGAGTATTTGAACCCTTCGACCATGCCCGCCGGGGCGCCGATGACCCCGAACAGGTTCGGCCCGATCTTGTTCTTCCCGCCTTCCTCCAGGGTGTGGCAGGCCTTGCACTTCTTCCAGACCTTCTCGCCATTGGCGAGGTCCTGCGCCGCGCCGGGGGGGGAAGCGACGGCGACGGCCGCGAACGCCGCGGCGACCGCGAGCGGGCGGAGCGAACGGGAGAGAAAGGGCAGCATGGATACGGGTCCTCGCAGCGAGAGGCGGCGGGCGCGCGTCGCGCCCGCGCCGGCTTCGGAAACGCGGACGCGCGAGGCGCCCGGAACGGTCTGCGCGCTCAGTCCGCCGCGCAGGGATTGCAGGGGTTGCAGCCTGCCGCGCACGGGTTGCACGGAGAGCAGCCCGCCGCCGCACAGGGGTTGCACCCGGCCGCCGCACAGGGGTTGCAGCCGGCGCCGGCGCACGGGCTGCACGCGGCCGCCGCGCAGGGGTTGCAACCGTGCGCATCGGCGAAGGCCGGCGCCGCCGCGCCCATCGCCGCGACGACCGCCAGCGGCAGCACCGTCGTGGAAAGCAAACGACTGCGGGTGGTCTTCATGACTCGTCTCCCGGGGCTGTGTGAATCCTGAGGCGTTCGTATCGCAACGCCGCGCCCGGTTGTCAAACGCAATTTTTCGCGCCTTTCCGCGCCGCGCATGTGCCGCAAGGCGGGCTTTCGGCGTATCCTTGCCGGGCTTGCGCGGCCGCGGCGGGCGATAGCGGCGGGCGACGCTATGGACGACGCGATGGGCAATGCCATGGACATCGAGGCGCTGAAGGACAGCCTGATCCGGCGCGAGGGCGCGCCCCGCGGAACGCCGCTGTGGACGGTCCCGCCGGCGCGCGCCGCGGAGATGGCGAGCGCCGCCGACACGGTGGAGGAATGCCGTCGCGTTCTGGAGCGCGGCGGCGGCAACCTCGTTGCCGACGTGCTGCGCGGCCAGGGCGAGTTCACCCGCTGGACGCACTACCCGAAGGGCGATGTCTACGACCGCGAGACGCACGCGCAATACTATTATCACGCCCACCCCTCGAACCTTCGGGGGGGCGAACACGGCCATTTCCATACCTTCGTCCGCGCCGGGAAACTGCCCGGCGCGGCGGCCCCGGCGCCGCTGCCCGATGCGGTGAAGCGCCCGGTCGCCGGCGAGGCCCTCTGCCATCTGGCGGCCATTTCCATGGACCGGCGCGGGCGCGCCGCCCGGCTGTTCACGACCAACCGCTGGGTCACCGGCGAAAGCTGGTATGCGGCCGAGGACGCGATCGCCCTGCTCGACCGCTTCGCCATCGGCCACGCCGTTCCCAGCTGGCCCGTCAACCTGTGGGTCGGCGCCATGATCCGCCTGTTCCGCCCGCAGATCGAATGGCTGCTGCGCGAACGCGACGCGGCGGTGCGGGTCTGGGAGGCCGGCAACCCCGACTCCGCCGTCCCGGTATGGGAAGACCGGAAACTCGAGGTGACATCGGTCCTCGACATTTCCGTCTCCGCCCAGGTCCGGCTGGCGCGCGCCGCCGCGGGACGAGCCTGCGCCGGGCGCGGATGACGCCGCAGCCCGCCCGCCTCCGCGCCGCCGGGGGCGCGTTCGCGCGCCGCCATCTCCTCGGCATCGCCGGCATGAGCGCGGCCGAGATCGGCGACCTCCTCGACCGCGCCGACCGGCATGTGGAAAGGCTGCGGGTCGTCGGCGAAAAGAGCGCCTCGCTGCGCGGACGCACCCTCATCAACCTGTTCTTCGAGACCTCGACGCGCACCCGCACGTCGTTCGAACTCGCCGGCAAGCGGCTCGGCGCCGACGTGATCAACATGCAGGTCGAAACCAGCGCCATCAAGAAGGGCGAGACGCTGATCGACACGGCGATGACGCTCAACGCCATGCGCCCCGACGCGCTCGCCGTGCGCCACCCCGACTCCGGCGCGGTCAAATTGCTGAGCGAGAAGGTCGCCTGCGCCGTGGTCAACGCTGGCGACGGCAGCCACGAACACCCCACTCAGGCGCTGCTGGACGCGCTCACCGTGCGCCGGCGGCGCGGCCGCGTCGCCGGATTGCGGGTGGCGATCTGCGGCGACATCCTTCACAGCCGGGTGGCGCGGTCGAACATCCACCTGCTCACCGCCCTCGGCGCCGAGGTGCGCCTCGTCGCGCCGCCCACCCTGTTGCCGGCGGCGGTGGAGCGCCTCGGCGTCGACGTGTTCCACGACATGGCGGAGGGCCTCGAAGGCTGCGACGTGGTGATGATGCTGCGCCTGCAAAGCGAGCGCATGAGGGGGACGTTCGTGCCGTCGGTGCGCGAGTATTTCCGCTTCTGGGGCCTCGACGAAGCCAAACTCGCGCGCGCCCGGCGCGACGCCCTGGTCATGCACCCGGGGCCCATGAACCGCGGCGTCGAGATCGACAGCGAGACCGCCGACAACCTCACCCGCAGCGCCATCCTGGACCAGGTCGAGCTCGGCGTCGCCGTCCGCATGGCGTGTCTCGAGGCGCTGCTCGGCGCCGGAGACGCCTGAACGTGGCGCCGGGGCGCGTCGCCTACGTCAACGCCCGCCTCGTCGATCCGGCGAGCGGCCTCGACGCGCCGGGGGCGCTTCTTACCGAGGGCCGGCGCATCGCCGATCTCGGCCCCCGTCTCTTCGCCGACGGCGCGCCCGAAGGCGCCGAGGTCGTCGACTGCGGCGGCCATTGCCTCGCCCCCGGCCTTGTGGACATGCGCGCGCATCTGCGCGAGCCCGGCGCCGAGCACAAGGAGACGCTCGCCAGCGCCGGGCGCGCCGCGGCCGCCGGCGGGATTGCCTCGGTGGCCTGTATGCCCAACACCGACCCGCCCATCGACCAGACCGCGCTGATCGAGTTCATCGCCCGCCGCGCGCGCGAAACCTGCCTCGTCAAGGTCTATCCCGTCGCCGCCGTCACGCGCGCCCGCGAGGGCCGCGAACTCACCGAATTCGGCCTCCTGAAGGAGGCCGGGGCGGTGGGGTTTTCCGACGCCGACCGCGCCGTCATGGACAGTCTGGTCATGTTGCGCGCGCTGACCTACGCCCGGTCCTGCGGCGCCCTCGTCATGCAGCACCCGGAGGACCATACGCTCACCCGAGGCGGGGCGATGAACGAAGGCGAGCTCGCCACGCGCCTCGGTCTCGCGGGGATGCCGGCGCAGGCCGAGGTCATTATCGTCGAGCGCGACCTGCGCCTCGCCGAGGCGGCCGGCGCGCCCTGTCACCTGTCGCCGCTCACCACGGCCGCCGCCATCGACGCCGTGCGCCGGGCGAAGGCGCGCGGCCTCCCCGTCACCTGCGCCACCGCGCCGCATTATTTCACCCTCAACGAGAACGCCGTCGCCGACTACCGCACCTTCGCCAAGACGCGCCCGCCGCTGCGCGGCGAGGCGGATCGCGCGGCGGTCGTGGACGGCCTCGCCGACGGGACCATCGACGCCATCGCCAGCGACCATGCGCCCCACGACCAGGACTCCAAGCGCACCCCCTTCGCCCAGGCCGCGTTCGGGGTTATCGGCATCGAGACCATGCTCGGCCTGTCGCTCGCCCTCGTGCATGGGGGCCGTCTCGGCCTTGCGGCGCTGCTCGGCAAGATGACCGCCGCGCCGGCGCGTCTTCTCGGCCTCGAACAGGGCGTGCTGGCGCGCGGCGCGCCCGCCGACCTCGTGCTGATCGACCTCGACCGCCCCTGGATCATCGACGCCGACGCACTGTTGTCGAAGTCGAAAAACGCGCCTTACGACCGTCATCCGGCGCGGGGGCGGGCGGTGCGCACCGTCGTCGGCGGCGAGACAGTCTTTCCTTTCGAGGGCTTGCCTTTGCCGGAGGACGACCGATGCCCGACCCGCTAGGCGGATTCGCCTACACGTGGCCGCTCTACGCCGCCGGGTTGCTGGGCTTTCTCCTCGGCTCCATTCCCTTCGGCCCGCTGCTCGCGCGTCTCGCCGGCGCCGAGGACCCGCGGCGCGTCGGCTCCGGCAATATCGGCGCGACCAATGTCCTGCGCACCGGGCGGCGCGGCCTCGCCCTCGCGACCCTGGCGGGAGACGCCGGCAAGGGCGCCGCGGCGGCGCTGGCGGGCGATGTCTGGGGGCCGGACATGCAGGTCGTGGCGTGCGCGGCGGCGGTTTTCGGCCACATGTTCACGCCGTGGCTGCGCTTCCGCGGCGGCAAGGGCGTGGCGACAGTCTTTGGCGTGCTGGCCGTGGCGAGCTGGCCGGTGGCGCTCGCCGCGGGCGCCGTGTGGCTCGCCGTCGCCGCGGCGACGCGCTATGCGTCGCTGGCCTCGATGGCGGCGATGATCGCCGCGCCGGCCGCGTTCTGGGCGATGCTCGACGCCCAGTTCGACGGCCGCCTCTCCGCCATGTGGCCGGGCGAGCCGCAGCAGATGCAGATGACTGCGCTGGTCGCCGTCGCCGTGCTGCTGCGCCACCACGGCAACCTCCGCCGCCTGCTCGCGGGCGAGGAGAGCCGGATCGGCGACCCGCCGCGACGCGCCCCGTGACTCCGGAGCGCCGCTCTCAGGCCGTGCCGCCGCGCGCCTCGTCGCCGACGAAGCGGTTCGGACGCAGGAACACCGACAGCGCGATTCCGCCGTCGGGCGAGCGCGCGTCGTGGCGGCTGCCGGCGGGGCGCCACACGAACTCGCCCGCCCGCGCCACGCCTTCGCCGTCTTCCAGGCTGCCGGCGATCATCCAGGTCTGTTCGATGTCCTCATGGACGTGGTCGGGCAGCACCGCGCCCGGTTCGAACCGGAACAGGGCCGTGAGCAGCCCCCGTTCGTCGTCGCGCATCAATACTTTGGACGAAATGCCCGGAAAGCGCGTCGGCGCCCAGTCGAGCGCCTCCGGGTCGATATAGCGCGAAGCGAGCGCGCTCGCCGTTTCCTGCGACATTGCTCCCTCCCTCCAGCGGCGCCGGCACTTTCGCACGGCGGCGCTCCGCGCGGCAATACGCCCCGGGGGCGCTTGACAGGCGCGGAGCGAGGCGGCTTGTAAGCCCTCCGGCGGCGCCGTTCGTCGTCCGCGCAAACGAGGTCGCCGATGGCCGAACCCGGATTTTTCGATTTCGACACCCTGGCGCTTCATGCGGGGCAGCGCCCGGACCCCGAACACGGCGCGCGCGCCGCGCCGATCTACCAGACCACGTCCTATGTGTTCCCGGATACGGACGCCGCCGCCTCGCTGTTCAACCTGGAGCGCCCGGGGCATCTCTATTCGCGGATCAGCAACCCGACGGTGGCGGTGCTCGAGGAGCGTCTGGCGGCGCTCGAGGGCGGGGTAGGGAGCGTCTGCACGGCGAGCGGACAGGCGGCGCTGCACCTCGCCGTCGCCACCTTGATGGGGGCCGGCGGCCACATCGTCGCCTCGAAATCGATCTATGGCGGCAGCTACAACGCCATGCGTCACACCTTGCCGCGTTTCGGGATCGAGACCGCCTTCGTGGACCCGCGCGACCCGGAAGCGTTCCGCGCCGCCCTGCGCCCCGAAACGCGGCTGCTGTTCGGCGAAACGCTCGGCAATCCCGGCCTCGAAGTGCTCGACATCCCCGCGGTTTCCGAAGTGGCGCACGAAGCGGGGCTGCCGTTGATGATCGACAACACCTTCGCCACCCCCCGGCTTTGCCGCCCGCTGGAGCTCGGCGCGGACATCGTCATGCACTCGGCGACGAAGTTTCTCGGCGGTCATGGCGTGGCCATCGGCGGGGCGCTGGTCGACGGCGGGCGCTTCGACTGGCGGGCGAGCGGGAAATTCCCGACCCTGACCGAGCCTTACGCCGGTTATCACGGAATCGATTTTTCGGAGGAGTTCGGCCCGGCGGCGCTGATCATGCGCGCGCGCGCCGAGGGTCTGCGCGATTTCGGCTGCTGCATGAGCCCGCAGAACGCCTTCTACATTCTTCTCGGCGTCGAGACCCTGGGCGCGCGCATGAGCCGCCACGTGGCCAATACGCGCCGCATCGTCGGGTTTCTCGACGGCCATGACGCGGTCTCCTGGGTGACGTGGCCCGAGCTCCCGTCGCACCCCGACCGCGAACTGGCGCGGAAACTGCTGCCCGACGGCTGCGGCGCGGTCTTCTCCTTCGGCATCGAGGGCGGACGCGAGGCGGGGCGGGCGTTCATCGAGGGGCTGCGGCTGTTCTCGCATCTCGCCAATGTGGGCGATGCGAAGTCGCTGGTCATCCATCCGGCTTCGACGACGCACCAGCAAATGAGCGCGGAGGAACTCGCCGCGGCGGGGGTCGGCGAGGACCTGGTGCGCCTGTCGGTGGGACTGGAGGAGCCGGATGACCTGATCGCCGATCTGGAGCGCGGCTTGCGCGCCTCGCGCAAGCGATGAGCGCGGCGTTCGAGGTCGACGGCCGCGCCGTGCGGGCGGCCACCGGCGGCGTCGCGTTCGACGCCTCGCGCCCGCTCGTCGTGTTCCTTCACGGCGCCGGCATGGACCGCACTGTGTGGGCGTCGCAGACCCGCTGGTTCGCCTGGCGCGGGCGCGCGGTTCTCGCGGTGGACTGGCCCGGCCACGGCGCTTCGGAAGGGCCGCCGCTCGCCGGCGTGGAGGCGATGGCGGAGTGGGTGTGGGCCTTGGTTGACGCCGCGGGGGCGCGGCGGGCGGCGCTGGTCGGCCACAGCATGGGGTCGCTGGCGGCGCTGGCCGCGGCGGCGGCCGCCCCGGAGCGCTGCGAGAAACTGGCGTTGCTGGGAACGGCCGCGGCGATGCCGGTCAACCCGGCGCTGCTGAAGGCGACCCGCGACGACCCCGCCGCCGCCGCGCGCGCCATTGTCGCGTGGGGTTTCGGGGCGCGCGGGCGGTTCGGCGGCGCGCACACGCCGGGGATGTGGCTCGCCGGCGGCGGGCTGGCCTTGCTGGCGCGCGGCGCGTCTGCGCTGGGCGCCGATTTCGCCGCCAGCGACGCCTGGCGCAGCGGGCCGGCGGCGGCGGCGCAAGTTACCTGTCCCACCCTGATCGTCGTCGGCGACGAGGACCGCATGACCCCGCCGGGGTCGGAGGCGCCGCTTCTGGAGGCGTTGCCGGACGCGAGGCGCGTCGTCATCCCCGATTGCGGCCACATGCACATGGCCGAACAGCCGTCCCGCACCCTCGACGCGCTGGCGGGTTTCCTTTGAGGTTCCGTCCGGGCGGGCGGCCTGTCGCGACGCCCCGGCCGTTCGCACGGGATGCAGCGATCATGACCCGCGGATAGCATCGCACCGGTTCCCGAGACGGACGCCGAGCGCAATGGAATTGGATATCTTCAGGTTCTGGGGCAAGGCGCGCCCCCTCCATCCCGACAGCAGTCCGCAATGGCACCCGCTGGTCCTGCATTGTCTCGATGTCGCTGCGGTGGGCGACGCTCTGCTTGCGCAGCACTCCGGGCTCGCCGGGCGCCTGTGCGGTCTGCTCGGCCTGGCTCGGGCGGAAGCGACGCCGGTCATCCTCCACCTGCTCGCTCTCCATGACATCGGCAAATTCGCCAGGCGCTTTCAGGCGAAGGCGCCGGACCTGTATCCCGGCTGCTTCGCGGACGATCCGCACGGGATCTCTGTTCGCTACGACCATGGCGCCGGCGGTTTGCGCCTGTTCGACTGCGACGACGGTTTCTTCCGGCTGCCGAAGACGGTTCGGTGGCGCGCATGGCGGCCGCTGGTGTCCGCAGTCGCCGGCCACCACGGCTCGCCGCCATCTTCGGATACGCTCCATGGAAGCATTCGCGCGGGGCTGCGACCGGATTTCGGCAAACGGGGAATGGATGCGGCGTCCGAATTCGTCGGTCTTGCGCACAAACTGTTTTCGCCGTCGCCGGAGTTGCCGCCCATCGAACCGGATTGCGCGCACCGCGCTTCCTTCGCGCTCGCGGGCCTCGCCGTTGTCGCCGACTGGATCGGTTCCAACCAGAAGTGGTTTCCCTATTGCGATCCCGCGGACGACGGGGACATCGACGCATATTGGCGCCGGGCGCGGCAGCAGGCGGAACGCGCCGTCGCCGAGGCGGGGATATTGCCGGCCGGAAGCGGCGGCCGTCTCGGCTATGACTCGCTGATCGAAAAGGGCGCGACTCCAAGCCCCATGCAGGAATGGGCGCGCTCGGTGGAGCTGCCCGACGGCCCCGCCCTGTTCGTAATCGAAGACGAAACGGGCAGCGGCAAGACCGAAGCGGCGCTGATGCTCGCCCACCGCCTGATGGCGGCGGGACGGGCGGACGGCCTCTATGTCGCGCTGCCGACCATGGCGACCGCAAACGCCATGTTCGGCCGCCTCGGCAAGGCGCACCGGCAATTGTTCGCCGCCGATACAACGCCTTCCATCGCCCTGGCGCACGGGGCGCGGGACATGCACGAGGGGTTCCGTTCGGCCGTGCTGCGCGGCGGGCGGGCCGAAGCGGGCTATTCCGGGGCCGGCGGCGGATTCGACGATGCGGATACGACCGCGTCGGCCGCCTGCGCCGCCTGGATCGCCGATGACCGGCGCCTGGCGTTCCTTGCGGACGCGGGCGCGGGCACGGTCGATCAGGCGTTGCTCGCGGTTCTCCCGAACCGGCATCAATCGTTGCGTCTGCTGGGTCTCATGCGCCGCGTCCTCATCCTCGACGAAGTGCATGCCTACGACGCCTACATGCAGAGGGAGATCGAGGCGCTGCTTGAATTCCAGGCGGGACTCGGCGGCTCCGCGATCCTGTTGTCGGCGACCTTGCCGGCGACGATCCGCCGGCGCCTGCTGGATGCGTTCCGGGTCGGGCCCGGCTTGCCTGCGGCCTCGGAAGCGGTCGAAGACGGGGCGGAATATCCTCTGGCGAGCATTCGCGCCGCCGGTTGTCGGAGGACGACGGCGGTTGCCGCCCGGCCGAGGCGGTCGCGCGCGCTTCCGGTGAGGTTTCTTCGCGCGCCCGGCGAGGCGCTGGACGAGGTCGAATCCGCGGCCCGCGCGGGAAAAGCGGTTGTGTACATCCGCAACGCCGTGGACGACGCGATCGAGGCGTATGAGGCGTTGACGGCGCGCGGATTGGATGCGTGTCTTTTCCATGCGCGGTTCGCCCTCGCCGACCGTCTGAAGATCGAGAAACAGGTCGCCGCGACGTTCGGCAAGGCGAGCGAGGCGCGCGAACGGGCGGGCAAGGTGCTGGTGGCGACGCAGGTCGTGGAACAGTCTCTCGATCTCGATTTCGACGCGATGGCGACCGATCTCGCCCCGATCGACCTGACGATCCAGCGCGCGGGCCGGCTCTGGCGCCATTGCCGCCCGGAACGACGGGGACAGCCCGAGTTGCTGGTCGTCGCGCCGGAACCGGTTCGCGACGCGGGCGAGAGCTGGTTCAAGAGCGTCTTTCCGCGCGCCGCATGGGTCTACCCGGATCATGCCCGCCTGTGGCTTACCGCGCGGAAGCTCGAGGACAAGGGCGAGATCGAGAGCCCCGGCGGCCTGAGAGCGCTCGTCGAAGCGGTCTATGGGGACGATGCGGACGCCCGTGTTCCGGAGGGGTTGAAGGAGCGATATTTCGACGCCGACGGACGGGCGGGAGCGGATCGGGGGATCGCCAACACCAACACGCTCAAGCTCGCGTCCGGTTATGTGTACGACGGCGGCGCCTGGGATCGCGACGTGCGGACGCCCACCCGGCTCGACGCCGATCCCGCCGTTACGCTGCGACTCGCTCGTATCCGAAGCGGAAGGGTGATACCCTATGCTCGAGATGCCAATTCAGATCAGCCGTGGCGCGCTTGGCGGATGAGCGAGGTGAGCGTCAGAGACCGCAGGATTCTGAGCGAGGCCGTCCCGCCCGAACATGCGGACGCCGCGCGTGCGGCGAAAGCGGACTGGCCACGGCTGGATAACGATAAGATACTGATTTTGCTCGACGATACGGGATGCGGCGCGGCGATGGCGTCGGAAAATTCCGATGCGCCGGGGCAGATCGAGAGGCCGCTCCGATATAGCTGCGCGACGGGCTTGCAATGGCTCTCCGTCGGCGCCATATAATGCCGCGTAAGGGAGGGTTCCTGCTTGTTGGCGGGATGGCCCGTGAGTTGCCCAGTGGCGGTGGCGAAATTTTTACCGTTCCCTTGCGTGGGCGGGGCCGAATGCCCACATGTGAGTCGCCTAATGGCGGTGGCGCAGTCCGCCTCGTGAAAAGGAGAATCGATCATGAACGCTAAATTGCCGCCGCCGAGAACCGGGGGTTCGGTCGAGCGGTCGGGTGAATCCGACGACCGCAGTTTTCAAGGTGATCCCTTGACTGACACGGTGGATTCCTGTTTTGTGCAGACACGTTCCGTCCGTCGCGAGACGGTGGAGGAGACCCGCGTCGTGATTGAACGGCGCGTCCGTAAGGGAGATTCCTGCCGGCGATGATGTCGAACCGCGGTGCGCTCAATTTGATCGACGATCCGTGGCTGCCGGCCCGGCGGCGAAGCGGCGCCGTCGAGCGCATTGCGCCGTGGGGAGTCGTCGATCGGATCGACGAGGATCCGTTCGTCGCCGTCGCGTGGCCGCGGGCGGATTTCGACGGCGCCGCACACGAATTTCTCATCGGTTTGCTGAGCACCGCCGCCGCTCCTGACGACGACGACCATTGGGAGGACTGGTGGGAGCGCCCGCCCACGCCGGAGCAACTTCGAGAGCGATTCGCGTCCGTCGCAAGCGCCTTCGATCTGGATGGCCCCGGCCCCCGCTTCATGCAGGACCTCGATCCTCTGGAAAGCGTCGGCGCCAAAAAGGATGTCGGAACGCTGTTGATCGACGAACCCGGGGCGCAGACGCTGCGCAACAATGCGGACCTGTTCGTGAAACGGGGCGGCGTGTCGGTTTTCGGCCGCGCCGCCGCCGCGATGGCGCTCTACACGTTGAACGCCTACGCGCCTTCCGGCGGAGCTGGGCATCGCACCTCGCTTCGCGGCGGCGGTCCGATGACGACTCTCATCGTCGCGCGGCACGAAGGTTACGGCGCGACCTTGTGGGGCCGGGTGTGGCCCAACGTCGAGACGGCGGAGCGGATCGGGCGGCGCTCCGGCGACGGGCTGGAGCGTCTGGAACGCATATTCCCCTGGCTTGCGCCCACACGGACATCGGATCGGAAAGCGGGCGGACGGACGACCGCGCCGGACGATGTCGATCCCTTGCAGGTCTATTGGGGAATGCCGCGGCGGATCCGGTTGTCGTTCGAGGACGCGAACGGACGGTCATGCGACCTTACGGGGAACGATGATTCCGTGGTCGTCGCAAGTTACCGGACCAAAAATTACGGGACCGATTATACGGAGGGATTCGAACACCCGCTTACGCCGTATTATCGCCAGAAAGCAGGCGGCGCAAAACTGCCCGTGCATCCCAGACCGGGGGGTATCACGTACCGCTTGTGGCCGGGACTGGTCGTCCGGAGCAAGGACGGTTTGCGTGACCCGGCGCGAGTCGTCCGTCATTGCCCCGAGCGCTGGCGTAGCTGGTCTCAAACACGGATCTCGGCCTTCGGTTACGATATGGACAACATGAAGGCCCGCGCGTGGATACAGGGTGAAATGCCGATTTGGCTTGCAGAGAATGAGGCGCGCGCTTTGATTGACTACTTCATTGATCGGGTCGCGAAAGGCGCCGGAACGGCAGGCGCGTTGCTCACCCGGGCGATTAAGGCCGCCCTTTGCGAGCGTCCGGCCGATGCCAAAGGCGATTACGGCTTCATCGCCGAGCGTTTCTATCGCGAAACCGAGGGGGCGTTTTTCTCGGCGCTCGAAAACGCGGCGGAATCGGCTCGACGCGACCCCGACGCAGACGATCCCACGCTTCGGGCGCGAGAAAATTGGGTGTCGAAAGCCGCCGTGACTGCGCTTCGCCTGTTCGACGAACATGCGCCTGCGGAAGGATTGGAGCACAGGGACATGCGCCGGCACGTCAAAGCACGGTTCTTTCTTTCGCTTGCCTTGGGCGGGCGCGGCAAGGACGGTCGTTCGCTGTTCGAGCGCGACCTTGAAATTGCCTCGCCGGAAAGGGCGCGCAAGCGTGAGGAGGCGGCATGACCGATTCGCGGGAGCAAACGAGCGCTGACATAGCGGCGCGGTGGTTCGATCGGACTTTGAACGAATCCGGCGACGCCGCTCGACGCGGCGCCCGGCGGTCGGCGCGCGCTCGCTTGCGGCGAGCGACGACGCCGTTGGAAATCATGCAGGAACCGGAAGCGCTTCGCCTTATCGCTATGCTCCGCTGCGAACGCGTGCACCGGGTCGCCGTGCTGGCCGGCGTTCTGGCGTTCGTTGAGGAGAAGGACGATAACAGAATCGCCCGGGCCATCGGCCCGAGCTCGCTCGACGATGACGATGCGGTCGTTTCGGCGATTCGTTTCCGTCGTCTTCTGCTGACTCCGGGCGATGAACTTCTGGATCCCATGCGCCGTCTCGTTCGCTTGACGAAGGGAAAAGCGAACGTCCGTGACATGTCGTTTTCCGTTCTGCGCTGGGGCGACAGGATACGGGAGCGCTGGATATTCGACTATTATGGCGTTGCCGCAGGCCCCGTCGGGCGGGAGACCGCGCAGGGCGCTCCCGCGCCCTCCGCAACCTGAATCGAGAGGAACCGTTCCATGGCCGATTTCCTTCAGCTCCACCTGCTCACCGCCTACGGCCCGTCCAACCTGAACCGGGACGATACGGGCCGCCCGAAAAGCGTCCTTTTCGGCGGCGCGCCGCGCTTGCGTATCTCTTCGCAAAGCCTGAAGCGCGCCTGGCGGGAGTCGGACGCGTTCGTTAGCGGACTCGAAGGGCGCCTCGCCAGCCGTACGCAACGCCTCGGCAACGAACTGTATGACCATTTGCTCGAAGGCGAGATGGAAGCGGATGCGGCGTTGAGCACGGCGCGGGCGATCGCCGGGGTGTTCGGCAAAATTCGCGGGGAAAATGACAAAGACCCTGCTTTCATCGAACAACTCGCCTTCATCTCTCCGGCAGAGCGCGCGGACGCCCTCGCTCTCGCCGACCGGGCGTTGAAGGGAGAAGATATCGGCGAGCCGAAAGCCGACGGTTTGTTGCGCAGGAGCGACACGGCCGCCGATATCGCCATGTTCGGCCGAATGCTCGCCGATGCCCCGAAGTTCAACCGAGAAGCGGCCGTGCAGGTCGCACACGCTCTCACCACCCATAAGGCGGTGGCGGAAGACGACTATTACACCGCCGTCGATGATCTGAAATCCCGCGAGGAACCGGACGATGCGGGCGCGGGTTTCGTCGGCGTGCAGGAATTCGGCGCCGGAGTGTTCTACCTTTATATCTGCGTCGATCGCGGGTTGCTGCTGCGCAATCTCGACGGGACTCGCGCGGTGCGGGACGCCAGCCTTGCCGCACTGGTGAGCGCGGCGGCGACCGTCGGACCGCGCGGAAAAAGGGCGAGTTTCGCGAGCCATGCCCGGGCCCTTTATGCGATGGGCGAAAAGGGGGCGGGACAGCCGCGCAGCCTTGCCGCCGCCTTTCTCAAGCCCGTGTCGGACGGCGATCAGGGACAGGCGTCGATCGAAGCGCTGGAGGGTTTCCGCGATCGTCTCGACAGCGCCTACGGAGGTTGCGCGGAGGAAACCTGCACCATGAACTGCCTCGCGGGCTCCGGAACCCTCGCGGATCTGACCGAGTTCGCCGTGACGTAACGCCATGCGGTTTCTCCTGTTCACGCTTTACGCGCCGATGGGATCCCTCGGCGAAGTCGCCGTCGGCGAGCGGCGCATGAGCTGGGCGCGCCCGGGACGGTCCGCCGTTTTCGGTCTGGCGGCCGCCGCCCTCGGCTATGATCGCGGCGACGAAGGGGCTCACCGGTCCCTGGAAGCCGGCCTGTACTACGCCGTCAGAACGGACGCGCCGGGGAGGCCGTTCATCGACTACCACACTGTCCAAACTCCGAAGGCGCGAAAGGGTCGGACATTCGCCACCCGAAAGGCGGAACTGGACTCCGACGGCCTCCATACCGTGGTTTCCCGTCGGGAGTGGCGGTCGGACGCCTGCTTTACGGTCGCGCTTTGGCGTCGCGCGGACTCCGCCGTCGATCTCGACGGGCTTGCGGAAGCGCTGCGGCGCCCGTGGTTCACGCTCTATCTCGGTCGCAAGTCGGCGCCGCTGGGTTTGCCGCTCGACCCGACCATCGTCGATGCCGACACGTTCATCGCCGCTTTCAGGGCCCGGCGGCGCAACGAAGAGGAAGAGGCGGTCTTGAATCGCATTTGTTCGGACGGCGCGCCATGGCGAGAGATCGCGTCCGACGCCGACGCGCCGGGCGCGCGGGAGGAAGGGCGCCTCGAAACGCGACGCGACGCGGTCGTCGGTCGCGCGCGCTGGCGGTTCACCGATCGGCCGGAGCGAATCGTTCCCTGGGAAGGCGGCGGGGAATGACCGCCGCGCGCTATTTCTCCCAGGTTCGCCTCAAGCGCGACGCCTCGCTCAGGGCGCTGCTGCCGTTGCTGCTCGGCGACGATGGAGGGTCGCGGCACCCCGGGCACCATCTCGTATGGTCGCTGTTCGCCGAAGATTCGAGCGAAGGACGCGATTTCCTGTGGCGGGAAGAGGAGCGGCGCGGCGGCTTTTTGATTCTTTCCGAACGGATTCCCTGTGACCGGCATAGTCTGTTCGACATTCGGGAACCGAAGCCGTTCGCGCCGGCGCTGGCGGAGGGAGACCGGCTTCGTTTTTCGCTGCGCGCCAATCCGGTTGTCCGTCGCCGCCCGCCCGCCGGCGGCCGCTCGGTCAAGCACGACGTCGTCATGGATGCGCTTTGCGAACATCCCTCCGGCGAGCGGGCCGAACATCGGTTTGACGCGATGCGTGATCGAGGCTTTGCGTGGCTTGAACGACAGGGGGCAAACGCCGGTTTTTCGGTGGCGGACGCCGACGTCCGGATCGACGGTTATCGGCAACACCGCGTCTCCCGGAAGGCGGGCGAGAAGGCGATGGCCTTTTCGACACTCGATTTCGAAGGCATTCTGAGTGTGCGTGATCCGACGGTATTTCTTGCGGGCATCGTGCGCGGCTTCGGCGCAGCGAAAGCCTATGGCTGCGGGTTGATGTTGATACGCAGGGCGTAAATGGCCATGTCGGCGATGCCGGGTCTGGCGCCGCCGCGCCCGATTCCGATCAAGGACCGCGCTTCCATCCTTTTCATTGAGAAGGGGCAGCTCGACGTGCTTGACGGCGCGTTCGTGGTCGTCGACCGGACGGGTGTACGCACGCATATCCCGGTCGGGGGCCTTGCCTGTCTGATGCTCGAACCGGGCGCGCGCATTTCCCATGCCGCTGTCGCGCTCGCGGCGCGCGTAGGCTGCCTGCTGGTCTGGGTCGGCGAGGCGGGGGTCCGTCTCTATTCGGCTGGCCAGCCCGGCGGGGCGCGCGCCGACCGGCTGCTTCATCAGGCGCGCCTCGCGCTGGATCCGGATGCGCGTCTCAAGGTCGTCCGCAAGATGTATGACATGCGTTTCGGCGAACCGGCCCCGCAGCGTCGTTCCATCGATCAATTGCGCGGCGTCGAAGGCGCCCGCGTGAAGCGGCATTACGAGCTGTTGGCCCGGCAATACGGCGTGCCGTGGCGAGGACGGCGCTACGATCCCGGCAATTGGGGATCCGCTGACCTGCCCAATCGCTGCCTCAGTCAAGCGACGTCGTGCCTCTACGGGTTGGCGGAGGCTGCCGTTCTGGCGGCGGGATATGCGCCGGCCATCGGTTTCTTGCATACCGGCAAACCGCAATCCTTCGTTTATGACGTGGCCGACATATTCAAGTTCGATACCGTGGTCCCGATCGCGTTTCGGATGGCGGGCGCCGCGCATCGCGGCAAGGGCGGCGGCGACATCGTCGGATCGGTCAGGCGCGGATGTCGGGACAGTTTCAGGAAGACGGGATTACTGAACCGCCTTATCCCCGCCATTGAGGAGATGTTGTCCGCAGGCGGCGTCGACCCGCCTCGACCGCCGGAAGAGGCTCAACCGGTCGCTATTCCAGAAGTTCCGGGCGGCGATGTTGGTCATCGCGGTTAGCAATGCGCCGCCGAGATTGCGCGGACGTCTGGCGGTTTGGTTGCTGGAGATCAGGCCGGGCGTGTATGTAGGAAACTATTCGCAGCGTACGCGTCGAATGATCTGGGATCAGGTCCGCTCGCACATTGCCGACGGCGATGCGATCATCGCATGGTCCGCTCCCAACGACGCGGGTTACGATTTCGATACGTGCGGCACAAACCGCCGCATGCCGACGGAGCTCGACGGCCTCAAACTCGTGCGTTTCAGCACGATATCCGACCCGGATCGAGGGATTTGCGCGAGTTAGAACAAAACGGCATCGCCGGTAGGTTGTTTGACATCGTGAATATGGCGTAGAATCAGCGACTTCTGGGAAGTGCGTTCCCCGCCCGCGCGGGGATGGCCCGCCGACGCGGCCGCGCACCTGCGGCACGGCCTCGCGTTCCCCGCCCGCGCGGGGATGGCCCGCGCGACGGCCTGGGCCGCGTCTGCGGGCGCGTGCGTTCCCCGCCCGCGCGGGGATGGCCCGCTGGCGGGGTTGGTCCTGTCGAATTGGCCGCCGCGTTCCCCGCCCGCGCGGGGATGGCCCGGTCTCCGCATGGATCCGCTCCGCCATCGCCAGGCGTTCCCCGCCCGCGCGGGGATGGCCCGCCGGTGTCGCCCATCTCCCAGCGCTGGACGGTGCGTTCCCCGCCCGCGCGGGGATGGCCCGGTGTAGGACGACCCCGCCGTCAGGGTCGCCCCGCGTTCCCCGCCCGCGCGGGGATGGCCCGCCGAGATGATCCGCCTCTACACCATCCCCGCGGCGTTCCCCGCCCGCGCGGGGATGGCCCGGTTCACGATGTGCACACTGCGATTTCCGGCAAGCGTTCCCCGCCCGCGCGGGGATGGCCCGGTGTCCGCCTGCCTGGTGTGGGCCGGAGAGGGGCGTTCCCCGCCCGCGCGGGGATGGCCCGGGACACCCGGACGTGACGTGGCGCGTGCTCCCGCGTTCCCCGCCCGCGCGGGGATGGCCCGGCGCGCTTGGCGAACGACAAGGCGCGCTTGGCGCGTTCCCCGCCCGCGCGGGGATGGCCCGGCGGCGGTCACGCAGTTGCGCGACCGGCTGCGGCGTTCCCCGCCCGCGCGGGGATGGCCCGTCGACAGGGAGTTTCTGGCGCGGGTGCGCTGTGCGTTCCCCGCCCGCGCGGGGATGGCCCGGCGCGCTTGGCGAACGACAAGGCGCGCTTGGCGCGTTCCCCGCCCGCGCGGGGATGGCCCGCCGGCGACGGCGGACCCGACGAGTATCTTCCGGCGTTCCCCGCCCGCGCGGGGATGGCCCGCCGGCATTCACGCGGTTCCTTCTGCGGGGGCCGCGTTCCCCGCCCGCGCGGGGATGGCCCGACGGGGATTGACGCCGGGGCCGGAGCGAAGAGGCGTTCCCCGCCCGCGCGGGGATGGCCCGTTCGCCTGCTTGTTGTCCAGGCCCAGCAGATCGCGTTCCCCGCCCGCGCGGGGATGGCCCGTCTATCCAGCGCTCCCAGCGGTCGGCGCTATGGCGTTCCCCGCCCGCGCGGGGATGGCCCGTCTTCCCGATGCGCCTGTGCGTCCACGACTACGCGTTCCCCGCCCGCGCGGGGATGGCCCGTTGGTCTCGGTGACCGGGGGTATCGTGACAATGCGTTCCCCGCCCGCGCGGGGATGGCCCGGTGATGCAAGCCTTCCGTTCGTCCTCCTCCAGGCGTTCCCCGCCCGCGCGGGGATGGCCCGGTGGCCCTGCCCGGGCTGATCGCGGCGACGATGCGTTCCCCGCCCGCGCGGGGATGGCCCGGTCGAGGTCGGAATGGGCGGTGGGCGTATCGGGCGTTCCCCGCCCGCGCGGGGATGGCCCGGGACAGCCCGGCGTCGGGAAGACGACGCTGGCGCGTTCCCCGCCCGCGCGGGGATGGCCCGGCCGAAGAACCCATGGGAGTCGAGCGCGTTACGCGTTCCCCGCCCGCGCGGGGATGGCCCGGGAGCGGTGGCGGTCGAAGCCCGGCGGCTCCGGCGTTCCCCGCCCGCGCGGGGATGGCCCGTCTCCTCGGCGATCCGTACCGGTGTCGCCGGCGCGTTCCCCGCCCGCGCGGGGATGGCCCGCCCTTCGGGCTGAAGACAAGTTTGTAGTCTCCGCGTTCCCCGCCCGCGCGGGGATGGCCCGTTCACGACGGCGCCGTTCACCGAAGTTATCGCGCGTTCCCCGCCCGCGCGGGGATGGCCCGGCTGTTACGCCATACAGCCTTCTGCATTCGAAGCGTTCCCCGCCCGCGCGGGGATGGCCCGGATCGCCTCTACCGGATCATCCTCGACGAGTCGCGTTTCCCGCCCGCGCGGGGATGGCCCGTGAACCGGTGCGGGCGAGTCTGAAATGGCAAGGCGTTCCCCGCCCGCGCGGGGATGGCCCGTCGAGTTCGTGGGCTTCCCGAAGACGGCCGAAGCGTTCCCCGCCCGCGCGGGGATGGCCCGCCTACTACCGGGGGCAGACGACGTTCCCGGCGGCGTTCCCCGCCCGCGCGGGGATGGCCCGATCGATGTCGGGGCGCGGGTAAAGCGCATTGAGCGTTCCCCGCCCGCGCGGGGATGGCCCGGAGCGGGTGTGGGGCTGGGTGATCCGTGATGTGCGTTCCCCGCCCGCGCGGGGATGGCCCGAACCGCACCTCGCAGGCGGGCGGGGTGATTGCGCGTTCCCCGCCCGCGCGGGGATGGCCCGGCGAACCGATAGTTCCCGGCCGTATCCGACCCGCGTTCCCCGCCCGCGCGGGGATGGCCCGACCTTTCGCCTCGATATCCGCCTGCGTGAACGGCGTTCCCCGCCCGCGCGGGGATGGCCCGTGAACACCGGATAGTTCGGCAGCCCGCGCGGCGCGTTCCCCGCCCGCGCGGGGATGGCCCACCGGCGGCGGCGCGCCGAGGGCGGCGACGAGTGCGTTCCCCGCCCGCGCGGGGATGGCCCGAACGAGCAGCTCGCCGGAGAGCTGCCCGCCCGGCGTTCCCCGCCCGCGCGGGGATGGCCCGCCCGACGTATAATCGCTTCAATCCTGATTGTCGCGTTCCCCGCCCGCGCGGGGATGGCCCGGAAACGTTGCGCGACCAGCTTGCGAGCATTGAGCGTTCCCCGCCCGCGCGGGGATGGCCCGACTCGGGGAACATCCCGGTTCACTATATGGTCGCGTTCCCCGCCCGCGCGGGGATGGCCCGAACTCCGGCTTCTTCCAGGGGTCGAATACGATGCGTTCCCCGCCCGCGCGGGGATGGCCCGTTGTTCCTATACGACCGATTCCGGTGGAGGACGCGTTCCCCGCCCGCGCGGGGATGGCCCGGATCCGAAGACCGCGTTCGCGATCTGGAACATGCGTTCCCCGCCCGCGCGGGGATGGCCCGTAGTCGCGCCGAGTCATTCTTCGTCCTCCACCGCGTTCCCCGCCCGCGCGGGGATGGCCCGACGGGCACGGGGTTCGAGATCATTCCTCCGTCGCGTTCCCCGCCCGCGCGGGGATGGCCCGAGGTCTACAAATGCGCGGACCAGATGGGGTTCGCGTTCCCCGCCCGCGCGGGGATGGCCCGCCCTGCACGTTCGGCGCCACGCCGTTCCCGTTGCGTTCCCCGCCCGCGCGGGGATGGCCCGAGCTTGCGTCCGTCACGGCGCTTCCCGCGGTCGCGTTCCCCGCCCGCGCGGGGATGGCCCGTCCCGTTGCTGCGATTCCGTCAGATACGGGATGCGTTCCCCGCCCGCGCGGGGATGGCCCGACGCCCGCCCGGTGGGCTGCCTACCGCGCGCTGCGTTCCCCGCCCGCGCGGGGATGGCCCGTCGGCGATGGCCGATGCGGAGGCGGTCGTGGCGCGTTCCCCGCCCGCGCGGGGATGGCCCGACCACTCTCTCCGGGTCTTGCGGCTGATTCAGGCGTTCCCCGCCCGCGCGGGGATGGCCCGGATTACGCTCTGCTCATCGTCAACCGGGAAACGCGTTCCCCGCCCGCGCGGGGATGGCGACGAGATGCCGGGTCGTGTTGTCCTCCAGGCTACGCGTTCCCCGCCCGCGCGGGGATGGCCCGAACCACCTCGCTCCGAAACTGCTGGATATCATGCGTTCCCCGCCCGCGCGGGGATGGCCCGATTAGCGTCGCGCCGACGTCGTCGAGCGCCGCCGCGTTCCCCGCCCGCGCGGGGATGGCCCGTATCCAGTGCTGTCTTCTTCCGCACTGAAATGGCGTTCCCCGCCCGCGCGGGGATGGCCCGCGTGGTCGATCGGCGTCCACGAGTCGCGGCTCGCGTTCCCCGCCCGCGCGGGGATGGCCCGGCGTTCGCCGCCCCGCTTTGCGTCAGCGCAAGGCGTTCCCCGCCCGCGCGGGGATGGCCCGAACTCCGTTCTCCCTCGCCTCATAGCTCCCTCGCGTTCCCCGCCCGCGCGGGGATGGCCCGAGGCGCGGCCAACGATACCCGGTTCCCGCCGCGCGTTCCCCGCCCGCGCGGGGATGGCCCGTAGATACAGACCGGCATGATCGAGCGTGTGAAGCAATCGGGCGCTTCTCATTGTGACGGCCGGATCGCCGAAGTATCGGCATTATAAAAGACAATATCTATCGAATAATGCTGCCTCCAGATTCCCGCGAAAGCGGGAATCTGGAGGCAGCCATCCGCAATATCGGCCCGTTTTATTACGGAACCGCCGCAACGGATTCCCGCTTTCGCGGGAATGACGAGTGTTTGTAAGGCCGTTCGATTTCTTCACACGCTTTTTCGCGGGAATGATGAAGTATTATTTGGGAGTTGCCGGATTTCACTATGGCGATTCCCGGGTTGTCCAGCCGCCATAGTGAAATCCGTCCGGTTTCTTCACACGCCCGATCGCCGGAATCGTCGTCGCCATCGAACTCCTGCAGGTTGCGCCGCAGCCTCGGCGGCGTGACGAATCCCGGGGGTCAGGCCGCGGCGACGGCGAGCACATGCGCGCCGATGCGCAGCCCCATTGTCGCCGCGGCGTCGGCCTTGTTCATGGCGACCTCCACAAGGCCGCAGGAATTCTCGTACCAGATGGCCTCGCCGGGGGCGACATCGGAGAAGGTCCGCGCCCGGCGGATGCCGACGCCGCCGATCTCGAGGCGCGAATCGATGGGCAGGGTGGCGGCGCGTATCCCCGTCATCGCATTGCCGTAGCGGTCGAGATAGACGATCTCGCCGAGGTCGGCGAGCCAGTCCATGCCCACGGCTTCGGCGGCGTCGAAGCGCGGCCCCGGCGGCGCCTCTCCGACGGCGATGCGGGCTGCGACGGGGGCGAACAGGTCGCGCCCGTGAAACGTGCCGGACAGACGTTCGGGCCGCCACGCGATCTCCCACCACTCGCTCGCGCCGGCGTGCCGGGCGGCGACCGCGAACAGGCCGTTGTCGGGGCCGACGAACCAGCGGCCCCCGGCGCGCATGACGACGGCGCGGCGGTCGACGCGCCCGACGCCGGGGTCGACGACGCCGAGAACCGCGGCGCCTTCGGGCAGCGCCGGCGCCAGCGCCGCGAGCAGGTAGGCGGCGGCCTTGTTCCGGAACGCCGGCGCGTCGTGCATGAGGTCGATGACCGGAACCGCCGGCGCGACGGCGGCGATCGCCATCTTCATCTGTCCGACATAAGGGCCGTCGACGCCGAAATCGGTGAACATCGCGATCATGGCGCCGGTATGGTAGCACCCGACGGCGCGTCGCCGCGACATCGCCGTAGCGGCAAAGAACCTTGACAGCGAACGCTGCAAGGGATAGGGTAACTCATCGTCAATCCGCGCCGGAGCGCATCATGAACCGTTATTCGACCCTGCGCGGCGGGCGTGCGCTCGCTGCGGGAGTTGCGCTTGCCGGCTTCGCCGGCGCCGCCCTGGCGGAAAAGACTCTGGTGGAGGACGGCGATTTCACGCTGCGCGGCGGCGTGAACGGGGCCGCCGCGTATCTGGACGAGGCCAACACCTGTTACGGCGATTCCCATAAGGAGACATCGTACTGCGGTTCCGCACCGAAGAACCGCGATATCCAGTGGGTCGACGGCTTCGTCCAGGTTTCGCTGTCCGGCGACTGGGTCATGGGCGACGCGGGCCGGCTGTTCGGCGGCGCGAACGCCTTCGCGTCGGCGACGCGCGGGGCCGGCGATGTTTATCGCATTACCGAGAACGGCGAAGAGGCGAGCCCCGATGTCTTCTACATCGGATGGGCTTCGGGCGAAACCCTTTCCGGCCTGGGAACCGACGCGCTGAAGATCAGCGTCGGCAACCAGCGCTTCAGCATCGGCGACGGGTTCATCGTCTATGACGGCGTGGGCGACTGGAGTCGCGCCTCGGCCTTTTATACCGCGCCGCGCCGCGCCTTCAGGCGGGCCGCGGTGGCGCGTCTGGAAACGGGGCCGCTGCGGTCGGCGGCGTTTCTGCTCGGCGACGGCGGCAAGGGCCGGAATTACATACGGCTGGCGGGAGTCGACCTGGCTTATGTGGACGACGAGCGCGGAACCGTCGGCGTGAGCTATATCCGCGTCCGCGACGACAGCCCGGCGGAGGACGACCGGGGGCTGACCACCGTGAGCGTGCGCGCCCAGGGCAACCCCCTGACGGGGCCGGGGTGGTCGTCCATTTTCCTGTCGGGCGAGTATGCGGCGCAGAACGGCGGCGACCGCACAATATCGCGAACCGAAAAACCGGCCGCTCCGGCGAGCGCCTGGTACGGGGAAGCGGGTTATACGTTCGAGGACCTGCCGTGGTCGCCTTATTTCGGTTATCGCCGGATACGGTTTTCCACCGGTTACCAGAAACTTTATCCGGGTTTCTCGCGCGGTTGGGGCACCTGGTTCTACGGCGAGGTCTTCACCAACTATTTCTGGCACCAGGACCTGCGGATTCACATGCTCCAGGCGCGCGCCGCGCCGAGCGACAGCCTTGCGCTCACCGCCAATTTCTACGACATCGATTTCGACACGGCGTTCGAGTCGACCATGGGCGACCGCAACGCCGCCCGCGAATTCAACCTCATCGCCGACTGGACAATTAACGCGAATATGGGGCTGAGCCCGATACTGGGGATTTCGTTCCCCGACGAGGGGCTCACACGACAGTCGAGATTCGGCGACCGCACCGCGACGCTGGTCGGCCTTTACGCGTGGTTCAGCTACTGACGACGAACCTTCCCCCGAGGTAGGGAGCGCCGCCGCCCCGAGGCCCGGCGGGACGCGGAGCACGCGAAAAAATAACTTGCCCCCCCCCCCCCGCGGTAGGCAACATGCCTTGTTCGCGAAACTTCGGGGGGAGAAGCCGATGCGTTTCAGGGCGACGGTTGCGATGGCGTGCGGCGCCGCGCTGGCGGTCTCGGGGTGCGGCGGGGGCGGCGCCGGCGTCGACAGCGTCGACCGGACGCAGGTCGATGCGCTCACCGCCGAACGCGACGAGGCGCGGGCGGCGCTGGACGATCTCCGCGAGTCTCTCGAAACCGCTCAGGACGCGCTCGGCTCGGCGACCGTCGGCGAGCAACGCGCCGCAGCCCGCAGGGCCGTGGACGACGCCCGAACGAGCTTGAGAGAGGTCCGGCAAGACCTGGAGGCGCTGCCCGACGGCGAAGCGAAGACGGCGGCGTCCGGCGCGCTCGCGGCGGTCGATACCGCGTTGACGCTGACTGCCGAGGCTCTGGCGGCGTCCCCCGCGGCGTCGGGGGGAATTGTGTCGCCGGCGAACCTGCACACGACGCTGGACCGGGCGCAAACCGCGCTCGACAACGCCCAGACCAGGCTGAAGACGGCGCTGGCGGCCGACCCGTCCGCCGAGATGCGCGCCTTGCTGTCGCAAGCGCAGGCCACGCTCTCCACCGCCCAGCTCTCGCTGGTGCCGCTGCTGCGCGAGGAGCTGGCCGACGCCGAGAGGACGGCGGCGACGCAGCGGACCCGGGCCGAAAGCGCCGAAACCGAAAGGGACAGCGAGAAAGCCCGCGCCGACGCCCAGAGAGCCCGGGCCGAGAGCGCCGAAACGGAGAGAGACACCCTGAAAGCCGAGCGCCTCCGGCCCCTCTTCTCGAACACTCGCTCACCGGAGACGCTCGGGGCGACGATCTCGGTCGGCAGAACCGCCCGAACCGTAGCGAACTCCGACGGCGACGAGTGGATCGCCAATCCGGACAAGCTCGATATCGCGACGGACGCCGTCCCCTGGGTCGCCGGCAGGACGCTGAATTCCCGCGCCGGCAACGAAGAGTTCCCCATGCGGGCGATCACCTTCCGGGGCGACATACGGCAGGGGAGTCACCGGGGGCTTACCGGATCGGCCGCCGACAACGACGGACGCTTTCCGATCGTCCAGGGGCCCGGCAACACGCTGGGCAACGCCGCCGACCACACGAAAAACGCGGTTCTGAGCTCGATTCGACTGACGGAAGACGGAGGCTTGATCCTCAAGGCCGGGGGGACGGGCATCGTTTTCAACGAATTCCAGTGGGACATCCGCGGCACCGAAGCCGACGGCCCGGACGGTATCCCGGGAGACTCCGGCGCCGTGTTGGGAAATCCGGCGACCGTCCACCACGTCGCCATGTTCCGCAGGGCCGGCGAGACGCCCCCGGCGGTCGGCGACTCGCTGACACAGGCCCAGGCCGACAGACTGACCGGCTGGGCGGCCGACAACTGCTCCGGAGTGACCTTCCCCTGCTGGGACGGCAACATGCGCGACCTGACGATCGACTTCGGGCTGCCTTCCCTGGATCCGGACGGCGAGTCCGGTTATTACTGGCAGTCGAAAATACCGTCGTCGGAAGGCCAGCCCAAACCCGCCGTCGCCGACGCCATGCACCGCTGGGCCCGGCCCAAGGCGGAGCATTTCGTCGATCCCGACCGCGGCGCCGGGGAATATCGCGGCGAATACCGCGTGTGGCTCTCAAACTACGCCGGCGTCGACGCCGACGCCGACGAAGCCCGCTTCCTTTCCTACGCGGCTTATGGCTTGTTCGCGTTCACCGACTATTTCACCTCGAACGTCCGGCCCGCCCGTATGCAGGGCTTTCACTTCGGTTACGACGCCTTTGCCGACGCCGACGGAGCGAAGACGACCGACCTCGACAGTCCGGTCACGGCCACGTTTACGGGCCGGACCGCCGCCATGGTCATGCATCCCCACAGCGACAGGTCGCAGGTCGAATATCTGACCCGTCTGCGGGGCGATGTCGCGCTCAACGCGACCATCGGCGGCTCCAACACGATTTCCGGCGCGATCTCCGGCCTGGAGACGCCGGTCGCCGGCGGCGGCTGGCGCCCCTTCACGGAGCTGAGCGGCGGCGTCCGGTTGAGAAACGGAATAATCGCGGCCGACGGCAGCTACGAAGGCGTCGCCGATGCGGACGGCGGGACGAGCCATCTCTGGGACAACGGCAGTTTCGGCGGAAATTTCTACGGCGACAGGAACGGCCCCGATCTCGAAACCGCCGGCTGGTGGTATCTGACGGCGCGGGGCTACAGCGGCGCTCTGAGCGGCACCGCCGCCCGGGACTATCCCGGCCGGCCGGACTTCAATCTCTCCGGCGCGTTCGGCAGTTTCGGCGCGGAGTGCGCCAGCGGCTGCGACTGAGCGCGCAGCCGCCCGCTATCCGGGCGCGCGGAATCCATCGGGCGTTCCCCGGGGGCCGCCGAGTCTGCGATATCGCGGCGAAGCCCCGTCTTCGCCGCGCCCTCGCGAAGACGGCGACGCGCCGCCTTGAAACGGCTCTCGTCGCGTCCATAGCGGCGTTGCACAGCTCTGTCTCTCGATGGCAGGGTCGCAAAAACAATGCGCGAAAGAATCGAGTAAATCCGACGCTACTTCGTCATTCCCACGAAAGAGCGTGTGAAGAAATCGAGCGGCTCTCACCGTGACGGACGGATCGCCGAAGTGCCGGCATTGTAAAGACAATACCCACCGAATAATACTTCGTCATTCCCGCGAAAGCGGGAATCCGGAGGCGGCCGTCCGCGATATTGGCCCGTTTTCATTACGGAAACGCTGCAACAGATTCCCGCTTTCGAGCGTGTGAGGAAATCGGACGGCTCTCAATATGGCGGCCGGGCAACCCAGGAATTTCCGCAGTGAAAGACAGTAACCCCGATATAATACTCGTCATTCCCGCGAAAGCGGGAATCCCTTTGCGGCGTTTCCGCAAAACAAAACGGGCCGATATTGCGGACCGCCGCCTCCGGATTCCCGCTTTCGCGGGAATGACGAGGTATGATTGGAGAGTTATTGTTTTCCTCTGCGCCGTCTCTTCGGTGCTCCGACCGTCGTAGTGAGATCCGTTCTATTTCTTCGCGCACCCTGTCCGGCGGCGCCCGGACGAACCCCGGTTCGTCCGGGAACGCGCCGGGAAGCGTCGGGCGACGTCACGCCCCCCAGACGTAAACGCAGACGAAGAGGAACAGCCAGACCACGTCCACGAAGTGCCAGTACCATGCAGCGGCCTCGAAGCCGAAATGATGGTCCGGCTTGAAGTGATCCCTGTAGGAACGCCACAGGCAGACGATCAGGAAGACCGTGCCGATGATCACATGCGCGCCGTGGAAGCCCGTCGCCATGAAGAACGTCGAGGGGTATATGCCGTCGGCGAACCCGAAGGGCGCGTGCGAATACTCGTAGGCCTGAACGCAGGTGAACAGCGCGCCGAGCGCCACCGTGCACCAGAGGCCGAGGATCAGGTGCCCGCGGTTGCCCTCGCGCAGCGCGTGATGCGCCCACGTCACCGTGACTCCGGACGTCAGCAGGATGACGGTGTTGAGCAGCGGCAGATGCCAGGGGTCGAAGGTCTCGATGCCGGCGGGCGGCCACTGGCCGCCGTTCGCCTCGACGCGGCCGAACTGGATCGCTTCGTCGGCGTAGATCGAGGCGTCGAAAAAGGCCCAGAACCACGCCGAAAAGAACATCACCTCCGAGGCGATGAACAGCGCCATGCCGTATCGCAGGCCGAGCTGCACGATGGGGGTGTGATGGTTCTCGTGAACCGCCTCGCGGATCACGTCGCGCCACCAGACGACCATGGTCGCGGCGACCAGCACCGCCCCGGCGGCGGCGATCCACGGCCCGCCGACGCCATCGTGCATATACACCACCGCGCCGAAGGTCAGCAGCAGCGCCGCGAAGGCGCCCAGCAACGGCCACGGGCTCGGGTCGACCAGATGATACGGATGCTTGGCTTCGGCTGTGGACATGGATCGGCCTTCAGTTCGTGAGAGAGGGGTGGACCGCAGCCGAGGCGTAGCGCGCGAGCGCCTCCTCGCCGGCGTCGAACATCGTGTAGGACAGCGTGACGGTCCCGATATCCGCGGTGTCGGGGTCATCGGCGATCGCCGGGTCGATGAAGAACGAAACCGCGAAGTCGGCGCTTTCGCCCGCCGCAAGATACTGCTCCTCGAAGCAGAAACACTCGACCTTGCTGAAGTAGGGCCCGGCGGCGTGCGGCGCGACGTTGAAGGTCGCCGTGCCGACGCCGGGGCCGCCCTCGTTGACGGCGCGGTAGAAGGCGAGGACGCTTTCGCCCGTCCGCGCCGCGAGGGCGCGCTGCGCCGGCTCGAACCGCCACGGCAGCGCCGGACTCACGTCGGCGTTGAAGCGCACGGTTATCTCGCGCCCTCCCCCGGGCGCGGCCTCGGGCGCCGCTTCGGCGACGCGGGTCGCGCCGCCATAGCCCGTGACCTGACAGAACAGACGGTAGAGCGGCGCCGAGGCGAAGGCGAGGCCGATCATGGCGCAGCTGAACGCCGCAAGCGCCCAGGCCAGCCGCCGGCTGCCGGCGTTGCGCCGCGCCGCCCGCTCCGTCTCGCCCGTCATCGTCAGCCGGCCCCGCCGAGCTTCGCGAGGGTGATGAAGAAGAACAGCACAACCAGCAGGCCGAGACTCGCCGCAAGGGCGAGGTTCCTGCCGCGTCGACGCCGATGGATCGGGTGCGGCGGCATCGTTCAGGCGCCCGGGGCGGTCAGGAAACGGTCCGCCGCCAGCAGCAGGAAGATCAGGAACAGCCAGGCGATGGAATAGCCGAACAGCCGGCGCGCGGCGCCGTCCCCGCCGTCGCGCCAGAGGACGAAGGCGCGATGGACGAACCCGGCGCCGAGCAGGCCGGCGCCGGCGACGTAAAGCCACCCGCCGAGGCCGAAAAACGCCGGCGCGAGCGCGAGCGGCGCGAGAACGAGGCTGTAGAGGAATATCCGGCGGCGGGTTTCGCGACGCCCGGCGACCACCGGAAGCATGGGCACGCCGGCGCGCGCATATTCGCCGGCGCGGTAGAGCGACAGCGCCCAGAAATGCGGCGGCGTCCAGACGAAGACGATGGCGAACAGGCACCATGCGGCGAGGGTGGTTTCGCCGGTCGCCGCGGCCCAGCCGATAGTGGGCGGCAGCGCCCCGGCGGCGCCGCCGATGACGATGTTCTGCGGCGTCCGCCGCTTCAGGCCGACGGTGTAGACGAAGACGTAGATGCCGATGGCGAGGGCGAGCAGCGCCGCCGCCGGCCAGTTGACCGCCAGCGCCATCGTCGCCACGGCGCCCACCGCAAGGGTGACGCCGAACCCGAGGGCGGCTTCGGGCGCCACCCGCCCGGCGGGGATGGGGCGGTCGCGGGTGCGGTCCATGAGCGCGTCGATGTCGCGGTCGCACCACATGTTGACGGCGCCCGCGGCGCCGGCCCCGACGGCGATGCACAACAGCGCCGTCAGGGCGATGGTGGGATGGAGCGCGGCCGGCGCCACGACGATGCCGACCAGGCCGGTGAAGCAGACGAGCGACATCACCCGCGGCTTCAGCAGCGCGAAATAGTCCGCCGGCCCGACCGCGCCCGCTTCCGCCGCCGGCGCGGCGGCCGTCTCGCCGGCCCTTGCCACCGGGCGCCTCCCGCCGCTTGCCGCTATCCCGCCGGCGGCGCCCCGTAGGAACGGAACCGGGGGCTGGCGGTGATCGTCGGACCTTCGTTCAGGACCTGCGGCAGCTCCTCATAGGTGTGGAACGGCGGCGGCGAGGCGCAATGCCACTCCAGCGTCGTCGCGCCCTCGCCCCACGGGTTGGCCTCGCATTTCTCGCCCGCGGTGAAGGTGCGGAACATGATGTAGAGGAACAGAACCGCCGACGCCGCCGAGAGATACGCGCCCCATGAGGAGACCATGTTCCAGCCCGCGAAGGCGTCCGGATAGTCCACGTAGCGCCGCGGCATCCCCGCCAGACCGGAGAAGTGCATGGGGAAGAACGTCAGGTTGACGCCGACGAACAGCGTCCAGAACTGGAGCTTGCCCAGCGTCTCGTTGTATTTGCGGCCCGACATCTTGCCGATCCAGTAATAGATTCCGGCAAAGATGGAGAACAGCGCGCCCATCGACATCGTGTAGTGGAAGTGCCCGACCACGTAATAGGTGTCGTGCAGGGCGATGTCCACGCCGGCGTTGGCGAGCACCACCCCCGTCACCCCGCCGATGACGAAGAGGAAGATCATGCCGAGCGCAAACAGCATCGGCGTCTCGAAGGTGATGGAGCCGCCCCACATGGTGGCGACCCAGCTGAATATCTTGATCCCCGTGGGCACGGCGATGACCATCGTCGCGGCGACGAAATAGGCGCGCGTGTCCACGTCCATGCCGGCCGTGTACATGTGGTGCGCCCACACGATGAAGCCGATGAAGCCGATGGCGACCATGGCGTAGGCCATGCCGAGATAACCGAAGACCGGCTTGCGCGAAAAGGTCGAGACGATCTGGCTGACGATGCCGAAGCCCGGAAGAATGAGGATGTAGACCTCCGGGTGGCCGAAGAACCAGAAAAGGTGCTGAAAGAGAATCGGGTCGCCGCCGCCTTCGGCCCTGAAGAACGCGGTGCCGAAATTCCGGTCGGTGAGCAGCATGGTGATGGCCCCCGCAAGCACCGGCAGGGCCAGCAGCAGCAGGAACACCGTGACCAGGATCGACCACACGAACAGCGGCATCTTGTGCAGGGTCATGCCCGGCGCGCGCATGTTGAAGATGGTGGTGATGAAGTTAATGGCGCCGAGAATCGACGACGCGCCGGCGAGATGCAGCGAGAAGATCGCCATGTCCACGGCGGGGCCGGAGTGGTAATCGCCGCCCGACAGGGGCGGATAGATGGTCCATCCGGTGCCGGCGCCGGCCCCGTAGCCGCCGTCGACGAACACCGACCCGACGAGCAGGATGAAGGCGGGGACGATCAGCCAGAAGCTGATGTTGTTCATGCGCGGGAACGCCATGTCGGGCGCGCCGATCATGATCGGCACGAACCAGTTGCCGAACCCGCCGATCAGCGCCGGCATGATCAGGAAGAAGACCATGATCAGGCCGTGCCCGGTGACCAGCACGTTGAACCGGTGCGGGTCGTCGGCGAAATACTGCATCCCCGGCGCCGCGAGCTCGAGGCGCATCATGACCGAAAACAGAAGCCCCACCAGCCCCGCGATCGCCGCGAAGATCAGGTAGAGCGTGCCGATGTCCTTGTGATTGGTCGAGAACAGCCAGCGCGAGAGCCCGGTCGGCTCGTGGTGGGCGTGGCCGCCCGCGGCGTCGGTGTAAGCCATCGTCGGTCCTCGTCGGGTTCAGCCCGTTTGCGCCGCGGCGCCCGGCGCCGCGGCGACGTTCCGCGCGATCCATCGGTCGTATTCGTCCTGCGTCACCACCTTCACCTCGATGGGCATGAAGGCGTGATTGGTGCCGCAGAGTTCGGAGCACTGGCCGTAGAAGGTGCCTGTCTTCTCGGCGACGAACCAGATTTCGTTGAGCCGCCCCGGCACCGCGTCGACCTTGACCCCGAACGCCGGCACCGCCCAGGCGTGGATGACATCGGCCGATGTCACCTGCACCTTCACCACCTTGTCCACCGGCACCAGGACCGGCGCGTCGGTCGCCAGCAACCGCGGCTGGCCCTCCTCGAGGTCCTCCTCGGCGACCATGGTCGCGAACAGTTCGACTCCCTCGTCCGGATATTCGTAGATCCAGTACCAGCTCGCCCCGGTGGCCTTGATCGTCACGTCGGGGTCGGGATGCGTTTCGGCGTAGTAGAGAAGCCGGAAACTGGGGACGGCGATGACGACGAGGATGATCGCCGGGATGACCGTCCACGCGATCTCCAGTTTCGGGTTGTGCGTCGTCCGGGTCGGATTGGGGTTCGCGCTCCTGCGGAAGCGGACCATGACGTAGCCCATGAGCACGGTCACGAACAGCGCGATGAGCACGCTGACCACCAGCAGGATGTCATGGAAGCCGACGATCTCCGCCATCACGGGGCTCGCCGGTTCCGGGAAGTCGATCTGCCAGGGTTTGGGCGGTCCCCCCGCTTCTTGCGCGGCCGCGCCGCCCGCCGCCGCCCAGAGGGCCGCCGCGGCGCCGGCGGGATGTCGGAAAAACGTCATGCGTCGTCTCGCTGTGGATGCCGGTCCCTGCGCCCGCGGCCGAGGCGCCGGAGCGAACACGGCCGCATATAGCCGACAGGCCGGACGCGAATCAAGACCGGGATCCCGCGCCGTTGCGGATACGCTTCGGTCGCTCCCGGGAGCGGGAATCGCCGCCGCCGCGGTTGGAGACGGCGCCGCGGCGCATTACATTGCGGAGACGCAGCACAGGCGCCGCCGGCGCTTCCACAGGCAGGAGAACGGACGATGACGGACCTCGCGCGCCTGGATGACCTGTTCTTCGCCCGGACCGGCATGGCGCCGGAACGGGTCGGCTCGATCATTGGCGACGCGCTCGACGGCGCCGACGACGGCGAGCTGTTCCTCGAATACCGGCAGTCGGAATCCTTCGCCTTCGACGACGGGAAGCTCAAATCGGCGAATTTCGACACCGCACAGGGGTTCGGGTTGCGCGCCGTCTCCGGCGAGGCGACGGGCTACGGTCATGCGTCCGAACTCAGCGAGGCGGCGCTCGAACGCGCGGCGCGGACCGTGCGCGCAGTGCGCGCCGGACATGAGGGCTCGGCGGATGTCGCCCCCGGCGCCACCAACCGCCAGTTATACTCGCCCGACAACCCGCTCGACGCCGCGCCCTTTGCCGACAAGGTGGCGCTGTTGCAGGAGATCGACGCTTATGCGAGGGCCGCCGACCCGCGCGTGCGTCAGGTCATGGCGTCGCTGTCGGGCAGCTGGCAGGCGGTGTCCATCCGGCGCGCCGACGGGACGCACGCCGGCGACATCCGCCCGCTGGTCCGCCTCAACGTCTCGGTGGCGGTGGAGGCCGACGGCGTGCGCGAGAGCGGGTCGCACGGCTCCGGAGGGCGCTGCGGTTACGACCTGCTGCTGGCCCCCGAGACGTGGCGCGCCCATGTCGACGAGGCGCTCCGCCAGGCGCTGACGCTGCTGGAGGCGAAACCCGCGCCCGTCGGCGAAATGCCCGTGGTGCTCGGCCCCGGCTGGCCGGGGATCCTTCTGCACGAAGCCATCGGCCACGGCCTGGAGGGCGACTTCAACCGCAAGAAGACCAGCGTGTTCTCGGGGCTGATGGGCGAGCGCATCGGCTCGCCGGGGGTCACCGTCGTCGACGACGGCACGCTCTCCGGGCGACGGGGCTCGCTCACCGTCGACGACGAGGGGACTCCGACGCAAAACACGACATTGATCGAGGACGGGATACTCGTCGGCTACATGCAGGACCGGCTGAACGCCCGCCTGATGGGCGCCCGCTCGACCGGCAACGCGCGGCGCCAGAGCTTCGCCCACCAGCCCATGCCGCGGATGCGCAATACCGTCATGATGGCGGGCGAGGAAGACCCGGAGGACATCCTCCGCCGCGTGGACAACGGTCTGTATGCGGTCAATTTCGGCGGCGGACAGGTGGATATCACCTCCGGCAAGTTCGTGTTCTCCGCCTCGGAAGCCTACCGTATCGAGGGCGGCAAGGTCGGCGCGCCGGTCAAGGGCGCGACGCTGATCGGCACGGGGCACGAAGTGCTGAAGAACGTCCGCGCCATCGGCCACGACATGCGCCTCGACCCCGGTATCGGAACCTGCGGCAAGGAAGGCCAGGGCGTGCCCGTCGGCGTCGGCCAGCCGACGCTGCTGGTGGACGGCCTCACCGTCGGCGGCACCGACGCGGCGTAGCGGCGGGGCGCGGCCGCGCTTACTTCTCCAGCGACAGGCGGTGGGGGAAGCTCTCGCGCACCGCCTCGAGGGTGAGCGGCATGCGGACATAGTCGCCGTCGCGCCACAGCGGCCACTGGTCGAGCAAGGTGCTGCTGCCGAGCCAGCCGTCCTGCCCGCCGAGCAGAACGAACCAGTTGGCGTCGGGGTCGGTCATGTCGGAGATGTGGCGGGCGTTGGCGCCGTAGTTCACGGTGTGGCGCCCGGCGCTGGCCTCGTGCGCCGTTTTCATCAGGGTTTCCGAACTGCCGCCGACTCCGTGTTCGGCGAAACGGTAGCGGTCGCCGATGATCGGCGCGGCGGCGAGCGGGTGCGCGAGCCGCAGCCGGTGCATGGCGCCCCAGTTCTCGAATGCGTCGAGGCCCGCGGCGGCGGCCTCGAGGCCGGCCTCCAGCGCGCCGTGCACCGCCTCCTCCGCGGCGGCCTCGATATGCTCGCCGAGCAGCGCGGCGACGCGCCCCGAGGCGGCAAAAGCCGGCGCGTCGGCCTCGCCGAACGCGAGCGCATGGAAGCGCGAGAGGAAGCCGTAGCGGAATTGTTCGTAGGCCGCGGCGCCGACCGATTCGCGCCGGTAATGCCCGTCCCAGTCGCGCATCCGCCGCAGCGCCCCGGCGGCGGCCGGGTCGGCCGGCGCACCGAGGCCGGCGGCGTCGAGCCGGGCGACGAAGAGATCGCGCAGGGCTATCGCCGAAGCCATGTGCGTATCGCGCTGCAAGGCCGCGACGGTACCGATGCCCACCGGGGTCTCGGCTTCGATGACCGCGGCGAGGCGCCGCGCCCGGTCGTCGGCGGAAAAGAAAAACCCGACCGGCTGCCCCGCGGCCGTCGGCCGGTTGTTGGCCGACGCCAGATATCCCGCTTCGGGGTTGTAGGCGAAGGGCAGGTCGACCGGCGTCCGCATCGCGCCCCAGGCGGCGTCGTGAAGGGCGGCGTCGAGGACGATGTCGGGCGGCGCGCCGTCGCGGCCCGGCAGACGGGCCGCCATGACCTGGCCGATATTGCCGTCGGCGTCGGCGTAGAGCATGTTCTGGCCCGGCACGGCGAACTGTGCGAAGGCGCTGCGGAACTCGCCGAAATCGCGCGCCCGGCTGGCCGCCAGCATGGCGCCGATCTCGTCGCTTGCGGCGTGGCCCGTCCATTTCAGCGCCACCGGCGGCAGGCCGGAGTCCGCCAGCATCGGCGCGTCGGACACGATGGGCCCCCAGGCGGTTTCGCGCACCGTCGCTTCGTCGTCGAACCACCAGCGCACGGCGATGCGCTCCTTGCGCACGGCGATTTCGGACTCCGGCACGGCGCTCGCGTCGTAGAGGTCGCTCGACGCGGCGCGCATATTCGTGCCGCCCCAGGCGATGCGCGGGTTGCGCCCGATGGCGAAGATCGGCAACCCCGGCCCCATCAGCCCCACCGCGTGGTACGACGGCGACTTGACGCCCGCGATGAGCCAGACATTGGGCACGAGGATGCCGAGATGCGGGTCGTTGGCGAGGATCGCGCCGCCGGTGTCGGTGCGGCCCGGCGCCAGCGCGAAACTGTTGCTGCCCGACCGCCCGACGCTGGCGAGAATCCGGCGCAGGTCGGCGGTGTCCCCGGCGCCGTCGAAACTCGGCGGCGAGGCGCGTCCTTTCTCGAGCAAACGCGCCCAGATTTCGGGCCAGTCCGCGCGCTTGCGCAACGGCAGAAGATCGGTCCAGACGAGCCAGTTTACGTCCGTGCCCACGAGGCGGCCGACGGTGAGCACGTCGGCCACAGTCCAGGGTTCGCGCTCCAGGCCGAGCACGCGGAATTCGTGCGGCGGCTCGCCCATCCGGTCCTGGTAGAGGTTGACGCCGTCGACGAAACGCTGCGTCCAGCGCCGCGTCGCCGGGTTCATGGCGCGCTCGCTGTCGGCGGCGGCGCGCGAGAACGACAGGATGCGCAGGCCCTTGTCGATATCGACGGCGAGCGGGCCGACCGCTTCCGACAGGCGGCCGTAGGCGATCAGGCGGACCATCGTCATCTGGCCGAGGCGCAGATGGGCATGAACGAGGCCGAGGGCGAACGCCGCATCGCTGTCGGACTCCGCCTCGACGAACGGGATCTGCCGGTCGTTCCAGTAGACCGTGACCGGGCCGTCGAGGGGCAGGTCCCGGGTCGGGAACGCCGAGAGGCGCTCCGTCAGCCCGACGGATTTCGGCAGCGGCGCGAGCAGGGCGCAGCCCGCCAGAAGTCCGCCGGCGAGTCCGAGGCCGATCCGGGTCGCCGTGTTTCGCATGGTCCCTCTCTCCCGCCGCCGAGCGGCGCCCACCATGCCACCGGGGCCGCGCGGGCGAAAGCGTCCGAGCGTGGCGCGGCGGCCGGCGAAAGTTATGCCCGGCGACCTCGGCACAACCCTTTTCGCTCACGGCAGGACCGCGTTCCTGCGCCTTTACTACGTTCCCGAGCCCGCCATCGGAGCGTGACGAGGCGCGACGGAATCGCGAAAACCCGTCCCCTCTCTCTCGTTTCAACGAAAGAGTGCGTGAAGAAATCGTATGGCTTTACAAACACTCGTCATTCCCGTGAAAGAGCGTGTGAGGAAATCGCGCGCCTCTCATCGTGACGGACGGATCGCCGAGGTATCGGCATTGTACAAGACAATACCCATCGGATAATACTTCGTCATTCCCGCGAAAGCGGGAATCCGGAGGCGGTCGTCCGCAATGTCGGCCCGGTTTTTCTTACGGAAACGCCGCAAGCAGATTCCCGCTTTCGCGGGAATGACGAAGGGTAGTAGCGTCTCTCGATTTCTTCACACGCTCGAAAGCGGAAATCCGGAGGCGGCCGTCCGCAATATCGGCGCGGTTTTTCTTACGGAAACGCCGCAAGCAGATTCCCGCTTTCGCGGGAATGACGAAGAGTAGTAGCGTCTCTCGATTTCTTCACGCGCTCGAAAGCGGGAATCCGGAGGCGGCCGTCCGCAATGTCGGCCCGGTTTTTCTTACGGAAACGCCGCAACGGATTCCCGCTTTCGCGGGAATGACGAGTGTTTGTAAGGCTGTTCGATTTCTTCACACGCTCGAAAGCGGGAATCCGGAAGCGACCGTCCGCAACACCGGCCCGGTTTTCCTTACGGAAACGCCGCAACGGATTCCCGCTTTCGCGGGAATGACGAGTATTTGTAAATCTGTCCGATTTCTTCGCACGCTCTTTCGCGGGAATGGCGAAGAATAGTAGGCGGGTTCAATTTCTTCACACGCTCGAAAGCGGGAATCCGGAGGCGGCCGTCCGCAATATCGGCGCGTTTTTCCTTGTGGAAACGCCGCAATAGATTCCCGCTTTCGCGGGAATGACGAAGAGTGATGCGGCCTCTCGATTTCTTCGCACGCTCGATCATGCCGGTCTGTATCCACAATGCGCGGTAGAGATCGGCGCGTAGCATCGCGATGTCGGCCGTGGCCAGTTCGTCGCGACTGGCGCGCATGTCGAACATCGCGCCGTTCATGGCGCGGCCTACAGGAACTTCATGGCGGCGAACAGGACGGCGTTGGGCGCCATGATCGCCGGCAGGATTCGGTTGGCGGCGCGTTCGATCTCCGTCTCGAGTCGGGCCTCGAGGTTGTCGCGCACGGCAAGCCTGCGCCGGCGAAAGCGGGTGGCGCAGGCGCCCGCCCGCTTCTCCTCGACGCCGTCCCCCTCGAGCTTTTTCGCGCAGGCGAGCATGTCGAACCCCGGATCCGTGTCGATAACCGCCATGCCGCAAAAACAGGCCATTGCGGGGGCCCGGCAATCCGGCTCCGGTCACTCCGGTCGCCGGCCGTCCCCGGGCGCTGCGGACGCCGCCACGCCGCCCACCGCGACCGCCACAGCAAGCGAATCGCCGTCGTCGAAGCGCAGGGTCAGCGGGAACGACGAGCCCTCCTCCAGCGGCGCCGCCAGCCCCAGCAACATGATGTGCGCGCCGCCGGGGGCCAGCGTCACGCGTCCGCCGGCCGGCAGCGCGATGGAGTCGAAGCGGCGCATCCGCACGACATCGCCGTTCCTTGTGTGGCCGTGCAGCTCCGCGCGCGCCGACGCCGGAGTCTCTGCGCCGACGAGAGCCGCGTCCGCGCCGCGGTTGAGGAGGATGACATACGCCGCGCCGTTGCGCGCCGGTCCCGCCGACGCCCGCGCCCACGCCGCCTCCGCCGACACGTCGGCGGCGCGGGCAGGCGAGGGAAGGGCGACCGCGAGCGCAAGCCCCGCCGCCAGCGCGGCGGCCGGCGCGCTCCGCTTCATGATCCCTGCGTTCCCGTTTCCAGATGCTCGGCGAGACGCGCCGCCACCGCAGCGGGGTCGGCGCCGTGCCCGAAATGGGCGACATACGCGCCCTCCGCGTCCATCAGATAGATCAGCGATGTGTGGTCCATCAGATAGCCGCCGCCTTCGAGGGGCGCCTTGCGCGCCGTCACCCGCCAGGCGCGCGCCGCCGCAGCGGCCTGCTCCACGCTTCCCGTGAGCCCCGTCAGGCGCGCATGGAAATGGCTCACATACTCGCGCACGACCTCGGGCGTGTCGCGTTCCGGATCGACGGTGATGAAGACCGGGCGGATCGCCTCGCCGTCCGGCCCCAGCGCGTCGAGCGCAACGGCCATCAGGTGCAGTGTCGTCGGACAGACATCGGGGCAATGCGTGTAACCGAAGGTCGCCAGCATCGGCGCGCCGAGAAAGTCCGCCCGGGTAACCGTGCGTCCTTCGCCGTCGATGAGGGTGAACGGCCCGCCGATCGGAACGACGGCGTCGACCTCCGCGCGGTGCGGCGCAGGGGACCGCACCGCCAGAGCCCCGAGGGCCATCGCCGTCACGGCGACCGCGGCGGCAGCCGCGAGGAGGCGCTTCCCCCTGCGGCCCGGACGGTTATAGTCGCCCGCGCTCTTCCGTGCGAACGGACGGCGGGGGGTCATGCGACTCATTGCTCTTCTTCTCATCGCTCTCGGTATCGCCGCGCCGGCCGCCGCCGGGATGCGCGACGATCTGCGTCTTGTCACCGGCGCGCGCGGGCAGCTGATGCCGGTTGTCGAGGAGGCTCTCGCCGCCGGCGCCAGGATCGACGCGACGGACGCCGCCGGCCGCACCGCGCTCATGTGGGCGGCGTTTCACGGCCACGCCGCCATCCTGCGCGTGCTAATCGGCGCCGGCGCCGATGTCAACGCGCGCGACAGGCGCGGCCGCACCGCGCTTATGTGGGCGGCGCTCGCCAATCGCGCCGACGCCGCGGTCGCCCTCGCGCTCGCCGGCGCCGACGCGGCGCTGGCCGACAATGACGGGGCGGACGCGGCCGCCCATGCGCTGTCCGGCGGCCATGCGGCGCTCGCCGAGGCGCTGTCCAAAAGCCGGCGCGACGGCGCCGTCCGCCGACCGGACGCCGTTGACCGATAGTCTGTTCGTCCTCCTGGCGGCGATCTTTCTCGACGCATATGCCGGCGCGCCGCTGTGGCGGCGGGGCTGGCGCCGGCACCCCCTCGTCGCGATCGAACGGGTCGCCCGCGGCTGCGTCGCGCGTCTCGACCGCGCCGAACGCGGCCGCCGCGCGCTTCGCGTCCGCGGCGCCGTAGCCGTCGCCGCTCTGGCCGCCGCGGCCGCCGCGGCCGGCGTCGCCCTCGAAGCCGCGGCCGACGCCTGGCCCGTGCTGTGGACCGTCGTGCTTTTCGTCCTTGTCGGGACGGTGGACCAGCGCGAAAGCGCCGACGCGGCGGACCGTCTGGGCCGGGCGCTGGCGATCCACGACGCCGCAGGGTCGGAAGCCGCGCTCGCGCGGCTCTCGGCGCGCGACCCCGTTCATCTCGACAGCCACGGCATGGCGCGCGTCGGCGTGGAGGCGTTGATGCGCCGGTTGTCGCGGCGCTGGACCGCGCCGGTTCTCTACGCAGCCTTCGGCGGGGTTGCGGGGGTCGCCGTCTATTGGGTTGTCGATCGGGTCGCCGCGGTCGGCGGCGGCGCTTTCGGCGCGCCGTCGCGCGCCCTGCGCCGCGCCGCGCGCTGGCTTCCCGACCGCCTTGCGGGCCTTGCGCTGACGGCGGCGGCGGCCCTGGCGGGCGGGCTGTCGACCGGGGCGGGCGCCGTCGCCGGCTTGCGCCGCGCGGCGGGCGCCGACTGGCCCCCGGCGGCCGCGGCGGCGGCGCTCGGCATCGCCCTCGGAGGCCCCCGGCGTTATGTCGACCGCCTGCTACCGCGCCCGTGGATCGGCGGCGGCCGGCCCCAGGTCGGCCCCAACGACATCGCTGCGGCGCGCGACCTGCACGGCCTCGCCGTCGCCCTCATGACGATGGCCGTAGCGGTCGCTTGCGCCGTCCGCCTGCTTGAGGGCGAAGCGTAGGACCTCCGCCGAACGCGCCGTCACGCCGCCATCGACGAGAATTTCGCGCGCCGTGACCTCGCGCCCGTAATAGACCCGGTTGTATTCGTCGTCCGGCGACAGCCAGCCGCCGTCGAGCGCCACGCCGCCGAACACGCCCTGGTTGCGCGACACCGCAATGAAGTCGAGGCCGAGACGGCCGGTCGTTTCGCCCTTGACGCTACGGCCCACCAGGCCCGCCGCCAGCCCGGCGTCCCCGCCGAACCGCGTGGCGCCGGACAACAGTTCCCCGAGCGCGCGATCGGTCATCGCCAGCATCATCGTTTCCGACTTCTGGAAGCCGAATTGCAGGCCGACGCTGGCCTCGCCGAGGGTGCAGAAGGACGGCGCCGACCAGTCGAGGCTCTCCCCCGTGCGCGCGACGATGACGCACTGTCCGCCGCTGCCGCCGATGAGGAGACCTGCCTCGATGACATCGGGCGCCAGCACCACGGCGCGGGCGTCGTGGAAATAGGGTCCGAACCGCGACCACACCGCCCCGTCGGCGACGAACGCCCGCAGCATGGAGGCCGAATCGTCGATCAATTTCTGCGCCTCGCCGGCCATGGTCGGCGATGCTCCCGCAAGCCACGGCCCCGCGTGCCAGGCGAGGACCGCGCCGGTCAGAAGGCGCGCCGCGCGCGCGAACCGGAGTCCCGTCATACCGAAAGTCTCCCTCGAAATTCGCCCTGTTCCGCGCCCCGGACGCGCCGGGCCGCCTCGCGAATGCAGATAGGGCGATGCGTCAGGGATCCCAGCGCGGAGCGCGATTCACATAGTGCGCCTTCCAGTCGGCGCCGGGCTCGGGGCTTTCCACGCGGTCGAGCCGCGTTACCGACAGGTTGTCGGTGACGAAGGCGAACGCGCCTTCCGCGCCGAGCCCCAGCGCATGGGCGACGGCCGCGCGAATGGGCCCGCCATGCGCGACCGAGACCACATCGCGCCCCGCATGTTCCGACGTCAGGCGCCCGATGGCGGAGACCACGCGCTCCGTCAGTTCGAGGAACGATTCGCCCTCCGGCGGGCGGTGGTCCGGCGCGGTGAACCAGAAGCGGTGCGCCGGCTTGCCGGGGATGGAGTCCACCCGGTCATACGGCGTGCCCTGCCAGAGGCCGAAATTCTGTTCGCCGAACGCGGCTTCGACGATGGGCGACTCCCCCTCGAGACCGGCGGCGCGGATGGCGGACGCCGTGTCGCGCGCCCGCCGCAGGTGGCTCGTGACCCATACCGCTCCGGCGGGAAGACAACGCGCGAGGCCCGCGAAACTCTCGCGGTCGCCGAGGTCGCAAGGCGGGTCGGAGGCGCCGTACATGCGCCCCCGGTTCGCCGTCACCGGCGCATGACGCACCCACCACCACCGCGTTGTCCTCGTCGCCCGGTCCATGGACGCCTCCTCACTCGCCGGATTGCAGGATAAGCCCGAGCTCGCGCGCGCGGCGCAACAGGAAAAGGAAGCCGCACACGCCCGCGGTCAGCCAGACGGCGTTGAGCGCGACGGCGTTCGCCAGCAGATCGGCGCGGAACGTCCCGTCGACCAGCACCGCTCTCATGCCCTCGAACAGATGCGACGACGGGAGCGCCCACGCCACCGGGCGCAGCCATTCGGGCAGCACGGCCACCGGGTAGAACACCCCGCTCACCGGCTGGATCAGGAACACCAGCGCCCATCCGAGACCCTGCGCGCCGAGTCCGAAACGCAGCACCAGCCCGCTCACCAGCAGGCCGATGGCCCAGCCGAGAACCGCCAGATTCGCGAAAAAGGCGGCCAGCGGCGCGCCGAGCGCAAGCAGCGAGAAGTCGAACAGCAACCGGGCCAGCACCGCCGCGCCGCCGACGCCGATCAGCGTCCGCGCCAGACTCGTCGCCGCCAGCGCCAGCATGAATTCCGCCGGGCGCAGCGGCGTGATCAGAAGGTTGGCGAGATTGCGCGACCAGGGTTCTTCGAGAAAACCTGTGAACAGCGATATCTGGCTGCGGAACAGAACGTCCCACAGAAGCGCCGCCGACAGCAGAACCCCGGCCGTCCGCGCCACCCAGCTCGAGTTCTCCACGAAGAACAGGGTGATGAAGCCCCACAGCAGCATTTGCAGCGCGGGCCAGTAGATCAGGTCGAGGATACGCGGCCAGGAACCGCGCACGAGGTAGTAGTGGCGGAGCGCTATCGCGCCGACGCGCCGCGCCGCGCCGGTCACGCCGCGCGCCCGCGCGCGATGTCGAGAAAGACTTCTTCCAGGTCGCGGCGCCCGTAGCGGGCGATCAGGGCGGCGGGCGCTCCGCAGGCGACCGTCCGCCCCGCCTTGAGGACGATGGCCCTGTCGCACAGGCGTTCGACCTCCGCCATGTTGTGCGAAGCGAGCAGGATCGCGGCGCCCGTGCGCTCGCGGTAGGCCTCGAGCGCGGTGCGCACGATGTCGGCGGTGTCGGGGTCGAGAGAGGCGGTCGGTTCGTCGAGAAGCAGAAGGTCGGGCCGGTTGAGCAGCGCCCTGGCGAGCGACGCGCGGGTCTTCTGCCCCGCCGACAACGTGCCGACCGGGCGGTCGAGCAAGTCCTCGAAGCCGAGTTCCCGGGCCAGCGCAGCGGTGCGCGCGCCCGCGTTGTCGAGCGCGTAGAGGCGCGCGAACACGGAGAAGTTCTCGCGCACCGTCAGGCGGTGCGGCATGTCGACATAGGGCGAGGAGAAGTTCATGCGCGCGAGCGCGCCGCGCGGCCGTCGCCGCATGTCGCAGCCGAGCGCCGCGATGCGCCCCGAGGTCGGCGCCACGAGGCCGAGAAGCATTCCGAGGACGGTCGTCTTCCCGGCGCCGTTGCCGCCGAGCAGCGCCACGGACTCGCCGCTTTCGACGGCGAAGCTCACCGCGTCGACCGCCAGCGCCGACCGGTATCGCTTGGTCAGATCGATGACGCGGAGGGCGGGTTCGGACATGGCGTTACCGTAGTCGAAACGGCCGCGTCTGTCCGCGCGCCGTTCTCCTCCGCCGACCGGCATCGGCGATGCCTGTCTCCGGCGCCGCTGATCTGGTTCAGACACATGTGAGGGGGGGGGCTTGCAGGCGGGGTGGGGGTCTCCGAAGCTGTTTGGTGTGACGAAACAGCCGACGGAGGCCCCCATGCAGGTTATCGGCCTGCCGAGACAGATTACACAAGGAGCACGCCTGGCGTCGCGTCTGTGCGCCGCTGAGCGTAGCGAAGGGGCGCACAGACGCGACGCCATCGAACGCTGGAAGCAGGCCCGCGAAGACGGCCTGAACGCCCGCTCGGCGGCGGCTGCGGTCGGCGTGCCCCTGTCGACCCTCTACCGCTGGCAAAAACGCGCCCAAAGCGGGCGCCTCGAACCGCTCTCGCGCCGCCCCCGCCGCGTGCGCCGGGCGCAATGGGCGCCGGCGCTGGTCGCGGCCGTGCGCGAGGCCCGCAACGACTATCCCATGTGGGGAAAGGCCAAAATCGCCGTCCTCATCCAACGCCAGGGCTTCGACGCCAGCGAAAGCACCATCGGCCGCATCCTCAAAACCCTCGTCGAAAAAGGGGACGTCTTCCCCGTCCCCGACCTCCGCCGAAACGCCCCCCGCGCCGCACGACGAAAACGCCCCTGGGCCACGCGCCTGCCCAAAGGACGCAAACCCTCCCAACCCGGAGAAATCGTCCAGCTCGACACCCTCTCCATAACCCGGACCGCAGGGCGACCGACCATCAAGCAGTTCACCGCATACGACCCCGTCACCCGCTGGACATGCGCGCAAGCCTGGAGGCGCGCAACCGCTCACAACGCCAAACGCTTCCTCGACAAACTCCAGGAAGACATGCCCTTCCCCATCCGAGCCATCCAGGTCGATGGCGGCGCCGAATTCAAAGCCGACTTCGAACGCGAATGCCAAAGCAGGGGAATCGACCTCTTCGAACTCCCGCCCCGATCCCCCAAACTCAACGGCTCCGTCGAACGCAACAACGGCGCATGGCGATATGAGTTCTACGCAACATGGGACCTCCCCGACAACGACCTCAACCGAATCAACCGCTGGATCGACGCCTTCGCCGACGAGTTCAACAACTTCCGACCCCACCAGGCCCTCGACAACCGCACCCCCGCTCAATACCTTCAATCCCTCACAGCAAACGAGACCCCCACCGACCGCCCCACGTCTCATATGTCGTGAACCAGTACAGCCGCTTGACCGCAGCGGGCGCGGTTTCTACGCTCGATTCGGCGCCGGGGGGGGACGCGCGCCGGTCTCGACCGCAGGGAGAATGGAGCGATGGCGACCACCGTAATTTCCGACTCGAGTTTCCAGCGCGATGTCATCGAATCCGGCAATCCGGTGCTCGTCGACTTCTGGGCCGAGTGGTGCGGCCCGTGCAAGGCCATCGCCCCGGCGCTCGAGGAACTCGCGACGGAATTCGGCGACCGCGTCACCGTCGCCAAGCTGAACATCGATGAGAACCCGGAAACGCCGACCCGCTACCGCGTGCGCGGCATCCCCACCCTGTTGCTCTTCAAGGACGGCGAGGTCGCGGCGACGAAGGTCGGCGCGGCGCCGAAGAGCGACCTCGCGAGCTGGGTCGAGACCAACATCGCCTGACCGCGAGGGGTCATGCGACCTCGTCCAGCGTTTCGGCGATGGCGTCGCAGATTTCGTCTATCTGACCCCGTTCGACGATGAGCGGCGGCGACAGCGCCAGGATGTCGCCCGTCGTGCGCACCAGCACGCCCTTTTCGTAGCAGCGCATGAAGGCGTCGTAAGCGCGCGCCGTCGGGCGGCCGGCGATGGGTTCGAGCTCGATCCCCGCCACCAGGCCGAGATTGCGGATGTCGATCACGTGCGGCCGACCGCGCAGGCTGTGCACGGCGTCCTCGAAATGAGGCGCGATTTCGGCGGCGCGGTCGAAGAGCGCGTCGTCGCGATACACCCCAAGCGTCGCCAGGCCGGCCGCGCAGGCGAGCGGATGGCCGGAATAGGTGTAGCCGTGGAAGAGCTCGATCGCGCCTTCGGGGCCGTCCACCACGGCGTCGTAAATTCCGGCGCGCACGGCGACGGCGCCCATCGGCACGGCGGCGTTGGTGATCCCCTTGGCCATGGTCACGATGTCGGGGACGATGTCGAAACGGTCGCAGGCAAAGGGGGCGGCGAGGCGTCCGAAGCCGGTGATCACCTCGTCGAAGATGAGCAGGATCCCGTGCCGGTCGCAGATCTCGCGCAAGCGGCGGAGATACCCCTCCGGCGGGATGAGAACGCCGGTCGACCCCGCCATCGGTTCGACGATGACCGCGGCGATGGTATCGGCGCCGTATGCGGCGACGAGGTCCTCGAGCGCATCGGCGCGCTGCGCGCCCCAGGCCGGCTCGCCGCGGCTGAAGGCGTTGCGCTCCGGCGCGTGGGTGTGCGGCAGGTGCGCCACATCGCCCAGGAGGTTGCGGAATTGGCGCCGGTTGTTGGCGATGCCGCCGACCGACAGGCCGCCGAAGCCGACCCCGTGATAGCCGCGGGCGCGGCCGATGAGCATGGTGCGTTCGGGCGCCCCCGCGGCGCGGTGGTAAGCGAGAGCGATCTTGAGCGCCGTATCCACCGATTCGGAACCGGAATTGGTGAAGAACACATGGTCGAGGTCGCCCGGCAAAAGCGCCGCCACCCGCGACGCCAGTTCGAACTGGAGCGGATGCCCCATCTGGAACGCCGGCGCGTAGTCCATGCGCTCGGCCTGGCGCTGGATCGCTTCGACGATCTCACGCCGCCCGTGACCGGCATTGACGCACCACAGCCCCGAGGTGGCGTCGAGGACCCGCCGCCCGTCGGCGGTGCGGTAGTGCATGCCTTGCGCCGAGACGAAAAGCCGCGGCGACGCCTTGAACTGCCGGTTCGCCGTGAACGGCATCCACAGCGCGTCAAGGTCGTTCGGACTCGCGCCCGAAGCCTCCGCGAAATCTTGCGCGGTCGCGTCCATGACCTGTCTCCATACTGGGGTTGCGGGAAAGCATATCACTCGCGCCGCGCTCCGGCGACGTCTCCGGACGCCGCCGGCGGTTCCCGCGGCGCGCCCGACGATTCGCTTCGGGAAGGCGGGGCGGCGGAGCGGCGCTTTACGTCACATCACATCGCGTAGCGGGCGACCGCCGCCTCGTCCCATTCCAGGCCAACCCCCGGCGCGTCGCCGACATGCAGCGCGCCGTCGCGGACGGGCCACGGGTCGCGGAGGACCGGGTTCGCCCAGTCCTGCCACTCCAGCCAGTGCGCGGTTTCCGACACCCGGAGCAGATGCGCGGAGAACTCCGGGTAGAGATGGCTGGACAGCTGGATGCCGAAGCCCCCGGCAATGGCGGCCGCGCGCAGCCACCCCGTCACCCCGCCGATTCTCATCAGGTCGGGCATGACGTAATCGCCGGCGTTCGCCATCAGCGCTTCGTGCAGCGCCCGCGGTCCGTAGAAATTCTCGCCCAGCTGCACGGGGGTTTTCAGGTCGGCCGCAAGCCGCGCATGACCGGCGATGTCGTTATAGGCGATCGGCTCCTCGAACCAGACCAGCCCCCGGTCGTCAAGCGCGTGGCAGCGGTCGAGCGCGCCGCCGAGCGTGCGTCCCTGGTTGAAATCGGTCATGATCTTCGCGTCTTCGCCGAGGGCGCGGCGCACTGCGGCGATGGCTTCGAGGTCGTCGGCCAGCGCGTCGCGCCCGAGCCGGAGTTTCACCGCGTCGAAACCGCCTTCCGCCGCCAGCGCTTCCGCTTCGCGCTCATGACCTTCGAGCGGGGTCAGCCACAGGCCGTTGGAGTTGTATGCCGGCACCGGGCCGGGCGCGCCGCCGAGCAGCACGGCGAGCGGCAGGCCGGCGGCGCGCGCGCGCGCGTCCCACAACGCCATGTCGAGGCCGGCGACGGCGATCATGGCCGCGCCTTCGTAGCCGATGAGGTTGAGCGTCCGGCGGCCGGCGCCGTAGGCGTCGAGCGGCGCGACCGGCTTGCCCGCCAGCGCCTCGGCGAGGTCTTCGATCGCCGGAACGAGGTAGCGTGCGGATTTGGCGATATAGGGTTCGAGATAGCTGCGCCCGACGACGCCCTGCGCGGTTTCCGCGTCGATCAGGATAAGCGGCCAGTGTTCGAACTGGCCGACCTTCGCGACCACCGGGCGGGCGAGCGGAACGAGCACGGGGCGAACGCGCACGCGCTTGAGGGTCAGGGGTTCGGCTCGGCTCATGTCGCCTCCTCCGGTCTTCGGCGCCGGGGTTGTGACAGCCTGCCGCCCCGCGCGCAAGTCCGGCGCGGGCAGGTCGCGGAGCGCGCGGGCCTGGAAGAGACCCCCGCTGCGCGCGCAAGTCCGGCGCGGTCTCCTGGTCGGCCATTGCACAGGGGCTCGGACCATCTCGGAGGGCATCGCAGTCGCACTTGCACATAAGGCCGGAGCGGATGTTGACTCGCGACGATCAGGGTATGCTACAGCCCGATCCCGGTTTGGCGGTTTCCGTTTCCCGGAGGCGATCCATGGATCATGTTTCTTACGGCGACGGTCATATCACGCACCCGTCGGATGTCGCATCTATCGGTGCGCCGGTTCCCGGCGAGAGCGAATGTGTTTTCTCCGACGCCGGGGCGGGAATTCGACTGTATCGCGGCAACAGCCTCGCATTCATGGACGAGATTGCCGAGGAATGCCCGGAAGGGCGTTTCGACACGATATTCGCCGATCCGCCCTATTTCCTGTCCAATGGCGGGATCACGTGCCATGCCGGAAAGATGGTCAAGGTCGACAAGGGCGCGTGGGATCGATCCCGCGGCCCCGAATTGAACCACGAATTCAACCGCGCCTGGCTTTCGCGATGCCGGCGTCTTCTGAAACCGAACGGCACGCTCTGGGTTTCGGGAACTCATCACGTCATCCATTCGGTCGGCTTCGCAATGCAGCAGCTGGGGATGAAGATACTCAACGACATCGTTTGGGAGAAACCGAACCCGGCGCCGAACCTGTCATGTCGGTACTTCACCCATTCGACGGAAACCGTTATCTGGGCGGCGAAGGGCGCGGGTTCGAAACATGTGTTCAATTACGGGGCAATGAAGGAACGCAACGGCGGCAAGCAGATGAAATCCGTATGGCGGATGACGGCGCCCGGGAAAAAAGAGAAAGTCCATGGAAAACACCCGACGCAGAAACCCGTCGCGCTGCTGGAGCGTATCCTTCTCGCGTCGACCGAACCCGGCGCCGAAGTGTTCGATCCGTTCGCCGGGAGCGCCACCACGGGCGTCGCCGCCATACGAACCGGTCGGAAATTCGTTGGGTGCGAGATCGAGGATCGATTCGTTGCGTTGTCCGTCGAGCGTTTGGAATCGGCTTTGTTCGATGCGAGATCGGATCTTGTCGGGGTGGCCAGGGTATGAAGAGGGGTGGAACCGGAGGATCCAATACCTATACCGGCCTCCTTTTTGAGGAACGGGTCAGCTTGGAGAGGCTGTTTGACCAGCTTCCCGGCTACCGTACCCGTGACAGCAGCATGGCTGGGAGGACTGGGAGGATCATAACCTACGAAGGCCGAGATGTTGCAAGATACTTTGAGAAGCATGAGTTCTACAGATTTCTTGAAGATCAAGGTGTAAACTGGAAAGTGGTAATCAGCAAGCGATTGCTCCCCGACAGCGCTCTGCTTGTCAATATGAAATTGTTCATCATAGAGGTCAAATTCCAACAAGTGGCAGGGTCGGTTGATGAGAAATTACAAACCTGCGATTTCAAGAGAAAGCAATATCAAAAATTGGCGCGCCCACTTAATCTGGATGTGGAGTATGTATATGTTCTGAATGAATGGTTCAAAGACGGGAATTACAAAGATGTTTTTGATTACATAGAGAGTGTGAATTGCCATTATTTTTTCTATGAGATCCCATTTAGTTTTCTGAATCTACCTGTTCCAGGTGATCAATGGCCGGAAGACGTTCGATGAGGCGACGTTGCATTCGATCACGGTCAGTGTCAGGAGAATGCACATTTCACGTCCTTCTTGCGTCTCGGAGTGGCGTTCGACTGGTTGGTAGAAATCCGGGACGGAATCGGACAAGGCTTGGGACACAGCGGCTTTGCCGGCCCTTGCGGCCGACTCGACGCTATCGGAGGGCGTGCGCGGAATGACGGGAGCGGAAGGCGGGCTCGCGGCGTGTCTGGCGGCCATCGACGCACGCGAAGCGGGGGTGCGCGCATGGACGCATATCGACCGGGCGGCGGCGCCGTCCGCCGATGGACCGCTGGCCGGCCTCGCCGTCGGGGTGAAGGACATCGTCGATGTCGCCGGGATGCCGTGCGAACGCGGTTCGCCGATTTACGCCGGACGCGTTCCGACGCGCGACGCCGCCTGCGTGGCGCGGTTACGCGAAGCGGGCGCCGCAGTGCTCGGCAAGACCGTGACGACCGAATTCGCCGCCTTCGCGCCGCCGGTCACGTCCAATCCGCACGATGCGGCGCGGACTCCGGGCGGGTCGTCGTCGGGGTCCGCCGCGGCGGTCGCGTGCGGTATGGCGGACATCGCGCTGGGCACGCAGACGGCGGGGTCGGTAATTCGCCCGGCCGCGTATTGCGGCGTCGCCGGGTTCAAACCCACCTTCGGCGCGGTCGCGCTCGACGGCGCGAAGGCCCTGGCGCCGAGTCTCGACACCCTGGGCTGGTTCGCGCGCGCGGCGGACGGCCTCGCGACGGCGGCGGCGGCGTTCGGGATAGCCGAGGCGCCCGCCGGCCCGCCGCCGCGCGTGGCGCTGTGCCGCGGCCCGGAGTGGCGCCGCCTCGACGCGGCGACGCGCGCCATGCTCGGCCGGGCCCTCGCCGCCTTCGCCGCCGCCGGCGCGGAAACCGGCGAACGCGCGTTGGCGCCGCCGTTCGACGGCCTGAACGACGCGCAAGAAGTCATCATGAAGGCCGAAGCGGCGCGTTCTCTGGCTCACGAACGGGCGGAACATGGCGAAATGCTGAGCGACGGGTTGCGGGAGACGATCAACGCCGGGGCGCGGCTGGCGCCCGATGCGCTCGACCGGGCGCAGGACTGCGCCGCCGAGTGTCGGGCGGGCGAGGCGGCGCTGTTCGGCGGCGCCGACCTTCTGCTGACCGCAGCGGCGCCGGGAGAAGCGCCGCCGCGCGCGACCACCGGCGATCCGATGTGCAACCGCGCGTGGACGCTGCTCGGCGCGCCATGCGCAACCCTGCCTTTCGGCGCGGGGCCGAACGGCTTGCCGCTGGGCGCGCAGCTGGTCGCGCGTCGCGGCGCCGATCCGCGCCTCCTCGCCTGGGCGCGCTGGGCAGAGGGCGCGCTGGCGGATGCGGGTCGGCCGGAGACCGGAGCGTAAGGAGGCTTTCATGCGCATCCTCTTGTGGACTGCCGGGGTCGTCGCGGCGCTCGTTCTCGCCGCGGTCGTCGCGCTTCCGATCATCGCCAATGGCGATGCCGTTCGCCAGCGGGTCTCCGACGCCGTGCGCGACCTCACCGGGCGCGCGCTGACTTTCGGCAATGTCTCGATTTCGCTGCCCACGCTTTCGCTCGTCGTCGACGATGTGAGGCTGTCCGACGACGCCGCGCGGATCGGCGCCGTCGCCCTCTCTCTCGACGTGCGGGCGTTGCTGCGCGGGGAACTCGAGATTGCCGGGATCACGGTTTCCGACCCCCGCATCGCGATCGACGCCGGCGGCGCTTCCGCCCCCGGGGAAGAAGAGGCCGCCCCGGCGCCGGGGCAAGCGGGCGCCGGCAGGCAGGGGGCGGGAGGCGTGAAGGTTTCTCTCCGGTCGTTCCGCGTCGAGCGCGGCGCCCTGAGTGTTCGCGACGCCGCGGGGAGGGAGACCTTCGCCGCGACCGATATCGCCATCGACGCTGTCGCGCCCGCGTCCGACAGGCCGGTGAGCGTGACGGGACGCCTGACGCTGAGCCGCAGACCGGTCGCGTTTGCCGCCACCCTCGGAACCCTCGATGCGGTTCTTTCCGGCGCGCCGTTCGCGCTCGAGGCGACGCTCGAATCCGGTGCGACGACGGCGCGCTACAAGGGGTCGGCGGGGATGGATCCCGTTGCTTTCGACGGCGAGGCGATTCTGGACACGGCTTCCGTCGCAGAACTCCTTGCGTGGGCCGGACGCCCGCTGCCCGAAGGCGCAGTCGATCCCGGTCAATTGCGCTTCGCGGCGCGCTTCGCGCATGGAAAAGGCGGCGCCGTGGAGGTGACGGAAGCGACGCTGACCGGCGAGGGCGTCGAGGCCGGCGCGACGGGCCGCATCGACGTGTCGGGCGCGGTCCCGGAAGTGCGCCTGACGGTCGAGGCGGGGCGTGTCGACCTCGACCGTTATCTGCCGCTGCCCGCTCCGGCGCCCGCTCCGCCTTCGTTCACGGCTTCTGCGGAATCCGCCGCCGCGCCGGCGCCGGGCGGGCTGTCCACGGAGCCGTTCGATCCGGGCTTTTTCGGCGTCGTCGAGGGCGAGGTCTCGCTTCGCGCCGACACGGCGCGTTTCGGCGGCGAGGAGGCGGGGCCGATCGATATCGCCGTGGCGACGACCGGGGCGGGGTATCGGGCGGTGTTGCGTCGGCTCGGGCTGGACGGCGGGACTCTGTCCGGCGACGCGAAGGCGGAGCGCGCGGACGGCGCGCTGGCGCTGGAGGCGGCGCTTTCCTTCGACGGGATTCCGCTTGCCCGGGCGGCGGAAGGGGTCGGCGGCGGAAACGTCAGCGGCAAGGCGGTCCTGAGCGGCGCCGGCGCGCATCTGCGCGCATTGGTGGAAAGTCTCGCCGTCGCAGTCGACGTTTCGCTGGCTGACGCCGCCTTTCCCGCCCCGCAGCTCGCCGGCCTGTCCTCGCTGTCGCTCAAGGCGCGCGCGCGCCCGGGCTCGCGCACCGAGGTCGCGGCGGAGCTGGTTTATGGCGGCGCGCCGGCGAAGGTCGCGGTCACGCTGGACCCGCTCCTTGCGCTTGCCGAGGGGGACGGCTCCGACATTGTCGCGACCGTCGACGCCGATGTGCTCGACGCGCGCTGGGACGGCGCCGCCCTGTGGCGCCCGGCGCCGGAATTCGACGGCGCGCTGAAAGCGAGCGCGGCTTCGGTCGCGGCTCTGGCGGCGCGGCTGGGACGCCCGCTGCCGGAGGGCAAACCCGACCCGGGCGCGTTGCGCCTCGAAGGCGCCCTGGGCGTCGTCGACTCGCGCATCGCACTGACGGGCGCGACGCTGCGGGCCGATGCGTTCGCAGCGACGGGCGACGCGGATGTCGATGTCTCGTCGGGGGCGCCGCGCGTCACGGCGGCGCTCGAGGTCGACGGCCTCGACATCGAGGCGCTGGCCGCCGCTCTGGCCTCCCGCCCCGCGCGCCCGGTTGCAGCGACGACGCCGGCGGACGAGAGTGCGGCCCCTCCGTCGCCGCAGCGGGCGGCGCAGGCGGCCTGGAGCGACGAACCTATTGCGTTCGACGGCTTGCGCGCGGTTGACGCCGACGTGCGAATTCGCCTGTCGGATGCGCGTTATCGCGGTCTGGTTCTCGACCGCGGCGACCTTTCCCTCCGTCTCGACGGCGGGGTGGCGCGCGTCGAGGCGGCCGACGGCGCGCTGGCCGGCGGGACGGTGGCGGCGGCGGCGACCGTCGACGGCAGCGGCGAGACGCTGGGCATAGACTATGCGCTGGACGCCGCCGGCGTGGCGGTGCGGCCTCTCCTCGCTGCTTTCGCAGGCACGGAGGAACTGTCCGGACGGCTGGACTTTTCGATGCGCGGCGCAAGCGCCGGGGCGAGTCCGAACTCGCTGGTCTCGGGGTTGAACGGCGACGGGGCGTTGACTCTCTCCGACGGCGCCCTTGCGGGGATCGAACTGGAGGGGGTGGACATCGCCGGTCTGCTGCACGGGGCCGTCGCTTCGATAATCGACGAACCGGGGGATGGCCCGCCGCGAACCGTCTTCGATTCTCTCCACGGGACGTTTTCCGTCGCGAACGGCGAGGTCGTCAATGAGGACATGGTCGCGCGGGCGCCGTTGTTCGGCCTTTCGGGTTCGGGGCGCGCCTCGCTGCCGCGGCGGACTGTCGACTACCGCGTCGTCGCCACCCTCGCGGCGCGGGCCGGCGGCGACAACATCCTCGCCGGCATCCCCATTCCCGTCGGGATATCGGGTCCGTGGACGGAGGTCGAATACGAAGTGGCGTGGGATGGCGTTCTCGCGGCGGTCGCGTCGGATCCGGCGCGTGTCGCGGCGCTGCCCGCCGGCGTGGCCATCGGCGCGGCCGAGCTCGGGATCGAGCTGCCCGCCGGTCTGGTCGGCGGCGCGATCGGCGTGCTCGAATCTGTCGGCGAGGCGCTCTCGCGTTCCGCCGGCGCCGGAGCGCCGGCTGAGGAAGGCGAGCGGACTCCGACGCTTCCGCTGCCGATCCCCGATCCGGTCGAGCTGCTGGGCGACCTTCTCGGCCGCTGAAGGCGGTTCCGCCTGTCGCCAGGCGGGCGGCGCGATGTCCGGCGCGGCCACGCGGACAATGTCGACCGACTTTTCGACCGAATGGGTGTTCGGCTACGGGTCGCTGGTCGACAAGGCAGCGCTGGCGGCATGGCTTCGGCGCGGCGCGTTCGGGCCCGGCGAAACCGCTCCTTGTCGTCTGCGCGGCTGGCGTCGCACGTGGAACGTGGCGCGCGACAACGGTGAAATCGCCGCAGGCCTGCCGCATTACGTGGACGCGCGAACCGGCGCGCGGGCGGCGCTTTTCGTGACTGTCCTCAACATCCGCCCGGCGGCGGGAGAATCTGTGAACGGGCTGGCGTTCCGGGTTTCGCGCGCCGAACGCGAACGCCTCGACCGGCGCGAGTTCAACTACGACCGCATCGACGCTGCGGGTTCGCTCGATCGCGCGCTCGGCGGGCGGGTGTGGGTCTATCGCGGTTCGGCGGCGGCGCGCGCCCGCTACGAACGCGGCGCGGGGGAAGGGCGCGCCGTCGTCGCGCGGCGCTATTTCGAGGGCGTCGAGACGGCTTTCGCGTCGCTCGGCCCCGAGGCGCTCGCCGAGTACCGCACGAGCACCGACAGGCCGTCCGTGCCGCTCGCCGATCTCCGGCGCACCGACTGGCCAGGATCCTGACGCGTCGTCGCCCCGCATATTGACCTTCGGGACCGCCCGGTTCATAAACATGGCGACGCTCCCCTCGCCTGGGGCGCCACGAGAGAGTCCTCGAAATGAGCATTGCGACTGCCGCTGGCCTTGCCGTTCTCATCGTTGGGTCGTTCGCGTGGCTGCGCGCGGATATGGGGCGCATGGAGACCCGCCTGAACACCCGTATCGGCGGGGTCGAAAGCGGTTTGGGCGCTCGCATCGATGGGGTCGAGGCCGGCCTGAACGCCCGCATCGATGGGGTCGAGGCCAGCGTGAACGCCCGCATCGATGGGGTCAAAACCGATCTGAATGCCGGCATCGATGGGGTCAAAACCGATCTGAACGCCCGCATCGATGGTGTCGAAGCCGGTCTGAACGCCCGCATGGATGGGGTCAAAACCGAACTGAACGCCCGCATCGACGGAGTCGGGGCCAACCTGGCGTCGCGCATTGAGCGAGTTGAACAGGGCAATATGGATCTTCGCGAACGCATGGCGCGCATAGAAGGAATGCTCGACGGTTTGCGCGACAGCATTACCGGTCGGGACCGGCGCGACGCGGCGTAGAACTCGAACGGGCATGAAGGAGTCCGCGAGATGAGCATTGCGACTGCGGCCGGCCTTGCCGTTCTCATCGTTGGGTTGTTCGCGTGGCTGCGCGCGGATATGGGGCGCATGGAGACCCGCCTGAACACCCGTATCGGCGGGGTCGAAAGCGGTTTGGGCGCTCGTATCGATGGGGTCGAAGCCGGCCTGAACGCCCGCATCGATGGGGTCGAGGCCGGCCTGAACGCCCGCATGGATGGGGTCAAAACCGATCTGAATGCCGGCATCGATGGGGTCAAAACCGATCTGAACGCCCGCATCGATGGTGTCGAAGCCGGTCTGAACGCCCGCATGGATGGGGTCAAAACCGATCTGAATGCCGGCATCGACGGAGTCAAAACCGAACTGAACGCCCGCATCGACGGAGTCGGGGCCAACCTGGCGTCGCGCATTGAGCGAGTTGAACAGGGCAATATGGATCTTCGCGAACGCATGGCGCGCATAGAAGGAATGCTCGACGGTTTGCGCGACAGCATTACCGGTCGGGACCGGCGCGACGCGGCGTAGAACGCGAACGGGGCATGAAGGAGTTCGCGAGATGAGCATTGCGACTGCGGCCGGCCTTGCCGTTCTCATCGTTGGGTTGTTCGCGTGGCTGCGCGCGGATATGGGGCGCATGGAGACCCGCCTGAACGCCCGTATCGGCGGGGTCGAAAGCGGTTTGGGCGCTCGCATCGACGGGGTCGAAGCCGGCCTGAACGCCCGCATCGATGGGGTCGAAGCCGGCCTGAACGCCCGCATGGATGGGGTCAAAACCGATCTGAATGCCCGTATCGATGGGGTTAAAACCGAGCTGAGCGCCCACATCGACGGAGCGAAAACGGAGCTGAGCGCTCGCATTGAGCGAGTTGAACAGGGCAATATGGACCTTCGCGAACGCATGGCGCGCATAGAAGGTATGCTCGACGGTCTGCGCGACAGCATTACCGGTCGGGACCGGCGCGACGCGGCGTAGAACTCGAACGGGCATGAAGGAGTCCGCGAGATGAGCATTGCGACTGCGGCCGGCCTTGCCGTTCTCATCGTTGGGTTGTTCGCGTGGCTGCGCGCGGATATGGGGCGCATGGAAACCCGCCTGAACACCCGCATCGATGGGGTCGAAAGCGGTTTGGGCGCTCGCATCGATGGTGTCGAAGCCGGTCTGAACGCCCGCATCGATGGTGTCGAAGCCGGCCTGAACGCCCGCATCGATGGGGTCAAAACCGAGTTAAGCACCCATATCGACGGAGCGAAAACGGAGCTGAGCGCTCGCGTCGAGCGAGTTGAACAGGGCAATATGGATCTTCGCGAACGCATGGCGCGCATAGAAGGAATGCTCGACGGTCTGCGCGACAGCATTACCGGTCGGGACCGGCGCGACGCGGCGTAGAACGCGAACGGGGCATGAAGGAGTTCGCGAGATGAGCATTGCGACTGCGGCCGGCCTTGCCGTTCTCATCGTTGGGTTGTTCGCGTGGCTGCGCGCGGATATGGGGCGCATGGAAACCCGCCTGAACACCCGTATCGGCGGGGTCGAAAGCGGTTTGGGCGCTCGCATCGATGGTGTCGGGGCGAACCTGGCGTCGCGCATTGAGCGAGTTGAACAGGGCAATATGGACCTTCGCGAACGCATGGCGCGCATAGAAGGAATGCTCGACGGTTTGCGCGACAGCATTACCGGTCGGGATCGGCGCGACGCGGCGTAGAGCGCGAACGGGGCATGAAGGAGGCCGCAAGATGAGCATTGCGACTGCGGCCGGCCTTGCCGTTCTCATCGTTGGGTTGTTCGCGTGGCTGCGCGCGGATATGGGGCGCATGGAGACCCGCCTGAACACCCGTATCGGCGGGGTCGAAAGCGGTTTGGGCGCTCGCATCGATGGTGTCGAAGCCGGCCTGAACGCCCGCATCGATGGTGTCGAAGCCGGTCTGAACGCCCGCATCGACGGGGTTAAAACCGATCTGAATGCCCGCATCGATGAGGTTAAAACCGGGCTGAGCGCCCACATCGACGGAGCGAAAACCGAACTGAACGCCCGCATCGACGGAGTCGGGGCCAACCTGGCGTCGCGCATTGAGCGAGTTGAACAGGGCAATATGGACCTTCGCGAACGCATGGCGCGCGTAGAAGGTATGCTCGACGGTCTGCGCGACAGCATTACCGGTCGGGACCGGCGCGACGCGGCGTAGAACCGTCCGGTTCTCTACGATACGAACGCGCCGCCGAGTCCTTTCGTCATCCGAGAGCGCGGCGATAGAGCGCGACCAGGCGTTCCCAATGGCGCTCCGCGGCGGCGCGGTCGTAGCACCGGCGCTCGGGGAAGGCGAAGCCGTGATGGACTCCCGGGTAGATTTCCAGCTCGCCCCGGGCGCCCGACCGCGCGAAATGTCCGCGCAGTTCCTCCACCATATCCGGCGGTGCAAGGTCGTCATGCTCCGCGCAGGCGATATAGAGCTCGGCGCGGCCGCGCGCGAACGTGAGGTGAGGGCTTTCCTCGGCGTCGCTGACCGGCCGCGTGCCGTAGAACGAGGCTGCGGCGGCAATGCGCTGCGGATAACGCGCCGCTGCCGCGAGCGCATAGGGGCCGCTCATGCAGTAGCCGTGGCAACCTGCGGGTCCGCCCGAGATATCCGGCTCCGAATCGCAGAAGGCGAGCAGAGCGCCCACGTCGCGCATAACCGGCGGGATGGTCATCTTCGTGCGGATCGCGCGCATCCGCCTGTGCCCGGCGCTTCCCTCCTCCAGCACATCCGCGCCGAAGGTCGTATCGCGTCCGGCGCGGTAATAGAGGTTCGGCAGCAGCACCGCGTAGCCGACGCTCGCCAGCCGCCTCGCCATGTCGCGGAGTTCCTCGCGCACTCCCGGCGCATCCATCAGCAGGAACGCCGGCGGGTGCGGCCCGCCGCGCTCGGGCCGGCAGACGAAGGTTTCCGTCGCGCCGTCGGGCGTCGCGATGTCGAGGGTCGTCTCGATCACGGGACGCTCGAAGAGAACGGGGAGCGGGCGGCGACCGGGGCCCCTGCGGCGCTTTCGAGCGCCCATCGCCGCATCGCCGTCGGCTCCCTCCGTCGCGCCGGGTTCACTTGTGGTGGGACAATTTGCGCGTTTCCGCCGTGATGACGTCGACCACCGCCGGGCGGTTTTCGCGGGTCGCGGCGATGGCGCGGGCGTAAGCGCCGGGCAGCGCCGCCGGCTCCTCCACCCGCTCGGCGTGGCAGCCGAGCGCCGCCGCCAGGGCGCAATAGTCGCCGGTCTGCTTCGCGGCGTCGTAGCGCTCGATCGAGTCGGGGATGTTGCGGTCGTAGCCCGAGAACACCGAGTCGTGCTTGATGACGGTGAGGGTGCCGATGTCGTTGCGCGCCGCGGTCTCCAGATCCATCGCCGTCATGCCGACCGCGCCGTCGCCCATCACGTTGACGACCAGCTTGTCGGGGTTGGCGAGTTTTGCGCCCATCGCCAGGCCGAGCGAGAAACCGAGCTGCGACGACTGTCCCCAGCCGAGATAACTCCGCGGGCGCGTCGACTGATAGAACACGCACTGGATGTCGCGCGACGCGCCCGCCTCGTGGGTGATCATCGCGGTGTCCGGGTCCACCGCGCTCCACAACTCGCGGAACATGCGATAGCCGTTGATGGGCTTCGACTCGTCGGCGAACAGCGGCTCGAATTCGGCGAGCCAGTCGCGCTTGCGGCGGGCGATTTCGGCTTCCGTGGCGGCGCGTGTCTCCGTCCGTCCGTTGGCGCCCAGACGGCGGCGCAGCTCCTCCGCGAGGGCGGCGAGGAACAATTTCGCGTCGGCGAGAACGCCGACCGCGGCGGGATAGTCCTTGTTGATGTCCACCGGGTCCACGGTGACGTGGACGATGTCCTTGCCGTCGGGGATGACGCGGGTGAACGGCGCGACGCTCAGGCTCGACCCCACGGCGAGAAGCGCGTCGGAGACCTCCAGGTAATGCGCGACCATCGCGGTGGCGACGAGGGCGCCGACGCCGATGGCCAGCGGATGGGTTTCGGGAATGGCGCTCTTGCCCTGCAAGGTGGTCATGACCGGCGCGCCGAGAAGTTCGGCGACCGCGGCGAGTTCGTCGCTCGCGCCGGCGTAGAGCACCCCCGAACCCGCCCAGACGAGCGGCGTCTTCGCCGCCAGCAGGCGGTCGGCGGCTTCCTCGACGGCGCCCTGGTCGGCGCCGAAACGCAAACGCGGCACCGGAGTCCAGTCGATTTCGCCGGGATGGTCGCCGCGGCAGACATCCGCCGGCAGTTCCAGCATGGCGGGGCGCGGGCGGCCCGAACGCAGCGCCGTGAAAGCGCGGCGCATTTGCGCTTCCAGCTGGTCGGCGACAAGCAGAGTCTGCGACCATTTGGTCACGCCGCGATAGTTGAGCGCGCTGTCGAAGGTCGGGTCGGTGCCGACGAAGCGGGTTCCCGGATGGCCCGGAAGGAACAGGACGGGCGTCGAATCGGTGTGCGCATGGGCGATGCCGGCGAAAGCGTTCTCAGACCCCGCCAGCGCCTGCACCGTGACGACGCCGAGCTTGTCGCCGTTGGTCGAGCGCGACACGCCGTCGGCCATGTTGCCCGCCACCCGCTCCTGGCGGGTGACGATGGGCTGGACGCCGGCGCGCGCCATCGCGTCCATAATGGGGCTGAACGGATAGCAGAAACTCTGCTCCACGCCTTCGGCGCGGAGGATTCGGACGAGCGCGTCGGCGGTTTGCATGGCGGCCTCCCTGGCGGCTGCGGTTCTGCCCCGGCGGGCGCCGGCACTATAGGCGGGTTCGCGACCGGGGCGCTACGCGGTCGCGGCGGCGCGGAAGCGGTTCATCGCCGTCACGCCGTCGAAATTGTGCGGAAAGACGAGCGGCAACGCCTCCGCCGCCACCTTGACGACAACGAAAACCGGCCCCGGCGCGTTCAGCACCGCGTTGCGCAGGCCGGGGATTTCCGTTTCCTCCGTCGCCGTCCGCGCATCGGCGATGCCGCAACCGCGCGCGACCGCGGCGAGGTCGGTCGGCCCCGCCGTCGCCGTCGGTTGCCCGCCCGTCTCCGCATAGGCTTCGTTGTCGAGCGCGACGATTGCGAGGTTGCGCGGCGCCTGGTTGGCTATCGTCGCGAGCGCGCCCAGACTCATGAGCAGGTCGCCGTCGCCGGCGAGCAGCGCCACCCGCTTGTCCGGCTGAGCCATCGCCAGGCCGAGCGCAAAGGGCGCCGCCTGGCCCATGGCGCCGATGAAGCAGAAGTTCCGCGCATCGTTTCCCGCCGCCGACAGGTCCCACGTGGCGGAGCCGAGGCTGGAGACCGCGAGCAGCGCTTCCGGGCGGTCCCGGAGCAGCGCGGCGACGAGCGGGCGTCGGCGAAGCATGGCGTCAGCCCTCCCGGAACCGTTTCGCGCCGATCGTCTTCTGCGAGAGCAGCACGGCGGCGGTGCGGCGGGTGTCGAAGGCGAAACTCGCCGCCGCCTCGACCGCGGCGCCGACTTCGGCGCGGGCGTCGGCGCGGAAGAGGCTCGCGCCCATCGCCTCGAGCACGGCCGGGGCGGCGCGGCCCATCGGCACCTGCCAGGGGATGAACTCCCCCCATTCGCCGCGCATCGACACGATGGCGAGAAGGGGCGCGCGGCAGATGTCCGGCAGCGCCAGCGCATTGACGCAATTGCCGACGCCGCTGGATTGCATGAGAAGCGCGCCCTTGCGCCCGCCGGCCCAGGCGCCGCACAGGAGCCCGACGCCTTCCTCTTCGGTGGTGAGCGTCACCGTGTCGATGTCGTTCGCGGCTTCGCATTTCTCGATGAGAGGCGTGTGCCCGGCGTCGGGCACATGCGCGACGAGCGTCACCCCATGCGCGCGCAGCACGTCGAAAATGTCCTGATGCCAGTCGACGGGTTTGGGCGGTTCGGGAGTCGTCATGCGCGATTCTCGCGGCGGCGTCCGGGGCGGGCGGCGCACGATAGGCGAAGCGCGCCCGCGCGGCCAGCCGGCGCTTCCGACGGGCTCTCAGCGCAGCCAGGCGGCGAAATGGCGGCGGATCTCGCGGTCGAGGACTTCGTCGATGCGGCGCGCCAGGTCGGCGACGATGCGATACATCGCCCGCTGCCGCTCGTCCGGCGAGGCGTCCTCGGGCAATGACAGGCGCCGCGTCGCCTCGCCATGCGCGCGGGCGAGAACGGCGCCGCCAGGGTCCACCAGAGCGACCGCCACCGCGCCGCGGCCGTCCAGGCGGACCGCCTGCTCCACTGTCACGGCGCCTTGCAGCGAGTCGTCGGTGGCGAGGGGCGTTTCGACGATCCGCGCATCGGCGATGGTCGCGACGACCCGCGCCGGCCCGCCGACGGGCGCGAGCCGCCGGCGCGCCCAGCGCGCGAACACGATGCCGGGGATCGCGGACGACAAGTGCTCCACATGCGGCGCCGCCAGCGGCGGTCGGTAGAGGTCGACGATTTCGAGCGCCCCGGCGGCAAGGCGAATCGGCTCGCGGTCGCCAAAACCTATCTCGGGATATGAGACATCCGGGGGACCCGGCGGCGCGGCGCACGCGGCAAGGACGAGGGCCAGCATCGACGCGAGAACCGGCGACAGAAGGGCGGACAAGGCAATCCTCCATCGGCGCGGCGGGCGGGTACGCGAAGGAACGCCGAGCGCCCGAAAGCAGTCTATCATGCCGGTCGGGTCTCCCCGGGAAGCGAGTCCATGCGCGTTCTCTACCATCGGCCGCTATCGCCCGTCTGCCGCGCCGTGCGTCTCGCGCTGGCGGAGAAGGGGCTTGAGTTCGAGCTGTCGGAAGAGCCGGCCGGGGAGCCTCGGCCGGAGTTCCTCGCGCGCAACCCGGCCGGCGAAGTCCCGGCGCTCGACGAAGACGGCGCCGGCGCCGTATGCGGGACGTGGCCCCTCCTCGAATATCTTGAGGACGCCTATCCGCGCCCGGCGCTGTGGCCCGGCTCTGCGCGCGCGCGCGCCGAATGTCGCCGCCTCGTCGACTGGTTCTGCGCCCGCTTCGATGCGGACGTGTCGCAGACATTGGTCCATGAGCAGGCGACGAAACGGATATTCCGTCTCGGCGAACCGGATTCGCGGGCGATCAGGGCGGCGCGCGACCGCCTCGGCGGGCATCTGAACTATATCGCCGCGCTTTTCGAGCGCCGGCGCTGGCTGGGGGGCGCCGCGATGAGTTACGCCGACCTCGCCGCCGCGGCCCAACTCTCGGTGGTCGACTATCTCGGCGGGGTGGCGTGGTCGACGGCGGAGCCGGCGCGCGACTGGTATGCGCGCGTGAAGTCGCGACCCAGCTTCCGCCCGCTGCTCCGGGAGCGCGTTCCGGGTCTGCCGCCGCCGCGGCACTATGACGACCTCGACTTCTGAATCCGCCGAAGCCGCGCGGCGCATCCGTGATCGCGCGCTGGCGCTCGGCTTCGACGCGGTGGGCGTCGCCCGCGCCGACGCCGCGGGCGGGGCGGGGCGGCGGCTGGCGGAGTTCGTGGCCAGGGGCTGGCACGGCGATATGGGCTGGCTCGCCGCGACACTCGATCGCCGCCGCGACCCCCGCGTTCTCTGGCCGGGGGCGCGGAGCGCGGTGATGGTGGCGCTCAACTATGCGCCGCCCGGCGACCCGCTCGCCGTCCTGGCCGACCGCGGCGCCGGCGCGCTGTCGGTCCACGCCCGCAACCGCGACTATCACCGCGTGCTGAAGGGCCGCCTGAAGACCCTTGCCGGATGGGTGGCGGCGCGGCTCGGCGGCGAGGTCAAGGTCTTCGTCGACACGGCGCCGCTGCTGGAGAAGCCGCTCGCCGCCGCCGCCGGCCTCGGCTGGCAGGGGAAGCACACCAACCTCGTTTCCCGCGCTCACGGTTCGTGGCTGTTTCTCGGCGCGCTGCTGAGCTCGCTGGAACTGGCGCCGGCGGCGCCGGCCGAGGACCGTTGCGGGCGCTGCCGCCGCTGCCTCGATGTCTGCCCCACGGACGCCTTCCCCGCCCCCTACCGGCTCGATGCGCGGCGCTGCATTTCCTATCTGACGATCGAACACAGGGGACACATCCCGCGCGCCCTGCGGGCGGCGATGGGGAACCGCATTTACGGCTGCGACGACTGTCTGGCGGTGTGCCCGTGGAACAAATTCGCCCGCGCCGCGGCCGAGCCCGCCTTCGCGGCGCGCGAGTCGCTGTCCGCGCCGCGGCTTGCGGAACTGGCGGCGCTCGACGATGCGGCGTTCCGGGCGCTGTTTTCCGCCTCGCCTGTCAAACGCATCGGGCGCGACCGGTTCGTGCGCAACGTGCTGATCGCCATCGGGAACAGCGGCGACGCGGCGCTCGCGCCCTGCGCCGCGGCGCGGCTGGACGACGCCTCTCCGCTTCCCCGCGCCGCAGCCGTCTGGGCCCTGCGGAGACTGTTGCAACCGCCGGCCTTCGCGGCATTGCGCGCCCGCTGCGCGCCGCGCGAGACCGACCTCGATGTCGCCGCCGAATGGGCGGACGGGGCGTCGTGACCGCGCCGCATCTCCTGTGCTTCGGCTTCGGATACACGGCGCGCGCCTGGGCGGCGGGGCGGCTCGCCGCCGGCTGGCGGGTGAGCGCCACGGGGCGCACGCCCGAACGCCTCGCGGCGATCCGCGCGTTCGGCGCCGACGCCGTCCCCTTCGATACCGACAATCTGCCCGCCGGCGTGACTCACGTGCTGTGTTCGGCGCCGCCGGACGAAGCGGGAGACCCGGTGCTCGCGCGTCACGGCGGCGCGCTTGCGGAATGGAGCGGTCTCGTCTGGGTGGGGTATCTGTCCTCGACCGCCGTCTATGGCGACCGCGGCGGGGCGACGGTCGACGAAACCGCGCGTTTGGCGCCCACGAGCGCGCGAGGGCGCCGCCGCGTCGCCGCGGAAGCCGCCTGGCTGGCGCTGAAGCAGCCGGTTCATGTCTTTCGTCTGGCGGGGATTTACGGCCCCGGCCGGAGCGTCCTCGACCGCGTCCGCGCCGGCGCCGCGCGCCGGGTCGAGAAACCGGGGCACTTGTTCTCGCGTATTCACGTCGCCGACGCAGCGGCGGTCCTCACCGCCTCGGCGGCCGCGCCCGAGCCCGGCGCGGTCGTCAATGTCTGCGACGACGAACCGGCGTCCGGCAGCGCGGTCATCGCCCACGCCTGCGCTCTGCTGGGCCGCGCGGCGCCGCCCGCCGTTCCGTTCGCCGAGGCGGCGAAGACCATGTCGCCGATGGCGCGCGCGTTCTGGTCCGACAACCGCCGCGTCCGCAACGAGCGGATGCATCGCCTTCTGCGCGCGCCGCTGCGCTACCCGACCTGGCGCGAGGGGCTGGCGGCGATCCTCGCGGGGGAGGGGGCGTCGGCGCGGCGCGGGCGCCCGGCGCCGCTCTCGCTCCTCGGACTCGACCATGTGGTGCTGCGCACGGCGCAGCCCGAACGCCTGACGGCGTTCTACGTCGACGTTCTCGGGTGCATCGTCGAACGCCGGGTCGAGGCGCTGGGGCTGGCGCAGTTGCGCGCCGGCGCGAGTCTCATCGACCTGGTGGACACGGGCGGCGAACTCGGCCGCGCCGGCGGCGCGCCGCCGGGACGCGAGGGGCGCAACATGGACCATTTCTGCGTCCGCGTGGCCGGGTTCGACGCGGCGGCGATCACGGAAACGCTCGCCGCGCACGGGGTGGCGGCGCAGGCGCCCGCGCGCCGCTACGGCGCCGAAGGGTTCGGCCCGTCGCTCTATATCGAGGACCCGGACGGAAACGTGGTAGAGTTGAAAGGGCCGCCGGACGCGGCGGCCGGCGACGATGCGCAGAACGGGGAGCGCGGCGATGACTCCTGAAGAAGTCCTTTCCCATCCGGGGCGCGTGCTCGACCGCGCGCAACGCGAGGCCTATTTCGCCGACGGCTACATCCTCATCGAGGGGCTGATCCCGGAAGAATGGCTGGCGCGGCTGCGCGCCGTGACCGACGAATTCGTCGAGAAAAGCCGCAGTGTCGCCGAATCCGACGATGTGTTCGATCTGTCGCCGGAGCACAGCCCCGAACGGCCGATGATCCGCCGTCTCAAGGAGCCCGACGAACGCCACCCTGTCTATTGGGAGTTCGCGAACGACGTCATCGCCGATGTCGTCGCCGATCTGGTGGGGCCGGACGTGGTCTTCCACCACTCGAAACTGAACTTCAAATGGCACGGCGGAGACGATGACTCGGTGCGCTGGCATCAGGACATCCAGTTCTACCCGCACACGAATTACAGCCCGCTGACGGTCGGCGCCTATCTCTACGACGCCGGCGAGGAGGACGGGCCGGTTGCGGTCGTCCCCGGCAGCCACCGGGGGCCGCTCTACGACCAGTACGACTCCGACGGCCAATGGACGGGGGCGCTTTCCGACGCCGATGCGGCGTCGCTCGACCTGTCGCGGGCGCGGCGTCTGACCGGTGCGGCGGGGTCGGTGACGGTGCATAATTGCCGCACGGTGCATGGTTCGCCGCCGAGCGCGAAGGGCGACGGCCGCCCGTTGCTGCTCAACGCCTACGCCTCGGCGGACGCTTTCGCCTACACCCCCAACCCGTCGCGCACGCGGCATTACCGCCGCGTGGTGCGGGGCGAGCCGGCGCGCTGGGCGCATCACGACCCGCGCCCGTGCCTCATCCCGCCCGACTGGTCGGGGGGCTACACCTCGATCTACGCCGCCCAGGCGGGCGAGGATGGGGCGGGTTGAGCGCATGACCGTCCGTTTCCGCTTCGATTGGGTGGACCCTCCGCCGTCGCCTGACCTGCTGGCCTATCGTTCGATGGCCAGGCTCGAGATCAAGGTGGGTGGTGAGATCGTCACGACGGTCGCCGACCGCCGCCGCCGGACCGTTCGGGACCGTATCGTGGTCCCGTTGTTTGGCGTGGCGGAATGGCTGGTCTGTAACTGGTGGCACCTTTTCCACGAGATCGAGGACACGGGACAGCAGAAGCCCGGTTTCGCGTCTCGGCATGACCTCGCCTTCGCTGGCGACGGGTTCGTTCTCCCGAACCTGACCATGGTCCCCGCGGCGGAAACCGTCGAACTGCGGTGGCGCCGTCGCCAGGAGCCGCACGCGCGGATCGAATTCGTCAACGAGGGAAGCGTGCGCGTCGACAGCGGCGCGCTGGAAGCGGAATTCCGTAACCTGATCGACGCCGTGCTCGACAGACTCCGCGACTGCGGGGCGGACGCGGAAACGCTCGAAACGGAATGGGCGGCGGTCAATGCGCTCGATCCCGATGAGCGAGAGTTCAGCCGCGCCGCGGCGATGCTCGGCGCCGACCCGTTCGACACGGCGCCGTCGCTGGCCGATGCGCTGATCGATTTCTGGAGCGGCGCCGAACCGTCGCTGCGCGAGGAAGCCCTCGCGGCGGCCGACGCGGATTCGTTGTCGGATGTCGGCGCGTGGGTTGCCGAGCAGCTTCCCAAACTCGAAGGCGAGGGAAGCGGCGACTGGCCGGATGTTCGCCGGACACTGGCGCCCGTTTCCGATGCGAGGCCGTGGGAACGCGGATACGACTTGGCGCGTTCGGCCCGGGCCTGTCTCCAGACCGGCGACGGGCGGGTCGATTTCGAGTCGCCGGGTTTTCCGGCGTTCGCGCGCGCCGAGGCGAGACCGACCGTGCGGCGTATCCATGGAATGGTCGCCGCGGACGCGCCCGCTTGCGTTACCGTCCCCCGGAGCGAGCCCGCAATGCGCTTTCTGACCGCGCGGGCGCTCGGCGATTATCTCGACCGTTCGACATCCGGCCCCGGGATTCTCGGCACGCTGGCGACCGACCGGCAGGCGTTTTCGCGAGCGTTCGCTGCGGAGTTCCTTGCCCCGGCGGAAGGTTTGCGCGAAAGGCTGCGGGGCGCGTCGGTCGTGGAGGCGGAAGGAGTGGACGACTTGGCCGCCGAATTCGGTGTGTCCAGTATGGTGGTCCGCCGCCGGATCGACAATCACGGTCTGGCGGAAGTCGCGGCCTGGTGAGCGAGCCGACGCGCCGTTGTCGGCGATGGGTCGCCGAAGTCCGGCGCTATGCTATGGGTCCAAAGCCGAACGGAAACGGACGTAGACCCAGCCCTCGTCGCCGGCTTCGCGGCGGACGGCGGCCCGCACGATGTCCCGCAACCGTTCTCCGGTATCGAGATCGATTTCTTCTTCGTCGAGCATCGCCCATACCCACACGGCCGGTTCGTCCGCCGCATCGATACCGATTTCGACGCGCCATGAACTCACGGACGTGGGAAGTCCGCTCAGCGCGCCAAGCGTTGACACGATGCTTTCGGTCGTTGCCGACATGCCCGGATTATACGCTGCCGCGAGCTCGGCGCATAGCGGCGGCGACCATGGCGCCAGGGAATTCCCAAGATCAGAAATCGACCACGATATCATGCCCCAGCGTCAAGCCTGCCACCTCCGCCGCAATCTCCAAGATGATTTTCTTTCTCTTATTGTTGTGATGTGTCGACACCAGCCATCCGTCGTCGATCTGCGCGTGATACTTGCGTAAATCCGGCGTCTTCTCGTACAATTCTTCTACACTCTCAGCCACAAATCGACGACTAGTCCCTCTATTGTCCGGATGTCGATAAAAATTCAAAAGAAAATTCCGATCTCTTTCCTGAAGCCTCTTCAAAACAATCAACACAGCATCCATGGCATTCTTGTATTCGATTTCCTCGCCCAACATGCGAAGCGTTCCACGGCGTGGGCTCGTCACATTGTGGATGTTTGCGTCCGTTGTCGGCGGCATGGGAGTGTTCGTTCCTTGGTCAAGTGGCGAGGGGGCGTCTTTCTCCTCAACAGTGATATGGCCGTGCTCCAAGTCCCATGCGAGATGGTTTGGGGTATGTCCGGCAGCTTTGTAATCTTCGTAGCTCACACCGCCGGGGTGTTCCATGATGAAATTGTGGGCATGCCATCCTTTGGAGTCGGGCCTCCGGGGATTCTTGGCGCAAGTGCTGCGGATGATTCGTCCATCCCATCGGCTGGGCCTGCCGGGCCGCGTGGTGCCCGGAGTGGTGTCGTCGCCCGGTGGCGTGTCGTCACGCGGAGTCGGCACGTTCGGGGTGTCGACGCCGGTAGGCGTCTCCTCGGCGATATTCGTTCCGTAGTTGCGCGGCGGCGCGAGACCAGCGGAACTCCGCTGACGGAGAGACGTAAGGAAACCGACGATGTCTGCGTCCTCGGGCCGAACTCCCGCTTTCACTTCGACAGAATCCGCCAACAAATCGATAAGCGATTTTTCGCGTTTGTCGACGAGGCCATTCCACGCGTCCGGAATCTCCATACGAGCAGCTGCGCGGCGGCTTTGACGTTGGTATTCCTCGCGAGCGACGCGGAGCGCATCGCCGGAAACGACTCTGCTCTGTTCAAGATAATGGTGCAGGACGACGGCTGACTCCTCCGTCGAGCGTTTGAGCAGGTCAAGCATGAAAACGCGGCGTTCGTCGTAACTGCCCAGCGCCATCGGCAGATAGAAACTCCAAGTCCTGCCGTCGGTCAGGACGATGAACGGAACGCCGCCGGTATGGAAGGCGTACTCCAAGGCCTGTTTCACGCCATGTTCGGCACCGCCAGGCTGTTTTACCTCGACAAAAATTCGGGGTTTGCGGGGAGGATGACAAAGCGCGAAATCGGCACGGCCTCCTGCCGTCGAGTACTCGGGCCAGACGATGGCCGGATCGTAGACATCCCAATTCAGGTCACCGAGAACGCGCAGGACGATGCCTTGCGAGATCGACTGCTCGTTAGGAAAGCCGTTTCCCTTCAGCTTGCCGACGATGTCGTCAAGCGTGGCTTCAAGCTGCGTCATGGCGTTGTCCACCGTGCCGCCCCATCCATGCCGTGCGAATCAACCGTTACTCGTCGTTCGACGGCAGGATGAAATCCGCCGAGACCGACTGCGACAGCATGATGATGCAGTCTTCGGGACCGATGCAAGCGTCGCCGTGCATTTCGCCGCCGGGCTGGAAGACGAAGGAACCCGGCGGCAATTCGCGGCTCTCGCCGGTTTCCAGGAAGGTGTGCTTCCACGTTCCGGTCAGGTTCACGCCGTGATAGTCGCCCGTGTGCGCGTGATCCGGAACCACGAAACCGGCCGGCAGTTTGACCAGGCGGACGTGCGCGCCGGTCGCCGGGTCGCCCGCCAGCACCGCCGTCTCGACCGGCGAGTTCGTGCGGGGGATCCACTCCACGTCATCGAGCGCGCTCATCGCGCCGCGGTCCTTGTGGCCGGCGGCGTAGCCCAGGCCGGCTGCCGCGGCCAACGCCGCGGCGCCCGCGAAAAGCGCCGCGAATTTCTTCGTCCTGTTCATGGTCTTCGCAGCCTCGTCAAATTCCCGTTGCGACCCTCATGCTGCGGCGATGTTCGCGCGGCCGAACGCCGCCTCCATCTCGCGGCGGACGCGCACGGCGTCGTCGGCCTCGTCGATCGCCGCATCGGACCAGGAAAGGAGTTCGCCCTCCGCAATGTCGCGCGTCAACGGAACGCCCGCCGCCAGGCCCAGCGGCAGGCCGCCCGACGCCAGCGAGTCGGCCGCCGGAACCTGCTTGCCCCATACCATGTAGCCGCCCTCGCCGTCCAGCAGCTCGCCCTTCTTCAGCGGGCGCTTGGCGCAGGCCACGACATCCGACCGGAAACCCGTCGGCGCCCCCGTCGGCTCGCCGCGCAAGGCCGCCGACGCCACCGACACCCCGAGTTCGAGCCCGATCATGTGGGTCGGACGATAGAGCGCGCCGTAGCGGAAGGTGCTGTCCGGCAACATCCGGTATTCCTCGAAACAGTGCCGGACATAGTCGTTGTCCGCCTCGATCACCACGAAGGTGCCGAGCATGAGGTCGTTCTCCACCGGCGACATGTCGCGGTGGAGCGACGACACCACTTCCGTCGCGCCCTTGCGGGTCGTCCTGCCGCCGGCGCTTGCGGGCTTGAGCGTTTCCGCCAGGTCGTAGCGCGAGCAGGGCGGGAAGGACAGGCCGCCCGGCTGCGGCGTCAGCCCGGTCGCGTTGCACACCGCGCTCATCTCGATCCCCGACTTGGTGCCGTCGATGAACGAGTTGAACATTTTGGGGTTCATGCGCCCGCGTTCGGCGGTCTCGCGGCCGAAATGGAAATTGTCCCACACCGTATCCGGCGTCGAGCGGTGGAAATCGGGGTGATAGCGCGTGCCCTTGCCGGCGCAGACCACGTCGAAGCCGCAGGCGCGCGCCCAGTCGACATGTTCGGCGACGAGCGCCGGCTGATCCCCCCAGGCGAGGCTGTAGACGACGCCCGCCTGTTCGGCGCGGCGCGCGAGCAGCGGCCCGGCGACGACATCGGCTTCGACATTGACCATGACGATGTGCTTGCCGTTGTCGATGGCCGCGAGGCAGTGGCGGATGCCGACCTTCGGGTCGCCCGTCGCGTCGATGACCACGTCGAGCGCCGGATGCGCGATCAACGCCGCCGCGTCGTCGCCGACATGCGTCGCGCCGCCCTTCGCCGCCGCGTCGAGACCGGGGGCGCCCAGGCGTTCGTCGCTCCAGCCGGCGGCGCGGGCGTTGCCGCGCGCCCGTGCGATGTCGAGATCGGCGACGCCGAGGACGTGAAGGCCTGTCGTCCGCCGCGCCTGGGCGAGGAACATGGCGCCGAATTTCCCGGCGCCGATCAGCCCGACGCGCACCGGTTTACCCGCTTCGGCGCGCGCCGCGAGCAGTCTCGAAAGGTTCATGGCGCTTCTCCTTCGGCCTGCCGCCGCCCGCCGGCAACGGTAACCGGCGCGTCGGCGGCGGACAAGACACGGTCGCGCGAAGCAGCGGTTCTCATTTTGGCGATGGACGCGTCTCCCTGGGAGCGCCGGCGTCTCGCCGGCATCTTGTTTTCGCGCGCTTTGCGCGCGTGCCGGCGAGACGCCGGCGCTCCCAGGGGCGGCTGCGCCGGATCCGCCGCATTGCTCCAGGCCAAAATGAGAATTGCTGCGCGCGACGCAGCGTTTCTCATTCTGGCCCATGGCGCCGCGGCGAGACGCCGGCGCTCCCGGGAAGGGCCGAAGCGAAAATCGCGGCGCGCGCGGGGCGACGCGCGTGATAGCATCGCCGCGTCCCGTCCATCGCCCGCGAGGAACGCGCCGTCATGACCATCGAACACGTCCAGACCGATGTCTATCGCCTGCCGCTGCCCACCCCCGTGCAGGCGGCCAGCACCGGGGTGATGCGCGAATTCGACATGGTGGTCTCGCGGATCCGCGATTCCGGCGGCGCGGAGGGGTCGGGCTACACGGTCATGATGGCGGGCCAGGGGGCCGCCGCTGCGGCGATCGTCGAACGCAGTTTCACGGAGGTTCTGCGCGGCGCCGACCCCGGGCGGATCGAATGGTTGTGGCAGCGCATTTGGCGGTTGCACCACTATGCGGGGCGCGGCGCGCCGCTCACCTTCGCGCTCGCCGCCGTGGACACGGCGCTGTGGGACCTGCGCGGGCGGATGCTCGGCGAACCGTTGTGGCGCCTGCTCGGCGGGCACGACCCGAAAGTGCGCGCCTATGCCGGCAATATCGACCTCAACTTCCCGCTGGGCCAGTTGCTCGCCGGGGCGAGCCGCAGCGTCGAACAGGGGTTCCGGTCGGTCAAGATGCGTCTGGGCCGGCCCACCCTCGCCGAAGACGTGGCGCGGGTCTCGGCGATGCGCGAACATCTCGGCCCCGAGATCGAATTGATGGCCGACGCCAACGAAGCGTGGCGCGTCGACCGGGCGATGCGCGCCTTGCACGCGCTGCGGGAGTTCGATCTGGTGTGGGTCGAGGAGCCGATCCGCCCGGACAATTTCGCCGGCTACGCGCATTTGCGCAGCTTGGGGCTGGTCCCGATCGCCGCCGGCGAGAACCTTCACACCCTCGCCGAATTCGCCGGGCTGATCGCGGCGGGCGGAGTCGATTTCCCCGAACCCGACCTCACGACCTGCGGCGGCGTCACCCCGTTCATGAAGGTCGCGCGGCTGTGCGAAGCGCATGGCCTGCCGGTGATGTCGCACGGCGCCCACGATTTGCACGTGCATCTCCTCGCCGCTGCGCCCAATGCCGCCTATCTCGAGGTCCACGGTTTCGGGCTCGAGAAGTTCATGGCCGAGAGCGTCGGGGTGGCGGAGGGGATGGTGACGGCGCCCGACCGCCCGGGCCACGGCATCGAATTCGACTGGGCCGCGCTTAACGCTCACCGCGCGCCATAGGCCGTCGGCGCGGGGAAGGGGCGGCCGGCTCCGCGCCCGGTTTCGCGTTCCATCGCGAGCAAGCGCGCCTTGCGTTCGATCCCCCAGCGATAGCCGCCGAGTCCGCCGTCGCCGCGCACCGCGCGGTGGCACGGGATGAGAAGGCTCGCCGGATTGGCGGCGCAGGCGCCGCCGACGGCGCGCGCTGCGCCCGGCGCGCCGATCTGGGCGGCGATGTCGGCGTAGCTGCGGGTTTCGCCGCGCGGGATCGCGCGCAGGGCGCGCCACACGCGCGCCCGAAACGCAGTCGCGCGGACATCCAGCGGAAGGTCGCCGGCCGCCGGCGCGCCTTGGAGGCGCGCGACGATGTTGGCGACCGGCGCTGCCAGCGCGGCATCGTCGCGGAGCCGCCGGGCGTGCGGGAACTCCGTCGCCAGCGCCGCCGCGAGCGCGCGGTCGTCGTCGCCGAAGAACACCGCGCAGATTCCGCGCGCGGTGGCGGCGATGAAGGCGCGGTCGAGCGCGCAATCGGCGAGCGCGTAGCGGATTGCTGCGCTTCGCCCGCGACGCGCGTGGACGGCGCTCCGGGCGGGCTCTCCGTTTCCGTCGGCAGGCATCGGTCGCTCCTCGAGGCGAGGCGGCGGTTCTTGCGGGCGAAGCTCGCGGCTATGGTAGGCTGAAACGACCGCGATTGAAGAGGAGCCGCCCATGCGCGCGTGGGAGATCGTTTCCGCCGACGGCGTCGACGCCCTGACTCTCGCCGACCGCCCGGTTCCGCAGCCGGGCCCGGGCCGGCTGCGGGTGCGCATCCGCGCCTCGGCGATCAACTACCGCGACCTGTTGACGGTCGAATCGCCGGCGGCGCGCAACCTGCCCTATCCGCGGGTTCCGAATTCGGACGGCGCCGGCGAGGTGACGGCGGTGGGGGAAGGGGTGACGCGCTTCAAGCCGGGCGACCGGGTGGCGAGTTGCTTCTTCCAGCGCTGGAACGACGGCGGGATTACCCCCGACGGGATGGCGAGCGCGCTCGGCGGCGCTCTCGACGGGGTGCTCGCCGAAGAGGTCGTGCTTGCGGAGGACGGAGCGGTGGCGGTCCCCGAAGGTCTGGACTACCGCCAGGCTGCAACCCTGCCTTGCGCGGCGCTCACGGCGTGGCACGCCCTGGTCGAAAAAGGCCGCGTCAAGGCGGGAGAGGCCGTCCTGCTGCTGGGCACCGGCGGCGTTTCGATCTTCGCCCTGCAATTCGCCGTCATGCACGGCGCGCGCGCCATCGTCGTGTCGTCGAGCGACGCGAAGCGCAAGCGCGTCGAGGCGCTGGGCGCATGGCGGACGGTCAACTACCGCGAAGACCCGGAATGGCATCGCGCAGTGCGCGAGCTGACCGGCGGCGCGGGAGTCGACCATGTCATCGAGGTCGGCGGCGCCGGCACGTTCGAACGCTCGGTCGAGGCGACCCGCGTCGGCGGTCATGTCGCGCTCATCGGGGTGCTCACCGGGGGCGCCGTCAACCCTACGGCGGTGATGCGCAAGTCGCTGACCGTGAACGGGATCTATGTCGGCAGCCGCGCCATGTTCGAGGCGATGAACCGCGCCCTCGCGGCGGCGGGAACGCAGCCCGTCATCGACCGGACCTATCCGTTCGGGGACGCCCGCTCGGCGTTCCGCGACATGCGCGCCGCCGGCCATTTCGGCAAGCTCGTCATCGATGTCGGCCGGTAGCGGTCAGTAGCGGTAATAGTCGGGCTTGAACGGCCCCTCGACGGGGACGTCGATATAGTCCGCCTGCGCTTGCGACAGCGCGGTGAGCCGGGCGCCGACCTTTTCCAGGTGCAGCGCCGCGACTTTCTCGTCGAGGCGTTTGGGCAGCGTGTAGACCCTGTTTTCATAGGCGGCATGGTTGGTCCAGAGCTCGATCTGGGCCAGCACCTGATTGGCGAAGGACGCGCTCATCACGAAACTGGGGTGGCCGGTGGCGCAACCGAGATTGACCAGCCGGCCCTTCGCCAGGACGATCAGCTTCTTGCCGTCGGGGAACTCGACCTGGTCGACCTGCGGCTTGATCTCGTCCCATTTCATGTTCGACAGGGCCTCGATGCGGATCTCCGAGTCGAAATGGCCGATATTGCAGACGATGGCGCGGTCGCGCATCGCGCGCATATGGTCGAGGGTGATCACGTCGATATTGCCGGTGGCGGTCACGAAGACATCGCCGAGCGGCGCGGCGTCGTCCATGGTCACGACTTCGTAGCCTTCCATCGCCGCCTGGAGCGCGCAGATGGGATCGATCTCGGTCACCAGCACCCGGGCGCCGGCGTTGCGCAACGACGCCGCCGAGCCCTTGCCCACATCGCCATAGCCGGCGACCACCGCAACCTTGCCGGCGAGCATGACATCGGTCGCGCGCCGGATGCCGTCGACGAGGCTTTCGCGGCAGCCGTATAGATTGTCGAACTTCGACTTGGTGACCGAGTCGTTGACGTTGAACGCCGGCGCAGCGAGCGCGCCCGCGCGCTCCATCGCGTAGAGACGGTGAACCCCCGTGGTGGTCTCCTCCGACAGACCGCGGACGCCGCGCATGAGCGCCGGATATTTCTCGTGCATGACCGCCGTCAGATCGCCGCCGTCGTCGAGGATCATGTTGGGCCTCCAGCCCTCCGGGCCCTCGACGGTGCGGTCGATGCACCGCCAGAACTCCTCGTCCGTCTCGCCCTTCCAGGCGAACACGGGGAAGCCCGCGGCGGCAACCGCGGCGGCCGCATGGTCCTGGGTGGAGAACACGTTGCAGCTCGACCAGCGCAGATCGGCGCCGAGCGCGCGCAGCGTTTCCATCAACACCGCGGTCTGGATGGTCATGTGCAGACAGCCGGCGATCCGCGCCCCGGCGAGCGGGCGGGCGCCGCCGTATTCCTCGCGCAACGCCATCAGGCCGGGCATTTCGGTCTCGGCGATGGCGATCTCCTTGCGCCCCCAGTCGGCGAGCGCGATATCGGCGATCTCGTAGTCGGCCGCGGTCATGCGGAGCCTCCGGCGTTGGCGGGAGCGACGGCGATGCGGGGAACGGCGCCGTATGTAGTGCGCCGCGCCGCGCCGCGCAAGCCGCTCAATCCTCGCCGAAGCGGCTTGCGACAAGGGCCGCCAGCGCCTCCACCGCCGCTTCCGCATCGGCCCCCCGGGCGGCGAGTTCGATTTCGCTGCCCGGCCCGGCGGCGAGCATCATCAGGCCCATGATCGAGCGCCCCGAGACCGTCACGCCGTTGCGCGAAACGGTCACTTCGGACTCGAACGCGCACGCCAGTTTGACGAACCGCGCCGAGGCGCGGGCGTGCAGGCCGCGACGGTTGACGACGGTGACGGGGCGGACCCGCCGGGCGGCGGCGTCGGCGGTCATTTCGCTTCGTCTTCCAGTATCCGGCTCGCGACGTTGATGTATTTCCGTCCCGCCTCGCTCGCCGCCTCCGCGGCCTCGTCGAGCGCGGCGTCGCCCTCGAGGCTCGCCAGTTTGATGAGCATCGGCAGGTTGACGCCCGCGACCACGTCCACCTTCGCCGCGTCCATGATCGAGATCGCCAGGTTGGACGGCGTGCCCCCGAACATGTCGGTCAGCAGCAGAACGCCCCCGCCCCGGTCGACCGCGGCGACCGCCGCGAGGATGTCCGCGCGCCGCTGTTCGAGGTCGTCGTCGGCGCCGATGCAGACGCTGCGCATCGTCTCCTGCGGCCCCACCACGTGCTCGGCGGCGGCAACGAACTCCTCGGCCAGGCGACCATGGGTGACCACGACCATGCCTATCATCGCCCCGCGCTCCCTTCCGACCGCCCGCTCATTCTATTCCGCCGCGCGGCCGCAAGCGACGGCGCGCGGCGGCGCGTCGCGCTCACGCCCGCCGCGGCGCCCGCAACGCGGCGCGGATCGCCGCGGCGGCGGAAGCATGTCGCGCCGCCAGCGTCAGGAAGGGGAGCGCGAGCCCGCAAAGCGTCCGCGTGCGCGCCCCGGGAAGCCGTTCGCTCTCGCGCGCCGGGTCGAGGTCGACGATCAGGGCCAGCGGCGTCGGCCCCGCGTGCGGCAAGCGCAGGATACCCAACCCCCGCACTTCGAGCAGGCCCGCGAGGACCGGCGGCGCGGCGGCGAAGACCCGGTCGCCGGCGCGCCGCAGCGCGACGCGGTCGTCGGCGACGAGAACCGCGCCGCCGTCGATCAGGCGCAATGCGAGGTCCGACTTGCCCGCGCCCGACGGTCCTTGCAGGAGCACGCCGCGCCCGGCGAGCGAAACGCAACTGGCGTGCACGGTGTCGCCGGGCATGGCGCGCCTTGCGGCGCCGCGCTCTGTCGGAACCGCCCGAGGCGCGGTCAGGCGGCGGCGGGGCCTGCGCTGCCGGCGCTCGGCTCGACGAGGACCGAATAGAGCGCGTCCGCGCCGTCCGCTCCGCGCAGCCGCGCGCACTGCGCCTTGTCGCGCAACAGCCGCGAGACGCGGGCGAGGGCTTTCAGGTGGTCCACCCCCGCCGAATCGGGCGCCAGCAACAGGAACATCAGATCGACCGGCCGGTCGTCGATCGAGTCGAAACGCACCGGCGTGTCGAGGCGCGCGAACATCCCCCACAGACGGCGCATCCCGGCGATCTTGGCGTGCGGGATGGCGATGCCGTGGCCCACTCCGGTGCTGCCCAGACGTTCGCGCTCCAGAAGCGCGTCGAGGATGCGCCGTTCGCCGACCCCCGTCAGCCCGGCGGCGTATCGCGAGAGCTCTTGCAGCGCCTGTTTCTTGCCGCTCGCCTTGAGGTCCGGGAGGACCGCGTCGCGGCTCAGCAGCTCCGCGAGCTCCATCACCCCCGCTCCGCCGGGTCCAGCCACCCGATATTGCCGTCGTCGCGGCGGTAGACGACGTTGTAGCGCCCGCTGCCGCGGTCGCGGAACATCAGCACCGGAAGGCCCGCAAGCTCCAGACGCATCACCGCCTCGCCCACCGTGAGGGTGCGTATCGGCGTGGTCGATTCGGCGATCGTGACCGGGCTGTCGACTCCCGCGTCGGGCTCCGGTTCGTCCTCGTTCTCTGCCGCGATCACCGTCTGGCGCGCGACTTCCTCCACGTCGTCGGTCTGAAGGCGCTGGCCGTGATGGTCGGTAAGGCGCCGCTTGAAGCGCCGCAGACGCTTCTCCACACGGTCCGCCGCCATCTCGAAGGCGGCGAACATGTCGTCGGCCTCGCCATGCGCCTGCACCGACACCCCGCGCCGCGCGTGCACCGAGATGTCGCTGCGGTAGAGGTGGCGCGACTTCGAGAACTGGACCTGGGCGTCGAGCGCCTGGTGGAAATATTTGCCCACCCGCGCCGCCAGGCGGGTTTCCACCCGGTCGCGCACGCCGTCGCCCAAATCGATATGTCTGCCGCTGACGAAGACCTGCATGTGCCCCGGAACGTTCGCCATCCTGCGCGACGCCGCCCGGCGACGCCGCGCGCCGTCGCAAAGCCGGGACACCCTATCCGACCCGCCCCCGCCGGTCAATGGCGGGGCGATTCCGTGGCGAGGCGATTCCCGGAGCTCCCGGGGGCGGCCGCGACCGGTCCGCCGCATCGCTATGGGCCATAATGAGAATCGTTGCCTTCGGGACGGGCGGATTGACAGCGCCGCGCCCGCTCCGCAGCATGGACCGATGACCCGCAGCCATCACGATATGGGCGGCCTGCCCGCCGGTCCCGTCGAGCGCGTCGAGCGCGACTACGAGGCGTGGGAAAAGCGTGTCGACGCGCTGATGACGCTGCTGATCCGCGACCGCAAGCTGATGCGGGTCGACGAGCTGCGGCGCGGTATCGAGGCGCTGGCGCCGGATGTCTACGACCGCCTGACCTATTACGAACGCTGGATCGCCTCGATCGCCGCCGTGCTGGTCGAGAAGGGCGTGCTCGACCGGGCCGCGCTGGAGGCGCGGGTCGCCGAAATCGGGTCCCGCGGCGCGGAGGCGCCGTGACCCCCCGTTTCGCCGTCGGCGAGCGCGTGCGCGTCGCCTTTCGCGACCCGCCCTGCGCGCCGCGCAAGCCGCATCTGCGCACGCCGTTCTATGTCCGCGGCCGGAACGGGGAGGTCGAGCGCGTTTGCGGCGCGTTCCGCAACCCCGAAGACCTCGCCCGGGGCGGCGACGGCCTGCCCCGGCGGCCGCTTTACCGCGTCCGCTTCGACCCGGCGGAGTTGTGGGCGGACCGCGAAGGCGAGGCGGGCGACGCGGTGGAGGTCGAAATCTACGAACACTGGCTGGAGCCGGCCGAGGCTCCCGGCGCGGAGGCGGGGGCGTGAGCGGCGGACATGCGCGCCATGCTCCTGCGCCGGGCGATCCGCATTACCGCCGCCTCGCCGCGGCGGTGGAGGAGCTGTTGATCGAAAACGGGGTGCTGTCGGCGGACGAGCTGGCGCGCCAGGTCGCGGCGATGGACGCCCGCACCCCGGCGCGCGGCGCGCGCATGGTCGCGCGGGCATGGCGCGACGCCGGATACCGGGCGCGGCTGTTCGCCGACGCCGGCGCCGCGGCCGAGGAGCTCGACATCCCGACCGACGGCACGCCGCTGATCGCGCTCGAGAACACGCCGGGCGTGCACAATCTCGTGGTCTGCACCCTGTGTTCGTGCTATCCGCGCGCCCTGCTGGGCCTGCCGCCCGACTGGTACAAGTCGGCCGCCTACCGCAAGCGCGCGATCCGCGAACCGCGTCTCGTGCTCCGCGAGTTCGGCACGGAGCTCGCGCCGGGAGTCGCCGTGCGCGTGCACGATTCCACCGCCGACATGCGCTACATCGTAGTCCCCGAACGCCCCGCCGGGACCGACGGGTGGACGGAAGCCGATCTCGCGCGCCTCGTCACCCGCGACAGCATGATCGGCGTTTCCCGCGCCCGCGAACCGGCGCGCTGAACGCGGGTCAGCCGGCGGCGGGCGTCTCGCGCGCCGTGTCCGCTTCGCCGGATCCGTCCGTCTTGCCGTCGGGGTCGAGAAATACGATTGCGCGTTCGGCGAGTTCGACGGCGGTGCCGAGGCTGTCGATGACGACGGCTTCGGCCCCGGCCCGGCGCAGGACGGCCTCGTCCTTGTCGTGGGGCGCGCGGGCGACCCGCCGGGCCTCTGGGGCGAGGCGGCGCACGACCGACAGGATGCGCGCCGCGAGGTCGCCGTCGGGCAGGGCCACGACCGCGAGGCGGGCGCGGTCGATATGGACCGCGCGCAGCACGTCGGAGCGCGCGCCATTGCCGAAATAGACCGGCAACCCGCGCTTGCGCGCGTCGCGGACCCGTCGGGAATCGGAATCGAGGACCACGACGCGCACGCCGAGGCCGAGCAGGTGGCGCGTCAGCGCCATGCCGACCTGGCCGAAGCCGATCACCACCACATGCCCCTCGAGTTCCGCGGTGTCGGAGTCGAGTTCCGACAGGGGGCTCGCGGCCGCGCCTTCGAGGCGGTCGAGGAAGCGTCGTCCGACCCCCGCCATCAGGGGCGCCGCGAGCATCGAAAGCGCGATGGCGACGGTCAGCGTGTCCCCCAGACCGTCGGCGAGGAGGCCTCCCGCAACGGCGATCCCGACGATCACGAAGGAGAATTCGCTCCCCTGGCCGAGCAGGACGCCGAGCTGCAACGCGAGGCGGAGCCGGTAGCCCAGCGCGCAGGCGATCGCGATCAGCAGCGCCGCCTTGCCGAACAGCAGCGCCGCCGCCACCGCCGCGACTTCGCCCAGCCGGTCGAGGGCGAACCCGAGGTCGGCGCCCATGCCCACGGCCATGAAGAACAGCCCCAGCAGCAGCGCCCGGAACGGCGCTATGTCGGCCGCGATCTGGTGACGATATTCCGTATCGGCGATCAACAGGCCCGCGAGGAAGGCGCCGAGGCCCGCCGAGAGACCGGCCTCGTGGGTCGCCCAGCTCGCGCCCAGCACCACGAGCAGAACCAGGCCGAGGAACAGCTCGCCGCCGCCGAGCACCGTCACGATGCGGATCGCGCGCGGCAGCGCGACGCGGATCGCGAGCACGATGGCGCCGATCGCCGCCGCGCCCCCGAAGGTCATCCGCAACAGCGACTCTTCCAGCGTGTCGCCGGCGCCGAGGACGTTCGCCGCCACCACCAGCGGCCCGACCATAAGGTCCTGCACGAGAAGGGTCGCGATGGCGAGGCGGCCGAGATGGGTGAGCATCCGCCCGAGATCGGCGAGCACCTGCAACGCCACCGCCGTCGACGACAGGGCGAGCGCCCCGCCCACCAGCGCCGCCGCCTCTCCGCTCAGGCCGAAGCCGCGCGCGAGGGCCGCGAACGCGACGGCGGTCAGCGCCACCTGGGCGATGGCGAGGGTGTAGACTCGCCAGCCGAACAGCCGCAGACGCTCGATCTTGATCTCGAGGCCCACATTGAACAGCAGGAACACGATGCCCAGCTCGGCGAGGGTGGCGACCGCCTCGACATCGCGGATCAGCCCGATCCCCGACGGACCGATGGCCGCGCCGGCGACGAGCAGGCCCACCACCGGGCCCATGCGCAAACGCATGAACAGGCCGGCGAAAATCACATAGGCAAGCAGGATATAAAGAGTCTCGGCCACGCGGCGGGAGCATAACCGATTCGCCGCGGCGCCGGGGACCGGGCGCGACCGGGGCGCGAGGGAGGAACGCGATGACGGGCACGACGACGAACAAGGCGACGAACCCCAGGGTGTGCATCGTCACGGGAGCGGGCGACGGCACCGGCGCGGCCTGCGCGCGCCGCTTCGCCCGCGGCGGCTACCGCGTCGCCTTGCTGGCGCGGACGAAGGAACGGCTCGATCGCCTGGAAGGGGAGATCGAAGGCTCGCGAGGCTATGTCTGCGACGTGAGCGACCTCGACGGGCTGCGCGACGCTTGCGCCCGCGTCGCCGACGAGATGGGGGTGCCGTCGGCCGCGGTGCACAACGCCGTTGCCGGCGGGTTTTCGCCCGTCCTCGAGGCCGACCCGCTGCGCTTCGAGAAGATATTCCGGGTCAACACGACCGCGTTGATGGTGTTCGCGCAATGCGTCGCGCCGGCGATGATCGAGGCGGGGGAGGGCGCGCTGATCGTTACCGGCAATACTTCGGCGTGGCGCGGCAAGCCGCGCTTCGCCACCTTCGCGCCCACTAAGGCGGCGCAACGCATCCTCGCGCAGGCGATGGCGCGCGACTTCGGGCCGAAAGGCGTGCATGTCGCCTATGTCACGGTCGATGCGGCGATCGACACGCCCTGGACCCGCCCGCGCCTCGCTCCCGACAAGCCCGATGACTTCTTCTGCAAGCCCGAAGCCATCGCCGACACCATCTATCATGTCGCGCATCAGGACCGGTCGGGGTGGACTTTCGACGTCGATTTGCGGCCGTTCCACGAAAACTGGTAGGCGCGGAAAGGAGACGCGGCATGGACAAGGACGACGCTCCCCTCGCCGAGGGGCCCGTCGAGACCGGCAGCGACCAGCTGCTGGCGCGTATCGAGGACGGCGTCGGCGTGATCGTGCTGAACCGGCCGGAGGCGCGCAACGCCCTGTCGGAGGCGCTCACGCCGGCGCTCCGCCGGACTGTCGCGCGTTTCGCCGCGGCGGACGAGGTGGGGGCGGCGGTCGTCACCGGCGCCGGAAGCGCGTTCTGCGCCGGCGGCGACGTGAAGGGAATGGCGCGCTCGCGCGGCGCTTTGGGCGGCGCCGGCGCGAAGCCGCGCGGCCTCGAGGAAGCCGCCGCCGATCTCAGACATCGCCAGCGCACGCTGACCGGCGCCCTGGTTGCGATGCGCAAGCCGACAATCGCGGCGCTGCCGGGCCCTGCGGCGGGCGCGGGCCTCGCCCTGGCGCTCGCTTGCGACATCCGTTTCGCGGCGCGCTCGGCGTTCGTCTCCACCGGCTATGCGCGGGTCGGGCTGACCGGCGATTACGGGATCAACTGGCTTCTCACGCGCCTCGTCGGCACGGGCCGCGCGCGCGAACTGATGTTCACCGCCGCCCGCGTCGACGCCGAAACCTGCGAACGTTACGGTCTGGTCAACCGGGTTTTCGACGATGACGCGCTGATGGCGGAGACGATGGCTTTCGCGCGCCGGCTCGCGGCCGGGCCGCGCGCCGCTCTGGCGGGGATCAAGGACAATCTCGACCGTGCGTCGAACGGCGATTTCCTGTCCGCGCTCGACGGCGAGGCCGAAGTTCTCGTGCGCGCCGCGCGCACCGCCGACCACCGGGAAGCCGTGCGGGCCTTCGTCGAAAAGCGCCCGCCGCGCTTCGGCGCCGCGAAGGGCGAGGGCGCCGCATGAGCCTCGCCGGGGTGGAGGCGCTGACCTTCGACACCGGGGGCACGGTCCTCGACTGGCACACCGGTTTCTCCCGCGCGCTCGCCGCCCTGGGCGCACGGCGCGGAGTCTCCGGCGACTGGGCGGAGGCGGCGCGGGAGCTGCGCCGCAAGTCGCTCGCCCTCGTCGTCAATCAGGGCGCCGATGCGCCGCCGGCATACAGTTTCGACGACGCCCACCGTATCGCGCTCGACGAAGTGCTGACGGCTTGCGGCCTCGACGCGGCGACGCCGGAAGAACGCCGCGAGATCTGGTGGGACGCGGCGCACGGTCTCGCCTGCTGGCCCGACTTCCCGGAGGTTCTGCCGCGGTTGCGCGCGCGCTATTTGTGCGTTTCCTTCACCTTGCTCAGCGTGCGCCTGATCGTCGACACCGCGCGCCGCAACGGCCTCGCCTGGGACGCCGTGCTGTCCTGCGAGACGATGGGGAAATACAAGGTGTTGCCGGAGGCTTACGAAACCGCGGCGCGCTGGCTGCGCCTCGACCCCTCCGCCTGCTGCATGGTCGCCTGTCATGCGTTCGACCTCGATGCGGCGAAGCGCGTGGGCTTCAGGACCGCGCTTGTGCGCCGTCCCGACGAGTGGGGCGGCGCGGCCCCGCCGCACGCGGCGTCGGGCGAAGATTACGACATTGCGGTGGACGGTTTCCCCGCCCTCGCCCGCGCTCTCGGCGTCGCGGCGCCCGGCGACGGAGGCTGACGCGCATTGTCACGGCCGGCGGCGCCTGTTGCCGCCGCGGCGCGGCGCAGACGGTCGTTGATGGCGAGACCGAGGCCGCGTTCGGGCACCGGCGTCGCGGCGATCCCGGCGGCGCCCAGCGCGTCGAGCTCGCGCAGCATGGAGAAGAAATTGGCCGCCGCCTCGGCGAGGTCGCCGCTCGCGCTGAGATTGCGTGCGATGCGCGCCGCGGGCGCGGACGCGCCGAACGCGAGCAACGCTTCCCCGTCGCGGACCGATGTCGCGTTCATGCGCAAGGGCGTCGCCGGCGCGTAGTGACTCGCGAGGAGGCCGGGCGACTTCGGCGCGTCGTCGCGGTCGGGGGCGGTGAGGGCGATTCCCAATTCCGCCGGGTCGAGCGCGCCGGGGCGCAGCAGCGTCGGCTCGCCCGTGAGATCGACGACCGTCGACTCGACGCCGATGGGGCAGGGACCGCCGTCGAGGACGATGTCCGCGGCGTCGCCGAGTTCGCTGCGCACATGCGACGCCGCGGTCGGACTCAGGCGGCCCGAACGGTTGGCGCTCGGCGCCGCGACGGGGCGTCCGCACCGCGCCAGCAACTCGCGCGCCAGGGGGTGGGCCGGGCAGCGCAGCGCCACCGTGTCGAGGCCGGCGAGGGCGAGCGGCGCCACCGGACTCGCGGCGCGCCGGGGCAGGACGACGGTCAGCCCGCCCGGCCAGAAGCGCTCCATCAGCGCCCGCGCGCGCGGGTCGACCCGGGCATGCGCTTCGGCGGCGCCGGGTTCGGCGATATGCACGATGAGGGGATTGAAACGCGGCCGGCCCTTGATCTCGAAGATACGGGCGACGGCGCGCGCATTCGTGGCGTCGGTGCCCAGACCGTAGACGGTCTCGGTGGGGAAGGCGACGGTTCCGCCGGCCCGCAACAGCGCCGCGGCGCGGGCGACCTCGTCCATCGTCCGGCCGTCCGTTCAGCCGTCGAGCAGCGGCGCCAGCCGGTCGAGCGCTTCGCCGAGCAACTCGGGCGATTTGGCGTAGCAGAGGCGCATATGGCCTTCCCCGCCGGCGCCGAAGGCCATTCCCGGCGCCAGCCCCACCCGCGTCTCGCGCAACGCGCGCCGCGCGAAGGCGCGGCTGTCCGCGACGCCGTCGACGGCGAAGAAGGCGTAGAACGCGCCCTGCATCGGCGCCAGCCGGACGCGCCGCATGGCCCCGAGCCGTTGCTGCACAACGTCGCGGGCGACGCGGTAGCGCGCGACCATATCGGCGACGAAGGGTTCGCCGTCGCGGATGGCGGCGATGCCGGCGTGCTGGCAATGGGTGGCCGGCGAGGCGATGTTGAACTCCATCAGTTTCTCCAGCGCCGGCCCCAGCGCCGGCGGCGCGTCGATCCAGCCCAGCCGCCACCCCGTCATCGCCCAGCTCTTGGAGAAACTGTTGACGACGATCACCGGATCGTCGGCGTCGGCGACCTCCAGGAAGGACGGCGCCAGCGGGCGGTCATGGACGATACGGGCGTATACTTCGTCGGCGATGACCCACAGGCCCCGGGCGCGGCAGAACTCCAGCACCGCGCGCTGTTCCTCCGCCTCCATCACCCAGCCTGTCGGGTTGCTCGGCGAATTGACGCAGACGGCGCGGGTGCGTCCGTCGCAGGAGTCGAACAGAAGGTCGAGATCGAGGCGCCAGCCGCCATCGCCGGCGGTCAATGCGACTTCCCGCACCTCACCCCCCATGATCTCGACGCAGCGGAAGAAGTTGGGCCACATCGGCGTGACGCCGACCAGATTGTCGCCGGGGTCGATCAAGGCTTCGGCGACGATCATCAGCGCGTTCATGCCGGCCGCGGTGACGGTGACGCGGTCGGCCGCGACGGCGCGGCCGTAAAGGCGGGCAGTGTATTCGGCGATGGTCCGGCGGAGTTCCGGCACGCCGGCGTTGGGCGTGTAGAACGTATGGCCGGCGCGCAGCGCGCGGTCGGACGCCGCGACGATGAATTCCGGGGTCGGCAGGTCCGGCTCGCCGAACCAGAGTCCGATCGTCCCCGGGGTCTTCATGCCCTCATGGGCTATCTCGCGGATCGGCGATGCGGCGAGCGCGGCGATGCGCGGGCTGATCCGCGCGCCGGAGCGCGCTTCCGTCATCGTCACATCACCGCGCCGACCTGCCACGGCACGAATTCCTCGTCGCCGTAGCCGAGCTCCTCGCTTTTCGTGCGCGAACCCGAAGCGGTGACGAGAATCTTGCGGAATATGGCCTCGCCCATTTCCGCTATCGTCTTCTCGCCGTCGATCACGAGGCCGCAATTGATGTCCATGTCGTCTTCCATATGGCGATACATGGGCGTGTTGGTCGCCAGTTTGATCGACGGCGTGGGCTTGCAGCCGAACGCCGACCCGCGGCCCGTGGTGAAGCACACGACGTTCGCGCCCCCCGCCACCATGCCGTTGACCGATGTGACATCGTAGCCGGGGGTGTTCATGAAGCAGAACCCCTTCGCGGTCACCGGTTCGGCGTATTGATAGACATCCACGAGGTTGGTTGTGCCGCCCTTGGCGACCGCGCCGAGCGACTTCTCGAGGATGGTGGTGAGCCCGCCCGCCTTGTTTCCGGGGGAGGGGTTGTTGTTCATCTCGGCGCCGTTCTTCGCCGTGTAGTCCTCCCACCACAGGATGTGCTTGACGAGTTTGTCGGCGACCTCGCGGCTCTCGGCGCGCCGGGTCAGCAGATGTTCGGCGCCGTAGATCTCCGGGGTTTCGGCGAGCACTGCGGTTCCGCCGTGGCGCACCAGAAGGTCCGCCGCCGCGCCGAGCGAGGGGTTGGCGGCGATCCCCGAATAGGCGTCCGAGCCGCCGCATTCCAGCCCCAGGATCAGATGGCTCGCGGGCATCGTCGTCCGCCGCGCCCTGTTCGCTTCGGGCAGCATCTCGCGCACCCGGGCGACGCCCTCGGCGACCGTCTTCCGGGTGCCGCCGGTTTCCTGGATCGTCATGGCGGCGAGCCGCGGCCCGGTCTCCCAGCCGTGGCGGTCGAACATGCCGGAAATCTGGTTCACCTCGCAGCCCAGGCCGACCACCACGATAGCCGCGAAATTGGGGTGGTTCCGGTAGCCGGCGATGGTCCCCTGGAACATCTCCCATCCATAGCCGTGACCGGGCATTCCGCACCCGGAGCCGTGGGTGAGCGCCACGACGCCGTCCACATGCGGGTAATCGGCGAGCGCATCGCCCCGGAAGGCGTCGGCGATGTAGCGGCAGACGGTGGCGGAGCAGTTCACCGAGCTCACGAGGCCGATATAGTTGCGGGTCGCCGCCCGTCCGTCGTCGCGCAGAATGCCCTCGAAGGTCGCGCGTTCGGCCTCCGGCATGAAATCGGTGGGCTGCGACTCGCTGCCCGGGGCGTAGTCGCGCGCGAACGTCTTCACCTCCACATTGTGGGTATGCACATGGTCGCCGACGGCGATGGGGCGGCTCGCGAAACCGATGATCTGATTGTATTTGCGCACCGGTTCGCCGGCGGCGATGGCGTCCGTGGCGACCTTGTGCCCGACGGGGATATCGTCCGCCGTTCCGCTCCCCTCTCCGGCGAGCGCGGCGCCGGCCGCGATGGTTTCCTTCGCGGTGACCACATTGTCGGCGGGGTGGAGGCGTATGGTGAGGGGTTCGCGCGGCATGGCTTCGTCCTTGCTCCGTCGGGTTCCAGCGGCGATCTTGCGCAGGATAGCAGACAAACGCCGCCCGCGCCCCGTCGCAGCCCGCAAGGCGCGCGTCCGTCGCCATAGCGGGAACCTCCGGATCCGACAGGAGACGCTTGAACGCTTGCGGCGGGCGGTTATACTTGCCGCGGGGCTGCGGCCGCGCCGTTCGTCCCGAGGGAACCGGGGGAGGCGCCGCGTGAGGCTCGTCGGGAAGACAGCGTTCGTCACCGCCGCGGGGCAGGGCATCGGCCGCGCCAGCGCCGAGGCGTTTCTTGCCGAGGGGGCGAAAGTGTTCGCCACCGACATCGACCCGGACAAATTGGCGGGGCTCGACGGCGCCGAACGTTTCACGCTCGATGTCACCGACGCTGCGTCCATCGCCGCCGCCGCCGAACGCGCCGGGCCGGTGGACATCCTGTTCAACTGCGCCGGCTATGTCGCCGTCGGCACGGTGCTCGAATGCGACCCCGACGATTGGGAACGCTCTTTCGCGATCAATGTGCGCTCGATGTTCGACACCATCCGCGCCTTCCTGCCGGGGATGATCGCGCAAGGCGGCGGACGCATCGTCAACATGGCTTCGGTGGCGAGTTCCCTGAAGGGTATCCGCTTCCGCGCGGCCTACGGCGCGACCAAGGCGGCGGTGATCGGCTTGACCAAATCGGTCGCCGCCGACTACATCGACAAGGGGGTGGCCTGCAACGCCGTCTGCCCGGGCACGGTGGATACGCCGTCGCTGGGCGAGCGCATCGCCGCGTTCGACGACCCGGAAGCGGCGCGCCGGAACTTCGTCGCCCGCCAGCCCATGGGCCGCCTGGCGGAGGCGCACGAGATCGCGAAACTGGTCGTCTATCTGGCGTCGGACGAGGCGGCCTTCGTTACCGGCCAGGCCATCGCCATCGATGGCGGTATTTGCATGTAGGCCCGCGGGGCCGCAGCGGAGGAAAAGACACATGAAACTCATACGCTACGGCGACGCCGGCGCGGAGAAGCCCGGTCTCATCGACTCGGGCGGCGCACTGCGCGACCTGAGCGGCAAGATCGACGACATCGCGCCCGACTGCCTCTCGCCCGACGGGCTGAAGCGGCTCGCCGCTCTCGCGGCGGACGGCCTGCCGGCTGTCGAGGGCGACCCGCGTCTCGGCGCGCCGTGGGCGCCCGTGGGCAAGATCATGTGCATCGGCCTGAACTATGTCGATCACGCGAAGGAAACGGGCTCGCCCATCCCTGACGAGCCCATACTCTTCCTCAAGGCGAACAGTTCGCTGAACGGCCCCGACGACACGGTGACCATGCCGAAGGACTCGAAGAAGTCCGACTGGGAGGTCGAGCTCGGCGCGGTCATCGGGACTCCCGCCAACAACGTCTCCGAGGCCGACGCCCTGTCGCACGTGGCGGGCTACTGCATCGTCAACGACGTCTCGGAGCGCGAATGGCAGATGGAGCACGGCCCCACCTGGACCAAGGGCAAGAGCTGCGACACCTTCTGCCCCATCGGCCCGTGGCTGGTGACGGCGGACGAAGTGGCCGACCCGCAGAACCTCGACATGTGGCTCGACGTGAACGGGACGCGGCGACAGACCGGCAACACCTCGACGATGATCTTCGGCGTGGCGCAGCTCGTCGCCTATCTGTCGCGGATCATGACGCTGCATCCGGGCGACGTGATCTCGACGGGGACGCCGCCGGGGGTCGGCGCCGGCTTCAAGCCGCCGGTCTTCCTCCGCGACGGCGACGTCATGACCCTGGGCATCGAGGGGTTGGGGCGGCAAACCCAGAAAGTGGAGGCGTGGCGCCGGCGCTGACCGGAGCGGCGCAGTGACCGACTCCGTCTTCATCCACAGCTGGGCGCCGGCGGACGTCCTCGACGATCTGCGCGGGCGCTGCGCGGTGGACCATTTCGACTTCTTCGAGCACGGCGTCATGCCGCCGCAGGAGCTCGCCGCCCGGGTCGCCGGCAAGACAGCGGTCATGACGCTGCAAATCCGCATCCCCGGCGAGGTCATCGAGGCGAACGCCGGGACGCTGAAAGTCATTTCCAGCATCTCCGTGGGAGTGGACGATATCGACGTAGCGGCGGCGACGCGGTGCGGCGTCCAGGTGACCAATACCGCGGGCGTGCTCGACGACGCCGTGGCCGACTTCGCGATGGCGTTGCTGCTCGCCGCGGGGCGGCGGGTCGTCGAGTCCGACCGCTACACCCGCGCCGGCAAGTTCGACGGGCCGTCCTTCCCCCTGTTCTGGGGCGCGCGGGTCAAGGGAGAGACGCTCGGCATCGTCGGGCTGGGCCGTATCGGCCGCCAGGCGGCGCGGCGCGCCCGCGGCTTCGGGCTGGACATCGTCTATCACAACCGCAACCGCGTCCCGCCCGAGGTCGAGGCCGAATTCGACGCGCGCTGGCTGCCTCTCGAAGACCTGCTGCGGCGCGCCCGCTATGTGCTCCTGCAACTGCCGCTGACGCCGGAAACGACCCATCTGATAAACGCCGAGCGCCTGGCGCTCATGCGCGAGGACGCCTATCTGCTCAACGTCTCGCGCGGGCCGGTGGTCCATGAGGCGGCGCTCGAGGAGGCGTTGCGGACGCGGGCTATCGCCGGCGCGGCGCTCGATGTCTACGAGTTCGAGCCGCGCGTGAGCGAGGGGTTGCGCGCCCTCGACAATGTCGTGCTGACATCGCATATCGCGAGCGCGGACGTAGAAACGCGGCACGAGATGGTCCGGCTCGCGGCCCGGAACATGAAGGCTGTGCTCGACGGCGCGCCTCCGCCGAACCCCGTCAACCGCCCCGGCTGACCATGGCCTGGGAGATCGATCTTTCCGGCAAGTCGGCGCTGGTGACCGGCGGGACATCGGGGATCGGCCACGCCGTCGCCCGCGCCCTGTCGCGCGCCGGGGCCGGGGTCACGGTGACGGCGCGGACCGCGGCGTCGCTCGACGCCTTCGGAACGACGGCGCCCGACGGCGAAATCGATGCGCTGCGCCTCGACGTGACCAACGATCTGGCGATCGAAGAGGCTCTGGACGGCGTCGACCGCCTGGACATCCTCGTCAACAACGCCGGCGCGTTGCTGGGGCAGGGGGCGGAGTTCCGGCCGGGTCCTTTCGCGAACGTAGTCAATGCGAACCTCATCGGCGCCATGCGCATGTGCCATGCCTGCCTCGGCAAACTGGCCATCGCGAAGGGCTGTATCGTCAATATCGGCGCGGTGGCGGGCCTTTCCGGGTCGGTCGAGGCGCCGGCCCATGCGGCGAGCAAGGCGGGGCTGATCAATCTCACCAAGTCCCTCGCGGCTTCCTGGGCGCACCACCGCGTGCGCATCAACGCGGTGGTTCCGGGCTGGATCGAGAGCGCGCAATCGGCCACGCTGCGCGACGACCCGGAGCGCGCCCGCGCCCTTCTCGAACGCACGCCGCTGCGGCGCTTCGGCGCTCCCGACGAAGTGGCCGCGGCAGTGCTGTTTCTGTGCTCCCCGGCGGCGTCCTACATCGCCGGCGCCGCCATTGTCGTCGATGGCGGCTATTCGGCGGCGTGAGGCGGTTGCCGACCAGTGAAATTTTTTTGTGACACGGCTTGAAATTGATTCCGGTCGATCATACCATGAGGTTGCGGTTGGGAGGTTCGCCGTAGCGGGCCGCTGGATCCAGGTGGTCCACCCGGCCGCCTTTTTCATCCGTTATCGGACATTTGCATGACCCGCGGGACGGGGCAAATGCCTCCGACCGGCGATGAACCGGCCCGAATCGGCGCACCTGACGCTCCGGTCGGCGCCTCGCGGCGCCGACCGGGGGACGGCACGCACAACCGGATCGCTGAGCCGCGGACGAACTCCGAAAATCCAGACCTTATACAGAGGGCTCAATGTATTTATTGTATCTTGACGACTCTGGATCGGTCGCAAATCCGTCCGATCGGCATATCGTGCTGGCTGGAGCGGCGGTGTTCGAGCGGCGGGTGTATTGGTTGTCGAAGGAAATGGACCGCCTAGCCGAAGATATATGGCCGGACAGTCCGAAGAGTATAGAGTTTCGAGGAACCGATATCCGTGGAGGAAGGAAGCATTGGCGTGGCGTTTCCAGGGACGCGCGTATCGGCGTATACCGCAGGGCGTTGGAAATTATTGCTAATTCCGATCCAAAGAGCGTTGCGGTTTTTGGAGCGGTCATCGACAAGGCTGCATTGTCTCCGGACGATCCGATGGAGTACGCATTCGAACAGATTTGCAACCGTTTCGACCGGTATTTGGGCCGCCTTCACAGGCAGGGAAACACGCAGAGAGGTTTGATCGTTCTCGACAAATCGTCATACGAAACCTCTCTTCAAAGGCTGGCTTTGAATTTCGCATCGGAAGGGCACAGATGGGGACGAATATACAACATGGCGGATGTTCCTCTTTTCGTCGATTCCCATGCCACCCGCATGATCCAGTTTGCGGACCTGATTGCTCACGCCATCCGATTGTATTACGAACATGGAAACGCAATATTTTTCGATATCCTGTCCGGGCGCTTCGATGCCGTCGGCGGCGTCCTTCACGGGCTGGTTCATTACGCCCCGGCGGGCGGGCGATGCGATTGCCCCGCCTGCCGTTAGTCTGAGGCCTTCGGCGCCGCGCCGTGACGCATCCGTCCCGTCCGATTTGCGACGCCAAAGGCTCGGGAATACGTTGCGCCGGGGATAATCGGGAACGCGCCGCCATGGACTACGAAGCGCATTTCGCCAGGGCGTTGGAGGAGGTGAAGGCGGAGGGCCGATACCGGGTCTTCGCCGATCTGGCGCGGTGCGCCGGGCGTTTCCCCCGCGCGGTCTGGCGCGACGGGGAGAGCGAACGCGAGATCACCGTCTGGTGCTCGAACGACTATCTCGGCATGGGCCAGCACCCGCGCGTGATCGAGGCGATGTGCGAGGCGGCGCGCCGCGCCGGGGCGGGCTCCGGCGGCACCCGCAACATATCCGGCACCACCCACTACCACGTTCTGCTCGAGCGCGAACTCGCCGACCTCCACGGCAAGGAAGCGGCCCTGCTCTTCACTTCGGGCTACATCGCGAACCAGGCGGCGCTGTCGACGCTGGGCGCCATGCTGCCGGGCTGCGTCATCCTGTCGGACGCTCTCAACCACGCCTCGATGATCGAGGGGGTGCGGCACTCGCGGGCGCCGAAGAAGATTTTCCGCCACAACGACGTAGAGCATCTCGATGCGCTGCTCGCCGGACTCGACCCCGCCGCGCCCAAGATCGTCGCCTTCGAGTCGGTCTATTCGATGGACGGCGATATCGCGCCCATCGGCGAGATCTGCGACGCGGCGGAACGCCACGGCGCGCTCACCTATCTCGACGAGGTGCACGCCGTGGGCATGTACGGCGCGCGGGGCGGCGGCGTCGCCGAGCGCGACGGGCATATGGGCCGCATCGACGCCATCGAGGGGACGCTCGCCAAGGCGTTCGGCGTCATGGGCGGCTATGTCGCCGCGTCGGCGGCGCTGTGCGACGCGGTGCGGTCCTTCGCGCCGGGGTTCATTTTCACCACGTCGCTTCCGCCGGCTGTCGCCGCGGGCGCGCTGGCCGCGGTTCGTCACCTCAAATCGAGCGGCGCCGAACGCGAACGCCACGGCGAACGCGCGCGGACGCTGAAACGCCGCCTCGCTTCCGCCGGCATTCCTGTCCTCGACAATCCGAGCCACATCGTGCCGGCGATGGTGGGGGACGCGGCCCTGTGCAAGGGCGCGAGCGACGCCTTGCTGCGCGACTTCGATATTTACGTCCAGCCCATCAACTACCCCACCGTGCCGCGCGGGACCGAGCGCCTGCGCATCACGCCGACTCCGCTGCACGACGACGCCATGATGGACGCGCTGGTAACGGCGCTGCGCCGCGTGTGGGATCGTCTCGGGCTTCGCCGCGCTGCGGCGTAGGCGCCTGCGGACGCGAAAACCGGTTGGAAGCGCGCGCGGTCTGCGCTAGGCAGGGCGGCGCGGCGCGGGGGGAGAGATGGCGTATTTCCTCGAACAGCTGATCAACGGCGTGACGCTCGGCAGCATGTACGGGTTGATCGCCATCGGCTACACGATGGTGTACGGCATCATCGGGATGATCAATTTCGCGCATGGCGAGATCTACATGATCGGCGCCTTCGTCGCGGTGATCGCCTTCACCATCCTCGGCGCCGCCGGCATTACCTGGGTGCCGTTCGCGCTGCTCGTCGTCCTCATCGTCACCATGCTGTTCACGGCCGCCTACGGCTGGTCGGTCGAACGCATCGCCTATCGACCGCTGCGCGGCACGCAGCGTCTCGCGGCGCTGATCAGCGCCATCGGCATGTCGCTCGCATTGCAGAACTATGTGCTCATCTCCCAGGGCGCCGGCGTCAAGGCGCTCAGCCCCATTCTGACCCGCGGCTTCACCGTCTACGAAACGGCGGATTTCGCCGTGCGCCTGAGTTTCGTGCAAATTCTCATCGTCGTGCTGACGGTGGCGTTGATGACGGCGTTTGCCGCGGTCATCGGCGGCACCGCGCTGGGGCGCGCCCAGCGCGCCTGCGAACAGGACCGGACGATGGCGATGCTGCTCGGCATCGATGTCGACCGGACGATCTCGCTCACCTTCGTGATGGGGGCGGCGCTCGCCGCGGTCGCCGGAATCATGGCCTCTCTCTATTACGGCGTGGTGGACTTCTTCATGGGCTTCATCGCCGGCCTCAAGGCGTTCACCGCCGCCGTCCTCGGCGGGATCGGGTCGCTGCCGGGAGCGATGCTCGGGGGCCTCCTCCTGGGGATGGTCGAGGCCTTTTTCTCCGGCTATTTCTCGGTCGAATACAAGGATGTCGCCGCGTTCGGCATTCTCGTCCTGGTGCTCATCTTCCGTCCGACCGGTCTGCTCGGCCGCCCCGAAATCGAGAAGGTCTGAGGCGCCGGGTGCGCACCTTCCCCAGGGCGCTTCGCGACGCCGGCCTCGCGTCGGCCGTCGCGCTCGTCCTCGGCATTCCGCTTGTCGGCCTGCGCGTCTTCCCCGCCGGCCCGGAAGGGCTGGAGGTCGAGGGCCGCTGGACGGCGCTGGCGATCGGGGTCGCCGCGGTGTTCGCCGGGCGGCTGCTGCTGTCGTTCATGCGCCTGCCCGCCGCCGCCGCGGCCGCCCTGCGCGCCGGGACCGGCGCGGCGGCGGCGGGCTTCGGCCGCTTCGCCGCGCCGTTCGCGGTCGCCGCCGTCGCCGCGGCCGCGGCGCTGCCGTTCCTGCCGTTCTCCGACCGCTATGTCGTCGATATCGCGACGCTGGTCCTGATTTACGTCATGCTCGGCTGGGGCCTGAACATCGTCGTCGGTCTCGCCGGCCTGCTCGATCTCGGCTATGTCGCCTTCTACGCCGTGGGCGCCTACAGTTTTGCGCTGCTCGCCACGACGTGGGGCCTGTCGTTCTGGGCGTGTCTGCCGCTTGCGGGCGCGTTTGCGGCGGCGTTCGGCATTCTGCTCGGCTATCCGGTGCTGCGCCTGCGGGGCGACTATCTCGCCATCGTCACTCTCGGGTTCGGCGAGATCATCCGTCTGGTGCTGACCAATTGGGTCGCGTTTTCCGGCGGTCCCAACGGTATCGGCGGCATTCCGCGGCCCACCTTTTTCGGCCTGAGCTTCGCCCGGCGCGCGCCGGAGGACGAGAGTTTCCACAATTATTTCGACATCCCCTTCGCCAGCGAACACCGGGTGATCTTTCTCTACTTCATCATTCTCGCGCTGGCGCTGCTGACGAACCTGTTCGTGCTGCGTATTCGCAAACTGCCTCTGGGGCGCGCGTGGGAAGCGCTGCGCGAGGACGAGATCGCCAGTCGCTCGCTGGGGATCGACCCCGTCAACGTCAAACTGTCCGCCTTTGCGCTCGGCGCCATGTTCGGCGGTTTCGCCGGCTCTTTCTTCGCGGCGAGGGCAGGTTTCATCAGCCCCGAAAGTTTCACCTTCGTCGAATCGGCGATCATTCTCGCCATCGTCGTCCTCGGCGGCATGGGAAGCCAGGTCGGCGTCGTGCTGGCGGCCTGCGCGATCGTCTTGCTGCCGGAGTTCCTTCGGGAGTTCTCCGAATACCGGATGCTGGCCTTCGGCCTGGCGATGGTGCTCATCATGATCTGGCGCCCGCGCGGCCTGCTCGCCCATCGCGAGCCGACGCTGCGCCTCGCCCGGCGCGGAGCGGGCGCGTGACCGCGCTTCTCGCCGTCGAGCATCTCACCATGCGCTTCGGCGGCCTGATCGCCGTCGACGACCTGTCCTTCTCGGCGGCGCGGGGCGAGATCACCGCCATCATCGGACCCAACGGCGCCGGCAAGACCACCGTCTTCAATTGCCTGACCGGTTTCTACAAACCCGATGTCGGCCGTCTCGCGCTGACCGGGCAGGACGGCGCGACCCATTTGCTCGAACGCATGGAAGGGTTCCGCATCGCCCGCGCCGGGGTGGCGCGGACCTTCCAGAACATCCGCCTGTTCCCGGCGATGACGGCGCTCGAAAACCTCGTCGTCGCGCAGCACAACGAACTGATGCGCGCGTCGGCCTTTACCGTCGCGGGGCTGCTCGGCCTGCCGCGCTACCGCGCCGCCGAGGCCGCGGCGGTGGAGCGCGCGCGTTTCTGGCTCGAACGGTTCGGTCTCGTCGCCGACGCCGACCGCAACGCCGGGGAACTGCCCTACGGAGCGCAGCGGCGCCTGGAGATCGCCCGCGCCATGTGCACCGAACCGGAGCTGCTCTGCCTCGACGAACCGGCCGCCGGCCTCAATCAGCGCGAGACCGGCGAGCTCAATGCGCTCCTCACCGAGATCCGGGAACGCTTCGGCATCGGGCTGCTGCTCATCGAGCACGACATGAACGTGGTCATGGGCATATCCGACCGCATCGTCGTCCTCGACTACGGCCGCAAGATCGCCGAAGGGACGCCCGAGGCGGTGCGTCGCGACCCGGCGGTCATCGCCGCCTATCTCGGCGAGGCGGAGGACGCCGCCTGATGCTGTCGGTGCAAGGCGTTCACACGTTCTACGGTCCGGTGCAGGCGCTTCGCGGCGTCGATCTGGAAGTGAACGAGGGCGAGATCGTCACCCTGATCGGCGCCAACGGCGCGGGCAAGTCCACGCTGTTGATGACCGTCTGCGGCAACCCCCGCGCCGCGCGCGGCGCCATCGCCTTCGACGGCGAGGACATCACCGCGCTGCCCACCTTTCGCATCGTGCGCCGGGGCATCGCCCACGCGCCCGAGGGACGACGCATCTTCCCCCGCATGACGGTCCTGGAGAATCTGCAAATGGGCGCAACCGCCGCCCCGCCCGGCCATCTCGACGAGGACCTCGAGCGCGTGTTCGGCATCTTTCCCATCCTCGGCGAACGGCGCGCCCAGCGCGGCGGCACGCTTTCGGGCGGCGAACAGCAAATGCTCGCCATCGCCCGCGCGCTGATGAGCCGCCCGCGGCTGCTCCTGTTCGACGAACCCTCGCTGGGGCTCGCGCCGCTCATCGTGCGGCAGATATTCGAAGTGATCGGCGACCTCAACAAGACGCTCGGGATCACCATCCTGCTGGTCGAGCAGAACGCCTGGCACGCCCTGCGGCTTGCGCATCGCGGCTATGTCATGGCCAACGGCAGGATCGTGCTGACGGGGACCGGCCAGGAGCTGCTCGCGAGCGAGGACGTGCAGGGCGCCTATCTCGAAGGGGCGGCGTGACGCCATGAGCATGCCCTGGTCCGGAACCCACCTCGCCGTTTTCGTCGGCCTGACGCTGATCGCCGGCGGCGGCGCCGCAGTGCTCACCGGCCGGGCGATCGCCGGCGCCTGGCGCCCCGCCTGGCAGCTGGTTGCAGCCTGCTGCGGCCTCGGAGCGGCCGACCGTTTCCTCGTCTACGCCTTGTTCGACGGACCGCTGTTCTCCCTGCCGGGCTATCTGCTGGACACGGCGGCGATCATGGCGGTCGGTCTGGTCGCCTGGCGCCTGTCCCGGACCGCCAACATGGTCCGGCAGTATCCGTGGCTCTACGAACGCGCCGGTCTCTGGCGCTATCGCGAGAAGGGCTGAGCGCGCGTCAATCGCCGACCAGGGGGACGAAATCCCCGCCCGTCATCGGCTCGTGCGCGTCCCAGCGCCCCGTCATTTCGATCAGGACCCGTTGCGGGGACGGCGGCGGCAGCGGGTTGATGCGCACGACGCGGGCGGCGCATTCCCCGGTTTCGCGGGCCGCCGCGGCGACATCCGGCGCGAGCCAGCGCGGCGCCCAGCCGATCATGTGGTAGTCCTCCGTCTGGATCTGCGCGGCAAGTCCGGTCGCCGGGTTCTCCAATTCGATCGCGACGCGCAGTTCCTCTCCGCTCTCCAACTTACCGATCCGCTCCTGGGCGACGCTGGGGGTGTAACGCCAGCCATGCAGAAAGAAGCGGCAAGTGAATTTTCCTTCACTGTCCTTCGAGAGTCTGGGAAAGACTTGATACGCATCGGTGACGCGGCGACCGCCATTCACGGAAAGGATTTCGACCGGATCGGCGTTTTCTTTGAGGCCGAGGCTGCGCAGATGGTCCGCGCGATCGGGCCGTCCGCGCGCCATGACGCGATTCCTGAATGTGACGAAAAGGTTTTTGGCGCGGTAATCCTTTGCAATATACGGGAATTCCAGAGACAACGGAAAACGAGCCTCTCGCAGGGCGCGCTCCGCGCCTCGCGTATAACGGAATCGATAGGAATCTCCTTCGGCGTCGAGCCGGCCCACAGGAAACCACCGCCGGCTCCCCGGTTCTTGCCACGCCAAAAAAAGGATTCGTGTATTCACGATCCCAATTTCCTCAGTTCGTTCATGTTGTATCGCATCAACTCGATAGCGAACATACGCGAAGAAGGTGTCATCCAATCTTCAGGAATACGATTCACAATGTTTCTCCTGGTATCGTCGCACAATTTTTCCAATTTCTTCAGAGCCTTTGCGAACAGGGAAGGATAACAATCATGTGCTCGCCGGACCAGCTCAAGAGGGCTGGGTGCTTTCCGATCCTCCTCCGACCAATAGATGCCGCCTCTCGCCTTTTTCGATTCCGAATAGCAGCCAATGCGTTTATCGGCGATCCACCTGTGGCGGACTTCATCCGAGAGTTCTCGGCCAAGAGACGAGGCATGATCGTATGACGGAGCTACGAACCATCTCCACCGGTTCGCTACACGGCGACTCAACAACGCCCAGTTCTCATGATGGCGATCCGTATTACCGATTAAGGAATCGAGCACCAGATATTCAGCGAAGACCTCCTTTGCCCGATTGGACTTTCTGCGGAAAAATTTATCCAGCGCCAGCCATATGTTTTCCAGAGTGTGATTCGAATTTTGAAATGTTTTTTCGGGATCGTAGCCGTTAAAAACCCTGGCGAGCAGTTGGTTGCCATGATATAGAGATCTTGGACGGTCGCGGGTGAAAGATTCGGTTGCAGAGCCGCGCTGCCGTTCGAATTGCGCCAGCTCCACCCTTGCATGAGCGATATTGAGCCCGGCGGCGATCTCGGCGGCGATCTTCTCTGCCCAATGCTCACCCGTCTCCGGTCTGGGGGTTTTGAAGAGCCACCGAAGCCCATCGTCGTCGGTGTACCAGAATTTCGATTTGCTTCCCATGTCTTCGCGCTCGTGCGCCCATTCCTCTGCAACGGTCATGACACGATATGGGTTAAATTCGGCAGTGGTTTGGGCATTAGACCGCATTGCAGCGTGATGTCCCATCCATAGCATCGGTGTCGTTCGACTGATCGTCGACACTCCGCAGGCAGCGCGTCGGCGGCTGTGGCAACGGACGATACCACGTAACCGCCGCCGCCGCACGGTCGGTTTGGTCACCGGAATGCCGGGTTGAAAACAGCGGTGCGCATGGCGATATTGCCGGCCGACGTTCGTGGTCGCGCGTGAGGCGCGGCGATCCGGCCCTGCCGGTCGGCACGGTCCCGAAACATCAGGAGAACGACGATGAGAAAGCGCGTATTCGCGGCCGCTGCGGCGGCCGTTCTGTCGGGCGGGTTGGCGGGCGGCGCGGCCGCCGAAGAGCTGCTTATCGGCACCGCCGGGTCGGTGACCGGCCAGTACGCCATTTTCGGCGAGCAGATGACTCGCGGCGCCGAAATGGCGGTCGCCGACATCAACGCCGCCGGCGGCGTGCTCGGCAACCGCCTGGTGCTGGAGATCGGTGACGACGCCTGCGAGGCGAAGCAGGCGGTCGCCGTCGCCAACCAGATGGTCAACAAGGGGGTCGCCTTCGTCGCCGGGCATTTCTGCTCGAGCACCTCCATCCCCGCCTCCGAGGTCTATTACGAGGAAGGCATCCTCCAGATCTCGCCCGCGTCCACGAACCCGCTGCTCACCGAACAGGGGTACGAAAACGTCTTCCGCACCTGCGGGCGCGACGATCAGCAGGGCCTCGTCGCCGGAAACTTCCTCGCGCGGGTGTTCCCCGGCCAGCGCATCGCCATCCTCCACGACAAGACGGCCTACGGGAAGGGGCTCGCCGACGAGACGAAAAAGGCGCTGAACGCCGCGGGCGTCGAGGAAGCCCTCTACGAGGCCTACACCGCCGGCGAGAAGGACTACACGGCGCTGGTGAGCAAGCTGAAGGCCGAAGAGATCGATGTCATCTATCTCGGCGGTTATCACACCGAAGCCGGGCTCATCGTCCGTCAGGCCGACTCTCAGGGCCTCGACGCGACGCTGGTGTCGGGCGACGCCCTGGTCACCGAAGAGTTCTGGTCGATCACCGGCGATGCCGGCGAGGGCACGCTGTTCTCCTTCTCTCCGGACCCCACGAAGAACGAAGCCGCCGCCGAAGTCGTCGCGCGCTTCATGGAGCAGGGCTACAAGCCCGAAGGCTATACGCTCTACACCTACGCGGCGATCCAGGTTTTCGCGCAGGCCGCCGAGGCCGCCGGCAGCACCGACATCAATGCGCTGGTCGAGCAGATGCGCACGCTGACCTTCGACACGGTTCTGGGCGAGCTCACCTTCGACGGCAAGGGCGATGTCGCGCTTCCGGGCTACGTGTTCTACGAGTGGACCGACGGCGCTTACGGCTACACGGACATGTAGCGGCGAGTCGCAAGACCTCGATCCGGCGGCGGCCCGTCGACGGGGCCGCCGCTCCGCTTCCCGCTTCCGGTCTCATGAGCGCGCCGACGATGCGCAACCGTGCGCCCCGGAACCGGACGCTGTCGTGCACGGAGGCGGAAATCGCTCGCCTGTCGCGCGGCGTCCTCCGGGTGGATGGACCGGTCGCTGCGTCCGATGTCGAGGGGCGCGTCGTTGCGGGGGATATTTTCGAGGTGGCGAAACATCTCCCGTCCGCCTTCGTCGATCTCCTCGTTCTCGACCCGCCGTATAACCTGACCAGGACCTTCAACGGCGCCCGGTTCGGCAGGAGGGGAGCGGACGAGTATGGGGATTGGTTTCGAGGGCTGATCGATGCGCTCTTGCCCGCGATGAAACCGGACGCGACAATTTACGTCTGTTCCGATTGGCGGACCTCGATGTCGATATCGCCGATTCTGGAAGCGAAATTCCGGGTTCGTAACCGGATCACCTGGGAGAGGGGAAAGGGGCGCGGCGCGAAAGCTAATTGGAAGAACAATTCCGAAGATATATGGTTCTGTACGAGATCGGACCGATACCGTTTCGACGTAGACGCGGTGAAATTGAAGCGCAGGGTTCTGGCGCCATACAGGGCGAGCGGCCAGCCCAAAGACTGGCGTCGAGAGCCGGGCGGCGCCTTCCGGCTGACCCATCCCTCGAATATATGGACCGACGTGACGGTTCCCTTCTGGTCCATGCCGGAGAATACGGATCATCCCACCCAGAAGCCGGAGAAATTGATCGCGAAGCTGCTTCTCGCGAGCTCGCGGGCGGGAGATCTCGTCTTCGATCCGTTCCTCGGAAGCGGAACTACGGTTGTGGTTGCGGAGAAGTTGTCGCGGCGCTGGTGTGGCGTCGATATCGACAAAACCTATCTGTGCTGGGCTTTGAAACGGATCGCGGCGGCGAAACGCGATCCGCGTATCCAGGGTTACGAGGACGGCGTCTTCTGGGACAGGAATGCGCGACCCGGGAGCGTCGGCGCGAGCGCAGTCGACAAAAATTGCATCGGCGGTCTGCCGTGAAAGCGAATTTCTATTACAAGGGGCACAACTGCCAGGTAGCTGCGAAGGTTCGGGATTATATCAATTCCGTGCCCGATTTCCTGACGGAACCGGTCGCCGGCAGTCCCAGGGCTGTCGGCGATGCGCTCGAAAATCTTGTGGCGAAGGAGTTCGAATCTTTTCTTGGGGCATGGTGTCTGGAGTACTCGGGCGATTTTGCGCGCCGGGCGATGGCCGATCTCGCCTTCTCCGACAAGGAAGGATTCTACTCTGTAATAGATGTCAAGACGCACAGGGAAGATACGCGATTCAACATGCCTGCGCTTACGTCTGTGGAACGGCTTTCCCGATTCTACGAATCGGATACGAATGTATTTGCTATTCTCGCAATAAAATATTCTGTCTCAGGAATGAAGGTTACGGTGTCGGACGTTTTATTCTCTCCAATCGAATTTCTCGATTGGGAGTGTCTTACTGTCGGCGCACTGGGGTGGGGGCAGATACAGCTCGCCAATTCCAATGACATTCGTATAACGCAAGGATATTCGCGGAAGCGATGGATGCTGCAACTGTGCGAGGCCATGGATGAGTTCTATCCGCGAGAGATCGACAAGATACGGACCCGTATCGATCGGTTCGAGGCTGTGAGAACGTATTGGGAGTCCAGGGAAGATGTTTGGGCGTAGCATTCGCTGTCATCCGGGTCGCCGCCGGGCCGCGATCGGATTGCGCTTGCCGGTCGGCCGGGGAGGGCCGACTCGTAGAACGACGCTCGCCGTGATCGCCATCGCCTTCGGGCTCGCCCTTCCCGCGGGCGCGGCGGAGATATCCGGACTGACCGCCCGGCTCGCGGCGCCGGATCCGGCGGCCCGGGCGGAGGCCGCGTGGTCGCTCGGCGATATCGGTCACGAAGCGAGGGACGCTGTGCCGGCGCTCGTCGAGGCGTCGACGGATCCGGCGGTGGAGGTGCGCATCGCGGCGGTCTCGGCGATGGAGCGCATCGCGGCGTTCGCCAATCTCGCCGTGCCGGCGCTGATTGCGGCGCTCGATGACTCGCAGCCGGAGGTGCGCTACGCCGCTGCCGGAGCCCTCGGGCAGTTTTCTCTGAAGGCCGGAGACATCGTGCCGGCGTTGATCGCGGCGCTGCGCGACTCCGAACTTTCGGTAGTCGCCGCCGCCGCGACCGGCTTGAGCCGCATGGGCGCGGGCGCGGTGCGGCCGCTCGTTGCCGTGCTGGGCGACGGAAGCGCTTCTGTGCGCGCCGCCGCCGCCGGCGCGCTCGGCGCTATCCGGGTGCGCGCGCGGCCGGCGTTGCCGGCGCTCATCGACGCGGCGATCGACCGCGACCCGAAGGTGCGCGAAGCCGCGGTGCGCGCCATCGGTCTCGTCGCCTCGGCGGAAGAGACGACGCGGCGCCACGATTCGACGACCGAATTCGCCCGTTCCGGCGAATTCCCGCGCGCCGGCTGGGCCGCCCGTCGTATGGCGCGGATCAGTTCGGCGCGGCGCGAGATGGCGGCGTTGACGCTCGATCCCCTGCTCGAAAGCCTCGACGACCGGGAGGAAGGCGTGCGCTACGCCGCTGCCCGTGCGTTCGCGGGGATCGGCATCGCGGCGAACGCCGCGGCGACCGAGGTGGCGACGCTGGTCGGCGATCCGTCGCCGCGCGTGCGCCGCGCCGCGGCCCGCGCCCTGGGGCGCATCGCGGCGCCGCGGCAAGCGGTCGGCCCCCTTGGCAGTCTGCTTGCCGACGAGGAGATGACCGTGCGGTGGACCGCAGCGCGCGCCCTGGCGGGGTTCGGCGCCGAGGCGCAAACGGCGCTCGCCGAGGCTTTGACGGACGATAACGCGGCGATACGCGCCGCCGCTGCGGTCGGACTCGGCGAAATTGGGACCGAATCGACACTGGCGCTGCTGGAACACGCGCGTGGCGACGAGGACCCGGGCGTGCGCGCCGCCGCCGAGAGCGCGCTTGTGGAGGCGGCCGCCGCCGCTGCCCGATGAGAGCGGCTGCGCACGCGATGGCGATTCTCCTCTCATCCCGAGATATGCGAGACAGCCGGTCGGGTCGCCGAGGCTCTCGTTACATCCGGGGCGCAGTCCTGGAGACGCAGATCCGCCGCAGGAGCGCTCCATCCCGGGGAGGCCGCTCATGACGAACCGGATCGAATCGATTCGTATCAAGGGCTTTCGATCTCTTGCCGATGTCGAGATCGACGACATGCCCGGAGCTACGGTCCTGATCGGCGCCAACGGTTCGGGAAAATCCAACTTCATCCGCTTCTTCGACATGATGAGCTGGATGATCGGCAGTCGTCGCCTGGCCGATTTCATCCAGCAGCAGGGCGGCGCCGATGACCAGCTGTTCGGCGGCAGCCGGATCAGTCCGCGGATGGAAGCCGAACTGGCCATACGAACCGAGGCAGGGAGGAACGATTATCGCTTCGCGCTCGCTCACGCGCACCCGGACCGTTTCATGTTCACGGAGGAGGCGTTTCGATTCAGCCGCGAGGGATGGGAAACCACGGCGCCCTGGCAGCATCTCGGAAGCGGCCATATCGAGGCGGAAGTCGTAGAGGCAGCTCAATCGGTCGAATCCGCCAGCGTCGGCACGAAGACCGCTCGCTTTCTTGTGAATCAGTTACGGCGTTGCGCCGTGTATCAATTTCACGACACTTCGGACGACTCACGTCTCAAAAGGAGATGGGAGACTGAGGACAACGGTTACCTCAGGTCGCATGGCGGGAATTTGGCTGCCGTTCTGCTTCGTCTCGAACGCGAAGACATGCGTCGGTTCGAGGCGATTTGTAGTCACATCCAGCGCATCCTGCCGGTCTTCGATCGGTTCCAGATCGAAGAAGACTATGGGAAGGTCCTACTTCGGTGGAAAGCGAAGGGGGTGGACAAAACCATCGGCGCCCACCTGACCTCCGACGGCTCGCTCCGTCTCTTCGCTTTGGTGACGCTGTTGAACCTTCCGCCCGAAATGCTACCCAACGTGCTGTTGCTGGATGAACCGGAGCTGGGGTTGCATCCGGCCGCTGTCACTCTGGTGGGCGATATGCTCAAGACGCTAGCGGATGATCGGCAAGTCATCGCGGCGACCCAGTCTCCCCTGCTCGTCGATGTGTTCGGCCTCGACGAAATTCGCGTTCTGGAGCTGCGCGACGGGCGGACGGAAATTCGCCGATACGACGAAGACGAGTATAGAGACTGGCTGGAAGAGTTCACGACGGGCGAACTCTGGCAGAAAAATCTCCTCGGCGGCCGCCCGTGATCAGCCTCGCCATATCCGTGGAAGGCCGGACGGAAGAAGAGTTCGTCAAGCGCGTTCTCGCGGATCATCTGGGACCGCTTGGGGTCGCAGCGTATCCGGTTCCGCTCGGCCGCGCCCGGAGCAGCGGCGCCGGCGGCGGCAACGTAAGCGCTGAACGACTCGTGTCGGAGATGCTCCGTCTACGCCCGCCGCGTTACGACGCCGTGACTTCGCTGGTCGATTTCTACCGCTTTCGTGGCAAGGGAAAATTATCGGTCAAGGCGTTGGAGGACCACCTGATGCAGAAAATCAAACCGAAAATTCGGGATGCGCGGCGGGTATTCCCCTACGTTCAGAAGCATGAATTCGAGGGTCTGCTGTTTTCCGACACGGCGGCGTTCGGGGTGACCGGGAGGACGGCGGAGCAACATATCGTGGCGCTCTCGGAGATCCGCCGAAAATTCACGACGCCCGAAGACATCAACGACGATCCCGAAGGCGCGCCGAGCAAGCGGATTGCGCGCACAGTGCGGGGATACAAAAAGCGCCTTCACGGCCCGATGGTTGCGCGGCAAGCGGGCCTGGCGACGATCCGTGCGGAATGCCCGCGGTTCGGCGCGTGGTTGACGCGCCTGGAAGGGCTGGCGCGGGCGGCCTGAGCCGCTGCGCTGTATGATGCGCGAGGGGAGTATCCGCCATGTTCGCCAACCTCGCCGCGCCGGCGCCGGGCGATTCGGCAGCGGGCGTCGCCCGCCCATGAGAGCGCTTGCGCGCGCGACGGCGCTCCTCCGTATCGCCGCGGCGCTCGGCGCGGCGGGCGGGTTCGCGGCCTCCGGCGCCGCCGAGGAGGCCCGGCAGCCGGTGGAGCTCGAGCTCGTTCTCGCCGTCGACGTTTCCTCCAGCGTCGACGATGACGAGTATTTCCTGCAAATGAACGGCCTTGCGCAGGCGTTCCGCCACCCCGACGTGCTGGCGGCGCTGCGCGCGTCCGTCGGCGGCATCGCCGTGACGCTGGTCCAGTGGTCGGACTCGAGCAAGCACGCGGTGGCCGTCGACTGGATGGCGGTGCGCGACGACGCCGATGCGGCCGCGTTCGCGAACGCTGCGGTGCGCGCGCCGCGCCTGATCGTCGGCGGACAGACCTCGATAAGCGGCGCCATCCGCTTCGCGATGCGCGAGCTCGAGACCAACGCCTATGAAGGGGCGCGACGGACGATAGACATCTCCGGCGACGGCCGCGCGAACGCCGGCGCGCCGCCCGAACGGGCCCGGCGCGCCGCGGCGGCGGCGGGCGTGACCGTCAACGGCCTCGCCATCCGCAACGAGGAGCCGTTCGTCGACACCTATTTCCGCAACAGCGTCATCGCCGGCGAAGCGGCCTTTCTCGTCGTCGCCGACGACTACGACGATTTCGCCGCGGCGATGATCGAGAAGCTCGTCCGCGAGATCGGCCTTCCTCTCGCCGCCGCGCCGTCGCCGGTCGTCGTCGCCGACGCTTCGCGGAGGTGACCCGGACCGTCTTCGTTTTCGCGCGCGCGCTCGCCGCGGCGGCGGCGTCGGCCGCCATGTTCGCGGCTTTTGCGCCGGCCCGCGCGGGGATGGAAGCGCCGCTCGCCGAACGACTCGCGCCGCCCGCGGTCGCCAGGGCGTTCCCCGGGGCCGACGCGGCGGGGGCGGTCGAGGGCGCGCCGCCGGTCGCGCGCGCCCTGCGCGACGGCGCCGTTATCGGCTACCTGTTCTCCACCGCCGACCTCGCCGAACCCGCCGGCTATAGCGGCGAGCCGTTCGACATCGTCGTCGGGCTCGGTCTCGACGGACGCATTGCCGGAACCGCTCTGCTCGAACATTACGAACCGATGATCGGGCCGGAGCTCATCCCCGAAGAAGCGTTGCAGCGCTACCTCGACGAACTCACGGGGATGCGCGTCGACCGCCGCATCGCTACGGGGCCGCGCGGCGTCGATGGCGTATCGGGCGCGACCATCAGTTCCACGCTGATGGCGGGGGCGGTGTTGCTCGCTGGGCGCCGCGCGGCGCGGCGCTCGGGCCTTGCCGGCAATGTCGAAACCGGCGCGCCGCGCCTCGACGCCGAGCGCTTCGAACCGCGGGACTGGGAGGGGCTCCTCGCCATCGGGGCGGTGACGCGGTTGCGCCTGACCGATGGCGACGCGGCGCGCGCGTTCGGCCTCGAACCCCGCGCGGCGCAGGCGGACGCCCGGCGGGCGCCGTTCCTCGAATTCCACGTCGCGCTGGCGACTCCGGCGGATATCGGGCGGAATCTCTTCGGCGCGCGGTGGCACAACTACCACCTGTCACAGCTGTCGCCGGGGGACCGTCTTCTGTGGTTCGCCGCCGCCGGCCGTTATCCGCTTCTGCGCCGTCACCGCGGGGGCGGCGCGGCGCTTCTGCGCCTTGTCCAGGACGGGCGGCCCATCCCGTTGCCGCCGGCCGGTTTCCTGCCGCGCAGTGCGGTGCGCGCGGCAGGCGCGCCGCGCTTCGACGACCATGCGCTGTTTCGCCTGCCGGCGGAGGCGGGCCTCGACCCGCTGCGCCCGTGGGCGGTGGAAATCTCGGCGCCGCCTTCAGCCGTGGCGGAATCCGGGGGCGCCGTCGCCGACACCGAGGCCCCGCCGGCGGTCTTTACGCTGGCCTGGGAAGCCCCGCGTCACCTCATTGCGGGGGGCAGCGACGACGCCGGCGCCGGGGAGTCGGAACGGGTCCTTCTGGGGCTGTTGCGGGTCGAAGCGCTTTCCGACTGGCAGCTGTTGTGGGTCGATCGCGCGGGCGACATCGTCGTTCTGGCCGGGCTGCTGGCGGCGCTTACCTTAATCTTCGCATTGCAGGACCGGCTCGCGCGCCATCGGCGGCTGCACCGGGCCCTGCGCACGGGGTTCCTTGCCTTCGTGCTCGTCTGGCTCGGCTGGATGCACGACGCGCAGCTGACGACCCTTAACGTTTTGACCTACGCCCGCGCGGCGCTCGGCGGGGTCGACTGGCGCGTATTCCTCGTCGACCCGCTGATCCTGATCCTGTCGGCCTATGTCGGCCTGAGTCTGGTGCTGTGGGGGCGCGGCGTGTTCTGCGGGTGGCTGTGTCCCTTCGGGGCCTTGCAGGAACTGACGAACCGCGCCGGACGGCTGTTCCGCATCCCGCAGCTCCGCGTGCCGGAGACGCTTCAGGAGAAGCTGTGGGCGCTCAAATATGTCGCCGCCGCGGCATTGTGCGCGACCGCGGCGTATTCGATGGACGCGGCCGGCAAGGCGGCGGAGATCGAGCCGTTCAAGACGGCGATCGTGACGATGTTCGATCGCGGCTGGGTCTTCGTGGCGTGGGCGCTGGCGCTGCTCGCCGCCGGCCTGTTCGTCGAGCGTTTCTTCTGCCGCTTCCTGTGCCCGCTGGGCGGCGTCTTGACCCTGCTCGGCAAATTCCATCTTGTGCGCTGGCTCAAGCGGCGGCCCGAATGCGGCAATCCGTGCGCCGTGTGCCGGTCGTCCTGCCCCATCGGCGCCATCGCCGCGGACGGCGCGATCAACGAAAACGAGTGCCTCCAGTGCCTCGATTGCCAGGTGGACTATTACGACGAAACGGTGTGCCCGCCGCTCGTCGCGCGCCGCCGGCGACTGGCGCAGCTTGGCGCGTCGCCGTCCGCACCCTGATCGCCGGCGGCGGGCTGGCGGCGCTCGCCGCGCAAGGGGCCGGCCTCGACGCGGAGGCGACCCGCCGCGCTCTGGCGGAGGCGTTCCGCGCCACTGTCTTCGTGCCCGACTGCGCGCGCACGCGCGGCGGCGTGGCCATCGCCGACCCGCCGGCCCGGGTGTTCTACTGCCCGCGCCGCGTGCGCGTCATCGAGGACGCGGCGCCGGGCGCGGCGTTCTTCTTTTTCGTGCACGAGGTCGGGCATCTGGCGCTCGATTCGGGGAACGAGCGCAGGGTCGACTGCTGGGCGGCGGCGCGGTTTCCGGCGCTGGCGGGCGGCTGGCGGCAGCTCCGCGCTGCGGCGCGCTTCGTCGCCGCCAACACCCGGGCGGACTCGCGTTACGGCGACGGGCGCGAGCGGGCGACGCGGCTCCGCCGTTGCTACCGCAACGCCGTGCCGGCGGACCCGTGAGACGGCGGGGGGCGGTTCATTTTTCTTCACGGACGCTTGAACTCGCGCCGCGTTGGGGTAACTTGCGCCACGGCAGGCCGCAGGCGCCCGGCGGCGCCGGTCCGGCTTGCCCGCGGCGGGCGGTTGAGTCCGCCGGCCGCTTATCGCCCATCGTCCAGGAGGCTTTTGCGATCATGACGAAACACCAACCGGTCGGGGCCGTCGCCCTTGGCGCGGCGCTGCTGGCCGCGTTCGGGCTCGGTTCCGCCGCGCAAGCGCAGGTCGACGAGCTCGGCGCCGCGCCGCAGCAGCCCAACTACGTGTCCGACGACATGCTCATGAACGCGGACAAGGACCCTGCGAACTGGCTGCATTACGGGCGCGACTACGAGTCCACCCGCTACGCGCCCCAGTCGCAGATCAACCAGGGCAACGTGAAGGACCTGGTGCCCAAGTTCATCCTGTCGTTCGGCTCGCTCGACGGGCAGGACTCCCAAGCCATCGCCGTCGGCGGCACGCTCTACGTCACCTCGTCCTACAACAAGGTGTGGTCGTTGAGCGGCACCACCGGTGTCGTCAACTGGAAATACGAGCGCGAGCTGCCCGCCGACGTCTATCCCCAACTGTGCTGCGACGTGGTCAACCGCGGCGTCATGCCCTATCGGGACAATGTCTATCTGGCGACGCTCGATGCGCATCTCGTGGCGCTCGACAACGCGACGGGCGATGTCGTCTATGACGTGCAGGTGGGCGACTACACCTACGCCGAAACCCTCACGCTCATGCCGATGGCGCTCGACGGCAAGCTGATCTTCGGCACCGCCGGCGCCGAATACGGCGTGCGGGGCTGGATCACCGCCCGCGACGCCGACACCGGCGAGGAAGTGTGGAAGACCTACACGATCCCCGCGCCCGGCGAGCCCGGCAACGAGACCTGGGCCGGCGAATCGTGGAAATACGGCGGCGGTTCGGCCTGGATCACCGGCTCCTACGACAAGGAAGCGCATCTGCTCTTCTGGCCTGTCGGCAACCCCGGCCCCGACTTCGACCGCCATGTGCGCCTCGGCGACAACCTCTATTCCAACTCCACCCTGGTGCTGGACCCCGACGACGGCTCCATCCAGGGCCACTTCCAGTACACGCCGAACGACCCCTACGACTATGACGGCGTGAACGAAGTGATCCTCCTCGACATCGACGGCAAGAAGGTGTGGCTGCACGGCGACCGCAACGGTTTCCTGTATTCCATCGAGCGCCTGACGCAGCAATGCGTGTGGACGGCCAAGCTGAGCCGCATCAACTGGACCAACGGCTTCGGCGAGAACTGCCGGCCGATCATGGCCTGGGAAGAGGGCGGCGACCCGTCCATGGACGTGGTGTATGACCGGCGCACGCCGGACATCGCGCCTTCGCTCGACGGCGGCAAGGAGTGGCATCCGATGTCCTACTCCAAGCGCACCAACATGGTGTATGTGCCGACCTACAACTTCTCGATGGACCTCCAGGCGCAGAAGCAGGAGTGGAAGCGCGGCGAGTGGTATCTCGGCGCGAAGGTCATCACCTTCAACAAGGGCAACGGCGCCATCAAGGCGTTCGACGCCTCCACCGGCGAGCTGGAGTGGATCCGTCCGCTGAGCACTCCGGCGACCAGCGGCACGCTGGCGACCGCCGGCGGCCTCGTGTTCTACGGGGACCCGGAAGGCTTCCTCCACGCGGTGCGCGACGACACCGGCGAGGAACTCTGGGCCTTCAACACGGGCACCGGCGTCCACGGCAACCCGACCAGCTACACGGCCAACGGCGACCAGTACATCGCCGCGGTGGTCGGCGCCGGCGGCGGCGGCATCTGGCCGCTGTATTACGGCGAGTGGCTCAAGACCCATTCCAAGGGCGGGTCGCTCATCGTCTTCGGTTTGCACAACGGCTGAGCCGTCGGCATACTGACACATGAGGGGAGGGCGGCGCCGGCCGCCCTCCCTTTCCGACTCCGTTCGACCGCTCGGTCGGAGAACCCCGAACCCAATCGGAAGGCGCCGGACTCGTGAGATTTCCCATACTTGCGCTGGTTTCGGTCGTCGGCGCCTGCGCAGCCGCCCCGGCCGCGTGGGCCAACGCCGTAGACCGTTTCCACGACCGTGGCATTCTCTCCGTCTGCCACGACCCCTTCATCTACCCCTACAGTTCGCAGAGCGTGCAGCCGCCCGGCTTCGACGTGGACATCGTGCGGCGCATCGCCGAGAGCAACGGGTTTACGCTCGAACAGGTCTGGGTCGACACCGGCACGCGCGGCGGTCTCGGCCGCGCCTTGCGCAACTCCATCGTCCGGGGTCAGTGCGCCGTCTTCACCGGCATCGCCATCGACGACGACCAGAAGCGGGAGATGGCCGAGAAGGACCTCGTCCTCAGCGCCCCGTATATGGGCGCGGGCTATGTCCTCGTCGCGCAGGGGGACGCCGCGAACGCCGCCTCGCTCACCGACCTCAGGGACACGAAGATCGGCGTCGCCATGGCCACCGCCGTCGACGGCTTCCTGTTCAACAACGGCTATGAGCGCGGTCTCTATCTCGGCAACCGCCGGGTCGCGCGCGGCATGGTGGAGGGCGAGATCGACGCGGCGTTGATTTTCGTGACCTCGCTTGCGCAGGCGCGCCGCGAATACCCCGAACACGAATTCACGGTGATCGAGGGGTTCAGCGCGCCGCCGGAGCTGCACTGGAACATCGCATTCGCGGTGCGCGGTGACGCGCCGGAAATCCGCGACGTCATCGACGAGAGCCTGACCCGGATGGTCGAAAGCGGCGAGATGGCGGAGATCGTCGAGGCGTACGGCATCCCCTACATGCCGCCCATCGCCGAATGAGCGCCTCCGCGGAGCACCGTCGCGAACGAAGCACACGGGAACTTGCCCGATGATCGCCTTTCTCCGCTGCGCCGCGCCCGTCGGCGCGCTGCTTTGCGCCCTGTCGCTCGCCGTGCCGCCCGCCGTGCTCGCCGCCGACGAGGAGCTCTGCGTCGACGATCTCGAGAACGAATATGAGGGCGATGCGGAAGCGATCGCCTATGGCGCCCGGCGGTTCGGGCAACGCTGCGCCTTCTGTCACGGCGGCGGCGGGATGGGCGCGAAGGGCCCGTCGCTCATTCAGGGCAAGTTCAAGCGCGGCGGTTGCAACGCCGATATCGTGGAGAACATCGCGTCCGGCGTCCCCGGCACCCAGATGGGCGCGTTCGGCCAGTCGCTCGATTTCGACGAAATCCTGAAAATCGTCGCCTATATGCGCGACGAGGAGGCGAAGCTGCGCACCGCCGGCGAGATCGAGTAGCGTGTTTCCCGCCGCCCGCGAACGCGGCGGCTACCGGTCTTTATTTTCACGGGAGGGGGGCGAGTCATGAGCGGCAACGCTCTCTTTCTCTGCTCTTGTTCGAACAGGAAACTGGCCGGCGGAGAATCCGCGTACCGTCCCGCCAATTCGATGCCGCTCGCCATACCCCGGCGCCGTCCCGATCTGATCGAAGCCCGGCAAAAAGCATTCTCGAGGATTCAGGGCGATGCGACATCGGTCCAGGGTACGTCGCTTCGGGACCTGCCATACAATGCTGCGCTTGTGCTTGGCCCGGATTTCGGCGGAAAGGACAATGGTCGGTACATGCCTGCCATGGCGCGCTACCGCGGGCGCTTCTTCATGGAACTCGACCCCGACGAACGCGGCGTGCTGGGCGAGAGCCCCCATCGCTGGATCATCGTCTCCGCCCTCTACGGACTCCTCGCCCCGGATGAACCGATCCAGCTCTACAGCTGCCACACAGAGGACGACGCAGACATCGCGGGAATCTGGAAAAAGGACGGCCTGCTGACGTCTCTGTTGCTTGAGTACACCCGCGTTTTCAACGTGCGGTTGATCGTGGACCTCATGGCGGAAGAATCTTACCACCGTCTTTTTAACTGGGAAAGGATTAAGAACCGCGTCGAAGTCTTGCGGGCGTTCGGCGATCAGAACGCCGGTCCGGCGTTGCTTCCTGCACTGGGATTCCTGGCGCGCGATCGGCTATTGCAGGCGCCTGCGGAAGATATGTTCGGGATCGAGAAAGACCGGACTTACCATACCGACTATGAGGATGTGGTGCTGACGAGGTCGTACCGCGAACCGCCGGTGCCATTTATCAACGAGCCAGACGATCATCCGGATGTGCAGATTTCCATTCGCAACGAACTCGACGGGCGTGTAGACACGTTCGGTTCGCGGTTTTGGTCGGTTGCCAAGGAGCGTTGCCGCCCATTGGAGGAGCAACTCGATAGAGGCGATCCGTTAGGGAAGGTAAGCTATTCGGATCGCTATATCAATACTCCATGGTCTCTGCTGCTCATTCGCGAAATTTTGCTTGCTCTGATGCGTAATGGGCAAGCTGACTCCGAAACAGCTCTTCGAGTGTTCACGCGGGACCTGAGGCCGGACCCGGACGCGCGTGTGCTTCATGACGGGCGGTCGATCAGAGATTCTTGGCGAGATAACGACGCACGGAAGTCGTTCTTCATGGAAGCGTTCAAAGAAGGACGCGGTGGCCTGCGGTGGGGCGGGACGCTGAAGATTGAAACCGGCGCCGCGCCTCATTTCCGGGAGCTCCGGCTCGATTGGACAAGTGGTGTGGCATGGACCCTCAAATTGGATCAGGGTGTAGGTTACTGGCGGTGTGGGTCGTTTCCTGACTTTCCATTCGGCGGGACATTAAGCGATCAGATGGAATCCTTCAATGGAGTTACCAGACAATGCAAGATGACGTCACAGCGTAATCATCCCACTTATATCTACGTCGCAAAAGCGTAGATTCGGAAATTCCGGTTAGATATCATGAGAAGAGACCTCTGCATAACCCGTTTTGCCTGCGGCAGGATCGCGTTCCCGGCGCTTTACGACGTTTCCGAACCCGCTGCCGGAGCATGACAGTGCGTGACGGAATTGCGAGAATCCGCCCCCTGCATCGGTAATTCCCGTTTTCGAGCGTATGAAGAAATTGAACAGTCTTACAAACACTCGTCATTCCCGCGAAAGCGGGAATCCGGAGGCGGTCGTCCGCAATGTCGGCCCGGTTTTTCTTACGGACACGCCGCAAACAGATTCCCGCTTTCGCGGGAATGACGAGTGTTTGTAAACCCGTCCGATTTTTTCACACGCTCTTTCGCGGAAGGAACATGTTCGGACAACGACAAGCCGGATCGAATCGAGGCGCCCGGCCATCCCGTCGACGCCTCGCGACACCGCCGGACATCGAACCGAACAGGCAACCGCCGAGCCGCGACCGGACCCCGAAAAAATCCGGGCCTTGTGCAGAGGTCATGAGAAATCCGGGCTAACGAACCGAGCCGCGCAGCCGCGGGTCCATCATGTCGCGGATGCCGTCGCCGAGGAGGTTGAAGGCGAGCACCGTGACGGTGATCGCCAGCCCGGGGAAGACATAGAGCCACCAGCGCGGCTCCAGGCCCGAATTCAGCGCGTCCGCCAGCATGTTGCCCCAGGTCGGGGTTGGCGGGGGGATGCCGACGCCGAGAAAGCCCAGCGACGCCTCGATGATGATCGCGACGCCGAGATGCGTCGTCGCCAGGATGAGATAGGGCGCGACGCATTGCGGCAGGATGTGGCGCAGCATGATCCGCGCATGCGACGCGCCGATCCCGCGCGCCGCCTCGACATAAGCCATCTCCTTCACCGACAGCACCACCGAACGGATCACCCGCCCGCCGAACGGGATGCGGGTGATCGCGATGGCGACGATCACCGTGGTCGTGCCCGACCCCAGCGCCATGGCGATGGCCATCGCCAGAATGAGGTCGGGGAACGCTTGAAGGAACTCGATGGCGCGCTGGCTCGCGATGTCGAACCAGCCGCCGAAATAGCCGCTCGCCAGACCCCAGAAACAACCGAGCGTCGTGCCGATGAGCACGGAAAAGACGGCCACCGTCAGCGACGCCCGGCTGCCGTGGATCACCCGGCTCAGGGTGTCGCGTCCGATCTGATCGGTGCCGAACCAGTTGGTCGAATCGGGCGCCGCCTGCATGCGCAGGAAGTCCGACGCCAGCGGATCGTAGGGCGCAAGCGCCGGCGCGGCGAGCGCAGCAAGCGCGATGCCCGCCGCAACCAGCCCCCAGAAGGCCGACAGCGGCGACCGTCGCGCGAAATTCCGGAGACCCGTCCAGGCGCCGGCCGTCATCGGTAGCGGATCCTCGGGTCGATCCACGCGATGATAATGTCCACGGCGATGTTGAGCATGACGAACACCGCCGAATAGAGAAACACCAGGTTCTGCATGACGAATATGTCGCGCTCGTTCACCGCGGCGAACATGGCGTAGCCGAGCCCCGGAGCGCCGAACGCGCGCTCCACCGGGATCGAACCCGCGAGCACGAAGCCCAGCAATATGCCCGACAGGGTAATCACCGGCAGCAGCGCGTTCGGCAGGGCGTGCGCGATCACCACCAACCGCCCGCTCAGGCCCTTGGCGCGCGCCGTGCGCACATAGTCCTCGCGGATCGTCTCGAGCAGCGCCGAGCGCGTCATGCGAGCGATATAGGCCGCCTGGCCGAGCGCCAGCACCACGGCGGGGCCGATGACGATCTGGAAGGTGGTCCACGGGGCGTCGAACAACGATGCGCCCGAGGCCGTGAGGGGCGCGCGGTAGCCGAAGCCCAGCACCAGACCGAGCACGATCAACATGCCGAGCCAGAAGCCCGGCACCGCGAGGCAGGCGATGGACAGCGTGCGCGCCGCCGCGTCGGCGAGGCTGTTGGGCCGCAACACGCTCACCAGCGCAACCGGCACGCCGATAATCCACGACAATATCACCGACAGGATGGCGATCTGCGCCGTCAGGGGGCCGCGCCGCATCACCATCTCGCCGACGCTCTCGGCGCGGAAGAACGAACGCCCCAGTTCGCCGCGGGCGATGTCGCCGATCCAGCGGAAATACTGCACCGCCAGCGGGTCCGCGAGGCCCAGTTCGCGCATGTAGCCCGCGCGTTGCTCCTCGGTCAGCCGGGTCAGCCCCTCCGGCCCGAAGATCGCGGTGAGGGGATCACCCGGCATCACCCGCATGATCAGGAAGACCACGATGGAGACGCCGAACACCGTCAGCGCGCCGAATGCGAGCCGCCGCAGGATGTAGCTATACACGGTCGGACGGGCGGGCGGGGAAGGCGGCCATCGCCGGGAGACTGCGGCGGCCCCGCCGCGGCTGTCAAGCCGGCGTCCCGCCGGCCGGCAATTCTCATTTCGGCCCATGGCGCCGCGGCGGCTCGCTCCCGGGGGACAACGTCTATTGCCAAAATGAGCATCGCTGCCCGCCCGCCGGCGCGTTGCCCCGGGCGCCGCTTCTGTCCGATAGTGCAGGGGCGATGACGGGCGGCGCTTCCGGCAACGTATTTCTCGCTTACGCCCGGCTTGCGCGTCTGCACGAGCCGGCGGGTTTCCTGCTGTTGATGTGGCCGTGCTGGTGGGCCGTTGCGCTCGCCGACCCGAGTCCGGGCGACGCGGCGCGGCTCTGTGCGCTGTTTTTCGCGGGCGCGCTGGCCGCCCGGTCCGCGGGGTGCGTCTGGAACGACATCGTCGACCGGCGCCTCGACGCGCGGGTCGCGCGCACGCGCGACCGCCCGATAGCCAGCGGGCGCATATCGCCTCTCCGCGCCGCGCTCTTCATGACCGCCCTGGCGCTCGCTGCGCTCGCGGTCCTCCTCCAGCTGCCGCCGGCGGCCATCGCGACGGGAGCGGCGTCGGTCGCTCTCGTCCTGCCGTATCCTTTCATGAAGAGGGTGACCTGGTGGCCGCAACTGTGGCTCGGTCTGACCTTCAACTGGGGCGCTCTCGTCGGCTGGGCGGCGGCGACCGGCGGCCTCGCCGCGCCGGCGGTCGCGCTCTACGCCGCGGGGGTCGCGTGGACGCTGGGCTACGACACCGTCTACGCCCTTCAGGACAAGGCCGACGATGCGCGGGCGGGGGTCAAGTCCTCGGCCCGCCGACTCGGCCGCCGCGCCGGCGTCGCCATCGGGCTATTCTACGCGCTGTGCCTGTGCGGCCTTGCCGCCGCCGCGGCGCTGGCCGGCGCCGGGTGGCCCGCCTGGGTCGGCCTCGCCGCCGCCGCGCCTGTGCCGGTCTGGCAGGTCGCGACGCTGGATATGGAGGACCCCGCCAATTGCCGCGCGCGTTTCCGCGCCAATGTCTGGTTTGCCGTCCCGGTCTTTTCGGGTTTTCTCGCCGGCTGAGGATTCGCGCTCAGCCGGGAGGCGCGTTCCGCCCGGTCTCGGTCTCGTCTCGATAGAGGATGTCGGGACCGAGGTTGCGGAGGTCGGCGAGGCCCGCCTGGCCCATGGTGTCGTCGATTTCGCCGCGCAACAGTCCGATCGCCCGCGCCGCGCCGGCCGTTCCGCCGGCGGCCGCGCCGTAGAGCGCCGGGCGGCCGAGAAAGACGAAGCGGGCGCCTAGACACATCGCGATCAGGGCGTCCGCGCCGCGTCGGATGCCGCTGTCCAGCATCACAGTCGCGCGGTCGCCGACCGCGGCCGCGACGGCCGGGAGCGCGTCGAGCGGCGAGGCCGCGCGGTCGAGCTGCCGCGCGCCGTGGTTCGACACGACGATCCCGTCGACGCCGAGCTCGACCGCGCGCAGCGCATCGTCGGGGTGCATGACGCCCTTGAGGACGAAACTGCGCGGCCACAATTCGCGGAAGGTTTCGATATCCTTCCAGTTCATCGGCGCCGGCAATTGCGAGGAGACCAGGTCGGCGACGCGCTCGCTGTTCGCTCCGTCTCCCGCGTAGGGCGCCCAATTCGAGAACATCGGCGTTCCGTGGCGCAGCCACGAGGCGAGCCAGCGCGGGTGGCGCAACGCGTCGATCCGGGTTTTGAGCGGCATTCGCAGGGGCCGGGTGAGGCCGTTGCGGCGGTTGCGCTCGCGTTTCGTGTGAACGGGCACATCCACGGTAACCGCCAGGGTCGACAATCCGGCGTCGCGGGCGCGGCGGATCATGTCTTCCGAGATGTTCTTGTCGCGCGCCATATAGAGTTGGTACCAGCCATGTTCCGGCGCAACCTTCGCGAGCTCCTCGATCGAGGCGTTGGACGCGCCCGACATGACGAAAGGGATGTCCGCGTCGCGCGCGGCCGCGGCCAGCATCAGGTCGGCCCCCGGGCGCATCAGCCCGGCGAGGCCCATGGGCGCGATGCCGAATGGCGACGCCCATTCGCGCCCGAACAGGCGCGTCGTCTGGACCCGCGCCGTCACATCGACGAGATAGCGCGGGATCAACCGGCGCCGGCGGAACGCCTCGCGATTGCGGTCGAGACCCTCTTCGTCCTCGACTCCGCCCTCGATGTAGTCGAACGCGATGCGCGGCAGATAGCGCTTCGCCATGAGGCGCAAGTCCTCGAAATTGAGCGCGTCGTCGATGGTCATTGCGATGAACGGTGCGTTGGGGGAGGGGCGGCGAGCCGCGCCGGCGGTCGTCGTTTATCACGCGCGCGGTCCCGGCGACAGGGCGCACGGGTTCGCGGCGCGGACTTGCAGGCGTCTGCGCCATAGCCTATCGTGGAGACATGACCACTGCCGACAGCGCGGCCGACTTCGACACGCTTGCCGCTACCCGCGATCTCGAAGCGGCCGGCATTGAGCGCCGACATGCCGAAGCCGTCATCGGCGTCGTGCGCGCCAGTCGCGCCGAACTGGCCACGAAGGCCGACCTCGATACCGGCCTCGCTGCGCTGCGCGCCGACATGCGCGCCGATCTCTACCGCGCCTTGTGGATACAGACCGGGGCCATCGTCGGCGTCGTCGTCGCCATCGTCAAATTCCTGTAGTCGGCCAGGTTGAATAATTTTCGCGGGAATGGTCTGCGTGTTGGCATGAACCCGCCACTCGTTGCGACGTTGGGCGGCCGTGGGCGCCGGCGATTGCGGTGGGGGGGGCCAGGGGCGCTCAGCGGCGAACGTGGGGCCTTCGGGCGGCGGTCGGGAATTCGCGCGCGGCGGCGCGCGAGGGCGAATTCGGGCTTCGGGGGACCCGGCGGGGGCGGCAAACGGGCCGTCTCGCGGCCTTGAGGGCCGCGGACGCGGGCCGGGGGGCGGTCTGCGCGGCGTCTCGGCGGGTCGGGGCCGGCGCGGCGGGGTCGTCGTGGTCCTTCGGGCCGCTTGTTGGCCGGAAGCGCGCTTCCGGCATGGCAGCAAACCCTTGCCGCGGCGAACGGCGGGTCATCCGCAGGACCGAAGCGCAGCGAAGGAGCCGCGAAGCGGCTTGACGCGCCGGGCGCCGCGGGTGCGGGTGGTCGCGGCCGTGCGCGAGGCCCGCAACGACTATCCCATGTGGGGAAAGGCCAAAATCGCATCCTCATCCGACGCCAGGGCTTCGACGCCAGCGAAAGCACCGCCGGCCGCATCCTCAAAACCCTCGTCGAAAAAGGAGCCGTCTTCCCCGTCCCCGACCTCCGCCGAAACGTCCCCCGCGCCGCACGACGCAAACGCCCCCGGGCCAGAAGGCTGCCCAAAGGGCGCAAACCCTCCCGGCCCGGAGAAATCGTCCGGCTCGACACCCTCTCCATCGCCCGGACCGCAGGACGACCGACCATCAAGCAGTTCACCGCATACGACCCCGTAACCCGGTGGACATGCGCGCAAGCCCGGAGACGCGCAACCGCTCACAACGCCAAACGCTTCCTCGACAAACTCCAGGAAGCCATGCCCTTCCCCATCCAGGCCATCCAGGTCGATGGCGGCGCCGGGTTCAAAGCCGACTTCGAACGCGAATGCCAAGGCAGGGGCATCGACCTCTTCGAACTCCCGCCCCGATCCCCCAAACTCAACGGACATGTCGAGCGCAACAACGGCGCATGGCGATACGAGTTCTACGCAACATGGGACCTCCCCGACAACGACCTCAACCGAATCGACCGCCGGATCGACGCCTTCGCCGACGAGTTCAACAACTTCCGACCCCACCGGGCCCTCGACAACCGCACACCCGCTCAATACCTTCAATCCCCGACAGCAGACGGGACCCACACGACCCACCCCACGTCTCATATGTCGTGAACCGGTACACGGGCTTGCCGCCGCCGGGGCGATGCGACATCATTGCCGCGGCCGCTCCGCGCCGACGCCGCTGACATGCCCTATCGCAGCCTGCGCGACTTCATCGCCGCCCTTGAGGCGGACGGCCGGCTGGTCAGAGTCCGCGAGCCGGTCTCCACCTATCTCGAAATGACCGAGATCCAGACCCGTCTCCTCGCCGAGTCGGGGCCCGCTGCGCTTTTCGAGAACCCGGTCGCCGCCGACGGGCGCCGCTTCGATGTTCCGGTCCTCGTCAATCTGTTCGGAACCGTGGAGCGCGTGGCGCTCGGCATGGAGCGCACGCCCGACCGTCTGCGCGAGCTCGGCGAAACCCTGGCCTTCCTGCGCCAGCCCGAGCCCCCCGGAGGCTGGCGCGAGGCGGCGGCGATGCTGCCCCTGCTCAAATCCGTCGCCGCCATGCGGCCGCGCACCGTGCGCAACGCGCCGGTGCACGAAACGGTCGTCGAGGGCGATGACGTGGACCTGTCGACGCTGCCCGTCCAGACCTGCTGGCCCGGCGAACCGGCGCCGCTCATCTCGTGGCCCGTCGTCGTGACCGAAGGCCCCGGCGGGGACCCGGCGGACGGCTGCAATCTCGGCGTTTACCGGATGCAGGTGACGGGGCGGAACCACACCCTGATGCGCTGGCTGCGCCATCGCGGCGGCGCCGCGCACCATGCGCGCTGGTCGGCCGCGCGCGGCAGGGCCCTGCCCGCGGCGGTCGTCATCGGCGCCGACCCGGGGACCATCCTCGCGGCGGTGACCCCGGCGCCGGAGACCCTCCCCGAATACCGGTTCGCCGGCCTGCTGCGCGGCGCGCGCGTCGAACTCGTCGATTGCCTGACCGTCCCTCTCAAGGTCCCGGCGCAGGCGGAAATCGTGCTCGAGGGCGAAGTCTCCATCGACGACTACGGGGACGAAGGCCCCTATGGCGACCATACCGGCTACTACAACGCGGTCGACCGTTTCCCCCGCTTCCGCGTGCGCGCGATCACGCGCCGCGCCGACGCGATATATCTCTCGACTTTCACCGGCCGCCCTCCCGACGAGCCGAGCATTCTGGCCGAGGCGCTGAACGAGCTGTTCGTGCCGCTGATCCGCCGCCAGTTCCCCGAGATCGTCGACTTCTGGCTGCCGCCCGAAGGGTGCAGTTACCGGATCGCCGTGGTGTCGATCCGCAAGGCCTGGCCCGGCCACGCCAAACGGGTCATGATGGCGGTCTGGTCGTATCTGCGGCAGTTCCTTTACACGAAATTCGTGATTGTGGTGGACGACGACATCGACGTGCGCGACTGGCGCGATGTGATGTGGGCGCTGGCGACGCGCATGGACCCGGCGCGCGACGCGACGATCGTCGAACGCACGCCCATCGACACGCTCGATTTTGCGAGTCCCGAACCGGGGCTCGGCGGCAAGATCGGCCTCGACGCCACCAGCAAGATGCCCCCGGAGACATCGCGGAGCTGGGGGACGCCCATCCGCATGAGCGACGATGTCGTCGAAGCGGTGAGCCGCAACTGGCCGCGCTACGGTCTCCCCGGAAGCGGCCGGCCGATCTGGAAACCGCGTCCCGAATGACGCTACGATGGCGCCCCCGGCGCCGTTCGAGGAGGAGGCTATGAACGCATCGCCCGCTTGCCGGTTCACGGTCAGCCGCGCTTCCGAAAGCGCTTTCGAGACCGACGGGCTGCGCGAGGAGTTCGTGTATCGCGACCTCGGCGCGGCGGACGCCACCGATGGAGCGCTGCATGCGCACATCATCAAGGCCAGACATCTGCGGGGCGGCCATAACGGCCTGCACCGCCACGTCGTCGACTTCCAATTCGCCCTGGTCCTCGAGGGCTGGGTGAGCTTCTTCTACGCCGACCGCGGGGAGATCGTCTATCGCAAGGGCGACGCGGTGACCGTGCCGGGCGGAACGCTGCACGAACTGCGCGAGTACTCCGAGGACCTCGAACTCCTCGAGATCGCCTCTCCGGCGATCTACGACACGGTGCGCGAGGACGGAACGCGGATGCCCACCCCCGGTCAGAAGGAGCGCATCGGCGAACGCCTCGCCGCGGCCCGGGCGGCCCCGTGAGCGCATCCGCCGGCGCCGCGCTGTGGCGCGGCTACGACCGCGCGGCGCTGGACGCGCAATACAACAACCGGCGGCGCTTCCCCGATTACGCGGAGCGGTTCGCCGCCTGGGCGGAATGGAGCGCCGCAACCCGCTCCGAACTCGAATGCCGGCGGAACCTCGCCTTCGGCGACACGCCGCCGGAACGCCTCGATCTGTTTCCGGCGGACGCGCCGGGGGGGCCGATCTATCTCTTCATCCACGGCGGCTACTGGTATTCCCTCGACAAGGACGACTATTCATACGTCGCCGAGGGAATGACGCCGCACGGCGCGAACGTCGCGGTCAACAACTACGCCCTCGCCCCCGGCGCCGATATGGACGAGATCGTGCGCCAGAACCGCGCCGCGGCGGCGTGGCTGTGGCGCCATGCCGGCGATTTCGGCGCCGATCGGGAGCGTATCTACGCCGCCGGCCATTCGGCGGGCGGGCATCTCGCCGCCATGCTGCTGGCGACCGACTGGCCGGCCTTCGCGAGCGACCTCCCGCCCGGCGTGGTCAAGGGCGCCTGCGCCATTTCGGGCCTGTTCGACCTCGAACCGATACGCCTGTCGTATCTCAACCGCACGCTCCGCCTCGACGCGGCGATGGCGGCCCGCAACTCGCCGCAACGCCTGGACTTTCCCTGCGCGGCGCCGTTGCTGGCGGTCGTCGGCGCGGACGAATCGGCGGAGTACCACCGCCAGGCGGAAGAAATGACGGCGAAATGGCGCGCGCTCGGATATCCGTGCGAGCACGTCGCGCCGGCGGAGCTCGACCATTTCTCGGTCGTCGATTCGCTCATCGAGCCGGACGCCGACCTGGTCCGCCGCCAGCTCGCGAACATGCCCCGGTGACGCCGCGCCCCTAACCGCGGGCGAGCAGCCGCATCCCTTCCTCCAGGCCCGAAATCGTCAACGGGAACATGCGGCCTTCCATCAGCCGGTCGATCATCCCGATGGAGGGCGTATAGCCCCAATGGTCGCGCGGTTCGGGGTTCAGCCACACGGCGGAGCCGTAGACCCGCAACAGACGCGACAGCCACGTCTGCCCCGGCTCTTCGTTCCAGTGTTCGACGCTGCCGCCGGGATAAGTAATTTCGTAGGGGCTCATGCTCGCGTCGCCCACGATCACCAGTTTGCAGTCGCCCGGCCAGGTGTGCATGACATCCCATGTCGGCACGCGCTCGGTGTGCCGGCGTGTATTGTCGCGCCACACGCTTTCGTACACGCAATTGTGGAAATAGAAGTATTCGAGGTGCTTGAACTCGCTGCGCGCCGAAGAGAACAACTCCTCGCAAATGCGGGTATGCGCGTTCATCGAGCCGCCGACATCCAGGAACAGGAGGACTTTCACCCGGTTGCGGCGTTCGGGACGCAGGCGCACGTCCAGCCAGCCGCCATTGTCGGCGGTGGACTTCACGGTCCCCGGCATGTCGAGCTCGACCTCGGCGCCCTCGCGGGCGAACTGCCGCAGGCGGCGCAGCGCCACCTTGATGTTGCGCGCGCCGATGACCGCGGAATCGTCGAGATTGCGGTATTCGCGCCGGTCCCACACCTTGACCGCGCTGCGGCGGCGGCCCTCGTCCTGGCCGATGCGGACGCCTTCCGGGTGGTCGCCCCAGGCGCCGAACGGCGACGTGCCGCCCGTGCCGATCCATTTGGAGCCGCCTTGATGACGCTTGCGCTGTTCGCGCAGGCGCTCGCGCAGCGTTTCCATCAGCTTGTCCCAGCCGAGTTTCCCGAGCGCGGCGCGTTCTTCCGGCGACAACAATTTTTCGACCTCGCGCCGCAGCCACTCTTCGGGCAGTTCGGCCGCAAGGGCGTCGCCGAGCGACTCGGCTCCCTTGAAGGCTTCGCCGAACACCCGGTCGAAGCGGTCGTAGTGGCGTTCGTCCTTGACCAGCGCGGCGCGGCTCAGCCAGTAGAAATCGTCGGCGCTGTAATCGGCGAGGCCCGCTTCCAGCGCCTCCAGAAGGGTCAGGTATTCGCGCAGGCTGACGGGAACGCGCGCCTCCCGCAGCCTCAGGAAGAAGCGGACGAACACGGTTCAGGCCGCGGCCGCGCCGCTCACCGCCGCTCCTCGCGCCGGGCGAGGAAGGCGAGGCGCTCGAACAGTTGCACGTCCTGTTCGTTTTTGAGCAGGGCGCCGTAGAGCGGCGGGATCGCTTTCGCGCGGTCGCCGGAGCGGAGGACCGCCGGATCGATGTCTTCCGCCAGCAGCAATTTGATCCAGTCGAGGAGTTCCGACGTGGAGGGCTTCTTCTTCAGTCCCGGCGCCTCGCGCACTTCGTAGAACGCCCGCAGCGCCGCTCCGAGCAGCGCTTTCTTGATCCCCGGATAGTGGACTTCGACGATGCGCGTCATCGTGGCGTCGTCGGGGAAGGCGATATAATGGAAGAAGCAGCGGCGCAGAAAGGCGTCGGGCAATTCCTTTTCGTTGTTCGAGGTGATGACGACGATGGGCCGGTGGACGGCTTTCACCGTCTCTTTCGTTTCGTAGACGTAGAACTCCATGCGGTCGAGCTCGAGCAGCAGGTCGTTGGGGAATTCGATGTCCGCCTTGTCGACCTCGTCGATCAGCAGCACCGGCGCCTCGCCGCCGGTGAACGCCTCCCACAATTTGCCGCGCGAGATGTAGTTCGCGATGTCGCGCACGCGCTCGTCGCCGAGCTGGCCGTCGCGCAGCCGCGCGACCGCATCGTATTCGTAAAGCCCCTGCTGCGCCGTGGTCGTCGATTTGATGTGCCAGCGGATCAACGGCTTGCCGAGCGCGCCGGCGATCTCCTCGGCGAGCATCGTCTTGCCGGTGCCGGGTTCCCCCTTCACGAGCAGCGGGCGCTCGAGGGCGATCGCCGCGTTGACGGCGACCATCAGGTCTTCGGTGGCGACGTAGCTGGCGGTTCCGGCGAATTTCATGGCGGCGCTGTCTCGGGGAGAGGATGTCGGCGGCGGGCGCGACGCCGCACCATTGGCGCGAACGCCCGCCGGGTCAAGCGCGTCGCGCGCCGCGAGAGCGGTTCTATCCGTCGATAAAGGTGTAGCGCCGGTTGCGGACGCGGATTTTCGGAGGGCGGCCGGTGCGCTCGAAACTGTCGTAACCTTCCTTCAAATTCGCCCAGAAGCCCGCCCACGGGGAGGCGCCGTGCGCGGCGAGGTTGTCCTGCGTCATGCGGAAAGGAAAGACATGGACCGGAAAGCGCCTCTGGCCGGCGCGGAGCGCGGCGGCGGCGAGGGTGAAGATTTCCTCAATGCTCCGGTCGGTCATCGCGTAGCAGCCGATCGACGAACATCCGCCATGGACCATGAGAAAACTTCCCGTGCGTCCGTGCATCCGGTCATAGGCGTTGGGGAACCCGAGGTTGAACGACAAATGCCGCTGGCTGAGCGGGTTGAGATTCTCCGGGCCCACAGCGTAGAAGCCTTCGGGGCTGTGCAGGTCGCCGGTGCGCAGTTTCGGCCCGAGGCCGCCGGAATAGACGCAAATGTCGTAGGTCTTGAAACGTTGGAAGCGCCCGTGCGACCCGACCCATAGTTCGAGAATTTTTTCCTGCTTGAAGATGCGCATGAAAACGGGCGCGCCGAATTCCAGACCGAGCGGGGCGAGCTCCGTGCGCAGGATCGGTTCGGCGCGCGCGGCCGCCGCGCGCGACCGCGGGCTGGACGGCACGGCCTCCGGCGGCGGCGCGAGCAGGGCGATCTCGACGCCGTCGATATCTGCGCCGTGCGCCGGTACCGCGCCTGTCGTTGTTATCGATGCCGCCGCGAGCGCCGCAGCGAGAGAGAAGAAGGCCGATCGCATGGGCATGTTGACTTATCCGAACGAAAGCCGGTTCAATCTATGATCGAGACGGGAAAGGGCGCGTTTCGTATTGCAGAACAAGGCGAGGCGCCGACGACCGACTGCCCGGCGCAATAGTCTCATCGTCGAAATACAACTCCAGCGCCTCTCGCAGATTAACCGCAAGACCGTCCAGAGTGCGACTTTGCGTAACTATAGCGGCCTCCCGACACTCCGCCACATACCATCCTTCGCTTTCTGTGACAGCAGCGTGAATCGCGTCGCAGGCGTCTGGCGGGGCGCTGTCGGGGCGACAGGGGTATCTGTGTACAAGTATTTTCATTTTCGCCTGCATCGCTTGCATGGGAACCCGGCGGGGTGCAAGACAACGAATTGACCGCCCTGCGTTCTCTTCCTTTTTGGCGGTAGCGCTGCACCAAATTCCTGCTTTCTAGCACGTGAAGAAATCGGGAGTCTCTCATCGTGGCGGCGGGGTTTCCGAAGTGTCGGCATTATAAAGGACAATAACCGTCAAATAATACTTCGTCATTCCCGCGAAAAAGCGTGCGAAGAAATCGGACGGCCCCACCACTCTTCGTCATTCCCGCGAAAGCGGGAATCCATTACAGCATTTCCGCAAAACAAAACGTGTCGATATTGCGGACGGCCGCCTCTGGATTCTCGCTTTCGCGGGAATGACGAGGTATTATTCGATGGTTATTGTCTTTTACAATGCCAACACCTCGGCGATCCATCCGTCACGGTGAGAGCCGCCCGATTTGTTCACACGCTCGAAAGCGGGGATTCAGTCTGGTGACTCCACAAAAACATCGGAGAATCTTTTGGGCGACCGCCTCCGGATTCCCGCTTTCGCGGGAATGACGAAGAATTAATGGGGCTTTCCGGCTTCTTCACACGCTCTTTCGCGGGGATGACGAAGCGGCGGGCAGCTTTACTTGATACTGCCGTATTATTTCACGGCGATGCCGTTGAGGAGAGCGATTGAATTTTTCCCGGGGATTATGAGGTCTCACTTCACAGAACCCGGTCGGTGTCGGGGTCGATCAGGTGCAGGCGTCGCGCCTCCAGAGAGAGGGTGAATTCCCCGCCCGGCTCAGGGTTCGAATCGGGCAGCACGCGGGCGCACAATTCGGCGCCGTCGTGCGCGAAATAGACCATCGTCTCGATACCGAGCGGCTCCACGACATCGGGAGTCACCGCGCACCGCACGCGGCCGTCCTCCGCGCCGCGCCATTCGCGGATATGCTCCGGGCGGAACCCGGCCACCAGCGAGCGTCCGACATGGGCGGCGTATCGCTCATGCGCCGCGCCGTCGACCGGAACCTCGGCCAGACCGTCGATGCGGGCCGCCAGCGCGCCGTTCTCCTCGATCAGCCGGCAATCGACGAAATTCATCGCCGGCGAGCCGATAAACCCGGCCACGAAGCGCGTGCGCGGGCGGTGATAGAGCTCGCCCGGCGGGCCAATCTGATCGATCACGCCGTCGCGCATCACCACCACCCGATCGGCAAGGGTCATGGCCTCCACCTGGTCATGGGTGACGTAGATCGTGGTGGTGCGCAGGCGCTGGTGCAGGCGCTTGATCTCGGTGCGCATCTGGCCGCGCAGCTTGGCGTCGAGGTTCGAGAGCGGCTCGTCGAACAGGAAAACCCGCGGGTTGCGCACGATGGCGCGGCCCATCGCAACCCGCTGGCGCTGGCCGCCGGAAAGCTGCCGCGGGCGGCGCTCCAGCAGCTCCGCTATCCCCAATATGTCCGCCGCCGCCGTCACCCGGCGGTCGATCTCGCCTTTCGGATATTTCCGCAGCCGCAGACCGAACGACATGTTCTCCGCCACCGTCATGTGCGGGTAGAGCGCATAGTTCTGGAACACCATGGCGATGTCGCGGTTCTTCGGCGGCACGTCGTTGACGAGTTCGCCGCCGATGCGGATTTCGCCCGACGTTACCTCCTCCAGGCCGGCGATCATGCGCAGCGTCGTGCTCTTGCCGCAGCCCGACGGTCCGACCAGCACAACCAGTTCGTTGTCCTCGATCTCGAGGTCGATGCCGCGCACCGCCTCGGTGCGGTCGAAGGTCTTGCGAAGCGCCCGCAGGGAAACGTCGGCCATCGCTCAGCCCTTGGTCGCGCCGGAGGTCAGCCCGGCGATGTAGTAGTCCATCAGGAAGGCGTAGACGATCACCGGCGGCGCCGCCGCCATCAGCGCGCCCGCCATCAGCCCCCCCCAGTGGAACACGTCGCCCTTGATGAGCGTCGTGACCGTTCCCACGGTCAGCACCATCTGGTCGTCGGAATAGATGTAGGCGAGCGGGTATATGAACGACGCCCAACTGACGGTGAAGGCGAAGATCGTCGCCGCGATCAGCCCGGGCAGGGCCACCGGGAGGAAAACCTTGAGCAGCATCTGTATGTGGTTGGCGCCGTCGATCAGCGCCGCTTCGTCGAGCTCGCGCGGGATCGACGAGAAATAGCCGATCATGATCCACGTACAAAACGGCACCGTGATCGTCGGATAGACGAGGACGAGCGCCCAGTAGGTGTCGAGCAGCCCCAGCGCGCCGACGATCTTGAACAACGGCACGAACAGCAGCGTGTCCGGCACCAGATAGGTGAGGAACACCCCCGTGGCCAGCACCCCCGCGCCCCAGAATCTGAGCCGCGACAGCCCATAGGCGGCGAGCACGCTGACGACCATCGTGATCGACACCACGCACAGGGTGACGATGGCGGTGTTGAGGAAATAGGTGGGGAAGGCGGAATCCGTGAGCAGACCGGTGTAGTGCTCGGTGGTTACGCCCTTTTCGATGATCCACGGATTGGTGTCGAGCGCTGCGATCTCCTCGTTCGTCTTGAACGAGGTGACGAGCATGTAATAGGGCGGGAAGAGGAAAAAGACCACGAAGACGCCGAGCGCGCAATAGGCGGCCACGAGCGCCCATCGACGGTCCCGCCGCCGGCTGGCGGGGAGACCGAAAACGCCGCTCGCGCCCGCCGCGGCCGCGCCGGCCCGGGCCATGCCCGTCACAGCTCCATCGCGCGTCTGCGCACGTTGCGCAGGATGACGAAGGCGAGGATCGCCAGCACCGGGAACATGAACAGCGACACCGCAGCCCCCAGCGGAATGTTGCCGGACTCCAGCCCGTAGCGCATCGCGTAGGTCGCGAACAGGTGCGTCTTGCCGAGCGGGTTGCCTTGCGTCAGCACGCGCACGATGTCGAAATTGGCGAGCGTCACGATGATCGAGAACAGCACCGTGATCGCGATGATGTTGCGCATCATCGGGAGGGTGACGTGGACCATCTTCTGCCAGGCGTTCGCGCCGTCGATGGATGCGGCCTCGTAGAGCTCCTCCGGGATGGATTTCAGCGCCGCGAGATACATGATGAGGAAGAACGGCGCGCCGACCCAGATGTTCACCAGAATCACCGAAAACCGCGCCCAGAAGATCTCGCTCAACCAGGCGATCTGCGTCAGACCGGCCTTGTCCAGAAGCCAATTGAGAGAACTGTAGGTGGGTTCGAACAGCCACCACCAGCCGAGGGTCGACAGCGCCGGCGGTATGACCCAGGGCACGAGCATCATGCCGCGCCACTTGCGTTGCCCCCGGGTGGGGATGGCGTTGACCGCATGGGCGGCGATGAAGCCGATCAGCGCCTTGCCGACCACCGCCACGAGGGCGAACATCACCGACTGGAACACCACGTCCTGGAAAGTGTCGCGCCGCAGCAGGAACTCGAAATTCCGGAGCCCGACGAAGGCGGTCTCCGTCTTGTTGAGCATCGACAGGAACATGGCGTAGACGCCGGGATATGCGACGAGGCCCAGAATCACCGCAAGCAGCGGCGCGACCATCAGCACGCCGATGGTCGATTTGCGCCGCAAAAGGCGCTTCAGGCCGCCCGCGGGGCGTGGAACCGCGGGGGGAGCGGATACGTCGATGGCCGGCGCCGCCATGGCTGCCTCCGTCGCCGCGGGACCCTAGAAGAACATGACCTGTTCGAGTTCGCCCATCGCCCAGTCGATGGCTTCGTCGATGGAGTCTCCCGCCTGGGTCACATGCGCCACGAGGTTGGGATAGACGCCCTGGGTGAAGATCTGCGACCCGTATTCGGGAGGCGCCGGGAAGCCCGCGATGTTCTGCACCTCGTCGCCGCGGACGGGGTAGTTGTAGAGCACGCCGTCGGGCGGCGCCGCGGCTTCCCACACGTCCGCGGCGCTGTAGGCCGCAACCAGCGGCAGGTCGAACCCCTGCGACGCGCGCAGCATCCGCTCGACCGTCTCGCGCTCCATGACGTGCAGGAACAGTTCCTTCGCCGCCGAAATGTTCTGCGAGAACTGCCACACGCCCCAGAAGAACGGCGAGCTGGCCCGGAAGCGCCCCGCCGGCCCGCGCGGCGTGTCGTGATGCCAGAACTGCGCGCCCGCCTCGGGGTTGTCGCGGCTCGCCACCGCCCAGGCGCTCGGCGGGTTGAAGATCGCGCCGCCCTGGCCCGAGATCATCCAGCGATTGTTGGCCGCGTCGTCCCACGCATAGACGCCCTCGGGCATAAAGCGCGAGAGACGCGCCAGATAGTCCAGCGCCGCCCGCGTCTCGTCCGAGTCGACCGCGATCTCGCCCTCGGCGTTTATCAGTTCGGCCCCGAAGGCGCGGAACACCTGTGCGATCCACTGCGTACCGTCGGGCGTCGGCGCGATGGGCGCGCCGAAGGAGTGCCCCGCAGCGTGGATCTTCTCCGCCGCGGCGAGGAAGGCGTCGTAGGTCCAGCCATCCACCAGCGCCGGGTCGCGGTTGTCGTGCGCCGGGAACATCGCCGTCAGGTCCAGCCCGGCATGGTCCCTGAAATAGTCCAGGCGCGAGACCTGCGCGTAGGTCAGCGACCCCGTCGGCGCGGGGCTCGCCACCCACCTTCCGTCGATACGGGCCAGGTAGTCCACGCCGGGAACCAGCTTGCCGTGCCGCGCCTCGATCTCGCGCACAACGTCGTCCACAGGCTCCAGCGTGTCGCGGAAGATCGAGGGCAGCCACCCCGGCACGCAATAGATGTCATGCCCGGTGCGCGCGCGGGATTCGGCCTGGGCGGTGAGCAGCAGCTTGTTGCCGATGGAGGTGATGAAGTCGATTTCGACCTCGACTCCGTTGGCGGCGCCCCATTCCCCGCATATCCGGCGCATGACGTCGTTGGCGCCGGGCACCCAGTGGTCCCACAGCCCGATCGCCAGGGAGCCGGCGGAGCGCGCGCTCTTCACATACGGCGCGGCGACGGCGACGGCCCCCGCCGCTGCGGCGGTTTTCAGGAACCCGCGGCGCGATGTCCCGGAGACGGTCATGACGGTCCTCCTCTGCCGGATGGGGAAGCATAGCCCGGCGCGGCGCGGCCGCGCAAACGGCGGTTCACAGGAACAGGATCGCCTCGATTTCGCCCATCGCCCAGGCGATGGCGTCGTCGAGAGACTCGCCTCCCTGCGTCACATGGGCCACCAGATTCGGGTAGAGGCCCTGGGTCGAAAGCTGGGAGCCGTATTCCGGCGGCGCCGGGAAGCCCGCCAGACTCCATTGCTCGTCGCCGCGGATGGGGTAGTTGTAGAGCACGCCGTCGGGCGGCGTTGCGGCTGCCCAGACGTCCGCGTCGCGATAGGCGGCCACCAGCGGCACGTCGTAACCCTGCGAGGCGCGCAGCAGGCGCTCGACGATCCCGCGCTCCATGACGTGCAGGAACAGCGCCTTCGCCGCCGGGATGTTCTGCGAAAATTGCCACACGCCCCAGAAGAACGGCGCGCTGGCGCGGAAGCGCCCCGCCGGCCCGCGCGGCGCGTCGTGATGCCAGAGCTGCCGGCCCGCCTCGGGGTTGTCGCGGCTCGCCACCGCCCAGGCGCTCGGCGGGTTGAAGATCGCGCCGCCCTGGCCCGAGATCATCCAGCGGTTGTTGCCGGCATCGTCCCACGCATAGACGCCTTCGGGCATGAAGCGCACAAGACGCGCCAGATAGTCCAGCGCCGCCCGCGTTTCGTCCGAGTCGACCGTGATCTCGCCTTCGGCGTCGATCAGTTCGGCCCCGAAGGCGCGGAACACCTGCGCGATCCACTGCGTGCCGTCCGGCACCGGCGCAATGGGCGCGCCGAAGGCGTGCCCCGCCGCATGCAGTTTCTCCGCCGCCGCCAGGAAGGCGTCGTAGGTCCAGCCGTCCACCAGAGCCGGGTCGCGGTTATCGTGCGCCGGGAACATCGCCGCCAGGTCCAGCCCGGCATGATCCCTGAAATAATCCAGCCGCGAGACCTGCGCGTAGTTGGGGGAGCCGTTCGGCGCCGGGCTCGCCACCCACCGCCCGTCGATGCGCGCCAGATAGTCCACGCCGGGAACCAGCTTGCCGTGCCGCGCCTCGATCTCGCGCACCACATCGTCCACCGGCTCCAGCGAATCGCGGAAGATCGACGGAAACCAGCCCGGCACGCAATAGACATCGTGCCCGGTGCGTGCGCGCGACTCGGCCTGGGCGGTGAGCAGCAGCTTGTTGCCGATGGAGGTGATGAAGTCGATTTCGACCTCGACGCCGTTGGCGGCGCCCCATTCCTCGCAGACCCGGCGCATGACGTCGTTGGCGCCGGGCACCCAGTGGTCCCACAGCCCGATCGCCAGGGAGCCGGCGGAGCGCGCGCTCTTCACCCAGGGCGCGGCGACGGAAACGGCGCCCGCCGCTGCGGCGGTCTTCAGGAACCCGCGACGCGACGGCCCGACGACGGTCATGGCGTTCCTCCCTCTTCCCGACGGGCGACCATAGCCCGGCCCGGCGACATCGCGCAAACGGCGGTCAAAGAGCCTCCTCGGGTATCGCCATCACCGTTTCCCGGGCGGTCGTAACGGGTCCGGCAAGCGCTGCGGCCGGCGCCAGATACCGGTTTGCGAAGAAACGCGCGGTGGCGATCTTGGCCTCGTAAAAGGCGGCGTTTCCGCCGCCCGCGTTCAGCCTCATGCGCGCCTTGATCGCCGCCTTGGCGAGCAGCCAGCCGCCCGCTACGAAGCCCATCATGTCGGCATAGGGAGTCGCCCCGGCCGCCGCGGCGACCGGATCCTTGCGCCAGGCGGCGCGCAACCAGCCGGTGGCGGTTTCCGCGGCGTCGACGGCGGGGGAGAGCGCGCGCGCGATGTCGCCGAGTTCGGCGTCGGCGAGGGCGCCCGTCGTTTCCCGCATGTCGGCGATCAGCGCCGCGGCCGCCGCGCCATCGTCCTGTTGCAGCTTGCGGCGCACCAGGTCGAGAGCCTGGATGCCGTTGGTGCCCTCGTAGATCATGGTGATGCGCGCGTCGCGCATATGCTGCGCCGCGCCCGTTTCCTCAATGTATCCCATGCCGCCATGCACCTGGACGCCGGTGGACGCCACCTCGAAACCGTGGTCGGTGCACCACGCCTTGGCCACCGGGATCATCAGGTCGACATACCCCATAGCGGCCGCGTCGCCGGCGCGCCGGGCGTGGTCCAGCGCTGCGCCGATGGAGTAGCAGAGCGCGCGCATGGCCTCGGTTTTGGCCCGCATCTCCATGAGCATCCGGCGCACGTCGGGGTGCCGGACGATCGGCACGGGGCCTCCTTTCGGGTCGTCGAGCGCGGTTCCCTGCACCCGCTGGCGCGCCCAGTCGAGCGCCGCCTGGCGGGCGCGCTCGGCGATGGCCAGCCCCTGAATGGCGACGTTGAGCCGCGCCGAGTTCATCATCGTGAACATGCAGCGCATGCCCTGTCTCTCGCCGCCCACCAGCCGCCCCTCGGCGCCGCCGTCGTCGCCGTAACTCATGACCGCGGTCGGGCTCGCCATGTGGCCCATCTTGTGTTCGAGCGAGACCACCCGCAGATCGTTGCGCGGCCCGGGCGCGCCTTCGGCGTCCGGCAGGTATTTCGGGACCGCGAACAGCGAGACGCCGCGGGCGCCCGCCGGCGCGCCGGGGGTGCGCGCGAGCACCAGGTGCACCACGTTTTCGCTCATGTCCTGGTCGGCGTGGGTGATGAAAATCTTCGTGCCGGCGATGCGCCAGGCGCCGTTGGCGGGCGTCGCCCGCGTGGTCAGTGCGCCCACGTCCGAGCCGGCGCCCGGTTCGGTCAGGTTCATGGTCCCCGACCACTCGCCGGTGACGAGTTTCGGCAGATACAGCGCTTTCGTCTCTTCGTCGCCATGCGCCTCCAGCGCCTCGACCGCGCCCTGGGTGAGCATCAGGCCGTCCGCGAAGGCCATATTCGCCGCCTGCCACATCTCCGCGAGGGCGCCGGAAAGCGTGTGGCCGAGCCCCATCCCGCCCCAGGCCGGGTCGGCGGCGACGGTTCCCCAGCGCCCCTCGACCCATTTCGCATAGGCTTCGCGGAAGCCGTCGGGCATCCGCACCACGCCGTTGACGAGCTGCGCGCCCTGTTCGTCCCCCGGCCGGTTGAGCGGCGCCAGCACGTCTCCCGCGAACCGGCCCGCTTCGTCGAGGACCTGCGCCACGAAATCGGCGCTGAGCGAATCGAGTCCGTCGAGCGCGGAGAGCCCCTGCAAGCCCACCAGGTCCTCGAGCACGAAGCGCATGTCGTCGACCGGCGCGGTATAGCCTGTGGCCATGGTTGGGATCCCTCTCAGACGACTTTTCCGGGGTTCATGATTCCGCAGGGGTCCAGCGCCTGCTTTATGCGCCGCATCAGCCCCAATTCGACCGGAGAACGGTACTTCGCCAGAGCGTCCCGCTTCAAGCGTCCGATCCCGTGCTCGGCGGAGAAACTGCCGCCCATGTCCACGACCAGGTCATGGACGATTTCGTTCAGGCGCTCCCATTGCGCGAGGAAGGCCTCGCGGTCCGCCCCCTCGGGCTGGGTGACGTTGTAGTGGACGTTGCCGTCGCCCATGTGCCCGAAGGCGACGGGCCGCGCGCCGGGGATCGCCGCCTCGACCGCCGCGTCGGCGCGTCGGAGGAATTCCGGAACCCGGCTCACCGGCGTCGAAACATCGTGCTTGATGCTGCCGCCCTCGGGCTTCTGCGCTTCCGAGACATGCTCGCGCAACGCCCACAGATTACGCGCCTGCGCCTCGCTCTCCGCAATGACGGCGTCGAGCGCCAGGCCGCGCTCCAGCGCGCCTGCGAGCAACGTCTCCATCGCCGCCCGGAGCGGCGCGTCGGGCGCCGACGACGCCGTTTCGAGCAGCACGAACCAGTCGTGACGTCCGTCGAACGGGTCCCGGACGCCGGGAATGTTACGGGTGACGAAATCGACGCAGCGGCGCGACTGGAACTCGAAAGCGCACAGCGCGCCGCCGCCGGCGTCGCGCGCCCGGCCCAGCAGCGCCAGCGCGGCCTCGGGGTCGGGAACCGCGGCCCACGCCGTCGCCGTCGCGCGCGCCTTCGGCTCCAGTTTGAGCACCGCCGCGGTGACGATGCCCAGCGTGCCCTCGGCGCCGATGAACAACTGCTTGAGATCGTAGCCCGTATTGTCCTTGCGCAAGGCGCGCAGCCCGTCCCACACGGCGCCGTCGGGGAGCACGACCTCGAGGCCGAGCACCTGGGACCGCGCCATGCCGTAGCGGAGCACGTTGGTGCCGCCGGCATTGGTCGACACATTGCCGCCGATCTCGCAACTGCCCTCGGCGGCGAGGCTCAACGGCAGCATTCGCCCGGCCTCCGCAGCGGCCTCCTGCAGGCGGGCGAGGATGCAGCCGGCCTCGGCGGTCATGGTGTCGTTGGCGGCGTCGATGGCGCGGATGCGGTTCATCCGCGACAGGCCGATGAGGATCTCGCGCCCGTGTTCGTGCGGCGCCGACGCGCCGCACATTGAGGTGTTGCCGCCCTGGGGCACCATCGCGATGCCGCGTTCGGCGCAGAAACCCACCGTCGCCGCCACTTCCGCGGTGTTCGCGGGCCGCGCCATCAGCGCCGCCTTGCCGCGGTATTTGCCGCGTTCGTCGACAAGGCGCGGGGCGAGGCGCTCCGGATCGTCGATCACGCCTTCCGCGCCGAGGATGCTCCGCAAGCCGCGGGCGATCTCGCCGGCATCCCGGGCGGGGCGCGTCGCGGGGCGGGGCATGGTTGAGCGTGTAGCGGATACGGCGCCGCCCGGCAAGGCGGTGTCCGGCCGCGCGATCGGGGAAGGGGGGAACGCCGGTCCGGGGACGGGGAGGTTGCGTCGGGGAGACCGGACCGGCGACCCATATATGGTCTCCGCCCTTGTCGTCGGCGCGGCGGCGCCGGGGAAATGTCGGGGCGCTTTCGCGGCGGCATTGTGGCGCGTCCGCCGCGCGCCTGTATCATCGGCTACACTGCTTCCCGCGCTATCCCCGAGCGCCCCACCCGGCCCGACCGCTCATGGCCCGCTCCCCGAGACCGCGCGACGCCGCGACCCTGATCCTCGTTCGCCGTTCGGGCGGCGGGCCGGAAGTGCTCCTCGGCCAGCGCCACGGCGGCCACGCCTTCATGCCCAACCGCTATGTCTTTCCGGGCGGGCGCGTCGACGCGGGCGATCACCGCGTCGCCGCGGCGACGCCCTTGCGCGACGCGGTGCGCGAACGTCTCGAACGGGCGGCGACGCCGGCGCGGGCTCATGCGCTGGGCGTCGCCGCGGTCCGCGAGACATTCGAGGAGACCGGGTTGACGATCGGCGCGCCGCTGCGCGACGGCGCCGCGGCGCCGGCGCGCGCGCCGTGGGACTCCTTCGCCGCGCGCGGCATGGGGCCGGCGCTCGGCGCGCTCGACTATCTCTACCGCGCGGTCACGCCGCCGGGGCGCCCGCGGCGCTTCAACGCGCGCTTCTTCCTCGCCGATGCGGCGGATGCGAGCGGCGAGCTCAAGGGCGACGGCGAGCTGCTCGACCTGCGGTGGACCGCCCTGGGGGACACCCTCGCGCTGCCGCTTCCCCACGTCACGCGGCTGGTGCTCAAACTGGTCGCCGCCCACCTCGCCGACCCGCCGCCGCCCGACGCGCCGCGCCCCGTGCCGCGGTTCCGGACGGTGCATGGCCGCTTCGTCTTCGACGCCGAATGACCCCGACAAATGCGTGACGCGGCGATGACGGCGCTCGATCTGTCATGGGAAGACGTGGCCGAATCCAGCCGCATCCTCGCCGAAAAGGTCGCCGCAGGGCCGGTCGTCCACGACGTCATCCTCGCGATTACCCGCGGCGGTCTCATTCCCGCCGGCATGATGTCGCACATCCTGGGGATACGCGACGTGGCCTCTGTCGCGCTCGAGCGCTATCATGGGCGCACTCCTTCGCGCATCCGCGTCCTGCGCGCGCCCGACTGGCGCGTGTTCAGGGGCAAATCGGTGCTCATCGTGGACGAGATCGTCGAAGAGGGGGTGACGATGGAGTATGTCCGCCGCTGCCTGTCGGAGGCGGGCGTTCCGCTATCGACGGCGGTGCTCTACCACAAGGGAAAGTCCGCGAACCCCGACTACTTTGCGCATTGCGTTCCGCCCGCGCTGTGGGTCGCCTTTCCCTGGGAGACGCTGCCGCGCGCCGCCGCCGCGCAATCCACAGGGAGGCTCCCGTGAAACTGTCCTGTTTCATGATGCCGGTGCACCACCGGGACAAGGACTACCAGACGTCTCTCGCCGAGGACATCGAAACCGTAGAGCTCGCCGATCGGCTCGGTTTCGAGGAAGTCTGGGTGGGCGAGCACCATTGCTCTTCGGTCGAGCCCATCACCTCGCCGCTGCTGTTCATGGCGAGTCTGATCGCGCGCACCGAGCGCATCAAGCTCGCTACGGGGGTGATCTGCATGCCGCAATATCACCCGGCGCTGATCGCCGGCCATGCGGCGATGTTCGACCATCTGGCGCGCGGGCGTTTCATCATGGGGGTCGGCCCCGGCGGCCTGCCGCCCGATTTCGAACTGTTCGGCGTCGCCGACAAGGACCGCAACGAGATGATGGTCGAAGCCATCGACACCATCCTCGAAATCTGGCGCTCCGACGCGCCTTACGACATCCGCGGCAAGCACTGGACGACGAAAGTGTCCGACTGGGCATACGACGATATCGGCCTCGGGCGCATGGTGCGGCCGTTCCAGAAACCGCATCCGCCCATTGCGGTGTCGGCGATGAGTCCGTTTTCGGGCACGATGCGCCTGGCGGCGGCTCGCGATTGGGCGCCGATCTCCGCCAATTTCGTCTCCGCCTGGTCGGTGAAGTCGCACTGGCAGGCCTACGCCGAGGAGTGCGACAGGCGGGGAAAGAGCGCCGACCCGTCGCGCTGGCGCGTCGCGCGCAGCGTGTTCGTCGCCGACGACGCAGCCGAGGCCGAGGAGTTCGTCAAGCGGCCGGGCGGCAGTTTCGACTACTACTACGACTACCTGTTCAAGATTTTCGACCGCGCCGGGATGCGCGCTCTGGCGGTCGGCGCGCCCGACGCCGACCCGGACACCCTGACGCCCGCGGAACTGGTCGACAAGCTGGTTATCCGCGGCACGCCCGCGCAGGTGACCGAGCAATTGCTGGCGTTCCGCGACGAGGTCGGGCCTTTCGGCCATCTGGTGATGACCGCGCATGACTGGACCGACAAGCGCGCGTTCACCCGGTCGATGGAGCTGATGGCCCGGGAGGTCGTCCCCGCCCTGTCCCGCGCCATCGACGGCGCCGGTTGACCCGCCGCTATCCGGGCGGCGCGGGCGACCCGGGCCTGTTTCCGGGGAGTCCCACCGCATCGGCGGCCGCCTTTGTCCACGCGGCGATGTCTTGGCGCGTCTCCCCGTCGATGTCGTCGCAAAAGTCCACTATCCGGCATCGGTCGAACATCAAGCCCGCATCCTCGCCGACGCCTACCCAATCGGCGGGCGGCAACGACTCGGAAACGAAGAATGCGCGCACCGGATCGACCACGGGAGACTCTCGAAACCACTTGTCGCAAAAGCTGTCCGGCTGGAGTTGGGTAAGGGAGTCCCTGTAGTGGGTCCCTGTCTTGCACTGGCCGAAAACGATGAGCTTCCCCGGTAACCCGTCGGAAAACGACTTCCACGCCGCCACGTCGAGCTTGCCGTCGCGCTGGCGGGAAGAAACGCCGCGGCGGTTCGCGAAGGCTCCACCTTCTCCGATGCGGCGGCAGAGGCCGTCTATCTTGTCGCGAAAGCGGGTGCCGCAGGCTGCCGTGCCGAAGACGAGGCTATCGGCGCGCGCGCCCAGATAGCCGCGGGCGACGGCCGCAGACAGATGCTCGAAGAGGTGTGTTCCGTCCAGACCCGCATGGAGACGGTTGCGGTCCATGCGCAACCGGGTCGCCAAGAGGAGGTAGAGGTAGACGAGGCGCTTCGCGTTCCAACAACCCGGAACGGTTCGGAGCGTATCGCCATTGTCGGAAATTTCGAACGGATAGGCGCGCGCGCCGCCGCACGCATCCCGGCGGCGCTCCAACTCGACAAAGGCGTCGTTGATCGCCGGTTCCGCTTCGTCGTCTTCGGGTACGCCGTCTGAATTATCATTTTCGGCGAGTCTGCCCAGAACCCTGGAAAGCGATACAGGCGACACAGTTCCATCGCGCCAAGCCGTCAGTTCGGCGAAATCGGCGAGTTCGTGCGCGGGCGCACGGGGCGAGGGTTGGGGCAGGCGGAGGTGGGTCATGGCCGCGCCATATGCGGTCGGCGCGGGCGGGGGCGCAAGCGGGACATGTCCCGCTTCAGGTTCGTGTTCTGGCTCGCGAGGCGAGGGCGCGCCCGGCCACTTGAACGTCATTCGCCAACCGTGCGTCGTCTCGCCCTGCGACTCTTTCGCTTGCCCTCCATCTCTTTTCGCTTGCGCTCCATCTCTTCGGCGAGGTCATCGGCGACGGTCGCCACTGTTTCGGCCGTTCTGAGCAATTCCTTCGAACCGTCATAGCCGGTGGACAACAGGCCCCGCGCCTTCTGCAAGGACCTCAGCGCTCTATAGAGGGACTCTTCGAAAACCGTTGCCGATGAGCGGCTTATTTCATAAGCGATAGCAAGGCCTTCGCCGCCGCGCAGCGCCAAGACGGCATCCTTGCTGGCGACGACGGCGTCGAGCTGTCGAAGGTGGGGGTTCTGCGACTGCACGACAGGAGGCGTCTCTTCTTTCTTGCTGCCGTATAGCCAGAGACACAGATCGCGCAGTTCTCTTTCCCTCTCGTGCGGAACCGGGTCTCGTTTCTCATCCGGATCGGGGCTCAGGTCGAGGAACCCGGAGATGCCGGGATAGTCCAGTCCCGTGTAGAGATGCGAAAAGGAAAAATGGCTTCGCGCACGGTCGCTTCGCCGGAACAAATTCATCCGTTCCGCCTGCTCGATCACCATGAGACTGCGATAAAGCCGCCGGACAGTCTTGTGAGTATCCCCGATCTGTCCGGCGATGTCGTCGAGGCCCACCCCGTATTTGCGATGCACTTCGGCGACGTATCTGGACTTGGCGTAGCTGCTCCATTTGGCGGGGCCGTTCACGTGTTTGAAGCCGAGATAGCGCCAGGCGCTTTCTCGCGTGCCCTGCACCGTGGGGAGAGTTTCGAGCGCCGCCGCCTCGGCCGGCGCGAGGGTTGGAACCGAAACGGCCAGCTCTTTCGCGAGCCCGGGGTCGCGGAGGAGTTTGACCGCCGCGAGACGGCGGTTGCCTTCGATGACGACGTTCTTTCCGTCTTCGCGCGCGACGATGAGGGGTTCGTGCCGGAAAAAACCGCTGGCGGCGATGGACAAGACCAATTCCCTGACGTCCATCGCTTCCCACAGGACCCCGATCAGCTCGGTCTCCGTGGCACCATCCGTCAAATCATACTCGGCGAGCCGCGGATTCCGCAGGTCGAAGGCGAGACTGGATACCTTCGTCGGCGCGATCTCATCGACGTTCATGGCGACATCCTTTTGCGACAGCCGCGCCGGGGCCAGCGTTGCGGCATCCTACACAAAAATGTACGGGCAGGCGTGCCGACGCACGCGATTCGCCCGCGTGGCGTCGTTCGTATCGGCAATTCTCATTTTGGCCTGGAGCGATGCGGCGGACCTGTCGCTCCCGGGAAGGCGCGTCCACCGCCATAATGAGAATCGCTGCGTTCGTATATGCCCGCTTGCGGCGGCCGCCCGTTTCGGGATACGGCAGCGTCCTCCCTTATCGACGAACGACACGCGAGGCGCGACATGACGACATCCCGACGCCGGTTCCTCGGACACGGCGCCGCCGCGGCGCTGGGCGCGGGGGCGTCCGCCGTCGCCGCGCCGGCCGTGCGCGCGCAGCCCGCCATCCGCTGGCGGCTCCATACCTATGCCGGCCCGGCGCTCGCCGATCACGTCGTTCGCCCCGCCGTCGAGGCGTTCAACCGCGCCGCCGACGGCGAGATGGAAATCGAACTCTTCACGGCGGACGAAATCGCGCCCACCGATGACCTGTTCCGGGCCCTGCGCGACGGCGAAATCGACGCCGTGCAGGCCGACGACGACTCGATAGGCGCGCCCACCGACATCGCCGTGTTCGGCGGCTATTTCCCCCTCGCGCTGCGATACAGCCTCGACGTGCCGGTCTTGTTCGAACGATACGGCCTGAAAGAAATCTGGGACGAGGCCTATGCCGAAGCGGGCGTGAAATGGCTCTCGGCGGGCGCCTGGGACCCGTGCCACTTCGCCACCCGCGAGCCCGTCCGCAGCCTCGCCGACCTTCGGGGCAAGCGCGTCTTCACCTTCCCCACCGCCGGGCGCTTTCTCTCCCGCTTCGGCGTCGTCCCCGTTACGCTGCCGTGGGGCGAGGTCGAGACCGCCCTGCGCGGCGGCGCGCTCGACGGCATCGCATGGTCCGGCATCACCGAGGCCTATACCGTCGGCTGGGCCGAAGCGACGGGGTATTTCCTGGAGAACGCCGTTTCCGGCGCCTGGATCGGCCATTTCTTCGCCAATGAGGACCGCTGGAACGCCCTGCCGGACCGTCTCAAGACACTGTGGCGCCTGGCGATGGACTCGTCGCACTACTACCGCCAGCACTGGTATTGGGGCGGCGAGGCGGCGCTGCGCACGGGCGGCGGCAAGATGACTCTCACCGCCATCCCCGACGAAGAATGGGCGACGGTGGAGGCAGAGGCCGTGAAGTTCTGGGACGAGGTTGCGGCGACGAGTCCGCGCGCCCGCCGGGTCGTGGATATCGTCCGTCGCTACAACGGGGTCATGGCCGCCGCGGGCGCGCCCTATCGCTGACGCACCGCCCACACCATGTAGTTGACCGACAGGTCGCGGGTGACGGCCCAGCGCCGCGAGAACGGGCGCCACGAGAAACCGGCCGCGCCGAGAGCGAGCAGCCCGCGCCTTTCCAGACTGCCGATCAGCTCGTCCGGGCGGACGAATTTCGACCAGCGGTGCGTGCCGCGCGGGAGCCAGCCCAGCGCGTATTCGGCGCCGAGGATCGCCCTGGCGAAAGCCCGCTTCGTGCGGTTCAGAGTCGCCGCGATCAGCAGGCCGCCGGGGGCGGTGCGCGCCGCCGCCGCCGCGACGAAGGCGTCGACATCGTCCACATGCTCGATGACTTCCAGCGCCAGAACGATGTCGAACGCCGTCTCGTCGAGCTCCTCGACCGCGCTCCGGCGATAGTCGATGTCGAGTCCGGCCGCGCGGGCGTGGCGGCGCGCCGCGTCGACCGCGCGTTCGGAAGCATCGACGCCGGCGACCCGGGCGCCCATGCGCGCGAGCGGTTCCGCCGCCAGCCCGCCGCCGCAGCCGATATCGAGAGCGGTGAGACCGGCGAGCGGCGCCAGGGCCTCGGTTTCTCGCCCGAAATGGGCGACCGCCGCGTCGCGAATCGCCGACATCCGCGCCGGGTTGAGCGCGTGAAGCGGGGCGGCCGGGCCGGTTTCGTCCCACCATTCGTCCGCCATCGCGTCGAAGCGGGCGATCTCTTCGGGGTCTGCGGTGGGGGTCATGCGATCGACTCGCCGTGAAGACAGCGGCGCCACAATAGCCGACGCGGCGGCCGCGCGCGCGTGCGCCTTGCCGCGCGGAAATCCGAACCGCTATATCGGGGCGGACGGATCGGCGCGACGGGCGCGCGAGGGGGGCGGCGCGTGGCGCGCATCGTACAGAAGTTCGGCGGCACGTCGCTGGAGGGGCGCGACCGCATCCGTAACGCCGCCCGGCGCGCGGCCGCCGCCGTCGCCGCCGGCGACGAAATCGCGGTGGTCGTCTCCGCGATGGCCGGCGAAACCGACCGGCTCGATACGCTGACGCGCGGCATGGCGCGGCTTCACGACGCGCGCGAATACGACGCCATCGTCGCTGCGGGGGAGCAGGTGAGCGCCGGGTTGATGGCGCTTGCGCTTCAGGACCTCGGCGTGCCGGCGCGCTCGTGGCTTGCCTGGCAACTGCCCGTCCGCACCGACGGGGTGCATGGCCGGGCGCGCATCGAAGGCATCGACACCGGGGAGATCGCGCGGCGCATGGCCGGGGGCGAGGTGGCGGTGGTCGCCGGCTTCCAGGGGATAAGCCCGCGCCGGCGGGTGACCACGCTCGGGCGCGGCGGCTCCGACGCTTCGGCCGTCGCCCTCGCCGCGGCGCTCGCGGCCGCGCGCTGCGACATCTATACCGATGTCGACGGCGTCTATACGGGCGACCCCCGCATCGTTGCGAAGGCGCGCAAGCTCGATAGAATCGCTTACGAGGAAATGCTCGAAATGGCGTCTCTCGGCGCCCGGGTATTGCAGACCCGGGCCGTCGAAATCGCCATGCGGCGCCGGGTCACCCTGCGCGTGTTGTCGAGCTTCTCCGAAAGCGCGGGCACGACCCTGGTCGATGAGGACGAGATCGTGGAGCGGGACGCCGTCAGCAGCATCGCCTATTCGCGCGACGAGGCGAAGATCACCCTGGCGCACATCGCCGACAGCCCCGGCGTCGCCGCCGGCGTTTTCGGCCCCCTGGCCGAGGCCGGCGTCAATGTCGACATGATCGTCCAGGGTTCGTCCCATGACGGCAAATGGGCGGACATCACCTTCACTCTCGGCAAGGCCGATCTGGACCGCGCCGTGGCCGCACTGCGCGCCGCGCGCGCGCGGCTGGGCTACGAACGCCTGCTCGCCGACCGCGACGTGGTGAAGATCTCGGTCATCGGCGTCGGTATGCGCAGCCACGCCGGCGTCGCCCAGCGCATGTTCCGCACGCTGTCGGAAAAGGGGATCAACATCCAGGCGATCTCGACCTCGGAGATCAAGGTGAGCGTGCTTATCGCCGAGGAATATGCCGAACTCGCGCTGCGGTCGCTGCATACGGCCTACGGCCTCGATGCCGAATGACGCGGGCGCCGCGCCCCCCGCGGGCTATCGGCGGCTGGCGCGGCTCTGGGCCGACGGCGTCCGGCTGCTCGGCAGCCGTCACGCGATCATGGCCGGCGCAATGTCGTGGGTGTCGGAGCGATCCTTCGTCGCCGCCGTTTCCAACGCCGGAGGCTTCGGCGTCGTCGCCTGCGGCTCGATGGGGCCGGACGCCCTGGGCGACGAGATCGCCGGCGCGCGCGCGCTGACCGACGCGCCGTTCGGCGTCAACCTGATCACCATGCATCCCGAACTCGACGCCCTGATCGACGTCTGCGCCGACCATGCGGTGAGTCATGTCGTCCTCGCCGGCGGGTTGCCGCGCGCGGCGTCCATCCGCCGCATCAAGGCTTCGGGGGCGCGCGTTCTCTGCTTCGCCCCGGCGCTTGCGCTGGCGCGCAAGCTCGTCCGCATGGGCGTCGACGGCTTGATCGTCGAGGGGATGGAGGCCGGCGGCCATATCGGACCGGTGTCCACCGGCGTGCTGGCGCAGGAGATCCTCCCGGAAATCGACGAAGTGCCGGTGCTGGTGGCGGGCGGCATCGGGCGCGGCGAAGCCATCGCCGCCTATCTCGAGCTCGGCGCCGCGGGCGCCCAGCTCGGCACGCGCTTCGTATGCGCGCGCGAATCGATAGCCCATCCGGCCTTCAAGAAGGCCATCCTTCGCGCCAGCGCCCGCGACGCGCAGGCCTCGGTGCAGCTCGACCCGCGTTTCCCGGTCATCCCCGTCCGCGCCCTCGCCAACGGCGCATCGCGGCGCTTTGCCGCCTGTCAGCGCGAGGTCATCGACCGCTACAACGCCGGCGAGATCGCTCTCGACGAGGCGCGGCTGCGCATCGAGAAATTCTGGGTCGGCGCGTTGCGGCTCGCGGTGATCGAGGGCGATGTCGAGTCGGGTTCGATGATGGCGGGACAGAGCGTCGGGATGGTGCGAAGCGAGGAGACCTGCGCCGAAATCGTCGCCGCACTGGTCGATCGGGCGGCGGCCGCTCTGGCGCTTCGCCGCGACGCATGAGCGTCGGCGCCGCCGTCAGCGGGCCGCGGCGGCTGCTGCGGCGACTCCGTGACGTCATGGCGGCGCAGGGAAGCGCGCAGAGCAAGCTCGATCGTATCGTCCGCCTCGTCGCCGCCGACATGGTCGCCGAAGTGTGCTCCTGCTACATCATGCGCGCCGGCGACCTGCTCGAACTGTTCGCGTCCGAGGGCCTGAAGCCCGGCGCCGTACACGTGACCCGGCTCGGTCTCGGCGAGGGGCTGGTCGGCCATATCGCTGCGCGCCAGCGTCCTCTCAATCTCGCCGACGCCCGTTCGCACCCGCTCTTCGCCTACCGCCCCGAAACCGGCGAGGACGACTACAAGTCCCTCATGGGCGCGCCGGTGCTTCGCGACGGGCGGGTCGCCGGGGTTCTCGTCGTTCAGAACCGCGCGCCGCGCCACTACGACGAGGAGGAGGTGGAGGCGCTCCAGACCGTCGGCATGGTGGTCGCCGAACTGATCGCCGGCGGCGAACTCGTCGATCCCGACGAATGGCTGGCGCCCGAAGGGCGCGCCGGCGGCCCCGGTCTGGTCGAGGGCCAGCCTCTCGCCGGCGGTCTCGCCTGGGGGCGCGTCCGGCTGATCCGCCCGCGCGCGCCCATCGAGCGCCTCGTCGCCGACGATCCCGCGGCGGAACGCGCCCGCCTCGCCGACGCCATCGACGCCCTGCGCGCGGGGCTCGACCGTCTCGCGGCGCGCTCGCGGGGGGCGGAGCCCGCCGACGTGCTGGAGACCTTCCGCATGTTCGCCGCCGATTCCGGCTGGCTGCGGCGCATCGGCGAAGCCATCGATTCCGGGCTCAGCGCCGAAGCCGCCGTGTACCGCGTTCACGAAGACATGCGCATGCGGGTCGACCCCGCGGCCGACCCTTACTTGCGCGAGCGCATCGCCGACCTGGAAGAACTCGGCAACCGTCTGCTCGACCATCTCGGCGGGGCGCACGAACGGCCCGGCGCCGGCGACGGCGGCGAGGACGCGGTCATCGTCGCGCGCACCCTCGGCGCGGCGGACATCATGGAATACGACCCCGCTCGCCTGCGCGCCGTGGTGCTTGAGGAAGGGTCGCCGACGGCGCATGCGGCGATCGTCGCGCGGGCGCTCGAAATCCCCATGGTCGGGAAGGTGCGCGGCGCCCTCGGACGCTTCAGCGAAGGCGAGGCGGTCATCGTCGACGGCAGCGACGGGCAGGTGCGCATGCGCCCCGACGACTCGGAGATCGCCGTGCTTGAGGAGCGCGCGGCGGAGCGGGCCCGTCGCCGCGACCGCTACCGCGCCCTCCGCGACCTGCCGGCGCGCACCCGGGACGGGGTCGATGTGAGGCTGGAGGTCAATATCGGCCTGACGATCGACTCCGGTCGGCTGGACGAGCTCGGGGTTTCGGGAATAGGCTTGTGCCGCACCGAAATCCCCTTCATGACCGCGCCGCGCTTCCCCGGAGTCGGCGAGCAGACCGACCTCTACCGCCGCATCCTCGACGCGGCGGGAGACCGCCGGGTGGTGTTCCGCACCCTCGATATCGGCGGCGACAAGCGTCTGCCCTACCTTCCCGCCATTGCCGAGGAGAACCCGGCGATGGGCTGGCGGGCCATCCGCATCGGTCTCGACCGCCCGGCGGTTTTGCGTCGTCAGCTGCGCGCGCTGTTGCGCGCCGCGGCGGGCCGCGCCCTGCACGTGATGTTTCCGATGGTCGCCACCGTCGGCGAGTTCGACGCCGCGCGCGCGCTGCTCCATCGCGAGCGGCGGCGCGCGCTGTCGCGCGGCGACCCTTGCGCCGACGCGCTCGTCGTCGGGTCGATGCTGGAAGTGCCGTCGCTGATGTGGCAGTTGCCGGCGTTGCTGAAGCGCGTCGATTTCCTTTCCCTCGGCAGCAACGACCTGTTGCAGTTCCTCTTCGCCAGCGATCGCGGCAATGCGGCGACCGCGCGTCGCTACGGCCTTCTGTCGCCGCCGGCGCTCGCTCTGGTGCGCCAGCTGGTGGAGGCGTGCGCGGCGGCGCGCGCGCCGCTGTCGGTGTGCGGCGAGGCGGCGGGGCTGACTCTCGAAGCGATGGCGCTGGTCGGCGCCGGGGTGCGGATCCTGTCCATGCCTCCCAGCCGCGTCGGCCCGGTCAAGGCGATGTGCCGCAGCCTCGACGCCCGGCCGCTCGCGGCGATGCTCGACGGCCTGCGCGAATCCCCCATGGACGACCTGCGCCCGCGGCTCCGCGCCTTCGCCCGGGACCGCGACATCGATGTCTGAAACCCGCGCCGCGGGCTTGGCCGTGCGAAGCGAATCCGGTATTGTGCCGGTTCCGCGGCGACGGACGAAGGTGGGCGCGCGCCGACGGGAACGTGTCATCCGGGAACGGGCGATCGATGAGCGTGGACTCCGTCGGGCCGGAGGAGCGTCCGGAAAGAGACACCGGCGACTATGTCGGGGTCGGCGCCAGCCTTCGCCAGTCCCGTGTCGAATCCGGACGGGACCTGTCCGAAGCGTCGGAGGCGTTGCGCATCCGCCGGCCGCATCTCCAGGCGATCGAGGAAGGACGTTTCGACGAACTTCCGGGCCAGGCTTACGCGCTCGGCTTCGTTCGCGCCTATGCGGAATATCTCGAACTCGATTCGGACTGGGTCATCGACCGCTTCCGCGAGGAGGTGGACCCGGGCGATGCGAACCCGGACCTGCACTTCCCCGAACCGCCGCCGGTGCGCGACTGGCGGCCGCGCATCGGCGTCGCCGGCGCGGCGCTGGCGCTCGCGGCAGTCGCTTATGGCGGCTGGTATTACGTCCAGAACCGCGGCGAGCCGGGGAACGACCCGGTGTCGGAGGCGCCCCCGGATATGCCGGGCGAAACCGCATCGGCGCCGCCTGCGGAGACAGAGCCGCAAGCGGGCGCGACCGATCCGGGCGAGCCGGACCCGGCGGCCACCGCGGACGCGCTTGCCGCTCCCGGGCCGCGGCTTCCGGATTCGACGACTCCGGAGACTTTGCCCGATACCGGGCTGCCCGAAACGGCGCCCGGGGAAGCGATACCGCCCGAAAGGTCGCCCGTTACGTCGCTTGCCGAGCTCGCGGAGGCGGACACCGAGCGCCCTGTCGACGAGCCTCCGGTCGTTCCGGCGGACGTTGCGGCGGAGGTTCCCGACGCCGGGGCAGACGAGACCGATGAGACGGAAGCGGCGGAGGCGTCCGACGAGGCCGGGACAGCGGGGGAGGGAACGGTCTACGGCGCCGCGAACGCCGGCGGGAGGGTCGTGCTCCGCGCCGTGCGCGAAAGCTGGATCAGCGTGCGCGGACCCAACGGCGAGCGGGTCTTTACCCGGCTGCTCAGGCCCGGCGACAGCTACCGCGTGCCGGCGCGCGCCGATCTGTCGATGATCGTCGGCAACGCCGGCGGTCTGGCGGTCGAGGTCGACGGCGTGACTCTTCCGCCCCTCGGCGAGGAAGGCCGGACACGCCGTGACGTTTCGCTCGACCCGGACGCGCTGACCGGGGCGCTCCCGTGAACGTCCGCCCCTGGAGCGCCGTCGCGCGCCGCCCCTCGCGGCGCATCCGCGTGGGCTCGGTCGAGGTCGGCGGCGGCGCCTCGATCTCCGTGCAGTCGATGACGAACACGCCCACCGCCGATGCGCGGGCGACGCTCGCCCAGATCCGCGAACTCGAGGACGCCGGCGCGGATATCGTCCGCGTTTCCTGCCCCGACGCGGACTCGACCGCGGCGCTCGCCGCCATCGTGCGCGAGGCGCGGGCGCCGATCGTCGCGGACGTGCACTTTCACCATCGCCGCGCCATCGAGGCGGCGAGGGCCGGCGCCGCCTGCCTGAGGATCAATCCCGGCAATATCGGCTCCGCGCAACGGGTGCGCGATGTCGTCCAGGCGGCGAAGGACTACGGCTGTTCGATGCGCATCGGCGTCAACGCCGGGTCCCTGGAGCGCGACCTCCTCGAGAAATACGGCGAGCCGTGTCCCGAAGCGATGGTGGAAAGCGCGCTCGGCCACGCGAAACTGCTCGAGGACAACGACTTCCGCGAGTTCAAGATCAGCGTCAAGGCGTCCGATGTCTTTCTCGCCGTCGCCGCCTGTCGCGGCCTGGCGGCGGCCGGCGACCATCCGCTGCATATCGGCGTCACCGAGGCCGGCGGTCTGACCGGCGGCACGGTGAAATCGTCCATAGGCCTCGGCATGTTGCTCGCCGAGGGTATCGGCGACACGCTCCGCGTGTCCCTGTCGGCCGACCCCGTCGAGGAGGTGAAGGTCGGGTTCGAGATCCTCAAGGCGCTGCATTTGCGCCACCGCGGCGTCAACGTCATCGCCTGCCCGTCTTGCGCCCGCCAGCAATTTCCGGTCGTCGCAACCGTCGCGGCGCTCGAGCGGCGCCTCGCGCATATCCGGACGCCGATGACGCTGTCGATCATCGGCTGCGTCGTCAACGGCCCCGGCGAGGCGCGCCAGACCGATATCGGCGTGACCGGCGGCGGCCGCGGCGCCCATCTGATCTATCTGAACGGCGTTGCGGACCATCGCATCGGCGACGACGATCTCGTCGACCGCATCGTGCGCCTGGTCGAGGACAAGGCGGCGGAAATCGAGGCGGCGACGGCCCCCGGGGCGGGATGAGCCTTGACGACAAACTGGCGCGCATCGCCGCCCGCCACGCCGGGCTCGCCCGCAGCCTTGCCGGCCCGTCGCTGTCGGCCGATGAACGCGTCGCCCTGTCGCGCGAATATGCGGCGCTGGCGCCCGTGGTCGAGCGGATCGACGAACGCGCCGCCCTGGTCGCCGAGATCGCCGATCTCGAAGAGATTCTTGCCGACCCCGACGCCGACGCGGAGATGCGCGGACTCGCCGAGAGCGAACTCGCCGCGTGCCAGGAGCGCCGCCCCGGCCTCGAACATGCGCTCCGGCTGGCGCTGCTGCCGCGCGACGAGGCCGACGACCGAGATGTCATCCTCGAAATCCGCGCCGGGACCGGCGGCGAGGAAGCGGCGCTGTTCGCCGCCGACCTGCTGCGGATGTATCGGCGCTATGCGGAACATCGGCGCTGGCGTTTCGAACTTCTCGGCCTGTCCGAGACCGGGATCGGCGGCGTGAAGGAAGCCGGCGCCGCGATCAAGGGAGCGGGCGCGTTCGCGCGGCTGAAATACGAATCCGGCGTGCACCGCGTGCAGCGGGTGCCGAAGACCGAATCGTCCGGGCGCATCCACACTTCTGCGGCGACCGTCGCCGTCCTCCCGGAAGCGCAACCCGTGGACATCGATATCGCAGACAAGGACTTGCGCATCGACGTCTTTCGCGCCTCCGGCCCCGGCGGCCAGTCGGTCAACACCACCGACAGCGCCGTGCGCGTCACCCACCTGCCGACCGGCATCGTCGTCTCGCAGCAGGACGAGAAATCGCAGCACAAGAACCGCGCCAAAGCGTTGCGCATCCTGCGGGCGCGTCTGTTCGAGCGCGAGCGCGCCGAGCGCGAGGCGCGGCGCGCGGCCGACCGCCGCGCGCAGGTCGGCAGCGGCGACCGGTCGGAGCGTGTCCGCACCTACAATTTCCCGCAGGGGCGGATCACCGATCACCGCGTGGACAAGAGCCAGTTCGACATGGCCGCGATGATGGACGGCGCCGCCCTCGACGGCTTCGTCGATGCGCTCATCGCCGACGCGCAGGCGGCGCAGCTCGCCGAACTCGCCTGATCCGCCGCGCCGCCACCGCCGCCGTCGAGCCGCCCGCCCGCGTCGACGCGGCGCTGCGCTGGGCCTGGGCGCGGCTGGCGGCGAGCGGCGCCGACAGCCCCCGCGCCGCCGCGCGGGTCCTTCTGCGCCGCGCCGCGGGCATCGACCGCGAGGACCAGATCGCCCGGCCCGAAGCGCCGCTGGGCGCCGTCGACCGGGCGCGTTTCGCCGCCTTGGTGCGCCGTCGCGAGGCGCGCGAACCGCTCGCCTATGTGACCGGCGTTCGCGAGTTCCGCGGCCTCGAATTCGCAGTCGACTCGTCCGTCCTTGTCCCCCGGCCCGACAGCGAGACGGTCGTCGAGGCGGCGCTCGCGCGCGCGGCGCCGGCGCCCCGCCGCGTGCTCGACCTCGGCGTCGGCTCGGGGTGTTTGTTGCTGGCGTTGCTGGCGGAATGGCCGGCCGCGTTCGGCGTCGGCGTCGACCGTTCTCCGGACGCGCTGGCGCTGGCGGCGGCCAACGCCCGCGCGCTGGGGATGGCCGCGCGCTGCGCGTTCGTCGCGTCCGACTGGACCGCGGCGCTGGCCGGCGCCTGCGATGTCGTGCTGTGCAACCCGCCCTATGTGAGGAGCGCGGACATCGCCCGCCTGGCTCCCGAAATCGCCTGGGAGCCACGCTGCGCCCTCGACGGTGGGGCGGACGGTCTCGACGGGTTCCGCGCCGTCACGGGCGTCGCGGCGCGTCTGCTCGCCGTCGATGGCGTCGCGGCGTTCGAGATCGGCGACGGGCAGGCGCGCGCGGTCGGCGACCTCATGCGCGCGGCGGGTTTCGGCGGCGTTGTCGAGCACCGCGACCTGTCCGGCGCCGTCCGCTGCCTGTCGGCGCGGCGGGGTTCGCAGCGGCCGATATAGGCGACGGCGCCAATCCTGTCCGCTTTCCCTCCCTCCCGCTTTCTTGAGGGCGACGGTGAGCGAGTTGTTCGGAGGCGGAGCCCGATCCGGTCCGGGCGCATGTGAGAACGTGGCGCGTCCCGTGGAGCCGATTGCTCATGCGCCGGCCGTCCGCGTTCCCCGGCTCGCGTCGATATGCTGCCGGCGCGCGACGCGAACGACGCCCGGGCGCGGTTGTCCCAGGTTCTGCGAAGGTTCCATTGAACGGAGTCGACCAGGACCGTAACATGTCATACTGAACACCGGATGCCCTTGACGGACTCCGGGGTGTGGGTTCGAGCGGCGTCCGGACGAAGCGACGATGGCGGATTGGCCGGCGCATCGACATGAGAACTGTGCCGATCGTGCGTGACTGCGGGCCGTTCCGGGCTGTGGCGGGGAAGCTCGCCGGGGAAAGCAGTTGCGGAGCGTATTATGGCCCGTAGCGACTTGCTCATCTCTCTCGTGCGGGCCAGCGCGGCGGGAGACCGGAGAGAGGTCGCCGCGGCGGTGGAAGCGATCGTTGCCGAGGAACGCGCCAAGCAGCACAACATCCTCGCCGACCGGCTGGCGCGGGCGTTACGAAGCAACGGTAATGGGAGTCGGGCGGGATACGCGGCGCCGGAACCCGCGGCGCGCGTTCGGGATTACGTGGCGGAAGCTGCGCCGCGCAAACGTCTCGAAGACCTGTTCCTGTCGGAGCTCTGCGAACGCGCCTGCCGGGAGCTCGTCGAGGAACAGCACCGCGCCGGCCTGCTGCGCTCGCAAAGCCTGGAGCCGCGCCACCGGGTCTTGCTGGTCGGCCCTCCCGGGAACGGGAAGACATCGCTGGCCGAAGCGCTCGCGGAGGCGCTTGCGGTCCCGTTCTTCATCGTTCGCTACGACGCCATTATCGGCAGCTTCCTGGGGGAGACGGCGAGCCGGCTGCGGCGGGTGTTCGACTATGCCCGAACGACTCCCTGCGTCCTGTTCTTCGACGAATTCGACGCTGTGGGCAAGGAGCGCGGCGATGTGAACGAGACCGGGGAGATCAAGCGTGTGGTGACTTCGCTCCTGATGCAGGTTGACGATCTGCCGAGCTACACGGTCGTCGTCGCTGCATCGAACCATTCGGAACTGCTTGATCGGGCGGTCTGGCGGCGTTTCCAGATCCGGCTGGAACTGCCCGCGCCCACGCAGGCGCAACTGGCGCGCTACTTCGATGCGTTCGCGCGCAAGCTGGATCGACCGCTGGGGCGAAGCGCCGAGTCGATCGCCAGGGCCCTGGGCAACGTCAGCTACGCGGAAGCGGAGGAATTCTGTCGCGATGTCCGCCGGCGTCTCGCCCTGTCGCCGACAGAGGGTTCGCTCAGGGCGGCGGTGGCCGAGCGGTTGGCGCTGTGGAAGGCGAGAGCCCATCAACGGAATTGTGTCTGACCTGACGTGACGGATTATCCTCTCCTGCCGCTGCCGCCGTCGGAGCGGGGCGAGCCGCCGGGGCGGCAGTCCTTCGCGCAACGCGGCCCGAAGCTGTCCCCCCAACGACAGGGGCAACGCCTCGGTCCCGGGTTCGAGCGCCTCCGGACGGTTCTGGCTTCCGACGAAAGCGGGCTTTCGCTTCGCGCCGACCCGTCCAGCATCGCGCCGGAACGCGCGCTCGTGTTCGAAGTTGCAGGCTTGATCGGCGATTTCCACCGGCTTGTCGGGAAAATTCAAGGGTTCGAGTTTCTCGCCGATGAGGAGGCGGAGTTCGACTCGGACAAGGATTTTTTCGAGGTAGACACGCGCCGGAGCAGGGAGGGGCTGCCGCGAACGGACAGGCCGGTGGGCGGGAGGCTGTATCTGGCCATGCCCGATGTCAGGGCGCTCCGGGAATTGATCGGGCTGTGGAACACTTGGCGGAGCGGAAAAGAACTTCCTCATGGCCACACTCCGTGGAGAGATATTTTTGCGAGCCTGCGCGACATTCGACCCTGGGGGCCTGCCGACCGGATCGCGGACGAAACCATCGAGTTCTGGCGCGACGATCTCGGCGCCGGATCGTCGGAACCTCTCCGCATCGAAGCCGAGCTCTGGTTCTACGAGCGCGAGGAGCGCAGAGCGGCGGCATGGCGGCGAGTGGAAGAAGCGGTCGCCGACGCCGGCGGGCGCATCATCCATCGCGCAGTTATCGAAGACATCCGGTACGAAGCGGTGTTGATCGATCTGCCGCGTTCGGAGGTCGAACGCCTCGTTGCACGCGAGGAAATCCATCTCGCAATTTGCGACGACATCATGTTCCTGCGTCCGCAGTCGTCGCTCGATGTCCGGGAACGCGACGATGAAACGGAATCCGGCGCGGCGCTCACGGCCGAGCCGCCCGACGAGCGTCCACCCATTGCCGCATTGATCGACGGCATGCCGGTCCAGAATCACCAATTGCTGGACGGCCGCATCGATGTGGACGATCCGGACAACCTCGAAGCGATGAGCGTCCTGTCGGAACGCGAGCACGGGACGGCGATGGCCTCGCTGATCCTGCACGGGGACAGGAATCTCGGGGAGCTTCCGATCTCGCGAAAGCTCCATTTGCGTCCGGTCCTGTACGCGCCGGGAAACGGTCGTCGCGAGGAGCCGAAGCGCGACCGTCTCCTGGTCGATGTGCTCTACCGGGCGATCCGGCGCATGAAGGAAGGGGACGGCGCAGGCGAGGCGACGGCGCCGGGCGTGTTTCTCGTGAATCTCTCCCTGGGCGACCCGCGACGGCCCTTCAGCGGCCCGATGAGCCCGTGGGCGAAGCTCCTCGACTATCTCGCGGAGCACTACGGGCTTCTCTTTCTCGTGAGCGCAGGCAACGTGAAATCGCCTCTGCCGGTGAGCGCATTTTCCGACTGGACGAGCTTCGAGGACGCCGATCCCGAAGAGCGGGAGCGCGCAGTGCTTCGGGCGCTCGCCGACAACAGGGCGTGGCGAACGCTCCTGTCGCCCGCAGAGGCGCTGAACGTCGTCACCGTCGGAGCATGGCACGACGATGCCCTCGACGGACCGCGGGGCGCGGCGGCAGTGGACCCCTACCCGGACGGCGGCCTTCCGAACATCGGTTCCGCGCTGGGCCTCGGTCACCGAAGGGCGATCAAACCCGATATTCATCTGCCCGGCGGGAAGGAGCAGCTGCGCTTCCGTGCAAGCGGTGGAACCCTCACTGTAGTTCCGGGCGGGCGATACGGTCTCAAGGCGGCGGCTCCGGGTGCGGGAGGCGAGCGCGGTCGGGAGGCGCTGACGGCGGGAACCAGCGCCGCCACGGCGCTGGCGACAAGGGCCGCCCATCGAATCTTCGACGCTCTCATGGACGCGGACGGCGGATCGCTGCACGCAGACCTTGACCCACAGTACTACGCGGTCGTCGTCAAGGCGATGCTCGTTCACCGGGCGAAATGGGAGAGCCGGACGGACATCCTGGAGCGACTCTACGGTCCCCGGGGGCAAGGACAGCATGTCGCACGGCGCGACAACATTACGCGTCTTCTGGGATACGGATTTTCCGATGTTGAGGAAGCGCTGTCGTGTACGCCCCACCGGGCGACGCTGCTTGGACATGGGACGATCTCGGCGAGGGAGGCGAACGTTCACCGGATACCGCTTCCCCGGAGTCTGGAAAGAGTCACCGATCCGAGAAAAGTGACGGTGACGGTCGCATGGTTGTCGCCGGTTAATCCTCGTCACCGGATGTATCGTCAGGCGAAGCTCGAGGTGGGTGCGGCGACGAAACTGGAGACCGCCGCGGGTGTGAAAAGATCGAGCGGACAGCCTCCGCATACAACGGTGTCCCGAGGCGCCGTGACCCATGCATGGTACGAGGGCGAGCAGGCGGTGTCGTTCGTCGATGACGGGCATGTGTCGCTGCGCATCTTCTGCCGGGAACAGGCTGGCGCCCTGGATCGGCCGGTTCGGTATGGGGCAGCGGTGACGATCGAAGCAGGCGAGGGCATCCTCGTCTATGAAGAAATTCGGGCGCGGCTGGGCGTAGCCGTCACTGCTCCGGGTTCGTGAATTTCGCGGAACGTGAACTGCTTCGGCGTTCGGCGCCGCCCTTCGCAGCGTTGCGCGAGATGGCGGTCGCCCCGAAGCTCTGCGCCGGTCGGACATGAGGGGGGCGCCTTTCTCGCAGCGGCGTCGCTCGGGATACGGGCGGGGAAGGAGGCGTTGCGTTCGAGAGAGCGCGGCGCTGGCCGGCGCCTGCGATGTCGTGCTGTGCAACCCGCCCTATGTGAGGAGCGCCGACATCGCCCGCCTGGCCTCCGAAATCGCCTGGGAGCCGAGCTGCGCCCTCGACGGCGGGGCGGACGGTCTCGACGGGTTCCGCGCCGTCACGGGCGGCGCGTCTGCTCGCCGTCGATGGCGTCGCGGCGTTCGAGATCGGCGACGGGCAGGCGCGCGCGGTCGGCGACCTCATGCGCGCGGCGGGTTTCGGCGGCGTTGTCGAGCACCGCGACCTGTCCGGCGCCGTCCGCTGCCTGTCGGCGCGGCGGGGTTCGCAGCGGCCGATATAGGCGACGGCGCCAATCCCGTCCGCTTTCCCTCCCTCCCGCTTTCTTGAGGACGACGGTGAGCGAGTTGTTCGGAGGCGGAGCCCGATCCGGTCCGGGCGCATGTGAGAACGTGGCGCGTCCCGCAGGGCCGATTGCTCATACGCCGGCCGTCCGCGTTCCCCGGCTCGCGTCGATATGCTGCCGGCGCGCGACGCGAACGACGCCCGGGCGCGGTTGCCCCGGGGTTCCGCGAAGGTTCCATTGAACGGAGTCGACCGGGACCGTAAGGTGTCGTGTTGCGGAGCGCATTATGGCCCGTAGCGACTTGCTCGTCTCTCTCGTGCGCGCCGGCGCGGCGGGAGACCGGAGAGAGGTCGCCGCGGCGGTGGAGGCGATCGTCGCCGAGGAACGCGCCAAGCAGCACAACATCCTCGCCGACCGGCTGACGCGGGCGTTACGAAGCAACGGTAACGGGAGTCGGGCGGGATACGCGGCGCCGGAACCCGCGGCGCGCGTTCGGGATTATGGAGCCGCGCCACCGGGTCTTGCCGGTCGGCCCTCCCGGAAACGGGAAGACATTGCTGGCCGAAGCGCTCGCGGAGGCGCTTGCGGTCCCGTTCTTCACCGTTCGCTACGACGCCATTATGCCCGAACGACTCCCTGCGTCCTGTTCTTCGACGAATTCAACGCCGTGGGCAAGGAGCGCGGCGATGTGAACGAGACCGGGGAGATCAAGCGTGTGGTGACTTCGCTCCCGATGCAGGTCGACGATCTGCCGAGCTACACGGTCGTCGCCGCATCGAACCATTCGGAACTGCTCGATCGGGCGGTCTGGCGGCGTTTCCAGGTCCGGCTGGAACTGCCCACGCCCACGCAGGCGCAACTGACGCGCTACTTCGATGCGTTCGCGCGCAAGATGGATCGGCCGTTGGGGCGAAGCGCCGACTCGATCGCCAGGTCCCTAGGCGATGTCAGCTATGCGGAAGCGGAGGAATTTTGTTGCGATGTCCGCCGGCGTCTCGCCCTGTCGCCGGCAGAGGGTTCGCTCAGGGCGGCGGTGGCCGGGCGGTTGGCGCTGTGGGAAGGCGAGAGCCCGTCAACGGGATCGTGTCTGACCCGACGTGACGGATTATCCTCTCCTGCTGCTGCCGTCATCGGAGCCGGGCAAGCCGCCGAAGCCGCAGCTATCCCCCCGACGCCGGGGGCAACGCCTCGGTCCCGGGTTCGAGCGCCTCCGAACGGTTCTGACTTCCGACGAGGGAGCGTGTGAAGAAATCGAGGGACTCTCAAAAATAACGATCAAGCGCCAAAGATTCAGTGCGGGAGAAAGGCAGTAACCTGCCAATAGTACTTCGTCACTCCCGCGAAAGCGGGAATCCGGAGGCGGCCGTCCGCAATATCGGCGCGGTTTTTCTTACGGAAACGCCGCAAGCAGATTCCCGCTTTCGCGGGAATGACGAAGAGTAGTAGCGTCTCTCGATTTCTTCATACGATCGAAAGCGGGAATCCGGAGGCGGCGCGCGCAAGACTCTCCGATGGTTTTCTTGCGGAAACGGCAGACTGGATTCCCGCTTTCGAGCGTGTGAAGAAACCGAACGACCTTACAAACACTCGTCATTCCCGCGAAAGAGCGCGTGAAGAAATTGAAAAGCCCCACTACTCTTCGTCATGTGTCGCTGCGCATCTTCTGTCGGGAACAGGCCGGCGCCCTGGATCGGCCGGTTCGATATGGGGCGGCGGTGACGATCGAAGCAGGCGAGGGTATCCGCGTCTATGAAGAAATTCGGGCGAGGCTCGGCGTACCCGTCACCCCTCCGGCTTCGTGAATTTCGCGGAACGTGAGCTGCTTCGGCGTTCGGCGCCGCCCTTCGCAGCGTTGCGCGAGACGGCGGTCGCCCCCAAAGCCCCGCGCCGGTCGGGCATGAGGGGAGCGCCTTTCTCGCAGCGGCGTCGCTCGGGAAACGGGCGGGGAAGGAGGCGTTGCGTTCGAGATCGGCGACGGGCAGGCGCGCGCGGTCGGCGACCTCATGCGCGCTGCGGGTTTCGGCGCTGTCGTCGAGCACCGCGACCTGTCCGGCGCCGTCCGCTGCCTGTCGGCGCAGCGGGGTTCGCAGCGGCCGATATAGGCCGCGGCGCCTTCGGAATCCGTTTCGGAATGATACCAATCCCATTTGGGTTTGACTCACTGGGGACATATTGAGTTCCGGGCGCTTTTGCAGTCCATATGTTGTGTTCGGGGATGGGTTTCGGGGGTTTGGATGCCTGCGGCGGCGATGAACGCGCATCCGGCGGCTATCGGCGCGGCTGTCGCGCCGGGCAGCGTCGGCGTTGTGGCGCTGGACGGGGAGGGGTGGCGCACGAGCCGCGAAATCGCGCCTCCCGACAATGTCGTGCTTCTGAAACTGCCGCCCTGGAGCCCCGAACTCAATCCGATGGAGACGGTGTTCCGGTATCTGAAGAACAACCGCCTGGCGAACCGGATGTTCGCCGATGTCGCTGCGGTGACCGACGCCTGCTGCAAGGCCTGGGAGCGGTTTGCCGCCGCCCCGGCCCGCATCGCCTCCATCATCCGTCGCGAGTGGGCAATCGCCCCCGCCCAAACCTGCCGCAATGGATGAATACCAACCTGGATTGGTATTACTCCCGGGTCGCCAGCATCCTTGCCTTCTCGTCGCGGAATCTCGGTTCGTCGGGCAACAGGTCGATCGCCCGGCGCCAGGCTTCCTCCACTTCTCCGACGGGCGCCTGTAGCCAATTGAGCGTGCGCGCCATTTCCCGCCATGCCCAGGCATGGCGCGTCGGAGACGCATCGAGCCGGAGAACGCGCTCCAGAAGCGCCCGGGCCTCGGTGAGGAACCGGCGGTTCGAATCGCGCTGTCGCTCCCGATGCGCATCGTTCGCCAGCCATATTTTGGTCTGTGCGAACTCGAGCAGCGCGCGCGGATCGGCGTAGACGGCCTCTCCCGCGCGCTCGAAATACTGGTGCGCCAGGCGGGAGTCCTTGACGCGCCGGGCCAGGATCGCCGCGTCGATGGCGTCGCGATCGAAGAACGCGGGGCGGTTCCGCTCGAGCAGCCGCCGCGCCCCGCTCTCGTCGCCCGCCCTTGCCAAAGCCTCGATCAGCGTATTCGCGACATAAGGAACTGCGCTCTCCCGCCCCAGCGCCTCGAAGCTCTTCAGGACCTCCCCGGCGCGTTCGAAATCGCCGTTTTCCGCATGGGCCCGCACCATCTCGGACGCGAGGGTCGCCGACTCCCGGTTGGACGTCCACGCGGCCTCGATACGGCGAAGAGCTTCCCGGTCCTCTCCCAGCGCCCGAAGATGGGCGGCGTCCCGCAATGCCGACAGCGCCCCGTATTCCGGGTGGGCCGGCAAGGTGGCCTGGAACAAGGTCCGTTGTTCGTCGAAATCGAACCGGGGCGCCGGAGAACCGTTGATTTCCATCGCCCGGAACACCTTTCGCAGCCCGGTGAGCCGTCCCTCCGCGAGCTGCAGCTCCTTCAGGAATTCCCCGATGCGGCGGTTGCGGGCGGGCACAGCGCGGACTTCGGCGTCGGGCAGCAGGTGCCGGCGTTCGATCCCCGGGACCGGCCCCGGATAGCTGATGACCTCGATCCGCCCCGGATAGAGATACACCTTGGTTGGCTCCGGCTGGTCGACATCGTAACTCCGGTGATACACTGCGTTGACGAGCGTTTCGCGGAGCGCCGGCAACGGGTAGCTGACCCAGCTGCGCGCCCGGCTCCGATGCCTCTGCTTTTGCAGATGGAGCGCCGATAAATTCTCAAGATAATTCAGACAATCGCGAAGCTGGTCCACAAGAGAGCCGCCGAAGGTCCGTTCTTCCTGCACGTCCCCGGCGCGATCCGCGGCGAACTGCACGACTTCGATCTTCGCTCCCCGGAACCACCCCGCAGGGTCTTTCGAGAAGAACAGAAGGCCTGCGTTCCGTGGGACCTCGTGATCGTTGACTTTCTTCGTGAGCTGCATGTGCCGATAGACGTTCTTCTCGTCCGGTTCGTCGAGAAGCCCGCTGTGGACATCGCGCAAATACTCGCGAACCTTCGCCTCGCGCAGGTCCTCCAGCCGGGCGTCCGGCGCCCGGCGGTCGTCCCAGGGGACGCGGGCGGTCTGCTCGACGAGTCCGCGGAGCAGGTCGCCGCGCCGTTCGGCGTCGACGGTTTCGGAACCGAGACGGATCCAGTATCGCCCCGGTCCCTTGTCGGTTCCGGGCGCGCGATGGGGCCGCATCTCGCTCGCCGGCGCCCACACGACCAGAATATGCCGGTTGCCGACGATCTCGGGCGAGAGGAGCGGTTGATAGGGGGGATCGAGCCGGTTGCAGTTACCGCGGATCCATTTCCGGGCGCTCTCGATCTCCCCGGCGGACAGACCGGCAGGGGGCAGCGCCGCCCGCCCGGCCCGCTCCCCGACGCCGATGACGATATAGCCGCCGTTCAGGTTGTGATAATCGTTGGCGAAGGCGCAGATCGTCCGCAGCGCCTGGAACCCTGTCGTATGCGGGTCCCAGGACGCCTTGAATTCCACCCGCTCCGACTCCACGCTGCGGCAGTGGAGGAGGGCGTCAAGGTTAACAGGAAGAATTGAGCTCATGGGAGATTCTGAGCCTTTCACCCCGACGCGTTATCCGACAGTGGCAAGGACGTATTCCATATTGCGTTGCTTGCACCAGATTTCGGCCGCCCGACGTTTGCGCTGGACATCGTTCGAGTCGATCCGGCTGGGGTCCTTGACCTCGATCACGGCTTTCCGCCCGTCTTCGTATTCCACGAGAAAATCGGGAACGTATCTTCTTCTGTGCCTCTGGCTGTCGATCCAGGGGATGACGATGCCATGCCGCTTCATCCATTTGGCGACACGCGGATCGCTCTCCAGGCGATCCATCATCCGCCGCTCCAGATCGCTGTCGAAATTTTCGAAGTTCCACGGGCTCTTCTTCGGATCCGCATATCCTCCGCGTATGCTAATCGCCATGTTCGATGACTCCGGCTATCAACCCGGGTATCGCAGCGACTCTTCGTTCCACCTGACGAAGCATTTTCCACGCGAACTCCACCTCCGGCCGCTCCGCCAGCCCGAGTGAAGATCCGTCGAGGAATTTGGCGCGCACATGATGCAGTAGCGCGCTATAGACCCGGCCCTTGAACGACGCGGCATATCCGGCCGCGACGGTCAACTCTTCCGCCATTTGCAGCAAACCGTTCTTCACTGCGTCGCGCGCTGCGTCATCGGATATCTCCGCTGCAGGGCCATCGGAAGGGGTTCCGTCGGGCGCCGAGCGAACAGTCTTCCAACCCCCACCGCCCAACTCCCGGCCGACCACGCCCACGATATCCACCCGGGTGATCTCCGCCGCTACGGGGTCGTATTCGATGGCCTCAAGCGCCTCCTTCCAGTTTTCCAGCGGTTCCGGCGGCGGCGGGATGTCGCCCACGTCGAATTCGCCATCGTCCATAACGGACGGATCGACCGGCGGGATGTCGATCACCAGGTCGGGATTCGCGAGCTCCTGTTTCGGCGGCGGATCGGGCAGGTCCTCGGTCTCGTCGAATTCATCGTCAATGGACACTTCTGTCCGCCGCTTCGCGTTGAATATTTCCCACAGCCATTCGTGGCCCAATTTGGGGTGGTCGACGGCGGCGCATATCTGCGGTTCATCCGCTGCGACGCCCTTCGCCCGCACCCGGCGCAGGCCGCGGCCGACCACCTGTTGCCCGTAGACCTCGCTGCCGAATTTGCGCAGCAGCAGGATGACGCCGACCTCGGGCACGTCCCACCCTTCGCGCAGCATCAGCACACTGACCACGGCCCTGTATGGCGCTGCGGCTCTTTTCTGCCGGCCCAGCTCGCGCGCCTGCTTCCGATCCGCCTCGTCGCTGTCCTCCGTGACCCGCAGGGTCTTCACCCTGAAATACCGGCTCAGCGTCAGATCGGCCTTCTCCGCATCCGCCTTGCACACCGCCACAACGAACAGGACAGGCTGATAGCGTCCCCTGGCCCTGCGCTCCTGTTCCTCCAGCCGGCGCAGGGCGATGGCCATCTGCTGTCGCATCGGCTCGTCGTCCGTCACCCACTGGGTTGCGTTCAAACCGAGCCGATCCACCTCGTCCCAGTCGATCTCTTCCACCTTGCGTTGTTCGCCCGTGCGCGCGTCGGTGTAGGTCAGCTGCACCGTCTTGATGTCCGGCTGATACACCACCGGAGTTTTGATAACGCCGTCGGAGAGCGCGTCCGTTACGCTGTACTCGAAGATCATGTCGCTGTCCGGCGTCCTGCCGTCGGCGCGGTCCGGTGTGGCCGTCATGTCCACGCGCAGCGTCACCTTTTCGCGCATCCGCGCGAGGGTTTCCTCATATTCCGGCGCCGGCGAATTGTGCGCTTCGTCGTTGAACAAGGCGAATTCCGGCCCGTTCATCAGCGCCGACAGGTTGCTCTGCCCGCTCTTGTTGCTCAGGTAGAATTGATGGATGTTCCCGAGGATCACGCTGGCGCCCAACAGGCTCGCCCAGCCGCCTTCCTCGCCGCCGCCCAGCGTCGTGAGGGAGAAGTCCTCGGACTTGTACGTGCCGTCGGGGAGCAGATCGCGGTCCCTGAACACTTTCCCGTTCTGGAAATCGTCTTGCAGCCGGTCGCGCACGATCAGGTTGGGGCAGAGCATGACGAATTTCTGGACGCCATGCGCGATGCGCAGCCACGCCGTGACCGCTGCGATGACCGCCGTCTTGCCGCCGCCGGTCACGATGTTCAGCAACAGCCCGTCCGCGCCGATGGCCGCCTTTCCCAATATCTCGTATGCGTACGCCACCCGCAGGAACGACTCCCACTGATGCGGCCACAGCGTCCCCGCCCGGGCGAGCCGGTCATCGTCGTCCGAGGTCAGGAACTCGACATACTCCCAGGACTCGGGCCTCAACCCCGGCATCCCGTCCCGTCGCCAGTCGCGGAAGGCGTCCTCATGTTTGGCGAACTGGTTGAACATGGGTCACGTCACCTCGATTTCGAGGGTTCCGATCCCGTCGCCGCCCATGTCGTCCTGCACACGGCAGGCGATGCGTCGCTTTCCGGCGGAGGGAAACGCGAACCGGGCCTGCATCGCCGGTTCCTTCTTCGCTCCGCGCACGAAGGAATGGCCGGGCGTGCTGCCGAACCGATCGCCATGGTTGAAGTCCCACTGCACGTTGACGATCTTCGCCCCCGGGTTCATGACGACGCTGTCGCTCGCGTCGAAGTCGTACGTTAGCTCCGCGATGCGCCTGAACCCGATTTCGACCTTCGGGGGTTGCACGAAGGTCAGAAAATTCTCGTAATCGGCATGGGCGGTCGAAAGCGCTGCGACATGCTCGCGGAAGCGGGCCGAGTCTATGCGCACCATGTCGAGCCGGACGAAATTCAGGTCGGTCTGCTCCAGCCGGCGCAACCGCTCGGCGGCCTCGGCCGCGTCCTGCCGGAACGCCCATGCCAGCATGAAGCCGTCGCGCAGATTGTCCTGCCTGTAGCGCAGAGTTTTTCGTATGGCGTTGGCGAATCCCTGCACATCCGAGGCCGATGCGGCACTGCCTTGGTCCGGCTTACCGACCCAGACGGGAATCGGGCCTTTGTAGCCGTGGACGCCCTCGTCCTGGTTTTCATCCCGCGCGCCGAAGCATCTCAGGACGAAGGCGCGGAACTGTTCGGGCGGCGCCTCGGACAACCGCTGCGCCTCGTACACGCCCCAATGCTCCATTGTGAAATCGGGCACGTCGAACAGCTTGCCCGTTAACTTCTCCACCTGCTGGGTCAGACGATCCGCTGCGATGGCCACAGCAACACGCGACTGATCGCACGCGATCCAGCGGCGGCCTAGCTGTTGGGCAACAGCCGCTGTTGTTCCACCGCCGCTGAAAAAATCAGCTACGATTCCATTCTCCGGACAGCTCCCTACAATAACTCTCTCGAGAAGATTTTCTGGTTTCTGAGTTGGATAGCCAATTCTCTCTGAGCTGGTTCGCCCAACCATGTCGATCGCCCAATAATCCTTCATTCCAACAAGTGTATACCAACCTATCTCATCTTGATACTCTTTAACGTTAGAAGAACGGTACGGCTTCAACTTCCTATTATAGGATTTTTCTTGCTGAGGCTTGAAATAATACTGGCCGCCCCGTGAGTAAAATAATATTACATCGTGTTTTCTGCTAAACCTCTTCTTAGGGCTGGCACCTCCAGATTTGTAACACCACACAATTTCATTCACGAAATTATCGCTCCCAAAAATTTTATCCATTTCCACTTTTATGTAGTGGCTGGCATGCCAATCGCAGTGGACGAATATACTTCCGGTCTTCTTGAGAAGCCTCTTCATCTCATAGAGCCGGGCATTGAGCCAAACGAGATACCCCGGCATGCCCCCTTCCCAGATGTCAGAGAACGAACGCAGCTCGTTCTTGTCGCCGAAGATGACGTTATATTGCCGACCCGAGAAGAAGGGCGGGTCGATATAGATCAGATCGATGCTCTCGTTGGGGAGCTGGCGCATCACATGCAGGTTGTCGCCCCAGAACAAGCGGTTGGGTTCAAGTTCGGAATGTCCGAACCGAACGCGCTCCACTACCTGGAAGGGCAGCATGACCGGAGGAAAGAGCTTGCGGAAGCCCCTGCGGCGATCCCAGCCCAGCGGCTCCTTTTCCACCGGCACAGATCCGAACCGCACCGGCGGGCGCCAGAACTCCTCCTGTTCCGGCAGTGCGTTCGCGCGCTCGTCCTCGTCGCCGGTCGCCGGCGGCGCAATGAAATCGCCTTCGGCGGGGCCGGCTGTCAGACCTTCGGAGTCGCTACCCATCATCCCATGAGCTCCGATCGCGGATTGCGATACGCTACCATGTTTGGCTTTCGTCGCATAGTTTCACCATGCGTCGATACGCGTGAGACATCGCGCGCCCTGTCGGGAGCAGCCATGAGCCTGGGCAAGCGTCGGTCATGAGCGGCGGCGACGGGCGGTTGATCGACGGGGTGGGGCGGTGGCGCGAGACGCGCGGGGCGCCGCCGGCGGGGCCGCCCCGTGCGGCGCTGTTCCTCGACCGGGACGGGGTGGTGACGGTGGAGACCGGGTATCTCGGCCGGGCCGCGGATGTCGCGCTGGCGCCCGGGGCGGCGGCGCTCGTCGCTTCCTGCAACCGGGCGGGGACGCCGGCGATCGTCGTGACCAACCAGTCGGGGGTTGGGCGCGGGCTTTACGATTGGGACGCCTTCGCCGAGGTGCAGCGGGCGGTCGCGTCGGCGCTCGCCGCCGAAGGAGCCGCATACGATATGGCGCTGGCGTGCGGTTACCACGAATGCGGGCAGGGGCGGCTGCGCCGCGCCGGGCATCCCTGGCGCAAGCCGGCGCCGGGAATGCTGCTGGAAGCCGCGCGCCGCTGGCCGGTCGACCTTGCGCGGTCATGGATCGTCGGCGACCGCGCCACCGACATCGCGGCCGGGCGCGCCGCCGGCCTCGCGGGCGGACTCCACGTGGCCGGAACCGAGGACTCCGCCTCGGCGATGCGCCTGCGCCGGCGCGGCTTCGAGGTGCGCCGCGTCGACACGCTCGCCGGGCTGCGCGGGGTCGGGGACATCATCGGAGACACGGGAGACATCGCATGACGGCGCTGGTCACCGGCGCGGCCGGGTTCATCGGCTTCCATGTCGCCGGGGCGCTGCTGGACAGCGGCGAGACCGTCCTCGGGGTCGACAATCTGAACGCGTATTACAATCCGGCGCTGAAGCGCGCGCGGCTGTTGCGCCTCGCCGACCGGAATTCGTTCCGCTTCGCGCAAGCCGATGTGGCGGACGCCGGAGGGATGGCGGCGCTGGCGCGGCGCGAGGGGCCGTTCCGTCTCATTGTGCACCTCGCCGCCCAGGCGGGCGTCCGTTATGCGCTGGAGGCGCCGCGCGCCTATGGCCACAGCAATCTCATGGGACAGCTCGCCATGCTCGAATTGTGCCGGGAGATGGGCGGTCTCGAACATTTCGTCTACGCCAGTTCCAGTTCGGTCTACGGAGACAATCCGGAGACGCCGTGGGCGGAGAGCCATCGCACCGACTCGCCGCTGTCGCTTTACGCCGCGACCAAGCGCGCGGGCGAGCTGATGGCGCAGACCTACAGCCGGCTTCACGGCGTGCCGGCCACGGGTTTGCGGTTCTTCACCGTATATGGGCCGTGGGGGCGGCCCGACATGGCGGCGTGGCGGTTCGCCGAGGCGATCCTCGCGGGACGGCCGGTCCCGCTGTTCAACGGCGGCGAGATGAAGCGCGACTTCACCTATATCGACGACATCGTCGCCGGAACGCTGGCGGCGGCGGCGCGGCCGCCCGCGTCGCAAAGCCCGCCGCACCGGGTCCTCAATATCGGCGCCGGCCGCGCCGAACCGCTCCGGCGTTTCGTCTCGGTGCTCGAACGCGCGCTGGGCCGCACGGCGGTTATCGAGGCGATGCCCATGCAGCCGGGCGACGCGCCCGCGACCCGGGCGGATACGACGGCGCTGGAAGAGGCGACGGGTTTCCGCGCCGCTGTCCCGATCGACGAGGGGCTGCCCCGCTTCGTCGAATGGTATCGCGACTATCGCGGGACGTGAGGCGCGGCTACCGCGTCGCCATGTCCATGAGGCCCCGGCGAAGACGGGACGCCCCTGGGAGCGCCGGCGTCCCGCCGGCATGCGCGCGAAGCGCGCAACAACGAAAAGAGGATGCCGGCGGGACGCCGGCGCTCCCAGGGGGCGGCTACCGCGTCGCCCGGACGGCCGTGACGGCCGTGACCGCGGCGGCGCGGGCGGGCGCGGCGGCGCGGGGCAGGCAGAACGCGGCGGCGCCGGCGGTCGCCGCGAACCCGGCCATCAGCACGAAGAGCACATCCAGCGACCCGGTGAGCCGGTAGGCGATGGGGATCGACGCCACGCCGAGCGCCGAGATGCCGAGGGTGAGCACGAATTTGACGCCGAAGACGCGGCCCCGCCATTCGGCGGGGGTGAACCGCGCCAGCAGGGCGTTCTCGGCCGGCTGGCCGGCGACGTTGAGGGCCACCATCAGCGTCGCCGCGGCGACGAGGGCGGGTTCGAACAGGACGAGCGCGACCGCCAGCACGGGGACCTGAAGGAACTGCGTCGCGGTATAGACGCCGCGCAAACTGTAGCGGTCGGCGAGCTCGCCGCCGAAGACCTGCGCCAGACTGCTGGCGAGATAGACGAAGGTGACGAGGCCGCCGATCCCCAGCACATTGCCGTCGAGCCAGACTCCGAGGCGTTCGTCGAAGATCTTGGGCAGCGCGAACGCGGTGGTCTGATAGATCATCCCGGCGCAGAGCATGGTGACGGCGAGCACGCCGAACACGCGCCGCATGGCGTTCGCGGGCGGCGCGGTCTCCTCCGGCAGCGGGTCGGCGCGGCCGCCGATCCAGCCGGCGCGGCAGGCGATAACGAAGGCGACGCCGCAGCCCAGACAGAGCGCGCCCGGGACGATGAACGCGGCGCGCCAGCCGAAGACCGCGGAAAGGCCGCCGGCGACGAGCGCCGCGGCCGCCATCCCCGCCGAGCCGAAGACCCCGTTCACCCCCAGCGCGCGCCCGCGTTGCGGCGCATGGGAGATCAGCCAGGGGATCCCCACCGGGTGGTAGATGGCGGCGAACAGCCCCATCGCGCTCAGACCGGCCAGAAGCCCCACCGGCCCGTCCGCGAGGCCGGTCAGAACAGTGGCGGCGCCGAGGCCGAAGAAATAGACGCCGATCATGCCGGTCGGCGACCACCGGTCGGCGAGCCAGCCGGCAGGCAGCGCCGCGGCGCCGAACAGCACCGACATGGGGATCGAGAGCGCGAAGAGACTGTCGTAGCCCATCGCCCATTCGCGCTCCAGCACGAGCACGACGGTGGCGAAGAGCAGCACGAACATGTGGGCGATGGCGTGGGCGACCCCGGCGGTCGCCTGAACGGCGAGAGCCGACCGGCGCTGCCGCGTCACGGCAGCATGACCCGTCCGCCGTCGGCGACGACGGTCTGTCCGGTGGTGAACGCCGAGCGTTCGGAAAGCAGGAACGCCGCGAGTTCGGCGATTTCCCGGGGCTTGCCGACGCGGCCGAGCGGCGTGTCGGCGACCATGGCGTCGAGCCGGGAGGCCGGTATGTCGCCGATCATGTCGGTCTCGGTCAGCCCCGGCGCGACGGCGTTGATGCGCACCGCCGGCGCGAGGCCGGGCGCGAGGTTGCGCGCCAGCGCGATCACCGCCGCCTTGGACACCCCGTAGCCGATCAGCGCGGGCCGGGCGAACAGGCCGGCGATGGAGGCGAGGCAGACGATGCGTCCGAACCCGCGCGCGATCATACCGTCCTTGACGGCGAGGATGGCGTGCAGCGTGCCGTCCACATTCACCGCCATCATGCTCCGCCAGCGTTCGAGGTCGAAATCGTCATGGGCGGTGGCCCAGGCGATGCCGGCGCTCGTTACCAGCAGATCGACATGGCCGAGGCGGAGTTCGGTATCGGCGACCATCCGGGCGACCTGTTCGGAATCCGAGACATCGGCGCGCACGACGATGCCTTGCGCGCCCGCGTCCCGGACCGCGCGCAGCGTCTCTTGCGCGGCGTCTTCGTCGGCCGTGTAGTTGACCGCGACGGCGGCGCCGTCTTCGGCCAGCCGCACGCAGACGGCGCGGCCGATGCCGCGCGAACCGCCCGTGACGAGGGCTGTCCGGCCCGCGAATTCGCGCTCCGCCATGGCGTTCTTCTCCCCTGGAGTCCGGTGCGGGCGCCGGGCGCCGCAGCCCGTCGCAACCTACGGGACGCGGGCGCCGCGGTAAAGCGCGGCGCGGGACGCGGCGGCGGATGTTCTCCCTGGGAGCGCCGGCGTCTCGCCGGCATCTTCATTTTCGCGCGCTTCGCGCGTGCCGGCGAGACGCCGGCGCTCCCAGGGAGGCGCTTGACACGGCGCCGCGCCGCGGCGACTCTGCCGGCGTGGGGCGTCGAACCGAAGCCGCGGGCAAGCGGCGCCGGGGGAGACCGACGCCAGAAGTCCATGTCGCGTTTCTGAGGAGGGAAGACATGAACGATGCGATCAAACTGGCCGTGACGACCGTGGCGGCGATGGCGATCTCCGGCGCCGCGATGGCGGGCGGCGGCCTGTGCGGCGGCAAGGCGCACGAGGCGTCGCTGCCGACCGAGACCGTGTCGACCGATGCCGGCGCGCCGGTGACGGTGGCCGATTCGGGAACCGTCTCCACCGAGTAACCCCTCGGACCCCGGCGGGGCGTCGCGCCCCGCCGGCGGGGTTGCGGGGATGGCCGGCAGGCTCGAAGGCAAGACGGCGATCGTCGCCGGCGCCGGGTCGCGGGGGCCCGGCTGGGGTAACGGCAAGGCGGTCGCCGTGCTGTTCGCGCGCGAAGGCGCCCGGACGGTCGCCGTGGACGTCAACCCCGCCGCGGCCGAAGAAACCCGCGACATCATTGCCGCCGAGGGCGGCGAATGCATCGTCGCGGTCGCCGATGTCACCGATGACGCAGCGGTCGCCGCGGCGGTCGATACGGCCGTGTCGCGCTACGGCGGCGTCGATATCCTGCACAACAATGTCGGCATCGTGATCGGCGGCGGGCCGCTGGAGATCGACCCGGCGGAGTGGGAGCGCGGCGCGGCCGTGAACCTGAAAAGCGTCTATCTGACCGCACGGCATGCGCTGCCGCACATGCGGCGCGGCGGCGGCGGATCGATAATCAACGTCTCGTCGATCGCCGCCAACCGCTGGATGGGAGTCCCCTATGCGTCCTATGCGGCGACCAAGGCGGCGCTTCTGGGCCTGAGCCGCAACATCGCGTTGCAATACGCCGGCGACGGGATCCGCTGCAACTGCATCCTGCCGGGGATCGTGGATACGCCGCTCCTGCGCGACCTGCTCGCGGAGGTCTACCCCGCCGGGGAAATCCCCGCCCGCATCGCCGCCCGCGACCGTCATATCCCCATGGGGCGCATGGGCGACGCCTGGGACGTGGCTCACGCCGCGGTCTACCTCGCCTCGGACGAGGCGAAATATGTGACCGGCGCCGAACTGGTGGTGGACGGGGGCCTGAGCGCCAGCGCCATCGCGGGTTGAACCCGGCGAACCCCCGGTCTTGCCGCGACGCTGCGGGACCGCTGTTCCCAGGGAACAGCGACCATTGCCATAATGAGACCTCTGCATAACCGGTTTCGCTTGCGGCAGGATCGCGGTTCCGCGTTTTTGCGACGCTCCCGAACTCACCGGCGGAGCATAACGATGCCCGATGAAATTGCGAAAATCCGCTCTCTCTTTCCCGCGAAAGAGTGCGTGAAGAAATCGAGAGACGCTACTACTCTTCGTCATTCCCGCGAAAGCGGGAATCCGGAGGCGGCCGTCCGCAATGTCGGCGCGGTGTTCTTACGGCGCAACGGATTCCCGCTTTCGCGGGAATGACGAGTGTTTGTAACGCTGTCGGGTTTCTTCACACGCTCTTTCGCGGGGATGAGAAAGTATTATCGGAGGGTTGCCGTCTCCCACTGCGCCGAGGAATTCGGCGGCGCAGAAGACAATAACCCGTCAATAACACTCGTCATTCCCGCGAAAGCGGGAATCCGGAGGCGGCCGTCCGCTATATCGGCCCGTTTTTATTACGGAAACGCCGCGACGGATTCCCGCTTTCGCGGGAATGACGAATGTTTGTAACGCCGCGCTCTTTCGATCCGGAGGCGGCCGTCCGCTATATCGGCCCGTTTTTATTACGGAAACGCCGCGACGGATTCCCGCTTTCGCGGGAATGACGAATGTTTGTAACGCCGTCGGGTTTCTTCACACGCTCTTTCGCGGGAATTACCGGGGCAGGGGGCGGATGTTCCCAATTCCGTCACGCATCGCCATACGCCGACGGCGGGTTCGGAAACGTCGTATAACGCCGGGAACGCACCCCTGCCACAGGCGAAACGAGTTATGCAGAGGTCTCATAATGAGAATCGCTGGCCGAACCGGGGAGTCCGATGAGTCGCCGGCCTCTGCGGCGGCGTTTTTCCAGTCCGTTCCGAATTTCCGATCTCCGGGAGGGCGCGACGATGCGCTGCTATTCCGCCGACGGTTTGACGGCGCTCGCGCGGGCGTTCTGCGCCGCCGGAGGCTCCGACGAACGCGAGGCCGATCTGGTCGCGCGCAACCTCGTGGACGCCAACCTGGCGGGCCACGACAGCCACGGCATCGGCATTCTCCCCGCCTACGCCGCATCGATGGCCGACGGCTGGCTGAAGGCCAACGGCCGCGTCACGCAGGCCGGCGGCGACGGGGGGATTCTGCGGCTCGACGGCAATCTCGCCTACGGTCAGGTGGCGGGGCGCGAGGCGATGACGCTCGGCATCGACCGGGCCCGCGCCCACGGCGTGGCGGTGGTGGCGCTGCGCATGAGCCACCATCTGGGGCGCATCGGCGCCTGGGCGGAACTGTGCGCCGAAGCGGGGCTGGTCTCGATCCACTACGTGAATTCGGGCGGCTACCGGCCGAGCGTCGTGCCGTTCGGGGGCGCGGACGCGCGCTATACGACCAACCCCTATTGCACCGGGGTCCCGGCGGGCGACGGGCGTCCGCCGCTCGTCCTCGACTACGCCACCAGCGCCGTGGCGATGGGCAAGGTGCGGGTCGCGCGCGACTCCGGCGGGGAGGTGAGAGAGGGCGCGCTGGTGGATTCCCGGGGCCGGCCGACGCGCGACCCTGAGGTCATGTATGCGGACCCCCGCGGCGCCCTGACGCCGATGGGGCTGCACAAGGGTTACGGCATGGCGCTGATGTGCGAGGCGCTGGCGGGGGCGCTGACCAATGGCGGCGGCCACCTGCCGCGGCGCGATCACGGACGGGCGATTATCAACAACATGCTGAGCGTGATCCTCGACCCCGACGCGGTCGGCGACCGGGAGTTCTTTCTCGGCGAGGTGGGCGAGATCGTCGATCACGTGAAATCGTCGCGCCCGGCGCCCGGCGTCGACCGGGTCCGCGTGCCGGGGGAGCCCGAGTGCGAAGCGCGCGCCCGCCGCGCCGCCGGGGGCATCCCCGTCGCCGCCGCGACCCTCGACCGGATATGCGAGGCCGGCGCGGCGATCGGCCTGGACCCGCAGGAGGCGCGGCGCCTCGCCGGGGCGTGAGGCCGGCGCGTCACCGGAAATCGCGCGACCGGACGGGGAAGGCGCCGCGCCCGGCGCCGTCCCGCTCCGCGAGGCCGGCGAGCATCGGGGTCAGGTCGACGAGGCGCCCGGCGACGAGGTGAACGACGATCCCCTCGCGTTGCACGACGCCGCGGACCGCGAGCAGCCCGGCGTCGAGCGCCGCGTTCCGGTAGCGCTCGAAGACCCGCCGCCATATCACGATATTGGCGACTCCCGTTTCGTCCTCGAGGGTGGCGAAGACGACGCCCTTCGCGGTTCCGGGGCGCTGGCGCGCCAGCACCAGCCCGCACACTTCGAGGCGGCGCCCGTCGGCGGCGCCGATGAGCGTTGCGGCCGGGACGGCGCCGCGCGCCGTCAGGGCGCCGCGCAGCAGCGAGACGGGGTGCGCCTTCAGAGACAGTCTCAGGCTGGCGTAGTCCTGGGCGACGTCCTCGCCGGGCGAGGCGTCGGGAAGGGCGGCGGCGGGTTCGCTCGCGCGCTCATGGCAAGCGGCGAACAGCGGCGGCGGCGGCGCGCCCAGCCCCGCGACGCCCCACAGCCCCTCGCGGCGGGACAGGCCGAGCGAGCCGAAAGCGTCGGCCCGCGCCAGCCGGTCGAGGGAGTCGCCGGTCAGGCCGGCGCGTTCGCGCAGCGCCTCGAGGCTCCGGTATCCGTCGCCGCGCGCCGCTTCCAGCCGCCGTGCGGCGGCTTCGTCGAAGCCCTTGATCTGCCGCAGGCCGAGGCGCAGGGCGAAGCCGCCGGGGCTGTCGCCGTCGGGTTCGAGGGCGCAGTCCCAGCCGCTGCGGTTGACGTCGGGCGGGCGCACCGCAACCCCGTGTTCTCCCGCGTCGCGGACGATCTGCGCCGGGGCGTAGAAGCCCATGGGCTGGCTGTTGAGCAGCGCCGCGGCGAAGGCCGCGGGGCGGTGGCGCTTGAGCCATGACGAGACATAGACCAGCAGGGCGAAACTCGCGGCGTGGGATTCGGGGAAGCCGTAATCGCCGAAGCCCTCGATCTGGGCGAAGCAGCGCTCGGCGAAAGCGCGTTCGTAGCCGCGCGCGACCATGCCCCCGACCAGTTTGTCGCGGAAATGTCCGATCGTTCCGGTCTTGCGGAAGGTGGCCATGGCGCGGCGCAGGGCGTCGGCCTCGTCCGGAGTGAAGCCGCCGGCGACCATGGCGATGCGCATGGCCTGTTCCTGAAAGAGCGGCACGCCGAGGGTCTTGCCGAGCACCCGTTCGAGTTCGGGCGAGGGGTAGTCGATCGGCTCCTCGCCGCGGCGGCGTCGCAGATAGGGGTGTACCATGCCGCCCTGGATCGGCCCGGGGCGCACGATCGCCACTTCGATGACCAGGTCGTAGAAACAGCGCGGCGCGAGACGCGGGAGCATCGACATCTGGGCGCGGCTTTCGACCTGGAAAACGCCGACCGAATCGGCGCGGCACAGCATGTCGTAGACGCGCGGGTCCTCCGCCGGCACGGTCGCGAGGCTCCAGCGCCGCCCCTCGTGACGGGCGATCAGGTCGAACGCCTTGCGGATACAGGTGAGCATCCCCAGGCCGAGCACGTCGATCTTGAGAATGCCGAGGGCGTCGATGTCGTCCTTGTCCCACTGGATCGCGGTCCGGTCGTCCATCGCCGCGTTCTCGATCGGCACGGTCTCGCACAGCGGCCCCCGGGAGATTACGAAACCGCCGACATGCTGCGAGAGATGACGCGGGAAGCCGGCCAGTTCGCCGGCCAGCGCCAGGGCGAGGCGGAGACGCCGGTCGCCGGGGTCGAGTCCGAGCGTGCGCAACTCCGCTTCGGCGCTCCCGCCGCCGCCGGGGCGCCGCGCGAGCCGGGAGAGAGCGCCCGCCAGGTCGCGCGAAAGGCCCAGCGCCCCGGCGACCTCGCGGGCGGCGGAGCGCGCCCGGAAGGAGATCACGGTCGCGGTCAGCGCGGCGCGGTCGCGTCCGTATTTGGCGTAGACATACTGGATGACCTCCTCGCGCCGTTCGTGTTCGAAATCGACATCGATGTCGGGCGGTTCGTTGCGCGCGGCGGAGACGAAGCGTTCGAACAGCACGTCATGGCGCGCAGGGTCGACGGCGGTGACGCCGAGGCAATAGCAGACCGCCGAATTGGCCGCCGAACCGCGCCCCTGGCACAGGATCCCGCGCGACCGCGCGAAGCGCACGATGTCGTGAACGGTGAGGAAATAGGGCGCGAAACCCAGTTCGCCGATGAGCGCGAGTTCGTGGTCGAGCTGGGCCCGGACGCGGGGCGGGACCGCGCCGTTGTAGCGGTCGCGAGCGCCGGCGGCGGTCAGCCGGGCGAGAAAGGATTGCGCGGTCTCGCCGTCGGGAACCGTCTCTTCGGGGTATTCGTAGGCGAGTTCGTCGAGGCTGAAGGCGCAGGCCCCGGCGATGGCGACGCTGCGGGCGACGGCGTCCGGATAGCCGGCGAACAGGCGCGCCATTTCCTCCGGCGGCTTGAGATGACGCTCGGCGTTCGCCGCGAGGCGACGGCCGGCCTCGTCGACCGTGCAGCGTTCGCGGATGCAGGTCAGCACATCGGCGAGCGGACGCCGATCCGGACTGTGATAGAGCGCGTCGCCGGCGGCGACCAGGGGCGCGCCCGACGCGGCGGCGAGAGCGGCGAGGGCGGCGAGCCGTTCGCCGTCGCGCCCGTCGAAACGGACGCTCGCGGCGAGGAAGACGCGGGGGAAGCGCCGCGCGATGCGCGCCAGGTCCGCGGCGAAACGCCGGTCGGGCAGCGCCCCGGGCGGCGCCGGCACGACAAATTGCTGGCCTTGCGCATGGGCTTCGACATCGCGCCATGCGAGCCGGCATTGGCCCTTGGGAGCCCGCCGCCGCCCCGCCGTCAGCAGGCGCGCAAGCCGCCCGTAGGCGGCGCGGTCGGTGGGCAGGCAGAGCGCGCTCGGCCCGTCCTCGAGATCGAGCCGGGCGCCCACGACCAGAGGGATGCCGCAGCGGCGCGCCGCAGTGTGGGCGCGCACGACGCCGGCCAGACTGTTGCGGTCCGCGACGGCGATGGCGCGATGGCCGAGCGCAGCGGCGGTCTCCACCAGTTCGTGCGGATGCGACGCGCCTTCGAGGAAGGTGAAGTTGCTCGTCGCCTGGAGTTCGGCATAGGCCGTCACGGCGAGGTCATCCGAACAGGCCGTGCAGCCGCCAGCGCGGAGCGCCGCCGGCGCTGCCGTAGAAGCCCTCGCGGTAGAGCCAGTAACGGGCGCCGGCGACATCCTCGACGCGGTAATAGTCGCGGGTCGGCGCGTCCTCGCGCCACCATTCGCCGGCGATGCGTTCGGGGCCTTCGGCATACGCGATGCGGATCGCGCGCCCACGCCAGCGAAACGTTATCGGCGGGCCGTCGGGGACCGCCGCGGCGGCCTCGACCGGATGCGGAGGAGAGAACAGGCGCAGCGGGCGCGGGAGCGCGGGCCACGCGCCCGCGTCGCGGGGTTCGGGCCAGGGCGGGAGGCGGCGCACCGCGCGGTCGGGACGATGCGCATCGCGCGGCGCGAGGCGGGCGACGCAATCCGCGCCGAGGCGGTTGACGAGGCGGTCGACCAGGGCGGCGAGGCCGGCGGCGTCCCGGTCCTCCGCGGCGTCGGGGGCGTCGAGCCTGCGGAGCTGCGTCTGTTGCGGCGTCAGCGGTTCGGTGCGCGGCGCCTCGAGGCGCATGGCCTCGATGCCGAGGCCGGCGTCGAGACCGTCGAGCCATTCGGCGAACAGCGCAGCGAGGCCCCGGGCGTCGCGGCGCGCCCGGGCGGCGCCGACGGCGCGCGTCCGCTCGTCGCCGTCGACGCGGAACAGGCGCAGCGTCAACCGACGGGCGCCGAGCCCGTCCCGGGCGAGGTCCGCGCACAGCCGGTCGAGCAGGGCGTCGAGCGCGGCGGCGACCGGGGCGGCGTCGGCGACCGGTTCGACGAAACCGGATTGCGCCCGGTAGCGGGGCGGGGGCCGGCGCGGGGCGATGGGTTCGGCGCGGCGTCCGAGCGCCCGGTCGAGGCTGTCGAGCACAACGCGGCCGAAACGCCGCGCGAGCGGCGCGCGGGGCAGGGGGTAGAGGTCGCCGATGCGGCGCAGACCGACCCGCGCGAGCGCGTCTGCGGTCTCCGGCGCGAGTCTGAGCGCCGCCGTCGGCAGCGGCGCCAGCGCCGCGCGCGCGCCTTCCGCGGCGACCGCGCCGCCGCCGGCGAAACGCGCCAGCGCCCAGGCGGCGCCCGGGGTTGCGGCGACCCCGACACGGCAGTCGTGGCCCCGGCGTTCGAGGCTTGTCGACAGCCGGGCCGCCAGCGCCGCCTCGCCGCCGAACAAATGCCCGCAACCGGAAATGTCGAGCCACAGGCCGTCCGCGCCGCACGGCGCGGTCCAGGGGGCGAAACGCTGCGCCCAGTCGGAGAGCGCCTCGAGCCGGCGCGCGGCGGCGGGCGGGTCGTCGGGGCGGACGGTCAGACCGGGGGCGCGGGCGCGGGCGTCGGCCAGCGCCATGCCGGGGACGAGCCCGGCCGCGGCGGCGGCGGACGAGACGGCGGCGAGGCGTTCGACGCCCGCGGCCGTTTCGGTCAGCGCAAACGGCTCAGGCCGTGCGTCGGAAGCGCCCGGCGGCGGGTTCGGCCCGGTCCGCCAGTGCGGCAACCACAGAGAAACGATGCGTTTCATGACGCCATTCGATTGTCCAGTCGCGCGGCGCGCCGCCCCGGCAACGGGCCAGGGAGAGTTTCCAGCGCGCCGCGCCGGGGCCGCCGCCGGGGCGGGGGACGGAAGGGAGCGGAGCGACTCGCCAGCGGGTGGTCGCCGCCACGGCTCGGACCCGGCGGGCCGTCGGCGGCGGCAGCAGCAGGCACAGGCCGCCGCCCGCCCGCGCGGCGAGTTGCAGGCGGCGGCTCGCGGTCGGATCGGCGGCGGCCTCCGCGACCGCGGCGGGAACGCCGGCGCGCAGGGCTTCCTCGAGCGTCCACAGCGCGTCTTCCGTCCGCGGGGCGCGCACCGCGAGCAGGCGTGTGGCCTCGAGACCGAAGGCGGCGAGGCCGGGGGCGTAGAGGCCGCCGTCGCGCGCGCACCACAGAAGCGTTCCCCGCGGCCCGGCCGCGCGCGCGGCGAGGGCGGCGGCGAGGGCGGCGGCGGCGGCGAACGCGGCCTCCGCCGGGGCGCAGCCCTGCGCGCCGGCGATTTCATGCAGCGCGCCGCGCGCGAGGCCGCCGCCGGGCAGCGCCCGGTCGACGCCCGGCGCGCCGAACGTCACGACCTCGGCGTCCGCCGCGCGCTCCGGCCCGGCCCCGCCGCGTTCGATCGCCGCAACGCGGGCGCGCAGCGCCGCAAGGTCGGGGCGCGGCGGCGGGCGGCTCGCCGCTCCGGTTGCGGAAGCGTTCCGGCCTCGGATCCGCAACATCGGTTTTCCTCCGGGTGTCCGCTAGTTCCTTTTATGTTCCTGCACGATTCCGCGCCGGGGTCAAGCCGGTCGTCCCGACGGCGGCAACATCGCTCGCCGTCCGCTTCTCATAAAGGATGAAATAGAGGTTATATTATGTTGAAAAATATCGAATTACACCAGTTCGTATTTCCATTACGACGGGCGAGCGCGGGGGCGTCAGGCAGCGGGGGAATCGGGCTGCCACGGCAGGCAGCGGCGCAGCGCGCGGTCGACGGCGGCATAGAGCGCGAGCGCGATGACGGCGAGGGTGAGGAGAGCGGCGAACATGAGGTCGATCTGCATTCGGGCGTTGGCGTGCATCATGAGATAGCCGAGTCCGGCGCTCGCCCCGACCCATTCGCCGACCACGGCGCCGATGGGCGCGACCGCGGTAGCCACGCGCAGGCCGGAGGCGAAGGCGGGCAGGGCCGCCGGCGCGCGGATGCGCAGCAGGGCGGCGCGCCGCGAGGCGCCCATGGTCGCCGCAAGGTCCAGCCACCCGGGTTCGGTGCGCCGCAGGCCGTCATAGAAGGTCGCCGTCACCGGGAAATAGATGATCAGCACCGCCATCGCCACCTTGGAGGCCATGCCGTAGCCGAGCCACAGCACCAGGAGCGGCGCCAGCGCGAACACCGGAACCGCCTGCGAGGAGATCAGGACGGGAAGCAGCCACGTGCGCGCGGGACGGTAGAAGGCGAGGGTAAGCGCGGTCGCGGCGCCGACCAGCGCGCCGATGGCGAGGCCGAGGAGAATTTCGGCGAGCGTGACCGCGGCGTGATCGAGGATGAGCGGCGCGCGCCGCCACCATGCGGCGACCGCCAGTTCGGGACCCGGCAGGATGTAGGGAGGGAGCGCGAACCCGTGCGCGATAGCCGCCCACAGGGCGCAGAGGCTGGCGGCGACGATGGCGGCGCGCGCCCAGGCGGGGGTCATTCTTCGTCTCCGCCCGCGTTTCCGCCCGTATCTCCATCGGCGGATGCGGCGGCGGTGAGCGCGCGCATGAGACGTCCGTAGAGGGCGGCGAGGGCGGGCAGGGACGGGTCGCGCGGGGGCGCGCCCGACGGTTCGAGCGCCTCGACGATGCGCGCCGGCCGTCCGGCCATGACGGCGACGCGATCGGCGATGCGGATGGCTTCCAACGGGTCGTGAGTCACCAGGAGCACGGTGCGCCCGCCGAGTTTGGCCACGGCGAGGTCCTGAAGCCGCGCCCGGGTTATGGCGTCGAGGGCGGCGAAGGGTTCGTCCATGAGAACGATGGGGCGGTCCTCGAGCAGGGTGCGCGCGAGCGCGACGCGCTGGCGCATTCCCCCCGAGAGCGCCGCCGGCCGCAACGCTTCGGCGCCCGTCAGGCCGACCTCGGCGAGGAGGGCGAGGGCCGCGTCGCGCCGTCCGCTCTCGCCGCGCAGGCGGGGCCCGAGCATGACGTTGTCGATGGCGGTCAGCCACGGCAACAGAAGGTCCGACTGGGCCATGTAGGCGACGCGCCCGGCCGCGGGCCGCGAGTCGTCGCACAGGATGCGCCCGCCGCCGCCGGACCCGGCGCCCGAAAGGCCGGCGACGAGCCGCAGCAGGCTGGTCTTGCCGACGCCGCTCGGCCCCAGCAGGCAGGTGGTCAGCCCGGCCGGCACGTCGAAGGAGAGGTTTTCGAAGAGGACCGTCGACTCGTAGACGAGGCGCACGGATCGGACGGCGATTCCCGGCGGGCGCAGCGCGTCTGTTTCCATGTTTTCCGATGCGCCGCGGCGTTCCCTCGACGGCGCGAAGGATGCGGCCGCGCCGTGTCCTTGTCCAGCCGCGGTTCTCGCCATGGCGTTCGACGTCCCTCCCGGGGACGTTGGCGGATGGGGTGGGATTCGAACCCACGAGGCGTTCGCACGCCTACCGGTTTTCAAGACCGGCGCCTTAAGCCGCTCGGCCACCCATCCGCGGTCCGGCGCGGCTCACTCGAGAGTCCGCCCCAGCCGGCCGGCGAGGTCCTGGATATATTGCCACGCCACGCGGCCGGAACGGGCGCCGCGGGAGACCGACCATTCGATCGCCCCGGCGCGGAGCGCCGCCGGCTCCACGGGAAGACCGTAAGCCCGGGCATAAGCCTCGACCATCTCCAGATAGGCGGGCTGTCCGCAATTGTGGAAACCGAGCCAGAGGCCGAAGCGGTCGGACAGCGACACCTTTTCCTCGACCGCCTCCGACGGGGCGATTGCGGTCGAGCGCTCGTTCTCGATCATGTCGCGCGGCATCATGTGGCGGCGGTTCGAGGTGGCGTAGAACACGACGTTGCCGGGCCGCCCCTCGATGCCGCCCTCGAGCACCGCCTTGAGCGATTTGTAGGAGGCGTCGTCGCGGTCGAACGACAGGTCGTCGCAGAACAGAACGAAACGGCGCGGCGCGGCGCGCAGACCCTCGAGCAGGCGGGGCAGGCTTTCCACGTCCTCGCGGTGGATTTCGACGAGGGCGAGGCGGCCCGGCGCCTCGCGGCACAGTTCGCCGTGCACGGCCTTGACCAGCGAACTCTTGCCCATGCCCCGCGCCCCCCACAGAAGGGCGTTGTTCGCCGGCAACCCCGCCGCGAACCGCCTCGTATTGCCGAGCAGAATGTCGCGCACGCGGTCGATGCCCCTGAGGAGGTCGAGGGACACCCGGCTGACCCGGGGGACGGGGTGCAGACGCCCGGCGCGCGGGCTCCAGACGAAGGCGTCCGCCGCGTCGATGGCGGTTTCGGGGGCGGGCGGCGGCGCCAGCCGGTCGAGGGCGGCGGCGATGCGTTCGAGCGGGGCGCGCAGATCGGCCTCGGTCATGCGGTCTCCGTTCCGGTTGTCGCGCCGCCCCGGGGACGGCGCGGCGCATGGTATCGCACGACGCCGCGCCGGTTTCTTGCAAAGGCGGCGCGGGCGCGTATAGTCGCGGCGGCTTCGACGCGGCGCCGTCGCTCCCGACTCGCGACCCCGTCTCCGCGACGCCGCAAGGACTCCCGGACGAGGAACCCTGCATGTTGGTATCGACGGCCTTCGCCCAGGACGCGGCGGGCGGCGGCGGCGCGCTGATTCAGATACTGCCGCTGATTCTCATCTTCGTGGTGTTCTACTTCCTGTTGATTCGTCCGCAGCAGAAGAAGGCGCGCCAGCACCGGGAGATGGTGGCGGCGCTCAAGCGCGGCGACAGGGTCGTCACCGGCGGCGGGTTGCACGCGACGGTGTCCAGGGTGGAGGACGACGCCACCGTGATTCTCGAACTTGCGCCGAACGTGCGCGTGAAGGCGCAGCGCAACACCATCGCCGAACTGGCGTCGCGGCCCGAACCCCGCGCCGCCGTCGGGGACGACAAGCGCAGCGGGAGCTAGGGGCCGGGCGCGTCCGATGTTGCGTTTCGAGAGCTGGAAGATAGCGCTGGTGGCGGCGCTCGCGCTGTTGGGGGTTGCCTGGAGCCTTCCGAATTTCCTCTCGGGCCGCGCGGTCGACAGGCTGCCGGGCTGGCTGCCGAGCCAGCAGATCAATCTGGGGCTGGACCTGCGCGGCGGTTCGCACCTGCTCGCCGAAGTCGAGGTGGGTCTGGTCGTCGAGAAATTCCTCGAGACGGTCGTGGACGACGTGCGGCGACGGCTGCGCCCGCGCGAGGGAAGCCGCATTGATTACGTCGATCTCGCCCGCGACTCCGGCGGGGTGTCGTTCGCGCTGTCGGACCCGGCGGACCGTGAGCGCGTCATCCCGCTTCTCGACGAGTTGAACGCGGCCGGCGAGTTTGCGGCGTCGGTTTCGGAGGACGGACGGGCGCGGCTGGCGCTGAACGACGACGCGGCGGCGACCCGCAAGCGCAACGCCGTCACGCAGACCATCGAGATCGTCCGTCGCCGGCTCGACGAGCTGGGGACCACCGAGCCGACGATCCAGCGCAGCGGCGAGGACCGCGTGCTGATCCAGGTGCCGGGCTTCGACGACCCGCAGGGGATCAAGGACCTGCTGGGGCAGACGGCGAGTCTGGACTTCCGGATGGTGGACGAGCGCGGGTCGGTTCAGGACGCCCTCGAGGGGCGGTCGCCGCCGGGGTCCGAACTGCTCTACGAGCCCGACCGCGGGAGCGGGCCGATACCGATTCTGGTGCGCAAGCGCGCCGATGTGACCGGGGAGAACCTGGACCTCGCGCAGGCGACGGTGGACCAATTCGGGCGTCCGGCGGTGGCGATCCGCTTCGACACGTCGGGGGCGCGCAAATTCGGGCGGCTGACCGCGGAGAATGTGGGCCGGCGGTTCGCCATCGTTCTCGACGGCGAGGTGATCAGCGCGCCGGAAATTCAGGAAGCGATTCCCGGCGGCAACGGCCAGATCACCGGCAACTTCACGGTCGAAACGGCCGAGCAGCTGGCCATCCTGCTGCGGGCGGGGGCGCTCCCGGCGCCGCTGACCTATCTCGAGGAGCGCACCGTGGGCCCCAGTCTCGGCGCCGATTCCATCGCCGCCGGCAAGGTCGCGGCGGCGGTGGGGCTGGCGGCCGTGATCGTCTACATGATCCTGTCCTACGGGTTGTTCGGCGTCGCCGCCACAGTGGCGCTCTCGGTGAACATGGCGTTGATCGTGGCGGCGCTTTCGGCCTTGCAGGCGACTCTCACGCTGCCCGGCATCGCCGGCATCGTGCTGACGATCGGCATGGCGGTGGACGCCAACGTGCTGGTGTTCGAGCGCATCCGCGAGGAGACGCGCAACGGGCGGACTCCCGTCTCGGCGGTCGATATCGGCTTCCGGCAGGCGCTGCGAACGATCGTCGACGCCAATGTGACGACGTTGATCGCGGCGGTGATCCTGTTCCAGTTCGGGTCGGGTCCGGTGCGCGGGTTCGCCGTCACGCTGGCCATCGGCATCGTGACATCGGTGTTCACGGCGATGATGGTGACGCGCCTGCTCATCGTCCTGTGGCTGGGCCGGGCGCGCCCGCAAGCGCTCCCGGTCTGACATCCGGCGAACGGCGCGGCAGGGGTCCGGGACATGCGGTTACGGCTTATCGGCGCGCGGACGGACTTCCCGTTCATGGCGTGGCGGCGTTACGGGTTCATGTTTTCGGCGGTGCTCCTCGCCGCGTCGGCGGCGCTGTTCGCGATGCGGGGGCTGAACTACGGCATCGACTTCCGCGGCGGCATCCTGATGGAGGTCGCGACCGGAGACGGCGGCGGCGACATCGGCGAGATGCGCGATGCGCTCGGCGGCCTCGGTCTGGGAGAAGTCTCGTTGCAGGAATTCGGCGCCGCCGACCTCGGCGATCGGCCGAGCGTTCTGATCCGCATCGAGCGCCAGCCGGGGGGCGAGTCGGCGCAGACCGAGGCGATCGCGCAGGTCCGCGCAGCGCTCGACGCGCTTTACGGAGACGGCATCGACTACCGGCGCCAGGAGTCCGTCGGGCCCAAGGTGGGGGGAGAGCTGATCCGGGCGGGCGTCCTGGCGGTGACGCTCGCGCTCGGGGCGATGCTGATCTACATCTGGTTCCGCTTCGAATGGCAGTTCGCGGTGGGCGCCGTGGCTGCGCTGGCCCACGATGTGACGGCGACCATCGGCGTGTTCGCCCTGCTGGGGCTCGAGTTCAACCTGGCCACCGTCGCGGCGATCCTGCTGATCGTCGGCTATTCGATGAACGACACCGTGGTGGTGTATGACCGCGTGCGCGAGAATTTGCGGAAATACAAGGCGATGTCCCTCGTCGATCTGCTCTCGCGCAGCGTCAACGACACGCTTGCGCGCACCTTGATGACATCGGTCACGACACTGCTCGCATTGTCGGCGCTGTGGCTGCTGGGCGGCCCGGTGATCCGGGATTTCTGCTTCGCGATGGTGTGGGGCGTCGTCGTGGGGACCTATTCGTCCATATTCATAGCGTCGCCGCTGCTCATCCCGTTCGGCCTCGAGCGACTCGCCCGGGGCGGGGCGAAGGAAGGCGCTGCGGCGGGCGGGGAGCGTCGCGGCTGAGGCGATGGACATCTCGCCGCGGCTGGCGCCGGGTCGTCTCGTTGTCGAGAGTTACGGCGGCGGCGGCTTCCGGGTCGCCGGGCGGCGTTACGACGGGGCCATACTGATCGTCGGGGAGAGCGTCGCGCCGTGGCCGGTCTCGGCGCCGGGGGACGCGGCCCTCGACAATCTTGCGCCCGTGCTCGCGGCGGCGCCCGCCGTGGAACTGGTGCTGTTCGGCTGCGGCGCGCGGGCGGCGGCGGTGGATGCGGCGCTGCGCGCAAGCCTGTCGCGGCGCGGCGTCGGCGTCGAGCCGATGGACACCGGGGCGGCGTGCCGCACCTTCAATGTCCTGGCGGGGGAGGACCGCCGCGTCGCGGCGGCCCTGCTGCCGGTGGCCTGAGGAGAGACGCGACGCCCGGTTTCGCGCGATGCGGGTCGGCGAGGTTTCGCGGGGCGTGCTAGACAGGGAACGCAGCGGCGAGGAGTGCAGGGAAAACGATGGCGATGCTCGACGGCGTCCGCGTTCTCAGTTTCAACCATTTCCTGCTCGGGCCGATGGCGATGCAGACCCTCGGCGATCTGGGCGCCGACGTCATCGCGGTGGAGCCGCCCGACGGGGCGTTTCAGCGCCGCTGGGGCGGGGCGGACCGGCGGGTGGACGGCGAGACCGTGTTGCAGCTGTGCGCCAACCGCAACAAGCGCTCTCTGGCGCTCGATCTCAAGGCGCCGCGCGGGCGCGAGATCGTCGGGCGGCTGATCGCGCGTTCCGACGTGTTGTGCGAGAATTTCCGCCCCGGAGTGGCCGACAAACTCGGCTTCGGCTACGAGGCGGCGCGGGCGATCAAGCCCGACATCGTGTATGCGGCGGCGTCGGGGTTCGGTCCCGACGGCCCCTATCGCGACCGCCCCGGTCAGGACCTGCTCGTCCAGGCGATGTCGGGGCTGGCCCACGCCACCGGCGCGCAGGGCGGCCCTCCGACGCCGGTGGGGGTGACGGCCGCCGACCACCACGGCGCGGCGCTGCTGGCGACATCGGTGATCGCGGCGCTGTTCCGGCGGGAGCGGACGGGCGAGGGGCGCCGGGTGGACGTGGACCTGCTGTCGGCGGCGCTCGATTTGCAGATGGAATCGTTCGTGTGCTTCGCCAACGGCCCGGCAATGGACACGCGGCCGCCGGCGCCGATCGCCGGCTGGCACTTCCCCGCGCCCTACGGGATTTACCGCGCTGCGGACGGATATATGGCGATCTCGCTGGGACCGATGGACGCGGTGGCGCGGGCGCTCGACCTGCCCGCGCTGTCCGATGTCGGCCAGAGCGAGGCGTTCGCCCGCAACGGCGAGATCGCGGCGGCGGTGCAGGAGGCCGTCGCGGGTCTGACCGGCGCGGCGCTGGCGGAGCGTTTGCGGCGAGAGGAATTATGGTTCTCGCCGGTGAACGACTATCGCGCGGCGATGGACGACCCGCAGGTGCGCCATAACGGGTCCTTTGTCGCCGCGGAGACGGCCGGAGGAGCGCCGGTGACGCTGCTCGCGCACCCGGCGCGCTATGACGGGGCCCGCCCGGAGGTGCGCCGGGCGCCGCCGCGGCTGGGGGAGCATTCGGCGGAGATACTGGCCGAAATCGGCTACGGGGCCGGGGAGATCGAGGCATTGTGCGCCGCCGGAACGGTGCGTTGCGAAAAGGGAAATCGGGAGCGATGAAGGGGTTCGAGTTCAACACGGTCAAGTCGTTCGTCTCGGAGCCCGGGGCTTCGGGGCGGCTGGGCGACGCGGCGGCGGCGCTGGGCGTCCGCCGGCTGCTGCTGGTTACGGACCCCGGCATTGCGGCGCTGGGGCTGACGGCGCGGGCGGCGGAAAGCCTCGAACGGGCGGGCGTCGCGCTTGTCGAATTCACCGGGGTGGAGGCGGACCCCCGGGAGGAGACGGTGCTGGCGGCGGCGGCGCTGGCGCGCGCGGAGCGCGCCGACGGCGTGGTGGGCTTCGGCGGCGGCAGTTCGATGGATGTCGCCAAACTGGCGGCGTTTCTCGCGCGTTCCGATCAGCCGCTGGCGGAAGCCTGGGGCGTCGGCAACGCGCGCGGCGAGCGCCTGCCGCTCATCCAGATTCCGACCACCGCGGGCACCGGGTCGGAGATGACGCCGATCGCCATCGTGACCACGGGGGCGACGACCAAGATGGGGGTGGTGTCGCCGATCCTCTACGCCGACAAGGCGCTGCTCGACGCGGAACTCACGTTCGGCCTGCCGCGGCATGTGACCGCGGCGACGGGAGTCGACGCGATGGTTCATGCGCTCGAGGCGTTCACGACCCGGCGTCTGAAGAACCCGGTTTCGGACACTCTGGCGCAGCGGGCGCTTTCGCTCCTGGGCGGGCATATCCGCCGCGCCTGCGACGACGGTTCCGACACCGAAGCGCGGGCGGCGATGCTTCTGGGTTCGATGCTTGCGGGCATGGCGTTCGCCAACGCGCCCTGCGCTGCGGTCCATGCGCTCGCCTATCCCATCGGCGGGCATTTTCACGTGGCGCACGGCCTGTCGAACGCGCTGGTCCTGCCGCACGTCATGCGCTTCAACGCGCCCGCGGCGGCCGCGCAATATGCGGAGGTCGCGCCGCTCGCCATGCCGCATCTGACGGGGGCGGAGTCCGACCTGGCGGAGCGTCTGATCGAGGGGTTCGAGGCGTTGATCGACGATCTCGGTATCGAGAGCCGCCTGCGCCAGGTGGGGATCGGCCACAACCATCTGCCGATGCTGGCCGAGGAAGCGATGAAGCAGCAGCGGTTGCTGGTGAACAACCCGCGCGAGGTCGCCCGGGAGGACGCGCTGGCAATCTACGAACGGGCGCTCTGAACCGGCCGGCGGCGAGCGCGGTCCGGGCGCCATGACCGCCGATCTCCGCAGTCGGGTGCTGATCCTGGGGTCGGGTCCGGCGGGGCTGACCGCCGCGGTCTATGCGGCGCGGGCGGGCCTGGCGCCGCGTCTGGTGCGCGGAATGCAGCCGGGCGGCCAGATGACGATCACCACCGATGTCGAGAACTATCCGGGATTCGCCGATACGGTGCAGGGGCCGTGGCTCATGGAACGGATGGCGGAGCAGGCGGCGCGGGTCGGCGCCGACCTCGTCGACGATGTCGTCGTTTCGGCGGACCTGTCGTCGGCGCCCTTCGCCGCCGTGGGCGACAGCGGCGCGCGCTGGACGGGGGACGCGCTCATCGTCGCCACGGGCGCCCAGGCGCGCTGGCTCGGCCTCGACTCGGAGACGGCGCTGCGGGGCTTCGGGGTTTCGGCCTGCGCTACCTGCGACGGCTTCTTTTTCCGCGACCGACCGGTAGCGGTGATCGGCGGCGGCAACACCGCGGTCGAGGAAGCGCTGTTCCTGGCCAATATCGCGTCCTCGGTGACGCTGGTGCACCGCCGCGACGCGCTGCGCGCCGAAAAAATCCTGCAGGACCGGCTGATGCGCAACGACAGGATCTCGGTCCTGTGGAACAGCGTCGTGGAGGAGATCACCGGGTCCGGCGCTCCGCCGGCGGTGGACGGCCTTCGCCTGCGCGACACACGCACGGGGGCGGAGCGGCGGCTGGCGGCGGAGGGCGTGTTCGTGGCGATCGGCCACACGCCGGTTACGGAACTGTTCGCCGGACAGCTGAACATCGACGCGGAGGGTTATATCGTCACCGCCCCCGACAGCACGGCGACGAGCCGCGCCGGGGTCTTCGCGGCGGGCGACGTGCAGGACAAGACATACCGCCAGGCGGTGACGGCTGCGGCGACCGGCTGCATGGCGGCGCTGGAGGCGGAACGCTGGCTGGCGTCCGCCGGGGCCGCGGGATAGCGGGCATGGACTGGGACAAGTTGCGGGTTTTCCACATCGTTGCCGACGCCGGCAGTTTCACGCGCGGCGGCGACATGCTGGACCTGAGCCAGTCGGCGGTGAGCCGGCAGATTCGCGCCCTGGAGGACTCCCTCGGCGCGCCGCTGTTTCATCGACATGCGCGCGGCCTGCTGCCGACCGAACAGGGGGATCTGCTGCTGCGCACGACGCGCGAAGTGTTCTCCAAACTCGCGGTCGCCGAGGCGATGCTCGCAGAAAGCCGGGAACAGCCGCGGGGGCCGCTGCGCGTCACGACGACGGTCGGCTTCGGCTCGATGTGGCTCACCGGTCAGGTCGGCGATTTCCTCGACAACTATCCCGAAATCCGGGTGAGCCTGCTGGTGACGGACACGGAGCTGGACCTCGCCATGCGGCAGGCGGACGTGGCGATCCGCGTGCAGGCGCCGCGCCAGCCGGACCTTGTGCAGAAGCATTTGTTCACGGGAACGTTCGGGGTGTTCGCGGTGCGCGGCTATCTGAAACGTTTCGGCACGCCGCGCAGCTGCGCCGACCTCGCGCAACACCGGGTCATCGGTTACGGGGAGCAGCTGGCCAGGCCTTTCGGCGGGATCGACTGGCTTCTGGAAAAGGCGCGCGAGGAGACTCCGGATCTCGAGCCGGCGCTGACCGTCAACAACACCTACGCCATTCTGCGTGCCGTGGAAGCGGGGATCGGACTGGCGTCGCTGCCGGCGTTCCTGGCGCAGCAGAGCTCGACGCTGGTGCGGGTGCTGCATGATGTCGAGGCGCCCAGGGTGGACGCCTATTTCGTCTATCCCGAGGAGATGCGCGGGTCGCAGCGAGTCGTCGCGTTCCGCGACTTCCTGCTGCGCAAGGTCGCCGAAACGCAGTTCTGACCGACGGGCCGGGGACCCGGGGAGCGGAGATGGCGCAGGACGAGCCGGCGGCGCTTTTCGCCCGCTGCTTCTACGGCAGCGCGCTGCCCGAGGATGTCGCGGGGCGCGACGCCGAAGCGCTGCGCGCGGCGGCGCTGCACATGTTCGCGTTCGTCCGCGAACGCGCCGCGGGCTGCGACAAATTGCGCATCTTCGACCCCGACCCGCGCGCCGACGGCTGGTCGTCGCCGCATACGGCGATCGACCTGGCGACCGAAGACCGCCCGTTCATCGTCGATTCGGTCACGGCCGAGCTGAACCGGCGAGAGATCCCGATCCATCTCGTCGTCCATCCGGTTTTCCCGATGGAGCGCGACGGTTCGGGCGTGCTGAAAGGCCTGGGCGCGCCGGGGGCCGGGAGCGCGCCGGGCGTTGCGGAATCGGTGGTGCGCATCGAAGTGGGGCGGCGGGCGGCGCGCGCCGCGGGGACGACGCTCGAAACCCGTCTGAAGCGCATCCTCGCCGACGGACGCCGCGCCGTCGAGGACTGGCGGGCGATGCACGGCGCGCTCGAAAACGCATCGCGCGAACTGGCGCGCGACGCTCCGCCGGGCGAGGACCGCGACGAGGCGGTCGCTTTCCTGCGCTGGATCGGCGACCGCCATTTCACCTTCCTTGCGTACCGGCGTTACCGCCTGGTGCGGGACTCGGGGGACGTGCGGCTGGAGATCGCGCCCGAAGCGTCGCTCGGCGTCCCCCGCCGCCTGGAGGAGGAGGCCGACGAGGCGGCGGCCGGGTGGGGCGCGCTGCCGCCGCGCTGGCGGGAGCGTCTTGCCGACCCGGCGCCGCTGATCGTGTCCAAGAGCGCGCGCCGGGCGACGGTGCACCGCTCGGCGCATATGGACATGTTGCTGGCGAAGCGTTTCGCCGGCGGCGAGACGGCGGGCCTCCACGCGTTCCACGGCCTCTACACCTCGGCCGCCCTCAACCGGTCGCCGATGACGACGCCGCTGCTGCGGCGGAAGGTCGCGCGGGCGATCGCGCGCGCCGGATTCGCGCCGACGGGCCACGACGGAAAGGCGTTGCAGCACGTGCTGGCCACTTTCCCGCGCGACGAGTTGTTCGGTTACGACGACGACGGCCTGCTGGAGACATGCCTCGCGATACTGCATTTGCGGCAACGGCCGCGCGTGCGCCTGTTCGTGCGCGGCGACGGTTCGGGCCGCGGCGTCTCCTGCCTCGTGTTCGTGCCGCGCGACCGCTACGGCGCGGGGATCGGGGCGCGCGTCCGGGAAATTCTGGAGACCTGTTTCTCCGGGGTCTGCGAAGCCGTCTTCACGCAACTGGACGACGGGCCGCTCGCGCGGCTGCGGTTCGTTCTGCGCGCGGATGCGGGCCGGCCGCCGGATTTGTCCGCGCCGGCGCGCGAAGGGGCGGAAGCGCGGCTCGCCGCGGCGCTGCGCGACTGGGGAGACGATCTGCACGACGCCTTGCGCGCGGCGCATGACGAGGACAGGGCGGCCGAACTGGCGGCGCGCTACGGGGCGGCGTTCCCCGCCGGCTACCGCGACCGCTTCGCCGCGGCGGCCGCCGTGCGCGACATCGCGGCGATCGAGGCGGCGCGCGCCGGGGAGGGGCCCGACCTCCATCTGTATCGCCCGCCCGGCGCGCCCGCCGTCGCGGCGCGCTTCAAGATCGTCCTCTGCGGAGAACAGGTCGCGCTGTCGGACGTGCTGCCGACGCTCGAGAATATGGGGCTGCGCGTCGCCGACGAGTTCCCGTTCCGGTTGGCGGGGGTCGCCGACGGGGATGTCTGGATCCACGATCTCGGAGTCGCCGACCGCGACGGGGCGGCGTTCGATGTCGACGCGGTCCGGGGGCGCTTCCACGAAGCGTTCCGGCGCGTCCGGCGCGGCGAGGCGGAAGACGACGGCTTCAACCGGCTGGTCGTGCGCGCCGGCCTCGACTGGCGCGAAGTGTCGATGCTGCGCGCCTGTGCGAAATATCTGCTGCAAGCCCGCGTCCCCTTCAGCCAGGCCTATATGGAAGAGACGCTGGCGGCGAACCCGGCGGCGGCGCGGCGTCTGGTCGAGTTCTTCGCCGCGCGCTTCGACCCCGCCGGCGCTTCGAAGAAGGCGGCGGAGAAGGCGCGGTCCGACGCGCTGGCGGCGCTCGAGTCGGTGGCGAGTCTGGACCAGGACCGCATCCTGCGGCGCTTCCTGAACGTCATCGCCGCAACGCTGCGGACCAATTACTACCGCGGCGATGGCGGGGCGCCGCGAACGCCCGCATCGTTCAACCCCCTGTCGTTCAAGATCGATTCCGCGGCGGTGGACGGTCTGCCGACCCCGCGGCCGCGGGTCGAGATATTCGTCTACGACGCGCGGATGGAAGGGGTGCATCTGCGCGGAGGCCCGGTGGCGCGCGGCGGCGTGCGCTGGTCCGACCGTCGCGAGGACTACCGGACCGAAGTTCTCGGCCTGATGAAGGCGCAGATGGTGAAAAACGCGGTGATCGTGCCGGTGGGCGCGAAAGGCGGGTTCGTCGTCAAGCGCCCGGCGGCCGACGGCGCGGCCGCGCGCGCCGAGGGCGTCGCATGTTACCGCGCCTTCATTTCCGGGTTGCTCGATGTCACCGACAATCTGGCGGGAAGCGCGGTGACGCCGCCGCCCGGCGTGGTGCGCCACGACGGCGACGACCCCTATCTGGTGGTGGCGGCGGACAAGGGGACGGCGGCGTTTTCCGATATCGCCAACGGCGTTGCCGCCGACTACGGCTTCTGGCTGGGCGACGCTTTCGCGAGCGGCGGGTCGTCGGGCTACGACCACAAGAAGATGGGGATCACCGCGCGCGGCGCGTGGGAGGCGGTCAAGCGCCACTTCCGCGACATGGGCCGCGACCCGGACAAGCCCTTCACGGTCGTGGGCATCGGCGACATGTCCGGCGACGTGTTCGGCAACGGCATGCTGCTGTCGCGCCGCATCCGCCTGATCGGCGCTTTCGATCGCCGACATGTGTTCCTGGACCCCGATCCCGACGCCGGGGCGGGCTTTGCGGAGCGCCGCCGCCTGTTCGCGCTCCCGGGGTCGAGCTGGGCGGATTACGACCGCTCGGCGATCTCGAAGGGCGGGGGGGTGTTCGACCGCGCCGCCAAGTCGGTTGCGCTCACCCCGGAGATACGGCGGGCGCTCGACGCCGACAGCGACTCGCTGACGCCGAACGAACTGATATCGGCGCTGCTGCGCGCGCCCGCGGACCTGCTCTGGAACGGCGGGATCGGGACTTACGTCAAGGCGAGCGACGAACGTCACTCCGATGTCGGCGACCGGGCGAACGACGCAGTGCGCATCGACGCCGCGGATCTGCGATGCAAGGCCGTCGGGGAAGGGGGCAATCTGGGTCTTACCCAGCGCGCCCGGGTGGAGGCGGCGCGGCGGGGGGTGCGCCTGAACGCCGACTCGATCGACAATTCGGCGGGGGTCGACTGCTCCGATCGCGAGGTCAATGTGAAGGTCCTGCTGAATGCGGCGGTGGACGCGGGCGCGCTCGACCGCGCCGGACGCGACGCGCTGCTGGCGGAGACGGCGGGGGACGTCGCCGAACGGTGCAGGCGCGACACCTACGCGCAGGCGCTGGGGATCGGCGTGGTGGAATCGCTGGGCGCGGGGCGGATCGACCGGCAGCAGCGCATGATGCAGGAGCTGGAGCGCGCCGGAAGGCTCGACCGGGCGGAAGAGGCTCTGCCGGACGACGAGGCGCTGCAAGCGCTTCGCGATTCCGGCCGCGGCCTTTCGCGTCCCGAGATCGCGGCGCTCTACGCTTGCGCGAAGAACGCGCTCTACGACGAACTGCTCGCATCGGACGCGGTGGACGACCCGTTCTTCACGGCCGAGCTGGAGCGTTATTTCCCCGACGTGCTGGTGGAGCGCTATCGGCCCTTCGTGCGTCGCCACCGTCTGCGGCGCGAGATCGTCGCCGCGGTTTTGGCGAACGGCATGGTGGACCGCGCAAGCATGGCCTTCGCGCTGTCGGCGCGCGACGAGACCGGGCGCGGTATCGGCGATGTCGCGCGCGCCTGGGCCGCCGCCCGCGAGACGTTCGACCTGCGTGCGCACTGGTCGGCGATCGAGGCGCTCGACGACAGGATATCCGCCGCGGCGCAACGCGAGGCGATCCACGCCCTGCGCGGGCTGATGGAACATTCGGCGTTGTGGTTCCTCCGCAACCGGCAGCGGCCGCTGGACGGCGCGGCGACGGCGTCGCTGTTCGGCGCCGGCGTCGCCGAACTGACGGCGGGGCTTGCGGACATCCTCCCCGACGATCTGCGCGCGGGTCTGGCGGCGAAGACGGAGAGTTTGGCGGCGAAGGGGCTGCCCCCGGCGCTGGCGCGCGCGGTCGCCGCCTGCGGCCCGCTCCGTTCGGCGTGCAGCATCGTCGATGCGGCGACGCAGACGGGGGCGGGAGCGGTCGAGACCGGCGCGTCGTTCTTCCTCGTCGGGCGACGCCTGGGGCTGGACTGGCTGCGCGAGCGGGCGCGGGAGATCGCCGCCGTCTCGCACTGGCAGCGCGAAGCGGCGGCGGCTGTCGCCGACGATCTGGACCGCCGCCAGACGGCGTTGACGGTGCGCGCGCTCGGCAGCGCCGGCGCAGCGGAGGACTGGGCGGGGGAGAACCCCGACGCGCTGGCGCGCGCTGCGCGGCTGCTGGAGGAACTGCGCGCGCAACCGGAAGTCGACCTGGCAATGCTGACGCTCGCCGAGCGCCGCATCCGCGACCTGTTCCGTTAGCCCGGATTTCTCGTCCGCCTGTCGCGACAGCGGCGCTGCGAAACTCCTCTTCCTCGTTATTCTCGCGAAAGCGAGAATCCAGCACAGAGCCGTAACCGAGTGGAAATGTCCCGTTATCTCGAACGGCCGCTCCGGATTCTCGCTTTCGAGCGTGTGAAGAAATCGAGGCGTCTCCGATCGTGACAGTCGGATCGCCGAAGTAGCGGCATTGTAAAAGACAATAACCACCGAATAGTACTTCGTCATTCGCGCTTTCGAGCGTGTGAAGAAATCGAGAGACGCTACTACTCTTCGTCATTCCCGCGAAAGCGGGAATCTGCTTGCGGCGTTTCCGTAAGAAAAACCGCACCGATATTGCGGACGGCCGCCTCCGGATTCCCGCTTTCGCGGGAATGACGAGTATTTGTAAGGCTGTCCGATTTCTTCACATGCTCGAAAGCGGGAACCCAGAGGCGGCCGTCCGCAATGCTGGCCCGTTTATTACGGAAACGCCGTAACAGATTCCTGCTTTCGAGCGTGTGAAGAAATTGAGAGACGCTACTACTCTTCGTCATTCCCGCGAAAGCGGGAATCTGTTGCGGCGTTTCCGTAAGAAAAACCACGCCGATATTGCGGACAGCCGCCTCCGGATTCCCGCTTTCGCGGGAATGACGATGTATTATTCGATGGGTATTATATTTTACAATGCCGATACTTCCACGATCCGGCCGTCACAATGAGAGCCGCCCGATTTCTTCACACGCTCTTTCGCGGGAATGACGAAGTACTGCGGGAAAATTATTTTCTTTCACGGCGCCAACTCTTCAGAGATCCAACCTTCATGGTGAGACCTTCCGGATTTCTTCACACGTTCCCTTGACGGTATACGAGGGATTACGACGCCTCGCGCGCGCCGCCGGAGGCGGGGGGCGGCGGTCGACGCTCGGCGATCATGGTGCCGACGCCGTGTTCGGTAAAGATTTCGAGAAGCAGCACATGGGGGACCCGGCCGTCCAGTATGTGGGCGGCCTCGGCGTGGCCGGCGACCGCCGAGACGCAGGTTTCGATCTTGGGCGCCATGCCGCCGACGACGGTTCCGTCGGCGACGAGGGCGCGCGCGCCAGCGGGGTCGAGGCTGCCGACAAGCCGCCCCGAACCGTCGAGGACGCCGGGCACGTCGGTGAGCATGAGCAGTTTGCGCGCCGCAAGGGCGTCCGCGATGGCGCCCGCCGCCGTATCGGCGTTGATGTTGTAGGTCTCTCCATCGTCGCCCAGGCCGACGGGGGCGATCACGGGCACGATATCCGAACCCGCCAGACCGTCGAGGACGCGGGTGTCGATATGGGCCGGTTCGCCGACGAAGCCGAGGTCGAGCACGCGCTCGATGTGCGAATCCGGGTCGCGCACGCGGCGCGTGAGCTTGCGCGCGCGGATCAGACCGCCGTCTTTTCCCGAGAGACCGATGGCGGCGCCGCCGGCGTCGCAAATCGCGGCGGCGATGCGTTTGTTGATCGATCCGGCGAGCACCATCTCGACGACCTCGACCGACGCCCGGTCGGTAATTCTGAGGCCCTGCTCGAACGAGGTTTCGATGTTCAGGCGGGCGAGCATGGCGCCGATCTGGGGGCCGCCGCCGTGCACGACCACCGGGTTTATGCCCACTTGCTTGAGCAACACGATATCGCGCGCGAAAGAGCGCGACAGTTCCGGTTCGACCATGGCGCTGCCGCCGAATTTGACGACGAAGGTATCGCCGGAAAAGCGGCGCATATAGGGCAGGGCTTCCGACAGGGTGGCGGCTTTCGCAAGCTGGTCTGGAGGCAGCGCGCCGGGCGCGGAGGCGGCGGAATCGGACATGGCGGGGCGGACTTTAGGCGCCGATTCGCGTGTCGTCACACATGAAGCGCGCGCTTTCGCCCTGCCGGCGTCATGCGCTCGCCGCGAGCGTGGCGAGTTCGGCGCGGAGTTCGGCGACGCCGCCGCCGCGCCGCGCGCTGGTGACGGCGACCGCCGGGTAGGCGGCGGGGCGGGAGCGCAGCAGCGCCCGGGAGTCGCGCAGACGGAGGTCGAGCGCCTCGACGGAGAGTTTGTCGGTCTTGGTGAGCGCCAATTGCCAGGAGACCGCGGCGCCGTCGAGCATCGCCATCGCCCGCAGATCGGGCGGCCGGGCGCCGTGACGCGCATCCACGAGCAGCACGGCGCGGCGCAGGTTGGGCCGCCCGCGCAGATAGGCGTCGACCAGCCCCGTCCAGGCCGCGATCTCGCGCTTCGCGGCCCTCGCATAGCCGTATCCCGGAAGGTCGACGAGTGTGAGGCGTCCGCCGCCCAGCGAGAAGAAGTTGATCTGCCGCGTCCGCCCGGGGGTGTTCGATGTCCGCGCGAGATTGCGGCGGCCGGTCAGCGCGTTGACCAGGCTGGACTTGCCGACGTTGGAGCGCCCGGCGAACGCGATCTCGACTCCGCCCGGCGGCGGCAGACCGTCGAGACGCGCCGCGGCCGCCACGAATTCGCAGGGTTGCGCGAACAGATACCGGCCGGCTTCGAGCGCCTCGGGGTCCGGCGCGTCCACGTCACGACGGCGGCGCTTGCGCCCGGTCGGCGCGGCGCATGATCACCCATTGCTGGGCGATGGACAGGATGTTGTTCCACGTCCAGTAGATCACCAGGCCGGCGGGGAAAGCGGCGAACAGGAAAGTGAAGACGATGGGCAGCATCGCCAGCACCTTCGCCTGGATGGGGTCCGGCGGGGCAGGGTTGATCTTCTGTTGCAGGAACATGGTCAGGCCCATCAGCAGCGGCCACACGCCGATGCCGAGAAACTCGGGCGGCGTGAAGGGCAGGAGGCCGAACAGGTTGAACAGGCTCGTCGGGTCGCGCTCGGACAGGTCGTGGACCCAGCCGTAGAACGGCGCGTGACGCATTTCGATCGACACGAAAAGCACCTTGTAGAGCGCGAAGAATACGGGGATCTGCACGACAATGGGCAGGCACCCCGCCATGGGGTTGGCCTTTTCCCGCTTGTAGAGCGCCATCACCTCCTGGTTCATTTTCTGTCTGTCGTCGCCGTGTTTCTCACGCAACGCCATCATTTTGGGCTGAAGGTCCTTCAACTTGCGCATCGCCTTGAAGGACTTGTTGGCGAGCGGGAAGAAGACGATGCGCACGAGCACCGTGAACAGCAGGATCGCAAGGCCGAAATTGCCGAGCCACCCGTAGAAGGCATTCAGGACGTAGAAGAACGGTTTGGTAAGGAAGTAGAACCAGCCGAAATCGACCGCGAGGTCGAAACGGGCGATGCCGAGCTCGTCGCGATAGCGGTCCAGCAGCGTCACTTCCTTCGCGCCGGCAAACAGCCGGTTGACCGCTACGATGCGTTCGCCCGCCTCCACCGTCATGGCGGGCAGCAGGAAGTCCACCTGGAACTTGTCGCGCCCGTTGCGGCGCCCGTAGTGAAAGCGGTCGGTCGCCTCGAGCGTCTGGTCGGGAACGAGGGCCGCGAGCCAGTATTTGTCGGTGATGCCGATCCAGCCGCCGACGCTGTTCGTCGAGATCGGCCCGGAGTCGCGCAGATCGGAATAGTCGACCTCTTCGAGGGTTCCGCCGAGCACGCCCAGCGGTCCTTCGTGCAGGATGAAGAAACCGAGCGTGTCCGGCTCATCGGTGCGGCTTATCAGACCGTAAGGGTAGAGCGTCCAGGCTTCGTCGCCGGTGTTCACGACGCTCTGCGTTACGGTGAACATATAGTTTTCGTCGATCGCGACCGTGCGCTCGAAGCGCAGGGGCCCGCCTTCGTCCCAGGTCAGCGTGACCGGCGATTCGGCGGTCAGGGTCGACCGGTTCGCGCGCCACACCGCATCGGGCGGCGGCGTGAGCGCGTTGGTGCGGGCGTCGCCGCCGGTCCAGCCGAATTCGGCGTAATAGGGGGCCGGCCCATCGGCCGGGGAAAACAAACGGATGCTGCGGCTGTCGGGTTCGAGCGTCTCGCGGTAGTCGGTCAGGGTCAGGTCGTCGATCTTTCCCCCGACGAGGGAGATGGAGCCGCTCACCCGGTCCTGGGGTCGTCCGCCGATGCGCAACCGCGGCGCAGCCTCGGAAGGGGCCGCGGCGATCGTCTCTTCGGGCGCCTCGGCGGACGGCGGCGCTTGCGGAGTCGGCGCCCCGGTGGTCGGCGTCGGGCTGTCGCTCCGTGCGGCGTCGCGCGTCTCCGTCGGCGGAGGCGGCGGGAAGGCCGCCTGAAAGGCGAAAAGAATGCCGACCGACAGGAGGATCGCGAGGAGGAGGTTACGCTGATCCTGCACGGCTCGCTCCGGTCTTCGCTCGTCGGGCGCCGCGCCGCCGCGGGGCGGGGGGAGGGTCGTAGCCGAATCCGGCCCACGGGTGACAACGGGCAAGGCGGCGGATCGCCAGCCAGCCGCCGCGCAAGGCGCCATGCGTCGCCAGCGCCTCGAGCGCATAGGCGGAACAGGTGGGGGTATAGCGGCAGGCGGCCGGCAGATACGGCCCGACGGCGTAGCGGTAGAGTCGGACCGCCGAACACAGCAAGCGCGTGGCGGCGCCGGGCATCACGACCCCGGCTTCAACGCGCCGACCTTGGCGAGAGCGCGTTCGAGATCGGCGGCGAGTTCGGCGAAGCGACGGGTCGCCGTGCCGCGGCGGGCCACCAGCACATAGTCCAGGTCCGCGTTCGCCCGCGCCGGCAGAACCGCTTCGGCGAGCGCGCGCAGGCGGCGTCGGGCGCGGTTGCGGGCGACGGCGCCGCCGACCTTGCGGCTGGCGGTGTAGCCGATGCGAGGGCAAGGGGCCGTGCGGTCGGCCGCCGGCCGCGCCGCGCATTGCAGCACGAAGCCGGGCGTGGCCGTGTGACGGCCCCTGCGCGTGAGCCGCACGAAATCGGCGCGCCGCGTCAACCGCGGCAGGCGGCGAGACACCGCGTCGGTCGGGGGGCGGCGTTCAGGCCGAGAGGCGTTTGCGCCCCTTGGCGCGGCGTCGCGACAGCACCCGCTTGCCGCCGACGCTGGCCATGCGGGCGCGGAAACCGTGACGCCGTTTCCGCACGAGAACGCTGGGTTGATAGGTCCGCTTCACCGCTGTGCCTCCGTCGCCTGCGTCCGCCGCCCGATGCGGCGCCGGCGGGCCGCAGAGTCGCGCGACTCTGTAGCACCGCCCCGCCGCAGCGTCAACGACCGCGCGCGCGTTGCGGTTCCCGGCGTTTCCCGGACCGTGCGGGCCGTGCGTCCGCGCGGCCCCGGGGGGCTAGCTGTCGAGAAGGCGGACGGCGATGAATTGAAGGTCTCCCTTGCGGTCCAGCAGCAGGAGGACCGTGTTCTTGTTCTGCTCGCGATGCGCTTCGATCTTCGATTCGACATCGGCGGGGTTGGAAACTTCTTCCTGGCCGACCTCGATGATGATGTCGCCGGGCTGCAAGCCCTTTTCGGCGGCGGCGGATGCGCCGTCGACCGCAACCACCATCACTCCCGTGGCTTCGGGATCGATTTCGAACTCCTCGCGCACTTCGTCGGTCAACGCGGACAGCGTCAGCCCGAGCGCCGGCACTTCACGGACATCGTTCGGTTCGGGTTCGGGTTCGGGCGGCGTCAGGGCGGCGGCGCGCAGCTCGCCTTCGTCGAGTCTGCCCACGGTGACCTTCGTCTGCACTTCCTCGCCGCCGCGCCACAACACCACATCGACTTCCTTGCCGATCTCGGTTTCCGCGACGATACGCGGAAGACGGCGCATGGTTTCGACGGTCTTGCCGTCGAAGTCGAGGATGACATCGCCCGGCTCGACGCCGGCCGAGGCGGCGGGGCTGTCGTCGGCCACGCTGGCCACCAGGGCGCCCGACGCGCCGTCGAGGCCCAGGCTTTCGGCGAGGTCGTCGGTCACGGTCTGAATGCGCACCCCCAGCCACCCGCGCCGCGTCTCGCCGAATTCGCGGAGTTGCAGGACGACATTGCGCGCAAGGTTGGACGGAACCGAAAAGCCGATCCCCACACTGCCGCCCGACGGCGAATAGATGGCGGTGTTGATGCCGATGACGAGGCCGTCGAGATTGAACAGCGGGCCGCCGGAATTGCCCCTGTTGATCGATGCGTCGGTCTGGATGAAATCGTCGAACGGACCGGCGTTGATGTCACGCGCGCGCGCCGAGACGATCCCCGCGGTGACGGTGTTGCCGAGGCCGAACGGGTTGCCGATGGCCACGGCCCAGTTGCCGACGCGCGCGGTGTCCGAGTCGCCCCAGGATACGGCGCTCAGCGGTTCCGGGGGGTCGACCTTGAGCAGGGCGATATCGGTCTTGGGGTCGCGCCCGAGGACCTCCGCCGGCAGCGATTCGCCGTCGGAGAAGGTGACGGTGATCTCGGACGCCTCGGCGATCACGTGGTTGTTGGTGACGATATAGCCGTCTTCGTCGACCACGAAGCCGGATCCGAGCGAGTTCGCCCGCGGCGTCGGACGGTTTTGCGGCTGCTCGCCGCGGCGCTCGAAATAGTCCCGGAAGAAACGTTCGAAGGGCGAATTGGGCGGCATGTTCGGAGCCCCGCCCGCCTGTGTCTCCTGGCTCGTGGAGATGTTGACCACCGACGGGACGAGCTTGTCGGCGAGGTCGGCGAAATCCGGCGCGCCCCCATGAGCGTGGGCGAGGCCGGGCAGAGCCAGGACGACAACCGCGACGGCGCCCGCGCGCCGCGGGGCCGACAAGCCCGAAACCAGTTCCGAAATCCACATGGCGAATCGCCTTTCCGTTTGCGCTGCGCCGCTCGAATCTGGCGACGGCGGAGCGGCATTTCAAGGCGCGTTCAGCTCCGGACGGCCGCACCGAAAGAACGCCGGGAGAGGCCGAACCCGGCCCTGCGCGAGCGGTTCAGGGCGTGGCCTCTCCGCCGCCCTGGACATCTCCCAGATAGCGGAAGAAGTCGCTGTCGGGGGAGAGCACCATGGTCGTGCCCCCGGCGCCGAGCGCCTCCTGGTAGGCCTGCATTGAGCGGTAGAAAGCGAAAAAGCCCGGGTCGCGTCCGAAGGATTCGGCGAAGATGCGGTTCGATTCGGCCTCCCCCTCGCCGCGAAGGATCTGCGAATCGCGCTCGGCGTCGGCGAGGATCACGACGCGCTCGCGGTCGGCCTCGGCGCGGATGGTGAGCGACTGCTGGTTGCCCTGGGCGCGGAGTTCCGCGGCCTCCTGCTCGCGCTCGGTCTGCATTCGCCGGAAGATCGCCTCCGAATTCGCGGTGGGCAGGTCCGCGCGCTTGATGCGTACGTCTCTCACATCGATCCCGAACGCCATCGCCTCGCCGCGGGTGCTGTCGGTGATCTGCTGCATCAGCCCGGCGCGGTCGTCCGAGATCGCCGATTGCAGGGGGACCTGGCCGAGCACCCGCCGGATGTTGGAATTGATGATCGCCGCGAGTCGCGGCCGCAGCAGCCGCTCGTCGCCCACGGTCTGATAGTAGAGCAGGGGATCGATGATGCTGTAGCGGGCGAAAGCGTCGACGACGAGGCGCTTCTGGTCGGACGCGATGACCTCTTCGGCGGGGGCGTCGAAATCGAGCAGCCGCCGGTCGAACCTCACGACTTCCTGCAGGAAGGGGATCTTCGTGTAAAGGCCGGGTGTGGCGACCTGCCGCTTGAACTCGCCGAATTGCAGGATGAGCGCCTGTTCGCGCTGTTCTACGGTGAATAGCGCCATCGACAGGAGGATCGCCCCGACGACCGTCGCGACGATCGCGAACAATTTCAGGAACGCGCTCATTGCAGGGTCTCCGTGGTCGTTGCGCGGTCCGCCGCCGCCCGACGCTGTATCTCCGGCAGCGGCAGGTAGGGCACGACGCCGCTCGATCCCTCGGCGGAGGAGTCGATGATGACCTTGTCGTTCTCGCGCAGCACGGCTTCCATCGTTTCGAGATAGATGCGGCGGCGGGTTACGTCGGGCGCCTCCACATACTGGCCGAGCACCGCCTCGAAGCGGTTGGCGGCGCCGTCGGCGCGGGCGACGACCTGTTCCTTGTAGGCTTGCGCCTCGTTGCGCAGCTGCGCCGCCTGGCCGTTGGCCTGGGGCACGATGCTGTTGCGGTAGGCCTGCGCCTCGTTGATCGCGCGCTCGAGGTCGGCGCGGGCGCGCTGGACATCGCGATACGCCTCGATAACGGCGGCCGGCGGGTCCGCGCGCTGAAGCAGGAGTTCGGTCACGGCGATCCCCGACTCGTATTCGTCCAGGATCGATTGCAGAAGCTGCCTCGCGTCGGAGGCCACGACCTGCCGGCCCTCGGCGAGGGCCGATGCGATCAGCGAGTTTCCGATCACCTCGCGCATCGCGCTTTCGGCGGCCGCTTTCACCGTTTCGGTGGGATTGCGCACGTTGAAGATGAAGCGGTCGGCCTCCTTGACCTGCCACTGCACGACGAAACTCACGTCGATGATGTTCTCGTCGCCGGTCAGCATGAGGCTCTCTTCCTCGAAAGTGCGGCCGTCGTGATCGCCGACCTGGACGCGGCGGACCGTCAGCACGGGCACCTTGATCACGCGCTCGATGGGGAAGGGCATGTGCCAGTGCAGGCCCGGCGCGGTGTTGCGGTGGTGCTCGCCGAAGCGGAGGACAAGGCCCTGTTCCTCGGGCGCGATGGTGTAGACGCCGCTGGCGCCCCAGAGGAAGAGAATGACCACGCCGGCGAGCGCCGCCCCCGCGCCGCCGAGTCCGCCGGGCAGGAGGTTGCGCACGCGATCCTGGCTGCGGCGGAGGATTTCGGTGAGGTCCGGTCCTTGCGAACCGCTTCCGCCGCCGCTGCCTCCGCCGCCGCGCCCGCCGCCGCCGCCCGGCCCCCAGGGACCGTCGCCCCCGCCGCTGCCGCTACCGCCATTGCCGCCGCCGCGCGGCCCCCACGGGCCGCCGCCGCTACCGCCTCCGCCCTGATTGCTCCAAGGCATGTTCTCGGTTCCCTGTCGCCGGGACGGGCGCTGCGCCCGCCTGCTCGTCGCGTCCCCGCCGTGGCCCGCGCCGCGGAACGGGGATATAACGCGCCGGCCGCGTCGCCGGGCGCGGGACAGCATAGGGGCCCGCCCCGGAGGTGTTCAAGCATGGCGCGGATTACCGAGGCCGATGTCCGCCGCGCCCTGGCGGCCGTGCCCGCTCCGGGCCGCAACGGCGATGTCGTCGCCTGCGGCATGATATCCGGCGTCGCCGTCCGGGGCGGCAATGTGGGTTTCGCGATCGAGATCCGCCCGGACGAACGCGAAGCGCTGGAAGCGACGCGGCGGGCCTGCGAGAACGCGGTGCGGGCGCTTCCCGGAGTGACCTCCGCGACGGCGGTGTTGACGGCCGAACGCGGCCCCGCCGGAGCCGCGGACGGCGACGAGCGCCCGCCGGGCGCCGGGGTGGGCGGCGTGAACGCCATCGTCGCCGTGGCGAGCGGCAAGGGCGGGGTCGGCAAATCCACGGTGGCGGTCAATCTCGCGCTCGCCATGACCGGTCTCGGCAAGCGCGTCGGGATGCTGGACGCCGACATTTACGGGCCGTCGCAACCCCGCCTGCTCGGCCTCTCCGGCAAGCCGGATTCGCCCGACGGCAAAACCATCGAGCCGCTGCGCGGATACGGCGTTCCCTGCATGTCGATGGGTTTCCTGGTGGACGAGGAAACGCCGATGGTCTGGCGCGGGCCGATGGTCCAGAGCGCCCTTCGCCAGATGCTCGACGACGTGCTGTGGGGCGACCTCGATGTCCTGATCGTCGATATGCCGCCGGGGACCGGCGACGCGCAGCTGACGCTTGCGCAGCGCGTGCCGCTGGCGGGCGCCGTCATCGTTTCGACCCCCCAGGACCTCGCGCTGATCGATGCGCGGCGCGGTCTGGCGATGTTCCGCAAGGTGGAGGTTCCGGTGCTCGGCATCGTCGAGAACATGAGTTTCTACTCGTGCCCGAATTGCGGCGCAGAGGCGCACATCTTCGGGCATGGCGGCGCCCGCGACGCAGCGGCGGCCGCCGGGGTGGCGTGTCTCGGCGAGGTCCCGCTGGACGCCGCGGTGCGCGAGACCTCCGACGCCGGGCGCCCGATCGTCGCGGAAACGCCGGACGGCGCGCAGGCGCGCGCCTTTTCCGCCATCGCGGCCCGTGTCCTCGAGGCGCTGGAGCGCAGCGACGGCAAGCCGCCGCCGCGAATCGTGGTCGACCGGGAGCGCGCGTCCTGAGGAGTCAGACGCGAATCACCTTGCCCGGGTTCATGATGTTGTCGGGGTCGAGGGCGCGTTTTATGGCGCGCATGGCGGCGATGCTCTCGCCGCATTCGGCGTTCAGATAGCCGATCTTGCCGTAGCCGATGCCGTGCTCGCCGGTGCACGTGCCGCCCATGCGCAGGGTCCGGGCGATCAAGCGGTCGTGGAGCGCGTTCGCCTGCGCCACATGCGCCTCGTTGCCGGGGTCGATCATATAGGCGACGTGGAAATTCCCGTCGCCCACATGGCCGGCGATGGGAGCGGGAAAGGGGGCCCCGGCATTGTCGGACTCGGTTTCGGAAACCGATTCGGCGAGGCGGGAGATCGGCACGCAGACATCGGTGACCATCGCCTTGCATCCCGGCGCCGCCGCCAGCATGGCGTAAAGCGCGTCGTGGCGCGCCTGCCACAATCTGTTGCGGTCTTCGTGGTTGGCGGTCCACGTGAAATGACCGCCGCCGCAGTCTTCGGCGATGGACTGCGCGAGTTCGGCCTGTTCGCGCGCCCAGGCCTCGGTGCCGTGAAACTCGTAGAAGAGGGTGTAGGCCACCGGATGATCGAGACCGGAAAATTTGTTGATCGCGTCCATCGACGCTTCGTCGAGCAATTCGACGCGGGCGACGGGAACCCCCGACTGGATAGTGAGAATGACGGCGTTCACGGCGTCGGCGATGGCGGGGAACGCGCAGGTCGCGGCGCTGACCGCCTCGGGAATGCCGTAGAGGCGCAAGGTGACCTCGGTAATCACCCCCAGAGTCCCCTCGGAGCCGACGAAGAGGCGGGTCAGGTCGTAGCCGGCGGCGGATTTGCGGCTGCGGCCGCCGGTGCGGATTACGCGCCCGTCGGCGAGCACCACGGTGAGACCGAGCACGTTCTCGCGCATTGTGCCGTAGCGGACCGCGTTGGTGCCGCTGGCGCGGGTTGCGGCCATGCCGCCGATCGAGGCGTCGGCGCCGGGGTCGACCGGAAAGAACAGGCCCGTGTCGCGCAGATATTCGTTGCACTGCTTGCGGGTCACGCCCGCCTGGACGGTGCAGTCCAGGTCCTCGGCATTGACCTCGACCACCTCGTTCATCTGGCCGAGATCGATACACACGCCGCCTTCCAGCGCCGCCACGTGGCCTTCGAGCGATGTCCCCGTTCCATAGGGGATCACCGGCGCGCCATGGCGCGCGCAGGCCGAAACCACCGCGCTCGCCTCCTCCGTCGAACGGACGAACGCCACCGCGTCGGGGCTTACCGGCGTGTGGAACGATTCGTCCTTGCCGTGATGTTCGCGCACCGCCGGCGAGGTCGACAGGCGCTCCCCCAGCAACGCGGCGAGTTCGTCGAGCAACGGCGTCGCCGGGTCGAGGCGGCTCGGCTTGACGTGCGGCATGGCGGTCATGAAAGGCCTCCCCGGCGGCGAGCGACGATGACGACAGCCTACACCCGCGGCAGTCGCAGCTACAGGGGCGCCGTCGTGCTAATTTCCCGCCCGAACGCTGGGAGGGCGCGGCCATGACCCGTCGGATCCGCCCGCTGCGCGCCCGGGGGGCGGGGCCGGAAACGCCCGACGCCGGCGCGGCGCCGCTGGTGCTGCACCGTGAGCCGGTGCGCGCCGAGTGGCTCGATGTCAACGACCACATGAACGTCGCCTATTACGTCCTCGCCTTCGACCACGCGACGGACGCATTCATGGCTCATATCGGTCTCGGCCCGGAGCATATGAAGGAAACCGGCGGGTCGGTCTTCGTTCTCGAAACCCACGTTTCCTATCTGCGCGAAGTGGTCGGCGGCGACCCGCTGCGCTTCGCCACCCATTTGTTCGGTTTCGACGAGAAGCGCATCCACTACGCGCATGCGATGTTCCACGATGCGCGCGACTATCACGCGGCGACCAGCGAGATCATGCTCCTGCATGTCGATCTGAACCGGCGCCGCGCAGCGCCCATGCCGGCGCCGGTGCTGGACCGCCTCGCCGCCATCCGGCGGGCCCATGCCGGGGTCGCGCCTCCTCCCGGTCTCAGCCGGGAGATCGGCCTTCGGCGCGCGAAGTGACTCGCCGCCCGCCGGAATGAACGCCGGGCGGATGGGCCTCCGCCTGCGCGCCGTCGCGCGCCGGTTCGGCGGCGGCGAATTGCGGATGGCGGCGCTCGCCGCAGTTGCGGGCGTGGCGGCGGGTTACGGCGCCGTTGGCTTTCGCCTCGCCATAGACGGCGCGCACTTCGTCTTTTTCGGAGCGGGTTCGAAGGGCGTCGTCGAGGCGGTCCGCGCGCTCGAATGGCAGCGCCTCCTCCTTGCGCCGGCGCTGGGCGGTCTGGGCGTCGGATTGCCGATCCACTTAATTGTGCCGGAGCGGCGGCTCCGGGCCGTCGCCGACGTCATCGCGGCGCGGGCGGTGCGCGGCGGCAAACTGCCGCTCCGCGACGGCCTCGCCCAAGCGCTCGCCCGGACGCGCCGCCGCGGCGGACGTCTCCGCCGCAGACCCGATGACATCGTTTCGCGCCGCGGACGAGGCGACGACGATTCCCCGGGCGCGCGAACCGGCGCGCGCGGCGCCGCGGGGAGACCTCTACGCGGTCGATTCGCGAGGGCGTCTCACAGGCGTCGCGACGCCGGCGCGGTTGCACGCCCCGGCGCCGGGCGGGGAAGGGAACGCGTCGCCGACACTGGGCGACGTTGCGGAGACAGGGTTGCCGACGGTCCGGCCCGGCGATGCGCTCGACCGCGTGCCGGAGCGGCTCGACGCGGCGAAACGGGACCTTCCGGCGGTGGACTCGGCGGGCGGCCGGTCGGCGTCGTGCGCCGGGAAGACGCGCTCGCCGCGCACAACCGCGCCCTGCTGCGCGAGCACGCGGTCACGCGCGGCCGGACGTGACGGAGACGCCGGCGACCCCGGCTATAGTGGGCGCGCCGATGTCCCGACTCCATGACTCTCCCCGCTCTCCCGGCGCTGCGCCCGGGGCCCCCGCCGGCTACCTCGATACGCTCAACGCCGAACAGCGCGAGGCGGTCGAGACCACCGAGGGGCCGGTGCTGGTCCTCGCGGGCGCGGGGACGGGAAAGACCCGCGTGCTCACGACCCGGCTCGCGCATCTGCTGGCGACCGGACTCGCCCATCCGGGACAGATACTCGCGGTTACCTTCACCAACCGCGCCGCGCGCGAAATGAAGGAGCGCGTCGAAGCGCTGGTCGGCCGTTCGGTCGACGGCTGGCATCTGGGCACGTTCCACGCGGTGGCGGCGCGCATCCTCCGCCGCCACGCCGAGCGCTGCGGCCTGCGGTCGAACTTCACCATCATCGATACCGACGACCAGCAACGCCTGCTCAAGCAGTTGATGGCCGCCAACGGTCTCGACGACCGGAAGTGGCCGCCGCGTTCGGTGCTGGCGGTCATCCAGCGGTGGAAGGACCGCGGCCTGTCGCCCGACGGAGCGGCGGCCGAGGCGGACGAGGAGTTCGCGGACGGCAAGGCCGTCAGCCTCTACGACCAGTATCAGGAGCGGTTGCGGGTGCTGAACGCCGCCGATTTCGGCGATCTGTTGCTGCACAACATTTCGGTGCTCACCGCGCATGAGGATGTGCTGGCGGACTACCGCCGCCGGTTCCGCTACCTCCTCGTCGACGAATATCAGGACGCCAACGTCGCGCAGTATCTGTGGCTGCGGCTGCTCGCGCGGGAGCGCGGCAATCTGTGCTGCGTCGGCGACGACGATCAGTCCATCTACGCCTGGCGGGGCGCCGAAGTGGGCAACATCCTGCGCTTCGAGAAGGACTTCCCCGGCGCGCGGGTGATCCGGCTGGAACGGAACTACCGTTCGACGGGGCACATTCTGGGCGCGGCGTCCGGGCTGATCGCCCGGAACGAGGGAAGACTCGGCAAGACCCTGTGGACCGATGACGAGGCGGGCGCCCGGGTCCGCGTCGTCGGCGCGTGGGACGGCGAGGACGAGGCGCGGCGCGTCTCGGACGATATCGAGGCGGCGCAGCGGCGCGGCGAGCGGCTGAACGACATGGCGGTTCTGGTGCGCGCGACCTTCCAGACCCGCGCGTTCGAGGAGCGCTTCCTGCGTATCGGATTGCCCTACCGGGTCATCGGCGGCGTCCGGTTCTACGAGAGGCTGGAGATCCGCGACGCCGTGGCCTATATGCGCATTACCGTCCAGCCCGGCGACGATCTCGCGTTCGAGCGCATCGTCAACACGCCGCGGCGGGGCGTCGGCCCCGCGACCCTGCAAACGCTTCACCGCCGCGCCCGCGAGCGCCGGCTGCCGATGCTCGCGGCGGCGCGCGAGGCGCTCGCCGCGGGCGACATCCGCGGGCGCGCCGCCACGGGTCTCGCGGCGTTGGCGAACGACCTCGACCGCTGGCGCGCCGCCGCCGCAGAGACCGGCCCGGCCGCGCTGATGGCAACGGTGCTCGAGGAGTCCGGCTACACCGACATGTGGCAAAACGACCGTTCCATCGAAGCGCCGGGGCGGCTCGACAACCTTCAGGAACTGGTCGTCGCACTGGAGGAATTCGAGACTGCGGGCGCGTTTCTCGAACATGTGAGTCTGGTCATGGACAACGCCGCCCGCCGCGATGAGGACATGGTCAACGTGATGACGCTGCACGGCGCGAAGGGGCTGGAATTCGACAACGTATATCTGCCCGGGTGGGAGGAGGACGTGTTCCCCAACCGGCGCGCGCTCGAGGAAGGCGCCTCGAAGGCGCTGGAAGAGGAGCGACGCCTGGCCTATGTGGGCCTTACACGGGCGCGGCGCCGCGCGATCGTGTCGTTCGCCGGCAACCGGCTGGCGTTCGGCCAGTGGGCGTCGAACCCGCCGTCGCGGTTCGTCGCCGAACTGCCGGCGCAACATGTCGAGAGGCAGGCCGTGACGGGGGCGTATTACGGTCGCGGCGGCGATGCGGACAGCGTCGATCCGGCGCTTTTCGAACGGCCCGCCCTGGGGGAGCGGCGCAGCAATTGGCGGCGCTTCGCCGAGCGCGCGAGCGCATCGCCGCCGGTGGAGGTCGAACGCCGCGCGCGCGCCGCCTGGGCCGTCGGCGCGCGCGTGTTCCATCGCAAATTCGGCCATGGCGCGGTGCTGCGCGTGGACGGCGAGAAACTGGAGATATTGTTCGACCGCGCCGGGATCCGGAAGGTGATGGACGGTTTCGTGGAGCCGGCCTGAACGGTCAGGGGTCGCGGCTCATGCCGCGCGCGGCGAGGGCGTCCCGATAAGCGCGCCAGACGGCTTCGCGGTCGCGCCCGAGGCGATAGAGCCACGGCCACGAGAACAGTCCCGTGTCGTGGCCGTCGTCGAAGCGCAGCCGGGCGGCGTAACGCCCCACCGGCTCGATATGCGAAATGGCGACGTGTCGGCGGCCGGCGACGATCTGTTTGGCGCCGTAGCGCTGGACCTCGGCTGACGGGCTTTCCACACGCAGGAGTTCCGCCGACAGGGAAAAGCGCGCGCCGTCGTCGAAATCCACTTCCAGGCGGCGCCCGTTGTCCAGAAGGCGGAGCTCCACCGGCCACGGGGCGGCGGCGCTATCCGCCGTCCGCATCGCCGTCGAGGCGCCGCGCTTCGTCGACCAGCATGATCGGGATGCCGTCGCGGATCGGATAGGCGAGGCCCGCGCGCTCGCTCACCAGCTCCTGGCGTTCGCGGTCGTAGCGCAAGGGGCCGTGGCAGGCGGGGCAAACGAGGATTTCGAGCAGCCGGGGATCGACCTCGGCGCCGGCGTGCGCTTCTTGCGACATGCGCGTTCTCTCCGGCTTTCGGATCAGTTGAGCGTCGAACCGGGTTCGCGGCGCTCGAGCACGGCCATGGCCATGAGCGAGATCATCAATTCGGCGCGCCCCGCAAGATCGTCCGATTCGAGCAGCGCCTGCTTCTCGCGCGCGGCGAACGGACAAAGCATGGCCAGCACGGTGACGAGCTGCGCGCCCGACACCTTTTCGATCGAACGCCAGTCCGCCGCCAGATTGGCGGCCTTGCAGTAATCGCGCAGAACCGGAAGCAGGCGTTCCCGGGAGACGCCGCGCGGGTCGGGGGTCTTGAAGTCGGCGCGGAACGCGCCCCAGTCCGCGCGGACGCGGCGGTAGCCGTCCTTCGGCTCCAGTTCGTCGACGACGGCGAACCGGCACAGGCCGGTCAGGGTGACGAGATAGCGGTTGTCGAGCGTTTCGCGGAAGCCGGTGATCCGCCCGGCGCAGCCGATACGGCACAGGTCGGGGTCGCGGGCGGCGCTATCGGGGTCTTGCGGCTGGATCATCCCGATCAGGCGGGGGCCTCCCAGCGCGTCGTCGCACATGGCGAGGTAGCGCGGCTCGAAAATATTGAGCGGCAATTCGCCGAAAGGGAGCAACAGCACGCCCGGCAGCGGGAAGACCGGAATGACCTCCGGCAGTTGCAGGATGCTGGTCGGCCGCATCGGCGCTCACGAGAAAAGGAGAGCCGAAAGACGCCGCCGCCCGGCGACGGCAAGGGGGTCGGCGGCGCCGACCGCGTCGAAAAAGACGATCAGTTTCCGGCGCGCCGCATCGTCGTTCCAGGCGCGGTCGCGGCGGACGATCTCCAGCATTTCCGAAATGGCCTCCTCGCGCTCGCCGGCCCCGAACAACGCGACCGCAAGGTCGTGGCGCGCCTGATGGTCGGCGGCGTCGGCGGCGACGCGGGCGCGCAGCGAGTCGATCTCGCCGCTGCCCGCGCCGGCGGCCTGCTCGGCGATCTCGAGAGCGGCGCGGGCGCCGTCGAGAGCGCTCGACTGCGCAACCTCGTCCGAAAGCGACTCCAGCACCCGGCGGGCGCCCGCCGGGTCGCCGGAAGCGAGCAGGGCGCGGACGAGGCCCGAGGCGGCGGCGGCGTCCGCGGGGTCTTCGCGCAGCACGTGCGAATACAGGCTGCCGGCCGCCGCGGCGTCGCCCGCCTCGAGCGCCGCGTCGGCCTGTTCGCGCAACGCCGCCGCGGGGCTCTCCGCCGGCTGGCCGCCGACGCGTTCGATGAAGGCGGCGATCTGGCTTTCGGGCAAGGCGCCGACGAAACCGTCGACGGGCTTGCCGTCGCGGAAGGCGAATACGGCGGGGATGGACTGGACGCGCAGCTGCGCCGCGAGTCTCTGGTTCTTGTCGACGTCGATCTTGACGAGACGCACCGCGCCCCGCGCGGCGCGCACCGCCTTTTCGATCATCGGACCGAGGGTCTTGCACGGGCCGCACCACGGCGCCCAGAAATCCACGATAACCGGCGTGTCGCGCGAGGCTTCGATCACATCGGCGGCAAAACTCGCCGTGTCCCCGTCCTTGACGAGGTCTCCGCCCTGGGCGCCGTTACCGCCGATCAAGGGTTCCATGCGTCGGCTCTCCCGCTCCGTCGAGTGCGTCGAAATCGACCTTATAGGGCGCGTGTCCGCACGCCGCAACGAACGCCAGCAGGTCCGCGGACGCGATGGTCGTGGTCGCCGAATTGTCGAGCGGGTGGAAATTGAGCCGCTCCCGCTCCAGCATCCGCGCGTCGAGGACGACGGACAGGCGCCGTTCGGCGCGGTCGTTGATCAACGCGAACGGCGTGACCGACCCGGGGGCGACGCCGAGGGCCGCAGCCAGCAGATCCGGCTTGCCGAAGGAGAACCGCGGCGCGCCGAGACGCCGGGACAGTGCGGCGAGGTCGATACGCCGGGCTTCGTCGGCCACGACCAGCCACAACCCGCCCTTCTTGTCCTTCAGGAACAGGCATTTGCAATGGCCGCCGGGAATGCGGCCGCGCAGTCGCCGCGCCTCCGCCACGGTGAAGACCGGCGGGTGTTCGGCCGTCCGGGTGACGATGCCGAGCTCGTCGAGAAAGGCGAACAGCGCCGCCCGCGCCGCCGCCGCGCAGCCCTTGCTTGCGTCCGGTTCCATGCCGGCTATGATAGCCGCGCTTCCCGCGGCGTCGCGAGTCCGGTCGGCGGACGGCGCGCAATGCGGCGGGGCGGAGCGGGCGGGCGTAGCTCAGGGGTAGAGCACAACCTTGCCAAGGTTGGGGTCGTGAGTTCGAATCTCATCGCCCGCTCCATCTCCCCGCTCCGCGCCGGCGGGTGAGGGCGCGTCAGATCGGGAAGCGGTATCGCGAGACCGCGTCCTCGTTCCATTCGACGCCGCTGCCGGGGCGGTCGTCGAGAAGCGCGAAACCGTCTTCGATGGCGAGGGGGCGCGCGAGGATCGGCGCCGCCCAGTCGACATATTCGAGGTAATGCGCAGTCGGCGTGGCGGCGAGCAGCTGCGCCGAAATCTCCGGCATCAGATGCGACGAAAGGCGGATGCAGGCGGCGTCGGCCAGCGCGGCGGCGCGCAGCCAGCCCGTCACCCCGCCTATGCGCTCGAAATCGGGCATCATGTAGTCCGCCGCGCGGGCGGCGATGGCGTCCGCCATGTCGCGGGGGCCGTGGAAATTCTCGCCGATCTGGATCGGCGTTTCGACCTCGCGCGCTACTTTGGCGTTGCCCTCGAAGTCATCGTAGACGACAGGCTCTTCGATCCACAGCAGTCCTTCGTCCTCGAAGGCGCGGTCGAACGCGCGGCCGCGGCGGATGGCCTCCATGACGTCGAGCGACTGGTTGAAGTCGCAGGGGAGCGCGATGTCCGGGCCGACCGCGCGGCGCACCGCGCGCAGCGCCGCGAGGTCCCCGGCGAGGGTATCGCGGCCGACGCGGACCTTGGCGGCGCGGAAACCGCCTTCCGCCAGCAGCTCTCTCGCTTCGGCCGCGGCGGCCTCGGGCGGGACGATCCCCAGGCCGTTGGAGTTGTATGCGGGAATGGGGTCCAGGGTTCCGCCGAGGAGGCGGGCCAGCGGTTCGCCCGCCGCCCGCGCCAGCGCGTCCCAGCATGCGGCGTCGAAGGCCGACAGCGCCATCGTCGTCAGGCCGGCGTGGCCGTAGAGGGTCAGCGCGCGGCGGACGCGGTCCCACGACGCCGCCGGCGCGACCGGCGCGCCCCGCATCGCCGCGGCGATTTCGTCGAGCAGGCCCGAGACGAGGGCGGCCGCCTGGCGGCGATAGAGGAAGAGATAGGTGCGCCCGCTCACGCCCTGCTCGGTTTCGAGGTCGACGAGCAGCAGCGGCGCGCTTTCGAAGGTCGCGATCTTCGCGACCAGCGGGCGGCGCAACGGCACGTCCACGGCGCGCGTGCGCACGCCGCGGACGGTCAGCGCAAGCGCGCCCATGCGGCGGCCTCCGCGGCGCCCGGCGACGGACCGATGGCGGTGCGGGCGAGTCTCATGAAGCGCTCCCGAAAATTTCGGGCGACGATAGGGGCGCGCGGCGGCGGCGGTCAATGGCGTACGCCGCTTCGCCGGTCCCGGTCGTTTCCGCGCCGGTGAACCGGCGGGCCGGAACCTGTATTCTTGTCCGCGCGTTGAAGGAGAGGCTGGGGGACGATGCGGATTCGGAACGCAATGGCGGCGCTGACGCTGGCGGCGGCGCCTTCGGCATGGGCGGATTTCGAGACGGGGCACGCGGCGTTCGACTCCGGGCGCTTCGACGAGGCGCCGGCGGAACGACGCGCCGCGGCGGACGACGGCGACGGGCGGGCGATGCCGGCGCTGGGGCGGGTTCATGTCCGGGGCGTCGGCGCGCCGCAGGACTATGTCGAGGCTCCTATGCGGTTCGACCTCGCGGCCGGCCGGGGCGAGTCCGCCGCCGCGCAAGAACGCGATGCGCCGGCTGCGGAGATGACCGCGGAGCGGGTCGCCTCGGCGCACGAGCGCGCGGCGCCCCGACGGCCGGCCGGGGCGGGGAGCGTTTTCCGCGATTGTCCGCATTGCCCCGAGATGGTCGTTGTGCCGCCCGGACGTTTCATGGCGGGTCCGCCGACCTCGGAGGAGGATGGCCATAGCGACGAGGCTTTGCGGCATAGCGTTACGATCGGGTCGCCTCTTGCGGTCGGCGTTCACGAGGTGACGCGAGGCGAATTCGGTTATTTCGCGTCATCGACGAACCGTTCGATGAGGGGGTCGTGCTGGGTCCGGGAGGACGGCGAGTGGAAGTTGCGTTCGGATCGGGGTTGGCGGAGTCCGGGTTTCTCGCAGACGGATTCTCACCCCGTCGTTTGCGTGAATTGGGACGATGCGCGTGCGTATGTGCAGTGGCTTTCGCATGAGACCGGCGAGTCGTATCGCTTGTTGAGCGGGTCGGAATGGGAGTACGCGGCGCGTGCGGGCACGGCGACGCGATATTGGTGGGGCGCCGACATCGGCCGGAACCGTGCGAATTGCGACGGTTGCGGGAGCCGCCGGGACGGCGAGAGCACGGCGCCGGTCGGGAGTTTCGCGGCGAACGGCTTCGGTTTGCGCGACGTTCACGGGAACGTTTGGGAATGGGTTCAGGATTGCTGGAACGCCAGCTATGCCGGCGCGCCGGGCGACGGGAGCGCCTGGGAGAGCGGCGACTGTTCCGAGCGCGTCCTCCGCGGCGGTTCCTGGAGCAGCAGTCCGAGGTTCCTCCGCGCGGCGTATCGCAGCGGGAACGTCGCCGGGAACCGGTTCGACAATCTCGGCTTCCGCGTGGCCCGGACGCTCGCCCCATGAATCCTTGCCTCCACGGGGTTTCGGGGGCTTGCCGCCCGGCCGGGTCCGCACCCGTCCTGCGAGACGCAGCGCGGCGGGCGCGATGAGCGTCGATAGCGCCGGCGAACGGGCAGCGCGCGAGACGGAACCGGCGCCGGAGGAGCGTTACCGCTTCTTCCTTTTGCTCGCGCCCGCTGCGGAGCGCTTTCCGCTTCGGAGCGTGCGAAGAAATCAATCGAGCTTCTTCCCGGGAGCGCCGGCGTCCCGCCGGCATGTGCGCAAAGCGCGCAACGACGACAACGAAGATGCCGGCGGGACGCCGGCGCTCCCGGGGAGGCGTTTCCGTGGACATAGCGGCGCGATGTCTCGAAACAGCTCTCGCTGCTTGTCGTAGCGGCGAATTTTTACATACTCTTCGGCAGAAGCGCCTGCGCGGCAACCGCATCGAGGCGACCGCGCTCGGTTTTCCCGACTCCCTCGCGGAGGCGACGGATACCCGCCGGCGCGCTCTCGCAGGTTGCGATCTTCGCGACTGGCGAGGGATCGGCGGCGGCGCGGGCGGGTTTTGCGAAGCGCCCCTGAAAAATTCGGCGCGACGCCGGGCGCAAGGCGGCTGCGGTCGACGGCGTGTCCCGTTTCGCCGGGTTCGGTCGTTTCTTCTCCGGGGCTTGCGCGGGGGCCCCGCCTCCTGGCGCCGGGGCGGCGGGCGCTCGCAACGATCTCCCGGTTCGTTTCGGAACCGACGCTTGCCCCGGACTCGCGAGGCGATCGGCGGAAGGCTCGTTGCGCGGCTTCGCGCCCGGTTCCTGTGAGGCAGGGCGGCGCGCCGTCTTGAAACGGCTTTCGTCGCCGGCGCAGCGGCGGATTTCTTCGCAAACCCTGTTGCGGGGCTCGAACCCCGCATTGCAGGAGCGCTGTTCCGCCTCGCGACGGGGCGCGTCGATGCGCGGTGTGCGCCGCAAGAAGCGGAGCGCCGGTCAGGGAAGGAGTTTGATGAGCGCGACCACGACGGCGGCCGTGGCGATCAACCCGCCATACATCCGCACTGTCAGGCGCGCCTCGAGCCTGCCGACTTCCGACTCGATCCTGCCGTCGAGGCGGGCGACATCGGTCTTCACCTCGGCGAGGCCGGCCTTCACCTCGGCGATTTCGGCCTTCACCTCTGCGAGTCCGGCGTCGACCTTGCCTTCGAGACGGGTGACATCGGTTTTCGTCTCGGCGATGCCGGCGTCGATCTTGCTTTCGAGGCGGGCGGCGTCTTCCCCGGTCGCGACGCCTTCCGAGACGGCGTCGCGGACCATGGCGACGGCCGCCTCCGCCTGGGGTTCGTCGAACCCGGCGTTCCGCAGAGCCTTGGCGGCGGCGTAAGTATCGAACATGGCCGCGACCCTACGCCGCCCCGCCGCCCGGCGCAAGCGCGCCGCCGCGGGCGCCCGAATCCCGGGAACGGGCGCGCGACAAATTCGTCCGGGCTTCGTCCGGGGACGACCGCGACCGGTCCGCCTCATCGCGGCAATAGTCCGCTTCGCCGGATTCTCGCGGACACCGCGGCGCGGCGCCCCGAAACAACTCTCGTTGCGGACGCGGCGGTGAATTCTTTCGCACACTCCGGAGCGGAAACCGCGCGAGATCGGGGGCGCAGCAGCGCGCGGGCCGCAATGCCGAAGCGCAGACCGGAGCGGAGCGGGCGGCGCTCCCGCGCCGGGCGACGCGGAAGTTCGGCGCTGGGGCGGGGCTTTTGGCTGGGATTGCGGCCCCCGCGTGTCGTGCGGAGATCGGCGATTCGGCGGTTAAAGACGTTGAATTGAAAGCCTGTGCTTGGGAGGATGCGAACCGGCGCTGACGCGGCAGGCGGCTTCCGCGCGGCGGCGAAAAAACCGTTGACATCCCCCAAGCAGGCCCTGTAGGCTGGTGGTCGTTGTTCTCACGGGGCCTCTCACGGGGCCTCTCACGGGGCCTCTCACGGGGCCTCTCACGGGGCCTCTCACGGGGCCTCTCACGGGGCCTCTCACGGGGCCTCTCACGGGGCCTCTCACGGGGCCTCTCACGGGGCCTCTCACGGGGCCTCTCACGGGGCCTCTCACGGGGCCTCTCACGTAATGCTGAGGGGAGGGCCGCGTGGCGATCCATTCCAACATGGAAGGGACCGGCCGGCACGTCACGGGGCCTCTCACGTAATGCTGAGGGGAGGGCCGCGTGGCGATCCATTCCAACATGGAAGGGACCGGCCGGCACGCGGTCGGTGCGGGAGGTCGGCCGTCCGCTTCGCGAGGGGGAGTCCCGCGAAGCCGTGCGGCTGTGTTGTTGTCGTTGATCCCCGCTGCGTGCATCGCGGCGATGGCTGTTGCGGCCGCGATTCTGGTTGCGCCGGCCGCGGCCGAGGATGACGACGATCCCAAGCGGATCGACATCGCAGGCGCATTGGGCGTTTCCGCCCTGAGCGGTGAGGCGTACGCCAGGGCGTGGGGATGGGTGCGCGCGGGCGGCGACCCGAACTTCATCGTGGCCCGCCCGGGCGGCGAGACCGTGATGCACGCGGCCGCGGTAAGCACGATAGACCTCCTGCAGGCTCTCATCGCCGCCGGCGGCGACTGCGACCGCGCGAACGCGCGTGGCGCGTCCCCCCTCCACTTCGCCGCGGCGCAGAAAGACATCGGCGGCCCGGGGCCGGGCGCGATAACGCTTCTCACGCAGTGCGGCGCCGATCCGAACAGGCAAGACGAACGTGGCGCGACCCCGCTGCACGCTGTCTTCCGGACCGTGGATACCAGTCTGAACCCCAAACTGCACGCCCTGAGTCCCCTCAACGGCGGGGAGCGCTATGACGTAATGGAGGCGCTGCTCGAGGCCGGCGCCGACCCGAAGATTCGCGACCGCAACGGCGATACGCCGTTGATGCTGGCGATCAAGGAAAAGCCTTTCCGGCAACTGGCGCAGGTGAGGATGCTCCTCCGCTACGACGCCGAACCGGACATACGCGACGCCGAAGGCCACACGGCGCTGACGCAAACCGTGTCGCAACCCTCTATCGACAAGTCGTGCTATTTTCAGAGCCAGGAGACAGTCGACCTGATGGGCGCTCTGCTCGGCGCCGGGGCCGATCCCAACCTGTGCGACAGCGCGGGAAACACGCCGCTGATCCACGCGACGACGGCCACCGGGCCGAACGACTGTTCGGACATGGCGGACGAGGTCGACGCCCTGTTGCGCCGGGGCGCCGACCCGTGCATCGCCGACCGGAACGGCGAATTGCCCTGGGATCACGCCGATAGCGGCGAACGCGACCTGCTCCGCAAGGCCGGCGGGTATCGCGACGAGGTTTCCGGCATGTGCTTCGGCGCCATCCGGCCTGCGGCTGCGGCGGAGGAGGCGCTGGGGCTGGGTCGCGACGCGCGGCGGCGCGTCCAGGCGGCGCTGACCGCGCAGGGCTTCGACGCCGGCGCGCCGGACGGGCTTTTCGGACCGCGGACCCGCGGCGCCGTGCGCGCATGGCAGGCCGCGCGCGCCGGCGGCGCGCCTTCCCACCGGCGCTGCGGTGCGGAAACCGCGCAAGCTGGCGCCACCGGCTATCTGGCGCAAGCCGACATCGATGCGCTCCTGACGGCGGCCGAAGCGACCCCGGAAGGCTTCGAGCCGCGATGCACGGAAGAACCGGGCGATCCCTGCTGGCAGGAGTTCGAAAACCGCGCCGCCTGTTTCATATGGAATCCTTTCCCGCAAGCCGGGGAAACGGCGACCTGGTCAGGAGATTGTCTCGACAACCGCCAGCACGGAGCCGGCGAGCTCGTCTGGCGCTGGCTGGAGAACGGCCAACGGAAAACGGCATCGGAGAAAGGGGAGTTCCACCGGGGGGAGGGGCGCGGCCATTTCGTCACGCGCTCTCCCAACGGCGAGGTTTGGGAAGGCCCCATGGTGGAGGACAGGAGGCACGGCCTCTGGGTCCGTCGGGGCGCCGGCGGCGACTGGCTGTGCTACAGGAACGGCGAGCGTGTGGACGACGCGGCCTCCCCCGGCGCGCCTTGCGTCGCCAGGGTCGACAGGCGAATGCGGACGCTCGAACGCGTCGACCGGAGGGCCGGACCCGGCGCCGGGTACGGGAATATCCCCGGTTCCATCGGCGAAGGCGTCCGCGTCCACGCGACGGGACAGGCCGGGGAGTGGTTCCGGGTGAAAGAGGAATTGGGCGTAGCCGGCTTCGTCCATGCCTCCCGGTTGGAAGAGGAGACAGATGCGGCGCCTGAAACAGGGAGCGTTTTCCGGGACTGTCCGCATTGCCCGGAGATGGTCGTCGTTCCGCCCGGAGATTTCATGATGGGTTCGCCATCGTCGGAGGAGGATCGGAGTGACGACGAGGGTCCGCGGCATCGGGTGACGATCGGGTCGCCTTTTGCGGTGGGGGTGTATGAGGTGACGTTCTCGGAGTGGGACGCCTGCGCGTCGGCCGGGGGTTGCGGGGGCTACCGCCCGGACGATGAGGGTTGGGGCCGCGGGCAACGTCCTGTTATCAATGTGAGTTGGGACGATGCGCAATCTTATGTGGCGTGGCTTTCGCGCGCGACGGGCGAGGCCTATCGTCTGTTGAGCGAGTCGGAGTGGGAGTATGTAGCGCGTGCGGGGACGGCGACACGGTATTGGTGGGGGAGAGACATCGGTCGGAACCGCGCGAACTGCGACCGTTGCGGGAGCCGCTGGGACGATGAGCGCACGGCGCCGGTGGGGAGTTTCGAGGCGAACGCGTTCGGATTGCATGACGTTCACGGGAACGTTTGGGAGTGGGTTCAGGATTGCTGGAACGACAGTTACGCCGGGGCTCCGGGCGACGGGAGCGCTTGGGAAAGCGGCAACTGTTCCCGTCGCGTTCTCCGCGGCGGCTCCTGGGACGACGTCCCGAGGGTCCTCCGCGCGGCGAGCCGCGGCAGGGACGACACCGGCTTCCGGGGCAGCTACGCCGGCTTTCGTGTGGCCCGGACGTTCACCCCTTGAATCTTTACTTCTTTACCTCTCCGGGGGTCCGGGGGGCTTGCCCCCCGGCCGGATTTTTTTCGCGTTCCGGTGAGCGTCGATAGCGTCGGCGAACGGACGAGCGCGCGCGAGACGGGTCCGGCGCTGGAGGCGCATTACCGCTTCCTCCTCTGGCTCGTTCCCGCCGTGGAGCGCTTTCCGCGCCGGCAGAAATTCCTGCTCGGAGACCGCATCCAGACAACCGCGCTCGACGTGCTCGACTCCCTCGTCGAAGCGACATACACCCGCCGGCGCGGCCCGCATCTCGCCCGCGCCAATCTGGGGATCGAGAAACTGCGCTTCCTCTTCCGCCTCGCCCATGACCTGCGCTTCCTCGACCCGCGGCGCTACGAACACGCGGCGCGGAGCCTGGACGATACCGGGCGACGCATCGGCGCGTGGAGAAAGGCGCACGATGCCCGCGAAAGCGCGTGACCTTTTCGGCGCCGTCGCGTCCTTCCCCGCGCTGCGCGCCGCCGCCCTGCGCGCGGCAGCCGGCAAGCGGGCGAAGCCGGGGCCGGCGGCCTTCCTCGCCAATCTGGAGACCGAGGTCTTGCGCCTCGAACGCGCCCTCGCCAGCGGGCGCTACCGGCCGGGGCGCTACACGGTCATCGAAGTCTTCGACCCGAAACACCGTGTCGTCTCCGCCGCGCCGTTCCGCGACCGCGTCGTGCATCATGCCCTGTGCGCGGTCGTCGAACCGGTCTTCGAGCGCGGCTTCATCCATGACAGTTACGCCAACCGCAAGGGCAAGGGGACGCACCGCGCCGTCGCGCGCTACGAGCGCTTCCGCGACCGCTTCCGCCATGTCCTGCGCTGCGACATATGGCGGTATTTTCCCTCCATCGACCACGGGATCCTCAAGCGCGACCTGCGGCGTCGCCTCGCCTGCCCGCGCACTCTGGGGCTCGCCGACCGGATCGTCGACGGCTCCAACCCGCAGGAGCCGGTTCTGCTTCATTTCCCCGGCGACGGTCTGTTCACGCCGCATGAGCGCCGGCGCGGGCTGCCGATCGGCAACCTGACGAGCCGGTTCTTCGCCAATGTCTATCTCGACGGCCTCGACCGTTTCTGCAAGCAGGTCCTGCGCGCAAGGGGCTATCTGCGTTATGTGGACGACTTCGCGCTGTTCCACGACGACCCGGCGCAACTGGAGGAGTGGCGGCGGCGCATCGCGCTGTTCCTCGAGGGCCGCCGCCTGCGCCTGCATCCGCGCAAGACGGAGATCGCCGATACGCGCGCGCCGGCGGAGTTCCTCGGTTTCGTGCTGCTGCCCGGCGGGCGGCGACGCTTGCCGGAGGCCAATGTGCGCCGCTTCCGCAACCGGCTGCGCGGCCTGCGCGACCGCTGGCGCGCCGGTTCGGCTTCGCGCGAGGAGATCGAACGCCGGGTGGGCGCGTGGGTCGCCCATGCCGGACACGCCGACAGCTGGCGCCTGCGCCAGGCGATCTTCCGGGGCGGATGGTTCGACCCGTCGCGCCGCCCGTCCGGGGAGCCTGCCCGTCCCCCTGCCGTCGCGTTCTCCGCGGCGGCTCCTGGAACAACAACCCGAGGAACCTCCGCGCGGCGAACCGCAACAGGAACGACACCGGAAACCGGAACAACAACGCCGGCTTTCGTGTGGCCCGCACGCTCCGATGCCCGAACCGCCGGCCTCACGGGGCCGCCGGGCGCGCCGGTGAGCGTCCAGGGACGGTCATGACGAGCGAAGACCCGGCGCCCCTCTTGCCCCGCCGCCGCGCGGGGGCGGGGCGCCGGGTCGGTCGGCGCCGTCATGGTCGCCGACGTTGCGAAGATGGCGCGAGAAAGGGAGAACCATGAGTCGCAATGAAACGCGGACGCTCCGCCACACGGCGGCGCTGGCCGCTGCGGCCGCGCTTCCGTCTCTGGATTCCCGCTTTCGAGCGTGTGAAGAAATCGGGCGGCTGTCATCGTGACGGACGGGTCGCCGAGGTGTTGGCGTCGTAAAAGACAGTCCCCATCGAATAATACTTCGTCATTCCCGCGAAAGCGGGAATCTGGAGGCGGCCGTCCGCAATATCGGCCCGTTTTTATTGCGGGAACGCCGCAGCAGATTCCCGCTTTCGCGGGAATGACGAAGTATTATTCGATGGGGACTGTCTTTTACGACGCCAACACCTCGGCGACCCGTCCGTCATAGCGAGAGCCATTCAATTTTTTCACACTCTCTTTCGCGGGAAAGATGGAAAGAGGGCGGGGTTTTCGTAATTTCATCATGCCTCGTTATGCTCCGCCGGTGGATTCGGGAGCGTCGTCAAAACGCGGAAACGCGATCCTGCCGCAAGCGAAACCGGTTATGCAGAGGTCTCAATAAGCTGTTCCGAAACGGACACTTGGCGATTGCGGTCTTCGCGGCGCAGAGACGGGTATGCTTCGGAAAACCGGCGGGCATGAATTTCAGCATCGCGGCCAGCTGGCCATGGTCGCCCCGGGGAGTAGCTCGCGCCGCCGCCCCGTATCGGGAGCGCCGGCAACGAGGTTGGAAAGCGCCGGGCGCCGCGTTACCCTGCTCCCGCATCGGGCTACTCCTCCTCCAGTGTTGCATTGCAGGCGAGAAACCCGGGGCGCCCGGAAACGGTGAGCGGTCGGGGGCGACGATGAGAATGGCCGATGACGAGCGCAAACGCCTGCACGCGGCGGTCGGGAGCGTTTTCCGGGACTGCCCGCATTGCCCCGATATGGCGGCGGTTCCGTCGGGGAGTTTCATGATGGGGGCTCCGCCTTCGGAGGAGGGGCGGTGGAGCGTTGAAGATCCGCGACATCGCGTTGCTATAGGCGCGCCTTTTGCGGTCGGGGTCTGTCCGGTGACGTTCGACGAGTGGGATGCGTGCGCGTCGGCCGGGGGTTGCGGCGGCTACCGCCCGGACGATGAGGGCTGGGGCCGCGGGCGGCGTCCCGTCATCAATGTAAGTTGGGACGATGCGCAATCCTATGCGGCGTGGCTTTCGCGCGAGACGGGCGAGGCGTACCGTCTGTTGAGCGAGTCGGAGTGGGAGTATGCCGCTCGCGCAGGGACGGAGACGCGCTACTGGTGGGGCGACGATATCGGTTGCAATTGCGCGAACTGCGACGGCTGCGGGAGCCGCTGGGACGATGAGCGCACGGCGCCGGTGGGGAGTTTTGCGGCGAACGGCTTCGGTTTGCGCGACGTTCACGGGAACGTTTGGGAATGGGTTCAGGATTGCTGGAACGACAGTTACGCCGGCGCGCCGGGCGACGGGCGCGCCCGGGAAAGCGGCATATGTTCCGTTCGCGTTATCCGCGGCGGGTCCTGGAACAACGACCCGAGGCTCCTCCGCGCGGCTGCCCGCCTCAGACTCGTCGCCGGGAACCGCTACATCGTTGCCGGCTTCCGCGTGGCCCGGACGCTCGCCTCTTGAAGCTTTACTTCCGTATCTCCCCGTGTGTCCGGGGGCTTGTTCCGCGGCCGGATTTCTCGCGCATTCCGGCGGTTCGGCAGCGCGCGTGGCCGCCGCCGCGCGACGCGGCGGTTTCGGTGAGCATCGCCAGCGCCGACGATCGGACGATTGCGCGCGAGACAGGGCCGGCGCCGGAGGCGCAGGACCGCTTCCTCCTCCGGTTCGCGCCCGCCGTGTAGCGCCTGCCGCGCCGGCAGGAGTTCATGCCCGGAGACAGCATCCAGTCGACCGCGCTCCACTCTCGCATGGAGGCGACGGGACGCTCCTGCGCTCCGGAAAAGGTCCCGCACTGCCGCGGGGCGCGGGAGTCGGCGGGTGGCGCGGCCGCGATAGATGCCGTAGACGGCGCCGGTCGGGAAACCCGCGTCTTCCGGTCGTTTCGGCTTGCGCGCCTTCGACTCGCGATGCGCCCGGCGGGACGAAGGGCGGGGCGGGACGGCGGACGGGGGAGGTCGCGATGGCGGCGACGCGCGAGTTTCATGACGCGGCCTTCAAGCGCTGGTTCGACCATGCGCGGATGGTGGAGGACCTGTTGCGCGGCTTCGCGCCCACCGATGTCGTCGCGGCGCTGGATTTCGATACCCTCGAACAATTGCCGGCGGATTACGTCGACGACGGCTTCGCGCGGGGAAGCGGCGACGCCGCGTGGCGCGTGCGCTTCCGGGGCGCGGCGGGGGACTGGCTGTATCTTCTCGTGTTGTTGGAGTTCCAGTCCGCGGTGGACCGTCACATGGCGGCGCGCATCCTCGCCTACACGGCGCGGATGTATCTGAAACTCATCCGCGGCGGACGGCTTCCGGCGGACGGGCGTCTTCCGCCGGTGCTTCCTGTGGTGATTTACAATGGCGAGCGGCGCTGGTCGGCGGCGGCGGAGGTAGGGGAGACGATAGCGTCGGTGGGTGAGGCTCTGGCGCCGTTCCAGCCCCGCCAGCGTCACCTGGTGATTGACGAACACGCGCTTCGGGTTGAGGATTTGCCGGCAGAGAACGTGGTTTCGGCGCAAATTGCGCTGGAGCAGGGTTCGGTTTCGACGATGGCGGCGGTGTTGCGGCGGGTGTCGGCGTTGCTGTCGGGCGAGGAACATGCGAGTCTTCGGCGCGCCTTTGCGGAGTTGACTCTGGGGATGGTGGAGCGCAGCGCGACGGCGCGTGCGCATCCGGATTTGCCTTCGGCGTTGCAGGCGGCTGCGGATACGGGAGGTTTGAGCGCCATGGGTTCGCTACTGGCAAGGCGGATCGACGAATATGTCGAGACGCGCGTCAAGACCGGCATCGAAGCGGGCATCGCGCGCGAAGTGGAGGGCGCGATAGCGCGCGAGTTGGAGAAAGCGGTTGCGCGCGAGCTGGAGAGCGCGGTAGCGCGCGAGTTGGAGAGCGCGGTTGCGCGCGAGGAAGCGCGTCTTGCGCGTGAGTTGGAGAGTGCGGTTGCGCGCGCGCGGGCCGAGACGCTGGAGCAAGGCCTGGAGCAGGGCCTGGAGCGGGAGCGGGCGTTGCTGTCGCGTCAGGCGGCGCGGAAGTTCGGCGCCGGAACGGGCGCCCGGTTGGCGGCGCTTCTGGCGGGGGTCGCGGACCCCGGGCGTCTCGCGGAGATCGGCGATTTGGTAGTCGACTGCGCCGACGGCGAGGAATTGCTGGCCCGCGCGCGGGAGAACGCCAACCGGCGCTGACGCCGGCGGCGTCAGCGCCGCTTCCGTAACCGCTTGCGCGCCCGCGCAGCGCGGGTCGATCGGGCGCCGGGTGGCGCGCGTCAGTAGGTGGCGCGGCCGCCGGAGATGTCGTAGACGGCCCCGGTCGAGAAACTCACGTCTTCCGACGACAGCCAGGCGACGAGCGCTGCGACCTCTTCGGGGCGGCCGACGCGGCCCATGGGTATCTTCGACAGCAAATAGGCGCGCTGTTCGGGCGTGTTCTCGCGGAGGATCGCCGTCTCCACCGCCGCCGGGGCGACGCAGTTAACGATCACGCCGGTGTCCACGGTTTCCTTGCCCAGCGATTTGGTGAGGGCGATGACTCCGGCCTTCGCGGCGCTGTAATGGCCATGATTGGGGTTGCCTTCCTTGCCGGCGATCGAGGCGATGTTGACGATGCGCCCGTAGCCGGCGGCGATCATGCCGGGAACGACGGCGCGGCAGCAATAGAAGACGCCGCCGAGATCGACCTCGATGACCCGGCGCCATTCGTCCACCGGGATGTCCCATACCTTGTTGTTGGCGCCGTTGATCGCGGCGTTGTTGACGAGGATGTCGATCTTGCCGAAGGCGGCGGTCGTGGCGTCGCGGGCCCGGGCGACCGATGCGGGGTCGGCGATATCGACGGCGAAGGTTTCGACGCCGTCGAGCGCCTGTCGCGCGGTCGCCAGGCCCTCGGCGTCTCGGTCCCACAGGGCGAGGCGGGCGCCCGAGGCGGCGAGGCGTTCGGCGATGGCGAAGCCGATGCCGGCCGCCCCGCCGGTGACAACCGCTGCGCGGCCGTCGAGATCGATCCTGTTCATGGCGAATATCCTCCTTCGTTCGAGTTGACGGGGGCGGGCTCCGCGTCGGCGCGAAAGAAGGAGCCGAGCAGGCGTTCGGCGGGCCGCGCCGCGAGACGCCGCGACGACCAGCCGCGCAGAAACAGTATGGGCGCGCCCGACGCGGCGGGGGGCGCGCCGAAAAAGGTCGGAAAAACCGTCTGCAACGGCGTCGGCCGGGGGTCGACGCCCGGCGCCGCGCCGGGCGCGCGCAGGGCGAGGAAGGTCGAGAAGCCGTCCACGAAATCCTCCGCTGCGGCGCGCCGCTCGTGCTCCAGGGTCGGCGGAACGCCGACGATGCCCGAGCCGTGGAGACCGTGGACGAGCACCGTGGCCCCGGCGAGGGCGGGGTTTTCGTCGATGGCGTCGATGAGCGCGCCGAGGCGTCGGTGCGCGCACTCCAGCTGCGCGTTCGAGCGCTTGCGTCTGAGTTCGCGCCCCGGTTCGTCATTGCGGCGCGGCGGCGGTTGCGTGCGGTCGTGGGGGCCGAGCCAACCGCCGGGGTCGCGGTCGAGAGCGCAGTCGGCGCCCCAGGCCCAGGGCGCGTCGGCGGCGGGCAACCGGGCGATCGCCGCCCGCCCGGGGCCGGCGTCGCGAAGGCGCGCGGCGAGGCGTTCGGCCATCGCCGGCGTCGCCAGCGACTCGAGCCGCAGCGGCGGCGGCCATTCGGAAACGCCGAGGCCGAAACGCTCCGATGCGGCTGCGGCGCCGGCGTTCCACAGGCCGCGCAGCGCCCGCCAGGCGTCGGAGCGCTCGAGATAGAGGCGCCAGAGCAGGGCGAATTTCGCCGCCGTCGGCAGGTCGAGCGGGGCAAGCGCCGCGGCGCGGGCGCGGTGGACGACGCAGAGCGCGACCGGCTCGGCCGCGCCGGCGCAAAGATCCAAGCGGTCGTCGGTATGAATCTCGACCGCGTAGCCCCGGGCGGCGAGGGCGTCGATATGCGCCGCGGCCGTCAGCGCGCGGCCGTCGGATCCGACATGCGATCCGTCGAGGGCAGGGAGGTCGCGATTCATGAGCGCCGCCAGCGCATCGACAGAGTCGTCGTATTGGCCGAAGGCGCGGGAGAAGACGCGGAACCCGCGTTCCGTCCACATGCTCTCCAGAATTTCGCGCAGCTGCGCCCCGCCGCTCTCGCCGCCCAGCGCCGCGGGGGCGTTGTGCCCGTCGAGAACGATGTGAACCAGCGGCGGAAGGGTTTCGGAGGCGGCGGGGGTCGGGCCGGCGCGCTCGACGACGGCGCGGTCGCGTTCCAGCCCGCCCACGGAGACAAGTCCGGCGGCAAGCGCCGCGAAGGCGAGAGCGCACAGCAGCAATGCCGAACCCCGCAAAGCGACGAGCGCCGCCAGCGCGGCGAGGGACCCGGCGAGCAGGGCCGCTGAAGTCCATACCGGGCCGGCGCCGTGCTCCCGTCCCGCGAGGCCGCCGATCCGGAGGTCGAGCGCCGCCCACAATTCGCCGAGGGGAAAGAGGAAATCCGCCGCGGCGAGCGACAGCGCCAGCAGCAGGGCGGCGCGGGTCCACGCGCCGACATTGACCGACAGGGCGCCCGCGAGGAGAGCGAGCACGATGAAGACGGCGATGGAGACCAGCGCCTCGGGCCGGGTCCAGCCGTAATCCGCGGCTTCGAGAAAGCCGGCGAAGGGCGCCGAGAGGATGAGGAAGGGGGCGGCGACATGGAGTATCTCCTCGCCCACGGAGCCGGACGCGCCGCCGCCGCCGGGCAGTCCGGTCGCCGGGGCGCGACTGCGGCGCCGCGGGGCGCTCAGCGGTCTCATCCGCCGGACGGTCCGGGGCGGCGCCCGGCGGCGGCGCCGTCGGCGAGACGCCGGGCGTATGCGAGGGCCGCGAGCATGTTGCGATGGTCGGCGCGTCCCTCCCACGCGATGTCGAAGGCGGTGCCGTGGTCGACCGAACAACGTGCGATGGGGAGACCGAGGGTGACGTTCACGGCGCTGTGAAAGGCGACGAGCTTGATGGGTATGTGGCCCTGGTCGTGATAGTTGGCGACGACCAGGTCGAATTCGCCCGCGGCGGCGCGGTGAAACACGGTGTCGCCGGGGAGGGGGCCGGCGGCGTCGATCCCCCCGGCGCGCGCCGCGGCGACGGCGGGGGCGATCTCCCCGGCGTCGCGGTGTCCGAACAGCCCGCCTTCGCCGCAATGGGGGTCGAGACCGGCGCAGACGATACGCGGCCGCGCGCATCCCATGTCGCGGAGGTGGCGGTCTCCTGCGCGGATGCAGTCGAGAACGCGCGCCTTGCGTGTGCGTTCGACGGCGTCGGCGAGCGAGCAATGGGTCGAGACGTGGATCGCCTTGAGGCGCTCCGAAGCGAGCAGCATGAACGACGACGGCGCGCCGGCGAGGCGCTGGAGGAGTTCGGTGTGACCGTCGTAACGATGGCCCGCCATGTGCAGCGCCGCCTTGTTGAGCGGGGCGGTGACGATGGCGTCGACGGCGCCCGCCATCGCCAGCTCCACCGCCCTGGCGACACTGGCGTAGGCGGCGTGGCCTCCGGCGGCGGTCGCCCGGCGGTCGCGGATTTCGTCCTCATGGGGGCTTTCGACCTCGACGAGGGCGACGCCGCCGGGTCCGAAGCGCGGCCCCCCGGCCAGGGCGGCGGCGCGTTCGAGGAAGCGGCGCGCGCCGACGACCCGGCACTCGGCGCGCCGCGCCGCCGGAAGGGCGACGAGCGCCTTGCAGACGATTTCCGGGCCGACCCCGCTCGGATCCCCCGGAGTGATGGCGATGGCGACCACGTGCGGCCTTTCGTCCGGGCGCGGCGAGGCTGCGTCGAATATGCGACGTTCCGCAACTTGTAAGGCTGCGCGGGGCAACGCTCAAGGACCAAGGCGGCGCCCGCGCGGCGCGACGGCGTGATAGACTGGCGGGGCGACGGGCGCGTGCCCCCGGGGAGCGGCCATGCGGACGATCGTCGTCGGAAACGAGAAGGGCGGTTCGGGCAAGTCGACGGTCGCCGCGCATCTTGTCGTCGGGTTGCTGGGGCTCGGCTGGCGGGTCGCCAGCCTGGACCTCGATTCGCGGCAGCGGACGACCACCCGCTTTTTCGCCAACCGCGAGGCCTGGGCGCGGGCGAAGGGGTTCGCGGTCCCGCGGCCCGACCATGAGGCGTTTCGGGCGGCCGGCGGCATACCGCTGCCGGAGCGGCTCGCGGCGCTGGCGCGCGGTCACGACGCCGCAGTGATCGACTGTCCGGGGGCCGACACGCCGCTTTCGCGCCTCGCGCACCGGTGCGCCGACGTGCTGGTCACGCCGGTGAACGACAGTTTCGTCGACCTGGACGTTCTGGCGGACATCGACCCGGAGACTTTCGCCGTGGCGGCGCCGGGCCGCTACAGCGAGATGGTGTGGGAACAGAAGAAGGCGCGGGCGGCGCGCGGCGCGGCGATCGACTGGGTGGTGCTGCGCAACCGGCTTTCGTCCCTCGACGCGCGCAACAAGCGCCGCGTGGGCGCGGCGCTGGAGGCGATGGCGCCGCGTTTCGGCTGCCGCGCCGTCCCCGGTTTCGCCGAGCGCGTAGTGTTCCGCGAATTGTTCCCGCAGGGCTTGACGGTGATGGACCTCGGGGTTGCGGGGATACGCATGACCATGTCGCATGTGGGGGCGCGGTCGGAGCTGCGCGGGCTGCTCGAGGCGACGCTGCGCGGCGCCGCAGGGGAGCGCCGCGCGGCGTCGCCGGTCGCATGAAGGTCGCATGACGGGCAGGGGCGACGACGGGCTTCCCGCCCGGTCTTCGGACCGCGAGATCGGCGCTTTTCTTGAGCGCGCGGCCGCCCTGGCTACGCGGTCGCGCCAGGCGCGCAGGGGTCGCCTGATTTTCGCGCTGGACGCGACGCAGAGCCGCGGGCGCGCCTGGGACCGGGCGTGCGACATCCAGGCGGAGATGTTCTCGGAAACCGCGGCCCTGGGGACTCTGGCCATACAGCTCGCCTGGTATCGCGGCTTCCGCGAGTTCGAGGCGACTCCGTTCGAGACCGAATCGGCGGCGCTGCTGCGCCGGATGACGGCCGTCCGCTGCCTCGGCGGGCGCACGCAGATCGCCCGCCTGCTCCGTCACGCCCTGAACGAGACGACCCGCGAGCGCGTCGACGCCGTGGTGTTCATCGGCGATTGCTGCGAGGAGGAAGTGGACGAACTCTGCCATCTCGCCGGCGCGCTCGGCCTTCACGGGTCCCCCCTGTTCGTGTTCCACGAAGGCGGCGACCCGTGGGCGGGGGCCGCGTTCAGGCAGATGGCGAAACTTTCGGGCGGCGCCTATTGCCGGTTCGACGCGGCGAGCGCGCGCCTTTTGCGCGATCTCCTCCAGGCGGTCGCGGTGTTCGCGGTGGGCGGGCGGCCGGCGCTCGAGGATTTCAACCGCCGCGCCGGGCGCGACGTGCTGAAACTGCCGGCGCCGCGCCGCCGCTGAGGCGCGCATGTATCTCTGGCTGATCGGCGGCGTCGGGCTGTTGCTCGCGCTGTATCTCGTGGGGCGGTTGTTCGCCTCTGCGAACCCGGCGGCGCTGGCGCGTGGCCTGCGGTGGACCGTCATCGCCCTGGCGGCGCTGCTCGCCCTGTTCGTGCTGGCGCGGGGCCTGCCGGCCGCGGCGGCGCTGCTGGGCACGGTCGCGGCGTTCGCATGGCGCTCGGGCAGCGTGTTGCGCCTCTTGTCGCTGTTCGGCTCGCTTTTCGGCGCCGCGCGCGCGGCGCGGGCCGGCGGCGCCGCGCCCGGCGGCGCGACGCCCGGCGGCGCGGGACCGTCCGCCTCCGCCGTCGAGACCGCATGGCTCGCCATGCGCCTCGACCATATCACCGGAGATATCGACGGCGCGGTGCGGCAGGGACCGTTCGAGGGGCGTCGGATCGGTTCCCTGTCGCGGGACGAAATGTTCGCGCTGTGGCTCGCGGTGCGCGACGACGCGCAGTCGCTGCGCCTGCTGGAGACCTTCCTCGACCGCGCGGGAGAGGACTGGCGCGCCGACTTCGCTGCGCGGGCGCGGGCTTCGGGCGCGGGTCCGGCGTCGCCCGCCGGCGGCATGACGCGCGAGGAGGCGCTCTCGATCCTCGGCCTGGAGGAGGGCGCCGGCGCGGAGCGGATCAAGGAGGCGCACCGGGGCCTGATGAAAAAGCTCCACCCCGACCATGGAGGGTCGGACTATTTCGCGGCGAAGCTCAACCAGGCGAAAGCGACGCTTCTCGGCGAGTGACGCCGGCGCTCCCCGGGCGACGCGTGCGCCGACGCCGCTGCATATCCGGAGCTCGGGCGACGGGAACCGCTTGCGCGCCGGCGCGCCCGCGCCCACTTTCGGGCGGCATGGCGAAACGGGCGGTGAAACGGGGCGCATGGCGGAGCGGCGCGCATCTGCGCCTCGGAGCGCTGCTGGCGGCGGGGCTGTTCCTGCCGGCGATCACGCTCGGACCCGTCTTCTTCGCCGAACGAATGTCGCTGGCGGGCGCGGTGTTCGGTTTCGCCGCGGCGGGCCAGTGGTTCCTGTTTCTGATAACCTTCGCGTTCACTATCGCCTTTCCGCTGGCGAAAGTGGCGGTCTGCCTGGCGCTTTGGGCGACCGCGCCGCGCCGCCCCGGCGCCGCGGCGGCGGTGCGGCTGGCGGGGTGGCTCGCGGCGTTGTCGCGCTGGTCGATGGTCGACGTGTTCATCGTTGCGCTGGTGGTGCTGGCGGTGGACGGGCGGGTGTTCGGCGCCGCCGATGTTCATGCCGGCGTTATCGTGTTCGCCGCGGGGGTTCTGTTGTCGACCTGGACCGCCCGTCGCACCGTCGCGACGGCCGGCGAATCGCCGTGAGGCGCCCGCGCGCCGCCGAGGGAGAGAGAGCATGTCCGACACGGAGACCTGGAAACTGTTCGCCATCCGCTACGGACGGCACGAGGGGCGCGTCCGCGCCGACAATTTCATCGTGCCGCCCGACCGTCACGACGCGCCGATGCCGATCGACTATTTCGTGTGGGCGATCGTCAACGGGGAGCGCGCCATCGTGGTCGACACCGGGTTCGACCGCGAGGAGGCGGCGCGTCGCGGGCGCGAGATCGTGCGTCTGCCGCGCGAGGGGCTGGCGATGCTCGGCATCGATACGCGGAGGGTCGCCGACGTCATCGTCACCCACCTGCATTACGATCACGCGGGAACCATCGACGACTTTCCCGCCGCGCGCTTCCATCTCCAGGACCTGGAGATGGCCTATGCGACGGGCCGCCACATGGCGCACAAGCCGTTCGGCTACGCCTATAGCGCGGCGCACGTCAAGCGGTTGATCGACAAGCTTTTCGAGGGCCGTCTGGCGTTCCACGACGGGGATTCGCAGATCGCCCCGGGGGTGACGGTCCACCGCATCGGGGGGCATACGATGGGAATGCAATGCGTTCGCGTGCTGACGCGGCGCGGCTGGGTGGTTCTCGCGTCGGACGCCAGCCATCTTTATGAGAACATGGAGGCGACGGCGCCGTTTCCCATCGCCTACAACGTCGCCGACATGGTTCAGGGCTATGAGAAAATGCGACGCCTCGCCGGGTCGCCGGCGCATATCGTTCCCGGCCACGACCCGCTGGTGATGGAGCGCTATCCGGAGGCGCAGGGGCTTGCGGGCGTGGCGGTCCGCCTCGACGCCGCGCCGTCGGCGAGCTGAACCGGTTGCCGGGGGCGGCGCGACGCCTTATGGTCCGCGGCGCTTCGCGCGGGAAACGGGGGAAGACTCATGGCGCCTTACGGCGGGACGACGGCCGGCGCGGTCGAAGGCACGCTCAATTACATCGTTCCCGGCGACGGGAAGCCGCGGTCGGAAATCACGAAGCCGGGAACTCCGGTCAAGCGCCGGTCGCAATACAACCCGCACGGGTTCGCCATCCGCGATGCGCGGGGTCTCGGCGCGCCGGCGTCGCTCGATCGTGAGGGGTTCGCGCTTGCCTCGCACCGAAGCGCGGTGCGCGACTTCTACGACGCGCAGGAGGTCGAACGGGTCTATTACCCGGAAGTGGCCGAACTCGTGAAACGCGAGACGGGGGCGTTCCGCGTGCATGTGTTCGACCACAATGTGCGCAATTCGGATGAGGCGGTGCGGGTGGAGAAACAGGTGCGCGAACCGGTGCGCGTGGTGCACAACGACTATACGGTCAAGTCCGGGCCGCAGCGGGTGCGCGATCTGATCGGCGGCGTCGAGGCCGAGGAACTGGTCCGCGGGCGTTTCGCCATGGTGAACGTGTGGCGGCCGATCCGCGGTCCGCTGCACACCATGCCGCTGGCGATCTGCGACGCGCGCAGCATCGCGCCCGACGATCTGATCGCCACGGATCTCGTCTATGGCGACCGCACGGGGGAGGTCTATCAGACGGTTTGGAACCCCGATCACCGCTGGTTCTATTACCCCGGCCTCGAGGCGTCGGAAGCGATCCTGATCAAGTGCTACGACTCGGCGACCGACGGCACGGCGCGCTTCACCTGTCACACCGCGTTCGAGGATCCGACGGCGCCGGAGGACGCATTACCGCGCGAGAGCATCGAAGCGCGCACCCTGGCGTTCTTCCGCGCCGACGCCTGAAGGGAAGGGCGAACGACGCAGATCGCCGGGCGCGGCGGGAGTTTCGCCGACAGTTTGGCGACCGGTTCCGGCGCCGGGTTGCGTGCGGGGCGTCGATGCGCCCGGCGCGGCGACTCGGCGCATCGATCGCGATCATGAAGATCGCTGACGACGGAGGCACAGCCACGATGCTGCGATTCGCCAAAACTGTCGGGGGGGGGTAGCACTCCTCATACCGATGTTGCAGGGATGTTCGACGATTGTCGAAGGCAGCGACCAAACCGTCTCCGTAATCACGGAACCGGCGGGCGCATCTTGCGAATTGATACGGGAAGGGCAGGCCATCGGGTTCGTCAACCCGACGCCCGGTAGTATCGGTCTCGAAAAGAGCTCCGACAACGTCGCCGTGCGTTGCAGGAAAGAGGGGCATTTCGATGGCGGCGGAGTGCTGGCGAGCGGGTTTCAGGATATGACCTTCGGCAACATCCTTTTCGGCGGTCTCATCGGCGTGGCGGTCGATGCCGCATCGGGCGCCATGCACGAGTATCCGCCGAGCGTCACTGTAGTTCTGACGCCGAAACGATTTTCGGATACCCGAGAGCGCGAGGCGTTTTTCGACCGGCAGGCGAAAAGGATAGAATCCGAAGCGGCAACGGCCATCGTCGAGGCGCGAACGATTTGCAGCACCCAGTCCGACCGGGATTGCGACAAACTCGTCAAGGCGATCGAGGCCGAGCGAGACGCGAGGCTGGAGGAGCTGGAGTCTCAAAAGACGGAAACGTCGATGGAGTGACGCCGGACTCCCGCGGGGAATTCGCTGGCGCTCTTTTCGTGGGGATGACGAGCAACGATAAAGAATAACGGGGCACGGCGGCGTTCTCCCGGCGAGAAACCGCGCCGCGACCCCCCCCGTTCCCTCGCGGGCGTCGGCGCGCGACAGCAGGAGGCCATAATGGCGATTTACGAACTGCGGACCTATACCTTCCATGTCGGCAAACTGGCCGAGGCGGTGAAACTCTACGACGCGCACGGATGGCCGGCGCTGGAGAAACTCGCGGCCGGTCGCCTGGTCGGCTACTTCACCGGCGATGTCGGGGCGATGAACCAGCTCGTGCATCTGTGGCGGTTCGAAGACGACGCCGACCGCCGCGCCTTCTGGGCGCGGGTCTATGCCGACGCCGGGTTCCAGGCGTTCGGGGCCAAACTGCGGCCGCTGATTCTCCGGCAGGAGAACAAGCTCCTCATGGCCTCGCCCTGGGGGCCGCATCCGTAGGGAGGAAGGGAGATGCTGGATCTCGGCCTGGACGGCAAAGTGGCGCTGATCACCGGCGGCAGCGACGGCCTCGGCCGCGCTACCGCCGCGCGCCTGGCGCGGGAAGGGTGCAAGGTGATGATCTGCGCCCGGCGCGAGGAGCATCTGATGCGCGCGGCGGAAGAGATAACCCGCGACACCGGCGGCGAGGTGGCGGCGCAGCGCGCCGACGTGACCGGGAGCGCCGATCTCGAAGCGCTGGTGCGGGCGACGACAGCGCGTTTCGGCGGCGTGGATATCGTCGTCAACAATGCCGGCCGGTCCGCCGCGGCGGGCCTGGAGGCGGTGGACGACGAAGCCTGGCGCGAGGATATCGACCTCAAACTCATGGCCTGCGTGCGGCTGTGCCGCCTGACCGTGCCGCTGCTGCGCGAGCGCGGCGGCGGGGCGATCGTGAACGCGACCATCGTCGGCGGCAAGGCGCCGCCGGCCGGGGCCCTGCCGACCAGCGTCACCCGCGCCGCGGGGATCAATCTCACCAAGTCCCTCGCCAACGAATTTGCGGCGGACAACATCCGCGTGAACACGATCTGCATCGGATTGATCAAGAGCGCGCAGTGGAACCGCCGCGCCGGCAACCGCCCGGTGGAGGAGCTCTATGAGGAGCTGAGCCGGACGGTTCCGCTCGGCCGGGTGGGCGAAGCTGAGGAGTTCGCCGACCTTTGCGCGTTTCTGGTATCGGCGCGCGCAGCCTACATCACCGGCGTCGCAATCAATCTCGACGGCGGCCTGGCGCCCGTGGTCTGAATCTCCGCCGGAGGGCGCCGGTTACGCGCCGAGGGCGTCGCGCAGCCTTTCGTCGAGCGTGTCGAGGAAGCGCCGCGTCGTCTGCCAGGGCTGATCCGCGCCGATGAGAACCGCGAGGTCGCGGGTCATGAACCCGGCCTCGACGGTTTCGACGCAGACGCGCTCCAGGGTTTCGGCGAAGCGCTGCACCTCCGGGGTCCCGTCGAATTTGCCGCGGTGCCAGAGACCGCGCGTCCACGCGAAGATCGAGGCGATGGGGTTCGTGGAGGTTTCCTCGCCCGCCCGGTGACGGCGGTAGTGGCGGGTGACCGTGCCGTGCGCCGCCTCGGCCTCGACGACACGCCCGTCGGGGGTGAGGAGAACCGAGGTCATGAGGCCGAGAGAGCCGAACCCCTGGGCCACGGTGTCGGACTGCACGTCGCCGTCGTAGTTCTTGCAAGCCCAGACGAAGCCCCCCTCCCATTTCAGCGCCGCGGCGACCATGTCGTCGATCAGACGGTGTTCGTAGGTAAGGCCTGCGGCGGCGAAGCGGTCCCGGAACTCGGCCTCGAACACCTCCTGGAACAGGTCCTTGAAGCGGCCGTCATAGGCTTTGAGGATCGTGTTCTTGGTCGACATGTAGAGGGGCCAGCCGAGGCTCAGCGCATAGTTCATACAGGCGCGCGCGAACCCGCGGATCGATTCGTCGAGATTGTACATCCCGAGCGCGACGCCGCCGGCGGGAAAGTCGAATATCTCGAAATCCTGCGCCGGGCCGCCGTCGGCGGGCTGGAAGCGCATGGTCAGGGCGCCGGGGCCGGGCACCGCGAAATCGGTGGCGCGGTACTGGTCGCCGAAGGCATGGCGCCCGATGACGATGGGCTTGCGCCAACCGGGGACGAGCCGCGGCACGTTGCGGCACAGGATGGGCTGGCGGAACACGGTGCCGCCGAGGATGTTGCGGATGGTTCCGTTGGGCGAGCGGTACATGCGCCTGAGGCCGAATTCCGCCACCCGCGCCTCGTCGGGGGTGATGGTCGCGCATTTGACCCCCACGCCGCGCCGGGCGATGGCGTGCGCCGCCTCGACGGTGACCGCGTCGTCGGTGGCGTCGCGGGACTCGATCCCCAGATCGTAGGTTTCGAGCTCGAGGTCGAGATACGGAAGGATGAGGCGGTCCTTGATGAAGCGCCAGATGATGCGCGTCATCTCGTCGCCTTCGAGTTCGACGACAGGGGCGGCGACGGGGATTTTGGCCATATCGAGTGACTCCCTGGGCGCGGCGCGGACCATAGCGGCCCTCGCGGCGGGTTCAAGCCGGCGTCCGATCCGCCATGGCGGCGCGCACGATGCGACCGACATCATCGGTCGCTTCGCAGACCGATGCTGCGTCGGGGGAGAGAAAGCCGCTCGCCGTCATATGCCGGAGCAGCGCGAGAAGGGGGCGCCAGTAGGCCGTCCCGAAGAGCATGACGGGTTTTCGGTGCAGCCCGAGGGTTCGCCACGTCAGCATCTCGACGATTTCGTCGAGGGTGCCGACGCCGCCGGGCAGGGCCACGAAGGCGTCGGCGCGCGCGAACATGCGCTGCTTGCGGTCGTGCATGTCGGCGGCGACCAGGGTTTCGTCGAGCCCGGTATGGGCGACTTCGCGGCGCTGGAGGAAGGCGGGGATGATTCCCGTGACGTGTCCGCCCGCGGCGAGCGCAGCGTCGGCGACGACTCCCATCAGGCCATCGGCGGCGCCGCCGGTAACGAGGGCGACCCCCGCCTCGGCGCAGGCGCGGCCCAGACGCCGCGCCCCGTCAGCGTGCCGGGGGTCTCCGCCGCGAGAGGCGCCGCAGAAAACGCACAGCGTGGCGCTCATGACATTCTTCGTCCTCGCGGGTCGTCGCGGGACCGCGGGGCGGACGCGCGGCCGGATCGAAGCCCGGTCATTGGATTTGCGGGAAACCGGCGGCATAATACCTTGCCCGTAGCCGGGATTCAGTTACGAGGAGGCGCGTGTGAACAGGCCGGTCGTGATCGCCGCCGCTGCCGCCGCGGTCGTCGCGGCCGCGGTGGGCGGATATTTGTGGCTGCGGTCCGGATCGCCCGAGGCGCCGCCCCGCGAGCCGGGAGGTTCCCAACTCGGCGCGCTTTCGCCGGAGCCCCAGGGCGCAGGAGCCGGCGATCCGGCGGCGACTCTGGAAGAGGACTCTCCGGGCGTCGCCGAAATCGCGGCGGCGACGCCCGACGGTTCGTCGCGTTCCGCGCAACCGTGGGAACCCGGCGGAGCGGTTTCCGCCGATCCCGCAGCGGTGTCCGACGCCGGTCCCGCCGGGACTCCGGACACCGCCGGCCCGGAACCCGGCGCTTCGCCGCCCGCCGTTCCCGAAGAGACGTTATCGGAGCAGGCGTCGCCTGCGCCCGCCGAAGGGATGGCGGATGAGGCGGATGTCGCCGGGGTCGATCCCGGAAGTTCGCCGCCCGAAGCGTTGCCGCCGGTTCCGGGAGAAGCGCCGTTGGACGAGGGGACGCCTGCGCTCGCCGACGAGAGCGCCGGCGCGGCGGATGTCGCCGGCGCGGAACCCGGATACTCGCCGCCGGACGCGCCGTATTCGGATGGCGTCCGGCCTGAGGAGGCGGCGCCGTCGCCTGCAGGCGCGCCTGACGTAGCGACGCGGGATCGCGGCGCGCCGCCTTCGGACCCCGACGGCGCCCGTCCGGCGGGTGCGGCGCCGGCGCCGACGGAGATTGCGCGCGCGCCCGAACGCGCGACGCCGGCGGACGAACCCGACTTTTCGAGCTCGCCGCCGCCGTCGGCCGCCGCGGCGCCGTCGCCCGACGACGCGGCAATGCCGGACGACAACGCCGCGGCGGTTCTTGCAGCGGTCGAACCCGACGCCTCGCGACACGACGAAAGGCCGTTTCCGGAAGGGAGAGCGGCGTCGCCCGATGTCGTCGCGGCGCTGGAAAGGGAAACGGCGTCGCCGGAGGGGGGCGCGCTCCAGCCTGCGCCGCCGGCCGGCGCGGCGGCGCCCGGAGAGATTGCGCCGTCAACGCCCGACGACGAGGATTTCGCCGGATCGAACGCCATGCGCGCGCCGGTTTTGCGGCGGCGAGCGGCGAGGGAGCCGGAATTCGAGACGGCCCTTGCAGCTCCGGCGGCGCCGGCGCCGATACGGCCGCGCGCCGTTCGCGAACCCGCCGTCGCGCTGTCGCCGTCGCCGCATGAGCCGGCCGTGTCCGCGCCGCCGACCGTCGGCGTGACGCCGGGAGTCCCGGCAGCCCCGGAGGCGGAGGACGCAGGCGCGAATTCGACCGTCGCGCTTGCGCCCGCGCCTCCCGTTCACGCGGCGAGGGAGCCGGCGCTCGCGGGCGCGCCCGTTGCGCCCTCGACGCCGCGTGCTGCGGTCGAGCCGGACATCGTTGTGGCGGCGCTCGACTCTTCCGGAGCTGCGCAGCCGCCGGCGCCGGCGCGCGAGGCGCGGCCGGGCGCCGGCGCGACCGTTCCCGATGCGCCCGCCCCTGCGGCAGTGGGCGAGACCGCGTCGCCGCGTTTCGACTCCGGGCCCGACGCGCAGGATGTATCGTGGCGCGGCGAGGAGCCGAACGGCGGCGCTGCGCCGCCGCCCGCGGTCGCCATCGGCTATGAAGAGAACGATCTTGTCTTCGCGGGAAAGACGACCCCCGGCGCACGGGTCGAAGCCTGGCTCGACAACCGTCCGGTGGGGTCGGTGACCGCGGGGCCAACGGGGAACTGGCGGCTCGTGTCCGCCGGAAACGAGCCCGGGCAGCGCCGCCTTCTGGTGACGGCCACGGTATCGGAAGGCGAGGTGGGGCGGATCGAGTCGCCGATATACATTGAGGACGCGACGCGCGTCTCGGTGACGGGTGGGCTGAAGGTGGTCCAGGTGGGCAGCAATCTGTGGCGCATCGCCCGCGAGGTTTATGGGCGCGGCGCGCGCAACATGGCGATCTACGAAGCCAACCGCGACCAGATACGCAACCCTGACGTGATCTTCCCGGGACAGATTCTGATCCTGCCGGGCGCTCCGTCCGAAGGCTGAGGGACCCCGCGACAGTGGCGGACGCGCGCGGACGCGGCGACGCGCAGACCATCCGCACGCTGCTCCCTTATCTGTGGCCGCAGGGGCGTTGGGACCTGCGCCGCCGCGTCGTTCTCGCCCTGGCGTTCCTGGTCGGCGCGAAAGTGGCGGTGGTGCAGGCGCCGCTCCTGCTCGGCGCGGTGGTGGACGCGCTCGAGGCGGACCGGCAGCTGGGCGCGGTTGCCGTTCCCGCAGGGCTGATCGCGGCGTTCGGACTTGTGCGCCTGGCGGGAGTCGCGTTCGGGGAACTGCGCGACGCCGTGTTCGCCCGCGTGGCGCAGCAGGCGGTGCGGGAGATCGCGCTGCGGGTGTTCCGGCATCTCCACGGTCTGTCTCTGGCCTTTCATCTCGACCGCCGCACCGGAGGACTCAGCCGCGTCATCGAACGCGGGACCAAGGGGATCGAGCTCGTCCTCTCGTTCATGTTGTTCAACATCTTGCCGACACTGCTGGAGATCGTCCTCGTTTGCGCGATTCTGCTCTATCGTTACGACGTTTCCTTCGCGCTGATCGTTCTTGTATCGGTAGTCGTCTATATCTTCTTTACGTTCCTGATCACCGAGTGGCGAATCCGCTTCGTCCGCCGCATGAACGAGTCGGACGAACAGGCCAATACAAAGGCCGTCGACAGCCTGCTGAACTACGAAACGGTCAAGTATTTCGGGAACGAGGATCACGAGGCGCGGCGTTTCGACGTGTCGCTTCGGCGCTACCAGAGCGCGGCGGTGATTACCAAGGTGTCGCTGGCGCTGCTGAACGCGGGTCAGGCGTTCGTCGTTGCCGGCGGAATGACCGCGGTGCTGCTGCTGGCGGCGACGGGCATCGCCGACGGGAGCATGGGCATCGGCGATCTGGTGGCGATCAACGCTTTCATGTTGCAACTCTTTCAGCCCCTGGGGTTTCTCGGCTTCGCCTACCGGCAGATCAAGCAGTCGCTGGTGGACATGGAGCGCATGTTCGATCTGCTCGACGAGAAGCGCGAGATCGACGATGCGCCGGGGGCGCGGGCGCTCGCCGTCGAGGCGGGCCGGATCGAGTTCGACGGCGTGAATTTTTCTTACGACCCGCAGCGGCCCATTCTGCACGACATCGATTTTTCGGTGGCGCCCGGGCGGACGGTGGCGATCGTCGGCCCGTCGGGCGCGGGCAAGTCGACCCTGTCGCGGCTGCTGTTCCGTTTCTACGATGTCTCGTCCGGGGCGATCCGCATCGACGGGCAGGACGTCCGGCGCGTGACGCAGGCGTCGCTGCGCGACGCCATCGGCATCGTCCCGCAAGATACGGTGCTGTTCAACGACACCATCCGCTACAACCTCGCCTATGCGCGTCCGGGTTGCGGCGAACCCGACATCGATCGCGCGGTGCGCATGGCGCGCCTCGACGGTTTCATCGCGACGCTGCCTCAGGGTTACGAGAGCATGGTCGGCGAGCGCGGACTCAAACTTTCGGGCGGCGAGAAGCAGCGCGTGGCGATCGCGCGGATGTTGCTGAAGAAGCCCCGGCTGATGGTGTTCGACGAGGCCACCTCCGCTCTGGACACGGCGACGGAGAAGGAAATCCAGGCGGAGCTGGCGGAGGTGAGCCGCGGCCATACCACCTTGATCGTCGCCCACCGGCTCTCGACGGTGGTGGACGCCGACGAGATACTGGTGCTCGACGGCGGCCGGATCGTCGAGCGCGGCGACCATGCGGCCCTGCTGCGCGCCGGCGGGGTCTATGCGGAAATGTGGCGGCGTCAGCAGGAATCGGTGCTCATGGCCGAACGCCTGGCGGCGCTTGCGGACGAGGGCGCGGCGCCGAGGGCGGCGGCGGAATAGCGGCGAACGGTCGCTGCCGGTCCGTCGTCAGTTCACCGCCAGCGAGGCGTCGAATTGCTCGCCCTCGAATTTGCGGAAAAGAGTGTTCATGGAGCGGGCGAACTCGGTCTGGAGCCCGGCGAGGCCGCGGAAACGTTCGGGGATCTCGGCTTCCAGGGTTTCCGCCAGCATCCGCCCCTCGGCCGCCGAGTCGCGCGCGACGCGCTCGACGAAGGTGAGATAGTCGCGCATTTCCGCAAGTTCCGGGCGTGCGGTGACGAGCGGCCCGTGGCCGGGGACGAGGCGTCGCCACGCCATCGCCTCGAGTGCGTCGAGATGCGAAAGCCAGGTGGGAATATCGGCGTGCGGAACCGAGGGCGCGCGCCCGTGGAACACCAGATCGCCCGCGAACAGCGTGCCCGTGGCTTCGTCGAAAACCACGACATCGCCGGGCGTGTGGCCGCCGGCGAGCGGAATGACGCGGACCCGCCGACCGCCGAGATCGAAGGTCTTCTCGCGCCCCAGCCACCCGGAAGGTCTCGACGGCTCGGTGCCGGAGGTCCATCGGTCTGCGAGCAGCATCTGCATGAATTGCAGCAATGCGGGGCCGTCGCGCTCGAGCAGCGCCCAGGCGGCGCGGTGCATGAGGACGCGGGCGTTCGCGCGCTTGAACGGTTTGACGCCGAACGAATGGTCGGGGTGATGATGGGTGACGATCGCCGTGCGGACGGGTTTGTCGGTGACGCGCCCGATGGCGGCGATCATCTGCTCGGCATAGAGGCGGGTCGGCCCGGTGTCGATGGCGAGAACGGCGCGCTCTCCGACGATGAAGCCGGTATTGACGATGTTCCCGCCATTGCTGGAGAGATAACCTTCCTGCGAGCCCCAGAAGACATGGACTCCGGGCGCGATCTCCTCGGCTTCGAGGCGGTAATCGTCGCCGCCGGCGGCGCGGGGAAGGATCGCGAGCGCAAGCGCCGCCGCGAACCGGAGCCGCATCAGCGAAACGTCTCGAATTCCAGCCCCTCGCTGTCGCGCGCGCCGATATGCAGGTTCGGGCGCAGCTCGGGGAGGTCGACGGTGAAGATCGGGTCGGGCGCCATGGCGGCGCGGGTGATGAGTTCGAGAACGGTCCCGCGCTCGTCCGAGATTTCGATGGTTTCGACGAACCAGGCGGGGATCGTTTCGCCTGCAGCGGTGGTGGCGAAGCCCGTATCCATAGGGTGAACGATACGGAACTTCAGGCGGCTCGCGCCGTCCTCGCGGTCGAAGGTGCGCACGGCGATCTCGCCGATGCGGCCGGACGGGCCGTCGCCGTCGAGCGGCGTCGGCGACGAGCAGCCCCCGGGGGTGAGAACCTCGACCCACGCCGACCCGACATGCCAGACGCCCTCTCGGTCGAGCGCGGCGGCGCGCACGGCGCCCGACGTCTCGAGGCGGATCTTGAGGCCCACCGCCTGAAGCGGGCGGTGCGGGATCAGCCGCGCGACATGGCGGATAGGGTTGTTTTCGGCGATGACGAGCAGTTCGACCGCGTCGCCCAGCGCGGGCGACAGCTGCACCGCAAGGGGCACGTCGAAACCGTTTTCGACATCGGTCGGCATGGTGAGCTCGACCGTGTCGTCGAACACCAGCGGGTCGGCGCCGAAAAATTCGTCGCGCACATCGTCCCATGCCGGCGTCGCCAGCGGATCTGCGGGCGAGTCCGCTCCCGCCGGCGGGACAGCGCCCGGCGCCGCCATGAGCAGGGCGGCGAACGCCGTCGCCTGCGCCGTCCGCAAGGGTGTTCCCGGCATGGTCCCGTCTCCCCTTCGCTTTTCGCCAGCGTTTCCGTCCGCAACCGATGGAGCGCGAGGATAGGCAGCTGGAGCAGCGTGGTCAAACTCGCAAGTGCGCGAGGCCTAGCGAACGCCAATTCGGAGCAAGAATTTCGCTAATCCTCCCGCACATGGTCCTTGTTGAATGGCGGATTGAATAAATATATCAGCATAGGCTCAAGCTGCTTTCTCAAATTTTCGTCAGGGATTTCGATATACCTTACGACCTTTACTCCCTGTTTATACCAACATTTTTGACTGCTATGATTTCTTATTCTTTTAAGGATATCGCTCGATTGGCCAACGTACAACGGCTGTCCGTTTCGATCGCACAGGAAGTAAATCCCCGGCATTTCGCTCAAATTTTTTCGCGCTTTCTTTTTGAGTGGGATTTTATGTTCATCCGAGGCGCCAATCGGGCTGTCTGCTTTCGTCCCTCCCTGGGATTCCGATACACCCTTACTAAGCGATCCGACTAATCCTTCAATTTGCTTGACGCGGCCACTAGGGACGCCATTGCTTATCCAGCACGCCACGGCGGGGGGAGTAACGTCGATTTCCCTCGCAAGAGAAGACTGCGTCATTCCCTTACGCTTCAGTGCTTTCTTAAGCCTCTCACCGGAAATTGCCATCTCACACCTCCTTTCCAAATTAGCAAATGGTGCACACTGACGTACACTGACAGGATAGTAGCGGTTCGTCCGCTGCTGTCAAACCCGCAGCTCTTACAACATATAGTCACACACCTTCTTGGAGGTCTACAGCATATTGTTTTCTGATTTTCCAACGCATCCTGATCGCGAAGCGACGTGGGCTTGCCGACAGACGATCATCAAGAAGATGAGAGAGCTCCGGTGTCAGTGTGAAATTCGCCACACAACGTGCTATGGTGCTATGAGATGTGTCGCTGAAGCTGTTTGAGGAGGCGCCCCTGTGACTCGGGAGGTTATCCGCGGCGTTGGCGTCGCAACGACGGGCACGATTCTGTATATCGCGTGCGGCCATAACGCACTGCGCTGCGACGTAGCGCGGGACATCGCCTAACTTCGCGAACAGATGGCCCGTCTCGAAGGATTGTTCGAGGGCTTTGCCGGACGTAGGCAGGTGGGTCGGAGTGAAGCCGAACGGCGAACGCAGACGCCCGGTTCGGGGTTCCGCTTTCCGCTGCCCGACACGACGCCAGCTGGATCGCCTTCATGATCCGGTTTCCGACATGGAGGTTCAGGAAGTCAGAGATTCTCATTATGGCGATGGACGTTGCTCCTTGGGAGCGCGGGCAAATTCGCGCGCGGCTACCACGGCGCCGGCGCTCTTTGGGGATGACCGAGACCAGTTCTCCGCGGCAAGACTTCGCCCGATTCTCATGGACATGGCGACGCACCGCTACAGTCTACAATGAGAAGTGCTTTTCAGGAGTGGCGGAGCAGGCGCTGTCGGTGTAAATTCGGTTCCGGAGCGCGTTACGGACGTACTAACGGAACCATCCAGGGAGACGATCCCATGACTCCGGAAGTCATTGCCATCCTTGGCGTCGGCATCGCGCTGGGCGGCATGATTCTGTATATCGCGCGCGGCCTGAATGAGCTGCGCCGCGATGTGGCGCGGGATGTCGCCGGGCTTCAAAACAACATCTCCGATCTTCGCGAACGGATGGCCCGTCTCGAAGGATTGTTCGAAGGCTTCGCCGGACGGAGGAGCGACGGGTCCGAGTGAAGCCGCGCGACAGCCCGTCGCGGTAATCGCCGGCGCCCGGTTCCCACCCCGGAAGCCCGACGCGGACTCCGGGTCGCGTCGCCGGTGCCATTGCCGGATTGCCCTCGCGCGCGGGTTCTGGCATGGTCGCGCTGTCCGACGCGGGCGCGAACGCCGCGCCGCAGCCTGTTCTGCAATCTCCACACAGGGTTTCCATCATGTCGAATGCGTTGGTGTTCGCGCTCGCCTGCGGCGCGGCCGCCGTATTGTACGGCGCCGTCACTGTCCGCGGGGTGATGGCGGCGAGCGGCGGGAACGAGCGGATGCGCGAAATTGCCGCCGCCATCCAGGAGGGCGCGCGCGCCTATCTGAACCGCCAGTATTCGACCATCGCCGGCGTCGGCGTGGCGGCGGCGCTCCTGTTCTGGGGCTTGCTGGGGGCGCATGTCGCCATCGGTTTCGCGATCGGCGCCGTGCTCTCGGGCGCTGCGGGCTATATCGGCATGAACGTGTCCGTGCGCGCCAATCTGCGCACCGCGGAGGCGGCGCGCCGGGGCCTTGCGCCGGCGCTGTCCATCGCCTTCCGGTCGGGCGCGATCACCGGCTTGCTGGTGGTCGGCCTCGGCCTGCTCGGCGTTGCCGGCTACTACGCGGCGATGATCGCGGTCCTCGGCGTCGACACGCCGGAGTCCCTGCGCGGCGTGCTGGAGGCGCTCGTCGCGCTTTCCTTCGGCGCGTCGCTGATCTCCATCTTCGCGCGGCTCGGCGGCGGCATTTTCACCAAGGGCGCCGATGTCGGCGCCGACCTGGTCGGCAAGATCGAAGCCGGCATCCCCGAGGACGACCCGCGCAACGCCGCGGTGATCGCCGACAATGTCGGCGACAATGTGGGCGATTGCGCGGGCATGGCGGCCGACCTGTTCGAAACCTATGCCGTAACCGTGGTGGCGACGATGCTGCTCGCGGGCATCTTCTTCACCGGCGAACAACAGACGGCGATGATGGAGCTCCCGCTCGTCATCGGCGGCGCCTGCATTCTGGCTTCCGTCGCAGGCGCCCTTCTGGTTCGCCTCGGCGGCGGGAGCAACGTTATGGCGGCGCTCTACAAGGGGCTTGTGGGGTCGGCGGTGCTGTCCGCCGTGTTCATCGCCGTCATCGTCGGCGCATGGGTCGGTTTCGACGCCGTGTATATGGCGGGCGAGCGCGCGGTTTCCGGCGGCGCGCTCTACGTCTGCGTTCTCGTCGGGCTGGCGGTGACCGGCCTGCTGGTGTGGATCACCGAATACTACACTTCGACAGCGTTCCGCCCCGTGCGCAGCGTTGCGCGCGCGTCGGAGACGGGTCATGCGACCAACATCATTCAGGGTCTGGCCGTGTCGATGGAAGCCTGCGCGCTGCCGGTCGTGGTGATTTCCGCCGGTATCGTCGTCGCCTTCGCCGCGGCGGGCCTGTTCGGCCTCGCCATCGCGGCGACGACCATGCTGGCGCTCGCCGGCATGGTGGTGGCGCTCGACGCCTACGGCCCGGTGACCGACAACGCCGGCGGCATCGCCGAAATGGCCGACCTGCCGGAAGACGTCCGCAAGACCACCGATGCGCTCGACGCGGTCGGCAACACCACCAAGGCGGTGACCAAGGGTTACGCCATCGGCTCGGCGGCGCTGGCGGCGCTCGTGCTTTTCGCCGCCTACACCGAGGACCTGCGCCATTACTTCCCCGATGTCGCGGTGGAGTTCCGCCTCCAGGACCCCTGGGTGGTGGTCGGTCTGTTCGTCGGCGGCCTGTTGCCCTATCTGTTCGGCGCCCTCGGCATGATGGCCGTGGGCCGCGCGGGCGGCGCCGTGGTCGTCGAGGTCCGCCGCCAGTTCAGGGAGATACCCGGCATCATGGAGGGGACGGCAAAGCCCGAATACGGCCGCGCCGTGGACCTGCTGACGAAATCCGCCATCAAGGAAATGGTGGTTCCGTCGATGCTGCCGGTGTTCGCGCCCGTCGTCGTCTATTTCCTCGTCGACCTGTTCGCGGGGCAGGCGGCGGCGTTCACCACGGTGGGGGCGATGCTGCTGGGAACCATCGTCACCGGTCTGTTCGTCGCGATCTCCATGACTTCCGGCGGCGGCGCGTGGGACAACGCGAAGAAATATATCGAGGACGGCCAGCACGGCGGCAAGGGGTCGGAGGCGCACAAGGCGGCGGTGACGGGCGACACCGTGGGCGACCCCTACAAGGACACCGCCGGCCCGGCCGTCAACCCGATGATCAAGATAACCAACATCATGGCGATTCTGCTTCTCGCCATACTGGCGGCCTGAGCGGCCGACCCGGGCTCAGCCGTCGAGACGCGAGAGGTACTGCGCCTCGAAGTCGAAGTCGACGAGCGCGACGTAGGCGTCGATCAACCGTCGCGTCACCGGTCCGGGCGGTTTGCCGTCGCCGACGGGCGCCCCGTTCACGCTGCGCACTCCGCAGAGACACAGGCTCGTGGAAGTGAGGAACATCTCGTCGGCGTTGTGAGCGTCGTAGAGGCTCACATCGTCCTCGATGACGGGAATGCGCGCGTCGGAGGCGAGGTCGATGGCGGTCTGGCGGCTGACCCCCGGCAGGACGTATTTCACTTTCGGCGTGACCAGCGCGCCGTCGCGCACGATGAAGACGTTGCTGCCCATGCCCTCGCAAAGGTTGCCGTTGACGTCGAGCGTCACCGCCCACGCTTCCGGGTCGCGCGCCTTGACCTCGAGGTCGCCGACGATGAGGTTGAGATAGTTGTGCGTCTTGGCGTTGGGGCTGAGCGCGTCGGGGGGCGTGCGGCGCACCGACGGGACGATGACGTCGATGCCGTCGCGGAACAGCCGCGCGCGCGGACGCAGGGGAAGCGGCGTGCACTCGACGATGACGTTGGGCCCCGAATGGGCGGCGATGTCGCCGCCGGGGACATCGACGCCGCGGCTGACGCGCTGGCCGACCCAGTAATCCTCGCCTTCTTCGAGCAAGTGCAGGTTGCGGGCCAGCGTCTCCCCGGTCACCTCGGTCATCTTCGCCTTGTCGAGGCCCGGGTCGATGCGGACGTAGCGCAGCGACCGGTAAAACCTGTCCAGATGCTCGGAAAGCCGGAAGATGCGCCCGCCGAAGGTCCGCGTCATATCGAACACGGCGTCGCCGTAACGAAAGCCGCGGTCGCGGAACGGCAGCCGCGCCTCGTCTTCGGGGACGAAGTCGCCGTTGAACCAGACCACCCTTCGGTTCGCCCTGTCGGTCATGGTCGTGGGTCTCCTTGTTGCGCGCCGGCGAGCCGCCGGCGCAGCTCGGTCTTGAGCGCCTTGCCGTAGTGGTTCCTGGGCAGCGCGTCCAGCGCGAAATAGGCGCGGGGGCGCTTGAAGCGCGCAATGTTGTCGAGGCACAGCGCGTCGAGCGCGCGCTCGTCGAGGCGCGCTCCCGGCGCGGGAACGACGAAGGCGACGACTTCCTCGCCCCAGTCGCGGTGGGGCCGGCCGACGACAGCGGCCTCCGCCACGTCTCCGTGGGTCAGCAGCACTTCCTCCACCTCGCGCGGATAGACGTTGGCGCCGCCGGACACGATCATGTCCTTCGAGCGGTCATGCAGAGTCAGATATCCGTCTTCGTCGAGCGCGCCGATGTCCCCGGTGCGCAACCAGCCGTCGCGGACGGCTTCCGCCGTTGCTTGCGGTCGCTTCCAGTAGCCGAGCATGACCGACGGCCCGCGCACTTCGATCTCGCCGGACGTCCCCGGCGGCAACGGCGCGCCGTCGGCGCCGGCGATGCGGATTTCGACCGTGCTCTGGGCGGCGCCGACCGAAGCGAGGCGTTCGCGGTAACGCGGCGCGCTCCGTTCGGCGTGCTCGCGGGCGCCGAAGGCGGCGATGCACATCGGCGTTTCGCCCTGACCGTAGATTTGCGCGAAGCGGCACTCGAGGGTGTCCATGGCTTCGAGGATGTCGGCGAGATACATGGGCCCGCCGCCGTAGACGATGGTCCCGATGCCTGCGCCGCGCGCGCCGCGGCGCCGCGCTTCCCCTACCAGACGGCGCAGCATCGTCGGCGCGGCGAAGAACGATGCCTTGCCGTGCGCTTGCGCGATGTCGAGGACCTCGCCGGGGTCGAAACCGCCCGAGGGCGGCGCGATATGCGCCGCGCCGGCGCGGATCGCGGGAAGAGCATAGAACCCTGCGGCGTGCGAAAGGGGCGCGGCGTAGAGCATCGCATCGTCGGGCGCGAGAGAGTCCACGTCGGCGAAATAGCACATGGCCATCGCCGCGAGGTTCCCGTGGCCGAGCATCACCCCCTTGGGACGGCCCGTCGTGCCCGACGTGTAGAACAGCCACGCGAGGTCTTCGGCGCGGCGGGAATGGGGCGCGGGGAGGGGGGCAAGGTCGAGGAGCGCCGCGAATTCCGGGCCGTCGACGGCGATCGTATCGAAGGCGCCGCGGCGGCCGGCGAAACGCTCCCGGTCGGCGGCGCGGACGAAGAGCAGATCGCACCCGGCGTCGTCGAGGATCCATTCCGCTTCGCGGGGATGCAGTTTCGCGTCGATCGGCAACACGGCGGCGCCGGCCCGCCACGCCGCCTGCATCGCTACGAGATACGCCCCGGAATTCGGCATGTACAGACCGACGCGGTCGCCCGGGGCGACGCCGTGGCGCGTCCGCAGCCCGGCCGCCAGCGCGCCGGCGTCGGCGGCGAAACCGCCATAGTCGCGAAGCGTTTCCCCGCCGCGCAAAAGGGCGGGGGCGCGGGGACGGCGATGCGCTGTCCGCTCCAGCCACAGCGCGATGTTCATGCCTCGCCTCCGGTCGCGCCCGCCCGCGCCGGCGGCTCAGCGCGAGAATCGCCCGATATTGCCGAACAATTGTTGCAGAAGGGACAATTCGTTGCCGGCCGTGGGAGTCGTCCGGTCGACCGGCTCGACAGCGGCGCCGTCCGCAAGCGTGTAGGCTTCGGTCGATTCGACCTTGTCATCGTTGCCGAAGCGGATGGCGAGGACCCGCTGCTCGAGGACCTCGGGCTTGAAGAAGGCGAAATTCCGGGTTTGCTGGCTTATGTAATACCAGGTATCGTCATCGAAACTCGCGACCGCCGAAGGCGTGCCGAGAAGGTCCGCGATGTCGAGCTTGTCCTGCACGCCGGGTTGTATCTCGGCCAGCGTGTCCGGGATGGGGACGAAACCGCGCGCGTCGATCCGCCCCTCGCATGAGGAAAGCGCGGCGGCGGCGATGAACAGGACGAGGATCCGGCAGCCCGACGACATGGCGCTTGGCTCGCATTTCGTGAACGCTGGCGACGGGTTCCATTGTGGCCTGTATCGCGGCCCCGTCAAGGCGCGCATATGTTCGCCCGTCTGAAGGCGCGACGCCGGGAGCGCCGCGAAGCCGAAGCGGCGGCGCTGCGCCTCTACGCCCGGGCCGTCGCTCAGGCGCGGGCGCCGGAATTCTATCGGGCCGGCGTTCCCGATACCTTCGACGGACGCTTCGACCTGCTGATGCTGCACGTGTTCCTGCTCGTCCGCCGCTTTCGGCGCGAGGGAGAGCGGGGGCGGGCAATCGCGCAAGCGCTTTTCGACGCCGCGTTCGACGACATGGACAGGACCCTTCGCGAAATGGGCGTCGGCGATCTGGGCGTGCCGCGGCGGATCAAGGCGATGGCGCGCGCGTTCTACGGGCGCGCGGCGGCTTACGACGAGGCGCTCGACGCCGATGGAGACGAGAGTTTGCGCGCCGCGCTGGGGCGCAATCTCCTCGGCGGCGGCGCCGCGCCCGAAAGCCTTTGCGCTTATGTCCGCAATGCCGATTCCGCGCTCGCGTCGGCGCCGGACGCCGCATTCCCGCCGCCGCCGTGAGCTCTCGCCCCGAACTGTCGCGAGAAATCGCCGCGGCGTCGGTCGGAGAACGACCGGTGACGGTCGATATCGTCGCGTCGGCGGCGGAGCGCCGCGCGCTCGCGCAGCGTTTCGACCTGGTCTCGCTCGACCGCCTGGCGGGTTCCGTCCGGCTTCGCCGTGCTCCGGCGCGCGACGGATCCGGGCCCGTGATTCGCGTCGATTTCGACTTCGAGGCCGATGTCGTCCAGACCTGCGTCGTCACCCTGCGACCGACGCCGGCGCGTTGCCGGGAGTCCGGTCTGGTCGTCGAATACGCGGAAGGGGAGGAGGCAGCCTCGGTCGATGTCGCGCCGCCGGGCGTCGTCGACCCTCCCGAACGGATCGGGAACGGGGTCGTCGACCTCGGCGAACTGCTGGCGCAGCACCTCGGTCTCTCTCTCGACCCCTGGCCGCGCGCGCCGGGCGCCTCGCTCTCCGCGCCGAAGGACGAGTCGCGAGGCCGGAGCCCCTTCGCGGTTCTGGAGACGCTGCGCCCCCGCCGGCCCGGCGCTTCGGGTTAGGCGGCCCGCAGGCCGCCCTGCATCCCCTCAGGCGTCCGCGCGCTTGCGGCCCAGGCCGATCTTCTTGGCGAAGTCCGAACGCCGCTGCGCATAGTTCGGGGCGACCATCGGATAATCGTCGGAGAGGTTCCACTTCGCCCGGTACTCGTCGGGCGACAAGCCATGGGCGGTGCGAAGGTGCCTTTTGAGCGTCTTGAACTGCAAGCCGCATTCGAGGCAGATCAGGAAATCCCCGATGATCGACTGATCGACCGAAACCGCGGGGCTGGGGGCTTCCGCCGGCTGTGCGGGCGCCGCCGCCTCGGGCGCGGGCGGCGGGGCGGCCGGGGGCTCCGGAGCGGCGACGGGCGCCGGGGGCGGCGCTTCCGGCGCGGGCGCCGGCGCGACGGCCGACGTTTCCGCGGCGGCCGGAACGCTTTCCGCCTCGGACAACGAGCGGACGACCGACTGGATCAGTTCCGGGACTTGCGCCATCGGCAGCGCATTGTTGGCGACATAGGCCGATACGATGCCCGCCGCCATTCCAACAAGCGTTTCTCCGCCATCCTGGCGCGAGGAACCGCTATCTATTGCGACCATTCTTCAACCCTCCATAAGATTGCGCGCGGGCAACCTTGCAGACCCGCCGCAAGCTTGTCAAAGCTAAAGTTACGCCCGCGGGAAAAACGACGCCGGCGGGAACCGCGCGACATGGAAGGCTCGATTCCCGGCGGCGCCGGTTCAGCGAAACAGATCCTGTTCCGCCGGGCGCGGCAGTTCCGTCGCGCTGCCCTCGCGCCGCGAATAGGGAACCCCCCGCGCTAGGACCATAGGGCGGCCTTCGTCCGCTTGTCCCATCGCCAGCGAAGCCGCTGCGGCGAGTTCGTCGGCGAGCGCGACTTCGCTGACCTGGAGCGGCCGGCCGTAAAGGTCCCGGCGCCCGCGGAGGTCAACGAGGCCCGGCATCCCGGCAACGCCGATCGCAAGGCCCACCGTTCCCATGCGCCACGGCCGCCCGACGCTGTCATTGACGACGACCGCGACATCGACGCCGAGCCGTCGGCGAAACGCCCTGCGCAGCCGCGTCGCCGAGGCGTCGGCGTCCTCGGGCCAGAGAAGCACTGCGCCGTCGGCGACGTTCGAGGCGTCGATGCCGGCGTTCGCCAGGATGGCGCCCGAGCGATGAACGACGATCAACAGACCCGGCCGGCAGCGGAGCACCGACCGCGATTCGGACAGAACGAGCTCGACGAGACGCGGATCCTTGTCCGCCTTCGCAGCGAGGTCCCGGGCCCGGGGGCCGGGAGACACGGCGCCGAGGGGCACGAGGCGCCCTTCGGACTTGGACACGATCTTCTGTGCGACGACGAGCGCGTCGCCGTCCTCGAAGGAAACGCCGGAAGCGCGCGCCGCGTCGACGGCGAGCGCCGCGAGGTCGTCGCCCGGCGCGACCGGCGGAACGCCCGCGAGGCCCGTAAGCGTGAGGCGCGCGGGCCGCGTCGCGGCCGCCGGGTCAGCCGTCGCCGACACCGGCGATGCGGATCCCCGCGCTCCGCGCCTTGTAGCGGCGGTTGATCGAAATCAGCACCGATGTCAGCCCCTCGGCGACCGCCGAGTTCGCCAGCGGCCCGGCGTGCCACGCCCGCAAGCCGATCGAGGCGGCGAGGCGCACGACAGTCTCGCGCGCGTCCGCATCGTCGCCGCATACCAGCACGTCGCAATCTACGTCACGGTCGAGTTCGCTCAGACGGTGCGCGGACACGTTCTGGAAGGCCGAGACGACGCGCACCGACTCGCCGAGTTCGGCCTGGAGCCGGGCGACCGCCGAACCGCCCTCGGGCAGCTGCACGCGGGCGACCTGCGGCGGCGTCAACGGGACCGTGGCGTCGACGAGTATCTTTCCGGCAAGCGCCTCCGCCGCAGCGTGCGCGGTGGCGCGCTGGGCGGCGTAGGGAACGGTGAGCACAATCAATTCGGCGCGCCTTGCGGCGTCTTCGTTGCCGGCTCCCGAAACCGCGGGCGGGCCCGATCTCCCGCCCAATTTCCCTTCGATTCGCGTGGCCGCCGCGGCGGCGCGGGCGGAGTCGCGCGAGCCGATGACGACACGATGTCCGGCATGGGCGAAACGCAGCGCGAGGCCGCCGCCCTCGGCCCCGGTTCCGCCGAGAACCGCGATATCCATCGCTCAGGCGATCTTTCGGGCGGGGCGCGCGCGCTGGGCCGGCGGCGTCTGCGCCGCGGGCGCGAGCGGCGCCGGGTTGCGGGAAAGCGCGCGCCGCTCGCGCGGCGCATCGCCGTAGAGCGTGGTCCGCTGGCGCGGCTCGCGTCCGGCCTCCAGAATCGCGCGCTCCATACGTTCCGGCGGCATTTCCTGGCCGTGCTCGGTGCCGGCGGCGCGCGAGATGCTCTCGTTCATCAGCGTTCCGCCGAGGTCGTTGGCGCCGGCGGCGAGGCAGGCGCCGATCCCTTGCGGCCCCATCTTGACCCAGGACGCCTGGACATTGACGAAAAGCGGGTGCAGCGCGAGCCGCCCGACCGCGTGCATCAGCACCGCCTCGCGGAAGGTCGGCCCCTTGCGCGCGCGCCCCTGGAGATAGATCGGCGCGGTCATGTGGACGAAAGGCAGGGGGACGAACTCGGTGAAACCGCCGGTTTCGGCCTGCAACGCGCGCAGGCGCAGCAGGTGGCGCGCCCACGACGCCGGCGTTTCCATGTGGCCGAACATGACGGTCGCCGTGCTGCGCAACCCGAGCGCATGGGCATGGCGCATGACCGACAGCCATCCTCCGGTGTCGATCTTGTCGGGGCACAGCACGGCGCGCACCTCGTCGTCGAGGATTTCCGCCGCCGTCCCCGGCAGGGTCCCGAGGCCCGCGTCGCGCAGCTGCGCAAGGAATTCCGGCACGGCGAGTCCGGACGTCTCCGCGCCCTGCGCGATTTCGAGCGGCGAGAAGGCGTGGACGTGCATGTCCGGCAGAGCCGCTTTCACGGCGCGCACCAGGCCCACATAGGTGTCGCCGTCATAGTCGGGATGAATGCCGCCCTGCATACAAACTTCGGTCGCGCCGCGCCGCCAGGCTTCGCGGGCGCGGCGCACCACTTCCCCGAGCGCCAGATCGTAGGGCGCGCCCCGGAGCCCGTCCGAGAGGCGGCCCTTCGAGAACGCGCAGAACCGGCATTTGAAGTAGCAGATGTTGGTGTAGTTGATGTTGCGGTTGACGACATAGGCGACGCGGTCGCCGACGGTATCGCGCCGCAGCGCGTCCGCGGCGGCGCAGACGGCGCGGTAGTCCGGCCCGCGTGCGGAAAACAGCCGCTCGATATCGCCGGCGCTGTAGTCGCCGGGTCGGTCGCATAGCCGCGCGATGGCGGGGGAGACGGCGGCGAGGGCCGGCAGGTTCGGGAGGTCGGCGGGGTCCGGCGCGCCCGGTTTGCCCGGCGACCACGCGTCGACGCGCGCGAACCCCTGCGAGTCCGATCCCCTGACGACACGCGGGGCCAGCGCCGGGTCCAACCAGCGGTCGGGGTCGCTCGCCCACTCGGGATAGACCGCGAGCCGTTCGACCAGCCGGAACCCGGCGCTCCCGGTTCGCGCCGCGAGTTCGGCGAGGTGCGGCCACGGCGCTTCGGGGTTCACATGGTCGGGGGTGACGGGCGAGACGCCGCCCCAGTCGTTAAGGCCGGCGGCGAGAAGGCGATGCCAGGCGCCGGCGCTCAGATTGGGCGGCGCCTGGATGTTGGCGCGGGCGCCGAGCGCAACCCGCGCAGCGGCGACGGTCCAGAGAAGGTCGTCGAAATCCGGTTCCGGCGCGCCGGCCATGCGCGTGCCGGGTTTGGCGCGGAAATTCTGGACGATCACTTCCTGGATATGCCCGCCTTCCCGGTGCGCGCGGCGCAGCGCCAGCAGGGTGTCGACGCGCTCGGCGCGGGTCTCGCCGATGCCGATCAGGAGCCCGGAGGTGAAGGGAACCCGCGCTTCCCCCGCCGCGGCGATGGTGGCGAGGCGCACCGCGGGGCGCTTGTCGGGCGAGCCGTAATGCGGTCCGCCCCGTTCGCAAAGCCGATCGGCGGCGCTTTCCAGCATCAGCCCCTGGCTTGCCGAAACCTTGCGCAGCGCCGCGACCTCGTCGGCGTCCATGACGCCGGGATTGACGTGCGGCAGCAGCGATGTCTCGCGGAGAACCAGCGAGCACGCCTCGGCGAGCCAGGACAGGGTGGAGTCGTGTCCAAGCGCCTCGAGCGCGCGCCGCGCCGCCGGGTAGCGCGCCTCCGGCCGGTCGCCCAGGGTGAACAGCGCCTCGCGGCAGCCGGCGCGTTCTCCCGCCCGGGCGATCGCCAGCACCTCGTCCGCGTTCAGGTAGGCCGGCCCGGCCCTCGGCGTTTCCGCGAAGGTGCAGTAATGGCAAACATCGCGGCACAATTTCGTCAACGGGATGAAGACCTTGCGCGAATAGGACACAGCGTTGCCGTGTCCCGCGTCGCGCAGCGCGGCTGCCGCGGCGATGAGCGTCGCGGAGTCCGCCGCCAGCACGACCGACCGGACGCGCGCGTCGGGCCAGTCGGCGATCTCGCCCGGCGCGTCCCGCAACGCTGCAATGTCGTTCATGGCAGTGGCTCCGCTGGGTGCTGCGCCGGCGCGGCGCAGCGGATATTCCCGAACCGGTCGGGCAGGGTCAACTCGCCTCTGCGTAACGGGTCACGCGCCCGCCGGCGACCCGGACGACGCGAGAGAATATCGCGACGGTTACGCCGACGCGCTCGTTTCCCGCGCCGATGTCTACGCGCTGCGGCGGGCGGCGAAGCGGACCGCTTCCTCGGCGGCGCGCAGCAGCGCGCGCGCCTTGTTGCAGCTCTCCCGATATTCGAATTCCGGATCGCTGTCGGCCACCACGCCGCCGCCGGCCTGGACATACATGGCGCCGTCCTTCACCACCGCGGTGCGCAGGGCGATACAGGTGTCCATGCTGCCGTTGGCTGCGAAGTAACCGACGCAACCCGCGTAAATCCCACGCTTTTCGGACTCCAGTTCGTCAATGATCTCCATGGCCCGGACCTTCGGCGCGCCCGTCACCGTGCCCGCGGGAAAACCGCCGAACAGCGCGTCGATGGCGTCCCGTCCCTCCGCCAGCGCGCCTTCGACGTTCGATACCAGATGCATGACGTGGCTGTAATACTCGACCTCCATGCGCTCGGTGACCGACACCGTGCCGATGCGGGCGACACGCCCCACATCGTTGCGCCCGAGGTCAAGGAGCATCAGATGTTCGGCGCGCTCCTTGGGATCGGCGAGCATGTCGGCGGCGAGCGCTTCGTCCTCGGCGCGGTCCTTGCCGCGGCGCCGGGTTCCGGCGATCGGGCGGATCGTCACCGTGCCGTCGCGCAGGCGCACCAGGATTTCGGGGCTGGAGCCCACGACCGAAAACCCTCCGAAATCGAGGAAGAACAGGAACGGCGACGGGTTGAGACGCCGCAGCGCGCGATACAGGGCGAAGGGCGGGAGGTCGAACGGCACGCGGAAGCGCTGCGACGGGACGACCTGGAACACGTCGCCTGCGGCAATGTATTCCTTCGCCCGCAGGACCATCTCGCGATAGCGTTCCCGGCTGACGTTCGACTCCGGTCGAGCCGTCGGCGCGGGGGGACCGAACGCCGAGTGCATCGCCGGCAAATTGCGGTCGAGATCGGCGACCACGTCGGCGATCCGCTCCGCCGCCATCCCCCGCGCCGTCTGCGCGTCCACCCCCGGGGCGGGGCGCGCAGGGGTCACGACGGCCATCGTGTCGTCCACCGAATCGAAGATCGCCATGACCGTCGGCCGCAGATACAGGCCGTCGGGCACGCCGAGGGGGTCCGGATTGGCCTCCGGGAGTCGTTCGATCAGGCGCACCATGTCATAGCTCATATAGCCGACGAGACACGCCGCCATCGGCGGCAGCGACTCGGGCAGCTCGATGCGCGATTCCGCCTCCAGGGCGCGGAAGGAGTCGAGCGCCGGACCGGGGCAGGGGACGAACGCCGACGGATCGTAGCGCGCCTTGCGGTTAATCTCCGCGCGGTCGCCGTAGCACCGCCAGATGAGGTCGGGCTTCAGCCCTATGAACGAATAGCGGCCGCGCACCGCGCCGCCTTCGACCGACTCGAGAAGGAAACTGTCGGCCCGGCCGTCGGCGAGTTTGAGCATCGCCGAAACCGGCGTCTCCAGGTCGGCGACCAGCCGGGTCCAGACGACCTGCGGGCGCCCGTCCTCATACAGTTCGGCGAATGTCTCCGGGTCGGGAAGGACTCGCACGCGCCCTCAATTCCCGAAATATCGTTCCAGCGCAGCCGCGTTCACCGAAACCTTGTGTTTGCGTCGCAGGACATCGGTGTAACCGGCTACAATATCGCCGATCTGACCGGCCAGAAGACGTTCGGCGATGCGCTCGCGCACCGCTTCGTCGGGATTTTCCCCGTCGATGTCGGCAATTTCGACCAGCCGTGCGACATGGACACGGCCGCCTTCCTCGACCGGGTCGCTCACGCCGTCGTTTTCGAGAGCGAACACCGCGGCGACGAAAGCCTGCCCCAACCCGTCGCCGGCGCCGGGCGCGCTCCGCAGGAAAGGTTCCGTGGCGCGATATTCCGCTCCCGATTCCGCCGCCGCGTCGGCGGCCGCATCGCCTTCGCGAAGCCGCTGTGCGGCGCTCTCCGCCCGCGCCAGCGCGCGGTCGCGCCGCCATTTCGCCCGCCAGTCCGCAGCGGCGTCCTCACGCGCGTCGGCGAGACTCCGTTGCGCCGGAGGCGTCACCGACTCCACGCGGAACGCGAAATAAGCGCCGTCGTCGGTGTCGTAGAGCGGACTTTCCTCCTGCGGGCCCGCGGCGAACGCACGCCCGAGAAAATCCGCGACGGGGGGAGGCGCCTCGTCCGCCGCGCCGGGGCCGGGGCGGCCCAGCCGATCCAGCGGGCCGACGGAGCGCGCCGGCAGGCCGATGGCGCGCGCGGCCTCCTCAAGGGTTGCGCCGCCGGCGCGCTCGTCTTCGAACTCGTCTCCAAGATCGGCCACAAGGTCCTGCGCGAGGGCCAGTTTGCGCTCGAGGCGCAGCTCGCCGGCGACAGAATCGAAGTCGCGGACATCGCCCGGAAACTCGTCGCGCACGCGCAGCAGCGCCCAGCCGAACGGCGTTTCGACCGGCCCGGTCGATTCGCCGATGGCGGCCGCGAAGGCGGCGGCGCCGAGCGCTTCCGTCGCCAGCCCGTCTTCGGCAACGGCGCCCCGGTTCATGTCGGTGGCCTCCAGACCGAGCAACTCGGCGCCGAGGGCGTAGAAATCCGCGCCCGCCGTCAGGCGGCGGCGCGCCGCGTCCGCCGACTCGCGGTCGGCGAACACCATCTGATCCACCACGCGCCGCGCCGGGGCGACGAACTCGTCGAGCCGGTATTCGTACTCCTCGCGCAGATCGTCTTCGGAAACATCGACTTCGTCCAGAAAATCCGCGGGCAGGATGGTCACCGCCGAGATGCGGCGGTATTCGGGCGCCATGTACTCGTCGCGCCGTTCGTCGAAAAAGCCGCGCAACTCGGCGTCGCCGGGTTCCGGCGGCTCTTCGGCGTCGAGCCGGAAGGTCAGCGCTTCGGCGACCCGGCGCTGCCGGTCGTAGCGCTGCAAATGCCGGATTACGGCGTCGGGCGGGTGTGCGCCCACCGCCAGACTGTCGACCAGCTGCGCGCGCAGCAGATCGTCGCGCACCGCTTCCTCATAGGCGAGGGGGCTCAGGCGGTTGCTGGCGAGAACCGAGCCGTAGAGGGCGCGGTCGAAACGCCCCGTCAGATCGTGGAACGCCGGATTGTCGTCGATGGCGCGCAACACTTCGCTGTCGGGCGCGCCGAACCCCGCCGCCTCCGCTTCCCGGCGCACGGTTTCGCGGTCGATCAGCCGTCGAAGCGCATCGTCCAGCGCGCCGAACGAACGCGCCTGTTCGGCGTCCAGCCCCAGCGTCCGCCGCAAATTCTCGACAGTCCGCGTATATTCGGCTTGCAACTCGGCGGCGTGAATGTCGGCGCCGCCCACCTCGGCGACCGACTGGTCCTGCGGCCCCTGGAAGATGTCGCCGATGCCCCAGAGGGCGAAACTGACCACCAGCAGCCCCAGGAGGCCCTTGACCAGCAGGCCTCCCGTCCGCTTGCGGATCGATGCCAACATGCGCCGCGCGTTCCTCGAACCGTTGAAAACCGGAAAGACCGGCGTCCGGCGCGGCATGGTAGGGGCGCCGCCGCGATGCGGCAATATGCGCATTCCCGCGCACTGTGGTAAATTGCCGGAAAACGCGGCCGGAAGGCGCGGCGGGAGATCGAGGGCGCAATGGCGACGCCGCTGGTCGCTGGCAACTGGAAAATGAACGGCTTGCGCGCCGACGGCGCGGCGCGGGCCGAGGCGGTGGCGCGCTTCGTCCGCGCCGGGTCCGTCGGGTCGTGCGAGGTCCTGCTGTGCCCGCCGGCGACCTTGCTGGCGCCGGTCGCGGCGGCGCTTGCCGGCTCGGGCGCCGCCCTCGGCGGGCAGGATTGCGCCGTGTCGCAAGGCGGCGCCCACACCGGGGACATCGCCGCGGCGATGCTCGCCGATCTCGGCTGCCGATACGTCATCGTCGGACATTCGGAGCGCCGGGCCGGGCACGGCGAGACCGACCCCGTGGTTCGGAGCAAGGCCGAGGCCGCCCTCGCAGCCGGCCTGACGCCCATCCTGTGCGTCGGCGAGACCGCTGCCGAACGCGCCGCCGGCAAAACGATCGCGACGGTGCGCGGACAGGCGGAGGGATCGGCGCCGGCGGGAGCGGAGGCGCGCATCGTCGTCGCCTACGAACCGGTCTGGGCCATCGGGACCGGACGCACGCCGACCCCCGGCGATGTCGCGGAAGTCCATGCCGCGCTGCGCCGGCTTCTGCCGCGCGCCCGCCTGTTGTATGGCGGCTCGGTCACGCCGGATAATGCGGGCGTGCTCCTGGGCGTCGCGCATGTGCAAGGCGCGCTGGTCGGCGGCGCGAGTCTCGACGCGGAAGCGTTCGAACGCATTTGCCGGACCGCCGGGAAAGCGCTATGAGGTTGTCGCCCCCGGGGGCGCTCCGGTCATGAAACCGGCCACGAAAGCAGGTTGTCGATGACGACGGTCATTCTGGTCATTCACGTGTTGATCGCCATCGCCATGGTGGCCGTGGTGCTGGTGCAGCGCAGCGACGGCGGCGCGCTGGGCGGTCTCGGCGGCGGCGCGTTCGGAGGCGTGATGAGCGGACGCCAGTCGGCGAACCTGCTCACCCGGACGACGGCGGTGCTTGCGGCCGCGTTCATGACCACCAGTATGGTGCTCGCGATCTTCGCCAGCGGGACCAGCGGCCCGCGTTCGATCGCCGACGACATCCTCCCCGCGCCCGGGGCGGACCCGGTGATGCAGGGGGCCGAAGAACCGGCGGTCGGCCCGCAGGTTCCGGTCGCGGAATAGGGCGGCGGCCCGGACGAGCCGCTGTCTTCCCCGGCGATGGCGCGGTTCGTCTTCATTACCGGCGGGGTCGTTTCGTCGCTCGGCAAGGGGCTGTCGGCGGCCGCGCTGGGGGCATTGTTGCAGGCGCGCGGATACAGCGTTCGGCTGCGCAAGCTCGACCCCTATCTGAACGTCGATCCGGGGACGATGAACCCGTATCAGCACGGTGAGGTCTACGTCACCGATGACGGGGCGGAGACCGATCTCGACCTCGGCCATTACGAACGGTTCACCGGCGTGCCCGCGCGCGGCAGCGACAACGTAACCGCCGGGCGCATCTATTCGAGCGTCATCGAGAGGGAACGGCGCGGCGACTATCTCGGCGGCACCGTGCAGGTGATCCCCCACGTCACCGATGAGATAAAAAAGTTCGTTCTGGCGGAAACCGACGGGGCCGACTTCGTGCTTTGCGAGATCGGCGGCACCGTCGGCGACATCGAGAGCCTGCCGTTCCTCGAAGCGATTCGCCAGCTCGGCAACGAACTCGGTCGGGGACGGGCGCTCTTCGTCCATCTGACGCTGGTGCCCTACATCCCCGCCGCCGGCGAGATGAAGACCAAGCCGACCCAGCATTCCGTCAAGGAATTGCGGGGGATCGGCATCCAGCCCGATATTCTGATATGCCGCTCGAGCCGCGAGATTTCGCGGAGCGAACGCGCCAAGATCGCGTTGTTCTGCAACGTTGCCGAGGAGGCGGCGATCCCGGCGCTCGACGTGGAGGATATCTATCGTGTGCCCGTCGCCTATCACGAGGCGGGGCTGGACGAGCGCGTGTTGTCGTGCTTCGGCGTCGCCGCGGAGCCGGGCGTCGCGCCGGACCTTTCGCGCTGGCGCGGGATCGTCGCCGGCGCCGCCGGGCCGGAAGGCGAGGTGTCGATCGCGGTGGTGGGGAAATACACCGGCCTGCGCGACGCCTACCTCTCGCTGTCGGAGGCGTTGCGCCACGGCGGAATCGCCAACGATGTCCGCGTAAAGCCGATCTGGGTGGACAGCGAGGCGTTCGCCGACGAAGACGCGGCGGCGAATCTCGAGGGGATGCACGCCGTGCTGGTGCCCGGCGGCTTCGGCGAGCGCGGCGCGATCGGCAAGATCGCCGCCGTGCGTTTCGCCCGCGAGCGCCAGGTTCCCTATTTCGGCATCTGCTTCGGGATGCAGCTCGCGGTGGTCGAGGCGGCGCGCAGTCTCGCCGGTCTCGCCGGCGCCTCGTCGAGCGAGTTCGGCGCCTGCGCCGACCCTGTCGTCGGGCTGATGAGCGAATGGACCCGCGGCGAGGGCGTCGAGACGCGCGACTCCGCCGGCGATATGGGCGGGACCATGCGCCTCGGCGCCTACGACGCGGTGCTGGCGCAGAAATCCCGCATCGCCGGGATCTACGGCGAAACCCGCATTTCGGAACGTCACCGCCATCGCTACGAGGTCAATGTCCGCTACCGGAAGCCCCTCGAGGAGGCGGGGCTGGCCTTCGCCGGCATGTCGCCCGACGGCACGCTTCCCGAAACCGTCGAGATCGCCGACCACCCATGGTTCATCGGCGTGCAATTTCACCCCGAATTGAAGTCCCGGCCGTTCGAACCGCATCCGCTCTTTGCGTCGTTCGTCGCCGCCGCGGTGGCGCAGTCGCGCCTCGTGTGACGCGGCGCCGGCGATGAGCGGGGGCAGGGAGGTCCGTATCGGCGATCTCCGCGTCGGCAACGAACGGCCGCTGACGCTGATCGCCGGCCCGTGTCAGATGGAAAGCGCGCAACACGCTCACGACATGTGCGGCGCATTGTGCGAACTCGCCGCCGGGGCCGGCGTCGGCTTCATCTACAAGACCTCGTTCGACAAGGCCAACCGCACCAGCTCGACCGCCGCGCGCGGGGTCGGGCTGGACGCCAGCCTGCCGGTGTTCGCCGAACTGCGCGCCGCCTACGGTTGTCCGGTGCTGACCGACGTGCACGCCGAGGATCAATGCGCGCCCGTCGCCGGGGCGGTGGACGTATTGCAGATCCCCGCCTTTCTGTGCCGCCAGACCGACCTGCTCGTCGCCGCCGCGAAGACCGGGCGCGCGGTAAACGTCAAGAAGGGTCAATTCCTCGCGCCGTGGGACATGGTCCACGTCGCGGGCAAACTGGAAGCCGCAGGCTGCGAGAGCATTCTGCTCACCGAGCGCGGCGCCAGCTTCGGTTACAACGCCCTCGTCGCCGACATGCGCTCGCTTCCGGTGCTCGCGGAAACCGGCTGGCCGGTGGTGTTCGACGCGACCCATTCGGTCCAGCAGCCGGGCGGGCGCGGAGCGTCCAGCGGCGGCGAGCGCCGGCACGCGCCCGTGCTCGCCCGCGCCGCCGTTGCGGTCGGCGTCGCCGCGCTGTTCATGGAAGTCCACCAGGACCCGGACAACGCTCCCAGCGACGGGCCGAACATGCTGCGGCTCGACCGGGTGCGGGGGCTGCTCGATACCCTGACGGCGTTCGATCGGCTGGCCAAGTCCCGCCCCCTCGAAACTGCCGACCCATGAAGACGGAGCCGCCGTGACAGCCCTCATCGACCTCCGCGGACGCGAGATTCTCGACAGCCGCGGCAACCCCACCGTCGAAGTCGAAGCGACTTTGGAAACCGGCGCCGTCGCCCGCGCCGCCGTGCCGTCCGGCGCGTCGACGGGGCGGCACGAAGCGGTCGAACGCCGCGACGGCGACCCGGCGCGGTATGGCGGCAAGGGCGTGCGCGACGCGGTGGAGGCGGTCAACGGCGAGATATTCGACGCGCTTTCGGGCCGCGATGTCGAAGACCAGCGCGCGCTCGATCTGGCGCTGATCGCGCTGGACGGCACGAGCGACAAATCGCGGCTCGGCGCCAACGCGACGCTCGGCGTCAGCCTTGCAGTCGCCCGCGCCGGCGCACTGGCCCGCAGCGCGCCGCTATACCGATACATCGGCGGCGTCGACGCGCATTGCCTGCCTGTCCCCCTCATGAACGTCGTCAATGGGGGGGCGCATGCGGACAACGGCCTCGACCTCCAGGAGTTCATGATCGCGCCGGTCGGCGCGCCGAATTTCGCCGAAGCCCTGCGCTGGGGCGCGGAGGTCTTCCGGGCGCTGCGTCGCCGCCTCGCGGCGGCCGGTCATGCGACTTCGGTGGGCGACGAGGGCGGGTTCGCCCCGGACCTGAAGAGCGCCGCCGAGGCGCTGGATTTCATCCTGCGCGCCGTCGAGGACGCCGGTTATCGCCCGGGCGAGCAGGTGGCGCTCGCGCTCGACGCGGCGGCCGGCGAATTCTGCCGGGACGGCCTGTATCGCCTGGCCGGCGAGGGGCGCGACCTCGGCGCGGACGAGATGATCGCCTGGTACGAAACGCTTGTCGCGCGCTACCCCATCCTTTCCATCGAGGACGGGCTGGACCAGGACGACTGGAACGGCTGGGCCGCCATGACCCGCGCGCTCGGCGCAAGGGCGCAACTGGTCGGCGACGACCTGTTCGCCACGAATTCCGCCCGCCTTCGCCGCGGCGTCCGCGAAGGCGCCGCGAACGCGGCGTTGATCAAGGCGAATCAGATCGGCACGCTGACCGAGACGCTGGAAGCGGTGCGCACGGCGCACCGCGCCGGCTACCGCACGGTAGTCTCGCATCGCTCCGGAGAAACCGGGGACGCGTTCATCGCCGACCTCGCGGTCGCCACCAACGGCGGCCAGATCAAGGCGGGCTCCCTGTCGCGGTCGGAGCGTCTGGCGAAATACAACCGCTTGATCCGTATCGAGGAAGAGCTGGGCCCTTGCGGGCGTTACGCCGGCGCGGCGGCGTTTGCCGTATAGCGAGACTTGACGCAGGCCTTGCCGCCATGTTTGCGTATGGTTCATGGCTAGGGGCGAGCCTCGCAGGCGCATCCGCCGCGCCGCCGGCCCGGCGCTGTTCGCGGCCTGTGCGCTGTATCTGGGCTATCACGCGGTGCAGGGTGAGCGCGGCCTTGCGGCGTGGTTCCGCATAGGCGAGCGGGTGGAAACGCTGCGCGCCACAGCCGCCGAAGTCCGCGCGGAACGGACGGCGCTCGAACGCCGAGTCCGCCTGCTCCGGCCCGACGCGCTGGACCCCGACATGCTCGAGGAACGCGCCGCGGCGGTGCTCAACCTCGCGCCGCCGGGAACCCTGGCCATCGTCGAAGACGGCGGCTGATCCCCGCGCCGCGCCCTACGTCATGGGCACGGCGAGGACGTGGCGGGCAAACGCCGGGCGCTCGCGCAGGCGCGCGTACCAGGCTTCGAGGCCCGGCATGGCGGGGCGGTCGTCGACCAGCTCGAACCAGCGTCGCGCCACCACCCCAAGGGGGATGTCCGCCATCGTGAAGCGGTCCGCGGCGAGCCAGTCGCGCCCCCGGAGACGGGCGTCGGCAATCTTCCACACCGCTGCGCCCCGGGAGACGGCGTCGGCGATCTCCCCGGCGCCGTAGCTGCCGGGCTCGCGCACGAGGCCCCGGAACACCGTCGTCACCGGTCCCGCAACGGTCGTCTGCTGCCAGTCCATCCAGCGGTCGGCCTCGGCGCGGTCGCGGGCGGCCTCGGGCCACAACCCGCCCGCATCGTGACGGGCGGTGAGGTAGCGGACGATGACGTTGCTCTCCCACAGCGTCAGCCCGTCGTCGTCGACGGTCGGCACCCGCGCATTGGGGTTGCGCGCGAGCATGTCGGGGTCCCGCGTGCGTCCGAAGGGGCCGCCCGCATCCTCGCGATCATGGTCCAGGCCCAGTTCGCCGACGCACCACATGACCTTTTGCACGTTCGACGAATTGGTCCGTCCCCAGATTTTCAGCATGGCGCGTGTCTCCCCTGTTCCGATGCGGGTTGTCGATTCGCCGGCCCCGGCGCGCCCGCGGCGACCGGGCCGGGCGAGGCGCTCAGCAACCGGACGACGGAACCGGCAGGCGCCAGCCGGCGTCGGCGGCGAAGCGTTCCCGCAGCGCCGCAGCGCCGCCCGGTCGCCACGACGCGTCGGCCGCCTGGAGCACGAGGCGCCGGATCTCCTCCGGCGAAAAGCCGAAGCAATCCATGAGCGCCGCATATTCCGCTGCGAGGCTGTTGTGGAACATGCCGGGGTCGTCGGTGTTGATGGAAATGTTGAGGCCGCGCTCCCAGTAGCGGCGCGCCGGATGCGAGGCAAGGTCGGCGACGACTCCGGTTGCGACGTTCGACAGCGGACACAGTTCGAGCGGCAGGCGACTTTCGGCGAGACGGTCGATCAGCGCCGGATCTTCCCCGGCGCGGGTGGCGTGGCCGATGCGGTCCGGGGCCAGCGCGTCCAGAGCGGCGGCGACGCTCGCCGCTCCCGCGGCTTCGCCGGCGTGAACCGTGGTCCGCAGGCCATGCCGCCGCGCCGCCTCGTAGGCCGCGGCGAACGGTTCGGGGGGGACCTTGTGTTCGGCGCCGCCCATGCCGATGCCGATCACGCCGAATTCGCGACATTCGGCGACCGCGGCGACGGTCTCGCGCGCAAGACCGGGGCCGAGGTCGCGCACCACGTCGGCGATCAGCCAGGTTTCCACCCCGGCAACCCGGTCCAGGCCGCGGCGAATCGCCTGCGCGAGCGCCGCCGTCTCCAGCCCTTGCGGCGCGAACCGCGCAGGGGAGAAGAACAACTCGGCGTAGCGGATGTTCTGGCGCCGCAGCGCCAGCGCCGCCGCCTCGGCGATGAACGCGAAGTCCTCGTATTCGCGGAGGAAACCGTTCTTCCAGATCCACGCCTCCAGGAACGCCGGGAAGTCCGCATAGGTCAGGCGCCTGCGCAGCGCCGCAAGGTCGGGGACTTCGGGGTCGCCTCCGTATTTGCGAATCAACGTCCACAACGCCTCGGGCGGGATTGCGCCTTCCAGATGAAGGTGCAGTTCGGCCTTGGGCAGCGCGGCAAGCCACGCGGCGCGGTCGGCGGCGGGCTGTCCCCGGAGCCGCAACGGCCTATGCTGCGCCCGGCGCGCCGCCGAATCGGCGTTCGCGCGCATCCGCCGCCGACCGCGAGGGGACAAGGCCATGAGACTGAGACAGATTTGCCTGGTGGCGCGCGATCTCGAACCGGCCGCGCGCGCCCTGTGCGACATCTTCGCCATCCGGGTTGCATATCGCGACCCCGAGGTCGGCGTCTGGGGTCTGCACAATATCGTCGCGCCCGTCGGCGGCGACTTCCTCGAGATCGTGTCGCCGAAGGAAGAGGGCACTTCGGCCGGCCGCTATCTCGACCGGCGGGGCGGCGACGGCGGCTATATGACGATACTGAATTGCGACGACGCGCTCGCCGCCCGGGCGCGGGTCGCGGCGCGCGGGGTGAGGGACATCTACCGCATCGACCGTCCGGGCTATATCGCGACGCAGTTCCATCCCCGCGACTGCGGCGGCGTGTTGCTGACGATGGATTCCGTGCCGGGCGTCGCCGACTGCCGCGAACCGCTCGCCGACTGGCCGCCGGCGGGCGACGACTGGCGGTCGTGCGTCGCGACATCGCGGGTGACGGGGCTCGCGGGGGTGACGATCCAGGCGGCGGACGAGGAGGCGACGGCGACGCTGTGGTCTGACCTCCTCGAACGCCCGGCGCGGCGCGACGGCGATGCGTTCGCGCTGGACCTCGACAACGCGTTCGTGCGGTTCGTTCCGGTCGCCGACGACCGCGGTCCCGGCATCGCCTCGGTGGCGCTTGCCGCGACCGATGCGAACGCCGTCGCCGCGGCGGCGCGGAGCCGCGGGCTTCCGGCGTCGGAAGGCTGCGTTACCGTGGCGGGTACGGTGTTCGAACTGGTTCAGGCGGCCTCTCCGGCGGCGGCGAAGGCGCCGCGCGCGGCGTAGCCGGAGACGGCGGCGGCGTCGAGCGACAACCAGTCGGCGAGGACTTCGGCGGTGTGTTCGGCGGGCGCCGGAACCTTCCGGCGGAGCGTTTGCGGCGTTTGCGAGAATTTGGCGACGAAACCCGGCACCGGCGCCCGCCCGCCGGGATGGTCGACCTCCACGATCTGGCCGCGATGCCGCAATTGCGGGTTGGCGAGCACATCTTCCATGGCGCAGACCTTGCCGGCGGGCACCTGCGCGGCGGCGAGACGCGCGACCGCGTCCGCCGCGGTCACCGTGGCTGTCCATGCCGATATCTCGGCCTCCAGCGCCTCGACATTCTCCAGGCGGCGGTCATTGTCGCGGAAGCGGGGGTCGTCCGGCAGGCCGGGGCGGCCGATCGCCCGCGCGAAGCGGGCGAAACGGTCGTCGCCGCCGGCGACGATATAGACCAGCGCGCCGTCGGCGCAAGAGAAGGCGTTGACCGGCGCGCCGAAGCGGTCGCGGTTTCCCTGGCGCCGGGGCGGCTCGCCGAGAAGCGCGGTCGCCGGAACCGCCGCCATCGTCATCGACAACGCGCTGTCGAGCAGCGCCACGTCGATCGCCTGCCCGCGCCCGGTGACGTGGCGCGCCTGCAAGGCTGCGAGAATCCCGACCAGCGCGTGCAACCCGGTTGCGTGGTCGATCACCGTGGTGCCCGCCAGCGTCGGCGGTCCGTCGTCCGGCCCGGTCATTTCCATCATGCCGCTCATCGCCTGCGCCACGGCGTCGAAACAGGGGCGCTCCGCGTGCGGGCCGTCCTGGCCGTAGCCGGAAATACGCGCCATGACCAGGCGGCGGTTCGCCGCGTGCAGCGCGGGCCAGCCGCACCCCATCGCCTCCATGACGCCGGGACGGAAATTCTCGATCAACACGTCAGCGCCGGCGGCGAGGGCGCGCACCAGTTCCTGCGCGGCCGGGTTGCGGACATCGAGGCCCATGCTGCGCTTGTTGCGGTTGAAGACGGCGGCGAACAGGCTGGCGCCGCCGTGTCGCGGGGGCGCCTCGCGGGTCGGCTCGCCGCTGCCGGGCTTTTCGACCTTGACCACGTCGGCGCCCATGTCGCCCAGCATCATCGCGCAGAAGGGGCCGGCGACAAAGCGCGACAGGTCGAGCACTTTGAGTCCCGCGAGAGGTCCGGCCATGGTTGCGGTCTTCCAGCGATGCCCGGACGGGCTCCGTCCCGGGCCCCGGCGCCGCGCCGGCGGGCGGGGCAGGGCGCGCTTGTAGCAGACGGGCGGGCGGCTTCGGAAAAATTCGGGCGCGCCGAGTCCGCCTTTTGCTAATCTGCGCAGCGCGCGGCGAACGAACCGCGCGGCGGGAAACATCGCGCTGCCGAAGCTCTGAAGGGAGGCCTCTCGATGAAGATGCTCGAATCGCTGCCCGCGACGGTCGTGTCCGGGATTGTCCTCGCCGTCGTTCTGGCCCTGGTGCTGAACGGTCTCGGCTGAGCGCGGCCGGGAAGGAACACAGGCAAGGAGGAGATCGATGGTGGAAGACCAAGCCTTCTGGGCGTTTCTGTTTCGCTATCTGCACGTCCTCAGCGGCGTCATGTGGATCGGCCTGCTGTGGTATTTCAACTTCGTGCAGATCCCGACCATGCCGAAAATCCCCGACGATCTGAAACCGGCGGTCGGGAAATTCATCGCCCCCGAGGCGCTCTTCTGGTTCCGCTGGGCGGCTCTGGCGACCGTGATCACCGGTCTCGTCCTGGCGTGGCTGAACGGCTATCTCGGCGAGGCGCTGGCGATCGGAATCGCCGACGGCGTGACCCGGCACACGGCCATCGGCGTCGGCATGTGGCTCGGGCTGATCATGGCGTTCAACGTCTGGTTCATCATCTGGCCGAACCAGAAGATCGCCCTCGGCATCGTCGAGGCCGAGGCCGCCGCCAAACCGGCGGCCGCCCGCAAGGCCATGCTCACCTCGCGGGTCAACACGCTGTTGTCCATCCCGATGCTTTACGCGATGGTTTCGGCGCAGAACCTCTACTGACCGCGTCTGTCGTTCGCGCTCCCGGCGGCGTTGCGCGCCGCTCGGGGGCGTCGGCGAATCCGCGGCGGTCAGGTCCGCCGGTCGAGGAAGTCGAGCATCGCGCGCGCCGCGGCCGCGCCATGCGACAACACCACGCCGTGCCGGGCGCCGTCGAACAGGCGCAGCTCGGCGCCCGGCACGCGGGAATGGGTGTCGATGAGCGTTGCCGGCGGCAGGAACGGGCTCGAATCGCCGCCGATCATCAGCGTCGGCGCCTCGATGCGCGCAAGCCCGTCGGACAGGTCCACCGCACCGAGCATGTCGGCGACATCGAGCACCGCGCGCACGTCGCAGGCTTGCTGGGCGGCGTGGAACCACCGCCGTTCGGCCTCGCCGATGGCGCCGGCGGCGAAACGGCTTTCCAGCATCGTTTCCGACCACGCGGCCATGCCCCGGCTCTCAATGGTCTCGCGCCATTTCGGGAGGCCGCGGATGTTCTTGCCGCGGTGCGGCGCGGTGCAGGCGACGAGGCTGCGCAGGCGCTCCGGCCGCTCGATCGCCAGCCAATATCCGACGGCGCCGCCGGCCGATTCGCCCACGAAATGGAAGCGCTCCGCCCCGACGGCGTCGGCGACCGCAAGGACATCCCCGGCGATGCCCTCGAGCGACCAGCGATAACCGTCGGCGGGCGCCGGCGAGCGCCCGTAACCCCTCATATCCATCACCGCGATCCGCAGGCGGGGGCTCAGGACGGGCCACCAGCGGCACCAGATCCGGTGTTCGATCCCCACGCCGTGAAGGAACACTACCGTTTCCGGCTCGCTGTCCCACGGCGGCGTGAGGTCCATGACATCGTACCAGAGCGCTCCTGCGCCCGTGTCTATTGTCGGCATCTCGTTCCCTGTCGGAAATGGAGGCTGGTCGTTCGCTGGCGGGCGAGACTAACCGTTTCCGGACATATTTCCGGACATATTTTCGGCTCGCAGAACCCGATTCCGGGTGGATTTTTGCCGTGCGGCGACGGTTTGCCCCGCGGCGGGCGGGCGGCGTAAAGTGGAGCGGCGCAACGTTTCGGGAGGGCGTTCCATGCTCCGTCTCTGCATCCTCGCGGTCGGGGCGTTGTTTTCCGCCGCGGCCGCCGCCGACCCCGGCCCGCTGGTGGACCCGGAATGGGTCGCCGAACACGCCTGCGACGAGGGGATCGTCGTCCTCGACCTGCGTGCGAGCGCGCGCGTCTTTCAACGCGGGCATATCGCATGCTCGGTCCATTCGAGCTTTCACAGCCCCGGGTGGCGGGCCGTGCGCGACGGCGTGCCGGCGATGCTGCCTTCGCCCGAAGATGCGGAGGCGCTGATCGGCGGGCTGGGGATCGGCAACGAGGACCACGTCATCGTCGTCGGTCCCGGCGGCAGCCCGCTGGCGACGACCGTGGCGACCCGCATCTACTGGACGTTCAAGGCGTTCGGTCACGACCGCATATCGCTGCTCAACGGCGGTTTCGCCGCCTTCCGCAGGGACTCTTCCCTTCCGCTCGACCGGGGCGAGGGGAAGGCCCGGGCGGCGAAGGTCTTTCGCGCCGAGCCGCGGCCCGGACTGCTCGCCACCGCCGCCGATGTCGCCGCCGCGCCGGAGGCCGGCGTGACGCTGATCGACAGCCGCTCCTCGGACTATTTCGTCGGCATCAACAAGGTGGGGATCGCCGCCCGCGCCGGCACGCTTCCGGGCGCCCGCAACGTCCCCGTTTCTTGGCTGACGCAGCCCGACGGCAGGTTCCAGGAGGCGGCCGTTCTCGAAGGCATTGCCGCGGCGACGCCGCTCGACGGCGAAACGCCGTCCATCGCCTTCTGCAACGCCGGGCAGATGGCGTCGCTCGACTGGTTCGTCGCCCACGAACTGCTGGGGAACGCGCAGGCGCGCGTCTATGACGGCTCGCTTGCGGAATGGAGCGCCGACCCCGACAGGCCGGTGGAGCGGCGTATCGGGGGCGAGTGATGCGCCGGGCGGCGCTGGCGGTTGCGGTCGCGGTCGCCGCGACCCCCGTCGCGGCGCAAGGCCCTGCGGCGGAGGAGGTGCTCGGCGCCCTGGTGCGGGTCGAGGCGGAAATCCCCGCCGACGCGCGCACGGCGCGATTTCTCGGAACCGGGCGGGAAGCCAACGGCGTGGTTATCGACGACCGCGGCCTCGTGCTGACCATCGGCTACATCGTGCTGGAGGCGATGGCGGCCCGCGTCCGCGACTCCGCCGGGACCGTCGTCCCCGCCGAAGTGGTCGCCTACGACTACGACACCGGCTTCGGTCTCGTCCGGGCGCAGGGGCCGCTCGCGGCGACTCCCATGCGCCTGGGCGATTCCTCGGCTCTGGCAAGGCGCGACCGGGTGCTGGTCGTCGGGGCGCAAGGCGCGGCGCCCGCTTTCGTCGCGGCGCGGCGCGAGTTCGCCGGCTATTGGGAATACCTCCTCGAGGACGCGATTTTCACCGCGCCCGCATTCGCCGACTGGGCGGGGGCGGCGCTCGTCGATTCGGGCGGGCGTCTCGTCGGCGTCGGCTCCCTTTACGTCCGGCGCGCCGAGGCGGGCAGGAGCGTCCCGACGAACGTCTTCGTCCCCATCGACGCGCTCAAACCGATCCTCGGCGACATGCTGGAGACGGGCCGCGGGCCGGGACCGGCGCGCCCGTGGCTGGGCCTGTTCACGCGCGATGCGCGCGGCGGCGTGACCGTCGTCCGCGTCGCGCCCGACGGCCCTGCATCCAGGGCGGGGATCGCCGTCGGCGAAACCGTGGACAAGGTGGACGGACGCGCGGTTTCCGGTCTGGCGGACCTTTACCGCAAGGTCTGGGCGCTGGGCGACGCCGGCGTCGACGTGCCGCTTGAAGTGAGCGGCAGAAACGGCGCGAGGCGCGTCGTGGTGCGCTCCGCCGACCGCTACGACTATCTGAGGATCGACCCGACCTTCTGACCCCGGCGACGCCAATAGCGGTTATCGCTTGAAGCGGCGAAACCCGCCGCTTACGGTCCCGGGACGGTCTTTCGGACAGGCGCGGCGGGTTCGGGATTCATGGCAAGGAACACGGCTGTGCGGGCGAGCGCCGAAGCGCCGCGCGTCGTCGTCGACGCGAGCGCCGTGACGCTGCGCCAGCTGCGCATCTTCTGGGCGGTGGCGCAGGCGCGCTCGTTCACCAGAGCGAGCAAATTGGTGGATTTGGCGCAGCCTTCGATGTCGCAGCAGATTTCCCGACTCGAAGAGGAGATCGGCACGCCGCTCTTCGACCGCAACCGCGCGCGGGCGCGCAACGAACTGACCCTGACCGACGCCGGGCGCTTCCTGCTGCGCAAGGCCGAGCTCATCCTTTCCAGCGTCGAGGAAGCGCTGGTCGGCCTCGAGGAATACGCTTCCGGCGCCCGCGGCGTCATCGCCGTCGGCGCGCTGAGCTCGATCGCGCGCAATATCCTCCCCGAAGCGCTCCGGGGGCTCGGCGCGCAGTTCCCCGAACTCGAACTCGACATTCACGAGACAGCGCCCGCGGAAGCGGTCGACCTCCTCTACGGCCGGCGGTTGAACCTTGCCCTGCTCGCGACCGATTCGCAGGCGGCGACGGGCACATCCTTCCACCGCGCGGCGGTGTGTCGCGACCCCTACGTGCTCGCCGTGCCGAACGGGATCGATCTGCACGAGGTGGTCGATGTCGACACCGACCTCGTCGCGGCCGACCGTGCGGTGATCAACAGCACCATCCAGTTCAATTTCGGCAACCAGCACAAGAAACGCATCGAGGACTGGTACCGGCACGTGCTGCCGCATTACCGCGTGGTGGCGCAGTCGCGGACCTATGAAGTGGCGCTGTCGATGGTGCAGGAGGGGCTGGGGGTGGCGGTCGTGCCGGCGTTGACCGCGGCGGTCGGCCCGGGGCGGACCTTCGACGTGACCCTCTACCGCACCGGCCTTCCGGACCGGGAGATCGCGGCGTTCATTCCCTCGCAATATGTTTCCGTCGAGCCCTACGCCAGTTTCCTTCGGGTGTTGCGGGAGACCGGCGGCGCGGTGGAGTTGCCGCCGATCGAGAGCATGCCCCGGTTGGTGCGCGCGCTCTAGGCGGCTTGCGCCCGCGCCGGCCTATAGGGTTTCGGAATAGCGGCGATAGCTCGCACGGCAGTCGGACGCCGCTAGAGTGAGCGTTGCGGGCTGCGGCCGAGGGCCGCGGCGCCGTTGCGGAAACACCGACCGGAGGGATCTCCCATGTGGACCAGGCCCGTGATCGTCGAAGTGGCCGTCGGCCTCGAAATCAACTGCTACGCCTGCGCCGACCTCTAGGCGCGCCCGTCGCAGCGACAAGCCGCCGGCTCCGCAAGGGGCCGGCGGTTTTCGTTCGTCCGGCCTTCAGCCGTCGAAGCGCACCACCGTCGAGCACCACGACAGGCCCACCCCGAACCCGCACAGCAGCAACGTCTTGCCGGCGAGAGCGGGCGCTCCGCCGAGCCGTTCGAGAACGATAGGCACCGTGGAGGATACGGTGTTGGCGCAATCGGCGATCTCCACCGGAACCTTGTCCGGCGCCAGCGCCATCTCGCGGGTCAGCGACGCGATCATGTGACCGCTCGCCTGATGGAATACGAAGGCGTCGATGTCGCCGCGCTCCAGTTCGTTGAGAGCGAGGCAGCGATCGACATCGGCGGGAACGCGGCGGATCATGAATTTGAGGATCGCGCGGCCGTTCATGTAGAGCGCTCCCGGCCCCGCGGCGGGCATGTCCGGGTGGCGGCTGCCGCCGCCGCGGACGATGAGGTCGTCGGCGCCGGCGCCGTCCGACCCGAAGGTGAAGCGGCCGATTCGCCCCGGCGCCCCGGCGGTCAGCAGAGTCGCCGCCGCGCCGTCGCCGAACAGGGGCGCCGTCGCCCGATCGCCGGGGTTCATGACCTTGGTATAGCCGTCGGCCGTCAGCAGCAGCGCCGCGGAGAAGCCGTGAGCGAGCATCATCGACTGGACCACAGCCAGCCCGTAGACATAGCCCGAACAGCCCTGGTTGATGTCGAACGCGGCGGTGGTGTCGGCCAGTCCGAGCCGGTTTTGAACGATATTGGCCGTGGCCGGCAGGCGGTAGTCCGGGTTCTGGGTGCACAGCACCAGCAGGTCCACCGCCTCGCGCGCCATGTCGACGCGGGCGAACAGGGCTTCCGCCGCCTTTACCGCCATGTCCGACACGGCTTCGTCCTCGGCGGCGATGTGGCGCTCGCGCACGCCGATCTTCTCGTCGAGGAAGGCGCGGTCGAAACCGAAGCGCTCCACCAGCGAGTCGTTGGTCAGCACCGCTTCGGGCAGGTAGCTCGCCACGGCGGCGATGCCCGGCGCTGTCGGGGAATTGTCGAACACGGGACGGTCTTTCAGGTTCGTCCAAAGCGCGGGAATTAGCCGAACCGCGTTGAAAAGGCCAGCGTTTCCCGTCGATCGCGAAGGCGGGAGCGTGCTACGCTCCGGGCGCGGCGTCGGCGCGCCGCGCCCCGAAACGCGGAGCGTCTGCGGTTTGCCGAAGCCGATTCCCGTCGCCGAAGGGCCGCGCACAGGGCGCTACGGTCCCCGCGTGGCGGCGACCGGCGCGGCGCTGTTCGCCCTGGCGCCGTTGGCGGCCTTTGCCCATAACGGGCTTTTCCTCGCCTTCCTGCTGGCGGCTCTCGCCAATCTGCGGCGGTCCGTCGTGGGCGAGACGTGGCGACGCCATCGACTCGCCGCCCTCGGTTGCGCGTCGCTCTGCGCGTGGGCTCTCGCGACTCTCTCCTTCGCGCCGGAGCCCGACCCCCTGCGCGCGGCGACCCGTCTCGTTCTCGTGCCGCTGGGACTGCTCCTCGCGGTGTCCCTGGGCGCCCTCGAAGACGCGCCGCGCGCCGCGCTCGCGGGACGCCTCATCGCGACGGTGTGGGCGACCGTCGCATTGTTCGCGTTCCAGCTGGCCACCGGAGGATGGGTGTTGCGCGTATGGTACGCGTTCTCGACGGGCGAGGCCGGACCGACCTTGCCGCTGCCGACATGGGGGGCGGCGCCTCCCATCGGCGGGCGGGACGCAGGCGACGTCATCGCCACCGGCAACGTGCTCCTGGCGGGAATGGTGTGGCCCGCGGCGGGGCAGCTGTGGAGCCGAGGGCGTCGATGGATGGCGACGGCGATGGCGATTGCGGCCTTCGCCAGCATCTCCCCCCTGTCGCACAACGCGGCGACCGCCGCGATGATCGCGGGCGGCGCGTGCTTCGCCCTGACGTTGCGCTGGCCGCGCGCGGCGCCCGTCGCCGCGGTCGCCTTGCTGATCGGTTACGCCGCGGCGGCGCCCACCGTGTCGGCGCAGTGGTTCACCGTCGAGGCGGCGCGCGCACTGTCGCCTTCGCTGCCGCGGACCTGGGAGCACCGGGTGGGGATGTGGAGCTATGCGGCGTCGGAGATGTCGTCGGCCGGCCTCCTCGGCGCGGGATACGACGCCTCGCGGACCATCGCCGACCGCGGCGACATCATCGGCGATATCGCGCCCGGCGCGAGCTCCGCCGTCGCGGAGATGGAGGCGATGCGCCTGCACCCGCATAATGCCGTGCTTCAGATATGGCTCGAACTCGGGGCGCCGGGAGTAGCGGCTCTGATGCTTGTCCTCGCCGGAATCGGCGCCGCGTTCCTGCGCGCCCGCGCCTCCGTTCCGTCGCGCGCCGGGGCCGCCGGCGCCCTCGCGGCGATGAGCGTGCCGTTCCTGGTCGGTTTCGGCGTCTGGCAGGGGTGGTGGCTGGCGACCCTGGGCCTGGTCGCCGCAAGCGCCGTCCTGACGGCGCGCGCGCCGCGACCGGCGTCTGTGGACTGACGGCCGGGCGCGCGGGACGGAGAGGCCGCCATGCGCCGGAACGAGGCCGCCCGGCCGGCCGAAAAACCCGGGAGATTCGAGGCGAATACGCGGTCTCCTGTCCTGGACCCGGGTCGTTCCGCGCGCCGGCGCCGGGAGGTCCGGCAGACGCGGATCGAGGAGCCGTCGCCCGGCCCGATGCGGCGACGGAGCGCGCGCATCGCGCATGTCAACGGCCGCGAGGGGGAGGATATCGGCATTGCCGCCGATGTCCTCAATGACAAGGACATCGGTCGGCCGACAGTCCCGCCCGGCTATCCGCGGAGCAACGCTCCCGTCGGCGCGCTCTTCCGCGCCACGCCGGACAACGCGACGGCGTTCGATCTCGCGGCGGTTGTCGCCGCGCTGTCGCCGCCGCGATGAATGCGCCGGTCCCGGCGGAGGGGATCGCCGCGGAGGCGGTCATGGAGATCGTCCGCGAGGCGGGAACGCTGATCCGCGCCATTGCGCGACGCGGCGCGCGGGTGCGCCGCAAGGCCGATTCCACCCCGGTCACCGACGCCGACGAAGCCGCCAATCGGCTGATCGTCGAGCGGCTGTCGACGCTCGCCCCCGATATTCCCGTCGTCGCCGAGGAAAGCCCCGAAACCTGCGCGGGGCCGGATTTCGCGTGGCCGCGGTTCTGGCTCGTCGACCCGCTGGACGGCACCCGCGAGTTCATCGCCGGGCGCGACGAATACACGGTCAACGTAGCCCTCGTCGCGTCGGGCCGGCCGGTGCTGGGCGTCGTCGGCGCGCCGGCGCGAGGGGTGTGCTTCGGCGGCGTCGAGGGCGTCGGCGCGTGGCGCGAGGACGCTGCCGGCGCGCGCCGCGCCATCGCCGCGCGCACGGCGCCGGACGAAGGCTCCATCGCCCTGGCGAGCCGCTCTCACCGCGACCTCGCGACCGATGCCTGGCTCGCCGGGGCCGGCGTCGCGCGAACGACACGGATCGGATCGTCTCTGAAGTTCTGCCTCGTCGCCGAAGGCGCAGCGGACGTCTACCCGCGGTTCGGCCGGACCATGGAATGGGACACGGCCGCCGGCCATGCGGTGCTTGCCGCCGCCGGGGGGCGCGTACTCACCGGCGACGGGGCGGCGCTTGCCTATGGCAAGCCGGGTTTCGAGAATCCGCATTTCATCGCCCGGGGTCGCCCCTGAACCGGGGGCGGCGCGTTATGCGCCTTGCCGCGCAAGGGCGCGCGGCAGCAGGAGCCACCAGCGGCCGCGGTCGTTCATCCGTCCGGCGACGGCGGCCGCGTCCTCGCCCGCGCCCCAGAATACGTCGCCGCGAACCGGCCCCCGGATCGCGCCGCCGGTGTCCTGTGCGATCATGAGGCTGCGCAACGCGCTCGCGCCGCCGTCGGGCGTCGGCGCCGTGACGTCGAGCCATACCGGCACGGAATAGGGGACGAAGCGCGGATCGACCGCGATCGACCGCCGCGGCGTCAGGGCGACGCCTTGCGCGCCGATGGGACCGTCGCCGGCAAGACGTCGGAAGAACACATAGGACGAATTTGCGTTCATGATCCCTTCGGCCCGGTCGGGGTGAGCGGCCAGCCAGGCCCGGATCGATTGCATCGAGACCGCTTCGCGGGCAAGCGCGCCCTCCTCGACGAGGACGCGTCCGATGGCGGTGTAGGGGCGCCCGTTCTGGCCATCGTAGCCGACCCGCACGACTCGCCCGTCGGGCAGGGCGAGGCGGCCCGACCCCTGTATCTGAAGGAAGAATGCGTCCACCGGGTCGGCGACCCAGGCGATTTCGAGCCCCCGTCCGGCCAGTGTTCCCGCGACGATGTCGCCGCGCGACGGATAGGGGCGCAGGCGACCGTCGATTACGCGCCCGGCAATGCGCTCGCCCGCGAAGTCGGCGCGGAAGTCGCCGAGCGCCACCGACACGAGGTCGTCGGGGCGTGCGTAAAGCGGCGTTGCATAGACATCGGACGGCGTTGTCGAGGCCGCGAGGGTCGGTTCGTAATAGCCGGTGAAGAGGCCTTCGACGGCGGCGCCGTAGGGGACGAACCAGCGCTCGAAGAAATCCCTCGCCGCGCCGTCGCCGAGCGCGGCGAGGGCGCGGCAGATCGGCCGCCAGTCGCCGGCGGCGCCGGCGACGCCGCCGGCGCCCAGCGAGCGCGAATCGGGAAGCGTGTCGAGATGTTCGCAGGAGCGTCGCAGCGCCTCCGCCGCTTCGTCATGCCGGTCTTCCGCCCAGCCGGGCAGGGCCGGGAAGGGGACCGGCGTCCACTCGACCGCGCCGTCTCCGGGTCCACGCTCGGCGGCGCAGGCGGCGAGGCCCGCCATGCCCGCCGCGAGCGCTGCCGCCCGCAGCGGCGCGATTATCCCTCGCTGCGCGTTTGCAGAAGCCGCCAATTGGGGTCGTCGGACGGGAGATTGCGATCGAAAGACCAGATGTCGACCACGCGCGACACGGCGGTTTCGTCGCCGTCGACGACCTCGCCCTCCTCGTTGCGCGTGACGTTGATCTGATCGGTGACGAAGCGGACGGTGACGCCCCCGCGGTCTCCCCGCGCCGTAGCGGCGACCAGGTCCGCGGACACAAAGGACACCAGCGCCGACTCGAGGGTTTCCTTGCGCGCCTCCCGGCGGTCGATCTCGCTGGCGAAGCGGTCGAACACGTCGCCGGCGAGCAGCGGCTCCAGCCGCGCCTTGTCTCCCCTGGCGAAGGCGTCGAGGATGAGTTCGAACGCGCCGCGCGCGCCTTCCAGAAACACCGCCTCGTCGAAACCCGGATCCGCGATCTTCAGCTCCGTAAGCCCGGCGTCGAGCGGGTTGGCGACGGGCGCGGCGGGGTCCGTCGTCGCCCCGGCGCGGGGAATGGGGGGCGGCGTCTCGCCGCCCCGGGGAGTCGCGGCGTCGGGGATGCGGGCGGGCGTATCGGGGGCGTTCTCGACCTCGCGCGGGACGTTTTCCGGCGGCGCGTTTTCGGACGGGACGTTTTCGGGCGGGACGTTTTCAGGCGGGCGCTCATGCCCGGTGCGCCGTCCGAGCACCGACCGCAGGCGAAAGACAAGGAACAACGCGATCATCGCGAAGATGAGAATGTCGACGAAGCCGCTGGCGTCCATGCCGCGTTCGACCCTTGCGTTTCCCCGGAATGCTCCCCGCCGGGCGCGGAGCCGCGGGCACTGTAGCGCTTCGCGCCGCCGCGGTCCACAGGAGACACCAGCTCGACAAATCCAAACTAAATTATGAACTATAGAGTGTATCGTATTGGAATGAAGGGAATAATATGGATGTCAAATCAAAGCCCTGCAAAAAGGGTTGCAAGGCCCCACAGGGCCGCTCCGGCGTAAAGGGCGGCGACGACATCGTCCGTCATGACCGCGAGTCCGCCCGGCAGCCGCCGTTCGGCGACGCGGGCCGGCCAGGGTTTGAGAATGTCGGCGGCGCGGAACAGCGCGAAGCCCGCCGCGTAGCTCCAGACGCTCGCGGGGACCGCGGCGAGGGTCAGCCATTGACCGGCGACTTCGTCGATGACGATGCTCCCGGGGTCGCGCTGTCCGATGCGGCGCTCATGGCGGTGAGCGACCGCGCAGCCGACGGCGAAGACCAGCGCCGCGGCGAGCGCGAGTCCTTCGCGCCCCGCGGCGCTTTCGATCGCCCAGGCGAAGGGCAGGGCGGCGAGCGACCCCCAGGTGCCCGGCGCCCGGGGCAGCAGTCCCGCGCCGAACCACGTCGCCAGCACGGAATCGACCTTCACGCCGCCGCCTCGACGGTCGCCGTCGCCTGTGCGGCGATCCCTTCGATCCGTCCGGCGAAGCCGAGGCCGTCGGTCGTCGTCGCCTTCACGCTCACGGCGCCGTCGGGGAGGCGAAGCAGCGCCGCGAGGCGTTCGCGCATGGCTGCCCGGTAGGGCGCGATGCGCGGTCTTTCGCAGATCAGCGTCAGGTCCACATGCAGGACGCGGCCGCTTGCGGCGGCGACCGCCTCGCACGAGCGGCGCAGGAAAAAAGCCGAATCCTGCCCGGCCCAGCGCGGGTCGCCGGACGGAAACAAGGCGCCGATGTCGCCGGCCGCCACCGCGCCGAGGAGCGCGTCGGCGACCGCGTGCAGGGCCACGTCGGCGTCGGAATGGCCGACGAGGCGCCGGTCGTGGGGAATCGTCACACCGCACAGCGTCACGCCGCCGCCCGGGGCGAAGCGATGGACGTCGAAACCGTTGCCGACGCGCAACGTCCGTGGAAGCAAGCGTTCGGCGAGGGCCAAATCCTCCTCCGTGGCGATCTTGAGGTTGTCGGCGGCGCATTCGACCGCGACCACGCTCAGGCCCGCCCGTTCGGCGACGGCGGCGTCGTCGGGAAGGTCGGTTTCCGTAACGGCGCGGTGAGCGGCAAGGATATCGTCGAAGCGGAAGGCTTGCGGCGTTCGCGCGCGCCACAGGGACTCGCGGGGAACGGTCTCGACGACGGTCTCGCCGGCGAGGCGCTTGAGGGTGTCGCGGACGGGCGTCGCCGCCACCGCTCCGGCGTGGGAGTCCAGCGCGGCGAGGGCGCGCGAGACGGCGTCGGCGTCGACGAGCGGGCGCGCGGCGTCGTGAATCGCGACGCAGCGGGGCGGACGGGCGGCGAGCGCTTCCAGGCCGAGGCGGACCGAGCTCTGCCGCGTCGGCCCGCCGAACGCCGGTTCGGGAAGATCGAGGCCGGCCGTAGCGTTGTCGTAGAGCGCCCGGTCGTCGCGATGGATCACCGCCTGGACGCAGTCGATCGCCGGATGTTCGAGGAATGCGCGCAGGCTGCGCTCAAGCACGGTGCGCCCGCCCAGGAGGCGATATTGCTTGGGCGCGCCGGGTCCGAATCGCTTGCCGCGGCCGGCGGCGACGACGAGCGCGACAGCGTCGGCGCCGCCGTCCGGCGCCGCCGCGGTCATGGCAAGGGCTGCTGCGATGTCGGCGCCGGCGGTTCTTCCCGGCCTGCGCGATCCCCGTCATACGCGCTGTCGATGGCGTCCGCGCCGGCGTGCGGGCCATGCCCGTCGCCGTGGCCGTGAACGTCGGCGACGACGAGCGCGGCGGTCAGGGCGACCCCGGCGAAGATCAGTCCGACACTGGCCCACAAGTCATTGTTGCCCGTCGATGGCGCGGCGGCGTCGCGCTGCCCGCTCTCCCGGTCGGCGATCACGACAATGGCGACGTAGATAATCGTTCCGGCCGCGAACGCGCCGACGCTTCCCGCCGCCACTACCGCCGCGGCGCCGTCGGTGGCGGCCGATCCGATGGCGATCCCCGCCGGCGTGACCAGGGAGAAAAAGACGAGCATGGCCCTCTGGCGATCCACGGCGACCCCCTCCGCATGGGCGTTGACGATCAGCGCGAAGACATCGGACGCCTTGTGGAAGAGGATGGCCGAAAAGAGCGCCAGCGAACCGACGATTCCGGGCTCGAGACCCAGCGCGACCCCGACGATGAGCGAATGGACCGAGAGCGCCGCGAGGAGGAACCAGGGGCGCGGAGACGCGGATTGCGGCGTCTGCGAAAGTCCGGCAAAAGCGACCCGGTCGACCGACAGGAGTGTGACGAGTCCCAGCAGTGCGAGCAACGCGGCGAGGGGATAATCGACGAGGCCGTCGATCATCTCCGCGCTTTCGGGGAGCATGTGAAGGAATCCGATCCCGAGGAACAGCCCGGCGGCGAAGGCGTTGGCGAGGCGGAAAAAACGCCGTCCGCGGTGCTGCGCCATGCGAATGGTAATAAGGCCGCCGGCGAGCGCGACCGCGAAAATCGCGGCCATGGCGACGAGATCGAAAGTCGAGAAAGGCATGAAGGTGGCACTCCCGCTGAATCGTCGGCGCCGCCGACTGCGCGGCGGAGGGACGAATGTTATGATGGCGCCTCTGTCAAGCCGTATCGACGCCGGCCGCCGCCATGTCCGCCGAACCGCACGATAGCGTCGCCGCTTCCCCGGCGGACGGCGAAACAGCGCTTTCGCGCGCTTTCGCGCTGATCTCGGCGTTCATGCTGGTGGAGCTGGCGGGCGCGTATGTCGGCAATTCGCTCGCCCTGGCGGCGGATGCGGGGCACATGTTTCTGGACGCCTCGGCGCTGGGGATGTCGTGGCTGGCGCTGCGCCTGTCGCGCCGCGCCCCCGACCGGCGTTTCACGTACGGATACCACCGTTTCCAGGTGCTGGCGGCGTTCGTCAACGCGCTCGCCCTGTTCGCCGCGTGCGGGTGGATCCTCTTCGAGGCGATGTCGCGGCTGCGGGCGCCGGAGCCGATCCTCCCGCTCCCCGTCCTCACTGTCGCCGCCGCGGGGTTCGTCGTCAACGCCGTCGCCTGGCGGATACTGCGCAGGGCCGACGACCTCAATCTCCGCAGCGCGGCGCTGCACGTTCTGGGCGACCTCCTGGGGTCGGTCGCCGCCATGGCCTCGGCCCTGGCGGTGTTGTGGTTCGACTGGCGGTTTGCGGACCCCCTGCTCGCCGCGGTCGTCGTCGCCATCCTCGCCCGCGGCGCGTGGCGGGTATTGAAAATGTCGGCGCACATCCTGCTGGAGGCGGCGCCCCGCGGAGTCGACATCGACGAACTGTGCGCGGCGTTGACCGCGCAGGTCCCCGGAATCGTCAATATCCACCACGTACACGTATGGGCGCTGACCGGCGAGCGGCCGATATTGACGCTCCACGCCGCTGTGGACGAGACGGCTGACGCGCCATCGACGGTGGGCCGAATCAAGGCGGTGCTTTCCGGCAGTTTCGGGATCGCGCATTCCACGGTGCAGGTCGAGCGCGGCGACTGTCCCGACGACCGCGTCCGGGAGGGACGGCCGCCGGGGCCATAGGCGAGACGAGGGCCGGCGAACGCCGAAGGCCGAGAGATTGCTTTCGGGACTCTATCCCTTTACGCTGCCCAATTTCAGGGCGCTGACGGTGCGCTCCGGACCTTCTTCCCCGGCGATGGCGATGGACGCGGCGACTCCCTCCGGGCGGACAGAATCCGCCGCCGCGGCGGCGCTTCTCGGCGCCATGCCGATCGCCGTCCTCGCGCTGGGCGATTCGGGGCGTATCGAGTTCGCGAATCCCGCCGCCGAACAGTTGCTCGGCGCGGGCAGCGCCTATCTCGCCCGCCACCGGCTCGCGGAATTGCTGCCGCCCGACAGTCCGCTGGTCGCGCTGGCGGAACTGGCGGCGCGCGGCGGCGCCGGCGTGCGCGAATACGGCGTCGCGCTGTCGAGCCCGCGGCTGGGCGAGCGCTTGGCGGACGTGCACGTCACTCCGCTCGGCGACGGCGAAGGCGGGCTTCTCGTCTGCTTGGTCGAACGTTCGATGGCGCGCATCATCGACAGGCATCTCAATCACCGCTCCGCGGCGCGTTCGGTGGCCGGCATGGGGGCGGTGCTGGCCCACGAGGTGAAGAACCCGCTTTCCGGCATCCGCGGCGCCGCGCAGCTGATCGAACGCTCGGTCGGCGGGCCCGAACGCGAACTGGCGCAAATGATCTGCGAGGAGACCGACCGCATCCGCCAGCTGGTCGACCGTGTCGACGCCTTCTCCGACGACCGTCCGCCGGCGGGGGAGCGCGTCAACATCCACAGCGTTCTCGAGCATGTCCGGCGGCTTCAGCAGGGCGCGACCGGGGCGCGCTTCGTCGAACGTTACGATCCGTCGCTGCCGAAAGTGTGGGGCAACCGCGACCAGCTGGTGCAGGTGTTCCTGAACCTCGTGAAAAACGCCGCCGAGGCGGCGCCGGCGCGCGACGGCGAGATCGCGCTTTCCACCCGCTACCGGTTCGGTTTCAAATTTGCCCCCGGCGGCGGGGGCAAGGCTCTCGATCTGCCCATCGTCGCGTCGGTCGAGGACAACGGGCGCGGCATTCCCGAAGACCTGCGCGAGACCCTGTTCGAACCCTTCGTCACGACCCGCCACAACGGCGCGGGCCTCGGTCTGGCGCTGGTGGCGAGCATCGTCGAGAACCACGGCGGGGTGGTGGAGTTCGAAACACGGCCCGGGCGCACCGTTTTCCGGGTCCGGCTGCCGGCGATGGCCGACGACGAGTGAACGACGATGAGCGAAGACGCGACAATTCTCGTCGCCGATGACGACCGGACGCTCCGCACGGTCATCGGCCGCGCTCTCGGCGGCCTGGGTTACGCCGTGCGCGCCACCGGCAGCGCGGAGTCGCTCTGGCGCTGGGCCAGGGCGGGGGCCGGCGATCTTGTGGTCGCCGACGTGGTCATGCCCGACGGCGACGGTCTGGACCTGCTGCCGCGGATCAGGCGGGCGAGGCCCGACCTGCCGGTGATCGTCATGAGCGCGCGCAACACGCTGATGACCGCAATCCGCGCCAACGAACACGGCGCTTACGAATATCTTCCCAAGCCGTTCGACCTCGACGAACTCACCGCCACCGTGCAACGGGCGCTCGCGAGCCGGCGAGCCGGCGAGGGGGCGGAGGAGGAGGCCCCGCCCGAGCCCGAGGATTCGCTGCCGCTGGTCGGGCGCTCGCCGGCGATGCAGGATGTCTACCGGGCGCTCGCGCGGCTTGCGGCGACCGACCTGACGGTGTTGATCACCGGGGAATCGGGAACCGGCAAGGAACTCGTCGCGCGCGCGTTGCACGATTTCGGCAAGCGGCGCGACCGCGCCTTCGTCGCCGTCAACATGGCGGCGATCCCGCGCGATCTGATCGAAAGCGAACTGTTCGGCCACGAACGCGGCGCGTTCACCGGGGCGGCGGCGCGCGCCGCGGGACGTTTCGAGCAAGCCGACGGCGGCACGCTGTTCCTGGACGAGATCGGCGACATGCCCCCTGAGGCGCAGACCCGGCTTCTGCGCGTCCTCCAGCAGGGCGAATATACGACGGTGGGAGGGCGACGCCCGATTCGCGCCGATGTTCGCATCGTCGCCGCGACGCATCGCGACCTTACGGCCTCGATCGAAAAGGGGCGGTTTCGCGAAGACCTCTATTACCGTCTCAACGTGGCGCCGCTGCGCCTGCCGCCGCTGCGCGAGCGCCTCGACGACATGCCGCTGCTGGCGACCCATCTTCTCGACCGCGTGCGCGCCGAGGGACTGCCGGCGAAACGGATCGGCGCCCGGGGCATCGAGCGCCTGAAGGCCCACAGCTGGCCGGGGAACGTCCGCGAACTCGAGAACCTCCTCCGGCGGATCGCGGCGCTCTACGTCGAAGAGACGATCGACGACGCCATCGTCGCGAACGAAATCGGCGGCGCGCGGGAGCGCGCCCAATTCGACGGCCTGCCGGAAGACGACGGCGTCGAGGACAGCGTGGACCGCTGCCTCGCGCGCCATTTCGCGGCGCACAAGGGAACGTTGCCGGAGCCCGGGCTCTACGGGCGCGTCCTGCGTCAGGTCGAACGCCCGCTCATCCTGCGCACCCTCGCGGCGACGCGCGGCAATCAGCTCAGGGCAGCGGCCGTTCTCGGTCTCAACCGCAACACGCTGCGCAAGAAGATCCGCGACCTCGACATCGACGTCGCGCGGGGACCGGCATGAGCGTTGCGGCGGCGGCCGCCGCCGCTCCCCTGCCGCGCCGCGCGCTGGCCGCGGTGCGGCGCGTCGGCGCGAGCCGGAACTTCGCCGTCGCCGTGACGGTGGCGGCGCTGCTCGCGGGTATCGCCACCTTCGGAATGTTGAGCGGCTTCATCGCGCCGCCCGGCGGGAGCCCGAACGCGATATTCGTGCTGCTGAACATCGACCTCGTCTTGCTTCTCGGTCTCGGCGCCCTGGTTGCGTGGCGTCTGGCTGGGCTCTGGCAGGCGCGCCGGCAAGGCTCCGTGGGTTCGCGCCTTCACGCGCGCTTCGTCGGGATGTTCGGCGCGCTTGCGGTGGCGCCGGCGATCATCGTCGCGGTGTTCTCGGCGCTGTTCTTCAACCTCGGCATTCAGGCGTGGTTCAACGAGCGGATGCGCACCGCGCTCGACCGTTCGATCGCCATCTCCGAAGCCTATGCCCGCGACCACAGGGAGTTCATCCGCGCCGACATCCTGTCGATGGTGGCAACGCTCAACCGGCAGGACCCGCGGCGGCTGGCGTCGCCGGCCGCCCTGTCGCGGCTGCTTCAGGAACTCGCGGAAGAACGCTCGCTGACCGAAGCGCTGATCCTGCGCGCCGACGGACAGGTTCTGGCGCAAGGCAAGCTCAGTTTCGTGCTCGCCTTCGACCCCGTTCCCAATGCCGCCATCCAGCGCGCCGCGGCGGGGGAGGCGGTGGTGATGACCAACGACGAAAGCGACCGCGTGCGCGCGCTGGCGCGCATCGACGCCTTGATCGGCCATTTCCTCTATGTCGGGCGGTTCGCCGATTCGGAGGTGCTCGACCATGTGACGCGACTGACCGAGGCGGTGAGCGACTACCGCGACCTGGATTTACGGAGGTCCAACATCCAGATCACCTTCACGCTTTTCTACGTGGTGGTGTCGCTGCTGCTGTTGCTGACCGCGGTGTGGCTGGGCCTGGTGTTCGCCAACCGGATGGTGCGCCCGATCTCGGCGCTGATGGCGGCGACGGAGCGCGTGCGCGCGGGCGGCCTCGACACCCGGCTGCCCGAGGGCGAGGCGGACAACGAACTGGACGCGCTGGCGCGCGCCTTCAACCGCATGACGGGACAGCTCGAAAGCCAGCGCGCGGAATTGATCGAAGCGAACCGGCAGATCGACAACCGCCGTCTGTTCACCGAAGCCATATTGTTCGGCGTGTCGGCAGGCGTTCTCGGCCTCGACCGCAACGGCCGTATCTATCTGCCCAACCGTTCGGCGTTGCAGCTCCTCGCATGCGAGGCCGACGACCTGATCGGTCGCCAACTCGCCGCCGCCGTCCCCGAAATGGCGGGCCTGCTGCGCTCCCTTCGGGGTCGGAAACAACGGCTGGTGCAGGACAGGGTCTCGATATTGCGCGGCGGACGCGCCAGGGAACTTCTGGTGCGCATGACCGCGCAAACCGACGCCGGACGTCCGGCAGGCGCGGTGGTCACTTTCGACGACATCACCGATCTGGTTCGCGCCCAGCGGGCCGCCGCCTGGGCGGGCGTGGCGCGGCGCATCGCGCATGAGATCAAGAACCCTCTCACGCCCATCCAGCTGGCGGCCGAACGCCTGCGGCGCAACCGAGCGCGCCGCGACGACCCCGGCGCGCAACCGGACGCCCAATTGTTCGAGGCGTGTATCGACACGATCGTCCGGCAGGTCGGCGCGATGCGGGCGATGGTCGACGAATTTTCGTCTTTCGCGCGGATGCCCGCTCCGGTGTTGGCCGAAACCGACCTCGCGCCCGTGGTCGAACGAGCGGTGTCGCTGCAAGCCATGGCGCGCGACGACATCGCGTTCGCGCTTCGCCGGCCCGACGGCCCGGCGCCGGTTCGCTGCGATGCGGTGCAGGTGGGACAGGCGGTCACCAATCTGTTGAAGAACGCCGTCGATGCGATCGATCGGCGCGCCACGCCGGAGGGCGGAAGGCCCGGCGGCCGCGTCGAGATCGAAGTCGAAAACGGCGCAGACGGCCTCGCCGCCGTGGTCGTCGACGACAACGGGTGCGGGCTGCCGGCGGCCGCCGACCTGAGGGCGCGCCTGACCGAACCTTACGTGACGACCCGCGAACGCGGCACGGGGCTCGGTCTTGCCATCGTCAAGAAAGTCATGGAGGATCACAGCGGCAGGGTGGCGCTGGACGACGGTCCGCTGGGAGGCGCCCGCGCGCGTCTCGAATTTCCGCGCCGCGGCGAGGCCCGCGCCGAAAGCCCCGACAACCCCGGGATGCATCATGCCCGGTGACATTCTCATCGTCGACGACGAAGAGGACATCCGCGCCGCGATCGCCGGGATACTGGTGGACGAAGGCTATGCCGCGCGCGAGGCGGCGGGCGCCGACAGCGCGCTGGCCCAGGCGGCGGTCCGCCGCCCGCATCTCGCGCTTCTCGACATCTGGCTGCGCGACAGCCCGCTGGACGGACTCGGGCTGCTCAAGGAACTGCGGACCCGCGACCCGGAACTGTCGGTGATCATGATCAGCGGCCACGGCACCATCGAAACCGCTGTCCAGGCGATCCATATGGGCGCCTACGATTTCATCGAGAAACCCTTCGCGGCGGAGCGGATGCTGCTTGCGGTCAGGCGCGCGCTGGAGCACCGGCGGTTGCGCCGGGAATTGCGCGAACTGCGTGAGAGGGCCGACGCCGCGGCGGACATGATCGGCGTGTCCCTGCCGATGAAGAGCGTTCGCCAGACCATAGCGCGCGTCTCAGGAACCGGCAGCCGGGTGCTGATCACGGGGCCGCCCGGATGCGGCAAGGAAGTCGCCGCGCGCCTCGTCCACCGGTTGTCGCCGCGCGCCGAGGCGCCGTTCGTCGCCATCAACGCGGCGGTGCTCGCGCCGGAGCGCTTCGAGGCGGAACTCTTCGGGGCGGAGGACTCCGCCGCCGGCGGGGCTCGCAAGATCGGCTTGCTCGAACAGGCGCACGGGGGGACGCTCCTCCTGGACGAAGTGGCGGACATGCCGCTGGAGACCCAGGGCAAGATCCTCCGCGTCCTTCAGGACCAGACCTTTCGCCGGGTGAACGGCAATCGCGCCATTTCGGTGGACGTGCGGGTCATCGCCTCCACGAGCCGCGACCTGGCGGCGGAGATCCACGCCAAAAGATTCCGCGAGGACCTCTATTACCGGCTGAACGTGGTGCCGCTGCGGGTTCCGTCGCTGGCGGAACGGCGCGACGACATCCCGGCGCTGGTGCGGCATTTCGTCGAGCGCGCCTCGGCGACGCACGGCCTCGCGCCGCGCGTCATCGGCGACGACGCGATCGCCGTCCTCCAGACCTGCGACTGGCCGGGGAACATCCGCCAGTTGCGCAACGTCGTGGACTGGGTCCTGATCATGGCGCCGGGCGAGGCGGAGGCGTCGGTGCGCGCCGACATGCTGCCGCCCGACCTTCTCACGGCGGCGCCCTCCGGGGTGGGGGAGCATGACGGCGCCGAGGTCATGGGGCTGCCGCTACGCAAGGCGCGCGAAGTGTTCGAGCGGGAATATCTGCGGGCGCAGGTGGTGCGTTTCGGGCACAATATCTCGCGCACGGCGTCCTTCGTCGGCATGGAGCGGTCGGCGCTCCACCGCAAGCTGAAATCGCTCGGCATATCGGGCAGGGACAAGGAGTGGTGACGCCGGGGAGGGGGCGGTGAGAGTTCTGGTCTGCGGCGCCGGAGAGGTCGGCTACAACATCGCTCGCCAGCTCTCCGCCGAGGACAACGATGTCGTCGTCATCGACGACTCGGCGGAGCGCATCCGCAAGGTGAGCGACGGCCTCGACGTGCAATCGATGGTCGGTTTCGCCTCGCATCCCGACGTTCTCGAACGGGCCGGAGCGGGCGAGGCGGACATGTTGATCGCCGTCACCCAGTCCGACGAGATCAACATCGTGTCGTGCCAGGTGGGGCATTCGCTGTTCGACGTGCCCACCAAGATCGCGCGCATCCGCCAGCAAGCCTATCTCGAACCGGCGTGGCGGGCGCTGTTCAGCCGCGCGCACATGCCCATAGACGCCATCATCTCGCCGGAAGTCGAGGTGGCGCGCGCCATAGCCCGCCGTCTCGATGTGCCGGGGACGCTGGACCTGGCCGGGTTCGCCGACGACCGGGCGCGCCTCGTCGGCGTGCGCCTGGGCGACCGTTGCCCCGTGGTCAATACGCCGTTGCGCGAGCTCGGCGAACTGTTCCCCGACCTCGACATCACCATCGTCTCGATCCTGCGCGGCGACCGCGCGCTGTATCCGGCGCGCATGGAGCAATTGCTGCCGGGAGACGAAATCTATTTCGTCGCCGAAACCGGCCAGGTGCCGCGCGCCATGACCCTGTTCGGCCACGAGGAGCAGGCGGCGCGCCGCCTGCTGCTGGTCGGCGGCGGCAATATCGGTCTCATGCTGGCGCGGCAGATCGAGACGGCGAGGCCGGACGCAGACCTCAAACTCATCGAGCACGACAAGGCGCGCGCCGAATTCGTCGCCGACCGCCTGGAACACACGGTCGTCCTCAACGGCGACGCCCTCGACACCGACCTGCTCGAAGAAGCCAACGTCGCCGACACCGAAACCGTCGTGGCGGTCACCGACAACGACGAGGTCAACGTGCTGGTGTCTGTGCTGGCGAAGCGTCATGGCTGCCTGCGCGCCGTGGCGCTGATCAACGCCGTCAGCTACGGCCCGCTGATCTCGCCGCTGGGTATCGACGCCTCGGTCAGCCCTCGGGAACTGACCGTCTCGTCGATCCTGCAACATGTCCGCCGCGGGCGCATTCGCTCGGTCTACAGCCTCCACGGCGGCGAGGCCGAAGTCATCGAGGTTCAGGCGCTGGAGACCTCTCCTGTCGTGGGCCGCCCCCTCAAGGACGCGGGACTGCCGCGCGGCGTCCTGATCGGCGCCCTTGTGCGTGACGGGAATATACTGATTCCCCGTGGGAATACATTCGTGGAACCGGATGATATAGCGATAGTTTTTTCACCCAAGGAAGCGATCAAGAAGGTTGAGCGCCTGTTCTCGGTCGCGATCGGGTTCTTCTAGAAGCGGGCGGCGAGTCGCTCGTGAACGCCGCGGCGCTTCTCGGCGCCTTCGGACGCCTGTTGCTGGCGCTGGCGGCGGCGCATGCGCCGCCGCTCGCGCTGGCGCTCGCCGATTCGGACGCAGAGTGCGCCCGCGGTTTCGTGTTCGGCGCGGGCTTCGCGTTGTTCGTCGGAGTCGTACTGGTGCTGGTCGGGCGCGGGGCGGGACGGCCGGGCCGGCGCGAAGCCCTCGTTTTCGCCGTGGCCGGCTGGGGCGTCGCCAGCCTGTTCGCGGCGCTTCCCTTCGTCCTTTCGGGGGCGGTCGCGGACTTTTCCGGAAGCCTGCTCGAAGCGGCGTCGGGGGTGACGGCATCGGGGATCGGCGCGATCGACTCGCCCGACTCGGCGCCGCGCGCCATCGTCTTGTGGCGCGCGCTTCTGCAATGGTCCGGCGGTTATGCGACTCTGGTTTTCCTGGCGGCGGCAGCGCCCCAATTCGCGTTCGCAGCGCAGGACGCGCGCGCCGGCGGCGCGTTCCGTCCGCGCCTGGGGCGGGCCGCCGGGTCGGCGGCCATTGTCTACCTGTCGTTGACGGGGGCGACAGGCGTGGCGCTCCTCCTCGCCGGGGCCCCTCCGTTCCATGCCGTGTGCTACGCCATGAGCAGCGTGTCCACGGGCGGGTTTTCCGCCAACGACGGGGGACCGGCGGCGTTCGGGCGCGGCGTTCAGGCGGTCCTCATGCTGGCGATGGCGGCGGGCGCGCTGAACCTGCTCGATGCGTGGCGGGCGGGGGCGGGGCGCGCCGCTGCGCTCGCGAAAGACGTCGAGTCCCGCCTGTTCGTAATCGTCCTGCTCATCGGGGCGGTCGGCACGGCGACGGTGCTGGGCGCGGCTTCGCTCCCGCCCGACGAGGCGATATGGCGCGGCGCGTTCGCGGCGGTGTCGGCGCTGACGACCACCGGCTTCGAGGCCGGCATCGCGTCGCCGGTTCCCGCCTCCGTCGTCCTGGCGCTGGCCGGGCTCGCGCTTGTCGGCGGCGCCGGCGGCTCGACCTCGGGCGGGGTCAAACTCGCCCGGGCGCTGCGGTTGCTGCGCCAGAGCCGGCGCGAGCTCGAGCGTCTGGCGCACCCGCACCGCGTCGTCTCGCTGACGGCGGGAGGCGCGTCCGGCAGCGATGCCGCCATGCGCAGCGTGTGGGCGTTCTTCACCATGTTCATTCTGTTCCTGGTGGCGCTCACCCTGATCCTGGCGGCGCACGGCCTGGATTTTGCGGCGGCTTCGGTGCTCGCCCTGAGCGCCCTGACCAACAGCGGGCCGTTGCTCGCGGAAAGCGCCGGCGCCGCGCCGGCGCTGACATCGCTGGCGTGGTCCGGTGACATCGCGCTCGCCCTGGGTATGGTAATCGGACGCCTTGAGATATTTGCCTTTTTCGTGGTGTTGACGCCGCTTTTCTGGCGGCGCTGATTGGCGGAGGTTCACATGTCCCGCATTGCCTATGTGAACGGTCGCTACGCGCCGCACGCGGCGGCGCGGGTGCATATCGAAGACCGCGGGATGCAGTTCTCCGACGCCGCCTACGAGGTGATCGCGGCGATAGGAGGGCGGCTTGTCGACCCGGTCTGGCACCGTGAGCGGCTGGAGCGTTCGCTCGGCGAGCTCGACATCGCCTTTCCCATGAGCGCGGCGGCGATGACGGCGGTGCTGCGCGAAGTGCTCTGCCGCAACCGCGTCGAGGAAGGGATCGTCTATCTCCAGGTGGGGCGCGGGGCGGCGCCTCGCGACCATGCGTTTCCGCGCGGCGCGAAACCGTCGGTGGTGGCGACGGCGCGGCGCGCCGGGCCGGCGAGCGCGCGGGCGCTGATCGAAGGGGTCCGTGTCGTTTCGGTCCCCGACCGGCGCTGGCGACGGCGCGACATCAAGAGCGTGTCGCTGCTGCCCAACGTGCTGGCGAAACAGGCGGCGGCGGAAGCCGGCGCGTTCGAGGCCTGGCAAATCGACCCGGACGGGCGGGTCACGGAAGGGGCGGCGTCGAACGCCTGGATCGTCGACGGCGACGGCGTCGTGAAGACGCGCCCGCCGGGCAACGACATTCTCGCGGGGATCACTCGCCGGCGCCTTATCGTCCTGGCGAAGGACGCCGGGATTCCGGTCGTCGAGGAAGCGTTCGCCCTCGAACAGGCGAAGGGCGCGCGCGAGGCCTTTCTGACCAGCACGAGTTCGTTCGTCGTCCCCGTCCTGCAGATCGACGACGCCGTGGTAGCGAACGGCCGCCCGGGTTCGACGACAGAGCGGCTGCGCGACCTTTACACGGCGTTCGCCCGCGGCGCCGCCGCGCCGGCTCCGCGAACCGGGTAGGGAACCCGGGGCGTCGATGTTACGATGAGCATGGCGCAGTTCGTCGGAGGGACGCCGGAGCGGGACATGGAGAGCGGCGCGCGGAACAACGTGCAACACGGATTTCTCAACCGGCTGCGCGCCGATGACGTTCCGGTGACGATATTTCTCGCCAGCGGCGCGAGATTGCAGGGGGTCGTTGCGGCGTTCGACAATTTCTGCGTCCTCTTGCGGCGGGAAGGGCGTGCGCAGCTCGTTTACAAGCACGCGATATCGACGATTGTTCCCGCGCGCCCCGTCCGCTTGTCCGAGCCGCCCGGGGGCGACGACGGGAAGGCGGGGTGACGGACTCCGCCCTTCCGGCGGCTTCGGGCCGCGCATGGGTCCTGCATCCCGACATCCGCCCGGAGGCGGCGCGGCCGGGGGAGCGAGGCGCGCAGGCGCGTCTCGAGGAGGCCGTGGGGCTGGCGCGGGCGGTCGCGACCGGAATTTGCGGCGCCGACGTGCTGCCTGTCCGCCGGGCGCGCGCGGCGACGCTGTTCGGGCCCGGTCAGGTTTCCGGTTTCGCGCAGCGCCTCGACTCGGCGCCGCAACGTCCGGACGTCGCGGTCGTGAACACGGCGCTCTCGGCGGTCCAGCAGCGCAATCTCGAACGCGCGTGGCGCGTCAAGGTGCTGGACCGGACAGCCTTGATCCTGGAGATTTTCGGCGCGCGGGCGCGCACGCGGGAAGGGCGCCTGCAAGTGGAGCTGGCGGCGCTGTCCTATCAGCGCAGCCGCCTGGTCCGCAGCTGGACGCATCTGGAGCGGCAGCGCGGCGGGCTGGGGTTCGTCGGCGGCCCCGGCGAATCGCAGCTCGAGGTGGACCGGCGGCGGATCGACGAGCGGATCGTGCGGTTGCGACGGGAACTCGCATCGGTGACCCGCACGCGCGGCCTGCATCGCGCCGCCCGGCGCCGCGTGCCGTTTCCGATTGTCGTTCTCGTCGGCTACACCAACGCGGGCAAATCCACCCTGTTCAACCGCCTGACGGGCGCCGCTGTGGCGGCCGAAAACCGGTTGTTCGCCACCCTCGACCCGACGATGCGCGCTCTGTCGCTGGAGTCGGGGCGCACCCTCATCCTGTCGGACACGGTCGGTTTCGTGTCCGAATTGCCGACCGATCTGATCACCGCCTTCCGGGCGACGCTGGAAGAGGTCGTGGAGGCCGATCTGATCCTGCATGTCCGCGACGCCGCCCATGAGCACGCAGCGGCGCAGAACGCCGATGTCCTGAAGGTTCTCGCCGAACTCGGCGTGGGCGCCGACGGCGGCGGGCGCATCGTGGACGTCTACAACAAGATCGATCTGCTCGCGGTCGAGGACCGGGATGCGCTGGAACGGCGCGTCGCCGACGCGGACAGCGCAGTCGCTGTGTCGGCGCTGGACGGCGCCGGGCTCGCGCGGCTGGTCGACCTCATGGACCGCCGCCTCGCCGACGGCCGCCGTGTTTCCCGCATCGTGCTGAAAGCCGCCGACGGGGCGGCGCTCGCGTGGCTCTATCGCCGCGGTGCGGTTCTCGGCCGCGCCGACGAGGGCGGGGTCGTGCGTCTGGATGTCGCGCTCGACGCCGCCGACGAAGCGCTTTTCTCGAACCGTTTCCCGGAAGCGGCCTATATGGAGGAGAGCGGCGCCGCGCCGGGGTGAACCCGGTCAGGTTTCGCGGTGGACCGCAAAGGGAGAGAACGCCTGGGTTACGGGCATGACCTCCAGGCGGTTGACGTTGACGCGGGCGGGAAGGGCGCAAACCATATGGACGACCTCCGCGAGATCGGCGGCGGACATCGGGTCGGCGCCGGCGTAGATCTGCTCCGACCTGGCGGCGTCGCCCTTGAAGCGCACCAGGGAAAACTCGGTTGCGGTCATGCCCGGCTCGATGCAGGTCGCGCGGACTCGCGTGCCCAGCAGGTCCGAGCGCAGGTTCAGGGTGAATTGGGCGACGAACGCCTTGGTCCCGCCATACACGTTGCCGCCGGGGTAAGGATAGGAACCGGCGACGGAGCCGATATTGACCACGTGACCGGCGTTGCGCGACACCATGCCCGGGAGGACGGCCCGCGTCATGTACACAAGGCCCTTGACGTTGGTGTCGATCATGCGCTCCCAATCGTCGATATCGGCGTCTTGGGCGCCGGAGAGTCCCTGCGCGAGGCCCGCATTGTTGACGAGAATGCCGATCTCGGCGAAGCGCGGGGGAAGGGACGGGATCGCCTCCGCGACCGCCTCCCGATCCGAGACGTCGAGGGCGAGCGGATGGACCGGGGCGTCCAGCGCCTTCGCCAGCGCGTCGAGGCGGTCGACGCGCCTGCCGACAACCACGAGACGGGCGCCCGCGGCGGCGAAGCGGCGCGCTACTGCGGCGCCGATGCCGGCCGTGGCCCCGGTGACGAGAACGGTCGTGTCGGCGAAATCGGTCATGGTTCGCTCCGTCCCTCGAATTTGCTATGACGCGGACAGTCTACCGGGAGGGTCGTCATGACGCAGCCGCGCAAGACAGCGTTCATCGGGCTCGGGGTCATGGGCTACCCCATGGCGGGGCATCTGGCCGCCGGGGGGCACGAAGTGACGGTCTACAACCGCACGCGGTCGAAGGCGTCGGCCTGGGTCGACGCCCACGGCGGGGCACTTGCGGAAACCCCGGCGCTGGCTGCGGCCGGGCGTGAGTTCGTGTTCATGTGCGTCGGCAACGACGATGACGTCCGCAGCGTCGTCTATGGCGACGACGGCGCGCTCGCCGGGATGGGCGAGGGCGCGGTCCTTGTGGATCACACGACCGATTCGGCCGATCTCGCGCGCGAACTCGACGCCGCGGCGCGCGACCGGGGCGCCGGCTTTGTGGATGCGCCCGTCTCCGGCGGCCAGGCGGGCGCCGAGAACGGCGTGCTCACCGTCATGTGCGGCGGCGAACGCGGGGTTTTCGACCGCGCCGCGCCCGTGATCGAAGCCTATGCCCGCGCCGTGACGCGCATGGGGCCGGCGGGCGCCGGCCAGCTCGCCAAGATGGTGAACCAGATCTGCATCGCCGGCCTCGTTCAGGGGCTTTCGGAGGCGATGAACTTCGCCGCCAGGGCCGGCCTCGACTGCGATCTCGTGACCGATGTCATCTCCAAAGGCGCCGCGGGGTCATGGCAGATGGAGAATCGCGCCCGCACGATGGCGCGGGGCGAGTTCGAATTCGGCTTCGCCGTGGACTGGATGCGCAAGGACCTGGCGATCGCGCTGGCGGAAGCTGAGCGTAATGGCGCGCGGCTGCCGACGACCGCGCTGATCGACAAATTCTACGCCCATGTTCAGGCCCGCGGCGGCGGGCGCTGGGACACTTCGAGCCTCATCCATCTGCTCGCGAACGACTGACAGGCCGCCCCCCGAGAGCTTCGCCCGTCGGTCCTTCGCGTTCCTCGGACTTCGCGCGCTCCCATAGTCGGTCCATCTCGTCCGGGCTTGCCTGTTCCGGCGTGCGGCCGGCGGCGGCGAGCAGCGCTTCGACGCGCCTGAACCGTCTTTCGAACTTGTCGTTCGCCTCTCGCAGCGCCGCCTCGGGGTCGGCGCCGACATGGCGCGCGAGGTTCACGCAAGAGAACAGCAGGTCTCCGATCTCGTCGGCCACGCGCGCCGGCGGCGCGTCGGGGCGGTCGAGCTCGGCCTCGAGCTCGGCGAGCTCCTCATGGAGTTTGCCCAGGACCGGTTCGACGGCGCGCCAGTCGAAACCGACCCGCGCAGCGCGCCGTTGCAGTTTGAGCGCGCGCGACAGGGCGGGGAGCGCGCGGACGACGCCGTCGAGCGCGCCGCCGTCGTTTCGCGCCGCGCGTTCGGCCGCCTTTATCGCCTCCCAGCGGCGGGTTCGGGCGGCGGCGTCCGGCGTCGGTTCGTCGCCGAACACATGGGGGTGGCGGCGGACCATCTTGTCGGAGACCGTGCGCGCCACGTCGGCGAAATCGAAGACGCCGGCCTCGCGGCCCAACCGGGCGTAGAAGACGATCTGGAACAGCAGGTCGCCGAGTTCGTCGACCAGGGCCGCCATGTCGCCGCGGCGGACGGCGTCGAGCACCTCATAGGCTTCCTCGACCGTATGGGGCGCGATGGTCTCGAAGGTCTGTTCGAGGTCCCACGGACAACCGCGTTCGGGGTCGCGCAGGCGGGCCATGACGGCGAGGAGGCGATCAATGTCGGACATAGGAAAATCGCATAAGGTATATTATGGAAAATATCTCATCGCTTCGCGAAATACCAACGAATCTCTCGCACTGTCAGCCCGGCCGCCAGCAGCAACGCGACGCAAACCGCCGCCGTCAACCCGGCCGTCGCCGGACCGAGACGTTCGCCCATCGACACATAGACGGCCACGCGAACCGCGCCCCAGACGCACCCCGCCGTCCCCAGCAGGCCAGCGGTCGCCAACGCCGGGCGACGATGGTCCCAGCCGATGACGCCGGCGAGAATCCACAGGATGGGATCGGCTACGGCGCCGCGGACGACGAGCGCGACCGGGGCGATCTCCATCGAACGGCCGGTCAGGCCGCGGCCGGCCGTTCCGCCCTGGAGAACAGACGGAAGAAGTTCTCCGTGGTCCGGCGGGCGAACGCCTCTTCCGACAGACCGACGATCCCGGCGACGGCGCGCGCCGTGTGGGCGACGAACGCCGGTTCGTTGCGTTTGCCGCGTTTGGGCACGGGCGCCAGCCAGGGCGCGTCGGTCTCCACCAGTATCCGCTCCACCGGAGCGCGGCGCGCGGCCTCGCGCACCGTATCGGCGTTGCGGAAGGTCACGATGCCGGAAAAGGAGAGCGTCAACCCCAGGCGCATCGCGCACTCGGCGACCGCGGGGCCGGCGCTGAAGCAGTGGATGAGGCCGGGAAACGCCCCCTCGCCCGCCTCGGCCTCGAGAATTTCGATGGTGTCGTCGTCGGCGTCGCGGGTGTGGACGATCAGCGGCAGGCCGGTTTCCCGCGCCGCCCGGATGTGGGCGCGCAGGTTCGCCCGTTGCGCCGGCCGCGGGCTGTGCTCGTAATGGTAGTCTAGACCGGTCTCGCCGATGCCGATCACCCTGGGGTGACGGGCGAATTCGATCAGTCGTTCCGGCGTCGCGGCCGGCTCGTTTCCGGCTTCGTGCGGATGAATGCCGACCGAGCAGTACACGTCATTGTACCGCTCGGCGATGTCGAGAACGCGGCCGAAGCCTTCCAGGCTCGTGCAGATGGTCTGGAAGCACACGACTCCGCTGTCGCGCGCCCGCGACATGACGGCGTCGAGGTCCTCCGCGAAGTCGGGGGAATCGAGATGGCAATGGCTGTCGACGAGGATCACGGCGCCGCGCTCCCGGCCTTGTCGAACCGCGGGAAAATGCCCGACGGCGCGGGCAGTTCCGTTCCCGGGCGCAAGGCGTGCGCGGCGCCGAGATGGGCGAAGTCGCGCTCGCCCGCCGGCGCGGCGAGCTGGTCGAGCAGGCTTTCCGCCGCGCCCGGCGTGAACGGTTGCATGACCACGGCGAGATGACGCAGGGTTTCGCAGAGGACGTACAAGACCGTTTTCATGCGCGCCGGGTCGGTCTTGCGCAATTTCCACGGCGCCTGACGGTCGACATAGCCGTTTGCCGCGCGCGCGACGCTCCAGATCTCCTCCAGCGCCTCGCTCAGAGCCTGGCGGTCCATGCGGGCGCGCAGCCGATCCGCCAGAGCATGGGCTTCGGCCAGCAACTCCTCGTCGGCCTCGACGAACGGACCGGGGGCCGGAACCCGCGCCTCGCAGTTCCGGTTCACCATGCTCAGCACGCGCTGTGCGAGATTGCCGAAATCGTTGGCGAGGTCGCGGTCGATACGCCGCACGACGGCGGCGCGCGAAAAGTCCGCATCGTTCCCGAACGGCACTTCGCGCAGCAGGAAATAGCGTATGCGGTCCAGCCCGTAGGTCTCGATGAGCTTGAAGGGCTCCACGACATTGCGCAGCGTCTTGGACATTTTCCGACCCTCGACCGTCCACCAGCCGTGGGCGAAAACCCGGCGCGGCGGTTCGAGACCCGCCGCCATCAGGAACGCTGGCCAGTAGACGGCGTGGAACCTGACGATGTCCTTGCCGACGACGTGCAGGCTGGCGGGCCAGAACGCCCTGAACGACTCCGCGCCGGTGTCGGGATAACCGACCCCGGTCAGATAGTTGGTCAGCGCGTCGAGCCAGACGTACATAACGTGCCGGTCGTCGCCGGGGACAGGCACGCCCCAGCGAAAACCGGTGCGCGAGACCGAAAGGTCCGCGAGTCCGCCGCGGATAAAACTCAGCACTTCGTTGCGTCGGGATTCGGGGAGGATCGCGTCCGGATTCGCCTCGTAATGGGCGAGCAGCCTGTCGCCCCAGGCGGAAAGCCGGAAGAAGTAGCTCGGTTCCTCCACATATTCGACGGGCGCGCCCGAGGGCGCGATCTTCTCGCCGCCGGGCGTCTCGGTGAGTTCGGATTCGGCGAAATAGGCCTCGTCGCGCACCGAATACCAGCCGGCGTAGGCGCCGGGATAGATGTCGCCCGCGTCGACCAGCGCCCGCCAGATCGCCTGGCTCGCCCGCACATGACGCGGCTCCGTGGTGCGCAGAAAGTCGTCATGGGTGCAGCCCAGGGCCCGGGCGAGCTCGCGGAACCGCCGCGAGACCTTGTCGGTAAAGGCCTGGGGCCCCTCTCCCGCCGCCAGCGCCGACTTCTCGACCTTCTGGCCGTGCTCGTCGGTGCCGGTCAGGAACATGACGCGCCGCCCGTCCAGCCGCTGAAAGCGCGCCAGCGCGTCGCACGCGATGGTGGTGTAGGCGTGGCCGAGATGGGGTACGTCGTTGACGTAGTATATTGGCGTGGTGATGTAGAACGTGTCCGGCGCGGCCATGGCGGAACCTCGGCGATTCCGGCGCCTTACGCGCGCGCCGCGGCGTCGAGGGAGAGAAACAGGCTGAGGACGACCTGTTTCCGGTCGAGGTTCACCCGCTCCGCGCCGGCGGCGAGTTCGCCGATCCTTTCCCACAGCGCCGTCCATCGACCGAGGCCGGGCGCCGCGAGCAGACGCTGCGCCGCGTCCGCCTCGCCCGGCAGCTGTCCGGCGGGCGCTTCGCCGCGGGCCGCCGACACGGCGAGCCGCGCCGCCTGGCGCGCGAAGAGATGCATGGCGGCGCGGAAGGAGGATTCCGCGCCCCGCCGCGCAAGCTTGTCGGCGAAGGCGTGAAGCGCTTGCGTATCGATGCCCGGCGCGGTCGCGATCAACGCGAGGGTTTCGCGATAGATGTCGAGACCGTCCTCGTCGGCCAGGGCCAGCGCCGTCCCGGGCGCGCCGTCCGACAGCGCCGCGAGCAAGGCGCGGTCGCCTTCGGGCAGGTCGGGCCGCGCCGCGGCGACGACCCGCGCGACATCTTCGGGAGCAAGCGGCGACAGGGCCAATTTGCGGCAGCGGCTGCGCAACGTCGCCGGAACCAGACCGGGGACATGCGCCACCAGCAACAGCAGCGCCCGCGGCGGGGGTTCCTCGACAATCTTCAGCACCGCGTTCGCCGCATTGTCGTTCATCTCGTCGGCGGCGTCGATCACCGCGACCCGCCAGCCGCCTTCCGCGGCTTTCAGCGAGAAGAAATCGCGCAACGTCCGCGCATCGTCGACGACGATGCGGTTGCGCACCCGGTCGGTCTTGCGGCGCGGGTCGGCGGTGCGCTCGACGGTCGCGAGGTCGGCATGGCCCGCCGCCGCAACGCGGCGGAAGACCGGACGATCGGGAGCCATGCCGAGGCTGCTGTCGCGCGACGGCTCCCCCGCCAGCACATGACGGGCGAACCGATAGGCCAGGGTCGCCTTGCCGACCCCGCGCGGGCCGGTAATCAACCAGGCGTGGTGAAGCGACCCGTTGGCGAAGGCGCGCGCCAGGGCCGCTTCGGCCGCCGCATGCCCGAAGAGATGCGGGTTGGCGCGGGGCGCGGAACCGGCGCCGGCGTCAGCCATCGAGCCGCTCGGCGACCGCGCGCGCGACGGCGTCGGCCACTCCATCCACACCGTCGCCGGCGTCGATGACGACGCAGCGCTCCGGCCGCGCCTCCCCGATGTCGAGGAACGCCTTGCGCACGGCGTCGTGGAACGAGGCTTCGCGCTCCTGGTAGCGGTCGCTCAGCAGGTCGCGACCGCGGACGCGCGCGAGACCGTCGGCCGGCGGCAGGTCGAGGATCAGCGTCAGGTCCGGCCAGCGTTCGCCGAGCGCCTCGCGGTGCAACCGCTCCACCGCGGCGCGCCCGACTCCCATGGCGCGCCCCTGATACGCCATCGTCGAATCGGCGAAACGGTCGCACACCACCCAATCGCCGCGCGCCAGCGCCGGTTCGATGGTCTTTTCCATGTGCGAGCGCCGCGCTGCGTAGTGGGCCAGAGTTTCCGCCATCGCATCGCGCCCTTCTGCGGGTCCGTCGAGGAGGAGCTTGCGCAGCGCCTCCGCCCACGGCGTGCCCCCGGGTTCGCGGGTGGCGACGACCCCCCGCCCGCGACCGCGCAGATGACGGACCAGAAGGGCGCACTGGGTCGTCTTGCCGACCCCCTCCCCGCCCTCGAGCGTGATAAAGCGCCCCCGGGGCATCGTCGATTACGGCGACGGAGAGCCGAACACAAGCCAGCTCAGCATCGCCGCTGCGCGCCCGAACGGTCCGGCCTCGCCCACGTCGGCGCCGGCGAGGAGCGGCGCTTCGAAGGCGTCGATTCCCGGCCCTTCCAGCCGCAGCGCAGCGATCGGCGCGCCGGCCGCGACGGGCGCGGGAACCGGCGACTCCAGCACCAGGGTCGCGCCCAGCCCGCCGCTGAACGCGCGCGGCAGCGTCACCTTCACATCGCGCCCGGCGACCAGCGGAACGGTCTTCTCGGCGCCGAGCCACACATCGGCGGCGGCGACTTCCTCGCCCGCCTCGAACAGGGTGTGGTTGCGGGTTTCGCGAAAGGCCCAGCTCAACACCCGCGCCGCCTCCTGCGACCGGGCGCGCCCCGACTCGAGCCCCGTCAGGACGAGGATCAGCCGCCGCCCGTCGCGCGAAGCGGTCGCCGTCAGGCTGTAGCCCGCCGCCCGGGTGTATCCGGTCTTCATCCCGTCGGCGCCGAGGTCGGCGTAGAGCAGCGGGTTGCGGTTGTTCTGATCGATCCCGCCATAAGAGAAGCTCGTCTCGGCGAAGTAGGGAAAGAATTCGGGGAACTCGACGATCAGCAGCCGCGTCAGACGGGCGAGGTCGCGGGGCGACATGACGTGCGCCGGGTCGGGCAACCCGCTGGCGTTGGTGAAATGGCTGTCCAGCAAACCGATCTTGCGCGCTTCCCGGTTCATCTCCTCCGCGAACGCCTCTTCGCTTCCCGACAACCCTTCGGCGACGACGACGCAGGCGTCGTTGCCGGACTGGACGACGATGCCGCGCAGCAGGTCCTCGACCGTGACCTTCGTATCGACTTCGACGAACATTTTGGACCCGCCGGTGCGCCACGCCTTTTCGCTCACCGGAAGGGCGTCTTCGAGCGCCAGCGCGCCGTCCCGCAAACGCTGGAACACCATGTAGACGGTCATCAATTTGCTCATCGACGCCGGGGGAACGGCCTTGTCCGCATCGCGCTCGAGCAGCACCGCGCCGGTCGCGAAATCGACCAGGAAGGCTTCCCGCGCCGTCGTGTCGAACGCGCCGGCGGACGCCGCGCACAACGACAGACAGGCGGCGATCAGCGCGCGTCCGGGGAACGGGGACATGGCGGTCGTCGCCAACCTTCGGGCAAGGAGTCTCACGAGGAGTCTCAATTGCCGATCACGAAGGCGTCTCCGTAACCGGCGGCGCGCAGGGCGGCGAGAAGGTCGAGCGCCTCCGTCCGCGACCGCAAGGGGCCGGCGCGCACCCGGTGCCGCAATCCCGCGTCCGTCGATACGCTCGACACGACGAACGGCCCGGTGGGCCGGAGCTTCGCCCGCAACCGGTCGGCGTTTCCGGAGTCGCTGAAATAGCCGACCTGCACATACAGCGATTCCCCACCGTTGGCGGGGGGCGTCTTGCGGTCGGCCGCGGCGAAGGCGGGGCTGTCGAGAACCCTCACCCGCACCCGGGTCACCCCATGGCGCAGGAAACCGAGTTCGCGCGCCGCGCGCCGGGACACGTCGATGATGCGCCCTTTCGCGAAGGGCCCCCGGTCGTTGATCCGGAGAACGACGCTGCGCCCGTTCTCGAGATTGGTGACGCGCACGCGGCTGGGCATCGGCAGGGTCGGGTGCGCCGCGGTCAGCGCGTCCATGTCGTAGATCTCGCCGTTTGCGGTCCGCTTGCCGTGAAACCCCGGCCCGTACCACGACGCCATGCCGGTGCTGTCGTAGTCGGGGTCGGCCCGGGGGACGTATCTCACGCCGCCGATGACATAGGGCTTGCCGACCTTGTAGGCGCCGCCGGGCGCCGCCGGCGGCCCGTCGCGGAGACCGGTGCACGCGCCGAGCGCAAGGGCGACAGCCGCGGCGAGCGGAACGAAGCGCATCATTGCCGGGCAGTTAGGGCGCAACCATGCGGTCGGCAAGCTGCCCCACCGCAAGCGCGAAATAAGTGGACCGGTTCCATCTGAGCGTCGCCCTGAAATTATCGTAGACCAGCCAGGCGTCTCCGCCCGCTCCGTCGGGCCGCACGAGCGAGGCCGGCAGCGGCCTTGTCGGGAGATCGGCGCCGTCGAGACGACGGACCCCGAGCGCCTGCCAGTCGCCGACCGGCTTCACGGTGTCGAGGCCGATAAGGCGCTCGTCGAAACCCGGAGGCAGCCGCACCCCCCTTCCCCAGGTCTGGTCGCCCCGCCAGTCCGCATGGGCGAGATAGTTCGCGATGGAGGCGAAGACATCGTCCAGCGTCCCCCATATATCGCGGCGACCGTCGCCGTCCCGGTCGACGGCGTAGGCGAGGAAACTGCTGGGCATGAACTGGCACTGGCCCATCGCTCCGGCCCACGACCCCAGCATGTCGCCGGCGGGGATATGTCCTTCGTCGAGAATGCGCAGCGCCGCCAACAGCTCGCGGCGGAAAAACGCCGACCGGCGCCCGTCCCAGGCCAGGGTCGCCAGGGCCGGAACGACTCCGAAACTCCCGGTGCGGCGCCCGAAGTCGCTCTCGATCCCCCACAGCGCAACGATGAAGCGGGGCTGCACGCCGTATCGTTCGGCGACGGCATCGAGCGTGGGGCGATGGCGCGCGAGACGGACCCGCGCCGCCTCCACACGGCTGTCGGGCGCCACGAGGTCGAGATATTCCCTCGCGGTCATGCGCGTTTCCGGCTGGCGCCGGTCGAGTTCAAGGACCCGCGGCAGCGGCTTCGCCTCCCGCAGGGCGGCGTCGAGCGCCGACTCGCCGATCCCCGCGGCGAGGGCTTCCGCCCGCAGCCCGGCGAGCCAGCGGTCGAAGGCGTCGTCCGCCGCTGCGCCGGGCGCGCACAGGACGATGCAGGCGGCTACGGCGCGGCGGAAACGGAACGGCATACGGCGCATCGAACCCCCGGGTTGCGTAACGGCGACGCAGGACTGGCGCGCAATGCTTGCCACAAGCCGACGCGCGACGCAAGTTCGCGGTGCGTTTCACGGCGCGACCGGCGGCGGCGGCAAGGCGACGGAGACGTTCGGGGTATAGTGGGCGGCGGCGGTCGGGGGCGAGACATCGCGGTCGCCGCCGCTTCCGGGGACAACGACAGGGGGTATCCATGAAGATCACGGCGATCGGGGACCTGCATTGCGACGCCGGCTGGCGGGTGTTCTCCTTTCTCAAGGTCGAGACCGACTCCGGCGTCGTCGGGTATTCCGAATACAACGAGAGCTACGGCAGCCGCGGACTCACGGCGGTTATCCGCGGGCTCGCCGAAGGGTTGATCGGCGTCGACCCGCGCCCCGTCGAGAAGATCGTCACGCATCTCTACGCGCGCACCCGCCAGGCGCCGGGCGGCATGTCGCAGCAGGCGATCGCAGCGCTCGAGAACGCCCTTCTGGACGTGAAGGCGAAGGACCTGGGCGTGCCGGTTCACGCGCTGTTCGGCGGGCCGACGCGGGAGCGCGTGCGCCTTTACTGGTCCCATTGCGGGACCTACCGCCTGCACCGCGCCGAGGCGATGGGCGTCCCGCCCCTTGCGGACGCGGACGGGCTGGTGGAGTTGGGGCGCGAAGTCCGCGCCCGCGGCTTCACCGGGTTGAAGACCAACATCTTCCTGTTCGACGATACGCCGCCGACTCTGTACATGCCCGGCTTCGGCGACGGGATCGACCTGAACCCCTCGAACCGCGTGATCGGCGCGCTGCGCGAGCAGTTGACCGCCCTGCGCGAGGGCGCCGGAGAGGACATCGACATCCTTCTCGACCTCAATTTCAACTTCAAGACCGAGGGCTATCTGAAGGTGGCCCGCGCCCTGGACGATCTGGGGCTGATGTGGTTCGAGATCGACAGTTACGACGCGCCGAGCCTGCGCAAGATACGCGATGCGCTGCAGACCCCGGTGGCGAGCTGCGAATCGCTGTTCACGCGGCGGCAGTTCCGCCCCTTCTTCGAGAACCGCGCGATGGACGTGGCTATCGTCGACGTGCCGTGGAACGGGCTGGCGGAAAGCGTGAAGATCGCGCACATGGCCGAGGCGTACGAGATCAACGTGGCGCCGCACAATTTCTATGGGCACCTGTCGACGCTGATGAGCGCGCATTTCTGCGCCGCGCTCCCCAATGTGCGCATCATGGAGATCGACATCGACGATGTGCCGTGGAAGGACGATCTGGTGACCGCGCCGCCGGTCGTCGAAGACGGACATCTCATAATCCCCGACGGGCCCGGCTGGGGGGCCGACGTGAACGAGGAGGCGGTGCGCGCGCATCCGCCGACGAACTGGCGCGGTCTGCGGCCCGACCTTCGCCACGGAGAGCGCTCATGACACGCTTTTCGCTCGCTGCGCTGTGCGCCCTCGCCCGACGGAGCAACCGACGGGCAGCGGTTTCCGCCGCGCCTTACGCTTCGGAAAGCGCCGGGATGTCGCGATAGAGGTCGAGGACCGCCGGATCCTCAAGGGCGCCGCGATTGACCGCGGGGCGCCCGTGGACGACATCGCGGACCGCGAGCTCCACGAGCTTGCCGCTGCGCGTGCGCGGGACAGCGGCGACCTGAACGATCTTCGACGGCGCATGCCGCGGGCTGGCGTGGACGCGCAGCCGTTCTGAAATGCGCGCCGACAGCGCATCGTCGAGCGTGAGTCCCTCGCGCAGAACGACGAAGAGCACGACCCGCACGTCGCCTCGCCACTCCTGGCCGATGACGACGGATTCGACGACCTCGGGCACGGCCTCGACCTCGCGGTAGATTTCCGACGTGCCGATCCTCACGCCTCCGGGGTTCAGCACCGCGTCGGAGCGGCCGTGAATTATCAGGCCTCCGGCGGCGGTGGTTTCGGCATAGTCGCCGTGGCGCCACACTCCGGGGTAACGCTCGAAATAGGCGGCGCGGTAGCGGGCTCCGTCGGTGTCGTTCCAGAAGCCGACCGGCATCGAGGGAAACGGCTTCGCGCAGACCAGTTCGCCCTTCTCGCCCGCGACCGCGGCGCCGGCGTCGTTCCGGACCTCGGTCGCCATGCCGAGCGCCGGGCATTGCAACTCCCCGCGCCGCACGGGAAGGGTCGGGTTGCCGAGCGCGAAACAACCGACGATGTCGGTGCCGCCGGAGATCGAGGCCACGCAGAGGTCGCGTTTCACCGCGTCGTATATGTAATCGAAACCGGCCGGGGCCAGCGGCGACCCGGTGGAAAACATAACCCGCAACTCGGCCAGTCGGTGGGTGTCGGCGGGCCGCAACTCCGCCTTCGCCAACGCCTCGATGAACCGGGCCGAGGTTCCGAAATGGGTCATGCCCTCGGCGTCGGCGTAGTCGAACAGGACATTCCCGTCGGGATGGAACGGCGACCCGTCGTAGAGCAGCAGCGTCGCCCCGGAGGCGAGTCCGCTCAGCAGCCAGTTCCACATCATCCATCCGCAGGTGGTGAAGAAGAACATCCGGTCGTCCGGGTTGACGTCGCCATGCAGGCGGTGTTCGCACAGATGCTTGAGCAGCACGCCGCCGGCGCTGTGCACGATGCCCTTGGGCGCGCCGGTGGTCCCGGAGGAGAACAGGATCGCCAGCGGGTGGTCGAACGGCAGGCGGTCGAATTCGATCTCGCCGGGGGCGAACGGGGCGAGCCAGTCTTCCCATGTTGTCGCGCCGGCGGGCGGCGTTTCCGGCTCGTCGTAAGCGGCGACGATAACGGGGGGGCGACCGGGAAGAGCGGCGGCGATGTCGGCCAGCCGCGCGCGCGCATCGTGACGCTTGCCGTTGTAGCGGTAGCCGTCGCATCCGATCAGCGCCTTCGGCGCGATCTGCCCGAAACGGTCGAGGACCGCGGGGGCGCCGAAATCCGGAGAGCATGACGACCACACCGCTCCGATGCTCGATGTCGCGAGCATGGCGACGGCGGTTTCCGGCATGTTCGGGAGACATGCCGCCACGCGGTCGCCGCGGCCGACGCCGAGGGCGCGCAGCGCCCGGGCCGCGCGCGACACCGAATCGCGCAGCTCGCGCCAGCTCATGCGTCGCCGCGCGCCCCCCTCGCCCCGAAACACCAGGGCGTCGCCGCCGTCGCGCCGTTGCAGGAGGTTCTCGGCGTAGTTCAGGCGCGCGTCCGGAAACCAGCGCGCCCCCGGCATGGCGTCGCGGTCGGCCAGAACGGTCTCCCCCCGGCGTTCGCCGACGACGCCGCAGAAATCCCACAGCGTCAGCCAGAAACGTTCCCGGCAGGCGACCGACCAGCGGTGCAACGCAGCGTAGTCCGGCAGGCTCACGCTCCACCTCGCCTCGACGGCGGCGCGGAAGGCGGTCATCGCCGCGGCGTCGACGCGCGCCTCGTCGGGGCGCCAAAGCACCTCGGACATAGCCGCTTCACGCGCCGGGTTCGTGCGGGTATCGGTCATGACGCCGGCCATCATAATAGCCGGCCGCCGTCGGCGCTTTCGTCGCGGATATGCGACGGCGGCGGGTTCGCAAGGGCGCCGCCGGAGGGTAGAGTCGCCGTTCGGGCAACCGGCGTTTCCAAGGGGAGCGAACCGTGGAACTTCTCGACCGCTTGTTCAAGCTCAGGGAAAACGGCGCCACCGTGCGGGGCGAGCTCGTCGCCGGCGCGGCCACCTTCCTGACGATGGCCTATATCGTCGTCGTCAATCCGGGCATCCTGTCGGCGGCGGGTATGGATTTCGGAGCCGTGTTCACGGCGACCGTCCTGATCGCCGCGCTCGCCACGGCGCTTATGGGCCTGCTGGCGAATTGGCCGGTGGCGCTGGCGCCGGGGATGGGGCTGAACGCCTTCTTCGCATACGGCGTGGTCCTCGGCATGGGCTACACCTGGCAGGCGGCTCTGGGCGCGGTGTTCTGTTCGGGCGTGCTGTTCATCGCCCTGAGCGCGAGCGGGCTGCGCCGGTGGCTCATCGAAGCCATGCCGATGAGTCTGCGCCTGGGCATCGCCGCGGGGATCGGCTTCTTCCTGGCGCTCATCGGTCTGAAGAACGCGGGGATCGTGGTCGACAACCCGGCCACCCTGGTGGCGCTCGGCGACCTCACCTCTTCCGCGGCGGCCCTCGCCTGCCTGGGTTTCGTCGCGATACTCATGCTCGACGCGCGACGGGTTCCGGGCGCCATCGTGATCGCCATCGTCGCGCTTACCGTCTTCGGCCTGATCGTGGGCGAAACGACGTGGGGCGGCGGCGAGTGGCTGCCTCCGAGCGTTGCGCCGACCTTCCTCGCGCTCGATCTCGGCGCGGTGTTCGAGCTCGGTCTTGTCGTCGTGGTGCTGACGTTCCTGTTCGTGGACTTTTTCGATACTGCGGGGACCCTGACCGCCGTCGGCGGGCTGGCGGGAAAGACCCGGGAGGACGGCTCGATCGACGGGATCCGGCGCGCGGTGTTCGCCGACTCGGTCGCGACGACGGCAGGCGCGCTGCTCGGGACGAGCTCGACGACGAGCTATATCGAAAGCGGCGCGGGCGTGCGCGAGGGCGGGCGCACGGGATTGACCGCGCTCGCCTGCGCCGGCCTGTTCCTCCTGTGCCTCTTCCTGGCGCCTTTCGCGAAGGCCGTGCCGGCCTGGGCGACGGCGCCGGCGCTGGTCTTCGTCGCCCTCTCCTTCGCGCGCGGCCTCAAGGACATCGACTGGGAAGATGCGAGCGAATACGGCCCCGCGGTGCTGGTTGCGGTCGTCATGCCGTTCACCTTCAGTATCGCGACCGGCATCGCCGTCGGCTTCATCGCCTGGATCGCGGCGAAGGCCGCCGCCGGCAAAGCGGGCGAAACGCACCCCGCCATGTGGGTTCTCGCGGTCGCCGGCGTCCTGTATTTCGTCAAGGATTTCTGACGCATGGCGCAGGGAGCCCCCTGCCCCGCGGCGCCGGACGTCTTCGAACAGATCGAGGCGTTGCCGATCGAGGCGCGCCGGCCGCTGATCGTCACCGACGCCGACGAAGTGCTGTTCGTGTTCATGGCCGATTTCGAACGATACCTGGACGAACACGAGCATTACTTCGACTGGTCGTCCTACGCGCTCCTCGGAAACATCCGCCGTCGCGGCGATCCCGAAGCGGTGGATTGGGACACGACGAAGCGCCTGCTCGACGGGTTCTTCGACGCCCGGACCGCGATTATGGACGCGGCGCCCGGAGCGTCGGAGTCGCTCGCGACGCTGAACCGGCGGGCGCAGATCGTGGTGTTGAGCAACCTTCCCCACACCCGGCGGCCGGAGCGTTCGCGGGCGCTCGAACTGTCCGGGATGGACTACCCGTTGATCTCGAACGAGGGTCCGAAGGGACCGGCGGTGCAGGCCCTGGCGACCCGCGTCGAGGCCCCGGTGTTCTTCATCGACGACGCGCCGACGCACCATAAGTCGGTCGCCGAACACGCGAACGCGGTGCGTCGCCTGCACATGGTCGCCGACAGCCGCCTCGCCCGACTGCTGAAGCCGGAGGCGATCGACAGCCATCACCGGGTCGACGACTGGCCCGGCGCCCGGGCGATCATCGAGGCGGAATTGTCGGCCGCCGGGTATTGACCCGCCGGGCGCGCGATGACGGGCGCGACGGACCGGTTGTGCCGCGATTGCGGGGCTTTCGGCGCCGATGCGCCGGCCGGCCGGTGCGGGAACTGCGGCAGCCCGCGCGTCGTCGCTCACGCCGAACTCGCGTCGCTCGAAGTGGCGCACGTCGATTGCGATGCGTTTTATGCGGCGGTCGAGAAACGCGACAGGCCCGAACTGCGGGACAAGCCGGTGATCGTCGGCGGCGGGCGCCGCGGCGTCGTCAGCACCGCGTGTTACGTGGCCCGCCTCTACGGCGTCGGTTCGGCGATGCCGATGTTCAGGGCGCTCGCCGCCTGCCCGGACGCCATCGTGCTGCCGCCCGACATGTCGAAATACCGCGCCGTCGGGGCCGAGGTCCGCGCCCTCATGCGCAGCGTCGGGGCGCAGGTGCAGCCGGTCTCCATCGATGAGGCCTATCTCGACTTCGCCGCCACGGGCGGCGCCGCCGAACGCCTCGACGAATTCTCCCGCCGCGTCGAAAACGAGCTGGGGATCACCGTGTCGATCGGGCTGAGTTACAACAAGTTGCTGGCCAAACTCGCATCGGACATCGACAAGCCGCGGGGGTTCTCGGTCATCGGTCGCGCCGGGGCGCGCGATTTTCTCGCCCCCCTGCCGGTGCGCAAACTATGGGGCGTCGGCCCGTCCCTCGCCCGCCGCCTGCAACGCGACGGCATCGGCGTCGTCGCCCAGCTCCAGGGACGGAGCGCGGACGAACTGGCGCGGCGCTACGGGAGCATCGGGCGGCAGCTCGCCGCTTACGCGGCGGGTGAGGACGACCGACGGGTGGAGCCGCGCGGCGAGACGAAAAGCGTCTCTTGCGAGACCACTTTCGACAGCGATACCGGCGATGCGGCCGTCCTGGAGACGGTCCTGGCCGGGCTTTGCGGGCGCGTCGCCCGGCGTCTGGCGCGCGGCGGTCTGGCGGGGCAATGCGTGGTCATCAAGCTCAAGACGGGGGATTTCCGCCTGCGGACGCGCTCGGCGACGCTGTCGGCGGCGACCCGGCGCGCCGAGGTCATCGCCGCCGCCGGCCGCCGGTTGCTGCGGAGGGAGGCGGACGGAACGCGCTACCGCCTGCTGGGCGTCGGCGTTCAGAAACTCAGCCCCGCAGGCGAAGCCGAGCCGGCGGACATGCTCGATGGAACTCCGGACGCTGCGTTCAGCACGCCGGAGGCGGGAAGAACTCGATCTCCGTGAGCTCCGCATTCATGGCGAACTCGCCATAGTCGAGGATTACCGACGCCGCAACGCCGTTTTCGACAAGGCGGAAGATCGCTTCGAAATCCGGCTCCGGCGCGTTCGATTCGAACGGGAAATAAGCCAGCGACACCGGCCAGGAACGCAGTTCCGCAACCTCGCGCAATACCGCGCCCTCGTCGCCGCGCGTCGCGAGCGGCGTTCCGGAGGGGACCTCGGCGCCGATGAACGCGGTGACCTCGTTCAGGCTGTCCGGGCCGGTGCCGCCGAACACCGTCCGCGTCAGGCGCGACCTGCCGGCCGCCGCCGCATCGACGAGGAGAAACATGTGATCGGTGGGGAACATCGTCCCCTCGGGGAGGGGCATCGACTCGCCGTCGGGCACGGTGAAAACCGCGCGTCCGGGTTCGGCGTATCCGACATATTCCTCGACGCGGTCTCCCGCCGCGCCCCACTTCATGCTGAAGCGAAAGCGGTCGCCCGATTTGGTCTCGTAGCTCGAAAAGGAGATGACGTTCTGGAAGGACGCGCCGCTGCGGTTCGCGATGTCCATGCGGATATTCTGCGACACTGTCCAGCCTTCGCAGGCGTCGGCCCATTCGAGCGCCATTTCGCCGCGCAACGCCGTGATCGACGACCCGTCGCGGGCGGCCGCGAGGCCGAGGTCGTAAAGGGCGCGGTGCGGACGCAGCTCGACCGCCGCGGCGTGGTGGACGGAAACTGCGCTAAACGCCGCCAGACAAAGGATTCCGGCGGCCGGCCGGCGCGCGCGCGTCGTCATGGGGATGCCTTTTGCGGGTCGCTTCCGCATCGGAGAACGCGCAGCATAGCGGCGTTCGCCGCCGGCGCAAGCCGGGAGCGAATTGCGCGTCGGAACTCCTGCATAACGCCCGGATTTTTCGGGGGGGGGCCGGTCACGGCCCGGCGCTCGCCTGTTCGAGCGGACTTCCGGCGGTGTCGCGAGACGACGACAGGATGAGCGGGCGCCCCGGTTCGATACGGGTTGTCGTTGCTCCGATATGCTCGTTCTGCGAAGGACCGCGTGAAAAAATCCGGCGGTTCGGCCGGGGCGCCCGCCTGCCGCGCCGACGCCTGCCGGATGCGGCGAGCGGCGCCGGTCGCCGCGACGGGAACCGCCGGGAGCGCAAGCGGCTTGACAGTCTCCGATGCCGGGGGTAGACGAAGCGGCATGTCCGCTACGTCGTTCGACACCATGGAGGCGGCCGAGGCCTTGACCCGCGCCGGTCTGCCCGAGCCGCAAGCCAAGGCCATCGCCATAACCGTGCGCAAGGCGGTGAGCGAGGGCGTTGCCACGAAGAGCGATGTCGGCGAGCTCAGAACCGAACTCAAGGGCGATATCGGCGAGCTCAGGGCCGAACTCAAGGGTGACATCGGCGAGCTCAGAACCGAACTCAAGGGCGACATCGGCGAACTCAGAACCGAACTCAAGGGCGACATCGGCGAACTCAAGGGCGACATCGGCGAACTCAGGGGTGAGGTCGGCGCCGTCAAGGCGGAATTGTGGGCCGTCAAGTGGGTGCTCGGCTTCATGTTCGCGATCATTCTGGCGATGGCCGCGCGTCTGTTCGGCGTCGTGTAGGGCGCGCGCCCGGCGCCGCCTCGATTTCCCGTCGGTCGTATCGCACACCGCGCCGCCGCCTTGCGGGTCGATTGCCCTGCGCCGGGAGCGCAGGCGGCTTGACCGGCGATTCTCATTATGGCGATGGACGCGCCTTCCTGGGAGCGACAGGTCCGCCGCATCGCTATGGGCCAAAATGAGAATTGCTGGCGGCTTGACAGTCCCCGATACCGGGCGTAGAAGACGCGGCATGTCCACTGAGTTGTTCGACACGCTGGAGGCGGCCGAGGCCTTGACCCGCACGGGTCTGCCCGAGCCGCAAGCCAAGGCCATCGCCATAACCGTGCGCAAGGCGGTGAGCGAGGGCGTCGCCACCAAGGGCGACATCAGCGAACTCAGAGCCGAACTCAAGGGCGACATCGCCGAACTCAGGGCCGAACTCAAGGGTGACATCGGCGCCGTCAAGGCGGAATTGTGGGCCGTCAAGTGGGTGCTCGGCTTCATGTTCGCGATCGTTCTGGCGATGGCCGCGCGCCTGTTCGGCGTCGTGTAGGGCGCGCGCCCGGCGCCGCATCGATTTCCCGTCGGTCGTATCGCACACCCGCCTTGCGGGTCGGCCGCTACCAGTTCATGCGCAGGTCGATGCGGAGGGCGTGTCCGGCGTCGGCGGCGCCGTCGCGGCGTTCGGTCGCCACCGAGACCGCAAGCGCCGGGCCGAGGTCGAACCGCGTTCCCACCAGCCAGCGCCGCGCGCCGCCGTCCCCGTAGCCGAACCCCGCAGACGGCGTCAGCAGACCGGCCCCCTCGCGGAACCCGTAGCCCAACTCCGCCTCCAGACCCGCCGCGCCCGCGTCGCTTCCGCCGACCGGAGACCCGCGCCCCGCAACGCCCTCGTCCCACAGACGCGACAGGCCGCTGTCCGAAGCCCCCCAGCGCGGCGACAGCGCCAGAGACAGACCGCGCCCGCCGGGCGGCGAAAGCCGCGCCGAACCCGACACGCCCCATTCCTCCGCAGCGCCCGCATGGGCCGCCAGCGTCCGGCCCCGCGCCGCAACCGCCAGGCCATGCGACGGAAGCGTCCACTCCACGCCGCCCCCCAACTCCACGCCTGCGCCCGTCTCCCCGTCGCCGCCGTCCCAGCGCGCCCCCGCCTCCAGCGACGGCGTAAGCGTCCCGCCGTCCGCCAGAACCCAGCGCCGGCTGCCCGTCGCAGACAGCCGCAACCGCTGCGTGTCCACAGACACCGCCGCAATCGCCGCGCCGTTGTCCTCCACCGAATAGCGCGTCGCCTCCCCCGAACCCTTCAGCGCAAGCGCAAACACGCCGGACGACGCAACCGGAACCGAACCCCCCGCCGCCGCCGCCAGAAACGCGCTGTCGCTCTTCTGGACCCCGAAACGCTCCGCAAGGTCCGCATCCGCTATCTCGACCTCGCCCTCGCCATAGCCCAGCACCCCCCACAGACGCGAGCCGTCCGAGCCGAACCACCCCGCCCAGGGATGCACCGCCGGCAGCCGGCTCTCGTGAACGCCCGAAACCGCCGCCTCGCCGCTGCGATCCGTGTAGTCGATCTCACTCTCGAACCATGACGCCGCAACGCCGCCGCGAACACTCCCGCCAAGCCGCGCATCCACCCCCGCATGCGCCGAGAGCAACTCCCCGGACCAGTCCAGAACCGCATCGTCCAGCGACAGTTTGCGCCAGTCCCCCGAACCCCAGACCATTACCGGCGAACCGCCGCCGCCGCCGCCCGCTTCCGAACCCACGCCCAGCACGAAGGATTCGCCCGCCAGCAACTCCCGCCACGAACCAGAACCCGCCCCAGGCGCGCCATCGTTCGACCGCAGGAACTCCGAAGCCCCCGCAAGACCCGACGCCGCGACGCCCGCGCCGTCGCCGACCGAAAGACCCGCGCTCTCAAGGCGCCCCGTCAGCGCATCGATGACGCTCCCCCACATCGCCCGCGACAACTCCGGCAGAACCGACTCGTTCACCGCCCGCAAACGCTCCCGCGCCGCCGCAAGCGCCGGCAGCACCTCCATCGTGAACGACAGCGTATCGCTCTCCCCATCGATGTCCGTCGCCGTCCATGTGTAGCGACGCTGCGCGAACGCCTCCGTCGGAGTCCCCGAAAGAACCCGCGTGTCACGGTCGAAACCCAGACCCGGCGGCAGCGCCAATGGCCGGGGACCCAGCTCGTGGATCGTCCAGTCGCCCCCCGTCGCCGCAGGCAGGGTCACAGGCTCAATGGCCTCGCCCGCCGTGAACGCCAGCGCCGCGATGGCCGCATCCGCCGCAAACGACGGCGCCGTGTCCGCATACCCAACCGCAAACGGCGAAAACGACGACACGCCATCGGCGCACACAAGCGACCCGTCCGCGCTCGCCGCAGACCCGGCGACCGCGCCCCAGGCGTCGCCGTTGTAACGCAGCAACAGCAACGGACGACCCCGCGCCGCATCCCGCGCCGCATCCGCAACCGGAAGGCACAGACGCAGACCCGGAGACGAAACGCGCCCCGCCGTCACCGTCACATCCACAACGGTCCGCGACTCCGGCGGCCCGAAGGCGAAAGCGTCGCTCGCCGCCGGAGACGCCACAGGCGCGAAGGTCAGCGTCAGAGCCTCGCCCGAAGGCGCTTCGGGCAGGTCCGCAAGGTCGATCTCAATGCCCGCCGGCGTGCCGGGCATCACCGCCACCGTCACCGTCCGACCGCGGATCCGGTAAACCGTCTCGCCCGCGCCGCCCACCCTCACCTTGCTGTCGCCCGTCACCGCCACGGGCAGCGTCCCCGTCACCCCGTCGTAACCGCCGCCCGACGCCGTATGCGTCAGCGACGCCGCATCGGCGTAACCGTCATCGTCCGCCGCTGCGGTTAACGTCACCGTCTGCGGCGCGCTCCAGTCCGACGCCGTGAAGACAAGACTGTCGGGGCTGACCGTCACTTCCGCCGAGTCGCTCGCTATCGCCACCGTCACGTCGCCGACGGGCTCGCTGGCGAGTACGACCGTGTACTCCGTCCCGGCGCCGCCCGCTTCCGCGACGAGCGACGACGGCGCGATGAGCATCCCCGTCTCGTCGTCGTCCGTCACCGTCAGCGTCGCTCCGGTCACGGCCACGGTCTGCCCGGCAGCCTCGGCCACAGCGTTCGACGCCGCGCCCGAAACCGTCACGCTCTTGTCCGGCGCGTCGACATCATTGTCCACGGCCGCGATCGTCACCGTTCCGGCGCCGGTCGTCGCTCCCGCGGCGATGGTCAGCGTCTTGTTCGAACTCAGGGCGAAGTCGCCTGCAACCGCGTCAGCGCCCGGGGACGCCGACACCGTTACCGTCGTCTCCACGGCCGACGGGCGCGAGAGCGTCGCCGACACCCGCGTCACGCCCCCGTTCTCGTCGATCGACGGCGGCGACAGCGACAGCGTCACCGTCGGCGGCCCCTCATCGTCCGTCACTGTCAGCGTCAGGGGGGACGGATCCGCGACGCCGTTGCCTCCGGCCGCCGTCGCCGAGACCGTCACGCTCTTGTTCGGCGTGTCGGCATCGTTGTCCACGGCCGCGATCGTCACCGCGCCGGTGCTGGACGTCTCCCCCGCCGCAATGGTCAGCACCGTTCCCGACTGCGTGAAGTCGCCTGCGACCGTGTCGGCGCCCGGAGACGTCGACACCGTCAGCACCGTCGCTTCGCTCGACGCGCCGCTCAGGCCGGCGGTCACCGTCGAACCGCCGTCCGCCCCGCTCTCGTCGATGCTCGAACGCGACAACGCCAGCGTCGCCGTCGGCAACGCCTCGTCTTCCTCGATCGTCAACGAAGCCCCCGTCACGGAACCCGCGCCCTGGGTGTTCGCCATCGAACCCGTCACCGTGACCGACCGGTCTCCCGAATGCACGTTGTCGTTATCCGCCGTGAGCGTCACCGTCCCGCTGCTGCTCGTCGCTCCCGCCGCGATATTCAACGTCGTCGCCGAACCCAGGGTGAACCCCGTCCCCGTCGAAACGGTGATCGTCGAAGACGCGCTGGAGGCGTGCGACAGCGTCGCGCTCACCGTCGATGTCCCGCCGTTCTCCGGAATCGAATTGTTCGACAACGCCAGCGTCGCCGTCGGCGCCGCCTCGTCGTCCGTCAGCGTCAGCGTCACCGACGACGGGTTCGCGACGTTGCTGGCCCCGCTCGCCGTCGCCGAGACCGTCACGCTCTTGTCCGGCGCGTCGACGCTATTGTTGGTTGCTGCGATGGTCACCGTTCCGGTGCTGCTCGTCGCCCCCGCAGCGATGTTCAGCGTCGTTCCCGTCTGTGTGAAATCCGTCCCCGAACCCGGCGAAGCCGCCACCGTCAGCGCCGTCGCCCCACTCGACGGATGCGAGAGCGCCGCGGTCACTGTCGCAGAACCGCCGTTCTCGGAAATCGAAGACTGGCTCAGCGACAGCGTCGCCGTCGGTAGGGCGTCATTGTCCGTGGTGGTTACCGCCACGTCCACGTTCGTCAGGCCGTTATAGGTCGTATCGGCGCTCGACGGATCGAGGCGGACGTTCCAGTTTTGAGTGCCGTCGTCCACGTTATCGTCCACGCCGGTCACCGTCACAGTCTGCGGCGTGTGCCAATTCGAAGAGCTGAAGGTGAGCGTGGACGGCGATACCGAGCCCTCGCCCGTATCCCGGCTCGTTACCGTCACGGTTACGTCCTGCGAAGGCGCCGCCCGCAGCCGCACCGGGAACGTCGCCTGTCCCCCGGCTTCCGTCGCCTGGCCCGATACTGCCCCCGTCCACAGGCTTTTCGTATTGTCCGTCTGCACCGGGATCGTGTAGACCACCTGGCGCGCCCTTGTGAAGAAGGCCGCCGAAGGGACCGTGATCGTAAGGACCCAGTCGCTGGTGAAATTGCCGCTATAGCTCAACGTCAACAAGGCGCCCTGATGCGGCGAGGTTTGACCGACAACGGCGCTGACCGAGAGAGTGACCCCGCTGGGGACGCCCGACAAGGCGAACCAGGTGCTTCTGTTTGTATTCAGATCGCTGGTGACTTTGAAACGGGGCGAGTTTCCATCCAGCGCCAAATAAACTTGCGCGTTATTCAGGCTGCTTTTATACAGGATCGCCGGAGACGGGCTATGGATCCACTCCGCCGCGACGGCCGGCTGCGCCGCTGCGACGAACAGAAAAGCCAACCACGCCGCCGCGACGAAGGCGCGGGGGGGGGGGGGGGGGGATTCAGGGGCGACATCGTAAACCGGCGTCCGGTTCGCCGCCGCGTTCCGGCCGAGAGATTACCGACATCCATCGCCCCCACCTTCATGAATTATGGCCCGCACCGGTAACCCGATTTCGACCGCATGTCAAGACGCATCGACAACGCCGTTCGCTACGGCAACCCGGACGCTGCCGGAAAGCAACCGCCGCCCGATTTCCATGACCGACCGATAGCGGCGTCGCCATCGCAAGCGCCATCATGGAAACAGGGGGCACGGGCGACCGTGAGAGGAGACTCGAAACTCTACCCGGACAGCCCGGCGCAGGGGATGCGGGCCGACGGCGCCATCGAGACACCTACGGCAGCCGCGGGCGCATCGAGACCCGAACCGGGACGACAACCGAGACGCGCTACTACATCATGGGCGCCGAACTCTCCCCGGAGCGCTTCCGGCACGCGGTGCGCGGCCATTGGGCGATCGGGAACTCGTTGCATTGGGTATTGGACGTGACCATGAACGAGGATCGGCAGCGCAACCGCACCGGGAATGGGCCGGAGAACCTCGCACTGCTGCGCCGCATGGCCCTGAACGTCGCGCGCATCGAACCCGGAAAAGACGCCATGCGAGGAAAACTCAAGCGCGCCGGATGGGACAACAACTTCCTCCTCGACACGATCCGCTCAACCAAAACCCCTAAACCCCAACCCAAAATGACGCCCAAGTGCGATTGCCCTGCGCCGTGAGCGCAGGCGGCTTGACAGTCCCCGATACCGGGCGTAGAAGACGCGGCATGTCCACTGAGTTGTTCGACACGCTGGAGGCGGCCGAGGCCTTGACCCGCACGGGTCTGCCCGAGCCGCAAGCCAAGGCCATCGCCATAACCGTGCGCAAGGCGGTGAGCGAGGGCGTCGCCACCAAGGGCGACATCGCCGAACTCAGAGCCGAACTCAAGGGTGACATCGGCGCCGTCAAGGCGGAATTGTGGGCCGTCAAGTGGGTGCTCGGCTTCATGTTCGCGATCGTTCTGGCGATGGCCGCGCGCCTGTTCGGCGTCGTGTAGGGCGCGCGCCCGGCGCCGCCTCGATTTCCCGTCGGTCGTATCGCGCACCCGCGCCGTCGCCGCGCGCGCCGGTCGCTACCAGTTCATGCGCAGGTCGATGCGGAGGGCGTGTCCGGCGTCGGCGGCGCCGTCGCGGCGTTCGGTCGCCACCGAGACCGCAAGCGCCGGGCCGAGCTCGAACCGCGTTCCCACCAGCCAGCGCCGCGCGCCGCCGTCCCCGTAGCCGAACCCCGCAGACGGCGTCAGCAGACCGGCCCCCTCGCGGAACCCGTAGCCCAACTCCGCCTCCAGACCCGCCGCGCCCGCGTCGCTTCCGCCGACCGGAGACCCGCGCCCCGCAACGCCCTCGTCCCACAGACGCGACAGGCCGCTGTCCGAAGCCCCCCAGCGCGGCGACAGCGCCAGAGACAGACCGCGCCCGCCGGGCGGCGAAAGCCGCGCCGAACCCGACACGCCCCATTCCTCCGCAGCGCCCGCATGGGCCGCCAGCGTCCGGCCCCGCGCCGCAACCGCCAGGCCATGCGACGGAAGCGTCCACTCCACGCCGCCCCCCAACTCCACGCCTGCGCCCGTCTCCCCGTCGCCGCCGTCCCAGCGCGCCCCCGCCTCCAGCGACGGCGTAAGCGTCCCGCCGTCCGCCAGAACCCAGCGCCGGCTGCCCGTCGCAGACAGCCGCAACCGCTGCGTGTCCACAGACACCGCCGCAATCGCCGCGCCGTTGTCCTCCACCGAATAGCGCGTCGCCTCCCCCGAACCCTTCAGCGCAAGCGCAAACACGCCGGACGACGCAACCGGAACCGAACCCCCCGCCGCCGCCGCCAGAAACGCGCTGTCGCTCTTCTGGACCCCGAAACGCTCCGCAAGGTCCGCATCCGCTATCTCGACCTCGCCCTCGCCATAGCCCAGCACCCCCCACAGACGCGAGCCGTCCGAGCCGAACCACCCCGCCCAGGGATGCACCGCCGGCAGCCGGCTCTCGTGAACGCCCGAAACCGCCGCCTCGCCGCTGCGATCCGTGTAGTCGATCTCACTCTCGAACCATGACGCCGCAACGCCGCCGCGAACACTCCCGCCAAGCCGCGCATCCACCCCCGCATGCGCCGAGAGCAACTCCCCGGACCAGTCCAGAACCGCATCGTCCAGCGACAGTTTGCGCCAGTCCCCCGAACCCCAGACCATTACCGGCGAACCGCCGCCGCCGCCGCCCGCTTCCGAACCCACGCCCAGCACGAAGGATTCGCCCGCCAGCAACTCCCGCCACGAACCAGAACCCGCCCCAGGCGCGCCATCGTTCGACCGCAGGAACTCCGAAGCCCCCGCAAGACCCGACGCCGCGACGCCCGCGCCGTCGCCGACCGAAAGACCCGCGCTCTCAAGGCGCCCCGTCAGCGCATCGATGACGCTCCCCCACATCGCCCGCGACAACTCCGGCAGAACCGACTCGTTCACCGCCCGCAAACGCTCCCGCGCCGCCGCAAGCGCCGGCAGCACCTCCATCGTGAACGACAGCGTATCGCTCTCCCCGTCGATGTCCGTCGCCGTCCATGTGTAGCGACGCTGCGCGAACGCCTCCGTCGGCGTCCCCGAAAGAACCCGCGTCGCATCGTCGATATCCAGACCCGGCGGCAGCGCCAATGGCCGCGGACCCAGCTCGTAGAACGTCCCGTCGCCCCCCGTCGCCGCAGGCAAGGTCACAGGCTCAATGGCCTCGCCCGCCGTGAACGCCAGCGCCGCGATGGCCGCATCCGCCGCAAACGACGGCGCCGTGTCCGCATACCCAACCGCAAACGGCGAAAACGACGACACGCCATCGGCGCACACAAGCGACCCGTCCGCGCTCGCCGCAGACCCGGCGACCGCGCCCCAGGCGCTGCCGTCGTAACGCAGCAACAGCAACGGACGACCCCGCGCCGCATCCCGCGCCGCATCCGCAACCGGAAGGCACAGACGCAGACCCGGAGACGAAACGCGCCCCGCCGTCACCGTCACATCCACAACGGTCCGCGACTCCGGCGGCCCGAAGGCGAAAGCGTCGCTCGCCGCCGGAGACGCCACAGGCGCGAAGGTCAGCGTCAGAGCCTCGCCCGAAGGCGCTTCGGGCAGGTCCGCAAGGTCGATCTCAATGCCCGCCGGCGTGCCGGGCATCACCGCCACCGTCACCGTCCGACCGCGGATCCGGTAGACCGTCTCGCCCGCGCCGCCCACCCTCACCTTGCTGTCGCCCGTCACCGCCACGGGCAGCGTCCCCGTCACCCCGTCGTAACCGCCGCCCGACGCCGTATGCGTCAGCGACGCCATATCGGCGTAGCCGTCATCGTCCGCCGCCGCAGTTAACGTCACCGTCTGCGGCGCGCTCCAGTCCGACGCCGTGAAGGAGAGGCTGTCGGGAGTCGCCGTCACATCGCCGTTGTCGCTCGCTATTGCGACGGTGACGTCGCCATCCGGCGCTGCGCCCAGAACCACCGTGTAGGTCTCCCCGGCGCCGCCCGCCGTCACGGCGAGAGTCGGCGCCGACAGATCGATCCTGCCTGTCGTCGGCGTTCCGGTTTGCTCTGTGGAGGCGGGTCCGTCGTCGGCGTTGCTGCGCGTCGCGATGACCCGCACGGTGTATTCGGTCCCCGCGGTCAGACCGGTAATGGCATGGCTCGTTCCGCTGCCGACCGTCGCCTGACGCGCGGCGTCGTAAGTCTGCGAGCCGGATTTCCACTGCACCTTGTAGCCGTCGGCATCGGTCGCGGCGGTCCAGGAGACGGCGAGCCGGCCCACCTCCGGCGTCACCGTTACGTCGCCCGGCGCCCCCGGCGGCGATTGTTTGGGCGTTCCGGTTCGCTCTGCGGAGGCGGGTCCGTCGTCGGCGTCGGTTCGCGTCGCGATGACCCGCACGGTGTATTCGGTTCCCGCGGCGAGGCCGGTGATAGTGTGGCTCGTGCTGCCGCCGACTGTCGCCTGACGCGCGGCATCGTAAGTCTGCGCGCCGGATTTCCACTGCACCTTGTAGCCGTCGGCGCCGGTCACGGCGGTCCAGGAGACGGCGAGCCGGCCCGCCCCCGGCGTCACCGTCACACCGCCCGGCGCCCCCGACGGCGCGGCCCTCGGCGTTCCGGTTCGCTCTGCGGAGGCGGGTCCGTCGTCGGCATTGCTTCGCGTCGCGACGACCCGCACGGCGTATTCGGTCCCCGCGCTCAAGCCGGTAATGGCGTGGCTCGTTCCGCTGCCGACTGTCGCCTGACGCGCGGCGTCGTAAGTCTGCGAGCCGGATTTCCACTGCACCTTGTAGCCGTCGGCATTGGCCGCGGCGGTCCAGGAGACGGCAAGCTGGCCCACTCCCGGCGTCACCGTTACGCCGCCCGGAGTCCCCGGCGGCGCAGCCTTCGGGGTTCCGGTTCGCTCTGCGGAGGCGGGTCCGTCGTCGGCATTGCTCCGCGTCGCGATGACCCGGACGGTGTATTCGGTCCCTGCGGTGAGGCCGGTAATAGCATGGCTCGTTCCGCTCCCGACTGTCGCCTGACGCGCGGCGTCGTATGCTTGCGAACCGGATTTCCACTGCACCTTGTAGCCGCCGGCATTGGTTGCGGCGGTCCAGGAGACGGCGAGCTGGCCCACCCCCGGCGTCACCGTCACGCCGCCCGGAGTCCCCGGCGGCGCAGCCTTCGGGGTTCCGGTTCGCTCTGCGGAGGCGGGTCCGTCGTCGGCGTTGGTCCGCGTAGCGATGACCCGCACGGTGTATGCGGTCCCCGCGGTCAGGCTCGTAATGGTGTGGCTCGTTCCGCTGCCGACTGTCGCCTGACGCGCGGCGTCGTAAGCCTGCGCGCCGGACTTCCACTGCACCTTGTAGCCGCCGGCATTGGTTGCGGCGGTCCAGGAGACGGCGAGCTGGCCTACCCCCGGCGTCACTGTCACGCCGCCCGGAGTCCCCGGCGGCGAGTATTTGGGCGTTCCGGTCCGCTCTGCGGAGGCGGGTCCGTCGTCGGCGTTGGTCCGCGTCGCGATGACCCGCACGGTGTATACGGTCCCCGCGGTCAGGCTCGTAATGGTGTGGCTCGTTCCGCTGCCGACTGTCGCCTGACGCGCGGCGTCGTAAGCTTGCGAACCGGATTTCCACTGCACCTTGTAGCCGCCGGCATTGGTTGCGGCGGTCCAGGAGACGGCGAGCTGGCCTACCCCCGGCGTCACCGTCACGCCGCCCGGAGTCCCCGGCGACGCCTGTTTGGTCGTGACGCTCAGTCGGGCATTATGGGGGAAGAAGTCGGATCGCTCGGTGATCGGCTGGTCGATACGCACCCGCCAGTGGTAGGTCGTATTGGCGTTCAGCCCGGTCTTCGTCCATCCAAGCGCGGACGCGGTCGAAGAGGAAATGGTCCCACCGTCTGCATACACATGACTGCAGCAGTTGCCGCCGCCGGTCAGGGTGGCCCCGGTAACACGCCATGAGACGGCGCCGCTGGCGCATGACGGCCGATTCCACGAAAACGTGATTGAACTGGAGGTTATCGCCGAGGCTCTGAAATTTACCTCGGTCGACGTGGCGGCGTTAACGGTGCACACCGCCTCTGCCGTGCGAGGGAAGACGGCAAGAGCCGCGGCGGCGAGGAAGGCCAGCGCCAGCAGCCCGCAGGCCCGGCGGATCATCCTTGCCGCGCCCCATCGACCGGCGCGGGGGGGGGGGGGGGGGGGGGGGGGGGGATTTCGACGATCCGGACGCGCGCGGCGCGAGGCTCATAATCATCGTCGCATTCCCTCCCGTCTCCCGACGCCGGAACCGGTAATCGAATTTCGCGGCGAGTTCAACGCCCCGCCGACCCGGTTCGGACACATGCGAGACACAGAGAGACGCTGTCGCGCTTGCGTGTCGCCCCGCGCTGGCCCGTGCGGCGCATCACCGGAAAGCCGGACGGCGATCCGGAAACGGACAGCTCCCGCGGCGCATGGGGCAACCGTATCCTTCGTTATCGACGGCGGACGGCGAATTGCGCTTTCGCCGCCGCCCGCCCGCCCCTATGCTGGGGAGACGAAAGCGGGACGGGAAACGGGACATGTCGGGACGGGTCGAGAAGAAGCTGGCGGAACTGGGTATCGCGCTGCCGGAGCCGTCGACTCCGGCGGCGAACTACATCCCCTTCACGGTCGCCGGGTCGCTCGTTTTCATCGCCGGGCAGATCCCCTTCGACGAGGGGAAGATTCGGCATATCGGCAAGGTCGGGGCGGAGTTCGACGCAAGCGTCGGGCAGGAAGCTGCGCGCCTGTGCGGCCTCAACCTGATCGCGCAGTTGAAGGCGGCATGCGGCGGCGATCTCGACCGCGTCCGGCGTTGCGTCAAACTGGGCGTGTTCGTCAACGCGACGGAGTCGTTCGCCCGGCATCCCGAGGTCGCCGACGGAGCTTCGGATTTGATGGTGTCGGTGTTCGGCGACGCCGGGCGGCACGCGCGCTTCGCGGTCGGCGCGGGGTCGCTGCCGCGCGGCGTGGCCGTCGAGGTCGACGGTATTTTCGAAATCGGCTAGCGCCGCTCCGGGCGCTTTGGGAGGCTTGCCATGAGCCCAGGCGAAATCGCGCGCAATCTGTCGCTCGAGGAGATGGACCGGCAGTCGCTGCTGCACCCCTATACGTCTCTCGCCGACCACCTGCGCGAGGGGCCTCTGGTGGTCGCCGGCGCGAAAGGCGCGCATGTCGAGGACATCCACGGCAAGCGCTACATCGACGCCATGGGCGGTCTGTGGTGCGTCAATATCGGTTACGGGCGCGAGGAGATGGCCGAGGCCATCGCGGAGCAGGCGCGGAAGCTCGCCTATTACCACCTGTTCTTCTCGATGTCGCAGGAGCCGGCGATACGCCTCGCCGACCGGGTTCTGAGCCTGATGCCGGCCAGCATGAGCAAGGTCTTCTTCTGCAATTCGGGGTCGGAAGCGAACGACACGCAGGTCAAAATCGCGTGGTATTACAACCATCTGAGGGGCAAGCCCGGGAAGCGGAAGATCATATCGCGGCGGCGCGGCTATCACGGCGTGACGGTCGCCGCGGCAAGCATGACCGGCCTGCCGCACCTGCACCGGTCGTTCAACCTGCCGCTCGCGGATTTCGTGCATACCGGCGCGCCGCACCATTATTGGGAGGCGGAGCCGGGCATGAGCGAACGCGAATTCTCGCGTCGCCTCGCAGCCGACCTGGAAGCGCTGATCGAGAAGGAAGGACCGGAAACCTGCGCCGCGTTCATCGCCGAGCCGGTGATGGGCGCCGGCGGCGCGGTGCCGCCGCCCGAAGGCTATTTCGACGAGATTCAGCTGGTCCTCGCCAGGCACGACATCCTGTTCATCGTCGACGAGGTCATCTGCGGTTTCGGGCGGCTCGGGCGCTGGTTCGGCTGCGAGCGTTTCGGCCTCGAACCCGACATGGTCTCCATCGCCAAGGGGCTGACCAGCGCCTATGTGCCCATGTCGGCGGCGGTCGTCTCCGAGAAGGTCTGGCGGGTGCTGAGGGACGGCTCGCCGGAAACCGGGCCGTTCGCCCACGGCTATACCTATGGCGGCCACCCCGTCGCCGCGGCGGCCGGTCTCAAGACCATCGAAATCATGCAGCGCGAAGGCCTGGTGGAGCACGCGGCGCGGATGGAGACCTGCTTCCAGCGGCGGCTGCGCGAAGCGTTCTCCGACCATCCGCTGGTGGGAGAGGTGCGCGGGCTCGGCCTGATGGCGGGGATCGAACTCGTCGCCGACAAGGAACGGAAGGTCCCCTTCGACGCAGAGCGCAACATCGCGGCGCGTCTGGCGAACCGCCTGCTGGACGCGGGGATGATCTGCCGCGGCATGATCAACACGGTCTGCTTCTCCCCGCCCCTGATCGTTTCGGAAGACGACGTCGAGGAAATGGTCGACAAATTCGGGCGGGGTCTGTCGGCGTTCGCCGACGAACTGGCGCGGGAAGGCCTGTCCGGCGCCGCGTAGGGGCCCCGCCCCTTTTCGCCGCGTGCCCCCCTGCCCCGAACCGCGCTACGCCGCCCGGACGCTGACGCGCCTCGGCGAGCTGGAAGCCGCCTCGTGGGACCGCCTGGACGGCGCCCGCAACCCGTTCGTGAGCCATGCCTTCCTCGACGCGCTGGAGGAGAGCGGCTGTTGTTCGGCCGAGACGGGGTGGCTGCCGCAGCACATCGTCGTCGAGGACGCGGCGGGCGCGCTCGTCGCGGCGATGCCGCTCTATCTCAAGAACCATTCCTACGGCGAATATGTGTTCGACCACGGCTGGGCCGACGCCTTCGAACGCGCGGGGGGCTGCTACTACCCCAAACTCCAGTGCTCGGCGCCGTTCACGCCGGTGACCGGAGGCCGCCTGCTGACGGCGCCCGGACAGGACCCGGCCCATGCGCGGCGGCTGCTGATTTCGGCCGCTGTCCAAATTGCGGGGCGCATCGGCGTGTCGTCGCTCCACGTCACCTTCCCCACGGAGGCGGAGTGGCGCGCTCTCGGCGAAGCGGGGTTCCTTCAGCGCACCGGCGAGCAGTTCCACTGGCGCAACCGCGGCTACGGGTGTTTCGACGACTTCCTGGCGACGCTCAATTCGCGCAAACGCAAGACCATCCGCCGCGAGCGCGCCGGCGTCCGGGCGTCCGGCATCGATATCGAGATGCTGACCGGCGACGCGCTGCGCCCGGAGCATTGGGACGCCTTCCACCGTTTCTATATGGACACCGGGCGGCGCAAATGGGGCGCGCCCTATCTCAACCGCGCCTTTTTCGGACTGTTGCACGAGCGTCTCGCCGACCGGGTGGCGCTGGCGATGTGTCGGCGCGACGGGCGCTACATCGCGGGCGCGCTGAACCTGATCGGCGACAACGCGTTGTTCGGGCGCCATTGGGGGTGCATTGAGCGCCACGACTTCCTGCATTTCGAGGCGTGCTATTACCGCGCCATCGATTTCGCCATCGAACGCGGCCTCGAATGGGTGGAGGCCGGCGCGCAAGGGCCGCACAAGGTCCAGCGCGGCTACATGCCGCGGCGGACCTACAGCGCGCACTGGATCGTCGACAGCCGATTCCGCGATGCCGTCGCCGATTACCTCGAACACGAACGTCGTCACGTCGATTGGGAGATCGAAACCGTGGAGCGCGAGTTCTCGCCCTATCGCAAGACCGGCGGGGGCAGCCCATAGGCGCGTCGGGAAAAATTAAAGGCGATTTTGCCTCCCGACGGATTCGATAGCGCCGGCGATAACGGAAAGCGATTTCGGGCGACCGTACGCGCCCCTCGTCTCCAATTCCTGCAATTTTCGTGTTTCCCAATTCCCCAGGTTTCTGAACACCGTATGTGTAGCCTGTTGTCTCGATCTGACACAGGAAACGTCAACCCCTTCCCGCTCCACGAAAGCACGGATATGGTTGATGTTCGGCATAAATTCCTTCGCATCGTATTTGTGTGCAAGAACCATCAGCGCATCTTTCTTTTCCGCGTCCGAAATACCCAAAGAATCCACTACGGCAACCGCCGTCAATTTCGCCCGCGGCCTTCCTCTTCTCTTATCAATCGCCCCTCGCGGAGCACGGGCGCTCGCCGCTCCGGGATCGAGGGCTTCCACGGACTTACGAACCGCGTCGTACCCGCAATCGTCGATGAGGGTGGAAAGCAATTTCCGCAGGGTGTCGCGCTGCATGATCACTTCCTCCGCGAAGACAGTCCGACCGTTTTCATAAATTCCTCGGCGATTGGCGGGAATTCATACCAAGAATTTCCAACATGATGAGGATACTCCTCTTTCATCAACTTCGGGTATCCGTCGGAATGAAACATCTGCTCTTCCATTACCGGCCAGCCGTACTCTTCAGCCTTCTGTCGGATGTCGTTCAGGGAATCATCATGATGGGGCCCCCGTGGAGATCCACTTGTTCTACTGTTATTGATCAGGACGCCACATACATCGATATCATGGCCGGGATTGTTGGATCTGAATTTCTTCAAAGATTCATTCAACAGGGGAAATCCAATGGTCGAGAGAAATTCGGTTCGCACCGGAAGCAGGATGTAACGGGATGCATGATAGGCGGCTTTGGTGATTATCGACTCGGTCGGTGCACAGTCGATCAGGACGAGGTCCATATTTTTAGGGGTTCTGGAAATGAATTTCGCAAAAATTCTGGCATCGACGCTATTCGAACAGATTAAATTATCGGAGAAATCAAATCTTGACGGAATAAGGTGCAGTCTTTCTCCATACCCTACCGATTTCACGATTTTGTCGTCGTCCAAACGAGTAGGAGCCTCTCGGTCACGAGACGGCGGTATGTAGTCATTAAAGAGCTCCACAATGGTTAGGGTTCTCTATTATGCATAAATTGGATGTACTCGCTTTCAGTCATAAGAGCTTGACTCAAATTTGCTTGCGGGTCCAAATCCACAGCCAGCACATTCAAATTTTCCCTCGCGATATGCCTCGCCAGCAGTGCCGCGACCGTTGTTTTTCCAACCCCGCCCTTAAGGTTGATCACCGATACTACGACAGGACCTTTCTTGGATTTCTTCGACATTTTCTCCTCCATCATTATTTTTCGGCGAACGCATCGACACATTGCCGTCGCGTGGTCGGGCAACCGTTCAAGATACATGTAACGACCCGACGACTGTCGGACATTTATCCAATCGCGCACAGGCTATTGCCGATCATACGGCGTGTCAAGCACGCCACGCCACAAATTGGGAAACCATGCCCTGGCGCCGCTCCCTCATCGGCCCGCCGCCCAGCCCATGTCCCAGAAGCCGATCTCCAGCCGGGTGGCCTGGGCGAAGAGCGCACTCAGGCGCGGGAAACGGGCCGCGGCGCCGGACCTGTCCGCGAGACGGTCGAGCTGCGCGCGCGCGCCGTCGGCAACCGCCCGGTAGTCGGCGGCGGCGTAGGTTTCGATCCAGCCCGCATAGGGGTTGCCCTCGCGCTTCGTTGCCGGGTCGGCGCCGAGGCGCCGGCCGATCTCGCCATAGCCCACGACGCAGGGCGCGAGGACGACGAGCAGATCGAGCAGATCGCCGGCCTGGCCGCAATCCAGCGCGAAGCGGGTGTAGGCGACGGTCTCCAGCGCTTCCGGGGTCGCCGCCATCTCCGCCTCGTCGAGTCCCCATTCTCCGCAATAGCGGACATGCAGGCCCATTTCGGTATCGAGAATGCCGGAAAGCGTGGTCGCGGCGGCGCGCATGTCTTCTACCCTGTCCGCCTTGTACGCCGCGAGCGCATAAGCGCGGGCGAACTGGATCAGGAACAGATAGTCCTGAACGAGGTAATGGCGGAACGCGCCTTCCGGCAGGCTGCCGTCGGCGATGCCGGCGACGAAGCGATGACGGCAATAGGCGCGCCATTCTTTCGCGCACGAGGCGCGGAGGCGCGCGAACAGCGATGCGTCGTCATGCGGAGGCATGAGCGCCCTCCCCTTCGCCCGCCGCTTCGGCGGTGCGCCGTGCGGCGATCTGCGCGGCTATCGACTCCATCGCCCCGAGGACGAACTCGTCTCCCCATTCGGGCGTGAAATGACCGGCATGTTCAAGGGTCAGCGGTTTCGGCGAAGCGGGCAGGAGAGCGTGAAGGCGGCGCAGCACGGAATGGCCGTACACGGGGTCGCGCATACCCCAGACGATCTGCGAGGCGCCGTTCCACGACCCGGCGAGCCAGTCGCGCGCCTCGCGCAGCAGCGCCGCCCCGGGAGCGTCGCGGTCTTCGGACAGCAGCGCCGGCAGGGCGCGCACCGCGGCCTTGTGCGCGGCGTCCGGGAACGGGGCGCCATAGGCCCGGCACTCGCCGAAGGTGAGTATCCGGTTCGCCTTCGCCATCAATCCCGGCACGTTCAGGTCCGGGTTGTCGGCATTGTAGGCGCGCCAGCCGAGCGCGCCTTCGGGCAGGCGCCGGTCCCCCGTCGGCAAGACGCAGTTCATGACCGCCAGCCCGGCGATGCGCTGCGGGACGGCGTGCGGCAGGGTCAGCGCCAGAGTCCCGCCCCAGTCGTGGCCCATGACGACGATGTCCTGAAGGTCGAGGCGTTCGATGAGGTCCACGACCGAGGCGCGCAGCGAACCCGCGGTGAACAGCGATTCGTCGACGGGCTTGTCCGATTTCCCGAACCCCGGCAGGTCGGGGGCGACGGTGCGGTAGCCGGCCGCGACGAGGCGCGGGATCATGCGCCGGAACAGGTAGCTCCAGGTGGGATGGCCGTGGAGGCAGAGCACGGTTTCGGGCTTCGCCGCGACCGGGGTTTCGTCCACGTAATGGATGCGGGCGCCGGGAAACCCCGCCGTCTCCTCGAGCCAGCGAGGCGCGAAGGGATAGCCCGGAAGCGACGCGAAGCGCGACTCGGGCATGCGCAGGACGGCGGGCATGGCGCGGTCAGTCCCGCTCCTCGATCCACGCCATCTGTATGGCCTCCAGTATCTTCTCGTTGGAGCGTTCGGGGTCGTCGTCGAAGCCGGGAAGCCCGACGACCCAGCGGTGCAAATCGGTGAAGCGCAGGTTGACGTTGTCCGCCTCGGGATGGCGCTCCTCCAATTCGATGGCGATGTCGTATACGTCGGTCCACTTCATCGCTCCCTCCCCCCGCTCATCCCAGCATGACGTTGCGCGTCGCCGCCGGCAGCGTGAGGACGATCCCGTCCAGCGCCCCGGTGACGGTGATCTGGCAGCCGAGGCGCGATGTGTGCGTCAGCCCGAAAGCGAGATCGAGCATGTCTTCCTCGTCCTCCGAGGGTTCGCCGAGACGGTCGTAAAACGCCGGGTCGACGATGACGTGACAGGTCGAACAGGCGAGCGCTCCTTCGCAGGCGCCCTCGAGATCGATGCCGTTGCGGTGGGCGATTTCGAGGATCGTCTGGCCCTCCGCCGCGTCGATGTCGCGGCGTTCCCCGTCCGCAGTGACAAAGGTAACCCGCGGCACCGTCAGCCTCCGAGACTGGCGTCGACGGACGCGATGTCGCGGCCTTCGAGGGCGGCGGCGATCGACCGGTCCATGCGCTTCTGTGCGAAAGGTCTCGCGGTGTCGTCCAGCGCTGTCGTCAGCGCTTCGATGAGGCCGCGGTCGTCGCCGGCGACGGCGCGTTCGAGTTCGTCGATGGCGGCCCCGATGCGCCGCCCCTCGCCCGCCGCGAGCAGGCTTGCGTCGGCGGCGAGCGCGGCGCGGGTTGCGGCGACCATGCGTTCCGCCGCAACGCGCGACTCGGCGAGCAGACGTCGCGTCGCGTCGTCGCGCGCGTGCTCCATGCTGTCGTAGAGCATCCGTTCGATCTCGCCGTCGGTCAGACCGTAAGACGGCTTCACTTCGACGGCGCTTTCGGTCCCCGTCGTTTCCTCCCGCGCGCCGACGGTCAGGAGGCCGTCGGCGTCGACCGCGAAGGTGACGCGAATACGCGCCGCCCCCGCGACCATGGGCGGGATCCCCGTCAGTTCGAAGCGCGCCAGCGAGCGGTTCAGGTCGACCGTTTCGCGCTCGCCTTGCAGCACATGGACGCTCATTCCGGTCTGGCCATCGCTATACGTCGTGAAATCCTGCGCCCGGGCGGCGGGTATCGGGGTGTTGCGCGGGACGATCCTCTCGAACAACCCGCCCATCGTCTCGATGCCGAGGGAAAGCGGCGTTACGTCGAGCAGCAGCGTATCGGAACCCGCCGTCAGCGCTTCCGCCTGCAATGCGGCGCCGCGCGCGACGACCTCGTCGGGGTCTATGTCGGAGAGCGGGGCGCGCCCGAACAGCGCCGCGACGCGGGCGGCGACCAGAGGAACGCGCGTCGCGCCGCCGACGAGCACCACGCCCTCAAGCGCCTCGCGCGGGAGGTCGGCGTCCTCGAGCACCGAGGCGCAAATGCCGATGGCGCGCTCGACCAGCGGCGCGATCAGGCTTTCGAATGTCGCGCGGTCGATCTCCGCTGCGCCGCCGTCCGGCAGCGCCACCGTCGCCCGCTCCCCGACGCTGAGAGACTCCTTGGCGCGGCGCGCGGACAGCAGGACGGATTTGACCTCGGCTTCGTCCAGCGCGCCCTCCGCCACGCCGCGCGCGGCAAGCAGATGAGCGGCGAGCGCGCGGTCGAAATCGTCCCCCCCCAGCGCCGCATCGCCGCCTGTGGCGAGCACCTGGAAAACGCCCTTTTCGAGTCGCAGGACCGAGACGTCGAACGTGCCGCCGCCGAGATCGAAAACCGCGTAGAGGCCCTCCGCCGCCTTGTCGAGGCCGTAAGCGAGCGCGGCGGCGGTGGGTTCGCTCACCAGACGCAGCGCTTCGAGCCCCGCGAGGCGCGCGGCGTCGCGGGTCGCGGTGCGCGCCGCATCGTCGAAATAGGCCGGCACGGTCACGACGGCCTTCGTCACCTCCTCGCCGAGCGCCGTCTCGGCGCGGGCGCGCAGGGCGCGCAGGATGTCGGCCGAAATCTCCACCGGCGTGAGCGCGCGCCCGCCCACCTCAAGGCGCGCCATGCCGTCGCCGGGCAGCACCCGGTAGGGCAAACTCCCCGCCAGCGCGGCGATGTCTTCCGCCCCGCGCCCCATGAGGCGCTTGATCGAGGAGACGGTTTCGCCGGCTTCGCCGGCGCCCCGGTCCACCGGGTCGAGCGCCGCGGCGCCGACGACAGGCGCGCCGGCACCGTAGGCGACGACCGACGGGACGAGGGCGGCGCCCTGCGGGTCGCGCAGCACTTCGGACACCCCGTTGCGCGCCGTCGCGACGACCGAATTGGTGGTGCCCAGGTCGATGCCGACAGCGGGCGAGGGCGCCGGGGCCGGTTCATGACCGGGTTCGTGGATGTCGAGCAGCATCGGCGTCAGACGGCTTCGGCGACGATACGGCGCCGCGCGCGCAACTCGCCGGCGAGAGCGTCGAGATATTTCAGCCGCGTCGCGAGACGGGCGGCGGCTTCGGCGTCCTCCGCCGCGAAAGATCGGGCGAGCTCGTCCTCGCAGGCGGCGCGGCGCTCCTTCGCGCCGGCCGCCAGCCGGTCCACGGCGGCGGTATCCCCCGCCTCCATGGCCGCCTCGCGGTCCTCCATCGCCTCGGCGAGGACCTCCGGGTCGGTGGCGCGATTGCCGGTCTCGGCATTGACGGTCACGCCGAGCAGCGACAGCAGATATTCGGCGCGGCGCAGCGGGTCCGCGAGCACGCCGTAAGCCTCGTTGAGCGCCGTCGAATGCTGCATCGACAGCGCGCGCTCGGTCGCCGGACGGCCGGCGAAGCGGTCCGGGTGGAGCTTGCGTTGAAGGGCGAAATAGCGCCGCTCGAGGTCGGCGGTGTCGACGGCGAATCCGCGCGCGAGGCCGAGGCGCGCGAAATGGTCGGCGGGCCCCGGCGGCTGCACGGCGCCGCAGACGCCGCAGAAGGCGGCGTCCGGGTCCCGCCGCCCCTTGCACGACCGGCAGCGGGCGGGAGTCGCCGCAGGGCGCGAGGTTGCGGTCATCGTGCGACGGGAAGCGGCGCGCCTACACGTGGAACGATTCGCCGCAGCCGCATTCGCCCTTGACGTTCGGGTTGTTGAAGGTGAAGCCGGCGCGCAATCTTTCCTCGACGAAATCCATCTCGGCGCCGATGAGAAACATCACCGCCTTCGGGTCGATGAGCACCGTCACCCCCTTGTCTTCCACCACTTCGTCGAACGGCCCCACCGAGTCGGCATATTCGAGGTTGTAGGCGAGTCCCGAACAGCCGGCGTGACGCACGCCGACGCGAATGCCCGCCGAATCCCTGCCCCGCCGCGCGAGCAGATGGCGGATGCGGTCGGCGGCCGCGTCGGTCAGCCGCACCATCGGCGGACGTGCGCGCGCCGGCGCCGCCCGGACCGCCTTCGACTGCGCCGGCATCGGGTCAGTCGGCATCCGGCGACAGGTCCGCCTGCTTGGTGCGATAGTCGGCGATCGCCGCCTTGATTGCGTCCTCGGCGAGAACCGAGCAATGGATCTTGACGGGCGGCAGCGACAGGTGCTCGGCGATGTGCGTGTTCCTGATCTCCGCCGCGTCGGCGACCGACTTGCCCTTGATCCATTCCGTGGCCAGCGAACTCGAGGCGATGGCCGAACCGCAGCCGAAGGTCTTGAACCTGGCGTCCTCGATCACGCCGTCGTCGCCGACCCTGATCTGCAACTTCATCACGTCGCCGCAGGCCGGCGCGCCGACCAGGCCGGTGCCCACCTGCCGGTCCGTCTTGTCGAGCGACCCCACATTGCGCGGGTTCTCATAGTGCTCGATCACCTTGTCGTTATACGCCATATCCGACTGCCTCCTTGCGTGGTTCCTGCCGCGGCGGGTCTCCCCGCACAGCCTAATGGTCCGTCCATCGGACCGATTTCAGGTCGACGCCGTCCTTCACCATCTCCCACAGCGGACTCATGTCGCGCAGTTTGCCGACGTTCTCGCAGATGGTGTCGATGGCGTAGTCGATCTCGGCCTCGGTGTTGAAGCGCCCGATGCCGAAGCGGATGGAGGTGTGCGCGAGCTCCTCGTCGACGCCGAGCGCCCGCAGCACGTAGGACGGTTCGAGAGACGCCGAGGTGCAGGCCGAGCCCGACGACACCGCGAGGTCCTTGATCGCCATCATCAGCGATTCCCCCTCGACGCAGGAGAAACTGAGATTGAGGTTGCCGGCGACGCGGCATTCGGCGTCTCCGTTGAGGATCACCTCGTCGAGGCGGCCCACGATGCCGTCGTTCAGACGCCGCGCCAGCATGCGCACCCGTTCGGTCTCCGCCGGCATTTCGTCCCGGGCGATGCGGCAGGCGGCGCCGAGGCCGATACAGAGGGGCGCCGGCAGGGTGCCCGAACGCATCCCGCGCTCCTGCCCGCCGCCGTCGATGAGCGCCCGCAGGCGCACCCGCGGGCGGCGGCGGACATAAAGCGCGCCGACGCCCATGGGGCCGTAGACCTTGTGCCCGGAGATGCTCATGAGGTCGATGTTCATCTCATTGACGTCGAGCGGGATTTTGCCGACCGCCTGAGCGCAGTCGCTGTGGAAGAACACGCCGCGCTCGCGGCACAGGGCGCCGATCTCGGCGAGCGGCTGGATGACCCCGATCTCGTTGTTGACCCCCATGACCGAAACCAGCGCCGTGCGCTCGCCGATCGCGTCGTTCAGCCGGTCGAGGTCGATCAACCCGTTGGGCCGGACCGGCAGATAGTCGATCTCGAAGCCCTCCTGCTGGAGGTGCCGGCAGGAGTCGAGCACGCATTTGTGCTCGGTGAGCACGGTGACGATGTGCCGCTTGCGGTCGCCGTAGAAATGCGCGACGCCCTTGATCGCCAGATTGTTGGATTCGGTCGCCCCGGAGGTGAAGACGATCTCCTTCGGGTCGGCGCCGACGATCGCCGCGACCCGGGCGCGCGCTTCCTCGACGGCCTCCTCGACTTCCCATCCATAGGCATGGCTGCGCGAATGGGGATTGCCGAATTTCTCCCTGAAATAGGGCATCATCGCGTCGAGCACGCGCGGGTCCACCGGCGTGGTCGCCTGGTTGTCGAGATAGATCGGGAGCGTGATGTTGCTTCCGCCGCGCGATACGGTCATTGCCATTCTCCAGCCGTTCTCATGCGGCGCGCGCCATCCGCCGGGCGCGTCCGCGTTCATACAGGGCGAACAGGGCCGCGCATAGGCGATCGACATCGTCGTCGCGGCTCGCCCAGCCGAAACTCACCCTGATCGCCTCGCCGGCGGCGCGCTCGCCGACCCCCATGGCGCGCAGCACGTGACTCGCCGCCACCTTGCCCGAACTGCACGCCGCTCCGGCGCTGACGGCGACCCCGGCGAGGTCGCAGGCGATGACCTGCAGCTCGGCCGCGACGCCCGGCAGGCCGACGCAGCTCGTGTTGCCCAGACGCGGCCCCTCCCCGCCATGGACCGCGGCCTCGGGGATGCGCGCCCGGAGCTCGCGTTCGAAGCGGTCGCGCAACGCGGTCGCGCGGAGCGCCTCGCCGCCGCTGTCCCGCGCCTCATGCGCGGCGACGCCGAACCCGGCAATGGCGGCGACGTTCTCGGTGCCGGCGCGCCGCCGGCGCTCCTGGCCGCCGCCGCGCAGCAGCGGCGCCACGGCCACGCCGTCGCCGAGGACCAGCGCGCCGACGCCTTGCGGACCGCCGATCTTGTGCGCCGACAGGCTGAGCGAGTCGACGCCGAGCGCCGTCATGTCGACGGCGATGCGGCCCGGCGCCTGGACGGCGTCGCAATGCGCGCGCGCGCCGTATGCGCGGGCGAGACGCGCCGCCTCCGCGACGGGCTGGACAACCCCCGTCTCGTTGTTCGCCAGCATGACCGCGACGAGGGCGGGCGCGGCCGCCCGCGCCAGCGCCTCCTCGAGCGCCGCGAGGTCCACCCGTCCGTCGCCGCGCGGCGCGACCCGCGCGGCTTCGGGAGCCGCGGCGAGCACGGACTCGTGCTCGATCGCCGAGACGACGACCGACGCATGGGCGATTCCCGCAAGGGCGAGATTGTTGGCCTCGGTCCCGCCGCCGACGAAGACCACCCGCTCCGGGGGCGCGCCGACCAGCCGGGCCACCCTTTCGCGCGCGGTCTCGACCGTGGCGCGCGCGGCGCGTCCGACCGCGTGCACGGAGGACGGATTGCCGCCGGCGGTCAGGGCGCGCGCGACTTCCTCCGCGACGGCGGGCCGGACCGGCGCGCCGGCGTTGTAGTCGCAGTAGGCGGGACCGGTCATGGCGCGCCCGCTCCGCGGGTTTCCTCGGCGCCGGGCCGGCGGCGCGGCGGGTAGGCGAAACCGCTGATCCCCAGAACCCGGCGGTCGCATACGTCCGCCAGCGTGACGGCGCTGAGGAACAGGCAAATCTGATTGCCGAGCTCCGCCCACAGGTCGTGGGTGAGGCAGCGGCTGGAATCGCTCTTGCAGCCGCTTCCCGACCCCGGCGCGCAGCGGGTCGCGCGGACCGGCTCGTCGACCGCGAAAATAATGTCCGCGATACGGATTTCGTCCGCCGCCCGGACCAGGACGTAACCGCCGCCGGGGCCGCGCACGCTGCCGACGAGGCCGCCCTGGCGCAGTTTGCGGAACAGTTGTTCGAGATAGGGGAGCGAGATCTCCTGCCGCCCGGCGATCTCCGACAGGGCGACCGGGGCGTCGCCGCTCTCGGACGCGAGGTCGACCATCGCCATGACGGCGTAGCGCCCCCTGGCGCCCAGTTTCACGACGCGCGCTCCTCGCGCCCTTCGGCGGGCCGGTCGCCGTCGAACCCGGGCGCCGGCGCGTCGCGCGCGGCTTCCAGCGCCTTCACGCGCGCCGTGAGTTCGGTGACCTTGTCGAGCAGCCCCTCGAGGCCGCGGGCGACCGGGTCCGGCATCTTGTCGGGGGTTCCGTAGGCGAGGAAGTCGTCGTCGTTGCGCGCCGCCTTGCGCGGCCCGCCCAGCGGTTTCGCAGGGATGCCGACCACTGTCGCCCCCGGCGCGACCTCAGCGACGACGACCGCATTGGCGCCGATACGCGCGCCCTTCCCCACCGAGAACGGCCCCAGCACGCTCGCCCCCGCGCCGACGATGACGCCGTCCTCGAGGGTCGGGTGGCGCTTGACGCCGCGCTCCAGCGACGTGCCGCCCAGGGTCACCCCCTGATAGAGCGTGACATCGTCGCCGACGACCGCAGTGCCGCCGACGACGACGCCCATGCCGTGATCGACGAACAGGCGGCGCCCGATCGCCGCGCCGGGATGGATCTCGATGCCGGTGAGGAAACGCCCGACATGGGACACGAAACGGCCCGCCAGCTTGAGCCGGCGCCGCCACAGGAAATGCGCGAAGCGGTAGAGGATGACCGCGTGAAACCCCGGATAGCAGAGCGCCACCTCGAGCCGCGAACGCGCGGCCGGATCGTGCGCCATGATTGTCCGTATATCCTCCGCCATGCGCGCGAACATGGTCAGGCCGCGCCGGTCGTGCTATGAAGGCGGCGCCTCGCGCGACCGGGCGAGGCGCGGCGCGGGATCGTCGCGTCCTTCGTCATGCCGCGCATATATTATTCCCGAGCGTGAGAGTCAACCGGGCGACTGCCCGCCGGCGCGACAAGGGGCGCCCTAATCCGAGTCCCATACTCGGACGTAACGCCCCGGGAGGCGTCGCGAAGGCCCCGCGCCGGGAAACGACCGCTGGAGGCGCCGCGTGCCCGAGATCGTTTTCAATGGCCCGGAAGGGCGGCTGGAAGGCCGCTACCAGCACGGCGGGCCGGACCACCCGCCGGTCGCGCTGCTGCTGCACCCCCATCCGCAATATGGCGGCAGCATGAACAACAAGGTCGTCTATACGCTGTTCCGCGTCTTCGCGCGGCTGGGCTTTTCGGCGTTGCGCTTCAATTTCCGCGGCGTCGGGCGGAGCGAGGGGCGCTACGACGAAGGCGTGGGGGAGTTGAGCGACGCCGCCTCGGCGCTGGACTGGCTCCAGGGCCACAACCCGGACGCGCGCGCCTGCTGGATCGGCGGTTTCTCGTTCGGTTCGTGGATCGCCATGCAGCTGCTCATGCGGCGGCCGGAGGTCGGCGGCTTCGTGGCCGTCGCGCCGCCGGCCAACACACACGACTTCTCGTTTCTCGCCCCCTGCCCCGTATCGGGCCAGATCGTCCACGGCGCCGCCGATACCGTCGTCCCGGCGGAGACGGTGAAGGAACTCGCGGATCGGCTGTCGCGCCAGCGCGGCGTGGAGATCGACCACCGTCTCGTGGAGACCGCGGACCATTTCTTCGAAGGCGAACTCGACACGCTCGCGGCGCTCGTCGGAGGCTATGTGCGGGAGCGTCTGGACGCGCTTCCGGCCGCCGGCTGAGGGGCCGGGAAAGTCCGTCCGCCGCGGCAGGGCGCGGCGACGCCGGTGGTGTCCGGCAGGCTGAGAGGCAGGCCGCGAAGGCTGCGCACGGCGAGCCAGGCGAAGGCCTGAGCCTCCAGCGCGTCGCCTTCCCATCCCACCGCCTCGACGGGATCCACAGGGGCGCCGAGGCGGCGACGGAGCGCCTCCATCAACACCGGGTTGCGCCGCCCGCCGCCGCACGCCAGCCACCGTGCCGGCGCCCGCGGCAGACGGTCGCGCGCGGCGGCGACGGCGGCGGCGGTGAACGCCACGAGGGTCGCCGCGCCGTCGGCCGGCGAAAGCCCGTCGAGGGCGCGGGCGGCGCGCGGGGCGAAACGGTTGCGGTCGAGCGATTTCGGCGGCGGCGTCGCGAACCAGGGGTCGGCCATCAGCGCCCCGAGGCGGCTTTCGTCGACGGCGCCGGCGGCGGCGAGCCGCCCGTCGCGGTCCAGGGGCGCGCCGGTGCGGCGTTGCGCCCAGTCGTCGAGCAGCGCATTGCCGGGGCCGGTGTCGAAGGCGCGGATGTCCCCCGCTCCGGCGTCGGGGGACGGCGCGCCGTCGAGCCAGGTCACATTGGCGACGCCGCCGAGATTGAGGACTGCGATAGGCTTTTCGAGACCGGCGGCAAGCGCCGCGTGATAAAGCGGCGCAAGCGGCGCGCCCTGCCCGCCTGCGGCGATATCGGCGCTGCGGAAATCGGCGACGACATCGACTCCGCACGCCGCCGCCAGCCGCGCCGCGTCGCCGATCTGCCGCGTGACTCCGCGGTCCGGGTCGTGATGGACCGTGTGGCCGTGGAAGCCGACAACCGACGCCGGACGGTCGAGGCGCGCCGACAGCGAGGCGACGGCGGCGATGTGGACCTCGGTCATGTCGCTCTCCACGGCGCGCAGGGCGGCGGCGTTGCCGGGGTCGAGCGCCTGCAGGCGGCGGCGGAGGGCGGAGTCGTAGGCGACCGTGAGCCACGGGCCGCGAACGACGCGGCCCCGCCCGTCGGTCTCGACGGCGGCGGCGTCCACCCCGTCGGCCGAAGTCCCGCTCATCAGCCCGATCGCCCGGATCACCTGTCGCTCCCGGTTGCCGGGCGCCGCCGCGGCGTGCTAACCGGCGCGCGCCCGCCCCCTGCCGAAGCCGGACCATGCCCGAACCGCGATCCGCGTTCCTCCGCGCGCTGACGGCGCGGGGGTATGTGCATCAGTGCACCCATATCGACTCCCTGGACCGCGCCGCCGCCGACGGGGCGATCACCGCATATATCGGATTCGACGCCACCGCCGACAGCCTCCACGTCGGCAGCCTGGTGCAGATCATGCTTCTGCGGCGGCTGCAACAGACCGGCCACAAGCCGATCGTGCTGCTCGGCGGCGGCACCACGCGGATCGGCGACCCGTCGGGGCGCGATTCGTCGCGGCAGATGCTGTCCGACGAAATTATCGAAAAGAACAAACGCTCTATACAGGGGATATTCGAGTCGTTTCTGAAATTCGGAGACGGGCCGTCGGACGCCGTTCTGGTCGATAATGCGGACTGGCTTGCGAATCTGGATTATCTTGATTTTTTGCGCGATTACGGGCGGTTCTTCTCGGTCAACCGCATGTTGGCGTCGGACTCGGTGAAGCGGCGTCTCGACCGCGAACAGCCGCTCAGTTTCCTCGAATTCAACTATATGGTGCTCCAGGCTTACGATTTCCTCGAACTGGCGCGGCGGCGCGGCTGCGTGCTGCAGATGGGCGGGTCGGACCAGTGGGGGAACATCGTCGCCGGCGTCGAACTCGCGAGACGGGTCGACGGCCGGGCGCTGTTCGGCCTTACGGCGCCGCTGATCGAGACCGCTTCCGGCGCCAAGATGGGCAAGACGGCCGAGGGCGCCGTATGGCTCAACGCCGACCGCCTGTCGCCCTGGGACTACTGGCAGTTCTGGCGCAACACCGAGGATTCCGACGTGGGCCGCTTCCTGCGCCTGTTCACCGACCTGCCGCTTGAGGAGATCGCGCAGCTCGAGCGGCTGGAGGGACGCGAGATCAACGAGGCCAAGAAAACCCTCGCCGACGCGGCGACGACCTTGCGCCACGGCGCGGACGCGGCGCGGGCGGCGGCGGAAACGGCGCGGCGGACGTTCGACGACGGCGCGCATGGCGACGCCCTCCCCTCGGTCGCCGTGGACCGGGCCGAACTCGCGGCCGGCGTGACCGCCTTCCGGCTCTTCCGCATCGCCGGCCTGTGCGCGTCGAACGCCGAGGCGCGGCGCCTGATCCGCGGCGGCGGCGCCCGCGTGAACGGCGTCGCGATCGCGTCGGAAGAGCGGACGGTGAGCGATGCGGACGTTTCGGCGGACGGGACGATCAAATTATCGGCGGGCCGCAAGCGACACGTTCTGGTCCGCCCGGCGACCTGAGCCGCCCGACGCCCCGGGGTTGCGGCGATTCTCGTTTCGGGCTGCGGCGACGCGCCTCCAGCTCGATGAGCATCCGGCGACGGGCTTTACTGCGACACGGCGGATCGGCTTCGGTTATCCTCGGGAGCGAGCCTGCCCCGGCGGATGCGGGGGCGTCTCGCCGACCCGCGCCGGCCTTGACATGGCGGCGCATCGATTCTCGTTTTGGCGATGGACGTTGCCCCCTGGGAGCGACCGCAACCAACCCGCCGCGGCGCCATGGGCCAAAATGAGAATTGCCGATGGCGCCGGCGCGGGCTTGACGATGGCGCGGCCGATCGCTCCGGTTACCGGCTCGCTCCCGGCGCGGTGCGTTCGATCAGGGTTTCGAGGCTGGCGGTCTGCGCGCGGTTCCCCTCGATGAGAGCGTCGAGCGCGCGGGATTGCGCTCCGAGCGCCGCCATGTTCTCGGCGTGGCGTTCGGCGCCGGCCTTCATGGCGTCGGCGCTCGCCTGCATGGCTTCGGCATGGCGTTCGGCGCCGGCCTTCATGGCGTCGGCGCTCGCCTGCATGGCTTCGGCGTGGCGTTCCGCGCCGGCCTTCATGGCGTCGGAGCTGGCCTTCATGGCTTCGGCGTGGCGTTCCGCGCCGGCCCTCATGGCTTCGGCGTGGCGCTGGTCGGATTCGCGGCGCTGGTTCTCAAGCGCCCGGTCGCGCGTGTCGGCAGCGCGGCGCATGATGACGAGACCGCGCCAGATAAGAAAACACTGGAGACCGCCGACGACGGCGGAAACGACCAGCGACGCAGCGGCGACCCACAGCGTCCACTCGCGGATGGTCAGCGTCGCGGCTTCGTAGTCGATATCCGACATCGCGGTTTCCCCTGCGCAGGCGCCGATGACCTGTATCATCCCCGGTTGCGCGCCGCCACGTCCGCAAGCATCCGGCGATGGCCTTCGCTACGGCGCAGCGAACCGGTCGCGGTCGCCCCCCGGGAGCGACGTCCATCGCCGTAGCGAGCGCCGCCGGCTCCGTTCCCGAACGCGGGCGCACCGGCTTGCCGGCGACCCTCGGGCTGTCGTCGCATGAACGGAGCGGCTTCCGTTCGACGCGCTCGCCACAGAGACGGACCTCGACACGGGCGCTGCCGCCTTGCGCGCCGACATCGTCGCACCCGGAATCCGCCTGGCGACGCGCGGATTCGACAATGGCGCGGCCGGCCGCTCCGGTTACCGGCCCGCCCCCGGCGCGGTGCGTTCGATCAGGGTTTCGAGGCTGGCGGTCTGCGCGCGATGCCCCTCGATGAGAGCGTCGAGGGCGCGGGATTGCGCCCCGAGCGCCGCCATGTTCTCGGCGTGGCGTTCGGCGCCGGCCTTCATGGCGTCGGCGCTCGCCTTCATGGCCTCGGCGTGGCGTTCGGCGCCGGCCTTCATGGCGTCGGAGCTGGCCTGCATGGCTTCGGCATGGCGTTCCGCGCCCGCCTTCATGGCTTCGGCGTGGCGCTGGTCGGATTCGCGGCGCTGGTTCTCAAGCGCCCGGTCGCGCGTGTCGGCAGCGCGGCGCATGATGACAAGACCGCGCCAGATAAGAAAACACTGGAGACCGCCGACGACGGCGGAAACGACCAGCGACGCAGCGGCAACCCATAGCGTCCATTCGCGGATGGTCAGCGTCGCGGCTTCGTAGTCGATATCCGACATCGCGGTTTCCCCTGCGCAGGCGCCGATGACCTGTATCATCCCCGGTTGCGCGCCGCCACGTCCGCAAGCATCCGGCGATGGCCTTCGCTACGGCGCAGCGAACCGGTCGCGGTCGCCCCCCGGGAGCGACGTCCATCGCCGTAGCGAGCGTCGCCGGCGAACCGGGACAGTCCGTTGCCACGGCCGGGGCGCTTTCATAGAGTGCGGCGGCCTCCCTTTCCGGTTCGCCGGAACCGCGGGCGGCAAGCGACCGACGGCGGGGGCGACGCGACATGTCGAAAGCGCGCATTGCGCGGCTCTCCGGTTATTTTCTGCCGACGCTGAAGGAAACGCCGGCGGAGGCGCAGACGGCGTCGCACCGGCTGATGCTGCGGGCCGGCATGATCCACCGGTCGAGCGCTGGAATTTACAGCTGGCTGCCGTTCGGGCACGCCGTCCTGCGCAACGTCGAACGCATCGTGCGCGACGAGATGGACGCCGCCGGGTGCCAGGAGATGCTCATGCCGGCCGTCCAGCCGGCGGATCTGTGGCGCGAAAGCGGGCGCTACGACGATTACGGCCGCGAGATGCTGCGCTTCGCCGACCGCCATGACCGCGACATGGTGTTCGGGCCGACGCATGAGGAGGTTGTCACCGACATATTCCGCCATACCGTGCGCAGCTATCGTGACTTGCCGAAGAACCTGTATCAGATTCAGTGGAAGTTCCGCGACGAGGTGCGCCCGCGTTTCGGGGTCATGCGCGGACGCGAATTTCTGATGAAGGACAATTATTCCTTCGATCTCGATGTCGCCGGCGCGCGGCGGTCCTACAACCGCATGTTCGTCGCCTACCTGCGGACCTTCGCGCGGCTGGGGCTGAAGGCCGTGCCGATGCGCGCCGACGCCGGACCGATTGGCGGCGACATGAGCCACGAATTCGCCGTCCTCGCCGAAACCGGCGAAAGCGAGGTGCATTGCGATTCGCGCCTGCTCGAGCTCGGCGCGCCCGGCGAGGTGGACTACGGCTCCGACCTTCAACCACTTGTCGACCGCTACACGGCGTTTTACGCGGCGGCGGACGAACGGCACGACGAGGCGGCGTTCGCGGCGCTCGCCCCCGAACATCGCACCCGGGCGCGCGGTATCGAGGTCGGCCACATCTTCTATTTCGGCGCCAAATACTCGTCGGCCCTCGGCGCCCGGGTTGCGGGACCGGACGGCGAGCCCGTCGATGTCGAGATGGGCTCCTACGGCATCGGCGTCTCGCGGCTGGTGGGCGCCATCGTCGAGGCGTCGCACGACGATGCGGGCATCGTGTGGCCCGAAAGCGTGGCCCCCTTCAAGGTCGGCGCGATCAACATCAAGGCCGGCGACGCGGCATGCGCCGAAGCGTGCGAATCGCTGGTCTCCGAACTGGCGGCGGCGGGCGTTTCCGTGCTCGTCGACGACCGCGACGAGCGCGCCGGCGTGAAATTCGCGACAGCCGATCTCATCGGCTTGCCGTGGCGGCTCGTCGTCGGGCCGCGGGGCCTCGCGAGGGGCGTCGTCGAATTGCGGTCGCGGCGCTCGGGAGAGGTCGAGAACCTGCCGCCGGAGGCGGCTGTCGCGCGTCTGCGCGGCTGAACCGGTGCTGTCGGCGTTCGAGCGCTGGATCGCGTGGCGCTATCTGCGCGCGCGGCGGCGCGAAGGCTTCATTTCGGTCGTCGCCGGTTTCTCTCTGGTCGGCATCGCACTCGGCGTTGGCGTGTTGATCGTCGTCATGTCGGTGATGAACGGCTTCCGCATCGAATTGTTGAGCCGCCTGCTCAACATCAACGGTCACGTGACGGTCCATGGCGAGCGGGCGGGCGAAGGGATCGCCGATTTCCGCGCCCTCGCGGACGAGATTCTCTCCGTCGACGGCGTCGTCGCGGCAACGCCGCAAGTGGAGGCGCAGGTCATGGTCGCCACGGGGCGCGCGACGGCGGGCGCGCTCGTCCGCGGCGTGTCGGCGCAAGACCTCGCCGCCCGCGCCGCGCTTGCGGACGCCATCGACCGGCCGGAGGCGCTGGCGGCCTTCGGCGACGGCGACGGCGTGCTTCTCGGCCGCGGGCTGGCGAACCGGCTGGGCCTCGGCCCGGGCGATTCGGCGACGCTGATCTCGCCGGAAAGCCGCGCCACGGTCGTCGGGCACATCCCGCGGGCCCGCGCCTATCCGGTGCTGGGCACGTTCCATCTCGACATGTCGGAATACGACCGCTTGCTGGTGCTGATGCCGCTCGCGCCGGCGCAGCGGCATTTCCGGCTGCCGGAACGGGTGAACGCGATCGAGGTCTTCGTGGAAGACCCGGACGCGGCGGACCGCGCGGCGCTGCGCATCGCGGAAGTCGTGGGGCCGCGGGGCCGCGCGTCGGCATGGCAATCGCGTTACGGCCATTTGCAAAACGCGCTCGCGGTCGAGCGCAACGTCATGTTCCTGATCCTGACTCTCATCGTGTTGATCGCGGCGTTCAACATCGTCGCGAGTCTGGTCATGCTGGTGCACGACAAGGGCAAGGGCATCGCGATCCTGCGCACGATGGGCGCGCCGCGCGGCGCGATCCTGCGCATCTTCGTCCTGGCCGGCGCGGCGATCGGGGTTGCGGGCACCCTCTCGGGACTCGCGCTGGGCCTGTTGTTCGCGGCCAACATCCAGGCGATCCAGGAATTCGTGGAGCGCGCGCTGGGCGCCGAGACCTTCTCCCCGGAAATCTACTATCTGTCGCGGCTTCCGGCCTCTGTCGACCTCCGCGAAGTCGTCGCCATCGGGGCGATGAGTCTCGCCCTGTCGTTCCTCGCGACGCTCTATCCGGCGTGGCGCGCGGCCCGGCTCGACCCGGTCGAGGCGCTGCGCCATGAGTGACGCGAGTCTGCGCTTTGCGGGGATCGAGCGGCATTTCGTCCAGGGCGGGCGGCGCCTCGCAGTGCTGTGCGGCGCGTCTCTTTCGGTTTCCGCCGGCGAGACGGTGTCCCTGGTCGGGCCGTCGGGTTCGGGGAAATCCACCCTGTTGCACATTGCCGGGCTGCTCGAGCGCGCCGACGCCGGCGAGGTGGAGATCGCCGGGCGGGCGTGCGGCGGCCTGAGCGACGCCGAACGCACGGCGATCCGTCGCAACCGGCTGGGCTTCGTGTATCAGTTCCATCACCTGCTGCCCGAATTCTCGGCGGAAGAGAACGTCATGCTCCCGCAGATGGTGGCGCGGCGGCGCCGGGCCGAAGCGCGCGGGCGCGCGCGGGCCCTGCTGGAGCGGGTGGGCCTCGCCGACCGCCGCGACCATCGCCCGGGCCAGCTCTCCGGGGGGGAACAGCAGCGGGTGGCGGTGGTCCGCGCCCTGGCGAACCGGCCGCGCGTCCTTCTCGCCGACGAACCGACGGGCAATCTCGACCCCGCGACGTCGGAGCGCGTGTTCGAAGAATTGCTGCGCCTGGCGCGGGAAGACGGCCTTGCGGTGCTGGTCGCGACCCACAACGCCGAAATCGCGCGGCGGGCGGACCGTATCGCGACGCTGCGCGACGGGCGCCTCGCCGCAAGCGAGGCGCCCTGACGCGGAAAGGCGCCGCCCGCGGGGGCGACGCCTGAATATCCGGGGAAACGCCTGCGGACTACGCGGCCTTGTCGGCCTCGAGCGCCTCGCGCGTCGCCGCGCCGCCGATGGCGATCTTGCGCGGCTTCAGCGCCTCGGGCACCAGGCGCACCAGATCGACGTGGAGCAACCCGTGTTCGAGCCGTGCGCCGGTCACGTCGATGTGCTCGGCGAGCTGGAAGCGGCGTTCGAACGCCCGCGACGCGATGCCGCGGTGGAGATAGCGGGTTTCGTCCGACGCGTTCTCGGCGATGCGGCCGGTCACCGTCAGCACGTTGTTCTTCACCGCGATGTCGAGGTCCGGCTCCCGGAACCCGGCCACCGCCATGCTGATCCGGTAGGCGTCTTCGCTCAGCTTCTCGATGTTGTAGGGCGGGAAGCTCGGCGCGGAATCCCAGTTCTGCAGGTCGTCCATCATCCGGTTGAGGCGGTCGAAGCCGACGCTGGTCCGGAACAGGGGGGAGAGGTCGAAGGCTCGCATGTCATATCCTCCATCGAGCAATATGCGTTATGGGCCCGCTGTTGCGCGGCCCGGCGTCGCCGCCGGACCCTGATGCGGCATCCGGCGACGGGACGCATATGGGGCGCCGACGCGGCGTTTCAAGGGCCTTTGCCGTCGCCAAAACGAGAATTGCCGTTCAAGGGCGCGCTGGACAGCCGCCCGGCGGTGCGGCAGGTTCCGGCGCGCCATGATCTGCGGAACGGCACGGAAAACGCGACGTCGGGGAGCGTCATGAGCGCGCTGCGCGATCTGCGGCCGCTGCTCAAGCCGCGCTCGATCGCGGTGGTCGGCGCGACGCCCGACCCGAACCGCATCGGCGGCCGCCCCTTCGCCTGGCTGCGCCGGTTCGGGTTCCCGGGCCCGGTTCACGCCGTCAACCCGCGCCACAGCGAGATCGACGGCGCGCCCTGCTACGCCCGCGTGCGCGACATTCCCGCAGCCCCGGACATGGCGGTGATCGCCATCCCCGCCGCCGGCGTCCTCGACTCGTTGCGCGACTGCCAGGCGGCGGGCGTGCCCGCGGTGACGATCTACACCAGCGGCTTCCGCGAGACCGGCGAGACCGGACAGGCTCTGGAAGCGGAACTCGCGGCGCTCGCCGAACGCGAAGGCACTCTCGTCTGCGGGCCGAACTGCCAGGGCGTGACCAACCTCCTCGACAAGGTTCAGGCCAATTTCAATTCCGCGCTGGCGGACCCCGGGCTGCGCTGCGGGCCGGTCGGCTTCGTCAGCCAGAGCGGGCTGTTCACCGGGATCCTCGCCGCCGCGCTCAAGGAGCGCGATGTCGGGATCGGCTATGTCGTAAGCACCGGCAACGAGGCGGTGGTCGACTTCTCCGACGTGCTGGCGTTCATGGCGCGGGATCCCCGGATCCGCGTCGTCGCCGGCTATCTGGAGGGGGTGCGCGACGGGCGCAAGCTCGCCGAAGCCGCCCGCGTGGCGCGGGAGCACGACAAGCCTGTCGTATTGCTCAAGGTGGGGCGGAGCGCCGAAAGCGCCGCGGCGGCGGCCTCGCACACCGGCGCCCTGGCGGGCGCCTACGATATCTACCGCGCCGCGCTCGCGCAGTGGGGCGTCGTCGAGGTCGACACCATCGACGAACTGCTCGACGCCGTGGAAGCGTTCGCCCTGTGCACGGGGACGGCGGCGGGCGACCGGGTGGGCATCCTCACCAATTCGGGCGGTCTCGGGGTGTTCGGCGCCGACCGGCTGCAAGCGCGTTCGCTGCGCCTCGCGCAGCTCGGCGACGCGACGGTCGACGCCATCGCGGACAAATTGTTCGATTTCGCCTCGCCGAGGAACCCGGTGGACTTCACGCTCCAGGCGTTGACCGATGCGAGCGCCGTGGGGTCGCACCTCGCGCATATCGTCCGCGACGACAATGTCGACATCACTCTGGCTTTCTTCGGCGTGCAGAAGCTCAACGCGCCCGAACTGGTCGACGAGATGGACGCGGCCAACCGCCTCAACGACAAGCCGCTGATCGTCGCGTGGATGCATGGCGACCCCGGCGGGCCGCCGCTGTTGCGCGAGCGCGGCATCCCCTGCATGAGAGACCCGGCGGCCGCGGTCGCGGCCGCCCATGCGCTGGTTTCCTATGCGCGCGGGCAGCGTCGCGGGGGCCGGCGCGAGCCCCGCCCCGCGGCGGCGGCGGCGGCGCTCGCGGGGGCGGCGCGCGGAGTCCTGTCGGAGTGGCGTTCACGCGAGGTCGTGGCGGCGGCGGGCGTTCCCGTAGCGGCGGGCGCGCTGGCGGCGGACGCCGACGCAGCGGTCGCGGCGGCGGAGAAGCTGGGCTACCCCGTGGTGCTGAAAGTCGACTCCCCCGACCTGGCGCACAAGACCGAAGCGGGCGCCGTGGCGACCGGACTCGGCGATGCGGACGCCGTGAGGGCGGCGTTCGCCGAAACCGTGGGCAATGCGCGCCGCGCAGCGCCGCAGGCCGACATCGCCGGCTGCGGGGTCTACGAGACGGCGCCCGACGGGGTAGAGACCATCGCCGGGATCGTCCGCGACCCGGTATTCGGGCCGGTCGTCCTCGTCGGCATGGGCGGCGTTTTCGCCGAGGCGCTGGACGACACCGCGCTCGGCGTCCCGCCGCTCGACGGGGAATCGGCCCGGGCGATGATCGAGAGGTTGCGGGGCTACCCCCTCCTCGCCGGCGCCCGCGGCCGACCGGCGGTCGATGTCGCGGCGGCGGCCGACGTGTTGCTGGCGCTTTCCGATCTCGCTCTCGCCTGCCCCCACGTCGCCGAACTCGACATCAATCCGTTGCGGGTCTTGCCGCGGGGCGCGGTGGCGCTCGACGCTCTGGTCAGGGTCGAGCCGACTCCCCTTCCCGCTTCCGACGGTCGAAAAAGCGCGCCATGACGGCTTGCGGCTCGCCGCTTTCATAGGCCTCGCGCTGAAGTCGGAGAGCGGCTTCGAAGGCGGATTCGTAGGCGGCGCGGGTCATTTCGCGCAATCGGCGCTTCGACAGACGGAAGGCGTTGGGCGGGCGGTCGGCAAGGAAGCGCGCCGCGCCCGCCGCCTCCCGCAGCAGCGCGTCGGCGGGGTGGATGCGGTTCAGGAGGCCGATCCGCAGCGCCTCTTCGGCGGCGACGAGACGGCCGGAAAGCGCGAGGTCCTGCGTGCGGGCGTGGCCGAGTGCGAGTTCCATCAATTGCACGCCGATGACGCTGGCGAGGCCGACATTGATTTCCGGCTGGCCGATGAGCGTCGCGGGCTGGCCGAGGCGCAGGTCGCAGAGCAGCGCGATCTGCAATCCGGCGCCGGCGGCGACGCCGTTGACGGCGGCGACGCAGGGTTTGTCGAGGTTGCGGACCGCGTCGTGATGGCGCCGCAGGTCCTCCACCCAGGCGGCGCAGTTCGCGGCGTCGAGGCTGCGCGTTTCCGCGAGGTCGTTGCCGGCGCAGAACGCCGCTCCGGCGCCGGTCACGACGACGGCGCGAATGGCGGGGTCGTCGTCGACCGTCGCGAGGGCGGCGCGAATTTCGGCGCGCATGGCGGCATGGACAGCATTGCGCGCCGCGGGCCGGTTCAGCGTGACCGTGCGGACCCCGTCGGCATCGGCGACTTCGACGAACGCCATTCTCGCTCCCCCGCGCCGGCGGACGACCGGCGGTTTTCATTATACGGCGGCGGCGCAAATTTCCTCTCGGCGACCATCGCCACCTGTCCGCCGCGCCGCATTGAAAGCCTTCGCCGGGTTCTCATGGACATGGCGGCGCACCGCAAGAACCGTTTCGAGGCGAGTATCCGCGGGACCTGGACGACCAATCGTCCGCCGTGAAGGCAACGGCGCCGAAACGCGCCGGAGTCGGTCCGTTCGTCGACCTCGCCGAAGAAGGCGAACCGCTTCCTGTGCCCAATGGGCGGCATCGGGCGCATGGGCGTCATCGTCGGGCGCCGTCCGGCCCGCCGGCGCGGGTCCGGGCGGGAAGGACCGGCGGGGCTTCGGATCTTGTCGCGGGCGTGTCCGAAATCGCGCATCCGGCCGCGCTCGCCGCAAACTCCGGAGCGGGAAAGTATATTCTGCGCCGGTGCGAGGACGCGACGATGCGGGGAGGCAAGCGATGATCCGGCGACGAGAACGCTGGCGCGGCTGCCTGATGGGGCTGGCGACCGGCGATGCGGTGGGCACAACGCTGGAGTTCAAGCGTCCGGGCAGTTTCGAACCCCTCTCCGACATGGTCGGAGGCGGGCCGTTCGACCTGCGTCCCGGCGAGTGGACCGACGACACATCGATGGCGCTGTGTCTGGCGGAAAGCCTGTCCGAATGCGGCGGGTTCGACCCCGCGGACCAGATGGACCGCTACGTCCGCTGGCAGCGGGACGGTCATTTGAGCAGCACCGGCGCGTGTTTCGACATCGGCGCCACGACGCTGGCCTCGCTGACGCGTTACCGGAGGACCGGCGACCCGCTCGCCGGCGTCGCGGACCCGCATTCCGCCGGAAACGGAAGTCTCATGCGGCTCGCGCCGGTCCCGCTGTTCTTCGCGGCGGACGCGGAACGCGCCATCGGTCTGAGCGGGGACAGTTCGCGCACGACGCACGGCGCGGAAACCTGCATCGACGCCTGCCGCTATTTCGGCGGGTTGCTCGTCGGCGCCGCAAACGGCGCGACGAAGGACGAGTTGCTTTCGCCGCGTTATGCCCCCGCCCCCGGAATTTGGGAGCGAACGCCGCTGTGCGCGGAGGTCGACGAGGTCGCGGGCGGCTCCTTCCTGCGCCGGCAGCCGCCGGAGATCGTCGGTTCCGGCTATGTCGTGAAGTCCCTGGAGGCGGCGCTGTGGGCGTTCGCCCGGGCGGAGAATTTCGAGCATGGATGCCTGCTCGCCGCCAATCTGGGCAACGACGCGGACACCACCGCCGCCATCTACGGCCAGATCGCCGGCGCCTTTTGGGGTCTGGACGGCATCCCGGAGCGCTGGCGGAGTCGCGTCGCCCACGCGCCGCTCATAACCGGCCTCGCCGACAAGCTGTTGCGCGGCGCCGAAGCCTGACGGCAAGGCGTGTAGCGCGCGGCCGCCGCCGACGCTACGCTGCGCCCCCATGACCCCGGACTGGCACACACTCACCGCCTGCGCGCAGGGCGACGCCATCGCCCGCGGCGAGGTCGACCCGCGCGACCTGTGCGCCCGCTATTTCGACCGCATCGACGCGCAAGACCCGGACCGCATCGTCTTTCTGCGCACGACCCGCGACCGCGCCGAGGCGGAAGCCGAAGCGGCCGCCGGCCGCGCCGCCGAGGGGCGCCGCGCCAGCCGCCTCGACGGCGTGCCGGTTTCGTGGAAGGACATTTTCGATACCGCCGGCTGCGCGACCGAAATGGGCACGCCGTTGCTTGCGGGGAGAGTCCCCGACCGCGATGCGGAGGTCGTGGCGCGCGGCGCCCGCGCCGGTCTCGTCTGCCTCGGCAAGACGAACACCGTGCAATTCGCTCTCGGCGGCATCGGCGTCAACCCGGTAACGGGCACGCCGCCGAACGCCGTCGCCACCGACGCGCCGCGCGCCCCGGGCGGGTCGTCCAGCGGCGCCGCGCTCTCGGTCGCGCGCCGCCTGGCCGCCGCCGCCGTCGGGTCCGACACCGGCGGTTCGGTGCGCATTCCGGCGGCGTGGAACGGCCTCGTCGGCCTCAAGACCTCTTTCGGCGCCATCCCCACCGAGGGGGTCCTCCCGCTGTCGCCGACGCTCGACACCGTCGGCCCCCTGTGCGTCGACACAGCGGATGCGGCGGCGCTCTTCGCCGTGCTCGCGGCGCGCCCCGCCATCGACCTCGCGCAGGCGGCGCCGGACGGGCTCAGGCTTCTCGTCGCGACGGGCAGGGTGTGGGATTCGATCGACCCCGCCATTGCGGACGCCGTCGAGAACGCCATCGCGGCGCTCGCCGCGGCCGGCGCCGCCGTGGAGCGCGGCGCGGTTCCCGAATTCGCCGAAATCGACTCCTGCCTCGACAGTCACGGCGGCATCGTCACCGCCGAAGGCTATGTCCAGTGGCGCGAATTCATCGACGGGCGCCCGGCGGACATCGACCCCGATGTGCTCGCCCGCTTCCATCAGGGCCGCGCCATGAGCGCCGCCGACATCGAGACCGCGCGCGCCGCGGCGCGTCGCCTCGCGCCCGCCCTGTATCGCCGCATGGCGGCGTTCGATGCGGTGCTCGCGCCCACCTCGCCGATCCTGCCGCCGCCGCTCGCTGCGTTGCGCGACGACCGCGACGCCTATGCGCGCGCCAACGCCCTGGCCCTGCGCAACACCCGCATCGGCAATGTGCTGCCGTGCTGCGCCCTCACCCTGCCCTGCGACGGCGGCCCTGCGGGTCTGATGGCGATGGCGCCGGCGGGCGACGACGCGCGCCTGCTGCGCGTCGGCGCGGCGATCGAAAAAGCGCTGGTCCGAAACCGCCGCGCCGTTCCGGGCGCGCTTGCGTCGGGCGCCCGCACGCCGTAGAAGGATGCGCAGCGCGCCCGGCGACCGGGACGGGCGCAAAAAGGCCGCGCGCCGGAAGACCGAAGCCGTGAAACCCTGGAACTCTCTCGTTCCCGCGAAAGGGTGTGTGGAGAAATCGGGCCGGAGGGACAGTCGACGGCATTGCCGTGAAATAATGTGCGAGGGGACTGGATAAACTCGCCTCACTTCGTCATTCCCGCGAAAGAGCGTGTGAAGAAATCGAGCGATCGCACTGCTCTTCGTCATTCCCGCGAAAGCGGGAATCCAGAGCGGACATCCGAAAGACTAATTCGTCTTTATTCTTGCGGAAACGCCGCAATGGATTCCCGCTTTCGCGGGAATGACGAGTATTTGTATGGCCGTTCGATTTCTTCACACTCTTTTTCGCGGGAACGATGGAGAATAGCGAGATGTTTTGATCCCTTCGCCCGATCGGGGGGCGGGAACGCCGGGGCCCCCACGATGATCAACGACCGTCTGGCGGCGCTCCGCGACTACCCGTTCCGGCGTCTCGCCGCGCTCCTCGACGGCGCGGCGCCGCCGCCCGATGTCGAACCCGTCGTCATGTCGATCGGCGAACCCCGGCATCCCGTCCCCGGACTCGTGGCGGAAACGCTCGCCGCCAACGCCGCCGGCTGGGGCCGCTATCCGCCCACTCCCGGAACTGCCGACCTGCGCGCCGCTTGCGCCGAATGGCTCGTCCGCCGCTACGCCCTGCCCGGGGAGAGCGTCGACCCCGACGCTCATATCCTGCCCTGCAACGGCACGCGAGAGGCGCTGTTCACCGTTGCGCTGCTTGCGGTTCCCGGCGCCGTCGGCGGCGAACGCCCCGCGGTGCTCATGCCCAACCCGTTCTATCAGGTCTATGCCGGCGCCGCGGTCCTCGCCGGGGCCGAACCCGTGTTCCTTTCCGCGACAGCCGAAAACGGCTTCCTGCCGGATTTCGAGGCCCTTCCGGACTCGCTGTTGCGCCGCGCCGCGCTCGCCTATCTGTGCAGCCCCGCAAACCCGCAGGGCGCGGTGGCCAGTCTCGACTATCTGCGCCGGCTCGTCGCCCTTGCCCGACGACACGATTTCGTACTCGCCGTCGACGCCTGCTACGGCGACATCTACTCCGCCGCCCCGCCACCGGGCGTTTTCGAGGTTTGCCGCGACGACGGTTTCGACCGCGTCCTGGCGTTCCATTCGCTGTCGAAACGCTCGAACGCGCCGGGGCTGCGCTCGGGTTTCATCGCCGGCGACGCGCGGCTGATGGCCGATTACGCACGGCTGCGCGGCTATAGCGGGGGCGCGAGTCCCCTTCCCGTCATGGCCGCCGCGGCGGCGCTGTGGCGCGACGAGGCGCATGTGGAGCGCAGCCGCGCGCTCTACCGCCGCAAATTCGACATCGCGGCGCGCCATCTCGCCGGGCGTTGCGGCTTTTACCGGCCCGACGGCGGCTTCTACCTGTGGCTCGATGTCGGCGACGGCGAGGCCGCCGCCCGACGTCTGTGGGCCGAGGCCGGCGTCAAGGTCATGCCCGGCAGCTATCTCAGCCGCGCGATCGGGCGCCGGAGACAGGACCCCGGCGCGTCCTATATTCGTATGGCGTTGGTGCACGAACCGTCGGTCGTCGACGCGGCGTTGTCGCGCGTCGCGGCCGTCCTGTGAGGAGGTTTCCGGTGACGACTCGAACGGCGAACCCGCGCAAGGTCCCTCTTTTGCCCGCCGGACTCGGCGAACGCATTCGCCGCCGCGCCGTCGACGCGTCCGGCATCGGCCTGGCGGTCGGCGCCACGCTCGGGCTGGCGGCGCTGTTGTCCTACGACCCGGCGGACCCCTCCTGGAACACCGCGAGCGGCGACGCCGCCGCCAACTGGCTCGGCCGCGGCGGCGCCTGGGGCGCGGACCTCGCGCTGCAAAGTTTCGGCGCCGCCGCCGCCGTGCTGCCCGCCGTCGTTTTCGCGTGGGGCTGGCGGTTGTGGCGTCATGCCCGCCTCGACGATCCGTGGCTCCGTTTCACCGCCCTGGCGGCGGCGCTTCTCGTTCTGCCGGCGGCGCTCGCGCTCGCGCTGCCGTCCGCCCGGTGGCCGGCGCCGGGCGGCGCCGGCGGCCTCGTCGGGAGCTTGCTTGCGGCGCGCCTCGCCGTCCTCGCGAACGACATCGGCCTGCCCCGCATTCTCGTCATGCTTCCCGTGCTGGCGGCCGGGCTCGGCGCCGCCGCTCTCGCCACGGCGCTGTCGCGCCGCGAATGGCGCCGGATCGCCGCCGGCGTGGCGGCGCCGCCGCACAGCGCCGCCGTATGGGCGTACCGGCGCGCGCGGCAGCGACGCGACGCATTGCCCATAGCGCCCCCCGCGGCGGAACCCGCAGCGGCGCCCAGGGCGCCGATAGCGCAAATCGAAGTCTGGCCTCAGGCGACCCCGGCGCCGGTTACGGAGCCGCCCATCGTCGACATCCCCGACGCACGCGAGGTCGAGGTCGAGATTTTCGAGCCTCCGGCGGCCGGACCCGACGCTGCGCCCGCGCCCGTCGCTAACGAAGCGCCGCCACTGCAAACGCCCGCCGCCGCTACGGACGCCGGCGCGCGCCGGGAACGCGAAACGGAGTTCCGGTTGCCGCCGCTCGATCTTCTGGCCGAGGGCGGGGGAGAGGCGGACTCCGGCCCCGGCGAGGAAACGCTCGCGCGCAACGCCGAAGCGCTCGGCGGCGTGCTGCGCGACTTCGGCGTGCGCGGCGACATCGTGCGTGTGAGCCACGGCCCCGTCGTCACCCGCTACGAGCTCGAACCGGCGCCCGGCACCCGCGCCGCGCGGGTCGTCGCCCTCGCCGACGACATCGCGCGTTCGATGAGCGCGGTTTCGGCCCGCGTCGCCGTCATACCGGGGCGCAACGCCATCGGCATCGAACTGCCCAACGAACACCGCGAGATCGTCTATCTGCGGGGTCTGCTTGCGGCGCCCGAATATGCGCGCAAGGACGCCGCGCTCCCCATCGTCCTGGGCAAGGACATTTCGGGGACGCCGGTCGTCGCCGATCTCGGGCGCATGCCCCACCTGCTGATCGCCGGGACCACCGGCTCCGGCAAGTCGGTCGCCGTGAACAGCATGATCCTGTCGCTGCTCTACCGTCTCCGCCCGGAGCAGTGCCGGATGATCATGATCGACCCGAAAATGCTCGAACTGTCGGTCTACGACGACATCCCGCACCTCCTGCACCCGGTCGTCACGGACCCCGCGAAAGCGGTCGTCGCGCTGAAGTGGGCGGTCAAGGAAATGAACGCGCGCTACCGCCTCATGTCCCATCTCAACGTGCGCAACATCGCCGGCTACAACCGGCGCATCGGCGACGCGGCGGCGCGCGGCGAGACCCTCGAACGCACCGTCCAGACCGGCTTCGACCCCGAAACCGGCCGCCCCGTGTACGAGTCCCAGCCCTTCGACATGACGCCCCTGCCCTATATCGTCGTTGTCGTCGACGAGGTCGCGGACCTCATGCTCGTCGCCGGCAAGGATATCGAGGTCGCGATCCAGAGCCTCGCCCAGAAGGCGCGCGCCGCGGGCATCCATCTCATCGTCGCCACCCAGCGGCCCTCGGTCGATGTCATCACCGGGACCATCAAGGCCAACCTGCCGACCCGGATCAGTTTTCAGGTCACCTCCAAGATCGACAGCCGGACCATTCTCGGCGAACAGGGCGCCGAGCAGCTGCTCGGCATGGGCGACATGCTCTACATGGCCGGCGGCGGCAAAACGGCGCGGGTGCACGGCCCCTTCGTCGCCGACGAGGAGGTCGAGGCCGTGGCCGACCGCCTGCGCGAACAGGGCGCGCCCGACTATCTCGATTCGATCACCGAGGACGCCGAAGGCGACTCCTCCGACGCCGCCGCCGGCGGCGAGGGCTCGTCGGGCGACGATCTGTTCGACCGCGCCGTCGCCCTCGTTGCGCGCGAGCGCAAGGCGTCCACCAGTTTCATCCAGCGCCACCTGTCCATCGGCTACAACCGCGCCGCGAAGATCATCGAGCGCATGGAATCCGAAGGCATGGTCGGCCGCGCCAACCATGTCGGCAAGCGCGAGGTGCTCCTCCCCGACCCCGGCGGCGACGCCTGACCGCCCCGCGCGCCCCGGCGCTTAAGGGGAAGCGTCCGCCGCCGTAATGAGAGCCGCAGTTCCCTTGCGTCGGCGCGCGCGGCAAGGCATATGCAGCGCCATGACCGTCGCGCCTTTCGTCCGCTGGCTGCCGGGGGCCGCCGCCCTCGCGGTCGCCGCCCTCTCCCCCGCCGCCGCGCAGGAGCTGCAGCCGCAGCGCTGGAGCTTCCCCGACGCCCAGACCATCCACGAGGTGCAGCACTATCTCGACGAACTGCCCACGGTCCGCGCGCGTTTCCTCCAGACCAATCATGACGGCAGCCTCGAAAGGGGGCTGTTGTGGTTGTGGCGGCCCGGCCTCGCGCGGATCGAATACTCCCCTCCCACCGAACTGCTCCTCGTCGCCGACGGGACGTGGCTCGTCTATTTCGACGCCGATTTCGACCAGGTGAGTCACATTCCCATCGGGGTCGGCCCCTTCCGCTTCCTGCTCGCCGAAAACGTGGACCTGTTCGAGGACGTGCTCGTGAGCGGCGTGGAGCGCCGCGATGGACACGTACTCGTGAACGGCGTCGGAGAGCAGCGACCGACGCTGCGCCTCACCATCCGGGACAAGGAAGCGCCCGACGAGGGCTCGGTGACCATGGTGTTCACCGAGCGGCCGCTCGCCCTGCGGAACTGGGAAGTCGTCGACCCCCAGGGGTTTCTCACCGTCGTTCAGCTTTACGACGAGGCGCAGGGCGAACGCTTCGACCGCGACTGGTTCTATTTCCCGGAACGGGCCCGCAAGCCGGACTTCCGCATCGGCGACCACACTCCTCCCGAGCGGTAGCGCGTCAGGCCGCCTTGGCGGCCTGCCAGGCGTCGAGCTCCGCCCGCGCCCGTCCGGCCGGCGCCTCCGGCCCGCCGGAACCCGGCCGCCGGGCGCACAGTTCGATGACATAGCCGTTCGGGTCGCGCAGATAGATCGACTCGATGGCGCCGTGGTCGGTGGGGCCGCGGACCTCGATCCCCTCCCCCCGCGCCTTGCGCAACGCCGTTTTCAGGTCGCCCCCGGACACTTCGAGCGCAATATGCAGGTCGAAATCGCGCTGTTCCCTGAACTCGAACGGCTCATCGGGCGCCTCGAAAAACGCCAGAAACGAGCCGTCCCCCATCCGGTAGAACGTATGCAACACCTGCGCCCGGCGCCCCGTCGCGGTCTTGCCGATGGGCAGCGCCTCGGCGAGCGGAAGGCCGAGGAAATCTTCGTAGAACGCCCGCGTCTCCTCGGAATCGCGGCAACGGTAAGCGTTGTGATGCAGCCCCTCGATCTTCATGGCGTCCTCCTCGCGCGCCGCCTTCGGACCGGCGGCGGTCAATCCAGATCGGCGGCCAGCGACCGGCGCGCGGCGGCGCCGAGCGTCGCGGCATGGTCGTAGGCCGGATGCGCGATAGCTGCCGTGACCTTCTGCGCCGGGTCGCGAAACGCCGATATCCGGTCCGGCGTCAGGGCGAAGCGCAGGAAGTGCACCGCCGAAGCCTTGCCCGCCGCCGTCGTGCGCTCAATGTCCCCTTCCGGCGCCGCCGGCGCCGCCAGGTCGCCGATATGCAGCGCCACAGTGCGTTCGATCCCGCCTGCCGAACCGAGGAACGCCGCCCGGCGCCGCGGTTCGTCGATCTCGAACATCAGCGTCGCCACCAGCTCGCTCCCGCGCGGGATCAGGGGGTTGTAGGCCGCGAGCTCGTCGGCGATCTGCGCCTCGCCGCCGCGCTCCACATAAAGCATCTCGTGAACCTGCATCCACACCGTCTCGCGGTTCTCGAAACTCAGCGAGGCGTGCGGACCCACTTCCACCCGGCGCAGGCGGCGCAGCGCCGACAGCGCCCGCCGTTTTTCGCGACGCACTTCCGCATAGTCCTCCATCGCCATCACGTCGGCGCGCGTCAGCAGCCGTGCGGGCATCATGCGGCTCCGTCGCCGTAAGCGCGCGCCAGCAACTCGATGGGGTGGCGCGCCCGCTCCACCGCCGGCGGCGAGTCCGCCAGCCGCTCCATCCCCTGGCGGAGATGCTCGCCGGCGAGCGGACATTCCGAAACCAGCCACGCCTTCCCCGCCGCGAGCGCCTTGCGCGCCGCCGGGCGCCCCACCTTCAGCGCCGTCTCGAAATAGCGGGTCTTGACGCCCCACGAACCGCCGTGGCCCGAACAGCGCTCGATAACCTCGATGTCGCTGTCGGGGATCAGGCGCAGCATCTCCACCGCCTTCGGCCCGATGTTCTGCGCCCGCGCATGGCACGCGAGATGCACCGCTATGCCCCCCTCCAGCGGACGCAGCCCCCCGGCCAGCCCTTCCCTGCCGGCGATGTCCACGACGTATTCGCAGATGTCGCGCGTGTGCGCCGCCAGCCGCGCCACCGCCGCGTCGTCGGGCGCGATCAGCGGCCATTCCTTCTTCAGCATCAACGCGCAGCTCGGCACGAGCGCCACGATCTCGCGTCCCTCGTCGAGCAACGGCTCCAGGGCCGCCGCCGTGCGCCGCGCCCGCGCCTCCACATCGTCGAAATCGCCCAATTCCAGTTTGGGCATCCCGCAGCAGCCGGGATACGCCACAGTCGCGTCCACGCCGTTGCGCCGCAGCACCGCGAGCGCCGCCTCGCCGATCCCCGGCTCGTTGTAGTTCACGAAACAGGTCGCGAAGAGCGCCGCCCGCCGCCCCTGCGCGGGCGCCTGCGCCGGTTCTTCCCTCGTCTTCCGCGCGCGCCGGACGAACGTCCGGAAGTGGAATTTCGGCAGCGACGCCTCCGGGTGGACGCCGGCGGCCTTGTCGAGGAGCGGGCGGGTCAGACGGTTCCCCGTCGCGCTCGCCCAGTTCGCCGCCGGCGCGACCGCGCCGGCAAGCCGCCCGTTGCGGTCGGTTTTCGCCAGCTCGCGGTCGGCGAAGCCCGCCTCGCCGCGCGCCAGCGCCGCCGACCGATGGCGCAACATCAGATGCGGGAAGTCGATGTTGAACTCGTGCGGCGGCACATAGGGGCAGCTGACCATGAAGCACATGTCGCACAGCGTGCACGCATCGACCACCGGCCCGAACGCTTCGCTCGACACCGAATCGAGCTCGCCCGTCGGCGCCTCGTCGATCAGGTCGAACAGCCGCGGGAAACTGTCGCACAGATTGAAACAGCGGCGACAGCCGTGGCAGACGTCGAACACCCGCCGCAGTTCGGCGTCTATCTTCTCCGGATCGTGAAAATCGGCGTCGGAGCGGGCGAACGGAACCCGCTCGGGCGCGCGCAATCCGCCTTCTCCGGCCATGACCGAACCTCGCGCATCGTGGCGAGGCGCTGCCGCGGGGCCGCTTCTCGGCCGCGCGGCGTCGCCCCTAGTCGAGCGTGTCGAGCGCCCTCCGGAACCGCCCGGCGTGAGACTTCTCGGCTTTCGCGAGAGTCTCGAACCAGTCCGCGATCTCCTCGAACCCTTCCTCGCGGGCCGTGCGCGCCATGCCGGGATACATGTCGGTGTATTCGTGCGTCTCCCCGGCGATCGCCGCCTTGAGATTGTTGTCGGTGCCGCCGATCGGCTCGCCGGTCGCCGGGTCGCCGGTTTCGCTCAGATATTCGAGATGTCCGAAGGCGTGACCCGTCTCGCCCTCAGCCGTGGAGCGGAACACGGTCGCCACGTCGTTGTAGCCCTCCACGTCCGCCTTCTGCGCGAAATACAGGTAGCGCCGGTTCGCCTGGCTCTCCCCCGCGAACGCCGCCTTCAGGTTGTCTTCCGTCTTGCTGCCGCCCAATGGCATCGGTTTCCTCCTCCGGTTCCGGTCAGGGTGGACCTCCCATATGGACGCGCCGCCGCCGCCTGTCAATAGTTTGGAACGATTATAATTCAGACGGCGCGCGCCCGTCGCGACCGACCAGCCGCACCACCACCTCGACCCGCCCGACCCGGCGCCCCGCCGGCGGCGCGGGCAGTTTCTCCAGCCTCACCGCATCGCCGGGGATATCGCTCAGCGCGCCGGTTTCCTCGTCGTAGAAATGATGGTGATGCTCGGTGTTCGTATCGAAGCGGACGCAGCCGGGCGCGACGGCGATCTCGCGCAACAGCCCCGCATCGACGAAACGGTGCAGGGTGTTGTAGACCGTCGCCACCGACACGGCGCATCCGGCGCGCTGCGCTTCGCGGTGCAGCGCTTCCGCCGACAGGTGCCGGTCGCCGCCCTCGGCGATCAGCCGCGCGAGCGCCAGACGCTGGCGCGTGCGCCGCATTCCGGCGCGGCGCAGCATCTCCGCGCATTCGGCCTGCGCCATCGTTCCCTTCCCGCCCGCCGGCATCGCGCGTCGCGCCTTCCCTCACGGATTCGACCCTGCGGGGCACCCTATGGCCCGTCCCCGGTCCCGGCAAGCGGGCGCGCGGCTTCACGACATATGGGGCGTGGGGCGATCTGTGGGCGTCTCGTTGACTGTGCAAGACCTTTGCATAACCCGTTTCGCCTGCGGCAGGATAGCGTTCCCGGCGCTTTACGGCGTTTCCGAACCCGCCGTCGGCGCACGACAATGCGTGACGGAATTGCGAGAATCCGGCCCCTGCATCGGTAATTCCCGCTTTCGAACATGTGAAGAAATCGGATGTCTCTCACTACGACGGCTGGATAACTCAAGAATCACCGTAGTGAAGGACGGCAACGCCCAAATAATACCTTGCCATTCCCGCGAAAGAGCGTGTGAAGAAATCGAATAGCGTTACAAACACTCGTCATTCCCGCGAAAGCGGGAATCCGGCGCAGTGTTTCCGCAAGAAAAAAGCGGATTAGTCTTTCGGGCGGCCGCTCCGGATTCCCGCTTTGGAGTGCGTGAAGAAATCGAGAGACGCTACTACTCTTCGTCATTCCCGCGAAAGCGGGAATCTGTTGCGTCGTCTCCACAAAGAAAACCGGGCCGGTATTGCGGACGGCCGCCTCCGGATTCCCGCTTTCGCGGGAATGACGAAGTGAGACCTCTGCATAACCGGTTTCGCTTGCCGCAGGATCGCGTTCCCGCGTTTTTACGACGCTCCCGAACTCACCGACAGATCATAACGACGCATATGGAACAATACTTCGCCACTCCCGCGAAAGAGCGTGTGAAGAAATCGGGCGTCTCTCATCGTGACGTACGGATCGCCGAAGCGCCGGCATTGTAAAGACAATACCCACCGAATAATACTTCGTCATTCCCGCGAAAGCGGGAATCCGGAGGCGGCCGTCCGCTATATCGGCTCGTTTTTATTACGGAAACGCCGCAACGGATTCCCGCTTTCGCGGGAATGACGAGTATTTGTATAGCCGTCCGATTTCTTCACACGTTCTTTCGCGGGAATGACGAAGATTAGTGGAGCCTTTCAATTTCTTCACACGCTCTTTCGCGGAACGAACATGTCCGGACAACGACAAGCCGGATCGAATCGAGGCGCCTCGCGCTGCCGCCGGAAGTCGAGCCGAACAGGCAACCGCCGGGCGCGACCGGACCCCGAAAAAATCCGGGCCTTGCGCAGAGGTTACTGTGAGGGATTGAAGGCGCCTGTTCGGTGTTTGTCCGTGGAGGGCGTTGTGGGGTCGGAAGTCGTTGAACTCGTCGGCGAAGGCGTCGATCCGGCGGTTGATTCGATCGAGGTCGTGGTCGGGGATGTCCCATGTCGCGTAGAATTCGTATCGCCATGCGCCGTTGTTGCGTTCGACGCATCCGTTGAGCGCCGCTGACAAGGAGCGGAACGCCCGGATTGCTGTTGTTCGGTCCCGGGTTGAGCGCGCGTTCACAGTCTGCAAGCGTTATGCCCTGTCAAGCAATTCGACCGCCAATTTCTCCAGACGGGCGGCGACGCCGTGCTCGGCGAGGGCGTTGCGGACGCGCTTGCGCGTGCGGGTGAAATACTCGCCTTCCCTTTCGGGAACCCGGTCCGCGACCTCCGCCGCCGTCGCAGCCGCGTCCGCCAGCCGGCGATGCAGCGCGTCGCCGGCGTCGTAGCGCGGGATCGGCAGGTTGAAGACGTATTTGTGGAAATCCCGTGCGCCCCACTGACCTTGAGATTGATAGCGCGCCGCGCCGGCCTGCACGGCGGCGCTGTTCAGAAGGCCGCAGAGATAATTGGCTTCGTCAAGGCTTTCGGCGGCAGCCCAATAGAGTCTGTTATCGACTACCGCGGTCTTGTCCCGGACCGTCGCCGCCGCGAGATTGGTCCCGGCCGTCGTGTACACGACGCGGATCGGGGCAATGGGGAATTGGCCGGACAACTTCCCGTAATAGTCGCATTGTTCGAGAAGCGTCAAGGTGCTGCGCTTGTTCTGTTCCCACAATTCCTCGGTTCGTTCGAGCCAGCGCGCGAGCCTCCGATAGCCCCGGCCGGCGGCCTGTTCCGAGTCCAGCAGTTCTTCCCGTTCGGCGTCCCACGGAATGACCGCGCACAGTGGCGCCAGGACGCGGAACGGGGCGATGGATTCGCCGAGCAACACGGGGCGCAGGAACGCCGCCTCTACCGCGCCCCGCGGCGGCTCTATGGTCCTCCAGGGCGCCTTGTCCAGGTTGCCCGCCCTCCCCCGGACCAGCGGAAAGGCAGGGCTGGGCGGAAGCCTCCCCGGCGACGGCGCGGGTTCCACCAGTATCAGGCGCCGGGGAACCAGAATAGCGCCGTTCCGAAAGCTTTTCCGGTAAGGGGATCCTCCGCGATCCGACGCCTCCATCGGCCACGTCGTCTCCTCTTCCATCAAACTCGCGTCCGCTTCCCGGGCGTCGGCGTCCCGTTTCGGGAGCGCGCCCGCGAAGGCGGTCACCCGGGCCGGCAGCGGCGCCGGCTCCCGCCCGTCGTGAAGGGCGGCGAACAGCACGCAACTCGGAACCGGGAAAAGCGGCGACACTTCCGGCCCGAACGTCCACGCCGCCGTGAAGCGGAGACGGGATTCGACGCAGCCGGCGCGCGCGACCGGCCCTTCGCGGAACTTCGCATAGGCTTGGCGCGACATCGCCGCATAGGGCATGACCAGGGCGATCCTCCCCGTCCGACGCAGATACAGCGCCGTCGCGCGCAGGTAGAAATATCCCGAAAGATCTTGCTGGGTGGCGACCTTGCCGCCGACCCAGAGCTGCGCCGCCCGGCACTCCTCGCGGAAGCGCTCCTGAAAATCCCGACTCATGTAACGGAACGAGACCCAGGGCGGATTGCCGATCACGATGTCCGCCTTTTGCGCCTCGGACGCCAGCCATACGGGCCGGGCAAGGTTGCGGGCCACATAGCCCCAGATGTGGTCGCGGTTTTCTCCTTGTAGACGGCGCATCGTCTCCCAGGTTGCGCATAGAATTTTTCTGTCGTCGGCGGCTACGGTCGTGTTTGCGCCCAGCCAGGCGGCGAAGTCGGAGGTTATTTCCGACCGCGCGCCGGACTCGATCCCGGACTCGATCATTGCGTTCAGCACGCGGTCGAAAAGTCCTGTCTCGGAGGCGACGGCGGCGGGGAAACGGAGCGTCGTTGCGTCAAGACGCTGGGGGACGGGTTCGCTCGGCGAGACCGCAGGAACGAAAATTTCCAGCGCGTCGTCGCCGGCGAGGAGGTCGGGCTGTTCCCCGTTCCCGCCGTTTCGGACCAGATTCCATTGCAGCGCGTCGCCGAGCCACACCGGAAGGGCGATATCGCCCGGGTGTTCCGTGCGCAGCGCCGGCAAGAGCGCGAGCAGACAGGTGACGCGCGCGAAAATCACGGCCACCGGGTGGATATCGATCCCGGCGACGTTCCGGGCCGCGAGCCGCGCCGCAGCCGCCGGCGACAACCCCGAAGCGCCGGCCGCGGCGAGAACGGCCCGCATGGCGTGAAACAGGAAGGTCCCCGAACCGCAGGCCGGGTCCACGACACGCTGCGTCAGCGGGTCGTCCACGGCGGCCGCGACCATGCGGGCGGCCAGCCAGTCCGGCGTATAGTATTCGCCCAGATCGTGACGGGTCTCGGGGTCGATCAGGCTTTCGTAAAGCGCCTTGAGGATGTCGACCTCGATATCGCGCAGGCGGAACCGGTTGACCTGCCGCGCGACCCGCATGACGAGTTCCCGTCCGTCCCCGGCGGCGAGGACCCAATCGAAGAAGTCGGGCTCGCTTTGGCCGCCGACGCCGAGGTTGGAAAACGCAGCGCCGTGGAGAAGCGCCGCTGCGTCGCGGGGCGGCTCGCCGATCATCGCCGCACCGGCCACGGACTTGGCGACGATGGCGAGATAGGTGTGTTGCAGGAACAGGGCGTCGTCGCCGACCTCCGCCCCGTAGGCAAGGCCCAGCAGCGTGCCCCACAATTCGCGCTTCAGACGCGCCTCGGGCGTTTGTCCGATACAGCCCCACAGATCGCCGAGACCGTCGAGGGCGCGCCTCGCGGCCAGGCTCCCGCGTCCGAATTCGCGCTCGACGGCGATCGGATCGGGCAAAATCTCTTCGCCGAGAGCGACCGCGCCTTGCAGCCAGGCCAGCGAAGCCCGCGTCGCCTCCGGGTCCACGCGATGCGTTCCGATCTCCGCGACGCGGCCCCCGCGAAGGGAAAAGACGACGAATTCCGCGCCGTCCGTGGCGATGCCGACCCAGCTCTCGCCGGTTCGGGCCTCGCGTTCGGAGAGATACCGCGTCAAGCCGTCTTCGGCGTCCCGGCGTTCGCGCCTCAGATCGGACTTCAGCTCGAACACCGTGCGGCCGAGCAGGGCATCGATGCGCCCGCGCACTTCCGGCGCCGGTTTCTCGAAATCGATGTCCCTGCTGTCGGCGCCGAGGCCGCCAACGAGAAGCCGGTGCAGCAAGGCGCGGACTTTCTCGTGGCCGGGACGCGACGCGAGCTCGGAAACCAGCCCGTCCCGTTCTTCCGCCGTCAACATGCGCAAGCGTCCGGCGTCGGGGGGTTCGGCGTTCCGCTGCGGTCCATGGTCCTGTCCCGGGAGTCGCGAGCGCGATTGAACCTTATCCCGAACCGGATTTCCCATATCCGTTCGGCGCGCCGGGGTTTCGCGAGAGCGGCAAGACGCGCGTCGAGACTGTTTCGAAACTGTCGAAACCCGCATCGAGGCGGGCTTTCGTGGCCAGGCCGTCGCGGATAGTGCGCGCGGCTTCGGCATCGGCCGTCTTGAGCTTGCGCGCACAGGCGAGGGCGTTGAAACCGGGAGCATGCTCCGTCGCTGCCACACGGCAACGATAGCGCCGCGCCGGGCGGCGCGCAAGCGCGTTGACGCTCTCGCCTTTCGCCCCATAGCATGCCCGCCTCCGACGCCCGGAAACCGTAATGGAGGAGAGCTCGATGAACAAGCACGGCAAGGGCCTGTCGCGGCGGGCGCTGCTCGGCGGAGCCGCCGCCGGCGCCGGGGCGCTCGCGGTCGGCGCAGCAGCGCGCGCCGCCACCTGCACAGCGACCCCGTACCAGGTCAACGGCCCCTTCTTCCCCGTCGCCATCAACGATTACGACTGGGACCTGACCCACGTGCCGGGCCGGCGCAACCGCGCCGAGGGCGAGGTGGTCGAGGTCGCCGGGCGCGTGCTCAACAGCCGGTGCAACCCGGTGCGCGGCGCCATCATCGATGTCTGGCAAGCCAATGCGAAAGGCCGCTACCTTCACCCGCGCGACCCCAACCCGGAGCCCCTCGACCCCAATTTCGAGGGATACGCCCGCCTCTACACCGCCGCCGACGGCGTCTGGCGCATCCGCACCATCGTCCCCGGCGCCTATCCGGTCGCGCCCGGGTGGATCCGTCCGCCGCACATCCACTTCAAGGTCCATCCGGCGACCTCGCCGTCGATCACCACGCAGATGTATTTCGCCGGCAACGAATACAACGCGAAGGACAACCTGTACACTTCGGTGCCGGAAGAGTTGCGCCCCCTGCTCACCGTGGCGTTCGACGAAGAGACGGCCGACGGCGTGCCGCAAGGCGTCTTCGACCTCCATGTCGAGACGGGAATGGAACTGCCTATCTGACCCCTTCGCGCGGCGGGGGCCGCGCGAACCCTCGCCGCCTCACCCGTCCGGCACGGAAAAGGTCAGCGACGCCCACAGACTCTCCCAGTCGGCGTCGCGGCCGGGCGCCGCCGGCGCCATGTGCACCGCCCGCACGAGCCAGGCGCCGGCATGAGACAACGTCAACCCGGCGCGTCCTGCGGAGTCGGTGCGCGCACGGACCGGGCGATCCGGCGCCGCCGCCGCGAACGCCGTCACCGGCGCGTCGGCGAGTGCTTCTCCCGCGAGCAGGAGGCGCACCGTAAAGACCTCTCCCGGGCGCATCCCCGCCGGCGCGCGTTCCGGCACGAATTCGAGGGGCAGGCCGAGCACCGCGTCGTAGCCCGCGCTGTCGCCTCCCGCTTCGACGATGGCTTTCGCCGCCCGCGCATAGGCCTCGCGTCCGGGCGCCGCCGACTCGCCGCGCGCCGCGCGGACCCGGCGCGCCTCCTCGAAGCCTTCCTTGCGCAGCCATGCGTCGAACCGCTCCGCCTCCATCGTCGACAGCGTGAAATTGCTGCGGTAGGCGACGACCCACGCCCCGGAGTCGAGCGGGCCGATCTCGCCGACCCGGAGGCGGTTGGGCCGCCCCGGAATCGCCATTCGCCCGCGCGGCCCGACGACGAAAAACTCCGCAAGGTGCTTCGGATCCCGCAGGAAGGGCTGCCCGCCGAAGGCGTCGCCGATGAACAGGCGGAGGCCGACGGTCTCCCCCGGCGCCGCGATGTAGCGCTCTGGCTGCACCCGGAAATCATGGGCGCGCCCCTCCTCCGCGGGCGAGAACCCGCTCAGGACAACGGCAAGCGCGACCGGAACCGCCGCCGCCCGCATCCCGTGTCCTCCCGGCGCCGCGGCGGGCCGGCCGAGGCGGGCGGCCTCAGTCCCAGAACACCAGCGTGCGCACCTCGATGCTCTCGCGCGGCGCCGCGCCGGGAGGCGAATTGGGGTCGGGGAACGCGCCGTGCCCGGTCCAGCGCGCCGCATCGGGCGCCGAATCGTAGCATTTCAGCAGCACCGCCTCGTCCGGCGTCATGCGCGGGAAATAGTACCAGCGCTGCGCCGGGTTGAACGCCATGTGGTAGATCGTGCCCGTCCGCCCTTCGTAACGCCGTTCGGCGGCGATCAGGTCGCCGTCGGAGATGCTGTCGTATTCGCAGATCGCCAGGGGCGAGGTCCGCACCGGCCCGCGCAGCGGACGCCACACATTGACCGACCCGAAACGCCCCTCGAGCCGCCGTTCCGCCTCTCGCGCCGGCAGCAGGTCGCGCACCCGCCGCGCGCAGGAGGCCGCGGTGAAGTCGTTGTGCATCAACTGCGCCGGGCCGCGGATCCCCAGCCGCTCCTGCGCCGCCGTATCGTCGATGCGCCGCGTGTGGTCGAACGCCAGCACCGTCGACGCCCCGGTCTCGCGCGCGACCAGCGCCGTCGTTTCGGGGTAATAGACGCGGCGCACCTCCTCGTCGTCGGCGAAGTCGCCGACCGCCGTTTCCGCTTCCCGAAGGACGAAGCCGTGCCGGTCGAGCTCCAGCCGGTCGGCAATGGGCCGCCCGTCGCGGACCTCGATCTCGCGCGCCTCGAACCGGCCCGAACGCTCGTCCGGCCCGGCGCCGGGCCGCCGCACCAGCGCCACGGGCGTCTCGCCCGTATCGACCGTGAACAGGACCTCGGTCCGCACCGACTCGGGAACGGCGGAGGGATCGGGCCCGACCGCGGGAAACCCCGGAGCGGCCGGAGACGCCGGGGACAGGGGAGACAAAGAGGACATCGCGCGCCTTTCGTGTTACGGGAACCGCGCACTATCGGCGAACGGGCGCCGCCTGCGCAAGTCTCCCGCGGCGGGCCGGCAGCGACAGAAGCGCGGAAGGGACTCCCGGATGTCTCTGCTTCCCCTGGCCTGCGCGCCGGCGCGATACGCCGAAACCCTGGGCGCCGACGCAACCTGCCTGATCTACCCCGACGGCGCGCTTTCCTGGGGCGGCCTCGAGCGCCGCGCCAACCGCCTCGCCCACGCCCTCGCCGCCCGCGGCGTCCGGGAGGGGGATTTCGTCACGCTCGCACTGCCCAACGGCCTCGGCTTCCATCTCGCCTGTTTCGCGCTCTGGAAACTCGGCGCCACCCCGCATGTCGTTTCGGCGCGCACGCCGGCCGCCGAGATGCGCGCGATCCTCGACCTCGCGCGGCCGCGCATGGTCGTCGGAGAAGGCGGCGTCCCCGTCGCCGCGCTCGACGGCGACGGCTGCGACGACTCGCCGCCGCCGGTCCGGGTCGCGCGCCACTGGAAGGCGATGTCGAGCGGCGGGTCGACGGGGCGCCCCAAGATCATCGTCGACGAGAGTCCGGCCGCCATCGACCCCGCGGAGTGGTTCCTCGACATGCCGGCGAACGGCTGCGTCCTCAACCCCGGGCCGCTCTACCACAACGCGCCGTTCATCAGCGCCCATTTCGCGCTCTTCCGCGGCAACCGGGTCGTCGGCCTCGCCCGCTTCGACCCGCAGGACGCCCTGCGCGCCATCGCCCGCCACCGCGTCCAGTGGACGATGATGGTCCCCACGATGATGCACCGCATCTGGCGCCTGCCCGAAGAGGTCCGCGCGTCGTTCGACCTGTCGAGCCTCGAAATCGTGGGCCACGTCGCGTCGCCCATGCCCGTCTGGCTCAAGGAAAAGTGGATCGAATGGCTCGGCGCGAACCGGGTGTGGGAGCTTTACGGCGGCACCGAGGCCGTCGGCGCCACCTGGATATCCGGCGTCGAATGGCTCGACCGCAAGGGTTCGGTCGGCCGCTGCGTCCGCGGCTCGCGCGTGAAGATACTCGACGAGGCGGGCCGCGAATGCGCCCCCGGCGAGATCGGCGAGGTCTACATGATGCCGAAACAGGGCCCCCGCAGCAGTTACCGTTATCTCGGCGCCGAACGGCGCGCCGACCCGCAAGGATGGGAAAGTCTCGGCGATATGGGCTGGGTGGACGAGGACGGCTATCTCTATCTCGCCGACCGCCGCCACGACCTCATCCTCTCGGGCGGCGCCAACATCTACCCCGCCGAGGTCGAGGCCGCCCTTGTCGAGCACCCCGGAGTCGACAGCGCCGTCGCCGTCGGCCTGCCCGACGAAGACCTCGGCGAAGCGGTGCACGCCATCGTTCGCCCCGCCGGGGCCGCGCGCGCCCCTCTCGACGAGGCGGGTCTGCGCGCCTTCATGGAAACACGGCTCGCGCGCTACAAGACCCCGCGCAGCTATGAGTTCGTCGATTTCCCGCTGCGCGACGACGCCGGCAAGGTGCGCCGGTCGCAACTCCGCGCCGACCGCATCGCCGAGCGACCGCCCCGCTGACCGCCCGCCGGCGCCTACGGCCGGTGCGGGGGGATCTCGGGCAGCACGGCCCGCAACCGCCTGCCGAGCACCGCCATCCCCGCGATGGGGCCTTCGGCGAAGCGCCGCGCTGTCGTCGCCAGCGCGTCGAGTTCCGCTTTCGCCGGCGCCGCGATTCCCTCCGCCGGCGCCATCGACGACGCCAGACGCGCCGCCGCCCCCTTTGCGCGCCCGTGCAACGCCTTGCCGTCCGCCGCCGCCGCGGCCACCCGCCCGGGCGCCAGCGCCGAGGCCGTCGCCACCGCGAGAAACGCGGGCCACGAAGCCAGATGCAGGAACAGGCTCGGCGTCATGGGCGCGCCCGGCGGCGCCAGCGGCGCGCTGAGCAGGCGGATCAGCGCCGCCGTCGACTCGTCGAGTCCGCCCATATCGCGGATCGGCGGGAGCCGCGGCGGCCCCGCCCCCGCAGCGGCGCCGGCATCGGCGTCGGGCGCCCGGGCCGGGCGCTCCGCGCCGCCGCCGTCGAGAAACGCCGCCAGGGCGCCGATCGCCACGAGATTGGCGAGGTTTCCCCGGTTGTAGGCGTCGACGATCCCGCGCACCGTGCGCAAACTGTGATCGTTCAGCCCGGCGGCGAACCACGCCTCCCGCGGCGTCGCCGCAATGCTCCCGGCGTCGATCCCCGCGCCCAGCGCCTCGGCCTCCGAGGCGACCGCGCCATTGGCGAATTGCGGGCGCAGCACGCCCCATGCCCAGGGCAACACCCCCGGCCGCGCCGCCATATGCCGGTAGATCAGGTTGACCATGCCGACGCCGAGGCTGCGGCGGATATCGCCATACAGCGCGGCGATTTCCCCCTGCGCCTCGCGTTCGGAAATTTCCGCCATGTCGGCTCCCGCCCCGCCATCGCTCATGGCCCACCCCCGTAGGCGCCTCCGCAAACCGCCCGCATCATGCCCCTTCCCCGCCCCGACGCAACATGCGCCTACCGGCGGACAGCCGACGGCGGGTCGATATTGTCATCGTCATGGTTGCCTCTCGATCTCCGGGCGGCAATAGTGGACGCGGGCAACCTGTCGAAAATCCGCGGTCGCCCGCCACGCCGGGCGCTTGCACCCGAGGGCGCGCATGATGAACATCGATCCGAGGATCTTCGCGGTCGAAAAGCTGTCCGATTGCGTGACGGGCGAAGCCGGCGGTAACGGACGGCGGCGCTCATGCCGGCTCGCGGACTCCTGTGTGCTCCCCGGGAGAACGCGTGAAACAATCAAAAAGCCCCGCTAACTCTTCGTCATTCCCGCGAAAGCGGGAATCTAGTCTGGCGGTTCCGCAATATAACCGTTGGAGAGTCTTGCGCGCGCCGCCTCTAGATTCCCGCTTTCGCGGGAATGACGAGGCATTCTTAGCGGCTTACTGTCTTTCGCCGCGCCGAATCTTCAGCGCCCCGGTCGTTATCTGCAAAAATTTCTCGATTTCTTCACATGATCGGGAGCGGGGCGCATGAACCCGGCCGTATCCATCCCCTCGAACCGGATCGCCGAATTCTGCGAGTCGAACGGCATCCGGAAACTCTCGGTCTTCGGTTCGGCGCTGCGGGAGGACTTCGGCCCGGGCAGCGACATCGACCTTCTGGTGGAATTCGAACCGGACAGTATCCCCGGCCTTTTCGGGATTGCCCGCATGGAATTGGAACTGTCGGAGATGCTCGGGAAACGAAAGGTCGATCTGCGCACGCCCCGGGATCTGAGCCGTTATTTCCGTCGACAGGTCATTGAAGAAGCTCAGGTTCAGTATGAACGGGAATGACCGCATCCAGCTTCGCCATATGTCGAACGCTGCGCGCGAGGCAATTTCGTTCGCGGAGGGGAGGACCCGGAATGACCCGGAGCATGATCGACAACTCGTTCCGGCGTTGGTGAAGGCCATAGAAATCGTCGGCGAGGCGGCGTCCCGGACGACCTTGGCAACCCGGAATGAACTACCCGACATTCCAAAGATAACGGAAGCAACAGGCGCCTCCTTACCGTTGCTCCGTTACCGGCCAGGGATCGCGTCTCGATCATCGCGTCGGCGTCATGTCCTCGAGTAATCCGCCAGCGCCACCACCGTTCCGCCATACCCGGTTTGCGCAAGCGCGCTTGCGAAGCGCGCATCCGCCGTCACCAGACGGCCGTCGATACGGCGCGCCAGCGCCAGATAGACACAATCGTAGACCGCCCGGTCAAGCGTGAGCGCGAAACGAAGCGCATCGACGGTAAGCGTCTCGTCCGCGTTCCAAAGAACCGGCATTTCCGGTATGGCGGCTGTCAAGGCGCGGGCGCGGCCGTGGTCGATCTCGCCCAATCTGGCCTTGCGCCACAACGCGTTGGCGACCTCGGACGCCATCAGTCGAGGCGCATGCAGATCTTCGCCGCTTGCGACCAATCGGCGCGCTGCGTCCGAACCTTCTTCCTCAATCAGCCATTTGACTGCGACGCTGGCGTCGACCGCCAGCCTCATCGGATTATGCGATGTCCGGTCTCTCGATCTTCCCGGATCAGTATCTCCGAAGGCGTCTGCGCGCGTTCTCCGGTCTTGCGCCGCAGCCGCGCGATCAAGGCCCAAAAGGACGCTTGCCTTGCCGACGGGTCGTCCGCAACCGCGCCCTCGAGGATGCACCGCGCCTCGCCTTCGAGGGAACGGTTGTTAGAGGCGGCGCGTCGCTCGAGGCGTTGCACCACATCGTCGTCCAGCCGCCCAACGTTGATCGTCGCCATCGCATTGTTTCCGAATCGTCCGCCACCGACTCGGTATCATGTCACAGGGAACCCGACGAGCGCAATATCTTCGCTTTCGGGCCAAAGCGACTGTTTTCGGGCTATGAGACCCGAGGCGATGGCTGCGCTCCGGGCATCGGGTCGCTTCCCGGTGGCGTCACGGGGCGCCGTCGCGCCGAACCTGGGCGTCAGGGGCTGTGCGGCGTCCTTCCGGGCCGGGCCGCGGCGTCGCGGACGACCGGTTCCGCCTCTATGAGGGAGCGGGCACGGTTCGAAAGGTCAACGACAAACGTCGCCGGCGCCGGCGCTTTCCGCCATCCTCCGTCTTGCGCCTGTCGATGCCGTGCATCCAGCGGAACCGCGCCTCGCCGGTCATGACGAGAGCCGATCCGCGCGCCAGCATGAGCCGCCTGTCGTCTTTGCGTTCTCCCCCGACCGGGCGCAATTTCATCTCCCAATCGTCGCCGAGAGAGACAGTCGCGACCGCAGGGCCGAAGCAGTCCCTGTCCACATGCAACGCGATTCCCTGTCCGGGTTCGTATTCGTTGACGATCGCCTGGTCCGGCTTCCTGTCGAACAATTCCGTCTCGGCGCACAGGCGGTCGGCTACTCCTTCGATCCAGTCCGGCAAGGGCCCCAATCTCATTTCGGGCGCGACGGTGCGGGCCCGATAGTCGTAGCGCCAACCGTAATGCTGAACCCGGCGCTCCAGATCGTTACGCCAGCTATGGTCGTCGATACTCCGCACCATAGCGGATTGTTCTTCCTCACTCAGAAACCCCGGAAAGTAACAAAGCCCGGCAACGTCCTCTACCCGGTATGCGCGCCGTTCGCGCATCCCGCGATTGGAATGCGTCGGGCGCCGCTTCGGGTGAACACGCGCCGGGCACTCGAACCCCAACGTCATCTGATCATTATCCATTCCTAATTCGAGGCGAGACGGACGCACGATCTGCGACGATGCCCCCGTTGCGGCTGGCCCTCGATCCCCAAGCGGCTATAATCCGGTCGCGGCGGGGTCGACGGCGAGGCACGTTGCGGCTGGCCCTCGATCCCCAAGCGGCTATAATCTCCCGCGCCACGCAATGCGCGTCCAGCTCGTTGCGGCTGGCCCTCGATCCCCAAGCGGCTATAATCAGCGCCAGTGAGGGCAGACATGCCGGACGGTTGCGGCTGGCCCTCGATCCCCAAGCGGCTATAATCTCCCGCGCCACGCAATGCGCGTCCAGCTCGTTGCGGCTGGCCCTCGATCCCCAAGCGGCTATAATGTCTTCGGCACGATCCAGCGTGATTTGATCGTTGCGGCTGGCCCTCGATCCCCAAGCGGCTATAATACGAGCGGGTTCCGCGGCCCCGACCACAACGTTGCGGCTGGCCCTCGATCCCCAAGCGGCTATAATCCGCCCGCTATCGTCACGGTCACGCGCTCGGTTGCGGCTGGCCCTCGATCCCCAAGCGGCTATAATGTTGTCGCTGCGCAACACCAGCTCGCGGCCGTTGCGGCTGGCCCTCGATCCCCAAGCGGCTATAATACCCGTACCCGGGGAGTCAGTACCTGTACTGTTGCGGCTGGCCCTCGATCCCCAAGCGGCTATAATACCCGTACCCGGGGAGTCAGTACCTGTACTGTTGCGGCTGGCCCTCGATCCCCAAGCGGCTATAATTGATTCTTGAACTTTATAGAGACAAGAACCGTTGCGGCTGGCCCTCGATCCCCAAGCGGCTATAATCCGTAGAGACGCTTGCCGAGCGCGCCCGTCGTTGCGGCTGGCCCTCGATCCCCAAGCGGCTATAATCCGCTCGCCGGACGCATGGCGCTCCGCCAGGTTGCGGCTGGCCCTCGATCCCCAAGCGGCTATAATTCGCGGCGGCAGAATCCCATGAAACGGACCGTTGCGGCTGGCCCTCGATCCCCAAGCGGCTATAATCGGGGAGATGCGGTGGGCGTCTCGACCTGGGTTGCGGCTGGCCCTCGATCCCCAAGCGGCTATAATTCGGAAACGAACGGCCCGATCGGCTATGACGTTGCGGCTGGCCCTCGATCCCCAAGCGGCTATAATGCGTCGGGAGCGGGTTCGTCCGCCCCGGACGTTGCGGCTGGCCCTCGATCCCCAAGCGGCTATAATTGCGCCAGCGCGCTTTCGCCTTGTCCAGCCGTTGCGGCTGGCCCTCGATCCCCAAGCGGCTATAATGACGCGACGGACGGCCTGCGCGAGTCTATCGTTGCGGCTGGCCCTCGATCCCCAAGCGGCTATAATTGTGTGAGTTGAGATTTCTTTGTGCGCAGCGTTGCGGCTGGCCCTCGATCCCCAAGCGGCTATAATGACACGGATACTCTTGCGAAGCAAACCCGAGTTGCGGCTGGCCCTCGATCCCCAAGCGGCTATAATCGGCCCCCGCGTTCGATTTACCCGTTATAGTTGCGGCTGGCCCTCGATCCCCAAGCGGCTATAATCCGATCCAGCCGCGGGTCATGTCCATGGCATGTTGCGGCTGGCCCTCGATCCCCAAGCGGCTATAATCCGATCCAGCCGCGGGTCATGTCCATGGCATGTTGCGGCTGGCCCTCGATCCCCAAGCGGCTATAATCCGGTACCATATCGTGACGGCGCTCGACGGGTTGCGGCTGGCCCTCGATCCCCAAGCGGCTATAATGCCCTGGCGCGCCCGGCCATCTATGCGCCGGTTGCGGCTGGCCCTCGATCCCCAAGCGGCTATAATGCCCGGCCCCGCGTTCGATGGACCCTTTTAGTTGCGGCTGGCCCTCGATCCCCAAGCGGCTATAATGTCTGGGGGCGCGACTCCCTCGCCCGGGCCGTTGCGGCTGGCCCTCGATCCCCAAGCGGCTATAATGGAGGCGGACAGGGAATGGGCTGACTACCTGTTGCGGCTGGCCCTCGATCCCCAAGCGGCTATAATCCACGCGCAACGCCTTGTCGTTCCCGCGCTCGTTGCGGCTGGCCCTCGATCCCCAAGCGGCTATAATCGATCCGGAGCCTCACCGAGCAGGAGCGCGTTGCGGCTGGCCCTCGATCCCCAAGCGGCTATAATCGGTTACGACGTGGATGGCGTGACGTCCGAGTTGCGGCTGGCCCTCGATCCCCAAGCGGCTATAATGCATCGCCGTAGACATGCCGCATCGGGGTGGTTGCGGCTGGCCCTCGATCCCCAAGCGGCTATAATCCAACCTGAGACAAGCCCCGGTTTTTCCGGGGCTTTTTTCTTCCCGTCCGCCCGAAAACACGCGCTACCGTCGTTAGAAAAGCACGAGTTGGTCGGGAATTCCGCGTTGGCGTTCGCGCTTTCTTCCGAAGAAAATGCGGGCGTTGGCATACTGCTTATCGGTGATCGTGACGATATGCACCTTGCCCTTGCCGGGCAGGACGCCGCCGATTCGAGAGATATGAGCCTCGGCGGCCTCCCTGCTTTCGGCGAAGCGCAGATACACCGAAAATTGCGCCATTTCGAACCCCTGATCGAGCAGGAAATGACGGAATTCGGTCGCCGCCTTGCGCTCGGCGCGTGAGCCCACCGGCAGATCGAACATGACGTAGAGCCACATCATCCGATACCCGCTCAGGGCGTGTCGACGCGGCGCCAAAGGCGTCACCCCTCGAGCGGCAGCGTGCGCCGCGGCAATTCCAGCTTGCCGGCGTCTCCGGAAAAACACCGCGCCACGGAGAGAGCCAGGCGCCGCAGACACACGCTTACGGGGGCAACCCCCTCGGCCATGCTCATATCCATGAGAAGAACGCGGGCGAGAGCCGGTTTGGTGTCCGCGTTCACTTCCGTTGCCCCTTTTTCCGCGAGGTCGCGAACCGCAAGATCGGCGACCGGCCTGAACGGCTCCATCAAATCGTCCGCGAGCGCGAAGGCGTTGCCGCGCTGCCGATGAGCAAGCCCCAGCGACGGATGGAGACCGGCCGCCATCACCGCGCGCGCCGCTCCGGCCCGGAGTACGGTATAGGCGTAGTTCAACATGGCGTTCACGCCCGCCGCACGCCTGTCGCGGCGAAAATCCGCCCCGAACATGAGTGGCCAGTACCGCCGCGCCGCTTGCGCCTCGATGTTCTCCGGGTCTCCCGACCGGACCTTCCGGGCCAACAACCCGAACCCGCGATAGGGAGCGCCCACGATATCCAGCGTCGCGCCCTGACAAAGCACCTTCGCGGCGACGATCTGCGCCCAGAGACGCTTGCGCAGCGGCTTCGACGCCGCAGCCTGATCGGCCATGCGCCCGGCTTGTTCATGATGCCCTTCCACTGTCCATACGAACGCCGCCGGCAAATGGTTGGACCCGCACATAACCACGGGAACGCAGCGCCCGGCGAGCGTCGCAATGAGATCGTTCGTCCAGGTAATGCCGTGACCGCTCGCAATAACGGCTGCTATGTCGTCGAGCGGCACGCGCCCGATTTCGTCGCCCTGGGCTTCGACGATCAGGAACCCCCGATGTTTGGCAAGGTGGCGACCCTGCTCCGCGATCTCCACGATTCTGCCGATCATGACCCTTCCGTCACCGGGGCGAGTCGACCCAAGGGGTCGATCCGAACCCGTCGGGCGCCCGCAGCTTTCAGCTTGGAATACGCTTTCATTTCATATCGAAATGGATCCTCTTGTGCTCTGTGCCTCTCTTCCAAAGACCCGGATTCGTTGTGCGGTGCCAGCTTCAATCGATCAGCCGAGGCATCCAAACTGTAGACACGATAGATGCCGCGGCCTTCACCGAAATCTGCCTCAATCATGTCGCCCTTGTGAACCTTCATCACCATTTTTGCCTGCGGATGTTCTTTCCGCCAGGTCGGTTCGAATTCCGGCCTGTTGGCGTCAAAGACGGAGACACCCTCGCCGCGCCATGAGCCATCGGGCAATTCGTATATCTCAATACGGTGGTTGTCTCCGACGGAATATGCCTTGCGAAACCCGCCGCCATGTTCAACGATGCGTATCGACTGTTCGGTTTTCAGCACCCTGACCCGGCGTATGCCGCGCTCAACGCCGAACTCGGCAAGCGCCTCGCCGAGCCTTCTTCCGCCGCGCTCCGCTTCTTCAACGACACGTCGCAATTCCGCGCGCAAGTCGGGGTGCCGCACGCGTTCGATTTCAGACTTCGTCAGTCCGTCGACAGGCTTGCGGGTAACCAGATTGTAGCGCTTACCTTCGATTTCTTCGTCGACGACGCCGTAAGCCGTAGCTTCGAGCAGTGCTCCCGACGTGACGCTCACGTCGTTTTGAGCGCCCGGCGCAATTCCATGATCGGGCCTGTGACTGACCACCAGCTCGCGCAAGCACGCATCGAGATCCTCCCGATAACCTTCGAACGGTTTCGGAAAACTGTCCCTCGGGAAAAGGCGGTCGATATCCATCTCTTCGGCTCGACCGGATTCCCGGGCGATACGGTTCAGGAGGCCGCGGTCGGTACATGCAAGAACGAAGGCGTCGATGGCGTGATGCCTGTGATCCTTGCGGTTCTTCGGCTGGTTGACGTTCGAGTAGTTGTGATCGGGGAGAAGGGAGTTCAGGCCCCACTTCGCACGCAACATCGCCGTGAGCCGTCCCGGCGAAACATAAACCTGTTCACACACGTGATCGAGATATGTTTTCGCCAGGCGCGAGAGATACTGGGTATCCGTCAGGTGCCGCGCTACCAATCCGCCTTCGCCCTTGAAGCGGTTCATTGCTCCCAAAGCGAAGCGCCAGGCCTTCCGGGGGAACAACCGGTCAGCGCGCTCCGCGATTTCGCGCAGTTCTTCGCCGCTCCATGCCTCCTCCGGCGGGCGGTTGCCCTTGCGACGGTTGGCCTCTCGCGTGCAAAGAACCTTGTTCATGAAACTGTCGTCGAGGGTGCGGGAGTGGGGCAGTATGTGGTCGATCTCCACTGCGCCACCCGAAAACAGCATCTCCATCGAGATCGGCGCGCCGGAATATGCGCACATTCGCATATCCGGAGGAAGTTCGTTATACAAACGAAGACGCAATCTGTTCCCATAATTGTCGTCTTGTTTCAACGTCCGTAAGGTCTCCCTGATTTCCATGTTTTTTCGCTCGTTCTCGACGTTCTCGCGGCGTATCTTGTCCTTCTTCTCCTTATTCATTTTCAGCTCCCGTGCGAGTTCGACGACGATCTCGCTCGGCGCGCCCTGGACTTCGATCAGCGCGTTGACGACCTTCCGAAGTTGATTGAGGCCGATATGGACGGTGGGGTTGGATACCCGCCCGATCCGTTCCTGACTGTTTTCCGGCGCTTCCGGCCGCGAGATGACGTGCCGCCCCAAAATCTCGCCATAATACGGCAAATGTCGGCCCCGCTTCTTCGGGCGGAGGTCCGAGTGGTGTCGGCCGACGCGCTCCACAACTTCGTCGTACGTCAACGCCCGCTCATGCGCCTCGCCGGTTTCCGGATCGATCTCTTCACCGGACTCCTTCATCATGATGTCGACCAGCTCGCGCAGTACCGCCCGCCCGAACTGGCCGTGGCCCTGCGGCAATCTCAATTCCGAGATGTATTCGGCGGTCTCGGCGCTAACGCCGAATTCTTTCCGAAGCCATTGGCACAGCGCCTCCTGCTCCTCGCCCGCCAAGAGGCGTTCGACTATCTCGATCTGGCGTCCCAATCCGAAGGAGCGCCAGGACGGCCGCCCGAACGCTTTTTTGGATGCGAGTTTCGCTCCCGTCCGATCCGGGACCAGCCCCTTGCGGCCCGAGCGCTCATAGTTGAAACGCGCGCTGTCCGGCAGCCGGATCGCCTTTCTCAATTTCTCAAACCGAATCATCGTTCCGCCGCATCCCGTCAACTCAGCCGCAGCGGCATCGCGCTCAGCGCGATTCAGCGGTCGCTCCCACGCCCCCTGCACGGACACACGAAGATGGCTCACGTCCTGAAGTATCCGGAACCGTTGAAAGAGCGGATGGGCCTTCGGCGCCCTTTCGCCCATATCGATCTCGAATCCCCACGAGTTTTCGATCTCTTTCTCGGGACTCAGGGTGCAGCGTCCGACAATCTGCTTCTTCAGCGGTCTTTGATCGACGACGATTCGTTCTATCCGCTCCCTGAGCCGATCCGTCAGCAGGTCGGGGTGATGCTTCTTCTGTTTCTCCCAGATGCAGTCGATCTCGTTTTTCGCCATCTGTCGCGTCGGATACAAATCGTAGAGATTCTTGCCCCCCTTGGCGGTCGGGCGAAAACGGACGGCCTGCGGCGCGCCCAACCGGCAGCCTTCCTTGTCTCTCCGATGGCGATCCGCGAGAAATTCTCCAAGCGTCCGTGCGCCGGTTTCGGAAATTTCCGCGGCGAGCGCCTTCATGCCCTGTTTGGTGACGCTTTTCTCATCGCTGCTCGAATCGACGAGCCGATTCGATTTGAAACCGCGGCGCTGGTTGATGTGAAAAAGCGCCCGCCCGATTTCGTCAGGTTCGAGACGCCGGTCCAGCGCCGCCTTGCGCAGCCAGTAAGGATCCAGCTTCTCGAGGCTTTTGCGGCGTTCCGGCGATTCGGGCATCAGTCCAGCCTCGACCAACGCGTCCATCAAGCAACGCCGACGGCGCACGAAACGATCCCCGCGCCGCCGCATCGCCCGCGCCGCGCGGCGGTTTGCCGCAAGCGACGCCTTCGATTTCGGATCGCGCCCCGCCTCCTCGCCCGAGGTCAAAATTCGAACACCGGCCTTCAGAATGCCGACCGGGCTGCCGTCATCGCCCAGCGCGACGGCGCACCAGCCGATGGAGTTGCTGCCGATGTCGAGGCCCAGCCGGTAGTTCGCCATATCCTGCTTCCGTCGACGCATCCGCGACTCGCCCGCCGGGAGCCGCGCGCAAGGCATTGACATCCCCGGACCGCGTCCCATTATAGCGGATGCGGGGGCCACGAAAGCATAGCCGCTTGGGGATCGAGGGCCACCCGTTAACAAGCCCCATAGAGGGCACAAAATATGGGCCGGACGGGGCGACCCGTCCGGCCCTTTTCATTCATCGGGGCGGACAGGACGCGCACCGGCCGGTTTCGCAGCCATGCGCCGCTTCCCCTCTCGCACCGACGGCGAACCGCCGAACGGCCGGGAAACGCCGGACGGACATCCGCGCCGCCTCAGCCCGCCTCGCTCTCATACGCTCTCGCTCTCGGCGTGGCGCCGATGCGGCGGGCGGCGGCCTTCCATTGCGGGCCGTGGCCCGCCAGGGGGCCGGCCAGCGCGTGCGCGATCTCGTGAAGCACGGTGTCGCGTATCTGTTCGTCGCTCCCGTCCAGAGCGTGGCCGCGGGCGATTCGGATCACCCGGTCGCGGAACGAGCAGTCGCCGAGGCGCCTCCCGGACTCCACGAAAGCGAGAGTCCAGTCCGCAAGCCCGTGCGCGTCCATCGTCCGCCGCGCCATGGCTGCGACGGCGTTCAGCCGATCCGCGCCGTTCCTGGGGTTCTTCCCCTCCGCGGCGCGGAGCAGGCCGTAGGGGACGTTCCAGACGGCGTCTCCGCAGAGCACCTTCGCCTTCTTCGGGTTGAGCTTCACGATCTCGCCGCGCAACGGCCCGTCGGGGCCCGCGAAGGTCGCTTCGTCGCCCACGCGCCAGGCGGCGCGGGCCTCGTCGTGGCGGGTCACCATCGTGGCGCGCCGCGCCTTTCCCGACGCCGCCAGCACCGCCTCGGGGACGCTCCATATCCGTTCCTCGGCGTCGATCACCTTCGCCAGGCGCCGCCGCCCCTGCCGCTCGAGAAGGTGGCCGTGGACCGCCTCCCCCCTGTGGAGGAAGCGGACGGCGCATCCGATGGAAAGCGGGAATCCCTTCGCCTCGTCGCTCACCGACTCCCCCTTCGTTTCGCGTGTCCCTGCGCGCTCATTCGCACAGGATCGCGGCGCCGGCAATAGATGAAAGCCCGACGCAGCGATTCCCATTATGGCGAAGGATGCCTCCCCGGGAGCGCCGGCGTCTCGCCGGCATCTACGTTTTCGCGCACGTGCCGGCGAGACGCCGGCGCTCCCGGGGGCAGCCGTGACCGATCCGCCACATCGTTACAGGCCAAAGCGAGAATTGCCGAGTCCGACGCCGCCCGGACGGCGCGGGCGACGCCGCAAGCCGGTCACGCCCCGGCGCCGATCGGAGGCGACAGGAGTTTCTCCGCAACTTTCGGGCAGCGAGTCATGACATCGAACAATTCGCCCAGAGTCATGCCGCTGTAATAGCACTCGGACCACTCGTCGCGTTCGGTGAAGGGGCACTTTTCCACGGTGAATCTGGACCATTCCCAGCGTCCGTCGGCCTTCGACGCCGCGACGATGCGCTCGCTCCGGTAGTTCCAGATGCGGAACGCCCTGTCGCCGGCTTCGATCGTCTCGACTTCCGGCGCGCCGTTCCGGAACACGCCGAAAGCGCCGACGCCGCCGAACGCTCCTTCGTCGTCGGCCGTGGCGTCGAGAGCGGCGAGAATTCCGAAGGCGACGCCGGGCGCGAGATCGAGCTCCTCCTTCCTGCGTCCGGAGCATTCCGTAATCTTGCGCGTGCGACGGTCGCATTCGATGAGTCCCCGGGTCTTGCCGTCCTTCAGCGCGAACCAGAGCTCCGTCTCCCCGCGCCTGACCTTTCGCCAGTAGTGACGGGCATATTTGCGCCCGCCGACGCACAGTTCGAGCCGCTTCCCGCCGATGCGGCGCAAATTACGACGCGACGATACCCGGTCCAGGGTCCAATTGTCGTCCACGCGCCTCTTTTCGGCCTGTTTCTGGGCTTCCCTGTCGGCTTTTCTCTTTCTCGCCCGTCGCAGCCGCGAGCAGAAGTCCTTCACATCCGCACGCCACCGTTCGCGATGCCGGTGGGACTCCGCGTTCAGAAGCTTGCGGGCCTCGCGCCGGAAGTTGGAGTCCTCCTCCCCGTTTTCGACAATCGCTTCCAGATCGCGCCGCTGTTTTTCATCGCAGGTCATGAGAATTCCCCCTTATATCGATCTTCGGCCTCACGCGCCAATTGGTTCCGCATCCATACACTGTTTGTTCGTGAATGTCAAGCCGATTCCCAAAAAAATTTTCGGACTGCCGGCCGCAGCGGTGCGACGCCCGGCCGCCCGCCGCCGCCCCGGGGGCGCCGCATCCCCACGCCCGCCATCGCCGTAAATGAGAACCGCTGAATGGATTGACAGCGGGCCGCCGCGGGACCACAATGCGGGCCTGTTTCGGGAGTTCACAGAACGCGGGGATCGATGAACGAGGCGATGGCGGCACCGGAGACCGACCACGGTCTGAAGATGACGGACTCGGCGGCGCGGCGTGTGAAAGCCGTCGTCGCCGGCGAGGCCGGCGGCGCGTTCGTGCGCGTGACGGTCCTCGGCGGCGGGTGCTCGGGCTTCCAGTACAAATTCTCGATCGACGGCGCCGAGAGCGGGAGCGATCTGCGCATCGAGCGCGACGGCGCGGTGATCCTCGTCGACGACATGTCGGCGAATCTGCTTCAGGGGTCGGAAATCGACTTCTACGAGGGCCTCGAAGGCTCGATGTTCACGGTGACCAACCCCAACGCCACGGCGTCCTGCGGGTGCGGCACGTCGTTCTCGATCGGCTGAGCCGGCGCCCGGCCTCCCCCGGCCCATGAAGATCGCCACCTGGAACGTGAACTCGATCCGGGCGCGGCTCCCCAACGTGCTCGACTGGATCGACGCCGCCGCCCCCGATGTGGCGATGCTCCAGGAGATCAAGACCGTCGCCGACGCCTTCCCCGTCGCGCCGTTCGAGGAACGCGGCTATGTCTGCGCCGTCGCCGGGCAGAAGAGCTATAACGGAGTCGCCCTGTTGTCGAAATTCCCGCTGGAGGACGTGGTCTCCGCCCTCCCCGGCGACGAATGCGACAGCCAGGCGCGCTACATCGAGGCATGGATCGACGCCGGGGAGTCGGGCCTGCGCGCGGCCTCTCTCTACCTGCCGAACGGCAACCCGGTCGACAGCGACAAATACCCCTACAAGCTGAAGTGGATGGAGCGCCTCTGCGCCCGTGCGGCGACGCTGCTCGAAGCCGAGGAGCCGACGGCGCTGGGCGGCGACTATAACGTCATCCCCGCGCCCGAAGATGTCTACGACCCCGCCGCCTGGGCGGACGACGCGCTGTTCCGCCTCGAGACGCGGCGGCGCTACCGCATGCTCCTGAACCTCGGCTACACCGAGGCGTTCCGCGCCCTTCACGCCGAGGCCGGGCGCTACAGTTTCTGGGATTATCAGGGCCGCGCCTTCGAGGCCGACCGGGGCCTGCGCATCGACCATCTGCTGCTGTCGCCGCACGCGGCCGACCGGCTTTCCGCCTGCGACATCGACGCGGCGCCGCGCGGCAGGCCGCGGGCGTCGGATCACACGCCGGTGTGGTGCGAACTCGCCGATGCGCCCGGCGACGACGCCGCGGCGCCGGCGAGCCAGGCGCCGAGCGCAGCGAGCGCCCGGCTCGTATAGGCGCGTTTGCGCTCGCGCTTGCCGACGCGCCCGGCGAGCGGCGGAAACAGCCCGAAATTCACGTTCATCGGCTGGAAGGTCGCCGCGTCGCCGCCGCCGGCAATATGGCCCAGCAGCGCGCCGAGCGCCGTTTCGGGGGGCGGCGGGGCGTTGCGTCCCGCCGCGAAGCGCCCGGCGAGAAGCCCGATCGCCGCGCTTTCGACATAGCCTTCGACGCCGGCAATCTGCCCGGCGAAGCGGAGCCGGGGCGCCGCCTTCAGGCGCAGTTCCGAATCCAGCAAGCGCGGACTGTTGATGAAGGTGTTCCGGTGCGCCCCGCCGAGGCGGGCGAAACGCGCATGTTCGAGCCCGGGAATCGCGCGGAAGACGCGCGTCTGTTCGCCATGCTTCAGGCGGGTCTGGAAACCGACCATGTTGAACAGGGTCCCCAGCGCATTGTCCTGGCGCAGCTGGACGACGGCGTGCGGCCGCGTTCCGGGGCGGCGCGGATCCGTGAGTCCGACCGGCTTCATCGGGCCGAAGCGAAGCGTTTCGCGGCCGCGCGCCGCCATTTCCTCGACCGGCAGGCAACCGTCGAAAAAGGGGGTGTCGCGCTCCCACTCGCGCAGGGGGAAGGTTTCGGCGGCGAGCAGCGCATCGACGAACGCCTCGTAGCCCTCCCGGTCGAGGGGACAGTTGATATAGGCGGCCGAATCGCCGCCCGGTCCGGCCTTGTCGTAGCGCGACTGCCGCCATGCGCGGCTCATGTCGACGGAGTCGCGGTAGACGATGGGCGCGATGGCGTCGAAGAAGGCGAGGCTTTCGGCGCCGGTCAGGCGACCTATGGCCCCGGCCAGCCCCGGCGCCGTGAGCGGCCCGGTCGCGACGACGACCGAGCGCCAGTCCTCCGGCGGCAGGTCCGTCACCTCGCCGCGGCGGAGGGCGACGCGCGGCTCGGCTTCGAGCGCCGCCTGAACGGCGCCGGAAAAGCCGTCCCGGTCCACCGCGAGGGCGCCGCCCGCCGGCACCCGGTGGGCGTCCGCCGCCGCCATGATCAGCGAACCGCAGCGCCGCATCTCCTCATGCAGCAGGCCGACCGCATTGTTCTCCGCATCGTCGGAGCGGAAGGAGTTGGAACAGACGAGTTCCGCAAGGAGGCCGGTCCGGTGCGCGTCGGTCGTCCGCAGCGGGCGCATCTCGTGCAGCGCCGCGCGCGCTCCCGCCCGCGCCGCCTGCCACGCCGCCTCGCAGCCCGCGAGACCGCCGCCGATGACGTGAACGACGGGCGCGCTCACGAAGCCCGCCGCTCCGGCGCGGCCTGCGCCGCCGGGCCTCCGACGACTCCGTCGGCGCGCAATTCCGCGATTTCGGCGCGCGAATAGCCGAGTTCGCCGAGCACCTCGTCGGTGTCGGCGCCGAGCGCCGGCGCGCCGCGGCGAGGCGCCGCCGGCAGCCCCTCGAAGCGCGCGGCCGAGCGCGTCTGTCGCAGCCGCCCGGCAAGCGGATGGTCGTATTCGACCAGCGTTTCGCTCGCCGCGAGCTGGGGATGCGCGACCGCCTCGTTCCGCGTGAGCACCGGCGCGCAGGGAACCTCGTGCGCGCGCAGGGTCTCGAGCCAGCGGGCGCTCGCGCCCTTGCGCAGGCGCTCCTGGACCAGGGCGAGGCGCGCGTCGATGTTGCGCTGCCGCGCCGCCGGGGTCGCGAAGCGGGGGTCGCGCGCCAGTTCCGGCTCGCCGACGGCGCGCGCGAAGCCGGCCCATTCCCTGTCCGTATTGGCGCCCAGGGTGATGTAGCCGTCGCGGGTTTCGTAGATCAGGTCGATACGGCTCGCCGGGCGCTGCGGCGCCGGCGCGCGGTCGGCGAAGGTCTGGCCGTCCATGTCGGAGGCCCACAGGAACTGCATGACCGCGTCGAGCATCGACAGACGCACATGTTGTCCCTCGCCCGTGCGTGCGCGCGCGAACAGCGCCGCCGCCGCGGCCTGCGCCGCGGTCATCGCCGTGAGCTTGTCCGGCAGGACGGTGCGCACCAGCCGCGGGCGCGCATCGTCCGCCCCCGCCTGGACCGCGGCGAGGCCGGACAGGGCCTGGATCACCGGGTCGTAGACCCGCTGACCGGCGTAAGGCCCCTTCTCGCCGAAACCGCTGATCGAGACATAGACGATGTCGCGGCGGACGGCGCGCACGTCCTCGTAACCGACTCCGAGCCGCTCGACGACGCCGGGGCGGAAGTTCTGCACCACCGCGTCGGCCGTCGCCGCCAGCGCCAGCAGCGCGCGGCGCCCGCGCGAAGTCTTGAGATCGAGGGCGACCGACCGCTTCGACCGGTTGAGGTTGAGGAACGCCGCAGGCGGCGCATCGCCGTCGGCGGCGCGGGTGTGGTCGCCCCCGCCGGGCGTCTCTATCTTGACGACATCGGCGCCCTGGTCGCCGAGGATCATTGTGGCCCACGGCCCGGCCAGCATCGCCGTCATGTCGACGATGCGCGTTCCGGCAAGGGGGCCTCGCGGTTCGGTCATGGCGCGGCGTTCTCGCGGCGTCGGGGCGGCGATGCTATCACGCGGCGCGGGTTTGCCAATCGCGCCCGCAACCGCGACGATGGCGGGACCCGACCCGTGGAGGCGCTCCGATGAACCTTTCCCTCAGCCCCGACGACCGCGCGTTCCGCGACGATGTGCGCGCCTTCGTCGCCGAAGCGGTTCCGGACGACATCCGCCGCAAGCAGGCGGCGGGCGTCGCTCTCGACAGGGACGACCATATGGCGTGGCACCGCATCCTGTATCGACAGGGCTGGGTCGCGCCGAACTGGCCCGTCGAACATGGGGGCGCGGGCCTCACCCCGTTGCGGAGGCATATCGTCGAACGCGAGCTGGCGCGCGGCGGCGCGCCGTGGGTGCTGCCCTTCGGGATCCAGATGGTCGGCCCCGTGATCATGGCGTTCGGCGACGTGGCGCAGAAGAAGCGCTTCCTGCCGCGCATCCTCTCGGGCGAGGACGTGTGGTGCCAGGGCTATTCCGAACCGGGCGCCGGGTCGGACCTCGCCGGCCTGCGCCTGCGCGCGACGCGGGACGGCGACGGCTACAGGGTCAGCGGGCAGAAAACCTGGACCAGTTACGCGCACTGGGCGGACATGATCTTCTGCCTCGCGCGGACCTCCGGCGAAGGCAAGCCGCAGGAAGGCATTTCGTTCCTGCTCATCGACATGAAAAGCCCCGGCGTCGCCGTCCGCCCGATCGTCACCATCGGCGGCCGCCACGAGGTGAACGACGTCTTCTTCGACGATGTGCGCGTCCCGGCGGGAAACCGCATCGGCGAGGAAAACAGGGGCTGGACTTATGCGAAATATCTGTTGCGGTTCGAGCGCGCCGGGTCGGCGGACGTGGGAACGCAGCAACGCCAGGTCGCGCGGCTGAAGGAGATCGCGCGCGCCGAGCGGCTGAACGGCCGCCCGCTGGCCGAGGACCGGCGCTTCGCCGGAAAACTCGCCGAACTGGAAATCCGGCTGGCGGCGATCGACACGATGGAAATGCGGGCGCTGGCCGCCGAGAGCATCGGTGCCGAGCCGGGACCGGAGGTCTCCATGCTGAAACTGCGGGGCACCGAGATCCAGCAGCGGATTTCCGAACTGCTCCTCGAGGCCATCGGCGGCGCGGCGAACCCCTGGATCCCGGAAGCGCTGTCGGAAGGCCGGAACGAAGCGCCCGTCGGCCCCGACCATGCGGCCGGCGTGGCGCCGCATTATTTCGACTGGCGCAAGGCTTCGATCTATGCCGGGTCGAACGAGATCCAGAAGAACATCATGGCGAAAGCGGTCCTCGGTCTCTGACCGCGGACGACACCGGCAGGGTCGACCGGCGCGACGATGGTCGGAGTGAGTGGATTCGAACCACCGGCCCCCGCCTCCCGAAGACGGTGCTCTACCAGGCTGAGCTACACTCCGACCGACGCCATGCAAGGCGCGCCCCTATAGCGCCTTCCGCGGCTTCCGGCAAGCGTCGGGACGGGAAGCCGGCGATTCCCGTTCCGGCCAGCAATTCTCATTTTGGCCCATAGCGATGCGGCGGACTTGTCGCGGCCGCCCCCGGGAGCGAGCCCGCCCTCGCGTATGCGGGAGCGTCCCGCCGGTCAGCGCAATTCGTCGAAGGGCACGAAGGGCACGGTGTCGCCGGCCTCGACGCGGACTGTTTCTTCCGGCAGCTCCACCAGCCCGTCGGCGTTGGCGACCGCCGACAGAATTCCGGCGCCCTGACGCCCCGCCTCCACCGCCACGGGCGACGCGCCCCGGCGCTCGATACGGCAGCGCAGGAACTCGCGGCGCCCCGCCTTCTTGCGCCGCGAGAAACCGGCGCGCACCGGCCAGGCGACCGGCGCCTGCGCCGCCGCGCCGGCGAGCCGCAGCACCAGCGGGCGGGCGACGCGCAGGAACGTCACCATCGCCGCCGCCGGGTTGCCCGGCAGACCGATAAAGGGGACATCGCCGCGCGCCGTCCCGATGTGCCCCAACGCCAGCGGCCGCCCCGGCTTGATCGCCAGCCGCCAGAAAGTCAGTCCGCCGAGCGCCGCGAGCGCCGCCTTCGCATGGTCCTCCTCGCCGACCGAAACGCCGCCCGAGCTCACGACCAGCTGGCGGCCGCGGGCGGCGGCGGCGAGGGCGGCGCGCATCCGCGTCTCGTCGTCGCGCACGATCCCGAGGTCCGAGACCGCGCAGCCGAGGCCCTCCAGCAGCGCCGCAAGCATGGCGCGGTTGGCGTCGTAGACCGCGCCGGCGGGCAGTTTTTCCCCGGGTTCGCGCACTTCGTCGCCGGTGGAGAACAGCGCCACGGCGAGGGGGACGCGGACCGGCAGCGAAACGAGGCCGACCGACGCGGCAAGTCCCAAATCCTCGGCGCGCAGGCGCCGCCCCGCCTCCAGCACGCGCGCGCCGGCGGCGATGTCCTCGCCGGCGCGGCGGCGGTTGGCGCCCCGGGCGATCCCCGGCGGCAGACGCACCGAGTCCCCCTCGCACACGCAGTCTTCCTGCATGAACACCGTGTCCGGCGCCGCGCCGTCGGCGCCGGGCGGAAGCGCCGCGCCGGTGAACACGCGCAGGGCGGCGCCGCGCCGCGGCGGGGCGGCGGGCGGGCGGCCGGCGGCCGACCGGCCCGCCACCGGGAGCGCGGTCGGCCCGTCCGCCGCCAGATCGTCGAAATAGACGGCGTATCCGTCCACCGCCGAATTGTCGTGCGGCGGCACGGCGCGACCGGCGCGGACAGGCGCCGCCAGGATGCGGTTCAGCGCGTGCGACAGCGGCGCCGTCTCGCACGCGGCGACGGGGGCGATCCGCTCGTCGATAAGACGCAGCGCATCGGCGAGCCGCAGCGGCGCGCCGTCGCCCACGAAACAATCGTCGCCGAGGCGGGTCACCGCGTCGCCCCGCGAAGACCGCAATGGTCGACGATGAAATCGGCGATCGCCGCCGTATCGTCGAGGTCGAACACCGGGCGGTCGGCGCCGGGCGCCGGGCGATCGGAGGCGATGGCGACTACCGTCGGGTCGCCGGGAGCCAGCGGCGGCCCCGCGGCGGCGGCGCGGCGGACCTCGATCTTGTCGTGGCGGGCGCGCTTGAACCCCTCCACGAGCACGAGGTCCACGGGCGTCATTCGCGCCAGCAGCGCCTCCGGCGATTCTTCGGGCGCATCCCGCAATTCGTGGACAAGGGCCCAGCGACGGGTCGACGACACCAGGACCTCGACGGCGCCGGCGGCGCGATGGGAATGAGAGTCCTTGCCCGGGCGGTCGATGTCGAAGTCGCGATGGGCGTGCTTGAGGGTGGAGACCCGCAGGCCGCGGGCGGCGAGCGCCGGCAACAGGCGGAGGATCAAGGCGGTCTTCCCCGAATTCCCCCAGCCGGCGACGCCGAGCGCCTTCATTCGCGCGCCTCCCCGTCCCCGCGGGACGGCCTCCAGGGCGGCGCGCCGCGGCGCAAATAGTCCGCGGCGGTTACCGCGCCGAGAACCGCGGCGATCCACAGCGCCGCCGCGCCGACCCCGGCGACCGCGCCGGGCGCGAGGCCCACCGCCGCCGCGCCGTCCGCAACGAGGAGCAGGCCCAGCGCCGCCATCTGGACCGCGGTCTTCCATTTCGCGAGGATGGAGACAGGCAGCGCCGCGCCGCGCCGCGCCATATCCTCGCGCAGGGCGGACACCAGGATTTCCCGGCACAGCACCAGCGCCGCCGCAAGCGCCGGCGCGCGCCCGTCGGCGACGAGCAATACCAGCACCGCCGTCACCAGCAGTTTGTCCGCGACCGGGTCGAGGAACCGCCCGAACGCGGTGACCCGGCCGCTGCGCCGGGCCAACCGGCCGTCGAGAGCGTCGGTCGCCGCGGCCGCCGCGAACAGCGCGAACGAGAGCCATGGGCCGAGCGGCGAAGGCATGTGGCAGACGGCGATCAGGACGGGGATCGCGGCAATGCGCGACAGCGTCAACAGGTTCGGCAGCCCGCCCGCCATCGCCCGGCCCCGCCCGCCCGCGCCGTCAACCGTCGTGGAAATGGCCGTAGACGGCGCGCGCGACGCCGGCGCCCAGCCCGTCCACCTTCTCGAGGTCCTCGAGGCCGGCCTCGGCGACGCCGCGCGCCGAGCCGAAGCGGTGCAGCAATGCGCGCTTGCGCTTGGCGCCGACGCCGGCGATTTCGTCCAGTTCGGAACGCACCGCGGCGCGCGACCGCCGCGCGCGGTGGCCGCCGATGGCGAAGCGATGCGCCTCGTCGCGCAAGCGCTGGAGGAAATAGGTGACGGCGTCGGTCGGCGGCGGCATGAAAGGCGGGCGTCCGGGCAGATAGACGCGCTCCCGCCCGGCGTCGCGGTCCGGCCCCTTGGCGATGGCGGCGACGCACAGTCCGCCGCCGACCTCGATCCCCAGGTCCGCCAGTGTTTCCAGCGCCGCCGACAACTGCCCCGCGCCGCCGTCGAGCAGCGCCAGGTCCGGCCATTCCGCCGTATCCTCGGCGGCGGTCTCGCGCCGCAGCCGCCCGAAGCGCCGCCGCAGCACCTCGCGCATCATCGCATAGTCGTCGCCGGCGCCGACGGAGCGGATGTTGAACCGGCGGTAAGCGCCGCGGACGAACCCTTCCGGCCCGGCGACGATCATCGCGCCCACCGGTCGCGTGCCGGAAATGTGGCTGTTGTCGTAGACCTCGATGCGCTGCGGCGGCGCGTCGAGACCGAAGGCGCGGGCGACTCCTTCGAGCAGCCGGCGCTGCGACGCGCTTTCCGAAAGCCGGCGTTCGAGCGCCCCGCGGGCGTTGGCGAGCGCGTGCAGCACCAGTTTGCGCTTGTCGCCCCGCCGCGGAGCGCGCAGGGTCACGCGGCGGTCGGCGTTGAGGCTCAGGGCTTCGGCGATCAAATCCCGGCCCGGCACTTCGTGGCTGAGCAGCACCAGCCGCGGCGCTTTCCGCCCGTCGTAGAACTGTCCGAGAAACGCGGCGAGCACTGCGGCCTCATCGTCGCCGCGCGCGTGACTCGGGAAATGCGCCCGGTTGCCGTAGTTGCGGCCGCCGCGGAAGAAGAACGCCTGGACGCAGGTTTGCCCGCCTCCGCGATGCGCGGCGATGACGTCGGCCTCGTCGATGCCCTCGAGGTTGATGTCCTGGCGCGCCTGGACGTGCGCAAACGCGCGGATCCGGTCGCGCAGCGCGGCCGCCGCCTCGAACTCCAGGGCGTCGCTCGCTTCCTGCATCCGCTCCGCCAGACGGTCCTGCACCGCCTGGCTGCGCCCGGAAAGGAAGTCGCGCGCCTGGTCGACGATTTCGCCGTACGCCTCGGCGCTCACCAGGTTCACGCAAGGGCCGCAGCAGCGCTTTATCTGGTATTGCAGGCACGGCCGCGTGCGCCCGGCGAATACGCCGTCGGAGCAGCTGCGCAACGGGAAGGCGCGTTGCAGCGCGTTGAGCGTGCGGTTGACGGCGCCGGCGGACGCGAAAGGACCGAAATAGCGCCCCGCGCGGTCGCGTGCGCCGCGATGCTTGACGAGCCGCGGCCACTCGTCGTCGCCCGTCAGCAGAATATAGGGATGCGACTTGTCGTCGCGCAGAACGATATTGCACGGCGGTTTGTAGCGCTTGATCAGGTTCGCCTCGAGCAGCAGCGCCTCGGCCTCGGTGTGCGTCACGATGATGTCGACTTCTGCGATCTCGGCGATCATCCGCGCGATGCGCAGGGGTTGGCGCGCAAGGTTCGCGTAGGAAACTACGCGCTTGCGCAGATTCCGCGCCTTGCCGACATAGAGCGTCCGGTCCCGGTCGTCGATCATGCGATAGACTCCCGGGCCGGCGGGCAGGCGCGCCGCCGCCGCGCGAATTGTCGCTACCCCTTTCGGCGTCGCCGGAGGCGCGCCTTCGGGGGACTCCCCTCGCGCCGTCACGACGGCGCCGGCGCCGGCGCCGTGTGGAAACCGGCGCCCGACGCAAGCCGCCGCTTGCCCGTCGCGCCGTGCGGCCTGTGGATAAACCGGTGCACAACGCGATGGCGGCCCGCCCTGCGCAACGTCGCGGCGCGCTTCGGCGAACCGCGGCGACAAACCCCGTCAATAACAAGAAACGCTGGGACCGGGCGGGATTTCATGTCAATCCCGCTCGTGACGGCGACTCGCTGCGGCCCTTTCCTGTCGCCGCGGGCGAGCGCCGAAGCCTTTCGCGCTTGTTGTGAATGAATTCGCGCCGGCGACGCAAGGGCGGCGCCAATACAACCCCCGGGAGGCTTCCGGCCGGAGCAAGTCGGGCGCGAACTAATCGCTCCGATCATCGTATCCGCGTTCGATTTCGACGCCGACCGACGCAGCGCCGTCGAACGCCTCGGGCTTGTCGACGCGCACCCGCGCGCGGCGCACCCGCGGGTCTTCCAGGCAGAACGACGCGATGCGTTCGGCGAGGGTCTCCGCCAGATTGACATGGCCGGCGTCGGCAAGGCGGCGGATACCGTCGACAATGTCTTCGTAGGAGACGACCGCGGCGACGCTGTCGCCGTGGTCCGCGCCCGGATCGGCGACCGTCAGGGCGGCGTTGACGACGACGCGCTGACGCCGCCCGCGCTCATGCGCGTGCACGCCGATCATGCAGCGCAGTTCGAGGTCGGCGACGAACAGGGTCCGCCTCACTGTCCGCGGCGCCGTCATTCCTCCGGCTCCTCCGCCGGTCCGTCATGCCGCCAGCCCAGATGCTGGCCGCCGTCGAGCGCGATCATCTGCCCCGTCAGCGAGCGCGCCTCCAGGATGAAACGCACCGCCGCCGCGATCTCCGCCACCGCGACCGGCGCGCCGAGGGGGACGCGGCGCGCCTGGGCGGCGAATTGCGCCGCCGACTGGCGCGGACTGGTGAGCGTCGGCCCCGGGCCCACGGCGTTGACGCGCACCCGCGGCGCCAGCGCAAGCGCCAGAGTCCGCGTCAGCGTCCACAACCCCGCCTTGCTTACGGTGTAGGACGTGAAATGCGGCGTCAGGTTCCACACCCGCTGGTCGAGAAGATTCACGATGTTCCCCGTGCGCCCTTCGGGAAGGGCGGCCGCCATCGCCTGGGAGAGCACGAAGGGCGCGCGCAGGTTCACCGTCATGTGCCGGCTCCAGCTCTCGGCGGTCGCCGTCCCGACCGAATCGCGTTCGAAGACCGAGGCGTTGTTGACCAGCACCGTCACCGGGCCGAGCCGCGACGCCGCCGCCGTCAGACCGGCGGTTTCGGCCTCGTCGCCGAGGTCCGCGGCGAACGCTTCGGCGCGCCCGCCTCCGGCGACGATGCGCGCCGCCGTCTCCCGCGCCGCGGCCTCCGAACGCCGGTAATGCACGGCGACCGCATAGGCCGGCGCCAGCGCGAGCGCGATGGCGCGGCCGATGCGATTCGCCGCGCCCGTAACGAGCGCGGTCCCTGGCGGGCGATCCGACACGCCGTTGAAACTGGCGCAAGCCGGGCCGACTCGCAAGACGCCGAGCGCTGCGCCATGTTCGCCGCGAACGGCGGGAGGCGAGCATGAAGATCGGCGTTATCGGCGCGGGCGGGGTCGGCGGCTATTTCGGCGCTCGCCTGCACGCCGCGGGGGAGGAGGTGACGTTCGTCCAGCGCGGAGAACACGGCGCGGCGATGCGCGCCGGCGGGTTGCGCGTGATCAGCCCGCTCGGCGACCTCGAATTGCCGGCCCCGGTCGTCCTCGCCCCCGAGGAGGCGGGCGCCGCCGGCCCCGTCGACCTCGTGCTGGTGACGGTCAAGAGCATTCACACCGGGAGCGCCGCGGACGCTGCGGCCGCGATGACGGGGCCGCACACCGCCGTGCTGTCGTTACAGAACGGCGTCGAGAACGAAGACCTCCTGGCGGCGCGCCTGGGCGCCGGGCGCGTCCTCGGCGGCCTGTGCTACATCCTGTCGCTGATCGAATCTCCGGGGGTCGTCCGCCACGCGATGAAGACCGCGCGCATCGAGTTCGGCGAGCGCGGCGGCGGCGCCAGCCCGCGCGTCGAGGCGTTCCGGAGCGCCTGCGAGAACGCCGGCGTCGAGGCGGTCGTCATGGAGGATGTCGAGGCCGCGATCTGGACGAAATTCACGGCCCTGTGCGCCCACAACGGCATGACCGCCCTCGCCCGCGCGCCCATCGGCCCGATCCGCGAGGACCCGGATGGGCGCGCCGTTCTCGAGGCCTGCGCGCGCGAGACGATGGCGCTCGCCGCGGCGCGGGGCGTCGCTCTCGACCCCGCGCTCGTCGCCGACCCGATGTTTCTGTTCGACCGCGTTCCCCGGGACATGACTTCTTCGACGCTCCACGACCTGGAGCACGGCAAGCCGCTGGAGATCGACTGGCTGAACGGCGCCGCGGCCAGGCTGTCGCGGGAAGCGGGCCTGGCCGCGCCGGTCAACCGTTGCATCTACGCAGCGCTGAAGCCCTGGGCGACGGGAACCCCGCCGCCGCGGCGCCGGGCCGGCCCGTGAACCGGCCCCGCGTCACTTGCGGAACTCCGCCGGCAGGAGCCACAGCGCGTCGTTCTCCGCCGCAGCGTTGTGGCAATCGGCGCAGAAACGCACCGCGGCGGCCCCCGCCCCGCCCGTGGTTCCGGCGACGCCGCCGTCGGGCATGATCGTCCGGTATTGCCAGTCGAGCGTCCCGGCGTCGAAACCGGCTTCCATTTTGGTCATCATGAACATCGGGCCGACGGCCACGCGGCCGTTCGCGTCCACCGAGAAACTGTCCTTGACGAGCACCGAACCGGCCGGCATCGCGCCGGCGTCCTCATAGGCCGCATAGGCGGACGCCGCGGCGTTGTAATAGTTGTTGACGTAGCGCTCGCCGTGAGTCGCCGAGGGATAGGGCGCCGCGGCGGCGTTGGACCAGCCGGCATAGTCCCGCGCCGCGGCGACGCCGGAACGCGAATAGGCCGCGGCGAGGTCCGCCCTGGCGCAATCGTAGGCGGCAGCCGCCTCTTCGGGCGTCAGCCCGTCGGCGACCGCGCAGGGGTTGCACGCCGCGCGCGGGACGACGCAGTCGGTCGCGACGCTTGCCGCCGCGCAGGGATCGCAGCCGGCCGCCGCGCAGGGGTTGCAACCGGCGGCGCAGGGATTGCAACCGGCCGCCGCGCACGGGTTGCAGCCGGCGGCGCACGGGTTGCAACCCGCCGCCGCGGGAACGCAGCCCGGGCCGCAGCCCTGTTGCGCATGGCCGGCGGCCGCCAGGCCGATCCCGACCGCCAGCGGCATCATCGTCGTGCAGAGCAGTCGGCTTTTCGTCGTCAACGCCATCGGTTCGGTCCTCCTCCCGTTGCGGACGGTTCGGTCCATCGCGCGCCGGCGACGGTTCAGCCGTCCGCCGGCGCGGCGCGGCGGCCGCGCAGCGCGCCCCACAGCGCGAAGGCGGCCACCCCCAGCGCCATGCCCGCCATCATGCCGTGCGGCGGCCACGCTTCCAACGCCGCGCCGGCGACGGCCGGGCCGAGGATGCTGCCGACGCCGTAGACAAAGGTGAGCCCGACATTCGCCGCCGCGAGATCGGTCCCGCGGAAGCGTTCGCCGAGAAGCGCCATCGCCACCAGCCACAGCGCGCCGAGCAGCCCGCCGACCGCGAACAGCGCCGCCCACAGCGCCGGCGTCGACGACGCCAGAAACGGGATCGCGGCGATCGCCAGCGCCGCCAGCCCCGCGCACGCGACGACCAGACGGCGCCGGTCCACGCGGTCGACGATCCAGCCGATGAGCGGCATGAGCGCGATCCCGCCGACCACCAGCGCCGTTACCAGACGGGCCGCCGCGATCTCGTCCATCCCGATCCCCAGCCCGTAGACCGTGAGCATGGCGATCAACCCACCGTCGGCGAACCCGAAAAGGGCGGCCGCGCCGGCCGCGACCGGCAGCGCCACGATGTACCCGAAGATGCCGAAAGACCGCGCGCCGCCGATGCGCGGCGCCGTCCCGGCGGCGAAGCCCAGCAGCGCCAGCCCCGCCATCAGAACGGCGGCGCCGGCCAGGAAAGGCGCGGCGCCCGCCGCGCCCGTCGCGGCGATGAGCAGGGGCCCGAGCGCGACGCCGCCGGCGAGCGACGCGGTGTAGAGCGACACCGCGCGCCCGCGGACGCGGTCGCCGACCGCCTGGTTGATCCACGTCTCCGTGGCGACGAACATCAGCCCCTCGGCGGCGCCGAAGACGAAACGCAGCGCCAGCCACGCCCCGTAGACCGATCCCGCCGCCGGCATGAGCGCGAGCGCCGCCGCCCCGGCGGCGAGCGCGGCGGCCATCGAGAACCGCAGGCCGCGGCGCGGGATCAGCCACGGACCGAGCGGCGCGCCCGCCACGATGCCGAGGAATTGCGCGGCCGCGCTCACGCCGATCGCCGTCTCCCCGAAACCGCGCGCGTCGAGCGCCACCGCAACCAGCGGCAACGCCAGACCGATCGTCAGCCCGAGCAAACCGGCGCAGGCGTAGCAGACCGCGAGGCCGCGCAGCGTCGCCCGGTTCATGCGCCCGTCCGCCCGGCGCGTCCCGGCGCGCCGACGCGACCGGAATTCGCGGCGAAGTTTCCTGTGTCGATCCCGGTTTGCCGGCGGTCGGGCGCGGAAGGGGACATACGGGACGCCGTCGCGGTTTCGCACGCCGCCGCGCCATGCCGGCGGGCGGCGGCGCGCCCTACCGCAAACCGCCCCGCGACTCCAGCGAAAAGCGCAAGGTTCCCCGCACCGTGTCGGCCTCTTCCAGAACGACGCGCAGCGGCGTTCCCGGGCCGATGACGCCGTGCTCTCCCACCAGGCGGCCGCGGGTCTCGTCCAGGCGCGGACGGCCTGAAAAACTGCGCAGCGGCACAAGACCCTCGGCCCCGGTTCCGGCCAGGGCGACGAAAACGCCGAACCGCGTCGCCGCTTGCGCCCGCGCGTCGAAGGTCTCGCCCACCCGGTCGGCAAGGAAGCGCGTCGCCAGCCGGTCCACGGCCTCGCGCTCCGCGGCCGCTGCGCGACGCTCGGCGTCGGACAACGCTGCGCCCGTCTCCGTGAGGCCGTCGGCGGTCGCCCCGCCGTCGCCGAGCCCCAGCGCGTCGATCAGCGCGCGATGGACAAGCAGGTCGGCATAGCGGCGGATCGGCGAGGTGAAGTGCGCGTAACGCGCCAGGCCGAGCCCGAAATGACCGATGTTGCGCGGGCTGTATTCGGCCTGCGACTGCGCGCGCAGCACCGCGAGCGCCACCGCCTCGCTCTCGGGCCGGTCGCGCGCGCGCGCCAGCGCGGCGTCGAACATCCCCGCGCCGGGCCGCCGCGGGCCGCGCCCGAGCGCATGGCCCAGACCGGCGAGGACGCCGCGCAAACGCTCCATCTTGTCGGGCGGCGGGCGTTCGTGGACGCGGAACAGGCACGGGGCGCCGCGTTCGACGAGCGTCTCGGCCGCCGCCGCGTTCGCGGCGACCATGAACTCCTCGATCAGACGATGGCTGTCGAAACGCGGCCGCGGCTCGATGGCGCGGACCTCTCCGGCATCGTCGAACAGGACCCGGCGCTCCGGGATGTCGAGATCGAGCGCTCCGCGCGCGCGCCGCGCCCTCAGCAACGCCGCGAAGGCGCCGAACAGGTTCGCCAGCTCCGGGTCGGCGGCGCCGCGCCCGGCGACCTCCCGGTAGGTCAGCCGCGCCGCCGAGCGCATCGTCGCGCGCTCGAAGCGACGCCCGGAGAGCGCGCCGTTCGCGTCGACGCGCAATTCCGCCGCCAGGCAAGCGCGCTCCTCGCCGGGGCGCAGCGAGCACAACCCGTTCGACAGCGCCTCCGGCAGCATCGGGACGGCGCGGTCGGGGAGATAAACCGAATTGCCGCGTCGGCGGGCCTCGCGGTCCAGCGCGCCGCCCGGACGCACGTAATGCGCCACGTCGGCGATGGCGACGACCACGCGCCAGCCGCCGTCGCCGGCCGGCGCCGCCCACACCGCATCGTCGAAGTCGCGCGCGTCCTCGTCGTCGATGGTGACCAGCGGCAGATCGCGCAGGTCGCGGCGCCCCGCCGTGTCGGCCGGCGCGGCGCACGCCGCTTCGGCCAGGGCGTCGGCGGGGAATTCGCGGGGGATCGCATGACGCTCCAGCACCAGTTCGGAAACCGCGCCGGCGCGGTCGAACGCCCCGAACACGGCGGAAATCCGCGCGCCTCCCCGCCCGTCGGCGTCGGCGGCGACGAGATCGCCCGGCCGCGCGCCGCCTTCGGCGCCCGTCGCAACCTCGACGCCGGCGGGACCGCGGCGCTCCGCCGAGCGCACGAAGCCGCCCGTTCCGCGCCGCGAGCGTTCGTAGACGCCGACGATCCGGCGCAGGCGGCGACCGATGACGTGAATAACCTCGGCGCGATCGGCGCCGCGGCGGCGGACGAGGACGCGGTCTCCCGGCCCCGGCGCCGGGCCGCGCCGCCGCGACGGGGCGATGGCGAACCGCGGCGGCGGCCCGTCGCCGCGCCAGTCCGCCGGCGCCGCGACCGGCTCGCCGTCGCCGTCGAGAGCGTCGACCTCCGCGACGAAAACCGGCGGCAGCTCTGCGGACGCAAGACCGCGCCGCCCGCGCCGGGCGATCAGGCCGTCGTCGGCCATGTCGCGCAACAGCCGCCGCAGCGCCGCACGGTCCGCCCCGCCGACGCCGAACGCGCGGGCGATCTCGCGTTTGCCGACCTTGCCGTCCGCGTTCCCGATGAATTCGAGTATCCGGGCGCGGGAGGGCAGACCCGAAGCGCCGCCGCCCGGCGCCGTCATGCGTCGCCGCCGGACGCCCCGGAAGCGCGACGTTTCGACGCTCCGCCCCTTCCCTTCGCAGTCTTCGGACTCTTCCGGCCCTTCGCCGTCTTTGTCGTCTTCGCGCCTTTCGCCGCTCGCGCGGACGCCGTCCCGGCCGCCCCCCGCTTGCGCCCTCCCTTGCCCTTGGCCGCCGCCTTCTCCGCCAGCAGGGGAAGCATCCGTTCGAGAGTGACGGTTTCGGGGTCGGAGTCCTTCGGAACGCTGGCGAATACGCCGCCATGTTTGGCGTAGGGACCGTAGCGGCCGCTGTATATCGCCACTTCGGCGTCGTCGTCCGGGTGTTTGCCGAGCACCCGCAAGGGCGTCTGCGCGGCGCGGCGTCCGCGTCCCGGCTCCGCCAGCAGCGCCACCGCGCGGTTCAGGCCGACGGTCAGCACGTCGTCGCCTTCGGAGAGGGACTTGTATGCGCCGTCGTGGCGCAGATACGGGCCGTAACGGCCGATTCCGGCGCTTATCGCCTTGCCCGTCTCCGGGTGCTTGCCCACCTCGCGCGGCAGACCGAGCAGGGCGACGGCCGTCGCCAGGTCGAGCGTCGCGGGGTCGAGGCCCTTCGGCAGAGACACCCGCCAGGGCTTGCCCTTCTCCTCCGCCTCGCCGCGCTGGATGTAGTGGCCGTAGCGGCCCTTGCGGACGCTTACCGGAACGTCGTCGCCGTCCTGCCCCAGCGGGCGCGGCCCGTCTCCGGCGTCCCCCTCGCCCGCCTCCGACGCCGCCAGCGGGCGCGTGAAGCGGCACTCGGGATAGTTCGAACATCCCACGAAAGCGCCGTAGCGCCCGAGTTTCAGGCTCAGCCGCCCGTTCCCGCACAGGCCGCAGGCGCGCGGGTCGGTCTGCGCCTCGCCGTCTTCGGACGCGGGGAAGATATGCGGCCCCAGAACCTCGTCGAGCCGGTCGAGGATGTCGCGCACCCGGAGCCCGCCGATGTCCTCCACGGCGGACGAGAAGCCCGACCAGAACTCGCCGAGGACATTCTTCCACTCCAGATCGCCGTTGGAGATGCGGTCGAGCTGGTCCTCGAGCTGCGCGGTGAAGTCGTAGCGCACGTAGGTTTCGAAGAAATTGGCGAGGAAGGCGGTGACGATCCGGCCCCTGTCCTCCGGCACGAAACGCTTGCTCTCCAGCTTCACATAGTCGCGGTCCTGGAGCACCGAAACGATGCCGGCGTAGGTCGAGGGCCGGCCGATGCCGATTTCCTCCATCTTCCGCACCAGCGACGCCTCGGTGTATCGGGGCGGCGGTTCGGTGAAATGCTGCGCCGGCGAAACCTTGCGGGCGGTCATTGCATCGCCTTCGCGCACAAGGGGCAGGCGCTTGCCGCCGGTCTCGTCGTCCGCGGCGTCGTCGCGGCCTTCCGCGTAGACGGCGAGGAAGCCGTCGAAGGCCACCACGGCCCCGGTGGCGCGCAGCGTCGCGCCGCCGTCGGGCGCGGCGAAATCCACCCCGGTGCGGTCGATCCGCGCGTCCGCCATCTGGCACGCGGCGGTGCGCCGCCAGATCAGTTCGTAAAGCCGCTTCTCGTCGGCGCCGAGGCGCGGCAGCGCATCGGGCAGCCGCGCCGGGTCCGTCGGGCGGATCGCCTCGTGGGCTTCCTGCGCGTTCTTCGCTTTCGTGCGGTAGCGCCGCGGCGAGGGCGGCAGGTAATCCGCCCCGTAACGCGCCGCGATGACGCGCCGCGCCGCCGCCACCGCCTGGTTCGACAGGGTCACCGCGTCGGTGCGCATATAGGTGATGAGGCCCACCGTCTCGCCGCCGATGTCGACCCCTTCGTAAAGGCGCTGGGCGACGCGCATGGTGCGCGCCGCCGCGAAGCCGAGCTTGCGCGACGCCTCCTGTTGCAGGGTGGACGTCGTGAAGGGCGGCGGCGGCGAGCGCCGGACCTGCTTGCGTTCGACGGCGGCGACGGCGAACCGCCGCGCCTCGACCGCCGCCGCGGCCCGGCGCGCCGCGGCCTCGTCGGCGAGGTCGAACTTGCCCAGCCGGCGCCCGTCGAGGGCGACCAGACGCGCGGAAAGCGGCTTGCCCCCGGGGGTCTCCAGGACTGCCTCGACGGTCCAGTATTCGCGCGGCCGGAACGCTTCGATCTCCACCTCGCGGTCGACGACCAGCCGCAGGGCGACCGATTGGACGCGCCCGGCGGAGCGGCTTCCGGGCACCTTGCGCCACAGCACCGGAGACAGGGTGAACCCCACCAGATAATCGAGCGCGCGCCGCGCCTGCTGCGCGTTCACCAGGTCCATGTCGATGTCGCGGGGGTTGCGCACCGCTTCGCCCACGGCGTCGCGGGTGACCTCGTGAAAGACCACCCGCCGCACATCCACCCCGCCCAGCCCCCGGCGCCCGCGCACATAGTTCCGCACATGCCACGAAATGGCCTCGCCCTCGCGGTCGGGGTCGGTGGCGAGCAACAGCCGGTCCGCCTTGCGCGCGGCGTCGGCGATGGCCTTCAGGGGTTTCGCCGAACGCGGGTTCGCCACGTAGTCCATGGCGAAGTCTTCGTCCGGCCGCACCGAACCGTCCTTCGCGGGAAGGTCGCAGACGTGGCCCAAGGTCGCGAGGACCGTGAAATCGCGCCCCAGATACTTGCCTATGGTCCGGGCCTTGGCCGGGGATTCGACGACGACGACGTCCAAAGCTCATTTCCTCCGCGGCGGCCGCTGGCGCCGCCGGTTCATTCTCCGGCGGAAGCCGCCGAGATCAGGCCGTTGCCGTGTCGCGCGGCGCGGCCCGCCAGTTCGAGTTCGAGGACCGCGGCCATGACCTCGGACGGCGGTAAGTGGCACTGGCGGACCAGTTCGTCAACACCGACCGGCGCCGGGTCGAGCGCCTCGAGAACGGCGCGGCGCCGGGCGTCGGCGTCCGCCGGCGACGGGAGCGGCGCCTCGTCCTCGAGGTCGGCGCCCTCCTCCGGCGCCGCCGGATCCCACCCGAGGCGGTCGCCGGCGGCGAACCGGTCCGGCGCCCGGAGTCCGTGCGCATGGAGCCCTTCCAGCCCCTGGATTACGTCGGCCGCGCACTCGACCAGCGCCGCGCCCTCGCGGATCAGCGCGTTGGTTCCGCGATGCCGCGGGTCGAAGGGCGAACCGGGCACCGCAAACACCTCGCGGCCCTGTTCCGCCGCGCAGCGGGCGGTGATCAGACTGCCCGAGCGCGCGGTCGCCTCGACCACCGCCACCCCCGCCGCGAGGCCGGAAACGATCCGGTTTCGGCGCGGGAAATGGCGCGCTGTCGGCCGCGCGCCGAAGGGCTGTTCCGCCACCGCGGCGCCGCTTTCGGCGACCCGCCGGTAGAGGGCCTCGTTTTCCGGCGGATAGACGATGTCGACCCCGCCCGCGACCACCGCCACGGTGCCGGTGTCCAGCGCGCCGCGATGCGCCTGGGTGTCGATCCCCCCGCGCCAGGCCCGAAACCACGGTCCAGCCCGCCGCGCCGAGCTCGGCGGCGAGGCCGCGGGCGAAGCGCCCGCCGGCGGCCGAAGCCTCGCGCGCGCCCACCACCGCCACCGCCTTGCGCCCCAGCAGCGCCGGGTCGCCGAGGACCGAGATCAGGGGCGGCGGGTCGGCGATGGCGGCAAGCGCGCGGGGATAGTCGGGTTCGCAGAGAGCGATCAGGCGCCCCCCGGCGGCCTCCAGCGCGTCGCGCTCGCGTTCGGCGCGTTCGCGCGAACAGACTCCGACGGCGCGGCGCAATCCGCCGCGCCGCGCCAGCTCGGGCAGGCGCTCGAGAGCGTCCGCCGCCCCGCCCGCGAGGCTCAGGAGGTCCGCGAAGGCGCGCGGCCCTACATTCTCGCTGCGCCACAGCCGCAACCAGTCGAGGCGCTCGCCATCGTCGAGCCGGCGCGTTGCTTCGCTCATCGCCGCACGATGGCCGCGCCGCGCGAAGCGTGTCAACCGCGCAAACGCGGCGCCGGCGCGTCATGCCGTTTGCGTCCTGCGGCGATTCCGACAATATGAACGCGGGTTGTTTTCGTGGCCGCAAACAGGGAGCGCCCATTGCCCGGGTCTCCGACGGGTCGCCGGCCGCACGGACGCACGATCCGTTGCGCCGGCGGCTACAGCGCGTTCGTTCCGGCGCCGCGCCCGCCGCCGATCGCATGGGACGGCGCCCTCGCCGCAGCGCTCTCCCGCGCGGATCTGGCGATGGGACGCCTCGCGGGCGAAAGCCGCCGTTTTCCGAACCCGCGCCTCTTCGTCCGATCGTTCGTCCGTCGGGAAGCCGTGCTTTCGAGCCGGATCGAAGGGACCCGGACGACACTCGAGGAACTGCTCGCCGCCGAAGCCGGCGCGGCAAGCGGAGCGGATCCCGCGGATCTGCGCGAGGTCTCCAACTGCACGATCTCTCTGGAATACGGACTGGAGCGGCTGAAAACGCTGCCGCTGTCGCTGCGCCTCATCCGGGAGCTGCATGAACGGCTCATGCGGGGCGTTCGGGGCGACATCGCGACACCGGGAGAGTTCCGGCGAAGCCAGAACTGGATCGGATCGGCCGGTTGCGACCTGAACGATGCGGTCTACGTGCCGCCGCCGGCCGACGAAATGGCGACGTGCCTCCATGCGCTCGAACGCTTTCTCCATGAGGATGGCCTGCCGCCGCTCGTTCATGCGGCGGTTGCGCATGCGCAGTTCGAGGCCATTCACCCGTTTCTGGACGGCAACGGTCGGGTCGGGCGCCTGCTGATCGCGCTGCTGCTCGCGGAACGCGGCGTTCTTCCGTTTCCGCTCCTTTATCTAAGCGCGTATTTCGAGGCGACGCGAGAAGCCTATTACGCGCATCTGCTCGCGATGACCCGGGAGGGCGCGTGGGAAGACTGGCTGATCTATTTCCTCCGCGGCGTGCAGTCGCAGGCGGAGGACGCGCTCGCGCGCATCGGGCGTATCGACGCCCTGTTCGAACGCTGGCGGGACAGCCTTGCCGGCGCCCGGTCGCCGGAACGGCTACGAGAGGTTCTGGGTTTATTCGTAGAAAACCCGTTCTGGACCGCGACCGCGATCGGAAAGAAGCTGGGCGTCGCCTATACGACGGCCCGGCGCGCCGTCGACCGGTTGGAAGGCGCCGGCATCGTCTCGCCGTTCGGCGATGCGAAACGCAACCGCGTCTACTGCGCCCGCGCCGTTCTCACGGCGCTCGAGGCGCCGGCGAGGAGGGAGACGAGTGCATAGAGGCCCAGCGCCGGTCGAACGCCCCCCTGGGAACGCCGGCGTCCCGCCGGCCCGCGCGAAGCGCGCGACGACGATGACAGCGTCCCGCCGGCGCTCCCAGGGGGCTGCGTCCGTCGCCGTGACGAGAATCGCGGCGCGGCGCCGATCGGCCTTGACCGCCGTCCGGTTCGCCGCCAGAGTGAACATGCGGTGCACGCGGTCGGACGCGCGTGCGCGCATTCCCGTGTCCGGTCGCGGACGCATCGCCGGAAGCGCGCAAGTGCAACGTTTGAGAGGGAGGAGACAGAATGTCGACCTGGCTCAGCGAACGCGAGCAGAGACTTGTCGACGGCGCGGAGACTCTCGAGTTCGACTCTCCGGTGCCGACGCAAATCGTTTCCAACGGTGAGTATCTGCCGCCGAAACAGTCGCCGAAGCAGCGGCAGGTCGAGGCCCGCATCAAGGAGCTCGCGGAGGAGAACGCGAAGCATCTCGGCATGTCGCGGCGTCAGTTCCTGCAAACCAGCTGCGGCATGGCCACGGCGTTCCTGGCGATGAAGGAGGTCTACGGGACCGACGCCTTCCGCGTCAGCGAGGCGGAAGCGCGCGACCCGGAGATGATGCTCGAACGCGCCAACGCGCTGTCCGGCCAGTTCATCTTCGACGACCAGACTCACTTCCTGCGCGACGATTTCGGGCATGAGGCCATTCTCGGCCTCGGCGAATTCGCCGCCGAGCACTGGAACCCGAAGCTCAAGGAAGAAGGCGTCACCCTCGAGCGCTACAAGTTCGAGAACTACATCCGCGAGCTCTGGTACAACAGCGACACCAAGATGGCGCTGCTCAGCGGCGCGCCGTTCGACGACCCCACCTGGTGGCTGTTGTCGAACGACCAGATCGTGCGCGCGCGCGATATGGTCAACGACTTCGCGGGTTCGCAGCGGATGCTCGGCCATGCGGTCATCACCCCCGGCCAGCCCGGCTGGATGGACGAGGTGGATCGCTCGATCGAGGAACTCAAGCCGAACTCCTGGAAGTCCTACACCATCGGCGACCCGCTCGCGCCGTCGAAATATCCGTGGCGGCTCGACGACGAGGAACTGATGTACCCCTTCTACGAGAAATCGCTGAAGGCGGGCATCAACACCATCTGCACCCACAAGGGCCTGCTGCCGCCGGATTACGAGCAGTCGTTCCGGGGCGTGTGGGAATACGCCACCGCGTGGGACATCGGCAAGGCCGCGCAGGACTGGCCGGAGATGAACTTCGTCATCTACCATTCGTGCCTGCGCGCGTTCCTCGAACTGCCGGACCAGATGTGGGCCGAATACGAGGCCACCGGCGGCGACATGAAGTGGACGAGCGACCTCGTGCGCATTCCCGAGGAATTCGGGGTGAACAACGTCTACGGCGAAATCGGCACCACCTTCGCCAATTCCGCCGTCGCGCACCCGCGCTTCTCGGCCGCCTTCATCGGCTCGCTGGTCAAGGGCCTCGGCGCCGACCATGTGGTCTGGGGCAGCGACACCGTCTGGTACGGCTCGCCGCAATGGCAGATCGAAGCCATGCGCCGGCTCGAAGTGCCCGAGGACATGCAGGAGAAATACGGGCTGCCGTCGCTCGGCGGGCCCGACAGCCTCACCAAGCAGGCGATCTTCGGCCTCAACTCGGCGCGCCTCTACGGCCTGAACATGGATGCGGCGACCAACATGCCGATCCTGCCGGAATTCTCGGAAGACCGCATCGGCCGTCTCGCCCGCGACTTCCGCGACGCCGGCCACGGCCCGAGCAACAAGCGCTACGGCTACGTCCGTCGCGCCTAGGCCGCAGCGCCGCGGCCTCCCTCGCGAGGCGGCGGCGAGAGAAGCGGAAGCGGGGGCCGGCGCGCGCCGGCCCCCGCTTGCCGCTCACCGACGCTCCGTTTACCGACATCCAGGGAGTAAGGCGATGCGATTTGCACGTCATGCCGCTGCGGCGGCAGTCGCGGCGGCCGTGGGGTTCGGCACGGCGAACGCCGCCGAGATAACCACCATCGCCGCCGAGAAGGCGAGATTCTATTTCGGCGGCCTCTACCCCGCCTATTCCCTTTTCCTGAAGGGAATCCCCGACGGTCTCGAGGACGGGTGGGTCGACCGGCCGTATTATGCGGTGCTGGACGTCCACGGCGGCCCGGAAGAAGGGCAGAGCGCGATCCTCATCCTCACCGTGTCCAGCGACGCGAGCCCGCAACCCGAATGGTGCGTCACCGAGGGCGCCGGCGAGTTCGGAGGGCACGGCCCGACCTGCATCAACACCGACCAACCGAAGGCGATGAACCAGCTGCGCTTCAAGGTGCGCGCGCAATATGCGGACGCCGCGGCCGAACTGCCCCCCGAACTCCGGGACCGCGTATGGGCGGAATACCCGGAACTGCCGGGCCGGCGCGAGGCCGAGGTGTTCGGTCCCGTCGACCTGCATATCGTCATGGACTGACCGGCGCCGCCCTCCGGGGGCGCGAGGCGGGGCGCGGCGCTTTTTCGCCGCGCCCCCTTTGCGTCAGCGCGCCGGCGTCAGCGCCTCCAGCCGCTTGCGCGCCGTTGCCAGCGGCGGGCATTCATGGTCGTCGTAATAGGTCGCCTGACAGTCGAGGCAATAGAAACACTCGTTCATGTCGATCCGCCCGCTGCGGCGGATGGCGCCGGTGGGGCACACCGCCTCGCAGCGATGACACGGATTGCCGCACTCCGCCCGGCGCTTGAGCCAGTCGAACATGCGGACGCGGCCCAGGATGGCGAGGCCCGCCCCCAGAGGACAGACGAAACGGCAATAGAACCGCTCCACGAACAGGCCGGCGCCGAGCAGCGCCGCCGCCCAGGCCACCGCCGCAAGCGGGGCGTCGAAGCGGAAGACGATCGCCGTCTTGAAGGGTTCGACGTTCGAGCCGGCGATGGCCAGGTCGTAGGCGAAGAAGGTCAGCACCAGCAGACCGAGAAAGATCGCGTATTTCACCGCGAACAGACGCTCCTGCAAGCGGTCCGGCAGGCGGATCTGCGGGACCTTCAGCGCAACGGCGGCCTTGTTCAACAGTTCCTGCAAGGCGCCGAACGGGCACAGCCAGCCGCAGAAGATCGCCCGCCCCCACAGGAACAGCATGAGGAAGACGAACGCCGTCAGGATGAACACCAGCGGCTCGACCATGAAGAAGGCCCACTCGAAGCCGTCATGAAGCGACTGGGCGATGTTCAGCAGGCCGATGACGGTGAGTTGCGCCCCGGCGAACCAGCCGAGCCACCCCAGCACCCAGGCGAGGAAGGCGATGCGCACCCAGCGCAGCAGCGCGCGCCGGCGCGCCAGCACATCCTGAAGCGACAGGATGACCAGCAGAAGCGCCAGCGTCGCCGCCAGCAGGCCGATGCGCTCGCGGTTGGCCTCCCAGATCGGCCGCCAGTCCGGCCCCGCGGGCGCAGCCGCCTCAGCGGGCGCCGCCGACGGTTCGCCGCCCGCGGAGACGGCCGCCTCCGCCGGGGGGTCGGGTTCGGGCAGCAACACCGCCTCCGGAACCCGGTACTCCAGCGCGAACACGGCGGTCGGGGGCGCCGTGTCCGCCGCCGCGCCGCGCGGCGGTTCGCCGGCGATCGCGAGTTCGAACCGCAGCGGCTTGCCGGGGTCCAGCCCGTCCTCCGGCGAATAGAAGACGAGGCCGCGCTCCAACAGTTCGGGCCCGTCCTTCGCATGGAGGAAAGGCAGGGTCTTCACATAGTCGGGGCCGAGGGGCAGTTCCCGTCCGTCCTGCGACAGGCGCAGGCGGGCGAAACGCTCCGGCGTGTCCGCTCCGGGGTCCTGGAACCCCGTTTCTCCCGCCGCCGCGACGAGGAGGATCAGATCGTCGACGCCGCGCCCCGACACATATTGGTCGTACCAGGTGCGCCCCAGCACGTTGACGCCGATCGCCGGCGGCGACACGAGCGCCACGTAGAGGCCGACGTAAGGGTCTTCGTCGGGCGACAGGCGCACCTTGCGCGGGGCGCGCGCCTCCGGCAGCGCCTCGAACGCCGCTGCGACCTCGCCGACGGCGAGGCGGAGCGCGCCGATCGACCCCTCCGCGACGAGTTCCGGCCAGGTGCGGTCGGCAAATCTGTCGAAGTCCACGGCGCGGCGCGACGGCGTCTCGCTCAGCGAGACGCCGCGGCTGCGCGCCACCGCGCGCGCGGCGCGGACGATCGAATCGCTGAACAGGATCGAACTCGTCGTGGTCCGCGACACCGCGTCCACCGGCACGAGCCGCGACGTGTCCCCCGCAGTGCCGCGCATGGCGAACTTCTCGCCTTCGAGGATCGCCCCCGACATGTCGAGGACGACGCTGACGCCGCGGCGCACGTCGATGCCCGGAAACTGGGTGAGATAGCGGTGAAAGTCATCGTCCGTGCGCCCCAGGATGGCGATCGGCTCGACATGCATCGTCAGCCGCGCGCCCGCGATCGTGCCGTCGAGACGCAGGCCGACCACGAGATGGAACGGGCGCTTGGAGTATCCCACCCCTTCCACGACATCGTATTGCTCATAGATATAGCCGACGAGTTCCCCGCCGCTATATGCGGCGGCGGCGGGCGGGTCGCCCTCCACGGGACCATGCGAATCGGCGCCGGGGAACACCGTCTCCAGCAGCGCGCCGTCGAGATAGGTCTCGAGGTTCGGGGGCGCAGCGGGCTCCTGCGCCGCCGCGCCGGCGACGCCCGCCGCCGCCAGAAGAAAACCGAACAGATATGTGCGCACCGGACATCCTCCGCATCGCCACGGCAACGCAATGCCTTGCCTGCGCTTCGCGGTCAACGGTTTGTACGGGTTCACGACATATGAGACGCGGGGTCGGCGGTGGGGGTCTCGTTTGCTGTCGGGGATTGAAGGTACTCGTTTGGGTTTCGTCCGTCGAGGGCGTCGCGTATGGGGCAGCAATTCTCATTTTGGCCCATAGCGATGCGGCAGACCCGTTGCGGCCGCCCCTGGGAGCGAGACGCCCCCCGCATACGCGAGGGCAGGCTCGCTCCCAGGACGGCGCGTCCATCGCCATAATGAGACCTCTGCATAACCGGTTTCGCTTGCCGCAGGATCGCGTTCCCGCGCTTTTTACGACGCTCCCGAACTCACCGGCAGAGCATAACGACGCGTGATGGAATTGCAAACCCGCCCTTTCTCCCTCTTTCCCGCGAAAGAGCGTGTGAAGAAATCGAGAGACGCTACTACTCTTCGTCATTCCCGCGAAAGCGGGAATCTGCTTGCGGTGTTTCCGTAAGAAAAACCGCGCCGACATTGCGGGCGGCCGCCTCCGGATTCCCGCTTTCGCGGGAATGACGAGTATTTGTACGGCCGTCTGATTTCTTCACATGCTCTTTCGCGAGAATTACCGATGCAAGGGGCCGATGTTCCCAATTCCGTCACGCATTGTCATACACCGACGGCGAGTTCGGAAACGTCGTAAAACGCCGGGAACGCGATCCTGCCACAGGCGAAACGAGTTATGCAGAGGTCTCATAACGAGAATCGCTGCGTATGGGGGCCTCCGTCGGCTGTTTCGTCGCACCGAACAGCTTCGGAGCCCCCCACCCCGCCTTCAAGCCCCGCCTCTCGCATGTGTCCGAACCGGATCACGGCAAGATTCTTCTGGAAATTACCCGTCCGTCCGTCTCGGAAATCAATGGTCTTTATCGACACGGCGAGCAATAGCCCGGCCTCCCCGGTCGCCCACGCGATGTCGACCTTTTTCGCGCCGATGCCGCCCGCCATGCGACGCTCGACGCCCCGGCTCCCGCTCTCGCCCGACGCCGCCGGAACAGTGTCTCGCGCGCGGCGCGGATTTTTCTCAACTCGCCGCCGGGAACGTCCGCCAGCACGATAGCGTCCACGGCCTCCACGACATCCCGCAGCCCGTCGGCGCGCGGCGACAGGGCGACTTGCGGCTTGAGGCTTCGCAACGCCCTCGTCGCCCTCTCGAGACATCCGGGCGTCGGCACGGGCAGGGTGTCGGCCTCGCGCGGCTCCATCTTGAGCAGGCCGCCTCCGTAAGCGCGCCCGACGAGTTCGGCGCCCAGCAGGGTCACGCTGTTCAGACAGGCGATCGGCAAGATTCCGCGCCCGACCGGCCTTCGTTCCGGCGTCAGCCGGACGCCGTAGACGGAATTGAGTATCTCCGCCCGCGCCGCGTTGTCGACCAGACGCGGCCGGTCGTTGTTCATGTAGGTCACGATCAGGTCCGGCGCGTCTACCCGGGGCACGCGCCACCAGGACTTCCTGACGCGGCATTTGTACGCCTTCGCGACTCCGGCGCGCTCGCCTTCGGCGAGGTATCTCCGGGCCGCGTCCGACGGTTCGCCATGCGGCGCCAGCAACAGACATCGCGCGCCGTCCGCGGCGAGTCGTTTCCACATCGCTTCGGTAAAACGGGGCTCCCGCAGGTGGCGCGCGCCCGGCGGCGAGATACGCACTGTGTCGCCCCGGCGGAGCCCGCGCGCGCGGGCTTCGGCTACCGTCAACGCGAAGAACCGGTTGTTCCCCGTGACCGCACCGAGATACGCGCCGCCCCAGGCGCCGAGCGGCTCGAACCTGTCGCCGGCGAGCGCCCGATAGAGCGTCAGGGCCTCCTTCTCGACGAGCGCCGGCGTCCACTTTTCGCCATCGACGGGGGCGTGCGGCGTCCATGACGCCGCCTCGAGCGCGCCGAGCGAGGCCGCACCCCGGGTTCGATGAACCTCGAGGCGAGAGGCGCCGCCGCTGCCCTCGGCAAGCAGCAGCACGACTTCCTCCAGGACGCCGGGAAACACGCGCTCGTCGAACGCGACAATACGCACGCGGCGGAACCGGCGCAGCAGGAAGCGGCGCACCTCCCTCGCGTAATCGACACTCAGCAGCTCGGCGGGCAGGACGAGCGCCAGCCGCCCGTCCGGCGAGACATGCCGCGCCGCCGCGACGGTAAACGCCGCCCACGACCCGGCCAGTCCCGAAAGGCGGACGCCTTGCGCCAGAGCGGCTTCCAGGGCGCGGGCGCGGGCAGCGCCCGAGAAGTTCTGGTAGCGGACGAAAGGCGGGTTACCGACCACCGCGTCAAAGGCCGCGGGCGCGTCGTATTCGAAAAAATCGCCCACGGCGACAGCGGCGTCGAAACCCGCCTCGCGAAGCCGGGCTTCGGCGGTCCCGGCGGACGCCGCGAAAATCTCCACCCCGTGGAGGCGCTCCCGCCAGCGGGAAGGATGCGCCCCGATGCGCTTCAGCCTCTCGGCCGCCGCGAGAAGGATGCTCGCTTCGCCGCACGACGGTTCGAGAACCGTATCGTCGGCGGAGCGAACCGCCCATGCCGCAAGCGCGCGTGCGATTTCCGGCGGGGTAAAGAAGGCGCCGCGCGCCTTGCGAACCGTCCGCGACTCCACCTGGCGCCCCCGCTCCCCGGATCGTCGAAGCGCGTCAGACTGCCATGCAACCGCCCCCGCGCCAAGCGCGATTTCCCGATTCGTTCCCCGATTGCGACAGGACGGGGGCGCGCCGATAATCGCGGGATGCGACGAGCGACCGCCCCGGCCCCCCTCGCCGCCACGGTTTTCGCGGCGGCGAGCGCAGCGGCAGTCGCGCTTTCCGTCGCGGACGCGCCGGCGCAGGAACCGACCGGACAACTCCCGGATCGCGCCGCGGAACGCGAGGCGGTGACGCGGGCGGCCGCGCGCGTCGGTTGCGAGGCGAGAACGCTCACGCGGCTTTCCACTCCGCATGACGGCGTGTGGCAGGTGCGCTGCCGCGATTCGCTCATCCTCTGGCTACACCGCGTGGACGGCGCCTGGACCGTCAAACCGATCGGATGACCCGCACGCAGCCGACGCATGGCGAACCGCGGCTCGTCGCGGGGCGATGGCCGGCGTCGGTTTCGTGGCGGCTGGCGCTGTGGTACGCGGCCGTGTTCCTCGCCATCGGGCTGTTCATGCCCTATTGGCCGCCACTGCTGGAGTCGCGGGGGCTCGACGCCGGTGAGATCGGCCTCGTGCTGGCGATCACGACCTGGACCAAAGTCGCGGCGACCCCGGTGGCGACCGGCGTCGCCGACCGTCTGGGCCGGCGCCGCCCAGCGTTGATCGCGCTTTCCTGCGGCGCCGTCGCGGCGTTCTGCTTCTACGCGACGGCCGACCGTTTCGCGACGCTGGCGCTGGCGGCGGCGGCGCTGGGGCTGTGCTTTCCGCCGCTGCTGCCGCTCGGCGAGAACCTGACCGTGCTGACGGCGCGGCTGCGGCGTCTGGATTACGGGCGCATCCGGCTATGGGGATCGCTCGCCTTCATCGCCGGGGCGTGGGGCGGCGGCGCGGCGATCGGCGACGACCCGGAGAGGGTCGCGCCGCTGGCGGTCGGCGCGGCCGCGCTTGTCGCGCTCGCCAGCGCAGCGGCGCCGGACGTGCGGGTGCGGCGGTCGGCGGGTTCCTTCGCGGGACTCGGGGCGTTGCTGCGTCAGCGGACCTTTCTCGCCTTCCTGGCGGCGTCGGGGCTGATTCAAGCCAGCCATGCGGTCTATTACGCCTTCGCAACACTGCATTGGCGGGCGGCGGGCCACGACGCCTTCATCGTCGGGGCGTTGTGGGCGGAAGCGGTGGCGGCGGAGGTCGTGCTGTTCGCCTTTGCGGGCCGATTCGCGCGGCGCGTCGGCCCGGCGGCGCTTCTCGCGTTCGCGGCGCTGGCGGGCGCGGTCCGCTGGGCGGCGCTCGGCGCCACGGCAGCGCTGCCGGTCCTGATCGCGGCGCAGGCGCTCCATGCGGCGAGTTTCGGCGCCGCCCATCTCGCGGCGATGCTCTACATCCAGCGGGCGGTTCCCCCGGAGCGTTCGGCGACCGCGCAGGGCGCGTATTCCACGGTGGCGATGGGCGCGGCGATGGCGCTCGCGACGATGGCCGCAGGCGGGCTTTACGCCGTGTCGCCGGCGGGCGCTTTCGGCGCGATGGCGGCGATGTGCGCGCTGGGCGCCGCGGTCGCGCCGGCGCTGTCGCGACGCACGAAGCGACAGCCGCAATAGGGGCAGTCCACGCCCTGCGCGCCGACATGGAGGAACACGCGCGGATGACCGAACGCGCCGCCGCCGTCGCAAGCGACGCGGGCTTCATCGACGACAACGATTTCCGGCGCGCTCATGGCCGACGACAATAGCGCCGCGCGCCGGCGGGGTCCACGAACGGGAACGAACGCCGGCGATTCTCATTACGGCGATGGAGGTTGCTCTTGCGAGCGCCGGCGACCGATCCGCCGCGTCGCTACGGGTCGAAATGAGAATTGCCGGGCGAACGCCGCTGGATTCGCCGACGCCGCGGACGCATAATCGGCGACGATCCGCAGTCGCGCCGCGCGGCGTCGACGCTCGCCCCTCCGAGGTCACGCCCTGTCCGACTCGCTCATTTCGCCCGCGGCCCGTGCGACGGAACGCCTGCAGGAGACGGCGTGACGGCGCCGCCCGTGAAACTGTCGCGTCGCGGCCTGATGTTGATCCTGTCCTCGCCGTCGGGCGCGGGCAAGACGACCATCGCGCGCCGGCTGCTCGAGGACGACGGCAATTTGCGGATGTCGGTCTCGGTGACGACCCGGGCGCCGCGCCCCAGCGAGCGGCCGGGTGTCGATTACCGCTTCGTCAAACAGGCGGAGTTCGACGCCATGGTGGCGGCCGGCGAGCTCATGGAGCACGCGCGGGTGTTCGGGCGCGACTACGGAACGCCGCGTCTGCCGGTGGAGAACGCGCTGCGCGACGGCAAGGACGTATTGTTCGACATCGACTGGCAGGGGGCGCAACAGCTGGCCGAGGCGACGAGCGACAGCGTGGTCAGGATATTCATCCTCCCCCCCTCCCCCGGCGAGCTCGGGCGGCGGCTGCGCAACCGCGCCCAGGACACGGAAGAGGCGCTGGCCGCGCGCCTGGCGAAGGCGGCGGACGAAATGACTCACTGGGCCGAATACGACTACCTCATCGTCAACGACCGCATCGAACGCGCCGTCGAGGAGGCGAAATCGATTCTCGCGGCGGAGCGCTTACGCCGCCACCGTTTCCGGGACGCCGGCCAGCTGGTCGCGCGGCTTCAGGCGGGCTGACGGTCGCGCCGGGAGTCGAGACGGGCGAGCGCTTCCGCAAGGCGGCAGAATTCGGCGACTCCCAGGGTCTCGGCGCGGACCCGTCCGTCGATGCCGGCGCCCGCCAGCAACGCCGGGACATCCACGCCCAGACTTTTCAGCGCCGAGCGCAACATCTTGCGCCGCCGCCCGAAAGCGGCGGCGGCCACGCGACGCAGTCGGTCCGGGTCGGCGGGCGCAAGCGGCGCGGCGCGCGGCGCGATGCCGACGACGCTGGACGTCACTTTCGGCGGCGGCGCGAAAGCCGACGCCGGCACGTCGAAGAGCAGCGTCGGCTCGCACAGCCACTGCGCGACCACGCCGAGCCGGCTCCAGGCGGCGGTTCCGGGCGCCGCGGCGATGCGCTGCGCCACTTCCTTCTGGAACATCAGCGTGAAGCCGGCGGCGAAGGACGGGTCGCGCGCCAGCGAGTCGAGCCAGGCGCCGAACAGGCGGGTCGCGATGTTGTAGGGCAGGTTGGCGACGACGAGACGCGGCGGCGGCGCGAGGCTGCGCAGGTCGATGCGCCGCGCGTCCGCCTCGACGATGCGCAGACGCCCGGGCGCGGCGCGGGCGACGGAGGCCAGCGCCTCGACGCAGCGGCGGTCTCGTTCGACGGCGACCACATGCGCCCCCGCCTCCAGCAGGGCGCGGGTCAGGCCGCCCGGCCCGGCGCCGATTTCGATGACCGCGGCGCCGTCGAGCGGCCCCGCGGCGCGGGCTATGCGGCGGGCGAGGTTGAGGTCGGGCAGAAAGTTCTGGCCGAGCGACCGGCGCGGCGCAATTCCGTGCGCCGCGAGGACATCTCGCAACGGCGGCAGCGAAGACAGATCGGGGCGGCCCGCGCTTGCAAACGGCGTCTCTCCGCCCTCCCCTCGCGACGATGGACGCCGCGGACAGTACAGCGATTCTCATTATGGCGATGGACGCGCCTTCCTGGGAGCGCCGGCGTCTCGCCGGCATCTACGTTGTTGCGCGCTCCGCGCGCATGCCGGCGAGACGCCGGCGCTCCCAGGGGCGGCCGCGACAGGTCCGCCGCATCGCTCCAAGCCAAAATGAGAATTGCTGCGGACAGTAGCAATTCCGCAACGCCCCTGCCAATGTCCGCGAAACTGCCGGGGGAGCGGCGAGGAGGAAGCGATGGAGCCTGTCCGCTGGGGCGTGTTGGGGGCGGCGCGGATCGCGACCGGGAAGGTCATTCCCGCCATGCAGGCGGGCGCCCATTGCCGCGTCGACGCCATCGCCTCGCGCGATGCGGCGCGGGCCCGGGAGGCGGCGCGCGAACTGGGCGTCGCGCGCAGTTACGGCAGCTATGAAGCGTTGCTCGACGACCCGGAGATCGACGCCATCTACAACCCGCTGCCGAACCGCTTGCACGTTCCGTGGACGGTGCGCGCGATGGAGGCCGGCAAGCATGTGTTGTGCGAAAAGCCCGTGGCGTTGTGCGCGGCGGAAGCTGAGGCGCTGATCGAGGCGCGAGACCGCACCGGCCGTCAGGTTCAGGAAGCGTTCATGGTGCGCCATCACCCGCAATGGCTCAAGGCGCGCGAGCTGATCCGCAGTGGGCGGCTCGGGCAAGTGCGCGCCGTGCAGGGAAGCTTCGCCTACGACAACCGCAACCCGTCCGACATCCGCAACCGGCGCGAGACGGGCGGCGGCGGGCTCTACGATATCGGCTGCTACCCGACGGCGATTTCGCGCTACGTATTCGAGGCTGAGCCCGCAGCGGCGGCGGCGCTGGCGGAGACAGACCCGGTTTTCGGCGCGGATCGTCTTGCGAGCGTCGTCTATGCCTTTCCCGGCGGTCAGGCGAGTTTCGTCTGCTCGACGCAGGCGGCGCGGCATCAGAGTCTCGCAGTCCTCGGTTCCGAGGGGTGGTTGCGCGTCGAGTTCCCGTTCGTCATGGAGCCGACGCGGCGCTGCCGTCTGTTCCTCGGCGGCGGCGATTTTCCCGGCCCCGTGCCGGACGAGACGGTGGAGATTCCCCCTTGCGACCAATATACGGCCCAGGGCGATGCTTTCTCGCTCTGCGTGCGCGAGGGACGCCCGGCGCCGTGGCCGATCGAGGACGCGGTCTCCAACATGCGGGCGCTGGACGCGGTCTTCGCCTCGGCGCGCAGCGGACGCTGGGAGACCGTCGGCGGCTGACGCGCGACGCGCGGTTCGGCAAGCGCTTCTTCCGATGCGGTATACGGCGCGATGTCCACGGGGAAGGCAATGCCCGAACGCGTGAAGCCGCCATTGGTCGTCGATGTCGACGGAACCCTGGTCCGGGGCGATCTCCTGGTCGAAGGCGCCGTCCGGCTGCTCGCGGTCAGGCCGCTCGACGCGCTCGCTTTGCCGTTCCGGTCGCTCGGCGGCCGCGCCGCGCTGAAGCGCCGGGTCGCCGGGGCGGTTCCGCTACCGCCGGAGACACTGGCTCTGAACCCGGCCGTGGTCGACGAGATCGCCGCCGCCAGGTCGGCCGGGCGGGAAGTATGGCTGGCTTCGGCCGCCGACGAACTCGCGGTGGCGCCCCTCGCCGAGGCCGTGGGTGCGACGGGATTCTTCGCCTCGGACGGACGCACGAATCTGGCGGGAGACGCCAAGGCCGCCGTCCTCGTCGAGCGGTTCGGCGAGGGAGGGTTCGATTACATCGGCAACGAGCGGCGCGACCTGTCGGTCTGGAAGCATGCGAGGCGCGCCATCGGGGTCGGTCTTTCTTCCCGCCTCGCCCGAGCGGTTCGGCGGCTGGACAAGGACGCTCTCCTGCTTCCCGGGCCGCGCCTTCGTTCGCTCGACTGTCTCCGCGCCCTGCGCCCGCACCAGTGGGTGAAGAACGTTCTGGCGTTCGCTCCCCTCATCGCGGCGCACAGGACCGATACCGGGTCCTGGGCAACGGCGACGGGGCTGTTTCTGGCGTTGTCGGCCTGCGCCTCGGCGGCCTATCTGTTCAATGACCTTGTCGACCTTCCCCATGACCGCGGGCATCGGAGCAAGCGCCGCCGCCCGATGGCCGCAGGAACGGCGCCGTTGCTGCCGATGGCCGGCATCGGCGCGGGGCTGGCGGCGGGCGGGCTTGCCGTCGCCTTCCTGTTGTCGACGGAAGCGGGGCTGTGCGTGCTCCTCTATCTGGTCGCCACCCTGGCGTATTCGCTATGGCTGAAGCGGAAACTCTTCATCGACATCGTCGCGCTCGCCGGTCTCTACGAGCTCCGCGTGATCGCGGGGAGCGTGGCGGTTTCGGTCTCGCTTTCGGCATGGTTCCTCGCTTTCTTCATGTTCGTTTTTCTCGCTCTGGCCGCGGTCAAGCGCCAGAGCGAGCTGCGCGCATTGGGCGGATCGCCCCCCCCCCCCCCCCCCCCCCCCCCGCGCGTCGCCGGGCGCGCCTGGACCGTCGAAGACCTCCCGGTGCTCACCGCGCTCGGCGCATCCAGCAGTTTCGCGTCGGCGGTCGTTCTCGCCCTTTACATTCAGAGTCCGGAAACCAGCGAACTCTATGCACGGCCGGAGGCGCTGTGGCCGATCTGTCCGCTGCTGGTCTACTGGCTGGGACGGATGGCGCTGCTCGCCAACCGCGGATCGGTGGACGACGATCCCGTAGCGTTCGCGATTACGGACCGCACGAGTTGGCTGGTCGGGCTGGCGGGCCTTGCCATGTTCGCTGCGGCGCTGTCGGTCCGGCTTGCGGGGTAGGGTCGATATGGGTTCGGACAGCGCCTCCGGCGGCATGTCGTCTCCCGCCGGTCGGCGACGCAAACTCTCCGGCTGGGGACGGTATCCGGTCATCGAGTGCCGCCTGGAGCATCTCCGCGATCCCGAAGCGCTGCCGCGCCTGCATGGCCGCAACCGCGGTTCCATCGCCCGCGGCGCCGGCCGCGCCTACGGGGACGCCGCGCTCAACCCCGAGCTCACCCTTTCGACACTGGCGATGGACCGGATACAGGCGTTCGACCCGGATACCGGCGCGCTCGCCTGCGAGGCCGGGGCGCTGCTGGCGGACATCCTGGACATCTTCGCGCCGCGCGGCTGGTTCCCGCCGGTGGTTCCGGGAACCAGGTTCGTCACCGTCGGAGGGATGATCGCCGCCGATGTCCACGGCAAGAACCATCACCATGACGGGACCTTCGGCGCGCATGTCGAATCGCTGACCCTGGCGACCGCGGACGGGTCGATTCGGGAGTGCAGCCGCTCGGAGAACGCCGACCTGTTTCTCGCCACTCTTGGCGGCATGGGGCTGACCGGCGTGATCCTGTCGGCGCGCTTCCGCTTGCGGCCTGTCGAAACCTCTTTCATTACGCAAGAGACCGCGGTCGCGCACGACCTTGACGAGCTCATGGCGCTGTTCGACGCCTCCCGCGACTGGCCCTACAGCGTGGCCTGGATAGACTGTCTGGCGCGGGGCGCGACGCTGGGCCGCGGGCTCCTGACCCGCGGCAGGTTCCTGGACCGCGGCGCCCTGCCGCTGCCGCTTGCGGAGCAGCCGATGCGCCCCGCGCCGGAGCGGCGACGCCGGGTTCCGGTCGATGCGCCGTCCGCCCTTCTCAACCGTTTTTCAATCGGCCTCTTCAACGAATTCTACCATCGATCCGGGCGCCGCCGCGCGAGCGCAGGAGCGCAACCGGTGCATTTCGACGGGTTCTTCTTTCCCCTCGACCGGATCGAGGGGTGGAACCGCCTTTACGGGCGGCGGGGATTCGTGCAGTATCAATGCGTTCTGCCCGGCGCTGAAAGCGCGGCCGGAGTCGCCGCTCTTCTGGAGCGTATAGCGGCGGCCGGGCAGGGCTCGTTTCTCGCCGTGCTGAAGCAGTTCGGCCCCGCCGGAGACGGGCTGATGTCGTTCCCCATGGAGGGTTACACTCTGGCGCTCGATTTTCCGCTCGGCGCCGGCGCCCTGGCGCTTCTCGACGAGCTGGACGATATCGTCCACCGGCGCGGCGGTCGCGTCTATCTCGCCAAGGACGCGCGCTGCAAGGCCGAGCGTATACATGAGGGCTATCCCCGTCGCGACGCCTTCACGGCAATCCGATCCGATGCGGCCGGAGCGGCGCCCGCGTTTTCGTCGGCGCTTTCGCAAAGACTCGCGCTGTGACCCCCCTTCGAAGGATTTTCGCTAACCAATCGGATAGCGCCGCGTCGGCGCGGCCGCTTCGGACAAGATGCCGGTTGCCCTCCGGATGGCGCAATGCGCCGTTTGCAGTCGACCTTGTCGGACAGACAAACGACGGCGACGCAACGCGATGAACGACAGGGTTGAAACGGCGCTGGTTATCGGCGCCACATCGGATATCGGCTGCGCCATCGCGCGCAAGCTGGCCGGGGGCGGTTCTGCGCTACAGCTCGCCGGACGCGACCCGGCGCGGCTTGAGCGCGAAGCGAAGGACCTCAGGGTGCGCGCCGGGGTCGCCGTGGCTGTGCACCGGTGCAATGTGCTCGACGACGAGGGCGGCGCCTCTTTCCTCCGCGATCTCGATCCCCTGCCGGACATAGCGGTTTGCGTCGTGGGGATGCTCGGCGACCAGAAGGAATGCGAGCGCCGCAGCGCAGCGGCGGAGCGCGCGATGCGCACCAATTATGTCGGCCCCGCGCTGCTGACGGGAGCTCTGGCCGAGCGCTTCGAACGGCGCGGCAGCGGTGTTCTGGTCGGCGTCAGTTCGGTGGCCGGCGATCGGGGCCGCGCATCGAACTATGTCTACGGATCGGCGAAAGCGGGGTTCACGGCGTTCCTTTCCGGCTTGCGCGGCCGCATGGCCGCCTCGGGCGTGCATGTCGTTACGGTCAAGCCCGGTTTCGTGCGGACCCGGATGACCGAGAGGATGGACCTGCCGGGGCCGCTGACCGCAACCCCGGAGGAGGTCGCGGAGGCGGTTGTCCGCGCGGTCCGGCGCCGTCGCGACTCGGTCTATGTCCGCCGCGTCTGGCGCCCGATCATGTTCGTCATACGCGCTGTCCCCGAGCGCATTTTCAAACGCATGCGCCGTTTGTGATGTTGAGGACGATCCTGTGCGTCGCGCGGAGATCGCCCGCGGCGCATGTCTCCGAAGAACCTCCCGCCCCGTCGAACGGCGCAACGCTGCGCCCTCGTGCGGCGTGTCAACGGCCCGGGCGCACGGCGGCAAACACCGGAAGGCCGTCGCGTGCGGCGCGCGATCCGGCGAACGCTCCCGAGGCCGGTGTAAGCCACGCAGATCGCGATCCTCATGTCGGAGGCCTTGCCATGCTCGCTGCGGCGCGGTAGCCTTGCCTGCGAGACGGGAGCCGACACGGGGTCGCGCAGCGCCTCCGGCGGCATGTCCCGTTCGTCCGGTCGGCGACGCAATATGTCGGGTTGAGGCCAGTATCGGTTCCTCGCTTATTGGAAGCGCTCCAATGATTTCACGCTCTTTCCGGTTCGCGACGGCCCCCGTCGTTGCGGGGGTTTTGTCGTATGCGCCCTGGATCGCGTTGCTGGGCGTCCTCAGTTACCTCTCCTGGTTCATCACCGACGACGCCTTCATCGCCTTCCGCTATGTCCGCAACTTCGTGGAAGGCCACGGCCTGGTCTTCAATCCCGGAGAGCGCGTCGAGGGCTATTCCAGCTTCCTCTGGGTGCTCGAACTGGCGGCGATATGGAAGATATTCGGCCTGCCGCCGGAGGATGTCGCGCAGTGGCTGTCGGTCGGCTACACGGCGGGCGTTGTCGCGCTGCTGCTGTGGTGGGTGCGGCGCGATGCGACGCTGCGGAACCGCGGCCTGGCGGGATGGATGGCGCTCGGCCTGATATGCGGCAGCGCGACCTTCGCGGTGTGGACGTCCGGCGGCGGTCTGGAGACGCGGCAATTCACGTTCTTCGTCATGGCGGCGATCGTTGCGTTGACGGTTCACAACGGGAGCCGTTGGGGGTTGCTTGCCGCATCGGCCGGTCTGGCGGGGGCGTCGCTGACGCGACCCGAGGGGATATTGATCGCGGCGTGCTGCTTCGGCTGGTTCTGCGTGTCGCGAATGCTCGCGGATTGGCCCCGTTCGGACTCGTCGTCCGGGTCTGCGCCGGTTTCGGGTCGCATTGCCTGGCGGCGATTCGCCGCGTGGGTCGACTGGCGCGAGATGGCGTGCCTCATTGGGCCGTTCGTCGTCATCGTCGCTGCCCATCTCGCATTTCGCCTTACATATTATGGCGAGTGGCTGCCGAACACATACTACGCCAAGATCGTCCGTCCCTGGTACGAGGCAGGTTTCCGCTATTACCTCGCCGCCGCTGTGGACACCGGTCTTTACCTTCTCATCCCTCTGGCGCTTCTGGCGCTGCGCGCCCGCTGGCGGTCGCGGCGGGATATCGCCTACGCTTTGCCCCTGCTGTGCATCTTCGTTCATATGTTCGGCGTCATGCGGGTCGGCGGGGACCATTTCGAATATCGCCCGCTCGATTTCTACTGGCCCGCGCTGTCGGTTCCCATCTCCGCAGCCATGCTCGACCTTGGTTCGCGCATCTCGAGCGCGCGGTTGTTGCAACGATTTGTCCGCTTCGGTTCGGTATCGACAGCAAACATATGGTCGTTGGTAATTTTCGCTCCCGTGCTGTTCTACTGCAGCGCGATTCAAGGCGTGTTGCTGCTGGCCGGCGCAAGGGTGGTCGACTATACCAACAAACTCCACATCGAACTCAGCGATCGGAATACGGGACGGTTTCTGGATGTGCCGGGGATGGCCGTGCTCGTTCCGATATCCAACGATCTGCGCCGCCTGGCCGTAAAACAAAGTATTGCTTCGACATTCGCCGAACATCGCAGGTTCGCCGATGAACGAATTCAAAAATGGGGTCCCTATCGAGATATGGAGCGCGGGTCGATCCCCGCGGAAGCGCTTGCCGTCGACGCCGCACTTGGAATTCCCTATTATTATCTTCCGGATCTGAGAGTCGTCGACAGGGCTGGCCTGACCGACGCGATAATCGCACGAACTCCTGCGAACACGCCCAATCATATGAGGCAAATTGCCCACGACAGGCGACCGCCGCGCGGATATCTGAAACGGAGGGGGGTCAATATTCGCGTTTATCCTGCGACCGACAGCAGTATCGAAGCATTATGGAGGGCTTCGTTCGCCTTGAGGGTCGGCGCCGATCTGTGGATGCCGTTTGATGGAATTTATGGATTCGATAAATCGATCCTCAATAAATTTCCTGAACATGATCTGTCAATCCGGAAAGCCGTGAATTTCAACGAGCTCCTTGACAGGCTGGATTCTCCGGTGATCCAATCCGCTTACGATGTGTATATAATCGACGATTATATTGTCTACCGAAAGGGAAAAGCCGCTGGGCAAAATATCGGGGCGCATGATATCCCGACGGATCCGGATGAATCGCCCACCCGGTTCTTTTTGCATATCTTTCCGGTCAATTCCGACAACCTGTCTACTTACCGTCGGCGTTTTGGATTCGACAATCTCGATTTTTCTTTTGCGGAGTATGTCCGTGAAATCGATGGAAATCGCATCGTGGCCCGCCCCTTGCCGGATTACCCCATCGCCTCCATCCGCACCGGCGAGTTCATGCGTGTGAGCGGAGCCGGTATCTGGGAGGGCCGCGTGAACCTGGTCGATAATCCCGGAATGGACGATACCGATATCGAAAGGCTACTCGGGAACGCCGGATCGCCTGCGATCCGGTCCGATTACGATGTTTATATTGCTGAAAACCACGTCATCTATGAGAGGACGCAATGCGAAGCCAGAGACGTGAAGAACGCTTTTTTTCTTCATGTGTTCCCGGTCCATCCGGACGACCTGCCGGACCATCGCCGGCGCTACGGGGTTGACAATCTCGACTTCACATTCTCAGAGTCCGGTCGCTATCTTGAAGGAAATTGCGTTGCTGTTCGAAAATTGCCGGATTACCCGATTTTGTCTATTGCGACCGGTCAATTCGAGCCCGACGGGGTTCGCGCCTGGGAGGACCGCTTCGATTTCGTCGGTGGGCACGCGGCGGCGCCGCAATGAACGGCGGGATCCGATATAGCGCCGAAGATCGGCGCCCCGTCGAACATCGGCTGCACCGTAGCACGCAAGCTGACCAAGGGCGGATCGGCGCCGCGGCTCGCACCGCACGACGCCGCGCAGCGCGGACGCGCGGCAGGTTCCGTGTGTGCATCCCCCAACGCGGTGTGCGGCATAACGCCAGACGTGCAGACGCGATCCCCGTGCGGAGTTTCGGAAATCGTCTCCTTCGTGCGGGATATGCCGCGCCCGAACGAAGTCACTGGTTTTGCGTCGGTCATCACTCATACAGTGCGATATACATCATGCCGACCCTCGACTATCGGGCGGCGACGCTTGCCGACCGATAAGCCGGATTGGGAGCGACAGGTGCACCGATACACGCAGCGCTCCCGACAAGCGCCACGCTGCCGGTCCTGTTTCCTGCGCTATACCCGCCATGCCGGGTCGCTTTTGAGGCTTTGGGTGGCGTGCGGGTCGCTCGCCGTCGGCGGCGCCATGGCGCTTTGTCCACCGAACACGGTTTTCGCCCGACAGATCATCGACGGCGAGGCGGTGGAGAGAGCGCTTGAAGAGGAACGGCCTCTCGCCTTGACGGATTTCGATCTTTATTTCGATTATCTGGACGGGATGGCGACGTTGATCTATGTCAGGAGGCCCTGCGACGCAAGCGATCGGGGGCGCGAATTTTTCGTGCATGTCTACCCCTTCGACGCGAACGTCCTCGCCGATCAAGAACATTCTGCTGACAGAAGAGAATTCGAGTTCCGGTTTCACAACGCTGACTTCGCTCTCATCGGAGACGACACACGGTGCGTCGTGGCTCAGCGTGTTCCCGATATCGACGCCCGGGTTATCGAGACCGGACAATTCAACGATCTCAAGGACATTATCTGGAGCGTCAGGATCGAGTTCTCCGAAACGGGAGAACCGTCGGCAGCGACTATCGGCCCGGCCGCGGAAAGATCGGCACAGCCTGAGCATCCGGACGTCATCTATTCGCATCTTTACGCTTTCGATGTCCAGCTGTCCCGTATGCGGGATCCGCTCACTCGCGGGGGAGCTATTGAGCCGCTGGGAAACGATCTGTTGGTGGCTTTTCCATGGGGAGAGCTGACGCTGGTCCGCGACAACGGCGCCGTCGAACCGCTGGGCAGATCGATCCCCATGAACAATTCCGGGTTGGAGAAATGGGCCATCCGATCCCTCGATCTCGATCTCGAGGACAAGGGATGGACTGCAAACACGTGGCCGTTCCGTGTGACCGACATCCTGGTAAAGCAAGTCGGACCGGGTCGCTGGGAGCTTTTCGCTACTCACCATTACTTCGCTGGAGATTGCATCCGGTTTCGGCTGTCCGCCACCACGATTGAGCGGAGAACCGGGGAATGGGTGGACACGTTCGCGGTATCCCGCGCATGGAGAACGGTGTTCGACGCCGAACCTTGCCTGAAATTTCCGCGTTCCGGAGCTCAAGCCGGTGGGAAAATGTTGACCGATGGTCCCCACCGTCTCCTGATCGTTATCGGCGACCATCTGCACGACGGATGGCCCAGGGACGAGACGGTAGCATATCCCGTATTGCCCCAGGACCCCGACTCTCCTTTCGGCAAATTGGTCTCCATCGACATCGCCTCGGGACGCGCGGAGATTTTGGCGCTTGGCCTTCGCAACCCCCAGGGCCTGGCGCGCGACCGGGACGGGCGCTTGTGGGCCGCCGAGCACGGGCCAAAAGGGGGCGACGAACTCAACATCCTCGAGGAAGGCAGGAATTACGGCTGGCCGTCAGTTACCTATGGCCTCACCTACGATCACACCGTTCCACAAGGGGTGGACGCGACGGAAGTCGGTTTCCACGATGGTTTCGTGCGCCCGGCATATTCATGGGTTCCATCGGCCGCCGTCAGCGCTGTGGCCGTCAACAACCGAACCTCTCTTCCGTTGTGGAGGGACGATATTCTCGTGGCGGCGTTGGGCGGATCACTTTTCCGAATCCGCCGGACGGGAAACCGCGTGATCTATGCAGAGGAAATACATCTCAATCTCCCGGGGCAAAGAATTCGGGATATCGTCACCATGCCGGACGGGCGGATTGCACTGTTGGTGGGTGGGTTTTCGGTGGCATTCCTGAGTCTCTCTCGGAAACACTGCGGCGAAAATGCGGATGAGGTCTATCCTCCGGATCATGTCTATATGCTGCAGTGCAGCGACCCGTCTGTAGCCGCGCATTCACGAGCGTTGCCGACTGTAGAGGGTTCTGTTCAGCCCGCCGGACGCGTCGACAGCTCAGGCGACCGCACGGCTGTCTCCGACGGCGAGGCGCTGTTCGCAAGCCGTTGCGCCCGGTGCCACAGCGTACGCACGCCGCGGCACGGCTCAGGACCTCATCTCGCGGGCGTGGTCGGACGCCGCGCCGGCGAAGTCTCCGGCTACAATTTTTCTGCCGCCTTCAATACGCTCGCCCAGATCTGGACACCGGAGAGCCTGGTGAGATTTCTGAGCGATCCAGAGGAATTCGCCCCCGGCAACCGGATGCCGGATACCGGCGTTTCCCAGGCGCAGGCCCGGATGATCGCGGATTATCTCGAAAACGTGCAATGACGCTCATCTTGTCGCCGCCCGGCTCTCCTCCCCGTCGCCTCGAGCCGCAAGCGTTTCGCCCGGCTCCGATGGCGGCAACAGCAGGAGAGGATAATCCGTCACGTCGGGTCCGACACAATCCCGTTGACGGGCTCTCGCCTTCCACAGCGCCAACCTCGGCTACCGCTGCCCTGAGTGTCCGTTTCAGAACAGGTTATTGTTTTTTCTGTCGTGTCAGCCTTCGCAGCAGGATTTGGACGCTTCCGATAAAGAGTCATGTCCGGGCCGTGGCGACAGTCGCCTCGAAGTCCCTGGCCAACCGCCGGTTGCGGCTCAGCCATGCCAGCGTCCGCTCCACCACCCAGCGCCGCGGCAACGCCTGGAACCCCCGGCTGCCGCGTGCGCGCCCGACGACCTCGACCCGCCACCGCCGCTTGCCTTCCAGTGCCGCCTTGAGTTTCGGACCCGCATAGGCGCCATCGGCGAAAATGCGGCGCAGCCACGGAAACCGATAGCGTATCGAAGCCAGCAAGGCGGGCGCGCCGGCGCGGTCCCGGATGTCGGCGGGATGGACCGGGGCCGCGACGAGCAACCCGCCGGTGTCGGTGACGATATGGCGCTTGCGGCCCTTGACCTTCTTGCCGGCGTCGAAGCCGCGCGGGCCTCCGCTCTCCGTCGTCTTTGCCGATTGGCTGTCGACAATGCCGGCCGACGGGCCGGCCGCCCGTCCCCCGGACACGCGCGACGCCATCGCCGGGCGATGGTTGATCGACACCCATAAGCCGCTATCGCGCCACGCCGCGAAATACCGATACACCGTCTGCCAGGGCGGAAAGCCCTTCGGCAACATGCGCCACGGGCAACCGCAGCGCAGGACGGACAAGATCGCGTTCACGACCTCGCGCAGGTCGGTCCGACGCCGCCGCCTGAGCGGTTTGCTCGGCGGCATGGCGGGCGCAATCAGGCTCCATTCGGCGTCGTCCAGGTCGCTTGCATAGCATCGCCCTTCGCGCGCATACTGCGACCGAGTGGTTTCAGTCCACATGTTGTGCCTCACTGGGTTGGTAGACACAACCAGTGAATCACAACCGACTGAAATCACTCAACTCATTTCGAAACGGACACTGAGGTCCCCCATGAACTCCTTTCTGGGGCGTTCGCGCCCCAGCCTCATTGAAGCCGGGGCGGAACGGCGCCCCGCGACGAAACTCGCGTCCTTTCTGGGGCGTTCGCGCCGCAGCCTCATTGAAGCGACGATGACGCGGCCGCCGCCGCGCGGGTCCGGCTTCCTTTTTGGGGTGTTGGCGCCCCAGCCTCATTGAAGCGCGTTGGTGACGTCCATCTAGTGTCCCGCTTCTGAAGTTTGTATGATAATGTGTGTGATTGTGTGGCTTGTGTGGAGGTCATGGGATGGGGCGTCGTGCAGGTCGGCCGGTTGCCGCCGTGGTGTTGAGCGACGAGGAACGGTCGTATCTTGAGCGTCGGGTTCGTAGTCTTCGTGTGGGTCGCGGGTTGTCGGAACGCTGCCGCATCGTCCTGCGTTGCGCCGATGGTTTGACGAACAAGGCGGTTGCTGCGGAAGTCGGTGTGCATGAACACACTGTCGGCAAGTGGCGTCGTCGTTTCCTGAAGGACCGCGTCGAGGGGTTGTCGGACGCGCCGCGTTCGGGGCGTCCGCGCAGCATAGAGGATGCCCGGGTGGCCGAGGTCGTCCGGCGGACGCTCGACACGGCGCCGGTCGACGCCACCCATTGGTCGATCCGCTCGATGGCCCGGGAAGTGGGACTTTCGCCGGCGTCGGTGCAACGGATCTGGAAGGCGTTCGGTCTGCAACCGCACCGGTCGGAGACGTTCAAACTTTCCGGCGACCCGCAGTTCGTGGACAAGGCGCCGACATCGTCGGCCTCTATCTGTCGCCGCCGGATCGCGCGCTGGTGCTCTGCGTCGATGAAAAAACCAAATCCAGGCGCTCGACCGCACCCGGCCCGTCCTGCCCATGACGCCGGGCATGGCCGAGAGGCGAACCCACGACTATCGGCGCAACGGGACGACCTCGCTGTGTACTGGTTCACGACATATGAGACGTGGGGCGGTCGGTGGGGGTCTCGTTTGCTGTCGGGGATTGAAGGTATTGAGCGGGTGTGCGGTTGTCGAGGGCCTGGTGGGGTCGGAAGTTGTTGAACTCGTCGGCGAAGGCGTCGACCCAGCGGTTGATTCGGTTGAGGTCGTTGTCGGGGAGGTCCCATGTTGCGTAGAACTCATATCGCCATGCGCCGTTGTTGCGTTCGACGGAGCCGTTGAGTTTGGGGGATCGGGGCGGGAGTTCGAAGAGGTCGATTCCCCTGCCTTGGCATTCGCGTTCGAAGTCGGCTTTGAACTCGGCGCCGCCATCGACCTGGATGGCTCGGATGGGGAAGGGCATGGCTTCCTGGAGTTTGTCGAGGAAGCGTTTGGCGTTGTGAGCGGTTGCGCGTCTCCGGGCTTGCGCGCATGTCCACCGGGTTACGGGGTCGTATGCGGTGAACTGCTTGATGGTCGGTCGTCCTGCGGTCCGGGCGATGGAGAGGGTGTCGAGCTGGACGATTTCTCCGGGCCGGGAGGGTTTGCGCCCTTTGGGCAGCCTTCTGGCCCGGGGGCGTTTGCGTCGTGCGGCGCGGGGGGGCGTTTCGGCGGAGGTCGGGGACGGGGAAGACGTGTCCTTTTTCGACGAGGGTTTTGAGGATGCGGCCGATGGTGCTTTCGCTGGCGTCGAAGCCCTGGCGTCGGATGAGGATGGCGATTTTGGCCTTTCCCCACATGGGATAGTCGTTGCGCGCCTCGCGCACGGCCGCGAGCAGAGCCGACGACCATTGTGCCCGGCGCACGCGGCGGGGGCGGCGCGAGAGCGGTTCGAGGCGCCCGCTTTGGGCGCGTTTTCGCCAGCGGTAGAGGGTCGACAGGGGCACGCCGACCGCAGCCGCCGCCGAGCGGGCGTTCAGGCCGTCTTCGCGGGCCTGCTTCCAGCGTTCGATGGCGTCGCGTCTGTGCGCCCCTTCGCTACGCTCAGCGGCGCACAGACGCGACGCCAGGCGTGCTCCTTGTGTAATCTGTCTCGGCAGGCCGATAACCTGCATGGGGGCCTCCGTCGGCTGTTTCGTCACACCAAACAGCTTCGGAGACCCCCACCCCGCCTTCAAGCCCCGCGTCTCACATGTGTCCGAACCAGATCACCCGTTCCGCTCGCGGCGGGATTGGGTTCCTGCGTCTTGCGACCGGCGCCGGCGCGCGCCGTTGGACGACGGGCGGGAGAGACGCCTATTCTGCCTGTCCGTTTTCGGCGTGGCGCGGGGTGTGGGGCGCATGTTCCCGGACGAACTGCTTGCGCGGGCGGCGGAGGCGCTGAAGCGCTGCCGCGGAGCCGGGCGACGGGTCTCCACGGCGGAGTCGTGCACGGGAGGCCTGGTCGCCGGCCTTCTCACCGGGGTCGCCGGGTCGTCGGACGTGTTCGATCGGGCCTTCGTGACCTACTCCAACGCGGCGAAGACGGAAATGCTGGGCGTTTCCCCCGCCTTGCTCGAAGAACACGGCGCCGTCAGCGAGGCGGTCGCGCGGGCGATGGCCGGCGGCGCGCTGGCGCGGTCGCAAGCGTCGGTTGCGGTCGCCGTCACCGGGATCGCCGGTCCGGGCGGCGGAAGCCCCGGCAAGCCGGTCGGCCTCGTGCATTTCGCCTGCGCGCGGGGCGACGGCGCGACGGTGGCGGAACGCCATGTGTTCGGGGGCGACCGGACGGCGGTGCGTCTGGCCGCCGCAGAAGCGGCGCTCGGGCTTCTCGAACGCCTCTGAGCCGCGGCGCTCCGGCGTCGCCCGCTCCGGTCAGCGGCGGGAGCGGAGCCAGTTGTAAAGCCCGCTCGCCGCCAGCAGCAGGAGCGCCACGGCGGCCAGGTCCATGATCAAGGGACCGAGAGCGCCGAACAGGCGGCCGCTATGCAGGTCGAGCAACACACGCTCCCACGGCAAGCCGGCGCCGCGCCGCGCCTGCGCGATGCCCGCTGCGATCCCGGACGGCAGCGGCTGCGGCCGCGCCCAGGCCGCCGGCGGGGCGGAACCGGCCACCGGGCGCCACTCCGCCAGATCGAGGTCCCCCGCCCAGGCGCCGGCGGCGGCGCGAAGAACGAGCGCGCCGCCGGTCGCGGCTGCGACGCCCGTCAGCGGGCCGGGAACGCCGACCGGAACCGCCTTCTCGACGAGCACGCCATCGGGCGCGAACAAATATACCGCTTCGGTCGTCGCCACGGCGACGAGAGGCGCGCTCCACACGGCCCCGGCGAGCGGCGCCGCGCTTTCGGCGACCGGCGCGGAGTCGAGCCATATGCGGTCGCCGGCTTGCGAAATCCAGGAGCCGCCGGCGGCGAACCCTTCCTTCGGCGCAGCGGAGTCGATTCCGTACCAGGCGAGCAGCCATTCGCCGCTCGCGACGCGCCGGTCGAGACCGAGCCGGTCGGTGTGATTGAGCAGAATGCCGGTGGCGACAAGCAACAGCACAAAAGGCGCGGCCGCGAGTCCGAGGCGGCGATGCCAGACCAGGACGAAGCGCCGGAAGCGGCGCGCGCGGCGGTTCATGGCCCATCGATTACCGTTCGATGGAGATAGAGCGCAAGTCGGGCGAGAGCGGTGAGCGCGCGCACCGACAGGGTGGCGCCCGAAATGCCGTCTATGCCGCGGTCGAGCCGCAGACGGTCGTCGAGACGGGCGCCGACGAACTGCGCCGTGAAGAAGTCATGGCGGACCTCCCAGCCGCGGCTCTCGCGATAGATCAGAACGCGGATGCGCTCGATCGCCCCGCCATCGACCGCCAGACCGGTGGTAATCGGCTTGACCTTGCCGATCTCTTCGAGGATCCACGCGGTGCGCTCTCCGGCGCGCCAGTAGCCGACCCGCAGCGCGCCGAGTCCGTGACCGAGAATCTCCTCGATGGTCTCGCGGTGCGACGCGGCGAGCCAGAGTTTGGCGGCCTTCGGCGGCGCGCCGCCGAAGACTTCGGCCAGAAACGCTTCGGGCGCGAGATAAACGTCCTCGATGCCCTCGTCCGCGGCGCCGGCGGCGGCGCACAAGCTGCTTGCGAACGCCGCCGCGGCGAAGGCGCCCGGGACGCGCCGGAGCCCGCTTCTAGAACTGGAAGCCGACGCCGGCATTGAGGATGGTGTCGTCCTTGCTGCTGTCCGGGTTCTTCACGTCGGTGACGTCGAGTTTGAGAACGACATCCTCATGCAGCCAGATATTGGTCCCGACATCGTAATACCGGATGGCGCTGTCGGCGTCGCTTCCCGCCTCGTTGTCGGTCATGCTGTAGCGCACGAACAGGCCGAGTTCGGATCCGCCCACGTCGAAACGCACCGAGGGCTCGACGAACCAGCCCCATTGCTCGTCGCGGCCGAGGGCCGCCGGCGCGGCGCCGTCGAGGTCCCAGCGCGCGACGAGGGCGCGCAGCCCGAACATGCCGCGCCGGATGTCGAGATTGCCCTCGATCAGCGTCGCGGAAACGCCGTCGGCGGACAGTTCGGCATCGCCCTGGGTCACATCGCCCTGATACTGCCCCGTTGCCGAAACGGACACGCCGGGCATTCCGGAATAACGAAGCCGCCCGGTGAACGCAAAGTCTTTGGCGGTCGCTTCCGCAACCTTCTGGCGCCCGCCGCGGATCTTGAAGTCATCCTTGACCTTGAGGCCCGAATGGGCGGACAGATCCCACGACATCCCGTTGTCGAACGCGCCGGCGAAGCCGACGCCGGCCTCCCACCAGGTGGTCGGGACGATGTTCTTCTCCACATTGTTGCGCTCGACGCCGAAGAAGCTCGGCGGCTCGTGGGTCTCGTTGAGCTGGCCGACGGGGATGAGGAAGACGCCGGCGCGCGCCGCCGCGTTGGACGCGAAATCGTATTCGATGAACGCCTGCTCGACTTCGACCTCGCCGGGCTTGCCGTCGCCGGCGAGCGCATGTTCGACCTCGAGTTCGCCGGCGAAGCGCAGGTCGTCGGCGAAATCGTGGCCGAGGAAAAGCACGAACCGGTGGACGTCGATCTGGTCCTTGTCGCCGCCGTTGTAATGGACCTCGCCGTAACCGCCCAGCTGCGTGTCGCTCCACCAGCCGCCCGAGTCCTGACCTTCCATCAAGGTCGATTCGACGAGGTCGCCCGTCGCCTCCACCTTGACATCGGTTTCGAGCAGGCGCTCGCGGGTCTCCTCGATGCGGGCGTCGTTGCTGCGCACCTGTTCCTGAAGCTGTTCGATGACCGCCTGTTGTCGACGGATGATCTCCCACATTTCCTCGCGCGTCGGCATCGCGTCCTGCGCGACGGCGACGGCGAGCGGAACGGGCAGCGGGGCAAGAACGCACAGGGCGCGTGCGATGGGGCGCATGGGGTCGTTCCTTTCCGACGATAGCGCAGCGATTCGGCTGCGACTGAGAATAACTCTCATTCCCATCGCCGCGAGTCAAGCTCGCCTTCGCAAATCCGTCGATTGCCGGAGTCGTCCGGCAGCGCAAGCGGAGCGGATACGCCCTCCCCGGCCGCCTCGACGACGGCGCCGGAGCCGGGAAGGCCCGCAGAGCGGCCGCGTCCGTCCGGGAGCTCGAAGCCGATCGGATAGCCGGCGAGCGACTCGTCCTCGCCCGGGCGATAGAGGACGACGAACGACCGCGGCGGGGCGTCGCCGTCGCCCCGGGCCGCGACAGCGGGCGTGTCCGGAAACGCCGAAAGAACGCGCGCGATGGCGTCCGACGCCGCCGGACCGGCGTGAGCGCGGCGGAACTACAGACCGTCGGGCGCGCGCCCGAAGCGCCAATACGCGCCGGCCGCAAGCGGCGCGAAGGCGCCCCGGACGAAGACGGGCGGAGAGCGCCGGCCCCGCTTCAACGTTGGCGCCACCACACCGCAGTGCCGATCAGCGCCAGAATCAGCGGCAACAGGAAAACCGACAGGAAGAACACGCCCTTCATCTGCCGGTTGGTGAAATTGATTTCGGGGAGTTCCCGGGTCCGCGGCTCGATGCCGATGAGGTTTTCCTGCGCCGTCAGATAGTTCACCGCGTTGAGGAAGAGGTCGCCATTGCCGAGGATGTGGAAGAACGAGTTGGTCGCGAAATCGGAATCGCCGACGACGACGAGACGGGAACGGCGGTTCGCAAGCATCGGCGGGTCCTCTTCCGCCGCTTCGGCGCGCCCGCCGCCGAGCGCCTCGACCACCCTCACCTCTTCCTCCGTGACCGGGCGCTTGTTGACCGCGACCATGAGCGTGAGCGGCCCGGCGACATCTTCGTCGCCGCGCTCGACGCGAACGGCGGAAACCTCTCCGAAACTGTTGACCGACGAATTGACGATGCGGGTCGGCGCCGCGCCCGCCACGCGCGCGCCGGGCGACAGCGACCGCACGCCGGGGAAGAAGGTCAGGGGCAGGTTCCGCGTCATCCGGTGGTTGTTGTATTGCGTGACCGCCGGCGACGACATATCCGCCGCGAAGTGATGCGAGGGGTCGATCACCATCGTCTTGTCGAGGGCCACGCCGTAATCGCGGAGCACCGGTTCGAGCCCGGTTTCCACGAAGGGGTCGACCATGATCAGCGCGTTGCCGCCGTCGGCGAGGAATCGCCGCAGCGTCGCGACTTCCGGCGCGAGCAACGGGACGCGCGGCCCCGCCACGATGAGCACGGCGCACCCGGCCAGCGCGGCGCCGCCGTCCTGAAGGAGCGAGACGGGCAAGACGGCATAGTTGAGCTCTTCGAGCCCGTTGGCCGCCTTCGCCAGACCGTGGGTCTCGTGCAGCACATATTGCGTCCCGGTGCCGTGGTCGTGGTCCGCCCCGGCGTCGCCTTCCACGTGGTCGTGCGATTCCTTGCTGAGGGGGTCCGCCTCGCCGTGTCCGGTCAGGAAGCAGGCGGTTTGCGTCACGCCCTGGGAGACGCGGAGAATGCCGTTGACGATATCGGCCTCGAGCTCGCCGTTCACATCCAGCCGGCGCCCTTCGCTGGTCATCGCCGAAGTGCCGGGAAAGCGGACGTTCAGGAGACGCGCGGCGGCCGGGTTGAGGGTCGGATCGTGGAACTCCACCGTGACCAGGTCGCTCCGGTCGGCGATGAGGCGGTAGCGGTCCACCGTTTCGCCCATCAGGTGGTTGTGGAAGAATACGATGTGAACCGGTTTCGCCAGACGTTGCAGGACGGCGACGGATTTTTCGGACAGGGAATGCAGCCCGGCGTCGGTCATGTCGTAGCGCAGCGGATATTTCGCCGCCGCCCAGGCGAGCAGAACGAATATGCCGAGGAGGCCGACGGTGTGGAGGGCGATCTCGACGCGCCGCCGGCGGACCAGGCCGGCGAGTTCGACGCGACTGCGCCATGCGCCGGCCGCCAGCGCCGCGGCGCCCGCCAGGGCGAGAACGACGGTCGCGGTCAGGGTCTCGTACCAGATCAGCTTCAGGACGAGCGCCGCGATCGACAGCGCCGCTCCGGCCAGCAGCAGGCCCCCGCCGCGCAGCCGGCCCGGAGTCGTCAGCGCCGCCACTGGAGATACCCCGTGGCGAGAGTCAGCGCGACGGCGACAACGGCAAGGTAGAACCCGACCGACTCGCCGAGCAACAGCCCCCGGATGAAGGTCTCGTAGTGGCTGGAAAACGACAGATAATCCACCAGTCGCCAGAGAAACGGGGACGACTGGAAATTCTGGAGGTTGCCGACGAACCAGAAACCGAGAAGCGCCGCCACGGTGGACAGCGCGGCGACGATCTGGTTCTGCGTCAGCGCCGAAAACAGCATGCCGACCGCAAGGCACGCGGCGCCGAGGAGAAGGAACCCGATATAGCCCGACAGGATGGTGAGCGTCTCCGGTTCCGAGAACAGATACATGGGGATCAGATCGATGGTGGCGCCCAGGGCCATCGCCAGCAGGATGGTCAGCGCGCCGAGAAACTTGCCGATGACGATCTGCCACGGCGCGAGAGGCAACGTCATCAGGAGCTCCATGGTCCTGCCGCTCCACTCTCCGGCGAACAGGCGCATGGAGATCGCCGGAGCGACGACGGTGAGCAGCACGCCCATGTTCTGGAAGGTCTCGTCCATCGTCGCCGTGCCGCCGAGGAACACGTTGTAGGTGTAGAAATAGCCGGTTCCGATGAGGAACACCGAAATCGCGAAATAGGCGATAGGCGACCGGAAATAGAGCCGCAACTCCTTGACGTAAAGGGCCAGGACGCCGGTCATGACGCGGCCTCCGCGCGGTCGGCCTCGCGCACGTAGTGCAGGAAGACATTTTCGAGCGTCGGGGCGCGGCGGCGCATTTCGAGCAGCTCCCATCGACCGGCGACGGCGCGGGCGATCGCCGCCTCGACGCCGTCCCGGTCCTCGACCGCGCATTCGACGGCAAGAACGGGGGCGTCGCCGCCCGACGGCGTCATGTCGAGGCCGCGGACCCCGTCGACGGCGAGGAGCGCCGCGCGCGCCTCCGCCGCCGGCGCCGCGATGCGCAACGATACGATCCCGGTTTCCTCGACCGCGCCGCGCAGGCCGTCGGGCGTGTCGATGGCGAGCAGGCGTCCGTGATGGACGATCGCCACGCGCCGGCAGATCAGGGTGACTTCGGGCAATATGTGGGTGCTCAGCAGCACCGTATGCTCGGCGCCGAAGGAGCGGATGACCTCGCGCGTCTCGAGTATCTGGCCGGGGTCGAGGCCGATTGTGGGTTCGTCGAGCAGCAGGACGTCGGGGCGGCCGAGCAGCGCCTGGGCGAGGCCGACGCGCTGACGGTAGCCTTTCGAGAGTTTGAATATCTCGCGGCGGAATACGTCCTCGAGGCGGCAGGCGCCCGCCACGCGCTCGAGTTCGCCGGCGACGCCGCGCCGCGGGACGCCCTTGACGCGGGCGACGAAGCGCAGATAGGCGCCGACATCGAGCGCGTCGTAAAGGGGCGGATGTTCGGGCAGATAACCGATGCGGCGCGCCGCCTCGCGGTTGTCGACCGCCATGTCGCGACCGGCGACGGTCACCGTGCCGGACGTGGCGGCGGTGAAGCCGGCGATCATCCGGATGGTGGTGGTCTTGCCGGCGCCGTTCGGGCCGAGAAAGCCGACGATCTCGTTGCGCTCCACGGCGAAGGACACGTCATGGAGGACGGTCTTCGGGCCGTAGCGTTTCGAGACTCGGTCGAGGGCGATCATCGTCGGGCCGCGCGAGGGTCGGGCAAGGCGGGCGAGCGGAGGCCCCTCCGCGCGGGAGGGGCCTCCGGCGAACCGTGTCTAGCGACCGGCGCGGTCAGTCATACCACTGTTCGCCCATCTCGTCGTATTGCCGGATGCTGTGGCCGAACCAGAGCGGCGCGTTCTCGATGTCGCGCATCATGGTCAGGCGGTTCACCGACTTGAAGTAGTCGAGCACGCTGTAGTTGAGGCCCGCGGGATGCCCCTCGAGGTTCTCCTCCATCCAGATCGCGTCCTGCGACAGGATGACCGTGCCGGTGTTGGCGAGTTTCACTTTCAGCGACTGGTGGCCGAGGGTGTGGCCCGGAGTCGACAGGACGAGGACGGTGCCGTCGCCGAACAGGTCGTAGTCGCCTTCGAGCGCGAGGTAGTTGTAGTCGCGCGCATCGTCGTAGTCGGCCATGATGTGCGCGCCGGAAGGACGCTGGAACTTCTCGGGCCACCAGGCCTGATAGAGCTCCTTCTGCTGGATGACGTGGATCGCGTCCGGGAACATCTCGATATTGGCGATATGGTCGAGATGCGAGTGCGAGGTGATGACCACCTTCACCTGATCGACGCTGTAGCCGAGCTTCTCGAGCTGGCGGTCGATCACGTCGTCGCGCGTCTGGCTGGGTTGCAGGAAGTCGCAAAGGCCCTGCGACCAGTGCGACATGCAATTGCCGTCCGAAATCGCGACGTTGTTGCCGGTGTCGTAGACGACGAGGCCGAGCGGATGGTCGATGATCCACATGTTGATGGGGATCATGATGTCGCGCGACTCGGGATAGGTCGGGATGAGGCCCTGGATGTTGAACGGTCCGAACTTGCCGCTCGCCGTCCAGTACAGTTTCGGCCCGGCGTCTCCGTGGCTCATCGCGAGGGCCGGCGCGGCGCCCAGGCCGAACGCGGCGCAGAACGCCGCGGCGAGTGTCAGCTTCTTCATGCGTTGTCTCCCATGCCGATGGCCGCGACAGAGCCCCGCGGCCGAAACGCCCTCCCCGCCGCTCGTCGGCGAGAAGCGCGCCATTATGCCGGCCGGCGGCGCCGGCGCAAGCGAAAACGAACGGCCCGCGCCGGCGCGGCGGGTCGGTCGCGCTCCCAGGAAGGCGCGTCCATCGCCATAATGAGAATCGCTGCGCCGGCGGCGCGTGGCTTGACAATGGCCCGCAAGGGGCGGTAACGGCCGGCGCAGCGCCCCGGGGAACCGGGCGCCCGGCGACGCCTGGGGGTCGCATGTTCCTGTCGAGCTCCGAATCGCGCAGGCCGCCTACGACTCCGGGCGGCGGCATGGGGCCGCGGACGCCCCTCTTCTCCCTCTTCGCGGCTCTTTGCGCCGTTCCTCCGGCCCTTGCGCCGCCGGCGGCGGCCCAGCAGCAGGCGCCGACCCAGGCGACGCTGGTGCTTTCGCGCACCGCCATCGACGAAAGCGGGACGAACAATTCGGCGACGGTGAAAGTCAGGCTCGACCATCCCTTCGACTCGGATATCGTCGATGCGGCGCAAGTCGTCGTCGAGGTGACGGTTTCTCCGGGCGAAGGCGCGACGGCGGCGGATTACCGGGTTTCCGGCAGCTTGAGCCTGACGGTCGAGGACGGCGCTACGGAGAGCGCCGACGCCGTGACGATCACGGCTGTCGACAACGCCGTGGACGGGCCCGACAAGAGCATCTCGGTGTCCGCATCGGCGGCGCTGTCGCTGCCGGTTCTGGCGAGTCCGGCGCCCGCGACGCTGACCTTGCGGGACGACGACGCGCCGCCGACGGTGACGCTGGACGTCGCGGACCCGCGCATATCGGAGAACGGCGGCGCGACGACGGTTACGGCGGCGTTGAGCCACCCGTCGAGCGCGGCGACGACGGTTACGGTCCGGCCCGTATCCGGCGCCTATACGGTGGGACCCGACGCGACGATCGCGATTCCCGCCGGCGAGACGTCGAACCCGTCGGACACGGCGGCGATCGTGGCCGTGGACAACGACCGGGACGAGGCCGACCGCCGGGTCGCGGTGACGGCTTCGGCGTCCAATGCGCAAGGAGTCGGAACCGTGACCGGCGCGCCGCTCATCCTGATCGACGACGAGTCGCCGACCGGCGCCGGCGGTCCGCCGGGCGAGAACGAGGACGAACCGGACGACGATCCGAAGCCGGAAGACGCCCCGAACCTGATACCGGGTTTCGGCGACGCATCGACGCCTGCGCAACGTTATGTCGTGGGCGTCGGGATCGACCCGCTGACATTGCCGGAAGCGACGGGCGGCGACGGCGCGCTTTCCTACGCTCTGGCGCCGGGGCCCCCCGCCGGACTGACCTTCGACCCGGCCGCCCGCATATTGTCGGGCGTCCCCCAACGGGCGATGGACGCGGCGTCCTTCGTCCTCACGGCGACCGATCGGGACGGCGATGCGGCGCGGCTGGTCTTCACCGTCGAGGTCGTCGCCCCGGAGGACGCCGCGTGTCGACGTTGCGGTCTCGTGCGGGCGGCGGTTCTGTCGGAGGTGGCGCGCGCCTGGAAGAGCATGACGACGGGAGCGGTCGCGCGCCGGATGGCGCGTCCGGACGCCGCCCCGGAAGAAGCGCCGCTCGCCGACGGCCTCGCCTCCGTCGCCGGCGCGTTGCGCGACAGCGAGCGCGCCCTCGCGGAAGGCGCGCGGCCGTGGCGGGCGCTCGCGGACGCAGCCTCCCTCGCGGCGCGGCTCGGCGACGGGGGCGAAACCGTGCTGTGGGCGGAGGGGGACTTCCGCCGCCTGTCCGGCCGCGACGATGCCGTCTCGTGGTCCGGCGATGCGGCCGGGGCGTTCCTCGGGGTCGAGACGCGCCTGGGAACGGAGTTTCGCGCCGGCGTCGCCGGCTCCCGCTTCGAAGCGGACTTCGACTATGCCGACAGGGGCGCGCGCACGGAAACCGCAGGCGCATACGAAAGCCGCATAACCGGCGTCCATCCCTGGCTGGGGTGGCGGACGACGAACCGCGGGCGGCTCTGGGCCGTGCTGGATTACGGGTCCGGCGACATCGTCGAGACCGGCGGCGCCGACAGCCGTTCCGCCGACGCGACGCTGATCGGCGTCGCCGCGGGCGGCGGCCGGGTTTTCCGCGACGGCGAGGCGCAGCTGGACCTGAGGGGCGACCTGCAAGCGGCGCGCATGTCCGTCGCCGGCAGGGAAGACGCCTTCCGGGACCTCGATGTCCGGGGGCAGCGTCTGCGGGCCGCGGCGGAAGCCGCGCGCCCGTTCCGGCTCGGGGCGGAGCGCGGGGCGGTTTTGACGCCGGCCCTGGAGGTCGGGCTGCGCGTCGACGGCGGCGACGGCGCGACCGGCGCCGGCGCGCTGGTCGGCGGCGGCCTGGACTATGCCGACCCGTTGTCGCGCCTGCGCGTCGAGACGCACGGACGCGCCCTCCTCGCCCACGAGGGCGGCGCGGAAGAGTGGGAGATCGGCGGTTCGCTCGAATTCGCCCCCGGCCCCGGCGGACGCGGCCTGTCCTTCGGCCTGCGGCCGTCATGGGGAGACGCCGAGCGGAGCGGCGCGGCGCCCCTGTCGGAGCGCGGCGGGCTCCGCCCGCAGAACGACCGCCGGGCGCGGGCGAGGCTGGATGCGGCTCTCGCCTGGGGGCTGGCGGCGTTCGCCGGGCGCGGCGCGGTTTCGCCCTGGGGCGGCCTGACGCTGGCGCAAGGCGGCGAGCGCGGCTGGCGCCTGGGCCTGCGCGTGGAATCGGGCCCCGGATTCGCCTTCGCCCTCGAAACCGCGACGCGGGAGGCGGGCGGGAACTTCACGGACGCCGGCGTCTACGCAAACTTTCGCATGACTTGGTAGCGCAGCCGCCCGCCGAGGGTCACGCCCCGTCGAAACTGTCGGCGTAGAGGCGTTCGAGGTCGCGCGCTTCCGCGTCGGTCAGGGCGGAGAACTCCCGATGACGCGCGCGCGCCGACAGGCGTCCGCCGTTTCGCTCCAGGAAGCGGCGAAGCAGCTCCACGAGCCGCTCCGGCATATCGACGAGCCGCCGCACGCCGGTCGAAAAACGGTCGCAGGAGTCGAGTTTCCCGCGAAAGCGGGAATCTGCCGCGGCGTTCCCACAAGAAAACCGGGCCGACATGGCGGACGACCGCCCCCGGATTCCCGCTTTCGCGGGAATGACGAGTGTTTGTACGGTCGGAGCGTCGAAGGGGTCGGCGCGACAAAACACAATAACCCGCTAATAATACTTCGTCATTCCCGCGAAAGCGGGAATCTGCCTGCGGCGTTCCCACAAGGAAAAACAGGCCGATATGGCGGACCACCGCCGCCGGATTCCCGCTTTCGCGGGAATGACGAGTGTTTGTACGGTCGGAGCGCCGAACGGGTCGGCGCGGCAAAACGCAACAACTCGCTAATAATACTTCGTCATTCCCGCGAAAGCGGACGACCGCCTCCGGATTCCCGCTTTCGCGGGAATGACGAGTGTTTGTACGGTCGGAGCGCCGAACGGGTCGGAGCGGCAAAACACAACAACTCGCTACTACCCTTCGTCATTCCCGCGAAAACGGAAATCTGCTTGCGGCGTTCCCACAAGAAAAACCGGGCCGATATGGCGGACCACCGCCTCCGGATTCCCGCTTTCGCGGGAATGACGAGTGTTTGTATAGTCGGAGCGCCGAAGGGTCCGGCGCGGCAAAACACAATAACTCGCTAATAATACTTCGTCATTCCCGCGAAAGCGGGAATCTGTCGCGGCGTTCTCACAAGAAAAACCGGGCCGATATGGCGGACCACCGCCCCCGGATTCCCGCTTTCGCGGGAATGACGAGTGTTTGTACGGTCGGAGCGCCGAAGGGTCCGGCGCGGCAAAATACAATAACTCGCTACTACTCCTCGTCATTCCCGCGAAAGCGGGAATCCGCCTGCGCCGTCCCCACGAGGAAAACCGGACCGATATGGCGGACGACCGCGTCCGGATTCCCGCTTTCGCGGGAATGACGAGTATTTGTACGGTCGGAGCGCCGAAGGGGTCGGAGCGGCAAAACGCAATAACTCGCCAATAATACTTCGTCATTCCCGCGAAAGCGGGAATCCGGACGCGGTCGTCCGCAATGTCGGCCCGGTTTTTCTTACGGAAACGCCGCAAAGAGATTCCCGCTTTCGCGGGAATGACGAGTACTTGTAACGCCGTTCGATTTCCTCACACGCTCTTTCGCGGGAATGACGAGCGTTTGTACGGTCGGAGCGCCGAAGGGGTCGGCGCGGCAAAATACAATAACTCGCTACTACCCTTCGTCATTCCCGCGAAAGCGGGAATCCGCCTGCGCCGTCCCCACAAGGAAAACCCGGACCGATATGGCGGACAACCGCCCCCGGATTCCCGCTTTCGCGGGAATGACGAAGGGTAGTAGCGTCTCTCGATTTCTTCGCACGCCCTTCCGCGGGAACGGGGAGAGAAAGCCGTGGCGGGCCGCCGCCGGCCCCTACAGGTGCAGACTGCCGAAAAGCATGAGACGATATCCGCCGCTCTTCGACTGCCGGTTCTCCAGATTCAGCCTCAACCGGGTCCCCGTCTCCATCCGGGCGCCCAGGGTGTAGCCGTTCATATCCGACTCGGCCATCGACAGGCCCGCCCAGGGCGTCAGACGGCCGCGGCCGCCCAGCGTCGGCAGACCCCAGCCGACCTCCATGTTCAGCCGGCCCGGCTGGAATTCAGGCGCCTCGCCGGGGCGGTCATGCGCGCGGAACACCCCCTTGTTGTCCCACATCTGCGACATCCGGCTGCCCTCGACGCCCCACCCCGGCGCGAAAGTCATCCAGGGGCCCCGTCCCGCTACGCCGGGGTCCAGCCGCCCCGACAGGCTCATCCCCCATTCGCGCAGCGACTCGCGGTGCGCCAGCAGGGCGCGCCCCCGCGCCTCTACCGCCAGACCCAGCGTCTCATGCTCGAACGCCAGACCGCCGCCCACCTCCACGCCCATTCCGGTTTCCGCGTCGCCGCCGTCCCACCGGCCGCCGACCTCCAGGCTCGGAGTCAGGCTGGAGACGGGAGACACCGCCCGCCGGGCGCTGCCTTCCAGCGACAGCCGCAGCCTTCGGGCGGCGCCGGCGGACTTCGGCAAGCCTTCCGCCGCGTCGGTTTCCAGCCGGGCCGTGAACGCATCGGCTTTCACCGCCGCGTCGATGTCGCGCCAGGCCGCCACGTCCCGCCGCACGCCGGCTGCGGCCATCCGCATCGTCGCGTCGGTTTCGACCTCGCCGACCTCGTCCTGCAATCCGACATCGCCCCAGCCGGCGCCGAGCAGGCCCCACACCCCCAGACCGGCGCGCGGAGTCCAGTGCCCGTAGGGCAGGACGCTCGTCAGCTCCATGTCCACCGCGCCGTCCGTCACGCCGTCGATCGCGTAGTCGACATCGCTCCTGCCGTGGGCGATCGCCATGCCCAGCAGCGCGTCGCGCCTCACCGGGTGGTCGAAGCCGACGTAACCCCCGACGATGTCTCCGTCCACGCGGAGACCGGTTTCGGCCTTGCTGTCGAACCCGCCGGCCGTCCCCCGGCCCCATACCCGCAGGCCCGGCAGGGGTTCGCCGGCGCCGTCCTCCCCCAGCGGCAGGTTGAAGCGGCTTCCGGACACCGATTCCGCGGACAGGACCGGGAGGGAGGGTTCCGTCTCCGGAATCCGCCATTCCTCTCCGTGGGAGAAATCGTCGGCGAAGCGCGTTCCGGCCGCCGCGGGCGCGAACCGGGCGGAGTCTTGCGGCCCGGTTCCCGGGAGGGAAAACGTCCGTCCGCCCAGGCTCGTCTGCGCCTCGACCTCGCGCCGCCCGGTGAAACGCTCTTCGATGGTGTCCACGGCGTCGGCGGCGATCCAGCGCCCCATGCCCGCCAGCACCGCGTCGAGCGCCCGGCGCCGCGCCGGCTCGGTGTCGTCGTCGACGATCGTCACCGTCGCCGACGCCCTGTTCAGGTCCAGCGTCGCGTTCGTAGCCTTGTCCAGCTGCACCATGAACGTCTCTTCGGGTTCGACCCGCCGATCCTGCAGGGTCCGCGCCGGCAGCGGCTTCATGTGCTCGCCCGGCTTGAAGATCAGGGAGTCGGACATTGCGGGGTAATCCTCGCCCGCCTTCGCCGTGTCGTCCCTGGTGGTCCACACCACCGTCACCTGCTCTTGCTCCTGGATGTGCTTGCCGTGCCTGTCCAGCATGACCGTGAGTTCCGCAGCCTCGCCCTCCGTCACGGCTACGGCCCCTATGATGGTGACGACGGCTTTCCGGCGGGGCGTGCCGGTGGCCTCATCGGGGTCGCCGAGGGGTTTTCCGTCGAGCATGGGGGTGACCCGGACCGTGTACCAGATGTCGGGTTCGAGACCGGCGATGGGGTATCTGTAGGGTTCGCCGTCGGAGGTCTCGACTTCCCGCGCAGCGACCTCGTCTTCGTCGGCGGAGTCGAAATCCCGCACGTCGCTCCGCCTCCACTGCACCCGGTAGCCGGTCGCGCGGGCGACTCCGGGCCAGGATACGAGCAGGCCCTCCAGACCATTCTCCACACTCACTTTGAAGGCGACACTCTCCGGCGGCTCGGAATTCGATTCGGAATTCGGTGTCACGGGCGGCGGCGCCCGCGTCGTTGCCTTTTTTTCGGCGGAGGGTTCGCCGTCGGGTTCTCCCTCGTTCCGGGCGGGGATGACGCGCACTGTGTACTCCGTCCCGCCCTCGAGATCGGAGATGGCGTATTCCGTCTTGTCGGCGCCGCCGGCCCGGGCCTGCCGGGCCTCGTCGTAGTCCTGATCGCCGGACTTCCACTGCACCTTGTAGTCGGCCGCGCCTTTGGCGAGGCGCCACGACACGGTGAGGCTCTCCACGCCCGGCGTGACCGTCACCCCCTCCACAGTGCCGATCGCCGCCAGCGGAATGCCGTAGACGGGGGGGGACAGCCAACCATTGGGGTTATTCACGCGAACCGCCACCCCGTATCGGCGGCCGGGATCAAGGTTGGGGATGGTGAATGTCGTCATTCCCAAGCCCGTAAGGATCTTGTCCCGGGGCGGATTGGCGGTTCTCGTGAAGAATTCCCTCCCGGATCTCCAGAAGACCCGGTAACCCTCGGCGCTGTAGCCCGTCACCGGATCCCACGCGACTTTCAGCTGCCCCACTTCGGGCGTCACTGTCAAGCCCCGCAACCTCCGGTCCAAACCGATGGGATTGTCACGGAATATTTGGACGCCCCGTCCCTCAAGGGTCTGGATATGCGGGAGGGCGGTGGCGGAGTCGAGATTCGGGGTCTTCCGCAGATCGATCTGTCTGAACCACGTTCCCTTGAACCCCGGGGTATCGACAAGCGGCGATATGTCGTCGACGCCGGTGTCCTCCAGATCCAAAACCCTCAAGCCGTTCAGGCCGCTCAACGCCGAAACCTTCCTGAGCGAATAATTTTGATCGAGCGACAGAGTGGTAAGACTCAGCATGTTCTGCAGCGGGCCGATATCCGAGATCCGGTTTTGACGGAGGTGCAGGTATTCCATCCCGGTGAGACGGGCGAGCGGCGTCAGGTCCGTGATCCTGTTGTCGGAGGCAGACAAGTGTGTCAGCCTGAGGTCGGCGAGCGGCTCCAGGTCCGTGACCCGGTTTCCAACGATTTCCAGTGTTCTCAGGGAAAAACTCCGGGCGAGCGGCGTCAGGTCCGAGATCCGGTTGCCGTCGAGTCTCAGGGTATGCAGGTGGAAGACCAGGCGTGCGAGAGGCCTGATGTCCGAGATCCGGTTGTCGCTGAGGGCCAGTGTCTGCAGGAAGGTGAGGGTTCCGAGCGGCGTCAGGTCCGAGATTTCGTTGCCGGAGAGGAACAGCGCATGCACGTTTACGGCGTATCCCAGCCCCGTCAGATCCCGGATGCCGAGATTGGTCAGGGTAAGTCTGCGGTTGGGGCCCTCGCCGAGGGTCGCCATGTCGTCACGGGTGATCGTCTCTCCGGAGGCCTTGCCCAGCCAGGTTTCCAGCCGCGCCCGCAAATTGGCGTCGGGGATGCTCACCGCCGTCGCCCCCCCCGTCTGCGCCGCGGCCCGCTCCGCGCCCGCCATGAGGAAGACGACAGCCGCCGCGCACAGCGCGAGCAGCGCGCGGACGGCGCGCCCGCGCCTTACGCCCACGGCGGAGCGCCCGTGACCGGGATTAATTCCGGACGGCATACGTCCCCCCCCCCCCCCCCGGGCCGGGGTTGCGGCGTTCATTCTTCCGTATTGCGACATATGCCGACGACCTTGCGAAAATCCTGTTCCGACATTGCGCGCCTATACCCCGAAGCGCCCGGTGTCAAGATTCTAACGCGGCGCCCCCGACGCCGGCCCGGCAGGCGCCGGACCCCGCACGGCTTTCGCGGCGCCGCGCGCTTGATCCCCGCCGTTCGAGCCGCGACCTTTCCATGCGCGCAGGTTGGCGGCGAAACGAGGAGGCAGCGGCATGTCGGGACGTTTCGACGGATGGCCCGCCATCGTGACCGGGGCGGGGTCCGGCATCGGCAGGGCAACGGCGCTGGCGCTCGCGCGCGACGGCGCCGATGCGATCGCGGTGGACCGCGACGGCAATGGCGCCGGCGAAACCGCCCGGCGCGGCGCCGGGCCCGGGCGGATCGCAGCGCTCGAGGCCGATGTCACGGCGAAGGACTCGCCGGCGCGCATCGTCGCCGAATGCGCCGAGCGGTTCGGCGCGCCCCGGATCCTCGTCAACAATGCCGGGATCGGGGATGCGCGCGCCGCGCACCTGACGGACGACGCCGCGCTCGACAGCTTTCTCGACGTCAATCTGCGGGCGCTGTTCCGGCTGTCGCGCGAGGGAGTCCGGGCGATGCGCGCCGCCGGCGGCGGGGTTATCGTCAATGTCGCATCGGTTTTCGGACTCACCGGGTTCCGCGGGTCGTCGGCCTATTCGGCGACCAAGGCGGCGGTCGTCGGGCTGACGCGCAACATGGCGGCCGATTACGGGCCGGACGGGATCCGGGTCAACGCCGTCGCGCCGGGCATCATCGCCACGCCGCTCACGCGCGAACGTCTCGAAGGCAACCCGCAGTTCGTCGATTCGATGGTCGGCGGCACGCCGCTCGGGCGCCCCGGAAAGCCGGAAGAAGTGGCGTCGGCCATCGCCTTCCTGTGCTCGGCGGACGCGTCGTTCGTCCATGGCCATGTCCTGGCGGTGGACGGCGGGTTCGCCGCCACCCGTTTCCGCCCGCTCCCCGACGACCCTTCCTGAACCGCCGGCGCCCGGGCGCGATCAGCGGGGCTCGCCCTTCCCTGCCGCGGCGCGCCCGGGCGTCAGGCCGAAGGCCCCGGCGATCAGCGCATAGCTCCGGCGCCGCGCCGCCTCGTCGTGGGCCCAGGTCACCACGGCGACCTCGGCGACTCCGAGATCGCTCGCCAGGGCGCGGATGTCGGCGGCAACCCGCTCGCCGGTTCCGATGGTCGCGCGGGCGCGGAAATGCGCGAGGCGGCGCTCCTGGACATCGGTCGCGGGGCGCGCCGCGGCGTCTTCGGGAGATTCGAGCGCGCCGTAGACCCCTCGATCGCGGAGCAACTGCCAGCGGGCGCGCGAGCGGAAATGATATTCGGCCTCCTCCGCGGTGTCCGCCGCCAGCGCCCAGACGCAGATGCCGTCATGGGGCTCCGGATGCCGGGCGCTCGGCCGGTAATCCCGGCGGTAGAGGTCGAGAGCCTCGGCGCACCCCCGCCCGTCGACGAAGAACCACGCGAAGCAATAGGGCAGGCCGAAATGCGCGGCGACCTGGGCGCCGTAGGTCGAACTGCCGAGAATCCAGACTTCCGGAACCGTTTCGCCTTGCGGGTAGGCGTGGACCGCGCGGAACGGGTGGCCTTCCTGCAACGGCTCTCCCGCCACCCAGGCGAGGAGGTCGCGCACATCGGCGGGGAAGCGTTCGGGGCGTTCGCTAGCGAGCGGATGCAGGGCGAAAGCGGTGCGCCCGTCGGAGCCGGGCGCGCGCCCGAGGCCCAGATCGATGCGCCCGGGCGACAGGGCGTCGAGGACGCGGAACTGCTCGGCGACCTTGAGCGGCGAGTAGTGCGGCAGCATGACCCCGGCGCTGCCGACGCGGATCCGCTCCGTCGCCGCGGCGCAGGCGGCGACGAGGATTTCGGGCGCGGTGCCGACGATGGTCGGGTGGCTGTGATGCTCCGACACCCAGAAGCGTTCGTATCCGAGGCGATCGCAATGGCGCGCGAGGGCCACCGCGTTGCGGATCGAGTCCGCCTGCGGCCGCCCGGCGACGGCAATGGATTGTTCGAGAATGGACAGGCGCGGCATTTCCGGCGAAGCTCCGGCGTTTCTCGGCGGCCGGGAACGGGCGCCGCGAGGTCGTTTGCGTTTGTCGCACGGAACGCGCGCGCGCCGCCAGCGAAACGGAGGACGCGATGATCGAAGGCGAGGCGAAGGGCGATCCCTGGGGGCTCGAGGGCAAAACGGCCCTGGTGACGGGCGCCGGCGCGGCGGGCGACGGCATCGGCAACGGGCGCGCCGCGGCGATCCTGCTGGCGCGCGCCGGGGCGCGGGTGCTGGCGGTCGACCGCGCGCGGGCGCCGGCCGAGCGCACCGTGGAGACGATCGCCCGCGAGGGCGGCGAGGCGCTGGCGCACGAAGCCGACGTCACCTGCCCGACCGCGTGCCGTCGCATGGTCGAGCACGCCCTCGACGCATGGGGGCGCGTCGATTGCCTCGACAACAATGTGGGCGTCGACAGCCGCGGCAGCGTCGTGGACGAGGAACCCGATGAGTGGCGGAGGGTGATGCGCGTCAACGTCGAATCGATGTTTCTCGTCGCGAAGGAGGTCGTTCCGGCGATGATTCGAAACGGCGGCGGCGCGATCGTGAACGTCGCCTCGATCGCGGCGTTGCGTCCGCGCGGCATGACCAGCTACGCCGCGTCGAAAGGCGCCGCGATCGCGCTGACCCGCGCGATGGCGGTGGACCACGGCGCCGACGGCGTGCGGGTCAATTGCGTGGCCCCCGGCCCGGTCTACACGCCGATGGTCGGCGGCGCGGCGATGAGCGCAGCGGCGCGCGAACGGCGACGGCGCGCCTCGGCGCTCGGCATAGAGGGCACGGGCTGGGACGTAGGCCGCGCGGTGCGCTTCCTGCTGAGCGCCGAGGCGCGCTACATCACCGGACACACGCTGGTCGTCGACGGCGGGGCGACGCTGCTGGGACGGGCGCGCGCATCCGACGATCAACCGAACGACGAGGAGTGAGGCGTCGACAGGATGACCGGACGCCCCGATTCGAGCCGCGAAAGAGCGTGCGAGGAAATCGGACGGCCTTACAAATACTTGTCATTCCCGCGAAGGAGCGTGTGAGGAAATTGAAAGGCCCCACCACTCTTCGTCATTCCCGCGAAGGTGCATGTGAGGAAATTGAAAGGCCCCACCACTCTTCGTCATTCCCGCGAAAGCGGGAATCCGTTTGCGGCGTTTCCGTAAGAATAACCGCGCCAATATTGCGGACGGCCGCCTCCGGATTCCCGCTTTCGCGGGAATGACGAGGTGTTATCGTATGGAGACCTCCGCATAACTCGTTTCGCCTGCGGCAGCATCGCGTTCCCGGCGTTTTACGACCTTTCCGAACCCGCCGTCGGCATATGACAATGCGCGACGGAATTGACAACATCCGCCCCTTGCCTCGGTAATTCCCGCGAAAGAGCATGTGAAGAAATCGAGAGACGCTACTACTCTTCGTCATTCCCGCGAAAGCGGGAATCTGCTTGCGGCGTTTCCACCAGGAAAACCGGGCCGACATTGCGGACGACCGCGTCCGGATTCCCGCTTTCGCGGGAATGACGAGTGTTTGTATGGATGGCTCTCACCATGACGGTCGGAGCGCCGAAAGGATCGGCGCGACAAAGGACAATAACTCGCTAATAACACTTCGTCATTCCCGCGAAAGCGGGGATCTCTTGCGGCGTGTCCACAAGGAAAACCGGGCCGATATTACGGACGACCGAGTCCGGATTCCCGCTTTCGCGGGAATGACAAGTGTTTGTATGGATGGCTCTCACCATGACGGTCGGAGCGCCGAAAGGATCGGCGCGACAAAAGAAAATAACTCGCTAATAACACTTCGTCATTCCCGCGAAAGCGGGAATCCGGGAGCGGGTCGTCCGCAATATCGGCGCGGTTATTCTTACGGAAACGCCGCAAACGGATTCCCGCTTTCGCGGGAATGACGAGGTATTATCGTATGGAGACCTCCGCATAACTCGTGTCGCCTGCGGCAGCATCGCGTTCCCGGTGTTTTACGACCTTTCCGAACCCACCGTCGGCATGTGACGATGCGTGACGGAATTGGGAACATCCGCCCCCTGCCTCGGTAATTCCCGCGAAAGAGCGTGTGAAGAAATCGAGAGACGCTACTACTCTTCGTCATTCCCGCGAAAGCGGGAATCTGCTCGCGGCGTTTCCACAAGGAAAACCGCGCCGATATTGCGGACGACCGCGTCCGGATTCCCGCTTTCGCGAGAATGACGAGGTACTATCGTATGGCTATTGTCTTCCACCGCGCCATTTCTTCGGCGTTCCAACTGTCGTAATGAGGGCCGACGGGTTTTGCACACACCCTTTCGCAGGAATGACGAGTGTTTGTAAGGATGGCTCTCACCATGACGGTCGGAGCGCCGAAGTGTTCGGCGCGACAAAAGACAATAACTCGCTAATAACTCTTCGTCATTCCCGCGAAAGCGGGAATCCGGAGGCAGCCGTCCGCAATATCGGCGCGGTTATTCTTACGGAAACGCCGCGAGCAGATTCCCGCTTTCGCGGGAATGACGAAGAGTAGTAGCGTCTCTCGATTTCTTCGCACGCTCTTTCGCGGGAAAAGGGAGAAAGGGCGAATTTTCGCAATTTCATCATGCATCGTTATGCTCTGCCGGTATTGCATTGCCGGTCAAGCGCGACGGTGCCGCGTCGCGTCGCGCATCCGGCTTCGTGCGACATGGACAACAGGCGTCCGGGACAAGCGCCGGTCCGTCGCCGGTCGGTTTATCGCAGATCGTCGACGGCGAGCGCCTCGCGGAAACATTGGGGATCGACGTTGCCCCCGGAAAGCACGACGACGGTCGCGCCATCGCGGCAATCGACGCGGCCGCCCAGGGCCGCACCGAGGGCGCGCCGCGCTCCCGCGCCAGCGCGGCGCCGATCTCGGCGCCGAGCGCCCGCGCGCTGTCGCGCTTCGACCGCGGCGCCGTCGGCGCGCATGGCGGCGACCGGGTCGCCGATCCGGAAGCACACCGAATCGAGCGCCGCGCGCGTGCGGGTCCCACACGGCGCGCCGAGACCGGTGAACGCCGGCGCCATGAGAACGCGGCTTCGCGGGGCGGCCCGCGACGGCGCGGCGGCGCATCGAAGACGATGGCGCGGGCGGAGGTCGTACCGTCTGCATCGCGCCTATGCGACTCGCTTCAACGCTCCCTCCCGCCCTGGCCGGACGCTTCGTCAGCGATCCGAAGAGCGTGATGGAATATCTCGTTCATAAAACCCGTCCACGCGGCGTCATCGTCAAGTAATCTCGTGATGTCAAAATCCGCTTCCATATGCACCTCGCGAAGCCTGGCGCGCATGGTTTGCGTAACGATGCCCGCCACAAGGAATTTCTTGCAACCCGTGGGCGCCTCGTCGAAGGTCTTCTTAATTGCGCCCAGGCGCTCCAACGCGCCCGCCGGATCCTTTCCCCCTTTCACCTCAATGACAACAACCAATTCACCATCCTTCTCAAACGCGACGTCAGGTTCCGAGCCGTAGATCATGCGGACACCGGCTATTAATTTCCACGGCCCACCACCGATATCGGACGAATCGCCGGCAGCAGTATCCGCAAGCAACCGGCGGGTATGCACCCAATCCAACAGACGTTCTTTTATTGCCGTCTCGGCCTCTTGGCCGATGACGTTACGGATGGACCCGTCCGCAGTAATTCCGAGAGTGGCGACAATGTTCCGGTAGCCATTCTCCAGTGTCCAATCCGCACTGTTCAGGATAATCGAGCTGATGACGGTGTTGTACAGGCGGCACACACGAAGAGCCTTTTCGTCGCTTACCCTGGCGGTATCGGGCTTACTCTCCCACAATACCACCGTTCCAGCGATTTCCTGTACGCGCTTGAGCGAGAGCAGCGCTATACCCCGATAGTGAAGCGAAGCGTCGGGAATAGCCTTGATCACCTCTGGGTGGGCAAAGACCTGGCGACGCTTGATGCCGGCCTCTTTCACATGCCGCCACGCGTCCTTGGCAATGCACAGATTACGTTTGTCGTAGCGAACAGACGCCCGATAATTTTCGATTTTGTCCCTCACTCGCAAGTCGTCGCGGGCGGCGATGCGTTTAGCGATTCGCACCGTCCGGGCGATCGCATCTCTCGTTCGATTCTCTGCCGAATCACGCATTTGCAGCCTCCGGCATTCGCCAGCGGTAGACGCATTTGCGCAGTTCGCGGCGGCCGAAGCGCCCCATCTGCTGGCTGGCGTTGCCCTTGCCGCGCGGAAGCACGCCGATCTCTTCGCAGACGAACCCGCACGCTTCCGCGATGTCCGAAAGGATCAGATCCACCGGCACTTCCTCGCCGTGATACTGAACATTGTCGTTCACCATCGCCACCCGGCCTCCCGGCCGCGTCAGACGCGCCAGTTCCGCGACGACCACCGCCATTTCGGCAAAGTAATTGGCGACGAGGCGTATCACGTTCGGGTTGCCCAGTTCCGCCTCGCGCAGGCGCAGCGAGTCGAGAACCTCGGCAAGGGCGGCCTGCGACGCGACCGCGGCCTTCGCCCGCGCCAGCGTGTCGGGACGCGGATAATCCCGATCGAGCCAGTCGTCCTTGGGCCGGTTCTCGACCGTCGCGCTGATGAGCGCCTGCCGCAACGCGCCGAAAGCGGCCCGGTCGTAACCGATCCACGCCAGTTCGAGAGCGTAAGTGCGCGTGTAATCGTAACGATTGGCGTAGGGCGGCGATGTGATCGTCAAGCCCACGGAATCGTCCTCCAACCGCGGCAGTTCGCACAGCGCCGAACCCTGAACGATGCGGGGCGGAACTCCTCCATAGCGTTCCGCCAGCCGCGGCGCGTCGCGCAGGATATCGTCGATACGCCGCGCCAGCGCTTCCGCGAAGCGGGGAACCGGCCCCTTGTTCATGGCGCCGCGCAGGTTGCGCCCGCTGCGCGCGTCCCACCGCAGATACTGACCGTCCTTGCGCGTATAGCTCGCCTCTTCGAGAACGCTCATACAAGCCAGATCGAGAATCGCGCGCACAGGCGCGTCCTCCACCCGCGAAAGGAACGCCCTGGCCCGGGCGATGGCCTCTTCGGTTTCTTCGGGGAATGCGCGCTCGGTTATGGGGACATGGGGGAAACGGAAGGCGGGCTCCGCCGTCTCTCCCCCGTCCCCCGCGACGGCCCGCCGCAGCGCCGCGGCGTGTCGTTCGACCGCGTCCAGGGACATCCCGCCGGCGATCAGGGAGATCGCCTGCCCGACCCGCACCCCCACCGGCATGATCTCGATGCCGACGGCCCGCCGTCCCGCGCCGCCCGCCGCCAGCGCCGCGGTTCCGATACCCGCGAACGGGTCGAGCACCGGGCCGTCGGCGACGCGCAGCGCGTCCGCCGCCAGATCGGCGGAAAAGCCCTCCTTGTATCTGAACCAGCGCAGCCCGGGCTGCCGCCGGTTCCCCTGATACGAGACCAGCCGCCGGTTCAGGTCGCCGCGCACGGTCATGCGGTCGGCGAAGCGTCGATACAGGGCGTCCCGCTCCGCGCCGCCGGCGCGCGCCTTCGCCACGGAAGCGTCCGCTCGCTTCGGGAAACGCATCGCGGTTTGCATGCCGTCCATCGTATCGCTTTCTGCGCCCGCGCGAGGCCGGGATAGCACAGCCGAACAGGAACGTTGCATGAATGAGCGTCGCCGGTCAAGCGCGACGGCGCCCGCGTCGCATCGCGCATCCGGCTTCGTGCGGCATGGACAACAGGCGTCGAGGACAAGCGCCGATCCGCTGCCGGCCGGTTTATCGCAGATCGTCGACGGCGAGCGCCTCGCGGAAACATTGGGGGTCGACGTTGCCCCCGGAGAGCACGACGAGGGTCGCGCCGTCGCGGCAATCGACGCGGCCGCCCAGGGCCGCCGCGAGGGCGACTGCGCCGCCGGGTTCGACGACGATGCGCAAATGGCGGAAGGCGGCGCGCATCGCCGCACGCGCCTCGTCGTCGGTGACGACAAGGCCCGGCGCCAATTGGCGGCGATTGAGGGCGAAGGTAACCTCGCCCGGCTCCGGGGCGAGCAGGGCGTCGCAGATCGAACGCGAGCCGGGCGGGTTCGACAGACGGCGGCCCGCGGCGAGCGAGCGCGCTGTATCGTCGAAACCGGCGGGTTCGACGGGGTGGACGGCGATCCCGGGAACCCGGGCGCGAAGCGCCAGCGCCGCGCCGGCGACGAGGCCGCCGCCGCCGCAGGGGATCAGCGCGCGGGCGGGGCGCACGCCCAGGCGCGCCGCCTGCGCCGCCGCCTCGAGCCCCACGGTCCCCTGGCCGGCGATGACGCCCGGGTCGTCGTAGGGCCGCACCGCCGGCGCGTCGCGCTCCCGCGCCAGCGCGGCGCCGATCTCCTCGCGGCTTTCGCGCTCGCGGTCGTAGAAGACAATCCCGGCGCCGAGCGCCCGCGCGCCGTCGCGCTTCGACCGCGGCGCGTCGCGCGGCATGACGATGGTCGCGGAGACGCCGAACCCGGCCGCGGCGGCGGCAACCCCCTGGGCGTGATTGCCCGAAGACCACGCGACGACGCCGCGCGCCCGCGCCTCCGGCGCGAGGAGGGAAATCCGGTTGCAGGCGCCGCGGAACTTGAACGATCCGGTGCGCTGGAGCGGCTCCGCCTTGACGAACAGCGGCCCTCCGGCCAGCGCGTCGAGAGCGTCGGAGCGCAGCAGCGGCGTGACCCGCGCGACGCCGTGCAGGCGACGCGCGGCGGCCACTACGTCATCGACGGTCGGGAGCGGCCCGCCCATAGGCGACGGGAGTCGGAGGCGTCAGCCGCCCGCCGTCAGCGCGACGCCCGACACCCAGGGATGCGCGAAGAACAGCACGGCGAAAACCGCGGCGGCGGCCGCGAGCGGCCTCAGTTCGCGCGTCGCCGGCAGCGGTTCGGGCGGCGCCTGCGCGCCGTCCCGCCGGTTCAGCGCCAGCATCTCCACCGCCGCCCAGAGGCCGAGTCCGCCGAAGGTCACGAGCGAACGCGCGTCGCCGTTGGCGAGGAGATGAGCGACCGCCCACAAGAGGAACCCGGCCAATTGGGGGTGGCGCACCACACGCCGGAGATTGGAGCCGAGAAACGCGGCGGCGAACAGGAACAGCCCCGCGAGGACCAGAACGTAGACCGCTACACGGGGCGCCGGCCCGGCGCCGAGCGGGGGCGGTTCGTCCCCCGGCCCCGCGGCCCGCCAACCGAGAACCATCAGACCGACGGACGCGGCGATGAGGAGCGCGAACACGCCCCGGTAGGGAACCTCTCCCATCGCGGAAACCAGCCCCCGGCGAGCGCCCGGCGCGACCGCCGGCCACAAATGCACGACGCTCCACAACACGACGCCCGCGATCGACCAGACCATACCCCGCCCCCGTCGCTCCGATTCCGAGGCCGCGATCATAGCACGCGACGCAGCAATTCTCATTTTGGCCTGGAGCGATGCGGCGGACCTGTCGCGGCCGCTCCCGGGAAGGCGCGTCCATCGCCATAATGAGAATCGCTGCACGCGACGATTGCGCGGGGGCGCGGCGCGGGTTCTACTGGCGAGGACACGCATCGGGGAGAAGGCGCATGCTCGAAGTCGTCAACCATGCCCGCCGGCAAATGGACTCCGGCGCGCTCGCCATCGGCGTCGGGCTGCGCCAGGCGCGCACCGTCGATATCGGCCCGATCATGAAGAGCTGCGGCTATGACTGGCTGTTCATCGACATGGAGCACAACACCATGACGCTGGACACGGCGGCGCAGATCAGCGTCGCCGCACAGGCGGCGGGGATCACGCCCGTGGTGCGGGTGCATGCGCTGTCGCTCTCCGACGCCACCCGGGCGCTCGACGGCGGCGCGCTCGGAATCGTGGCGCCGCATGTCGACACGCCGCAGCGGGCGGCGGAAATCGTGGACCGGTGCAAATACCCGCCGGTGGGCCATCGCTCGATCACGGGCGCCCTGCCCCAGCTGGGCTTCCGCACGGCGCCGATTCCGGAAACCACGGCGGCGGTCAACGCGGCGACGCTGGTCGTCGTCATGCTCGAGACTCCGCTCGCCATCGACAACGCCGATGCGATCGCCGCTGTGCCGGGGGTGGATGCGCTCCTCGTCGGAACGAACGACCTGACCATCGAAATGGGCATCGCCGGTCAGCTGGAGCATGAGGATGTGGCGAAGGCCTATCGCAAGGTCATCGCCGCGTGCTCGGCGCACGGGAAATATGCCGGCCTCGGCGGGGTCTACCGGCCCGACCTGATGGAGCGCTATATCGGCATGGGCTTCCGGCTGGTCCTCGGCGGCAACGATCTGCCCTTCATGACGGCGGCGGCGAAGGAGCGCGCCGAGTTCCTGCGCGGGCTTTGAGCCGTCGACGGCGGTCATTCGGCGCGGACGAAGCCGTTGACGATCGGATAACGGCGGTCGCGTCCGAAGGCGCGGGGGGTGATCTTGACGCCCGGCGGCGCCTGGCGGCGCTTGTATTCGGCGCGGTAGAGGAGACGCCGGACGCGGGCGACAGTGGCTTCGTCGTGGCCGCCGGCGACGATCTCGGAACTCGCGCGTTCGCCCTCTATCAAATTCTCAAGAATATCGTCCAGCTCATTGTAAGGAGGGAGAGAATCCTCGTCCTTCTGATCCGGGCGCAGCTCGGCGGACGGGGGTTTGACGAGGATGTTTTCGGGGATGACGCGCCCCCGCGACCCCTTCCCGCCTTCGGGCCGGTCGGCGTTCCGCCAGCGCGCGAGTGCGAAGACCTCCGTCTTGTAGACATCCTTGAGCACCGCGTAGCCGCCGCACATGTCGCCGTAGAGGGTGGCGTAGCCGACCGACATCTCGGACTTGTTCCCGGTGGCGACGACCATCCATCCGGTCTTGTTGGAAAGCGCCATGAGCAACGCGCCGCGGATCCGGGCCTGGATGTTCTCCTCGGTTTCGTCGGGAGGCCGCCCCTCGAACAGGGGCGCGGCAAGGGTCTCGAAGGCGGCGTGCGCCGGCTCTATGGGAACCGTGTCGCAGCGCGCCCCCAGCAGCGCCGCGCATTCGGCGGCGTCGCTCAGACTGTGGTCCGAGGAATGACGCGACGGCATCCGGACGCACCGCACGCGCGCGGGCGACAACGCATCGACCGCCACCGCCGCCGTCAACGCCGAATCGACGCCGCCCGAGAGGCCGACGACAGCGCCGGGAAAGCCGTTCTTTTCCACGTAATCGCGCAGGCCCACGGTGAGCGCGGCGTAGGTTTGCGCCGGCCCTTCCGGCCTTTTCTCAACGTCGCCGGCGGCGCAGACGAGGCTTCCTTCGGGGCTGCGCGTCCAGCGGCTTTCGACCGTCGCCGGGCGCCATGACGGCGCCATGAGTTTCAGCCGGTAGTCCGGGTCGAGGACGAAGGACGCGCCGTCGAACACGAGTTCGTCCTGGCCGCCGACCTGGTTCACGTAAATGAGCGGCAGGCCGCTTTCGGCCACCCGCGCCGCGGCGAGAGCGGCGCGCGCATCCTCCTTGCCGCGTTCCCACGGCGAGCCGTTGAGGACGATGAGGAGCTCCGCCCCCGATTCCGACAGGGTTTCGGCAACGTCGGGCGACCACATGTCCTCGCAGAGCAGCAGGCCGAGGCGGCAGCCGCGAAACGACACCGGCCCGGAGGGCGGGGCCGCCGCGAAGACCCGGCTTTCGTCGAAGACGCCGTAGTCGGGCAGTTTGTGCTTGAAGCGCGCGGCCCTGACCTCGCCGCCGTCGAGCAGGAGCGCAGCGTTGCGGAGAACGCCGCCGTCGCGCCACGGCGCGCCGACGAGCAGCGCCGGTCCGCCGTCGGTCGTTTCCGCCGCCAGCGCCGCGACCGCGGCCTCCACGCGGTCGAGAAACGCCGGGCGCAACAGCAGGTCTTCCGGCGGATATCCGGAAAGCACGAGCTCCGGGAACACCGCGAGATGCGCGTCGGTCGCGGCGCGCGCGGCGCGGATCAGGGCTGCGTTTCCGTCGATGTCGCCGACCGTGGGGTTGGTCTGGGCGAGCGCGATGCGGAGGCTGTCGACCACGGGGCGTCCCTGTCGCGGATGGGTTCCGGCCGGGCGACGCTATAGCAGACCGTCGCGCGCGAGACGCAATCCGGCGGCGATGTGGCGGCTTTCCGGCGGGTGGAAATTGCGGAACGACGCGCGCCGGTTCTCGCGCTCGGTGTAGCGACCGGCGCCCCGCAACACGGCATGGCGCGAACCGAACCACGGCGTCGAGTATTCGCGGTAAGGGCGCCAGCGGAAACCCGGATAGGGGTGGAACGCATTGGCGCACCATTCCCACGCGGCGCCGACGCCCTCGAGCGCGCCGTGACGCGCGGCGACTTCCCACTCGTATTCGTGAGGCAGTCGCGCGCCCGCCCAGCGCGCGAAGGCGCGCGCCTCGGCGTGCGAGATTCCCGCCACCGGCGCGCCGGGCGGGAGATCGAAGGGGCCGTCGGCGCCGACTCCGAACCAGGCGCCGGCGGGGTCGCGCCGCCAGCCGAAAGGCGGCGCCGCGCCCTCGGCCTCCATGAACGCGAGCCAGGCGGCGTTGTCGACCGGCGCGGCGGCGATCTCGAAGGCGCCGGGGCGGACGCGGAAAGCGGGCGCTTCGTTGTCGTAGGCGAAGCGGCGGCCGCCGCCGTCGGCGCCGATGACTCCTCCGCCGGACGGTACGGCGCGCCAGCGTGGCGCAGGGCGCGACGGCCGCAGCGGGCGCGCGACGCGATGGGCCGCCCCGGCGAGACCGCGCGCGGCGAGCGCGAGGCGCACGGTTTCGAGATGCTGGGCGAGATGCGCGGCGAGAAAGGCGCGCAGATAGCCGTTTTCCGTGAGCGGACAGCGCGGCGCGGTCTTCAGGAGCGCGCGATTCTCCGCCATGACCGTGCGCGCCCACCCGACGAGCGCGCGGCGCGGCGGCAGCGCTTCCGCACGCAGGTCCTTCGGCGCCCGTTCGGGCAGGCAGGACGCGGCGAGCGGCGCGGTCAGGCGGTCGTCGCCGAGCGCCCGTTCGCGAATCCACAGCGCCTCGACGAATACGCAATGGCGCAGGTGCCAGCCGATCGGGCTGAGCGCAGGATGCCAGCGCGCGCGACAGGCCGCGTCGTCGAGGCCGGAGACGATGTCGCACAACGCCGCCTGAAGGACCGCGAGGCGGTCCTCGCCGGCCGCCCCGTCCCTCTCCCGCTGCGCGCCGGCGTTCACAGGGGTTCGAAGCGCGGCGCCCGCCCCGCCTCGACGATGGCGAGATGGCCGTCGGGCGCCGGCGCCCACTCGTCGGACGCGCTCAGCGGCTCCGAGGCGACAAGCCAGCCGTCGCCGAACAGCGCAGGGTCGCGCCCGACATAGAGCGAGGGCGATTCGTGGCGCAGCGCATGGCGGGTGGCGTAGACGCGCTCGCCGTCGCCGATCATCACGTTCAGCAACGCGCACTTTTCGCCCAGCCAGCCGTCGAGACGGGCGAAGGCCGAGCGCAGGGCGTCGGCGACCGGACGCTCCGCCATTTCCTGACGCACCAGGGCGAACAGATACTCCGAGTCGGTGGTGCCGCGGACGGTCGATTCCCGGTCGGGCGCGAGCGCGCGACGCAGGGGCGCGCGGACCGCGGCGGTGAAGTCTTCCACGAAACCGTTGTGCGAGAACAACAGCCCGTCGGCGAGGAAAGGATGGGTGTTCGCATGGCTGACCGGCAGGCCGCGGGTAGCGCTGCGCACGTTGGCCATCCAGAAACGACTGGCGAGGGCCCGGCCGAGATGGTCGAGGTTGGCGTCCGACCAGATCGGCATGGGGTTGGCGTAGACGCCGGCCGACCCGTCTTCGAGATACCAGCCGACGCCGTAACCGTCGGCGTTGATTATGGCCGACACCATTTCGCGCGGGCGGAACGCCTGTTCGACGAGGCTGTGCGGCGGGTCGGTCAGGAACCGGCGCAAGGCCAGGGGCGGTCCGACATAGGCGGCGTGACGGCACATGATTCGGTCTCCGGAGCGGTCTCGGGAAGCGGAGCGTTTCGGCGCTGTTTTCGGCGAGCATAGCGCGTTCGCCGCCTTGTCCGGCGCCGCGGAGGCGGCGAAAGGGGTTGTTTCCGGGAAGCAGGGCGCCTAGCCTGCGGGCGAGTTGCGGATCGAGGGGCGGCGGCGGGGAATCGAGGATGGCGCCTTATGCCGGAACGGCGGCCGGATTGCATGATCGCGTGGGCCGCCGGGCGGTGCCGGTCGCGCGCGCGACGCCCCGGCTCGTCGACGACGTGGCGGCCGGCCTGCTGACGCCGCCGCTGGAGCTCCCGCCCAAGCACTTTTACGACGAACGCGGTTCGCGCCTGTTCGACCGCATCTGCGAGACCCCGGAATACTACCTCACGCGCGCGGAGGACGCCTTGCTCGAAGCGAGCGCCCGCGCCATCGTCGACGCCGCGGCGCCCGACGACATCCTCGAATTCGGCAGCGGCATGGCGCGCAAGACCCGCCGGCTGCTCGACGCTTGCGCGTCGGAGGGGCGACATCCCACCTATTCGGCGTTCGACATATCGGAGGAGGCGCTGGACGAAGCGGCGCGCGGCCTCGTCGCCGATTACGACTGGTTGCGCGTGAACCTGCTGGTCGGCGACTACGACGCCGGGCTCGCATATCTGCCGCGCGCCGCCGGGCGGCGGCTCTACTGCTTCCTCGGCAGCACCATCGGCAATTTCGCCCATGCGGCGGCCGTGCGCTTCCTGACCGAGGTGCGGCGGCTGATGACGCCGGGCGATTTCCTCCTGCTCGGCGCCGACAGGGTGAAGGCGGAATCGGTGCTCAACGCCGCCTACAACGACAGCGGCGGCTTGACGGAAGCGTTCAATCTCAACCTGCTTCGGGTGCTGAACGACGGGGTGGGCGCCGATTTCGACCTGGCGAACTTCGCCCATCGCGCGGCGTTCAATACCCCGGAAAGCCGGGTCGAAATGCGACTCGTGTCGCGCGCCGACCAGGTGGTGCGGCTGGCGGCCCTGGACGCCGAACTGACCGTGAGTCACGGCGACAGCATCCTGACCGAGATCAGCCGCAAATTCACCAAGGCTTCGCTGGCGTCGCTCCTCGCCGATGCAGGTTTCGGCATCGCGGCGCATTACACGCCGGACGACGAATGGTTTTCCCTGGTTCTGGCGGAACCCCCTGGCTGAGGAGGTTGCCATGCGTAAATCCCTGCGCGCCGCTGCGGCGTTGCTCGCCGCTCTTCTCGCGGCCGCCCCCGCCCCCGCGGCCGAGACGATGACAGTGCTGCTCGACTGGTTCGTCAACCCCGACCACGGCCCTCTGGTGGTGGCGCGCGAGAAAGGATTCTTCGCCGACGAAGGGCTGGAGGTGGAACTCGTCGCCCCGGCGGACCCGAACGACCCGCCGAAACTGGTCGCTGCGGGACGCGCCGACGTAGCGGTGTCGTATCAGCCGCAGCTTCACATCCAGGTGGCGGAAGGCCTGCCGCTTCGGCGCTTCGCCACCCTGGTGGCGACGCCTCTCAATTGCCTCGTCGTGCTGGCGGACAGCCCGGTGCGGGGCATCGCCGACCTCGCGGGCCGCAAGGTGGGGTTCTCGGTCGGCGGCTTCGAGGACGCGCTGCTCGGCGCCATGCTCGCCGGCGTCGGGCTGGGGATCGACGACGTGACCCTGATCAACGTCAATTTCTCGTTGTCGCCGTCGATCGTCTCCGGCCAGGTCGACGCCGTCATCGGCGCGTTCCGCAATTTCGAGCTCAACCAGATGGACCTCGCCGGCCACCCGGGACGCGCGTTCTACGTCGAGGAACACGGCGTGCCGGCCTATGACGAGTTGATTATGGTGGCCCATGCCGAGCGCGCCGGCGATGCGGAATTCGCGGCGCTGACCCGGGCTCTCGAGCGCGGCGTCCAGTATCTGGTCAACCACCCCGCCGAGAGCTGGGCGTTGTTCATCGGCGCCTACCCCGAACTCGACGACGACCTGAACCGGCTGGCGTGGCGCGACACGCTGCCGCGTTTCGCGCTGCGTCCGGCGGCGCTCGACCGGGGGCGCTATACCCGTTTCGCCTCGTTCCTGGCCGAGCAGGGGTTGATCGCCGAGGCCCTTCCGACGGACGCCTACGCGGTCGCCTTCGAGTAGGCGCGGCGGCGTTCGGCGACGATGCGCAGGCTGGCGCTGTTCGCCGCGCTGGCGGCGGCGTGGTTGTCGCTGTCCGGGCACTATGACGGCCTGATCCTCGCGTTCGGCGTGTTTTCGTGCGCCTTCGCGGCGGCGATGTCGCATCGCTTCGGACTGATCGACCGCGAGGGCGTGCCGCTGCATCTGTGGCGGCATCTGCCCGGTTACTGGCTGTGGCTGGCGGTCGAGATCGTAAAGGCGAACGTGGATGTCGGGCGCCGCATCCTGCATCCGCGGCTGCCTGTCGACCCGCGTCTGTTCGAAACGCGCGCAACCCAGGACAGCGATTTGGGCAGCGCGATCTTCGCCAATTCGATCACCCTCACCCCCGGCACCATCGCCCTCGACCTGCGCGACAACTCCATCCTCGTCCACGCGCTGACGGCGGAAGGCCAGGCGGCGCTGGAGACCGGCGAGATGGACGCGCGAGTCTCGGCGCTCTAGGGGCGACGCGATGGTCATTCAGTTCGCCGTCGCCGGGGCGGCGCTGCTGATCACGATGGTCCTGGCGGCGGTGCGCGCCGCCGCCGGGCCCACAGTCTTCGACCGCATCCTCGCGGTCAACGCCTTCGGCACCAAGACGGTGTTGCTGATCGCGGTCATCGGATTTCTCAGCGGGCGGCCCGACTTCCTCGATCTCGGCCTGGTTTATGCGCTGATCAACTTCGTCGGCATCGTCGCCGCACTCAAATACTTCAAATTCCGCGCCTTCCACGGAACCGGGGGAGACGCTTCGTGAGCCTCGTCCTCGACATCCTGTCGTGGGCGTGCGTCCTGCTGGGGTCGGCGGTGGTCGTCACCGGCGGGATCGGCCTGATCCGCCTCCCCGACTTCTATACGCGCAGCCATGCCGCCGGCATGACCGATACTCTGGGGGCGGGCCTGATCGTCCTCGGGATGATGGCGGAGGCCGGCTGGTCGCTGAACCTGGCGCGGCTGGCGTTCATCCTCGTATTCCTGCTTTTCACCGGCCCGGCGGCGAGCCACGCCCTCGGTCACGCGGCGCTGGTCAGCGGCCTCCAACCGTGGACGCGCGCGAAACCGCGCGCCGACGCCGGCGACAAGACGGGTTAGCCGTGGATCCCGCCCTGGAAACCGCAATTCACGCGGTGCTGCTCGCGCTGCTCGTGGCGGTGGCGCTGATCGTCGCGCGCACGCGCTCGATCCTGACCGCAGTGATGTTGAGCGGCATCTACAGTTTTCTCATGGCCAGCGTCTTTCTGGTGCTCGACGCCGTCGATGTCGCCTTTACCGAAGCGGCGGTCGGCGCCGGCGTCGCCACGGTTCTCGGCCTGGTCGCGCTGTCCCTGACCGCCGACCGCGAGGCGCCGGCGACGCGCGCGCGGTGGCCGGCACTGGCCGCCGCCGCGGCGGCCGGCGCGGCGGCAATGTACGCCATCCCGGACCTGCCGGCGGTCGGCGACCCCGACGCGCCGGCGCACACGCACGTCGCGCCGCGCTACCTCGCCGAATCGGGCGAGGCCATCGGCATCCCGAACGTCGTCACCTCGGTGCTGGCGGACTATCGCGGCTTCGACACGCTCGGCGAAGTGGCGGTGATCTTCACGGCGGGGATCGGCGTCTTTCTGTTGCTGGCGCGCCGTCGCGACCGACCCGGCGCGGAGAGCCGCAAATGACCGACCTGCCGATCCTGCGGGTGATCGCGAAATTCCTCATCCCCTTCATTTTCCTGTTCGGTCTGTATGTCCAGTTCCATGGCGACTACGGACCCGGCGGGGGGTTTCAGGCGGGGGTGATCTTCGCCGCCGGCTGTATCCTTTACGCGCTGGTGTTCGGCCTCGACGGGCTGCGGCGGGCGGTCCCCCCCGCGATCCCGCGCGTCCTCGCCGCCGTCGGCCTCATCCTCTACGCCGGCACGGGCGTCGCGACCATGCTGCTCGGCGGAGTCTATCTGGACTATGCGCGCCTCGCCGCGGACCCCGCGCACGGCCATCATTACGGCATTCTGATCATCGAGTTCGGAGTCGGCGTGACGGTCGCCGCCACCATGCTCGCCGTCTATCAGGCCTTCGCCGGGCGCGGCGAGAGAGCGGGCGACTGAGCATGGATCCGACCATGGAATGGATCGACCGCTACGGCTACGCCGCCGCGGTGCTGGTCATGGCCATCGGCCTCTACGTGGCGGCGAGCCGCGGCAATCTGATCAAGAAACTCGTCGGTTTGAACATATTCCAGACCGCCGTGTTCCTGCTTTACATCACGGCGGGAAAGGTCGCGGGCGGCACCGCGCCGATCCTTTACGACGGCGGCGCGCCCTACTCCAACCCGCTGCCTCACGTCCTCATCCTGACGGCCATCGTCGTCGGGGTGGCGACTCTGGCGCTGGGCCTCGCCCTCGCCGTGCGCATCCGCGAAGCCTGGGGGACCATCGAGGAAGACGAGATCGTCGCGATCGGGGAGAACGGGAGCGGCCGCCCCGAGGAGCCCGGATGATCGCCCTCAATCTGCCGGCGTTGCAGGTCGCCGCGCCTCTCCTCGGAGCGCCCCTGTGTTCGCTGCTCGGCCGCGGCGACCGCGCCTGGGCCTTCGCGGCGCTGACGACCTGGGCGGCGTTCGCTATCGCGATCGCGCTTTTCGCGCGGGTGCTGGACAGCGGCCCCATCGCCTACGCTTTCGGCGGCTGGCCGGCGCCCTGGGGGATCGAGTATCGGGTCGACCTTCTCTCCGGCTTCGTGCTGCTGTTCGTGACCGGGGTCGCGTCGGCGATCATGCCGTTCGCCCGCGACAGCGTCCGCGCCGAGATCGACGCCCGGCGGCGCCCCGCGTTTTACGCCGCCTTTCTGCTGACGCTCGCCGGGCTGCTCGGCATGACGATCACCAACGACGCGTTCAACGCGTTCGTTTTCATGGAGATCTCGTCGCTCTCGGCCTATGTGCTGATCGCGCTCGGGCGCGACCGCCGGGCGCTGCTCGCAAGCTACCGCTACCTCATTCTCGGCACTATCGGCGCGACGTTCTTCGTGACCGGGGTCGGCCTGCTCTACATGACCGCCGGCACGCTGAACATGAGCGACATGGCGGCGCGGCTGCCGCGGGCGGCGGACAACATGGCGGTGCTGGCCGCGTTCGCCTTCATCGCCGCCGGACTCAGCCTGAAGATCGCGCTGTTCCCCCTGCACTCGTGGCTGCCCGACGCCTACGCCCATGCGCCGTCGACAGTCTCCGCACTGCTCGCCGCGACCGCGACCAAGGTGAGCGTCTATCTGCTGCTGCGCTTCATGTTCGGCGTGTTCGGCGCGGACTTCTCCACGAACGTCCATCCGGCGACCGACGTGTTGCTGCCGCTGGCCGCCGTCGCGGCCGTGGCGGGGTCGCTCGCCGCCATGCGGCAGACCGATGCGCGGCGTCTGCTCGCATGGTCGTCGGTGGCGCAGATCGGCTATGTCGTCATCGGCATCGGTCTGGCGAGCGCGACGGGGCTGACCGCGGCGACGGTGCACCTCTTCAATCACGCCTTGATGAAAGGGGCGATGTTCCTGGCGCTGGGCTGCATGGTCCTGCGGGTCGGCGGCGCCGATCTGCATCGCCTGAGGGGCCTCGGCCGACGAATGCCGTTCACTTTCGGAGCGTTCGTCGTCGGCGGACTGAGTCTGATCGGCATCCCCGGAACGGTCGGCTTCGTGAGCAAGTGGTATCTGGTGCTGGGCGCGCTGGAGCAGGGGCTCTGGCCGCTGGCGGCGCTGATTCTCGCAACCTCGCTGATCGCGGTCGTCTATGTCTGGCGGGTGGTGGAAACGATCTTTTTCGCGGCGCCGGATTCCGCGTCGTCGACTCCCGCCGCGGCGGCGTCGGAGGCGCCGTGGCCCATGGTCGGCGCGTGCTGGCTGCTGGCGGGCGCCTGCGTCGTGTTCGGCCTGACCGCCGAGGCGACCGTCGGCGTCGCCGCGCAGGCAGCGGCGATATTGCTCGGCGCCGCGCCATGACGCTGGTCGCCGCAGCGCCTTTCATCCCCCTCGCCGGCGCGGCGGCCATCGCGGCGGCGGGACGCTTCCCCAACCTGCGCGAGGCGGCGACGCTGGCGACGGCGCTGGCGCTGTTCGCGACGGTGGTCTCGTTCGCGCCGGCCGTGCTCGACGGCGGGCGCCCGGCGGCGACGCTCGGCGAGGTCGCGCCGGGGCTGGCGCTGGCGTTCGAGGTCGAACCGCTGGGGATGTTGTTCGCCCTGATCGCGTCGTTTCTCTGGATCCCGAACTCGATCTATTCGATCGGCTACATGCGGGCGCATCGGGAGGCCGACCAGACGCGCTTCTACGCCTGCTTCGCGGTGGCGCTGTGCGGCGCCGTCGGCGTTGCCTTCGCCGCCAACATGTTCACGCTGTTCCTCTTCTACGAATTGCTGACGGTCTCCACATATCCGCTGGTCGCCCACTCCGGAACCGAAGAGGCGCGGCGTTCGGGGCGCATCTATCTCGGAATTCTTCTGGGCACGTCGATCGGCTTTCTGCTGTTGGCGATCGCCGGCACCTGGGCGATCGCCGGGACGCTCGATTTCGCGCCCGGCGGCATCCTCGCCGGAAAGGCCGAACCCGCCGTCATGGCGATTCTGTTCGCGCTCTACATGTTCGGCATCGGCAAGGCGGCGATCATGCCGTTCCATCGCTGGCTGCCCGCGGCGATGGTGGCGCCGACGCCGGTGAGCGCGCTGCTGCACGCTGTCGCCGTGGTCAAGGCGGGGGTGTTCGCGGTCCTCAAGGTCGCCCTCTACGTGTTCGGCGTCGACGCGATGGGCGACGCGCAACCGGGCCAATGGCTCGCGTGGCTCGCCGCATTCACCCTGGTGACCGCCTCCCTGGTCGCCCTGACGAAGGACAACCTCAAGGCGCGGCTGGCTTATTCGACCGTGAGCCAGCTCGCCTACATCGTGCTGGGCGCGGCGCTGGCGACCCCCGGCGCCATCGTCGGCGGCGGCCTCCACATGCTGACTCACGCCTTCGGCAAGATCACCCTCTTCTTCTGCGCCGGCGCCATCATCGTTACCGCGCACAAGGAGAACATCAGCGAGATGCGCGGGATCGGCCGCGCGATGCCGCTGACGATGGGCGCGTTCCTCGTCGGCGCTTTCAGCGTCATCGGCCTGCCGCCCTTCGCGGGCGCGTGGAGCAAATGGTATCTGGGCGTCGGCGCGGTGGAGGCCGGCGGGGTCGTGTTCCTCGCGGCGCTGATGGCGTCGAGCCTGCTCAATGTCGGCTATTTCATGCCGGTCGCCGCACGCGCCTTCTTCCCCGGCCCGCGGCCCACCGAGTTCGACGGCGGGATCAGGGAAGCCCCCCTCGCCTGCCTGGCGCCGCTGCTGTTGACCGCCGCCGCGTGTCTGTTGCTGTTCGTGTTCCCCGACCCGGCGCACAGGCTGCTGGCGCAGCTCGTTTCCGACGGGCGGTGAACGACCGATGAGCGACCCGGACGGCAAACGTTACTGGCTCGACGAGCGGCGCAACGTGCGCAAGCTGCTGTTCGCGCTGTATATCGCCTGCGCGCTGCTCTTCGCCGCCGATCTTGCCTACCGCAAGCACGCGGTCCTCGATTTCGAGAACTGGTTCGGGTTTTACGGCGTCTATGGATTCGTCGCGTGCGTCGCACTGGTGCTGGCGGCGCGGGAGCTCCGCAAACTGGTGTCGCGCCCGCCGGACTATTACGACGCGGCGCCGACCGATGAGGACCCGACGCCGTGAGCGTCGGCGCGCCTCCGTTCCTGATCTTCGCCGTCGGGGCGCTGGTGCTGATCGTCATCCCCGAACGCTGGCGCCCGGCATGGACCCTGTTCGTGCCGCTGGCCGGTCTCGTCAATTTGCTCGCGCTCGATCCGGGCGTGTACTGGCGGACGGGGATCCTCGAATACGAACTGGTTTTCGGGCGTATCGACAAGCTGAGCATGTTGTTCGCCCTGCTGTTTCACATCGCGACGGCGCTCGGCGCCGTCTTTGCCCTTCACGTCCGCGATCCGGTCCAGCAGGCCGCAGCGCTGCTCTACGGCGCGGGGGCGCTGGGGGTCGTTTTCGCGGGCGATCTGCTCTCCCTGTTCGTCTTCTGGGAGGCGATGGCGCTCGCCAGCGTGTTTCTGATCTGGGCGCGCAATACCCAGCGCGCGATGCGTTCGGGGGTGCGCTACCTCGTCGCGCAGGTGTCGTCGGGGGTGCTGTTGCTCGCCGGAGCGTTGATCCATCTGGGCGAAACCGGCGACCTCGCGTTCGCGGCGCTGTCGCTCGACGGGCTCGGGGCGAAACTGATCTTCCTCGCCTTCGGCGTCAAATGCGCGTGGCCCTTTCTGCACAGCTGGCTGGTCGACGCCTACCCCGAAGCGACGCCGACGGGAACCGTGTTCCTCAGCGCGTTGACCACCAAGGTAGCTGTCTATGCGCTGGCGCGCTCCTTCGCGGGGACGGAGATACTCATCTGGATCGGCGCGGCGATGGCCATGTTTCCCATTTTCTATGCGGTCATCGAAAACGATCTCCGGCGGGTGCTGGCCTACAGCCTCATCAACCAGGTGGGGTTCATGGTGGTCGGGATCGGCCTCGGCACGGCGCTGGCGCTCAACGGCGCTGTGAGCCACGCCTTCAACGACGTGGGGTTCAAGGGCCTGTTGTTCATGAGCATGGGAGCCGTGCTGCACATGACGGGCCGCATAGACGGCACGGACCTCGGAGGGCTCTACAAGACAATGCCGTGGACGACGGGCTTCTGTCTGGTCGGCGCCGCGTCGATCTCCGCCTTCCCGCTCTTTTCCGGCTTCGTCTCGAAGTCGATGGTCATGACATCGGCGGCCGAGGAAGGCTATGTGTTCGTCTTCCTGTGCCTCTTGTTCGCCAGCGCCGGCGTTTTCCATCACGCCGGCATCAAGATCCCCTATTTCGCCTTCTTCGCGCACGATTCGGGGATTCGGACCTCCGATCCGCCCCTCAACATGCTGGTCGCGATGGCCATCGCGGCGGCGGTCTGCGTTTTCAACGGGGCATATCCCTGGGCGCTCTACAGCCTCCTGCCGTGGGAAGCGACCTACGAACCCTATACGGCGACCCACGTGATCACGCAGCTGCAACTACTGTTCTTTTCGGCGCTCGCTTTCGCATTGCTGATGCTGTCGGGCCTCTATCCGCCCGAAATGAAGCTGGCGAACCTCGACGCCGACTGGTTGCTGCGCCGGCCTGCGCGGCGTGCGGCCGAAGCCGCAGGAGTCGCGGCGATGGCGCTCCGGAGCGGCGCTCTGGAACGGCTGCGCGCCGCCGTCGCCCCGGCGTGGCGCCTCATATGTCGGTGGCACGATCCTCACGGCGCGGTGTCGCGCGCCTGGTCGACAGGGGCGGCGACGACGGCGCTGGTTGCGTTTCTGGCGTTCTATCTCGTGTTCTTTTTCGTCTGATTGTTGTGGTGTTCGGGCGATGAGGGGGGATGCTGGGTTCGGTCGGGCTTTGGGGGTTTTTGCGGCTTCGGTTGCGGCGAAGGGGTCGGTTCTTTCTGCGGGGTCTCCGGAGGATCGTCTTCGCGCTCCTTTCGAGAACCTGATGTCGGCGGCGGCGGCGCTGTGGGGGTGGGCGGTTGTTTGCGCGGGCGAGGCGCGGTTGCCCGATCGTCTGGGTCGCCCCGATTATGCGGTTCTGCGCGACGGCGCGCTTGCCGGCCATGTCGAGCTCAAGGCGCCGGGCGTCGGCGCGGACGCGCGTCGGTTGCGCGGTCGCGACCGCGCACAGTTCCGGCGTTTTTCGAGCCTCCCCAACATTCTTTACGGCGACGGCTGCGAATGGGCGCTGTATCGCGGCGGCGAGCGCGCGGGTTTTGTCCGCTTCTCCGGCGATGTGTCCGCCGACGGCGCGCAGGCGGTCGCTGCGGAGGACGCGCGGGCTTTTGCGGGGCTGTTGCGCGATTTCCTTCTGTGGGAGCCGGTTCTGCCGCTGGACCGCCGGGGCAAGCTCGACCTCGGGGGCTTTGCCGGGATGCTGGCGCCGCTGTGCCGGATGCTGCGCGACGATGTCGCCGATGCGTTGCGCGACGACGCTTCGCCGCTTGCCGTGCTGGCGCGGGACTGGCGGCAACTTCTGTTCCCCGACGCCACGGATGCGCAGTTCGCCGACTCCTACGCCCAGACTGTCGCTTTCGCCCTGTTGCTGGGACGCAGCGAGGGCGCCGATCCGCTGACGCTCGAAAGCGCCCAGGCGGCGCTGGCTGCGCAACACAGCCTGTTGTCGCGCGCCCTGCAAATCCTCACCGACCCGCGCGCGCGTTCGGAACTCGCCGCCTCGCTCGACCTGCTGTTGCGGGTGGTCTCGGCCGTTGCGCCGGTCGCGTTCGCCGGGCCGCGCGACCCCTGGCTCTACTTCTACGAGGACTTTCTGGCGGATTACGACGCCAAACTCCGCAAGGACGCCGGCGTCTATTACACGCCGGTCCAGGTGGTCCGCGCCCAGGTGCGCCTGATCGACGCGCTGCTGAGCGGGCGGCTGGGCAGGCCGCTGGGCTTTGCCGACCCGGATGTCGTCACCCTCGACCCGGCCTCCGGCACCGGGACCTATCTGCTGGGCGTCATCGAACACGCTCTGGGACGGGTCGAGGCCGAGCAGGGTCCCGGCGCCGTGGCGGGACAGGCGACGGCGCTGGCGGAGAACCTCCACGGCTTCGAGTTCCTCGCCGGCCCCTATGCGGTGAGCGAGTTGCGCGTCAGCCGCGCGCTCGCCGACCGGGGCGCCTCCCTGCCCGCCGACGGCGCCCGCATCTATCTCACCGACACCCTGGAAAGCCCCGACGCCGACCCGCCGCAACCGCCGCTCTTCCTTCAGCCCATCGCCGAACAGCGCAGCAAGGCGCTGCGCGTCAAGAGCGCGGTTCCCGTCATCGTCTGCCTCGGCAACCCGCCCTACGATCGTCACGAGGCCGCAAGGGCCGACAATGGCGACCGCACCGGCTCGTGGGTGCGCTGGGGGAACGGCGCCGGCGCCATTCTCGACGACTTTCTGGCCCCCGTCGCCGCTGCGGGCCACGGCGTCCGGCTGAAGAACCTCTATAACCTCTATGTCTATTTCTGGCGCTGGGCGCTGTGGAAGGTCTTCGAGCACGACACCGCGACCGGCCCCGGCATCGTCGGCTTCATCACCGCGTCGAGTTATCTCGACGGCGACGCCTTTCTGGGGATGCGCGCGCATATGCGCCGGGTGTGCGACGAGATATGGATACTCGACCTCGGCGGCGAGCGGCGCGGCCCCCACAGGGACGACAACGTCTTCGCCATCCAGACCCCGGTCGCCATCGCCGTGGCGGCGCGGCGCGGCAAAGCCCGCAACGACACGCCGGCGACCGTGCGTTACGCCCGCATCGAGGGGACGCGCGAGGAGAAACTCGCGGCGCTCGACGCCATCGACGGCTTCGGGGCCGTCGCCTGGCGGGACTGCCCCGACGCCTGGCAGGCGCCGTTCCGCCCCGCCGGCGAGGGCGACTATTTCTCATGGCCGCGCCTGACCGACCTGGCGCCCTGGCAACATTCGGGCGTCCAACTCAAACGCACATGGCCCATCGCGCCCGACAAAAACACCCTCCAACGACGATGGCGCAAACTGCTCGAAACGCCACCCCCGGAACAACCAAAAGCATTCCGGGAAACCGGGGACCGGAAGGTCGAGGGCAAGTATCGCGCCTCAATGGTCGGGGCGAGCGAGCCGGCGCCCATTGCCGCGCTGCCTGCGGGAACGCCCGTCCCGGAGATACGGCGATACGCCTATCGGTCCTTCGACCGTCACTACGTCATTGCCGACGGCCGCCTGATTTCCCGCCCGCGCCCCGACCTCTGGCGCGTTCACAGCGCGCGGCAGATATATCTGACAAGCCTGCTCTCCTCCCCGATCGGCGCGGGGCCGGCAGTAACCGCCTGCGCCCATGTCCCCGACCTGCATCACTTCTCCGGCCGCGGCGCAAAGGACACCATCCCCCTCTATCGCTCCCCGGACGCCTCGGAAGCCAACCTGACGCCCGGCCTGACCGACATGCTGGCGCGCGAATACGGGCGCGCCGTCGCGCCGGAAGATGTCTTCGCCTATCTCTACGGCGTGCTGGCGCACCCCGCCTTCACCGAAAACTTCGCCGCAGAACTGGAGACGCGCGAGTTGCGCGCGCCCATCACGAAAAACCCCGACCTGTTCGAGAGCGTCCGCAAGACCGGCGCACAGCTGCTCCGGCTCCACAGCTACGGCGAGCGATTCGTCCCCGAAGGCGAAAGACCGGGCCCGGTTCCGCGCGGCGCGGCGCGATGCGCGCAGGCGGTCCCCGGAGACCCCGGCGGATACCCCGAAGCCTTCCGCTACGACCCGCCGGCGCGCACACTCCATGTCGGCAAGGGCGCGTTCGCGCCCGTCTCCCCGGAGGTCTGCGAGTTCGAGGTTTCCGGCCTGAAGGTCGTCGCGTCATGGCTCGGCTATCGCATGAAAAGGGGCGCGGGGCGCAAATCCTCGCCGCTGGACGAAGTCCGCCCCGAACGATGGACATCGCAGTTCACCACCGAACTGCTCGAACTGCTCTGGGTGCTGGAGGCCACCGTGGCGCTCCGCCCCGAACAGGCGCGCCTCCTCGAGGCGGTCACAGACGGCGATTGCTTCCGAGCCGGCGACATCCCCGCAGCCCCCGCGCACATGCGCGCCGCCCCCCGCCCCCGAACCGAAAGCGACCTCCTGCAAACCGGCCCAGCCGCAGCCCACCGGCAAGCTTGACGCAGCCCCGCGCAAACGCTTCAAGTGCAACTTCCCCGGCGCGAAAGCGACTGCCGCGGGAAGCGACCTGCGAACCCTGCACGGCGACCCACGTGACCACGCAGCTGCAACCGCTGTTCTTCCCGGTGTTCGCTCCGCGCCGCCGATGTCGTCGCCTCTTCTTTTTCGTCTGATTGTTGTGGTGTTCGGGCGATGAGGGGGGATGCTGGGTTCGGTCGGGCTTTGGGGGTTTTTGCGGCTTCGGTTGCGGCGAAGGGGTCGGTTCTTTCTGCGGGGTCTCCGGAGGATCGGCTTCGCGCTCCTTTCGAGAACCTGATGTCGGCGGCGGCGGCGCTGTGGGGGTGGGCGGTTGTTTGCGCGGGCGAGGCGCGGTTGCCCGATCGTCTGGGTCGCCCCGATTATGCGGTTCTGCGCGACGGCGCGCTTGCCGGCCATGTCGAGCTCAAGGCGCCGGGCGTCGGCGCGGACGCGCGTCGGTTGCGCGGTCGCGACCGCGCACAGTTCCGGCGTTTTTCGAGCCTCCCCAACATTCTTTACGGCGACGGCTGCGAATGGGCGCTGTATCGCGGCGGCGAGCGTGTGGGTTTTGTCCGCTTCTCCGGCGATGTGTCCGCCGACGGCGCGCAGGCGGTCGCTGCGGAGGACGCGCGGGCTTTTGCGGGGCTGTTGCGCGATTTCCTTCTGTGGGAGCCGGTTCTGCCGCTGGATCGCCGGGGCAAGCTCGACCTCGGGGGCTTTGCCGGGATGCTGGCGCCGCTGTGCCGGATGCTGCGCGACGATGTCGCCGATGCGTTGCGCGACGACGCTTCGCCGCTTGCCGTGCTGGCGCGGGACTGGCGGCAACTTCTGTTCCCCGACGCCACGGATGCGCAGTTCGCCGACTCCTACGCCCAGACCGTCGCCTTCGCCCTGTTGCTGGGCCGCAGCGAGGGCGCCGATCCGCTGACGCTCGAAAGCGCCCAGGCGGCGCTGGCTGCGCAACACAGCCTGTTGTCGCGCGCCCTGCAAATCCTCACCGACCCGCGCGCGCGTTCGGAACTCGCCGCCTCGCTCGACCTGCTGTTGCGGGTGGTCTCGGCCGTTGCGCCGGTCGCGTTCGCCGGGCCGCGCGACCCCTGGCTCTACTTCTACGAGGACTTTCTGGCGGATTACGACGCCAAACTCCGCAAGGACGCCGGCGTCTATTACACGCCGGTCCAGGTGGTCCGCGCCCAGGTGCGCCTGATCGACGCGCTGCTGAGCGGGCGGCTGTGCAGGCCGCTGGGCTTTGCCGACCCGGATGTCGTCACCCTCGACCCGGCCTCCGGCACCGGGACCTATCTGCTGGGCGTCATCGAACACGCTCTGGGACGGGTCGAGGCCGAGCAGGGTCCCGGCGCCGTGGCGGGACAGGCGACGATGCTGGCGGAGAACCTCCACGGCTTCGAGTTCCTCGCCGGCCCCTATGCGGTGAGCGAGTTGCGCGTCAGCCGCGCGCTCGCCGACCGGGGCGCCTCCCTGCCCGCCGACGGCGCCCGCATCTATCTCACCGACACCCTGGAAAGCCCCGACGCCGACCCGCCGCAACCGCCGCTCTTCCTTCAGCCCATCGCCGAACAGCGCAGCAAGGCGCTGCGCGTCAAGAGCGCGGTTCCCGTCATCGTCTGCCTCGGCAACCCGCCCTACGATCGTCACGAGGCCGCAAGGGCCGACAATGGCGACCGCACCGGCTCGTGGGTGCGCTGGGGGAACGGCGCCGGCGCCATTCTCGACGACTTTCTGGCCCCCGTCGCCGCTGCGGGCCACGGCGTCCGGCTGAAGAACCTCTACAACCTCTATGTCTATTTCTGGCGCTGGGCGCTGTGGAAGGTCTTCGAGCACGACACCGCGACCGGCCCCGGCATCGTCGGCTTCATCACCGCGTCGAGTTATCTCGACGGCGACGCCTTTCTGGGGATGCGCGCGCATATGCGCCGGGTGTGCGACGAGATATGGATACTCGACCTCGGCGGCGAGCAGCGCGGCGCCCACAAGGACGACAACGTGTTCGCCATCCAGACCCCGGTCGCCATCGCCGTGGCGGCGCGGCGCGGCAAAGCCCGCGACGACACGCCGGCGACGGTGCGTTACGCCCGCATCGAGGGGACGCGCGAGGAGAAACTCGCGGCGCTCGACGCCATCGACGGCTTCGGGGCCGTCGCCTGGCGGGATTGCCCCGACGCCTGGCAGGCGCCGTTCCGCCCCGCCGGCGAGGGCGACTATTTCTCGTGGCCGCGCCTGACCGACCTGACGCCCTGGCAACATTCGGGCGTGCAACTCAAACGCACATGGCCCATCGCGCCCGACAAAAACACCCTCCAACGGCGATGGCGCAAACTGCTCGAAACGCCACCCCCGGAACAACCAAAAGCATTCCGGGAAACTCGCGATCGAAAAGTAACCTCCGAGATTTCAACGCTGCCCGGACGCGAAACGGCCCCTCCCGTCGCGGCGTTGCCCCAAAACGCTCCGCTTCCGCGCGTGGAGCGCTATGCCTACCGTTCGTTCGACCGACGATGGACATTCCTGGATGCGCGATTGGGCGATTACTTGCGTCCCGCGCTGTGGCGCGTTCACGGTCCGCGGCAGATATATCTGACGAGCCTGCTCTCTTCCCCCATCGGCGCGGGACCGGCAGTGACCGCCTGCGCCCATGTCCCCGATCAGCATCACTTCTCCGGCCGAGGCGGCAAGGACACTATCCCCCTCTATCGCTCCCCGGACGCCTCGGAAGCCAATCTGACGCCCGGTCTGACCGACATGCTGGCGCGCGAATACGGGCGCGCCGTCACGCCGGAAGATATCTTCGCCTATCTCTACGGCGTGCTCGCGCACCCCGCCTTCACCGAAAACTTCGCCGCCGAACTGGAGACGCGCGAGTTGCGCGCGCCCATCACGAAAGACCCCGACCTGTTCGAGAGCGTCCGCAAGACCGGCGCACGGCTGCTCCGGCTGCACAGCTACGGCGAGCGATTCGTCCCCGAAGGCGAAAGACCGGACCCGGTTCCGCGCGGCGCGGCGCGATGCGCGCAGGCGGTCCCCGGAGACCCCGGCGGATACCCCGAAGCCTTCCGCTACGACCCGCCGACGCGCACACTCCATGTCGGCAAGGGCGCGTTCGCGCCCGTCTCCCCGGAGGTCTGCGAGTTCGAGGTTTCCGGCCTGAAGGTCGTCGCGTCATGGCTCGGCTATCGCATGAAGAGGGGCGCGGGGCGCAAATCCTCGCCGCTGGACGAGATCCGCCCCGAACGATGGACATCGCAGTTCACCACCGAACTGCTCGAACTGCTCTGGGTGCTGGAGGCCACCGTCGCGACCCGCCCCGAACAGGCGCGCCTCCTCGAGGCGGTCACAGACGGCGATTGCTTCCGCGACGGCGACATCCCCGCAGCCCCCGCGCACATGCGCGCCGCCCCCCGCCCCCGAACCGAAAGCGACCTCCTGCAAACCGGCCCAACCGCAGCGCACCGGCAAGCTTGACGCAGCCCCGCGCAAACGCTTCAAGTGCAGCTTCCCCGGCGCGAAAGCGACCCTGGCGATGCTCGTCCTTATCGATAACTACGACAGTTTCTCCTACAACCTCGTCCACTTTCTCGGCGAACTCGGCGCCGAGGCCGAGGTGTGGCGCAACGACGCGATCGCGCCCGACGAGGTCCTCGCCCGCCGGCCGGAGGCCATCGTCCTGTCGCCGGGACCGTGCGACCCGGACAAGGCGGGGATTTGTCTGGAGCTGGTGCGCCGCGCAGCGGGCCGGGCGCCGCTCCTCGGCGTGTGCCTGGGCCACCAGACGATCGCCCAGGCGTTCGGCGCGCGCATCGTGCGCGCCGACGCGCCGATGCACGGAAAACTCAGCGCGGTCCGCCACCGCGGCGGGCCGCTGTTCGCCGGCCTTCCCTCGCCTTTCGAGGCGACGCGCTATCATTCGCTGACGGTCGAACCGGAAAGCCTGCCGGGCGTGTTCGACGTGACGGCCGATACCGAAGACGGAACGATCATGGCGATCCGTCACCGCGATTTGCCGATTCACGGGGTGCAATTCCATCCCGAGAGCATCGCGTCCGAATATGGGCACGAGGTGCTGGCCAATTTCCTCGACATTGCCGGCGTGCGTCGCCGGCGCGCGGCGGCGTGAGCGGCGGGATGACGGATTTCAAGCGCCCCCTGGCCCGTCTCGCGTCGGGGGAGGCGCTCAGCGAGGAGGAGGCCCGCGAGGCGTTCGATATCATGATGTCGGGCGGCGCGACGGCGGCGCAGATCGGCGGTTTCCTGATGGCCTTGCGGGTGCGGGGCGAAACGACGGCGGAGATCGCGGGCGCAGCGCGGGCGATGCGCGAGAAAGCGCTGGCGGTGACGGCGCCGCCCGGCGCCATCGACACCTGCGGCACCGGGGGCGACGGGCGCGGCACCTACAACATCTCGACCGCAGCGGCGCTGGCGGCGGCGGCGTGCGGCGTTCCCGTCGCCAAGCACGGCAACCGCGCGATGTCGTCGCGGTCGGGGTCGGCGGACGTGTTGCGCGCGCTCGGCGTGAACATCGAAGCCGCGATGCCGCTCGTGGAAGAGTCCCTGGCGGACGCCGGCATCGGCTTCCTGATGGCGCCGCGTCACCACGGCGCCATGCGCCATGTCGCCGGCGCCCGCGTCGAGCTCGGCACGCGCACGATTTTCAACCTCCTCGGCCCGCTCTCGAACCCGGCGGGAACGAAGCGCCAGTTGATCGGCGTGTTCTCCGAACGGTGGCTGGAGCCCCTGGCGACGGTGCTCGGCGCGCTCGGGTCGGAGCGGGCATGGGTCGTTCACGGCGCCGACGGGATGGACGAACTGACGACCGCCGGCCCCACCTTCGTCGCCGAACTCCGGGACGGCGCGGTCTCGCGCTTCACGGTGACGCCGGAGGACGCGGGTCTGGAGCGCGCCGACCCGGCGGCGCTCGAAGGCGGCGATCCGGAGTACAACGCCGCGGCGATCCGCGACCTGCTGGCCGGCGCGCCGGGCGCTTTTCGCGACATCGTGCGCTTCAACGCCGCCGCGGCTCTGGTCGTCGCGGGCCGGGCCGGCGACCTCGCCGAAGGCGCCGCGCGCGCCGGCGCGGCGCTCGACGACGGTTCGGCGCAGCGCGTGCTCGAGCGGCTCGTCGCCATTACCAACCGAAGCGGCGCATGACCGATGTCCTCGCGCGGCTGTGCGCCGACAAGCGCCGCCGCGTCGCCGCCGCCAGGGCGCAAACGCCGCGCGCGACTCTGGAGGCGAAGGCCGCGGCGGCGGCGCCGCCGCGCGGCTTCGCCGACGCCCTCGCCGCCGCGGAGGGCGTCGGCCTGATCGCGGAGATCAAGAAGGCGTCGCCCAGCAAGGGACTCATCCGCGCCGATTTCGACCCGCCCTCCCTGGCGCGCGCCTACGAAGCCGGCGGCGCCGCCTGCCTTTCGGTGCTTACGGAAGAGACCCGCTTCCGGGGCAAGGCCGCCGACCTCGCGGCCGCGCGGGCCGCCTGTTCCCTGCCGGTGCTGCGCAAGGACTTCATGGTGGACCCGTGGCAGGTCGTCGAGACGCGCGCGCTCGGCGCCGACTGCATCCTGATCGTCATGGCGGCGGTGGATGACGAGACGGCCGGAGCCCTCGCCCGCGAGGCGGCGCGATTCGGCATGGATTGTCTGATCGAGGTCCATGACGGCGACGAATTATCGCGCGCCCTCGCCTTGCCGGGGCGGATGATCGGCATCAACAACCGCAACCTGAAGACTCTGGAGGTCGACCTCGCGACGACGGAGCGGCTGGCGCCGCAGGTTCCGGCGGACCGCATGATCGTGTGCGAGAGCGGGATCCGCGACCCGGGCGACATCGCGCGGATGCGCGCCGCCGGCGCGAACCGTTTTCTGGTCGGCGAATCGCTGATGCGCCAGAGCGACGTTACGGCGGCGACCCGGTCCCTTCTGACCCCGCCGGCGTTCACGCATTTCGACGCCGCCGGCCGCGCGGCCATGGTCGAGGTCGGCGGCAAGCCGGAGACCGGGCGCGTTGCGACGGCCGGCGCGCGGGTGTTCATGAACCGGCGCACGCTGGACATGATCCGGTCGGGGGATCACCGCAAGGGCGACGTGTTGGGAGTGGCGCGGCTGGCGGGAATAATGGCGGCGAAGCGCACCGCCGAACTCATTCCCCTGTGCCACCCGCTGGCGTTGACTTCGGTGTCGGTGGACCTCGAATGCCGCGAGGAAGACTCCGCGGTGGAGATCGCCGCGACGTGCCGGATCGTGGGGCGCACCGGGGTGGAAATGGAGGCGCTCACGGCCGCTTCGGTGGCGGCGTTGACGATCTACGACATGTGCAAGGCGGTGGACCGGGGGATGCGGATCGACGGCCTGCGCCTTCTCCGCAAGTCCGGCGGCAAGTCGGGACTCTGGAGCGCCGCATGACGGCGGGGGGAAACGCATTGATGCCCGTCGCCGAGGCGCGAGCGCGGATCGTGGACGCTTTCGAACCCCTGCCCGGCGAGCAGATCTCCGTGTCCGAGGCGCTGGGGCGGGTTCTCGCCGCGCCGGTGGTCGCGCGACGGACCCAACCGCCCGCCGATGTCTCGGCGATGGACGGCTACGCGGTGCGCGCCGCCGACGTGGCGTCGCCGCCCGCGGCGCTGCGCCAGGTCGGCGTTTCGGCGGCGGGCGCCGGATTCGACGGGGTCGTAAGGGCGGGCGAAACGGTGCGCATTTTCACCGGCGCGCCGGTCCCGGACGGCGCCGACGCCATCGCCGTTCAGGAGAACGCCGACGCCGACGGCGATTCGATCACGGTGAAGGAAACGGCGCAGCCGGGGCGGTATGTCCGCAAGGCGGGGCTGGATTTCGCCGCCGGCGACCCCGGATTGCCGGAGGGCCGCGCGCTGGGCGCGCGCGACGTAGCCCTGGCGGCGGCGATGAACCACCCGTGGCTCATCGTCAGGCGGCGGCCGCGGGTGGCGATCCTCGCCACAGGGGATGAAATCGTCATGCCGGGCGAGCCCGTCGGGCGCGACCGGATCGTGAGCTCCAACGCGCTCGGTCTGGCGGCGGCGGTGCGCGCCTGGGGCGCCCTGCCCAGCATCGTCGGCACGGCGCCGGACGAGGAGGACGCGCTGCGCGCGATGGCGCGCGGAGCGCGCAACCACGACCTTCTGCTGACGACCGGCGGCGTCTCGGTGGGCGAGCGCGACCTTGTGCGCCGGGCCCTGGAGAATGCCGGAATGACGCTGGATTTCTGGCGGATCGCCATGCGGCCCGGCAAACCGCTGATGTTCGGCAGGCTGGACGGCGCGCCGGTGATGGGGTTGCCGGGGAATCCGGTTTCGGCGCTGGTTTGCGCGCTGGTGTTCCTGCGCCCGGCGCTCGCCCGCATGTCCGGAACCGATAGTCGGGGAGACGGAGACTCGCGCCGCCTCGTATCGCTTGCGCGGTCCCTGCCGGCCAACGACCGACGCGAGGATTATCTGCGCAGCCGGTTGTCGGCGGGGCCCGGGGGAGAGAGTCTGGCCGACCCGTTCGCGGCGCAGGACAGTTCCATGCTTTCGCTGCTCGCGCGCGCCGACTGTCTGGTGGTGCGCCCGCCCCATGCGCCTCCGGCGGCAGCGGGGGAGCGTGTCGAGGCGCTGATGTTCCCCGCGGGCGTCGGCGGATTTTAGCGCGCTCCCGCGGCGAAAACGCTTGACCGGCGTTCGGAACCAAAATAGAACGGCGCACGCCGTCAATTCCGACGCCGGGGGAACGAAGCGAGCGCAGCCATGTTGACACGCAAACAACACGAACTTCTTACCTATATCGACGGGCAGCTGGACAACACCGGAGTCGCGCCGAGCTACGACGAAATGAAGGACGCGGTCGGGTTGAAGTCGAAGTCCGGCATTCACCGCCTGATCACCGCCCTGGAGGAACGGGGTTTCATCCGCCGGCTTCCGCACCGGGCGCGAGCGGTGGAAGTGCTGAAACTTCCGCGGCAGGCCAGCTCTTCGAAAGGCGAATTCTCCGCGAAAGTGGTGCGGGGTTACTTCCCGGGGACGACGGCCGGCCCCGAAGCGGATGCGGGGGACCGGGGGGTGGTCCTTCCGCTTTACGGGCGGATCGCCGCCGGCACGCCTATCGAGGCGCTGCGCGAGATGCAGCGCGAGGTCGACCTGCCCGCCTCGATGATCGGGCCCGGGGAGCACTACGCTCTGGAAGTCGAGGGCGATTCGATGGTGGACGCGGGGATTCTGGACGGCGATATCGCCATCGTCGCGCGCGCGGAGACCGCCGAGAACGGGCAGATCGTCGTGGCCTTCATCGACGAGCATGAGGCGACTCTCAAGCGCTTGCGGCGCAAGAACGAATCGGTCGCCCTCGAGGCGGCGAACCCGAACTACGAGACGCAGATTTACGGGCCGGACCGCGTCAAGGTTCAGGGGCGGCTGGTGGGCCTGCTGCGCCGCTACTGAGCGGCGTCGCTCTCCGGCGGGGCAACCCACGGGCGCGCGCCGCGGGCGCCTCTCGCATGCGCCGCCCGCGGCGCCTCGCCGTCGCCGAACCGGACGGCGTGAGCGCCGTTCCGCTGCGTGTCGTCCCGGTCGATGACGAGCGGCGCCGGGCAGTCGTCGCGGATCGGCGCCGCGCTGACGACGATGTCGGCGACGGCGCAGTCCTCCGCGAGGGCGCGCGGGTCGTGGACGAGAGCCACCACCGGGCCGCCTTGCGGCGCGAAAATGCACGCCAGACGGTCGCAGGCCATATCTTCGGGGGGCCACGGCGCCGCTTCGGCGACGCCGGCGCGCCGGAGCCAGACCCCGGCGGCGAAGCGGGCGGTTCTTCCGGTGGACAAGGCGAGTCCGCCGGACTCGGGACGCACCGCGAAGAGACGGCCCGTGTCGTCGACCAGAAGGTCGGGGCCGCGGGCGGCGATGGCGATCGCGATGCCGGCCGCGACGCCGGCGACGCCGCAGAAACGCCAGGGTCGACGCCAGATGGCGATCCACAGGCCGCCGAAAACGGTGGCTATGAGGGCGGACGCCGGCGCGGCCGGTATCGACGCCACCGCCAGGGGAAGACCGGCGCACGCCTCGGCGACGGCGATGACCAGCCCGATCCCCCACCCCATCGCTTCGAGCGCCGGCGCCTCGAGTCCGAACGGCATTGCGAGGAGCGCGACCATACCGCAAGGCATAATCCAGAATGCGGTGGCGGGCACGGCGACGAAGTTGGCCACCAGGCCGACGACGGCGATGCGGTTGAAGTGCCAGGCGGCGAACGGCGCGGTCGCGAGACTCGCGACGACGGTGGTTGCGGCGACAGCGCCGAGATAGACCAGCGGGCGCCGCCACAGGGAGGGCGGCGTCGCCCGGCGCAGACTCCTTGCGCGGATGGCTTCGTAGAACGCGACCAGCGCCGTGACCGCCGCGAACGACATCTGAAAGCTGGCGCCGGTCAGGCTTTCGGGCCGCCACGCCAGGATGACCAGCGCAGCCCACGCGACGGGCCTCATGGTGAGCGGTTCGCGGTCGATCAGGATGGCCGCCAACAGCATCGCGACCATAATGAACGCCCGCTGGGTGGGGATCGTCGCGCCGGTGAGCAACAGATAGCCGAAGCCCGCGGCCAGTGCCGCAAGAGCCGCCCATTTCTTGATCGGCCGGCGCAGGGCGAGCGTCTCCGAGAGCGCCAGGAGCAAGCGCAGGACGAAAAAGGTCAGACCCGCGACGAGACCGAGATGCAGCCCGGAAATGGCGAGCAGGTGCGCGAGGCCCGAATCGCGGAGCCACTTCAACACCGTCTCGTCGATGCCGGCGCGCAGCCCGGTGAGCAGCGCAGCCGCCACCCGCGCCCGCTGCATCCGGGCCGGGTCGTCCTCGCGGCCGGCGGTCATCGCGGCCTCGATCCGGCTGGCGATAGTGTAGCGCAGCGCCGCCAGCGACCGCCGCTCGCCCGCAGGCGGCGCATCGTCGTCGAACTGCGGCGGCCCGACGGCGTAACCCAGCGCGCCGATGCGCTGGAAGTAGAGGGCGCGGGCGAAATCGAAACCCCCCGGCGCCGCCGGCGCAGGCGGCGGGTGAAGCACCGCCGGCAAGACGATCGGGCGGCCCGGCGGCGGAGGCGCGCCCGTGCGCAGGGTGAGACGCACCCGTTCCGGGCGTTGCGGCGGCGCGAGGCCGGATATTTCGGCGACATCGATAATGACGCGATAGCCGGATGGCAGCGGTTCGACGGACGCGACCTCGCCGCGGACGGCGGCCGGGCCGTGCTCCGCCGCGAGGATGGGCGCGGCGACCAGCACAGTGCGCGCGCCCGCCGCAGACGCGCCGGCTGCGGCAAGCGCAACGGCGGCAAGCGGCGCGGACAAGGCGAGACGCTCGCGCGTCAGCCATGCCGCGGCGGCCGCAGGCATCGCCGCCGCCGGAGCGACCCACGGCGACGGTTCGAACGGCAAGGCGAAATAGACCCCTATCCCGACGCCGAAGACGACGGGTATCCAGAGGAACCATCGATGCCGTTCGTCGATGAGCAGGCCGTGGAGCCAGGCGGGCACGGGCGCTTCTCTCCCTGCTTTGCCGGTCGTCGCCCGGAATGCGCCGGTCTGCTACACAACCGGCGGCGGCTCCGCCCCCCGGGGAAAGGAAGAATAGCGCATGAGCGTGGTCACCCGGTTCGCGCCCTCGCCGACGGGGATTCTGCATATCGGCGGCGCGCGGACGGCGCTGTTCAATTGGCTTTTCGCGCGCCGGCATGGAGGCCGGTTTCTGTTGCGGGTCGAGGATACCGACCGCGCGCGCTCCACCGAGGCGGCGGTCGCCGCCATTTTCGAGGGGCTGCGCTGGCTGGGCCTGAATTGGGACGGAGACGCGGTGCGACAGTCGCGCAACGCGGCCCGTCACGCGGCGGTCGCGCAAGCGCTGCTCGCTGCGGGCGCAGCGTATCGTTGCTACTGCACGCCGGAAGAGCTCGACGCAATGCGGACGCGCGCGCGCGCGGAGGGGCGCACGCGCCTCTATGACGGTGCCTGCCGCGACAGAGACCCGGCGGACGCGCGGCCGGGCGTCGCTCCGTCGCTCCGTCTCAAGGTTCCGCTCGACGGGGAAACGACCATCGACGATGCTGTCCAGGGGCCTGTCACCGTCTCCCACGACCGCCTCGACGACATGGTGTTGCTGCGTTCCGACGGCACGCCGACCTATATGCTGTCGGCGGTCGTCGACGACCGCGACATGGCGGTCACCCACGTCATTCGCGGCGACGACCACCTGACCAACGCCTTTCGCCAGCACCGGCTCTACGCCGCCCTGGGCTGGAAGCCGCCGGTCTTCGCCCATATCCCTCTGATCCACGGCGCCGACGGACGGAAATTGTCGAAACGACACGGCGCGCTCGGCGTCGCGACGTGGCGCGACGAGGGTTTTCTGCCGGCGGCGATGCGCAACTATCTGTTGCGTCTGGGCTGGAGCCACGGCGACGACGAGATCATCGGCGACGAGGACGCTGTCGCATGGTTCGGGCTGGACGGCGTGGGACGGGCGCCGGCGCGCTTCGACCGCGGGCGTCTGTTGTCGCTGAACGCGGCCCGGATCCGTTCGAGTGCGGACGCGACGCTGGTCGAAGCCATCGCCGGCAGGCTCTCGCAGACGATCGGGCGCGCGCTCGACGCCGGCGACAAGAGCCGCCTCGAGGCGGCGATGCCGGGACTGAAGCCGCGCGCGGATACGCTCGTGGCGCTTGCGGAGAACGCGCGCTTTTATGTCGCCGGGACGCCCCTGCCGATGACGTCGAAAGCCGCCGCATCGCTGGACGCCGAAGCCCGGCGACGCCTCGGCGCCCTCGCCGCCCGCCTGGCGACGCTGGAGCCGTGGTCGGAAGCTGCGATAGAAGCGCGCCTGCGCGCGTTCGCGGCGGACGAGGGAGTCGGGTTCGGCAAGGTCGCGCGACCGCTGCGGGCGGCACTGACCGGGAGCGCGGTGTCGCCCGGTATTTTCGAGGTCGCGGCCGTCCTCGGTCGCGAGGCGGTGCTCGAGAGGTTGTCCGTCCAGGCGCCGGAAACATTCTCAACCGGAAATTGAGCAATACCCTGTATTACGCTGATAAATAATACATTCGGTTCTCATTTTCCCGACAAATTGCGCCTGCGGCCGAATGTCTCTATGCTCGGTTCGCCGGTTCGGATTCCGCGCCGCCCGGCTATCCGACAAGCGAAAGGGGCGGTGCGCCATGACGGACGCGGCGACGAGAACGACGGTTTCGGAAAACGCCCACTCGGTCACGCTGACGGACAACCGGACCGGCAAGCGTTTCGAGTTTCCGGTGATCGCGGGAACCACGGGGCCGAGCGTCATCGATGTGCGCCGCCTGTATGCCGAAACGGGCATGTTCACCTACGACCCCGGCTTCACCTCGACGGGGAGCGCGGAGTCGGCGATCACCTATATCGACGGGGAAGCGGGCACGCTTCTGCACCGGGGATACTCGATAGAGGAGCTGGCCGAAAAGAGCGACTTCATGGAGGTCGCGTATCTGCTGCTATACGGCGACCTGCCCGACCGGGCGCAGAAGAAGGAATTTTCCTACAACGTCACCTATCACACCATGCTGCATGAGCAGCTCACCTATCTCTACCGCGGTTTCCGGCGCGACGCGCATCCGATGGCGGTGCTGATCGGCGTCGTGGGGGCGATGAGCGCGTTCTATCACGACTCGCTCGACATCAATGACAGCCGCGAGCGCGAGATCGCGTCGCACCGGCTGGTCGCCAAGATGCCGACGATCGCCGCGATGGCCTACAAATACTCGATAGGACAGCCGTTCATCTATCCGCGCAACGACCTGTCCTACGCCGAGAATTTCCTGCACATGCTGTTCTCCGTTCCGGCGGAGGACTACCAGGTGAACCCGGTGCTCGCCCGGGCGGTCGACCGCATCCTGATCCTTCACGCCGACCATGAGCAGAACGCCTCGACGTCGACGGTCCGCCTCGCCGGCTCGTCGGGAGCGAACCCGTTCGCCTGCATCGCCGCGGGGGTCGCCTCGCTGTGGGGGCCCGCGCATGGCGGGGCGAACGAGGCGGTGGTGCGGATGCTGGAAGAGATCGGTTCGGTGGACCGGATCGGCGCATTCATCGCGCGCGCCAAGGACAAGGACGACCCGTTCCGCCTCATGGGGTTCGGCCACCGGGTCTACAAGAACTACGATCCGCGGGCTGCGGTCATGCGCCAGTCGGCGCGCGAGGTGCTGGCGGAACTGGGCGTCGAGAACGAGCCGCTGCTCAAACTGGCGGTGGCGCTGGAGAAGATTGCGCTCGAAGACCCCTATTTCGTCGAGCGCAAACTGTTCCCCAACGTGGATTTCTACTCGGGGATCATCCTGCGCGCGATGGGCATTCCGATGGATTTGTTCACGGTGATCTTCGCCGTCGCGCGCACGGTGGGCTGGGTTGCCCACTGGAACGAGATGATCGAAGACCCCAGCCAGAAGATCGGCCGCCCCCGCCAGCTGTATGTCGGCCCGGAGCGGCGCAATTTCGCGCCCATTGAGGAACGCTGAACGCGCGCGCAGCCCTGCGGCCGTTCAGAAGGGGATATCGTCGTCGAAGTCGTCGGTCCCGCCCGCCGGCGCGGGGGCGCCGGGCGCCTCGCCCTGACTCGGGCTGCGGTCGTCGCTCGATTCGCCGGCGAAACCGCCCTCCTCCCCACGGCTGCCGAGCATCGTCAGGTGCCCGCGGAAGCGCGGGAGAACGACCTCGGTGGTGTAGCGCTCCTGGCCGGACTGGTCGGTCCATTTGCTGGTCCGTATTTCGCCTTCGAGATAGATCTTCCTACCCTTGCGCAGATACTTCTCGGCGATCTCCACCAATTTCTCGTCGTAGACGGCGACGCGATGCCATTCGGTCCGCTCCCGCTGTTCGCCGGTCTGCCGGTCGCGCCATCGTTCGCCGGTAGCGACGGAAAAATTCGCCACCCGCCCCCCGTTCTGGAAGCTGCGGACCTCCGGGTCGCGGCCGAGATTCCCGACCAGGATCACCTTGTTTACGCTGCCGGCCATGGCGTGACGCCCTCCCTTCTCTGCCGCTCTCGCCCCGGATTATAGCCGGGGCGACCGCGCCGCGGAACGGCTTGCGGAGCGGCGCCGGCCGGCCCGGACGCCTATACTCCGCCGAACCATGCAGCCGACCCTCTCCATCCGCGGCGCCCGCGAGCACAACCTCAGGGGCATCGACATCGACCTGCCGCGGAACCGGTTGATCGTCGTCACCGGGTTGTCGGGCTCGGGCAAATCGTCGCTGGCGTTCGATACGATCTACGCCGAGGGCCAGCGGCGCTACGTCGAAAGCCTGTCGGCGTATGCGCGGCAATTCCTCGAACTCATGGAGAAACCCGACGTCGATTCGATCGAGGGGCTGTCGCCGGCCATCGCCATCGACCAGAAAACGACATCGCGCAACCCGCGTTCGACCGTGGGCACCGTCACCGAAGTGTACGACTATATGCGGCTGCTGTGGGCGCGCGTCGGAGTCCCCTACTCTCCCGCGACGGGTCTGCCCATCGAAAGCCTTTCGGTCAGCCGGATGGTCGACGCGGTCATGGACATGGCCGAGGGGACTCGGTTGCATCTGCTGGCGCCCGTCGTGCGCGGCCGCAAGGGCGAGTATCGCAAGGAGATCGCCCAGCTGATGAAGCGCGGCTTCCAGCGGCTGAAGGTCGACGGCGCGCTCCATGCGATCGACGAGGTCCCCGCTCTCGACAAGAGGCGCAAGCACGACATCGAGGTCGTCGTCGACCGGCTGGTGGTGCGCGAGGGGCTGGGCAACCGCCTCGCCGACTCCATCGAAACCGCGCTCGAGCTCTCCGACGGCCTGCTCGTCACCGAAGACGCGCGCAGCGGCGAACTCAATACGTTTTCGGCGCGTTTCGCCTGCCCGGTTTCGGGGTTCTCGATCGACGAGATCGAACCGCGGCTGTTCTCGTTCAACAACCCGCACGGCGCCTGTCCCGACTGCGCGGGCCTGGGCGTTCTCGCCCGTTTCGACGCCGCGCTCGTCGTGCCCGACGGAGAACGGAGCCTCGCCCAGGGCGCCGTGCGGCCGTGGGCGGGCGCGAGCACGCCCTATTACCGGCAAACGCTGGAAAGCCTCGCTGCGCATTACCGGGTGAGCATGGCCAAGCCGTGGAGCGCGCTGCCGGCGGCCGTCCGCGAGGCCATCCTGCACGGGTCCGGCGGCGAGGCGGTGACGATGCATTACGACGACGGGGCGCGCCGCTACGCCACCACCCGGTCGTTCGAGGGCGTGTTGCCCAATCTGGAGCGCCGCTACCGCGAAACCGAAAACGCCTGGTTGCGGGAGGAACTGGCGCGCTACCAGACCGAGACGCGGTGCGAGAGCTGCAACGGGTATCGGCTGAAGCCGGAGGCGCTGGCGGTCAAGCTCGCCGATGCGCATATCGGCGAGGTCGCCGAGCGGTCGATCGGCGACGCGGCGACATGGTTCGCCGAGGCCGGCGCCCGGCTGGCGGGGACGCAGCGCGAGATCGCCGCGCGCATCCTGCGCGAGATCGAGGCCCGCCTCCGCTTCCTCGTCGATGTGGGCCTCGAATATCTCAGCCTCGCGCGCGCGTCGGCCACGCTTTCGGGCGGCGAAAGCCAGCGCATCCGCCTCGCATCGCAGATCGGTTCCGGGTTGACCGGGGTGCTCTACGTGCTCGACGAGCCGTCCATCGGTCTGCATCAGCGCGACAATGCGCGGCTGTTGCGCACACTCGGGAACCTCCGCGACCTGGGCAATACGGTAATCGTGGTCGAGCACGACGAGGACGCGATCCGCGGCGCCGACCATCTGGTGGACATGGGGCCGGGCGCCGGAGAGCATGGGGGGCAGATCGTCGCCGCGGGGCCGCCCGACTCGGTCATCGGCGACAGCGCCAGCCTGACCGGCCAGTATCTGTCCGGACGGCGGGCCATACCCGTCCCGACATCGCGGCGCGCCGGCAAACGCAGCGGCCGCGGCCGGGCGGCGCGGCGCCGCGAGCTCGCCATCGTCGGCGCGCGCGAGAACAATCTCAAGAACATCACGGTCGCGATCCCGCTGGGGACCTTGTGTTGCGTCACCGGGGTTTCCGGCAGCGGCAAGTCGAGTCTGATCGTGAACACGCTGTATCCGGCGGTCGCGCGGCGGCTCAACCGCGCGCGCGCGCATCCGGGCGAACACGACGCGATCGACGGCATCGAACATCTCGACAAGGCGGTGGAGATCGACCAGTCGCCGATCGGGCGGACGCCGCGGTCGAACCCCGCGACCTATACCGGCGCCTTCACGCCGATCCGCGACTGGTTCGCGGGGCTGCCCGAGTCGCGCGTTCGCGGCTACAAGCCGGGCCGCTATTCGTTCAACGTAAAGGGGGGGCGCTGCGAGGGGTGCCAGGGCGACGGCGTCGTCAAGATCGAGATGCACTTCCTCCCCGACATTTACGTCACCTGCGACGCCTGCAACGGCGCGCGCTACAACCGCGAAACCCTGGAGGTGACCTACAAGGGGCGGTCGGTCGCCGATGTCCTCGCGATGACGGTCGACGAGGCGGCGGACCTGTTCGCCGCGGTTCCGGCCATCCGCAACAAGCTGGAGACCTTGCGCCGCGTCGGCCTCGGCTATATCCGCGTCGGCCAGCAGGCGACGACCCTGTCGGGCGGCGAGGCGCAGCGGATCAAACTGGCGAAGGAACTGTCGCGGCGCGCCACCGGCAGGACGCTTTACGTCCTCGACGAGCCGACGACGGGACTGCATTTCGAGGACATCCGCAAACTGCTGGAGGTCCTGCATGAGCTGGTGGACAGCGGCAACACAGTCATCGTGATCGAACACAACCTGGAAGTGATCAAGACCGCCGACTGGATCGTCGATCTCGGCCCGGAGGGCGGCGACGGCGGCGGCCGGGTGGTCGTCGCCGGCGCGCCGGAGGATATCGCCGCCGCGCCGGACAGCCATACCGGGCGCTTTCTCTCGTCTCGCCTCGGCGTCAAGCGGCGGCGGGCGCGTCGCAAGGCGTCGTGAGCGCGGCCGGCGCGCCGGGCTACAGCGCGTCGTCCAGAGTGCGGCGCAAGACTTCGATTTCGCGCAGCAGCGCCTTGAGTTCGGCGCGGCGCGGGTCGTCCTCCCGCGCGGCGCGTTCGGCCGGTTCGGGAACGGGCGCCGGGGCGGCCGGGTCGGCGGGCGTCTTTTCGGGAGCGCCGCCGCCGGCGCGGTCCTGCAAGACCCGGACGCCGCCTTCGCGGAGCAGTTTCTGAACCCCGCGGATGGTGTAGCCGTCCTCGTAGAGCAAGGCGCGCAGGCCGCGCAGAAGGACGATGTCCTCGGGGCGATAGTAGCGCCGCCGGCCGCCGCGCTTCAGGGGTCGTATCTGCGTGAATTTGGTTTCCCAGAACCGCAGCACGTGCTGCGCCACGTCCAGGCTGTCGCTCACCTCGCTGATGGTGCGGAAAGCGCGCTCCGACTTCGCGGGCGCGCCGGGGCGCTCCTCGTCGGCCGCCGCCCGCGGTTCGGGAACGGCCACCGGTCAGCTCCCGGCGAGCGCGCCTTCGGGATCGCTCCCGAGGCGCCGCTTCAGCACGTTCGAGGCGCGGAAGACGACCACGCGACGCGGCAGTATGGAAACTTCCTCGCCCGTCCTGGGGTTGCGGCCGACCCGTTCGGCTTTCTCCCGCACCAGGAAACTGCCGAAAGAGGAGATCTTCACGGGTTCGCCGTCGGACAGTTTTGCCGTCACGGTCTCCAGAACCGCCTCGACGAGTTTAGCCGACTCGCCTCGCGACAGGCCGACTTCCCGATAGACCGCGTCGCTCAGATGGGCGCGCGTTATCGTGTTCATACTCCCGGGCTCCCGCCCCCTCCGATCCGGTGCGCCACGCTATAGCAACGACGAAAACCCGTCAATATCAACAAGATGTAGTAGCCGCCTCCCGGCCCCGCACCGGCATCGGCGAAGGCGGGCGCAAGGCGCCGCTCAGGGCGCATCCCGGACGGACCGGGCCCGGACCGCCGCGAGTTCGTCGACGATACGCCGGTTCACGGCGCCCGCCACCATGTCGACGGCCACCTCTATGGCGGTCGCGAAGCCGAGCGCGTCGGTGCCGCCGTGGCTCTTCACCACGGCGCCGTTGACGCCGAGGAACATGGCGCCGTTATGCCGGCGCGGGTCGGTGCGTTCGCGCAACGCGCGGAACGAGTCGCGGGCGATGGCGAAGCCGAGACGCCCGCGCCACGAACTGGCGAGAACGCGACGCAGATAGTCGCCGAATAGCCGGCTCACGCCTTCCGCGGTCTTCAGCGCCGCATTGCCGGTGAAGCCGTCGGTGACGATGACATCGGTGGTTCCGCGCGTGAGGTCGTCCCCCTCGACGAAGCCGTGAAAGGCGAAATGGCTTGTCGCATCGCGCAGGATGGCGGCCGCTTCGCGCACTTCGTCGCGGCCCTTGAGTTCCTCGTTGCCGATATTGAGGAGGCCGACCGACGGCCGGCGGCGTCCGAGCACGGTCTGGGCGAAAACCGCGCCCATGGCGGCGAAATCGACGAGATTGCCCGCATCGCACTCGACATTGGCGCCGAGGTCGAGGAACACGCTCTCGCTCAGGCTGTTGGGTATGACTCCGGCGAGCGCCGGCCGGTCGATTCCGGGCAAACTGCGCAGCACCACCTTGGCCATCGCCATCAACGCGCCCGTATTGCCGGCGGAAACGACGGCGTCCACGGCGCCTTCGGCGACCGCGTCGATGGCGAGGCGCATGCTCGAGTCGCGCCCGCGCCGCAACGCGACCGAGGGCTTCGCATCGCCGGAGACCGCGCCGTCGGTATGGTGGATGGACAGCCGATCCCGCAACGCGGGGTATCGCGCCGCCAGCGGCCCGATCGACGCGCTGTCGCCGAACGCCGTGAAGACGACCTCGGGGCGGCGGCGCGCCGCGAGATGGGCGCCGCGCACCACGATATCCGGCGCGTCGTCGCCCCCCATGGCGTCGAGCGCGATCCTCACCCGGTTCATGGGTTGCCGCGCGCGCAGCGCGCGCGAACGCTCCTAGTCGGCGTCCGGCGGCGCTACCTCGCGGTCGCGATAGTATCCGCAATACGAGCAGATGTGATGCGGCAATTTGCTTTCGCCGCAGTTCGGGCAGTCGACCGGCGCCGCGCGCCGCAACGCATGGTGCGACCGGCGCATGTTGCGCTTCGAACGTGAGACCTTCTTCCTCGGCACGGCCATGCTGCGCCCCTCCCCGACAGTCGCCGCTGGGAATGCGCCAGCTACCCGAAACGCGCTCCCGCGGCAAGCCCTCTCTCTCGCATGTGTCCGAACCGGATCGGCGGCTTGCGCGCCATGGCGGGCGCGCCCAGGGTAGCGACGGCGCGCCGCCTTGGCTCAGTCGGTAGAGCATCGCATTCGTAATGCGAGGGTCGCAAGTTCGAGTCATGCGGGCGCCGCCGCCCGGTCGGTCGCCGCGGCAGGTCTTCCCCGGGCGTTCGCGGCGTTCTTGCGCATCGATGGACAGGTTCGACCGGGCGCGCGCTTTCGACCGGGGGCCCGGTCGGCGATATCCGGTTCGGCCGCGCCGTTCTCCCGAAGATGGACGATAGCGCCTATGCGGGGGCGTCTCGCCGGCATCTTGTTTTCGCGCGCGCCGGCGAGACGCCGGCGCTCCCGGGGCAAAGTCCATCGCGACCGGACCGCGGCGGCCGCTCAGAAGCGCACCGACAGGCTCAGCCCGCCGCCGAACCCGTCGCCGTCGCTGCCGCCGGTGGCGTATGTCGCGGAAGCCTGCAACGCGAAACGGCCGTCGCCCCAACCGTGCGCGGCGCCCAGGGCGAAACGCGCGCCCGTCGTCTCCGGCGACGCCTTCAGCGCCGTCCCCTCGACCCGCGTCTCGGTGTCCCCGGAGAACTCGTGCGTCGCCTCCGCGGAACCGAACACGAGCAGGCCGCCGGCGCCGTCCGGCGCGACCTCCGCGCGCACGCCCGCGCGGCCCGTCAGGCTCTCCGCGTCCTGCATCGACACCGGGGTCGCGAGCCGCGAGTCCCTGAAGTCGCCCAGCGATGCTCGCGACCAGACGAAACCGGCGCGCGGCGTCAGCGTCACGCCGTCGCCCACCGCCACGGGCCGGCCGGCCTCGACCGCCAGCGCGTAGCCCGTCCCCGTCGCGCCGTCCTTCAGTATCCCGCCCGTTTTCGATGTCAGTTTCACGTCGTAGCGGGTCGCTCCCGCCTGCGCGTCGATATAGACGCCGTCGCCGACCTCCGCCGCGCCGGACACGCTCATGCCCACGCCCGACAGTTCCGCCTTGCCGCCGTTTTGCGTCATGTCCGCCGAACCGCGCAGGCCGTGCAGCGACACGCCGAAAAGGCCGGTCTCGCCCACCGCGCCGTCGACGCCGACGCGCACGCCGCTGCGAGCCCGGTCGTAGGCGACGCCGGCGCGGGTCGACGAGTCCGCCGTCCACTCGCCGCGGGATGTCTCCACCCGCGCCCAGCCGCCGGCCTCGCTGCGCGCCGCCGCCAGCCGCTCCTCGCGGGTCGGCAGGCCGTTCATCGCCAGCAGCACCGAGGGCAGCGCCTCGTAGAGACGGCAGCGATCGTCCGTCAGTTCGGCCGTGTCGCAATCGAACGACCGCTCCGGCCGGGGCGCCGCCGCCGGCTGTGGCCGATCCTGCTCCTCCTCCGCCTGCCGCGTCATCATCCGTTGCTCCGGCATTTTCGGAAGGCCGGCGGTGACCGGATTGCCGCCCCCGGCGGGGAGAGCGACCCTCACCGTGTGGCCGGTGGGGCCGTTGTCATCGGTCGCGGCGAAGACGACCCGGTTATCCGCGACGCCGTCGCCGCCGATGCCGCCCTGCACCCGCGCCACCGCCGCATCGGCGGCCTCCCGCGACACCCGGCCGTCGACCTCCGTGTTGCCGGCCACATGCAGCACCACCCGGGTCGTCCGCATGTCGTCCGGGGTCGCCTTGCGGGCCTGGATGGCCCGCGTCGCGCCGTTCGCCGTCACCCGCCCCGTCAGGCCGACGGTGATCGCGCCGCCGCCGGTCGTATCGACAGCGGCCGGCGCGCCCGCGCCGCCCCTCACCTCGCCGTGGATCACGATCTCCGAACGGCCGGGGTCGTTGACCAGAATGGCGGCCCGCCCCGGGCCGGCATGAACCTTGCCCTTCTCGCGGACCAGCAGCGCGCCGCCGCCCATCAGGTGAACCGCCGCGTCCGTCCCGCCCGTCACCGTGCCATGCACCGTGACGAACTGCTGACGCAGCATCGTGTCCGCGTCCAGATAGAGGGCCTTGCCCCAGACCGAGTCCATCCTGACCGTGGCCATGCCCGCATTGGCGGCCCAGACGCCCGCCATGCCGCCGGCGACCGTCGCCCCCTCGGCCACCGTGATGTCGATGCGCCCGTTCTTGTCATTGGGCGTCGCATACCAGGCGCGGACGCCGTCGCCGCGGGAGGTTATCGAACCCCCGTTCACGTCGACGCGGATGTCGCCCACATTGAAGCGCTTGAGGAGGTCCTTCACCGCCGTCTTGTAATCGGCGGAGAAGGCCTCGCCCCCGGCGGCAAGCGCGCCGTCCACGTCTCCGCCCGTAACCGCCGCCTCCAGCACCGCCGTCTCCGCCTCGGAGAGGCTTTCCGCCAGCAACTCGCGCAGCAGCGCCCGGCGGGCGATCAGATATGTCTCGATCTCCGCGTCGCTCAGACCCGTCGCGCCGTCGGTGTCGATGGCGGCGACGCCCGGAACCGTGGCGAGTTCCTCATGCGTCACCGCCGCGCGGAACTGCGCCACGATGGCCGTCTTCGTCGCCATGTCGGCGAACAGCGCCTTCACTGCGTCAGCGTCCGCCAGCGGGCCGGGGTCGTCCCCCTTCGCCACTTCCGTCGCCAGGTCCCGCCACGACAGAACGCCGGCCTCGATGCCCGCCGCCTGCCCGAACCGCGCGGCCGCCGAGGCGTCCGCCTTGCCGGCGGGACCGATGGCGCTCGAGACATCGGTCACCTCAAGCCGGCCCGCGTCGTTTTCGGCCGTGGCCTTCCCGCGCGCGAAAGTTCCCGTCCAGGTAATGTCGATCAGCGGCTGGGCCGACGCCGCGCGCGTCTCGTCCATGGCGCTGGCGCGCGTGACCGTGGCGCGAACGCCCGTGCGGCCCGAAATCGTCCCGCCCTGGGTAATCGCGATCCGCCCCGCCGCATTGTCGTCATGGTCGATGAGCGCCCGGACGCCGGCGTTGCGCCGCGAGGCGATCGCGACTCCGTCGGAGACCGTGACCGTGGCGGAGCCCGTTCCCTGCTGGGCCGCCTCCACCGCCGGGACGCGGCCGTTCGCCGAAACCGAAGAAACCGAACCGCCCGTTATCTCAACCGTCAGATCGGCGCTGCCCTCCCAGACCCCGGCGAAGACGCCGTGAAACGTCGCCAGGACGGCGCCGGCGCTGTGGGTCACCTTGAGACTGGCGGATCCGTCGGCGCCGGGATTGCCGTCATGCGACGCATGAATGCCGTACCGCACCCGGTCGGTCGCCGTGCCGATGGCGCCGCTGTTGGTCACCGTGAGGGCGCCGCCGCCGCCGGTCGCCCAGGCGGCAATGCCGGTGCCGTTCGCCTCGACGGCGCCGGTGTTGGTCACCGAGACATCGCCCGACCCCGCCACGCGGGTGACGACAATGCCGTGTTGATTGTCCGTCGGCGCACCGTCCGTCCCGGCCTTTATCGCCGCCTTATTGTCGACGGTAATTGTCCCGCTCGCATTGCCGATATCGGTCAGCACCGCTTCGATGCCGTGGCCGTGCGAGGAGGTCAGCGTGACGCCCTCCGAAACGGCGACCTCCACCGACCCCGCCTCGTAGTTCCTCGCCTGGATGGCCCCGCCCTTCGCGGCGATCGACCCGCCCGTGACCTCGACCTTCGCAAGGCCCGCGTTCAGGGGCGCGACGTAATCGCCGTGGGTCGTGTGGGCCTCTTCCCGGGCGGCGCCCACATGCGCCTTGATGCCGACGCCGCCGTTGGCCACAGCGATAGCCCCGGCCGAATGGGTAATGGAGACGCCCGCGTCCTTGCCGGCGGCGTCCTTGCCGGCGCCGGTCGTCGTGACCCTGATGCCCTCGAAGTCGCCCGTCGTGGCCGCCACGGTAATGGCGCCGCTGCTTGTCACCGTAATGGCGCCGTCGGACCCGGTGTCCGAGACAACGATGCCCTGAGCGTCCGACACAATGGCGCCGCTGTTGGCGAGCCTGACCGCGCCGGAGCCGCTGTTAGCGATATAGATGCCGCCGGGCCTGTCGCCATCGGCCTCGGAGAATATATCGGCGCCGGTGGTGACGGAGACATCGCCGGCGTCGCTCTCGACCACGGTGACTTCGATGCCGCCGTTCTCCATCTTGTCGGTCGCCGTCCCGATCGTCACCCCGTCCCGGATGTCCAGCGTCGTCGTGGCGCCGTCCCCGTCGCGCTGGTGGACGAAGATGCCGCGGTTGTTGCGCCAGCTGCTGGCCCGCGTCCCGCTTTGCCCGATGGCGACGGCGCCCGCGTTGCCGACCGTGAGTGCGATGTTGCGGACCGCGGACGTGCGGGGCGAGGTCGTGTCGTCAGTGGTGCGGACGGTGATGCCGTTATGCACGCCGCCGTTCGCGGCGCCCGTGATGATCGTCGCCGCGCCGCCGCCGACAGTGAGCGTGACGGGGTTCGCCTGGTCCCAGTAGACGATGGCGGTGGCATAGGCCTGGTTCGGGCAGGTCTCGGTGAACGAGTTGCCCGAATTGAGCGCCCCGCAGTCGTTGACCGCCCGCGCCGCGTCCGGCGCGAAAAGGACCGCCGACAGCACGGCCAGGCCGCCGAAGGCCCAGCCGGGCAAGAAAACCATCCGCTTGCGAACCGGCATTAGATCAGCCCTCTCTCTCGCATGTGTCCGAACCGGATCGGCGGCTTGCGCGCCGCCGCGGGCGCGCCTAGGGTAGCGACGGCGCGCCGCCTTAGCTCAGTCGGTAGAGCATCGCATTCGTAATGCGAGGGTCGCAAGTTCGAGTCTTGCAGGCGGCACCGCCCGGTCGGTCGCCGCGGCAGGTCTTCCCCGGGCGTTCGCGGCGTTCCTGCGCATCGATGGACGGGTTCGACCGGGCGCGCGCTTTCGACCGGGGTCCGGTCGGCGATATCCGGTTCGGCCGCGCCGTTCTCCCGAAGATGGACGATGGTCTCGCGCCGTCCGGCGAGGACATCGCGGCGCCGGCGCAGCAATTTGCGACGGAAATACGCGCGCCGACGCGGCCCCGTGAAAGCCTCGTCCTCCCGGGGGCAGCAGCCTTCGGGCGGTTCTGCCTCGTCCGGCGTTCCCTCGCCGCAGCGCCCGTCCATGCGCCCGCCTTTCGCCGGACATCCGACCCCCGACCGCCGGCGGGCGCGGCTATACGAAGCCGCGCCGGCGCCTCAGCCCGAAGCCGGCAATTCTCCTTTTGGCCCATGACGCCGCGGCGGGTCGGTTGCGGTCGTTCCGGGAGCAAGCCCGCCCCCGCATATGCGGGGCGTCTCGCCAGCATCTTGTTTTCGCGCGCGCCGGCGAGACGCCGGCGCTCCCGGGGGCAAAGTCCATCGCCCCCGGGAAAGACCGCGACCGGACCGCGGCGGCCGCTCAGAAGCGCGCCGACAGGCTCAGCCCGCCGCCGAACCCGTCGCCGTCGCTGCCGCCGGCGGCGTATGTCGCGGAAGCCTGCAACGCGAAACGGCCGTCGCCCCAGACGTGCGCGGCGCCCAGGGCGAAACGCACGCCCGTCGTCTCCGGCGACGCCTTCAGCGACGTCCCCGCGATCTGCGTCTCGGTGTCCCCCGAGAACTCGTGCGTCGCCTCCGCGGAACCGAACACGAGCAGGCCGCCGGCGCCGTCCGGCGCGACCTCCGCGCGCACGCCCGCGCGGCCCGTCAGGCTCTCCGCGTCCTGCATCGACACCGTCGATCCCCGCGAGTCCCTGAAGTCGCCCAGCGATGCCCGCGACCAGACGAAACCGGCGCGCGGCGTCAGCGTCACGCCGTCGCCCACAGCCACGGGCCGGCCGGCCTCGACCGCCAGCGCATAGCCCGTCCCCGTCGCGCCGTCCTTCAGCGTCCGGAACGGCTCCAGCGCGAGTTTCGACGTCAGTTTCACGTCGTAGCGGGTCGCCCCCGCCTGCGCGTCGATATAGACGCCGTCGCCGACCTCCGCCGCGCCGGACACGCTCACGCCCACGCCCGACAGTTCCACCTTGCCGCCGTTCTGCGTCATGTCCGCCGAACCGCGCAGGCCGTGCAGCGACACGCCGAAAAGGCCGGTCTCGCCCACCGCGCCGTCGACGCCGACGCGCACGCCGCTGCGAGCCCGGTCGTAGGCGACGCCGGCGCGGGTCGACGAGTCCGCCGTCCACTCGCCGCGGGCGGTCTCCACCCGCGCCCAGCCGCCGGCCTCGCTGCGCGCCGCCGCCAGCCGCTCCTCGCGGGTCGGCAGGCCGTTCATCGCCAGCAGCACCGAGGGCAACGCCTCGTAGAGACGGCAGCGATCGTCCGTCAGTTCGGCCATGTCGCAATCGAATGCCGGCTCGGGCCGCGGCATTGTCCCGTCATCCTCATTCCCGGCGCTCCCTTGCTCCTTCGGAAGGCCGCCGGTGTCCGGATCGCCGCCCCCGTCGGGGAGATCGACGGACACTGTCTGGCCGGTCTTGCCCGCGGCGTCGATCTCGACAAAGACGACCTTGCCGTCCTCGACGCCGTCGCCGCCGATGCCGCCCTGCACCCGCGCCACCGCCGCATCGGCAGCCTCCTGCGACACCCGCCCGGGGACATTCGCGCCGACCACATGCAGGAACACCCTGGTCCTCCGCATGTCGTCGGATGTCGCCTTGCGGGCCCGGATGGCCAGCGTCGCTCCGTTGGCCGTCACCCGGCCCGTCAGGCCGACGGCGATCGCGCCGCCGCCCGTCACATCGACAGCCGCCGGCGCCCCCGCGCCGCCCCTCACCTCGCCGTGGATTACGATCTCCGAACGTCCGGGGTCGTTGACCAGAATGGCGCGGCCCGAAGAGCCGGCATGAACCTTGCCCGTCTCGCCGACCAGCAACGCGCCGCCGCCCATCAGGTGAACCGCCGCGTCCGTTCCGCCCGTCACCGCGCCGTGCACCGTGACGAACTGCCGGCGCAGGGTCACATCCCCGGCCAGGTAGAGGGCCCTGCCCCAGGCCGAATCGGCCGCGATTTCGCCCATGCCCGCATTGGCGACGTGGATTCCGGCGGCGCCGCCGGCGACCGTTGCGCCCTCGGCCACGGCGATGTCGATTCTGCCGTTGCGATTGTTGGGCCATATGTAGCCTGCGCGCACGCCGTCGCCCGAGGCGTCGATCGAGCCCCCGTTCACGGCGACGCGGATGTCGCCCACATTGTAATAGCCGGCGATTTCCATCACATCGCGGCGGTAGTTGTCGGGCAGGTTGCCGGCCCCGCCGCGCGCCGTCTGCAAGGCGTCGAGGGCCGCCGTCGGGTCGTCCCCGTCCACCAGCGCCCGGAACACCGCCGCTTCTTCATCGGTGAAGGCGTATCGCAGCGCCCGCTTCATGATCTCCGGGCGATCGTCCCGCGTTTTCAGCCACGCGACGAGTTCGGCGTCGCTCAACCCGCCTGTCCCGTCGGTGTCGATGTCGGTCGTGTCCACACCGGCGATGGTGTAGCGCTCGCTGGCGAGCGCTTTCCTGATCTCCGGCAGGACGGCGGTCTTGAGAGCGTATCTCGTCCGGCCTTCGCCGGACGCATCGGACGCCGTGCTGTCGAGGATCGCGTCGGCGGCGGCTCTGTCGGCGATGGCGGGCTCGTCGGCTCTCCCCACGCGCAGGGCGGCTTTTCTCCAGGACATGACCTCGGCCGCGATCCCCCGCTCGCCCTCGATGTCCCGGAATTCCCTTGCGCGGACACTGCGATTGAGCAGGAACGCCTCTTCGAAGCTGCTTGTCTCGAAGCGCCCGCTCCCGGCGGCGGTCTTGTATGTTCCCGTCCAGCTTATGTCGATGACGGGCTGTCTCGCCGCAGCGCGGGTTTCCGCCGCGCCGCTGTTCCGCGCGACGATGGCGTGCACGCCGGACGGCGCCTCGATCTTCCCCGCCTGGGCGAACGCGATCCGGCCTTCCGTGTTGCCGGGAACATCGTCGATGAAGGCATAGACGCCCGAGCCGTGCCGGGAGGCCAGCGTCGCGTCCCTGCCGATGTTCACGGCGATCGACCCGGTCCCGTAGGTCCAGGCGCCGACCGCCGCCCGGAGGCGGCTTTCGGAAGCCTGGACCCGCCCGCCGGTCACATCGACAGCGATGTCGCCGGCGAAATCGAGCGGGGTCCCCTCGCCGATCGCCGCCAGGATGCCCATCTGACCCCCGGCGACGATATTGCCCGCCGAATGCGCGATCGAGATGTTCCCGGCGGTCGCGATCTTGCGGGCGACGATGCCGAAGCCCGCGGCCTCGATATTCGCACTGTTGGAGATGGAGAACGCGCCGTCGGCGCCGACGGCGCGGTAGGCAGTAACGTAGATGCCGGAGCCGTCCGGGTCGATCCGCCGCGGACCGGCCGTGGAATAGCCGCCCCAGGCGAATGTGGCGGGTGCTGCGTCAGACTCAGGTTCCTCATCGTCCGCGTAATAGCCGTAGTAAGGAGGAGGCGTCCAACCGGCGACGTAACGGGCATCGGCGTCGCCGACCCTGCGGGCATTGGCGTCGCCGACCCTGAGGGCGCCGCTATTGGTCACCGCGATGTCGGCGCCGATCGCCGAGGCGTAGACGCCGTAGCTGTTCGCCCGGATGGCGCCGCTGTTGGTCACCGCGAGGCTGGCGGACCCGCCGGCGCCGTTATGCGTGGCCCAAATGCCACTGTCGACCGGGCCGAGGGCGCCGCTGTTGGTCACCGCAAGGGCGCCGCCGCCGCCCCTCGCCCAGGCGGTAATGCCGTAAATGTCCGCCCGGATGGCGCCGCTGTTGGTTACGGAGACATCGCCCGACCCCGCCACGCGGTCGACGGTGATGCCGTTTTGTGCACGGATAAACGGGTCTGTACCGTCGCTCACGGCGTTTATCCTCGCCGCATTGGTAACGGTGATCCTCCCGCTCGCATTGCCCACATCGGTCAGCGCGGCATAGATGCCGTGGCCGTCCGAGGAGGTCAGCGTGACGCCCTTCGAAACGGCGACCTCCACCGAACCCGCCTCGTGGTTGATCGCCCGGACGGCGTTTCCCCTTACGGAGACCGACCCGCCCGTGATTTCGACCTTCGCGAGGCCCGCGTTCGCGGGCGCGACATAGTCGGCATGCGTCGTGTCGTGCTCTCGCCGGGCTGTGCCCACCCGCGCCTCGACGCCGCCGAAAAAGCCCCCCGAGATGGCCCCGGCCGAATGGGTAATGGACACCCCCGAATTCGCGCCGGCGCTGTCCTTGCCGGTCGTGTTGGCGAAGATGCCGTAATGGATGGTGGGCGTGCTCGGCGAAGTAATGTCGCCGCTGTTGGTTATCGTGATGGCGCCGCCGCTACCCCCCGCATCGATGGCGTAGATGCCCCTGATGCCCGTCGCGATGGCGCCGCTGTTGGTCACCGCGATGGCTGCCGCGCCCAGGCTGTAGACGTAAAGGCCCGCCTCCGCGGCGTGGATCTCGGCCGCGCTGGTGAGGGTAACGGCGCCGGCGCCGGCGGGCGGCGAGACCTGGACGCCTCCTTTCCGAATCTTGTTGTCCGCCGTCCCGATCTTCACGTCGCTCTTGATGTCCACCGTTATCGTGGAGCCGTTCGCGGCATACGGGCTGACCAGGATGCCGTGATTGCGGTCCCAGGCGTTGGCCGCCGGACTGGAGCCCTGCACGATATTGACGTCGCCCTCGCCGCCGACCGTGAGGCTGACGTTGCGGGTCTCGGTCGCGTGCTCCGCGGTCCCGATCGTGACGCCGTTGTCCATGTCGTTGTAACCGCCGGCGGCGGTTATCGTTGTCCCCGCCGCTGCGCCGGGGACGGTGAGCGTGACGCCGCTCGCCTGATCCCAATAGGCGATGCCGTTGGCGTAGGCCGCAGCCGGGCAGTTTGCGGTGAACGAATTCCCGGAATTGAGCGCCCCGCAAGGGGCGTTCGTCCCCTGCGCCCGCGCCGCGCCCGCCGCGAGAAGAACCGCCGCCGCAACCGCCAGCCCGCAAAAGACCGGGACCGTCGAACGAAACATCTGCTCGTGCGCACGCATTGGCCGACTCCCTTCCCGTTCCCGCGCCATTCGGCGCGGGAACGGATTTTACCCCCCCCCCCCGCGCGTCAACCCGGATCGCATCCTGTCGCGGGCTTCCCCGGGAGCGCCGCCGCCGCCGCCGCGCCACGGCGGTTGGGGCGCCGAAGAATCGGCGTTGCGAAAGACAACAATCCGCCCATAACGCTCCGTCATTTCCGCGAAAGCGCGTGTGAGGAAGTCGGGCGGCTCTCACTATGACGGTCGGAGCGCCGAAGGGTTCGGCGCGGCAAAAGACAATAATTCGCTAATACTACTCGTCATTCCGGCGAAAGAGCGTGTGAAGAAATCGAACGGCGTTACAAATACTCGTCATTCCCGCGAAAGCGGGAATCCGGAGGCGGTCGTCCGCAATATCGGCCCGGTTTTTCTTACGGAAACGCCGCAAAGAGATTCCCGCTTTCGCGGGAATGACGAGCACTTGTAACACTGTTCGATTTCTTCACATGCTCGAAAGCGGGAATCCGGAGCGGCCGCCCGAAAGACTAATCCGCTTCTTTCTTGCGGAAACGCCGCGCCGGATTCCCGCTTTCGCGGGAATGACGAGTACTTGTAACGCTATTCGATTTCTTTGCATGCTCGAAAGCGGGAATCCGGAGCGGCCGCCCGAAAGACTAATCCGCTTCTTTCTTGCGGAAACGCCGCGCCGGATTCCCGCTTTCGCGGGAATGACGAGTACTTGTAACGCTGTTCGATTTCTTCGCACGCTCTTTCGCGGGAATGACGAAGAGTAGAGGCGTCTCGCGACTTTTTCACGCCCGCCTTCGAGCGTGTATAGAAATCCAACGTCTCTCACTGCGATGGTCGGAGCACCGGAAAAACGGCGCCGTGGGAGACGACAACCCTCCGGCAATACTTCGTCATTCCCGCGAAAGCGGGAATCCGGAGGCGGCCGCCCGCAATATCGGCGCGGTTTTTCTTATGGACACGCCGCAAAGAGATTCCCGCTTTCGCGGGAATGACGAGTACTTGTAACGCTATTCGATTTCTTCGCACGCTCTTTCGCGGGAATGACGAAGATTAGTAGCGTCTCTCGATTTCTTCACACATTCTTTCGCGGGAATGACGAAGTATTATCGGGGGGTTGCCGTCTTTCGCTGCGGCGACTCCTGAGTTGTCCAGTCGCCATAGTGACGAGCGCCCAATTTCTTCACCCGCTCGCCGGACCGGAGCCGCAGGGCGCGGAGCGGAAATGGCGCCAGCCCGCGGCGGCGAAGGCGAGCGGGGCGCCGTCTGCGCCCCGCACCGTCACGCCCCCGCCTTCGGTGAAGACGCCGATGCGACGGGCCGGCGCCGGGAGCGCCCCGAGCAGGTCGAGACGCGCCGGCGGCAGGGCGAACAGCAATTCGTAGTCGTCGCCGCCGCAGAGGACCGTCTCGATCGATTCCGGAGACCGGCGCACACAGTCGCGCGCCTCCGGAGACAGCGGCGCCGACGCCGCGTCCACCCGCGCGCCGACTCCGGAAGCGGCGCAGACCCGGCCCAGGTCGGCGACGAGACCGTCCGAAACGTCGATGGCTGCGGTGGCGACCCCCGCCAGCGCCCGCCCCAGGGCGATGCGCGGCTCCGGGAGGCGGAAGCGCCGCCACAGCGCTTCGGGGGCGTCGGGAAGCGCCAGGGCGAGCGCGGCGTCGCCGATGACGCCGGAAACGCAGACCGCATCGCCGGGCCGGGCGCCGGAGCGGCGCAGGAGGCGCCCCGGCTCGGCGAAACCGAGGACGGTCAGCGAAACGGTCGGCGGCCCCGGAGTCGCCACCGTGTCGCCGCCGAGCAGGGCGACCGAAAACGCTTCCTGGTCGCGGGCGAGCCGCGCCGCGAACGCCTTCATCCAGCCGGCGTCGATGCCGTGCGGCAGCGCCAGCGTGAGCAGGTAGCCGTGCGGTTCCGCCCCCATTGCGGCAAGGTCGCTCAGACTGGAGCGCAAGGCGCGCGCGGCGATCGTGTCGGGCGGATCGCGCTCCCTGAAATGGACGCCGGCGACGAGGGCGTCGGCGGAGGCGACAAGGATGCGTCCGGGCGGCGTATCGACCAGCGCGGCGTCGTCGGCGAGGCCCAGGGCGCCGGGGCGCGGCGCCGCCAGAGGCGCCAGATATTCGGCGATCAGCGCGAATTCATCCATCGGCGGCCCGGAGTTCGCGCGCCAGGCGGTCGAGCACGCCGTTGACGAAGCCGGTCTCGGGGGCGTCGAAAAAGCCGGCGGCGATATCGACATATTCGCCGACCGCCACGGGCGCCGGGGTCTGTGCGGCGGAGAGTTCGAACGCGGCGACGCGCAACAGGGCGCGCATGGTCTCGCTCAGGCGGTCGAAGCGCCAGCCTTCGGCGAGCACGGCGGCGATGGCGGGGTCGATGACGGACCGCCGCGCCGCCGCCCCGCGCACCAGCGAGTCGAAAAAGGGCCGGTCCATACGCGGCATGTCGGCGGCGCTCGCCCCGAAATCGGAAATGGCGGCCTCGGCGTCGTCGCCGGTGAGGCCGATGCGATAGAGGGCCTGCACCGCGGCGAGTCGCGAACGGCGCCGCGGATTGCGCCGCGCCCGGCGGCGGCGCGTTTCGTCCGCCGCGCGCGACGCCGACACCGTTACGGCGCCCCGCCGAGGCGCTTTCGCAGCGCCAGCATGGCGAGGCAGGCGCGGGCCGCCGCCCCGCCCCTGTCGCCGCGGTCCGGCGCCGCCCGCGCCCACGCCTGTTCGCGGGTGTCGACGGTCAGCACGCCGTAGCCGACGGCGAGCCGGCGGTCGACGGAAAGCCGCGCCAGGCCGTGCGCGCTTTCGCGGCACACATGGTCGTAATGCGCGGTTTCGCCGCGAATGACGCAGCCGAGCGCGACATAGCCGTCATACCGCGGGGGAGCGATCCGGCCGCTGGAGCCCATGGCGCCGGCGGCGAACGCTATGGCCGCCGGGAGTTCGAAGGCGCCGGGGACCTCGACCGCCTCGACCTCGGCCCCCGCCGCCTCGAGGACGGCGCGCGCGCCGGCGGCGAGGGCGTCGGCGATGTCGGGGTAGAACCGCGCCGTCGCCAGCAGCACCCGCGGCGGGCGCACGGATTCAGCCGCCATGTCCGGCGCCGCTGCGGGGGATCGGCTTGCGCCCGACGACCCGCAGTCCGAAGCCCTCGAGGCCGACATAGTCATGCTCCGCATTGCTCAGCAGTGTCATGGAGCGCACCCCGATGTCGCGCAGGATCTGGGCGCCGATGCCGATCTCGCGCAAGGCGCCGCCCTCGCGGCCGGCGCCGGCGATGCGTTCGCCGATAGCGTGATGGCGGGCGCTGCCGATGAGCAACAGCACCCCGGCGCCCGCTTCGTCGATCGCCGTCATCGAATCGCGCAGCACGCCGTCGCGATGGCCGTCGACATCGCCCAGGACATCGGCGAGCAGGTCCAGGCGGTGCACGCGCACCAGGGCCGGCGAACCGCCGTCGATCCCGCCCTTGATCAGGGCGATATGCTCGGCGCCGTCGGTGGTGTCGTCGTAGAGGATGAGCGCGAACCGCCCGGCGTGGCGGGTGTCCAGGACGGTTTCGGTCTGCCGTTCGATCAACCGGTCCTTGCGGCGCCGGTAGGCGATGAGGTCGGCGATGGCGCCGATCTTCAGGCCGTGCCCGCGGCAATAGTCCATGAGCTGCGATCGCCGCGCCATGGTGCCGTCTTCGTTCATGATCTCGCAGATAACGCCGGCCGGCGCGAGACCGGCGAGCCGCGCGATGTCCACGGCCGCCTCGGTGTGGCCGGCGCGTATCAGCACCCCGCCGTCGCGCGCCACGACGGGGAAGACATGCCCCGGAGTCGCGATGTCGTCTGCGCCGCGTTCGGGGTCGATGGCGGTGCGAACGGTGGTTGCGCGGTCGGCCGCGGAGATCCCGGTGCCGACCCCTTCCCGCGCCTCGATGGACACCGTGAAGGCGGTGCCGGAGCGGTTGCTGTTGCGCCGCTGCATGGGTTCGAGATGAAGGGCCCGCGCGCGCTCCTGCGTCAGCGCCAGGCAGATCAGACCGCGCCCGTGGCGCGCCATGAAATTGATCGCGTCGGGAGTCGCCCATTGCGCCGGCACCACGAGATCGCCCTCGTTCTCGCGACGTTCGTCGTCGACCAGGACGAACAGCCGTCCGCGGCGCGCATCGTCGATGATCTCCTCGATGCTGGCGAAGACCGAACCGGCGCCGGCGCGCTCCGACGGCGGGGCGGCGCTTCCCGCCGTCACGCCGGCGCTCCCGGCGCGAACGCCAGCGCGCGGTGGACATACCGCGCGAGCATGTCGATCTCGACATTGACGACAACGCCCGGCGCAACCGAGTCGAACGTCGTGTTCTCCCGGGTGTGCGGGATCAGGTTCACCGTGAACCCGGCGTCGTCGACCTCGTTCACCGTGAGCGAGACGCCGTCCAGCGCGACCGACCCCTTCGGCGCAACATAAGGCGCAAACCGGGCGGGGAGCGAAAAACGGACCCCGAGGGAGTCGCCCGAAGATGCGACGCCCAGGGCTTCGACCACGCCGTCCACATGTCCGCTCACCAGGTGGCCGCCGATCTCGCCGCCGAGCGCGAGCGCGCGTTCGAGGTTGAGGCGCGTCCCTTCCCGCCACTCTCCCGCAGCGGTGCGCGCGAGGGTTTCAGCGGACGCTTCGACGACGAAACAGCCAGCGGCGGCGTCCGCATCGACAACGGTGAGACAGACCCCGGCGCAGGCGACGGACGCGCCGCGGGCGATCTCCGCGACATCCCACGCGGTCGCGATCATCAGGCGCGCGTCGCCGCTCTTCCCGACCGCCCGGACTTCTCCGACATCGTCGACGATACCCGTGAACATCGTGGGAAATTAGGCGACGGCGCTGTAACTTTCCAGCAGGTCTTCGCCGAGGCGCATGCATCCCGTGCGACGGAAGCGCGGCGCGCGCGCGACGGCGGCGACGCCGAACGGCGCGGCGGCGGCGATTCCGTCCCCGCCCATGACGGCGGGCGCGCGGAACCACTCGATGCGGTCGACCAGGCCGGCGCACAACAGGCTCGCGGCGATGCGTCCGCCGCCTTCGACCAGCACGCGGGTGACTCCGCGCGCCGCCAGGGCCGCGAGCGCGGCGGCCATCGACACCCCGTCGCCGTCCGGCGCGACGGGGATCGCGACCACGCCGTCGCCTGCCGGAAGGTCGGGGGGGGCGATGTCGTCGCGATGAACGATCCACACGGTGCGGCCGGGGGCGGCGAGGAGGTCGGCGCGCAGCGCCGTCCGCCCGGCGACGACGACGCGCAGGGGAGACCGGTTTTCCATGCCGGGCAGGCGACAGGTCAGCCGGGGGCGGTCGGCGAGCGCGGTGCGGGCGCCGACAAGGACCGCGTCGTGGCGGGCGCGAAGGAGATGCGCCCGCGCCCTGGCCGCCTCCCCGGTGATCCACTTGCTGTCGCCGTCGCGCGCGGCGATGCGCCCGTCGAGGGTGCTCGCCGCCTTCCACGTCACGAGGGGGCGGCCGGCGGCGATGCGCAACAGGAAGCCGCGGTTGAGCGCCGCCGCCGCCCCGGCGCGCACGCCCTCGACGACGGCGACCCCGGCGGCGCGCAGCCGCGCGGCGCCCTTGCCGGCCACCCGCGGGTCGGGGTCGCGCAGCGCGAACACGCAGCGGGCGACTCCTGCGTCTATCAGAGCGTCGGCGCAGGGCGGCGTGCGCCCCCGGTGGGCGCAGGGTTCGAGCGAGACATACGCGCCGGCGCCCCGGGCGGCGGCGCCGGCGCGGCGCAGCGCCTCGGTCTCGGCGTGGGGGCGCCCGCCCGCCTGCGTCCAGCCGCGCCCCACGACCGCGCCGTCGCGCGCCAGCACGCAGCCGACGGCGGGGTTCGGCCAGACGCGGCCGAGGCCCCGCGCGGCAAGCGTCAGCGCCGCGTCCATCCAGCGGCGGTCTTCGGCCGCGGTTTCAGTCGGCATCGCGGCGCGACAGGCTGCCGATAAATTCCTCGAAGTCCTTGGTCTCGCGGAAATTGCGGTACACCGAGGCGAAGCGGACATAGGCGACCTGATCCAGGGCGCTGAGCGCGTCCATCACCATTTCGCCGATCGCCGACGACGGCACGTCGTGTTCGCCGCCGCTTTCGAGCCGGCGGACAATGCCGCTGACGGCGCGGTCGACGCGATCGGGCGCGACAGGCCGCTTGCGGACCGCGATCTCGATAGAGCGCGCGAGTTTGTCGCGGTCGAAGGAGGCGCGCGATCCGTCCTTCTTGACCACCGTCAGCTCGCGCAGCTGCACCCGTTCGAAGGTGGTGAAGCGCGAGCCGCAGGCGGTGCACAGCCGGCGGCGGCGGATCGCGGTGTTGTCCTCCGTCGGGCGGGAATCCTTGACCTGCGTGTCGGCGTCTCCGCAGAACGGGCAACGCATGGTCCTGCCGCCTCAGCCGGGCGCGAGGCCGTCATAGACGGGGAAGCGCCGGCACAAGGCCGCCGCCCGCCGGCGGACATCCGCCTCGACCGCGCCGTTGCCCCCCTCGCCGTTGCGCGCGAGGCCGTCGATCGCATCGGCGATCAGCCCGCCGACGGCGCGGAACGCCTCGGTATCGAACCCCCGCGTGGCGCCCGCCGGGGTCCCGAGACGGATGCCGGAGGTCACCCTCGGAGGCTGGGGGTCGAAGGGCACGGCGTTCTTGTTGCATGTCAGGCCGGCGCGTTCGAGGGACGCTTCGGCGCGGTCGCCGGTGAGGCCCTTGCGCCGCAGGTCCACGAGCAACAGGTGGGTGTCGGTGCCGCCGGTGACCAGCTCGAGGCCGCGCTCCGTCAGGCTTTCCCCCAGAGCCTGCGCGTTGTCGACGACGGCGCGGGCATAGGCGCGGAACTCCGGCGCCATCGCCTCGCGGAACGCCACCGCCTTGGCCGCCACCGCGTGCATCAGCGGGCCGCCCTGGAGGCCGGGGAACACTGCCGAATCGACCTTCTTCGCCATGTCCGCATCGTCGGTGAGGATCAGGCCGCCGCGCGGCCCGCGCAAGGTCTTGTGGGTGGTCGAGGTAACGACGTGGGCATGGGGAAACGGGCTGGGGTAGACCCCGGCGGCGACGAGGCCGGCGAAATGCGCCATGTCGACCATCAGCCGCGCGCCGACGCCGTCGGCAATGGCGCGCAGACGGGCGAAGTCGATGATGCGGGAATAGGCGGAGCCGCCGGCGACGACGAGTTTCGGCCGGTGTTCTCCGGCGAGGTCGGCGACCCGGTCGTAGTCGATCAGGCCGTCCTGCCGGCGCACCCCGTATTGCGCGGCCCGGAACCACTTGCCCGAGAGGTTCGGGCGGGCGCCGTGGGTCAGGTGTCCGCCGGCGGCGAGCGACATGCCGAGCACCGCGTCGCCGGGTTTCAGCAGGGCCAGCATGACCGCCTGGTTCGCCTGCGACCCCGAATGAGGCTGGACGTTGGCGAAGCGGCAACCGAACAGGGACCGCGCGCGCTCCTGCGCCAGCTCCTCGGCGCGATCGACGTAGCGGCATCCTCCGTAATAGCGACGCCCCGGATAGCCTTCGGCGTATTTGTTGGTGAGGATCGAACCTTGCGCCTCGAGGACCGCCCGGCTGACCGCGTTTTCGGAGGCGATGAGTTCGATATTGTCTTGCTGGCGGCGGAGTTCGTCGGCGAGAACGGCGAATATGTCGGGGTCGCCGGCCGCGAGGGCGCTCCGCGCCGCGGCGACGGGCGCCGGCGCTTCCGGTTGCGGAACGCTCATCGGAGCGCGCCGCCTTCGACGGCGACGGCGCGGTCCAGCTGGGCCACCCGCCGCGCGTGCCGGCCACCCTCGAAGGAAGTCCGCAGGAAGGCGTCGAGGCAGGCGATCGCCGTCCGCGCGTCGACGATGCGCCCCCCCAGCACGAGGATATTGGCGTCGTTGTGGGCGCGCGCCAGGCGCGCCGTCTCCGCATTGTGGCAAACGGCCGCGCGGATTCCGCGCCGCCGGTTGGCGGCGATGCCCATGCCGATGCCGGTGCCGCAGGCCAGCACGCCGAGGTCGGCGCGCCCGTCGAGCAACGCCCGCGCCACGGCCTCGCCGAGCGCCGGATAGTCGACCGAATCGGCGGTGTGGGCGCCCAGATCGAGCACCCCGCAGCCGCGCTGTCGCAGCGCCCCGACCAGGGTTTCCTTCAACGCGAAGCCGCCGTGATCGGCGGCGGCCGCTACGCGCGGGCGCGAGCTCGATACCGTGTCGGACATGCGGTCGGCGCCCTCGTCCGGTCAGCGCCCGCATCCTCGCATGAAGCGGCTGGGCGCGGCGTGCCTAGCACGATTCCCGCGCCAGCGCCAGCGCCATGAGGGATCGGCGGCGCGAAACCCGGGTCCGCTTCACAACGGGACCCCTGCGCAAGGCCGGAATTTTTCGGAGTCCGGTCACGATTCGGCGTTGCCGGTTCGGACGAACGTCCCGAGGTGTCGCGAGGCGTCGACAGGATGACCTGCGCCTCGATTCGACCCGGGTTGTCGTCGTTCGGGCGTATTCGCTCCGCGAAAGAGCGTGCGAAGAAATCGAACAGATTTACAAATACTTGTCATTCCCGCGAAAGAACGTGCGAAGAAATCGAGAGACGCTACTGCTCTTCGTCATTCCCGCGAAAGCGGGAATCTGCTTGCGGCGTTTCCGCAAGAAAAACCGCGCCGGTATTGTGGGTGGGCGCCTCCGGATTCCCGCTTTCGAGCGTGTGAAGAAATCGAAAAGCTGTACAAACACTCGTCATTCCCGCGAAAGCGGGAATCTGCTTGCGGCGTTTCCACAAGGAAAACCGGGCCGGTATAGCGGACGGCCGCCCCCGGATTCCCGCTTTCGCGGGAATGACGAAGTATTATTCGATGGGTATTGTCTTTTGCAATTCCGATACCTCGGCGATCCCTCCGTCACAATGAGAGGCGCGCGATTTCTTCACACGATCTTTCGCGGGAATGACGAAGTATTATCCGGTGGGTATTGTCTATACAATGCCGATACATCGGCGATCCGTCCGTCACGATGAGAGACTTTCAATTTCTTCACACCCTCTTTCGCGGGAATGGCGAAGAGCAGTGGGGGGGGGGGGGGCCGATTTTCGATCGGGCTTTTCCCGGGAGCGCGATCATGCCGTCCGGACCTTCGGGCGGACGCCGCGAAGGGTCAGGGGAGACGGATCAATTCGACGCCGACATCCGGACGCTTGGCGGCGAGGCGGCGCAGCGCGCGCTGAACCGAACGGCGCGCGGCGTCGCGCAAGGCGGCGTCGTCGCGGCGCCGGCTGCGGGGGACGGCCTCGACCGCGCGGGCAACGGCGCCCGACAGCTCCGCTTCGGCGCCGTCGAGTTCGACGCCCTCCACCCGGCAGCGCGGGTCGGCCATCAGAGAGCCGCGGGCGTCGACCGCGAGCGCGACGAAGACGGCGCCCTCGCGCATCATGCGGCGACGGGCGCGGAGCACCTCGGTATCGAAGGGCAGCGTGGCGCGGCCGTCGACCACCAGGCGCCCCGTTTCCGCCTTGCCGACGATTTCCGCCGGCCCCGGCGCGAGGCGCAGCACATCGCCATTGTGAACCACCGGCGTCCGGGGGACGCCGTTGGCGCGGCCGAGCGCGGCATGGGCCGCGAGATGCCGGGGCTCGCCATGGACCGGAACGAGGGTCCGGGGGCGCAGCCAGCGATGAAAGAGGGTGAGTTCGTCGCGCATGGGGTGGCCGGACACGTGAACGAACCGGTCCTTTTCGGTGACGAGTTCGACCCCGGCGACGATGAGGCGGTTGTGGAGACGGTTGATCGCGCGTTCGTTGCCCGGGATGATCTTCGACGCGAAGATCGCCGTGTCGCCGGGTTCGAGGGCGATATGCCGGTGTTCTCCGGCGGCGATGCGGTACATGGCGGCGCGGGGCTCGCCCTGACAGCCGGTGGCGACGATCAGGGTCTTTTCGGGCGGCAGCCAGGCGGCCTCTTCGTCGGAGAGCAGCGGCGGCAGGTCATGGAGGTAACCGGCCTCGCGCGCCGCGCCGACGATGCGCCAGAGGCTGCGCCCGACAAGGGCGACATGACGGCCCCGGCGCGCCGCGATCTTCGCCAGGGTTTCGATGCGCGCGGCGTTGGAGGCGAAGGTGGCGACGGCGACGCGCCCGGTCTTTTCGCCGATCAATTCGTCGAGGCTGCGTCGCAGCGCCCCTTCGGAGCCGGAAACGCCCTTGCGCGTCGCGTTGGTCGAATCGCAGACCAGGGCGGCGACGCCCTCGCGTCCGACGGCTTCCAGGGTTTCGCGATGCGTCGTATCGCCGATCAGCGGTTCGGGATCGATCTTGAAGTCGCCGCTGTGCACGACGACGCCGAGACGGGTGCGCAGCACGACAGCGTTGGGTTCGGGGATCGAATGGGTGACGGTGACGAATTCGATATCGAACGGGCCGCGCTCGAACCGCGCGCCGAGGGGAATTTCGCGCAGCTCCGCCTTCTCGGCGAGGCCGGCCTCGGCGAGTTTGCGGCGCATGAGCGCGGCGGTGAACGGGGTGGCGTAGATGGGGCAACGCAGCCGCGGCCACAGATGCGCGACCGCGCCGAGATGGTCCTCGTGGCCGTGGGTAAGCACGATGGCCTCGAGCGCGTCGCGCCGCTCCTCGATAAAGCGCGGGTCGGGCAGGATCAGGTCGACTCCCGGCACATGCTCGTCGGCGAAGGTCACGCCGCAATCGACGATCAGCCAGCGCCCGTCGAGGCCGTAGAGATTGAGGTTCATGCCGATCTCCCCGGCGCCGCCGAGGGGCACGAACACGAGGCCGTCGAATTCGGGAACGCTCACCGGTTCGACCGGTACAGGAGCATGAGGCCGTGCAGCGTCAGGTCCGGGACGACGGCGTCGATCGCCGGGGTCGCATCCTTGAACAAGGGCGCGAGCCCCCCGGTGGCGACCACCGTCATCGGTTCGCCCACCTCGTCGCGGATGCGGGCGACAAGGCCTTCGAGAAGGCCGACATAGCCCCAATAGACGCCCGACTGCATGGCCGGCACGGTCGCGACGCCGACGACCCGACGCGGCTTGCGGACCGACACGCGCGGCAGTTTCGCCGCCGCGCGCTCCAGCGCCTCGAGCGACAGGTTCACCCCGGGAGCGATCGCCCCTCCCCTGTAGTCGCCCCGGTCGTCCACCACGTCGAGCGTCGTCGCGGTGCCGAAATCGACGACGATGAGCCAGCCCTCATGGAGCGCATGGGCGGCGACGGCGTTGACCAGCCGGTCGGCGCCGACCTCGTCCGGGCGGTCGACGCGCACGCGCAGACCGGGATCGACGCTCTCGCCCACGACTTTCGGCTCGCAACCGAAATAGTCGCGGCACAGGGACTCGAGTTCGAACTGCGTCTGCGGCGCCACGGTGGCGACGATGGCCCCGCCAATGCGCCGGGCCTCGACGCCGCGCAGCGCCATCGAATGAGTCAACCAGACGGCGTATTCGTCGGCGGTGCGGCCGGCATCGGTCGCCGCGCGCCAGCGCGCAACAAGGCGCTCGCCGTCGAACACGGCGAACATGATGTTGGTGTTGCCCGCGTCGATGGCAAGCAACAGCGGCGGCGCGGTCATGCGCCCACCGGGAATACGTCGCCGGCGTCGAAGCGCCGGACGGCGCCCCCGCGGTCGAGGAGCAGGGCGCCGTCGGGCGCGAGGCCGGAGAACGAGCCATGCACGGTTTCCGTCTCCGTGCGCACGACCATCGGCTTGCCCAGCCCGGCGGCGCGCGCGAGCCAGGCCCGGCGCACGGGGGCGAAACCGCGCGCCCGCCACACGCCGCGCCAGCGCAGGAAACGGCGCGCAAACGCCTTTGCCAGTCCGAGAGGAGTCGGAGCGGCGCCGCCTTCGCGCGCCAGATCGGTCGCCGGCCACGACGTATCGGCCGGATGGCTCACCAGGTTCACGCCGATGCCGATGACCAGCCAGGCGAGACGACCGCGCCCCGCAGTGGCCGACTCGAGGAGCATGCCGGCGCATTTGCGTCCGTTGACGAGGAGGTCGTTGGGCCATTTCAGCGCCATGTCGAGGCCCTCGGGAGTCAGTTCGCGAACGGCGTCGGCAAGGCTCACGATGGCGACGAAGGACAGGCGCGCGGCGTCGCCGGGAGGCTGTTCGGGCCGCAGCAGCAGCGACATATAAAGATTGCCTTCGGGCGAGAGCCACCGCCGCCCGCGGCGGCCGCGGCCGGCGCTCTGGCGCCGCGCGAGAATCAACGCGCCTTCCGGCTCCCCGGCCTCGGCGCGGCGCCGGGCCTCGCTGTTGGTGCTGTCGACCTCGTCGAGAACGACAAGGCGGTAGGGCGGCGGCAAGGTCACGGCGCGAGAGCCGCCGCCGCGGCGGCAGCGCCCGTCACCAGCGGCGCCGGCCAGGCGAAAAACAGCAGCACGACGGCGGCGGCGCCCGCGACGACCAGCCCCGCCTCGCGGTCGAGCGGGCGATCCAGGGGTTCGTCGAGCGGATCGAAATACATCGTCTTGACGACGCGCAGATAGTAGAAGGCGGCGACTACGCTGGTCAGCACGCCGACCGCCGCAAGGGCGTAAAGCCCCGCCTCGACGGCGGCGAGGAAGACGTAGAACTTGCCGAAAAAGCCGGCGAGCGGCGGGATTCCCGCCATCGAAAACATCAATATGGCGAAGGCGGCGGCGAAAAGAGGCCGGTCGCGCCCCAGCCCCGCGAGGTCGGCGATCCCCTCGACCTGCCGGCCGCCCCGGCGCATGCCCACGACGCAGGCGAAGACGCCTGTCGTCATGGCCAGATAAATCGCCAGATACACGACCACCCCGCGCACGCCGGCGACGCCGCCCGCGGCCAGGCCGACGAGCGCGTAGCCCACGTGACCGATCGACGAATAAGCCAGAAGGCGCTTGATGTTGCTTTGGGAGATGGCGGCGAACGCGCCGAGCAGCATCGAGGCGATGGCGAGGAAGACCACGATCTGGCGCCATTCCCCGGCAAGCGCGCCGAAGGGGTCCATGAGCACGCGCGCGAACAGCGCGACGGCGGCGACCTTGGGCGCAGCCGCGAGGAACGCCGTGACCGCGGTCGGCGCACCCTCGTAGACATCCGGCGTCCACATGTGAAACGGCGCCGCGGAAATCTTGAAGGCCAGGCCGGCGGCGAGAAACACGAGGCCGACGAGAAGCCCCGCCGACGGCGCTCCTCCGCCGACCGAGGCGGCTATGGCGTCGAAACCCGTCGCCCCCGCCACGCCGTAGATCAACGAACACCCGTAGAGCAGCATTCCCGACGAGAGCGCGCCGAGGATGAAGTATTTGAGGCCCGCCTCGCCCGAACGCCGGCTGTCGCGCCTGAAGGCGGCGGCGACGTATAGCGGCAGGCTTTGCAGTTCGACCGCGATATACAGCGACATGAGGTCGTTCGCCGAGACCATCGCCAGCATTCCGAGGGTGGCGAAGGTCAGCAGCACCGGATATTCGAAGCGGTCGATCCTCTCGCGCCCGCGGGCGCTTGCGGTCATCGCCAGGGTCAGCGCCGCGCCGGCGAGAACCAGCCCCTTCATGAACGCCGTGTAGGGGTTGGAGACGAAGAGACCGCCGAACGCCGTCGCTTCGCCGGCGGGGGCCAGCACGACCGCGGCGAAGGCGGCAAGCATGGCGGCGAGGCACAGCGCCGCCGCGGGCCCCTCTCCGGCTGCGGGGCGAAACACGCCGGCCATCAGCGCTGCGCAGGCGCCGGCGAGGAGGATCAATTCCGGCAACGCCGGCGCGGGAAACTCCATCGCTCCGCCCTCTCCTCAGCGTCCGGCGGCGGCCAGCGCCGCTTCCGGCCGCGCCTGCGCGATCAGGTTGTCGACCGACTCGCGCATGACGCCGAGAAAGCTCTCGGGATACAGCCCCATCCAGAACACCGCGAGGACGAGCGGGGCGAAGACCGCGATTTCGCGCCGGTTCAGGTCGCCGAGCGCCCTCGGCTCCGCCTGCGCGGGAGGTCCGAAGAAGACCCGCCGGTAGAGCCAGAGCATGTAGGCGGCGCCGAGGATCACGCCGAGCGCCGCGACGGCGGCGACCCGGGTATCGACCCGGAACGCGCCCATGAGGACGAGGAATTCCCCGACGAACCCGCCGGTGCCCGGAAGGCCGATCGCCGCCATGGCAAAAACCATGAAGACGAACGCATAGACCGGCATACGGTGGACGAGACCTCCGTAGCTCGCGATGAGACGGCTGCCGCGGCGGTCGTAGACCGCGCCGACGCAGAGGAACAGGGCTGCCGAGACGACGCCGTGGCTCAGCATGACCATGATCGCGCCCTCGACGCCCTGGGGCGTGAGAGTGAACAGGCCGATGGTCACGAAACCCATATGCGCCACCGAGGAATAGGCGACGAGCTTCTTCATGTCCTCCTGCATCAACGCCACCAGGGAAGCGTAGACGACGGCGACGACACTGAGCACGTAGACGAAGGGAGCGAAGAAGGCGCTCGCCTCGGGCAGCATGGGCAGCGAGAACCGCAGGAAGCCGTAAGCGCCGAGTTTGAGCAGCACGCCGGCGAGGATCACCGATCCGGCGGTCGGCGCCTCCACATGGGCGTCGGGCAACCAGGTGTGGAAAGGCCACATCGGGACCTTGACGGCGAACGACGCGAACAGGGCCAGCCAGAGCCAGATTTGAAGTTTCGGGTCGAAGCCGGCGCGCATCAGCGCCGGGATCGACGTCTCGCCGCCGGTCTCGTGGATCATGACGAGCACGGCGATGAGGAACAGCACCGATCCGGCCAGGGTGTAGAGGAAGAACTTGAAAGCCGAATAGACCCGGTCCGGTCCGCCCCAGACGCCGATGATCAGGAACATCGGAATGAGTATGCCTTCGAAGAACAGGTAGAAGAGCACGATGTCGAGGGCGCAGAACACGCCGTTCATCATCGCTTCCATGACCAGAAAGGCGATGGCGTATTCCTTTACCCGCCCGGTTATCGACTCCCAGCTCGCGACGACGCAAAGCAGCGTGAGGAAACTCGACAACACCACGAAAAGGACGGAAATGCCGTCGACGCCGAGGTGAAATTCAACGCCGGGGCCGGGTATCCAGGCCGCCCGCTCGACGAACTGGAATTCGGCGCTTCCCGGCTCGAACGCCGCCCACAGGGCGAGCGACAGGGCGAAGGTGAACAGGGTCGTCCACAAGGCCACGGCGCGCACGTTGCGCACGACATATTCCGCCGGGCCGGAAATGACGGCGATCATCGCCGCGCCCAGGAGCGGCAGGCCGACTACCGCCGAAAGGTAGGGGAAATTCTCCATCGGTCAGCCGGGGCCGACGCCGAGATACCAGGTCGCCAGCGCGGCGACGCCGATGAGCATCGCAAAAGCGTAATGGTAGATGTAGCCGGTTTGCAGCCGGCTCGCGCGGCGCGCCGCTTGCGCGACCGCGGCCGCGACGCCGTTCGGTCCGACGCCGTCGATCACCTCGCCGTCGACGGTCTTCCACAAGGCGCGGCCGAGACGCCCGGTCGGCGCAACGAACAGGCGCTCGTAGAGTTCGTCGAAATACCACTTGCGGAGCAGGAAGCGGTAAAGCCCCGGCGCCGCGGCGGCGAGACGCCCCGGCCAGTGCGGCCGGTAAATATAGAACGCCCATGCGGCGGCGATGCCGGCGACGGCGAGGGCCGGCGCAAAAGCCTTGACCCAGAACGGCGCATGGTGCGCTTCGGCGAGCGCGTCGTGGCCCTCGAGCACGGCGAGCGCGCCGCCCCAATAGGCGCCGCCGGGGTCCACCAGACCGCGCCCGGCATAGCCCGCCGCGACCGCGCCGACGGCGAGCGCGGCCAGCGGCAGCAACATGACCGGGGGCGCCTCGTGGACGCGCGCCATCGCCGCTTCGCCGGCGCGCGGCGCGCCGTGGAACGTCATGAAGAGCAACCGCCAGGAGTAAAACGCCGTCATGGCCGCGGCCGCCGCGCCGAGCCAGAAGGCCCAGGCGCCGGCGGCGCCGTGCGCGGCCCAGGCGGCTTCGAGGATGATGTCCTTGGAATAGAAGCCGGCGAAAGGCGGGATGCCGGCAAGCGCGAGCGACCCGACCCACATGAACGCGCAGGTCCAGGGGACGGCGCGCGCCAGGCCGCCCATGCGGCGCATGTCCTGTTCGTCGGACAGGGCATGGATGACGGCGCCGGCGCCGAGGAACAGGAGGGCCTTGAAGAAGGCGTGAGTCAACAGGTGGAAAATGCCGGCGGCATAGGCGGAAACGCCGCAGGCGAAGAACATGTAGCCCAGCTGGCTGCATGTCGAATAGGCGATGACGCGCTTGATGTCGTTCTGCGCAAGGGCGACCGTCGCGGCGAAGAACGCGGTGGCGGCGCCGACGACGGCGACAACGGCGAGAGCGGTCGCCGAGTGCTCGAACAGGGGCGAGCAGCGCGCCACCATGAACACGCCGGCGGTGACCATGGTGGCGGCGTGGATCAACGCCGAAACGGGGGTCGGCCCTTCCATCGCGTCGGGCAGCCAGGTGTGCAGGAACAGCTGCGCCGACTTGCCCATGGCGCCGATGAAGAGGAGAAGACAGATCAGCGTAAGCGCGTGGCTCTCGAGGCCGAGAAAGCCGACCGTGTCGCCGGCGTGGGCGGCGGCGGAGCCGAAGACGGCCGAATAGTCGACCGAATCGAACACCAGGTAGATGGCGAATATGCCGAGAGCGAAACCGAAATCGCCGACGCGGTTGACGATGAACGCCTTGATCGCCGCCGCGTTCGCAGCCGGGCGAGTGTGCCAGAAGCCGATCAGCAGGTAACTGCATAGCCCCACCCCTTCCCAGCCGAAGTAGAGCTGGACGAAGTTGTCGGCGGTCACCAGCATCAGCATGGCGAAGGTGAACAGGGACAGATACGCCATGAAGCGCGGCGCGTGCGCGTCGTGCGCCATATATCCGACGGAATAGACGTGGACGAGCGCGGACACGGCGCTGACCGCGAACATCATCAGCGCCGACAGCGGGTCCACATAGAGCGCCCACGAGAAGTCGAGCGTTCCGGAGCGCATCCAGCGGAAGAGTTCGACGCTGTAGGGTTCGCGTCCGGCGATCGCCTGGGCGAATACGACGGCGCCGCAGAACGCGGACGCCGCCATGGGCGCGCAGGCGGCGATGTTGGCCCCCCGCCGGCCGATCCCCCGCCCGAACAGGCCCGCCAGGGCCGCGCCGAGCAGCGGCAGAAAAACGCAGAGCGCCGCGGTCACCGGATCAACCCTTCATCAGGTTGATGTCCTCGACCTCGATGCTGCCGCGGACGCGGTTGTAGACGACGAGGATGGCGAGACCGACGGACACTTCGGCCGCCGCCACGGTGAGCACGAACATGGCGAACACCTGCCCCGCCAGATCGTCGAGATGGGTCGAAAACGCCACCAGGTTGATGTTCGCCGCGAGCAGCATCAGTTCGATCGACATCAGAATGACGATGACGTTCTTGCGATTGAGGAAAACGCCGAAAATGCCGAGCGCAAAGAGGACGGCACCGACGACGAGGTAGTGCGCGAGCGTAATCTCCATCGCCTACAGCCCCGTCCCTGGAGGAACCTTGCGGATTTCGACGGTCTCGCGGGCGAGTCGCGCGGCCTGGGCGCCGGGCTTCTGGCGGCGCACGCCGGCGCGTTCGCGCAGGCTGAGCGCGATCGCGCCGATCATGGCCACCAGAAGGACAACGCCGGCGGCCTGGAAGAGGTAGAAATAGTCGGTGTAGAGCACCTGCCCCAGGCGTTCGGTATTGGTCGGCCCGGCCGCCCCGCCTTCCGCCAGACCGGCGGCGAGCGGCGACGCGAGAGGCGCAGCGCCCGCGCCGAACCGCGTGGCGGCGGCGACGAAGCCGAGTTCGACCGCCAGCACCAGCCCGATGGCGCCGCCGATGGGGAGGTAGCGGTGGACGCCCTCGCGGACCCGGACGAAATCGATGTCCAGCATCATGACGACGAACATGAAGAGCACCGCCACCGCGCCGACATAGACGATGGCGAGAATCATCGCCAGGAACTCGGCGCCGGCGAGCACGAACAGGCCCGCGGCGCTGAGAAAGGCGAGGATGAGGAACAACACCGAATGCACCGGGTTGCGCGCCGTAATCACCATCGCGGCGGCGGCCACCGTGACCGCGGCGAACAGGTAGAAGGCGAGGACGGCGACAGTCATCGGCGGCGCGTTGCGTCGGCTTCGAGATTGGCGGCGATGGCGCTTTCCCAGCGGTCGCCGTTGGCCAGCAAGCGTTCCTTGTCGTAGATGAGCTCCTCGTGGGTTTCGGTGGCGAATTCGTAGTTGGGTCCCTCGACGATGGCGTCCACCGGGCAGGCTTCCTGGCAGAAACCGCAATAGATGCACTTCGTCATGTCGATGTCGTAGCGCGTGGTCCGCCGGCTGCCGTCGGCGCGCGGTTCGGCCTCGATGGTAATCGCCTGCGCCGGGCAGATGGCCTCGCACAATTTGCAGGCGATGCAGCGCTCCTCGCCGTTGGGGTAGCGCCGCAGCGCGTGTTCGCCGCGGAACCGGGGGCCCAGAGGCCCCTTTTCGTGCGGGTAGTTCACGGTCACCTTGCGACGGAACAGATAGGCCAGCGTCAGTCGCAAGCCGGCGAGCAGTTCCGCGAGAAGAAACGGGCGGAGGAGGCGTCGCAGGCCGGTCACGGCGCCGCCTCCGCGCCCGCCCCGGGAAGCCAGTCGAAGGCGACCGCCGCGCCGGCCGTGACGGCGACCCACAGCAGCGAGAACGGCAGGAAGACCTTCCAGCCGAGCCGCATGAGCTGGTCGTAGCGGTAGCGCGGAAAACTCGCGCGCACCCAGAGGAAACAGAACAGCACGAAGGCGATCTTGAGCGCCAGCCACGCGACGCCGGGGACCCACGTGAAGGGCGCCATGTCGAACGGCGGCAGCCAGCCGCCCAGGAACAGGATGGCGGTCATCGCGGAGACCAGGATCATGGCCGCATATTCGCCCAGGAAGAACAGGGCGAACGGCATGGCGGAGTATTCGACGAAATAGCCGGCCACAAGCGCCGCTTCGTCCTCCGGCAAGTCGAAGGGATGGCGGTTGGTTTCGGCGAGGCCCGAGACGAAGAATATCACGAACATGGGGAACAGGGGGATGCAGAACCACATGCCCTTCTGCGCCATCACGATCTCGGTCAGGTTCAGACTGCCGGCGCAGATCAGGACGGTGACGATCACGAAGCCCATCGACACTTCGTAGGAGACCATCTGCGCGGCCGAGCGCAGCGCGCCGAGGAAGGCGTAGCGCGAGTTGCTCGCCCAGCCCGCCATCAGCACGCCATAGACTTCAAGCGACGCCACCGCGAAAAGGAAAAGTATGCCGACGTTGATGTCGGACAGCACCCAGCCTTCGTCGAACGGGATCACGGACCACGCGACAAGGGCCAGGGTGAAGGTCACCATCGGCGCGAGGATGAAAACGGCGGGGTCGGCGCGGGCCGGCAGGACGGTCTCCTTGGTCAGCAATTTGAGACCGTCGGCGATCGGCTGAAGCAGGCCGAGCGGCCCGACGACGTTCGGCCCCTTCCGCAGATGGATCGCGGCGATGACCTTGCGCTCGGCGTAGGTAAGCCAGGCGACCGCGCCGATCAGCGGCGCGACGATCAAGAGTATCTGACCGAGGATGAGCGCGCCGGGCCAGACATACCCCTCCCAGAACCCCGCCACGGCGTTCAGCCTTCGCCGGCGCCGGACCGTCGCGCGGGCGCGACGAAGGCGCGGGCGCATTGCGCCATGGTTTCGGAGGCGCGGCTGATGGGGTCGGTCCTGTAATAGTCGTCGATCGGCGGCGCGAAAGGCGTCGGGTCGGGCGCCGCGGCCGCGCCGAACGCGCCCCATTCCGCCGGCGCCGCCTCATCGACCCGGGCGAAATGGGGGCAGAGGTCCGCCATGCGCCGCCGCAGCGCCGCCAGCTCGTCATAGGGCAGCGGCGCGCCGAGAACCGCCGACAACGCGCGCAGAATACGCCAGTCCTCGCGGGCGTCGCCGGGGGGAAAGACCGCCCGCCGGGCGCGCTGCACCCGCCCTTCGGTGTTGACATAGGTGCCGGGTTTCTCGGTCCAGGCGGCGCCCGGCAGGATGACGTCGGCGCAGCGCGCGCCGCGGTCGCCGTGATGGCCCTGATAAACGACGAAAGCGCCGCGTTCCGGCGCCGGATCGAGCTCGTCGGCGCCGAGCAGATAGAGGATGTCGAGCCCCCCTTCCCCGGCGGCGCGGACCATGCCGGCCGCGTCCAGGCCGCCCTCGCCGGGGACGAGGCCGAGGTCGAGTCCCGCCACGCGGGCGGCGGCGGTATGGAGAACGTTGAAGCCGTTCCAGCCGTCGCGCACGAGACCGAAACGCTCGGCGATCGCGTGTCCGAGCGCGAGGATGGCGGCGCCGTCGGGCCGCGCCAGCGCGCCCATGCCCAGCACGATCATGGGCCGTTCGGCGCTCTCGATGTCGCGCGCGAACTCATGGCGACCCGAAGCGATCTCCGCAAGCGCGTCCGGCCCGTCGCCGAGGCGGCGGACGGGGAATCCGAGCTCGGGGTCCGGCCCGACGGACGCGAGAGCGAAGCCGCCGGCGCGCCGGCGCTTGCGCAGGCGCGCGGCGACGAGGGGCGCTTCGCGGCGCGGGTCCGCGCCGACGAGAAGGCAGAGGTCCGCAGCCTCCGCCCCGGCGATGGTCGTGTTGAACAGATAGGCGGCGCGCGGCGCGGCGGGCAACGGCGCGCCGTCCTGGCGGCAGTCGATATGCGGCGAGCCGAGCGCTTCCGCGAGGTCGCGCAGCGCGCACATCGACTCGGCGTCGCAAAGGTCGCCGGCGACGGCGCCGAAGCGCGCCCCGCTCCCGGCGCGAACCCGTTCGGCGATGGCGCCGAACGCTTCGTCCCAATCCGCCGGTTTCAGCCGCCCGTCGCCGTCGCGGAGCCACGGCCGGTCGAGACGCCGGCGGCGCAGGCCGTCGCAGGCGTAGCGGGTCTTGTCGGCGATCCATTCCTCGTTCACCGCCTCGTTCAGCCGCGGCAGGACGCGCATGACCTGTCCGGCGCGCGAATCGACGCGGATGGCGCTGCCCACGGCGTCGAGCGCATCGACGGTTTCGGTCGCCGTCAGCTCCCATGAGCGGATCGCGAACGCATGGGGCTTCGAGGTGAGCGCGCCGACGGGACAGAGATCGACGATATTGCCCGAGAGTTCGGAAGAAAGGCCGCGTTCGATCGCGCCGGCGATCTCCATGTCCTCGCCGCGATACAGCCCGCCGAGTTGCGGCGCGCCCGCCACTTCGTCCATGAAGCGCACGCAGCGCGTGCAGTGGATGCAGCGAGTCATGACGGTGGCGACGAGGGGGCCGAAATCCTTGTCCGCCACGGCGCGCTTGTTCTCGTCGTAGCGTCCCCGGTCGCGGCCGTAGGCGAGCGCCTGGTCCTGCAAATCGCATTCGCCGCCCTGGTCGCAGACGGGGCAGTCGAGCGGATGGTTGATGAGCAGGAATTCCATGACGCCTTCGCGGGCGCGGCGCACCAGCGCGCTGTCGGTGCGCACCTTCATGCCGTCGGCGGCGGGCATGGCGCAGGAGGCGACGGGCTTGGGCGAGCGTTCGAGCTCGACCAGACACATGCGGCAATTGCCGGCTATCGACAGCCTCTCGTGATAGCAGAAGCGCGGGATCTCGCGGCCCGCGCGCTCGCACGCCTGGAGCAGCGTGGCGCCGGGCTCGACCGCGACCTCACGGCCGTCGACAGTCAGCGTGAGCACGGTCCGCCCTTCACGCGGCGCGCTTCTTGCGGTCGAGGATGCGACGCTCGAGCTCGCCGCGGAAATGCCGGATCAAGCCCTGGACCGGCCACGCCGCGGCGTCGCCGAGGGCGCAGATGGTGTGTCCCTCCACCTGCCGGCTCACCTGTTCGAGCACGTCGATCTCCTCGATCTCGGCGCGGCCCTGCGCGAGGCGCTCCATCACCCGCCACATCCAGCCGGTCCCCTCGCGGCACGGGGTACACTGACCGCAGCTTTCGTGCATGTAAAAATGCGACAGGCGGGCGATGGCGGCGACTATGTCGGTGGACCGGTCCATGACGATCACCGCGGCCGTGCCGAGGCCCGAGCCCGAGTCGCGCAGCGCGTCGAAATCCATGAGCTGATCGTCGCAAACCGTTTTCGGCAGGCACGGCACGGAAGACCCTCCGGGAATGACCGCGAGCAGATTCTCCCACCCGCCCCGCACGCCGCCGGCGTGGCGTTCGATCAGTTCGCGCAGCGGGATCCCCATCGCCTCCTCGACGTTGCACGGGGTCTCCACGTGGCCGGAGATGCAGAACAGCTTCGTGCCGGTGTTGTTCGCGCGCCCGATGCCCGAGAACCAGCGGGCGCCGCGCCGCAGGACCGTGGGAACGACGGCAATGGTCTCGACGTTATTGACCGTCGTCGGACAGCCGTAAAGGCCGGCGGCGGCGGGAAAGGGCGGCTTGAGGCGGGGCTGGCCCTTGCGGCCTTCCAGGCTTTCGAGAAGCGCGGTTTCCTCGCCGCAGATATAGGCGCCAGCGCCGCGGTGCAGGCGGACATCGAACTCGATGCCGGAACCGGCGGCGTTCTTCCCCAGCAGGCCGGCGTCGTAGGCTTCGTCGACCGCCCGTTGCAGCACCGCCGCCTCGCGGCAGAACTCGCCGCGGACATAGACCCAGGCGCAACGCGCGCCGATGGCGAACCCCGAAAGCAGGCAGCCCTCGACCAGTTTGTGGGGTTCGTGGCGGAGGATGTCGCGGTCCTTGCACGTGCCGGGTTCGCTCTCGTCGGCGTTGACGACGAGATAGGACGGCCGCGAATCGGGGTCGGCGGCGCCTTCCTTCGGCATGAACGACCATTTGAGCGCCGTGGGGAAGCCGGCGCCGCCGCGTCCGCGCAACCCCGAGTCGCGCACCTCGTCGAGGAGGGCGTCGCGCCCGCGGGCGATCAAGGCGCCCGTCCCGTCCCAGTCGCCGCGCCGTCGCGCGGAAGACAGATCCGCGCCCAGCGCGCCGTAGAGATTCGTGAACACGCGGTCACGGTCGGCGAGTGTCATGGCGTTGCGGATCCCGCAGAGTCGAGAAGCGCGGTGGGGCCGCCGGCCGGGGCCGAGGCGCGACGCCCGGCGACCTGCGGTCCGGGCGCCGGCGACTCCCCCCTCTTCAGGGCGCCGAGCACAGCGACGACCGACTTCGCGTCGAGGTCCTCGTAATAGTCGTCGCCGATCTGGACGACCGGCGCGTTGACGCAGGCGCCGAGACATTCGACCTCGACGAGGGTGAACATGCCGTCGGGCGTCGTTTCGTCGAGACCGATGCCGAGATGCCGCCGGCAGGCGTCGCGCACCTCGTCGGCGCCGCGCAGCCAGCAGGGCGTGGTGCGGCACAGCTGCACGTGATGGCGGCCCACCGGCGCCAGATTGAACATGGTGTAGAAGGTCGCCACTTCGAAAACCTGGATTTCCGGCATGTCCAGCAGTTCCGCCGCGGCGACGACGGCGGCGCGGGGCAACCAGCCGCCATGGGCGCGCTGCGCGAGGTCGAGGACCGGTATCACCGCGCTCCGCTGCCGCCCCTGCGGATAACGGGCGACGATGCGCCGCGCTTGCGCGAGGGTTTCATCGTCGAAGGAGAAATGCGCGGGTTGCAGCGCGTCGGGGGCGAACGCGCGCTTCAACGGTCGATCTCCCCGAACACGATGTCGAGCGTCGCGATGCAGGCGACCAGATCGGCGAGCTGATGGCCGCGGGTCATGAAGTCGATGCCCTGAAGGTGCGGGAAGCCCGGCGCGCGAATCTTGCAGCGATAGGGTTTGTTGGTCCCGTCGGCGACCAGATAGACGCCGAATTCGCCCTTGGGCGCCTCGACCGCGGTGTAGGTCTCCCCCCGGGGCACCCGGTAGCCCTCGGTGTAGAGTTTGAAGTGATGGATCAACGCTTCCATCGAGTGCTTCATGCCGTCGCGCCGGGGCGGCGCGATCTTGTTGTCGTCGACGGCGACGGGTCCGTCGGGGAGTTCCTCCAGACATTGCCCGACGATGCGCAGGCTCTGACGCATTTCCTCCATGCGCAGCAGGTAGCGGTCGTAGCAGTCGCCGTTCTTGCCGACGGGAATGTCGAAGTCCATGCGGTCGTAGACGGCGTAGGGCTGCGCCTTGCGCAGGTCCCATGCGAGGCCGGCGGAGCGCAGCACCGGGCCGGAAAACCCCCAGTCGAGCGCCTGTTCGGGCGTGACCCTGCCGATATCGACGTTGCGCTGTTTCCAGATGCGGTTCTCCGTCAACAGACCTTCCACATCGTCGAGGACGCGGGGGAAACGCTCCGCCCAGGCGGCAATGTCGTCGACGAGCCCGTCGGGCAGGTCGCGGTGGACGCCGCCGGGCCGGACGTAGGCGGCATGCATCCGCGCGCCCGACGTGCGTTCGTAGAATTCGAGCAGCGCCTCGCGTTCCTCGAAGAGCCAGAGAAAGGGCGTCATCGCCCCGATGTCGAGGCCGTTGGCGGCCACCTGAAGGCAGTGGTTGAGAATGCGCGTGATCTCGTCGAACAGGACGCGGATATATTGCGCGCGCGGCGGCGCCTCGATGCCGAGGAGTTTCTCCACCGCCAGGCTGTAGCAATGCTCCTGATTCATCATCGACACATAGTCGAGACGGTCGAAATAGGGCAACGCCTGAAGATATGTCTTGTGCTCGATGAGTTTCTCGGTGCCGCGGTGCAGCAAGCCGATATGCGGGTCGGCGCGTTCGACGACCTCGCCGTCCATTTCGAGCACCAGACGCAGCACGCCGTGGGCCGCCGGGTGCTGCGGACCGAAATTGAAAGTGTAGTTGCGGATCTCGGTTTCGCTCATCGCTCCGCCCCGCCGCCTTCTCCGTCCGGCGCGGCGTCCCCGCCTTCCCAGGGGCTGAGGAAATCGAAGTCGCGATAGTCCTGCGTCAGCGAGACGGGTTCGTAGACGACGCGCTTCTCGCCCTCGTCGTAACGCGCCTCGACATGGCCGGTGAGCGGGAAGTCCTTGCGCAGGGGATGGCCGTCGAAGCCGTAGTCGGTGAGCAGACGGCGCAGGTCGGGGTGGTCGGCGAAGAAGAGGCCGTAAAGGTCCCACGCTTCGCGCTCGTACCAGCCGGCGGCGCTGAAAACGGCGCAGGCCGAAGGCGCCGGCTTGTCGTCTCCGGTGCGCAGCTTGACGCGCACGCGCTGGTTCCGGGCGTGACTCAGGAGGTGATACACGATGTCGAAACGCGGCTGCCGGTCCGGCCAGTCGACGGCGCAGAGGTCGACGAGCTGGCGGAAACGGCAATCCCGGTCGTCGCGCAGAAAGACGAGCAGCGGCAAGAGGCCGTCACGGCCCGCCTCGAGAGTCAGTTCGCCATGCGCGATTTCGGGCGGTCCTGCGAGACCGGGGCCGGTCGACGCGACATATTCGCCGAGCTCGGTCAGCGCTTCGTCCATGGCCCCGGCCCCTTCCGGCGACTCAGCGCGCGAGTGTGCCGGTGCGACGGATCTTGCGCTGCAACTGGAGGATCCCATAGAGCAGCGCCTCGGCGGTGGGCGGACAGCCGGGGACGTAGACATCCACCGGGACGATGCGGTCGCACCCGCGCACCACCGAATAGGAATAGTGGTAGTAGCCGCCGCCATTGGCGCAGCTGCCCATCGAGATCACGTAGCGCGGTTCGGGCATCTGATCGTAGACCTTGCGGAGCGCCGGCGCCATCTTGTTGGTGAGGGTTCCGGCGACGATCATGACATCGGACTGGCGGGGGCTCGGGCGGAAGACGACTCCGAAACGGTCGAGGTCGTAGCGGCTCGCGCCGGTGTGCATCATCTCCACCGCGCAGCAGGCGAGGCCGAAACTCATCGGCCACATCGACCCGCCGCGCGCCCAGTTCACCAGTTTCTCGAGCCGGGCGACGATGAAGCCCTTCTCTCCGACCTCGCGGGCGAGGCCGCCCAGCGGTTCGGTTTCGGTCACTCCCATTCGAGCGCTCCCTTGCGCCATTCATAGACGAACCCGACGGTCAGCAGGCCGAGAAACGCCATCATCGACCAGAAACCGAAAACGCCGGTATCCGAAAGAGTGACGGCCCAGGGGAAGAGAAACGCGATCTCCAGGTCGAAAACGATGAACAGGATGGCGACGAGATAGAAGCGCACGTCGAAGCGCCCGCGGGCGTCGTCGAACGGTTCGAACCCGCATTCGTAGGCCGATGTTTTCTCGGAATCCGGGCGCTGGCGGGCGACGACCCAGGACGCGCCGACGGCCGCCGCGGCGAGCCCGGCGGCGACGCCGAGAAACATCAGTATCGGCAGGTATTCAGCCAGCATTCCGCATGTCCCGGAGACGGTAGCGCTACGGCCGGCGGTGGCGGGAGTGACGGGACTCGAACCCGCGGCCTCTGGCGTGACAGGCCAGCGCTCTAACCAGACTGAGCTACACCCCCAGCGGAAGCCGCTGCTTACGCGCCCGCCGGCCGGGTGTCAAGAACCCGCGGTTCTCGCCATAACGATGGAGGTCCCCCCGGGGGGAGCGCCGACGCGGCGCAGCAATTCTCATTTCGGCTTGGAGCGGTGCGGCGGATCCGTCGCAGCCGCCCCTGGGAGCGCCGGCGTCTCGCCGGCACGCGCGAAGCGCGCGAAAACAAGATGCCGGCGAGACGCCGGCGCTCCCAGGAAGCAACGTCCATCGCCATAATGAGAACCGCTGGACGCGGGGCGACCCGGTGGACGGGCGCGGGCGCTCGCGTTAGGGTGCGGTCTTCCGATGCCGGACGGCGGGATCGACCATGCGGCCTTCAGGGCGCGCGCCCGACGAAATGCGCGCCGTCAGCCTCGAACCCGGAGTCGCCAGACACGCGGAAGGCTCCTGCCTCGCGCGGTTCGGCGACACGCACGTTCTGTGCGCCGCCACTGTGGAAGACCGGGTTCCGCCCTTTCTGCGCCATTCGGGGCAGGGGTGGGTCACCGCCGAATACGGCATGTTGCCGCGCTCCACTCACTCGCGCACCGACCGCGAGGCGGCGCGCGGGCGGCAATCGGGGCGCACGCTCGAAATCCAGCGCCTCATCGGCCGCGCGCTGCGCGCAGTCACCCGGCTCGACGGCTTCGGCGAACGCCAGGTGCGGGTCGATTGCGACGTCCTCCAGGCCGACGGCGGCACCCGCACCGCGGCGGTCACGGGCGCGCAGGTCGCCCTCTCCCTCGCCTTCGACTATCTCGCGCGCGAGCGGCTCATCGCCGCCGTCCCGCTCGCCGACCGGGCGGTCGCGGTCTCGTGCGGCCTGTGGCGCGGGACCCCGGTCGTCGACCTCGACTATACGGAAGACTCGGGCGCGGACGCGGACGCGAACTTCGTCTTCACCGCGTCGGGCCGGCTGGTGGAGGCGCAGGCGACCGCCGAACGCGCGCCGTTCGACCGCGCGCAGCTCGACGCGCTCCTGGACCTTGCCGCCGCCGCGTGCGCGCGTCTGGGCGACCTTCAGCGCGAGGCCGTCGAAACCGCCCTGCGGGACCGGGACGCCGCGGCGACCGGTCCGTAAAGCGCGCGCGCGCGGCCCTCGAAGGCCGTGACCATGCGCCGGACCGCCTCATGGAATAACGCGCCGATCAAGGCCCGCAACAGGCGCGAGCGGAACTCGAAATCCACGTGGAAATCCACCAGGCAGCCGCCCTGAGGCAAATCGGTGAAGCGCCAGCGATTGGCCATGCGGCGGAACGGACCGCCGGTCGGCGTCACATCGATGGCGGACGGGCGCACGGTCTCGACGCGCGAGCCGAATTCGCGGCGGACGGTCTTGAAGCCAACGGTCACGTCGGCGTGAAAGACATCGCCCTCGCGCGCGGTTATGCGCGCCTCGCGACACCAGGGGAGGAATTCGGGGTAGCGTTCCACCGCGGCGACCAGGTCGAACAACTGCTCGGCGCTGTAGGGCAGCACGCGCCGTTCGCTATGGACAGGCACCGCCCCTACCCCGCAGCGGCGCGTTCGCGCGCGGCGCGCAAGGCCTGGAAATCCGAATCGGCGTGATAGGACGAACGGGTCAACGGCGACGCCGAAACCATCAGGAAACCCATCTTCCGCGCCGCCTCGCGCCAGGCGGCGAACCTGTCGGGATGGACGTAGTCGACCACGGGGTGATGCCGGGGGCTCGGCTGGAGATATTGCCCGATCGTGAGGAAGTCGATGTCGTGGGCGCGCATGTCGGCCATGACGGCGAGGATTTCGTCTTCGGTCTCGCCGAGGCCCACCATCAGGCCGGACTTCGTGAAAAGCGCCGGCGTCGTTTCCCTGGCGCGACGCAGCACCCACAGCGAATGCGCGTAACGCGCGGCGGGGCGGACGCGGCGGTAGAGGCGCGGAACCGTTTCGAGATTGTGGTTGTAGACATCCGGCCGCGCGCGGGCGACGGCCTCCACGGCGCCGTCCTTGCGCTGGAAATCGGGCGTGAGCACTTCGACGGTGGTCCCCGGCGCGGCGTCGCGGATGCGCTCGATACAGCGCACGAAATGGGCCGCGCCGCCGTCGGGCAGATCGTCGCGGTCGACCGAGGTGACGACGACGTGCCGCAATCCGAGTTCCGCCACGGCGTCGGCGAGTCGATCGGGTTCGTGCGGGTCGAGAAGGTCGGGGCGGCCCGTCGCGACGTTGCAGAAGGCGCATTTGCGGGTGCAGACGCTGCCGAGGATCATCACCGTGGCGTGGCCGCCGGCCCAGCACTCGCCGATATTCGGGCAGGCGGCTTCCTCGCACACGGTGTTGAGGGCCAGACGGCGCATCAGCCGACGGGTTTCGGCGTAGCCCGGCGAACCCGGCGCGCGCACGCGGATCCAGTCGGGCTTGCGGCGACGCGCCGCCGTCGCGTTCCGGGAGATTTCGGGCCGAAGCATGGTCCCGCTAGATATGGAGCGCCCGGCCCCAGGCGTCGAGGACCGATTCGTGCATCGTTTCCGAGATCGTGGGGTGCGGGAAGACAGTGGCCATGAGGTCGCGCTCGGTGCCTTCCAGGGTCTTCGCGACGGCGTAGCCCTGTATGAGTTCGGTGACCTCGGCGCCGACCATGTGGGCGCCGAGCAGTTCCCCCGTCCCGGCGTCGAACACGGTCTTGACCAACCCTTCCGGCTCGCCGAGGGCGAGGGCCTTGCCGTTGCCGGCGAAGGGAAAGCGGCCGACCTTTACGTCATGCCCCGCCTCGCGGGCGGCCGCTTCGGTCAGGCCGACGCTCGCCACCTGGGGCCGGCAGTAGGTGCAGCCGGGGATGTTGCGGGAGTCGAGCGGGTGGACTCCCTCGACTCCGGCAATCTTCTCGACGCACAGCACGCCTTCGTGACTCGCCTTGTGCGCGAGCCAGGGCGGACCCGCGAGGTCGCCGATGGCGTAGACGCCGGGTTCGCCGGTGCGCATGGAGCCGTCGACCGCCACATGGCCGCGCTCGACCCGCACCGCCGTGCCTTCAAAGCCGAGGTCTTCGACGTTCCCGACGATCCCGACCGCGAGAACGACCTTGTCGACGGCGATCTCGCCGCCCGGATCGAGCGTGGCGGCGAGGCTCGCGCCGCGTTTATCGAGGCCCGTGACGGTAGTCGCGGCATGGACCGCCATGCCCTGTTTCTCGAACGCCTTGCGGACGAAACCGGAAATCTCGGCGTCCTCGACGGGAAGGATGCGGTCGAGCGCCTCGACGAGGGTGACCTCGGCGCCCATGTCCCGGTAGAAGCTCGCAAATTCGACGCCGATGGCGCCGGCGCCGATCACCAGCACCGAACCGGGAATGGCCTCGGGAACCATCGCTTCGCGGTAGGTCCAGATGCGCTCGCCGTCGGGCCGGACATCCGGCAGCGCGCGCGGGCGCGCCCCGGTCGCGAGGACGATGTGCGGCGCCGAAATTTCAGCTATCCCCCCGTCTTTCTTCTCTATCGCGACAGCGCCGCCGCCGGAGAGCCTGCCGGCGCCGTCGAACACCGTCACGCCGTTCTTCTTCAGCAGGAAGCCGACGCCGCGCGACAGGCGTTTCGCGACGGCGCGCGAACGCGCGACGACCTTCTTCGCATCGAACGCGACCTCTTTCGCCGAAAAGCCGAAATTGTCGAGGCCGCCGAGCAGGTGGTTGATCTCCGAGGCGCGCAGCAGCGCCTTGGTGGGGATACAGCCCCAGTTCAGGCAAACGCCGCCGAGATGCTCGCGTTCGACGAGCGCCGCCCGCAGGCCGAGTTGCGCGGCGCGGATGGCGGCGACGTAACCGCCGGGGCCCCCGCCGATGACGACAAGGTCGAATTCCGCATCCGCCATCAGAGCAACATGGTCAGCGGATCCTCGACGAGGCCCTTGAACGCGGCGAGGAAGCGCGCGCCGATGGCGCCGTCGATTACCCTGTGGTCGCCCGACAGGGTGCAGGACATCATCGTCGCAATGGCGAGAGCGCCGTCCTTGACCGCCGGCCTCTTCTCGCCTGCGCCGACCGCCAGGATTCCCGCTTGCGGCGGATTGATCACCGCCGCGAATTCGCGGACGCCGTACATGCCCAGATTGGAAACGGAGAAGCCGCCGCCGCGATATTCCTCGGGCTTCAGCTTGCCGTCGCGAGCGCGCGCCGCGAAATCCGCCATCTCCGCCGAAATCTCCGCCAGGCCCTTGTTGTCGGCGTCGCGGACCACCGGCGTCACCAGGCCGCCCTCGACGGCGACGGCGACGGCGATGTCCACCCGTTCGTAGCGAAGGGTCGCGGCGTCGGTCCAGGACGCATTGGCTTCGGGAGTCTTGCGCAGGGCGAGCGCCGCGGCCTTCACGACGAAATCGTTGACCGATAACCGGTATGCGTCGGAGCGCGCGTTGAGCTCCTGCCGGGTCTTCAGCAGCGCGTCGATGTCGCAATCGACCGTGAGATAGAAGTGAGGGATCGTCTGCTTCGACTCGGCGAGGCGCCGGGCGATGGTCTTGCGCATCCCGGTATTGGGAAACGCGACGACCCCGCTTTCGGGCGCCGCCGGCGCTTGCGGCGCGACAGGAGCCGGGGCCAAAGGCGCCGCCGCGGGACCGGGCGCCGGGGCGGCGGGCGCTTTCGCCAGCGCCGCCTCGATGTCGCGCTTGACGATGCGCCCGCGCGGACCGGAGCCCGACAGGCTCGCGAGATCGATACCCGCCTGCGCCGCCATCCGCCGCGCGAGCGGACTCGCGAAGATCCGTTCCGCCGGCTGCGGCGCGGGCGACGCCCCGTTGCCCGCAGGCGACGGCGCCGCGGCGGGGGAGGCCGCCGGCGCGGCGGGCGGCGGCGTCTCCGCAATGGCCGAGGCGCTCTCCCCTTCTCCGACGAGCACCGCGATGGGGGTGTTGATCTCCACGCCCTCGGTCCCCTCGGGGATCAGGATCCGGCCGAGCACGCCCTCATCCACCGCCTCGATTTCCATCGTCGCCTTGTCGGTTTCGACTTCGGCCACGATGTCGCCCGGTTCGACGGCGTCTCCTTCGCCTTTCAGCCAGCGGGCGAGCGTTCCCTCGGTCATCGTCGGCGACAGCGCGGGCATCAATATCTGGATCGGCATGACGGGCTCCGTGAATGCGCGCTCAGCGGTAGCAGACGCGCTTTGCGGCGGCAACGACGCGCCCGGCGTCCGGCAGGGCGAGCCGCTCCAGATTCGCCGCATAGGGCATCGGCGCGTCCACCCCGCCGACCCGCAGGACCGGCGCGTCGAGATGGTCGAACGCGCGTTCGGTCACGCGCGCCGCGACCTCGGCGCCGATCCCGGCCGCGGGCCAGCCCTCTTCCACCGTGACCGCCCGGTTGGTGCGGCGGGCCGACTCGACGACCGTGTCCATGTCGAGCGGACGCAGCGTGCGCAGATCGACAACCTCGGCGCGAACCCCGTCGTCGGCGAGCCTGTCCGCCGCCTCCAGTGCATGTTCGACGCCGCGCGAAAAGGCCACGAGGGTGACATCGGCCCCCTCGCGGACGACGGCGGCCTTGCCGATGGGCGTGACCCAGTCGCCTTCCGGCGCCTCGCCGGCGCGCCCGTAGAGCAGTTCGTTCTCAAGAAACAGGACCGGGTCGTCGCTGCGGATCGCCGCCTTGAGCAAGCCCTTGGCGTCGGCGGCCGTGGACGGCGCGACGACCGTCAGGCCGGCGACATGCGCATACCACGACGAGAAATCCTGCGAGTGCTGCGCGGCGACGCGCGAGGCGGCGCCGTTGGGGCCGCGGAAGACGATCGGGCACGACACCGCGCCGCCCGACATGTAACGGGTCTTGGCCGCCGAATTGACGATCTGGTCCATCGCCTGCATGGCAAAATTGAAGGTCATGAACTCGACAATGGGCCGCAGGCCCATGAACGCGGCGCCGACGCCGAGCCCCGTAAAGCCCGCCTCCGTAATCGGCGTATCCACCACGCGACGGGGGCCGAACTCCTCGAGCATCCCCTGGCTGACCTTGTAGGCGCCTTCGTATTCCCCGACCTCTTCGCCCATGAGGAAGACCGAATCGTCGCGACGCATCTCCTCGGCCATGGCGTCGCGCAGCGCCTCGCGGACGGTGATTGTCGCCATCGCTCAGGCGACCACGTCGAGGGTAAGTTCCGCCGGCGCCGGCTCGGTGCTGTTCTCGGCGAATTCGGCGGCGTCGGCGATGACTGCGCGGACCTCCCGGTCGACGGACTTGAGACCCGCCTCGTCGGCGTGGCCGCCGTCGATCAGCCAGTCGCGGAGCCGGTCGATGGGGTCGTGGGCGCGGCGCATTTCCCGCACCTCCTCGCGCGAACGGTATTTCGCCGGGTCGGACATGGAATGGCCGCGGTAGCGGTAGGTCTTCATCTCGATGAGCATGGGGCCGTTGCCGGCCCGCACATAGGAGGCAGCTTCGCGCGCCGCGTCGCGCACCGCGACGACATCCATGCCGTCGCACTGGATGCCCGGGATATTGAACCCCTGGGCGTGCTTGAAGAGTTCGACCTCGGCCGTCGACCGGTCCACCGCCGTGCCCATGGCGTACTGGTTGTTCTCAATGACGTAGACGACCGGCAAGCGCCACAACGCCGCCATGTTGTAGGCTTCGTGCACCTGCCCCTGATTGGCCGCGCCGTCGCCGAAACAGGTGACGCATATCCGGTCGGAGCCGCGGTATTTCAGCGCGAACGCGATGCCGGTCCCGATGGGAACCTGCGCGCCGACAATGCCGTGACCGCCCCAGAACCCGTGTTCCGGCGCGAACATGTGCATCGAGCCGCCCTTGCCCTTCGATATTCCGGTTTCGCGGCCCGTGAGCTCGGCGAGCACCGCACGCGGCGAGACCCCGCGCGCGATCGCATGTCCGTGGCAGCGATAGCTGGTGACGAGGGCGTCGTCGGCGCCGATGGCCCGGTCGATGCCGACGGCCACCGCTTCCTGCCCGATATACAGGTGACAGAACCCGCCGATCAGCCCCAAGCCGTACATCTGACCGGCCTTTTCCTCGAAACGGCGCAGCAACAGCATCCGACGGTACCAGTCGCGCAGCTCCTCGGCCGATACCGACGGTTCGGCGGGCGCGGGCGCGAGTTTGGGGCGGCGGGACGTAGCGGTCATGGCGCCTCTGCGCGGTTGCCGAGCGACGCGGCTACCTTAGTGAACGGCCCCCGGCGCCGCAAGCGCGCGGCGCGCCGCCGACCGGCGCCTGCCGGTCCGGCACGGGACAGCAATTCTCATTTTGGCCCATAGCGATGCGGCGGACCTGTCGCGGCCCCCCTGGGAGCGCCGGCGTCTCGCCGGCGCTCCCAGGAAGGCGCGTCCATCGCCATAATGAGAATCGCTGGGCACGGGACGCGGGGATTGACGCCTTGCGCCCGCAGGCCGACACTCGCCGCATGATCGCCATGCTGCCGCAAGCCGCATGACCGCCGGCGCCGGTTACGGCGGGGCGCCGCTTCCGCCCGGCGTGCGCGCGCGCTTCGTCGCCAACGGCAACGGCCTCGACATGCACGTGCTGGAGGCCGGGTTCGGGGACGGAGACCGGCCGCGCCTGTTCCTGCTGCACGGCTTCCCCGAACTGGCCTACAGCTGGCGGGCGGTCATGCCGCTCCTCGCCGCCGCGGGCTTTCACGTCGTCGCGCCCGACCAGCGCGGCTACGGGCGGACAGCCGGCTGGAGCGCCGACTACGACGGCGATCTCTCGCCCTTCCTCCTCACCAATCTCGTGCGCGACATCGTGGGGCTTGCGGGGGCGCTCGGCTGGCGCCGCGTCGACGGCGTTTTCGGACACGACGCCGGGTCTTATGTCGCGGCGTGCTGCGCCTTGATCCGCCCCGACCTGTTCCGCTCCCTGGCGATGATGAGCGCGCCCTTCTCGGGAGCGCCGCCGCTCGCCGCGCGCCGCAGGACGGACAGCATTCACGACGAGCTGGCGGCGCTCGACCGCCCGCGCAAACATTACCAATGGTATTATTCGACGCGCGCGGCCAATGGCGACATGGTTGGATGCCCGCAAGGCGTGCATGGCTTCCTGCGCGCCTATTTCCATCACAAGAGCGCCGACTGGGAGGCGAACCGCCCTTTCCCCCTGTCCGGCTGGACGGCGGGCGAACTCGCGAAGATGCCGACCTATTACATCATGGACCGCGACCGCACGATGGCCGAAACGGTCGCCGAAGAGGCGCCCTCGGCCGCCGAAATCGCCGCCTGCGGCTGGCTGCCCGATGCGGAACTCGCGATCTACGCGCGCGAATACGAACGCACCGGCTTTCAGGGCGGCCTGCAATGGTACCGGTGCATGACCGGCGGCGGCAATGCGCGGGACCTGGGTCTGTTCGCGGGGCGCGTCATCGATGTTCCCGCCTGCTTCATCGCCGGCCGCAGCGACTGGGGGGTTCATCAGCGCCCCGGCGCGCTGGAGCGGATGCGCGCCGCCTGCCCCCGCTTCCACGAATTCGACCCCATCGACGGCGCCGGCCACTGGGTCCAGCAGGAGCGCCCGGCCGAAACCGTCTCGGCGCTGACGACGTTTCTCGAAGCTCGGGACGACCGACAATGACCTGAACCGAATCGGCGCCGCCGGGACGGCGCTCCCGACGCTTTCCGACAGAGCCCTTATCCGATGGATACGTCGATCGACAAGCGACAGTGGTCGCTGGAGCCCCACTCTTCGACGCCATTGAGGGCGCGCGCATTTATGTTCTCGTGGAAGCCTCGCGACGCGAAAACGTAGTCGAGCTGGTGGCCGGCGTCCGCGGGAGATTGCCGTGGAGCGTAACACGTCGGGACGTTCTTCGTGTCGGCCGGAACATCGTCGGGAGGCGACAGCGCCTGCCGGCCGTTCGGCGCTTGCGGCCCCAGGAACTCGAGGCCGAGCGCCTCCATCCGCGCCCATACGGTGCGCTCGCGTTCGGGCAATGACTGAGCGCCGCCTTGCGCGCCGTAAAACATGTTCAGGTCGCCTGCGGCCAGAATTCGCTGCCGGGACGGGTCTCTGTGACCTATGAATGCGGAGAGGTCCGAGAGAATCCGATGCGCCGACACGGAACCGACCCGGTCCGGTCGAGGGATGGGGCTTCATCCATCGCGCATACATCGAAACCGCGATAAACGCGTCCTCCGGCGAGTCGCGCGGCGCCACCCTCGCGACGGCGACGGTTCCGATCCCGCTCACACCGATGTCTCGCTCTCCAGTCTCGCTAACGGGCGGCGTTTGCCGGAATTGCTCGACCCGGACCCGATCCGACAGAGGCACGACCAGGCGCCAGCTGTCATACAAGCACCGGTTCCAGAAAATATCGTCCCCGATGGGGACAAGATGCGCCAAATCGCCCGGCGGACTCCCCGCTTCCTGCAGCAACGCGACATCGGCGTCGCCACGGCGCGACGCGTTTGTCGATATTCCAGCTCACCGCCCGGATCATGTCCCGGCTTCGCCCGCGCCGCGCCAGACCTTGCGCTTGGCGGCGTAGAACAACGCCGTCATCGCCAGCGTGAACAACAGAACGTTCAGCCCCAGGCGCTTGCGGCGCTCCATGGAAGGCTCCGCAGCCCAGGCGAGAAACGCGGTCACGTCGCGGGCCTGCTGCTCGACGGTCGCTTCCGTGCCGTCGGCATAGTCCACATCGTCGCCCCAGAGCGGCGGCGGCATGGCGATCCGATGGCCGGGGAACCAGGCGTTGTAGCTCTGTCCGTCGCCGAGTTCGAAGCCTTCCGGCGGCTCCCCGTAACCGGTGAGCAACGCGGCGAGGTAGTCGGCGCCGCCCGCGCGCGCCTTGACCATCAACGAAAGGTCGGGCGGCGCCGCGCCGTTATTGACAGCGGCCGCGGCGGCGGCGTTGGGAAACGGGTCGACGAAGCGGTCGGACGGCAGCGCCGGGCGGATGAACATTTCGCCGCTCGCGTCCGGTCCGTCCTCCACCTCGGCAAGCGCGGCGATGGCCTTGATGCTCCCGGGATCGTAGCCCAGACCCTCCAGATCGCGGTAGGCGACATAGCCCAGACCGTGACAGCTGGCGCAGACTTCGAGATAGACTTGCAAGCCACGCTGCGCCTCGGCGCGATCGAAATAGCCGAACGGGCCGTCGAACGACCAGTCGAGCGCCGGCGGCTGCGGCGCCTCGCCCGCCGCCCCCGCGGCCGAAATAGCGCCCGGCGAAGCGACGGCGAGAGCCGCCGCAAGCCACATGCGCGCCCTCACTGCGTTTCTCCCTTCGCGCCGTCGGCCAGCACCGGTTCCGCGATGCTCACCGGCAGCGGGCGCGTGCGTTCGTAGCGGCCCAGCAGCGGCATCAGCACCAGGAAATGGAAGAAGTAATAGACCGTCGCGATCTGCCCCAGGGCGACGTAGCGGAACCATTCCACCCCCGCGAATACCGGTTCGTTCGGCGGGCGCGCGCCGACGATGCCGAGGATGACGCAGTCCGCCGCGAGGATCCAGAACACCTGCTTGTAGATCGGCCGGAAGCGCGCCGAACGCACCGGCGACCCGTCGAGCCACGGCAGGACGAAAAGGATCAGGACCGACGCGAGCATGAGCAGGACGCCGAGCAGCTTCGCCGACACGAACCAGAGGTCGAAGGTCGCCGACCGCAGGATGGCGTAGAACGGCAGGAAGTACCATTCCGGCACGATGTGCGGAGGCGTGACGAGCGGGTCGGCCTCGACATAGTTGTCCGGATGGCCGAGTTCGTTCGGCGCAAAGAAGACGAACGCGAAGAAGACCAGCAGGAACACGCCGAGGCCGAACAGATCCTTGACCGTGTAATACGGATGGAAGGGCAGCGTGTCCTTGTCGCTCTGGGCGTCGATGCCGAGGGGGTTGTTGGACCCGAAGCGGTGCAGCGCCCAGATGTGCAGGATGACGAGACCCAGGATGACGAACGGCAGCAGGTAGTGAAGGCTGAAGAAGCGCTGCAAAGTCGGGTTGTCGACCGAAAAGCCGCCCCACAGCCACTGCACCACGCTTTCGCCGACCAGCGGGATCGCCGACGCCAGGTTGGTGATCACCGTCGCCGCCCAGAAACTCATCTGCCCCCACGGCAGGACGTATCCGGTGAACGCCGTCAGGATCATGAGGAGAAGGAGGAGAACCCCAATGCCCCACAATACTTCCCGGGGGTTCTTGTAGGAGCCGTAATAGAGGCCGCGGAACATGTGGATATAGACCACGACGAAGAACGCCGAGGCGCCGTTGGCGTGGATGTAGCGGAGCAGCCAGCCATGGTTCACGTCGCGCATGATGCGCTCGACGCTGGCGAAGGCATGGTCGACATGCGGGGTATAATGCATGGCGAGGGCGATGCCGGTGGCGATCTGGACGACCAGAATCACGCCCGCAAGCGAACCGAAGTTCCACCAGTAATTGAGGTTGCGCGGCGTCGGATAGGACCGCCCGACCGCGTGTTCGAGCAGGGAAAAGATGGGGAGACGGTAATCGATCCAGCGGACGATCCGCGTGCCCATCGAGCGTTCGTTCATCGCCGCGCCCCGTCAACCGACGACGATGCGCGAATCGTCGAGGAAGACGTATTCGGGCACCGGAAGATTAGTGGGCGCCGGCCCCTTGCGGATGCGCCCGGAGGTGTCGTAATGCGAGCCGTGGCAGGGGCAGAACCACCCCCCGTAGTCGCCGGCGGCGCCCAGCGGCACGCAGCCGAGATGGGTGCAGACGCCGACGATCACGAGCCATTCGGGGCGGTCTTCCTTCACGCGCTCGGAATCGGCCTGGGGGTCCTTCAGATCGGCGAGCGGCGCCTGCCGCGCCTCTTCGATCTCGGCCGCCGTCCGCCGCCGGACGAACAGCGGCTTGCCCCGCCACATGACGGTGATCGACTGCCCCTCGGCGATGGGGGACAGATCGACCTCGACCGAGGCGAGCGCGAGGACATCGCGCGCCGGGTTCATCTGGTCGATCAGCGGCCAGACGGCGGCCAGACCGCCGACGCCAGCGACGGCGCCCGTCGCCAGATACAGGAAATCTCGGCGCGTCCCGCCGTCGGCGCGCGCGCTGGAATCGACCATCCGGAAGCCTCGTCGTGCGATGGGGGAAGGTTCGGTCTTTCTGCCTCGACTGCGCCGCCTTGTCCAGCGGCGCCGGAGCGGCGCTACCCGCCGTCGTCGCGGCGGGGCGGCGCGAGTTTCAGGACCACGCCGCGGCTGCCCAGCGGCAGCGCCTCGGGGGTTTCGGCGAAGAGCTCGCCGTCCGCGAGCGACAGCACATCGCCGTCGCGGTCGGTGAAGGCCACGACCCGCCATAACGGCCAGCGGGCGTTGCCGTTCATGTCGATAGGGGGCGAGACGGAAAACGCCATCGGCAGGGAGAATTCCCGGAAATAGCGGTATTTCGGATCCCTCTCGACGCCCGGGCCGGGGCTGTAGATCTTGATCGCCAGACGGTCGGCTTCGGCGACGAGGGCCGCATGGGCCGGCGCCGCCTCGACCGTACCGCGTATGAACATGTCGCCGCGCTCTTCCTCCGCCGCCTCCGCCGCCGCGGGGAGCGCGAACAGCAGCGCGAGCGCGGTCAGTCCTGCGGTTTTCCGGTCAACCACTGATGATAGTTCCGGAGACGGTCGTCGCCCGTCCACCCGCTGAAGGTGGCGCGGGTGATGTTGCGGTGCAGGAGCTCGATCCGCTTGTAGAATTCCACGGTGAAGCGCACCTGGGCCCGGCCGTCGCGCCGTTCGAGCACCTCGACGAACGGCGCCATGATATCCTCGATGTCGTCCTCCACGATGAGGATGCATTGCTTGCTTTCGAGGAGTTCGGCCTGGACGGCCGCCGCGCCGGCCGGCCCCGCCTCTTCGGCGCGGACGAGCGCGAAGGCGTAATCCTCCGGCGTCGCGCAGAGCCAGCTGCGGTCGTGCAGGGTGAGCAGCTCGCCCTCTTGCGCGGCGAGCGGCGGCGAAGCGACGGCGAGGCCGACGGCGAGGGCCGCCGCGACCCGTCTTCCGGCGCCGGTCATGCCGGTCGCGCCGGTCACCGGGCGACCCATTTGGCGCCCTCTATGGCGAGGGTTTCGAGATACGCGCCGATCTGCGCGATCTGGTCTTCGTCCAGATAACCGCCAAGCGGCGGCATCAGGCCGATACTGCCTTGCTGGCCGTTCAGGATGGTGACCACGAATTGCGGGTAGCCGCGGCGGAACTTGCGCAGGTCGGCCGCCTGGTTCTCGAACCGGGCGTCGCCGTCGGCCTTGCGTCCGTGGCATTGCGAACACCAGTTGACGAACAGTGTCTTGCCCTCGGCGATGGCGGTCTCGTCGCCCGCAAGCGGGTTCGCCTTCGGGTACCAGTTCGCCGGGTCGTCGTCCTGGGCGACGGCCGGCATGAAGGACGGCGCGGCGACGGTGAGCGCCAGCACCAGACTCGAAGCGATCGCGAGTGTTCTTGCGTTCATGGCGCCCTGTCGGTTTTGGAGGGGCGGTCGACCCCGTCGGGAGTGAGGGCCGGAAAAAGGGCAAGGGGCTTTCGCCCCTTGCCCGGATCGCGGAGGCGTCGTCCGGTCGAAACCGGAAGGAAGCCGCCTAGCGGAGCGAGAACGCGATGATCGCCGCGCTCTCCTTGTAGTTGACCAGCTTGTCCTTGTTCAGGCTCTCGACGGCGCGGCCGACATAGGAGCCGTGGCCCGACGCGAAGGCGACGAACTGGGTGCCGCCGACCTCGTAGGACACGATGCCGCCATTGTGGCCGGAACCGTTGTTGAACCGCCACAGGAGGCCGCCGGTTTCGGCGTCGAGCGCCTCGGCCCAGCCGTCGGTCGTCGCGTTGAACAGGAGGCCGCCGCCGGTGGACATCAGAGCCGAGTGCGGGATGATGTCGTAGCGCTTCTCCCAGGCGAGGTCGCCGGAGACCGGATCGCGCGCGGTGATGAAGCCGTGCGTGGTGTCGCCCGGAGGGTTCGTGCCGATCCATTCGGCGGCCATGAAGGCTTGCGCGAACGGCTCGGTGATGCGCTCGGAGGCGCCGGCGGTGATGTAGTCCGCGCCGCCCTGCGGCGCCACGGTCAGCCACATGCACCATTCCTGCGTGACGCGGTAGAACAGGCCGGTCTGCGGGCTGTAGGAGCCGGCGTTCCAGCTATGGCCGCCGTCGATGGCGGGGCACACGAGAGTCTTCTCGTCGGCCTTCGGCCACAGCATGTTTTCCCACTGGCCGGTTTCGAGGTTGAAGCCGGTGGTCCAGTTCTGGTGCTTCATGTCCGGATAGACGTTGATCGGCTGACCCGTCTTCGCGTCATGGACGTGGTTGAAGCCGTTCTTGCCCGGATGGAGGATCACCCGGCGCCCGTCGTCCTCGAGCACTACATACTCGCCCGGCGACGCATCGTAGTCGTAGGGGTCGGACGGGGCTTCCATGAAGTACCAGTTCAGCTTGCCGGTATCGAGGTCGAGCGCGACGGTGGACGAGGTATAGAGGTTGTCGCCCGGCCGGTGCGCGTCGGTGTTCGGGTCGCGGCAGGTGTCCCCGCAATAGTCGTAGTCGGGGTTGGGGTTGCCGATCCCGATGAGGATCTGGTTGTTGACGAAGTCGATGGTCCCCGGCTGCCAGGAGCCGCCTCCGCCGTATTTCCACGAATCGCCGCCCCAGGTGGCGAGCGCCGCCTCGTCGCCGCGGCCCGTGGTGTAGAAGGTCCACTTGATGTCGCCGTTCTTCGGATCGATGCCGAAGATCTTGCCCTCGACCGGATACTCGCCGCCGTTCTGGCCGACGATATAAAGGTCGGAGCTGACGAAGGTCGCCGCGCCCGAGAAGCCCGCCGTCTCCTTCGCCGAATCGACGATCTGCACGTCCCAGAGCACCTCGCCGGTCATTTCGTCGAGCGCCAGCTGACGCCCGTCGGCGGTGCCCATATAGACGCGCCCGTCGCCCACCGACAGGCCGCGGGTGTGCGAGAAGAACGAACGCGCGATGACCGCTTCGTCCTGCTCCGGCACATAGGCCCAAAGCCGTTCGCCGGTCCCGGCGTCGAGCTTCCACACCGTCGACGGGTTGGTGGCGACATACATGGCGCCGTCGACCACCAGCGGCGTCGAGTGAATGCCCATGCGCACTTCGCCGGGTTGGAAAATCCACGCCGGACGGAGATCGCCGACATTGCCGGTGTTGATCTGGGCCAGCGGGCTGTGGCGCCACCCCTTGTCGACGGTGCGGTGATAGTGGCACCAGTCGCTGTCGGGGCAATTGACGATCCGCGACGCGTTCGTATCCGCCGACGCCGGGGTATAGGCGAACGCCGCCACAGCGGCGGCGGCCGCCGCCGCCTGGACCGACCTCGCGATCGGACGTTCGTGGCTCCTGTTCATAGTCGGGTGACCTCCCTTGAGACATTCGCGCTCCGCAGCCGCGCGGCCGTCGCAAACCTCGCGACGCCGCCCCTCGGGCGGCCGCCCGGCGCGCGGATACCCCGCGACGCCCGCCGGCCGCTGCCGCGGAACGCATTTCGGGCGCACCATATGCGCGCCCGTCGCGCCGTGTCAACGGGCGATCCGGCGCCGGATCGAGGGCGTTGCCGGCCCCCCGCGGTCGCGTCAATCTGCCGTGTGCGGCGGCCGCCGCAAGGGCGGCGGAACACCCGTCGGAAAACCGGTAACCGGAGGAACCCATGAAAAAGTTCATCGCCGCGGGCGCCCTCGCCCTGTGCCTGTCGTCGGGCGCCGCGGGCGACCACGAGGCCGGGGCCGCGGCCCGCGAGGAAGCCGCGTCGCGGCATATGGTCGCGCAGGCCATGCTGACCGCCCACTACGTCGCCGCGGCCGCGAAGGCCGGCATGAGCGCCGACGAGGTGAACGCCGTTCTCTCCGACATCGCCGGCCGGACGGTCATCGCCGAATTCTGGATCAGCGACGAAAACGGCGAAATCGTCTTCACGAACATCCCCGACGCGCCGTTCGCCTTCCCGACGGATCCCGATGCGGGAACCCAGGCGGCGCCTTTCGCGGCGCTGCTGACCGGCGACAGCGATGTCGTCGTCCAGTCGGTCACGCCGCGCGAGCTCGACGCCCGCCCGTTCAAATATGTGGGAGTCGCCGGCGTGGACGGAAAGCGCATCGTCCAGGTCGGCATTCCCGGTTCCGAATTCGCGCGGGACTGAAACCGTTCGACGGCTGCCCGGCGACGGGTCGGCCGGCGCTCGTCGAAACCCCGTCGCGGTCCGGGTCGGGAATCGCCGGGTTGCGCGCCGCGCGACGGCAGGGCAGCATCGGCGCTTTCCCGGACAGGAGGAGGACGACGCGGTGCGGGCTTCGGCGTTTCGGGCGCTCGGTGCGGGCGCCGTCATGGCGGCGTCCGGCGCGTTCGCCGGGGAGATCGTCTACGACGACGGCGAGTTGCGCGCCGTCGCCCATGCGGATTGCGACGGCAGCGACTACGTGCTCGTCACGGCGCCGGACGGGAGCGCGCGGGTCGCGAAGGCGCTTGCGCCGCGCGTCGCGGACATACTGGACGCAACCCTGCCGCGGCTGGCGGAACGCTGCGGCGAAACCGGCACGGCCACGATCACTGTCGTGGGCGTCGCGGGGGCCTTGCCGGTTCATGCAGTCGCCGCGTCGCGCGCGGCGGACTGGGCGCCCGGCTCCGCTCCGGCCGATGCGCGGGCGCTGGCCTTTCTGGCGCCCGCGCTGCCGGAGTCCGACGGCGGCGACTGCGCTCCTCCCCGGGATTTCACGGCGCTGCGCACGAAGGCGTTCACGGCGAAGGTGGCGCGGACGGCCGGGCACTGGAACCCGCGCGAAACGCTGGACGCCCTGGTCCCCGTGCATCGCGAGGTCATGGCGATGGCGGCGCAGAGCGGCTTCGAGTGGCGTTGCGCGCACGCTTTCGAGGTCACGGCGCTGGCGGTCGAGGTCGACCGGGCGCGCGCGCAATCGCTCCGCGAGAATCTCGACGATCTGCTGGCCCTCGAGCCCGCCGCGCTGGCGGAGGCGGCGTTCGGCGGGCGCGAGCCCGCGCCCATCGACGATATCCGCGGGCTGGTCGTCGAAACGGCGGCGGGACCGGCGATCCGCTTCGGCGGTTTCGCTTACCCGGCGGTCGCGCGCGTTGCGGAAGCGGCCGGGCCGGCGCCGTAGCGCCGGGACGCTCTCCGTCAGTCGCCGATGGCGACGATCCAGCCGACCGACAGGCCCCATTCGCGCGCCTCGAACCTGTAGTCGAGCCTGGGGTCGGCGAGCGCGCCGCCGCCGACGCCGAACGCGGCCTCCCAGGCCGTGTAGCCGAGGCGCAAATCGAAGCGCCCGTCGGCGTCGCCGAACTCGACGCCCGCTCCGAGCCGCCACGGCGTTACCGTGTCCGAGGCGCGCCTGCGTCCGGCAATCCCTCGCGCCGGGTTGACGTGTTTCGCGTCCATGTCGACGCGCAGGCGCCCGGTTTCGGCGAAGAGGTAGGGCGACACGCTGTCCCCCGGCGGACCGGGGGCGTAACCGAGCTTCGCGGCGAGGCTCAGGGCGTGTCGTTTCCCGAGCGTCCACGCGCCGGGCCAGACATCGCGTTCGCCATATCCGGTGCCGCGCAGGAAACCCGCCGAGTCCCGGGAATACAGGCCGCCCCCGAGTTCGGCGGCGACATAAAGGCCGGGAGTCGCGAAAAAGCGGTAACCGACCGAAGCTTCCAGCGCATCTACGGGGCTTCGCGCGCGGTCGCCGGCGACGGTCGCCGCCGGCGGCGGGCCGACGCCGACGGTCTTGCGGTAATCGACGGAAGACAGGCTGCGCTGGAGCGCGGCCCGCGCGGTCCAGCCGTCCCCCTCCGCCGCCGGAGCCGACGAAACGGCGAACGGAACCGCCGTCGATACCGCAGCGAAGACCGCTGCGAACGAACATGCCGGGAAATCGAACAATGCTGTCGTCCTCCGAGACCTGCGAAGAGCTCAGCATAACCCGTCCGAACGACGCCTCGCGACGCCGGCCGGGAGCGCCGGGCGAACAGCCGAACGATAACCGATTTCCGGGAATTCGGGCCTCGCGCGCGCCGACGGGAGCGCGGGCGGCTCGACAGGCGCCGATACGGGGCGTAGACGAAGCGGCGTGTCCACTGCGTTGTTCGACGCCATGGAGGCAGTCGACGCTCTGACCCGCGCCGGTCTGCCCGAGCCGCAAGCTAGGGTTATTGCCGCAACCATGCGCAAGGCGGTGAGCGATGGCGTCGCCACGAAGGGCGATGTCGCCGAGCTCAGGGCCGAGCTCAAGGGCGACATCGGCGCCGTCAAGGCGGAATTGTGGGCCGTCAAGTGGGCGCTCGGCTTTATGCTCGCGATCGTTCCGGCGATGGCCGCGCGCCTGTTCGGCATCGTGCAGGAGTCGCGCCCGCCGCTCGGCCGGCCTCGTCGCGAAGTGCGCTTGCGCGGAGGTTCTCATCATGACGGCCTGTGCGGCGAAAGATCGGCGCTGTAAAAGACAATGATTTCTCATAATACTTCGCCGTTCCCGCGAGAGAGCGCGTGAAGAAGTCGGGCGGTTCTCGTTACGATGGTCGGAGCGCCGAAGAACTGGCGCGGTGGACGACAATAACCCTTCGATAACACTTCGTCATTCCCGCGAAAGCGGGAATCCGTTGCGGCGTTTCCGTAAGAAAAACCGGACCGATATTGCGGGCGGCCGCCTCCGGATTCCCGCTTTCGCGGGAATGACGAAGTATTACTCGGTGGGTATTGTCTTTTGCAATGCCGATGCTTCGGCGATCCGGCCGTCACGATGGGAGCCGCCCGATTTCTTCACACGCTCTCTTGCGGGCGTCGGGAGGGCTCTATCCGGCGTCCGACGCCGAGAGGATACGCAAGGCGGCGCAGGCGGCCCCGTAACCGTTGTCGATATTGACGGCGACCACGCCGGGGCTGCAACTCGCGAGAATGGCGCGCAGCGCCGTCTCGCCGCCGGCGGCGACGCCGTAGCCCGTGCTCGTCGGAACCGCCACGATGGCGGCGGGCGCAAGGCCGGCGACGACGCTCGGCAAGGCCGCGTCCATCCCCGCCACGACGATGAGCACCCGCATCGCGCGCAGTCGCTCCACGCGGTCGAGCAGGCGCCACAGACCGGCGACGCCGACATCGAACACCGTCTCGCACGCTGCGCCGGCGAAGGCGAGCGTGCGCTCGGCCTCGCGCGCCACGGGCGCGTCCGACGCGCCGGCGCTCACCACCGCCACCGCCGCCGGACCGGCGGGGCGCGCCGGGGCGCCGAAAAACCCCGTGCGCGAGACCGGGTCACGATCGATCTCCGCCCGCCACTCCGCCGCGAGCGCGGCGAAAGCGGCGTCATCGAGCCGGGTCATCAGGATACGCCGCCCGGCGTCGCGCACCCGCGACAGGATGGTTTCGAGCTGCGCCGTGGACTTCCCCGCGCAGAGCACCGCCTCGTCGAGACCGGTGCGCGAGGCGCGCGCGAAGTCGAGACGCACCTCCGGCGCGCGGTCGCTCATCGCCCGTGCGGATGCAGGAATGCGCTGCCGCGCCGATAGGCTTCGAAGCGCACCCGCGGCGCCTCGCCGCCGCGCCGCGCGCGGGCGAACATCGCCGCCACCGCGGGCGCGAGACTCGCGCGCTCGCCGGGCGCCAGCGCATCGAGCGCGTCCGCGTCGAGCTCGACCGCCACCCCGTCGGCGCGCACGCGGCACCGCACGGTGCGCGCGCCGAGCCGGCGACGGACATAGCGTTCGGCGGCGTCGACGGCGCCCAGCACGTCCCCCTCGATGGCGATCCCGGTTTCCACCCGGCTGGAAAGGCACGGCGAAGAGGGCAGGTCGGCCACATCGGCGAGACCGAGCCGCCGCGCCAGGCGCCGCACGCCGGCCTTGTCCACGCCCGCTTCCACCCAGGGGTGCCGGACCCGCCATTCTCTCGCCGCCTCGAGGCCGGGCCGGTAGTCGCCCAGATCGTCGACATTGGTGCCCGAGACCACCGTCGTCTTCCCGCTCCCGCCGACGACGGCGCGGACTGCCCGGTAGAGATTCGTCTTGCAGAAGTAGCAACGGTCGGAGGGGTTGGCGAGATAGTCCGGGTCGTCGAACTCGCCGGCCCCGACGACGGAGAGCGCCCAGCCGTCGGCGCGCGCGCGGCGACGCACCCGCGCCGTCGCCGCCGCCGGCACCGCCGGCGACACGGCATGGGCCATCCGCGCGCCGGCGGGGTTGCGGGCGTGCGCGAACGCCGCGAGCGTCATGCTGTCGACGCCGCCGCTGACGGCGACCGTGACCGGCCCGATCGCCTCCAGCACGCGCGCGACGCGTTCAGTCGGGTCGTCCGTCAACATTCCCGTCATCGGTCCCTTTCGCGAGCGCCCGGCGCTCCGCCGCCGCGCGCCGCCCTTCCCGCGCGCTGCGGTCGCCCGCCCCGCGAAGGTCGGCGATCTCCGCCTTCGCCGTGCGCCGACCGTCGGGGCGCCACGCCACCTTAACCCGAACCGCCCCGTTCGGGCCATCGACGCTCACGATTTCCCTGTCGAGCACCAGCCGGTCGACGGTCCGGCGCCGCAGGCCGAGCGTGGCGGTTTCGGCGAAACACCGGTCGGCCAGAGCTTCCGCCGCTTCCGGCCGCGCGAGCACTTCGACCCGCGACGCCAGCCGGCCGTTCTTGCCGACCAGCATATGCTGCATCACGTCGAGGGCGCCCGGCGCCGCGCGCAGCCGGTCGAGCGCCAGCGCCAGGTCTTCGGGCGTCTGATCGTCCACATCGAAACTCAGTTGCGCCACGCGGTCGGCGCGCGCCGCGGGGCGCCCGTCGTCATAGAGCGAAACCCGCAGCGCGTTGCTGCGTCCCTTCAGCCGGCGCGAGCCGAAACCGTGTCCGGCCGCCAGCAGCCGCCGCGGCGTCGCGTCGGGTTCCTGCGAGGGCGCCAGACAGCGGAGGATCGCGGCGCCCGTCGGCGTGATGCGCTCGCCCTCCAGGCCGTCGTCGACGAGGACGAAGCCTTCGAGCAGGCGCAGCGTCGCGGGCGCCGGCAGGGGGAGCGTCCCATGCGCCGTTTCCACGGCGCCGCGGCCGCGCGGCAAGACGCCGCACGACCAGGTCGCGGGGCCGAGCGCCTCGACCGCGGCCGCGGCGGCGGTGAAATCCACCAGCGTGTCCCAACCGCCGAGTTCGTGAAATCGGACCTCCGCCGCGGGGACATCGTGAACGGCGGCCTCGGCCCCGGCGACGGCGTCGAGCATGGCGAGCGCGCGCTCGCGCACCGCCGGCTCGAGCGCGGCGGCGCCGAGTCTTTCGGCGAGCAGCGAGGCTGCGGTGGAATGTTCCGGCGCCGGTCCCTCGACGACGAATCGGCGCCCGGCGAGCACGCCATCGTTATGCGCGCGGAACGCGCACGAGACGCCAGCCGGCAGGTCCAGCGCCTCGAGCGCGGCGCGCACCGGCGCCTCGAGCGCCGGACGGGCGTCCACCGCCGCCGCGGCGAACATGTCGCCGGCCACGCCGCCGAGTGCGTCAAGATGGACGTGCATACGTCACCCGAACCGGCGCGGGCCCGCGAGTGTCTCCGCCCGGAACGGCGCGCGTCCGGTCAGGATTGACGTCGGTCCCGATAAGCCTTGAAACCGTACCCGCCGGCGAAACCGGCGGCGAACGCCGCGACCCCCTTCAGGATTTCAAAGTATATGTCACTGTAGTCCGGCAACAGATAAACGGTCAGGAAGATAAAAACCGCAACAAAAATCAACGCATAACCAAGTCGAAACCAAGACCCTTCCCGCCGATGGCGTTGCTTGTCCATATCGATCGCATGAGAATTGCCAAGAAATTGGGTAACGTGCTCAGGCTCGAATTTGTCGAAAAGAGGATGATGGACGGATGCCGGTTGTACGATTCTTCCCGCAAAAATCCTCTCAATCTGCCGAATTACCGCGGGCGGCGACGCGGCCTCCCGTTCACGGTCCTCGGGACCGTGAACCTCCGCTTCCCCTGCCGCTTTCTCCCGGTTCGGTTCGTCGCTCAACGCAGCACCTTCGAGAACGATTTTTCCATCTCCCGGATATTGGCCGTCAGCCGATTCAAGGCGCCGTTTTGCGCGCCGGCCAGCTGGGCCAACATAGCTTCGTATATGCGTCGATAAACCAGCGCCCGGGCCAGCTCCGCCGTCAGTTCGGCGTCGTTCTCGAGAATCTCGCTCAAGGCAGCCACCGCCTTGCGGGACTCCGCGTCGTCGCCTCCCCGCCACTTGCGCGCCTCCGCCTCGGTGAGCGGGCGCCGAAGCGCGCTCATGGGAGGAATCTCGAACATACCGGTCTCAGGTCCCGCCATGCCGTTCACCCGGTGGTTCCCACAGTCGAATCCGAAGCCGCGACTATAGCGGCGCTTGCGGGACGTATCACTCCGGAGCTCGCGTTGCAACGGCTCAAGCATGGCGAGGCGTCGTCCGGAACCAATGCCGCCGCGTCGCGCAGCGCCTCGGCGCCGGCGTCGGGCCGCGCCGTGCGGGCGCTGAGATGGCGCCGCCAGGCGCGGGCGCCGGGGCGGCCGCGGAACAGGCCGAGCATGTGGCGCGCGACGCTCTTCACCGGAACCCCGCGGCGCTCCTCGCGCTCCGCGTAGGGCAGCATGGCGGCGACCGCCTCGTGTCGACTCGGCGCCGCCGCGCGGTCGCCGAATATCTCGCGGTCGGCGGCGGCCAGCATATACGGGTTCTCATAGGCCGCGCGGCCTATCATCACGCCGTCCACATGTTCGAGATGGCGGCGCGCCTCGTCCAGACCGGTGATTCCGCCGTTGACGACCACCTCCAGCGCCGGATAGTCGCGCTTGAGACGGTAGACGCGCGCGTGGTCCAGCGGCGGGATCTCGCGGTTCTGCTTCGGCGTCAGGCCGGAGAGCAGCGCCTTGCGGGCGTGGACGATGAAGGTGCGGCACCCGGCCGCCGCGACGGTCTCGACGAACCGGCGCAGGAAGTCGTAACCGTCGCGGTCGTCGATGCCGATGCGCGTCTTCACGGTGACCGGCAGGGCGGACGCCGCCGCCATCGCCCGCACGCCGTCGGCGACCGTTTCCGGCTCGGCCATCAGGCAGGCGCCGATGCGCCGGTTGCGCGTCCGCGCGCTGGGGCAACCGACATTGAGGTTCACTTCGTCGTATCCCCATTCGGCGGCGAGGGCGGCGGCCCGCGCAAGTTCGTCGCGGTCGCTGCCTCCGAGCTGCAACGCCACCGGGCGTTCGGACGGGTCGAAGCGCAAATGGCGCGCCGCATCGCCGAACAGCAGGGCGCCGGTGGAGATCATCTCGCTGTAGAGCAGCGTCCGCCGGGTCAACCGCCGCAGAAAATAGCGGTCGTGGCGGTCGGTGCGAGCCATCATCGGCGCCACGCTCAGGCGGCGGTCGAGAGAAGGTTCTGTCATTCGGTACGCCGTTTTCATCGCATGAGCGGGTCGGTTCGACGCTCACGCGCCATCGGCTTCGCTCCCCCAGCAGGTCCAGTTTTTCGGCGCCGGACCGCGAGCGAACAACTCTATCTTGCGTAGCTCGGGAAACATTCTTTCTATCCGGCGGCGCGCCTCTTCGGGTTTTCGCGAATGCGCCCCGCGCTTTTCACTCAGAAACTGGCGCACATTACGCGCTCCCCGCGGCCGGGGTATTTTACCTTTCTTGAAGACAAGACAGAGTTCGCACTGACTCATCGTGTAAAATCCCGGATTGACCCGCACCTTGTCCCAGACAAAGGCAACGGTCGCCCACTTGAAACCCCATGACTTGCCGAGGTCGATCGCCTGATCGAGATGCGGGTTGGTGGCCCAGAGAAACAACAGACTGTTCCCGGCAGCAATCCTCTCCACCGGCAGCCGCTTGAGATCGTCGAGCGTCACAGTCCCGTAGTGGCGTATCGCGCCGCCGGTATCGCAGCTGCCCTCGCCAGCGTGCTGCAACTGGCCCTTGTAATCCCAAGGCGGGTCGGCGTATATTATGTCGAATTCCGATACGGGAAGGTCCGGAAACAGATTCCCCGACGGATTCCGTAGCAGGGGCGAGACCGCTCCTCGTTCGGACGCCCTCTCGAACAGCATGGGATCTGCGATTGCGCCCCGGTTCCTCATGGAGCAGAACCTCGTCTCCGCTGGCCGCATCCCGCCGGACGGACAGAAGGTCGATCACGCAGGCGTCTACACATCCATCATACCCCCGGTGGCGAATCAGCGGCCTGTCCGTCTCGTGTTTCCTCGCTTCCGGCGCGTTTCACACGCCCGCGCTCGATGACGTAGAGCCGGTCGAGCAGCTCTTCCGAGTGGGTGGTGTCCGATTCCGACAGCAGGACGGTCAGCCCCAGGGTCTTCAGACCGGACAGGACCTCGGCGAGGCGCACGGCGAGCGCCGGAGCCACGCCCTCGAACGGTTCGTCGAGCAGCACCAGGGCGTCACCCGCCATCAGCGCGCGGGCCAGCGCCACCAATTTCTGCTGGCCGCCGGAAAGTTGCATCGCGCGGCGCCCGGCGAAGGCGGCGACTTCGGGCATCAGACCGTGAATGCGCTCCAGCCTCGCCGCGGCGTCGGCGCGGCGGGTCGCCCAGGCCGGCATCAGCACGTTCTCGCGCACGCCGAGGCCGGGAACCAGGCGACGGTCTTCCGGCATGTAGCCGATGCCGAGCCCGGCGCGCGCCTGCGCCGGCAGCGATGCGAGGTCGCGCCCCGCAAACGCCATCGAACCGGCGCGGATGCGCAACAACCCCATGACGGCGCGCATGAAGGTCGTCTTGCCCGCGCCGTTGCGTCCCATCAATCCGCAGACGCTTCCCGCCGGCGCTTCCAGCGATACGTCTTCGAGGATCGGCGCCCCGGCTATCGACACGCAGAGACCGCCGACCGTGAGCGCGCCCATATCAGGCCCGCCGGTGCAGTTCGGGACCGATGACATGGCGGCGCACCTCCGGGTCGGCGAGCACCGCGGCGGTGGGGCCGTCGGCGATGACGCGCCCTTCGTAAAAGGCGACGACGCGCTCGGCGTGGCGCTCCACCACTTCCATGTCGTGCTCGATGAACAGGGTTGCGGTCGAGTCCGTCGCCAGCGCGCCGGCGACGGTCTCCATCGTCGCGCCCTTTTCGGCGGCGCTGATCCCGCTCGTCGGTTCGTCGAGCAGCAGCAGCGAGGTTTCGCCGACCGTCGCCATGGCGATATCGAGCAATTTGCGCACGCCCTGCGGCAGTTCGCCCGCCGCCCGGCCGGCATAGATGTCGATGCCGAAGCGTTCGAGCGCGGCGCGCACCTCGACGGCGGTTTCGGGGTTGCGCAGCGGGCGCCAAAAGCCGGCGCGCTTCCGCCCGGCGATCCCCACCGCCACCATCATGTTCTCGAACACCGAGAGCTCGGCGAAGAGCTGCGGGATCTGGAACGAGCGGCGGATGCCGAGGCGGCAGATGCGGCGCGGGTCGTATCCGTCGATGGCGCGGCCGTTGTGGCGGATCGCGCCGCGGTCGGGTTTGAGATAGCCGGTGACCATGTTGACGAAGGTGGTCTTGCCGGCGCCGTTCGCGCCGATGACGCCGATGCGCTCGCCGGCGTTCACCGTCAGGCGCACGTCGTCGGCCGCGACCACTGCGCCGAAGCGCTTGTCGAGGCCCGCCGCCTCAAGCACCGCCGCGGTCACGGTCGCTCGCTCCGCCGCATCGCGCGGAAGGCCGACCACAACCCGCCGGGCAGGAAGAGGATCGTCAGCAACAAGGTCCCGCCGAGCAGGACCTGCCAGAAATCGGGCGCGTATTGCAGCGCGTAACTGCGCACCAGTTCGAAGATCAGCGAACCGACGAACGGCGCGGCGACGCTGCCGGTCCCCGACAGGATGGCGACGAACACGAACTCGCCGGATTTCGTCCAGTAGACGAAGTCCTCCGGCGTGACGTGGCCGATGAGCAACGCGGTGAGCACCCCGCCGATCCCCGAACAGGCGGCCGCGAGCACGTATTTGACGTGCACCGCGCGGCGCACTGCGGCGCCCAGATAGGCCGCGCGCACCTCGTTTTCGCGGATCGCCTCGCCGGTCCACCCCATCGCGGAGCGCAGGTAGCGATGCGCGGCGCAAGCCGCGGCGAGGGCGAGCAGCGCCACCAGCGCGAACAGGAACAGCGTCAGCCGGGCGTTGTCCGCCGGGGCGAAACCGAGAAAGGTCGGCGCCGGCACGCCGAAGCCGTCGGTGCTGCCGAGCGCCGCGCTGTTGGTCAACAGGCCGAACAGGATCATCGAAAAGGCGAGGCTGAGCATGGCGAAGAAAATGCCCCGGTAGCGCGCCATGAGAAACCCCAGCGCCGCCGCAACCCCCGCCGACGCGCCCGCGCCGGCGGCCAGCATGACGAAGACATCGGACACGCCGGCGAAATGGCCCAGCATCGCCGCCGCATAGGCCCCGATGCCGTAATAGAGCGCCTGGCCGAACGACACCAGACCGGCGCGGATCTGGATCGTCAGCCCCAGCACCACCAGCCCGTTGGCCAGCGCCAGAGCCAGCATGTTGACGGCCCACCCCGGCAGCCACCACCACGTCGACAGAATGACGAGCGCCGCCGCCGCAAGGCCGGGAACGGTGCGGTCGGCGGGGATCGCAAACCCGGCGCCGGGGCGTCGGTTATCGTCGCGGCGCATCGTCGACGTCAGATCCTGCGCGCTTCGGCGCGTCCGAACAGGCCCTGCGGCCGCGCGATCAGCACCAGCGCCATGACGCCGTAGACCACGAAAAGCTCGAGTTCCGGCATCGCGTTAACCGCGAGGGTGCGTCCGATGCCGACGAGCAGAGCGCCGATCGCCGCGCCTTCGATACTGCCCAGGCCGCCGATCACCACTACCGCGAAGGCGAGCACGATGACCTCGACGCCGATGCCCGGAACCACCGAGATCATCGGCGCCGTGAACGCGCCGCCGAGAGCGCCCAGCACCGCGCCGATGGTGAAGGTCGCCACGAACATCCGTGTTACGTCGATGCCGAGCGCGAGGGCGATCTCGCGGTCGTGGATCACCGCCTGAAGCAGTTTGCCCGCCCGCGTGCGGTTCAGGCCGAACCACACCGCGCCGCCCACCGCCGCCGACAACGCCACCAGACAGAATTCGTAGACCGCAAAGGGGATGCCCCCGACCTCGGCGTAACCGAGCGCCCCATAGGGCCGGAAGGGCAGGTAGGACTCCACCCCGAACGCCAGTTTGATCGCGTCTTCGAGAATCAGGAACAGGGCGAAGGTCGCGAGCACGATCACGATCTCGTCGCGCTCGTAGAGCCAGCGCAACACGCCGCGCTCGATCGCCGGGCCGAGGACGAGGCCCGTCGCCAGCGCCGCCGCGAGCAGCAACGCATAGTCCACGAAGACCGGCCCTCCGGTCGTCGCATATTCCCCCACCGACCACGCGGCGGCGTATGCGCCGATGGCATAGAGACTGCCATGGGCGACATTGAGGATGTTCATCACCCCGTAGATCAGCGTCAGCCCGACGGCGACCAGAAACAGCCACGAGGCGTAGGTGACGCCGTTGATGAGAATGTGAGTGGGGTCGAGCATCGCCGGGCGGCGGTCGCCGCGTCCATCGTCGCAAAGGGAAGCGGCCGCCCTTCTATCCCGGATTCCCGGCGCGGGACAGGTTTTTCGCGCCCGGCGCGCCGACGGTCGCGGCGTTGAAGCGCGGCGGCGCGCGCCCTACCATGCGCGCCATGCTGGATCGGCGACAGGTCATGGCGCTCGGCGCTTCCGGCGCGGTGGGCGCGGCCGCGGCCGCCTCCGGCGCCTGGGGCGCGCGCGGCGGCGAGGCGCCGCGTATCCGCCGCAAGGCGGTCCTCGGGCGCACCGGCCTCGAGGTCTCCGACATTTCCTTCGGCTCGAGCGGCTCCGCCGACCCGGCGCTGGCGCGGCACGCGCTGGAGCGCGGGGTCACCTTTTTCGACACTGCCGAGAGTTATCGCTTCGGCGCCGCCGAGGAGGCGCTGGGCGTCGCGCTGGAGGGCCGGCGCGCGGAGGTCGTGCTCGCCTCCAAAACCCGCGCCGGCGCGCGCGACCGCCAGGCCGACATGATGGCCGCGCTCGAAGGCAGCCTGCGCCGTCTGCGCACCGACTGGCTCGACATCTATTACCTGCACGCCGTGAACGATGTCGCGCGCATCGCCAACCCCGAATGGGAGGCGTTCGCCGAACGCGCCGTCGAACAGGGCAAGATCCGCTTCCGCGGAATGTCGGGCCATGGCGGCCGCCTCGTCGAGTGCCTCGACCATGCGATGGACCGCGGCCTGGCGGACGTGTTCCTGGTTTCCTACAATTTCACCCGGTCGCCCGATTTCCTCGACGGACTGCGCAACGCGCTGCGTTTCTACGCGCTCCAGACGGAATTGCCGGCGCGGCTCGCCCGGGCGCGCGAGAACGGCGTCGGAGTCGTCGCGATGAAAACCCTCGCCGGCGCGCGACTCAACGACCTGCGCGCCTTCGAGAGGCCGGGCGGCACCTTCGCCCAGGCCGCCTTTCGCTGGGTGCTCGCCGACCGCAATGTGGACGCCCTGGTCGTGTCGATGACGAGCCGGCGTCTGATCGACGAATATGTCGCCGCGTCGGGCGGAGGCGCGCCCACCGACGCCGACCGCTCGATCCTCGAACGCTATCTGGCGCGGAACGGCGACCGCTATTGCCGGCCCGCCTGCGGGGCGTGCGCCGACTCCTGCCCCGAGGGCGTGGCGATCGCCGATGTCCTGCGGGCGCGCATGTATGCGGTCGATTACGGCGACGAGGCGCTGGCGCGCGAGAGCTGGGCGGCGCTCGACGCCTCGGCCTGCGGGTCCTGCGCCCATCGGGCCTGCCTGAACGCCTGCGCCTTCGGGCTGGATATCCCCGAACTGACGCGCGCGGCGGCGGCCCGACTCGCTTCGTGAGCTCGTTTCTCGCCCATTTCCTCTTCGTCCTCGCGGCGTGGACGGTCACGATCAAATTCGCCTTTCCCGCGGCCTTCGCGCTGGCCGAGGGGTCGCCTGTCGGCGCGTATATCATGTGGGATTTCTGGTGGGCGGCGCATCTGTGGCTCGGCCGGGCGCTGTTGCGCCGGGCGCGCTACGCCCTCGCCCTCGCCTTCGCGATGTCGCTGGCCGAGATCGCTATCGTGACCGTCAAACTCGCGCTCTTCCTCGGCGCGCCGGAGTGGACCGTCTGGACTGCGAGCTGGTTCGTGAACAAACTTTTCGTGCTGGCCTGCTTCTCGCTGACGCTGGGCTGGCTCGCGGCGCGGCGGGCGCGGGCGGACGCGCCTTTCGCGCGCGAGGACCGGTGATCCGCCTCCACGACACGGCGCGCGGCGCCAGGGCGCCGTTCGAGCCGCTCGACCCCGCCCATGTCCGCATGTATGTCTGCGGGCCGACGGTCTACGACCGCGCGCATGTCGGCAACGCCCGTCCCGTCGTCGTGTTCGATGTGCTTTACCGCCTGTTGCGCCGGCGGTTCCCCAAAGTCACCTACGTGCGCAACATCACCGACGTGGATGACAAGATCATGGCCGCGGCGGCGGCGGGCGGCGAGGAGATCGCGGCGCTGACGGCGCGCACAACGGCGGCGTTCCATGCCGATGCGGCGGCGCTCGGCGCGCTCCCGCCCAGCGTCGAGCCGCGCGCGACCGACAATATCGACGCCATGATTGCCATGATCGCGCGCCTGATCGACTCCGGTCACGCCTATGTCGCCGATGCGCATGCGCTGTTCCACGTGCCCTCGATGGCGGGCTACGGCGCCCTGTCGCGCCGCAACCGCCGCGAGATGCTCGCCGGGGCGCGGGTCGAGGTCGCGCCGTGGAAGCGCGACGCGGCCGATTTCGTGCTGTGGAAGCCCTCCGGGGACGGTCAGCCGGGGTGGGAGTCGCCCTGGGGACGCGGCCGGCCGGGATGGCACATCGAGTGTTCGGCGATGAGCGCGCGCTATCTGGGCGAGACCTTCGACATCCACGGCGGCGGGCGCGACCTGATCTTTCCCCACCACGAAAACGAACGCGCGCAGAGCGAGTGCGCGCACGGCGCCCCCTTCGTCCGCTACTGGATGCACAACGGCTACGTCACCGTCGAGGGGCGGAAAATGTCGAAGAGCCTCGGCAATTTCGTCACCGTGGGCGACGCGCTGGCGACGGCGTCCGGCGAGGCGGTGCGCCTCGCCATGCTCAAGACCCATTACCGGCACCCTTTCGACTGGACCGGGCAGGGCCTGGCCGAGGCGGAGCGCGAGCTCGACCGGCTCCGCCGCGCCCTGCGCCGCCACCCCGATCCGCCGCCGGCCCCCGTGCCCGACGAGGTGGAGGAGGCTCTCGCCGACGACCTGAACACCCCGCTGGCGGTCGCCGCCCTGCGCCGCCTGGGGGCGCGCGCGAGCGCTGCGGACGGGGCGCCGGCCGCGGCCGCCCTGCGCGCCGCCGGCGCCGCGCTCGGCCTGCTCTCGGGCGAGGCCGCGGCGCGGCCGGCAGACGATGGCGCGCCTGCGGACGCCGACATCGCGGCGCTGGTGGCCGAACGACGCGCGGCGCGCGCGGCGCGCGACTACGCCGCCGCCGACCGCATCCGCGAGACGCTCGCCGCGGCGGGAGTCACGCTGGAAGACAAGCCCGGCGGCGCGACGGAATGGCGGCGCGCCCGCTAGCCGGACCCGCCGGCGAAGCGCCCGCGTCCGGACGGCCGGCTATCGTGCTGGTGGAGCCGCAGCTGGGCGAAAACATCGGCGCCGCGGCGCGCGCCATGCTCAATTTCGGCCTCGACGACCTGCGCCTGGTGCGCCCCCGCGACGGCTGGCCCAACCCGGCGGCGCAGGCGAACGCCGCCGGCGCCCGCCGCGTCATCGACGGCGCCGCGCTGTTCGACAGCCTCGAGGCCGCGGTCGCGGACCGCCGGCGCGTGCTCGCCGCCACCGCCCGCCCGCGCGACATGGCGCTGCGCACCGTCGCGCCCTCCGCCGCCGCGGCGTTGCTGCGCGCCGCGGCGCATCGGGCCGAGGAAACCGCCGTCCTGTTCGGACGCGAGAGCGCGGGGCTGGACAATGACGCCCTCGCCCTCGCCGACGCGACCGTCGCGATCCCCGCCGCGCCGGAGTGCCCGTCGCTCAATCTCGCGATGGCGGTGCTGTTGATCGCCTGGGAATGGCGGCGCGCCGCCCCGGAATCGGCGGCGGGCGTCCGCGCCGCGCGTCCGCCCTCCGGACGCGCGGCGCGCAAGGCCGAGCTGCTCGCCCTGTTCGCTCACCTCGAGGGCGAGCTCGACGCGCGGGGTTACTTCCGCCCGCCCGAAAAGCGCGCCGGCATGGCGCGCACGCTCCGCGCGCTTCTCCAGCGGGCGCGGCCCAGCGGGCAGGAAGTGCGCACGCTGCGCGGCGTGATCCGCGGTCTCGCCCGCCGCGCGCCCCCCGCCGGTTGAACGCCGGAAGCGCCGTCTCTCCTATTTCTGCGGCGCCGGCAGCACGATGTGCACGAGGTTCTGGGTGTTGAACAGGAGTTTGATCTTCGTCCCCGGGGGGATCCTGAGACCTTCGGCCTGCAACGTCTCGGTCGGGTTCGCGTCGACCTTCGCCTTGAAGTCGGGGTCGCCGTAGTAGCGAGCCACGATATCGGCGTAGAGCTGCTGGCCCTTTTCCACTTGCTCCGGCGTCGGCTCGTTCCCGGATTTGTCTTCAGCCATGTGTCCGCCTCCCCGCGGTTATCCGTCCAACCGTAGACATGCGCGCTCTCGCCGGCCCGGACGCCCCGCATGCCGGTGAAGAACCCGCGGGCACGGCTACACGGGGAATCCGGGGTTGTCAAGAACGACGGCCGCTTGCGCGGGGCGGCCGTTCGCCCCCATATTCGCCGCGATCGACAGGGGAGGCGCCGCCGCGATGATCTGTGACTCCGCCGGGCTGGCGCGCAATGCGGCGAACCATCGGCCGCTGACGCCTCTGTCCTTTCTCGCCCGCGCCGCCGCCGTGTATCCCCATCGCACCGCCTGGGTCCACGGCGAAAGGCGCGCCGACTATCGCGAGTTCGAAACGCGCTGCCGCCGGCTGGCGGCTGCCCTCGCCGCGCGCGGAATCGGCGCCGGCGACACCGTCGCGGTGCTGGCGCCGAACGCGCCGTGTCTTCTCGAGGCGCATTACGGCGTGGCGATGGCCGGCGCGGTGCTGTGCGCGCTGAACACGCGGCTCGACGCCGCCACGGTCCGTTTCATCCTCGAACATGGCGAGGCGCGGTTGCTCGTCGTCGACCGCGAGTTCGCGCCGCTCGCCGCCGCCGCCCTCGCCGGTATGAACACCCCTCCCTTCGTTGTCGACGCGCCGGACCCCGCCTTCGACGGCCCCGGCGAGCCCGTCGGCGCGGTCGAATACGAGGCGTTCCTGGAAAGCGGCGACCCCGGCTTCGCGCCTCGCCCCGTCGCCGACGAATGGGACGCCATCTCTCTCAACTACACCTCGGGCACCACCGGCGACCCCAAGGGCGTCGTCTATCACCACCGCGGCGCGTGGCTGAACGCCATCGGCAATCAGCTCGCCTGGGCGATGCCGCCGCACCCCGTCTATCTGTGGACGCTGCCGATGTTCCATTGCAACGGCTGGTGCTTCCCGTGGACGGTGACCGCGCTGGCGGGCGTTCACCTGTGCCTGCGCCGGGTCGAGGCGCCGGCGATCTACGACGCCGTGGCGCGGCACGGGGTCACGCATTTCTGCGGCGCGCCGACGGTCCTCGACCTGGTGGCGAACGCCCCCGCCGGGGCGCGCGCGGCGTTCGCCCACAGGGTGCGGGTCATGACCGCAGCGGCGCCGCCGCCGGCGCCGGTCATCGCCGCCATGGAGCGCGCCGGCTTCGACGTCACCCACGTATACGGCCTCACCGAATGTTACGGCCCCGGCGTGGTCTGCGCCTGGCAGCAGGAATGGGAGGGTCTCGACCCCGGCGAGCGCGCGGCGCTCAAGGCGCGCCAGGGCGTCGCCTACCCCGTCCTCGACGGACTCGCCGTTGTGGATCCCGAAACCCTGGCGCCGCGGCCCGCCGACGGCGTTTCCCTCGGCGAGGTCGCCATGCGCGGAAACACCCTCATGAAGGGCTATCTCAAGGACCCCGAGGCCACCCACGCCGCCTTCGCGGGAGGGTGGTTCCGCACCGGCGATCTCGGCGTCGCGCACCCCGACGGCTATATCGAACTGAAGGACCGGGCGAAGGACATCGTCATTTCGGGCGGCGAAAACATTTCGTCAATCGAGGTGGAGAGCGTCCTCTACCGCCATCCCGCGGTCCGGGCGGCGGCGGTGGTCGCCCGTCCCGACCGCAAATGGGGCGAGTCGCCCTGCGCCTTCGTCGAACTGCGCGCGGATGCGGAACCCGTCGACGAAGCGGCGCTCATCGCCTTCTGCCGCGACAACATGGCGCGGTTCAAGGCGCCGCGGACGGTGGTCTTCGGCCCCCTGCCGAAAACCTCCACCGGCAAGGTCCGCAAGCACGAATTGCGCGAGCGCGCCCGGCGCCTCGACGCCTGAGGCCCGCCGGCTACCGGCGCAGGGTCAGTATTCCGCCGCCGAGCTCGAAGGCCGAAAGCCGGTTGATGAAACTCATGCCGAGCAGCGAGGCGCCGAGGTCCGAATCGGCCACCGAACCGCGCACATCGGCCATGCGGACGCCGCCGATCGCCACCTCGCCGAGACGCACCGGCGCGCCGAAGATCGTGCCGTTGGCGGTGCGGTAGCGCTGCACGAAACGAAGGCGGTCGAGATCGAAGCCGATCCGCTGCGCGTCCCGTCGCGTCAACACGACATCCGATGCGCCGGTATCGACCAGGAACGTCACCGGCGCGCCGTTCACCCGGCCGCGGACGACATATTCGCCGCGCCGGTTGGCGCGCACGGTCGCCGTGCCGGTCGCCGGCGCGCCGTCCGCCGCGCGCTCCGCCATCGGCGCCGCGCCGTACATCGTCCGCTGCCACAACGTATAGCCGGTCGCCAGCACGCCGAGGAGCGCCGCCCACACCAGAATGTTGCGCAAGTCGCGCGACAGCCGGCCGAGGAACAAGGCGGGCAGCAACGCGCACAACATCAGCGCCAGCGCGACGAGGCGGATTCGCTCGCCGCGCGTTTCCGGGAAGAGAGCGCCGTCGAGGAGCGCGACGCCGCCGCCCGCGACGGCGACCGCCAGCAGCGCCCAGACCGCCCACCGGGGCCCGGGGCGACGGCCGCCCGGCGTCGGCTGCGACATGTCGGCTCGCCGTCGGGCGGCGCGGTCAGAGGATGTCGAGCACTCGTTCCGGCGGCCGCCCCAGCGCCGCGCGTTCGCCGCGCACGGCGATGGGGCGTTCGATCAGGATCGGGTCGGCCGCCATCGCCGCGATCAGCGCGTCATCGTCCAGCGCCGGGTCGCCGAGCCCCTTTTCCCGATACGCCGCTTCCCTGCGTCGCATGAGTTCGCGCGGCGCGAGACCGAGCTGCGCGAGCAGCGTGCGCAGCGTTTCGGCGTCGGGCGGGTTTTTGAGATATTCGACGATCTCGGGTTCGACGCCGCGTGCGCGCAACAGCGCCAGCGTCCGGCGCGATTTGCTGCAACGCGGATTGTGATAGAGCGTCACCTTCATCGCGGGCCTCGTCGCGTCGTTCCGCAAGCCGTGCCGTTTCCGGAGGCGGATTCAGCATAGCACGCCGCCCCGCCGCCGCCCGCCAGCGCCCGCCACAGCGCCAGAAGCGCGAGCGCCGCCGTCTCCGCGCGCAATGTGAGCGGCCCCAGCGATACCGCGAAGGCGTCGTCGCGCGCCGCCAGGGCGCGGCGCTCGTCGCCGTCGAACCCGCCCTCCGGGCCGACGAGAAGCGTCGCGTCCGGCGGCAAGCGGGGCAACAAATGCGCCGGCGCCGCGCCGCGCAGATCCCCCCAGACCACGGCGCCGGGGCGCGCAAGCAGTTCCGCCAGCGATAGCGGCGCGCCGATGTCCGGCACGTCGAGCCGCCCGCACTGTTCGGCGGCCTCCACCGCGTGCGCGCGCAGGCGTTCGGGCCGCGCGAGGCCCGCCACGGCGCGCCGCGTCGACACCGGCTGCAACGCCCGGACGCCGAGTTCGGTCGCTTTCTCCGCCAGCATCTCGACCCGCGCCCGGCGCACCGGCGCGAAGGCGAGCAGCGGACCCGACGCGGGGGGCTGCGGGCGCAGCCGTCGCTCGGCCTCGAGCCGGCAGGGGTTCGGCCCGCGTCCGCCCGCCCGGAGGCGCGCCCGCCACTCGCCGTCGCGTCCGTTGAACAGCGCCGCCGCGTCGCCCGCGCCGCGCCGCATGACGCGCCGCAGATAGTGCGCCTGCGCGCCGTCCAGCGCCACCGCGGCTCCGGCGGACAACGGCGCGTCGACGAACAGGCGGACGAGCCCGGCGGTCATCGCCCCGGTCGGTCAGTCGACGAGGCCGATAAGCAGGAAGCCGCCGATCAGCGTTACCGCGAAGACGATGCCGAGAAGGCCCATATGACGCTCGACGAAGCGCTGCACGGGCGCGCCGAAGCGCCACAGCAACGCCGCCTCGACGAAAAAGCGAAGGCCGCGCGACAGCACCGAGGCGACGGTGAACACGACAATGTCCAGCCCGGCGACGCCGCTGGCGATGGTAATGACCTTGTAGGGGAACGGCGTGATCCCGGCGACGAATACGATCCACGCGCCCCATTCGTTGTAGCGCCCGGCGAAGTCGCCCATCTTCGCCTCGTAGCCGTAGAACGCCATGAGGGGCTGGCCGACGGCTTCCCAGAAAGCGTAGCCGATGGCGTATCCGGCGAGGCCGCCGAGCACCGAGGCGACGGTGCAGACCGCGGCGATCGCCCACGCCCGCGCCCGCTCGGCGAGGATCATGGGGATCAGCATGACGTCCGGCGGGATCGGGAACACCGAGCTTTCGACGAACGACACCCCCGCGAGCCAGCGCATGGCGTGGCGGTGCCGCGCCAGCGTCATGACGCGCGCATAGAGTCGGTCGAACACGGCGATACGCATGGCGGAGCGCACACTCCCGGTCGGGCGCGGCCCGCCGCGCGAAGACCTCCGATCCTATGCCCCGGCAGCCCCGGCGACAAGCCGCGGCGCGGCGGCGATTCTCGTTATGAGACCTCTGCATAACCGGTTTCGCTTGCCGCAGGATCGCGTTCCCGCGTTTTTACGACGCTCCCGAACTCACCGGGAGATCATAACGACGCATATCGAACAATACTTCCATTCCCGCGAAAGAGCGTGTGAAGAAATCGGACGGCTCTCATCGTGACGTACGGATCGCCGAAGTGCCGGCATTGTAAAGACAATACCCACCGAATAATACTTCGTCATTCCCGCGAAAGCGGGAATCCGGAGGCGGCCGTCCGCTATATCGGCCCGTTCTTATTACGGAAACGCCGCAACGGATTCCCGCTTTCGCGGGAATGACGAGTATTTGTATAGCCGTCCGATTTCTTCACACGCTCTTTCGCGAGAATTACCGAGGCAGGGGGCGGATGTTCCCAATTCCGTCACGCATCGTCATACGCCGACGGCGGGTTCGGAAACATCGCAAAACGCCGGGAACGCACCCCTGCCACAGGCGAAACGAGTTATGCAGAGGTCTCGTTATGGCGATTGACGTTGCCCCCCGGGAGCGCCGAAGATCCGCCGGACGCTCCCGGACAGCGCGGCGCACAGCCGGCCCGAACGCGCCGACCTTGTATCCGGACGGAGGGCTACTCTCCGGTATCCTCCGCCTCCCGTTCCAGATCGGGGTTCTCCTCGTAGCCGGGGGTGACGTTCTCGATCTGCGTTCGGGGCCGTGAGCCGGGGCGCAGCCTGTACAAATCCCATTCGTTGATGGCGGCGCGGACCTTGTATCGCATCCGTCCCCGGAAACCGGCGCCGTCGGCGACCGCTGCGGGGGGCGGAGGATCCCAATCGTACGCGCGCGCATACAGACGGCGTAACGTTTCCATTGCCGCCGCCACCTCGGCGTCGCCCGGGCGTTCGAGCGCCAGGCAGTCATGCTCCAGACGGCGCATGCCGGTCTCCGCGCGCGCCGCGAGCCCGCTATATCTCGCGCTCCCCTCCAGTTTCGGCCGGACGACTTCCCGATCCCTTTTCCCCTGGATGACGGCGGCTGCGAAGTCGTCCGTCACCGCGCCGACGACGACCAGGCCGGGATAGGATTCGTCTTGGGCGAACCCCAGCCACCGCGCGATCTCGGCGTAGGAACGGCCGCGTTGCAGGATCGAGTAGGAGCCGATCAGTTCGATCTCGTCGAGCAGGACCACCCAGCCGGCATAGCCCGCGCCCTTGATCAATTCGACGGCGAAACGCAGCCGCTGCGGCGGGAGTTCGGCGATCTTCGGGGCGCGAAACCGGTAGCGGCCCACTTCGCCCGTCCGGCGAAGCTCGTCGCGTATTCGCTTGACCAGAATCCGGTCGCCGGCCCAGAAAGATTCGATGTCGTTCTGCACTTCCAGATCCGACGCGCACTCATGCGCGCGGAGACTTGCAGGGAAGATCGGGCTCAGAACGCCCTTCGACGCGGCGTCTTCGATCCGTCGAAAGAAATCTTCGTAATTCCCGGAAGCGGGTTTCATGGCCAGCGCGAGTTCCTCGACGAGCTGACCGCTTCCGTCGGGCAGCCGTCCGCTCTCGACCGCCGGCGCGAACACCTTGCCCAGATCGTAGAAAGGGGTTTCCTTGCTGACCGTCACCTTGCTGCAAACGAAATTCCGCGACAGGGCGAGATACTCCAGATGCGTCAACAAATGGGATTTACCGGTCCCGAAGTCCCCCGAAACCAGCATCCCCTGGGCGTTGGCGGGCGGGTTGCCGGCGTCCGCGGCGCGGTCCAGCATTTCGACGAACCGGGCTTCGGCGCGCGGCTGGCTGCACCCCAGTTCGCGGACGGCCTCGCGGTTGGGGACGCCGTTGCGCAGGGCCTCTACGGCCAGCCGGGCGGTATGCGCCGACAACGTCACGCCGACCGCCCTACGAAAGCCTCACCAGGGCGGCGACCGGATTGACGAGATCCCGGTCCCGCACATCGTCCATCACCCGGGTGCGCAGGGCGGAATAGAGGCTCCATCCCCTCGGAGACTCCTCATCGACGAAATCGTGGCCGGTCGCCACCACCGCCATCGCCCCCGACAGCCGGTCCACCCCGTCGATGAACTCCCGCAGCAACTCATAATGGTCCACGGTCATGGCCCGGGTGTAGAACCGAACGCCGTCCTTCGGATTGCGCGGCAACAGGACGCGGGCGTTGTCCAGCACCATGACGGCGCCCGCATACCCGGCCTGGCGCACCCAGTAGAACGCGGACTCCATGAAATGACGCGCCGTGACGCGGTTGATGCCGGTGTGGATCTGAAAGGGCCGGACAGCGCCGATCCGCGTGTCGACGCCGGTCAACCAGTCGAGCAGCGCCTGCCCGGCATATCGCTCCGACGATCCGACCGCCGTTTCCATGAGACAGAGCTGCATCATGGCGACCCGGAACGCCTTCGTCATGTTCCGGTTCTTGAAAATTTCGGCTTGCAGGACCGGTCGCAATTCGAGGAGCACCGTGGTCGCCTCGAGGCCGTTTGCGTCCGCGACGGCCTCGACGAAGCCCGTTGCGTTCGCCGGGTCGACGCCGTCGACCCGGTAGCCCTTGTCCGAGAGCAGGCTCAGAACGCGGCGGCGGGCGCAAAGCCGCCAATCGATCCGCGACGCCAATCCGAAAAACATGTCCTGCGGCATGTGGGCGCGGGCTTCGACGGCGTCCAGCGCCACGAACAGGTAACCGGACGCTTCGCAGCGACGCTTCAAGGCTTCGACCAGCGCGCGCCTGCCGCCGTCGTCCGCAACCGCGAATTTGACTGTCGCGCCGCCGTCCCTGACGAAACCGGAGAGATATTCGCGGTCGAGAACGTCCACCCATTCGTCGACCGGTATTGCGTGGGTCATCGGCCGCTCTTGACGAAGCGGATGCCGTAATACTCCTCGCTGTTCCCGTCCGGCCCGACGAAGAAGAACAGGTTTCGGGAAATTCTGGTCCCGGTGGACGAAGGGAAAGAAACTTCGGAACCGTTTCTCGTTTCGCGCGGCCCCTTCGAATCGAGAATATACAAATCCCGGGCGAAATCGCTGCGGTCGTAGTCCCGGGCGGCGCCCGGCAAGGCGGTCATCAATTTGTAGATACTGTCGAGCGGAACAACCCGCCCGGCGTTCGCCGGCAACATGCCCGGGGCGCCGTCGCCCACGACGCCCCTGTAGACCAGATACAGCGCCTCGAGAAAACGGGACGACGAAAAACCGCTGGATTTCTCCCGGTTCCTGAGCAGCAGATCGGCGAGGTGGGACGGTCGGACGGCGGACACCTTCTTGCGGTCTATTCTCACCGCGCGGTCGGCGGGAAGCACCCGCACGATGGACGGATAGGAGAACAGGAGGCCGTCGCGCTCGTGGATTTTCAGGCCCTTTCCGGCAGCGGCCTCACGAAGTTCCCCGGCGTAATTTTCCTCGAAATACCGCCTCTCCTCTTCTTCCGCGAAGGGCCAGACGGAACCGGCGTTGGATACATCCTGGCGCAGGGTCGCGAGCGCGTCGCCCAGCCTTTCCCGGTAACGTTCGATGGCGGCAAGGTTTCCGCTCCGCGCCGCCCTGGCCAGTGCGCGGGCGAGCGACGCCACGCCCGAAGCGGATTTGAGCACCGCCCCGGCGTTCTGCTCGACATCGCTGAAGGCTCGTTCGAAACCGGCCATCGAACGCCCACCCGAAAAACCGTCCCGTCATCGAAGAAAGCCACGATAGGCGCACCGCCGGAGCGATCAAGCCCCGGCGACGCAGCGCAACGACTCCTGTTATGCCGACGGGCGTCTCGCCGGCGTCTTCGCAGTTCGCGCGCTGCACGCGCAGGCCGGCGGGACGCCGCCGCTCCCGGGAACGGGAATCGCTGGACGCCAGCGGTTCTCATTATGGCGATGGACGCGTCTCCCTGGGAGCGCCGGCGTCTCGCCGGCATCTGCGTCATCGCGCGCTTCGCGCGCGTGCCGGCGAGACGCCGGCGCTCCCAGGGGCGGCTGCGACGGATCCGCCGCATTGCTCCAGGCCAAAATGAGAATTGCTGGCCGGACACACCACGCCTTGACCGCCCGGGCGGGGTCGGATAGCCGGGCGCCATGCTCTACGAAAGCACCCGCGGCGAGGCGCCGAAACTCGGTTTCGAAGGCGCCCTGACCGCCGGACTCGCCGCGGACGGCGGTCTCTATGTGCCCGAACGCTGGCCCGCCCTGCCGCCCGAAACGCCGGCTCGCCTCGCCGCAATGCCCCACGCCGAAGCCGGGCTCGCCGTCATGCGTCCCTTTGTCGGCGACGCCTTCTCCGACGCCGAACTCGCCGCCGTCCTGCGCGAAGCCTGTGCCGCTTTCGATACGCCCGCAGTGGCGCCGCTCCGCCGGATCGGCGAGAACTCGTGGCTGCTCGAGCTCTTTCACGGCCCCACCCTCGCCTTCAAGGACCATGCGCTGCAAGTCGTGGCGCGGCTGCTTGACCGCGCCCTGGCGCGCCGCGGCGAACGCGCCGTCGTCGTCGGCGCCACCTCCGGCGACACCGGCTCCGCCGCCATTCACGCCTGCGGCGGGCGCGAGCGCCTCGATGTCTTCATCCTCCATCCCCGCGGGCGCGTCTCCGAAGTTCAGCGCCGGCAGATGACTACCGTGACCGCCGACAACGTCCACAACATCGCCATCGACGGGACGTTCGACGACTGTCAGGCGCTCGCCAAGGGGCTGTTCGCCGACGCGGCGCTGCGGCGCGAGACGAACCTCGCCTCGGTGAACTCGATCAACTGGGCGCGGGTGATGGCGCAGACCGTCTACTACGCCACAGCAGCGGCGGCGCTCGCTTCCCCCGAAGGCGTGCGCTTCGTCGTGCCGACGGGGAATTTCGGCGACGCCTATGCCGGCTATGCGGCGGCGCGCATGGGCGCGCCGGTCGCCCGGATCGTCGTCGCCACCAACCGCAACGACATCCTCGCGCGCTGCCTGAACGGGGGCGAATATCGCCCCGCGGCGGCGCGGCCGACTCTGTCGCCGAGCATGGACATCCAGGCGGCGAGCAATTTCGAGCGTCTCCTCTTCGACCTCCATGACCGCGACGGCGCCTGCGTCGGCGGTCTGATGCGCCGCCTCGCCGACGACGGCGGCTTCCTCCTCGCGCCGGAGCGGCGGGCGCGCGCCGCGCGACTGTTCGCCGCTGCGCATGCGAGCGACGAGGACACACTCCGCGCCATCGCCCGCGTGCACGTCGAGACGGGGGTCGTCATCGACCCGCATACCGCCGTCGGCGTCGCCGCCGCTGCCCGCGCCGGCGAGGGGAGAGGAGACGACGACGATGCGCGGCCCCTCGTGTATCTCGCCACCGCCCATCCCGCGAAGTTCCCCGATGCGGTAGCGCGGGCGATCGGACGCGCGCCCGCGCCGCCGCCGGCGCTGTGCGGCCTCGCCGACATGCCCGAACGTTACGATGTCATGGGCCGTGACCCCGGCGCTCTCGCGGCGTATATTCGCGCCAGGGCGCGGACGGGGACACGGAGCATGGCGTGACGGCGCAGGGCGCGGGAGCGGGCGCGCGCGAAAGGGCGCGGTGCGAGAACGGCGGGTATGCGGACGTCGTCGTCGATACCCTCGACAACGGCTTGCGCGTCGCCAGCCAGCATATGCGGGGGCTCGAGACGGTCGCCGTCGGGGTGTGGGTCGACTCCGGCGCGCGCGGCGAACCGGCGGCGCTCAACGGCATCTCCCACCTGCTCGAACATATGGCCTTCAAGGGCACGCGGCGGCGCGACGCCTTCGCCATCGCCGCCGAGATCGAGGCCGTCGGCGGCCATATCAATGCCTATACGTCACGCGAGCACACCGCCTATTACGCGCGAACCCTCGCGGAAGACCTGCCGCTCGCCGTCGATCTCCTCGGCGACATCCTTCTCGAGTCGACCTTCGCCGAGGACGAACTGGCGCGCGAAAAGGACGTAATCGTTCAGGAAATCGGCCAGGCGCACGACACGCCCGACGATATCGTGTTCGACCACTTTCAGGAGGCCGCCTATCCCGACCAGCCGATCGGGCGGCCGGTGCTCGGCTCGCCCGAGCGCGTTTCGGCGCTCGGCGCCGGCGCCCTGCGCGACTGGCTGAAGAGCCGCTACACGGCGCCGCGCATGGTCCTCTCGGCGGCCGGCGCGGTGGACCACGAACGCCTGTGCGACCTGGCGCGGGACTCCTTCGCCGCCCTGCCGGCGGGGGCGGCGCCGCAAGCCCCGGCGGCCCGCTACGGCGGCGGCGAACGCCGCGTCGACCGCGATCTGGAACAGCTGCATCTGGTGCTCGGCTGCGAGGGCGTTTCCTACGACGACGAAGCGTTTCCGGCGCTCCAGGTGCTCTCCACCCTGCTCGGCGGCGGAATGTCGTCGCGCCTGTTCCAGGAAGCGCGCGAGAAGCGCGGCCTCGCCTACGCCATTTCCAGTTTCGCCTCGAGCTATGTGGACGGCGGTTTGTTCGGCGTCTATGCCGGCTGCGCGCCCGGCGACGGCGCCGCGCTCCTCGACGTGGTCTTCCGCGAGGTCGCCGGCGTCCGCGAGGGCGCGGGCGGCGACGAGATCGCCCGCGCGCAAGCGCAGTTGCGCGCCGGAATCCTCATGTCGATGGAGAGCGCCTTTTCGCGCTGCGAGCGCGTGGCGCGACAATTGCTCATCCACGGCGCGCCGCGCAGCGTCGCCGAAACCGTGGCGCGGATCGAGGCCGTGGACGAAGCGGCGGTGCGCGCTTGCGCGGAGCGGACCCTCGCCGGCTCGCGTCCGACCCTGGCGGCGATCGGCCCCGTCGCCGATACGCCCGGCTACGACGCCGTGGCCGCCGGGCTGGCGTGACCGACTCGCGGGCCATGCCGTCGCCGCAACCGGCGGCTTTCCGGGCGGCGGGAGACGACGCCCCGACGCTGCTCGACGCGCGCGGTCTCGCCTGCCCGCTGCCGGTGCTCAAGGCGAGGAAGGCGATGCGCGGGGTAGCCCCCGGCGGGTTGCTTACGGTGCTGGCGACCGACCCCGGCGCGGCGGCGGACTTCAGGGCGTTCTGCGAGGTCACGGGCCATCGCCTGGAGGCGACGGGAGAGAAGGACGGCGCGCAATGTTTCCTGATCCGCGCCCGGGAGCGATGACCGCGGCGCGCGCGGCGGCCGGAGAGACGCCGTGATCGGCCTTCTCAAAACCCTCTCGGAGCTGATGCGCGGGCGGCCGCTCGTCTGCGGCCAGGTCTATCTGCGCCCGCCGACGCGCGGCGACTGGCGGGAATGGGCGGCGCTGCGCGAGGAAAGCCGCGCCCATCTCGAACCCTGGGAGCCGTCCTGGGGCGGCGACGCGCTTACCCGCAAGGCGTTCGTGCGCCGGCTGCGCGTCTACGGCGTCGCCAGCCAGGCGGACCGCGGCTACGCCTTCTTCGTCTTCGAGCGCCGCGGCGACGCCCTCGTCGGCGGCGCGTCGCTCAATCAGGTGCGCCGGGGCATCGGCCAGAGCGCCACTCTCGGCTACTGGATCGGCGCTCCCTTCGTCCGTCGCGGGTTCATGACCGACGCGCTGTCGGGGCTGCTGCCCTTCGCCTTCGACCGGCTGGCGCTCCACCGGCTGGGCGCGGCCGTGCTCGAGGGCAATGTGGCAAGCCGGCGCCTGCTGGAAAAGGTCGGGTTCACGCGTGAGGGCCTGGCGCGGAAGTATCTGCGCATCGACGGCGAATGGCGCGACCATGTGCTCTACGGGATGCTGTGCACCGACGAACGCCCGTTCGCCGTCGCGCAGCCGCCGCTTCCGGCGCGCCGGCGCCGCGCCCGCCGCTTCTCGCGTCAGCCGGTCGCGCCGTAGGGCGCGCGAGGCGCCCCGCCGTCAGGCGTGCCCCGCCTCGCCGGACAGGAGCGCCGGGTCGACCCCCACCTTGGCGACGGCGCGGCGCCATTTGTCGTCATGGTCGCGTCCGAACACCAGTTCGGCGTCGGCGCCGACATGGAGCCAGCCATTGTTCTGCATCTCGTTGTCGAGCTGGCCCGGCGCCCAGCCGGCATAGCCGAGCGCGAATATCGCCCGTTCGGGGCCCGCGCCGTCGGCGATCGAACGCAGAACGTCCACCGTCGCCGTGACCGCGAAACCGTCGGCGACGCGCATCGTCGCCCCCGACTCGTAATCCGGGGTGTGCAGCACGAAACCGCGCGCCGACTCCACCGGGCCGCCGAAATGCACCTGCACGCGCTCGTCGATCCCCTCGCCCGAGAATTTGAACTCCATCTGTTTCAACAGGTCGGTGAAACTGATCGAGTCGACGAGCTTGTTGACCACCAGCCCCATGGCGCCGTCGGCGCTGTGGGCGCACAGATAGACCACGCTGTGGGCGAAGCGCGGGTCGGTCATGTGCGGCATGGCGATAAGCAGCTGGCCTCCGAGATAGCCGTCCGTGTGTTCGATGGCCTCCATCGCCGCCTCCGCCGCGTCTCGCCGCGCTACGAGTGCAAAGGTGCGCCGTCTGCGCGCGCGCGTCAAGCGCGCGCCGCGTCCGCCGGAAAGGGATCGCGCCCGCTGCGGCGTCGCGAAATCGTGACCCGGCGCCGCCGTCTTCAGGCGCTATGCTGCCCCGCATGAACGCGCGAGCGAAAATGCGGTTGGCGGTTGCGGCGTTCGCGGCCGTCTCGGCTGCCGCGCCCGGGGCGCCCGGCGCCGCCGGCGGGGCGGGAGACTGGGCGCGCACCGACGTAAGCCAGGCGCGGCTGGTGTCCGCCGCGTCCGCCGTCGGCGACGGCGAACTGCGCGCCGGTCTCCACTTCCAGCTCGACCCCGGCTGGAAGATATACTGGCGCAGCCCCGGCGACTCGGGGTCGCCGCCGGTCCCCGATTTCGCCGCATCGCAAAACGTCGCCGCGGTGGAGGTGGCGTGGCCCGCCCCGCGGCGGTTCGCCGAACTCGCCGGCCTGGAAACCGCCGGTTACACCGTTGAAACCGTGTTGCCGCTGCGCGTCGCCGCGGCGCGGGCCGACGAGGCGGTGCGTCTCCGCGCGCGGGTTCCCTACCAGGCCTGCGAGACGATCTGCATCCCCTTCGTCGCCGAACTCGCTCTCGACCTGCCGCCGGGCGCCGCCGAACCGACGCCCTGGGCGCGCCTGATCGACCGTTACGAAGCGCGCGTGCCCGGCGCGCCCGAAGCGGCCGGGGCGGTTGTCGAGTCCATCGGCATCGTCGGCGCCCCGCCGGACGAGCGCCTCGAGATCGCGCTGCGCTCGGCGCTGCCCTTCGAGGCGCCCGAACTGTTCGTCGAGGCCGGCGCCCGCTACCGCGTGGCGGCGGGGACCGCGGAAGTCTCCCGCGACGGCGCGAGCGCCCGGCTTGTCGCGCCGGTGGAGGCGCGCGGCGGCGTCAGCCTCGCCGGCGAACCCATCGTCGCGACCGTGGTCGACGGCGACCGCGCTTTCGAACTCGCGGCGGCGCCGGGCCGCCTTGCGCCGGGAAGCGCGTCGTTCGTCGCCGACGCCGCGGACGACGAGTCCGCGCCTTCGTTTGCCGCGGTGCTCGCGGCGGCGCTGCTGGGCGGGCTGATCCTCAACCTCATGCCCTGCGTGCTGCCGGTGCTGTCGCTGAAACTGATGGGGGTCGTCGGCCAGGGCGGGCGGGCGCGCGCCGCCGTGCGCCGCGACTTTGCGGCGTCGGCCGCCGGCGTGGTCGCGTCGTTCCTCGCTCTCGCCGCGGCGGCGGCGATCGCGAGCGCCGCCGGCGCCGCCGCCGGATGGGGGATCCAATTCCAGCAGCCGGCGTTCCTCGTCTTCCTCGCGCTGGTTGTGAGCCTGTTCGCCGGCAATCTCCTCGGAATCTTCGACATTGCGGCGCCTGCGCGCCTCCTCGCCGCCGGCGCCGCAGCGCCCGACCGCGCCGAGGCGCGTTTCGGCGCCCCGGCCGGCCACTTCGCCTCCGGCGCCTTCGCGACGCTGCTCGCCACCCCGTGTTCGGCGCCGTTCGTCGGAACCGCTGTGGCGTTCGCCCTGGGCCGCGGCGCCGGGGAGATCTTCGCCGTGTTCGCGGCGCTCGGCCTCGGCATGGCGGCGCCCTGGATTGCGGTCGCGGCGTTCCCCGGCGTCGCGACGCGCCTGCCGCGGCCCGGCCGCTGGATGACGTGGGTCCGGGCGGCGCTCGGACTCGCGCTCGTCGGAACCGCCGCGTGGCTGCTCTCGGTGCTGGCGGCGCTGTCCGGCGTCGGGGCGGCGCTCGTCGCAGGCGCCGCCTGCCTCGCCGGCGCGCCGGCCGTGCGCCTCGCGCTCGCCCGGGGGCGGCGGCGCGCCTTCGGCCTCGGCCTGTCGGCGGCGGCGGCGCTCGCCGCGGCGTTCGTCGGCGCGACGCCGCCGCTGAGCGGGTCGGGCGAGGCGGAAGCGGCGGGCGAAACGGGCTTCTGGCGGCCCTTCGACGCAGCGGCGATCGACGCCGCCGTGGCCGAAGGGCGCACGGTTTTCGTCGATGTCACCGCGGACTGGTGCGTCACCTGTCGCGTGAACAAGGCGCTGGTGCTCGACGCCGAACCGGTGCGCGGGAGGCTCGCGGCGCCGTCGGTGCTCGCCATGCGCGCCGACTGGACGCGGCCCGACCCCGCCATCTCCGCCTATCTCGCAAGGTTCGACCGCTACGGCATCCCGTTCAACGCGGTGTACGGCCCGGCGGCGCGCGGCGGCGTGACACTGCCGGAACTGTTGCGCGCCGATGCGGTGATCGCCGCCCTCGACCGCACGCGGCGCGGCAGTTTTCGCTTGGGCGGACGCGGCGGGCGGGCTATGCTCCGCGGCTGTCATCGTGCGGGCGCGTCGCGTCGCCCGCGGTTTCGGGGAGAGGGAACATGACGATCAAGGTGGGCGACCGCGTACCGGACGTAACGCTGCGCCGCAAGGGCGAAAGCGGGATCGAGGAAGTCGCGACGGGCGCATTGCTCGCCGGCAAGAAGGCCGTGATCTTCGGCTTGCCGGGCGCCTTCACGCCCACCTGCTCGGCGCAGCACGTCCCCGGTTACGTCAAGAACGCCGGGGCCCTGCGCGGCAAGGGAGTCGACCTCATCGCCTGCGTGTCGGTCAACGACGCTTTCGTCATGGGCGCGTGGGGGAACGATCTGGGCGTCGGCGACAAGGTGGCGATGCTCGCCGACGGCAACGGGGACTTCACCGCGGCAATGGGCCTCGAGCTCGACGCGAGCGGCTTCGGGATGGGCCGCCGGTCGCGGCGCTACGCCATGATCGTGGACGATGGCGTGGTGAGCGCTCTCGCCCTGGAGGACGGTCCCGGTCTCGATGTCTCGGCCGCCGAGAAGATTCTCGCCGCGCTATAGCGCCCCTTTCCCGGCGGCGCATTCGTTGTCCGGGTGTCGGGCATGGCCGCGCGCCGGGCAGCGCGAACCGCCCCATCCTTGCGCGCAGCGTTCGACGCGCCGCCGCGATGGGGCGGCGGAGTATTTTCATGGTTTCGTCGGTGCGTCGATCATGGCGCCGGGCCGGCGACGGGCGTTGCCGCCGGCTGGCGCGCCCGGGACCTTCGCTCGCCGGGTTGAGGCCGGTCCGGTAGTGAGAATTGCTGCTCCTTTGACACGCCTTTTGCCGTTGCGCGAAATGCGCCCCATGCCGATTTTCACCCCCCCCCCCCCCCCCCGCAGTGCGCCCCGCATAACGCGGAACTGAGGCAGCCGCCCCCGCGCGGGTGGTTCCGCCGCCTCGTTCCTCCGGTCATGCGCCGCCGCTCCGGCGGCGTTTCGATTTTCGCTGCCGGCTGCGGAACCGGCCTGAAGAACGCGCCGGGCGCGCCTACGAACTACCGCAACGCTGACAGTTCCGGCCCGGTTCGGGGCGCCGGAATCGAGTCCCGGAACGCCCGGAGCATGGCGAGCCGCACGATCCGCCACGTGCTCGCAAATCCGGTTCTCACGCGGGCGGGCGCGCCGCCCCGGGGTCGTCGTCGACTCCGCATATTTCGAGAACCGGAGTTCGCGGCGCCTCGACAAGAACATCCCTGTCGACCGGCCGGCGACGCGCCTGCAGATCGCCGCCAACGGCTGCCGCTTCGTCCTGCGATAGCCGCAGGGCCGGCGGCCCTTCCCCTGCGAAACCGCAACGAGGGAGTCGACCCATGAACCTGCGTTCCGCCGTCCGCCGCATTCTCGCGGCGCCGTGCCTGTTCGCCTTCGCCGCCGCCTCGCACGCGGCGGCGCCGGGCGAAGGCTTTCCGCCCGCCGGCGCCGACGGGGACGCCGCCGGCGCGCCGCTGGAGCGCATGCTCGAAAGCGGCGTCGCCTGCGGACGCGCCTTCGAGGTCTCCCACATCTCCGGCATGGAATGTTTCTCCGGAGAACTCGGCGGCTTCCTCGTCGGCGCCGCCGCCCAACTCGCACAGAGAACCGGCCGCGAACTCTTCGGACCCCGCTTCCATGTCGTCCAGCGCCTCTCCTGGTCCCCCTTCGGAGAAGGCCTGAGCGGAAATCTCGACGCCGTCCTCCCCCTCGCCTTCCTCTCCGGCGCCGACGCCATCAAGGCCGGAGAGGAAACCCGCGCCGTCTTCCTCCAGCAGGGCGTCACCCGATGGCGCGATGCCCGCGGCTTCCGACGCAACGACGCCCGATTCGGAGCCGCATATCGCTTCTCCCTCTCGCACGAACCCGGCGGCGACATTCTCGGCGTCCAGGCGGTCGTGCAGGAAAACCTCGAACGCGGCCACCGCCGCTTCGTCGCCGGCCTCGACTATGCCGGACTCTGGGGCGTCGGCTCCTTGCAGCAATTCGTTCCCGCCACGGGCTGGCGACCGAGCCGCTGGGGCTACGAGGAGCGACCGCGGGGCGGAACCAAACTCGGCCTGCGGCTGGACGCCACGACCACCCTGTCCGTCGAGACCTCGCTGGCCCGCTGGGACGAGGACGGAACGGGACAGGCGGTCACCGACGGGCGCGTGGCGCTGGGATGGCGACCCCATCCGTGGCTGAGCCTGGAGGCCGGCCTTGCGGGCATCGGAGAGGCGCCGGAGCAGGGCGCGCTGCGCTTCGCCGTCCGCGTGCCCCTCGGCGGCGGCGCCGAAGGCCGCGCCCCGAAATGGAGCGGTCTGGGCGTCGCCGGCGGCTCGCAAGCCCCCGCCGACCTCTGGCGCCCCATCGAAAATGTCGAGCGCCTCGAAACCGTCGAGCGCGTCATGAGCCCGGAGCGATTGCTGCGGAGCGGCGCCATCGTCGCGCGCTTCCTTCAGGACAGCGCCGCCACCGGAGCCGAAATCGGCGTCGAAGTCTCCATCCCCGCCCCGTGGCCCGACGATCTGCGCCTGGAGCTGCGTCTCGAACCGGGCGACGGCGACAACCCCGCCGTGGCCGGCGAGGATTTCGTCGACGAACCCGTCGCCGTCACCATCCCCGCAGGAAGCACCGCAGCGCGGGTTTCCATCCGCCTGCTGCGCAACGCCGGACTGCAAGCCGGGCGCAGCCTCTCCGTCGCCGTCGCGCTTGCCGCCTGAGCGTCTCGAACGCCGCTCCGGGACGCGCTGTCGCAAACGAAAACCTTATCCGGGTAGTCGGAACGATGACGAACGCGTTGAACACGATCCGCCGGGCCCCGGCGATATTCGCCGTCCTCGGCCTCGCCATCTTCATGCTGGCCGCCTGCGGTGGGGGCGGCGGTGGAGCGGAAACGCCCCGGCCCCCGTCCCCGGGCGGCAGTCGAATGACCGTTACCCCGGCCGATGACCCGGCGGTCACGGTGAAACCCGACTACCGGCAGGATGGAGAGGCTGGCGACGCAACCCGGGGCGTCGTCAGTGTAAACGTCGAGGACGCCGCCGCCGGGTGGCGTTCGCAACCGCTCGGCAGCTATTTCGATTCCCCGGACAACGCACAACTCAGCTTTGCTGTGGAGTCGCAGACGGAATCGATAGCAACCGCAACGATCCGGGATTCGAGGCTGGCGGTCGAGGGGCTCGCCTCGTCCGGGAGTGTCGAGGTGACCGCGACCAGTGCTGCGGATCCTGCGAACACAGCGTCTCTGACGTTCAGGTTCACCGTCGCCGTCGCGCCGCAAGAGGAACCGGCCGGAGGAAGCAACGGGGGAAGCGACAGTGCGCCGGCTATCGCGAATCCGGGAGACAAGCGTTACGCCCAGAGGGAGACGATCGCGGCGTTCGACATCGCGGTGAGCGGCCCGGACGGCGATGCCCTGACGGTGGGCGTGTCGGGACTGCCCGACGGCCTGACGTATTCGTCGACGACGGGTCAGGTGTCGGGGACGGTGGCCGCGGACGCGGCGGCGCAGGCCTACACGGTGACGGTGACGGTGACGGCGACGGCGGACGACGGAGCGAACGAGGCCGAGAGCGCGGAATTCACGATCACGGTGGCGGCGAACGGCCCGCCGACAATCGTGAGTCCGGAAGACCGGGCGTATGACCGGGAGGAGGAGATCACGGCGTTCCGCATCGCGGCGAGCGACCCGGAAAGCGATGCCCTGACGGTGACCGTGACGGGGTTGCCCGACGGCCTGACGTGGTCGTCGGGTCAGGTGTCGGGGACGGTGGCCGCGGCGGCCGGGGCGCGGGACTACACGGTAACGGTGGCGGCGAGCGACGGATTGGGCGAGGCCGTGACCGGGGACTTCACCATCCGGGTGTGGAAGCTGGTGGAGCAGACGCTCGCCGTCGCCGCCGACAACGCCCGGCGGGTACAGGGGCCGTATTCCTCCGAACTCGGCAAACCCCCGGTCAACAACGTCGGGCAGGCCCGCACGGTGGCCCGGAGAGAGTACAACGACCACCCGCCCGCCGTCTTCGACCCCAATCCGCCGAATTCGAAGACGACGGCCGAGATCGCCGCGCACTGGACATCCCTGGTCGTCCCCCTCGCCACCGCGTATTGCGCCGCCCGGCAGCCCCCGGGTCCGAACGTTCCCGACAACGATCCGGCATACGCCTACCGCGCAAACACCGCCGCCACCGTCAGCTCGGCCGAGGATTGGGCATACAGCTCGAACCAGAACACCTACCCGGGCACCTTGCAGTTCTACGCCCGCAAGACGCGCACCTGGACCGCCACCTGCGAACGGACCGTCCGCCGCCTCGACGAGTAGCGAACCGCGGGAGGGGGCGCAAAGCCCCCTCGCGTCCCGGCGGCGGCGAGCGCATCGGCGGCCGAGAAGATTCTCGCCGCCCTATAGCGCTCCTTTCCCGGCAGCGCGCGCGGCGGCGCGCGCCAGCCGGTCGGCGCGCTCGTTGTCCGGGTGCCCGGCATGGCCGCGCACCCACACCCATTCGACCTCATGGCGGGCGCGGGCGCCGTCGAGGGCGAGCCACAGATCGCGGTTGCGCACCGGCGCGCGCGAGGCGGTTCGCCAGCCGTTGCTCTTCCAGCGCGCGAGCCACTTCTCGACGCCGTCGCGCAGGTAGCGCGAATCGGTGTGCAGACGCACCGCGACGGGGCGCGAGAGCGCCTCGAGCGCGCGGATCGCCGCCGTAAGCTCCATGCGGTTGTTTGTGGTGTCGCGCTCGCCGCCCGAGATCTCCCGTTCCGCGCCGCGCCAGCGCAACAGCGCCGCCCAGCCGCCGGGGCCGGGGTTGCCGAGGCAGGCGCCGTCGGTGAAGACCTCCACCGCCGCGCCGCGCCGCGGTTCGCGGTCAGTCGAGGCCATAGGCGCCGGGGCCGGCGATATCGCGGTGAAACCGCAGTTTGCGCCAGTATTCCAGCGGGTCCTTCGGCGCGCCGAGGGCTTGCGCCGGCGCGTGCAGCCAGTCGTGCAGGCGAGTGAGCAGAAAACGCATCGCGGCCCCGCGGCACAACAGCGGCAGCGCCTCGACTTCCCCGGGCGTCGCCGGGCGGCGCTTTCGATAGGCGGCGAGCATGTGCCGCGCCTTGGTGATGTTGAACTCGCCGTCGGGCTCGAAACACCAGGCGTTCAGGCACACCGCCAGGTCCCAGGCGAGAGAATCTTCGCAGGCGAAATAGAAGTCGATGATGCCGCTCACCGCCTCGCCGTCGAAGAACACGTTGTCGGGGAACAGGTCGGCATGGACGATGCCGCGCGGCAACCCGTCGGGCCAGGCCGCTTCGAGGGCGCCGATCTCGCTCTCCACGGCGGCGGCCAGGCCGGGCGTCACCTCGTCGGCGCGCGCCGCCGAGGGCTCCAGAAGCCGCCGGAAGGCGCCGACCGACAGGTCGTTGGCGCGCGTGGCGGGAAAGTCGCGCCCCGCCAGATGCAGATCGGCGAGAGCGGCGCCCAGGGCGCGGCAGTGCTCCGGCCAGACGCGCCGCGGCCACACCCCTTCGAGAAAGTCGAAAACCGCCGCCGGGCGGTTCGCCACTTCGCGCAGCACCGCGCCGTCGCGCGCCGGCGCCGGAGTCGGACAGGCGATTCCGCGCGCCGACAGATGACGCAGCAGGTCGAGGAAGAACGGGAGATCGCTGCGACGCACGCGCTTTTCGTAGAGCGTGAGGATGAAGCGCCCGCGCGACGTCAGCAGCAGGTAATTCGAGTTCTCCACGCCCTCGGCGATGCCGATGACGGAAACCAGCGCGCCGAGGTCGTAACCGTCGAGAAAGGCGCGCAGCTCGGCGTCGGAGATGTCGGTATAGACGGCCACCCCCGCCTTCTATGGCGAGATTCGCCCCATGTCACACCGACGGCCAGCGGTTCTCATTATGGCGATGGACGCGTCTCCCTGGGAGCGAGCCTGCCCTCGCGTATGCGGGGGGCGTCTCGCCGGCATCTGCGTCATCGCGCGCTTCGCGCGCGTGCCGGCGAGACGCCCCCCGCATACGCGAGGGCAGGCTCGCTCCCAGGGGCAGCTGCGACGGATCCGCCGCATTGCTCCAGGCCAAAATGAGAATTGCTGACAGACGGCGGGCCCGCCGCCGGCCGCCGGCATGGAGGCTAGAACGGGAGCGACACGACGTAGTCGTCGAACGTAACGACCGTCGCTTTCCAGCCGCCCATATCGACGTTCATGGCGTTGACCGTGAATACGATGCCCCGAACGATTTTGTCCGCCTCGCGCGGGTTGGTATTGACGATGCACATGACGGTCTTCGAGCGGTCCAGCGCGTTGCACTTGCCATTGCCGTCGAACGCCCCGTTGAGGGAGTCGACCACGCTTTCCGCGGTCGACATCGAGGGGTCGGCCGGCGCCGGCATGGCAAGCACGAAAAAAGAGACGACCAGGGCGGCGAATTTCATCTTCCCCGTTCGCATGACGGGCCTTCTTTAACGACAGGACCGGGCCGAAGAGTCCCGCTCCCGGCAACCGGGACGAGGCCGGCTCTCACGCCGCGCCATCCGCCGATTCTCCCAGTGAGAGCGCATAGCTCGTCTGGCTGAATAATTGCGACATCACCCGGCGCACCCACGGAATCCGCGGATGCCGCGTTGCGTCGCCGAGCGAGCGCAGGACCTCGAAATGGCACATCGTATCGAGCAGCCGGAGGACCGGAGGTTCGCTCGCCTCAATGGCGAGGCGCCTGCGGGTCAGCTTCTCGTATTCGTCGTCCTCGAGGTCGCGCCCGTGGGCGAACGCCTGCTCCAGAGCGATGAATTGCCTCGCGAAGTCGCCGTGACAGTTGGCGCGCCGAGCGGTTCCAACCGCGAGATCGAGCGCGGCCACGACTGCGACCAGCGCCGAGAGAACCACGGAAACGGTCGTCGAGTCGGCCACGACGGTGGCGGCCGCCGACGAACCGCCGATAACAGCGACGGCGACAGTGATCGTATTCCAAATCTCGTAGAACCGGCGCCGCCGGTCATGATAACGCACGGAACGCCGCACGGCGAACAGGAGTTCGTAGGTTTTGTCGTCGAGGTCACTTGTCATTGCGACGGCCGCCCTGTTTCGGCGTCGGCGCTGGCGGCGGCGTCGGGCGAACGGGCTTTAACGTGTCTGACGTGTTCATCGGACTTTTCGGCTGCCGGATCGGGCGATCCGCTTTCCTGTCTGGAGGGTTGCGTTTGGACATTGGGACACCCTGCACTTTTTCGCTACTTTCCGAACGACGCTGCGGACGGGACAACGCAACTCCCGATACGGACGACAGCTTGCGCGCCCGCCGGCGCCCGCCCATAATCCGCGCCTGCCGTAACCGCCCGGGAGCGCCATGATGACCGAGCCCGTGATCGCCCGCAAGGAACCCTATGAGGCAGTGCTCGAGGCGGGCCGCAACTATGCGTGGTGCGCCTGCGGGCGCAGCGGCAACCAGCCGTGGTGCGACGGCGCCCATGCCGGGAGCGAGCACAGGCCCGTGGTCTGGAAGGCCGAGCGCGACGAGACGGCATGGCTTTGCGGCTGCAAGCGAACGGGAGCCCAACCGCATTGCGACGGAACCCACAACGAGCTCTAGGCGCGCGCGGCGCGCCGGCTTGCGCGCTCGCGGGGGCGCTGCTGGCGCTCGCCGGGTGCGGCAGCGCGCTTGACCCCTTTCCGGAAGAGCCCCCCGCCCTCCCCTGCCCCAATGTGCGCGTGATCGCCGACGGCGACACGTTCCTGGTCCCCGGCGGGGCGGCGGACGCGCCGGCGCTGGCGGCGCGCATCGTCGGTTTCGACTCGCTCTGCGAATACGACGACGATGAGGACCCGCGCGGCGGCATGACCCTGTCGCTCACCGTGGCGATGGGCGCCGAGCGCGGCGAGGGCGCGACCGACGCGCCCGTTCCGCTGCCCTGGTTCGTCGCCGCGATCGGCCCCGACCGGACGGTGGCAAACAAGCAGGTTTTCACCACGGAGGCGGCGTTCGACTCGCCGGACGCGCGCATCGCCCGCGTCGCGACGGGCGGGGTCGATCTGCGCTTTCCCGCCGGCGCCGCGCGGCCGCCATGGGAATACGAGGTGCTTGTGGGCTTCCAGCTCGACCGCCGGCAGCTCGAAGACCGCCGCCGCGCCCGCCGCTGAACCCGAGCGAGGAGTCATGACCGGGGAGAAACGCGAGGCCGCGCCGGTCATCGTCAGGAAATACGCCAACCGGCGCCTCTACGACACCGCCGCATCCCGCTACGTCACCCTCGACGACCTGTGCGCCATGGTCAAGGACGGCGTGGAATTCGAAGTGCGCGACGCGCGAACCGGCAAGGACATCACGCGGTCGGTGCTCACCCAGATCATCTTCGAACAGGAAGCGCGGGGCGAATATCTGCTCCCCGTCGGCTTTCTGCGCCGGCTGATCGGCTGCTACGACGACGGCCTGCGCGCCCTCGTCCCGCCCTATCTCGAAGTGGCGATGGACAGTTTCGCCGACAACAGCGAACGCATGCGCCGCAATGCGCAAGGCGGCTTCGGCGAATTCTCCCCCTTGCACGCCATGCGCGAACTCGGCGAGGCCAACGCTGCGGCGTTCCGGAACGCGATGGGCATGTTCGACCCTTTCGCCCGGGGCGGCGCGGAAAGCGACAACGGCGCCGCGCCGGAGACCCCCGGCGAGTCCGCGCAGGCCCCTACCCGCAGCGAAGTGGACGAATTGCGCGCTCAATTGTCGCAAATGCAGGAACGGCTCGACGCCTTGAGCCGCGCCCGCGAGGCGGAAGCGTCCGCCGGCGCGGGCGACGCCGCGCCGCCGGAACCCCGCCGCCCGTGACGGCGCGCCGCTCGGCGAGCGCGAAGGACAGCAACAGCGTGCGCTGATCCGGGTTGAAGTTGTCGTCCGACGCCAGCAGCAGCACGGTTTCGCCGCCGGCGGCGCGGAAAGCCGAGACGGCCTCGAAATTATCGACCGTGAGCGGCGCCTCGAAACGCGCGACCTCGCGCGGCGCCGCGCCGGCCGCCGGCGTGTCGAGGAGCATCAGCCGGGCCTTGACCCCGACCGCAGGCGCGTAGCCGCGCTCCAGCACGGCGATGCGGCCGTCGGGCAGCCGCGCCGCGCCCGAGGGGCGGAAGAAGGGATGCGCGGGGTAGTCGAACGGCGACAGGGCGCCGCCGTCGACGGTCCAGGCGGGCCGGCGCCCGCCCGCCGCGTCGGCCTCGGCAAGGACGAAAAGCGCGCCGTCGTCGAGCGTCGCCAGCGCCTCGACGCCGCGATTGGGGGGCAGGGCGGAAAGGTCGGGCGCCGGGCCCGGCGGGGCGCCGGGGCCGCCGGGCGCCGCGTATCGCAACAGTCGATGCCGGCGCTCGAACGCGACGAGCCACCCGCCTTGCGGGGCGCGCGCCAGCGCCTCGGCGTCGCCGTCCCGCTTGTCGGCGAACGCCGCGCCGGCGGCGTCGCGCAACGGCAGGATGCGCGCGTCCGCAACGCCCGCGAGACGCCCCCCGCGCCAGACCAGCGCGCCGACGACCCAATGCCCCGAATCGGTGATCGCGACGAAGGCGCCGCCGTCCGCCGCTGCGGAGAGCCCCGACACCCCGCCGAAGCGCGGGTCGTCGGAACGCAGATGCAGCCCGCCGCGATAGGACAGCGCGCCCACCGCGGCGGCGCCGCCCGGGCCGGAAGCGACGGGCGCGGCGTCGATGGCGAGGGGGTCCGCCGCCGCGGCGGCCGCGAGAAGGAAGCCCGCGGCCGCCGCGCCGCGCGCCCTACGCCACAAGCGGCGCCGCCATGCGCGCGCCGTCGCCCGGGTCCTCGTCGAAGAGTTCGGCGAGTTTTTCGGTCATGACGCCGCCGAGCTGCTCGGCGTCGACGAGGGTGACGGCGCGGCGGTAATAGCGCGTCACATCGTGGCCGATGCCGATGGCGAGGAGTTCGATCGGCGAGGTCGCTTCGATCCACGCGATGGTTTCGCGCAGGTGACGGTCGAGATAGTTGCCGGAATTGACCGACAGGGTGGAGTCGTCCACCGGCGCGCCGTCGGAGATGACCATGAGGATGCGCCGCTGTTCGGAGCGGGCGAGCAGGCGCCGATGCGCCCACAGCAGCGCCTCGCCGTCGATGTTTTCCTTCAGCAGTCCCTCGCGCAGCATCAGGCCGAGGCTCTTGCGGGCACGTCGCCACGGCGTGTCGGCGGACTTGTAGACGATGTGGCGCAGTTCGTTGAGGCGCCCCGGCGCGGCGGGCTTGCCGGCCGCCAGCCACGCCTCGCGCGCCCGCCCGCCCTTCCACGCGCGCGTCGTGAAGCCGAGGATCTCGACCTTGACCGCGCAGCGCTCCAGCGTCCGCGCGAGGATGTCCGCGCTCATCGCCGCCACCGAGATGGGACGCCCGCGCATCGACCCCGAATTGTCGAGCAACAGCGTCACCACGGTGTCGCGGAAGGTTGTCTCGGTCTCGCGCTTGTAGGACAGCGGATAGCTCGGACTCGCGATGACGCGGGCGAGACGCGCGGTGTCGAGAATCCCTTCCTCGAGGTCGAACTCCCACGACCGCGACTGCCGCGCGAGAAGCCGTCGCTGAAGGCGGTTGGCGAGCCGGACGACGACTCCTTGCAGCGCCGCCAATTGCCGGTCGAGATGGCCGCGCAGGCGCGTCAGCTCGTCGGGTTCCGACAGGTCCGCCGCCTCCACCTCCTCGTCGAACTCGAGGGTGAACGCGCGGTAGGCCGGCGGTCCGTCGTTGCGGCCGTAAGGCGGCGTCCAGGGCTCCCCTTCGGCCGCGGTCTCGTCGCCGTCGCCTTCCGTCGCCTCCTCGGCGCCGTCGATCTCGGTTTCCGCGGTCTCGTCGGTCTCGGCCTCCTCTCCGCCGGGCGCGGAGTCGGCGTCCGCATCCTCGTCGCCCGCCTCGCCTTCGGCCTGCGACTCCATGCTGTCGTCGGACTCGTCTTCGGTCTCCGATTCGGTTTCGAGGGTCGCCGGGTCGTTTTCGTGTTCGTCGGCGAATTCGAGATGGGCGATCAGCCGGCGCGCGGTTTCGGCGAAGATTTCCTGGTCGTCGACGGAGGCCGCGAGCGCATCGAGGTCGGCGCCGGCGCGTTCGGCGAGCCACGGGCGCCACAGGTCGCACATGAACTGCGCCGCCTGCGGCGGCGGCGCGCCGCTCAGATGTTCGCGGGCCAGCAGGCCGAGGACTTCGACGATGGGCGCGTCGGCGCGGTGCTGGATGTCCTGGAAGCCCTGTTCGCGGCAGCGCGCTTCCGCCGCGGCGTCGAGATTATGGCGCACCCCCGCCATGCGGCGCGCGCCGAGCGCCTCGCACCGCGCCTGTTCGAGACCGTCGTAGATCGACTGCGCGACCTGTCCCGGCGGGCGGCGCGCGCGGTGCAGGCCGTCGTCGTGGAAACGCCGGCGCAGGGCCAGCGAGTCCGCCTCGCCGCGGATCTGCCCCGCCTCGCCTGCCGCGAGCTCGCGCGACGGCGGGGTGAGAAGCAGCCGTCCCGGCTCGAGCCGGGGGCCGTTGGCGGCGAAGGCCACCTCCAGCTCGCCGTCGCGGGCGAGGGCGCGCGCGGCGCCGGCGACCGCGCGCTTGAAGGCGTCCGACGGCGCCGCCGTCTCGCGGGCCATGCGGCGGCCCCTCAGTTCACCGCGCTTCGGGCCGCGGATTCGCGCAATTCTTCGCCCATGCAGCGCTGGTAATACTCGGCGACGACGGCGCGTTCGGTTTCGTCGCATTTGTTGAGAAAGGTGACGCGGAAACCGAACGACTGGTCCTGAAATATCTCCGCGTTCTCGGCCCAGGTGATCACCGTGCGCGGCGACATGACCGTGGAGATGTCGCCGGCGACGAAACCCGCGCGGGTCATGTTGGCGAGCTCCACCATCGCCGCGACGCGCTCGCGCCCCGCCGCGTCGCCGAGTTTCGGCACCTTGGCGATCACGATGTCGATCTCCTTGTCCACCGGCAGGTAGTTGAGCGTCGCGACGATGTTCCAGCGGTCCATCTGCCCCTGGTTGATCTGCTGGGTGCCGTGATAGAGGCCGGTGGTGTCGCCGAGGCCCACGGTGTTGGTGGTGGCGAACAGCCGGAACGCCGGATGGGGGCGGATGACCCGGTTCTGATCGAGCAGCGTGAGCTTGCCCTCGACCTCGAGCACGCGCTGGATGACGAACATGACGTCGGGCCGTCCGGCGTCGTATTCGTCGAAAACCAGCGCCGTCGGCGTTTGCAGCGCCCACGGCAGCAGGCCCTCGCGGAATTCGGTCACCTGCTGGCCGTCGCGCAGCACGATGGCGTCCTTCCCCACAAGGTCGATGCGGCTGATGTGGCTGTCGAGGTTGACGCGCACCGTGGGCCAGTTCAGGCGCGCCGCGACCTGTTCGATATGGGTCGACTTTCCGGTGCCGTGATAGCCCTGGATCATCAGCCTCCGGTTGTGGGCGAAGCCGGCAAGGATCGCCAGCGTCGTCTCGCGGTCGAAGCGGTAGGCGTCGTCGATATCGGGCACGTGTTCGTCCGGCTGCGAAAAGCCGGGCGCAATCATGGCGCTGTCGATCCCGAAGGTCTCGCGCACCGGGATTTCGATATCGGGGAGGCGATGCGGGTTTGCCGCATCGCCGGCGCTGTTCGGGACCATCGGGGGAATCCGCACTCCAGGGTTGGCCGGTCGCCGGGGGCTATCGCCCGCCTTCGCCGTCGCTGAGGTAACTGTAGGCCTCGTTGATCGTCTTCAGCCGTTCCTCGGCGCGCTTGCAACCGCCGTTCGCGTCCGGGTGGTGACGCTTGGCGAGGGTCTTATAGCGCGCCTTGACCTGATTGTGCGAGGCGTCGGCGTCGAGCCCGAGGGAGGCGAGGGCGCGGCGGCGTTCCGGCGAGGCCGGCGGCGCATCGGCCGCTGCGTCGGGTTCCGCGGGCGCTTCCGCGAAACCGGCGGCGGCGGCGCGCGTTCCGCGCCCGCCGAACGGCCAGCTGGGGCGGTGCCAGGTGGAGTCGCGGCGACGGATCGCTTCGATGCACTCGGCGTCGAGACCGTCGAAATAGTTCCATTTCGCGTTCCATGCGCGCACATGTTCGAGGCAGAACCACTGGAAATCGCGAAGCGCCGCGCGCGATTTCGGCGCCCGGTAATCGCCCGCGCGCGTGCAACCCGCCCAGGCGCAGGGCCGCGCGGGCGCGACATCCCTGCGTCCGCCCCTCCCCTCGCCGCGTCGCCCTGGCGCCGCTCCGCCCATGAAGCCACTATGCCGCCGCCGCCCCCCGCCGACAAGGCGCGCCGCCGTTGTGCGCCTCCGTCCTCGCAGTCCAACCGGCGCAGGGGACCGCCATCGGAGCTTCCGGATTTTCGCGACCGCAACCGATGGCGCCCGGCGCCAGGCCGGTGAGGGGCGGCGGAAAACGATGCAAAAACCACCGAATAGCACTTCGTCATTCCCGCGAAAGAGCATGTGAAGAAATCGAGAGACGCTGCTACTCTTCGTCATTCCCGCGAAAGCGGAAATCTGCTTGCGGCGTTTCCGTAATAAAACGGACCGATATAGCGGACGGCCGCCTCCGGATTCCCGCTTTCGAGCGTGTGAAGAAATCGGGCGTTTCCGATCACGACAGCCGGATCGCCGAAGTAACGGCATTGCAAAAGACAATAACCACCGAATAGTACTTCGTCATTCCCGCGAAAGCGGGAATCCGGAGGCGGCCGTCCGCAATGTCGGCCCGGTTTTTCTTACGGAAACGCCGCAAACAGATTCCCGCTTTCGCGGGAATGACGAATACTTGTAACGCCGCTCGATTTCTTCACACGCTCGAAAGCGGGAATCCAGGTCGCGCGCCGGAATAATAACTCGTCCTTTATTGCGGAAGCATCGCAAGAGATTCCCGCTTTCGCGGGAATGACGAGTATTATTAGCGAATTATTTTCTTTTGCCGCGCCGAAGTAACGGCATTGTAAAAGACAATAACCACCGAATAACACTTCGTCATTCCCGCGAAAGCGGGAATCCAGAGGCGGCCGTCCGCAATATCGGCGCGGTTTTCCTTGTGGGGACGGCGCAAGCGGATTCCCGCTTTCGCGGGAATGACGAGGAGTAGTAGCGGTTCTCGATTTCCTCACACGCTCTTTCGCTGGAATGACGAAGTGCTATTCGATGGGGACTGTCTTTTACAATGCCGGCGCCTCGGCGATCCGTCCGCCACGATCAGAAACGCCCGATTTCTTCGCACGCTCTTTCGCGGGAATGACGGAGAGTGTGCGGGCTTCGGCAACGCCGTCGCGAGACCTCTGCATAACTCATATCGAAACGGACGCTAAAGATCGCCGGGTCCGGACGGCGCGCCGCCGTCCCCGGGGGCGCGACGGTCCGTCGCCCGCCGGCTTCGCGCTGTCGCGCCGCGCGCTCCCGGTGTAATCTGTTCCGCCGACAAGCCGCATCGGAGATTCCGGCAAGCCGGTCCCCCGCCCACGGTTCAAGCATCGCCTCCTGCATGAGTCCGAACCCTGTCAGGCAGCGTCCAGTGCGGAAGACAGCGCGTCCCGGCGCGGCGCGGCCTTGCGCGGGCGGGCGGTGACGGGCCGGGCGCCGGCGCCGGGCGACCCCGGCGCTGCGGACAAGGCGCCGCGCTGGGAACGGGCGCGCCTCTACGGCGCGGCGACGCTGCTCGGCGTCCTCGCGCTCGCCGTCGCCTACCAGTTCGTCGACCCGGCGCCGCCCTCCGCCCTGCGCCTCGCCACCGGCGGCCCGCAGGGCGCCTATCACGCCTTCGGCCAACGCTACCGCGACGTGCTGGCGCGTTACGGGATCGAGCTGGAACTGCTCAATTCCTCGGGTTCGATCGAAAACCTGCGTCTGCTCGCGAACGACGACTCAGGGGTGCAGGTCGCCTTCGTGCAGGGCGGCACCGCGCCGGCCGGGGCGGCGGACGCCCTCGTCTCGCTCGCCAGCCTCTATTACGAGCCGGCATGGCTGTTCCACCGCGACTCGATACGCGTCGATGCGTTGCGCGACCTCGCGGGACGGCGCATCGCCGTCGGGTCCGAGGGAAGCGGCGCCCGCGCGCTGGCGCTGGCGGTGCTCGACGAGAACGGGATCCGCCCCGACGAACTCACCCTGCTTCCCCTGGGCGGCGAGGCGGCGCTGGAGGCGCTGCAAGCCGGCGAGATCGACGCCTGGTTCACCGTCGCCGGGGTGCGTTCGGCGCTCGTCCGGCGCGCCGCGGCGGCCCCCGGCGTTGCGCTCTACAGTTTCGAGCGCGCGCCGGCCCATGCGCGCCGGCAGCGCTACCTGTCGGCGCTGGTCCTGCCGCGCGGCACGCTGGACCTGGCGGCCGACATCCCGCCGCGCGACGTGAACCTGATATCGCCGACGGCCGCGCTGGTGGCGCGCAAGGACCTCCACCGCGCGCTCGAATACGTCCTGCTCGAGGCGGCGACCGAGATCCACGCGCCCGGCGGCGTGCTCGAGGAGCCGGGCGAATTCCCCTCCGCGCGCTTCGTCGACGTCCCGCTGGCCGACGCGGCGCGGCGCTATCTGAAATCGGGGCCGCCGTTCCTGCGCCGGATCCTTCCCTTCTGGGCGGCGACGGCGGTCGACCGGCTGGCGGTGTTGCTTTTGCCGCTGCTCGCCTTCGCCCTGCCGCTCTTCCGCCTGATGCCGGCCCTCTACAACTGGCGCGTGCGTTCGCGGATCTATCGCTGGTACAAGGAACTCAGACCGCTGGAGCGCCATGTGACCGCCGGTCTCGCCCCGGCGGACGCCGAGCGGGCGCTGCGCCGCCTTGACCGCATCAAGGGCGAATTGTCGCAATTGTCGGTCCCCTGGGCCTATGCCGACGAGCTCTATCAGCTGCGCCTGCATGTCGATCTGCTGCGCGCCGAGATCGTCCGCGCCGGCGCCGGCGCAGACGAAACCGCCGATCCGACGTGACCCTCCCGGCGCTCGACGACGCCGCGCGCGCGTTCCTCGAACGCGAAAGGGTCGGACGCCTCGCCACGACGGACGCCTCCGGCGCGCCCCACATCGTGCCTGTGTGCTACGCGCTGTCGGACGGCGCGCGCATCCACATCGCCATCGACGAAAAGCCGAAGCGCAGCGACCCGCGGCGGCTGAAGCGCCTCCGCAACATCGCGTCGGACCCGCGGGTCATGCTGCTCGTGGACCGCTACGACGATGACTGGTCGCGGCTCGCCTGGGTCGCCCTGCGCGGGCGCGCCGAAATCGTCGAGGGCGGCGCCGGGCACGCGGCGGCGCTCGCGGCGCTGCGGGCGCGTTACGAACCCTATCGGGCCATGAACCTGGAGGCGCTGCCGGTCATCGCAATCCAGATCCGGTCCGCCGCGAGCTGGGGCCGCCTGACGCCCGTCTGACGCCGCCCCCGAGAAGCCCCTGTCGGTCGTTCATTGGCCGGGGTCGCCTTCGACGCGCTGTCCGTCCGGATAGATCCACACCACGCTCCCGACCGCTTCGCCCGCCTCGTAGGTCACTTCGCCGCGCATCCCGTCGGCGTAGTGGAACACCCCGGGACCGTGCCGCATGTCGTTCTCGAACGCCCCTTCGTAGCGCGGACCGCCGTCGGGATATTCGATCGTCCCCTCGCCGTGACGCACGCCGTCGCGCCAGCCGCCGACATATTTCACGCCGCTCTCTTTCCCGGTATAGGCGCCCCGGCCGTTGCGCTTGCCCGCTGCGTATTCGCCTTCGTAGACATCGCCGTTGGCGAGGGCGAACACGCCCGTCCCTTCGCGTTGCCCGTCTGCGAAACCGCCCTCGTAGACATGCCCGGCGGCGTATTCGAGCCGGCCCTCGCCGTTCATCTCGTCGTCGCGGAAGGCGCCTGTGTAGACATCCCCGTTGGCGAAGGTCAGAACGCCTTCGCCCTCGCGCCGGCCCTCCGCGAAATCGCCCTCGTAGCGCGCGCCGCCGGCGAAATCGAACGCGCCCCGCCCGTGCATCCGCCCGTTCTCGAAGGCGCCCGTATAGACGCCGCCGTCGGCGAACCGCCACACGCCGTCGCCGTGGCGCTCGCCATCGACGAACATGCCTTCGTAGCGGTCTCCGTTCGCGTAGGCGAACGCGCCGCTTCCGGTCATCGCGTCGTCGACGAAAGCGCCCTCGTAGACGCCGCCGTCGGCATATTCGATCCGCCCCCGGCCGTGCATCCGCCCGTCGCGCAGCTCGCCTTCGTAGACGCTGCCGGTGGGATAGGCGATCGTCCCCCGCGCGAGGGAGCCGGGCGCGAATTCGCCGTCCTCGACAGGACCTTCGATCCGTTGTCCGTCGGGATAGACCCAGACCGCCGTTCCGACGGCGGTCCCGGCGTCCCAGGTCGCTTCGCCGCGCGTTCCGTCGGCGTAACGGAACACGCCGGGACCGTGGCGCTCGTCGTTCTCGAACGACCCCTCGAAGCGCGGGCCGTCGTCGGGATAGACGATCGTCCCCTTGCCGTGACGCTTGCCGGCCAGATATTCGCCCCGGAACGTCTCGCCGTTGGCGAGGGCGAACACGCCCGTCCCCTCGCGCCGCCCGTCCGCGAAGCCGCCCTCGTAGACATGCCCCGCGGCGTATTCGAGCCGGCCCTCGCCGTTCATCGCGTCGCCGAGGAACGCGCCCGTATAGACATCCCCGTTGGCGAAGGTCAGAACGCCCGCGCCCTCGCGCCGTCCCTCCGCGAAATCGCCCTCGTAGCGCGCGCCGGTAGCGAAATCGAACGCGCCCTTGCCGTGCATCCGTCCGTTCTCGAAGGCGCCCGTATAGACGCCGCCGTTCGCGAACCGCAGCACGCCCTCGCCGTGGCGTTCGCCGCCCGCGAACATGCCCTCGTAACGATCCCCGTCGGGGTAGACGAACACGCCGTTTCCGGCGATCTCGCCCTCGACGAAATCGCCTTCGTAGGCGCCGCCGTCGGCATATTCGATGCGCCCCCGGCCGTGCATCCGCCCGTCGCGCATCGCGCCCTCGTAGACGCTGCCGGCGGGAAAGGCGATCGTTCCCTGCGCGAAAGCGTCGGGCGTGAATCGGCCTCCCTCGACGGGGCCTTCGATCCGTTGTCCGTCGGCGTAGGTCCAGACCGCCGTTCCGACGGCGGTCCCCGCCTCCCAGATCGTCTCGCCGCGCGTTTCGTCGGCATAGAGGAATACGCCGGGACCGTGCTGCTCGTCGTTCTCGAACATCCCCTCGAAACGCGAACCGTCGGGATATTCGATAGTCCCCTCGCCGTGACGCACGCCGTCGCGCCAGGCGCCGGCATATTTCACCCCGCTCTCTTTCCCGGTATAGACGCCCTGGCCATTGCGCTTGTCCGCCGCGTATTCGCCCTCGTAGACATCGCCGTTGGCGCGGGCGAACACGCCCCTCCCCTCGCGCCGCCCGTCCGCGAAGCCGCCCTCGTAGACATGTCCGGCGGCGTATTCGAGCCGGCCCTCGCCGTTCATCGCGTCGCCGAGGAACGCGCCCGTATAGACATCCCCGTTGGCGAAGGTCAGAACGCCCGCGCCCTCGCGCCGTCCCTCCGCGAAATCGCCCTCGTAGCGCGCGCCGGTAGCGAAATCGAACGCGCCCTTGCCGTGCATCCGTCCGTTCTCGAAGGCGCCCGCATAGACGCCGCCGTTCGCGAACCGCAACACGCCCTCGCCGTGGCGTTCGCCGTCCGCGAACGCGCCTTCGTAACGGTCTCCGTTGGGGTAGACGAACACGCCGCTTCCGGCGATCTGGCCCTCGACGAAATCGCCTTCGTAGGCGCCGCCGTCGGCATATTCGATGCGCCCCCGGCCGTGCATCCGCCCGCCGCGCATCGCGCCTTCGTAGACGCTGCCGGTGGGGAAGGTAATCGTTCCCTGCGCGAAGGCGTCGGGCGCGAACCGGCCGTTCTCGACGGGGCCCTCGATCCGTTGCCCGTCGGCGTAGGTCCAGACCGCCGTTCCGACGGCGGTCCCCGCCTCCCAGATCGTCTCGCCGCGCGTTTCGTCGGCGTAGCGGAACACCCCGGCGCCGTGCCTCCTGTCGTTTTCGAACGACCCCTCGAAGCGCGAACCGTCGGGATATTCGATAGTCCCGTCGCCGTGGCGCACGCCGTCGCGCCAGGCGCCGGCATATTTCACGCCGCTCTCTTTCCGGGTGTAGACGCCCCGGCCGTGGCGCTTGCCCGCTGCGTATTCGCCTTCGTAGACATCGCCGTTGGCGAGCGTGTACACGCCCGCCCCCTCGCGCCGCCCGTTCGCGAAACCGCCCTCGTAGACGGGCCCGGCGGCGTATTCGAGCCGGCCCTCGCCGTTCATCTCGTCGCCGCGGAAGGCGCCTGTGTAGACATCCCCGTTGGCGAAGGTCAGAACGCCTTCGCCCTCGCGCCGGCCCTCCGCGAAATCGCCCTCGTAGCGCGCGCCGCTGGCGAAATCGAACGCGCCCTTGCCGTGCATCCGCCCGTTCCCGAACGCGCCCGTATAGACGCTGCCGTTCGCGAACCGCAACACGCCCTCGCCGTGGCGTTCGCCGTCGACGAACGCGCCTTCGTAACGGTCTCCGTTGGGGTAGGCGAACACGCCGCTTCCGGTGATCGCGTCGTCGACGAAAGCGCCTTCGTAGACGCCGCCGTCGGCATATTCGATGCGCCCCCGGCCGTGCATCCGTCCGTTGCGCAACTCGCCTTCGTAGACGCTGCCGGTGGGGAAGGTGATCCGGCCGCGTTTGAAGGAGTCGGACGCGGCGGCGTCCGGTTCGCCTGCGAGGGGCTGTGCGCCGGTCTCTTCCTGGGCAAGGCCCGCCGCCGCCGACATCGCCAGCGCCGCGCCGAGGGCCAGCCGCCCGGTTGCCGCGAAGACCGTTCGCCTGTTCATTTCCGGCTCGCCCTCCCCGCCTGGAATCCCGCACAAGGCGCGGCGGAGCCTAACAGCTTGCGCCGCGCCGCGCCAACCGGCCGCCGACGGCTTCGGGGCCGGCCCCGCCGGTGGTATAGGAGCGCGTTCCGTTCGCCGTCCGGAGTGCGTCCATGTCGATCAAGGCGCTGATCCGCACCGTCCCCGATTATCCGAAGCCGGGGATCATGTTCCGCGACATCACCACGCTGCTTGCCGACCCGCACGGGTTTCGCGCCGCCGTGGACGGCCTCGTCGCGCGCCATGCCGGCAGGAACATCGACAAGGTCGTGGGGATCGAGGCGCGGGGTTTCATCCTCGGCGCGCCGGTCGCGCACCAGCTCGGCGTCGGCTTCGTGCCCGTGCGCAAGAAGGGCAAACTGCCGGGGCGCACCATCGCCCACCGCTACGACCTCGAATACGGCAGCGACACGGTCGAGATCCACACCGATGGAGTCGGCGCCGGCGAGCGCGCGCTTCTGGTCGACGACCTGATCGCCACCGGCGGCACCGCGACGGCGGCGGCGGCGCTGATCGAGCGTTCGGGCGCCGTCGTCGTCGAATGCTGTTTCGTCGTCGACCTGCCCGACGCCGGCGGGCGGGCGCGTCTCGAAGCGGCGGGGCGGACGGTCTTCGCTCTCTGCGCCTTCGGGGGTCACTGAACCGGCGGCGCCTGCGTCGGCCCGTCCGGAGTCTCCGGGGCGGCGAATCGGTCGGCGGCCAGGCGTTCGTCCACCCGCTCGCAGATGTGGTGATAAAGGCAGCGGTGGACTTCCTGGACCCGCGGCGTGTCGCGCGACGGCACGGCGATGAGGATATCGGCGGCGGCGGCGAGGCGGCCCCCGCCTTCGCCGGTCATCGCCAGCGTCGTCATGGTCATGGCGCGGCCTTGCAACAGGGCGCGGACAACATTCTCCGAATTGCCGCTGGTGCTGATGCCCCAGACGACGCCGCCGGCCTCGCCCAGCGCCTCCACCTGACGGGCGAAGGCGCTCTCATAGTCGTAATCGTTGCTCCAGGCGCTGGTGACCGCCGCGTCGGCGCCGAGGGCGACCGCCTTGAGGCCCGGCCGTTCGCGGCGGAAGCGTCCGACGGTTTCGCCGGCGATGTGCATGGCGTCCGCCGCGGAGCCGCCATTGCCGCAGATCAGCACCATGCGCCGGGCGCCGAACGCCCCGACGAGCGCCGCGACGGCGGCGGCGACCGGCGCGTCGAGCCCCGCCGCCGCCGCCGTTTCGAGCACGGCGGCGGTCTCGCGCAACCAGGCGCTCGCGCCCGCCGCGGCGGGTCCTGTCGCCGGCGTCGGCGCCGGTTTCGCCATGAATTCGGTCCCCTCGCCCCGAATCCGCGCAGCGTGGCCGACCCCCGCGACTCTGGCAAGCCCCCGTCCCGCAGCCGCCGGGGCGATTCGATGAAGACGGCGACTCCCAGATAATACGTCGTCATTCCCGCGAAAGAGCGTGTGAGGAAATCGAGAGACGCTACTACTCTTCGTCATTCCCGCGAAAGCGGGAATCCGGAGGCGAGCGCACGCAACGGATTCCCGCTTTCGCGGGAATGACGAAGAGCGGTGGGGCCTTTCGGTTTCTTCACACGCTCTTCTCGCGGGAATGAGGAAGTATTACTGGAGGGTTATTCTCTTTTGCCGTGTCGAACCCTTCGGCGCTCCCACCGTCATGGTGGGAGACATCCTTGCAAACACTCGTCATTCCCGCGAAAGCGGGAATCTGTTGCGGCGTTTCCGTAAGAAAAACCGCGCCGATATTGCGGATGGCCTTGCAAACACTCGTCATTCCCGCGAAAGCGGGAATCCGGAGGCGAGCGCGCGCAACGGATTCCCGCTTTCGCGGGAATGACGAAGAGTGGTGGGGCCTTTCGGTTTCTTCACACGCTCTTCTCGCGTGAATGACGAAGTATTACTGGAGGGTTATTGTCTTTTGCCGTGTCGAACCCTCCGGCGCTCCGACCGTCATGGTGAGAGACACCCTTGCAAACATTCGTCATTCCCGCGAAAGCGGGAATCCGGAGGCGAGCGCACGCAACAGATTCCCGCTTTCGCGGGAATGACGAAGAGCGGTGGGGCCTTTCGGTTTCTTCACACGCTCTTCTCGCGGGAATGAGGAAGTATTACTGGAGGGTTATTCTCTTTTGCCGTGTCGAACCCTTCGGCGCTCCCACCGTCATGGTGAGAGACATCCTTGCAAACACTCGTCATTCCCGCGAAAGCGGGAATCCGTTGCGGCGTTTCCGTAAGAAAAAGCGGGCCGATATAGTGGACGGCCTTACAAACATTCGTCATTCCCGCGAAAGCGGGAATCCGGAGGCGAGCGCACGCAACAGATTCCCGCTTTCGCGGGAATGACGAAGAGTGGTGGGGCCTTTCGGTTTCTTCACACGCTCTTCTCGCGGGAATGACGAAGTATTACTGGAGGGTTATTGTCTTTTGCCGCGTCGAACCCTCCGGCGCTCCGACCGTCATGGTGAGAGACACCCTTGCAAACACTCGTCATTCCCGCGAAAGCGGGAATCTGTTGCGGCGTTTCCGTAAGAAAAAGCGGGCCGATATAGTGGACGGCCTTACAAACATTCGTCATTCCCGCGAAAGCGGGAATCCGGAGGCGAGCGCACGCAACAGATTCCCGCTTTCGCGGGAATGACGAAGAGTGGTGGGGCCTTTCGGTTTCTTCACACGCTCTTCTCGCGGGAATGACGAAGTATTACTGGAGGGTTATTGTCTTTTGCCGCGTCGAACCCCTCGGCGCTCCGACCGTCATGGTGAGAGACATCCTTGCAAACACTCGTCATTCCCGCGAAAGCAGGAATCCGTTTGCGGCGTTTCCGCAAGAAAAAAACGGATTAGTCTTTCGGACACCCGCTCTGGATTCCCACTTTCAAGCGTGTGAAGAAACCGAACAGCGTTGTAAGTACTCGTCATTCCCGCGAAAGCGGGAATCTGTTGCGGCGTTTCCGTAAGAAAAACCGCGCCGATATTGCGGATGGCCTTGCAAACACTCGTCATTCCCGCGAAAGCGGGAATCCGGAGGCGAGCGCGCGCAACGGATTCCCGCTTTCGCGGGAATGACGAAGAGTGGTGGGGCCTTTCGGTTTCTTCACACGCTCTTTCGCGGGAATGACGAAGTATTACTGGAGGGTTATTGTCTTTTGCCGCGTCGAACCCTTCGGCGCTCCGACCGTCATGGTGAGAGACATCCTTGCAAACACTCGTCATTCCCGCGAAAGCCGGAATCCGGAGGCGAGCGCACGCAACAGATTCCCGCCTTCGCGGGAATGACGAAGAGCGGTGGGGCCTTTCGGTTTCTTCACACGCTCTTCTCGCGGGAATGACGAAGTGTTACTGGAGGGTTATTGTCTTTTGCCGTGTCGAACCCTTCGGCGCTCCGGCCGTCATGGTGAGAGACATCCTTGCAAACACTCGTCATTCCCGCGAAAGCGGGAATCCGGAGGCGAGCGCACGCAACGGATTCCCGCTTTCGCGGGAATGACGAAGAGTGGTGGGGCCTTTCGGTTTCTTCACACGCTCTTCTCGCGGGAATGACGAAGTATTACTGGAGGGTTATTGTCTTTTGCCGCGTCGAACCCTTCGGCGCTCCGACCGTCATGGTGAGAGACATCCTTGCAAACACTCGTCATTCCCGCGAAAGCCGGAATCCGGAGGCAAGCGCACGCAACAGATTCCCGCTTTCGCGGGAATGACGAAGAATGGTGGGGCATTTCAATTTCTTCACACATTCTTTCTCGAGAATTACCGATGCAGGGGGCGAATTCTCGCAATCCCGTCACGCATCGGTCATCCTCCGACGGCGGGTTCGGGCAGTCGGCATCCGGGCCTTGCCGGGGCGGCTCGGTTGCGGTCGTTCCCGGGCGCGCCGGCGAGACGCCCCCGCATACGCGAGGGCAGGCTCGCTCCCCGGGGGCAACGTCCATCGCCAATATGAGAATCGCCGAGTACACGGGCTTGCCGTTTTCGGACGCAGCTGGTAAGTCCCGCACCGGGCCCTCCCGTTCGGGAGCGTCCGCCGCCCTGACGAATCGGAATTCCGTCGGAGGGAGAAAGCCCATGCAACGTCCGGCCATTCGTCTCGCCCCCCCCCCCCCCCCCCCCCCCGCACGCCGGGGAGCGCCCGATGAGGGTCCGGACGCGGGTTGGGGCGCTCGCGTCGGGGCTGCTCCTCGCGCTCCTGCTCCAGGGCGGGGAGGCGGCGGCGCAGAACGTATGCCGCGGCGGCCCGTACACGGGCGCAACCGGCTCGCAAATCGAGTGCACGGACACAAGCGGCTCGACCGACATCGTCATCGACCCGGGAGGCGTCAACGTCGCGCGCATCCACGGCGATCATCGCGCCGCCGGCAACATTATCATCCTCATCAAGCCCGGCGTCACGATCACCGGGTCGGGCGGCAACAGCGTTTTGGCCTCGCGACGCGGGACGGGCGCCTCCACCGTCGTCATCACAGGCGGCGCCCTCACCGGTACCGCCTCCACCACCTCCTACCAGGCGCCGGGCGATCTCCGCATCAGCATGAGCGGAGGCACGCTCTCCGGCCGTCTCGGCGCCGCCAGAAACGGCGGGACGGGCAACGCCTACGTCACCGTCTCCGGCGACGCCACGATCAGGACGACAGGGCAAGTCTCATACGGCGTCTTCGCCACCAACAACGGGCTGGGCGACGAACTCTCCGTCCGCATAGAGGGCGGCTCGGTCGAGACGACGGGGCGGTACGCCCATGGCATCTTTGCCAATGCCTCCAACGACAACGGGGCAACGGCGGGGGCGGCCATGAACGTTGTCATCGAAGGCGGCTCGGTCCGCACACGGGGCGACGCGCACGGGGTTGCTTTCTCTAGCTATCGCGGCAGCCGCGACCCCTCCTTCCGCATGACGGGCGGCTCCGTCGTGACGGAGGTCGACAACACCAATGGCGTCGATTTCTGGTTGCGCAGATTCGCGACCGGGCAGACGGCTTTCGTGCGCATGACGGGCGGCAGCATCGTGGCGGAGGGGCTGGGCTCCCGCGGCCTTGCCTCGCTCGAACTGTACTACGGCTCCTTCGACGTGATGACGGGCGCGGGGGCGACGATCGCGGCGCCGTTCGCCATCGGAATGGAGGGGCGCCTGGAGGTGAACGCGAGCGCGACGGGGCGCCTCGTCTTCGCGCATGGGGGCGCCGTCTCGGCGCGGGACGTCGGCGTTCGCGCATGGGCCGCGCGGTCCAGCGGCCACACGATGGGCGCCGGCGCGCAGACCGCGGACGACGCGGCCCGCACCATGCCGATGATCCACGTGACATCGAGCGGAGACATCACGGTCGGCGCGTCGGTGAGCGACGCCTTCATCCGGAACCGGATCGCGGGCGCCGACGAGACGCTGTCGGCCGCCGAACAGGCCGTCCTCTCGGCGATAACGGAGGGGGATTCGGATGCTCTGACGACGGCGCTTGCGGCGCTCCCCGACGCCGACTACGACGCCGACTGGCAGGCGGAGGCGCAGGACCTTCTGCGGAAGCGCACGGCGTCGTCCGCCGCGCCGACCGGCGACGGCCCGGAGGCGCACGAGGCGGCTGAGGAGATCCTGGGTCTTTCGCGCGCCGGCGTCCGCGCCTACGCGCTCTCCCACACAGGGATCGTCGATCATATCCGCGCCGGCAACGCGCTCTCGACGGCGGAGCGCGCGGCGCTGGACGCCGTCCTGACGAAGGGCGTCGGCAGCGAGCTGGAAACCGCGCTGACCGCCCTGACCGGCGCGACCTACACGACCGCGTGGAAGAACACGGTCCGGCAGTTCGCGGCGACCTACAACGCCGGCGACATCCAGGTGGACGTGACCGGAGGCTCCATTACCGCCGAGGGGAACGGCGTGGAGGCGCTTTACGCCGTCCGGCACGACAGCAACGGCGCCATTGCGGTGAGCGTGGCCGACGGCGCGCGCGTCACGGGCGGCGCGCACGGGATCCATGTCCGCGGCGCAGGCGCCGGGGAGGGAGGCCTCCGCGCCCAGAGTGTGACGGTGAACGGCGCCGTGACGGGCGGGACCGGCGCGGGCGTGCATATGGCCGACGGCGGGGAGCTGGTCGTCGGCGAGACCGGGCGCGTGAGCGCGACATCGGGCATGGGCGTGCTCTCCGACGGCGGCGACCTGAGCCTGACCGTTGCCGAAATGGGCATGGTGACGGGCGATGTCCAGGCCCGCGGCGGCGACCTGACCCTCGATTTGAAGCAAGGCGGAACGATTTCGGGGACGGTGCACGACCCCGTCGGTCCGCTGACGGTGGCCGGCAGCATCGGACGGCTGCTCTACAGTTCGGGCGGCACGGTAACGGTAACGCGCACGGGGCGCCTCACGGGCGTCGAGGTCGGCGGCAAGACCGAGGCGTTGCGCAGCGAGTCGGGCGATCTGAGCCTGACCGTGGCCGACATGGGCATGGTGACGGGCGACGTCCAGGCGCGCGGCGGCGGCGATCTGACCCTCGATTTGAAGCAAGGCGGGACGATTTCGGGGACGGTGCACGACCCCGTCGGCCCGCTGACGGTGACCGGCAGCATCGGACGGCTTCTCTACACGTCCGGCGGCGCGGTGACGGTAACGCGCACGGGGCGCCTCACGGGCGTCGAGGTCGACGACAGAACCGAGGCGCTGGGCAGCGAGTCGGGCGATCTGAGCCTGACCGTGGCCGACATGGGCATGGTGACCGGGGATGTCCAGGCGCGCGGCGGCGGCAGGCTGACCCTGGATTTGAAGCAAGGCGGGACGATTTCGGGGACGGTGCATGACCCCGTCGGCCCGCTGACGGTGGTCGGCAGCATCGGACGGGTGCTCTACAGTTCGGGCGGCGCGGTGACGGTGACGGGGACGGGGCGCCTCACGGGCGTCGAGGTCGGCGGCGGAACCGAGGCGCTGGGCAGCGAGTCGGGCGATCTGAGCCTGACCGTGGCCGACATGGGCGTGGTGACCGGAGATGTCCAGGCGCGCGGCGGCGGGCGGCTGACCCTGGATTTGAAGCAAGGCGGGACGATTGCGGGGACGGTGCACGACCCTGTCGGCCCGCTGACGGTGGTCGGCAGTATCGGGCGGGTGCTCTACAGTTCGGGCGGCGCGGTGACGGTAAGGCGCACGGGGCGCCTCACGGGCGTCGACGGCGTGGCGCTGCGCAGCGAGTCGGGCAATCTGAGGCTGACCGTGGCCGACATGGGCGTGGTGACCGGGGATGTCCAGGCGCGCGGCGGCGGCCGGCTGACCGTGAATTTGCAGGCAGGCGGGACGATTGCGGGGACGGTGCACGACCCCGTCGGCCCGCTGACGGTGGTCGGCAGCATCGGGCGGCTGCTCTACAGTTCGGGCGGCGCGGTGACGGTAACGCGCACGGGGCGCCTCACCGGCGTCGAGGTCGGCGGCAGGACCGAGGCGCTGGGCAGCGAGTCGGGCGATCTGAGCCTGACCGTGGCCGACATGGGCATGGTGACCGGGGATGTCCAGGCGCGCGGCGGCGGCAAACTGACGCTGGATGTGCAGGAAGGCGGGACGGTCGCGGGAACGGCGCACGATCCCGTCGGCCCGCTGACGGTGGCCGGCAGCATCGGGCGACTGCTCTACAGTTCGGGCGGCGCCGCGACGGTGGCGCGCACGGGGCGCCTCACGGGCGTCGAGGTCGACGGCAGAACCGTGGCGCTGCGCAGCGAGGCCGGCGATGTCGACCTGACGGTGGCCGGCGCGGTGACCGGCGATGTGGACGCCCGCGGCGACGGCGATCTGACGGTCGCAGTGTCGGGGACTGTCGATGGCGATGTCATCGGGCGCGGCGCGGGCGAACACACAGTGACGGTGGCGCGCGGCGGCGCAGTAACCGGGACCGTGAACCTCGGCGCGAGCACTGTGACGACGGACGGCGCGGTAGGGCGGATTCGTTTCGAGCGCGGCGGCGCGGCGACGGTGGGTTCGACGGGCCGGATTTCGGGCATCGCCGGCGGCGACGGCGTCGCGGTCGACAGCCGTTCGGGCGACCTGACGGTCATGGTGGCGGGGACGGTCGACGGCGACATTTTCGGGCGCGGCGCCGGCGAACACGAGGTGACGGTGGCGCGGGGCGGCGCGATAACCGGGACCGTCAATCTTGCCGGCGACGGCGCCGTGACGGTGGAGGGCGCAGCGAAGCGGGTTCTCTTCGAGCGCGGCGGCGCGGCGACGGTGAGTTCGACGGGCCGGATTTCGGGCATCGACGGCGTGGCGCTGCGCAGCGACGCCGGCGACCTGACGGTCATGGTGGCGGGGACGGTCGACGGCGATGTCATCGGACGCGGCGCCGGCGAACACGAGGTGACGGTGGCGCGGGGCGGCGCGATAACCGGGACCGTCGACCTTGCCGGCGACGGCGCCGTGACGGTGGAGGGCGAGGCGGGGCGGATTCTCTTCGAGAGCGGCGGCGCGGCGACGGTGGGGCCGGAGGGCCGCATCCCCGGCATCGACGGCGTGTCGGTGGAGAGCCGTTCGGGCGCCCCGGCGGTGACCATCGTGGCGTCGGCGGACGAGTCGGTGAGCGATGCGGCGAAGCGCGTCGGCGGCGACATCGTGGCGCCCGGGGGCGAACCGTCGGTGATGTTCCGCCGCGAGGGCGAGACGGTTTCGAGAACGCTCGGCAGGCTCGGAACGGCGCGCTCGGTCCCCGAAGGCGCCTACGATGTGGGCCTTGCGCCCGCGGCGGCGGGAGGGTTCGAGCTGGCGCGCCGGCTGGCGGCGCGCACCCGCGTCTACGAGGCGCTGCCGTCGTTGCTTCTGGGGATGGAGCGCCCGATGTCGCACGCCGAACGCGCATCGGCGGCGCGCGCGTCGAGCGGGGCGTGGGCGCGCGTCGATGCGTCGCGGGGGTCGTGGGAGGCGGCGGAGTCGACCGCGGGGACGGCCTACGACCATCGCGGTTTCTCGTTCCAGACCGGCCTGGACGCGGTCCTGGGCGAAGAGACGCAAGCGGGCGTGTCGGTTCATTGGCGCCGGGCGACAGCGGAGGTCTCGCAAGGCGGCGAGATCGAGGCCCGGGGCGCGGGCGTGGGTCTGTCGGCGACATGGTCTTCGGGGCCGTTCTTCGTGGACGGCCAGGCGGCGGCGACGTTCTATGACGTGGACCTGAAATCGACGCTGCGCGGAGTGCTGAAGGACGGTGTTGCGGCGCGGGGACTTTCGTCCGTGCTGGAGGCGGGGCGCACGGTCCCCGTGGCGGACGGCGCGACGGTGACGCCGCGGGCGCGAGTGGCGTATTCGTCGCTGTCGCTTTCCGACTTCGACGACTCGGTTGGGGCGCGGGTGTCGCTGGACGACGGCCGGAGTTTGACCGGTCGCGCCGGGGCGCTGGCGGAGCGCGTCCTGGGCGAAGGGGGCCGCATCTTCGGCTCGGTGGATGTGGAGCGCGAGTTCTCGGCGGAGACGCGGATGTCGGTTGCGGGGACATCGCTCGAGGCGACGGGCGAGGAGACGCGCTGGCTGGTCGGGGTCGGCGGCGAGCATGGCTGGGAGGATGGTCGCTTTACGTTGCGCGGCGCTCTGGGCTATGCGGCGTCCGGCGGCGACACGCACGACTATGGCGGCCGCGCCAGCCTGTCGGTGCGCTTCTGACCGCCGCCGGCGGAGCATAACGAGGCACGATGAAATTGCGAAAGCCCGCCCTCTCTCCCTCTTTCCCGCGAAAACCCCACTACTCTTCGTCATTCCCGCGAAAGCGGGAATCCGGAGGCGCCGGCGGCGGCTACTTCGCCCGGCGCGCGGTCCCCGTGCGACGGCGCGTCGCAGTCCGCCGTCCGATTTCTATAGCCGACCGATACAACGCGATATTCCGCTTCGGCGCGGCGACATTGCCGTCGCAAACGCCAACATCGAAACAGAACACGGGCGACCATTGAGAGACGTGGGGAGACGCTATCGTGCTTGCGTGTCCCTCCGCGAGGGCCTATGGTCGCGGCATGGCCATCGTCGACATCCCGGCCGACCTCGACACGCTCGCCGCAACCCGCGACCTTGAGGCGGCCGGCATCGAACGCCGCCACGCTGAAGCCGTCATTGGCGTCGTGCGCGCCGGTCGCGCAGGCTTGGCCACGAAGGCCGACCTCAATACCGGCCTTGCCGCCGTGCGCGCCGACCTCGCCGCGCTCGAAGCGCGTCTCTATCGCGCAATGTGGGCCATGACAGGCACAATCGCCGGCTTGATCGTCGCCGCGTCCGGGGTTGTCATTGCCGCCATAAAGCTCCTGTAGGCTGCGTTAGCCTCGACGGCGGCGCGGGCCGACATAGCGGACGGCCTTACAAACACTCGTCATTCCCGCGAAAGCGGGAATCCGGAGGCGAGCGCACGCAACGGATTCCCGCTTTCGCGGGAATGACGAAGAGCGGTGGGGCCTTTCGGTTTCTTCACACGCTCTTCTCGCGGAATGACGAAGTATTACTGGAGGGTTATTGTCGTTTGCCGTGTCGAACCCTTCGGCGCTCCCACCGTCATGGTGAGAGACATCCTTGCAAACACCCGTCATTCCCGCGAAAGCGGGAATCCGTTGCGGCGTTTCCGTAATAAAAACGGGCCGACATAGCGGACGGCCTTACAAACACTCGTCATTCCCGCAAAAGCGGGAATCCGGAGGCGAGCGCACGCAACGGATTCCCGCTTTCGCGGGAATGACGAAGTATTACTGGAAGGTTATTGTCTTTTGCCGTGTCGAACCCTTCGGCGCTCCGACCGTCATGGTGAGATACATCCTTGCAAACACCCGTCATTCCCGCGAAAGCGGGAATCCGGAGGCGAGCGCACGCAACGGATTCCCGCTTTCGCGGGAATGACGAAGAGTGGTGGAGCCTTTCAATTTCTTCACACGCTCTTCTCGCGGGAATGAGGAAGTATTACTGGAGGGTTATTGTCGTTTGCCGCGTCGAACCCTTCGCCGCTCCGACCGTCATGGTGAGAGACATCCTTGCAAACATTCGTCATTCCCGCGAAAGCGGGAATCCGGAGGCGAGCGCGCGCAACGGATTCCCGCTTTCGCGGGAATGACTGAAGAGTGGTGGGGCCTTTCGGTTTCTTCACACGCTCTTCTCGCGGGAATGAGGAAGTATTACTGGAGGGTTATTGTCGTTTGCCGTGTCGAACCCTTCGGCGCTCCCACCGTCATGGCGAGGGACATCCTTGCAAACACTCGTCATTCCCGCGAAAGCGGGAATCCGGAGGCGAGCGCACGCAACGGATTCCCGCTTTCGCGGGAATGACGAAGAGTGGTGGGGCCTTTCGGTTTCTTCACACGCTCTTCTCGCGGGAATGAGGAAGTATTACTGGAGGGTTATTGTCGTTTGCCGTGTCGAACCCTTCGGCGCTCCCACCGTCATGGCGAGGGACATCCTTGCAAACACTCGTCATTCCCGCGACAGCGGGAATCCGGAGGCGAGCGCACGCAACGGATTCCCGCTTTCGCGGGAATGACGAAGTATTATAGTGCAGCCATCAGGGGCGCGCCGCATTTGATCCGGCGAACGGGCTCTTTGCGATCGTAAAATTTTACCCGTTCGGCCCTGAGCTTTTTCCTCTCGTTCTTGTCTATTCCGCCCGAAGCAAGAACGGGAAGGAATATGGCCCCCGCCGCATCCTCCTTCGACACAAGGCATTCGGCCGCCTGCGCGCCTGCTCGCAGCTGCTCGATTGATTTGCCGAGGTCCGCGTCTCCTTTCTTCAACTCCACAGGCGCAACCCATAAGTCGCCACAGGAGGGTTCAGCAAGCAAAAGATAATCGCATCGCGTGACGATACAATTAGCATCGATCCGAGACTGGATCGACGCGATGGTTCCGGTCACCGGGCGTTCTCGATCCGGCTCGCGATATCGGCCCATTCGTTGTGAAGCGCCGCCGCCACGTCATCGAACCCGGACGGATACAGCCCCGAGTCGTCAAGGCCGATTTCGGACACGACCGACCCGTTCCGTCGATCCTCGAACAGCCACGCTCCCACCTGATCCGGGCGCAACGCGGGCGCGTCGTCTTCGGGAAGCTCGGAGCGCCGCACGATGTTGGCGAGCTCCTCGAGCAGCCACTCGCTATGCGTGGTGACGATCACCCGAACGCCGGATCGGACGACGGCCGCGAGTTGCCGGGTGAATTCGACCTGCATGGCGGGATGCAGGTGCGATTCCGGCTCCTCGATAATCAGCAGGTCGTTGGATGTCGCCAGGTGGCGCAGATAAAGCACTACCGGCGCGAGTTCGGACACCATGGAAGACGCGGACATGATCGGCAGCCGCCGATTGCCCTTCCATCCGGCCGGTCGATAGGCGAATTGTGGATAGCCGGTCATTGCCGCCCGGTCGATCTCTACCGTGCCGCGCAGAATAGCACTTTCGATTCTGGCGCCGTGGTCGCGGCGGTGTCGGGGCTCGCGCCGTGTCGGCTCGTCAATTTCGATAAGCTGCTCCAGAAAATCCGCCAAGACACCCGACAACATGGGCGTACGCGCCGGCGGCCGGATGCCCGCCGTCGCCGCACTTTCGATGAGAGTGCTTACAACGACACTGTGCGCGTGCATGACGCCGGTGCGGTCGGCGGGAAGGTAAAAGGCGGGAAGGTGCAAGGGGCCGATCAGGCTTGGGAGAGCTGTCCTGAACAGCGAATCCGCCAGACGCCACGCATAACGTTCGAAATCATCTCCGTCCAGATCGTCGGCAATCGGCGCCGCGTAGCGAAGCAGCCCGGACCTGGCAATGTCCCGCGCATCGATTCGCAAGGGCATGTCTTCCAGCGCGGAAGTCCGAATCGTCGTCGCGGACGCTCCCAGCGTCAATTCGTGCTCAAGCGCTCGCCGTCTTCCTTGTCGCCGCGGGCGCAGAAGAATCTTCGCGCTACTCTTTCGTCCGTGGCGAACCAGCGCTTGGACACCGTCAGTACCGAAACATCTCATGATCTCCCATTCGAGAGCTCGCGCCCGTGACTCGAATGCGGAACGAAGCCAAGCAGCGACGGGGGCAGACACCGCAACGGGGTCATCGCCCCGCGAACGGAGATTGCGCGCAAGCATGGGTCTCAATTCGCCGATGGCGTCGGCGACTTCGCGCGAAAGATTCGCGGCCATTTGCAGTCGCAGTGTCCGATGGTGCGAATAGTCAAGCCATCGGGGCAACCCCACGCCTCCGACGAAGCAACGGTGCAAAGCGTATATGAGGATCGCCAGATAGGATTTGCCCGTATTGCTCGGGCCGACAAATACAGTCAGCGGCTTCAGCTCGATGCGGGCCTCGGCAATCGGGCCGAAATCCGCCGCTTCTATCTCCAGGCCGTCCGGATTGGACACAGTACTCATGAACCGGGACTCCCGTCGGGCGCCGGCGCTTATTCGGCGCGGCAAGGCGCGGAGGCGCGGGCCAGCGCTACAGCTTCTCCCCGGAGGCAGAACATACAACCGGCGACATGGGCTATCAAAGGGCGAGTCGCCGGCGCAGCGATTCTCGTTCTGGCCGGCAAGAGCCGTTCGAGGCCTGGCGCGGCTATGTCCACGGAAATCCGGAGACGGTCTTGCCGCCGCTATGGATCGCCATCGGTCGTTCCCGGGAGCGAGCTTGCCCTCGCGGACGCGGAGGGCTCCTCGTGGGCATCGTCTTCGTCGCGCGCTTCGCACGCGGGCCGGCGGGACGCCGGCGCTCCCGGGAGAAGTGCGATCAGCGCCCGAAACCGCTTGGAAACCGCTCGCGGCCGCGCTACGCTCCGCACCCGTCGGAGCTTGCTCCGATCCACGATGAATCTTCGTCCCGAAACGCGATGTTGCGGGCGGAAAGCCGGGGTTCGGGGCGCGTTGCCGGAGGCCGCGGGGGAGATAACGCCATGAGCGACAGGAAAGGCGGCGCGGTCGAGATGACGGCTGCCGACGAACACCGCTTCCAGGCCTGGCGCGTCGACGCCGGCGGCGACCGGGGGCGGCGCGGCGGGCTGGTCGTGGCGCAGGAGATATTCGGCGTCAACGACCATATCCGCGGCGTCTGCGAACGCTTCGCCGACGAAGGCTACGAAACCCTCGCGCCCGCCCTCTTCGACCGCGTGGAAAGGGGCGTCGAACTCGGCTACGGCGAGAGCGATATCGAGGCGGGGCGGGCGCTGATGACGCGCGCCGCCATGACCGGGGCGGTGCTCGACATGCAGGCCTGCGTCGCCGCGCTGCGCGGCGCCGGCGCGGTCGGAATCGTCGGGTTCTGCTGGGGCGGGCGCGTCGCCTGGGTCACGGCGTGCCGCGCCGTCGGCGTCGCCGGCGCGGTCTGCTACTATGGCGGCGGCATCCACGAACATCTCGATCTCGCCCCGAAATGCCCGACCGTCATGCATTTCGGACGCCACGACGCCGCGATACCCATGGACAAGGCAGACGCCATCCGCCGCGCCCGCCCGGAAGTCGAATACCATCTCTACGATGCCGGACACGGCTTCAATTGCGACGCCCGCGCCTCGTGGGACGAAACGGCGGCGAGCGCCGCCATGACCCGCACGCTGGCGTTCCTCGGCGAACATGTCGGCGGCGGAGGCGACGCATGACTCGCCCCGGCCTCTTCGCCGCGGCGGTTGCGGCGGTCATGGCGCTTGCCGCCCTCGCCGCTGCGCCCGTCGCCCTGGCGGTCGAAATCGAGGACATCGCGGAGGGCGACGGCCCCGTCGCCGCCGCCGGCCACCGCGTCACCGTCCATTACGACGGCCGCCTGGCGGACGGCACGCCTTTCGACAGTTCGCGCGAGCGCGGACAGCCCTTCGTTTTCACCCTCGGCCGCGGGCAGGTCATCCGCGGGTGGGAGATCGGCATCGCGGGCATGAAACCCGGCGGCGAACGGCGCCTCACCGTCCCGCCCGAATACGGGTACGGGGACCGCGACCTGGGCGTCATACCCCCCGGTTCGACGCTGATCTTCGACGTCGAACTGCTGGCCGTCGAATAGGGAGAGCCCGGCGCATGGCGCAGCATGTCGTCGGCATCCTGGGCGGCAGCGGGGTCGACGACCTCGCCGGCCTCGAGGACCGGCGCCTGGAAACCATCGACACGCCCTGGGGCGCGCCGTCGGACCGGCTGTTGCGCGGAGTCCTCGACGGGCAGCCTCTGGCGTTCCTGCCGCGCCACGGACGCGGCCACCGCCTGCCGCCGTCGCGGATCGACTACCGCGCCAATATCGACGCTCTCAAGCGCGTCGGCTGCCGCGATGTCGTTTCGGTCAGCGCGGTCGGCTCTCTCCGCGAGGGCCTCGCGCCGGGCACGTTCGTTCTGGTCGACCAGTTCATCGACCGCACGTTCGCGCGCGAGAAGAGTTTTTTCGATACCGGCCTCGTCGCGCATGTGTCGATGGCGCGCCCGGTTTGCGGCCGCCTCGGCGGACACCTGATGCGCGCGGCCGAGGCCGCCGGAGTCCCCGCCGTCCGCGGCGGCGTCTATCTGGCGATGGAAGGGCCGCAATTCTCCACCCTCGCCGAGTCCGAACTCTACCGCTCCCAGGGCTGCGACGTAATCGGCATGACCAACATGCCGGAAGCGAAACTCGCCCGCGAGGCCGAGCTCTGCTACGCCACCGTCGCCATGGTCACCGATTACGACTGCTGGCATCCGGGCCATGACGATGTCACGGTCGAGGCCATCGTCGGGGTCCTGCGGGCGAACGCCGACAAGGCCCGCGCCCTCGTCGCCCATGTCGCGCCGCTGCTGCGCGACGACCCCGCGCCATGCGCGCAAGGGTGCGGGCGCGCCCTCGACAACGCGCTGATCACCGCGCCCGGAGAACGCGACCCGGCGCTGATCGCGCGGCTCGACGCCGTGGCGGGGCGCGTTCTCGCGGCGCCGCGCGACATCGGCGCCTACGACAAGGGGTGAGACCGGGGAACGCTCCGATACGGGCTGCGCTTCTCCTCGCCGTCCCGGTCGTCGCCGCTCTCGTCGCCTGCGCGCCCGAACGCCAGCCCGCGGGCCCGCGCACCGAGGCGCCGCGGCTCGCCGACGGCGCCCTCGTCGCCGGCGACGGCGCCCGTCTGCCGCTCCACGCCTGGCGCGCGCAAGGGCCGCCGCGGGCGGTCGTTCTCGGCGTCCACGGCCTCAACGACTACGGTAACGCCTTCGCCATCCCCGCCGCCGCCTGGACGCAAGCCGGCGTCGCGGTCTACGCCTACGACCAGCGCGGTTTCGGCGGCGCGGGAGTCCCCGGCGTCTGGGCCGGCGCGACGGTCCTGATCGACGACCTCGAGGACGCGGCGGCGGCGCTGCGCCGGCGCCACCCCGCGCTGCCGATCCACATCGTCGGCGTCAGCATGGGCGGCGCGGTAACCGCCGCGGCGCTCGCCGACGGCAAGCTGCGCGACATCGCCGGCGCGGTCCTCGTCGCCCCCGCCGTCTGGGCGCGCGAGACCATGCCGCTCCCCCACCGCATCGCGCTGTGGCTTGCGGCGCGCCTCGCGCCGTCGCTGCGGCTTTCGGGCCGCGGTCTCGGCATCGTCCCCTCGGACAATGTCGAAATGCTGCGCGCGCTGGGGCGCGACCCGCTGGTGCTGCGCGAGACGCGAGCCGACACGCTTGCGGGACTCGCCGACCTGATGGATCGCGCCTGGGCGGGCCTCGCCGCGCTGCCGCCCGCCGCCGCGCCGGTGCTGCTCCTCTACGGCGCGAAGGACGAGCTCATCCCCCGCGGGGCCACCGAACGCGCCGTCTGCCGCATGGACGCCGCCTCGGGCGCCGCCTCAGGCGCCGCCTCAGGCGCCGCAACTCGGGCCGCCGTCTACCGCGACGGCTACCACATGCTGCTGCGAGACCTGGGCGCCGCGACGGTCCATGCCGACGTGTTGTCGTGGATCGACGATGCGGAAGCGCCGCTGCCGTCCGGCGCGGAGGCCGAGGCGCGCCGCTTCTTCTCCTGCCCCGCGCCGGCGGCGCAAATGGCAATCCGCGCCGAAATGGTGTCTATTGCGCCGTCCATCGCCACGGGAGCCCCTCCATGAGCCGAACCCTGCGTCTGACGGGCGCCGCCGCCATCGCCGCCTTCGTCGCCACGGGCGCCGCCGCCCCCGCCGGCGCGGAGTCGGTGCTGCGCATCGTGCCGCACGCCGACCTCAAGAACCTCGACCCCATATGGACCACCGCCTATATCAGCCGAAACCACGGCTACATGATCTACGACACCCTCTTCGCCCTCGACGAAAACCTCGAAGTCCGGCCCCAGATGGTCGAGGACTGGAGCGTTACCGCCGACGGCCTGGTCTGGACCTTCCGGCTTCGCGACGGCCTCGCCTGGCATGACGGCGCCCCCGTCACCGCCGCCGACTGCGTCGCCTCCATCGAACGCTGGGGCGCGCGCGACGGCATGGGCCAGAAACTCATGGACGCCACCGCAGCGCTGGCCGTCGTCGACGACAGGACCTTCTCGCTCACCCTCGAGGAACCCTACGGGCTGGTGCTCCAGTCGCTCGGCAAGATTTCCTCCAACGTGCCGTTCATGATGCCGGAGCGTCTGGCGCGCACGGACCCCTTCGAGCAGGTTGCGGAGACGGTGGGTTCGGGTCCTTTCGTGTTCGCGGCGGACGAATGGGTTCCGGGCGCGAAGGCGGTGTATCTGCGCAACCCGGCCTATGTCCCGCGCGCCGAGGCGCCGAGTTTCGCGGCCGGGGGCAAGCGGGCGAAGGTGGACCGTGTGGAGTGGCTCTACATCCCGGACGCGGCGACGGCGATGAACGCGCTCATTAGCGGGGAGGTGGACTTTTTCGAACTGCCGCCGCACGACCTCCTGCCGGTCATGGAGGCGAGCCCCGGCGTGACCGTGACGACTCTGGACACCCTCGGCAATCAGGGGTGGGTGCGCCTCAACCACCGGCTGCCGCCCTTCGACAACCCGAAGGCCCGCGAGGCCGTGCTGTGGGCGATAGACCAGAGCCACTATCTTCAGGCGGTCATCGGGAACCCCGACTATTACGCGGAATGCGCCGCCTATTTCGGCTGCGACACGCCGCTCGAGACCGATATCGGCGCGCAGGCGCTGATGACGCAGGACCTCGAGCGCGCCCGCGCCCTCGTCGCCGAGTCGGGGCAGGCCGGGGCGCGCGTCGTCATCCTTCAGGCGACCGACATCCCCATCAACAACGGCGCTGCGCTGATCACCGCAGGACTGCTGCGCGAGATCGGCTTCGAACCCGAACTCCAGGCGATGGACTGGAGCACCCTGACCTCGCGCCGCGCCATAAGCGAACCGGCGGACCGGGGCGGCTGGAACGTCTTCGTTACCTGGTGGATCGCCGCCGACATCCTCAATCCGGTGTCGAATATCGGCGTTTCGGGCGGCTGTCTCGAACGCGGCTGGTTCGGCTGGCCGTGCGACCCCGCGATCGAGGAACTGCGCGACCGTTTCGCGCGCGCCGCGGGCTTCGACGAGCAGCGCCGCATCGCCGGGGCGGTTCAGAAACGCGCCCTCGAAATCGTCGCCTACGCCAATATCGGACGCTGGTTCAACCCCGTCGCCTACCGGGAGTCGCTGTCCGGCCTGATCCTCTCGCCCGTGCTGTTCTTCTGGAACATCGAAAAGCGCTGAGCGCGGAAACTTCCGGTGCTCGCGTTTCTCCTGCGCCGTCTGCTCGCCACCGCGCCGGTGGTGGGGGTCGTCGCGGTCTTCGTTTTCCTGCTCCTGCATCTCGGCCCCGGCGACCCGGCGACGGTGATCGCCGGCGACTATGCGAGCCCGGAGGACATAGAACGCATCCGCGCCCGTCTCGGTCTCGACCGCCCCCTGTATATCCAGTTCGGCGCCTGGGTCGGCCGCCTCGCGCAGGGCGACCTCGGCACGTCGATCTTCTCCAACCTCCCCGTGGCGACGCTCATCGGCCAGCGTCTCGAACCCACCCTGTCGCTCGCCGCGCTGACCCTGGCGCTGGCGGTGTCGGTCGCGGTGCCGCTCGGCGCCCTCGCCGCGTGGCGCGCCGGTTCGTGGATCGACCGCGCGGTCATGGGCTTCGCGGTGCTGGGCTTTTCCGTGCCCGTGTTCGTGCTCGGCTACGCGCTGATTTGGCTGTTCGCGATCCGCACCGGGTGGTTTCCCGTTCAGGGCTATGCGCCCATCGCCGAGGGGCTGGGGCCGTTCCTGCACCGCCTCGCGCTTCCGGCCGTGGCGCTCAGCGCGGTCTATATCGCCCTCATCGCCCGCATCGCCCGCGCCGCGGTGCTCGAGGCGCTCGCCGAGGACCATGTGCGCACGGCGCGCGCCAAGGGCCTGCCGGAACGGCTCGTGCTGCTGCGTCACGCCCTCGCCAACGCCGCGGTCCCCATCGTCACCGTCATCGGCATCGGCTTCTCGCTGCTCATCGGCGGGGTGGTGGTGACGGAAAGCGTGTTCAACATCCCCGGCCTCGGCCGTCTCACCGTCGACGCCGTGCTGCGACGCGACTACCCGGTCATCCAGGGAGTCATCCTCGCCTTCTCCGCCGCCTGCGTCGTCGTGAACCTGCTGGTCGACCTCCTCTACACCGTCTTCGACCCGAGAATCCGCTATTGATTTCGGCGTTCCGGAAAGTCGAGTGGAACCCCGCCGCCGGGCGCGCGGAAAGCCGCGCCTGGGCGGCGCTGCGCCGTCATTCGGGAGTCCGCTTCGGCGCCGCCGTCATCGCGGGCCTTGCCGCCGCGGCGCTGTTCGCGCCGTTCCTCGGCACGGGCGACCCGGCGGCGCTGGACCCGGCGGCGCGCATGAGAGGGCCGAGCGGCGAACACTGGTTCGGCACCGATATGTACGGGCGCGACCTCTATGCCCGCGCCGTCTACGGCGCGCGCATCTCCCTCGCCGTCGGCCTCTGCGTCACTGCGCTGAGCGTCCTCGCGGGCCTCCTCGTGGGCCTCGCCGCCGGCTATCTGCGCGCGGTGGACGCCGTCGCCATGCGCGTCATGGACGGGGTGATGGCGATCCCCGGCATCCTCCTCGCCATCGCGATGATCGCCCTCGCCGGCGCCAGCCTGACCACCGTCGTCGTCGCCATCGCCATCCCCGAAATCCCCCGCGTCGCCCGCCTCGTGCGCGGAGTCGTCCTGTCCATCCGCGAGGAGCCCTATGTCGAGGCGGCCGTCACCGTCGGCACGCCGCTGCCGAAACTCCTGTTCCGCCACGTGCTGCCGAACACCATCGCGCCCCTGATTGTCCAGGGGACCTATGTATGCGCCTCGGCGATCATCGTCGAAGCGCTGCTGTCGTTCCTCGGCGCCGGCATCCCCCCCGAACGTCCGAGCTGGGGGAACATCATGGCCGAGGGGCGCGCGCTCTTCCAGGTGGCGCCGTGGATCGTGTTCTTCCCCGGCCTTCTCCTCGCCCTCGCGGTGCTCGCCATCAACGTCCTCGGCGACGGCCTGCGCGATACGCTCGACCCGCGCCTCGCGCGCCGGACCGGAACGTGACGCCGCCGGACGGCCCCGTCCTCGCCGTCGACGGCCTCACCGTGCGCCTGCCGCCGGGCGCCGACCGCCCGCTGGCCGTCGACGACATCGCCCTTTCGGTGGGCGCCGACGAAACCCTGTGCCTTGTCGGCGAGTCGGGCTCGGGCAAGACGGTCGCCGCGCAAGCGGTCATGGGGCTGTTGCCGAAGGGCCAGCTCGCCATCGACGCCGGGCGGATCGCGCTGCTGGGCGAGGAGCTGACCGCGGCGCCGCCCGGGCGCCTGCGCGCGCTGCGGGGCTCGCGCATGGCGATGATCTTCCAGGAGCCCATGACCGCGCTCAACCCGGTGATGCGCATCGGGCGCCAGATCGGGGAAGTGCTGTCGGCCCACACCGCCATGCCGGCGCGCGCGCGGCGCGCGCGGGTGCGCGAGGTCATGAGCGCGGTCGAACTGCCGGAGCCGGACCGCCTCGGCGCGATGTATCCCCATCAGCTCTCCGGCGGACAGCGCCAGCGCGCGATGATCGCCATGGCGCTGGCGCTCGAACCGGCGCTGCTCATCGCCGACGAGCCGACCACCGCCCTCGACGTCACGACCCAGGCGCGCATCCTCGCCCTCGTCAAGCGCCTCCAGCGCGAACGCGGCATGGGAGTCCTGTTCATCACCCACGATTTCGGCGTCGTCGCCGAGATCGCCGACCGCGTGGCGGTGATGCGCCGGGGAGAGATCGTCGAATCCGGCGCCGCCGCGCGCGTGCTCTCCGCCCCCGCGCACGGTTACACCCGCCGTCTGCTCGCCGCCGTGCCGGGTCTGCGCCCGCCGCCGCGGCAGGCGAGCGCCGGGCCTGCGGTCCTCGAAACGCGGGGCCTGTCGAAGACCTACTCCGGGGGGGCCTGGCTGCGTCGTCGCCGCACCGTCCGCGCCGCGCGCGACGTGTCCCTCGCCGTGCGCCGCGGCGAAACGCTCGGCATCGTCGGCGAGTCCGGCTCCGGCAAATCGACCGTCGCGCGCTGCATCGTCCGCCTCATCGACCCCACCGCCGGCGCCGTGCGCCTCGGCGACGTCGACCTCGCGCCGCTGTCGCCGCGCGCGTTGCGCCCCCACCGCCGGCGCATGCAGATCGTGTTCCAGGACCCCTATCGCTCCCTCAACCCGCGCCGCACCGTCGGCGCGTCGATCGTCGAAGGGCCGATCAATTACGGCCTCGCGCCCGACAAGGCATGGCGCCGCGCGCACGAACTCCTCGACCTCGTCGGCATCGACGCCGCCGCCGCCGGGCGCTACCCGCACCAGTTTTCGGGCGGCCAGCGCCAGCGCCTCTGCATCGCCCGCGCCCTGGCCATGGAACCCGAAGTCCTGATCGCCGACGAAGCGGTCTCGGCGCTCGACGTCTCGGTGCAGGCGCAGGTGCTGGCCCTGTTCGACAGCGTGCGCCGCCGCTTCGACCTGGCGATGCTGTTCATCACCCACGACCTCCGCGTCGCCGCCCAATTGTGCGACCGGATCGCCGTCATGCATCGCGGCGAGATCGTCGAAACCGGCCCCGCAGCGGAGCTGTTCGCCGCCCCCCGCCACGACTACACACGCCGCCTCTTCGCCGCCGTCCCCGGCCGCGACCGCTTCGGGGCCCCGGCGTGAGTTTGCGCGTCGTGTTCATGGGCACGCCGGAATTCGCCGCGCCGTCGCTCGACGCCATCCGCGCCGCCGGCCACCGCGTTTTGCGCGTCTATACCCGCCCGCCGCGGCCCGCCGGGCGCGGCCGGCGCCCGCGCCCGAGCCCCGTGCACCGCGCCGCCGCCGCAGCGGGCCTCGATGTGCGAACGCCGGTCAATCTCAAAGGCGAAACCCTGCCCGCCGGCCTCGACGCCGTCGTTACCGTCGCCTACGGCCTCCTCCTCCCGCCCTCCGTGCTCTCTGCGCCGCGCCGCGGCTGCCTCAACGTCCACGCCTCGCTGCTGCCGCGCTGGCGCGGCGCGGCGCCCATACAGCGCGCCATCATGGCCGGCGACGCCGAAACGGGAGTCAGCGTCATGCTCATGGACGAAGGCCTCGATACCGGGCCGGTGCTGCTGCGGCGCGCCGTTGCGATAGACGGCGCCGACGCCGGCGCGCTGCACGACCGCCTCGCGGCGCTCGGCGCCGAGGCTATCGTCGAGGCTCTCGCCCATGATTTCCCGGCGATCCCCCAACCCGCCCGCGGCGCGACCCGGGCGCGCAAGATCGGCCCCGCCGACGAGACGGTGGACTGGACCCGCCCGGCGGTCGAGATCGAACGCCGGGTCCGCGCCCTCTCCCCCCGCCCCGGCGCGCGCTTCTCCGTCGCAGGCGAGACCTGGAAACTCCTCGCCGCCGAGGCGACGCCGGCGAGCGGCGAACCGGGCGTGACGCTCGACGGCGCGTTCACGGTCGCCTGCGGCGCCGGGGCGCTGCGCGCGCTGCGCGTCCAGCGCGCCGGGCGCCGCCCCATGAGCGCCGCCGAGGCGCTGCGCGGCCGCCCGCTGCCGCCGGGCTCGCGACTCGGGTGAAGCCGGCCGGGTTTTCGGGGACCTATGCCGCGTTACCGCCTCACGGTCGAATACGACGGGACCGGCTACGCCGGTTGGCAGCGCCAGAAGAACGGCCCCTCGATACAGGCGGCGCTGGAAGCGGCGATCCGCGGCTTTTGCGGGGAAGAAACGGTCGTCGCCGGCGCCGGGCGCACCGACGCGGGCGTTCACGCCCGGGGCCAGGTGTGCCATGTCGACCTCCGGCGCCCGGTCGACGCCTCCACCCTGCGCGACGCCGTCAACGCGCATCTGCGCCCTGCGCCCATCGCCGTCCTCGCCGCCGCCGAAGCGGCGGCGGGGTTCCACGCCCGTTTTTCCGCGACGCGCCGCGTCTATCGCTACCGCATCGTCAACCGCCGGGCGCCGCTGGCTCTCGATTCCGGCCGCGCCTGGCATGTGGGCGCGCCGCTCGACCGCGCCGCCATGACCCGCGCCGCGGCGCTGCTGACCGGCCGCCACGACTTCACGAGTTTTCGCGCCGCCGCGTGCCAGGCGGCCTCGCCCGTCCGCACGCTCGACCGCCTCGGAGTCGCCGCCGCCGGCGAGTCGGTCTTCGTGTCCGCCGGGGCGCGCTCTTTCCTGCACAGCCAGGTGCGCATCCTCGTCGGCGCCCTCGTCGATGTCGGCCGCGGCAAGAGGAGGGCCGAAGACATGACCGCTGTCCTCGCGGCGCGCGACCGCGCCGCCGCCGGCCCCACGGCCCCGGCCGCGGGCCTGTGCCTTATGGAAGTTTCCTACGACTGACCGGCGATTCTCATTGCGAGACCCCGGCATAACCCGTCGCTCTTGCGGCAGGATCGGACTCCTGCGCTCTTGCAAAGCGGAAATCCGTTGCGGCGTGTCCGTAAGAAAAACCGCGCCGATATTGCGGACGACCGCCTTCGGATTCCCGCTTTCGAGCGTGTGAAAAAACCCAACAACGTTACAAACACTCGTCATTCCCGCGAAAGCGGGAATCCGTTGCGGCGTGTCCGTAAGAAAAACCGCGCCAATATTGCGGACGGCCGCCCCCGGATTCCCGCTTTCGCGGGAATGACGAGTGTTATTGGCGAGTTATTGTCTTTTGCCACGCCGAGTTGTTCGGCGCGGTGAGAGACGGCAACCCTCCGATAGTACTTCGTCATTCCCGCGAAAGCGGGAATCTCCTTGCGGCGTGTCCATAAGAAAAGCCGCGCCGATATTGCAGTCGGCCGCCCCTGGATTCCCGCTTTCGAGCGTGTGAAGAAACCCAACAACGTTACAAACACTCGTCATTCCCGCGAAAGCGGGAATCCGTTGCGGCGTGTCCGCAAGAAAAACCGCGCCAACATTGCAGACGACCGCCCCCGGATTCCCGCTTTCGAGCGTGTGAAGAAACCCAACAACGTTACAAACACTCGTCATTCCCGCGAAAGCGGGAATCCGCTTGCGGCGTTCCCGTAAGAACACCGCGCCGATATTGCAGACGGCCGCCCCCGGATTCCCGCTTTCGCGGGAATGACGAGTGTTATTGGCGAGTTATTGTCTTTTGCCACGCCGAGTTGTTCGGCGCGGTGAGAGACGGCAATCCTCCGATAGTACTTCGTCATTCCCGCGAAAGCGGGAATCTGCTTGCGGCGTGTCGATAAGAAAAGCCGCGCCGATATTGCAGACGGCCGCCCCCGGATTCCCGCTTTCGAGCGTGTGAAGAAACCCAACAACGTTACAAACACTCGTCATTCCCGCGAAAGCGGGAATCCGTCGCGGCGTTTCCGCAAGAACACCGCGCCGATATTGCGGACGGCCGCCGCCGGATTCCCGCTTTCGCGGGAATGACGAGTGTTATTGGCGAGTTATTGTCTTTTGCCGCGCCGGGTTCTTCGGCGCGGTGAGAGACGGCAACCCTCCGATAGTACTTCGTCATTCCCGCGAAAGCGGGAATCTGCTTGCGGCGTGTCCATAAGAAAAGCCGCGCCGATATTGCAGACGGCCGCCCCCGGATTCCCGCTTTCGAGCGTGTGAAGAAACCCAACAACGTTACAAACACTCGTCATTCCCGCGAAAACGGGAATCCGTCGCGGCGTTCCCGTAAGAACACCGCGCCGATATTGCGGACGGCCGCCGCCGGATTCCCGCTTTCGCGGGAATGACGAGTGTTATTGGCGAGTTATTGTCTTTTACCACGCCGAGTTGTTCGGCGCGGTGAGAGACGGCAACCCTCCGATAGTACTTCGTCATTCCCGCGAAAGCGGGAATCCGTTGCGGCGTGTCCGTAAGAACACCGCGCCGATATTGCGGACGACCGCCGCCGGATTCCCGCTTTCGCGGGAATGACGAGTGTTATTGGCGAGTTATTGTCTTTTGCCACGCCGAGTTGTTCGGCGCAGTGAGAGACGGCAACCCTCCGATAGTACTTCGTCATTCCCGCGAAAGCGGGAATCCGTTGCGGCGTGTCCGTAAGAAAAACCGGGCCGACATTGCGGACGGCCGCCTCCGGATTCCCGCTTTCGCGGGAATGACGAGTGTTATTGGCGAGTTATTGTCTTTTGCCACGCCGAGTTGTTCGGCGCAGTGAGAGACGGCAACCCTCCGATAGTACTTCGTCATTCCCGCGAAAGCGGGAATCCGTTGCGGCGTGTCCGTAAGAAAAACCGCGCCGATATTGCGGACGGCCGCCGCCGGATTCCCGCTTTCGCGGGAATGACGAAGTATTATTCGATGGGTATTGTCTTTTACAATGCCGATACCTCGGCGATCCGTCCGTCACGATGAGAGGCGCGCAACTTCTTCGCACGCTCTTTCGCGAAACAAATGTGTCCCGACAACGATAATCCGGCTCGAATCGAGGCGCCCGGTCGTCCTGCCGACGCCCCGCGACGCGGGCGCGCGGAGTCAGTCGAGCTGGATCACCGGCGGCATGGCGCTGCCGGGAACGAGTTCCGAACCGCCCTCCGCGCCGTCGCCTTCCTCCCCGGAGTCCGGCAGTTCGATGAGACGCGCCATGCGCATCCCGAGTTGCTCGGCCTTGAAGTCAGGAATACGGAACACCCAGTCCTGCGTGCGCGAGAGCAACTGCGCGACCTCGGCTTCGATGTCGGGAAACTCGTCCTCCGCCGTCTCCCCGGCCTCCTCCGCGTCGCCGTCGTCCGTCGCCTCCCCAGCGTCCGCCTCTTCGGGTTCGGGAGCGGGTTCGGGGGAGACGGCCGCGTCCGCGTCCCAAACGGCGTCGAGGCGCGCCCAGTTCTCCTCCCCCCGTTTCTCCAGGGCGACCGTCACCGTCACGCCGTCGAAGGTCTCGAAAACGGCGGTGGAATCCCCGCCGCCCGGGGGCGGTCCCTCGCCCGCGGCGGCGACATCGTCGAACCTGAGGAAGGCGAGCGCCCGCCCGAGATTGTCGAGCGTCATGGGGGAGCGCAGGGTCGCGCCTTCGGGCATGTCGACGAGGTCGAACGACTCGGCGCCGGCCTCCGGGCGTTCGAGTTCGAGGACTTCGCCATCGTCGGCGTGGGTGATGGTCACGCGGCGCACACGCTCGCCGTCGAGGCGGATGACCATGGTGTCGACCCAGTCCTTCGGCGTTTCGCCGAGGTCGAGTTCGCCTTCGGCCAGCCACGTGCGCTCCTCGCCGTCGCGGCGGATATAGAGGCGGTCGGCTCCGGCGCGGGCGGGGTCGCCGACCGTCAGGGCGGCGATGGCGTCGCCGGCGGCGTCGAGCAGCCGCAGTTGCGTGCCGCCGCCCTCGTCGGCGTCCGGCGCGGCGAGGCCGAGCGCCGCGTAACGCTCCGGATCCGCCGTCTTCGCCTCCACGGTGCGCAGTTCGGCGAGGCCGATGAGCGCCTTCTTCACCTTGTCGAAATCCGCGGGGAAGGAGGCCAGCGCGGGCGTCACCCAGCGCTCGCCGTCGAAACGCACCGAGAATTCCTCCCCGGGGCCCTGCAAGGCGATCTCGCCGACATCGTTGATGCGCTCCATCAGTCCGGGCAGCGCCGGCGACTCGACCGTCACGCGCTCGGTCGCGGCATGGCGCGACACCGCCGCAGCGATGGCCCCGGCGACGGCGAGGGCCGTGACCGCCGCGAGGCCGATGAGGGTTTTGCTCTTCATGCCGATATTCCGCGTGGAAGCGACGGGTCCGGGCCGGCGCGGCGACGGCGCATCAAACGGCCGCCGCCAGCGCACGACGGCGGCGGCGCGCGCGAAGCAGCGCCACGACCGCGCCCACCAGCGCCACCAGGACAGGGACAAGGGCGACGTTCAGGAGTTCGAGAGTCGCGCCCAGGCGCTCGATGTCCCGGCGCAGCGCGAGCTGGACGTCGCGCAGCTGCTTGCGCGCCGACACCAGGCGCTCCCGGAACGCGACGATGGACTGCTGCTGTTCGGGCGTCAGCACCGCCTGCGCGCCGTCGCCGCCCAGCTGGAGCTCCGCCAGCTGCGCCTCGGTCTCGCGCACTTGCGCCTGAAGCGAGCGTTCCGTCTCGCGGAAACGCTCCCCGGCGGCGCGCTCCAGCTCCTGCACGACGACGAAGGGCCGCTCCGACGTGCGCCGGCTGCGCAGGTTTATCAGATCGCTCGAACCGGAATAGGTATCGAGCGCATTGATCACGAAAGCGCCGTTGTCGGCGACGGGAACCATCACGTCGTCGCCGAGGAAATTGCCGACCTGAACCCAGAAGCGATCCGAAAGGAGGTCGGTGTCGGCGACGAGAAGCAGATTGATGTCGCCTTCCGACGCGGCGAGATGTCCTTCGGGCGGCGCCGCTTCGCCGTCGCCGGCCTCCGCGTCGCCGTCGGCGCCCGATGCGTCGTCTTCTTCCGGCGGCGGCGGCCCGTCGGGGAAGGCGGTCTCCACCGGGCCGGAGACTTGCGCGGCGAGCGTATAGACATCGCCGGTGGCGGCGAAATCGGCCAGCAGCTGCGACGGGTCGGGCATGAACTGCACGTGCATGCGCTCGAACAGCATCGCCTCGCCCGAAGATGTCATGAGCGGCGTGAATTCGGTCGTCGCGCCCTCCGCCGGGCTCAGGGCGCCGGCGGTGGCGACGTTGATCGCGCCGAGCTGCGCCGTGACGATGCGCTCGCGGTTGAAATTGTCGGCGTCGAGAGCGAGCCAGGCGATGTAGTCCACGGCGACCGGGCGTTCGCGCGAGCCCCCGCGCACCTTGCGCGCCGACAGGCGGTCGCCGACGATCATCCCCGGCGCGAGCTCCACGCCCCACGCGGCGAACAGGTCGGGCAGCCGCGAATTGTGCATCCGCATCGGGTTCTCGGGGTCGGGGATGCCCGCCGCCGCCTCCGAGAACGGGTCGACGAACACCATCGCCTTGCCCCCGCCCAGCACATACTGATCGATGGCGTAGCGGGTTTGCCCCGACAGGTCCTTCGGGTGCGCGACCATGAGCACGTCGATGTCGTCGGGGACCCGGGCGACTTCGGTCGTGAGGTCGCGCAGTTCGAACATCTGACCGATCTGATCGGCGACCGCCCATGACGGGAGCGCGCCGCGCTGCGGGTCGAAACCGCCGTCGATGGGCAGGGTGGAGATCAGCCCGACCGCGGGGCGCTTCGGGTTGGCGAGGCGATAGAACGCCCGCGTCAGGTCGTATTCGAGGAAGGATTCGCGCGCGTCCTGAAAGAAGGGCACGACCTCCAGATCGTCGGTCGTGTTCGTCGCCGCCATCCCGAAATAGAACCGTTCGCCCTGTTCGGTGAGCGGGACTCCGCGCAGGCCGAACGCCACCGCTTCGTCTTCCGCCGGCGAGAAGGGTTCCGGGTCGATGACGTGCAGGGCGACGGCGCCCCCGGCCCGCGCCGCATAGGTCTCGAGGAGTTCGCGCACGCGCTGCGCATATTGCCGGAAACCCGGCAGGTCGGCGGCGAGCGACTCGCTGAAGAAGAAGCGCACGACAAGCGGCTCCTCCAGCCCGGAGAGCATGGCGCGCGTGCCGTCGGAAAGCGTGTAGAGGCCTCCCTCGGTCAGATCGACGCGGGCGGTGCGGAGCGTCGTCTGGCTCAGCACGTTGACCGCCAGGAACAACACCGCGGCGAGGACCGCGCCGCTCCACGCCGCGGCCCGGCCGGCCGCGGGGCCCGTGAGTTTCATGCCGTCAGCCTCCCCCGAGCCGCCCGACCGCGAACGCATTGCCGACGAGCCACAGCGCCATCAGCGACACGAAATAGACGACGTGGCGCAGGTCGATCACGCCGCGGGTCATGTCGGTGAAGTTCGCCAGGAAACTGAACGACGCGATGGTGTCGACCACCGCCTGCGGCGCCCAGCCGGCGAAGAAATTGACCACCAGCGGCAACCCCGCGACGGTGAACAGGAAACACACCGACACCGCCACGACGAAGGCGATGACCTGGTTCCGGGTGAGCGCCGAAAGGCACGCGGCGATGGCCAGCGACGCCCCGGCGAGCATGAGGCTGCCGAAATAGCCCGCCAGAACGACGCCGTTGTCCGGGTCTCCCAGATAGTTGACCGTGATCCACACCGGGAAGGTCAGGACCAGGCCGATCGCCGTGAAGGCCCAGGCGGCCAGGAATTTGCCGAGCACCGCCTGGCCGACCGAGATCGGCAGCGTCATGAGCAGCTCGATGGTGCCGCTGCGCCGTTCCTCGGCCCACAGGCGCATTCCCAGCGCCGGGACGAGGAACAGGTAAAGCCACGGATGCCAGGTGAAGAAAGGCTGGAGATCGGCCTGGCCCCGTTCGTAGAAATCGCCGAGATAGAAGGTGAAAATCCCGTTGAGGAACAGGAAGATCACGATGAAGACATAGGCGACGGGCGTGGCGAAATAGCCGGCGAGCTCGCGCCTGAAAACGACCAGGGTCTTGCTCATGTCGCGCGGCTCCCCTTTCCGCCGCCGGCCCCGTCGCCGAGGGTGACCTGACGGAACACGTCTTCCAGGCGCCCGCTTTCCACCGCGAGCGCGTCGACGCGCCACGACGCGCTCTGGAGACAGGCGCTCACGGCGCCGATGAGCGAGGCCCCGCGGCGCGGAAACAGGGTGCAGCGCACGGCGTCGCCCACCGTCTCGACGGCCACTTCGGACACCCCGGCAAGCGCCTCGAACGCCGCCTTCGCCGCCGCCTCGGCGACGCCGCCGACGGTGACCGTCACCGCGTTGAAGTAGCGCGACCGGCTCGCCAGTTCCGCCGGCGCGCCGTCGGCGACGATGCGCCCCCGGGCGATGATCGCCACGCGGTCGCACACCGCATCCACCTCTTCGAGCAGATGGGTGGAGATGACGATGGCCTTGTCGCGCGCGAGCTCCCGGATGAGCAGGCGCACCTCGTGTTTCTGGTTGGGGTCCAGGCCGTCGGTCGGCTCGTCGAGGATGAGGACCTCGGGGTCGTGCACCAGTGCGAGCGCAAGGCCGACGCGGCGCTTGAACCCTTTCGAAAGAGTCTCGATCGACTGGCCGAGAACCGGGCGCAGATCGAGGCGCTCAATGGCCCAGGAGATGCGTTCGCGCGCCCGCGCCCCGCGCAACCCCCGCGCCGCGGCGACGAAGTCGAGGAAGCCTTCCGGAGTCATGTCGGCGTAGAGCGGCGCCCCTTCGGGCAGGTAGCCGATCGCTTCCCGCGCCGCTGTGTCCCCGGACAGGGCATCGCGCCCGCACACCGATGCGCGCCCCGAGTCGGGCTTCACGAACCCGGTGACGATGCGCATGGTCGTCGTCTTGCCGGCGCCGTTCGGCCCGAGAAAGCCCAGCACCTCGCCCCGCTCCACGGAGAACGAGACCCCGTCCACCGCGTTGAGCGCCCCGTAACGCTTGCGCAACGACTCTGTTTCTATCGCTTTCGACACCCACGCTCTCCCTTCGCGGCCCGCCGGTCATGCGCCGCGGTTCCGCCTCGACCCGCCTGTCGGGGGAAAATCGCGGCGATAGGTAAGGAACCGCCGCCGTTCTTTCAAGGGGGATTTTCGCCCGCGCGCCGGCGCCGCGCTTCGCCCCTGTCCGGCCGCGAGCGCCCACCGCAGCGCCGCCTCGACGCGGTCCGGGCGCTCATGGACGATCCAGTGGCCGGCGCCCTCCACGCGTTCGACGGTCGGGTCGGGCGCATATTCGGCGAGGCCGTCCAGATTCGCCGGGGTCAACGCCCGGTCCTTCATCCCCCACAGCACGCGGGTGGGCGCGCGGACCCGCGACGCGGCCGGCTCGGCGGGCGGCGGCGCGCCGAGGCTGCGGGCGCGATAATATGCGAGCATCGCGGTCAGCGCGCCGGGGATCCGCCACGCTGCGCGATAGCGCCGGTCGTCTTCCGCGGTCATCAGCCCTTTGGAAATCGCCCACGTCGTGATCCAGCGCGCGAGCTCGCGCGCATCGTCGGCGAGCAGCCGTTCCTCGATTCCGGGGTCGAGGAAATCGGTCATGTAGCGGCTTGCCTCGATCTGCGGCGCGTGTTCGCGCAGGAGACGCGCGAACACGGCGGGATGAGGGGCGTTGAGGATAACCAGCCGCTCGACGGCTTCGGGGTGCGCGGCCGCCGTCGCCCAGGCCACGACGCCGCCCCAGTCGTGGCCGACGAGGACCATGCGTTCGTGGCCCAGCGCGCGCATCGTCCCCAGCGCGTCGCCCACAAGGCGGTCCAGGCGGTAGGCGGCGAGGCCCGCCGGCTTGTCCGACAGGTTGTAGCCGCGCATGTCCGGCGCCGCGGCGCGCCAGCGCGCCCCGAACGCTTGCGCGACGAAGCGCAGCTGGCGCCGCCACGCATACCAGAACTCCGGGAACCCGTGGAGGAACAGCACGAGCCGCTCATCGCCGTCGCGGGCCTCCGTGAGCGATTCGACGACGTGCAGGCGCGCCTCGCCCGCGTCGATGTCGCGGTCGCGCAGCAGGGGGTCGCCCAGCGCGGCGGCCGAGGTCGGGGCGGGGGCGTCGGACATGGGGCGCGTCATGCCGCATGGAGGCCCGTCCGGCAAGGACGTATGCGCCCGGCCGCGATCGTTTCCTTCCCCTTCCGCGCGCGTCGGCTATAACCCGACGGGAATTCGACGGAGGCGGGAATGGCGCGGCATCGGATTCGCCTCGACGCGCTCGAGTCGGGGCGGCGGTTCGGAAACAAGCGGGACTACCTCGCCGCCGAGGCCGCGGCGCAGAAGCGGATACTGGCGGTGCAGCAGGCGCGCCTGCGCGTCGGCGCGCGCGCCGTGATCGTGTTCGAGGGCTGGGACGCGGCCGGAAAGGGCGGCGCCATCCGCCGTCTCACGGCGCGGCTCGACCCGCGCGGCTGCAAGGTGTGGCCGATCGGCGCGCCGACCCGGGACGAACAGGGGCGGCATTACCTGTGGCGCTTCTGGCGGCGCCTGCCCGAGGTGGGCGGCATCGCCGTCTTCGACCGTTCCTGGTACGGCCGCGTCCTCGTCGAGCGCGTCGAGGGACTCGCCGACAAGGCGGCGTGGCGCCGCGCCTATGACGAGATCAACGAATTCGAGCGTCTTCTCTGCGACGACGGCGTGACCATGGTCAAATTGTTCATGCACGTCTCGCCCGAGGAACAGTTGCGGCGCTTCCGCGAGCGCCTGGAGAACCCGGTCAAGCGCTGGAAACTCACCGCCGAGGACTTCCGCAACCGCAGCCGCCACAAGGACTACCTCGCCGCCTGCCACGACATGTTCGACCGCACCTCGACCGCGGCGGCGCCGTGGCGCGCGGTGGCCGGCGACGACAAGTGGACGGCGCGGGTGACGGCGATGGAATACGCGATCGACCGGCTGGCGGAGGGGCTGTCCCTCGAGTCGCCGCCGCCGGATCCGGCGATCGTCCGCGCGGTCGAGGCGGCGGAGGCCGAGTCCTGGCGGACGGGCGTCAAAGCAGCAAGGCGAGGAAAAAAATAACCGCCATCGCCGCGGCGCCGGCGAAGAACGCGGCGAGAAGGCCCCCCGCCGACGCCGGCCGCGCGCCGCGCGCCGGGAGCGCATCGGACGGCGCGCCGGCCAGGCGCTCCAGCGCCGCTTCGGCGTGCGCCGCCATCCGCGGCAGGCGGCGCGCGAATTCCGCCGTCTCCTCCAGCGCCTCGCCGGCGCGGGCGCGCGGCCCCATATGGGCCGCCGCCCAGTCGGCCACCAGCGGCCGCGCGATCTCCCACATATTGGCGCCGGGGTGCAGCGCGCGGCCCACCCCCTCGGCCACCACCATGACCTTCTGGAGCAGCAACAGCTGCGGCTGCGCCGGCATCCCGAAATCCTCGGCGGTGCGGAACAATTGCGCCAGCAGACGCCCGAGCGAGATCTCGCCCGTCGGCAGGTCCCGGATCGGCTCGCCGATCGCGCGCAGCGCCTGAGCGAAAACTTCGCGCGAGCGTTCGCCGGAGACGAAGCCCATCGCGAAATGCGCCTCCGCGACGCGGGCGTAGTCCCCTTCGAGAAAGCCCGTCAACACATCCGCGAGGAACCGTCGCGTCGCGGCGTCGAGGCGGCCCATGACGCCGAAATCCACCAGCCACAGCGCGCCGTCCGCGGCGACGAACACGTTCCCCGGATGCGGGTCGCCGTGAAAAAAGCCGTCGCGGAAGACCTGATCGAACGTCGCCCTGGCGGCGCGGGCGACGAGGTCGGCGGGGTCGTGGCCGGCGGCGGCAAGCGCCCCGGCGTCGCCCAGCGACGCGCCGTCGACGCGCCCGGTGGTCAGGACGCGGCGCGCGGTCCGCCGCCAGTCCACCGCCGGCGCGTTGAGGCCGGCGTCGTCGGCGAAATTCTCGCCGAGCTCCGCCGCCGCCGCCGCCTCCAGCGACAGGTTCATCTCCACCGCCACCGCATCCGCGAAGGTCTCGACCGATTCGACGAGGCGAAAGCGTCGCCAGCGCGGGCGCGCGCGCTCCGCGGCCCGCGCCAGCCGGAGGAACAGGTCGAGGTCGCGCCGGAAGGCGCGCTCTATGCCCGGCCGCAGCACCTTGACGGCGACATCCCGCCCGTCCGACGTGACCGCGTAATGGACCTGCGCGATGGAGGCGGCGGCGACCGGCCGGTCGTCGAACGAATCGAACAGCGCCTCGACCGGCGCGCCGAGTTCGGCGGCGACGGTCGCGCGCGCCTCCGCCGCCGGAAAGGGCGGCAGGCGGTCGCGCAGCCGCGCCAGATCGGCGGCCGTCCGGTCGCCGATCAGGTCGGCGCGGGTGGAGAGCGCCTGCCCGAGTTTTATGAAGCCGGGGCCGAGCGCGACCGCGGCGTCGGCGAGCGCTTCTCCCAGGCGCTTTTCGGGCGCGCCGCGCCGCGCCAGCAGGCGCATGGGGCGCACCAGCCACGGCGCCGCGCCGATGCCCTCGAGCGCCGCCAGCGCATCGTGCCGCGCGAGAATGCGCGCGACCGTCGCCAGGCGCCACAGGTCGCGCGCCGCGGCGAACATCACACGCGCCAGCCGCAATGCAGCCAGACGATCCCTCCCGACAGCGCCCGCGCCCGCACGCCGGCGAAACCCGCGCGCGACAGCGCCGCCGACAGCGCCTCGGGCGGCGGGAAACGGCGGATGCTCTCCACGAGATATTCGTAGGCGGCGCGGTCGCCGGCGACCGCCGCGCCCAGCGCCGGGATCGCGAAGCGCGACCACGCCGCATAGGCCGGGGCGAGGGCGGGGACGACCGCCGGACCGAATTCGAGGCAGACGAAACGCCCGCACGGCCGCAGCACCCGCGCGACCTCCGCCAGCGCCTCGTCGATGCTCGGCATGTTACGGATGCCGAACGCCGCGGCGGCGGCGTCGAACGTCGCCCCGGCGAAGGGCAGCGCCCCGGCGTCGGCGCAGCTCCAGACGGGGCGGCCCGCGTCGTCGTCGCCGCCGCGGCCCCGTCGGCGCCTGCCCTCGCCGAGCATCGCCGGGTTGGCGTCGCACACCGCGGTCAGGCCGGCGCGCGGCCCCAGGCGAAAGGCCATGTCTCCGGTCCCGCCCGCGAGATCGAGCGCGCGCGCGCCCGGCCGCAGGCGGAGCGCGGCGACCGCCTCGCGCCGCCACAGGCGGTGCGCGCCGAGGCTCATGAGATCGTTCATGAGATCGTAGGACCGGGCGACGGAAGAGAACACGCGTTCGACTTGCCGCCGCCCGGCGTCGGCGGCGCCGCCGCCCGCCTCGCCCGCGTTCATGGCGGCGACCATAGCCCGGCCGGGGCGGCGCGGGCTACAGTGCCCCATGCCCGAACTCCCCGAGGTCGAGACGATCCGCCGCGGACTCGCGCCGCTGCTCGAAGGGCGGCGCCTGGTCCGCGTCACCGTGCGGCGGCGCGACCTGCGCCGGCCGGTGGCGGCGGATTTCGAGCGCCGCGTCGCCGGGCGGCGCATTGTCGCGCTCGCCCGGCGCGCCAAATATCTGTTGTTCCATCTCGACGACGGGCAGGCAATCATCGGTCATCTGGGCATGTCGGGGCGCCTCGCCGCGAAGGCGGCGGACTATTGCCCGCAGAGACACGACCATGCGGTGTTCGAGACCGACGACGGGACCGCGGTGGTCTACAACGACGCGCGACGCTTCGGCCTGATGGAAGCCTGCGACGGCGCCGCGCTGGACGACCACCCCCTGCTGCGCCGCCTGGGGCCCGACCCGCTCGACGCCGCCTTCGACGGGCCGACGCTGGCGGCGGCGGCGGCGCGGCGCGCAACGCCGGTCAAGGCGTTGCTGCTCGACCAGACAGCCGTGGCCGGGCTGGGGAACATCTACGCCTGCGAGAGCCTCTACCGCGCCGGCGTGTCGCCGCGGCGACTTGCGCGCAACCTCGGCGCCGCGCGCGCCGGGCGCCTCGCGAGAGCGATCCGCGCCGTGCTCCGCGACGCGCTGGCCGCGGGCGGCTCCTCGCTGCGCGACTACGCAAGGGCGTCCGGGGAACCCGGCTATTTCCAGCACCGCTTCCAGGTCTACGGGCGCGACGGCGAGGCGTGCGCGGCGGGCCATGCGGTGCGGCGCATCGTGCAGGGCGGACGCTCCACCTTCTATTGTCCGCGCTGCCAACGCTGATGTAGAGAGGACATCCCCCGATGAGGAGCATGAGATGGAATACCGCACGATCCGCGTCGAGACCCGCGACAAGGTCGGGCTCGTCACGCTCGACCGGCCGAAGGCGCTGAACGCGCTGAACAGCGAGCTGATCGGCGAGCTCAACCGCGCGCTGGACGGCTTCGAGGCCGACGACGCGATCGGCGCGACCGTGATCGCGGGGGGTGAGCGCGCGTTCGCCGCCGGCGCCGACATCAAGGAAATGCAGCCCAAAAGCTATATGGACGCCTTTTTCGGCGACTTCATCGGACCGTGGGACCGGGTGGCGCGCTGCCGCAAGCCCGTTGTCGCCGCGGTGGGCGGCTATGCGCTCGGCGGCGGTTGCGAGCTCGCCATGATGTGCGACATCGTGATCGCCGCGGAGACGGCGAAATTCGGTCAGCCGGAGATTAAACTCGGGACCTTTCCCGGTTCGGGCGGCACACAGCGCCTGCCGCGCGCCGTCGGCAAGGCGAAGGCGATGGACCTGATCCTCACCGGGCGCACGATGGACGCCGCCGAAGCCGAACGCGCCGGCCTGGTCAGCCGCATCGTCGCGGCGGACGCCCTTCTCGATACGGCGATGGAGGTCGCGGCGACTGTCGCCGGGATGTCGCTGCCGGCGGCGATCATGGCGAAGGAAGCAGTGAACCGCTCGCAGGAGGCCGGACTTTCGGAAGGCGTCCTGTTCGAACGCCGTGTCTTCTATTCGACCTTCGCCCTGGAGGACCGGAAGGAGGGGATGGCCGCCTTCGTCGAAAAACGCGCGCCCGACTTCAGGAACCGGTAGGCGCTCCTCCACTCGAGCGTGCGAAGAAACCGGACAGATATACAAACACTCGTCATTCCCGCGAAAGCGGGAATCTGTTTGCGGCGTTTCCGCATAGCGGACGGCCGCCTCCGGATTCCCGCTTTCGCGGGAATGACGAGTATTTGCAAGGGCGGCTCTCACCATGACGGTCGAAGCGCCGAAGGGGTCGGCGCGGCAAAACACGATAACTCGATAATAATACTTCGTCACTACGGCATTGTAAAGGACAATAACCACCGAATAGCGCTTCGTCATTCCCGCGAAAGAGCGTGTGAAGAAACCGGACAGATATACAAACACTCGTCATTCCCGCGAAAGCGGGAATCTGTTTGCGGCGTTTCCGCATAGCGGACGGCCGCCTCCGGATTCCCGCTTTCGCGGGAATGACGAGTGTTTGCAAGGGCGGCTCTCACTACGACGGTCGGAGCGCCGAAGGGGGTCGGCGCGGCAAAACACAATGAGTCGATAATAATACTTCGTCATTACGGCATTGTAAAAGACAATACCCACCGAATAGCACTTCGTCATTCCCACGAAAGAGCGTGTGAAGAAATCGAAAGACGCTACTACTCTTCGTCATTCCCGCGAAAGCGGAAATCTGCTTGCGGCGTTCGGCCGCCTCCGGATTCCCGCTTTCGCGGGAATGACGAGTGTTTGTAAGGGCGGCTCTCACCATGACGGTCGAAGCGCCGAAGGGGGTCGGCGCGGCAAAACACAATGAGTCGATAATAATACTTCGTCATTACGGCATTGTAAAAGACAACACCCACCGAATAGCACTTCGTCATTCCCACGAAAGAGCGTGTGAAGAAATCGAGAGACGCTACTACTCTTCGTCATTCCCGCGAATACTCTTCGTCATTCCCGCGAAAGCGGGAATCCGGAGGCGGCCGTCCGCAATATCGGCGCGGTTTTTCTTACGGAAACGCCGCAAAGAGATTCCCGCTTTCGCGGGAATGACGAGTGTTTGTTTCGCGGGAATGACGAGTGTTTGTAAGGCTGTTCGATTTCTTCACACGCTCTTTCGCGGAATGACGAGGTATTATTCGATGGGCATTGTCTTTACAATGCCGGCGCCTCGGCGATCCGTCCGTCACGATGAGAGGCGCGCGATTTCTTCGCGCGCTCGCCCGCCGGAAGCGGGAAAAAAGAGGGCCGCGCGCCGGAGCGCGCAGCCCTGAGAGGGAGGGAGTCGGGAGTTCTTCGCGCGATGCCTAGAAGTCCATGCCGCCCATGTCGGGCATTCCGCCGCCGCCGGCGCCGCCGGCCGGATCCTTCTTCTCCGGCTTCTCGGCGACCAGCGCCTCGGTGGTGATCAGCAGACCGGCGACCGAAGCGGCGTCCTGAAGCGCGGCGCGCACGACCTTGGCGGGGTCGATAATGCCGGCCTCGAACATGTCGACATATTTCTCGTTCTGCGCGTCGTAGCCGGTATTGGCGTCATCGTCATCGGTCAGTTTCCCGACGACGATGGAGCCGTCGACGCCGGCGTTCTCGGCGATCTGGCGCACCGGGCTTTGCAGCGACTTGAGGACGATGTCGATGCCGACCTGCTGGTCGTGGTTCTCGACATCGATGTTCTCCAGCGCCTTGCGCGCGTTGAGCAGGGCGACGCCGCCGCCGATGACGATGCCTTCCTCGACCGCGGCGCGGGTGGAGTGAAGGGCGTCGTCGACGCGGTCCTTGCGCTCCTTGACCTCGATCTCGGTGGCCCCGCCGACCTTGATGACCGCGACGCCGCCGGCGAGCTTGGCGAGGCGCTCCTGGAGCTTCTCGCGGTCGTAGTCCGAGGTGGTCTCCTCGATCTGCTGGCGGATTTGCAGGCACCGGCCTTCGATGTCGTCCTTCTTGCCGCCGCCGTCCACGATGGTCGTGTTGTCCTTGTCGATGGAGATCTTCTTGGAGCGGCCCAGCATGTCGAGGGAGACGTTCTCGAGCTTGATGCCGAGGTCCTCGCTGACGACCTGGCCGCCGGTGAGGATCGCCATGTCCTCGAGCATCGCCTTGCGGCGGTCGCCGAAGCCGGGCGCCTTCACCGCCGCGACCTTGAGGCCGCCGCGCAGCTTGTTGACGACCAGGGTGGCGAGCGCCTCGCCTTCCACATCCTCGGCGATGACGAGCAGCGGCCGGCTCGACTGCACAACCGACTCCAGCAGCGGCAGCATCGCCTGGAGGCTCGACAGTTTCTTCTCGTGCAGCAGGATGTAGGCGTCCTCGAGCTCGACGCTCATCTTGTCGGCGTTGGTGACGAAATAGGGGGACAGATAGCCGCGGTCGAACTGCATCCCCTCGACCACGTCGAGTTCGGTCTCGAGGCCCTTGGCCTCCTCGACGGTGATCACGCCCTCGTTGCCGACCTTCTCCATGGCGTCGGAGATGATGTCTCCGACTTCGGAGTCGCCGTTCGCCGAGATCGTGCCCACCTGCGCGATCTCCTGGCTGGTGTTGACCTTCTTCGCCTGGTCGGCGAGGTCGCCCACGATGGCGTCGACGGCCATGTCGACGCCGCGCTTGAGGTCCATGGGGTTCATGCCCGCGGCGACCGATTTCAGCCCCTCGCGGAAGATGCTCTGCGCGAGCACGGTGGCGGTGGTGGTGCCGTCGCCCGCGACGTCGTTGGTCTTGGACGCGACCTCGCGCACCATCTGCGCGCCCATGTTCTCGAACTTGTCGGACAGTTCGATTTCCTTGGCGACGGCCACGCCGTCCTTGGTGATGCGGGGGGCGCCGAACGCCTTGTCGAGCACCACGTTGCGGCCCTTGGGCCCGAGGGTCACGCGCACCGCGTCGGCGAGGACATCGATCCCCCGCGCCATGCGGTTGCGCGCGTCCATCGAAAACTTCACGTCTTTGGCAGCCATGTCTCGTTTCTCTCCTCGGTCGGGCGGCCTACTTGCCGCCGGCGGCGCCCTCGAGCACCCCCATGATGTCGGTTTCCTTCATGATGATCAGCTCTTCGCCGTCGAGCGTCACCTCGGTTCCCGACCATTTGCCGAACAGGATGCGGTCGCCCGTTTTCACATCGAGCGCCACCAGTTCGCCGCTGTCGTCGCGCGCGCCGGGACCGGTCGCCAGGATCTCGCCCTGACTCGGCTTCTCCTTCGCCGTGTCGGGAATGATGATGCCGCCGGCGGACCGCTCGTCCTCCTCGACGCGGCGGACCAGCACGCGGTCGTGCAAGGGCCGAAAGTTCATCTCGGGTTGCCCCTCTCCATTGGATTCTGCGATAATCGCCCCTTGCTGGCACTCACTGCCGGCGAGTGCCAGGGACGTGAACGCGATATGGGCCGCCCTCGCCGGCCTGTCAAGGGAGGCGCGCAAATTTTTGCCCCGCCCCGCCCGACAGGGGCCGCGCCCTGTTGATTCCGCCGCCGCAAACCGGCAGGAAGACACGGGCGCGCCCGCGCCGCGACGACATTGCGAGGTTCCCCGTGACCGCGCTCGCCCTCGGCGACATCGCCATCGACCGGATCGTCGAGCTCGACGGACCGCAGTTCGACCCCTTCCGCTTCTACCCCGACTGCACGGCGGAGGCGCTCGCCGCCCATCGCGCCTGGCTCGAACCGCGCTTCATCGACCCCGCCACGGGATGGCTCAACATGGTCGTCCAGAGCTACCTCGTGCGCACGCCGCGCCTCGCAATCCTGGTCGATACCTGCGTCGGCAACGACAAGCGGCGAAGCGTCGGCGCAGGCTGGAACATGCGCCGCGACGACGCCTGGCTCACGGGCCTCCGCGCCGCCGGGTGCGCGCCGGAGGACATCGATATCGTCCTCTGCACCCATCTCCACCTCGACCATGTGGGCTGGAACACGCGGCTCGCCGACGGACGCTGGGTCCCCGCTTTCCCGAACGCCCGCTACCTCTTCGCGCGCGACGAATACGAGTTCTGGCGCGGCAAGACGGCGAAGGACCCGCGCAAATACGACGACGGCGCGTTCGCCGACAGCGTCCTCCCGGTCGTCGAGGCGGGGCTGCACGAGCTCGTCGGGAGCGACCATGCGCTCGACGACGGAGTCCGCCTCGAACCCTTGCCGGGACACACGCCCGGCCATGTCGGCCTGCGCCTGGAATCGCGCGGCCTGCGCGCCGTGCTGTGCGGCGACCTCATGCACACCGTGTTGCAATGCGTCCGGCCCGACTGGTCGTCGTCGGCCTGTTTCGACAAGGCCCTGTCGCGCGCCACCCGCCGACGCTTCCTCGAGGACCGCTGCGAAAGCGGCGAGCTGGTCGCGCCGGCGCATTTCCCGGCGCCGTCCTTCGGCCGCGTCGTGCGTCACGGCGACGCCTGGCGTTTCCGCTTCGTCGGCGAGGGAGCGTGAGCGCCATGCCCGGCTGGCAGTTCTGGATCGACCGCGGAGGCACCTTCACCGATGTGGTCGCGCGGGCGCCCGACGGGCGGCTGACGAGCCGCAAATTGCTGTCGGAGAACCCGCGCGCATACAGGGACGCGGCGTTGCAGGGCATCCGCGACGTGCTCGGTCTGGCGGCGGACGCGCCCTTGCCGACCGCGCAGATCGACGCCGTGAAGATGGGGACCACGGTGGCGACCAACGCGCTCCTCGAGCGTCGGGGCGAACCCTGCCTCCTCGTCGTCACCCGGGGGTTCGCCGACGCGCTGCGCATCGGCTATCAGAACCGCCCGCGCCTGTTCGACCGTCGCATCGTTCTGCCCGACATGCTCTTCGAGCGCGTCGTCGAGGTCGACGAGCGCGTCGCCGCGGACGGGCGGGTGCTGCGCCCGCTCGACGAAGGGCGCGCGCGCGCCGCGCTGGAGGAAGCGCGCGCGGCCGGCCTGCGCGCCTGCGCCATCCTCTTCATGCACGGCTGGCGCTACGAGGCGCACGAACGCCGGGTCGCGGAACTCGCGCGCGAGGCGGGTTTCGCCCAGGTGTCCGCCTCGCACGCAGTGGCGCCGCTCATGAAACTCGTCGGGCGCGGAGACACCGCCGTCGCCGACGCCTATCTCTCGCCGGTCATCGACCGCTATGTCGCCGGCGTCGCCGCGGCGACGGGCGAGGCGCAATTGATGTTCATGCAGTCGAACGGCGGGCTGGCGGACGCCCGCCATTTCCGCGGCAAGGACGCCATCCTCTCCGGCCCCGCGGGCGGCGTGGTCGGCGCCGCGCGCACCGCCGCCGCCGCCGGCTTCGACCGCATCGTCGGCTTCGACATGGGCGGCACCTCCACCGATGTCTCGTGGTTCGACGGCGCGTTCGAGCGCACATTCGACAACCGCGTCGCCGGGGTGCGCGTGCGCGCGCCGATGATGCGCATCCACACCGTCGCGGCGGGCGGCGGATCGGTCCTGCGCTTCGACGGCGCGCGCTACCGCGTCGGACCCGAGTCCGCCGGCGCCGACCCCGGCCCCGCCTGCTACCGCCGCGGCGGCCCCCTGACCGTCACCGATTGCAACCTCATGCTCGGCAAACTGGACCCCCGCTTCTTTCCGCGCGTGTTCGGACCCGACGGCGACCGGCCCCTCGACCGCGCCGTCGTCGAAGCCGGTTTCGCCGCCCTCGCCGACGAGATCTGCGCCGCGACCGGCGACCGCCGCACCCCCGCCGAGGTGGCGGAAGGTTTCCTCGCCATCGCCGTCGACAACATGGCCAACGCCATCAAGACGATCTCGACGCGGCGCGGACACGATGTCACGACCTGCGCGCTCGCCGGCTTCGGCGCCGCCGCGGGTCAGCACGCATGTCTCGTGGCCGACGCGCTCGGCATCGACCGGGTGTTCCTGCACCCCCTCGCCGGCGTGCTCTCGGCCTACGGCATCGGCCTCGCCGATGTCCGCGCCATCCGCGAGCGCACGCTGGAGGCGCCCCTCGGCCCCGAAACGGCGCAGGCGGTCGACGAGGCGCTCGCCGCCCTCGAGGCCGAGGCGCGCGCGGCGCTGGCGGACCAGGGCGTCGCACGGGAACGCATCGCCGTCGAACGCCGCCTTGCGCTGCGCTATCGGGGGACCGACTCGACGCTCGATGTCGCGCACGGCGCGCCGGAGGCGGTTCTCGCCGCGTTCGAGGCCGCGCACCGGCGGCGCTATGGCTTCGTCAGCCCGGGCCGCCCGGTCGTCGTCGATACCGTCGGGGTCGAGGCCATCGGCGCGGGCGACACGCTGCCCGACCCCGAACCGCCGGCGGCGCCGGGGGCGTTGCCCGAACCCGCGGGCGAATCGTTCGTTCACGGCGTCGGGCGGGCGCCGATCCGGGAACGGGCGGCGCTGGCGCCCGGACATCGCATCGCCGGCCCGGCGATCGTCGTCGAACCCATCGCCACCACCGTGGTCGAGGAAGGGTGGGAGGCGCGGATGACGGCGCGCGGCGATCTCGTGCTCGAGCGCGTCGCCCCGCGCCCGCGCCGCACCGCGCCGGGAACCGACGTCGACCCGGTGATGCTGGAGATCTTCAACAACCTGTTCATGGCGATCGCCGAACAGATGGGCAGCGTGCTCGAGAACACCGCCCATTCGGTCAACGTCAAGGAACGGCTGGATTTCTCGTGCGCCATCTTCGACCCCGAGGGGCGCCTGGTCGCCAATGCGCCGCACATGCCGGTGCATCTCGGCTCGATGGGCGAAAGCGTGCGCGCCATCGTCGCCCGCCGCGGCGCGACGCAGAAGCCGGGCGACGCTTACGTCCTCAACGCGCCCTATGCCGGCGGCACCCACCTGCCCGACGTCACCGTCGTCACCCCCGTTTTCGACGCCGCCGGCGCGGACATCCTCTTCTACGTCGCAAGTCGCGGGCACCACGCCGACATCGGCGGCCTGACCCCCGGTTCGATGCCGTCGGAAAGCCGCGTCATCGAAGAGGAAGGCGTTCTGATCGACGATTTCCTGCTGGTGTCGGAAGGGCGGATGCGCGAGGCGGAGATGCGGGCGCTGCTCGCCTCGGGCCGCTGGCCGGCGCGCAATCCGGACCAGAACCTCGCCGACCTGCGCGCCCAGATCGCCGCCAACCGCAAGGGCGAGGACGAAGTGCGGCGCATGATCGGGGAGTTCGGCCCGGCGACGGTGCGCGCCTATATGCGCCACGTCCAGGACAATGCGGCCGAATCGGTGCGTCGCGTGCTCGACGCCCTGCCCGACGGGGCGTTCGTCCATCGCCTCGACGACGGCGCCGAGATCCGCGTCGCCGTGTCGGTCGACCGCGAGGCGCGTCGCGCCCGCGTCGATTTCACCGGGACCTCGCCGCAGACGGCGAACAACTACAACGCGCCCGCGGCGGTGTGCCGCGCCGCCGTTCTCTACGTCTTCCGGACTCTGGTCGACGCCGACATCCCGATGAACGAAGGCTGCCTCGAACCCCTCGATCTGGTCATCCCGGAAGGCTCGATGCTCAATCCCCGCTACCCTGCGGCGGTCGTGGCCGGTAATGTGGAGACCAGCCAGGCGGTGGCCAACGCGCTTTACGGCGCGGTCGGCGCGCTGGCGGCGGGGCAGGGCACCATGAACAACCTCACCTTCGGCAACGCGCGGCATCAGTATTACGAGACCGTTTGCGGCGGGGCCGGCGCCGGCCCCGGCTTCGACGGCGCCAGCGCGGTCCACACCCACATGACCAACTCGCGCCTGACCGACCCGGAAGTGCTCGAATGGCGCTTCCCCGTCGTGCTGGAGAGTTTCTCGGTCCGCGCCGGCTCCGGCGGCGCCGGGCGCTGGCGCGGCGGCGACGGAACGGTGCGCCGCCTGCGGTTCGGCGAGCGCATGACCGCGGCCGTCCTGTCGAACCATCGCCGCACGCCGCCCTTCGGCCTCGACGGCGGCGCCCCCGGCGCGACGGGACGCAACGCGGTGGAGCGCGCGGACGGGCGGGTCGAAACGCTGGCCCATGCGGCGACCACGACCGTCGAAGCCGGCGATGTCATCGTCATCGAGACCCCGGGCGGCGGCGGTTTCGGCGCCCCCGGGGCCGGATAGGCGCGCGATGCGGTTCGACCCCGGATTCGCCCGGCGGGCCGCGCCGCTGGCGTTCGCGGCGCTGGCCGGCGCGGCCGCGGCGCAGGACGCGACCGCGCCGAGCGCCTTTTCCGAAACCCACGGCGCCTGGACGGTGCGCTGCGCCGAGGGCGCCGCCGCCGAAGACGGCGAGGCCGGCGACGGCGCACGGCGCTGCGCGATGGAACAACGCTTCGTATGGCGCGACCCCGACACCGGACAGGACAGCCCCCTGTTGACGGTGACTCTGATTCCGGTCGCCGGCGAGGACCGGACCGTCGTGGCGACGGCGGCGACGCCGTTCGGGTTGCGCGTCGCGCCGGGCCTTCGCCTTTCCGCCGACGAGGCGGAGGGGACGACGCTGGCCTTTCTCTTCTGTCTGCCGGACGGCTGCATCGCGCAAGCGCAGCTGACGCCGGAAACCCTGTGGTCGTTTCGCGCCGGCGTGGTGCTGAACATCGAGGCGGAGCCGGCGGCGGGGGGCGATCCGTTCCGTGTCGAAGGCTCGCTGAACGGCTTCAGCGCCGCCTGGGCGCGACTTGTCGCCGAAGCCGCCCGCTAGGCCCCGCCCCTCACCATGACAGTCGGAGCGCCGAAGGGTTCGGCGCTATGAAATACGCCAATACAATACTTCGCCATTCCCACGAAAGAGCGCATGAAGAAATCGAGAGACGCTACTACTCCTCGTCATTCCCGCGAAAGAGCGTGCGAAGAAATCGGGAGACGCTACTATTCTTCGTCATTCCCGCGAAAGAGCGTGCGAAGAAATCGGGAGACGCTACTACTCTTCGTCATTCCCGCGAAAGCGGGAATCCGGACGCGGCCGTCCGCAACATTCGCCCATTTTTTCTACGGAAACGCCGCAAAGAGATTCCCGCTTTCGCGGGAATGACGAGTGTTCGTAATGGATAGCTCTCACTATGACGGCAGGAACGCCGAAGGGTTCGGCGCGGCAAAACACAATAACTCGCTGATAATACTCCATCATTCTCGCGAAAGAGCGCGCGAAGAAATCGGGAGACGCTACTACTTTTCGTCATTCCCGCGAAAGCGGGAATCCCGACGCGGCCGTCCGCAACATCCGCCCGTTTTTACTACGGAAACGCCGCAAAGAGATTCCCGCTTTCGCGGGAATGACGAGTGTTCGTAATGGATAGCTCTCACTATGACGGCAGGAGCGCCGAAGGGTTCGGCGCGGCAAAACACAATAATTCGCTGATAATACTCCATCATTCTCACGAAAGAGCGCGCGAAGAAATCGGGAGACGCTACTACTTTTCGTCATTCCCGCGAAAGCGGGAATCCCGACGCGGCCGTCCGCAATACCGGCCCGGTTTTCCTTACGGAAACGCCGCAAACAGATTCCCGCTTTCGCGGGAATGACGAGTGTTCGTAATGGATAGCTCTCACTATGACGGCAGGAGCGCCGAAGGGTTCGGCGCGGCAAAACACAATAATTCGCTGATAATACTCCATCATTCTCACGAAAGAGCGTGCGAAGAAATCGGGAGACGCTACTACTTTTCGTCATTCCCGCGAAAGCGGGAATCCCGACGCGGCCGTCCGCAATACCGGCCCGGTTTTTCTTGCGGAAACGCCGCAAACAGATTCCCGCTTTCGCGGGAATGACGAGCGTTATTGTCCGGTTATTGTCTTTTGCGCCGCCGAATTACTCGGCGCTCCGACCGTCATGGTGAGAGCCGGACCGCCGAAGTGCCGGCATTGCAAAAGGACAATACCCACCGAATAATACTCGTCATTCCCGCGAAAGAGCGCGCGAAGAAGTCGGGAGACGCTACTACTTTTCGTCATTCCCGCGAAAGCGGGAATCCGGACGCGGCCCCCGCAATATCGGCCCGGTTTTTCTTGCGGAAACGCCGCAAAGAGATTCCCGCTTTCGCGGGAATGACGAGTGTTCGTAATGGATACCTCTCACTATGACGGCAGGAGCGCCGAAGGGTTCGGCGCGGCAAAACACAATAACTCGCTGATAATACTCCATCATTCCCGCGAAAGAGCGCGCGAAGAAATCGGGAGACGCTACTATTCTTCGTCATTCCCGCGAAAGCGGGAATCCGGACGCGGCCCCCGCAATATCGGCCCGGTTTTTCTTGCGGAAACGCCGCAAAGAGATTCCCGCTTTCGCGGGAATGACGAGTGTTCGTAATGGATAGCTCTCACTATGACGGCAGGAGCGCCGAAGGGTTCGGCGCGGCAACACAATAATTCGCTGATAATACTTCGTCATTCCCGCGAAAGAGCGCGCGAAGAAATCGGGAGACGCTACTACTCTTCGTCATTCCCGCGAAAGCGGGAATCCGGACGCGGCCGTCCACAACATTCGCCCGTTTTTACTACGGGAACGCCGCAAACAGATTCCCGCTTTCGCGGGAATGACGAGCGTTCGTAATGGATAGCTCTCACTATGACGGCAGGAGCACCGAAGGGTTCGGCGCGGCAAAACACAATAACTCGCTGATAATACTTCGTCATTCCCGCGAAAGAGCGCGTGAAGAAATCGGGAGACGCTACTGCTTTTCGTCATTCCCGCGAAAGCGGGAATCCGGACGCGGCCGTCCGCAACATTCGCCCGTTTTTACTACGGAAACGCCGCAAAGAGATTCCCGCTTTCGCGGGAATGACGAGTGTTCGTAATGGATAGTTCTCACTACGACGGCAGGAGCGCCGAAGGGTTCGGCGCGGCAACACAATAACTCGCTGATAATACTCCATAATTCTCGCGAAAGAGCGCGCGAAGAAACCGGGAGACGCTACTACTTTTCGTCATTCCCGCGAAAGAGCGCGCGAAGAAGTCGGGAGACGCTACTACTTTTCGTCATTCCCGCGAAAGCGGGAATCCGGACGCGGCCGTCCGCAACATCCGCCCGTTTTTACTACGGAAACGCCGCAAAGAGATTCCCGCTTTCGCGGGAATGACGAGTGTTCGTAATGGATACCTCTCACTATGACGGCAGGAGCGCCGAAGGGTTCGGCGCGGCAAAACACAATAATTCGCTGATAATACTCCATCATTCTCGCGAAAGAGCGCGTGAAGAAATCGGGAGACGCTACTACCCTTCGTCATTCCCGCGAAAGCGGGAATCCGGACGCGGCCGTCCGCAACATTCGCCCGGTCTTTCTTGCGGAAACGCCGCAAACAGATTCCCGCTTTCGCGGGAATGACGAGCGTTATTGTCCGGTTATTGTCTTTTGCGCCGCCGAATTACTCGGCGCTCCGCCCGTCATGGTGAGAGCCGGACCGCCGAAGTGCCGGCATCGTAAAAGGACAATACCCACCGAATAATACTTCGTCATTCCCGCGAAAGCGGGAATCCGGACGCGGCCGCCCGCAACATCCGCCCGTTTTTACTACGGAAACACCGCAAAGAGATTCCCGCTTTCGCGGGAATGACGAGTGTTCGTAATGGATAGCTCTCACTATGACGGCAGGAGCGCCGAAGGGTTCGGCGCGGCAACACAATAACTCGCTGATAATACTTCGCCATTCCCGCGAAAGAGCGCGCGAAGAAATCGGGAGACGCTACTACTCTTCGTCATTCCCGCGAAAGCGGGAATCCCGACGCGGCGCCCGCAGTATCGGCCCGGTTTTTCTTGCGGAAACGCCGCAAACAGATTCCCGCTTTCGCGGGAATGACGAAGAGTAGTAGCGTCTCCCGATTTCTTCGCGCGCTCTTTCGCGGGAATCCGGAACGGCCCGATCCAGGTATTCGCCGGCTTCCTATTTGCGGCAATGCCCCCGGGCCGCCGGAACGCGCCCCCGCCGTCCGCTCAGAAGCGCAGCCTCAGCGATACGCCGCCGCCATAGTCGTCGGCGCCCGACGCATAGCGCGCCGCCGCCTGCAAGGCCAGCGGGCCCCACCCGACCGCGCCGCCGAGCTCCACACGGACCCGCGTCGCCTCCGCCTCCGACTCCAGGTCCGTCCCCGAAACCCGCACGCGGGTCTCCGGCGCAAACTCGTGCTCCACATCGACCGAACCGAACAGCACGGCGCTCGCCGGGCGGTTCGCAGTCTCCGCCCGCAGGCCCGCGCGGACGGTTTTGGCGACGGCCTCCCTCAGCGACACGCGGGCGCCCACGCTGTCGGTGAAGGCGTCCATGTCCACCTGCGAATACCGGACCCCCGCGCGCGGCGTCAGAGTCACCTCGCCCAGCGCGCCCTCGCCCCAGGCCATGCGACGCCCCGCCTCCAGGCTCACCGTAGCGCCGACGCCGTCGGCGTCGCGCTGCAACGAACCGCGCGGCCCCGAACTCAGGCGCGCGCTGTAACTCGTCGCCGACGCCCGACCGCCCGCATACACGCCATCGGCCACGCTGTCGGCGAGGTCCACCGTCAGCGACGCCGCGACGCCGTTGCCCACGACATCGATGTCGCCGTCGTCCCCGGACACATCGGCCGCAACCTGGCGACGATGCGCCGAAACGCTCATATCGGCCGTGTCGTCGAGCGGGAACGTCCACCCCGCCTCCAGGCCCCACCCGCGATACTTCAGGGATATCCCGCCCGATGTCGGGGTTATCTCTCCCGATGTCGACCACTTCGACCGCTTCGCGTCGCGCGCGCCGCCCCACGCCTGCGTGCGCGCCCACATGCCGTTCCACAGGCGCGGCGTCGGCGCGTCCCCGAGCGACGCCGTCTGCGTGCGCGCCCCCATGCCGTCCGACAGGCGCGGCGCCTCCATCCATGCGCCGAACCCGGACAGTTCGCGCAGACCCAGCAGCACCGACGGCAGCGCCTCGTAGACCCGCCCGCGCGGCGCAGGCCTGTAATCCACCAGGACGGCGGACCCGTCCACCGCCAGACCCACGTCGAAGGGCCCCGACGGAGTCGAACGCCCCGACTCGAACGTGCCGATCTCCTGCAGATTGCCCTCCTGCCGATCGTCCGGGTCCGGCATTCGGAACAACACCCTCTCGGTCCCGCTCGCGGCGTCGACGCGGCGCGGCGCGCGGCGCAGGGCGGCGACTTTCGTCTCGCCGGGGGCCAGCTGGATCACCACCGTCAGGTCGCCCGTCCCGGCGCTGACCTCCGGAATCCCGCCGTCCGCGGCGATCCCGGTCACGCGCCCGTCGGGGCCGATCGTCAACACGCCGCCGCGCTGGGCGCTCACCTTCCCCACCGCGCCGTTCAACCCCAGGTTTTCCGCGCGCGGCACTTCCACAACGCCCGCCACCCGCGCGTTCTGCGCCACCAGGACCGCGACCGCGCCGGCGGACTCCCGGTCCGGCGCATACACATTGCCCGTCACCACGCCGCCCGGCCGGATCCCGACCGTCCGGTCGCCGCCCAGAACATGGATATCGCCGACCACCATGCCTTCGACCGTCCCCGTGAAATCGCCGGCGGCGCTATGGATGCCGACGCCGTCGACGCCGGTGATGCGGCCTCCCCGGCCCACCGTCACCTCGCCGCCGCGGTCGAGGAACACCGCGCCGGCGGCGCCGTCCACCCACGCCGTGCTTGCCGCCAGGCGGATGGCGCCCGTCACCGTCCCGCCCCGCCGGACGGTCACGTCGTGCTCGCCGTCGCCCAGCCCGAAAATGTCGCCCGTCACCCTGCCGGCCACGGTCATGCGCAGAACGCCGTTCTCGCTGCGCAGCGCCTCGGTCACGCCGTTCGCCTCGACGCCGGTGAGCGCCCCGGTCGCGGCGATCGTCACCTCGCCGCCGTTGCTGTAGAGCAGGCGCCCGATGCTGCCGGCAACCGTCAGCGGACCCTCGGGGTCATGGACCGTCCCTTCCACGACGCCGCCCCTGGCGACCGACAGTTTCAGCGTCCCGCCGGTCGGCGGACGCAGGTCGCCGGCCACGCGGCCCGCGACCGTTACGTCGAGCGCGCCCGCATCGCTGCGCAGCGCCTCGGTCGCGCCGTTCGCCTCGACGCCGGTGAGCGCCCCGGTCGCGGCGATCGTCACCTTGCCGCCATTGCTGTAGAGCAGGCGCCCGATGTGACCCGCAACCGTCAGCGGACCCCTGGGGTCACGGACCGTCCCCCCCACAACGCCGCCCTCCAGCACCGAAAGCGTCAGCGCGCCGTAGCGCGGCGGGCGCAGATCGCCCGTCACGCGGCCCGCCACGGTCAGGTTCAGGTCGCCGCCGGCGGTGTGCAGCGCCGAGGCCGCGAGCCGTCCGCCTTCGGCGACCGTCACCGTGAGGTTGCCCGCGCCCATCGTCCGGATTTCGCCGGTCACCGTCCCGGACACCGTCGCGTTCAGGTGGCCGTCGCCCACCGTCCGGAGGTCGCCGTCGACCGTCCCGGACACCGTCGCATCCAGGTCGCCGTCGTCGAGCACGCGGACATCGCCGGTCACCTGCCCGCCGCGCGCCACGGTCACGCTCAAACCGCCCTTCGTCGCCTTTTGCAGTGCGGCGGGGGTTTGCCCGCTCGCAATGGCAATGCCCGAGTCCGGGATCACCCGGCCCGTCGGCCCGACCGTCACCGTGAGCTTGCCCGCGCCCATCGTCCGGATTTCGCCGGTCACCGTCCCGGCTACCGTCGCATCCAGGTCGCGGTCGTTGACCACGCGGATATCGCCGGTCACCTGCCCGCCGCGCGCCACGGTCACGCTCAAATCGCCCGTCGTCGCCGCGTCTTGTCCCGGGTCCCCGCTCGCGATGGCGCTGCCCGAGTCCGAGATCACCCGGCCCGTCGGTCCGACCGTCACCGCCGCGAAGCCGCGCGCGAAGACGATGACGGCGTCCCCGTGCCTGCTGCCCACGGTCTGCACCGTCCCGTCCACGATCACGCGGTCGACCACGCCCCTGGGCGGGACGCACTCGTCGCACGCGGAGCGGCCTATCGCAATGGCGTTGACGAAGGGTTCAAGAAGATCGCCAGCGTTGCCGACGTTACCGTCGTTATTGGCGTCGATCTGCCGGAAGGAACGGATATTGCCCGGGTAGATCCTGCCGCCGCCGTTATGCCCCAGGGTCGCCTGGGGGATCGCGCCCGGGCCCCCGTCGAACTCCGAACGGACGATCGCGCCCTCGGCCACCCGAACCGTCCAGACTGAGGGGCCGTCCGAGACGGCGCCGACGGCGGTGCCGGCCCGGGTAACGATCTGGCCCGATGTCACATCGATGAGGTTGCCCTCGATCCGCGATGTCGCCGGGTCGTCGCGCTGTTTGTTTTCTCTTCTCGTTGATCTGGCGGCTATGCCGCTGGCCTGCACGGTCTCTATGGTTCCGGAAGACTCGATGCGGGTCTCGCCTGTCCCGACATTCCAGCTCCGGATTCCCAGGCCCCTGTCCGCGCTTAGCGTGAGGGTATTGGGTACACGGTTTTTGATCGTCCCGGCCGCGTTGACGATGAGGCGTCCGGCCGGCAAGCCGCTCTGGTAATTGGTGGTGCCGATATCGACGAGGACAGCGGGGTTGCCGCCGACCGAGAGGTCGATCCGCGAGCCTTTGGCCAGATTGACGACGACATCGCCTTCCTCGGCATGGTTGGCCGCGTAAATACCGCCGAGGCCGTGACTCCCCGCGCTCTGTTCGATGACGCCTGTGGAGGCCAAATCGACACGAACATCGGCGGCGACGCGGGCGGTGCGTTTCTCGCTGTTGCCGTAGTCGCGTATAACCGCCGTGATAGCGCTGCCTCTGTTGCCTTGGTACCCGCCAAAGGCGGATATTGTCCTAATGTCGACGTTGATCTTGCCCTCGTGCAACACCGCGACATCGCCGCCCGTCATCGTCTTCGACTCGGCGTAGATACCGCCGAAATTGTCGAGTATATCACGAAATGAATGCGGATAGTTGGTGGTCCTGTGATCCATTACCCGGTTGAGGTTGATCGTCGCGCCCCTCTTGATGCGCACGGTCTTGGACCCGCCGCCCCACAGGACGATAGCCCCGTCCCTCGGAACGAGTCTCACGTCTGCGCCGCCGTCGGCGGTGAACACAACGCCGCTCTCGACAGTGAACGCAAGGTTGTTGTTCGCCGCGTTGTTCGCGAGGCTCGTATCCCTGTCCGCCGGGTTCGTGTGTTGCACGTTGCTGTGCGTTTCGGAGTAGACCTCCTGGTTGTAGTGGAGATGCCGGTAGTCGGCCGCCGTCGGGGCGGCGGCGGTGTTCGCACAGGTAAGGGTGGTGGTGTAGCGCCCGTCCGCGTCCGGCGCCCCGCTCACCGTTTGCGTCGGCGTGCAGACCGCCGCCTGGGCCCGCGCCTCGCCCACCCCGAGCGAAAGCGCAAGGACCGCGCCCAGGGCGACCGCAACGCCCCCCGGGGCGGTTTGCCGGTGGAATGGAGTGCATTCGGTGGTAAACGTCATCGGAAGCTCTTCCTTCGAATCTCGCGGCGAACGCCCCGACGGCAGCGGGACGTTCGGATACCCCTATAGCACGAGGCGCCGCCCGGTCAAATTGCTGCCCGCCGCGGCTACCCGAAGAGCTTGAACGCCGCGACGAGCGCCGTCATGACGGCGACAAGGCTGGCCCCCTGCACCCACAAGGCGCGGTAGAGGTCGGCCCGCAGATCGGCGATACGCGCCTCGAACCGCGCATCGAGGCGCGTTTCAAGGCTGTCGAGGTCCGCCTTCGTGGCGAGGCCGGCGCGGAGGGCGCGCGCAGCCTCCGCGTGAGCTTCCGCCTGTTTCTGTTCGACCCCGGCCTCCCTGAGCGTGCGCACATGGGCGAGCGTGTCGAAATCCGCGTCGGTATCGGCAGTGGCCATGCCCCAACCGTAACCCGATGCGCTGCGACGCGCAAGGGGCGAACGGCGGCGCGCGTCGAGGTTGTCGGGCGCGGCTACCCGAAGAGTTTGAACGCTGCGATGAGCGCCGTCATGACGGCGGCGAGGCTGGCCCCCTGCACCCACAAGGCGCGGTAGAGGTCGGCCCGCAGATCGGCCATATCGGCGCGCAGATCGGCGCGCAAGCCGCTGAGACCCGCATCAAGGTCGGCTTTCGTGGCCAGGCCGGCGCGGAGGGCGCGCGCAGCCTCAGCGTGAGCTTCCGCCTGCTTGTCCTCGACGCCGGCCTCCCTGAGCGTGCGCACATGGGCGAGCGTGTCGAAATCCGCGTCGGTATCGGCAATGGCCATGCCGCGACCGTAACCCGGCGCGCTGCGACGCGCAAGGGGCGAACGGCGGCGCGCGTCGAGGTTGTCGGGCGCGACTACCCGAAGAGTTTGAACGCCGCGATGAGCGCCGTCATGACGGCGGCGAGGCTGGCCCCCTGCACCCACAAGGCGCGGTAGAGGTCGGCCCGCAGATCGGCCATATCGGCGCGCAGATCGGCGATACGCGTATCGAAGCGCATTTCGAGGCGCGTTTCGAGGCTGTCGAGATCGGCTTTCGTGGCCAGACCGGCGCGGATGGAGCGCGCGGCCTCCGCGTGAGCTTCCGCCTGCTTGTCTTCGACGCCGGCCTCCCTGAGCGTGCGCGCATGGGCGAGCGTGTCGAAATCCGCGTCGGTATCGGCAATGGCCATGCCGCGACCGTAACCCGGCGCGCTGCGACGCGCAAGGGGCGATCGGCGGCGCGCGTCGAGGCTGTCGGGCGCGGCTACCCGAAGAGTTTGAACGCCGCGATGAGCGCCGTCATGACGGCGGCGAGGCTGGCCCCCTGCACCCACAAGGCGCGGTAGAGGTCGGCCCGCAGATCGGCCATATCGGCGCGCAGATCGGCCATGTCGGCGCGCAGATCGGCGCGCAAGCCGCTGAGACCCGCATCAAGGTCGGCTTTCGTGGCCAGACCGGCGCGGAGGGCGCGCGCAGCCTCAGCGTGAGCTTCCGCCTGCTTGTCCTCGACGCCGGCCTCCCTGAGCGTGCGCGCATGGGCGAGCGTGTCGAAATCCGCGTCGGTATCGGCAATGGCCATGCCCCGACCGTAACCCGGCGCGCTGCGACGCGCAAGGGGCGATCAGCGGCGCGCGTCGAGGCTGTCGGGCGCGGCTACCCGAAGAGTTTGAACGCCGCGATGAGCGCCGTCATCGCGGCGACGATCACGCCGGTCTGCATCCACAGGGCGCGGTAGAGATCCGCCTTCGTGGCGAACGCATCGAGGTCGGCCTTCGTGGCCAGACCGGCGCGGATGGAGCGCGCGGCCTCCGCGTGAGCTTCCGCCTGCTTGTCTTCGACTCCGGCCTCCCTAGAGCGTGCGCGCATGGGCGAGCGTGTCGAAATCCGCGTCGGTATCGGCAATGGCCATGCCCCGACCGTAACCCGGCGCGCTGCGACGCGCAAGGGGCGATCGGCGGCGTCGGGGCTGTCGGGCGCGACTACCCGAAGAGTTTGAACGCCGCGATGAGCGCCGTCATCGCGGCGACGATCGCCCCGCTCTGCATCCACAGGACGCGGTATATGTCGGCGCTCAGGTCGGCGATACGCGCATCGAAGCGCATTTCGAGGCGCGTTTCGAGGCTGTCGAGACCCGCATCGAGGTCCGCCTTCGTAGCGCACGTGTCGAGCCGCGCCTTGATCGTAGCGATGTCCGCCTCAATCGCGGCAAGGTCCGCCTTCGTGGCCAGGCCGGCGCGGAGGGCGCGCCCAGCCTCCGCGTGAGCTTCCGCCTGTTTCTGTTCGACTCCAGCCTCCCTGAGCATGCGCACATGGGCGAGCGTGTCGAAATCCGCGTCGGTATCGACGATAGCCACGCCGCGACCGTAACCCGGCGCAGTGCGACGCGCAAGGGGCGATCGGCGGCGTCAGGCGGGCAACGGGGCAGCCCTGTGCGAAGTGTCGAAGGGCGTTCCGTTCATGCCGCTGCCTACAGCAGTTTGACGGCCGCGACGATCACGCCGCCGACCGCCGCCAGGCCGCCGAAAAAGCGGACGGTGAGGCGTGTTTCGAGAGCGGCGATACGCGCCTCGAACCGCGCATCGAGGCGCGTTTCAAGGCTGTCGAGACCCGCATCGAGGTCGGCTTTCGTGGCCAGGCCGGCGCGGAGGGCGCGCCCAGCCTCCGCGTGAGCTTCCGCCTGTTTCTGTTCGACTCCGGCCTCCCTGAGCATGCGCACATGGGCGAGCGTGTCGAAATCCGCGTCGGTATCGACGATAGCCATGCTGCGACCGTAACCCGGCGCGCTGCGACGCGCAAGGCGCGAACGGCGGCGTCAGGCGGGCAACGGGGCAGCCCTGTGCGAAGTGTCGAAGGGCGTTCCGTTCATGCCGCTGCCTACAGCAGTTTGACGGCCGCGACGATCACGCCGCCGACCGCCACCAGGCCGCCGAAAAAGCGGACGGTGAGGCGTGTTTCGAGAGCGGCGATACGCGCCTCGAACCGCGCATCGAGACGCGTTTCGAGGCTGTCGAGGTCGGCCTTCGTGGCGAGGCCGGCGCGGAGGGCGCGCCCAGCCTCCGCGTGAGCTTCCGCCTGTTTCTGTTCGACTCCGGCCTCCCTGAGCGTGCGCACATGGGCGAGCGTGTCGAAATCCGCGTCGGTATCGGCAATGGCCATGCCGCGACCGTAACCCGGCGCGCTGCGACGCGCAAGGCGCGAACGGCGGCGTCAGGCGGGCAACGGGGCAGCCCTGTGCGAAGTGTCGAAGGTCGTTCCGTTCATGCCGCTGCCTACAGCAGTTTGACGGCCGCGACGATCACGCCGCCGACCGCCACCAGGCCGCCGAAAAAGCGGACGGTGAGGCGTGTTTCGAGAGCGGCGATGTCGGCGCGCAGGTCGGCGATACGCGCCTCGAACCGCGCATCGAGGCGCGTTTCGAGGCTGTCGAGACCCGCATCGAGGTCCGCCTTCGTAGCCAGGCCGGCGCGGAGGGCGCGCGCAGCCTCAGCGTGAGCTTCCGCCTGTTTCTGTTCGACGCCGGCCTCCCTGAGCGTGCGCACATGGGCGAGCGTGTCGAAATCGGGGTCGGCATCGACGATAGCCATGCCGCGACCGTAACCCGGCGCGCTGCGACGCGCAAGGGGCGATCGGCGGCGTCGGGGCTGTCGGGGCGCGGCTACCCGAAGAGTTTGAACGCCGCGATGAGCGCCGTCGTTGCGGCGACAAAGACCCCGGTCTGCATCCACAAAACGCGGTAGAGGTCGGCCTTTGTAGCGAACCTGTCGAGGTCGGCCTTTGTGGCGAACCTGTCGAGGTCGGCCTTTGTGGCGAACTTGTCGAGGTCGGCCTTCGTGGCAAACGTGTCGAGGCGCGCCTTGATCGCAGCAATGTCCGCCTCGATCACGGCAAGGTCCGCCTTCGTGGCCAGGCCGGCGCGGATGGCGCGCCCAGCCTCCGCGTGAGCTTCCGCCTGTTTCTGTTCGACTCCGGCCTCCCTGAGCGTGCGCACATGGGCGAGCGTGTCGAAATCGGGGTCGGCAATGGCCATGCCGCGACCGTAACCCGATGCGCTGCGACGCGCAAGGCGCGATCGGCGGCGCGCGTCGAGGCGGTCGGGCGCGACTGCCCGAAGAGCTCGAACGCGGCGGCTGAACGCCGTCATGACGGCAACGAAGGCTCCGGTCTGCATCCACGAGGCGCGGTATGATGTCGGCGCACAAACCGCTGAGACCCGCATTGAGGCCCGCCTTGGTGGCGAACATGCCGAGGCGCCCCCGATCGCAGCGACGCCCGCCTCGATCGCGGCAAGGTCGGCCTTCGTGGCCGGGCCGGCGCCGATGGCGCGTGAGATTCCGCCTGCCCCGCGAAGGAGCGTGCGAAGAAATCGCGCGCCTCTTGTCATGACGTTTGGAGGGCTGAAGCGCCGGCGCGACGAGAGACGATAATTCTCCAACAATACTCCGTCATTCCCGCGAAAGAGAGCGTGAAGAAACCGGGCGTCGCTACTACTCTTCGTCGTTCCCGCGAAAGCGGGAATCTGCTTGCGGCGTTTCCGTAAGAAAAACCGGGCCGACATTGCGGGCGACCGCCTCCGGATTCCCGCTTTCGCGGGAATGACGAGGTATTATTCGATGGATATTGTCTTTTACAATGCCGACACCTCGGCGACCCGTCCGTCACGATGAGAGCCGCCCGATTTCTTCACACGCTCGAAAGCGGGAATCCGGAGGCGGCCGCAAGCAATACCGGCCCGGTTTTCCTTGCGGAACATCGCAATAGATTCCCGCTTTCGAGTATGTGAGGAAATTGGGCAGCTGTCATTATGACATTTGGGACGCCAGGAAAACGGCGCTGCGCAAGGAAATAAAGCCGTAACAGTACTTCGTCATTCCCGCGAAAGCGGGAATCCCGCGCAGCGTTTCCGCAAGAAAAAGACGGATTAGTATTTTGGACGGCCGCTCCGGATTCCCGCTTTCGCGGGAATGACGAAGTCTTATCGAAAGGTTATCGTCTTCCATCGCGCCATTCTTCGGTGTCCCGCTCATCGTAGCGAGATCCGCCCGAATTTTTCGCACACTCGAAGGCGGGAGACAGCCTCCCTGAGCGTGCGCGCATGGGCGAGCATGTCGAAACCGGGGTCGGCATCGGCAATGGCCATGCCGCGACCGTAATCCGGCGCGGCGCGCCAACGCGATCGGCGGCGGCGGCGAGACTGTCGGGCGCGGTTGCCCGAAGATCATGAACGCGACGCCAGGCGCGCTCGTCGTGTAATCCGTCCCGGCAGGCCAACAACCTGCATGGGGGCCTCCGTCGGCTGTTTCGTCGCACCGAACAGCTTCGGAGACCCCCCGCCTGCAAGCCCCCTCTCTCGCATGTGTCCGAACCGGGCCATCCTCTTGAAAATTCATTGCGGGCCGCGGTAAGAATCGCCGGTTCCGACAGCGGCGAAGCGTCTGTCGGGGCGGGGCGACGGCGAGGGCGGGCGGATGACGGACGAGGAAACGGTCGCGCTGCGTTACGGGCGCGGGGAACTGGCGGTGCGCCTCGACAACTCCTGGCGCGCCACGGTGGTGCGCAAGCCGCCGATGCCGGTCCTCGACGCGCCCCGCGCGGTCGCCGACGCCCTCGCGCAGGCCGGGCTGGCGGCGCGCGCGGCGCGGGCGCGCTCAGCCTGCATCGCCATATGCGACATCACGCGCCCGGTTCCGAACGGCGCGCTGCTGCCGGTCCTGTTGCGCGCGCTGCTCGACGCGGGACTCGGCGCCGACGCCATTACCGTCCTCGTCGCCACCGGCCTGCACCGTCCGAACGAAGGGGCGGAGCTGCGCGAACTCGTCGGCGACCCGCGGGTGCTCGACACGGTGCGCGTCGTCAACCATTTCGCGCGCGACGACGCGGCGCACGTCCATGTCGGCGATACGAGCCGCGGCAACCGCGTGCGCCTCGACAGACGCTTCGTCGACGCCGACCTGCGTATCGTCACCGGGCTGGTCGAGCCGCATTTCATGGCCGGCTGGTCGGGCGGGCGCAAGGTCATCGCGCCGGGCCTGGCGCATGCGGACACCATCGCGACCTTTCACAGCGCCCGCTACATGGACGACCCGAACGCCGCCGGCGGCGTGCTCGACGGCAACCCGCTCCACGCCGACCAGCTCGAGATCGTCGACATGATCGGCGGCGCGCTGGCGGTCAACACAGTAATCGACGAGGCGCGCCGGCTGTGCTTCGTCAATTGCGGCGAGGTCGTGGAAAGCCATCTCGAGGCGGTCGCCTTCGCGCGCCGGCAGTGCGAGGTCGCCGTTGCGCGGCGTTTCTCCACGGTCGTCGCGAGCGCCGCGGGGCATCCGCTCGATTCCACCTATTACCAGACGGTCAAGGGCATGGTAGCGCCGCTCGATATCCTCGAACCCGGCGGGCGGCTGATCGTCGCCTCGGCCTGTTCGGAAGGGCTGGGTTCGCCCGAATTCGCCGACGCGCAACGGCGGCTGGTCGACCTCGGCCCGACCGCTTTCCGCGACAGCCTGCTGGCGAAGCGAAGCGCCGCCATCGACGAATGGCAGAGCCAGATGCTGCTCAAGCCGCTGCGGGCGGGGGAAGTCCTGCTGCGCACCGACGGCCTTTCGGCGGCCGAGCGCGCCCTTGCCGGCGTTCCCTGCGTCGCCTCGGTGGAAGAGGCGGTCGCCGAAAACGTCGCGGCGACGGGGGACGCGCATGTCGCTTTCATCCCCGAAGGCCCCTATGTAGCGCCTTTCTGCGCGGCGTGACGGCATGGTCAAGCTCGACAGGATCTATACCGGCGGCGGCGACGCCGGCGAGACCTCGCTCGGCGACGGCGACCGCGTGGCCAAGCACTCCCCGCGCATCGAAGCCTGCGGCGCGGTGGACGAAGCGAACGCGACGGTCGGCCTCGCGCGTCTGCGCCTTTCCGGCGACGCCGACGCGATGCTGGCGCGCATCCAGAACGATCTGTTCGACCTCGGCGCGGACCTTTGCGTGCCCGCGGGCGGGCGCCGCGGCGCCGGCGCCCTGCGGATCGCTCCGGGCCAGACCGCGCGCCTGGAAGCCGAAATCGACGGAATGAACGCCGCGCTGGCCCCCCTGACATCGTTCGTTCTGCCGGGCGGGACCGCGGCGGCGGCGCATCTGCATCTGGCGCGCGCGGTCGTGCGCCGCGCCGAACGCCGGACAGCGGCGCTCGCCGCGGTCGAGGACGTATCGGCCCCGGCGCTCGTCTATCTCAACCGTCTGTCGGACCATCTCTTCGTGCTGGCGCGGCGCTGCAACGACGACGGCCGCGCCGATGTGCTGTGGCGGCCCGGCGCGACCCGCTGAAACCGGGGAGACAGGCCCCAGGGAGACGGATCATGGATTTCGGGCTGCATGTGGGAACCCGCGGCGCGGCGGGAACCCCCGACGGGCTGCAAGCGATCGCGCGTCGCGCCGAGGCCGGCGGTCTCGCCTGGCTCGGCTTCAACGACCATGTGGTCGTCGCCGACGCCGCGGCGTCGCGCTACCCCTATAGCGAGAGCGGCGCCTGGCCGGCGGCGGACACCGGCGAGTGCCTCGAACAATCGATGACGATCGCGCATGTGGCGGCGGTGACGACGCGCATCCGCCTGCTCACTTCGGTGATGGTGTTGCCGCATCGCCCGCCGGTGCTGGCGGCGAAAATGCTGGCAACGGCGGACGTGCTGTCGAAGGGGCGGCTCACGGTGGGAGTCGGCATCGGCTGGCTGGAGGCGGAAATGGCGGCGCTGCAATCGCCGCCCTGGGCGCGCCGCGCCGAGGCGTCGGCGGAATATATCGCCGCCTTCCGCGCGCTGTGGAGCCGGGAGCGACCGTGCTTCGAGGGCGAGTTCGTGTCCTTCGCCGACCTTTTGTTCGCGCCGAAACCGGCGCAGAAGCCGCACCCCCCGATCTGGGTCGGCGGCGAGAGCGCGCCGGCGCGCCGCCGCGCGGGAACCCTCGGCGACGGGTGGTATCCGGTTATCGCAAACCCGCGCCGCCCGCTGGACACGCCGGAGGCCTATGCGGCGGGACTGGCCGATGTCCGACATCGCGCGGCCGAGGCGGGCCGCGACCCGACGACGCTCGACGCCGCACTTTTCGTGCCGTGGTATCGCCTCGGCGGCCCCCGCGGGCGGCCCTTCACCGGCGCGGCGCCGGACATCGCCGCCGACGCCCGCGCCTATCGCGACGCCGGCGTCCGCCACCTGATCGTCGGGTTCGAGAGCGACGACCTCGACGCCAGTCTTGCGCGGATCGACGCCTTCGCCGGCGAGGTCGTCGCGCAGGCGTCGTGACCGTCGCCGAAACCGTCGCCGCGCTGCTCGCGGCGCGCGGCGTCGAACGCCTCTTTGCGCTGTGCGGCGGTCACATCATGCCGATCTGGATGGCCGCCGACGCGGCCGGCATCCGCATCGTCGATACGCGCGACGAACGCGCCGCCGTGCATATGGCGCAGGCGCAGGCGGAGGTCTCCGGCGGCTTCGGCGTGGCGATGGTCACCGCCGGGCCCGGCGTCGCCAACGCCCTGACCGGCATCGCCAACGCCCACGTCTCGCGGGCGCCGGTGCTGGTGCTGTCGGGGACTCCGCCGACGCCCCAGGAAGGCCGCGGCGCCTTGCAGGACATCGATCATCTCGCCCTGGCGGGCCCGGTGACGCGCTTCGCGCGCACCGTGCGCGACCCTGCGGCGGCCGCGCGGACGCTCGACGAGGCGCTGGCGCATGCCCTCGGCGAGGGCGGCGAACCGGGCCCTGCGTTCGTCCAGTTCCCCACCGACATCCTGCGCGCCGAGGCGCCGGCGGCGACGCGCGACGCGGAATATCTCGCGCCCCGGCCGCGCTCGCGGCCCGCCCCCGACCCGGACGCCGTCGAACGGGCGGTCGATCTCCTGTGGTCGGCGCGGCGGCCGCTCGTCGTTTCCGGTCGCGGCGCGCGGGGCGCGGGGCCGCAAATGCTCGCGCTGCTCGACCGTCTCGGCTGCGCTTGTCTCGATACCGGCGAAAGCCGCGGCCTCGTGCCCGACGACCACCCGTGCGCGGTGGCCGCGATGCGCGGCGCGGCGATGCGCGAGGCGGACCTGGTCGTCGCGGTGGGACGGCGGCTCGACTTCCAGCTGGCCTACGGCTCGCCGGCCGTTTTCGGCGACGCGCGCTTCGTGCGCATTGCCGACACGGCGGCCGAACTGCGCGACAACCGCCGCGGCGAGGTCGAGATTTTCGCCGACCCCGCCCTGGCGCTGGAGGCGATGCTCGACGCCGCGGGCAACCGCGCGCCGCAGGTCGACGGGGAGTGGATGGAGCGGTTGCGACGCGGCCACGGCGAGCGCGCCGCGCGGCTGCGCCGCGAGATGGCCGAGGCGCCGCCGGGGAGCGACGGACGCATGCATCCTCTCCGCCTGGTGGGGGCGTTGCGCGGGTGTCTCGACGGCGACGCGGGAGACGGCGCGGTCCTCGTTATCGACGGCGGAGATTTCCTCAGTTTCGCGCGCATCGGCCTGTCGGCGTCGACGGTGCTCGACCCCGGCCCTTTCGGCTGTATCGGCGTCGGCGTGCCCTACGGCGTCGCGGCGGCGCTGGCGCGTCCCGGAAAGCGGGTGGCGGTGGCGACGGGCGACGGCGCCTTCGGCTTCAACGCCATCGACATCGACACGGCGGCGCGGCACGGCGCCGGCGCGGTCTTCGTCGTGGCGAACAACGGCGCCTGGCAGATCGAGGCGCACGACCAGACCGAACGCTACGGCAGGACGGTCGGCGCGCAACTGCAATTCGCCGACTACGCCGCGATGGCGCGCGGCTTCGGCCTGCACGCGGAGCGCGTCGAGGACCCGAAGGCGCTGCCGGACGCGCTCGAACGCGCCTTCGCCGCCGCGCCCGCCCTGCTCGACGTGCCGGTGACCCCCGAAGCGGTGTCGCCGGACGCGCGCGCCGGCCTCGCGCAGGTCCCCGACTTGCAGCCCCTCGTTGCATGGGACGACGCCGAACGCAGCTGGCGCGCCGACGCATAGCCGGCGCATGAAGTCTCCCGCGCGGCGGGGTCAGCGGCCGAAGGCGGCGCCCTCGCGGCGCGGGTCGACGCCCGCCAGCAGTCTGCGGCCTCGCGGGCCGTCCCGCACGGCGACGATGTGCAGACCGCTGTTCATGTCGCGCACCCGCACTTCGTGGCCCCGCGCCTCGAGCGCCGGCGCGAGGTCGGCGAGCGGCGCGCCGGCTTCCAGTTCGGTCGGCCCGTTGCGGTTGCACCAGTGCGGCATCGCCGCCGCCGCCTGCGGGTCCAGCCCCCAGTCGAGAATGCCGATGAGGGCGGTCGCGACATAACAGATAATGCGCGAGCCGCCGGGCGAGCCGAGCGCCAGCGAAAGCCGTCCCCGTTCGTCGAAAACCAGCGTCGGCGCCATCGAACTGCGCGGGCGCTTGCCGGGGGCGACGCGGTTGGCGACCGGCGCGCCGTCGCGTTCGGGATGGAAGGCGAAATCGGTGAGCTGGTTGTTGAGCAGGAAGCCGCGCGTCATGAGCGCCGAGCCGAAGGCAAATTCGATGCTGGAGGTCATGGCGGCGGCGTTGCCGTCGCGGTCGACGGCGCCGAGATGCGTCGTCGATGGCGCTTCGGCGGTTTCCCCGCGGCGCCGCGCTGCGGGGTCTCCGCCCGGCGGCGCGCCGGCCTCCCGCGCTCCCGCCGCGCGCGCCGGGTCGATCGCCGCGGCGCGCGCCGCGAGATAGACGGGGTCGAGAAGGCCGTTGACCGGCGCCGGCTCGAAGTCCGGATCGGCGATGTAGCGGTCGCGGTCGGCATAGGCGAGGCGCATCGCCTCGGCCACGAGGTGCACGGCCTCGACCGACCCCGCCGGCGGGAGCTCGTGCGCCGCAAGCAGTCCGAGTATCTGCAACACGGCGACGCCGCCCGAACTCGGCGGCCCCATGCCGCAGACGCGATGGCCGCGGTAGACGAGGCAGACAGGCGCGCGCCGCCGCGCCCGGTAATCGGCGATGTCGCGTTCGGACAGCAGTCCGGGGTTGCGCGCCGCGCCGGCGACGGAAGCGGCGATGTCGCGCGCGACAGGGCCTTCGTAGAAGGCGTCCGCGCCGCCCGCGGCGACGCGGCGGAAGGTCTCGGCGAGCGCCGGATTGCGCAGGAGAGTCCCCGGCGCTTTCGCGGTCCCGTCGGGGTTGAGAAAGCGGGCGGCGGCGTCGGGGAACGCCTTGAGGATCGGCGCCCATTCCGCCAGCCGGCTCAGGCGGGGGCTCATGGCGAATCCGGCTTCGGCGAGGGCGATCGCCGGCTCGAACAGGTCCGGCCAGGGCAGCCTTCCGTGATCGCCATGCGCCGCTTCGAGCATCCGCAACAGGCCGGGCGCGCCGACCGACCGGCCGCCGACCAGCGCCTCGAAATATCCCGGCGCCGACCCGTCGGGCTTGAGGAAAAGCCTCTCGTCGGCGCGGGCGGGCGCGGTTTCGCGGCCGTCGTAACTTTCGAGAGTCTCGTTCGCCGCGTCGAAATGCAGGAGGAAGCCGCCGCCGCCGATGCCCGAAGATTGCGGTTCGACGAGGTTGAGGACCATCTGCATGGCGATGGCGGCGTCGACCGCGCCGCCGCCGCGGGCGAGAATTTCCGCGCCGGCCCGCGCCGCGTGGGGATTCGCGGCGACCGCCATCTCCTGCGACGCTTCGACAAGGGCGCGGGGGACGGTTCCGGTAGCCGCTTCGGGCGCAGTGTCTCCGGCGCCGAACGCCGGCGCCGACGCGACGATGGCGAGGACGGCCGCGCCCGTGCGCGCGACACCCGGCATATACGCGATGCTCATGGCCGCCCCCCGTGGGCGCGGTTCGGGAAAAGGCGCACCGTAGGGCCACGCCGCCCGGGGTTTCAAGGCGTGACTGCGGGGCGATCGTTTTCGAGTTTCACGGGCGACGCGTTGCCGTGTCGGAAGCCCGCAGATCCGAATGTGCGGGGAAATCGATTCGGTCTTCCCCGGGAGCGGCGTCGCGACCCCCTGCGCCACGTTCTCCCTCCGGCCTCCGCCTCTTGAGCGTGAGAAGGAATCGCGCGCCTCTCATCGTGACGGACGGATCGCCGAGGTAACGGCATTGTAAGGACAATACCCATCGAATAATACTTCGTCATTCTCGCGAAAGAGTGTGTGAAGAAATTGAAAGGCCCCACTACTCTTCGTCATTCCCGCGAAAGCGGGAATCTGCTGCGGCGTTTCCGCAAGGAAAACCGATCCGATCATTGCGGACGGTCGCTCCCGGATTCCCGCTTTCGATCATGTGAAGAAATTGAAAAGCCCCACTACTCTTCGTCATTCCCGCGAAAGCGGGAATCTGTTGCGGCGTTTCCGCAAGGAAAACCGATCCGACATTGCGGACGGTCGCTTCCGGATTCCCGCTTTCGCGGGAATGACGAAGAGTAGTGGCGTCTCTCGATTTCTTCACACGCTCTTTCGCGGGAATGACGAAGGGTAGTGGGCGGGTTCGACTTCTTCACACGATCCGGAACGGGAGACCGATGGCGTGGTCCATCGGAAAATGGAATTTCCCACGGATCGGCGCCCTTCAGCGTCGTTACGAGGCGCCGGCCTCCGCCGGTCGCGGAAAACGGCGGTGGGGCGCGACAGGGAACCGGCGCGCCGTCACCCGGTCCCGGCGCCGGGGTTCGGGCTGAAATACTTGTCGAATTTTCCGGTTTCGTCCTTGTGCGCATCGGCGTCGGCGGGGGACTCGCCCTTGCGGGTCACGTTGGGCCACTTCTCGGCATATTCGGCGTTCAGCGTCAGCCAGCGGTCGAGCTCCCCCTCGCTGTCGGGGAGGATCGCCTCGGCGGGACATTCGGGCTCGCAAACGCCGCAATCGATACATTCGTCGGGGTGAATGACCAGCATGTTCTCGCCTTCGTAGAAGCAGTCCACCGGGCAGACCTCGACGCAATCCATGTACTTGCACTTGATGCAGGCTTCGGTGACGACATAGGTCATCGACTGTCCTCTCCTCCGGCGGCGCGGGCGCGGGCGCGGCGGCGGGCCGCCCCGCGGTCGCGGTCGCTCACGTAAATCAGCCCGGCGACGCGGCGCAACAGATTCTCCTCATACGCGCAGACCTCGCCGTCGGCGTGAGCGACATCCCACAGCATGTCGATCAGCGCGATGCGCTCCGCCTCGTCGAAATGCGTCTTGACCGCATTGGTGAAGCGGAAGAGCTGCGGCGACCCGGCGACCGCGCGCTCCGCCTCCGCGACGAGGGCGGCGCATTCGTCCGGCGCGAGCGCGAAGCGGCGGGCGAGCAGGCCCTCGATCATGGCCCGTTCCTCATCGTCGAAATCCCCGTCCATGGCTGCGGTCTCGACGAGCAGCGCACAGGCGGCGAGCTGCGAGTCGTCGCGGCTTTCGCCCGCGTCCTCCGGAGGCGAGTCGAGGCGGCCGAGCCAGGCGGTCAGGCGGTCGATCATGCGCCCTGCCTAGCACAGGACGCGCGCCGCCGCCACGACCGGCGGCGCGCCGGGGAAGAAGGGGGCGACCCGGCCCCGGGGTCATTCCGCCGCGCAGGCCGGCGCATAGAGCGCGCCGACGGCGCCGATCACGCGGTCGAGGGCGCGCCGGACCTGCGCCGCGCCCGGGCTTTTCTCGAGCCGCGCCTCGTCCATGTACAACCCGCGGTTGATCTCTATCTGCAACGCCTGCACGCCCCGTTCCGGATGTCCGTAGAACCGGGTGGCGAAACCGCCGGCAAAGGGCGCGTTGCGGACGACGCTGAACCCCCGCTCGCGCAGCACCGCTTCCGCGGTCGCCGCGACCTCGGCCCGGCACGCGGCGCCGTGGCGGTCGCCGAGCACGAAATCCACCCCCGGCCAGCCGTCGGGCTGGGCCACCGCCTGCGACGGCATCGAATGGCAATCGAGAAGGACCGCATGGCCGAACCGCGCCCGTGTGTCGCGAAGCACCGCCTTGAGCGCGCGGTGATAGGGGAAATAGGCGTCGGCGAAGCGCCGGCGGGCCTCGGCGCGGGTCAGCAGGCGGCGATAGATCGGCGACCCGTCGGCCACGATGCGCGGGATCGCGCCGAGGCCGCGCCGCACCCGCGGCGAGCGCCCGTCGACCCGCGGGGGAAGGGAGTCGGCGAACATCGCGGGATCGAGCTCGAACGGCTCGCGGTTCGGGTCCACGAACACCCGCGGGAAACGCGCCGCCACGAGCGGCGCCCCCAGGGCGGGCGCGCCGGCGACCAACTCGTCGACCCAGCTGTCCTCCGAACGCCGCAATGCGTCCATGTCGACCGCCACCCCGGCGAGGAACGCCTCGCTATAGTCCCGTCCGCTGTGCGGCGAGGCGACCGCCACGGGCAGCGTCTGCGCCAACGGCTGAAACAACGCGACCGGCAAGTCGTCGAACGCGGACGGCGAGGGCATGGCGCGGGGGCGGCGGGGGCGGGGCTGCGCACTCTACCCGTCTCCGTCCCGGCGCCGCCATCCCCGCGCCGCCGATTCGCGTTTCGCGCCCGCCTGCGCGCGCCGTCCGCCGCCGTCGCCGCAAGCGCGAGGCGGGGCGGCAGGGCGCCGGTGACAGGCGGCGGGCGGCGTGGAATCCTCGCCGCGACGCCAACCGTCGGGGCGCCGCATGGCCTACGCCGATTTCGTTCATCTCAGGGTCCACACCGCCTATTCGCTGTCGCAAGGGGCGATCACGACAGGCGCGCTCGCGGCCCTGTGCCGCGAGCACAGGATGCCGGCGGTCGCCGTCACCGACACCGGCAATCTGTTCGGGGCGGTGGATGTCTCGCGGTCGTGCGCCGAGGCCGGCGTGCAGCCGATCGTCGGTTGCGAACTCGGCCTCGCCGTCGAAGACGGGCCGGCTGCGCGCGACCGTCCGCAAGCGCCGGACCGGATCGTGCTGCTCGCGCAGAACGAACCCGGCTACCGCAACCTGATCGCGCTTTCCAGCGCCGGCTTTCTCGCCTCCGACGCGCCGGAGCCGCAAGTCGACTGGCGGTCGCTTTCCCGCAAGGCGGAGGGGTTGATCGCGCTGACGGGCGGCGTGTCGGGGCCGGTCGGCCGCCTGCTCGCCGCCGGCCAGCACGACGCCGCGCGCCATCGCCTCGACGAGCTCGCGGCGATCTTTCCGGGCCGTCTCTACGTAGAAATCCAGCGCCACGGCCTCGAACGCGAGGCGGCGGCGGAGGCGGGCCTTCTCGCGCTCGCTTACGAGACCGGCCTGCCGCTGGTCGCCACCAACGACGCCTTTTTCCCCACCGCCGACATGCATGAGGCGCACGATGCGCTGCTGTGCATCGCCCACGGCGCCTATGTGTCGCAGCCCGACCGCCCCCGCGTCACTCCGGAGCATTATTTCAAGACCGCGGCGGACATGCGGGCGCTGTTCCGCGACCTGCCGGAAGCCTGCGACAACACGCTGGCGATCGCCCGGCGCTGCGCTTTCGGCGTCCGGGCGCGCGACCCGCTGCTGCCGACCCTGCCCGGTCTCGCCGCCACGGGGGGCGACGAAGCCTCGAAACTGCGCGCCGACGCCGCCGACGGTCTCGCCCGGCGCCTCGCCGGGCTGCGGGTCGACGCCGCGCCCTATCGCGATCGCCTCGCCTATGAACTCGACGTCATCGTCGATATGGGCTTCGCCGGTTATTTCCTCATCGTCGCCGATTTCGTCCAGTGGGCGAAGCGGCAGGGCATTGCGGTGGGGCCGGGGCGGGGCTCGGGCGCCGGATCCGTCGTCGCCTGGGCGCTCGAGATCACCGATCTCGACCCGTTGCGCTTCGGACTGCTGTTCGAACGCTTCCTGAACCCCGACCGCGTGTCGATGCCGGACTTCGACATCGATTTCTGCCAGGAGCGCCGCGACGAGGTCATCCGTTACGTCCAGAGCGAATACGGGCGCGACCGGGTCGCCCAGATCATCGCCCTGGGCAAGCTCCAGGCGCGCGCCGTCGTCCGCGATGTGGGCCGGGTGCTGCAAATGCCCTACGGCCAGGTCGACCGGCTGAGCAAGATGATCCCCCACAACCCGGCGAACCCGGTGAGCCTCCGGGCCGCGATAGACGGCGAGGCGCGTTTGCGCGAAGCGCGCGACGGCGACCCCGAAGTCGCGCGCCTGCTGCGCATCGCCCTTCAGCTGGAGGGTCTTTACCGGCACGCCTCGACCCATGCCGCCGGCGTCGTGATCGGCGACCGCCCCCTCGACGAGCTCATTCCCCTCTACCGCGACCCGCGCTCCGATCTGCCGGTCACCCAGTTCACGATGAACGATGTCGAGCGCGCCGGCCTGGTGAAATTCGACCTACTCGGCCTCAAGACGCTGACCGTCCTCCAGCGCACGCTGGCGCTGCTCGCCGAGCGCGGCGTCGAGGTCGATCTGTCGCGGCTGCCGCTCGACGACGCCGCTGCCTGGGCCATGCTCAGCCGCGGCGAGACCGTGGGCGTGTTCCAGTTCGAAAGCCCGGGGATGCGCAAATTGCTGCGCGAGGCCGGCGCGAGCGTGTTCGCCGATCTGGTGGCGCTGGTCGCGCTCTTCCGCCCCGGTCCGATGGAAAACATTCCGAAATACGTCGCCTGCAAGCACGGGCGCGAACAGCCCGAGTTCCTGCACGACACCATCGCCCCGATCACGCGCGACACCTACGGGGTGATCGTCTACCAGGAGCAGGTGATGGAAATCGCCCGGGTCTTCGCGGGCTATACCCTCGGCCAGGCCGACCTGCTGCGCCGCGCGATGGGCAAGAAGATCAAGTCGGAAATGGCGGCCCAGCGCGAGACCTTCGTCGCCGGCGCCGTCGAACGCGGGGTCGCCCGCTCGCGCGCGTCCTACATTTTCGACCTGGTCGACAAATTCGCGGGCTACGGCTTCAACAAGGCGCATTCGGTCGGCTATGCGCTGATCGCCTACCAGACCGCCTGGCTGAAGGCCAACCACCCGCTCGAGTTCCTCGCCGCGTCGATGAGCCTGGAACGCGGCAACCCCGACAAGCTCAACGTGTTCCGGGGGGAGCTCGCCCGCCTCGAAATCCCCCTCCGCCCCCCCGACATCAACGCCTCCGGGGTGGATTTTACGGTCGAATACGACTCGGCGGGCCCGGCGGGCGCCGGCGCGATCCGCTATGCGCTGTCGGCGGTCCGCAATGTGGGCGCCGGCGCCATGACCGACATCGTCGCCGAGAGGGAGAAGAACGGGCGGTTCGTCGACCTGTTCGATTTCGCCGCCCGTCTCGACCCGTCGTGGCTCAACCGGCGCCAGATCGAGACCCTCGCCCATGCCGGCGGGTTCGACTCCATCGACCCCAACCGCCGTCAGGTCGCCGACGCGGCGGAACTGCTGCTGCGCCACGCCGTGCAGGTCAGCGAGGACCGGCGCAGCGGCCAGTCCAACCTGTTCGGAGAAGCGGTGGAAGACGTCCCGACGCCGCATCTGCCGCTGGTCGACGACTGGCCGGAGACCGAGCGCCTGTCCCATGAGTTCGCGGCCCTGGGGTTCTATCTCTCGGCGCATCCGCTGGACGCCTACGGAGACGGTCCGGCGCGGCTCGGCGCGGTGGAGGCGGCGACGCTGGCTGCGGACGGCGCGAACCGCGCCGCCCTGGCCGGGGTGGTGCTGTCGAAACGCGAGCGCGCCGCGCGCGGCGGCCGGGCGGTGTTCCTGCACATGAGCGACCGCAGCGGGCTGTTCGAAGTCACCGTGTTCTCCGAATGCCGCATCGAGGCGCGCGAGCTGCTGGAGCCGGGCCGGATGCTCCTCGTCGAGGCGTCGGTGCAGCGCGACGACGAACAATTGCGCCTGACGGCGCGGCGCGTGGAGTCGCTCGACCGGCGCGCGGCGCGGTGCGGACACGGCTTTCGCGTATTCCTCGCCGAGAATGTGGAGCTTCGGACGCTGCTGTCGGTGGTGGACCGGGCGCGCGGCCGCGGGCCGGAGCACGCGCCCCTGCGCCTCGTGGCGCCTCTGGGCGGCGCGGGCGAGGTGGAGATCGCCCTCGACGGCGCCTATCTCGCGTCGCCGGCCGCGCGCGCGGCGCTGAAGTCGGTTCCCGGCGTGCGCGACGTGCACGACCTGGAAGGGTTGCAAAAGCACTGAACCGGGTTTATTCCCGGTCTGCGTTCATCGCTCCCGCGCCCGGCGCCTCCGGGCGGCGGCGCGTCGCGGATCGACCGGAGAACGGCATCGTCATGTCTGTGCCCACCTTTTCCATGCGCCAGCTGCTCGAAGCCGGCGTGCATTTCGGACATCAGACCCACCGCTGGAACCCGAAGATGGAGTCGTATCTCTACGGCACGCGCAACGGGATCCACATCATCGACCTGCAACAGACCGTGCCCCTCCTCTATCGCGCCCTGGACGCCGTGCGCGCGACCGTCGCCGAAGGCGGGCGCGTCCTGTTCGTCGGCACCAAGCGCCAGGCCCAGCAACCCATCGCCGACGCCGCGAAGCGCTGCGGGCAGTATTACGTGAACCACCGCTGGCTCGGCGGGATGCTGACCAACTGGCGCACCATTTCGAACTCCATCGGCCGCTTGCGCAAACTCGACGAGCAATTGGCGGCGGAGAACACCGGCCTCACCAAGAAGGAAACCCTCAACCTCAACCGCGAGCGCGACAAGCTCGAACGCACCCTGGGCGGAATCCGCGAGATGGGCGGCCTGCCGGACCTCGTGTTCGTCATCGACACCAACAAGGAAGAGATCGCCAAACTCGAGGCGAACAAACTCGGCATCCCGCTGTTCGCGATCGTCGACAGCAACAGCGACCCGGCCGGCGTCCAGTTCCCCGTCCCCGGCAACGACGATTCGACCCGCGCCGTCGTCTTCTACTGCGAACTCGTCGCCCGCGCCGTGCTCGACGGCCTGCAACAGGAACAGGCGTCGCTCGGCGGCGACATCGGCGAAGCCGCCGACGCCCCGGACGAAGACCCGCAGATCGTCGACGCCGTGGCGCAAGCGGCGGCCGAGCCGCCTGCGACGGCGACGGAGGAAACCGCCGCGGGGGAGAACGCGCATGGCTAGCATCGCCGCGGCCGAGGTGAAGGCGCTGCGCCAGAGGACCGGCGCCGGCATGATGGATTGCAAGAAAGCCCTGGGCGAGGCCGGCGGCGACATGGAGCGCGCGGTCGACTGGCTGCGCGCCAGGGGGCTCGCGGCGGCCGCCCGCAAGGCCGGCCGCGCCGCCGCCGAAGGCCTCGTCGGCGCCGCCTTCGACGGGACGTCGGGCGCCCTGGTCGAAATCAATTCCGAGACCGATTTCGTCGCCCGCAACGAGGATTTCCAGCGCTTCGTCGCCGCCGCGGCGGAAGCCTCGCGCGCCGTCGGCGGCAACCTCGAGGCGCTCGGGACCGCCGCCACCGCCGAAGCCCCCGGCGGCGTCGCCGACGGCCTGACGGCGCTCGCCGGCAGAATCGGCGAGAACCTGGTCCTGCGGCGCAGCGCCGGTCTGTCGGTCGAGTCCGGCGCCGTGGCGGGTTACGTCCATAATTCGGTGCGTCCCGGCCTCGGGCGCATCGGCGTCCTGGTGGCGCTGCGTTCCGACGCCGCGCCGGAAAGCCTGGCCGGCGTCGGGAAGAACCTGGCCATGCACGTCGCCGCCGCGAGGCCGTTCGCCCTGGACCGGGAGTCGGTGGACCCGGCGGCGCTCGAGCGCGAACGCGACGTGGTGGAGAAACAGGCGAAAGAGAGCGGCAGGCCCGCCGCGGCCATCGGCAGGATTATCGAGGGCCGCATGAGGAAGTGGTTTCAGGAGATCGTTCTGCTGGAACAGATTTTCGTCATCGACAACAAGTCGCGCGTGCGTGAGGCGGTGGAGGCCGCGGCGCAGGCGGCCGGCGCGCCGATCGAGGTCGCCGGCTTCCTGCGCTTCGAACTCGGCGAGGGGGTCGAGAAACGACAGACCGACTTCGCCGCCGAAGTGGCCGCCCAGGCCGGCGCGCGCTGAAGGCCGGGTCGGTTCCGGCGCAGCCGGCGCGCGGAGACGGAAACATGGCCGCCCCGGACGGCGGGGACTCTGCCGCGCCGCCCCGTTTCCGGCGGGTGTTGCTGAAATTGTCCGGCGAGGCGTTGATGGGCGGCGGCGCCTTCGGACTCGACGCCGCGGCGCTGGGCCGATGCGCCGAGGACATCCGCCGCGTCCGCCGCATGGGCGTCGAACTGTGCATCGTCGTCGGCGGCGGCAATATCTTCCGCGGCCTCGCGGGCGCCGAGGCCGGCGTCGACCGGGTGACGGCCGACGGAATGGGGATGCTTGCCACCGCCATCAACGCGCTCGCCCTCCAGAGCGCGCTCGAAAGTCTCTCCGTCGACACGCGCGTCGTGTCGGCCGTCCCCATGCGCGCGATTTGCGAACCCTTCGTGCGCCGCCGGGCGGTGCGTCACATGGAGAAAGGGCGCGTGGTGATCTGCGCCGCCGGAACGGGCAACCCCTTCTTCACCACCGACACCGCGGCGGCCCTGCGCGCCGCCGAGCTCGATTGCCAGCTGCTGCTCAAGGGCACCCAGGTGGACGGCGTCTACAGCGCCGACCCCAAAACCGATGCGACGGCGGTCCGCTTCGACAGCCTCAGCTACGACCGCGTGCTCAGGGACGGCTTGCGGGTCATGGACGCGCCGGCCGTCTCGCTGGCGCGCGAGAACGGCATTCCCATCGCGGTGTTTTCAATCCACAATCCCGGCGCGTTCGCCGACGCCGTCAACGGCGTCGGCCGATACACGTCGATCAGGCAGGCGGGATAGCGACATGTCAGCCGAATTCAGCCTCGCGGACCTCGAACGCCGGATGGACGGCGCCGTCGATGTCCTGAAACGCGAATATGCCGGCCTGAGGACCGGCCGCGCCTCGGCGGGCCTGGTGGAGCCGATCCTCATCGACGCCTACGGGGCCCGGATGCCCGTCGGCCAGCTCGCGACCGTCGGCGTTCCCGAACCCCGCCTGATCACGGTGCAGGTGTGGGACAAATCGCTGACGAAGGCGGTCACGACGGGCATCCGCGACAGCGGGCTGGGCCTCAACCCCATCGCCGAAGGCCAGCTCGTCCGCGTGCCGATCCCCGAACTGACGGAGGAACGACGCCGAGAACTCGCCCGGGTCGCGCACAAATACGCCGAGGACGCGCGCGTCGCCGTGCGCAACGTCCGCCGCGACGGCATGGACACGCTGAAGCGCCTGGAGCGCGCCGGCGACATCTCCCGCGACGAGCAGAAGCGCCATGCCGACGACGTTCAGCGACTCACCGATTCGGCGATCGCCGCCATCGGCGAAGCGATGGAACTGAAGGAAAAAGACATCCTCCAGGTCTGACCGGATGGAAACCGCCGCTACGCGACAGGCGACATCGCCGCCCCCGCCGCGGCATATCGCGATCATCATGGACGGCAACGGGCGCTGGGCCGCGGCGCGCGGCCTGCCGCGCATCGCCGGCCATCGACGCGGCGCCGAGGCGGCGCGGGAAACCGTGCGCGGCTGTATCGAACTCGGCGTCGAATATCTCACCCTCTACGTTTTTTCGTCGGAGAACTGGAAACGACCGGTCGAAGAGGTCCGCGAGCTCATGGGGCTGCTGCGGATCTATCTGCGGCGCGAACTCGACTCCCTCGCCGACGCGGGAGTGCGCCTGCGCATCATCGGCAAGCGGGACGGACTCGACGAAGACATCCGCTTCCTCGTTTCCGGCGCCGAGGCGCGGACCGGCGCGAACCGCGCCCTCACCCTCACCGTCGCGCTGAACTATGGCGGGCGCGCCGAGATCGCAGCCGCGGCGCGCGCCATCGCGCGCGGCGTCGAGGCCGGGCGCATCGACCCGGAGCGCATCGATACGGCGCTGTTCTCGGCGCACCTCCAGACCAGCGGCCTGCCCGACCCCGACCTCGTGATACGCACCTCCGGAGAGCGCCGGCTGAGCAACTTCCTGCTGTGGCAGTGCGCCTATTCCGAACTGGTCTTCACCCCCGTCCTGTGGCCGGACTTCGATCGCGCTTCGCTGGAAGACGCGATCGGCGAGTTCCGGGCCCGCGAGCGCCGCTACGGCGGCGCCGGCGCCTGACCCCGGCGCGGCGAAGCGGGCCGGCGAACATGGCGGAGCCGACCGTCCGCGCCCTGTCCAGCCTCGTCCTGGCGCCCCTCGCCCTGGCCGCCGTGTGGCTCGGCGGCGCATGGCTGCTGGCGCTGCTTGCCGCGGCGCTCGCCGTCATGGCGACCGAGTGGGAGCGCCTCGCGCGCCCGCCGGCGGCGGCCCGCGCCGCGGCCGCGGCGCTGGCGGCGGCGCTGGCCGCCGCCCTGGGGCTGGGGTTCCTCGGACTGACGGCGTGGGCCCTCGGAGTTCTTGTCGCGGGCGGCGTCGTCATCGCCGCGCTGGTCCGGCGCCGCGGCGCGGCCGCGTGGCCCGCCGCGTTCGGCCCCCTCTATCTCGGCGCGCCGGCGGCGGCCTTCTTCTGGCTGCGGGAGGCGCCCGAAGACGGCGCCCTGCTGGCGACCGGGTTGCTCGCCCTGGTCTGGGCCAGCGATGTCGGCGCCTGGGCGGTCGGCAACGCGGTCGGCGGCGCGCGGCTGGCGCCGCGCCTCAGCCCTCGCAAGACCTGGGCGGGCGCGGCCGGCGGCGTCGCCCTGGCCGCCGCTGCGGGGGCCGCGCTCGCGACCGCCGCGGGCGGCGTCTCCCCCTTCCTCGGCGCGGTCGCGGGCGCCGCGCTGTCGGCGGTGGCGCAACTCGCCGACCTGTTCGAATCCTGGCTCAAGCGCCGGCGCGGGGTGAAGGACTCGGGCGCCATCCTCCCCGGACATGGCGGGCTGCTCGACCGCGTCGACGGGCTGCTGGGCGCCGCCCCGGCGCTCGCCGCGGTCGTCGTCCTCGCCGAGGGAAGCTGAGCCGATGACCCTTCCCGCGGCCGCCCCGCGCGAGAGGCGCCATGTCAGCATTCTCGGCTCCACCGGTTCGGTGGGCGCCAACACTGTCGAGCTCGTGGCGGCGGACCCGCGCCGCTACCGGGTCGAGGCGCTGACCGCCCACAGCAACGCCGAGCGCCTGGCGCAGCAGGCGCGGCGGCTGCGGCCGCGCCTTGCGGCGGTCGCCGACCCTGCGGCCTACGCCGCGCTCAAGGCCGGGCTGGCGGGAACGCCGGTGCGCGCCGCCGCCGGCGCGGAAGCGTTGCTCGAAGCGGCGGCGCTGCCCGCCGACTGGGTCATGGCGGCCATCGTCGGCGCCGCCGGCCTCGCCCCCACGCTGGAGGCGGTGCGCCGCGGCGCTGTCGTCGCCCTCGCCAACAAGGAGTGCCTGGTCTGCGCCGGCGATGTCGTGCTCCGCGAGGCGCGGCGTTTCGGCGCGACGCTCCTGCCCGTCGACTCCGAACACAGCGCCATCTTCCAGGTCTTCGATTTCGACCGCCCCGAGCGGGTGGAGAAGATCGTCCTCACCGCGTCGGGCGGGCCGTTCCGCACCCTGTCGCCGGAAGCGATGGCGGCGGCGACTCCGGCCCAGGCGGTCGCGCATCCGACCTGGAACATGGGGGCCAAGATTTCGGTCGATTCGGCGACCATGATGAACAAGGGGCTGGAAACCATCGAGGCGTTCCACCTGTTCCCCGTCGCGGCGGAGCAGATCGAGGTCCTCGTTCACCCGCAATCGGTGGCGCACGGCATGGTGGCGTATTGCGACGGTTCGGTGCTCGCGCAGCTCGGCGCGCCGGACATGCGCACCCCCATCGCGTGCAGCCTCGCCTGGCCGGACCGCGCGCCCGCCCCGGTCCCGCGGCTGGACCTCGCGGCGATCGGGCGGCTCACCTTCGAAGCTCCGGACCCGGCGCGCTTCCCTGCGCTACGACTCGCCCGCGAGGCGCTGGCGCGCGGCGGCGGCGCGACCTGCGCCCTGAACGCCGCCAACGAAGTCGCCGTCGGCGGGTTCCTGCGCGGCGAAATCGGCTTCCTCGACATCGTTCCGGTTGTCGAAGGCGCCGTCGAAGCGGTATCGAACGACCCTGCGGATTCGCTCGAGCGGGTCGTCGCGGCCGACGGCGAAGCGCGCGACATCGCCCGCCGCCTGATCGCCGCGCGCCGCGTCTGAACGACCCGCTTCCGCTTCGCACCGGCTTCGCAAGGGTATCCCGCGATGCAGACCCTTCTCGGTTTCGGCTTCGATCTGGCCGCCTTTCTGGTCGTGTTCACGGTGGTCGTGTTCGTTCACGAATTCGGCCATTACTGGGTGGCGCGGCGTTGCGGCGTGAAAGTGCTGGCGTTCTCCATCGGCTTCGGCCGCGAGATCGGCGGCTGGACCGACTCCGCCGGCACGCGCTGGCGCATCGGCCTGGTGCCTCTGGGCGGCTATGTCCGCTTCTTCGGCGACGCGGACGCGTCGAGCCGCCCGTCGTCGCATCTCGAACGCGTGACGGAGGACGAGCGCGCCGTCTCGTTCCACCACAAGACGCTGCTCCAGCGCACCGCCATCGTCTCCGCCGGTCCGGGCGCGAATTTCGCGCTGTCGATAGTGTTGCTCACGGTCCTGTTCACGGTCGCCGGCAGACCGGTCACGCCGGCCGTCGTGCACGAAGTCATGCCCGACAGCGCGGCCGAGGCGGCCGGCCTGCAATCCGGCGACCGCATCGTCGAAATCGACGGAACGCCGATCGAGACCTTCGAGGAGATGCGCGACATCGTCGTCATCAACCCGGGCGAAACCCTGGCGGTGGGCGTGCTGCGCGGCGACCGACGGCTCGACATGCCGATCACGCCGCAAATGCGCGAGGAAACCGACGGCGTCGGCAACGTCCATCGCGTCGGCATGATCGGCATCCGCGTCGACGAGATCGTCTATCGGCGTCTCGACCCGTTCACGGCGGTCTACCGGGCGGTGGGCGATACGTTCACGCTGATCGCGCTCAACCTCGAGGCGATCGGCCAGATCATCGTCGGCACGCGCGATGCGCAGGAGCTCGGCGGGCCGATCCTCATCGCGCAAATGTCCGGCGAGGTGGCGGAGGCGGGTCTCGCGGCGGTGGTCAATTTCATCGTCGTCCTGTCGGCTATGCTGGGGCTGATCAACCTGTTCCCCATCCCGCTGCTCGATGGCGGCCATCTCGCCTTCTACGCCGCGGAAGCGATCCGCGGCCGCCCCCTGGGCGCGAGGGCGCAGGAATACGGATATATTCTCGGCTTCGTGCTCGTCGTCGCGTTGATGCTCCTGGTGACCTACAATGACCTTTCCCGTCCGTCGATCATGGAATTCTTCCAGCGGATCTTCGGGTGAGCGGGACCTCGCGGGCAAACGAACGGGCAGGACACCCCATGCGCCTCATCATGACGCTTGTCGCCGCGGCGGTCCTGACGGCCGCCGGCGCCCCCGCATGGGGCCAGGGCGGCGACATCATCCGCGAGCTGCGCGTGGAGGGGAATCAACGCATCGAGGATGCGACCGTCGCCTCCTACATGGAGATCGGCGTCGGCGACCGCTTCGACCCGGCGTCGATCAACCGGTCTCTCAAGAGCCTGTTCGACACCGGCCTCTTCGCCGACGTGGCGATGGGGCGCGACGGCGACGCCATGGTCGTCCGGGTGGTCGAGAACCCGGTCATCAACCGCCTCGCCTTCGAAGGCAACGAGCGAATCGACGACGAAGCGCTCGAGGGCGAGGTCCAGCTGCGCCCCCGCACCGTCTATACGCGCACGCGCGTGCAGACCGACGCCGCGCGGCTGCTCGAGGTCTACCGGCGCAGCGGCCGCTTCGCGGCGACCGTGGAGCCGCAGGTCGTGCAGCTCGAACAAAACCGCGTCGACCTGATCTTCAACATCGAGGAAGGGCCGCTGACCAACGTCGAGAACATCGTCTTTGTCGGCAACGTCAATTTCAGCGACGGCGCGCTGCGCGACGTCATCCAGACGCAGGAAGCCCGCTGGTGGCGCTTCTTCTCCACCACCGACACCTACGATGGCGACCGGCTGAGCTTCGACCGCGAATTGCTGCGCCGCTTCTATCTCGAAGAGGGCTTCGCCGACTTCCGCGTCGTCAGCGCCGTTGCCGAACTCACCCCTGACGGTTCGGCCTTCCACGTCACCTTCGTCGTCAGCGAGGGGGAGCGATACCGCTTCGGCGCCGTCGACGTGGTCAGCGAACTGCCGGGCCTCGATGCGGAAACGCTCAGGCCGCTCGCCACCACCGAAGAGGGCGACTGGTACAACGGCGAGGAAGTCGAGGAGACGGTTCTGGAACTGACGAACGAGGCGGACTCCCGGGGGTTCGCCTTCGTCCAGGTCGAACCGCAGGTGACGCGCTCGCGCGAAGAGCGGACCATCGCCATCGTCTACCGGGTCGCCGAGGGGCCGCGCCTCTACGTCAAGCGCATCGACATCACCGGCAACGTCCGCACGCTGGACCGGGTGATTCGCCGCAATGTCCGCCTCGCCGAGGGCGACGCCTTCAACGCCGCGAAGCTCCGTCGCTCGCGCACCCTGATCCAGAACCTCCGTTTCTTCTCCCGCGTCGATATCGAGGATTCGCCGGGCGACGGGCCCGACGAAACGCACATCGTCATCGATGTCGAGGAGGAGCCAACCGGCGAGATCACCTTCGGCGGCGGCTATTCGAGCAATGACGGCCCCAGCGGCCAGGTCGCCATCCGCGAACGCAACCTGCTCGGCCGCGGTCAGGACCTCGCGCTCGAGTTCCTCATCTCCGGCGTTTCCCAGAACATCGACCTCAGTTTCACCGAGCCCTATTTCCTCAACCGCGACTTCGCCGCAGGCTTCGATGTCTTCAACCGCGTCCGCGAGTTCCGCAACTCGAATTTCGACCGCGAGGACCTTGGCCTGGCGCTGCGCGGCAGCTACCCCCTGTCCGAATATCTGCGTCACAGCGTCGGCTACACGATCAAGCAGGAAGAAGTGGCGCCCTACGCCGGCGCCTCGCGCTTCGTGACGGCGCAGGGCGGCGAGCGCCTGATCTCCCAGATCGACCAGTCGCTGTTCTACGACCGGCGGGAGACCGACGCCCTGGGAGCGCCGAGAAGCGGCTACTTCCTGCGCTACTCCACCGGGTTCACAGGCCTCGTCGGCGACCGGGAATGGCTGCGCCAGATCGTCTCGGGCGGCTATTATCTGCCGTTCTGGGACGAATGGGTGGCTTCGGCGGTCGGCGAGGCGGGCTATATTTTCTCCTACTCCGACGACCCGATCGAAATCGCCGACCGCTTCTTTCTCGGCGGCAACAGTTTCCGCGGATTCGACGTCGCCGGCATCGGCCCGCGCGACACCGACGACGACACCGCGCTCGGCGGCAACATGCTCTACAAGGGAACCGTGGAAGTGGAGTTTCCGTTCGGCCTGCCGACCGAGCTCGGCATCAAGGGGCGCGTCTTCTCCATCGTCGGCAGCGTGAGGGAAATCGACATCGAGGGCGACAGCGCGGGCAGCGTGGTCGACAGCGGGGCCCTGCGCGCCTCGGCCGGTTTCGGCGTATCGTGGGGCTCTCCCTTCGGCCCCATCCGCATCGACTTCGCGACCGCGTTGCGCAAGGAAAACTATGACGACACGGAAACGCTGAGCATCGGGTTCGGCGCGGTCTTCTAGCGGCGGAACGGCGACATGGCATGTACGATGAACGAAAGTCTCCGGAGCGTTTTCGCGCTCCTGGTCGCGGTCGGCGCGGTCCTGTCCGCCGCCGGAGGCGCCCGCGCGCAGGACTCCGACGATCGCCTCCCGCGCGTCGGCGTCGTCGACTTGCAACAGATCATGCGCGAATCCACCGCCGCGAACGCGGTGCGCGCCGAGGTCGACGATAGGCAGGACGCCTATCGCGAGGAGATATCCGCGCGCGAGTCGGAACTGCGCGAAAAACAGACGGAACTCGAGCGGCAACGCACCGTCCTGTCCGCCGAAGCCTTCGCCGAACGGGAGGCTGAATTCTCGCGCGAGGTGGAGGCCCTGCAACGCGAGGTCGGGGAGCGCAACCGCGCCCTGGAGGAAAGCCTGGCCCGGGGAATGCAGCAGGTGCAGAGAGGCGCGCTACGGGTGATCGCCGAGATCGCCGACGAAATGTCCCTCGGCCTGGTGCTCGACAAGTCCCAGCTCCTGCTCGTCGCCAAGGGGCTCGAGTTCTCCGACCGCGTGGTGGTCCGGCTCAACGAGGAACTCCCCGCCGTGTCGACCTCCCCGCAACCGGCGGAGGAATAGCCCGCTCCGTCGCCGGGCGCGTCGATGCCGGACCCCCGGTTCTTCCCGCCGCCGGAGCCGATCGAAGTCGGCGCGCTCGCCGGCCGCATCGGCGCCGAACTGGCGGACGAACGCGATTCCTCCCGCCGCATCACCGGGGTATCGCCCCTCGACGGCGCGAAGGCGGGCGACCTTTCGTTCTTCGACAACCGCCGCTACGCCGCCGACCTCGCCGCAACGGGCGCCGAAGCGATCATCCTCGCGCCGGCCATGGCCCCCCGCGCCCCGGACGGCGCGGCGCTCGTCCGTAGCGACAACCCCTATCTCGCCTTCGCCCGCGCCACCCGCCTGCTCTACCCGCCCGACTGGGCGCCGCAGCCGGGCGTCGCCGCCGGCGCCCTCGTCGACCCCGCCGCCGTGCTGGGACCCGGTTGCCAGATCGACCCGGGCGCCGTCATCGGGGCGGGCGCCGAGATCGGCGCGCGTTGCCGCATTCACGCCAACGCCGTCATCGGCCCGAAGGTCGTCGTCGGCGACGACTGCGCCATCGGCGCCGGGGCTTCGCTGAGCCATTGCATCCTCGGCAAGCGGGTGATCCTCCATCCCGGCGTGCGCGTCGGACAGGACGGGTTCGGCTTCGCCATGTCCGCCGCGGGCCACGAGTCCGTCATGCAGCTCGGGCGCGCGATCCTCGGCGACGATGTGGAGGTCGGCGCCAACAGCACCATCGACCGGGGCTCCGGACCCGACACGGTGATCGGCGCCGGCGCGCGCATCGACAATCTCGTGCAGATCGGCCACAATGCGCGTATCGGACGCAACTGCGTTCTGGTGGCCCAGGCGGGCGTGGCGGGCAGCGCGCGAATGGCCGATTCCTCCGTCCTCGCCGGGCAGGCGGCCGTCGCGGGGCATCTGCGCATCGGCGCCGGGGCGCGCATCGCGGCGCAGAGCGGCGTCATGCGCGACGTGCCCGCCGGGGCGGAAATGTGCGGCACGCCGGCGCGCCCGAAGAGGCAGTTCTTCCGGCTGGTCGCCCTGTGGGACAGGCAGATCAAGGCGCGAAGAACACCCAACCGATGACCGCCGCCGCGCCGCCCATCGACCCCGCACGGATCATGCGGATGATCCCGCACCGCGCGCCGTTCCTGCTCATCGACCGGGTGATCGAACACGAAGCCGGCCGCTACGCCGTCGGCGTCAAGAACGTCACCATCAACGAACCGCAATTCGCCGGTCACTTCCCCGCCGCGCCGGTCATGCCGGGCGTGCTCATTGTCGAATCCATGGCGCAGACCTCCGCGGTCCTCGTGGTCAGCACCCTCGGCCCGAAGGCGGAGGGGAAGCTCGTCTATTTCATGAGCGTCGACCGCGCGCGCTTCCGCCGTCCCGTCGTGCCCGGCGACACGATGCTGATCCGTGTCGACAAGCTCGCCAGCCGGCGCAATGTGTGGAAATTCGCGTGCAAGGCGACGGTGGACGGCGCGCTCGCGGCGGAGGCGACCATCACGGCCATGGTCCGGGACCGCGACGAATGACGCCCGGCGGCCCCGCGGCGCCGGCGTCGGTCCACCCCACAGCAACGGTCGAGGACGGCGCGCTGCTAGGCGCCGGCGTCGCGATCGGCCCCTGTTGCCATGTCGGTCCGGACGTCGTCCTCAAGGACGGGGTCGAGCTCCTGTCGCACGCGGTCGTCGCCGGACGCACCGTGATCGGGCGCGGAACCCGCATCTTTCCCTTCGCCTCGATCGGCCATCCGCCGCAGGACCTCAAATATCGCGGCGAGCCGTCGCGCCTCGTCGTCGGCGCCCGCTGCGTCATCCGCGAGCATGTGACGATGAACCCCGGCACGAAAGGCGGCGGCATGGAGACCCGCGTCGGCGACCGCTGCCTGTTCATGGTCGGCGCGCATGTGGCCCACGACTGCCGGGTCGGCGACGACGCGATCCTCGTCAACAACGCGACCCTCGCGGGCCATGTGGAAGTGGGCGATTTCGCCATTCTCGGCGGTCTCAGCGCGGTTCACCAATATGTCCGCATCGGCCGTCACGCCATGATCGGCGGCATGAGCGGGGTCGAGAGCGACGTCATCCCCTTCGGCTCGGCTCTCGGAAACCGGGCGCATCTGTCGGGCCTCAACGTGGTGGGTCTGAAACGGCGCGGCTTCTCGCGCGAGACGATCCACGAAATGCGCAAGGCATACCGCCTCCTCTTCGCCGAGGAGGGGACGATGGCGGAGCGCGTCGCCGATGTCGCCGACGAGTTCGCCGATGTCGAACCGGTCATGGACATCGTGGCCTTCATACGCGCCGACAACTCCCGGTCCATCTGCCAGCCCGGCGTCGACCGTGCCGAATAGGCTCGGCGTGCTCGCCGGCGCCGGCGCCCTGCCGCGCGAGCTCGTCGGCGCCGCCCGCCGCGCCGGGCGCGAGGTGACGGTCGTCGCCATCGACGGCATGACCGACGCGGCCACGGTGGAGGGAGTCCCGCATCTGTGGGCCGCCCCCGGCGCTTTCGGGCGCATTCTCGACTTCCTGAAACGCGCCGATGTCGAGGAGGTCGTCCTCGCAGGCGCCGCGTCGCGGCCCGACTGGTCCCGCGTCTCCCTGGACTGGCGCGCGGTCCGTATGTTGCCCCGCTTGCTGGCGGCCGACCGCGGCGACGATTCGCTGCTCTCCTTCGCCGTCCGCGAATTCGAAAGCGAAGGTTTCCGCGTCGTCGGCGCCCATTCGGTCGCTCCGGGACTCGTGGTCGGCGCGGGCGCCGTCGGCGCCGTGCGCCCCGGACGCGCCGCGCGCGCCGACATCGCGCGCGGGGTTGCGGTGTTGGCGGCTCTCGGCCCCCATGACGTGGGACAGGCCGCCTGCGTGCAGAACGGCGCGGTCCTCGGGGTCGAGGGAGCGGAAGGCACCGACGCGCTGATCGCGCGTTGCGGCGCGCTGCAACGCCCCGGGGGCGGCGCAGTCCTGGTGAAATGCTCGAAACCCGGACAGGACCGCCGGGTCGATCTGCCGGCCATCGGCCCGGCGACCGCGCAGGCAATGGCCGACGCCGGTTTCGCGGGCGCCGCCGTCGAGGCGGGCGCGACCCTGATCCTCGAACGCGCGCGCACGATCGACGCCGCCGACCGGGCGCGTCTGTTCCTCTACGGCGTCGAGCCGGCACCGTGACCGCCGCCCCGCCGCTGGTCTTTCTCGTCGCCGGCGAACCTTCGGGCGACCTGCTCGGCGCCGGTCTCATGGCCGCGTTGCGCAAGGCGGCGGCGGGGCGGGTCGCCTTCGCCGGCGTCGGCGGCGAGCGCATGACGGAAGCCGGTCTCGACAGTCTTTTCCCCATGTCCGACCTGTCGACCATGGGCCTCGTCGAGGTGCTGCCGAGGATCCCGCGCTTGTACGGACGCCTGCGACAGACCGCCGCGGCGGTCCGCGACCGCCGGCCCGACGCGGTCGTCACGATCGACTCGCCCGGTTTCAACACCCCGCTCGCGCGCCGGCTGCGCGGCGTCGACGCCCCTCTCATCCATTACGTCGCGCCCACCGTGTGGGCCTGGCGGGCCGCCCGGGCGAAAACGCTTGCCCGGCTTTACGACCATCTCCTGGCCCTGTTGCCGTTCGAGCCGCCATGGTTCGAGCGCGAGGGGCTGTCGTGCACCTGGGTCGGGCATCCGGCGGCGGCGCGATCCGAAACGCCGGACGCCGCCGGTTTCCGCAGCCGCCGGGGGGTCGCGCACGACGCGCCGCTTCTCGCGGTGTTGCCGGGGAGCCGCGCCGGAGAAGTGCGGCGCCTGCTCCCGGTCTATCTCGCCGCCGTCGCGCGTGTGGCAGCGCGGCTTCCGGGCCTGCGCGTGGTCACCGCCGCGGTTCCCGCCGTGGCGGACGCCGTGGCGGGCGCGCCCTGGCCGACGCCGCCGGCGGTCGTCCGCGACCCGGCCGAACGCGCCGCCGCGCTGGCCGCCGCCGATGTCGCCCTCGCCACTTCGGGCACGGTGACGCTCGAACTCGCGGCGGCGCGAACGCCGATGGTCGTCTGCTACCGGGTCGCGCCGCTCACCCATGCGATCGCGCGCCGGCTGGTGCGCGCGCCCTTTTTCGGCCTCGTGAACCTCGTGCTCGGCCGCCGCGCGGTTCCCGAACTGCTGCAATCGGCCTGTGCGCCCGACGAGATCGCCCGGCAGGTCGAAAAACTATTCGTTGATCCGCGCGCGCGCGCGGACCAGATTGCGGCGATGGACGACGCCGTAGCGGCGCTCCGCCGGCCCGACGGAAGCGCGACGCCGAGCGAGCGCGCCGCGGAAGTCGTTTTCGACGCGATCGGCGAAAGGAGGAGGGACACCGATGCCCGACGCCCCTGAATTCCGCATGTTGCACACGATGCTCCGGGTGAAGGACCTCGACGCGTCGATCCTCTTCTATACCGAAGGCCTGGGGATGAAGCTCCTGCGCCGAAACGACTTCCCCTCCGGCCGTTTCACCCTCGCCTTCGTCGGCTACGGCGCCGAGGAAAGCCATACCGTGATCGAGCTCACCTGTAACTGGGACCGGGCCGATCCCTACGACCCCGGTTCCGGCTACGGCCACATCGCCCTCGGCGTTCCCGATGTCTATGCCGCGTGCGCGGCGCTCAGGGCGCGCGGCGTGAAGGTCGTGCGCGAACCGGGGCCGATGAAGCACGGCTCCACGCCCATCGCCTTTATCGAGGACCCCGACGGTTACAAGATCGAGCTCGTCGGCAGAGCCTGAACCGGGAGCGCGGAACATGGCGGACACGGACCACGGCGCGCGCAGGGACGACCCGCCCGGAAAGGCGGCGGAAGGGGAGACGCCGCCTCCCGCAGCCGCCGGCGCCGCGGAGAAAACCGGGGAGTCGGGCGCCGGGCCGTGGGGCGTTGCGGGCCGAACGCTCGATGCGGAAAGCCGCCGCGCCGACGCGCGGACACGGCTGACCGAAGCGCAGGCGCGCTTGGTCGAAGCGAAAGTTCGCCGCGCCGAGGTGAAAGCCCGGGGGCGGACGCAGCGCGCCGAGGCGCGGGAACGCCGGGTCAAGGCGAAAGAGGAACTGCGCGCCCGGAAATTGCAGATCGACGAGGCGGCGGCGCTACGGCGCCATCGCCTGGCGGCGGTCATGTTGTTTTGCGGGAGCGGTTTCGCGGCCCTGTTCGTGGCGCTTTGCCTCTGGTTCGCCTTTTTCGGCTCCGCGCCGCAGGACGAATACGCCAGGGAGCTCCTGCGCAACACCGCCATCGCATTGGCCGGCGGCGGCGCCCTGCATCTGGTCCTTCACGCAGTGCGCTCGACCCTGCGACGCTGAACCCGCGCGCCGGCGCCCCCGGGGGCGACCGGGACCGGTTCGGGGGACTTCGCCGGTTTCTCGCGAGCGCGGCGGCGCGGCGTTCAGCCGCTGACGATCCGCCAGGCGCCGTCCTCTCCGCGGCAGGCGCGCCCGTAGGCTTCTTCGGTCCGCCCGCCGATGGTCACCGTCTGCTGGAACTCGCGGCAATACTGACCGTTGTCGCTTTGATAGGTGCGCGTCGGCGTGTGGGTGCCGCTGTGCCCGGTGTCCGGGTTCACCCACTCGGAGGTCTGCCCCGTCGGCGCGCTTTCGAGCGTCTGCTGGTAGTTCTGCGCGGCGTACAGCTGGTCGGCCTTGTCGAGCGACCGCCCGATCTCGCTGCCCATCATGGCGCCGAGGACGGCGCCCGCGCCGACCGCCACCAGCTGCCCGGTCCCGTCGCCGATCTGCGACCCGGCGAGGCCGCCGATCGCGGCGCCGATCAGCCCGCCCGCGGTTTCCTTCTGGCCCGCGTCCCCCAGGCAACCGCCAAGCGCCAGCGTCAGGCCCAGCGCCGCGGCGGTTCCGGATATCGACCTTTTCATCCGTCTGTCCTCTTCGCGATGCCGGCCGCTTCCGGCCGGTGTAACGCGGCCACTATCGCACACGGCGCGCGCGAGAACCATAGCCGGCCGCGGCGCGCCGGCGCGACCCGGACCGTGTCGCACGCGCCCGTGCAACCGAACGACCGTGAAGCCGACGTCTTCGTCGCCGCCCGGCGCCTCTCGCCAGGGTCCTTCGAGTGATTTCGGACGGATTTCTATACGAGACCTCTGCATGACCGGTTTCGCCTGCGGCAGGATCGCGTTCCCGGCGCCTTACGGCGTTTCCGAACCCGCCGTCGGAGCATGACAATGCGTGACGGAATTGCGAGAATCCGCCCCCTGCGTCGGTAATTCCCGCTTTCGAGTGTGTGAAGAAATTGAAAAGCCCCACCACTCTTCGTCATTCCCGCGAAAGCGGGAATCTGTTGCGGCGTTTCCGTAATAAAAACGGGTCGATATAGCGGACGGCCGCCTCCAGATTCCCGCTTTCGCGGGAATGACGAAGTACTATTCGGTGGTTATTGTCGTTTACAATGCCCTTATTTCAGCGATCCGGCTGTCACGATTAGAGACGCCCGATTTCTTCACATGCTCGAAAGCGAGAATCAAGTCTGGCGCTTCCACAAGAAAAACATTGGAGAGTCTTTCGGACGGCCGCTCTGGATTCCCGCTTTCGAGCATGTGAAGGAATCGGACAGATTTACAAATACTCGTCATTCCCGCGAAAGCGGGAATCTGGAGGCGGCCGTCCGCCATATCGGCCCGTTTTATTGCGGAAACGCCGCAACAGATTCCCGCTTTCGCGGGAATGACGAAGTATTGTTACGGCTTTATTTTCCTGCACAGGGCCGTTTTCCTGGCGCCCCAAACGTCATAATGACAGTTGCCCAATTTCCTCACACGCTCTTCGCGGAACGAATATGTCCGGACAACGACAAGCCGGATCGAATCGAGGCGCTCGCCCGGTCATCCCGTCGACGCCTCGCGACGCCGCCGGAAGTCGAGCCGAACCGGCAACCGCCGAGCCGCGACCGGACCCCAAAAAATCCGGGTCTTGTGCAGAAGTCGCGATACGTCTGTCGAAGAGGATCCCGTTTTCCCTGCCGGAACCGGGGAACCCTGGCAGCGCCGTCTCAGAAGACCGGGGTTTCGGTGTAACTCCCCCACAGGCCGCGGAGCGTTTCCACGATCTCGCCCATCGATGCGCGCGCGTCCGCCAGCGCGATGGTGACGGGCATGATGTTCTCCTTCTCGGCGCGGGCCACGCGCCGAAGCTCCTCCAGAAGCGCCGCCACCTTCGCGTTGTCGCGTTCGCGACGGACACGCCGCAGGTTCTCGATCTGCCGGCGCTCGGTCTCCGGGTCGTAGGGGTGGGTTTCGATCGCCGGGGCCTCCCCCTCCTCGACGAAAGCGTTCACGCCGATGACCGGTCGTTCGCCGTTCGCCTTGCGGATCGCCTGATCGTAGGCCGAGTCGGCGATCTCGCGCTGGAACCAGCCGCGCTCGATCGCCGCGATCGCGCCGCCCATCTCGTCCACCCGGTCGAGAATCCCGAATATCCGCCGCTCCATGTCGCGGGTGAGCGTTTCGACGAACCAGGAGCCGCCGAGAGGATCGACCACCGACGTCACGTTGGTTTCCTCGGCAATGACCTGCTGGGTGCGCAGGGCGAGCCGCATCGCGTCTTCGGTGGGGATGGCGAAGGCTTCGTCCATGCCGTTGGCGTGCAGACTCTGGCAGCCGCCGAGCACCGCCGCGAGCGCCTGAAAGGCGGTGCGCATGAGGTTCACCCGGTGCTGGGGCTTCGTCAGCGTCGCCGCCGCCGTCTGCGCATGGAAGCGCAGACGCATGGACTCGGGCTTTTTCGCGCCGAAGCGCTCCTTCATGATCTTCGCATAGACGCGGCGCACGGCGCGGAACTTCGCCACTTCCTCGAACAAGTCCGCCTGGGCGACGAAAAAGAACGACAGGCGGGGGGCGAACTCGTCTACGTCCAGCCCCGCCGCGGTCGCTTCCTCCACATAGGCGATGGTGTTGGCCATGGTGAAGGCGGCTTCCTGCACCGCCGTCGCGCCGGCTTCGGAAATATGGTAGCCGGAAATGTTTATGGGGTTGAACCGGCGCATGTGGCGCGCGCCCCAGGCGATACAGTCGCGCACCAGGCGCACGGACGGGCGGATGGGGAATATCCACTCCTTCTGCGCCATGTATTCCTTGAGGATGTCGGCCTGGATGGTGCCGGACAGGGCGTGCAGGTCGTAGCCGCGCCGCCGCGCCAGCGCGATATACATGGCGTAGACGATCCAGGCGGACGGGTTGATCGTCATCGACACCGAAATGTCGCGCAGGTCGATGCCGTCGAACAGCGCCTCCATGTCGTCGATGGTGTCGACCGCGACTCCCTCGCGGCCCACCTCGCCGTGACTCATGGGGTGGTCGGAGTCGTAGCCCATCAGCGTGGGCATGTCGAAATCGGTTGACAGCCCCGTCTGTCCCTGCGCGATCAGATACTCGAACCGGCGGTTGGTGTCGGCGCCGGTGCCGAAGCCGGCGATCTGGCGCATCGTCCAGCGGCGCCCGCGATACATCGTCGGATACGGCCCGCGGGTGAAAGGATAGCGCCCCGGCAAGCCGATATCCTCAAGCGGCGCCCCGGCTGCGTCCAGCGCGGTATAGACGCGCCTGAGGTCGAGACCCGAGGCGGTGCGGTAGTCCGTCTTTCCTTCCGGCGCCCGGTCGAGAACCCGCGCGAGTTCGCCCGCCTCCCAGTCCTCGACCTCGCCGGCCAGGCGGGCGAGAGACTCGCGGTCGAAAGCGCCGCGCGCGCCGGCGTCGGCCGCGTCGCGGCTTGTCTCGTCGGTTCCCGCGTCGGTTACGGGATCGGTTACGGTGTCGGTCATGGCTCCGCCTGTTGCGCATGCGCCGCGAGCAGCATCTGCGCCGCGGCGTGGGGGTCGATCTCACGGGCGCAGACGCGGTCGATCACGGTCTCGCTCGCGACGCCGGCGGCGTGGCGCCGCCGCACGATGTCCTCGGCGATCTTCACGGTGCGCGCCGCGGCGTTGCGGCGACGGCGGCGCGCCAGCCGCCCGCCGTCCGCGAGGAACGCGCGGTGCGAGTCGATCGCGTCCAGCAGCCCGGCGACGCCCGCGCCCGCGGCGGCGCTGGTCGCCACCACGGGGACCGGGCGGCCGGACGCCGCGCCAAGCGTCAACATGCGCTTCAACTCGCTCACGGCGCGGTCCGCCTCGGGGCGGTCGGCCTTGCTCACCGCGTGAATATCGGCGATTTCCAGCACCCCGGCCTTCAGCGCCTGCACGTCGTCGCCAAGGCCGGGAGCGGAAACGACCACGGTCGTGTCGGCGGCGCCCGCGATGTCCACCTCGTCCTGGCCGACCCCGACGGTCTCGATCATCACCATGTCGAACCCTGCGGCGTCCATTGCGTCCACCGCGTCGAGCGCGGCGCGCGCCAGACCGCCGAGCGCCCCGCGCGACGCCATCGAGCGGATAAACACGCCCGGGTCGCCGGCCAGAGCCCCCATGCGGATGCGGTCGCCGAGGATGGCGCCTCCGGAATAGGGGCTCGACGGGTCCACCGCGACAATGCCGAGGGTGCGCCCGGAGTCGCGCAGATGTCCGGCGAGCGCCCGCGCCAGAGTCGATTTGCCCGACCCCGGGACGCCCGTCAGGCCGACGATGTGGGCGCGGCCCGTGTGGCGGTGGAGGTCGGCGAGCGCGGGCCGGCATTCCTCCCCGCCCGCCTCGGCGCGGCTGATCAGCCGGGCGAGGGCGCGGCGGTCCCCCGACAGAACCCCGGGAACCAGCGCGCGCGAGGGAACCGGGACTTTCGTCACCGCCGCGCGCCCGCCTGTCCGGCGGGGAGACGCGACGCCATGTCGCGGAACAGGGCGCGGTCGTCGATCACCCGCCGCGCCTTGAAGTCCGTCCGCGGGAAGGTTCCGGGCGCCACCGCCTCCACCCTGGCGCGCACGCCGAGGAGCTTGCGCAGCGCCGCCGCGCAGGCGGGCGCGAAGGACTCCGACCCGTCGTCGCTCCCGGGCGCATGAGCCTCGACGCGCACCAGCAGCTCGTCCATCGCGCTTTCCCGACTGACGACGATGCGGTGCTCGCCGGCATAGCCGTCCAGGCCGTTCAGCACCTTGTCGATCTCGCTGGGATAGATGTTCTCGCCGCGCACCTGGAACATGTCGTCAATGCGCCCGTACACCCCGTCGGGGAAACTCGGATAGGTCCGCCCGCAGGGGCTCGGCCCGGCGCTCCAGTGGGCGAGATCGCCGGAGAACAGGCGGATCATCGGCTGCGACGTGCGTTCGAGATGCGTATACACCGGCGTTCCCTGCGCCCCGTAAGGCGCCCGCGCGAACGTTTCGGGGTCGCAGAGTTCGTGATAGACCATGTCTTGCCAGAGCAACATTCCGGGGCCGCCGCCGCGCGCGCCGGCGGCGCTCATGAAGGGACTCATCTCGGCCATCGTCCCGCAGTCGAACACTTGCGCGCCGTAAGCCTCGACGATGCGGTCGCGGATGCCGGGGATCGACGCGCCGGGTTCGCCGGAGAAGAACATGGTCCGGATGCCGAAGCGACGCGGGTCGTAGCCTTCGGCGCGGGCGGTCTCCGCGAGGTGCAGCGCGTAGGACGGGGTGGCGTAGAAGGCGTCGGCGCCCATCGCGGCGAGCCACGACGCGGCGCGCGCGGTCATGCCCGGCGCGCCGGCGCCGAAGGGGAAAACCTGGCAGCCCAGACGCTCGGCGCCCGCCATCGCTCCCCACGAACCGAGATAGAGACTGAAAATGGCGGCGACGAACACGCGGTCGCCCGGGCGCACCCCCATCGCCCACAGGATGCGCGCATGAGCGTTGGCGATCGTCCGCCAGTCGGCCCGCCCGATGCCGAACGCCGTCGGTCGCCCGGTGGTGCCGGAAGTCCCGTGGATGTAGCCCACCTCGCGCGGCGGGATACAGAGATAGTCGCCGAAGGGCGGATGCGCCGCCTGCGCCGCGCGCAGTTCCGCCTTGGTCACGACGGGAACCTTCTCGAACGCCTCCAGCGAGACGATGTGACTCGGGTGAACCCCCGCCTCGTCCCACTTGCGGCGGTAGAACGGCGCGCGGTCCCAAGCGTATTCCATGACCGCGCGAAGACGCGCGACGATGGCCGCCTCGCGGGCGCCGGGATCTCCGGTTTCGCGTTCGGGAAACCAGTAGCGCGCATCGGGCGCGGGCAGATACGCCTCGTCGTAGGCGGCGGGAAACGACCATTGCTCCATGTCAGCGCGGCCCCCGTTCTGCGACCAGGCGGCGGATCGCGGCGACGATGGCGTCGGGCGGGGTGTCCTGCAACAGCAGCTCGGCGACGCCCATTTCCCTGAGCGCGACCGCATCCTCATCGGGCATCACGCCGCCGCCGACCAGCAGGATGTCGTCGGCCCCGGCCTCCTTCAGGAGCGCGATCACGCGCGGGAAAACGGTCATGTGCGCGCCCGAGAGCAAGCCGATGCCGAGCACGTCGACATCTTCGTCCACGGCGGCGCGCACCACTTCCTCCGGAGTCTTGTGCAGCCCCGTATAGATTACATCCATGCCGGCGTCGCGGAGGCTGCGGGCGACGATCTTCACCCCGCGGTCGTGTCCGTCGAGGCCGACCTTGGCGACGAGCACGCGGATGACAGGCGCTTCCGTCATGCTTCGCCCCGCTACAGCGCCGACGGCGGCAAGCCGAGCAGCGCGCGCCGGAAAAGATTGAGGAGGCTTATGGTCGCATATTCGCGGATGCGCCGGCCGCGCCCGGGCAGGCGGATCTCGCGGGCCTCCACGCGGTCGCCCAGCGCGAGACCGAGGAACACCGTCCCCGGCGCATGGCCGTTGGCCGGTTCGGGGCCCGGGACCCCCGTCGTCGCCAGGCCGGCGTCGGCGCCGAGGGCTCGGCGCGCGGCGGCGGCGAGCGCCGACGCCATCTCCGGCGACGCCACCGGCGCGTCGGGCAGGCCGGCGAGGCCCCCCGGCGCGCGGTCGGGGGTCGAGACCAGAGCGCCCCGAAACGCCTCGCCCGCACCGGGGACGCCGGTCATCCGCGAACCGATCAGGCCGCCGGTCAGGGTTTCCGCCACCGCCAGCGTCGCGCCGCGCGCGCGCAGCATGTCGAGCACCACCGACTCCATCGTCTCGTCGTCGGCGCCGAACACCGCGTCGCCGAGGATCTCGCGCACCCGCTCCTCCTCCTCGGCGACGCGCGAACGCGCCGTCGCCTCGTCGTCGGCCTTGGCGGTGATGCGCACCTTCAGCCCCTCGATGCCGCTGGCCTGGAAGGCGAGAGTCGCTGCGCCCGAACGGTCGAGCGCGGCGATGCGTCCGGCGAGACGTTCGGCGAGGCCGGACTCGGTCTCGCCCCATGTCTTGATGACGCGGCTGCGGATCGCCGCCGACACGCCGGCGCGGCGTCCGAGATCGGGCAGCACCGAACCCTCGATCATCAGCCGCATTTCCCACGGCACGCCGGGCACCGCATAGACTGCCTTGTCCGCGCCGACGGGGCAGATCAGGCCGGGCGCGGTCCCCGGCATTTGCGGGATGAACGACGCGCCTTCGGGCAGCTCCGCCTGCCGGAGGTTGTTCCCGGTCATGCGGCGCCCGCGCGATTCGAACATATGGCGGATGCGCGCTCCCATTTCGGCGTCGCGCCGCAGTTCGACGCCCATGACGACGGCGAGCGCCTCTCGCGTGATGTCGTCCTGCGTCGGGCCGAGGCCGCCGCAGACGATCGCCGCGTCGGCGCGCGACAGGGCGAGGCGGATGCACGAAACCATCCGTTCGAGATTGTCGCCCACCTTCGTCTGGAAATGGGAGTCGATCCCGGCGAGCGCGAGCCGCTCGCCGATCCAGCTCGAATTGGTGTCGACGATCTGTCCGAGCAGCAACTCGGTGCCGACCGCCACCACTTCGCAACGCATGGATTCTCCCTTTCTCCCGGGCGCCCGGCGTGTTCTCGCCTCGCCGGCGACGCTCCGTCTACGACCCGCGACCCTCGCGGTTCATGCGGTTCTCCACCAGTTCGTCGACGACTCCGGGGTCGGCGAGGGTGGACACGTCGCCGAGTTCGTCGTGTTCGTTCGCGGCGATCTTGCGCAGGATTCGGCGCATGATCTTGCCCGAGCGCGTCTTGGGCAGCCCCGGCGCCCACTGGATCAGATCCGGGCTGGCGATGGGGCCGATCTCCTTGCGCACCCATCGAACCAGCTCCCCGCGCAGCGCCCCGTCGCCCTCGCGGCCCGCGACCAGCGTGACATAGGCGTAGATCCCCTGACCCTTTACGTCATGGGGATACCCCACCACCGCGGCCTCGGCGACATCGCCATGGGCCACCAGAGCGCTTTCGATTTCGGCCGTGCCCATGCGGTGGCCCGAGACGTTGATCACATCGTCCACCCGCCCGGTGATCCAGTAATAGCCGTCGGCGTCGCGCCGGCAGCCGTCGCCGGTGAAATACAGCCCGTCGAAAGCCGAGAAATAGGTCTCGACGAAACGCCGATGGTCGCCATAGACGGTGCGCATCTGCCCCGGCCACGACCTGGCGATGCACAGCACGCCCGTCCCTTCCCCCTCGACGGTCGCGCCGCCGGAGTCGACCAGCACCGGCTCGACGCCGAAAAAAGGCCGGGTAGCAGAGCCGGGCTTGAGCGGCGTCGCCCCCGGCAGCGGCGCGATCATCACGCCCCCCGTCTCGGTCTGCCACCAGGTATCGACGATGGGGCAACGACCTTCGCCGACGGTATTGTAATACCACAGCCATGCTTCGGGGTTGATCGGCTCGCCGACCGAACCGAGGAGACGCAGACTGTCGCGGCGGGTCGCGGCGACGGGCGCGTCGCCCTCGCGCATCAGGGCGCGGATGGCGGTCGGCGCGGTGTAGAAGACCGACACCTTGTGCTTGTCGACCACCCGCCAGAACCGCGACGGGTCCGGGAAGTTCGGGACCCCCTCGAACATCAGCGTCGCGGCGCCGTTGGCGAGAGGCCCGTAGACGATGTAGCTGTGCCCGGTCACCCAGCCGACATCCGCGGTGCACCAGTAGATATCGTCGTCACGACAGTCGAACACGTAGCGGTGGGTCATCGCCGCATAGAGCAGATAGCCGCCGCTGCTGTGGAGGACGCCTTTCGGTTTGCCGGTCGAGCCCGAGGTATAGAGGATGAACAGCGGGGCTTCGGCGCCCATGGCCGGCGCCTCGCATTCGTCGGCGGCCGCGGCGCGCGCCTCATGCCACCATACGTCGCGCCCGTCCGTCCATGCGACATCGCCGCCGGTGCGGCGAACGACGAGCACGGTCGCGACGCCGGGGCAGCGGGCGAGAGCGCGGTCGGCGTTCGCCTTGAGCGGAATTCTGCGTCCGCCGCGCACCCCTTCGTCGGCGGTGATCAGCACCGGGGACTCGCAGTCGAGGATGCGGTCGGCCAGAGCGTCGGGCGAGAAACCGCCGAACACCACCGAGTGGACGGCGCCGATGCGCGCGCAGGCGAGCATGGCGAAGGCGGCTTCCGGGATCATGGGCATGTAGATCGTCACCCGGTCCCCCGCCGTTACGCCGCGCGCTTTCAGGACGTTGGCCATGCGGCAGACTTCGGCGCGCAATTCGGCGTAGGAGATCGCCTTCGACTCGGCGGGGTCGTCGCCTTCCCACAGGATCGCCGTCCGGTCCGGAGTCCGCTCCGCATGGCGGTCGACGCAATTGGCGGCGACGTTCAGAGTCCCGTCGGCAAACCATTCGATCGAGACCGAGTCGCGCGCGAAGGAGGCGTTCCCCGCGCGCGCCGGCTGCGAGACCCAGTCGAGGCGGCGGGCCTGTTCGAGCCAGAAACCGTCCGGGTCCTCGAGCGAGCGCCGGTACATCTCCCGATAACCGGCCTCGTCTATGTGCGCGGCGCGCGCCGCCGCCGCCGGAACCGGAAAAACCTGCGCGTCGGACATTCGCTTCTCCCTTGTTCCGGTCCGGATTATCCCCGCAAACCCGGCGCCCGTCGACCGTCGGGCGCGAGGCGCCAGCGCTCCGCGGCGCCCGGCGCCAGCCGCACGACGCGACCGCTCGCCTCGAGCGGCAACGGGGTCAGGGAAAGCCCGGCGCAAGGCCCGCCGAGGCAGGCGCCTGTTTCTATATCGAAGCGCGCGCCGTGATTGACGCAGAGAATGGCGGTCCCGTCGGGAGACAGATAGCGCCCGGGAACGAAATGCAGCGGCAGGTCGCGATGCGGGCAGTTGTCCACATAGCCGAACACCCGGCCGCCGCGGCGCACGAGAAAGGCGTCGGGGGCGCGGGGCGCGACCGCGGCGAGCCGCCGCGTCCCCCCGTCGGCGATGTCGGAGACGGCGCAGATCGCAACCGGCGTCACGGCGCCACGCCGCCCATCTCGCAGAGCAGTGTCCAGTGCGCCTCGCCCACCGGCAGCACCGAAAGCCGCGACTGACGGACCAGGGCGAGATCGGCGAGGCGGGGCTCCGCCTTGACGGCGGCAAGCGTCACCGGTTTCGCCAGCGCGACCAGCGGCTTGACATCGACCATCACGAAGCGGCCCTTCTCGTCGGTGTGGTCGGGATAGGCTTCTCGCGCCACTTCCATGACCCCGACGATCTCCCTCGCCCTCACCGAATGATAGAAGAAGGCCTTGTCGCCGACTTTCATGGCCTTCATGTTGTTGGCTGCCTGATGGTTGCGCACGCCGTCCCAATAGGTGCGCCCCTCGGCCACGAGATCGTCCCAGGAGTATTCCCCCGGTTCGGATTTCATCAGCCAGTAAGCCATCGCTCCCCCTTGCGCGCCCTCAGGCGCCCGCGGCCAGATAGCGCGCGGCATAATCCACGTATACCGCGCAACCCCGCGCGAAGAAGCGCCGCTCTTCCTCGCTTACGGCGCGGAAGGCGCGCGCCGGGCGCCCGGCCCAGATATGGCCCGCGCGCACAGCGGTTCCCGATTCGACGAAGGCGCGGGCGCCGACCACGGCGTCTTCTTCGACCGTTACGCCGTCCGCGACCTCGGCGCCCATCCCGATCAGCGCGCGGTCCCCCACCCGGCAGGCGCCCATGCGCACATTGTGGCCGACCGTGACCTCCTCGCCGATGTCGATGCCTCCCGATCCGGCAAACAGTATGGAGTTGTCCTGGATGTTCGAGCGCGCGCCGACGACGACCCCGGCGCGGTCGCCGCAGACCGCCGTCGCATACCACACGCTCACCGACTCGCCGAGGCGCACCCGCCCGCGCAGCACGGCGTTGGCGGCCACGAAGGCGCTCGGCGCCGCCTCCGGCGTCGCGCCCACAAGGCTATGGAACGGCCCGGCGCCGCGCGTCGGCGCGCCGCAAAAGGGCGCCATCGACAGCGGCGGCAACGTGAAATCGAGATGAGCGCCGCCGCGCCCGCTGCGCACCGCGCGCCGGAACGCCTCGCATTCGCCGGCGGTCAGGCGTCGCACCCGGCGCGCAGGGTTTCCGGCGTAGAGCGCGCCGCCCTCGAGCGTCTTGCCCGGGGGGACCAGCGCTCCGGCGGCGATGACGGCGCCCGCTCCGATCTCGGCGCCGTCCATCGTCACCGCGCCGTCGCAAAGCACGGCGTCGTCCCCGACGACGCAGGCGTGGACCAGCGCGTAGCGCCCGACGGTCGCGCGATCGCCGATATGCGCGGCCAGGCGACCGTCGGAAATATGCACCGTGGCGCGCGCCATCAGCCGGCACCCGGCGCCGATTTCGATGCGTTCTCCGTCGCCGCGCAACACCACGAGATCGCCGAACGCCGAATCTTCGCCGATTGCGGTGCGCCCGACCGCTGTCGCATCGTCGCCGAACCGGGCGCTCGCGGCGACGCGCGGCCGGAAATGCAGATACGGCACAAGACGCGGCGCGGCCACGGAGTCCCCCGCCCCTCAGGCGGCGCGCGCGGTCAGCACGAGCCGCGCGACCGCGCTCGCGGCCGCCTGCGGCGTGTCCACCGGCGAGTCGAACCATCCCCGCGCCGTTCTTCCGCCCCGGCGCAGGTCGATGCCGAACGGGTCGACGCCGGTGAGGCGCCAGCCCCGGGCGCCGCCCGCGCGCCGTGCAAAGCAGCGGGCGCAGGCCGCCACGGCGTCGCTCTGGCTGTCGTTCATATACGCCACGATACCCGCCTCGCCGCGCTCCAGTTCCGGCGCGTCCGGCGCCGCCAGCGCAGCGCCGTCGACACTCTCGACCGCGCCGAACCCGGCGACCACGTGAATACGCTCGACGGCGACTCGCCAGAGCGAGAAATCGTCGAAACCGGCGTAGCGCGCGGCGGCGGGGTGGCGGCGCAGGAAGCGCGCCAGCGCCGCCGGGTCGTCTTCGGCCTCGGCGCGGCCGAACACGCTCGCCCGGGCGCCGGCCAGCGGGTCCTTCAACCCCGCCGTGCCGTCGTAGAGCAGGCACAGACGCGCATCTGCGGCGAGATTGGCGGTGTGGAGCGCGAGGCGCGAAAGCAGCAGCAGGGGCGCGCCGTCGAAGCGGCAGGCCACGACCGCCAGCGAGCCGTAGGGCCAGCCCCCGGCGTCGTGCGCCGCCGTCGACAGCGCCGCGCGGTCGCGCTCCCGACACAGCCGACGGGCGATGTCCGCCGCCGAGGGTTCCCGCATTTCCATGCGCCGCAGCGTAGCGCGCTTCGCCGGGCGGCGAAAGCGGCGCATACCCTTGCGCGCCCCGCGCCATGGGTCTAAACCTGTCCGCATGGACACGACCTTCGCGTTCGACACCCTCGCCTACGCACGGAAGCTCAAGGCGGCCGGCGTCGCCGCCGCGCAGGCCGAGGCCCACGCGGAGGCGGTGCGCGATGCGGTCGTGCAGGGCTTCGCGAGCAAGGCGGATATCCAGCGCCTGGAAGAAAAGATCGACGCGCTCGCCGAGGGCAAGGCCGACAAGGCGGATATCCAGCGTCTCGAAGCCGCGATAGCCGCGCTCGCGGAAGGCAAGGCCGACAAGGCGGACATCCAGCGCCTCGAAGAAAAGATCGAAGCAGCCACCCTGCGCTTCGACGAGAAAATCAAGGCCACTGTCGCCGACTTCAAGGCGACCGTACTGCTCGCCGTATTCGGCGCCGCGGGGGCGCTTTTCGCGGCGCTGAGGCTGTTCGGCGGCGCGCCCTGAGCCGTCGGGCGCGCAAACCGGGAGACCTTGCAATGATCGGAGCGAACCGGGTCGCGGGCGCCGCTCTCGCGCTCGCCGCATCGTTCGTCGCGGGCGCGGTCCCGGCGGGGTCGCTGCCGTCCGCCGCGCCGGAGGAGGTGGGCCTGTCGTCGGAACGACTCGCCCGCGTGGCGCGGCTGCTCGAGCGCGACGTGGCGGCGGGGGTCATTCCGGGAGCGGTCGTGCTCGTCGCCCGTAACGGCAAGACCGCCTGGCACGAAGCGTTCGGGTATCGCGACCGGGCGTCGGGCGCGCCCATGGAACGCGACTCCATCTTCCGCATCTACTCGATGACCAAGCCGGTATTCAGCGTCGCCGCGATGACGCTGGCGGAGGAAGGCGCGCTGCTCCTGTCCGAACCGATCTCGCGGCATCTGCCCGAATTCGCCGACATGACCGTCGGGGTTCCCCGGCCCGACGGTCGCGGCTACGACGCCGTTCCCGCGAAGCGCGCGATCGCGCTTCAGGACCTGTTGCGCCATAGTTCGGGACTTACCTACGCCTTCATCGGCGCCGGCCCGGTGAAGGACGCCTACAAGGCGGCCGGGCTGGCGTCGTTTTCGCTCGACATGACGGTCGCGGAGTATTCCCGTCGCCTCGCGCGCCTGCCGCTTTTATGGCAACCGGGAACCGCCTGGGACTACGGACGGTCCACCGACGTGCTCGGCGCGCTGATGGAGGCGGCCACCGGCGGACCTCTCGACGAATTCCTGCGCCGGCGGGTGTTCGAACCTGCGGGCATGACCGATACCGGCTTCCATGTTCCGGAAGAAGATCTCGGGCGGGTCGCCGAACCCCAGGCCGACCCGGCCACCGGAGTCGTCGACGACCTCATCGACGTGACGCGCCCGCCGAAAATGCTGTCCGGAGGCCACGGACTCGTTTCCACCGCCGGCGACTATGCGCGCTTCTGCCAGATGCTGCTGAACGGCGGCAGCCTCGACGGAGAACGCATCCTCGGCCGCAAGACGGTCGAGTACATGACCGCCGATCATCTGGGCGACGGCATCGACAAGAGCGGCGCCTTCTACCTGCCGGGCCCCGGCTACGGGTTCGGCCTCGGGTTCGGCGTCCGTCTCGCGGCCGGCGAGTCGGCCTGGCCCGGGTCGGTCGGCGAGTTCTTCTGGGGCGGCTATGCCGGGACCTATTTCTGGGTCGACCCCGCCGAGCGCCTGGTCGTGGTCTACATGATGCAGAGCGTGAAAAACCGGGTCCGCTACCGCATGATGCTGCGCAACCTGGTGTCGCAGGCCATCGTCGACTGAGGGCGCGGCGACAACGGGGCGGGTCCGGCGCCGCCGCCTCCGGTCAGGCGCCGGCCCCGTCGAGCAGCGCGTCGTCGAGCGGAGTCAGCGCCGGGCCGTCGAGCCACAACAGCGCGCAGCGGACCGGACGGCCGGGGAAGATGAGACGCAGGACATCGCGATAGGCCGCCATTTGCCGCACATAGTCGTGCGGCGGGCGCGCCGGCGCGCCCCCGGTTTTGAAATCCACCGCCAGCACGGCGTCGGGCGTCGCCGCCAGGCGATCGACGCGACCCGACAGACGCTGCGGCGCCGGCGCCGCCATCGGCGCCTCGGCGATGCTCCCCGGGGCGAAGAGCGGAGCGAACACGGGGTCGCGCCGCACATGCGCCACGGCGGCCTCCGCGATCGCGCGGTCGGCGTCCGGCGCCGTGTCCGGAACGGCCGGCCACGCCTGCATGATGCGATGCAGACGCCGCCCGCGTTCTTCGGCCTCCGGCGCAAGGACAGCTCCGGCGCGCGACGGTCGCCGCGGCGCCGCGGTCGACTCGGCAGGCGGAACGGCGCGCATCCACGGAGGCGGTTCGGGCTCCCCGGCGGCGTCCGCGACGGCGGCGACATCGCGCGCGCGGTCGGGCGCCGCGGTCTGTTCGCAATGCAGGGCGCGCACGCCGCCCGGCTCCGCCGTCGCGCCCGCCAGCCCCTCGAAGGCGGCGTCCACCATCTCCCGCCACGGCCTCTCCCTCGACGCTCTCTTGCCTTTCCAGCCGCAGACGATCAGGCGGTCTTCGGCGCGGGTCATGGCGACATAGAGCAGACGCCGGTATTCCTCGCGGGAGCGCGCTTTCGCGGCGTCGATCCACTCGATGCTGAGCGGGTCGCGATATTCGGAGCGGACCGGCCACAACACCGTGCCGCCGTCGGGCGACCACACCAGCTGCGCGTCGCCCCGCGGGACCGTCATCGTGTCGGGCAGATACACCACCGGCGCCTCCATGCCCTTGGCGCCGTGCACGGTCGTGATACGCACCGCGCCGTCCTCCGGCGCCGCATCGCGTTTGACCTCGACGCCGCCGTTCGCGAGCCAATGCAGAAACCCCTGAAGGCTCGGCGGGCCGGCGCGCTCATGGGCGAGCGCCTGGGCGAGGAATTCGTCGAGCGGGTCGTCCGCCTCCGCGCCGAGACGGGAGCGGAAGCGCCGCCGCCCGCCGCCCGCCGCCAGAAGATCGGCGTAGAGTTCCCACGGCGTCGTCCGGTCGGCGCGGGAGAGAAGATCGCCCAGGCGCTTCCGCGCATCGGCGCGAAGCGGGTCCGATTCCGCCGTGGCGACCAGGCGCCCCCAAAGCGACTGTCCTTCCCGGCCGTGCGCAAGCGCGAACAGCGCCTCGTCGTCGAAGCCGAACAGCGGGCTCTTCAGCGTCTCGGCGAGGCTGAGATCGTCGCCGGGCAACAGCAGGAAACGCCCGAGGGCCATCAGGTCCATGACCGCGATGTGTTCGGCGAGGAGGATCCGGTCGACGCCGGCGACCGCCACCCCGGCTTTCTTGAGCTGCCGCGTCAGTTCGTGAACGAAGCGCCCGCGGCTGCGGACCAGCACCAGAACGTCCCCCGGCTGCGCCGGCCGGCGGCGGCTTTCGAGCATGTGTCCGCCGTCGCAGAGGGCGGCGATGTGTCGCGCCATCCGCTCCGCGAGTTCGTCGACCGCGTCGGATACGGCGATCCGTTCGACCGGGGGTTTCCACGGGGCCGGTTCGTCGGGCGCATCGGCTTCGACCGGCTCCCACAATTCGACGCGACCCGCCTGACCGGTCCGCCGCGGGTCGTGGCGCACGGGACGCCCGCCGAAGACGACCCCGCGGCCCGCGTCCTCGTCGGCGAACACCGCGTCCACCGCCGCCAGAACCGGCGCCGTCGAGCGGAACGAAATCTCCAGCGGCGCGTCGCTCCAACCCTGCCCGGCGCCCCGCGCACGCTCGGCGAACCGCTCCTTCATCTCCGAAAACTTCGCGGGGTCGGCGCGCTGGAAGCCGTAGATCGACTGTTTCGGGTCGCCGACCGCAAACACGGTGCGCGGCGCCCGGCGCGCCCCTTCGCCCGCGAAGAACTCGTCCGTAAGCGCCCGCACCACCTCCCATTGTTCGGGGTTCGTGTCCTGCGCCTCGTCGATGAGCAGGTGGTCGAGGCCGCCGTCGAGTTTGTAGAGCACCCACGCCGCGCCGCCCCGGCGCTTCAGCAGGGCGGTTGCGTCAAGGATGAGATCGTCGAAATCGAGCCGCGCGAGCGCTCGTTTCCGCGCTTCGTAGGCGTCGATGACCGCACCGCCGACAGTCAGCAACGCCGCTGTCGCCGCCGCGACCGTCGCGCGCTTCCGGTCCTCGACGGCGCACACGATCCGCGCCTGTTCGGCTTCGACGACCCGTTCGAGTTCCGGTTGTCGCCGCAGCGCCGCTGCGGACGCGACATTCTTCAGGGGTTCTTGCTTCTCCGTCAGGAACGCGCGGCAATAGTCGTTGAAGCGGGCGATTCGCGCGTCCGGGTCCGCGGCGAGCCAGCTGCCGATCGTCATGCCGCGTTGTGTGTCGCGTGGGCCCCGCTCCGGTTCCGTCATGGCCCGGGCGAGCGCGCGAAGCCGGTCCTCGTCGCCCGCGCCGGGGGCGCAGGCCGCGCGCACGATGTCTTCGGGCGCCGTCCCCGGCGCAATGCCGATGGCCTCGCGCGTCCGTTGGATCAGCGCGTCGAGGCCGCCGGCGTCGCAGATAGCGCGGCGCAAACGCGCGCGCTCCCCCGCCAGTTCGCCGAGCAGGTCGGTCACGCGCGTTTCGTGGACGTAGCGCACCACCGCGCCGAGCGCGTCGCGCAACGCCTCGCCGGGCGCGGCGATCGCGGCGCGCTGCACCGCGTCCATCGTTTCGCGGGCCTCCCGTTCGTCGAGGACCTCGAACCAGGGAGGCACGCCCGCCTCGAGCGGAAACCGCCGCAGCAGCGACTGGCAAAAGGCGTGCAGCGTCATGATGGGCATGCCGCCGGGGGCGTCGAGCACCCGCGCCAGCAGGCGCCGCGCCGAGTCGCTTGCGGCCGGCGCCGGCGCCGCGCCCAGCAGCGTTTCGAGTTCGCCTTCCAGCTCCGCCTCTTCCGCCACCGCCCAGACGGCGAGACGGGCGTGCAGGCGATTGGCCATCTCCGCCGCCGCCGCGGTGGTAAAGGTCAGACAGAGGATGCGCTGCGGCGCCGTCCCGCCGAGCAGGAGGCGGAGAACGCGGTCCACCAGCACCTTGGTCTTGCCCGACCCCGCCGAGGCGTCGACCCATGCCGACGCCGCCGGGTCCGCCGCCCTGCGCTGGGCCGCCTCGGCGCCGATCACGGCTCCGCCCCGCCCGAACTCCACTCGCCGACACGTGCGAGGTGTTCGTAGTCGCTGTATTTCGGCGCGTGCCGCGGCGACGGGCGCGACTCGTAGGGGGTATCGGGGTCGTCGTAGAGCGCCGCCAGTTCCTTCACGCCGCGGGCCGCCGCGCGCGCGAGCGCCTCGGCCGAGGTCTTCCTCGGCTCCACGATCCTTCCGGCCGGGTCGCGGCCCGAGAGCCGCCAGTGGGCGAGCGAGCGGAGCGCCCCGCCCTTTACGCCTTCGAACCCGTCATGCAGCAGGATCGCGCCGGTGAGCGGGAGTTGCGGGGCGAAACCGGCGGCGATCTCGCGCTCCGCGGGCGGCGCGCCGGTCTTGTAGTCGATGATGTCGATCCTGTTCTCCTCCCCGTCGCGCCGGATGTCGAGCCGGTCCGCGCGCGCGGTCAGTTCGAACGCCCCGCCCGGCGCGTCGAACCGCCACACGCCTTCGATCTCCACCTTCGATTCCACCCCCTTCAGCCGCGACTCGCGCAATTTTTCGACGAACCACTCCGCCACCCGCGCGAAACGCGGACGCCAGAACGCTTTCAGACTCGGCGGCGCGCCTGTCGCGTCCAGCGTCTCGCGCCCCGTCTCCAGCAGCCGCTCCAGCGCGTCGGCGGGAAGCGGCCCCGGCGTCCCGGCGACAAACCGGGCGAGCGCCTCGTGGATGGCGGTGCCGTATTCGGCCTGCGCGGGGTCGGCGTCGATGGCGTCCAGCGCGCGCAACTTCAGGATGTGTCGGGCATAGATCTCGTAAGGGTCGCGCATCCACGCCTCGACCCGGGTGACGGACAGGCGCCGCGGGCGGGCGGCGACCGGCGGCCGCGGCGCCGGCGGCGGCGCCGGTCGGGGCGGTCCGTCGGGACGGTCGAGCGCCGCCCGCCGGCCGGGCCACGGGTTTGTCGCCGGCGCGAGGCGGGCCCCGTCGCGCACCGCGCCGAGCCGGGTGAGCCAGCGCGCTTTCACCGTCGGCGTTCCGTCGACTTGCGCGGCGCGCGTGATCAGGACCCGCGGCGCGTGCGCCAATTGCGCGAAATCGTGCGCCGCCTGGCCGATCCGCCGTTCGGGCTGCGGCAGGCCGAGGGCCGTGCGCATCTGCCGTCCGAGCCACGGGTCCGCCGCAACCTCGTGCGGCCAGCTCCCCTCGTTCAGACCGCCGAGCACCGTCAGGTCCGTGCGCAGGAGCCGCGCCTCCAGCGGTCCCCAAATCGACAATCGCGGATGACGGTCGCGGACGGGGCGCAGCGCTGCGCGCGGGTCCTTCAGCGCATCGTCCAGCACCGCCGGATAGTCGCGTCCCGGGAGGGGCCGGCGCAGGCCCCGCGCCGCCGCCGCCAGCTCGTCGAATACGTCGCGGCACGCCTGCCCCGCCTCGCGAGCCCACACGCCCGCGGCGCCCTTTTCGTCCGTCGACAGCCATTCGACGAAGGTCCGGTGAGCGGCGACGGTCCCGGCGAGCGCGACCCGATCCTGCGCCAGCGCGTCCTTCAGCGGCGCGGCGGCGGACGCCATGTCCCCGATCCAGTCCCGCAGGTCTTCGGGGGGCGGCCTGCAGGACTTCTCCGCCCTTGCGCGCGCGGCGTCCAGCGCCGCGTTCAACCCGGCGAAGCCCGGCGCCGGGCGGGGGCCGCGCAGGCAGGTCCGCTCCAGCCGGCGCGCCAGACGCCGGAAGTCGGCGCGCGCCATGCCCCCCGACGCCAGCGGATGCTTGAGCATGGCGAGCAGGGGGATCGGCGCGAGGTCGGTCTCCAGCGCCGCCGCCGTCAGGCGCAGGAAAACGCCGGGCGGCGTGTCGGCGAGCGTCTGCCCGGCGGAATCGTCGACATCGAGGCTCCAGCGCGCGAGTTCGACGCGCACCCGCCGCGCGAGACCGCGGTCCGCCGTCACCAGCGCCGCCGTGCGTCCCGGCGTCTCCAGCGCCTCGCGCATTGCCAGCGCCACGGTCTCGGCTTCGCTGCGCGGGTCGGGACAGTCGACCGTCTCGAGGCCCGCCGCTTCTTCCGCGCCGATGTGACCGAGCGCGCGCCAGCGGTCGACAGTGGCGTCCGGGCGCATGACCTCGCGGAGGAGCGCCGTGCGCGGCGCCGGCGCCGCCGCCGGGTCCGGCCAGGCCGCCACCTCGCGGCGCTCGGCCCCGAGCCGTTGCAGGAGCGCCTTCAAACCGAACTGCGGGTGCGTCTCGTCCAGCGCCGCCCAGCTCTCGTCGTCCAGGCCGCGGTCGAGGCCGGGGAGGAGCACCAGCCCCTTCGGCAGGCCGGCGACCGTCGCCAGCAGGTCGGCGACGGCCGGCGCGCTGCCCGTCGAGCCGGCGGCGATGACCGGCGTTTCCGGCGGCGAGCGGCGCCAGCGCCCGGCCAGCGCCTCGAGAAGGCGCACCCGGCGCGCAGCCGGGTCGATCGTCCCTCGCTCGGCAAGGATCTCCGGCCAGTGCCGGGCGACGATGGTCAGGAATTCCAGGGTCTCGCGCCAGTGTTCCGCCCACTCGTCGGGGACCAGCCCCTCGAGAGCGGCGAAATCCACCCGCGCGGTCTGCATCTCGTCGAGCAGCCCCGCCAGAGCGCCGGCCAGCGCCATCGCCTGCGCGCCGGGGACCGGCCTCCCCCGCGGCGGCCTCGCACGCGCCAGCTCGGCGAGCAGCAACCGGCGTTCGAGCGCGCCGACAGCGGGCGGCGCGGAAACCCGCGGGTCGTCGAAGCCGTCGTCTTCCTCGTCGCCAAGGTCGCCCAGCGCCTCGATACGCGGAAGCAGCGTCGCGCGCCCCAGAAGGCGCGGCAACGCTTCCTCCAGGGCGCGGACGGCGCGGCGCGTCGGCAGGAATATGCGCAACTGCGCAAGCGTCAGCGCGTCGTCTCCGTGTTCGGCGAGCAGGCCCCGGGCGAGCGTCTCGACGAAGTCGCGCCCCGGATCGATAGTGGCGACGCCGGTCATCGGCGCAGCTCCGCCATCGCCTTCTCCGCGGCGCGCGGGGCGGCGGGCGTATCGACGTGAAACCATGCGCCGTCGTGCACGATCGCGCCGAGCCGCCCGGTCGCCAGCGCCTTGTCGAAAAGCAGGTTGAGCGAAAACGCGCCCTGCGGACACCCGTCGAACAGGCGCGGGGAGAGGATGGACCGCCCGGCGAAGGCGAAGGACGCGATCTCGCGCTCGCGCCGCCGGCGCGGACGGCCGTCGCCGTCGAACTGGAAATCGCCGCGGCCCCGATAGCCGAAAGCGGCGTGAGTCGGCGTAAGCAGCAGGAGCGCGTCCATCGCCGCATCGTCCCATGCCTGCGCCAGGCGGCGCCAGGCGGGCTCGACGCCGTCGAGCGCCACCGAGTCGCCGTTCGCCACGCAAAACGCTTCGCCCCCGAAACGGTCCAGCGCGTTGGCGATGCCGCCGCCGGTGTCCAGAAGGTCGCTCTCGCGCGACAGCGCGATGCGGGGCCGCTCGCGTCCCGCAAGGTGCGCCTCGATACGCTCCGCCAGGTGCCGGACATTGACGACCGCGTCGGTCACGCCCGCCGCCGCCAGCGAGTCGAGCGCGCGGTCGAGCATCGTGCGTCCCGCCACTTCCACCAGCGGTTTCGGCACGGTATCGGTGAGCGGCCGCATCCGCCGGCCGCGCCCGGCCGCGAGCACCATCGCGCGGCGGGGGGTCACGGCGCCGGGGCCCGCCGCAGTCCCGGCGGGACATGCTCGTCGAACCAGGCGCGCGCCGCGCCCAGACCGGGCCGCGCGAGGTCGCTTTCCAGCAACCGCCAGACGCGCGGGATCAGCGCCAGATAGCCGGGTTTGCCGTCGCGCTTCCACAAGCGGGTGAAGATGCCGACGATCTTGGCGTTGCGCTGGGCGCCGAGGGCGTCGCAGGCGGCGCGGAACGCCGGCGGATCCGTGTCGGGCATCGCCGCGAGATAGCGCGCGATCATGGCCTCGGCAAGCGCCTCCGGCACATCGCGCCGGGCGTCCTCGAGCAGCGACACGAGGTCGTAGGCCGGATGCCCCGCCAGCGCGTCCTGGAAGTCCAGAAGCCCCACCCGCGCCAGGCCGGGGCGTTCGGGCAACCACATCAGATTGTCGGCGTGGTAGTCGCGCAACACCGTCACCGGCGCGCCCGACGGCGACGGCAGCGTCGCGCGCCAGGCGGCGCGGTAGTCGGCCCGCGCCGCATCGTCCGCCGGCGCGCCCGCGGCCGGAAGGAACCAGTCGACCAGCAGCTCGGCCTCGGCGAGACAGGTCGCTTCGTCGTAGGGGGCGAGGCCGGGCGGCGGCGCGCCGCGATGGAGGTCGACCAGCACATCCACCGCTGCGGCGTAGAGCGGCTCCGGCGCCGCGCCGCCGTCGAGCGCGCGCGTGTAGGTCGCGTCGCCCAGATCCTCAAGCAGCAGCAGGCCTGCGTCGGCGTCCGCAGCGCGGATGCGGGGAGCGCTGTAGCCGCGCGCGGCGAGGTAGCGGGCGACGGCGCGGAAAGGCCGCACGTTCTCGGGTGGCGGAGCGTCCATCAGGACGGCGCTCTCGCCGCCGCGCTCGAGGCGCTCGTATCGGCGGAAGGAAGCGTCGCCGGCAAGCGGCTTTCGTGACGCGCCCCCCCAGCCCGCGGCGTCGAGGAAGCGCGCAATCCGTTGCGCGCGTTCAACCGGCATTCGCCAGCGCGCGCAGCCGCGCCTCCCAGCCGCCGCGGCCCGAGAGCGACGCGATGCGCCCCTGCGCGGCGAAGGCGAGACGGACATCGAGCCGCGGCGCGGGCGGCGGATCGGTCATGCGCTCCGGCCACTCGACAAGCGCGATCGCCTCGTCGAGGGCTTCCTCGATCCCGAGCGCCTCGACTTCTCCCGGTCGTTCGAGGCGATACAGGTCGCAATGCCACACCGGGCCGGCGGCGGTGTCGTAGGTCTGCACCAGAGTGAAGGTGGGGCTGGGTATGTCGTCGGCGACTCCGAGGGCGCGCAGGAATCCGCGCGCGAAGGCCGTCTTGCCGGCGCCGAGCGGGCCCCGGAGCGCGATCAGATCGCCCGTGCGGACGAGGCCCGCCGCCGCCGCCGCAAGCCGCGCCGTCGCGGCCTCGTCCGGCAGTGCGCGTTCTACGCCGGGCATGTCGGGCCGTCGCCGTCGATCGCGGCGTCGAGAAACCCCCGAAAGCTCGGGCTGCGCCCGGCGACGGTCCCGGCGTCCAGCGCCCTGGCGATGTCTTCCGACACGCGGGCCGTGTAGACCCGGCTTCCGAGCAAATTCTTCAAATGCCGTTTCGGATTGTCTATGAGGTCCGGTCTCGAGGCGTCGACACTGCCGAGCGCGCGGCCGAGATACTTTCTGAGATTCTCGGAGTCTGCAAAATACCAGGATTCAAGGTGCTGTTGCGCCCAGGCAATTTTTATGGGCGCCGCGATATCGCGTAGCTGTCGGGGAATACGCTCCCGAAGCGGGGCGGTTGCGTCCTGCGGGTCCGCCCGGTCGACATCGACAAGGATCACGAATTTATCGGGCGGCGTGTGCAGATTCTCATACCAGGCCGCCTTGACGAGTTTTTCTGCCGTTTCGATGTCGAGCGGCCGTTGCCGCGGCGGGATGCGGACGCCGTCGATAACGATGCCTCGATCCTGCAAATGTGCGACCAGATGGGGGATCGCGCGTCGTTCGGTTTCTCCCGACGCGATGACGATCACACGCCTGGTCATGTCGATCCGCCCCGAATCCCTTCGTCTCGTAATAGGCGCCGAGGCCGAATCCGGACTCTTCCAGGGCGCGGCGGACGCCTTCGGCATTGTCCGCGACGACCGTCGCCTCCCCGTCGTCGCCGCGCCTGACAACGCGGACGGCTTCCGGTTCGTTCAGATAGTCGAGCAGCAGCGGGGAGTGAGTCGTGACCATGATTTGAATCCGCTTCCGCGCTTCCCGGAGATGCTCGACGAAAGACGCCAGAGCGGCCGGATGTATGTAATTTTCCGGTTCTTCGACGCCGATGAGATTTTTCTCCGACTCCGTGAGAAGCGCCGTCATCAGCGCCAGCATCCGCAATGTGCCGCCGGATACTCCCATCTGGTGCACCGGGTATTGCAGTCCCGGTTCGGACTGCACGAAATAGAAACGTTCCTCGTCTTGCGACTTCCTCGGCTCGATCCGGTCGGGCAGGCCGACGATCGCGCGCGTCGCCTCCACGACGCGGTCTCTCGACGACTCATCGAGGGAATACAGCGTCTCGCCGAGGTTGCGTCCGTAAGGGTCGAAACGGGCGGAGTCGAGGCCCGTCCAGTCGCGCCGGAGCAGAAACGGATTGGGGTCGAAAAACCCCCAGCGGCCGATGAAGGCCGCGACTTCGCGCGCCGGAAAGGAAGCGTCCGCCGCGGCCGCGGCGAGAGCGCACGACGCGCGCGCCTGTTTCAGGGTGACCTTCTCCCCTTTCTCGCCCGACCGCCACCAGCCTTCGCCGTTCTCGGAAGCCAGGAGTTGGACGGGCGGAGAGTGAGGCGTTGCCATGTCCACCCGTTCCTCGACGCCGAAATCGTAGCCGTCCCTGAAGAGGCGGACCGACCACTCATATGTCTTGTCGCCGTCCTTCAGACGCACGACCAGGCGGACCCGTTGCGCCTCTTCCCCCTTCCACGCGAGGTGGACGATGCCGCCGCGCGCGAATACCGGCCTGTCGAAATCCCGCGCCCGGACGCCTTCGCCGAGGAAGCGGAGAGCGTCGAGCAGGGCGCTCTTCCCCGCCGCGTTGGCGCCGATGAACACATTGAGATCGTCCAGCTCGACGCTCGCGTCTCTCAGCCCCCGATAGCGTTCGGCATGGAGACTCCGGATCTTCATGGGCGACTCCCGCGGCGTCCGCGAATTCGGCGAACCTCATTGTAGCACGGGCGGCGGTTCGCCGTTGACGCCGCCGGAGCGGCGGTGGCATCAAGCGCGCGACGGACGGCGACGGCGCCGCGGGGAGACCGCCGACGATGACGGAGCGCTTTTTCGAAGGTCCGGTTCTCAACTCGCCCTACCGCTATCCCGAACGTCATTGGGAACTGGACGGCGACGGGCAGCCGACGGGCGAAATCATCGGCCGGCGGCGCCGGGTCTCGTTCGTCACGCCGATCCCGAAGCCGAAAAAGCGCAAGGGAGACCAGAGCAAACTGGTCTTCGACGCGGCCGCGCGGGAGATCGCCGACGAGGCGCAGCAATACGACCTGACGGAGATCATCGGCAGCGTCCGCAACGAAGTGGACCGCTGGCGCGAACTGCCCGAGGCGCAATGGCGGGTGACGCCCGAAACCGCCCGGCTGCTGCGTCACTGGCGCGGCCGCGCCGCGTCCGCCGACGGCTTCCGCCCCTTCTTCTGCCAGGTCGAGGCTGTGGAAACCGCGATCTGGCTGACCGAGGTCGCGCCGGCGCGGGGCGCCGCCGGACGGCGCTTCCTGGACCATCTCGACGCCGTGAACGGGGAGGCGAACCCGGGCCTCTCGCGACTGGCGCTCAAACTCGCGACCGGCGCCGGCAAGACTGCCGTCATGGCGATGCTGATCGCCTGGCAGACGGTCAACGCCGTCCGCCGCCCGCAAAGCCGCCGCTTCACGCGCGGCTTCCTGGTGACGACGCCGGGCCTCACCATCCGCGACCGGCTGCGCGTGCTCCAGCCCAACGACCCGGACAGCTACTGGCGCGGCCGCGGGCTGGTCCCCGCCGATATGCTCGGCGCTCTCGACCGGGCGAAGATCGTCATCGTCAACTACCACGCCTTCAAGCCGCGCGAGACGATGAACGTCTCGAAGGGCGGACGCGCGCTCCTCCAGGGGCGCGGCGGCCCCGAACTGCGGACGCTGGAGACCGGGGGCCGGATGTTGCGGCGCGTCATGCCGGAACTCATGGGCATGAAAAACGTCCTGGCGCTCAACGACGAGGCGCATCACTGCTATCGCGAGAAGCCGGAAGACGATGAGGAAGGCAAGCTCGCCGGCGACAATCTGAAGGAAGCGAAGAAGAACCGGGAAGCCGCGCGGCTGTGGATTTCCGGGCTGGAGGCGGTCGGCCGCGCGCTCGGCCTCGCCCGCGTCATCGACCTGTCGGCGACGCCGTTCTTCCTGCGCGGTTCGGGCTATGCGGAGGGCACGCTGTTCCCCTGGACGGTGAGCGACTTCTCGCTGATGGACGCCATCGAGTGCGGCATCGTCAAACTGCCGCGCGTGCCGGTGGCGGACAACATCCCCGGCGAAGACATGCCGAAATTCCGCAATCTGTGGGAGCATATCGGCAAGAAAATGCCGAAGGCGAGCCGCAGCAAGGCCGGAGGGCTGGACCCGCTCGCCATCCCCGTCGAACTGCAAACCGCGCTCGAGGCCCTCCACGGACATTACGAGAAGACGTTCGACCTGTGGCGCGACGCCGGCATCGACGTCCCGCCCTGCTTCATCGCCGTCTGCAACAACACCGCGACCTCGAAACTGGTCTATGACTACATCTCCGGTTTCCACCGCGGGAACCCCGACGGCTCGAAGACCCTGGAGCATGGGCGCCTGGCGCTGTTCCGCAATTTCGACGAAGCCGGGAACCCGTTGCCCCGCCCCCGCACCCTGTTGATCGACAGCGCGCAGCTCGAGTCCGGCGAGAAACTCGACGGCGGTTTTCGCGCCGCCGCCGCCGACGAGATCGAACGCTTCCGCCGCGAGATCGTCGCGCGGACCGGCGACCGCCGGCAGGCCGAGACCCTTTCCGACCAGGACCTGTTGCGCGAGGCGATGAACACCGTCGGCAAGGCCGGAACGCTCGGCGGCGAGACTCGCTGCGTGGTCTCAGTCTCGATGCTCACCGAGGGGTGGGACGCCAGCACCGTCACCCATGTGCTGGGCGTGCGCGCCTTCGGCACGCAGCTTCTGTGCGAACAGGTGGTCGGCCGCGCGTTGCGGCGCCGGTCCTACGACCTGAACGAACACGGCCGTTTCGACGCCGAATATGCCGACGTGCTCGGCATCCCCTTCGACTTCGCCGCCAGGCCGGTGCTCGTTTCGCCGCCGCCGCCGCGCGAGACGGTGCAGGTCAGGGCCGTCTCGCCCGGGCGCGACGCTTGCGAGATCCGCTTCCCGCGCGTCGCCGGCTACCGCGTCGAACTGCCGGAGACGCGCCTCGAGGCGACGTTCGACGCCGACTCGACCCTCGAACTCACGCCGGAGCTCGTCGGCCCGGCGCGCACCCGCAACGAAGGCATCGTCGGCGAAGGCGTTGTCCTGGACCTCGAACATCTCAAGGGCGTGCGCCCCGCGACCCTGTTGGTCCACCTGACGAAGCGGTTGCTGGAAACGAAATATCGCGACACCGGCGATGCGCCGAAACTCCACCTCTTCGGCCAGCTCAAGCGCGTCGCGCGCCGGTGGCTCGACGGGCATTTGATCTGCAAGGGCGGGACACGGCCGGCGCAGCTCCTGTATCTGGAGCTCGCCGACATGGCCTGCGAGCGCATCGCGCGCGGGATCGTCGAACATCACCGGGGCGAACGTCCGATCGTCGCCGTCCTCGACCCCTGGACCCCTTCCGGCTCGACTCGCCACGTCCGCTTCGCCACCTCGAGGAAAACCCGCTGGAAGACCGACCCGCAACGCTGCCACATCAATTGGGCGGTCTGCGACAGCGATTGGGAGGCCGAATTCTGCCGCGTCGTCGAGGCGCATCCGCGCGTGCGCGCTTACGCGAAGAACCACGGGCTGGGGCTGGAGGTCCCCTGGGCGTCGGGTTCCGAACCCCGGACCTACCTTCCCGATTTCATCGTGCTGGTGGACGACGGGCGCGGCCCCGACGATCCGTTGCATCTCGTTGTCGAGATCAAGGGCTATCGCGGCGAGGACGCGAAGGACAAGAAGGCGACGATGGAGACCTTCTGGGTCCCCGGCGTGAACCGTCTCGAGGCTTACGGCCGCTGGGCCTTCGCCGAGCTCCGCGATGTCTGGGACATGGAGGACGATTTCGGCGCCGCGGTCGAGGCCCGTTTCGAGGAGACGCTCGAACCGTTCCTGCGCGACCTCCGCGCCGACGCCGCCCCTGGGAGCGCCGGCGTCCCGCCGGCACGCGCGCGAAACGCGCGATGACGACGCCGGTGAGACGCCCCGCATCCGCAAGGACAGGCTCGTTCCCGGGACGATGGAGATCGCTGCGTCGGCGCCATGCAATTGGCATTGACAGCCCGCCGAAGCCGTCATACACAATAACTCCCTTCCCCCCGCAGGGAGACGGACACCGCATGACGCGATACCCGCACCGGAAAGGAGCGTAAGGCGGTTGTGAGGGCAAATCGGAGGGAGCTGACCATGAGTGTGCAAGACGGAGCGACGCCGGCGGTGACCCGGCAGCAGGAAGTCGACCGGAATTACGAAGCGTTCAAGAAGGTGCTGCCCGAGCTCCTCGAGAGCGATCGCGGCCGCACCGCGCTGATGCGCGGCGGCAAGGTCATCGCCTGTTTCGACACGGGTCGGGACGCCATCAAGGCCGGCCGCACGTTCTTTGAGGACCAGCGTTTCTCGATCCAGGAGGTGAAGGGTCGCGGGATCGATCTCGGATATTTTTCCCATGTCGGCGTTCTCGGAACGATTTGACTGGGACGCTGGCCTGATCCGGTTGATCGGGGTCGCCTCCCGCACGGACGGCGAGAGAGCGGGATGACGGAAGCCGACGCTCTCCCCATAATACAGGTTGCGCCCCATTTCGTAGTTCCCGCGAATGAACATGCGAAGAAACCGGGCAGATTTACAAATACTCGTCATTCCCGCTTTCGCGGGAATGACGAGTATTTGTAAGGATGGTTCTCACTATGACGGTCGGAGCGCCGAAGGGTTCGGCGTGGCAAAGGGCGATAACTCGCTAATAATACTCGTCATTCCTGCGAAAGAGCGTGTAGAAAAATCAAGACCGGCTACTACTCTTCGTCATTCCCGCGAAAGCGGGAATCCGGACGCGGCCGTCCGCAAAATCGGCCCGTTTCGTTACGGAAACGCCGCAACAGATTCCCGCTTTCGCGGGAATGACGAAGTATTATTCGATGGGTATTGTCTTCACAACGCCGATACCTCGGCGATCCGTCCGTCACGATGAGAGGCGCGCAATTTCTTCACACACCCTTTCGCGGGAATTAAGCGGGAGTAGCGGGCCATGACCAGAGACGAAGTCCTCACCGCGCTGCAGGACTGCAAGGCGGCGCTCGCGCAGCGCTTCGGGGTCGTCGAGATCGGCCTCTTCGGCTCCTTCGCGCGCGACGAAGCGGGCGCGGACAGCGATATCGACCTCCTGGTCCGGTTCGACGGGCCGGCGACGGCAAAGCGATATTTCGGCGCGCAGTTCTATATCGAGGACCTGCTGGGGCGCCCCGTCGATCTCGTCACCGACAAGGCCCTGCGCGCCGAATTCCGGCCCCATGTCGAACGGGAGGCGAGCGTGTCCGACAAGGGCGGCATTGTGCGGGAGTGGCGTTGCCATATCCACGACATGATCGGTTTCTGCGAGAAGGTCGGGGCCTGGACCCGGGGACTCGACCGGGACGCATTTATCGCCGACGACATGCTCCGCGATGCTACCCTGCGCAACCTCGAGCTCGTCGGCGAGGCGGCGACCCGTATCCCCGACGCCATCCGCAACGCGCATCCCGAGATTCCGTGGAGGGCCGTCGTCGATATGCGCGACCGCCTGGCGCGCGGCTATCCGGGCCTCGACGGCGATGCCGTCCGGTCCATCGTCCGGAACGACGTTCCTTCGCTGCCGCCCGCCTTGCGGAGCCTTCTGGCGGCGCACGAACCGCCGCCGCCCCCGTGACCGTCGACCCCGGCGCGCTGCGGAAGCTCCTGTGCGAACGCCTCTGCGAGGATGTGCGGGTCGAACGACGCCCGGACGATGCGCTCATGCTGCGGACGCACTTCCGGTTTCCCGACGGGGACGGTTTTCCGATGCACCTCTCCGGGGCACCGGCAGGCGGGCTCCGGCTGTCGGACCGCGGCCACACGCTTATGCATCTCAGCTACGAGCATGACATCGACAAATTCCTGGACGGAACCCGGGGAATGCTCCTCGAACGCATCGTCGGCGAGAGCGAAATGCAGCGCGACGGCGGCGCATTCTTCCTCGACACGGCCCCGGAACGCCTGCCGGAAGCGGTTTTCCGCTTCGGACAGGCGCTCACCCGGGTTTACGATCTGACGCTCCTTTCCCGCTCTAACGTCGGCTCCACCTTCTACGACGACCTCGCCGACCTGCTCTCCCGCCTGGTGGATGAGAGCAGGCTCGAACGCGACTACGAACCGGAAGGGGCGCCCAACGCCCGGAACTATCCCGTGGACTTCCGGATCGAGGGCAAGGGCGGCGTTCCGGTGTTCCTCTACGGCGTGCCCAACCGCGACAAGGCGCGCTTGACAACCATCATGCTGTCGCATTTCCGTTTGCATTCGATCTCTTTCGAGTCGATCCTCGTTTTCGAGGACCAGGCGGAGATCCCCCGAAGGGACCTCGCCAGGCTATCGGATGTCGGCGGCGATATGGTCTCATCGCTGGCGTCGCACGAGGACCTCGACCGCAAGCTCCGCATGCGCATGGCGGCGTGAGCGGGGCGGGAAAGGGCGGCAAGGCATGGCGAAGAAGAAGCCCAAAGCGGTCGCGTCGCTCACCCATGGCGGGGCGAAGCGGCGCAACGCGCCGACGGCCGAAGCGCAGTCGCTGATGACCGACGCGGACAAGGCGCCCGTCCGCGCCGCATACGAGCGCCGCAACCGCGACCTCGACCCGCAATTCGTCTGGCGCGGCAAGGACCTCGACGAAGCCGAGCTCGTCGTCCGGGCCCCGCCGCTCTACATCCAGGAGAAGGTGCACCCCAAGGTCCTGATCGACGATCTGCTGCGCGAGGCCGCGCGCCGGCGCGACGAGGCGGCGGACGCCGCGCCGGACCTGTTCGCCGATTTCAACGGCCTGCCCGAAGGCGCGGCGCGCACCGAATTCTACGCCCACGACGCCAATTGGTCGAACCGCATGATCCTGGGCGACGCGCTTCAGGTCATGGGAAGCCTCGCCGAACGCGAGGGGCTGCGCGAAAAGGTCCAGTGCATCTATATCGACCCGCCCTACGGCATCCGCTTCAACTCGAACTTCCAATGGTCCACCACCAGCCGCGACGTAAAGGACGGCAAGGCCGAACACATCACCCGCGAACCCGAACAGGTGCAGGCGTTCCGCGACACCTGGCGCGACGGGATTCATTCCTATCTGACCTATTTGCGCGACCGGTTGACGGTGGCGCGAGAGCTGTTGACCGAAAGCGGCTCGGTCTTCGTGCAGATCGGCGACGAGAACGTTCACCGCGTGCGGGCCGTGATGGACGAGGTGTTCGGGGAAGAAAACAATGTGTCTTTGATTTCATTCAATAAAACTAGTGGCGCATCAGCGGAGCTTCTTGCAGGCGTTAACAATTATTTGATCTGGTATGCAAAAGATCGAAACCGGATTAAGTATCGACAGCCGTACAACAAGAAGAAAGTTGGTGGACAAGGAAGCCTCCAGTACCGATTTGTTGAACAAAACGATGGCTTCCGTCGAAATATGCTGGATTCGGAAATTCTGAAACCGTCTTTAATCGACGGCCGTGTTTTTCGATATGATAATATGACAAGCCAGCGACCGCCGGGCGACTTTCCGGTTGATATTAGTGGAAAAACCGTGCGTCCAAGTGCAGGTTACTGGAAGACGGGTGAAGTCGGGATGGATCGACTTCGATTGGCAAATCGTCTTTCTCTAATTGGAAAAACCTTATCGTATGTGCGTTATATCGACGATTTCGGAGTATTCCCTATAAATAATGTTTGGAATGATACGTTGACGTCGGGATTTGGCGATCCGAAAATCTATGTTGTTCAAACTTTAAGCAAAGTTGTCGCACGCTGCATTCTTATGACAACCGATCCTGGCGACCTCGTTCTCGACCCGACTTGCGGATCCGGCACGACAGCCTACGTCGCCGAGCAGTGGGGCCGACGCTGGATCACCGTCGACACGTCCCGCGTCGCCCTGGCGCTCGCGCGGGCGCGGATTATGGGCGCGCGCTATCCCTGGTATCTGCTTGCCGACAGCCCCGAAGGTCAACGCAAGGAAGCGGAGATAACGCGTCGCGCGCCCGCCGAAACGCCCACGCATAACGACGTGCGTCAGGGTTTCGTCTATGAGCGAGTCCCCCATATCACCCTAAAAGCCATCGCCAACAACGCCGAGATCGACACGATATGGGAAACGTGGCAAGAGACGCTGGAACCTCTTCGCGACACGCTCAACGCGGCGCTCGGGGAGGGTTGGGAGGAATGGGAAGTCCCCCGCGACGCCGACGACGGATGGCCCGATGAAGCGGCGGCGGCGCACGCCGGCTGGCGGGAGGCGCGCATCGCCCGCCAGAAGGAGATCGACGCCTCCATCGCCGCCAAAGCCGACACCGAATATCTCTACGACAAGCCGTTCGAGGACAAGACGCGAGTCCGCGTGGCCGGTCCCTTCACCGTCGAGAGCCTCGCCCCGCACCGGATGCTCGCGGTGGACGAGAACGACGAGGTCTTCGACAGCCTTGCCGACCGCCGCACCGGCTACGAGGGAAAGGCGGACTTCGCCTCGATGGTCCTGGAGAACCTGGCCCGCGCCGGGGTCCAGCAGACGCACCGGGAAGACCGCATCGCCTTCTCGTCTCTCGCGCCCTGGCCCGGCAAATATGTCTGCGCCGAGGGGCGCTATGCCGAGGGCGAGGGCGAGGTCGCAACCGAACGCCGCGCCGGAATCTTCGTCGGCCCCGAATTCGGCACGGTCTCGCGCCCCGACCTGGTGGCGGCGGCGCGCGAGGCGGCGGAGGCCGGCTTCGACGCGCTGGTCGCCTGCGCCTTCAACTACGACGCCCATTCGACCGAGTTCGAGCGCCTGGGCAAAATTCCCGTGCTCAAGGCGCGGATGAACGCCGACCTGCACATGGCCGGCGACCTGAAGAACACCGGCAAGGGCAACCTGTTCGTCGTCTTCGGCGAACCCGATATCGAGATCGAGGACGCCGGGAACGATCGCATCCGGGTGCGGGTCGCCGGCGTCGACATCTTCCACCCCGCCACCGGCGAGGTCCGCAGCGACGACGCCGGCGGCATCGCCTGCTGGTTCATCGACACCGACTATAACGAGGAGAGTTTCTTCGTCCGCCACGCCTATTTCCTGGGCGCGAACGACCCCTACAAGGCGCTGAAGACGACTCTCAGGGCGGAGATCGACGCGGCCGCCTGGGCGGCTCTGAACAGCGACGTCTCGCGTCCTTTCCCCCGCCCCGAATCGGGCCGCATCGCCGTCAAGGTCATCAACCATCTGGGCGACGAGGCGATGAAGGTGTTCCGGGTATAGGCCCATGCCCGCGCTGGACTGGATCACGATCGAGGGCTTCAAGAGCATCGCCTCGCTGGAGAAACTGCCACTCCGCCCGATCAATGTCCTGATCGGCGCCAACGGATCGGGGAAGTCGAATTTCCTCGAGGCGTTTTCGTTCCTTCGGATCTTGCGGTCCCGCGGCTTGCGGAACTATGTCATGCGCGCCGGCGGCGCCGACAAGATATTGCATTTCGGATCCAGGGAGACGCCATCGGCCGCATTTCATATCTCTTTCGAAGATGAAGTCCATCGGTATGAAATCGAATTGGAGGCTGACGATAACGACGGCCTTTTTCCTTCCAGAGAATTTTATTATCGGAACGGGAAAAGCAAACCTGTATGGGTTAGCCGCGAAGACGGAGAGGCCGGAATCGGCGCATGGCCATTCCATGTCGGCGATTATGTCAGATCCCGTCTCGATCGCTGGCGCCTCTATCATTTTCACGATACGGGACCGAAGTCGCCCATAAAGAAAATATCCGACGTGAATGACAATAGATATTTGCGCTCCGACGGATCCAACCTGGCGTCGTTTCTGTATAGCCTGCGCAAAACCGATATGGGCTCGTACGATCTCATACGGCGCACCGTGCGCCTCGTCGCGCCGTTCTTCGACGATTTCGCGCTTGAACCGCTCGCCGCTAACGAGGACAAGATCCGCCTCGAATGGAAACACCGGGGCACGGACGATTATTTCAACGCATCGTCTCTTTCCGATGGATCGTTGCGCTTCATCGCTCTGACGACTCTTCTTCTCCAGCCCGAAGAACTGCGGCCGTCGGTAATTCTCCTCGACGAGCCGGAATTGGGCTTGCACCCCTACGCCATTGCGCTCCTCGCCTCGCTGGTCCAGCAGGCTTCCGTAAAGACGCAGGTCATCCTGGCCACGCAGTCTCCAATCCTCCTGGATCATTTCGAACCGGAGGATGTGCTTGTGGCGGATCGCAAGGGCGGACGAACCGAATTCAACAGGTTGCCCAGGAAGCGACTCAAGAAATGGCTTCGGCGCTACAGTCTCGGGCAGCTCTGGGAGAAGAACGAATTCGGCGGCCGCCCCTCCCCCGAACATGGGCCCCGGGCGGAATGACCCGGCTATTGGTACACGCGGAAGGTCAGACCGAGGAGAGTTTCGTCAACGAAGTTCTGGCGCCCCACCTTTACAATCGCGGGTTTTCCTCGGTCAGCGCCCGCCTGATCGGGAATTCCCGCAGGCGCAACCGACGCGGCGGCATCGGCCCGTGGAGGGCGGCGCGGCGGGATATCGTCGGCCATCTGAAAGAGGACCGCGGATCGTTCGCCACGACGATGGTCGACTATTACGGAATGCCGGACTCCTGGCCGGGCCGCAAGGCGGGCGGCGGTAGAGGACGCGCTCACCAAATATGTCGGCCCGAAGATGGGTCGCCGCTTCGTCCCCTACGTAGCGATGCACGAGTTCGAGGCCCTTCTCTTCAGCGATTGCGACCGCTTCGGCGAGGCCATCGACCGACCGCAATCGGCCGCGCGCTTTCAACGAATCCGCGATGCCTTCCCGACGCCCGAGGAGATCGACGATTCCCCGAAAACAGCGCCGTCGAAGCGCGTGCAAGCGCTCGCGCCCGGATACCGGAAGCCGCTCATGGGAACGCTCGCCGCGCTGGAGATCGGCCTCTGCCGGATGCGCCGCGAACGCCCCCACTTCGCCGATTGGCTGGCGCGCCTGGAGGCTTGCGTCGCATAGCGCATTCCGGTTCCCGGGGGGCGCCCCGGTTGCGGCGCCCGTTACCGGCGCCTCGCATACGAGCGCGCGAAGAAATCGGGAGACGCTACTACTCTTCGTCATTCCCGCGAAAGCGGGAATCCGGTGGCGGTCGTCCGCAATGTCGGCCCGGTTTTCTTGCGGAAACGCCGCAAGCAGATTCCCGCTTTCGCGGGAATGACGAGTATTGGCAAACCGGCTCGATTTCTTCACACGCTCTTTTCGTCGTTCCCGCGAAAGAAGGTGTAAAGAAATCGGGCGTTTCCGATGGTGACAGCCGGATCGCCGAAGTAACGGCATTGTAAAAGACAATAACCACAGAATAGTGCTTCGTCATTCCCGCGAAAGCGGGAATCCGGAGGCGGTCGCCCGCAATGTCGGCCCGGTTTTTCTTACGGAAACGCCGCAACGGATTCCCGCTTTCGCGGGAATGACGAGTATTGGCAAACCGGCTCGATTTCTTCACACGCTCTTTTCGTCGTTCCCGCGAAAGAGAGTGTAAAGAAATCGGGCGTTTACGATCATGACAGCCGGATCGCCAAGGTAACGGCATTGTAAAAAACAACAACCGTCGAATAATACTTCGTCATTCCCGCGAAAGCGGGAATCCGGTGGCGGCCGTCCGCAATGTCGGCCCGGTTTTTCTTGCGGAAACGCCGCAATGGATTCCCGCTTTCGCGGGAATGACGAGTGTTGGTAAACCGGTTCGATTTTTTCACACGCTCTTTTCGTCGTTCCCGCGAAAGAGGGTGTAAAGAAATCGGGCGTTTCCGATCATGACAGCCGGATCGCCGAGGTAACGGCATTGTAAAAGACAATAACCGTCGAATAGTGCTTCGTCATTCCCGCGAAAGCGGGAATCCGGAGGCGGTCGTCCGCAATGTCGGCCCGGTTTTTCTTACGGAAACGCCGCAAGCAGATTCCCGCTTTCGCGGGAATGACGAGTATTGGCAAACCGGCTCGACTTTTTCGCACGCTCTTTTGTCGTTCCCGCGAAAGAGGGTGTGAAGAAATCGGGCGTTTCCGATGGTGACAGCCGGATCGCCGAAGTAACGGCATTGTAAAAGACAATAACCACCGAATAGTGCTTCGTCATTCCCGCGAAAGCGGGAATCCGGAGGCGGTCGTCCGCAATGTCGGCCCGGTTTTTCTTACGGAAACGCCGCAACGGATTCCCGCTTTCGCGGGAATGACGAGTATTGGTAAACCGGCTCGATTTCTTCACACGCTCTTTCTCGGGAATGACGAAGTATTATTGAAGAATTATCGTCTTTCATTGGGACGATTGTCCGGCACTCCAACCGCCATGATGAAAGGCGGCTGATTTCGAACACCCTTACAAATACTCGTCATTCCCGCGAAAGCGGGAATCCGGAGGCGGCCGTCCGCTATATAGGCCCGGTTTTTCTTGCGGAAACGCCGCAACGGATTCCCGCGTTCGCGGGAATGACGAGTATTGGCAAACCGGCTCGATTTTTTTACACGCTCTTTTCGTCATTCCCGCGAAAGCGGGAATCCGGACGCGGTCGTCCGCAATGTCGGCCCGGTCTTTCTTGCGGAAACGCCGCAACGGATTCCCGCGTTCGCGGGAATGACGAGTATTGGCAAACCGGCCCGATTTTTTTACACGCTCTTTTCGTCATTCCCGCGAAAGCGGGAATCCGGACGCGGTCGTCCGCAATGTCGGCCCGGTTTTTCTTGCGGAAACGCCGCAACGGATTCCCGCGTTCGCGGGAACGACGAAGAGTAGTAGCGTCTCTCGATTTCTTCACACGCTCTTTCGCAGAAATGACACGCACTATTAGCGAGATATTGTTTTCTGCCGCGCCGGCGCCCCGTATGCGTTGGGCGAGGGCGGCGCGTGGCGTCCCCTACGGGACTCGAACCCGTGTTTTCGGCGTGAGAGGCCGATGTCCTGGACCGCTAGACGAAGGGGACGCGGCGAAACCGAAATTACGCGCCGGAGGGCGGCGATGCAAGGGCCGCGAGCCGTCGCGCCGCGCTGTTGGAGCGCGGGCGCCACAGGCCGCGCTCCAGCGCCTCGAGCAGACGCGCCGCGGCGTCGCGCGCGGCGTCGGGGTTGGCGGCCTGCATGAAGCCCGACACCCGTTCGTCTTCCACATAAGCCTCATAGACGGCGTCGAAATGGCGGTCCGACACGGCGCGCGCAGTGGCCGCGAAGGCGAACAGATAATCGACCGTCGCGGCGATCTCGAACGCGCCCTTGTAGCCGTGGCGCATGACGCCGGCGATCCATTTCGGATTGACGACGCGGGCGCGGACGACCCGCCCGATCTCTTCCTCCAGGCTCCTCACACGCGGCCGCTCGGGGCGCGAATGGTCGTTGTGATACACCGCCGGCGCGCGCCCGGCGAGGCGGCGCACCGTGGCCGCAAGACCGCCCTCGAACTGATAATAGTCGTCGGAATCGAGCAGGTCGTGCTCGCGGTTGTCCTGGTTCTGGACCACCCCCTCGACGGCGCCGAGGCGGGCGGCGAACAGGCCATGCGCGGCGACGCCGTCGGCGCCCGCCCCATAGGCGTAACCGCCCCACGCAAGATAGGCGCGGGCGAGGTCGGAGTCGTCCTCCCATCCCTTTTCGTCGATCAGCGCCTGCAGTCCCGCGCCGTAGGCGCCGGGCTTCGAGCCGAACACGCGATAGCTCGCGCGGCGCAAGGCCGCCTTCGCGTCGGCGGCGCCCGCGGTTTCGGCGCGAACCCGGGCGGCCAGCGGGTTGACGGCTTCCGGCTCGTCGAGCGCCGCGACGGCGCGGACCGCGGAATCGATCAGGTCGATCTGCGCCGGAAAGGCGTCGCGAAAGAAACCGGAAACGCGAAAGACGACATCGACGCGCGGCCGGTCGAGCACCGACGGCGGCAGGATTTCGAATCCCGTGACGCGGCGCGATGCGGCGTCCCATGTCGGGCGCGCGCCGAGCAGCGCCATGGCCTGGGCGATGTCGTCGCCGCCGGTGCGCATGTTCGCCGTTCCCCAGGCGCTGATCGCGAGAGCGGCGGGCCAGGCGCCGCGGTCCTGCCGGTAGCGCTCGAGGAGGAGTTCGGCCGAACGCCAGCCGAGCGTCCATGCCGCCGGCGTCGGCACGGTGCGCGTATCGACGGAATAGAAGTTGCGGCCGGTGGGCAGGACGTCGGGCCGCCCCCGGGTCGGAGCGCCCGAAGGACCGGGGGCGACGAAGCGTCCGTCGAGGCCGGCAAGCAGACCGGCGATTTCCGCCGCCCCGCAGCGGTCGAGCGCGGGGCCGAGGCGGTTGTGTATGTCGTCGAGCACGGCGGCTACGGCGGGTCCCGGCGCGCGCGCCCCCTCGATCAGCGCGCGCGCATGGAGTTCGATGCGTTCCACGGTGTCGCCGCACGAGCGCCAGGGGTCGGCGCTCGCGGCCGCCAGCGGGGCCGGGCGCGCGCCGCGCCAGGGGGCGGCCAGGTCGCAATCGAGGGGATCGAAATCCTTCAGCCCGAGGTCTTCGGCAATGGCGCGCGGAAGGGACGCCGCCGCCCCTCGCGGCAAGCGCGCAAGCGCCGCCAGAAGGTCGGTGCGCGCCGCGCCGGAGGGCGATCGGCCGAAGACGTGCAGACCGTCGCGGATCTGCATTTCCTTGAGTTCGCAGAGATGGTTGTCGATCCGGGCAAGCGCGTCGTCGGCGTCGGCGCCGTCGGCGACGCCGCAATCGCGGTCCAGGCCGAGGCGGCGCGCGAGATCGAGGATCTCGCCGCGCAGGAGCGACAGACGGCGCGGGTCGACTCCCGCAGCCTCGTAATACTCGTCGACCAGACGCTCCAGTTCCGCCAGCGGACCGTAGCTTTCGGCGCGGGTCATGGGCGGGGTGAGGTGGTCGACGATGACCGCCGCGGCGCGGCGCTTGGCCTGGCTCCCTTCGCCGGGGTCGTTGACGATGAAGGGATAGAGATGCGGCAGCGGCCCGAACGCGGCTTCGGGGAAACACTCTTCCGACAGGGCGACCGCCTTGCCCGGCAGCCATTCCAGGTTGCCGTGCTTGCCGAAATGGACGACGGCGTGGGCGTCGAAACTCTCGCGCAGCCAGGCGTAGAACGCGAGATAGCCATGCGGCGGAACGAGGTCCGGGTCGTGATAGGCGGCGGCGGGGTCGATGTTGTAGCCGCGCGCCGGTTGCACGCCGAGGGCGACATTGCCGAACCTCGCGACGGCGAGTCCGAAAGCGCCGTCGGCGACGCCCGCATCGGCTTCGGGGGCGCCCCAGCGACCGGTCACCGCGGCGCGAACCGTCTCCGGCAGGCGGGCGAACGCCCGTTCGTAGGCCGCGACCGGATAGCGGACGGCGCGGCGCGAGGCGATCGTCCGGCGCATGAGCGCGCCGCCGTCGGCGGGGATGTCGCTTGCCTCGTAGCCGGCGGCGGCGAGGGCGCGCAGGGCCTCCAGCACGCCGGCGGGGGTGTCGAGTCCGACGCCGTTGCCGATGCGCCCGTCGCGCGCCGGATAGTTGGCGAGCACGATGGCGATGCGGCGCTCGCGCGGCGCGGCGCGGCGCAAGCGCGCCCAGGCGGCCGCGAGGGCGGCGACGAACTCCACGCGATCGGCCGCCGGTTCGGCGGCGACGACCGGACATTGCGTGCGCTCGTCCCACGCGGCTTCGGCCTTGAACGCCACGGCGCGCGACAGCAGGCGCCCGTCGACCTCCGGCAAGGCGACGTTCATGGCGATGTCGCGCGCGGACAGGCCCTGGGCGCCGGTGCGCCACGCCGCTTTCGTCGCGCCGGCGAATATGGTTTGCAGCACCGGCGCGCGCGCGCCGTCGAAGGGCGCGGGACTGCGCGCCTCCCCCGGCCGCGAGACGGCGAAGCCCGTGGCGTTGAGGATTACGTCCGGCGGCGCATCGGAGAAGAGCGCTTCCAGAGTCCCGGCCGCCACGGGGTCGCGCAGGCTCGAGACGTAGACGGCCAGGGCGTCGAGGCCCCGCCGCTCGAGCGCTGCGCAGAGCGCGTCGACCGGCGCGAGGTGGCCGGCCTGAAAGAGCGCGCGATAGAACACCAGGGCGACGAGGGGCCGGGCGGGGTCGCGCCGCTCCCCGCCGCCGCGCCAGACGCCGGCCCGGGGCACGGGCGCGGGCTCGAGCCAGGCCGTCGGCTCGCCGATCAGATGCGCCGCGTAGCGCAGAAAATTGCGGAAATTGGCGCCGCCGCCATGCACGCAATAGCGCCACAGGCGCTGCCATGCGGAGGCGGGAAGGGTGCACAGCGCAGCGAGCTCGGGGTCGGGCCGGTCGTCGCCGGGAAGGACCGCCAGGGCGACGCCGCGGTCGCGGCAGCAGCCGGCGACGCGCTCGATCCCGTAGGGCCAGTAGGCGGCTCCGCCGAGCAGGCGCACGACGACGAGGCGCGCGCGGGCGATCACGGCGTCGACATGGAGGTCGACCGAAAGATTGTGTCCGAGCCGCAGCAGGTTGGCGAGGCGCAGACTGGGGCCGCCTTCCTCCGCATGAGCCGCCGAGAGCGCGGCGAGTTCGGTGTCGGCGGCGCTGAGCACGACGATATCGCCGGGCGTCTGCCGGAGATCGACGGCCTCGGATCCGTCGCCGACGGTTCCCGGCGCGGCCGCGAGCAGGTGCATCCCGGGCGGCGCCCCGCCTTACGCCGTTGCGGGGACGGGGCGGGCTTTCACGACCTCGCCGTGGCGATCGCACGAGGGGGCGGCGAGGGTCAGGAAGTCTTGCGCGACCGCATGCGGCGGCGGCAGGTGCGCGGGGTCCTCGCCGGGCATGGCGCGGGCCCGCATGGCGGTGCGGACGGCGCCGGGGTCCAGCAGGTTCACGCGTATCGGGGTCTTGCGCACCTCCTCGGCATAGACGCGCGCAAGGGTCTCCAGGCCGGCCTTGGCGGCGGCGTAGGCGCCCCAATAGGCGCGGGGGCGGCGCGCCACGCCGGCGGTGACGAAGACGACGCGGCCGGCGTCGGAGCGGCGCAACAGCGCATCGAAAGCGCGAAGAAGGCGCCAATTCCCGCTGAGGCCGATGTCGACGACGCGCTCCCAGTCGTGCGGGCGGATATGGCCGACGGGCGACAGGGCGCCGAGAAACGCCGCGTTCCCGACGAGGATGTCGAGGCGTCCGTGGCGTTCGGCGACGGCGCCGCCCAGACGGTCGACGGCGCGCCCGTCGGCCAGGTCGAGGGGCGCCATCGTCGCCGTTCCGCAGGCCGCGCCGATGCGCTCCGCCAGCGCCTCCAGCGCCGCGCGTCCGCGCGCCACGGCGTAGACATGGGCGCCCGCGGCGGCGAACGCCTCGGCGACCGCGGCGCCGATGCCGCGCGAGGCCCCGGTGACCAGGGCGATACGGCCGTCGAGAACCCCGGCGACGCGCCCCGCCCGGGCGCTCACGGGGGCTCCGCGAGAAGGGAAAGCTGCGCCGGCGCGCCACCGGCGGCGCGGTCGCCGAGGGGGATGGGATAGTCGCCGGTAAAGCAGGCGTCGCAGAATTGCCGATGCGCCGGGTCGCGGGAGGCCTCGCCCATGGCCCGGTAGAGGCCGTCGATGGAAATGAAGGCGAGGCTGTCCACGCCGATATGGTCCGCCATGGCGGCAAGGTCCATCCGCGACGCCAGCAATTGTTCGCGGTCGGGGGTGTCGACTCCGTAGAAGCAGGAATGGGTCGTGGGCGGGCTGGCGATGCGCATGTGGACCTCGGCGGCGCCGGCCTTGCGAACCATTTCGACGATCTTCAGCGACGTGGCGCCGCGCACGATGGAATCGTCCACCAGCACCGCCCGCCGCCCGGCAAGGGTGGCGCGGTTGGCGTTGTGCTTGAGCTTGACGCCGAGATGGCGGATCGAGTCGGTCGGCTCGATGAAGGTGCGGCCGACATAGTGGTTGCGCACGATCCCCATTTCGAACGGCAGGCCGGCCCGCTCGGCGTAGCCGATGGCGGCGGGGACTCCCGAGTCGGGCACCGGAACGACGACATCCGCCGGCGCGCTTTCCTCCACCGCGAGTTCGGCGCCGATGCGTTTGCGCACGGCATAGACATTGCGCCCGTCGACGAGGCTGTCGGGGCGCGAGAAGTAGATATATTCGAAGATGCAGGAACGCCGCGGCGCGGCGGGAAAGGGCGCATGGCTGCGCAGCCCGTCGCGGTCGGCGACGACGATCTCGCCGGGTTCGACGTCGCGGACGAATTCGGCGCCGATGATGTCGAGCGCGCAGGTTTCGGAGGTCAGGATCGTGCATCCGTCGAGGCGGCCGATCTGGAGCGGACGCACGCCGAAACGGTCGCGCACGCCGATCAGCGCCCGGTCGGTGAGGATGGCCAGCGAGTAGGCCCCCTCCAATTGCCGCAAGGCGTCGATGAGCCGGTCGAGAAAGGCGCCGCCGCGCCGGGTGGCGATGAGATGGACGATGACCTCGGTGTCCATCGTCGACTGGAAGATACAGCCCTGCCCCACAAGGGCGCGCCGCGCCGCGAGCGCATTGGTGAGATTGCCGTTATGGGCGATGGCGACGCCGCCGTCCGCGAGGTCGGCGAACATGGGCTGGACGTTGCGCAACGCCATCGCGCCCTGGGTGGAGTAGCGCACGTGGCCGAGCGCGCTGTCGCCGGCGAGCTGACCCATGGTCGCGCGATCGCTGAACTCGTCGCCGACCTGGCCCAGGCTGCGGTGGGCGTGGAACGCCCTGCCGTCGTAACTGACGATCCCCGCGGCTTCCTGCCCGCGATGCTGGAGGGCGTGCAGGCCGAGGGCGGTGTGCGCTGCGGCGTCGGGGTGGCCGAACATGCCGAAGACGCCGCAGGCTTCGCGCAGCTTGTCGTCGTCCCACGGGATACCGAAGCGCATGGCGCCGCCGGCCGTCACTCGGCCCCGGCGGGAGCGCTTGCGCCTCCCTCCCCGCCCCCGATGTCGTCGCCGGGGCCGTCGAGCGCGCCGGCGTCTTCCCCGGACGCCGGCGGGGCGCCGTCGATATCGGCGCCGGCGGCGTCCGCCGGGACCGGATCGGCGGGCGCGTCCGGAGGAGACAGCAGGTCCTCGGGGATCGCGCGTTCGACCATCTCGGCGGAATACTCGATGAAGCTGTAGGAAGCGGCGCCGGCGAGCCATTGCGGCGTCTCTTCCGGCGTGTTCCACAGGGTGGACTTGCCGAGCACGAACAGCAGCGCGACGACGACGACCCCGCGCGCGGCGCCGAACAGGAAGCCGAGCGCGCGGTCGAGAGCGCTGAGCGGACTGTTGCGCACACTGCGGGAAAGGAAACGGATCGCGAGGGCGAAAACGGCCACGGCGACGAGGAACGTGCCGCCGCCGGCGACCGCCCACCGCAGGGTTTCGCCCGGGATCCAGGGGCGCAGCCGGACTTCGACTTCGGGGAAGCCGTACCAGGCGGCCACGGCCGCGCCGACCCAGCCGGCGATGGCGAACGCCTCGCGGACGAAACCGCGCTGGAAGGCGAAGAAGGCGGAGGCCAGGACGAGCGCGGCCGCCGCGACATCGGTAACGTTGAAGCTCTCCATCTCCGCCGCCGCTAGCGCGCTGCGGCGCGCCGCGCCGCGTCTTCGCCGAAGAGCGCCACGAGATCGCGCAGCCTGGCGATTTCGATGCGCTCCATCGCCGTCGCCGGCGCCGCGTCCCCGGGCGGGGCGAGCGCGCGCGCGAAGCCGAGCTTCGCCGCTTCCTTCAACCGCGCTTCCCCCTGTGTCACGGGCCGGACCTCCCCCGACAACCCGATCTCGCCGAAGGCCACCGCCCGCCGCGGCGCGGGGGTATCGGTGAGCGAAGAGACCAGCGCCGCGGCCACCGCGAGGTCGGCCGCCGGTTCGGCGACCCGCAAGCCGCCGGCGACATTGAGATATACTTCGCTGCCGCCGAGGGCAAGGCCGCAACGCGCTTCGAGCACGGCCAGGATCATCGCCAGCCGGGCGGAATCCCACCCCACGACCGCGCGCCGCGGAGTCGACAGCGGCGACGGCGCGATCAGCGCCTCGATCTCCACAAGCAGCGGGCGCGTGCCCTCGACGCCGGCAAACACCGCGGCGCCGCTCACCGGTTCGTCGCGGTCGACGAGGAACAGGCCCGAAGGGTTGGCGACTTCCCGCAGTCCGCGGTCGGTCATCGCGAACACGCCGATCTCGTCGGTGGCGCCGAAGCGGTTCTTGACCGCGCGCAGGATCCGGAACGCATGGCCGCGCTCGCCCTCGAAGTAGAGAACCGCATCGACCATGTGTTCGAGCACCCGCGGGCCGGCGATCTGTCCGTCCTTGGTGACGTGGCCGACGATGAGCAGGGCGATGCCGCGCCGCTTGGCGACGCGGATCAACGCCTGGGCCGAGGCGCGCACCTGGGCGACCGACCCCGGCGCCGACTCGAGCGCGTCGACATGCATGGTCTGAATCGAATCGACGATCAGCGCCTGCGCGGCGCCGGCGGCGTCGGGGGGGCGGTCGACCGTGGCGACAATGTCGCGGACGGCGGTCGCCGCGGCGAGGGCGACCGGCGCGCCGGCAAGCCCCAGGCGGCGCGCGCGCAGGCGGATCTGCGACTCGGACTCCTCGCCGGACACATAGACGGCGCGGCCGCCGGCGGCGGCGACGCGGGCCGCCGCCTGAAGCAGGAGAGTGGACTTGCCGATGCCCGGGTCGCCGCCCACCAGCGCCGCCGCGCCGGGCACGAGGCCGCCGCCGAGCACCCGGTCGAGCTCGGGGATCCCCGACGACAGGCGGGCGGGCGGCGCATCGCACGCCGCGAGGTCGGCGAGCGCAAGCGCCCGTCCGACGCCGGCGCCGCCGGCGCGCGCCGCCGGCGCGGCCTCCTCGACCAGGGTGTTCCAGGCGCCGCACGCCTCGCAACGGCCCGCCCATTTGCCGTGCGCGGCGCCGCAGGCCTGGCAGACGTGCGAGGTCCGCGGCGCGCGCGTCATCGAGGCCGGCGCAGGACCGTCTCGATGGGCCCTTCGGCGCGGCCGCGGACGAACTGGTCCACGAACGGATTGCCGCTGTCGTCGATGGCGGCGACGGGGCCGCTCCAGACGATTCGGCCCGCGTGAAGCATGGCGACGCGGTCGGCGATCGCGCGCACGCTCGCCATGTCGTGGGTGATCGACAGCGCGGTGGCGCCGAGTTCGCGGACGCAGCGGACAATGAGCTCGTTGATCGCGTCGGCCATGATGGGGTCGAGGCCGGTGGTGGGTTCGTCGAAGAAGAGGATTTCCGGGTCGGCGGCGATGGCCCGCGCCAGGCCGACGCGCTTTTGCATCCCCCCGGACAGTTCGGCGGGGAAGAGGTCCCCGACCTCGGCGGCGAGGCCGACGGTGGCGAGTTTCTCGTTCGCGACGGCGCGCGCGGCGGCGCGGTCGCGAACGCGGCCGCGGGTCAGGCCGAACGCCACATTCTCCCAGACCGTGAGCGAATCGAAGAGCGCCGCGCCCTGAAAGAGCATCCCGAATTTGCGGTCGAGGGGGGCGCGTTCGGCGCGGCGCAGGCGGGTGACATCGGTCCCGTCGACGAGGATGCGCCCCGAATCGGGGCGTATCAGGCCGAGCACGCATTTGAGCGTCACCGACTTGCCGACGCCGGAGCCGCCGATAACGACCAGCGATTCCCCGCGCGCGGCCTCGAGGTCCACGCCGTCGAGCACACGGTTGTCGCCGAAGCGTTTCGACACCGCTTCGAGGCTCAGGACGGCGGGGCCGCTCATGCGGAGAAGAACAACTCGGTGACGAAGTAGTTGGTCATAAGGATCAGAACCGAGGCGGAGACCACGGCGTTGGTGGCGGCGGCGCCGACGCCCTGGGCGCCGCGCCGGCTGCGGTAGCCGTGATAGCACCCCATGAGGGAAACGATGAGGCCGAAGGCGGCCGCCTTGACGAGGCCCGAAACGACATCGAGGACCTCGAAATTCCGCCATGTCGCGTCGATCCAGGCGGCGCCGTCGAAACCGAGTTTGCCGACGCCGACCAGATAGCCGCCCATCACCCCCACCGTGTCGGCGACCAGGACGAGCAGCGGCAGCATGGACACGGCGGCGACGAGGCGCGGCGCCACGAGATATTTGAACGGGTCCGTGGAGAGCGTGACGAGGGCGTCGATCTGCTCGGTCGCGCGCATGGCGCCGATCTCGGCGGCCATCGCCGCGCCGACGCGCCCGGCCACCATCAGCCCGGTGAGCACGGGGCCGAGTTCGCGGGTCATCGACACCACCACCACGGTGGGGATGGCGCTCTCGGCGCCGAAGCGGCTGAACCCGGTGTGGCTCTGCAACGCCAGGACCATGCCGGCGAACAGCCCGGTCATGCCGACGACCGGCAGCGAGTAATACCCGATATCGACCATCTGCCGGGCGACCAGCCGGAAATGGAAGGGGGGGCGGACGCAGTGGGACAGGCCCTCGCCGGCGAATATCGTCACCCGCCCGACGGCGCCGGCGAAGGCGATGACGACCCGGCCTATCGCGGCGAGGGGGTTCACGCCGCCTCGCCGACATAGCGGCGCGGCGCGCGCCGCCCCAGGCCGGTGAGGATCTCGTAGCCGATGGTCCCGGCGAGCGCCGCGAGGTCGTCCACCGGACGGTTGGGACCGATCAGCTCCACCGTCGCGCCGATATGCGCGGCTTCTTCGGGGAGCGCCGATATGTCCAGGGTGACAAGATCCATCGACACCCGGCCGATTACGGGAAGCGGGACATCCGCCGGCCCGGCGGCGAGGACCGCGCTCGCCCGCCCGCCGAGCGCGCGCGGGTACCCGTCCGCATAGCCGACCGGCGCGGTCGCCACGCGACCCTTGCGAGTCACGCGATGCGCGGCATCGTAACCGACCGTCGCGGGGGCGTCAACCTCGCGCAGGGCGACGATGCGGGCTTCGAGACGAACGACCGGCGCCATCGGGTTGGCGGCGCCCGACACCGGGGCGACGCCGTAGAGCGCAGCCCCCGGGCGCACCATGTCGAAGTGGTACTCCGGGCCGAGGAAAACGCCCGAGGAATTGGCGAGCGACGCGGCGACCCCCGGCCAAATCCGGCGCAATTCCCTCATGCGCGCGAGCTGGGCGCGGTTCATCGGGTGGTCGGGCCGGTCGGCGCAGGCGAGATGCCCGATCAGGAGGCGCGGCGCGAGCCCCTCGAACCGATGCGGCTCGGCGGCCAGCCTTGCGGCCTCCCCGGGAGAGAGGCCGAGTCGGTTCATTCCGATATCGAAGTGGAACGCCGCGGTGCGGGCGACGCCGTCGGCGCGCGCGCGGGCGGCCCAGCGGGCGACGGCGTCGAGGTCGTTGAGAACCGGGATCAGGCCGTGGCGGACGAACTCGTCCTCGGCGCCCCCGGGAGCGCCGCCCAGCACGTAAACGACGGCGCGCGGCGCGATGCGGCGCACGGCGCGGCCTTCGTCGAGGGTCGCCACGAAGAAATCGCGGCAGCCCTCGGCGACGAGCGCCGGGACGACCGGCCCGACGCCGAGGCCGTAGGCGTCCGCCTTGACGACCGCGGCGAGACGGACGCCGTCCGCAAGCCGCGACGCCAGGGCGCGATAATTGCGCCGGATCGCCCCGAGGTCGACGGTCAGGCAGGCGCCCGCGCGGGCCGCCGCGCCGGCGAGCGGCGGCGCGTTCACAACGCGCCCTCGGCCATGCGATCGTCGCTCGCGAGATTGTCGAAACTCGCGGTATGCGCCTCGAAGCGCAGTTTCACGTTGCCGATGGGGCCGTGGCGCTGCTTCGCGACGAGGATGTCGGCGAGACCCGACGACGCTTCGTAGCGCGCTTGCCACTTGCGGTAGCGTTCGTCGAAACGGTTGTCGGCCTCGTCGCCGCGCTGCCGGGGTTCGCCGCGTTCGAGGTAGTATTCCTCGCGATAGACGAACATCACCACGTCGGCGTCCTGTTCGATGGTTCCGGACTCGCGCAGGTCCGAGAGCATCGGGCGTTTGTCCTCGCGCTGTTCGACGGCGCGGCTCAATTGGCTCAGGGCGAGGACCGGCAGGTCGAGTTCCTTGGCGATGGCCTTGAGGCCCTGGGTGATCTCGCTGATTTCGAGCACCCGGCTGTCGTGGCGCCGCGACGGGGACATGAGTTGCAGATAGTCGACGACCAGGAGCGACAGGCCGTGGGCGCGCTTGAGCCGCCGCGCGCGGGCGCGCAGCGCCGGCACGCTGAGCGCCGGCGTGTCGTCGACGAACAGCGGCGCCGATGCGAGGTCGCGGCTGGCGTCCACCAGTTGCGCGAACTCGTCGTTCGACAGTTTGCCGCGCCGGATGTGGTCGGAGCGCAGGCGCGCGCGTTCGGCGAGAATGCGCGTCGCCAGCTGTTCGGCCGACATTTCCAGCGAGAAAAAGCCGACGACCGCGCCGTCCACCGTTCGCCGTTCGCCGTCTTCGCCGGTTTCCACGCGGTGGTTGCAGGCGGCGCGGAAGGCGATGGAGGTGGCAAGCGCGGTCTTGCCCATCGACGGGCGTCCGGCGAGCACGACGAGGTCGGAGCGATGCAGGCCGCCGAGCAGATTGTCGAGGTCGAGCAGGCCGGCGCCGATGCCGGAGAGGCGACCCTCGCGCTTGTAGGCGGCCTCGGCCATGCGCACCGCATCGGTCACGGCGGCCGCGAGCGGGCGGAACCCGCTTTCGTCGGCGCCGGTTTCGGCGAGCTCGTAGAGCCGGGCCTCCGCCGCTTCGATCTGCGCCTGCGCGGGTTCCTCGATGCGCGGGTCGAAGGCGTTTTCGACGACCTCCTCGCCGATGCGGATCAGACCCCGGCGTGTGCTGAGGTCGCGAATCGCCCGCCCGTAGTCCCCTGTGTGCACGAGGCTCACCGCGCTGGCGGCGAGCCGCGCCAGATAGCGTCCGCCGCCGATGTCCTCGAGCGCCTCGTCGGCCTCGAACCAGGCCTTCATCGTCACCGGGTCGGCGGTGCGCCCGCGGGCGATGAGATCGCGCGCGGCGGCGAAGATTCGCCCGTGCACCGGAAGGTGGAAATGGTCGGGTTCGAGGAAGGTCGAAACCCGGTCGAAACTCGAATTATCGATCAGAATCGCGCCGAGAAGCGCTTGTTCCGCTTCGAGATTCCGCGGCGGCGACCGGTAGCCGGGAATGTCGACCCGCTCATCGTCGTCCGCAATCGCAAGCGCCGCCGTTTCCATCCGCGCAGCATAGACGCCGCGGGCGTCCGCGCAGCCGCGAACCGCTGTGGAAGAGTTTGTATAGCGGGGAAAACGGCTCAGCCGCCCCGCCGTGCGGCGATGCGCTGAACGCAGGCGCGGCGCGGCGCCTCGACTTCGAGGTCCTCATAGGCGAGCACGCGCAACCGGGCGGCGCGCGCGACATCGAGCAGTTCGCCGGGGCGCAGCAGGAACTCGGGGTTCCGCGGGCGCCCGAAACGCTCGTTGCCGGCGGCGAAGGTCTCGCAGATCAGCACGCCGCCGGGCGCGAGCGCCGCGGTCAGCGGCGCGAACAGCGGGCGGTGGAGGTAATTGGCGACGACGACGCCGGCGAAGCGCGCGTCGCCGAGAGGCCAGCCGGCGCCGGTTTCGAGGTCGAACCGCAGGACCGACAGGCGCGGCGAAGCGTGCGCCGCGAGTGTCGCGAGAGCGACCGGGTCGCGGTCGACGGCGGTCACGGCATGACCCGCCTCGAGCAACGGGCGCGTATGCCTGCCGGCGCCGCAGGCGAGGTCGAGCACGCGCCCGCCCGGCGCAACGAGCGAGGCGAAGCGCATCACCCAGGGGGAAGGCGGCGCGGAGCGCCCTTGTTGCGGCGGTGTATCCATGTCATCTAACCGGAGGGTTCGCGGCCGCGCAGCCAGTCGTCGAGGAGCCGGCAGCCGATGATCGTCTACAATTTGCGGTGCTCCCGCTCGCATGTCTTCGAGGCGTGGTTCCGCGACAGCGCGGGTTACGAACGGCAGGCGACCGCCGGCGAGATTTCCTGTCCCGTGTGCGGGAGTTCGGAAGTGGGCAAGGCGCCGATGGCGCCCAACATAGCCGCCGCGCGCGAGAAACCTGCGCCCGAAGCGTCCCGCAAGCGGGGCGAGATTCTCAAGCGGCTACGCGCGTTGCGCGCGGAGGTCGAAAAGAACAGCGAGCATGTGGGCCGGCGCTTTCCCGAGGAAGCGCGCAAGATTCACTACGGCGAAACCGAACCGCGGAGCATCCACGGCGACGCCGACCGCCGGGAAGCGGAAGCGCTGCGCGAGGAGGGAATCGACGTGCGCGTCATCCCCTGGGCGCCGCGCACCGATAGTTAGGACAGTCGGGTCGGCGAGGAGCAGCGGACGGGGAAGCGGCCGCTGCCCCTTGGGCGCCGTTCCCGGCTCCGGAAGCGCGCCTCCGGAGCCGGTTTGCGAGCGGGCGTCTATTCGACGCGGACCGTCGCGCGGCGGTTGAGCGGTTCGGCAACGCCGTCGGCGGTCGGGACGGCGAGATTGGTCTCGCCGGTTCCGAGCGCGGTCAGCCGGTTCCCCGCGAAGCCGCTCTCGCGGAGCAGGGCGGCCACGGCCTCGGCGCGCTTGTCGGACAGTTCCAGGTTATGCCGCGCGGTCCCCCGGGTATCGGTGTGGCCCACGACGACGAGCGGCCCGTCCCGATCCCCCCAGTCGTCCACGATTCGGCCGATGGCGTAGCGCCCCACGGCGGTGATTTCGGCGCTGTCGATATCGAAATAGACCGTGTAGAAACGCGGCGGAGGCGGTGGAGGCGGCGGCGGGGGCGGCGGCGGCGCGAGGGCCTCGTCGACCTCGGTCATCGCCATCGCGAAGTCCGACCGGCAACGCTCGATATCGAGCGGCTGGAAGTTCTCCTCCTGCTCCTGCATCCAGCAGTCGAAAGCCACCTGGGCGCGCGCGGCGGGGTCCGGCGCTTTCGCGGCGGCTTCCGCGCCGAGCGCCTCGACCAGGCGGGCGCGCGCATCCGTCAGTTCGGCGACGGAATCGGCCGGCAGGCGGCGCGCCGCGATGTCCTCGGGCGCCACCGCGCCGCCGGCGGCGAGGGCAAGGACGCGCGCACCGAAATGATCGCTGTCGCGGTAATCCGCTTCGGCGTATTCGGATTGCGTGAGCGCGAGATAGCCGCTGTGCAGGCCCGCCTCGAAGGCGCCGCCGGGGGCGGCCGTTCGCGATGCCGGATCCAGCGTCAGGCCGCAGGCGCTGAGCGCAAGCGCGCCCGCGGCGAGCGCGCCCGGACGCCACGGCTGCATAAGGGAAACGGTCATGTCCTGGCTCCCTGTCGCTTGAGTCGACGGCGAACATCGCCGACGGCCGGGCTTGAGTCAACGGGGTTTCTCCCGTTTCAGCGTCGCCGTTCCCACCCTCCGGACCCGGTCTGCGCCCAATAGGCGACCTCGTGACCGGCGGCCTCGAGACGCCGCCAGCGCTCGCGTGCGGCGGCCACGGCGTCGCGGTCGCCGCCGTCGAAAAGGTCGAGACAACGCGAGAAGCCGGAAAGATCGCCGGTCTCGAGACCGTCGACGAGCACCAGCGCGTCGGCCCGGTTGGCGTTGACGCCATCGAGAGAGAGCAGGATCGGCTGGTCCCCGGGGCGCCCGTCTCCCGGGCCGCCATGGGCAAGGAAACTCGCCGGATCGTATGTCCACAAGAGCGTGTTCAGCGCGTCGAGGCGGGCCTGCGAGCCGCAGCGCAGCAACACCCGGAGCCCCTGCGCGACCGCGCGTTCGAGAAGCCGCGGCAGGGCGCGTTCGAGGGGCGACCGGGTCAGATGGTAGAAGGCGACCGGACAGGGCGCGGCGTCGGCCATTGCGCGCCGGCCGCCGTCACCGGTCTTCGTAATGGTCGGCGATGAAGCGGTCGAGCAGGCGCACGCCGAAGCCGGTTCCGCCTTTCGGCGCGAGCGGCCCCGCCTTGTCGGTCCAGGTGACGCCGGCGATGTCGAGATGCGCCCACGGCCCTTCGCCGGCGAAACGTTCGAGGAATTTGGCGGCGGTGACGCTGCCCGCCCCGCGCCCGCCGATGTTTTTTACGTCGGCGATATCGGACTTGATGAGCTCCCCGTAATGATCGTCCATGGGCATGGGCCAGACGGGCTCGTCCACCGCCTTGCCGGCGGCGACGAGGCGCCTGGAGAGCCTGTCGTCGTTGCTGAACAGGCCGGCCTGATATTTTCCGAGACCGACGATGATGGCGCCGGTGAGCGTCGCCAGGTCGATCATGACGCGGGGCTCGAAGCGCTCGCGCGCGTACCACAGCGCATCGGCGAGCACGAGGCGGCCTTCGGCGTCGGTGTTGAGGATTTCGATGGTCTGTCCGGAATAGGACGTCACCACGTCGCCGGGCCTTTGCGCGGTTCCCGACGGCATGTTCTCGACCAGGCCGACGACGCCGACGGCGTTGACGCCCGCGCGGCGCCGGGCGAGCGCGCGCATCAGGCCCACGACGACGCCCGACCCCCCCATGTCCCACTTCATATCTTCCATACCGCCGGACGGCTTGATGGAGATGCCGCCGGTGTCGAAGGTGACTCCCTTGCCGACGATGGCGACGGGGGCTCCGCCGTCGGGGGCGCCGTTCCAGCGAAGGACGGCGATATGGGCGTCATGCTCGCTGCCGGCGGCGACGCCGAGAATGGCGCCCATGCCCATCTCGCGCAGACGGTCTCCGTCCAGCACCTCGATGTCGAGGCCGTCGGCCTCGAGTTCCAGGATTCTCGCCGCATAGGCCGGCGGAGTCAGGACGTTGGCCGGTTCGGAGACCAGGTCGCGGGTGAGGAACACGCCGTCCGTCAGGGCGTCGAGCGGTTCCCAGGCGGCGCGTGCGGCGCCGATGTCGGCCGCCATGACGGTGACTCCGGCAAGGCTCGGCTTTTCGTCCTTTTTCAGCGTCGTGCGATACTTGTCGAAGCGGTAGGCGCGCAACCGCGCGCCGTGGGCGATGCGCGCGGCGCAAGCGGCCGGGGAGACAGGCGCGCTCCTCCCCGGCTCGACGAGAATCGCCGCGCGCTGCGCGCCGGAGCGAAGGAGATGCGCAACCGCGCCGCCGCCGAGCTTTGCGGCGGCCAGTTCGTCGAACTCCCGCATCTTGCCGAGGCCGGCGACAACGACGCGCTCCGCGGCCACCCCGCCGGGGGCGAGGACGGACAGGAAGCGCCCCGCCTTGCCGTCGAAGCGGGCGTGTTTCATCGCCCGTTTCAGGGCGCCGCCCATGCGCCCGTCGAGGTCGCTCGCGAAAGCCGCGAGACGCCCTCCCGCCGGGGCGCCGACGACCAGCGTATCGGCGACCGAAAGATCGGGTTCGGCGAAGTCGATTTTCATGTCGGCGCTCCCCTGTCGGCGGCGCGCACTCTATCGGCGTTTCCCCGCGCCGGACAACATGTTTATGGTGTCGGACACGGTCACCAACGGTCACCAACGGGCGCCGGCGTGCGCGGGCGGGCGATGCAACGGCAATCCCTCTATATCGCGGCGCGCCTCGGCGGGCCGTTCCTCGCCGCCGCTCTCTGTCTGACGGCCGTCGTATGGCTCACCCAGTCGCTGCGGTTCGTGGACATGATCGTCAATCACGGCCTGCCGTTCCCGACCTTCGTCCTGTTGACCACGCTGACGCTGCCTTCGGTTCTGGCGATCATTCTGCCGGTGGCGGCGTTCGTGGCGACGGTCGCCGTGTATCGCCGGATGATCGCGGATTCGGAGCTCGTGGCGCTGCGCGCGGCGGGGTCGTCGAATGCGCGGCTGGCGGCCCCGGCGGTCGCGCTGGGCGCGCTGGTCGCGCTCGCGGTTCTGGCCATCAACCTCTACGCGATGCCGGCCGGCCAGAGAGCGTTCAAGGATCGCCAGTTCGAGCTCCGCCATTCGCTCGCCAGCACCCTGCTGCGCGAGGGCGTTTTCAATACGCCGCTCGACGGAGTCACGATCTTCGTGCGCGAACGCGCCGAGGGAGGCGCCCTGCGCGGCATCCTGGTGCATGACGAGCGCGACCCGGCGGAGCCGGCGACGGTGGTCGCCGAGCGCGGCGCGTTGCTCGACACCCCCGAAGGGCCGCGGTTCGTGCTGGAGAGCGGCAGCCGGCAGCATGTCGACGGGGCCGAGGGGCGAGCCTCGTTCCTGCTGTTCGACAGTTACGCCTTCGATGTCGCCGGCGGCGACCCGGCGCCCGAGCGGTCGCGCAAGGCGGGCGAGCGCTACCTCCACGAGTTGTTGCGGCCCGAAGACGGGATCGGCGAGCGCGGGCGGCGCGAATTCCTGGCGGAAGCCTGGCATCGCGCGGTGAGCCCCTTCTACGCCGTCGTGCTGGCGCTGACCGCATGCGCGGGGTTGCTCGCCGGCGAGTTCGACCGCCATCGGCAGCAGTGGCGCGTCGTCGCGATAGCCGCCTCCGGCGTCGCCTTCATGGCGGCGGCCATGGGGCTGCGCAACGCGATGGCGGCGGCGCCGTGGCTGGCGGGCGTCTACTGCCTCGCGGTCGTGGCGGTCGGCGTCGTCGCGGCCCGGTTGCTGGTTGCGGAGCCGAGACGACGCGGCGCCGCCGCGCGGCCCGCGCGGGCGGGTTGAAGCGGGTCGAAGCGGTTGCGGGACTCGGCGATCTTCAGGCTTTACGTCGCCCGTCAGGTGCTGACCGGCGTCGGCGGCGCGTTTTTCGTCTTCGTGGCGTTGCTGTTCATGCTCGATGTCGTGGAGCTGGGGCGCCGGGCCTCGCGCGCCGACGGCGCGGATATCTCTCTCGTGCTGCGGATGGCGCTGCTGCATCTGCCCTATCTGGCGCAGCGGGCGCTGCCCTATGCGGTCCTTCTCGGCGCGCTGCTGAGTCTCGCCAGGCTGACGCGGACCAATGAAATATCCGCCGCGGGCGCGGCCGGTCTGTCGACGGCGCAGATCCTGTTCCCGGCGGTCGCCGTCGGAGTCCTTGTCGGACTGTTCTCGGTGGCCGCGTTCAGTCCGCTGGCCAGCGCGATGCAGGCGGGATTCCGCGAGCTCGACAACCGCTATCTGCGCGACCGGGCGACCGGGCTGGCGACGCCGAAGAACGGCCTGTGGCTCTATCGTTCGGACGGAAAGGGCGGATCGGAGATCGTCCACGCGGCGGCGGTGGACCCCGCAACGCCGTCGCTGAACCGGGTCTTCGTCCTTCGCTTCGCGCCCGCCGGCGATTTTGCCGAACGGATCGACGCCGCCTCGGCCGACCTGCGCGACGACCACTGGCTGCTGCGCGACGCGCATGTGAACGGGCCCGGCCACCGGGCCGAACGTTTCGAAACCCTGCGTCTCGACACCAACCTGACTCTGGACCGTATCCAGGACAGTTTCGCAGGGCCGGACACGCAATCGTTCTGGAAACTTCCGGGTTTCATTTCGGCGCTGGAGCGCGCCGGTTTTTCGTCGCTCCGCCACCGGCTGCACTGGCATTCGATGGCGGCGAGCCCGGTCCTCTATGCGGGCATGGTCCTGATAGCGGCGTTCTTCGCGTTGCGCCCCGCCGGCCGCCGGCGGACGGGATGGGTGCTGGCGCTGGGGACGGCCGCAGGATTCGGCGTTTACGTGTTCTCGGACGTTACGGCGGCATACGGGGCCAGCGGCCAGATCCCCTATCTTCTGGCCGCCTGGGCCCCGGGCGGGGTCGCGGTGTCGCTGGGCGGCGGTCTGCTGCTCCACGCGCGCAACGGGTGACCGGGGTGCCCCGGGGCGCTGAGCGGCGGGAGGCGGCCGGGCGGCTTCCGCCGCTCCCGACGGCGCTTGTCCTCGCGGTCCTTGGCGGCGCGCAGGTCGCGAGCGGCGAAGAAGGCGGGGCGGACACGGGGCCGGACAGCGGACCGGCGCTTCTTCTCGCCGACGAAGTGACGCATGACGACCGCTCGCAAACGACGACCGCGCGCGGCAGGGTCGAATTGTCGCGCGGCGCCCGGGTGCTGCAAGCCGACAGTCTGCGCTACGACCGGGAGCGCGACATCGTGTCGGCGTCGGGCGACGTTTCGTTGATCGAACCGTCGGGAACGGTGATGTTCGCCGACGAGGCGACCTTCGCCGGCGATCTGAAGAGCGGCGCGGCGCGCCCCGCGGGGGTCCTGTTCACCGACCGGTCGCGCCTTGCCGCGGCGGGGGGTCGCAAGACGGTCGACGGGCGGACGGAACTGAGGAAGGCGGTCTACAGCCCGTGCGAGCCGTGCGAGGAGGACCCTGCCGCGCCGCCCCTGTGGCGCATCGCGGCGTCGAGGGTGCTGCACGACCCCGAGGACAAGACGGTTACCTACCGCGACGCCACGCTCGACTTCGTGGGCCTCCCGGTCTTCTACACGCCGTATCTGAGCCAGCCCGACCCGACGGTGCGCCGCAAGACGGGGTTCCTGACGCCGACGCCGGGCCGGAACACGCTCTTCGGCTTCACCTGGCTCCAGCCCCTGTACGTCGTCCTGTCGCCCTACAGCGATACGACGATCACGCCGATCTTCCTGTCGCGCGGCACGCCGGTGCTCACCGCGCAGTATCGCCACGAGCTGACGGCGGGTTCGCTTGTGCTCGAAGGCAGCGTCACGCGCGACGACTTGCAGCCTGCGGGCTCCGAATTCGCCGGCGAGACGCGCGGCCATGCGAATCTGACGGGCGACTTTATGCTGGGGACTCGCTGGCGTTACGGCTTCACCGTGGAGCGCGCCACCGACGCCACCTATCTCCGGCGTTATCAGTTCGGCGGCGGGTCGCTGTTCGAGGAGAGCATCGTCCAGACAGAGGGGGTGGGCGGGTCGCGGAGCGACGACGTGCTCGGCTTCGCGCGGGGCAAGCCGTATCTGACGGAGAACCTGTTCCTTCGCGGCCGCGATCGCCGCTGGCGGGTCGCCGTCGACACCTGGCGGTTCCAGAGCTTCGACCCGAACGCCGACGAGGACCTCTCGGCGGTCGTCGCGCCCGTCGCCGATTTCGATTACCGGAGCGACCCCGGCGCCCGCGGCGATGTGTGGAACCTGCACGCGAACACCCGCCTGATCTCCCGGCGGCGGGGCGCCGGCAGCGTCCGATTGTCGACGACGGGCGGCTGGCGACTGCCGCTGTCGACGGGGATCGGCGACCGCCTTTCGGCCGCCGCGTCGCTTCGTCTGGACGGGTACCGCGTCACCGATGCCGATGTCGATCCCGGTCCCAATCCCGCCGCGGGAGAGGCGGAGACCATAGAAGAAGCCTTCGCGGGGCGCGCGCTGCCGCAAGCGGAGCTGCGCTGGCGCTGGCCGTGGGTGCGCCTTGCGGGTTCCTGGAATCTGACGATCGAACCCCTGGCGACGGCGATCCTCGCGCCCGACGTCACCGAACTGGGCGATGCGGATCTCATCCGCAACGACGACAGTCTCGCGTTCGAATTCGACGAGCTCAATTTGTTCGAGGACAACCGGTATCCCGGTCTCGACCGCGTGGAGGGCGGGACCCGGGGCGCGTGGGGACTGCGCTTCGGCGCTTTCGGGACCGAAGACGCGCGCGCCGAGTTGCTGTTCGGCCAGGCCTTGCGACTCTGGGGGAACGCTCCTTTCGACCCCGATACCGGCCTTGCGACGAAGGCGTCCGATTATGTGGGCCGCCTCTCGATCCATCCCGCCGACTGGCTGGGGCTGACCGCGCGCTTCCGTCTCGACCGCGACCGGCTATCGGTGCGCCGCGGGTCGTTGTCCGTAGCCGCCGGCCCGTCGTGGCTGCGGGGCGGCGTGCACTATGTCGGCCTGTCGAACGCGGGGCGCGCCGCCGGCGAGCCGTCGAGCGTGAGACATGTCGACGCCTGGACGAAAGTGAGCCCGGCCCGCTATTGGGAGCTCGGCGTGGGCCACCGGCGCGACCTCGCCGAGAAGGGCGGGCCGCTGGACTGGAGAGCCTCGGTGGCCTACAGCGACGAATGTCTGACCGTGAGCGTGGATGTCAGCCGGCGGTTCACCCGCCAGCGCGACGTGCCGGACGCCACGGACATCCTGTTCCGGATCAAGCTGCGCAATCTCGATTGAGCGCCGATCGGGCGCGCGGCGGGGCGGCGGTGGGCCCGGCAGGATTCGAACCCGCGACAACACCGTTATGAGCGGCGCGTTCTGACCAGCTGAACTACGGGCCCCGCGGCTCCATATCGGACATTGCGGGGCGCGACGCAAGGAGGGGACGCGGAAAAGTCCGCAAAGGCGGCGAATCGGCTATGCCTTGCGACGATGGCCCTGCACCTGGTGAAACTGTGCGTCGGCGTCGACTCGGTCGCCTGTCTGCGCGCGCGACAGACCGCGCGCCTCGCCGGCCTGCGCGCCGCCGGCGAGTCGGCGGTCCTGCGGCATCCGACTCGCCATATGCCGCGGCGCGCCGACGAGATCGCCGGGAGCGGATCGCTGTACTGGGTGATCGGGGGCGGCATCCGCGCCCGCCAGCGGATCGTTGCGCTGGAAGCGATCGCGGGGGTCGGCGGCGACAAGCGCTGCGCGATTCTGCTCGATCCGGCGGTAGTCGAGACCGAGCATCGCCGGGCGCGGCCTTTCCAGGGCTGGCGTTATCTCGACGGGCGCGACGCGCCGCCCGACCGGACGGGCGGTTATCCGCCCGCGGAAATGCCGGCGGGCATGGTCGCCGAACTGCGCGAACTCGGTTTGCTCCGATGACAGGGAAGGCCGCGCCGGCGACAGGCGCGGGCGTTGCGGCTACGGTCGCGCGAGGGGAGGGAAAAGCGCCATGAGCACGCCGCAACCGGGAGTCTTCGCGGCCGCGGGGCCGCTCCACCTCGCGCTTGAATACGACGCCCCGGCGCTGGACGCCGCGACGCTGGGCGCAGCGCGGCGGGCGCTCGCCGACGGCGCGGACGACGCCGTGATCGCGCTCGGCACGCATGCTTACCGGCGGCTCGGCGGCGCGGCGGAGGCGCGGCCGCTGGAGGACATCGAGGGCGTGGCGAACACGCCGCGGGACATCTTCATATGGTTGCGGAGCGCAACGCGCGACCGGTTGTTCGATTCGGCGCGCGCCGCGGACGCTGCGCTGGGGGGCGGGCTGGCGCTCGAAACAGCGGGGTTCGACTACCGCGACTCGCGCGATCTCACCGGTTTCGTCGACGGCACGGCCAACCCGAAAGGCGCGGCGGCCAGCGAGGCGGCGCTGGTCCCCGCGGGCGCGCCGGGGGCCGGCGGAGCGCATGTGCTGACGCAACGATGGCGCCACGATCTCGCGGCGTTCCATGCCCTTCCCGTTGCCGAACAGGAGCGCGTCATCGGTCGCACCAAAGCCGACAGCGTGGAGCTTTCCGGCGCGGCGATGCCGGACACGGCGCATGTCGCCCGGGTCGATACGGCCCGCGACGGGGTCGCCCAGACCGTTTTCCGTCGCAGTTTCCCCTGGGGCGGGGTGGCGGAGCACGGCCTCTATTTCCTCGCTTTCTCGCGCGATGCGGCGCGGTTCGAATATCTGCTGCGGCGCATGTTCGGCGCGGCCGGGGACGGCGTGCGCGACCGGCTCACAGGGTTTTCGACTCCGGCAACCGGCGCCCTCTGGTTCGCGCCGTCGCTCGAGGAGCTCGACCGGCTGGCGACCTGAGGGGCGGCGCAAGACGCGGCGCGGCGCCGGCCCGCATGGTCGAAACGCCTTCTCACGCGCGGCGCGCGGCGGCCGTCGTCGCCGTGTTGTGCCTGGGCTACGTTCTGAGCATGTTCTACCGGACGTCGGTCGGCGTGATCGGCGACGAACTCTCCCGCGGGATGAACCTGTCGGCCGAGGCGCTGGGCGTCGTCGGCGGCGCCTATTTCCTGGTCTTCGCGGCGGCGCAGATACCGCTCGGCATCGCCCTCGACCGCTACGGTCCGCGGCGGGTCAACGCCTGTATGGCGCTGGTCGCCGGCTGCGGCGCGGTGGCGTTCGCGGCGGCGAGCGGTTATGCGACGCTCGTTTTCGGGCGCGGTCTGATCGGCCTCGGCTGCGCGGCGGGGCTGATGGGTTCGCTGGTGGCGTTCGCGCGCTGGTTCCCGCCGCGCCGCTTCACGGCGATGGCGGGGTTCATGCTCGCGGTCGGCGGCCTGGGCAACCTCGCATCGACGGGGCCGCTGGCGCTCGGCGCCGAGTGGATGGGCTGGCGCGCGACGTTCCTGTGCGCCGCCGCAGTGTCGGCGGCGACGGCCGTTCTCACCTTCGCGGTCGTGCGCGACGCGCCGCCCGGGGCGCGGGTTTCGGGCGCGCGGCGCGAATCCCTCGGGGCGGCGCTGCGCGGGGTCGGCGCCGTTCTGCGCAACCGCCAGCTGCACCTGCTTCTGCCGCTCAACTCCTGCGCCTATGGCGCGCTGATGGCGGTGCTCGCGCTGTGGGGGGCGCCGTGGCTGTCCCATGTCCACGGCCTCGACGCGGTCGCCGCGGGGAACGCGATGATGGTCATGGCGGTGGCGCTGATGCTGGGGTCGCTCGCCTATGGCTGGCTCGGTTCGCGCATCGGCGCCAACCGCGCCGCGGTGCTGGGCGGCGCCGCGGCGACCTCGGCGCTCTACGCCGCCATGGCGGCGTCGCTGTTCAACGGCGTGGCCGCGGCGGTGGCGGCGCTCTGCCTCGTGGCCGTTCTCGGCGGCTACGCCGCGCTGATGCTGGCGCACATCCGGTCGCTGTTCCCCGAGCGCCTCACGGGACGCGGGCTGACGGCGGCGAACCTGTTCAATTTCGGCGGCGCCGGCGCGATCCAGGCGGTCTGCGGCTGGATCGTCGGCGCCTGGCCCCAGGCGGACGGCGCCTGGCCGCCCGAGGCCTATTCCGCGCTGTTCGGCTTTCTCGCCGGCGCGGTCGCCCTGTCGGCGGTCGTCTATGCGTTCGCCCGGCCCGTCGACGCGCCGCAGTGAGCGTCACCCGGCGGGCGGCCAGCCGGGATGGAGGACGTAAGTCGCGCGAGCGAGCCAGCCGGCGTCGATCGGCAACGAGATTCCGGTGACGGCGCGCGCCGCGTCGGAGCACAGGAAATACACGCCGTCGGCGATCTCCGCGGGCTCGACCATGCGCCCCAGGGCGCTCTGCGCCTCCATGCGGGCGGGGTCGCGAAGGCCGGCGTCGATGCGCGCCTGCATCTGATCGCTGCGCACATAGCCCGGCATGACGGCGTTGACGCGCACCCCGTCGGGCCCGAGGTCGGCGGCGAGGATGGCGGTGAGATTGTCGATCGCCGCCTTGCCCGGCCCGTAGGCGTGGAGCGGGAAGACGCGCGCCGCCGAGGTCGACGAAAGGTTGACGATGGCGCCCTTGCGCGCGGCGCGCATGGCCGGCGCGAAGGCGCGGCAACAGAGCCACGTCCCGCGGTAGTTCACAGCCCAGATGCGGTCATGTTCCCGCGGGTCCACGGTTTCGAGCCGGCCGGCGTTCTGGAGCAGCCCGGCGGAATTGACCAGAACGTCGACCGCGCCGAGTTCGCGGGCGAAAGCGTCGACCGCCTCGTCGTCGGCGACATCGAGGGGGACAAAACGCGCATCCGCGCCGGATGCGGCGAGTTCCCGGGCGGCGCGCGCGCCGCCGTCGCGGTCGATGTCGGCGACAACCACGGAATCGCCGGCGCGGGCGAAACGCCCGGCGCAGGCGCGCCCGATCCCGCTGGCCCCGCCGGTTATCGCGACGAGCCGTTTTCCGGACATGCGCCTCCTCCCCGTCGATCGTGGCCCGCGCCGTCGCGTTCACGGTAGATTACCATGAGATTACGATGCCCGGCGGCGACGCGCGGCCTCGGCGACGGCTTCGGGAGGCGTGCGATGGAGCGACGCCGGAATTTGCGGATCACGGCGGATATGCTGCTCTTCGCCTATCGGCGCGGCGTCTTCCCCATGGCCGAATCGCGGGACGCCCCGACCGTCCACTGGGTCGATCCCGAACGCCGGGGGGTTCTTCCGCTCGAGCGCTTCCACCTTCCGCGTTCGCTCGCGCGGACGCTGCGCCGCGGGTCCTACGAGGTCAGCATCGACCGCGATTTCGCCGGCGTGGTGGAGGGCTGCGCCGCGCGCCCCGAAACCTGGATCAATGCGACGATCGAGCGGCTTTACGACGAGTTGTTCCGTCGCGGCTACGCCCATTCGGTCGAATGCCGGCGCGACGGCGTCCTGGCGGGGGGGCTGTATGGCGTAGCCCTCGCCGGAGCGTTCTTCGGCGAGAGCATGTTCAGCCGCGCCCGGGACGCCAGCAAGGTCGCGCTCGCGCATCTCGCGGCGCGGCTGAGCGCGGGCGGCTTCCGTCTGCTCGACGTGCAATTCGCGACCGACCATCTGGCGCGATTCGGCGCGGTGGAAATCTCCAGAGCCGACTACAGGCGGCGCCTCGCGGCGGCGCTGGAGGCCGACGCCGATTTCTATTCGCTGCCGGACCCGGCCCCGGCATCCGCCCGGGCGGCGTCCGCATCCTCCGCAGGCGCGTCGATACAGTCGAGGACGATGACATCGTAGACGGGATGTTCGAGCGCCGAGAGGCCGGGACTCGAGGCGAACATCCAGCCGCGAAACAGCGTCGAGGCCGGCGTTTCCGGGCGCTTCCGTTCGTCGATTTCCAGATAGGCGGCGGAGTCGGGCGGCAGTTCCGGCGGCCGCCGCCGGCAGGCGCGAAGCCGGACATCGAGGGTCCCGAAGCGGATCGGGCGGTCGACCGGCGCTTCGATGGACGAAACGCGGCCGGTGACCTTGTCGAGCGCTTCGAGGCGAACCGCGCCGGTCGTCAGCCAGCGGTCGGCGAACGGGTCGGCGGCGTCTTCCGCGGCGGCGCTCCCCGCGATGGCGGCCGCGGCGGCGAGCGCGACGGCGACCGCCCCGAATCCCGGCCTCAATCCCGGAACGGCTCTTCCAGCGAGCGCACCATGTCGAGCAGAACCGAGCGCATCTGGCTTTCGTCGCAGCCCATGAGCACCGCGTCTTCAAGCGCGTCCTGGCATATCTGACGGATTTCGAGGAGGTTCTCGTTCAACACCTTGATCTTTTCGACACAGGCGACCGGGGCGCCGTCGGGCGCCCTCCATGTGGGCGCGGGGGAAGCCGCCTTGCCGCCTCGCGCCGGCGCGCTCACGGGCGGGACGGCGCCGGAAGAGTCGGGTCTCACCGGTTGCGCCTCACCGGTCGACGGCATCGCTGCTGAAAACGAGGCGGCTCATCAGGTCGATGATATCGGCCGCGGCCTGGGTGAAGAGTATCTCGCCGCCGGGCGGGATGACATCGATGTCGCCGCCGGGTTCGAGCGCCACATAGGCGCCGCCGAGCAGACCTTCCGCCTTGATGGCGGCGGTGGTGTCGGCGGTCAACGCGACATCGTCGCGGATATGCATGGTCACGCGGGCCGCGAACGTCTCCGTATCGAGCTCCAGCGCCTCTACCGCTCCGATGCGGATTCCGCTTACGCGCACGTCGGCGCCGGGCGCAAGGCCGCCGATGGTGGAGAAGCGAGCGTGAACGGGATACCCGTCGGCCGTCCCGACATCGGCGCGCGAATAGGCGTAGGCGAAAAAGCCTGCCGCGACGGCCAGCACCAGCGCGCCGATCAGCGTCTCGACGATGTTTCGCGTCATCTCCGCCTCGCCGCCGGGGCCGCCCGCTCCAATATCGGCGTTGCCGGACGCAATTTCAAGCCGCGTCCGGGCCGCGCGTCAGCCGCGCGCGAGTACGTCCGAGACATCGATCCGCCAGGCCTGTAACGCCGGGACCGCGGCCGCCGCGGCGCCGAGGGCGAGCGCCGCCACAGGCAACCAGATTTCGCCCGCAACCCAGACCAGGCCGTCGAGGCGCATCCCGTATTCCCGCCACAGCCAGACGCCGGCGATTTCGGCCGCCGCGTGGCCCAGCGCGAGGCCGAGGACCGCGCCGGCGCCTGCGAGCAGACATCCCTCGAGGAGGACCTGGCGCAGCACGGCGCCGCGTCCGGCGCCCAGAGCGCGCATCACCGCGATATCGTAACGCCGCTGCGCGAGCGCCCCCGACAGGGCCGCGAAGATTCCGAGGCCGGCGCTCGCCATGAGCACCCATGCGAAAGCGCGGAAGCCGTCGATGCCGAAGCCGATCATCTGCATCAGCCGCGCGATCTCGAAACCCGGCAGCGCCGCCTGCATCGGCGTCTCGGCGGCGATCCGCCGCGGCAGGACAGCGGCGCCCACGGGGTTGCGCAAACGCACCAGGAGCGCTGTGACCTCCCGGTCGGGGCCGCCGCGCGGCAGGGCGAGCGCACCGTCGGCGGGCGTCTCCCCCGCCTCCCCGCGGTCTTCGCCATGCGCGTCGTCATGGTCCTCGTCGTGCGCGTCGTCGCGGTCCTCGCCATGCGCGTCGTCATGGTCCTCGTCGTGCGCGTCGTCATGGTCCTCGCCATGCGCGTCGTCATGGTCCTCGCCATGCGCGTCGTCGTGGTCCTCGTCGTGCGCGTCGTCGTGGTCCTCGCCATGATCGTCGTGATCTTCGTCTTCCGTCTCGTCGTGGTGACTGTGCACCTCCCATACGCTTTCGACGGAGGTCAGAATCAACCGGTCGAGCACCGAGTCGGTGGGGGCGAACACGCCGACCACCCGGTAAGGCGTCTCGTCATGGGCGGCGCCGCCCTCGGCGACGCCGTGCGCGCCGACGAAGCGGCTGCCCACCTCGAGGTCGCTGTCGGACGCCACCCGCGCGCCGAGCGTCGCTTCCAGCGGCGCGCGCCACAGGGCGCCGCGCGCGAGTCGGGCGCCGAACAATTCGGGATAACCGTACCCGGCGCCGACGATGCGCCAGCCGCGGTAGTTATCGCCGAGGGCCAGCGGTATCGCCTCGCCGATCATCGGGTCGTCCGCCAGCGCGCGCGCGTCCTCCAGGCGGATGTTCCCGGTCGGGATATCCACGTGGAACACGCTCGACAGCACGAGCTGCATGGGGCTGCCCTTCGCGCCGACGACCATGTCGACGCCGCGCGCGTCGCGTTCGAGCGCGCCGCGCAGCTGTTCGGCGAAGAGCATGAGAATCAGGACGGTGGCCACGCCGATGGCGAGAAGCGCCATGTTCAGGACGGTATTGAGGGGCCGCCTCCGAAGATAGGCGAACGCCAGCGCAGCGGCGTTCATGCCGCTTGCCCCGGAAGGTCGAGCCGGTTCGCGAAGGAATCCGCGAGCCGGCGGTCATGGCTGGCCACCACCAGCACGGCGTCGTTCGCCTGCGCCTGTTCGCGCAACAGCGCGGCGGCCCGCCCGGCGTTGTCGTCGTCGAGGCTGGAGGTGGGTTCGTCGGCGAGCACGATATCGGGTTCGTTGACCAGGGCGCGGGCGAGGGCGGCGCGCTGCGCCTCGCCGTGGCTGAGCGCGTGCGGGCGCGCGCCGCCGCGTGCGGCGAGACCGAGCTCGTCCAGAAGCCCGTCGATACGCTCCGGCGACGGCGCGAGACCGGCGAGAGAACGCGCGAGGGCGAGGTTCTGGCGCACCGTCAACGCCGCGATCAAATGCAGCCCCTGGAACACGATGCCCACGTGGCGGCCGCGGAAACGGTCGAGGGCGCCGCCGGAAAGGGCCGACAGGGCCTGCCCGGCGACGCGCACCGCGCCAGCGTCGGGCCGCAGAAGACCGGCGACCGCATGCAGCAGCGTCGTCTTGCCGCAGCCCGACGGTCCGTGCACGAGCCAGTGTTCGCCCGCCGCCGCGGTCCACGAGTCCACCGCGACCGCGAGCCGCCCGGCATAGGCGTGGCGGAGTTCCCGAACCTCGATCATGCGCTCTTGCTCCGCAAGGTTTCCGTTGGGGATCGTATCCATGACAGCATAATCCGCTGCGGACCGAAGATGTCGACGGCCCGTCCGCAGAAGCGGGTTTCGGTCGACCGGCCGCGGTTCCCGAACCCGGCGGCGTCCGCGAGTTCGAGGCGCGCATTCCCGTTCATGTCGACGCGGACCTCGCCATGGCGCCGGTCGCCGTCGTCGCGCCTCCCCCGGCGGCATGGGCGCTCCGGGCGATCATCGGGGATGACGCCAGATCAGCAGTTCGTGCGACTTCTTCACATGGGAGCCGCCGTTTCGCGTCCGCCGGTTCTCGCCGATGCGCGTATCGCCCTGCCCGAAGGTGTATTGCCATTCCGGCGTCTCGATATTGCAGTCCGAATACCAGTCCCGGATGGTCGGGCAGTCGTTGTACGACAGGATGAAGCCGGCCTTGTGGCGGAGCAGGAGGTCGCGCAGCGCCTCATGCCGGAACCCCTTGTGATGAACCGGGAAATTCCTGTGCGGATACATGCCTGTGAAGGTCTTGCCTTCGTCGAGATAGTAAGGCGGGTCGCAGTAGAGGAAATCGCCCGCGTGACGCGGTATCGACCGCTCGAAATCTTCGCAGCGCACGGTCAGCGACGGGGCGCGGAACGCCTCCACCTTGTCCGCCATCTTCCCGTAGCGGCTCGCGTTCAAATAAATATCGGACGGCCAGCCGAGAAAATGCGGCCCGTAGGAAGTGTTCGAGTTGAAGTAGTAATGCGCGGCAAGCTCCTGTTCGTCCAGTGTCTCGCCTCGCTTCCAGTGGGCTTCCAGCCGTCGCTTGACGCGGGCGAAGGTCGGGCGGTCCGGCGAAAATGCGCGGAGCCGCCTCGCCAGCGCGGCGGGGCGGCGCAATTGCGCCCGCCAGTAGGCGCAGAGAATGTCGAAGATATCGTAGCCGGCCACGGGCAAACCGAGTTCGCGGGCAAGCGCAATCTCGACGGCGCCGCCGCCCATGAACGGGGAGGCGATGCGCTGCGCATCGTCGGGCAACAGTTCCACCACCATTCCGACAGCGAGGCTCTTGCCGCCGGCGTAGCGCAGCGGCGAGGCGAGATAACGCTTGTAGTCCAGTTTCCCCGTGCTGCGCAGCCCGCGGAGGAACCGCTCCTTTCGCAGTCTCAAGGGCTGTCGGCGATCGCCCGTCCGGCTCCCGTCGAGCAGGCAGCGACTGATCGTCTCCGCGCCTGTGTCGCCGGGGGGAATGACCTTTTGCAGGGCCATTTCAAGTTGCGGCGGCATGTCAGGAGCGACCGCCGGAGGGAAGCGGGTCGTCGGCCCTCGGGTTCCTGTGGAGCGAACGCTCTCCGATACAGCTCCGCCGTTGTTCTTGGCGGCGAGCTTCGCCGGCGGCTATCTCCGACACGGCGATTCTCCCCGGGAGGCAAGTGCCGGGAAGGGCGGCGGCGGCGTTGCGTATATCGGCCCCATTTCTACTCGGGCGTCCAGGCCTCGTAATCGCCGGTGGCGCGGGCGCGCTCGCGCGCGCCGGGAAGCGCGCCCGGCGGACGCAGGGCTTCGGCAGTGCCCGTGAGGTTGGCGCGATGGGGCTTTTCCCAGGGGCGGGGCGTGCGGGGCGCCTCCGCCGGCGAGGCAGCCAGCGTGTGGGTCAGCCAGCCCTGCCAGGCGGGCGGCACGGCGGACCCCTCGGCCTCCCCGGCGTAGATCACCCAGCGCCGTTCGCGCCGCCCGCGCGGCGGGTTGCGCTCCCGGTAATAGACATTGCCGGCCTCGTCGGAGCCCGCGGGAACGCCGCGCAGCCGCGTCAGCAGTTTCGTTCCGAGTCCTGCGCCCATCGCCCGCCCCCCGACTCCGCGCAACCTATCGCACCCGGCCCGCGCCCGTCCAGAACCGCGAAAAGCCGCCGCGGCGGCTAGTGGGTGACGACGGCATCGGCGCCCGACTCCTCGCCGGCGTCGGCGACGGGGGATTTGGCGGTCTCCATCGGCTCCCACTCGATGGGGACGGGCCGGCGGGTGAGCGCGTGCTCGAGAACTTCGTCGACCGTGCCCACCGGGACGATCGCCAGGCCCTTCTTCACATTGTCCGGAATCTCGGCAAGGTCCTTCTCGTTGTCCCTGGGGATGAGGACCGTTTTCACGTCGCCGCGCAGCGCCGCGAGGAGTTTTTCCTTCAGGCCGCCGACCGGCAGCACGCGCCCCCGCAGCGTCACCTCGCCCGTCATCGCCGTGGCGCCGTCGATAGGGATGCCGGTGAGCACCGACACGATCGAACAGGTCATCGCGATACCGGCCGAGGGGCCGTCCTTCGGCGTCGCGCCCTCGGGGACGTGAACGTGAATGTCGCGCTTGTCGAACAGCGGCGGTTCGATGCCGAACTCGGTTGCGCGCGAGCGCACGTAGCTCACCGAGGCCTGCACCGATTCCTTCATGACCGCGCCGAGATGACCGGTGATGGTCCGCTGGCCCTTGCCGGGCATGACCACCGACTCGATCGACAGCAGGGCGCCGCCGAAATCGGTGTAGGCGAGGCCGGTCACCACGCCCACGAGGTCTTCGCGTTCGGAATCGTCGCGGCGATAGCGCGGCACCCCGGCATATTTCGCGAGGTTGCGCCGGGTGACCCGCAGCGGCTTGCGGGCCGGCTTGCGTTCGGCGCCCTTGTCCGCCTTGAGCAGGATTTCCTTCACCGCCTTGCGGCTCAGTTTGGCGATCTCGCGCTCCAGATTGCGCACCCCCGCCTCGCGCGTGTAGAGGCGAACGGCGTCGCGCAGCGCGTCGTCGGAAATCGACCATTCTCCCTTCCGCAGTCCGTGGCGCTCCATCTGCTTCGGGATCAGGTGGCGGCGGGCGATTTCGAGCTTCTCCTCCTCGGTGTAGCCGCCGATCTGGATCACTTCCATGCGGTCGAGCAGCGGCGGCGGGATGCGCATGGTGTTCGCGGTGGTGATGAACATCACCTCGCTCAGGTCGTAGTCGATCTCCAGGTAGTGGTCGTTGAACGCCACGTTCTGTTCGGGGTCGAGCACTTCGAGCAGCGCCGACGACGGGTCGCCGCGGAAGTCGGCGCCCATCTTGTCGACCTCGTCGAGCAGGAACAGCGGGTTCGACGATTTCCCCTTCTTCATTCCCTGCACGATCTTGCCGGGCAGGGAGCCGATATAGGTGCGCCGGTGGCCGCGGATTTCGGCCTCGTCGCGCACCCCGCCGAGGCTGATGCGCACGAAATTGCGCCCGGTGGCGCGCGCGATCGACTTGCCGAGCGACGTCTTGCCGACGCCGGGCGGGCCGACGAGGCACAGGATGGGGCCGCGCATCTTGCTGGTCCGCACCTGCACGGCGAGATATTCGACGATGCGCTCCTTGACGCGCTCCAGGCCGTAATGGTCCTCGTCGAGCACCTGCTGGGCGAGTGCGAGGTCCTTCTTCACGCGGGTGCGCTTTTTCCACGGGATCATCAGCAGCCAGTCGAGATAATTGCGCACCACCGTCGCCTCCGCCGACATGGGGCTCATGTTGCGCAGTTTCTTGAGCTCGCCGATGGCGCGTTCGCGGGCTTCCTTGCTGAGCTTGGTTTCGGCGATCCGGCGTTCGATCTCGGCGAGTTCGTCCTTGCCGTCCTCGGTCTCCCCCAACTCCTTCTGGATCGCCTTGAGCTGCTCGTTGAGATAGTATTCGCGCTGCGTTTTCTCCATCTGACGCTTGACGCGCGAGCGGATCTTCTTCTCGACCTGCATCACCCCGATTTCGCTCTCGATCATCGAGTAGATGCGCTCGAGGCGGTCCTTCACCGACTCGATTTCCAGCAGTTCCTGCTTCTCGGCGATCTTGATGGCGAGATGCGACGCGACGGTGTCGACCAGCCGGCCCGGGTCGTCGATCTGGTTGAGCGAAACGAGGACCTCGGGCGGGACTTTCTTGTTGAGTTTGACGTAATTTTCGAACTGCGCGACGACGGAGCGGGCCAGCGCCTCGACCTCGGAGGCGTCGGCCTCGGGTTCGTCGAGTTGCAGCGCCAGGGCCTCGAAATAATCCTCGGTGCGCGCGAAGCGCTCGATGCGCGCGCGCGCGCCGCCCTCGACCAGCACCTTGACCGTGCCGTCGGGCAATTTCAGCAGCTGGAGCACGGTGCCGACGGCGCCGACCTCGTAGATGTCGTCGGGGCCGGGGTCGTCGTCGCCGGCGTCGCGCTGGGCGACGAGCAGTATCTGCTTGTCGCTCTTCATGACCTCCTCGAGCGCGCGCACCGATTTCTCGCGCCCGACGAACAGCGGCACGATCATGTGCGGGAACACGACGATGTCGCGCAGGGGAAGCACCGGAAACAGGGTCGCCGGAGATGTCGGATGCATGGATTCGGCTCTCCTCGTCTGGCAATGGCGCCGGGACGCCGGCCCCGCCCGCCGCCACTAGGTGGCCCCGGGCGCGCGCTTCGTCAAGCCGCGCGCGCCGTCAGGACGCGGCGGGCCCCGCCTCGCTCTTGCGCTCGGAATAGATATGCAGCGGGACGGCGCGGCCATCGACCACCTCGCCGGAGATTACGACCTCCTCGACCCCGTCGAGACCGGGCAGTTCGTACATGGTGTCGAGCAGAATGCCCTCCATGATCGAGCGCAGCCCCCGGGCGCCCGTCTTGCGGGCGATCGCCTTTTTCGAGATCGCGCCCAGGGCGTCATCGGAAAAGGTCAGGGCGACGTTCTCCATGTCGAAAAGACGCTTGTATTGCTTGATGAGCGCGTTTTTCGGCCGGGTGAGTATCTGCACCAGCGCCGGCTCGTCGAGGTCCTCCAGCGTTGCGATGACCGGCAGGCGACCGACGAATTCGGGGATCAGACCGAAACGGAGCAGGTCCTCGGGCTCGATGCGGCGGAGGATCTCGCCGGCGCCGGCGTCTTCGGGCGCGCGCACGTCGGCGCCGAAACCGATCGCCGCGCCGCGCCCCCGCCGCGAGATAATCTTGTCGAGGCCGGAAAACGCGCCGCCGCAGATGAACAGGATGTTGGTGGTGTCGACCTGGAGGAACTCCTGCTGCGGGTGCTTGCGCCCGCCCTGCGGCGGCACGCTGGCGACGGTGCCCTCCATGATCTTCAGCAACGCCTGCTGCACGCCTTCGCCCGATACGTCGCGGGTGATGGACGGGTTGTCGGATTTGCGCGAGATCTTGTCGATCTCGTCGATATAGACGATCCCCCGCTGCGCCCGCTCCACGTTGTAGTCGGCGGACTGGAGAAGCTTGAGGATGATGTTCTCCACGTCCTCGCCGACATAGCCGGCCTCGGTGAGCGTCGTCGCGTCGGCCATGGTGAACGGCACGTCAAGGATGCGCGCGAGCGTCTGCGCGAGCAGGGTCTTGCCGCAGCCGGTCGGCCCGATGAGCAGGACGTTCGACTTGGCGAGTTCGACGTCGTTGCTCTTCGACCCGTGCGCCAGCCGCTTGTAGTGGTTGTGGACCTCCACCGACAGGACGCGCTTGGCGCGGTTCTGACCGATCACGTATTCATCCAGAATGGCGCAGATGTCCGCCGGGGTGGGCACGCCGTCGCGGGTCTTGACGAGGTTGTTCTTGTGCTCCTCGCGGATGATGTCCATGCACAGTTCGACGCATTCGTCGCAGATGAACACCGTGGGCCCCGCGATGAGCTTGCGCACCTCGTGCTGGCTCTTGCCGCAGAACGAGCAGTAGAGCGTATTCTTCGATTCGCTGTTCGAGGATTTGTTCATGTCGGCCTGTCGCCCGCCGCGGTTGCGGCGCTCCTGCTCGCGCGCCCGATCCCGGTCGCGGCGCCGCGGTCGCGGCGCCGCCCGCTTCCGGTCACGACCCGGATTCCGCCGCCCGGCCGTCTTCGGGCGCCGGGCGCTTGTCGACCACTTCGTCGATCAGCCCGAACGCCAGGGCGTCTTCGGGAGACAGGAATTTATCGCGGTCCATCGCTTTCTCGACCGCCTCCAGAGTCTGGCCCGTGTGCCGGACATAGAGCGCGTTCAACCGCTCCCGCAGCGCGAGAATTTCGCGCGCGTGGATTTCGATGTCCGCCGCCGCTCCCTGAAAACCGCCGGACGGCTGGTGGACCATGATGCGCGCGTGCGGCAGCGCAAAGCGCATACCCTCAGCCCCCGCGGCCAGCAAGAGCGACCCCATCGACGCCGCCTGGCCGATGCACAGCGTCGACACCGCCGGGCGGATATATTGCATGGTGTCGTAGATCGCCAGCCCGGAGGTGACGATCCCGCCGGGCGAGTTGATGTAGAAGGAGATGTCCTTCGTCGGGTTCTCCGACTCGAGGAACAGGAATTGCGCCGCGACCAGCGCCGCGACCTCGTCGTCCACCGGGCCGGTGAGGAAGACGATGCGCTCCTTCAACAGGCGCGAATAGATGTCGTAGGCGCGTTCGCCGCGGCTGCTCTGCTCCACGACCATGGGCACGAGGGTGTTCATGAAGATGTCAGGCGCGCCCGCCATCGTCCCCTCCCTCGCCGCCGTCCGCCTCGTCGCCGTCCTTGACGTTTTCGCCGTCCGCGCCGCTCGCGCCGTCGTCGCCGGACGATGCGAGCAGTTCCGTCTCGCTCACTTCGCGTTCGGTGACTTCGGCCATCTCGACGATGAAATCGATGACCTTGTCCTCGAGCAGCGGCGCGTGCAGGTGATTCATCATTTCCGGGTTCGACCGGAACATGTCGAATATCTCGCGTTCCTTCCCGGGATAGCCGCGCGCGTGCTCCATGACCGCGCGGTTGAGCTCGTCCTGCGGCACGACGATGCCGTTGCGCTTGCCGATTTCGGACAGGATCAGCCCCAGACGCACGCGCCGCTCGGCGATGGCGCGGTAGTCCTTGCGTTCGGCGTCCTCGTCGAGGTCCGGGTCCGACCAGGACGCGCCCTCCCCCTCCATATCCGTTTCGATCTGCCGCCAGATTTGCTTGAATTCGTTGTCGACGAGGGTCTCGGGCACCCCGAAATCATGGTCGCCGGCGAGTTTGTCCAGGATCTGGCGCTTGAGCCGCAGGCGCGCCAGGGCGCGGTGTTCGCGCTGGCGACGCTCGCGCACCGCGGCCCGCAACGCCTCGAGGTCGGCCAGGCCGAGCCGGACGGCGAGCGCGTCGTCGACCGCCACATCGACCGGAACCGTCAGTTCGGAGACCGAGACGGAGAAAACCGCCGTCTTGCCGGCGAGCTCCCGGTTGGAAAAGTCTTCCGGGAAGGTCGCGCTCACCTCGCGCGTCTCGCCCTGACGGACGCCGACGAGTCCGTCTTCGAAGCCGGGGAGGAACGCGCCCGACCCGAGAACGAGGCGGACATCGCCGGCCGAACCGCCGGCGAACGCCTCGCCGTCGATGGCGCCCTCGAAGGCGATGCGCAAGGCGTCGCCGGGACGGGCGGCGCGCCCGCTTTCCGCGGGCCGGAAATCCCTCTCCGCCGCCGCAAACTCCTCAAGGGCGCCCTGGATACGCTCCTCGCTGACCTCGGCGGTCAGCCGTTCGAGCTTCATACCCTTGACGTCCACCGGATCGAACTCGGGCAGCGCCTCGAGCGCGAGGGTGAATTCGAGGTCCTTGCCGGGGTCGGGCGGCGTAACGTCGACGCTGGGGGTCAGGGCCGGGCGCACCCCGCGGTCGGTTATCGCCTGCCGCCATGAGGTCTCGATCGTATCGCGCAACACTTCGCCGCGCACCGATTTGCCGAACCGGCGGCGCAGCACCGGGCGCGGCGCCTTGCCGGGGCGGAAACCCTTGATGTTCGCCGTGCCGGCGAGCTCGTCGAGCTTCTTGTCGATCCGGCCCTCGATGTCGTCGGCCGGAACGACGATGCGGTATTCGCGTTTCAAGCCGTCCGACAGGGTCTCGGTAATCTGCATGGAGGTCTCTCGATCGTTGCGGCGCGGCCGTTACGGCGCGGCGACAGCGTGGTGCGGGCGAAGGGACTCGAACCCCCAAGGCCTCGCGGCCACCAGGACCTAAACCTGGCGCGTCTCCCAGTTCCGCCACGCCCGCGCCCGGCGTTGCACCTTGCAACCGTCGGGGCGGCAATGACAAGCAAAACATCGCACGGCGGCGAAGCGCGTCTTCAGCGCCGGCGCCGGAGGAGGCAGGCCTGCGCCGCGGCGTCGACAATGGCCTCGGCGTCGATGGCGTAGGCGCCGTAAAGCGAATCGATGTCGCCCGACTGGCCGAACTTTTCGGGGCCCAAGCCGATGGCGACGTGTCCCGCGACCGTGCCGAGCCACGACAGCGACGCCGGATGGCCATCGATGACGGTGACCAGTCCGGCGTCGGGCGCGAGCCGGGCGAGGCGCTCCTCGACCGGCGCGGCGCCGGTTTCGCAGCCGCGGCGGCGCTGCGCCAGCGCGTCGGCCCAGCCGCGACGCAAGCGGTCGGGCGATGTCACCGCGAGCAGCCCGGCGTCCGGCGCGTCCTCGCGGATGCGGTCGAGCGCCGCCAGGGCTTCGGGGATGACGGCGCCGGCGGCGCAGACCGCCAGTTCGGCGCCCGGCGCGGGTTCGACGAGCCAGTAGGCGCCCTCGAGGAGCCCGGCCTCGAGCGCCGCATCGAGAGTCCGCTGCGGCTGCTCGACGGGCCGCGTGGAAAGACGCAGATAGACCGCGCCGCCGTCTTCGGCCTGCATGTGGACGAAGGCCCAGCGCAGGACGACCGCCAGTTCGTCGGCGAAGGCCGGCTCGAAATAGGCGATTCCCGGCTGCGCTATGCCGATCATCGGCGTGGTGAGCGACTGGTGAGCGCCCCCTTCCGGCGCCAGCGCCAGCCCCGAAGGCGTCGCGGCAAGGAGGAAGCGCGCGTCCTGATAGCTGGCGTAGGTCAGCGCGTCGAGGCCGCGGGCGATAAAGGGGTCGTAGAGCGTGCCGACCGGAAGCAGGCGCTCGCCGAACAGTTCGCCCGAAAGGCCGAGCGCGGCGAGCATGAGGAACAGGTTGTTCTCGGCGATGCCGAGCTCGATGTGCTGGCCGAGCGGCGACGCCGCCCATTTCTGCGCCGAGACCACCTGTTCCTCCCGGAAGGTGTCGGGTTTCGCGCGGCGGTCGAATATCTGCCGCCGGTTGACCCAGGGCCCCAGCCCCGTGGAGACGGTCACGTCGGGGGAGGTGGTGACGATGCGGCGCGCCAGCTCGCTGTCGCCGCGCGCGATCCCGTCGAGCAGCCTGCCGAACGCTTCCTGGGTGGAGGTTTTCGCCCGCGCGGAAAAGTCGAGACGTCCGGGCACGGGGACGGCCGGCGCCGCGAAGCGCCGGGGGCCGTCGGCGGCGAAGGGCGCCCGGGCGACGAACGCCCGCAGGCTTTCCGCATCGTCGCCGCGCGCGCCGAAACGCTCCCACTCCTCGCCGTCGGCGACGCCGCATTCCGCCTTGTAGAGCGCCATCTGTCCGGGCGTCATGAGACCGGCGTGATTGTCCTTGTGGCCGGCGAGCGGCAGGCCGTAGCCCTTGATCGTATAGGCGATGACGGCGATGGGGCGGTCGCCGGAGGCGGCTTCGTCGTAGGCTTCGACGATGCTTTCGAGGTCGTGGCCGGCGAGGTTCGTCATCAGCCGGCCGAGCGCCGCGTCGTCATGCGAATCGAGCAGCGCGGCGATTCCCGACACGCCGGCGAGGTCGCGCCGCAAGCGCCGCCGCCAGGCCGCGCCGCCCTGGAAGGTCAGCGCCGCGTAGAGCTGGTTCGGGCAGCGGTCGATCCAGTCGAGCAGCGCGCCGCCGCCGGGTTCGCGCGCCTGCGCCTCCAGCAGCTTGCCGTATTTTATCGTCCGCACGCGCCAGTCCATCGACTCGAACAGGCCGTCGAGGCGGGCGAACAGGCGGTCGGCGACGACGCTGTCGAGGCTCTGGCGGTTGTAGTCGACGACCCACCACACATTGCGCACGTCGTGCTTCCAGCTTTCGAGCAACGCCTCGTAGACGTTGCCCTCGTCGAGTTCGGCGTCGCCGAACATGGCGATCATCCGCCCCGGCGGGGCCTCCCCGCCGAGGCCGCGCAGGCGCAGATAGTCCTGCACCATGGACGCGAAGACGGTCATGGCGCCGCCGAGCCCCACCGAACCGGTGGAGAAATCGACATCGTCTTCGTCCTTGGTGCGCGACGGATAGGCCTGCGCGCCGCCGAAAGCGCGGAAATTCTCAAGGTTCGCGCGGCTTTGCCGGCCGAACAGATACTGGATCGCGTGAAAGACGGGGCTGGCGTGGGGTTTGACCGCCACCCGGTCCTCGGGGCGCAGCGCGTGGAAGTAAAGCGCCGTCAACAGGGTCGCCATCGACGCCGAGGAGGCCTGATGGCCGCCGACCTTGAGCCCGTCGCGCGAGGGGCGGACATGGTTGGCGTGATGGATGGTCCAGGCCGCCAGCCAGGAAACGCGGCGCTCCAGCGCGGCGAGGCGCTCCAGGCTGCGGCGGTCGATGGAGGCCGGGCGCGCCCCGGCGGGCCGGGGAGCCGCGGCGATGGCGGGTTCGGCGTCGCTCACCGGCGGCTCCGGCGCGGCGCAGGAGTGCGGTCGTCCATGCCCTGGCGCTCCGTCTGCGCGGTCGTTTCGCAAGCGCCGAACCGACAACGTACAAGGCGGGAAGTCAAGGCGGCGCGGCGCGGCGCAGCGGTTCTCATTATGGCGGTGGACACGCCTTCCCGGGAGCGGTTCGCCGCATCGCTCCGGGCCAAAACGAGAATTGCCGGGCGCGCCGGGGCCGCGTCGGCGGGCCGCGCGAGGCGATTGACACTCCGGCGCGCGGTATGGATATGTCGCCGCAAGCGCGGGCGCGGAGGAACGCAATGGCGGTCGAAGAGGGGCGGACCCGCAACCGGGCGCTGGTTGCGTGGGTTCGCGAGACGGCGGCGCTCCTGCAACCCGCCGCGGTTCGCTGGTGCGACGGCTCGCGCGGGGAGTATGACCGGTTGTGCGCCGAAATGGTGCGATCGGGCACGCTGATCCGGCTCAATCCCGAGAAACGGCCGGGCTGTTTTCTCGCCCGGTCGGCGGCGTCGGACACGGCGCGGGTCGAAGGGCGCACGTTCGTCTGTTCGCGCGAACGGGCGGACGCGGGCCCCAACAACAATTGGGTCGATCCCGCGGCGATGCGGCGAACGCTGCGCGACCGCTTCGACGGCGCGATGCGCGGGCGCACGCTCTATGCGGTTCCGTTCGCGATGGGGCCGCTGGAGTCGCCGATGGCTCGCTTCGGCGTGCAGCTGACCGACTCGCCTTACGTCGCGGCGAGCATGGGGCTGATGACGCGGATGGGCCAGGCGGCGCTCGATGCGCTGGACGACGGCGATTTCGTGCGCTGCGTCCATTCGCTCGGCGCGCCGCTGGCCGACGGCGAAGCGGATTCGCCCTGGCCGTGCAACGAGGAGAAATACATCGTCCACTACCCCGAGGACCGCGAGATCTGGTCCTACGGCTCCGGCTACGGGGGCAACGCTCTTCTCGGCAAGAAGTGTTTCGCGCTGCGCCTCGCTTCGGCGATGGCGCGCGACGAGGGCTGGCTCGCCGAACACATGCTGATTCTGGGCATCGAGTCGCCGCAGGGCGAGAAGACCTACATCGCCGCGGCGTTTCCGAGCGCCTGCGGCAAGACGAACCTCGCCATGCTGATCCCCCCGGCCGGCTACGAGGGGTGGAAAACGACGACGGTAGGCGACGACATCGCATGGATCCGGCCCGACGCCGAAGGCCGGCTGCGCGCGATCAATCCGGAGGCGGGATATTTCGGCGTCGTCCCCGGCACCTCGCTGAAGACCAACCCCAACGCGATGGCGACGATCGCGCGCGACACGATATTCACCAACGTGGCGCTCACCGAAGACGGAGACGTCTGGTGGGAAGGGATAGACGGCGCCCCGCCCGAGCGCCTGACCGACTGGCGCGGCGAGGCGTGGACGCCCGGTTGCGGACGGCGGGCGGCGCATCCGAACGCGCGCTTCACCTGTGCGGCGGGCGGTTGCCCGAGCGCCGACCCTGCGCGCGAGGACCCGGCCGGCGTGCCGATCTCCGCGCTGGTGTTCGGCGGTCGCCTCAGCCACAGTTTCCCGCTGGTCTACGAGGCGCGCGACTGGACTCACGGGGTCTACAGCGCCGCGACCATGGGGTCGGAGGCGACCGCCGCCGCCGCCGATCAGGAGGCCGTGCGGCGCGACCCGATGGCGATGTTGCCGTTCTGCGGCTACAACATGGCCGACTATTGGCGGCACTGGCTGGCGCTCGGCGACAAGCTGACCGCGGCGCCGAAGATCTTCCGCGTGAACTGGTTCCGCAAGGACCCGGAGGGCCGGTTCCTGTGGCCCGGTTTCGGCGAGAACATGCGGGTGCTCGAATGGATCGTCGGGCGCGCGCGGGGCGCGGCGGGCGCCGCGCCCGGGCCGCTGGGAGCGGCGCCGCGCTATAGCGACCTGAACTGGCGCGGACTCGATTTCCCGCCCGCCGCGTTCGACCGGCTCATGGCGGTCGACGACGCGGCGGGGCGGAGCGAGGCCGAGGCCCAGCGCGCCCTGTTCGCGCCCTACGGAGGCCGCCTGCCGCCCGCCTTCGAGGCGGAGAGACGCGCTCTCGCCGAGCGCTTCGTCGCGGCGCCGGCAAGGCGCGCCGCGGGATAGCGCCCGGGCGCGGCCGTCGGGAGGGGCGCCGGCATTCCCCGCGCCGGCGCGCTCTGCTATAGTCGGCCCGCCTGTCGTTGAGAGAAGGAGTCGGGGACGCCGATGAACCAGGAAACCATGGTCGAGCAACTCGAGCGGTTGCGTGTGGAGCACTCGGTGCTGGATGAGCAGATCCATGAAATGACCAAGGGCGGCGTTTACGACGATGTTCGCATCCTGCGCCTCAAGAAGCGCAAGCTGGCGATCAAGGACCAGATGAGCCGTATCGAAAGCAATCTGGTGCCCGACATCATTGCCTGAAGGCGCTGCGGCGAGAGTCGGCGTCGTCATGGGGTCGGCGTCCGACTGGGACACCATGCGCCATGCGGCCGACACCCTCGCCGTTCTCGGCGTCGCGGCGGAGTGTCGCGTCGTTTCCGCGCACCGCACGCCGGACCGGCTGTTCGACTATGCCGAACGCGCGCGCGGGCGCGGCCTGAGAGCGATCGTCGCGGGCGCGGGCGGGGCGGCCCATCTGCCCGGCATGCTGGCGGCGAAAACCGCCCTGCCGGTGCTCGGGGTGCCTGTGCCGTCGCGTCACCTCAAGGGTCTCGACAGCCTGTTGTCGATCGTCCAGATGCCGGCGGGGGTTCCGGTGGCCACCTTCGCCATCGGCCGCGCCGGCGCCGTCAACGCGGCCCTGTTCGCCGCCGCCATCGTCGCGGCGGGCGATTCGGACGCGGCGCAGGCGCTCGACGCCTGGCGCGCGAAGCAGACCGACTCGGTCGCCGAACGGCCGGACGACGCGGCGCAATGACTCGCGCGGCGCCGCTGGCGCCCGGCGCGACGATCGGCGTCCTCGGCGGCGGTCAGCTCGGACGCATGCTCGCCCTCGCGGCGGCCCGGCTGGGCTACCGCGTCCATGTTTTTCGCCCCGAGCGCGACTCCCCGGCGGCCGAGGTTGCGGCGGCGGCGACGATGGCGGCGTGGGACGACGAGGCGGCGCTCGACCGCTTCGCGGAATCGGTGGACGTCGTCACCCTCGAATTCGAGAACCTGCCCGTCGCCGCGGTCGCGCGCGTCGCCGGGCGGGTTCCCGTCCGGCCCGGCCTGCGCGCCCTCGCAGCGGCGCAGGACCGCATCGCCGAGAAGGCGCTGATGGCCCGCCTCGGCGTGCCCACCGCGCCCTGGGCGGAGGTCCGCGGGGCGGAGAGTCTGGCGGCGGCGCGCGCGCGTCTCGGCGACGACTGCCTGCTCAAGACCGCGCGGGGCGGCTATGACGGCAAGGGGCAGCTCCCCGTCGCCGCGGCGACCGATCCCGCCGCCGCCTGGCGCGCGCTGGGCGCGGACGCGGGGATTCTCGAAGCGCGGGTGGACTTCGAACGCGAGATTTCGGTCGTCCTCGCGCGCGGCCTCGACGGCGCCTGCGCGGCCTGGGACGCGGCGGAGAACCGCCATGTCGACGGCATTCTCGACACCACGGTTGCGCCGGCGCCGATCTCCGCCGCCCTCGCGCGCCGGGCGCGCGCCGCCGCCGGGCGAATCGCCGAGGCTCTCGACATCGTGGGGTTGCTGGCGGTGGAGATGTTCGTTGCGCGCGACGGCCGCCTGCTGGTGAACGAAATCGCGCCGCGCCCGCACAATTCGGGGCACTGGACGATGGACGCCTGCCGCACCGGGCAGTTCGAGCAGGCGGTGCGCGCGGTGTGCGGCCTGCCCCTGGGGCCGGTGGAGCGCTTCGCCGACGCGACGATGCGCAATCTGCTCGGAGAACGTATCGGCGAGTGGCGGCGCTGGCTCGCCGACCCGGACGCGAAACTGCACATCTACGGCAAGGCCGAAACGCGCTCCGGACGCAAGATGGGGCACGTAACGCGGCTCATCGGGCGCGCGCGCTGAGCGTTCCCGCGGCGCGGAGGGCGCGCGCCAGCGGCGGGCGCAAGCGTCCGCGCGCGCGGTCCAGGGCAGCGCGCGCCTTGCCGATGCGCAGGACGTCGGCGATTCGGCGGTCGAGGAAAGCGCGAGTGGCGGCGAAGTCGTCGCTGTCGTCGCCGAGCCAGCAAAGCGCGGTCGTCCCCAGCACCGCGGCGAGCAGGCCGCGCCGGGTGTAGTAATCGAAGCCCGTGGAGGAGTCCCCGGCGAGGCGCCAGATACGGTCGGCGGTCCGCAGGAGGGCGCGCGTCGCCGCGGCCGCGCCGGCGGGGGAGGCGCGCCGCGCGACGATCCGCCGCACCGCCGGGCGATGCGGCGCCATGACCGAAAGGCGGGCGAACACAAGGGTCGCGATACGCTCGCGAACCGGAGAGCGCGCCTCGGCCTCGATATCCACCGCCGCCGCGGCGCGCGAATCGAACAGATCGTCGAGCGATTCGAGAGCTTCGTCGACGCCGCGCGGGAAATGCAGCCCCGCCGCCGCGGCGTCGAGGCCGCAATCGCGCGCCGCGCGCCGCAGGCACGCTTGCGTCCACCCTTCTTCGCCCGCGCGCGCCAGCGCCGCCTCGAGGAGCGCGGCGCGCTCGTCCGCGAGCGTCGCGTTCATCGCGGCGCGTCGCGCCAGCGCGGGTTGCGGCCCGCCTCGGAAACGAAGTGCAAGCTGGTCATATCGGTCATGCGCTGCGGGTAGAGGACGCCGTCCAGGTGGTCGCACTCGTGCTGCACGACGCGCGCGTGAAAACCCTCGGCCTCGCGTTCGATGACCTCCCCGTCGAGGGTTTGCGCGCGGTAGCGCACGCGCGCCGGACGCGGCACCGCCCCGCGCAGGCCGGGGACCGACAGGCAGCCTTCCCAGTCGACGGCGGTCTCGTCGCCGAGAGGTTCGATCTCGGGGTTGACGAGAACGACAAGAGGCGCCGGTTCGTCCGCGTTCGCGTTCTCTTCGGGCGTTTCGAAGATCGCGACCCGCAGCGGCGCGTGCACCTGCGGGGCGGCGAGGCCGGCGCCGCCGATGTCGGCGAGCGTCTCGGCCATGTCGGCGACGAGACGGCGGATCTCCGGCGCGGTCGGGTCCGCGACGCGGCGCGCGCGCCGTTCGAGGACCGGATGGCCCATGCGGGCGATCTTCAGGATCGACATGGCCCCACTATGGGAGGGCGGCGCCGGGGGGTCAAAGACGCGCGCCGGATTGCGGCTGGAACGCGCGGCGCCGACAAGGCATAACCGGACCGCGGGCAAACAGGGAGAACGCCATGAAGATCGCCGCCGTCGACGCCATCCCGCTCCGCTATCCGTTCCGCCACGGCGGCCCGCCTACGGGCTGGGGCGGCGGCGCATGGACGGAGATGCGCACGCTGCTGGTGCGCGTGGAGACCGACGCCGGGTTGACGGGCTGGGGCGAAGCCTTCGGCTACAACGCCATTCCCGCGGCCCGCGCCGCGCTGGAGACGATGGTCGCGCCGCTCGCCGTCGGGCGCGACGCGGGCGACATCGCCTCGGCGATGCGCGACATCCAGCGCGAGCTTCACCTGTTCGGCCGCTACGGCGTGACCTGTTTCGCGCTGAGCGGCCTCGACATCGCGCTGTGGGACCTCGCCGGCAAGGCGGCGGGCGAACCGCTCCATCGCCTGGTCGGCGTCCCGCGCAATTCGATTCCGACCGATGCCGGCGTCGAGCAGGTGGAGGAGCTCCTCGACGCGGCCGGCGACAGCGCGCGCGATTCGGTGCCGGCCTACGCCAGCCTGCTGAAATACGGCGATCCGGCGCTGGTGGCGCGACTCGTCGGCAAGGCGCTCGAAGACGGCTACGAGCGCGTCAAACTGCACGAAAGCACTGCGGCGCCGGTCGCCGCCGCGCGCGAAGCGGCCGGCGCCGACACGCCGATCATGCTCGACGTCAATTGCGTCTGGTCGCCCGCCGAAGCGCGCCGCATGGCCCGGGACATGGACGAGTTCGCTCTCCACTGGCTCGAGGAGCCGCTCTGGCCGCCGGAGAACTTCGACGCGCTGGCCGGCCTGCGGATGGAGGCGGACGCCCCGGTCGCCGCCGGCGAAAACGCCTGCACGGCGTGGCAGTTCGCGGCGATGTTCGAAGCCGGCGCGGTCGATTATGCGCAGCCCAGCGTCACCAAGGTGGGCGGGGTGAGCGAATTCCGCAAGGTCGCGGTGCTCGCCGGACAGGCCAATGTCGCGCTCGCGCCGCATTCTCCCTATTTCGGGCCCGGCTTTCTCGCGACCTTGCAGTTGCTCGCGGCGGACTCCTCGGTGGAGGCCATCGAGCGCCTCTGCGTCACCCTCGACGATGACCTTTACCGAGGCGCGCTGACGCCGCGGAACGGCGCCATTGCGGTCCCCGACGGGCCGGGGCTGGGGCTGGAGCCGGACCTCGACTTCATCGAGAGATGGCGCGAGCGCTGAAACGCTTCCGCGTCAGGCGAGCAGCACCGACATGAGATAGACGGCGACCGCGCCGAACGCCAGCGTGCCGACCCAGGTGAGGATGAGTCCGTAATCCTTGCCGCCCTGCGCCTTGGCCATGTCTCGTTTCCTCCTTCTCGAGCGCGCGTTTCGATAGCTGACGGGCCGGGCGCGCGCCGGCGAAAACCGCCGCCGGCGGCGCCTACAACGCCGCGTCGGTCCCCAGAATCAATGTGACCTGGCTGGAGAACACGCCGCCATTGCCGTGCGCCAGCGCGATCTCCGGCGAGTCCTGCTGGCGCGCCCCGGCCTCGCCGCGCAACTGCCGCACCGACTCGATGAGCGGGAACATGCCGTACATGCCGGGGTGACAACAGGAAAGACCGCCGCCATTGGTGTTGACCGCCAGTTTGCCGCCGGGCGCGATGGCGCCGTCCTCGACGAACGGACCGCCCTCGCCCTTGGCGCAGAACCCCAGGTCCTCGAGGAACATGAGGGTGGTAATGGTGAAGGCGTCGTAGACCTCCGCCAGGTCGATGTCGGAGACCGCCACGCCGGCCATCGCGCAGGCGCGGGGGCCCGTTTCCGACGCCGCCGTCTTCGTCGCGTCGGGCATGTTGGCGATGTAGCGGTGCCAGTGCGCCATGGCCGCGCCGAGCAGCGGGACGGGGGGGCGCGCAAGGTCGCGCGCGCGGTCGGGCGCGGTCAGCACGACGGCGCCGCCGCCATCGGTGACGAGGCAGCAGTCGCGCACCGTGAAAGGGTCGCTGACGGGCCGCGAGGCCAGCGCCTCCGCGGCGGTCAGCGGTTCGCGCCGGAACGCTTCCGGGTTCAGCGCCGCCCAGGCGCGCGCCGCCACCGCTATCTCGGCGAGTTGCCGGCGCGTGGTGCCGTATTCGTGCATGTGGCGCGACGCCGCCAGCGCATAGGAGGTGATCGGCTGGCGCGGCGCATACGGCCCTTCGAAGGGGTCGGGCCGCGACGTCGAAACGAGCCGGCCCGACGCCGAGCGCTGGTTGCTCCCATAGGCCACCAGCACGGCGTCGCATTGCCCCGCGGCGATGGCCATCATGGCGGTCATGACATGCGCGAGGTTCGACGCGCCGCCGATCATCGACGAATCGGAGAACCTCGGCGCGATGCCGAGATATTCGCACAGCGCCAGCGACCCCATATTGTGGGTGACGGAAGCGCAGAAGACCCCGTCGATGTCGGCGGGGCGCAGGCCGGCGTCGTCGAGAGCGGCCCGCGCCGCGCCGGCGGTTATTTCGAGTTCGGTCAGCCCCGGCGCCTCGCCGAGACCGAAGGTCCCCGCGCCGACGACCGACGCGGCGCCGCGCAACCCGCTCATGCGCCCGCGTCCGCCGGGCGGAACACCACCATGGGCGTGTCCCCCGACCGGTCGACCGACGCGGTTACCGCCATGCCGATGCGGACCGCCTCGGGCGCGAGACCCTCGACGCGGCTCATCATGCGCGGCCCTTCCGCGAGGTCGATCAGCGCGACGTTATAGGGCGGCCCCTGTTCGGGGCGCCGGCGCACGACACTCGTGGCGTAGACCGCGCCGCGGCCCGACGCCTCGCGCCATTCCAGCGCGCCGCCGCCGCAGCGCGGGCAATGCGTGCGCGGATAGAACACCCCCCGCCTGCATGTCGGACAATGCTGCAACTCAAAGCGGCCTTCGGCAAGGGCCGCGAAAAACCGGCGCTCCGGGCTTTCCCCGAGGCGCTCCGGCGCTGCGTCCGCGTGCATCGCTCCTCCCTTCCGCGGCTCCCCTCCGGCGCGCACTGCTATAGCCGCTCCGGCCGCCTTCGCATAGGGGAAGAACCGGCGCGGCGCGCCGGCTTCCGGCACCCCCGGTAAAGGCGCTCGCCCTCATACGTCCCGTCGCGGAAGACGAAGGCGCGCGCGAAGGACGCCGACGGCCGCACGCGCTCCTCCGCGGGGACGGGCGCGGCGAGCGTGACCGCCGCGCCCCCCCGGCGACACGCGGCGTCTGTCCGGCCCCGTCGCGCCGTTCAGAACCGCATGGTCAGGTTCAGACCGCCGCCGAGCTCCGTGTCTTCCCCGTCCTCGCTCGTTGCGTAGTCCAGCGTGCCGGCGAGGGTGTATCGGCCGTCGCCCCAACCGGTCGAGCCGCCCAGGCCGAGAAGGAGCCGCGTCGCCCGCTCGGTCGCCTGCAGGGCGGTTCCCTCCACCGTCACCCGCCGCGCGTCCTCGAACTCCCGCTCCACATCCACCCCGCCCGAAAGGCGGACCCGGTCTCCCAGCGGTTGCGCCTCGACGCCGAAGCCGACGCGCCCCCGCAGGCTCCGGCCCTCGTCCAGCGAAACCCGCGCGCTTGTCTTGTCCTCGAAGTCGGACACCGAAACCTCGGAGTGAACCAGCCGCGCGCGGGGGGTCACCGCGACCTCGCCCACAGCCATCCGGCGCCCGGCTTCCACGCCCAGCGCCCAGCCGTAGCCCGATATGTCGTCGGCCAGCCGGCCGCGCGAGAACGACTCGAACGCCGTCTCGAACCATGTCGCCGACGCCTGTCCGTCCAGATAGAGGTCCTCGCGGCGCAGCGTGCCGTGCATGGCCAGGCCGACGCCCTGCGCGTCGATCTCGCCGCCCCGCGGCGCTTTCGCCTTGCCGCCGCGATAATGCGCCGAGAAGCCCAGAACCGAGCGGGCGTCGTCCGCCAGGGTCTCCAGCCCGGTCCACACGCCGTACCGCTGAAGGTCGTATTCCGCGCCCGTCGTCGAGCGCTCCGCCGTCCAGCTGCCGCGGGCGCCTTCGATCCGGCCCCAGACTCCGTTCGAATCCCGCGGCGCCGCCGCCCGCTCCCCGACCGTGAGCGGGGCGTTGAGCGCCAGCAGCACCGAGGGAAGCGTTTCGTAGACCCGCGACCGGGGCGCGAACTCCTGCGAAACGAACACCGCCCTGTCCTCCCTCACAACCAGGCCGACATCGTGAGCGCCGTCCGGGGCCGCCGCCGCCGTGCCGTGAACGCCGAGGGTGCGGGCGTCTTCCCCCGGCGCCCGGGTCCGGACGACCGGCAGGCCGCCCTCTTCGAACATGGTGACCCCTCCGGCGAGAGCCCGGAGCAGGGCTTTGGCCGCCGTTTCCCCGGCGCCGTGCCGGACCTCCACCACGAGTTCGCCGCGTTCGCTCCGGACCCCGTTGCCGTCGATGCCGAGGATTCTGCCTTTCTCCCCGATCGCCGCCAGGCCGCCGCGGTCGAACCGCAGGCGCCCGACGGTCCCGCCGGCGGTTATCGCGCCCGGCGTCGCCCGGCGCACCGTCCCCGTCACCGAGCTGCCGGATTCGAGCGTGAGCGCATGGTCGTCGTTGCCCAGCGCGCGGATGTCGCCGTCGACCGCGCCCGCCACGGTGGCGACGAGGCGGCCGCTCTCGCTGACGATGTGGCCGATGACCGTTCCGCGCACCGTCGCGGTCAGGTTGCCGTTCGTGTGCAGGATCGCCTCGCCGGCGGCTGCGGCGTTTCCGGCCGCCGCCGCGGCCGTCGCCGCGCGGCGCCCCGGCGCCGTAGCCCTGCCGCCGGGTTCGATCGCGACGGTATGGTCGCCGCTCCCCAGCAGGCGGATGACGCCGTCGACGGCGCCGTGCACCGTCGCGGTCGCCGCGCCGGCGGCGCTGCGGAGCGCCTCGAGCCGCGTCTCGCCGTCGACCGTGGTTTCGACCCCCGTGAGCCTGCCGGTGCGGGCGACGGTCGCCGCGCCGTCGGCGTTGTAGAGGAGCCGTCCGACGCTGCCGCCGACGACAAGCGGGCTTTCGGGATCGTGAACCGTCCCGGTGATGACGCCGCCTTCCGGAATGCTCAGCACGAGCGCGCCGTCGCCGGTCTGCATGAGGTCGCCATCGACCCTGCCGGTGACTGTCACGGCGAGGCGGCCGTCGCCGTCGCCGACGATGTTGCCCGTGACCGAGCCCTGCACCGCCACGGTCACCTCGCCGGCGGTGCTGCGGATCGCCTGGACCTGTCTTTCGCCGTCGAACTCGATCTCGACCCCCGTGAGCTTGCCGCCGGGGGCGACGGTCACCGATGCGCCGGCGCTGTAGAAGAGGCGCCCGATGCTGCCGCGGACGACGAACGGCCCCCGGGGGTCGTGGACGGTCCCGGTGACGACGCCGCTTTCCGGGAGCTCGAGAACGAGAACCCCGTCGCCGGAGTGAAAGATGTCGCCCTCGACCCTGCCGGCCACCGTCGCGTTCAGGTCCGTCGGGCCGTCGGAGAAAATGGCGATGCCCGAGGCGGCGCTCACCCGGCCGTTCGGTCCCACCGACACCGTGACCCTGCCCTTGCCGGCCGCCGTGGCGAGGGAGCGCGCCAGCACGCCGGCGCCGCCCGCGCCGTGCGCGGCGACGGCGGCGCCGTCTATGGCGACGGCGACATCGCCGGCGCGCGAGTAAGCTTCGACGCCGTGAGACTCCGCGCCCCTCGCGGCGATTTCTCCGCCCGTCACGCGGACGGTCACGTCCCCGTCGCCGCTGCCGAGGGCCATGACGCCGTTGGATTTCTCGCCCTCAGCGGTCACCGAACCGCCGGTAACGGAGACGGTCGCCGCCCCGCCGCCGGCCTGCCTCGCATGGACGCCGTCAGCGCCGTCCCCGGTCGTTACGACGGCGCCCCCGCCGACGGTCAGGGCGACATCGCCCGCGCTTCCCCGATGCTCGGCGAGGACGGCGTGGGCCCGGTCGCCCGCCGTCGCCGCGTCGCCGGCGACCGTCACCGCGACATTGCCGCGATGGTCGTGCCGGCCCCAGACGGCAAAGGTGCTCTCCGTCTCGGTGGAGATGGCGCCGCCGGCGATGGAAACGGCGATGTCGCCCTCGCCCGTCCCCGCGACCGGGACCGTGGCGTCGCCTTCCGTGGTCGTCGCCTGCCGGATCCAGGCCAGGACGCCGTGGGATTCGTCGCCCGTCGTCGCGATGACGGCTCCCGTCGCGTCGATGACGATGTCGCCGGCGCCCCGGTGACTGCCGTAGACGCCGATGGCGCCCCCGCCCGCGGTCCTGATTTCGCCGTCCTTCAGGTCGATGTCGACGGCGCCGCCGCCCGACGTGACCGAGGGGGAGCCGTCCTCGGCGGTCGCCGTGACCGTCCTGCCCTCGTGGTCGGCAAAAATGCCGTGGGCGGCGATGCCCCAGGTCAGGACATGACTGTCCGTCACGGCGATCCGGATGTCGCCGCGGCCTTCGTGATTGGCGTAGACGCCCCGGGAGTTGTAGCCCGTCAGCGACGGGAGGAGAACGCCGCCCTCGTCCCCGGTATTGGGGATTTGCGGCCCCGGGGGCGCGATGCCTCCCGTGGCGATGGTGTAGCCCTCCACGGTGACGGCGATGTGACCGTAGGCCGCGGCCCATCCATATTCGGCCCGGATGGCGTCGGACTCGTCGCCCCGCGTCGCGATGAGCGGCCGCGCCCGGGACGGGCGGTCGCGCTCGGTCTCGATGACATTGACGATCACCGCGCCCCTGGCGCGGTGGGTCCTCCCGTCCTCGAAGAAGTAGGAACCCTGCAGATAGGCGTAGATGCCGTAGGCGTCGTCGCCTCCGGCCGTCGACAGCGACATGTTACGGAAGTCGATCCCGACCCGGCCGCGGCCGCCCCTGTGTTCGGCCGAGACGCCGTGGGAGAGCTCGCCGGTGTTGAAATCTCCGTCGCCCATTGTCCTGACGGCGTATCTGCCGTGGTCCAGGGGGTGGAAGTGCAGGTCCTTGCCCGTCGGGTCGACGCTGCGCACGTAGATTACCAGATCGCCGTCGCTCCGGGTGTCGTAGCGCTGACGCCAGGCGGTAATGCCGGGCACCCAGTCCTCGGTGACCGTGATCCGGGGATTTTCGACGACGACGTAGCGGTCCCTGTCGACATCGACGAACCCGCATTCGACCGGCTCGGTGGGGATCAGGGTGGGCTGCGGGAAGAGACGGAAGAAGGCCCGCAAGTTATCCTTGGTGAGAGCGCGAAGGTTCGTTCCCGAGGGAAAAACCGCCGTCGCCGGAGGAGAAGCGGCCGGGCACTGGAAGACCGCCTGCGCCCCGGCGTCTCCCGCGCCGAGAGTGAGCGCGGCCCCGCCCGCAATGGCGGACGCGGCGATAAGAGTCGTCTTGAAACGCACGGCATTTCTCCGTTCGGCCGGTTGCAATTCGGGAAGACAAGCCTTCCTGGCACGCGGGGGGGGGGGGGGGCAAATGTTTTCTCTTGTCCGCAGCGGTTTTCTCATCGTCGAAGCCCTTCCCGGGAGCGCGGGCGTTCCGCCGCGCGACCGGTTTCGGTCCCCGACAGCCGGCGAGACCGCCGCGCCTCATATGTCGCGAACGAGGACACCGTTTGACCGGCGGCGGGGATCGGCTATGGTCCGGCGCGCGAACGCGAGGCGGGAGAGGCGGCGATGATCGATCTCTATACGTGGGGCACGCCCAACGGGCGCAAGGTCTCGATCATGCTCGAAGAGGCGGGACTGCCTTACGAGACCCATCCGGTCGACATTACGAAGGACGAACAGTTCGACCCCGAATTCCTCGAAATCGGTCCGAACAACAAGATCCCCGCCATCGTCGACCGCGACACCGGGACGCGGCTCATGGAATCGGCGGCGATCATGATCTATCTCGGCGAGAAGACCGCGAGTCCCTTATGGCCCGCCGAACCCGCCCGTCGCCACGACGTGTTGCAATGGCTGATGATGCAGATGGGTTCGGTGGGGCCGATGCTCGGCCAGGTCCATCACTTCCTGCGCTTCAACAAGGGCAAGTCGGCCTACGCCGAGCAGCGCTACGCGAAGGAGTGCGCGCGCATCTACAACGTGCTCGACCGCCAGCTGGGCCGGCGCGAATATCTGGCGGGCGATATCTCCATCGCCGATCTGGCGACCTGGCCGTGGATTTCGCGCTTCGAGTGGCAGGAGACGGACCTCGGCGCTTATCCGAACGTCAAGCGGTGGTATCTCGCCATCGCCGGGCGCGAGGGCGTGCGGCGGGGCTACGACGTGCCGAAGGGCGGCTTCGAAATCCCCCTTCCCTGACCGCGGCGACCGGGAGACAGGCGATGGCGCAGGCGTTCACGCCCCAATATCCGGCGGACAGGCGGGCGGCCGAGCCCTTCTCGATGCTCGATGCGGAAGGCCGGCTGGCCGGGGGGGCCGCGCCGGACCTCGACGGGGACGGCATTGTCGAGGCGCTGCGCCTGATGATGCTGGGGCGGGCGTTCGACCGCAAATGTCTGAGCCTTCAGCGCCAGGGGCGACTCGGCACTTTCGCGCCGGTCTTCGGCCAGGAGGCGACGCTCGTCGGCGTCGCCATGGCTCTCGACCCGTCGCGCGACTGGGCGGTTCCGCAATATCGCGAACTCCCGGTGCAGATCCGTCAGGGCCTGCCGCTCGAAACCGTCGCCCTCTACCGCCGCGGCCACCCCGACGGGGGCGTCGTCCCCGACGGCGTGAGGATGTTTGCGACGCAGGTTTCGCTGGCGGCGCAATTGCCGCATGCGGTCGGGCTGGCGTGGGGCCTCAAGATGAAGGGCGGCGACGGGGCGGTGGCGGTTTTCTTCGGCGACGGCGCCTCGTCGGAGGGGGACTTCCACGAGTCGTGCAACCTCGCGGGGCTGGTGGATGCGCCGGTGCTGTTCGTGTTGCAGAACAACCAGTGGGCGATCTCGACGCCGCGCAGCATCCAGACCGCCGGCGCGGATTTCGCCTCGCGGGCGCCCGCCTACGGCTTTCCCGGCGTGAGCGTGGACGGCAACGACCTGTTCGCCGTGCACAAGGTCGCGGCGGACGCGGTGGCGCGGTGCCGCGCCGGGCGCGGGGCGACGCTCATCGAGGCCCACACCTACCGCATGGGCATGCACACCACCGCCGACGACCCCTCGCGCTATGTCGACCCTGCGGAGCTCGAGCGCTGGCGGGCGAGGGACCCCATCGACCGGGTGTGGAAATATCTCGCCGCGGCGGGCCATCCCCGGGGCGGCGCGCGCGAGGCCTGGGAGGCGGAGATCGGCGAGGAGGTGGAGCGCGTGTTCGCCAGGGCCGACGCGCATCCCCCGCCCGACCCGGCGGCGATCTACGAACATGTGTTCGCCGAACCGACGCAGACGCTGGCGCGCCAGCGCGCCGCCCATCTCGGCGAGGCCTGACGAAAGGGCGCAACGATGCCGCGAATGAACATGGTCGAGGCGATCCGCGCCGGTCTGCGCCAGGAGATGGAGCGCGACGAAACGGTGCTGCTCATGGGCGAGGACATCGGCCATCTCGGCGGCGTCTTCCGCGCCACCGACGGGTTGCAGCAGTTCTTCGGTTCGCAGCGGGTCATCGATACGCCGCTGGCGGAAAGCGTCATCGCCGGGTCGGCGCTGGGGCTTGCGGTCGCCGGCTGGCGCCCGGTGGTGGAAATCCAGTTCCTGGGCTTCGCCCAGCAATGTTTCCATCAGATCGACCAGCAGATCAGCCGTATCCGCTTCCGCACCCGGGGTTCGCACACGGCGCCGCTGGTCATACGCTCGCCTTTCGGCGGCGGCGTGCGCACGCCCGAATTCCACTCCGACTCCATGGAACACACCTTCGCGCAGTCGTCGGGCCTCAAGGTGGTCATGCCGGCGGACCCTTACGACGCCAAGGGCCTCCTCGCCGAGGCGATCCGCGACCCCGACCCGGTGCTCTTTCTCGAACCGCTGCGCGGCTACCGCCTGCTCACCGGCGAGGTTCCGGACGACGCCTACACGGTCCCGTTCGGCAAACTGAAAACCGTGCGCGAGGGCGCGGACATCACGGTAGTCGCCTGGAGCCAGGCGGTCCCCGTCGCCGAGAAGGCGGCCGAACTCGCCGCGGCGAAGGGCGTCGAGGCCCATGTCGTCGATCTCCGCACGCTGGTTCCGCTGGACGAGGCGGGGCTGGCGGAGGCGGTCGAGCGCACCGGGCGCTGCGTCGTCGTGCACGAGTCGCAGGCGACGGCGGGGTTCGGCGCCGAGGTCGTCTCCCTGCTCCAGGAACAGGCGTTCTATTCGCTGGAAGCGCCGGTGCGCCGCGTCGCCGCGCCCGACGCGCCCTATCCCATGCCCGGCGTCGAAGACTGGTTCGTCCCCGACGCGGCGCGCGTGGCGGCGGCGATCGACGCGGCGATGGCGGACCGATGAGCGACTACCGCTTCGACCTCCCCGATGTCGGCGAGGGGTTGAGCGAGGGAGAGATCGTCCACTGGCATGTCGGCGAGGGCGACGCCGTCGCAGCCGACCAGATCATCGTCGATGTCCAGACCGACAAGGCGGTGGTGGAGATTCCGTCGCCGGTCGCAGGCACGGTCAGGAGCCTGGGCGGCGCGGTCGGCGCGACGCTTTCGGTCGGCGCCATGCTGGCGGTGATCGAAACCGCCGCGCCCGCGGAAGGGCGCGGCGGGGGTTCTCCCCCGCAAGCGTCTCCGCAAGCATCCGTCGCGTCCGCGCCGCGCAAGGACGCTCCCGGCAAGCGCCGCCGGGCGCTCGCGAGCCCCGCCACCCGCAAACTGGCGGTCGAACTCGGGGTCGATATCGCGTCCCTGGCCGGGACGGGCGAGCGCGGCCGGATCACCCGGGACGATGTCGAACGCGCGGCCGGGAAGTCGCCTGCGGCGTCTCCCCCGGTCGCGGACGACGCGCCGCCGGCGCCGCCGGTTGCCGGAACCGGCGCCGCGCCGGCGCAAGACCGTATCGAACCCCTGCGGGGCCTGCGGCGGCAGGTGGCGCGGACCATGCAGGCGGCGTGGCGCGACATTCCGCACATCCTGACCTTCCATGAGATCGACGCCGCCCGGCTGGTCGCCGCCCGGCGCGCGCTCATCGCCGAATTCGAGCCGGACGGGGTCAAGCCCAGCTATCTGCCGCTCGTCATGAAGGCCTGCGCCGCGGCGCTGCGGCGCCATCCGCGCTTCAATGCGTCCCTGGACATGGAGGCCGAACGCATCGTTTATCGCGGGCGGATCAATATCGGCTTCGCGACGGCGACGCCCGACGGCCTCATTGTGCCCGTGATCCACGATGTCGATACGAAATCCATGCTGGCGCTGGCGCGCGAGATCGCGGCGCTCGCCGAGGCGGCGCGCACGCGCGCGGTCAAGCTGGAGCAGCTGCGCGGGGGGACGTTCACCGTCTCGAACTACGGCAGTTATGGCGGGCATTTCGGCACGCCGATCATCCGTCCGCCCGAAGTCGCGATCCTCGGCGTCGGCGCGATCCGCGAGACCGTGGTCCCGGTGGACGGCGCGCCGGCGGTGCGGCCGAGCCTGCCGCTCGCGGTCTCCACCGACCATCGCCTCAACGACGGCGAACATCTGGGGGCGTTCGCCGCGACCGTCGGCGCCTATCTCGGCGAACCCGCGCGACTGCTCGGACGTCTCTGATGGCCGTCCGGTGGTCGTAGGCGAGGTGCCGGAACCCGTCGATCTCATCGTCGTCGGGGCCGGGCCGGGGGGCTACGCGGCGGCCCTGCATGCCGCGCGTCTGGGGCGCAAGCCCCTTCTCGTCGACCGCGACGGGGCGGACGGCGCCGGCGGGGTCTGCCTGCGGGTCGGGTGCATTCCGAGCAAGGCGCTGATCGAGGTCGCCGATCTCGCGCACCGGGCGCGCAACGGCGGACGTTTCGGCCTCGCGACTGTCGCTTCCGGCGCGCCGCCCGCCGACATGGCGCGTTTCCAGAGCTGGAAGGCGGAGGTTGTCCGGGGGCTGACGAACGGCGTGCGCGGCCTGTTGCGCGCCGCCGGGGTGGAGATCGCGCGCGGGACCTTCCGTTTCACCGCCCCCGGCAAGGGAGTGATCGCGCCGGACGACGGCGGCGCGCGGTTCGTCGAATTCGCCGACGCCATCGTCGCCGCGGGGTCGCGACCCGTCGAACTCCGCGAACTTCCGTTCGACGGCGACCGCATCCTCGATTCGACCGGCGCGCTGGCGCTCGACCGCCTGCCCGACAGTCTGGCGATCGTCGGCGGCGGCTATATCGGGCTGGAGATCGGCGTCGCATACGCGAAACTCGGCGTGCCGACGACCATCGTCGAAGCGGAGGAGCGCATCCTGCCGGCGATGGACGCGCGGCTTGCGGCGCCGGCAGCGAAGACCCTCGCCGCCCTCGGCGTCGCCGTGCATGTCGGCGCGCGGGCGCGCGGCTATGCGGCGGGGCGGCTCGAAATCGGACTCGCGGGCGGGAAGGACGCGCGAAGCGTCGCCGCCGACAAGGTTGTCGTCGCGGTCGGGCGCCGCCCCAACACCGACGGCCTCGAACTCGCCGCCGCGGGTCTCGCCGCCGGGAGCGACGGGCTGCTGCCGGTCGCCGCCGACCGCCGGCTCGCCGCCCATGTCGCGGCCATCGGCGACGTGACCGCCGGGCCGGCGCTCGCCCACAAGGCGACGGCCGAAGCGATCGTCGCGGCGGAAGCGCTGTGCGGGCGGAAGACGGCCTTTCAGCCGCAAGCCGTGCCGGCCGTCGTGTTCTCCGACCCGGAAATCGCGACCGCCGGCCTCACCGTCGCCGGGGCGCGGGCGGACGGGATCGACGCGACCGAAACGGTATTCCCGCTCGCCGCTTCCGGGCGGGCGCGCACCCTGGCGGCGCGCGAGGGCTTTCTGTCCGTCGTTTCCGACGCCGCGGACGGTCGGGTCGTCGGCGTCCACATCGCGGCGCCGCACGCTTCGGACCTCATCGGCGAAGGGGTGCTCGCCATCGAAATGGGGGCGACGGCGGAGGACCTCGCGCTATGCGTCCACGCTCACCCGACGCTCGGCGAGATGTATGGCGAGGCGGCCCACCTTGCCCTCGGCCGGCCGCTGCATGTCGCCGCGCCCCGGCGCGGCCGGCCCGGAGCGTAACCGAACCCGCCTCCCGTTCGCGCCGTCAGCCCGCGGCGGCGGCAAGCGCTTGGTCGATGTCGGCGAGGATGTCGTCGATGTGTTCGATGCCGATCGACAGGCGCACCTGACCCGGGGTGACTCCGGCGGCGGCCTGTTCCTCCGGCGAGAGCTGCGAATGGGTCGTCGAGGCCGGATGGATCGCGAGGCTGCGCGCGTCGCCGATATTGGCGACGTGGAACAGCAGTTCCAGCGAGTCGATGAAGCGGCGCCCGGCTTCGATCCCGCCCTCGATCTCCATGCCGACCAGGGCGCCGTAGCCGTTCGCGAGACAGGCGTCGGCGCGCCGCCGCGCCTCGCCTTCCATGAGGCCCGGATAGATCACGCGTTCGACGGCCGGGTGCTTCGACAGATGACTCGCCACCGCGGCGGCGTTCTCGCAATGGCGCTCCATGCGCAGCGGCAGGGTTTCCAGCCCCTGGAGGAGCAGAAAGGCGTTCATCGGCGAGATCGCGGCGCCGAGGTCGCGCAGCAGCGTCGTCCGCGCCTTGAGGACATAGGCGACGGGGCCGAGCGGCTTCGCGGCTTCCGTCCACACCGCGCCGTGATAGCTCGGGTCCGGCGTGTTGAGCCAGGGCTGGCGTTCGGGGAAGGCGGCCCAGTCGAAATTGCCGCCGTCGACGATCGCGCCGCCAATGGAATTGCCGTGGCCGCCGACATATTTCGTCGTCGAATACATGACCACCGCGGCGCCATGCTCGAACGGGCGGCAGAGCAGGGGCGCCGCGGTGTTGTCCACGATCAGCGGGATGCCGAATTCGCGCCCGATATCGGCGACCTCGCGGATGGGGAACACCGTGAGTTTCGGGTTCGGCAGCGTCTCGGCGTAGAAGGCGCGGGTTCTGTCGTCGATGGCGCGGCGGAAATTTTCCGGGTCGGCGGGGTCGACGAAGCGCACCTCGAGGCCCTGGTCTTTCAGCGTATTGGCGAACAGGTTCCAGGTGCCGCCGTAGAGGTCGGTGGCGCTGACCACGTTGTCGCCGGCATGGGCGATGTTCTGTAGCGAGACCGCGCTCGCCGCCTGGCCCGACGCGAGGGCGAGCGCCGCCGCCCCGCCTTCGAACGCCGCCAGGCGCCGCTCGAACACATCCTGGGTCGGGTTCATGATCCGGGTGTAGATGTTGCCGAGCTTGCGCAGCGCGAACAGGTCGGCCGCGTGCGCGGTATCGCGGAACTGGTAGGATGTCGTCTGATGAATCGGCACCGCCACCGAACCGGTGTCGGGGTCGCCGCGATGGCCTTCGTGCAGGACGATGGTGTTCGGGTGGTGTTGCCGCTCGCCGTTCATGGCCGCGTCTCCTTCCGCTCACGCGTTCGGCGCGTTGCGCGCCGCATGGGCCGCGGCGCACCATAGGCCGGCGACGCCGCGCGGCAAAGGGGGGCGGTTCGCGCCAGCGATTCTCATTTTGGCGATGGACGTTGCCCCCTGGGAACGACCGCAACCGACCCGCCGCGGCGCCATGGGCCAAAATGAGAATTGCTGGGTTCGCGCCGCACGGGATTTGGCGTGCGCCTCGGGGCGCGTTATGTCGATTCGCGGCGCGGCGGCGGCCCTGTATTCGAATCGTCCGAACCTGCCTCCGGCGCACACGGCGTTCGCAAATTTTCGCGCGGCGGAACATCGGGCGGCTGTTCGGGAGCCCCGAATACTATACGGTTGCGCCCGCGCCCCCCGGGACAGGACCATGGACCGCAGCGGAACGCCGAACCCCCCGACGCCGGACGCTTGCGCATGTTGACGGCGGAAGAACGGGACGGGCTGGTTTCCGAGCTCGCGTCGCGTCCCGGCCACGAGAAGGTCCGCGCGCTGCTGCACCGGCTTCTCGTCGGCGGCCTCGGCGCCGACAGCCGGGACATCGATTTCGAGAAGCCCGCGCCGGAAGTGCGCGGGCGCATCGACGCCCTGCTCGGCCGCACGGTGTTCGAGTTGAAGTCGGATCTGAGGCGCGAACGCCGCGAGGCCGAGGACGGTTTGACGCGGTATCTCTCCGAACGCCGGTCGCAGACCGGCGAGAACTATGTCGGCATCGCCACGGACGGCGCCGAATTCGTTGCTTTTTTCCTTCGCGAGGGTCGCCTCGTGGAGGTTGGGGCGCATCGCGCGGATCCGGAGGCGCCGCGGGCTTCGCTGACCTGGCTGCAAGGGGCTGTGGCGCTCGGCGAAGACCTTTTGCCCGACCCGCACACCGTCGAGCGCGAGTTCGGGCGCGGGAGCCTGGCCGCGAGGCGCGCCCTCGACGGTCTCGGCGATCTGTGGGGCCGTATCGGCCGAACGACCGAAGCGCGTCTGAAGCGCGAATTGTGGGGCCGGCTTCTGGGCCTCGCCTACGGGGCGGAGGTCGGCGACGACGCCCTGTTCCTGCAACATACCTATCTCGCCATCGTCGCCAGGGCCGTGGCGTGGGCGGCGCTGATCGACGAACCGCCCGGCGACGCGGCGGCGCTTCTCCACGGCGCCGCGTTTTCCGACCTCGGCGTCGGCGGCCAAAGCGAGCCCGACTTCTTCGATTGGGTCCTCGCCGCCGGGGACGGGCGGGAGCTCGTCATGCGGATCGCCCGGCAGGTCCGCCGGTTCCGCCTGCGCGACATCGAGGTCGATATCCTCAAGGCGCTCTACGAAAGCCTGATCGACCCCGAGACCCGTCACGATCTGGGCGAATACTATACGCCGGACTGGCTGGCCGCCCGCATGGTCGCGGCCGCCGTGGACGACCCGCTGACGCAGCGTGTCATGGACCCGGCCTGCGGTTCGGGGACCTTTCTGTTTCACGCCATGCGGGCCGTTCTCGCCGCGGCCGGCGCTTCGGGGTTGTCGCCGGCGGCGGCGGCGCGGCTCGCAGCCCGGAACGTCGCCGGGATCGACATCCATCCGGTGGCTGTGATTTTCGCGCGCGTCACCTGTCTGCTCGCGCTCCTGCCGGCGCTTCGCAAGGAGCGCCCGGGCGACATCGCCCTTCCGGTGTGGCTCGGCGACGCGCTGCAATGGAACCTGACCCGGACGGGCGGGAACGGGGAACAACCCGACTTTCTCGCCGGCGACGAAGCGCTGGAGATATTCGTTCCTGCGGTCTCGCTGAGCGATCCCGCTCCCCGGCGCTTCCCTGCGGCGACGCTCCGCTTCCCCGCCGCCGTGGCCTCCGATACGGGGCTCTTCGACCGCGTGCTGGACGCCATGATCGACCCCGGCGCGCGACAGGAGACGGTTTCCGGCTTCGCCGCCTGGCTGGGCGCGAACACCACCGTATCCGATGAAGACCTGAAGGTTCTCCGCCGGACCTGGGAGACGATGCGCCGTCTGCGAGGGGAGGGCCGCGACCACATCTGGGGTTATGTGGCCCGCAACCTCGCCCGGCCCGTATGGCTGGCGTCCGAGGCGCAAAGGGCGGACGCGGTAATCGGCAATCCGCCCTGGGTCTCGTTCCGCTACATGAGCGAGGGCTTTCAGGAGCGCTTCCGCGAGGAGTGCCGGGCAGCGCAACTCTGGGTCGGCGGCACTGTCTCGACCCATCAGGACCTTTCGGGATATTTCTACCTGCGCGCGGCCGCGCTCTATATGCGCCCGACGGGGCGGGTCGCCCTTGTCATGCCCTATGCGGCGATGTCGCGCCTGGCTTATGCGAAGTTCCGCGAAGGGCCGGTCGCGCGCGCCGGGTGCGTCGAATCCCGTCTCCGCTTCACGGCGGCGTGGACGTTCGGGCCGGAAGTGTCGCCGCTTTTCCCGGTTCCGAGTTGCGTGCTGTTCGCCGCGCTTCACGACGGCCGGGATCCGGCGCCGCTGCCGGCTCGCGTGACCGCCTTCGCGGGCGCGCTCCCGACGCGCAACGCCGACGCTGCGCAGGCGGACGCCAGTCTGGTTCGGGAGGAGACGGCGTGGCCTGTGCCGGCGTCCGACCGCGGGGGCTCGCCCTACCGGCGGCGCTTTCGGCAGGGCGCGACCCTGGTTCCCCGCCGCCTGGTCCTTGTGGAGGACGCGCCCGTGTCGGGAAAGATACCGCCCAGCCCCGCCTTTCCGCGGGTCCGGGGGCGGATGAGCAACCTGGACAAGGCGCCCTGGAAGGCCGTAGAGGCGCCGCGGGGCGCGGTGGAGGCGGCGTTCCTGCGCCCTGTGCTGCTCGGCGAATCCATCGTCCCGTTCCGCGTCCTGGAGCCGCTGTGCGCGGTCGTTCCGTGGGACGGCGAACGGGAAGAACTGCTGGACTCGGAACAGGCCGCCGCCCGGGGCCATCGGAGGCTGGCCCGCTGGCTCGAACGGACCGAAGAGCTGTGGGAACAGAACAAGCGCAGCGCCATGAGCTTGAAAGAGAGGGTCGATTATCACGGCGAGCTTTCCTGTCAATTCCCCATCGCGCCGATCCGCGTGGCGTACACAACGTCCGGGACCAATCTCGCGGCGACGACGATCCGGGACAAGACCGCGGTAATCGACAGCAAACTCTATTGGGCGGCCGCTGAAAGCCTCGATGAGGCGAATTATCTCTGCGGCGTTCTGAACAGCGCCGCCGTGCAAGCCGGCGTGGCGCGCTACCAGTCTCAAGGCCAGTGGGGCGCGCGGGATTTCGGCAAATACGTCTTCAACCTGCCGATCCCGCGCTACGACCCCGGCGACGCGCTGCATCGCCGGCTGGCGGACGCGGCGGCGACGGCGGCGGAGGTCGCGGACCGGGTTCCCGAAAGAGAAGGCGAGTATTTCACCCGCACACGCAAGCGCGTCCGCAACGCCCTCGCCGAACACGGCGTCGCCGCCCGCCTGGAGAAATTGGCGGTCGAATTGCTCAACGGGGCATGAAAATCCGGCTTGGCGGTCTGCCGGGTTTGTGCGGCGGATCTACAGCCCGGTTCCGCTGCCGCCGACCGTGACCGGTTCGGCAAACCTTCCCCGCTGAGACCTCTGCATAACCGGTTTCGCTTTCGGCAGGATTGCGTTTCCGCGTTTTGACGGCGCTCCCGAATCCACCGGCGGAGCATAACGATGCACGATGATTTGCGAAAACCCGCCTTCTCTCCATCTTTCCCGCGAAAGAGCGTGTGAAGAAACCCGCCAGCCTCACAAACACTCGTCATTCCCGCGAAAGCGGGAATCTCTTTGCGGCGTTTCCGCAAGAAAACCGGGCCGACATTGCGGACGGCCGCCTCCGGATTCCCGCTTTCGCGGGAATGACGAAGTACTATTCGATGGTTATTGTCTTTTACAATGCCGTTACTTCGGCGATCCGGCTGTCACGATCGGAGACGCCACGATTTGTTCACACGCTCGAAAGCGGGAATCCAGAGGCGGCCGTCCGCTATATCGGCCCGGTTTTCCTTGCGGAAACGCCGCAATAGATTCCCGCTTTCGCGGGAATGACGAGTATTTGTAAGGCCGTCCGATTTCTTCACATACTCGAAAGCGGGAATTCATTGCAGCATTTCCGCAATAAAGGACGGGCTATTATTTCGGGCGTGCGGTCCAGATTCCCACTTTCGAGCGTGTGAAGAAATTGAAAATCCCCACTACTCTTCGTCATTCCCGCGAAAGCGGGAATCCGGAGGCGGCCGTCCGCTATATCGGCCCGGTTTTTCTTACGGAAACGCCGCAAAGAGATTCCTGCTTTCGCGGGAATGACGAGTGTTTGTAATCCTGTCCGGCTTTTTCACACGCTCTTTCGCGGGAATGACGAAGTGCTATTCGGTGATTATTGTCTTTTACAATGCCGCTACTTCGGCGATCCGGCTGTCACGATCGGAAACGCCCGATTTCTTCACACGCTCCTTCGCGGAACGAATATGCCGGAACGACGACAACCCGGATCGAATCGAAGCGCCCGTTCATCCCGTCGACGCTTCGTATAGCCGTCGAAAGTCCGGCCGAGCAGGCAGCCGCCGATCCGTGACCGATTCCGGAACATTCGGGCCTTATGCAGAGGTCTCCCCACTGTAAAGAAAATCCCGACTGCGGGCGGCGTCCAGACCGTCCACGCGAGCCTGTCTCCGGCGCTCGAGGGCGCCGAGCGCCGCGTCCACTGCCGCCCCCGCCTCGGGGGCGCCGGAGCGGACAGCCTCGCCGAGGGCGACGCTGTCGAGATCGGCCGGATGCGCGTTCATGTCTCAGTCCCCGTTCCGGGAGCCGCGCCGCCGGGCGCCTGCCGGGATGGCGGAGGGAGAGGGATTCGAACCCTCGATACGGTTTCCCGCATACACGCTTTCCAAGCGTGCGCCTTCAGCCACTCGGCCACCCCTCCGGCGCCGCCGACTATATCGGGCGCGACGGCGCTTTGCCATTCGGCGCGGCGGGCGCTATCTATCGGCGGGACGCGGTGCGCGGGGAGGCGGGCGATGTCGGACGACGCGGCGGAACGGCGCCCGCGAACGCTGTTGCGGCTGGCGGCCGCCAATCTGGCGGTCGGAGTGGCGCTGTGGTTCGTGCTCGGCAACCGCACGGCCGCGGAAATCTGGTACAAGGCGGACGCCAACAGCCTGGTGGGCTTGCAGGCGTTCGTGGAACAGAGACTCGACCCCGACCCGCTCGACCCCACCCTGTATTTCGACTATGTGTTGCCGGTCGTCGAACTGCCGGCGTGGGTCGCCGCCATCGTGCTGTTGACGCTGTTCGACTCGTTGCGGCTCGGCGCGGTCTGGGCGGCGCTGCGCCTCCGGGCGCGCTGGCGGCGCGCGAAAGACCGATGAAGCGGGAGAAGTAGTATGGCGATCGCAACCTTCGCGGCGGGCTGTTTCTGGGGGGTGGAATCGGCGTTCCGTCGCGTGCCGGGAGTGCGCGCGACCGGCGTCGGCTACACCGGCGGACGCACGCCGCGCCCAACCTACGAACAGGTGTGCTCGGGCGTCACCGGCCACGCCGAAGCCGTCCGCGTCGAGTACGACGAGAACGCGGTGAGTTACGAAGCGCTGCTGGAGACTTTCTGGGCCGTCCACGACCCCACCCAGGTGAACCGCCAGGGGCCGGACATCGGCGAGCAGTACCGCTCCGCGGTCTTCACCCACGACGCCGACCAGGCGCGGGCGGCGCACAAGTCGCGCGCGGCCGCGGCAGCGCGTCTGCCGCGGCCCGTGGCCACGGTCATCGAACCCGCCGGCGACTACTGGCCGGCGGAAGATTACCACCAGCAGTTCCTCGAGAAGCGGGGAAGGGTCCACGCATAGGCCGGCACCCGCGCGGCGCGGTCACCTGTCGATGCGCAGCGCGGCGAGAAAGGCTTCCTGCGGGATTTCCACATTGCCGACCTGGCGCATGCGTTTCTTGCCGCGTTTCTGCCTGTCGAGGAGTTTGCGCTTGCGCGTCGCGTCGCCGCCGTAGCATTTCGCGGTGACGTCCTTGCGCAACGCGCTCACCGTTTCGCGGGCGATCACGCGCCCGCCGATCGCCGCCTGGATGGCGACCTTGAACAACTGGCGCGGGATCAACGTCTTGAGTTTCTCGCACAGCGCCCGTCCGCGCGCCTCGGCGCGGCGGCGGTGGGTCATGAAGGCGAGACTGTCCACGGCCTCGCCGTTCACCAGGATCGCCACCTTGACGAGGTCGCTCGCGCGGTAGCCGTCGAGCTCGTAGTCGAAACTCGCATAGCCGCGGCTTGTCGATTTCAGGCGGTCGTAGAAATCGAACACCACTTCGTTCAACGGCAGGCGGTACACCGCCATGGCCCGGCGCCCCGCCCAGGTGAGCTCCAGCTGTTCGCCGCGGCGGTCGGTGCACAGCGCGAGCACGCCGCCGAGAAAGCGGTCCGGCACGAATACCGTGGCGCGGATCCACGGCTCCTCAATGCGTTCAATGCGCCCCGGGTCGGGCAGGTCGGCCGGGTTGTGCAGTTCCGTCGCCGCGCCGTCGCCGGAAAGATGCACGCGATAGATGACGCTCGGCGCGGTGGTGACGAGGTCGAGGTCGAATTCGCGCTCCAGGCGCTCTTGCACGATCTCGAGGTGCAGGAGGCCCAGAAAGCCGCAGCGGAAGCCGAGACCGAGCGCGGCCGAGGATTCGGGTTCGTATTCGAAACTCGCGTCGTTGAGCCGGAGTTTCGCCAGGCTTTCGCGCAGGCGCTCGTAATCGGCGTGGTCGGCCGGGTAGAGGCCGCAGAACACGACCGGGACGCTGGGCTTGAAGCCGGCGAGCGCCGCCGTTGCCGGGCGCTCGGCGCCGGTGACCGTGTCGCCGATGCGGGTTTCGGCGACGGTCTTGATGGCGGCGGTGATGAAACCGACCTCGCCGGGTCCCAGGCTCTCGACCGGAACCGGTTTCGGCGTAAACGCGCCCACCCGGTCCACCCGGTGGACCGCGCCCGACGCCATGAAGCGGATGCGGTCGCCCTTGCGCAATTCGCCGTCGCGCACGCGCACCAGGACGACGACGCCGAGATAGGCGTCGTAGCGGCTGTCCACCAGCAGCGCCTTGAGCGGCGCGGCGCGGTCGCCCGTCGGCGGCGGCACCCGCCGCACCAGCGCTTCGAGGACCGCGTCGACGCCCTGCCCGGTCTTGGCGGAGATTTCGAGCGCGTCGTCGGCGTCCAGCCCGATGACATCGGCGATTTGCCGGCGCACACGGTCGGGTTCCGCCGCCGGCAGATCGATCTTGTTGAGCGCGACGACGATCTCGTGGTCCTGCTCGAGCGCCTTGTAGACGTTGGCGAGGGTTTGCGCCTCGACCCCCTGGGTCGCGTCGACGACCAGCAGCGAGCCCTCGCAGGCGGCGAGGCTGCGGCTGACCTCGTAGGAGAAATCCACATGTCCGGGGGTGTCGATGAGATTGAGCGCCCAGGCTTCGCCGTCGCCGTTGCGCCATGCGAGGCGCACTGTCTGGGCCTTGATGGTGATGCCGCGCTCGCGCTCGATATCCATGGAGTCGAGGACCTGATCGGTCATTTCGCGCGCAGCGAGGCCGCCGCAGCGTTCGATCAACCGGTCGGCCAGCGTCGATTTGCCGTGGTCGATATGCGCGACGATCGCGAAATTGCGGATGCGGTCGGTCATGGCGCGAGACAATGGGGCGGCCGCGCCGCGCTGTCGACAACGAAGCGCCGCGCGGCTTGACTTTCTCTCCGCCGGACCGTATTCGGCGCATATTGCGAACGCGGCGTCCGCCTCGCGCGCGTCCGTTCGAGCGCTTCCACAGCCGGCGGCCGCGTCATGCCCGATATGCCTTTCGACCATTCCGTCCTCGTAAGGGACGCGTTTTCGCTCGTCGCCAGGGGCGGGCCGGTCATGATGATCCTGCTCGGCCTGTCGGTAGTGGCGGTCGCGATCATCCTGGTGAAATTGCTTCAGTTCTGGCGCGCCCAGCTGAAGCGGACGCGGTTCATCGAGCCGGCGATAGCCGACCTCGCGCGCGGTGAGCGCGACCGCGCCGTCGCCGTGCTGCGCCAGGAGGTCAACCCCGTCGCGCGGGTGATGGAAACGGCGATCAACGCCAACGCCGACGGCGCCCTGTCGGTGGAGGACCGCGACGCCGAGATCGCGCGCGTCGGCACGGCGGAAATCCGCAATGTGGAGAGCTATCTGCGCGGCCTCGAAATCATCGCCAATGTCAGCCCGCTGCTCGGCCTGCTCGGCACCGTGCTCGGCATGATCACCGCCTTTTCGGAACTCGAAAGCGCGGGGTCGAAGGTCGACCCGGCCATCCTCGCCGGCGGCATCTGGGAGGCCCTGCTGACCACCGCCTTCGGCCTGGTGGTCGCCATCCCCGCCCTGACGATGTACCACGTGCTCGAAGGCAGGGTGGACGAAACCCGCGCGACCATGCGGGACGCCGTGGTGCGCGTTATCGGCGTGAGCGCTGCGCCCGCGGGGAGGGAGCCTCTCGCGCGCGCCGGCGCCGGGTAGGCGCGCGTGGACTTCGCCGAACGCGACCGGCCGCGCCCGCGCCTCAACATCGCGCCGCTGATCGACGTGGTGTTCCTGCTGCTGGTCTTCTTCATGCTCACCAGCCGGTTCATCGACTCGGCGTCCATCGACCTGTCGATGTCGCGCGCCAGCGCCCCCGGACAGAACACGGGCGACGTGCTGCTCGTCGATGTCCGCCTCGACGGCGAGTTGCGTCTCAACGGCCTGACGCTCGCGCTCGACGACCTCGGCCCCGAACTCGCCGCGCGCGCCGGCGCCGATGTCGACAGGCCCGTCGCCGTCCGCGCCGAGGCGCGCGTCGCAGTGCAGCGTCTGGTCGACGTGATGGACCGGATCCAGGCGGTCGGCATGTCCAACATCCGCCTGGCGACGCCGCGGAGCGGCTGACCCGTGCGCGCCATGTCCTTCGAGGGGCGGCGGCGGCCGACGGCGGCGATGGACCTCGTGCCGCTGATCAACATCGTCTTCCTGTTGTTGATCTTCTTCATGCTGACAAGCACCCTGGTGACCCCCGACGCCTTCGACGTGACGCCGCCGCAGTCGCAACAGGGAGACGCCGCGCCGGCCCCGCCGACGGTCGTCCTCGTCGGGCCGAACGGCGCCCTGGCGCTGAACAACGAACCGGTCGCGCTGTCGCAGCTCGAGCCCGGTCTGGCCGCGGCGCGCGCGGAGAGCCCCGGCTCGCCGCTGCTCATCAAGGCCGACGCCCGGGCCACGACAGCCGATGTCATGGCGGTCCTCCGCCGCGCCCGCGCCGCCGGGATGGAACGGGTCGGACTCGCCACGGCAAGCGCGTCGTGAGGCGCGTCACCCCGCTCCACCTCGGCGGGGGCGTCGTCGTCGCCGCCCTGATGCACAGCGCGGCGATCGGGGCGTTCGTGACGTTCCGGACCGAGGACGAGCCGCCCCCGCCGCCGGTGCTGCTGCTCGAACTCGCGGCGCTGGGCGAAGACTTCGGCGGCCTCGGCCCCACCGACCCCAGCGCGTCGCAGGACACCCCCGACGCGCCGCCCGACCCCACGGCGGCCGCCGCCGACCCTGTCTCGGAAGCGCTGCCGGACACCCCGCCGCCGCCCGACGCGCCGCCCGACGACCCGCCGCCGCCCGAGGCCCTGCCGGAATTCGAACCGCCCGACACGCCGCCGCCGCAGGATGTCGCGACGGCGTTGCCGCAGCCGCCGCCGGACCCGGTCCCGCCGCCCGATGCCGCCGAACCCGATGTCGCGCCGCCCGAGCGCCCGCCGGAGGCGGACGCTCCGCCGCCGCCGCGCGAGGAAGCGCTTCCCGACACGCCGCCGCCGGACGCGCCGCCCCCGCTCGACGAAGCGCCGCCGCCCGAACTCGCGCCGCCGGAGGAGCTGGCGACGCTGCCGCCGCCCGACGACCCGCCGCCGATCGCCGAGGCGCCGACGCCCCCGCCGCCGCGGCGGGACCCCCTGGCGGACGTTCCGCGCCCGACGGAAAAGCCGGCGCCGCCCCCCCGCGAGGTCGCCGAAACCCCGCCGGCCGAGACCGCTCCGGCCGCACCTGCGCCGGCTGCCGCTGCGCCGACCCCCGCCGCGCCGGCGCAGGCTCCGGCGGCGCGTCCGGGCCCGCCCGCCGCTGCGGCCGCCCCGGGACCGCCGGCGCGCGACGCCGCGGCGATGCGCAACTACGGCTCGGCCCTGTTCAGCCAGCTCAACCGCGCCGCCGTCCGCAGCTACCCGCGGCGCTCCGTGGAACGCGGCGAGGAAGGCGTCGTCCCCGTGGAACTGCTCATCGGCCCCGACGGCGAACTTCTGGAGGTGCGAGTCCTCGACGACACGCGGGCGTCGCGCCGCCTGGTCGCTGCCGCGGTGAGGGCCATCCAGCGTTCCGCGCCGTTCCCGGGCTTCGACTCAGGGATGGGAAGCGAGCCGTCGAAGTTCACCGTCAACATCAACTACAGTTTGCGGTGACGGTTATTCTCCGTCCAGCGCCGTCAGGAGCTCGCGGGCGCGGGCGCGGACGATCTCCCCATAGGCGTCCGCCGGCGGGAGGGCGACGGCGCGCGCCAGCAACGCCCGCGCCCGGTCCGCATACGCCTCTTCGTCGAGCATGAGCAGGTTCTCGGCGTAGTCGAAACCCACGACTATCGAGTCGGGCGCCAGTTCCAGGGCTTTCTCATAATGCTCCAGCGCTGCCGCCGCGGTGGCGCCGTAGAGGGTGCGGGCCATGAAACTCCCTGCGCCGTCGACCACCCCGGCGTTCCACCCGGCCAGGGCGAGATGCGCGCGCGCATGGCTCCCGTCGAGCGCAAGCGCCGTCTCCAGCGTGTCGCGGATGCGCTCGGCGAAACCCTCGGCGAAGGCCGTCATCGGGTGCAGGGTCTGCGCGTAGCGGCCCATCGCATGAGCCAGCTGCATATGCGCCTCGGCGCTCGAAGGGTCGAGTTGCACGGCGCGCCCGGCGTCCGCCATCGCGCGCTCGAAGACGGGAGCCCTGTCGTCCTCGTCGGCTACGCGGTGGAAGCCGTGAATGGCCAGCGCGTCGGCGGCGAGCGCCAGTCCGGGCGCGTCGCCCAGCGCCTCGCCGAGCGTCGCGGCGTCGAGAAAGCGCCCCTCGGCGTAAGCGCCCCGCGCCTCTTCCAGAGTTTGCGCCGAGGCGCCGGGGCCGCCGCCGGCCAGCGCGCCGGCGACGAAAAGGAAGAGCGCTGTCCGGGTCCGTCTCACGGTTCGCCTGCGCCGATGACCGCTTCCGCCTCGATCTCGACCGTCAGTTCCGGCAGCACCAGCGCGCTGACTTCGACCAGCGTGGAGGCCGGACGGTGCTCGCCGAACCAAGCTTGCCGCAGCGGGTTGATCCGCGCCCGGTCGGCGATGTCCGTCAGGAACACGGTGACCTTCGCGATGTCGCGCGGCGCGCCCCCGGCGGCGCGCAACACGGCGCCGAGATTGTCCAGGGCGATGCGGAACTGCTCCACCGTATCGCCGGGGATCGACCCGTCTTCCGCCATGCCCACCGTGCCGGACACCCACAGGCGGTCTCCCGCGCGCGTCGCGTGACAGTAGTGACTGACCGGCGCCGGCTGGCCGGGCACCATGAAACGCTCGATGGCCATTCCGCTCTCCCCGCCGCCGCGCGGCGTCACTCGGGCGCCCACGGGGCGAAATGCGCGAGATAGGCGACGATCTGCGCCCGCACCGCCTCGTCGGGAACCGTTACATACATGGTCGTGCCGGAAACGAACGCCTGCGAGTCGGCGATCCAGGCGTCGAGCGCATCGCCGTCCCACACCCAGGGGTTTTCCAGCGCCTCGCGGAAGGAGCGGGAATAGCCGTAGGTCTCCACGATCCCGGCGGGGCGCCCGAAGACATCGGCGAGCGACGGACCCAGCGGCATGACGACGGCCGGCGATGCGAGATTGCGCGGGGTCCAGCTGTCGGGGTCGGCCTTGAGCAGGCCGTGGCATTTCATACAGACCTCTACGTAATGGGGCCGACCTTCGGCCGCCTCGTCCGCCGCCGCGCCGGCGCCGAAGCCGGCCATGAGAACCGCCGCCGCCGCGCGCCGCAACCGGCCCATCGCCCCTCCCCCTGCTGTCGCCGCGACCATAATCCGTCCGCCCGCGAAAGACCAGGCGCTATGCGCCGGCGGCGCTCCCCACGCCTTCGATCGTCAGCGTCCCGTCGAACACGGGCCGCACCCGCCCGCCGACCCGCACCGGCTCGCCCGGTTCAAGATAGAGTCTCGACGGTCGTCGGATCTCGAACCCCTGTTCGACCGTCGCCGGCGCGCGCCGTCCGAGCGTCCGCAGACAGGCCGCGAAGGCGGCGTTGGCGCTGCCCGTCGCCGGGTCCTCGCGGATGCCGCCGGCGTCGAAGAACATGCGCGCGGAAAAGTCGGCGTCGGCGCTGTAGCCCTCCGCCGCGCAGGCGAAGACGCCCAGGAATCCGCCCGCCGCGAGTCCGGCGTAGACGGCGGGGTCGACCGCCGCCCGGCGCAGCGCGTCCAGCCCCTTCAGGCCGACGAGGACGAAGCGCGGGCCGAGGACGGCGCGGCGGCAGGGCAGCGCAGGGTCGAGATCGGCAAGGCCGAGGCCGAACAGCGCCGCGGCCGTCGCCGGCTCGACGGCCTCGCCGAGCGCGGCCGGCGGCGGGGTCATCCACGCGATCCCGTGCGCGTCGAAGGTGACGCCGACGCGCCCCGCCGGCAGGTCGAGCGCGAAGGCGTCCGCGCCCCGCGCCAGCGTCCACGCCGCGCCGAGGACGGGGTGTCCGGCGAAGGGGAGCTCCGCCGTCGGGGTGAATATCCGCATCCGCGCCGCGCCGTCGCCCTCGCGAGTCACGAACACGGTCTCGGAATAGTCCAGCCCCCGCGCGATCTCCTGCATCGCCGCCGCATCGAGGCCGGCGGCGCCTCGCACCACGGCGAGGCGGTTGCCGGCGAACGCCCGCTCCGCGAACACGTCGACGATGGCGCACTCCAGCGTCCCGCCCATGGTCCTCCTCCCGTTACCCTCCGCAGGACGATAGCAACCCCCCGCCGCCGCGCAATCGCCGCGCAATTAGCGGTCCCTGCGAGAGCGACGGGCGGCGCCGGCGAAATACGCTCTGCAACCGGGGAAACCGGGCGATCCGGCGTTGACAGGATCGCCGCGTCGCGTATCCTCGCGCAACTATACATCATGAATCTTCGATGATTTGCAATGCTGCACGGGATCCTCGGAAGAGCGCCCGGTCGCCGGGCTTTTGCAAGGCGTCCGGGAAGCGACATTGGGCAGCGCGAATTGCCGTTCTCCCCTTATGCCGACCGGCGTGCCGAAATATCCACGCCTCGCATGGCCGGAAGCTTTTATGAATTCTTTGCCGGCGCCGGAATGGCGCGCGCCGGATTGGGGCGCCGGTGGCGCTGCCTGTTCGCCAACGACTTCGACCGGAAAAAGGCCGAGACCTACAGCCGCAACTGGGGCGACGACCGCCTTCTTTGCGACGATGTGCGCAACATCGCCACGGACGATCTGACCGGGCGCGCCGATCTCGTCTGGGCGTCGTTCCCGTGTCAGGATTTGTCCCTGGCCGGCAATGGCGCGGGGCTGCAAGGCGAGCGTTCCGGCACGTTCTGGCCTTTCTGGCGTCTGATGACGGCGCTTGCCGACGAGGGACGCGCGCCCGGCGCGGTCGTCCTGGAAAACGTCTGCGGAGCCTTGAGTTCCCGCGGGGGCGCGGACTTCAGCGCGATCTGCGGGGCCTTGCGGGACGGCGGCTACCGGTTCGGCGCTCTGGTTGTCGACGCCGTTCTTTTCGTCCCGCAGTCGCGGCCCCGACTGCTGATCGTCGCCGTCAGGGAAGACATGGACGTTCCCGAAACGCTTGTCCGTGCGGGACCGGGGGGCGCGTTCCATCCGGCGCCGCTCAGGATTTCTTTCGACAAACTGTCCGCCGCTTCGAGGGAGCGCTGGATTTGGTGGCGTCTCGCCGCGCCGCCGCCGCGCAATATCGGGTTTTCCGACCTTGTCGAGGACGACCCGCCGGACGCGCCGTGGCACACGCCGGCCGAGACTCAGAAACTTCTGTCCATGATGAGCGATCTGAATTCGGACAAGGTCCGGGCGGCGAAACGAGGGAAACGGCGCACAGTCGGTACGGTCTACAAGCGAACGCGGCGGGACGGCGCCGGTCGCAAGATTCAACGCGCCGAAGTGCGCTTCGACGATGTCGCGGGATGCCTGCGGACCCCGGCGGGCGGCTCCAGCCGTCAACTCGTCCTTATCGTCGAAGACGGCGATGTGCGATCACGCCTGATCTCCAGTCGCGAAACCGCGCGGCTGATGGGATTGCCGGACGATTACATATTGCCGGATGAATATAACAGAGCTTATCGTTTGACCGGCGACGGGGTTGTCGTGCCCGTGGTGCGCTTCCTCGCAGATTCGCTGATCGAGCCGATGCTGGCGCGGTCCGCCGCTGCGCGGAGAATTTTATGAACGTCATCCCATGCGAGCGGGATCGGGAGTTTCGCGACAGGATCGAGGCGTTCGCCGAAATTCCGAAGTCCGAAGCGCGCGCCCGGAGATCATGGCCTCGACGGGTCCGAACTCTACAGCAATTGCAATTCGTCGATTGATGCCGTCCGAACGACGGAGCCGGACGATGCGCGCGGTCAAGAGCCGCGACACGAGGCCGGAAATGACGGTCCGGCGACTTTTGCACCGCATGGGTTACCGTTACAGGTTGCACGGGGAGGGCCTGCCGGGCAAACCGGATATCGTGTTCGGTCCCCGCCGAAAGGTCATTTTCATCCATGGCTGTTTCTGGCACGGGCATTCGTGCAAAAGGGGGAACCGCGTGCCCAAAACCAGCACCGAGTATTGGGTAAGGAAAATCGGCCGCAATGTCGAACGTCATTCGCGCCAGATCGAGGAATTGACCGGAATGGGCTGGAAAGGCCTCACGCTGTGGGAATGCGAGCTGATCGACAAGGCCGCTCTCGCGCAGCGTCTGGTCGCCTTCCTCGGCGAAGCGGGCGCCGCGCGCCCCGACCGCTAGCCGGAGAGGCCTCGCATTATCGCGCAAGGAAGGCGCGCCGGCAGAGCCCCGCGTCACTGCGAGGAGGTTCCGGGCGAACGGCTGCCCCGCGAACACGTCGACGATAGCGCATTCCCACGCCCCGCCCGCAGGCGCGCCGGCGATTCTCATTATGAGGTCTATGCATAAGGACCGAATGTTTTGGGAATCGCTTACGGATCGGAGGCCGCCTGCCCGGCCGGACTTCCGGCGGCGTTGCGAGGCGTCGACGGGATGACGGGCGCTTCGATTCGGGCCGGATTGTCGTCGTTCGCGCATATTCGTTCCGCGAAAGATCGTGCGAAGAAATGGCGAAGTGGAAGAAAGCAATCATTCGATAATACATCGTCATTCCCGCGAAAGGGCGTGTGAAGAAATCGGCGACTGTCATCGTGACGGACGAATCGCCGAGGTGTCGGCATTGTAAAGACAATACCCATCGAATAATACTTCGTCATTCCCGCGAAAGCGGGAATCCGGAGACGGCCGCCCGCAATATCGGCCCGGTTTTTCTTACGGAAACGCCGTAATAGATTCCCGCTTTCGCGGGAATGACGAAGAGTAGTAGCGTTTCCCGATTTCTTCACACGCTCGAAAGCGGGAATCTGTTGTGGCGGCTCCGTAATAAAAACGGGCCGATATAGCGGATGGCCGCCTCCAGATTCCCGCTTTCGCGGGAATGACGAGGTATTATTCGGGAGTTACCGTCTTTCACTACGGCGATTCTTGAGTTGTCCAGCCACCATAGTGAGAGGCGCTCGATTTCTTCACACACTTTTTCGCGGGAATGACAGAGAGAGAGCGGGTTTTCGCAATTTCATCGCGCATTATCATGATCCGCCGGTGGGTTCGGGAGGGTCGTAAAAACGCGGGATTGCTCCCGGGGAGCACCACCGCGGGCGCCGCGGCCGCCATATTGACCGGCGGCGCGGTTTCGGGTAGAGGCGCAATGCGCCAGACGGTCGGGCGGTCGCTTCGCTTCGGCGGAGAGGAAAGTCCGGGCTCCACGGAGGCACGGCGCCGGGTAACGCCCGGCGGGGGCGACCCCGGAGACAGTGCCACAGAAAGCAAACCGCCCGCGCGCCCCGGGGCCGTATCCCCGGGGAAACCCGCGGGCAAGGGTGAAAGGGTGCGGCAAGAGCGCACCGCGGCGGCGGCAACGACGCCGGCACGGCAAACCTCGCCGGGAGCAAGACCGGATAGGGACGGCAAGCGCCGCTCGCAAGCGGCCGGACCGCGCCTCCGCGGTCGTCGTCCGGGTAGGTCGCACGAGGCGTCCGGGACGGACGTCCCAGAGGAATGGCCGTCGCCCCCTCGCGGGGGTACAGAACCCGGCTTACAGACCGTCTGGCCGCTTTCTCCTGTCCGAAGGCGCGCCGCGCCGCTATGGTCGGCGCATGGAATTCAGCGACGAACAGGTCGAGCGCTACGCGCGCCATATCGTGCTGCCCGAGGTCGGCGGCGCCGGCCAGGCGAAACTCCTCGCATCCCGAGTCCTCGTCATCGGCGCCGGCGGCCTCGGCTCCCCGGCCATCCTCTATCTCGCGGCCGCGGGGGTCGGCGTCATCGGCGTCGTCGACGACGATGCGGTGGACCTGTCGAACCTGCAACGGCAGATAGCCCACGCCCAGAACCGCCTCGGCGAACCGAAAGCCGACAGCGCGCGCGTCGCGGCGGCGGCCATCAACCCCGATGCGACAGTGGTTCCCCACCGCGTCCGCTTCGACGCCGCCAACGCCGCCGCGCTGCTCGCCGATTACGACCTGGCGGTCGACGGCAGCGACAATTTCGCCACCCGGTTCCTCGTCGCCGACGCCGCGCACATCGTCGGGAGGACTCTGGTCTCCGCCGCGATCCTGCGCTTCGAGGGCCAGCTCGCCACCTTCAAGTCGTATCTCGGCGGCCCGCACCCGTGCTATCGCTGCATTTTCCCGGCCCCGCCGCCGGACGGCCTCGTGCCCTCCTGTTCGCAAGGCGGGGTGCTCGGCGCCTTGGCGGGGGTGCTCGGCTCGCTGCAAGCGGTGGAGGTCGTGAAGGAACTGCTGGGCGTCGGCGACAGCCTGTCGGGGCATCTCGTCATCTACGATGGGCTGGGGGGGCGCTTCCGCAAATTGCGAGTCCGCCCGGACCCCGCCTGTCGCCTGTGCGGATCGCGCGCGTCGATCCGCGACCTGTCGCAACACGCGGCCCGACGGTGACCGAACCGCCCGGCAAACTCTCGCTGATCGTCTTTTCCGGCGATTATGCGAAAGCGCATTACGCGCTGGCGGCGGCGGCGGCGGCGGCGGCCGTGGACCGCCCGGCAACCCTGTTCTTCACCATGCGCGGGGTGCGCGCCCTGCTCGCCGCCGGCGCCGACGGCGCGGAAGGGTGGCGGGCGCTCGCCGGGGCGTCCGCCGATGCGGAACTGCGCAGGCGCGGCGTCGCCGGCTTCGAGGAACTGCTCGAATCCTGCGCCGCGCTCGGAGTCCGCTTCATGGTCTGCGAAATGGGTCTGCGCGCCCTCGGTCTCGCCCCCGAAGCCTTACGCGGCGACCTCCCGATCTCGGTGGCGGGTCTGGTCAGTTTCCTCGCCGACGCCGAAGCCGGCGGCGCCATGCTGTTCGTCTGACGCCGTCACCGCGCGGCGGCGAGAGCGCCGTCGAGCGCCCGGCCCTCCGGGTCCGCCATTGCCGCCTCGCGCGCCGCGCGCAGCCTCCGGGCGGCGTCCGCCGGCGCCCGTTCCGCCGCCAGCCACGGCCGCACCAGCGCGTCGACGATGCGCCGGTAATTCGCGAAACCGCGATGCCACGTCTCGCCATAGCCCTTGACCAGACCGGCGAGCGCCGCCACCTCCGCCCCCAGGACCGCATCGCGCCGCGCCGCCGCCGCGCACAGCGCCAGCCAGTCGTCGATCCGGCGCTGCTCTTCGCGCCAGCGCCAGCCGCGGCGGCGCAACGGCTTCAGCGCCGCCAGCGAACGCAGCAGCGCGAAGCCCAGAACCGTATCGCTGCGGACCCGCAAGGCGAACGAGAAATGGCGGGCGACGCCGCGCTCCGTCGCCCATGCGAACAACCGCCCGCCGAGCGCCGGCGGCAGCAAGGCGCACCATTCCTCCAGCCCCGGCTTGAGGAACTCGCGCACCTTCACCGGCTCGCCCGGGCGCGCGCCGGCCTCGGCGCGCAGCGTCCCGAGGCGCGACCTCTTCGTCTTCAACTGCGCGACGCGGATGACGTCTTCATAGCTCATGCGCAGCGCCAGCTGGCGGGCGCATTCCGCCGCCGCCTCTCCCGACAGCGCCGCCACCGGCGCCAGACGCGACAGATAGAGTTCGGCATAGGCTTCGTCCTGATAGTCGACGAGTCGCGCCACGCCCAGGCGCGCCGTCTCCGCGACCGGTTCGGGGAAGGCCGATACGGCCTCGCGCAGCCGTTCCGGCGGCTCCGGCGCCGGCCCGGCCTCCGCAGTTGCCGCCGTGTCGTCGGGCGGCGGCGCATCGGCGAGGCTCTCGCCGGCGGCGAACCCCGCCAGATTGGACGCCACCGCCTTGCCTTCCGCCTCGATGGCGGCGCGGAAGACGGCGCGATCGACGGGGAGCGCCCCGGTCGCCGCGGCGGCGCCGAGCAACACCGCGTTCAGCGCCGCGCCCGACTCCTTCGCCGCGGCCGCGAAATCCGCCAGCACGCGGCGCGCCGACAGGTCTCGCGCGGCGGCCAGCAAGGGAGCCGGGTCGGTCCTGCCGTCGCCCATCGCCGCCCGTTCGGAGATGGCCCAGACGCGGTGGGTGGACGCCACCAGCGCCGTGCGGTCGGGCGTTACATATCCGTTCTCGACCGCGCGCGCAGCCTCGACGAGTTCGCTGGCGATGACGAGGTCGACCTCGCCGGGAGTCGGATAGAGCGCGAAAACCGGCTCCGCGGCGCCGCGCGGCAGCGGCGCCGGCCATATCTCGATGTAATAGGTCGTCGCGCCGGTGCGTTGCGCGACGCCGGGGATCGACGTGGCCTGAACCGCGAGTCCCGCGCGCTCCGCCGCGGCGACGATCCAGTTCGCCAGCACCCCGCCGCCCTCGCCCCCCATCGCCGCGACCAGAACCGACAGCGGCCGCGCCGGCGCCGCGGTCACCCGCCGCCTCCCATGGCGCGGATCGCGGCGCCGCGCAGCCGGGCGAGCAGCCGCTCCCACAGCGTCGGGTTGTGCACGACATCGAGGCGATAGAACGACGGACACAGGGTCGCCGCATGAGCCAGCGAACCGCACAGCCCGCACCCCACGCAGTCGTCGTTCACGCGCGTCACCGGATCGCGCCGCAGCGGGTCCGGGTTCTCGGCCAAAGTCAGCGACGGACAGCCCGACAGGCGGATGCACGAACGGTCGCCGGTGCACATCGCGGCGTCGACGCCGTAGCGCGTGCGCACCGCCCGGCGGCCGGCGGCGATCCGCCGGGCCCGCGCCGGGCGCACCCGGCGTTGCCGCGCCAGCTGACATTCCCCGTCGGCGACGATGGCCTTCAGCCCGCGCCGCCGCGTCGTCAGCGCCTCGCGCAGCGTCCGGACCATGCGCGCCACGTCGTATGAGGGCACGGTGCGGACCCAGCGCACGCCGAGGCCCCGCAGCGCGCCCTGGATGGTCATTCCCGACGGCGCGCCGGTGCGGTCGGTGCGGCTCGACGGCAGATACTGCCACCCCGTGGCCGAGGCATAGCCGTTCTTGAAGATGACGAGGACGCCGTCGCCGCGGTTGAAGGCGCCGGAGGCCACGCCGGACGCGAGCCCGTTGTGCCAGAACCCGCCGTCGCCCATCACGCTGACGGTGCGGCGCGCGAAATTCGGCGACACGCCGGCCGCGCTCGCCAGCCCCAGACCGTAACCCAGCACGGTGTTGCCGATGTCGAACGGCGGCAGGGTGGAAAAGGTGTGGCAGCCGATATCCGCCGCGACGTGGGTCGGCCCGGTTTCCTTCTCGACTATCTTCATCGCGCTGAACACCGGGCGCTCGGGGCAGCCGGTGCAGAAACCCGGCGGCCGCGCCGGCATGTGCGAACCCAGCGCCGCCGCCGCGCGCTGCTTGAGCGAATCGAGCGCCGCGGCGCGGCGGCGCGCGACGGACCCGCCGACGAACGCGGCGACGCCGCGCAACACCGTCTCCGCGGTGTATTCCCCGGCCATCGGCAGGACATCCTTGCCCTGCACGCGGGTTTGCAGATCGGCCCGGCGCAGCGCCACGTTCACCGCCTGCTCGAGATAGTCGGGGTGCCCTTCCTCCACCGTGAGCACGCGCTCCTTCCCGGCGCAGAACGCAGCGATCTCCTCGTCCACTACGGGCCATGCCGCGTTCGCGATGTAGAGGGGGACACGGCTCGCGCCGAAAGCGTCCGCCAGGCCGAGTTCGGACAGCGCCCGCAACACCGTGTTCGTCAGCCCGCCCTGGACGACGATGCCGATATCCTCGCGCTCGCCGGGGACGGTCTCGTTGATCCGCCGTTCGCGGATGAAGCGCACCGCTGCGGGGATGCGGTGTTCGACCTTGTGTTTTTCCTGCGCGTAGGTCGCCGGCGGCAGGCAGATGCGGCCGTAGTCGAAATCGGGCGCCGCGAGAGCGTCGCGCCGCGACACCGCGGGGCGGAGATTGTCCTTGCACACGAAGCGCCCGTGGACATGACAGGCGCGGATACGCAGTTCGAGCATGACCGGCATCGACGAGGCTTCGGACAGGGCGAAGCCGTTTTCCGCCGCGCGGACGATCGCCGGCAGGGCAGGGCGCGGGTCCAGCAGGCAGATCGACGATTTCATCGCGAAGGCCTGGCTGCGCTCCTGGATGATCGACGCCCCCTCGCCGTAATCCTCGCCCAGCACGATCAGCGCCCCGCCGCGCACGCCCGCCGAAGCGAGGTTGGACAGGGCGTCGGAGGCGACATTGGTGCCGACCGTGGATTTCCACGTCACCGCGCCGCGCATGGGGTAATTGATCGACGCGCCGAGCATCGCCGCGGCGGCGGCCTCGCTCGTCGGCGTTTCCAGATGCACGCCGAGCTCGTCCAGCAGTTCGGCGCTGTCGACCAGCACATCGAGCAGGTGCGAGACGGGCGAACCCTGATAGCCGCCGACATAGCTCACGCCCGATTGCAGCAGGGCCTTGGCGACCGCAAGCACCCCTTCGCCCGAAAACGTCTCGCCCGCGCCGAGGCGCAGTTTCGCTACGTCCCTGCGAAACGAACGTTCCATGCCCGCCACCTATAGCGCCCGCCCGCCGCCCTGTCTGCTATAACCCGCCGCGACGCACCCCGGCGAGGAGACCCGACGTGACCGACTCTCCCCCCATCGACCTCTATTTCTGGCCGACTCCCAACGGCTGGAAGGTCACCATCCTGCTTGAGGAGCTCGGCCTGCCCTACCGCGTGGTCCCGGTGGACATCGGCAAGGGCGACCAGTTCGACCCCGCCTTCCTCGCCATCAGCCCCAACAACAAGATGCCGGCGATTACCGACCCGGACGGCCCCGGCGGCGAGCCGGTTTCGGTCTTCGAGTCCGGGGCGATCATGATCTACCTCGCGGAGAAGACCGGCAAACTGATGCCCGCCGACGCGCGCGGGCGGCTGCGGGTGCTGGAGTGGACGATGTTCCAGATGGGCACGGTCGGCCCCATGCTCGGTCAGGCGCATCATTTCCGCCAATACGCGCCGGAGAAAATCCCCTACGCGGTGGACCGCTACACCCGCGAGGCCGGGCGCATCTACGGCGTCATCGACCGCCGGCTGGCGGAGAACGACTATCTGGCGGGGGACTATTCGATCGCCGACATCGCCGTGTGGCCGTGGCTGCTGGGCGAACGCCAGGGCCAGAATTTCGACGACTACCCGAACCTCAGGCGCTGGCGCGACGCGGTGAAGGCGCGCCCGGCGGTGGTGCGCGGACGCAACGTCATGAAGGACACGAAGCCGGTGGGAGACGTCCGCGACGACAAGGAGCGTTTCTCGGTCCTGTTCGGCGACAAGCAGTTCGCGCGCCGGTAGCGCCGGCGTTTCACATGGGGCCTTGCAGCGCGTCCATTTCGTCGTCGGAATAGCCGAAATGGTGCCCGATCTCGTGGATCAGCACGTGGCGGACCACCGCCGCCAGCGATTCGCCGGTTTCGCACCAATAGTCGAGGATGGGGCGGCGGTAGAGATAGACGAGGTCGGGTTCGCCGCGCGGGTGCGAGACGCTGCGTTCGGTCATGGCGACCCCGACATAGAGGCCGAGCAGGTCGAACGGGCTTTCGAGCTCCATCTCTTCGATGGTTTCGTCGTCGGGGAAATCGACGACCTGGACGGCGACGTTCCCGGCGGCGGCGCGCAACCGCCGCGGTATCGACGCGATGGCCCGTTCGGCCATCCGCTGTATATCGGCAACGCTCGGCGCCCGCATGTCCCCGCGCATATCCCGGCCCCCCGCCGACGGTCAAGGCGTGGATGCGCAGGCGTCAGCCCCGCATTCTTCCGACCGGCGCGCGCTTCGCGCCCATGTCGGCAGATCGCTGGCGAACCCGAAACTTGTTAAGCCAACACGCCGGCCGCCATACCGAGAATCGTTGCCACGAAATCCGTACTCGCCGCCTTCCGGATCATGCTCGATTCGGAAACGGGCGGCGGGAGTTGCGTTCGGCGTCACGCCTCGGCCCGTCGTCGACACACGTCGCTCATTGCTCCCGCGGGTGGACGCCTGTCGCCAGCCACGCGGCAGCTGGATTCCACGGCCGTCGACGAGGGTGGCGGACGATGGTCACGGTGGAATTCTATACGCCATCGGAGTGCCCGTCCCGCGACGCAGCGAGCCGATGCTCGTTTGCATGGCGGCAGCGTTGAGTATCCCGCCGCGTACAGGCGCTGAATTCCGGCCTGCGTGCTGCCGAAGCGCAGCCCTGTCCTCGCTCAGACACATGCCGTGCCCCGCGGCCTGGTTGGTACAGCCAGTGAACCACAACCGGCTGAAATCGTTCAACTCACTCAACGCAGATACTGATGAGCCCACACGGCCGGAAGCTGATCCTCGATGATTCCGCTTGCGGTTCGAGGAGGGGTTTGCTTCGCTCCCTCCGGTTTCGTAATTCGTTGACTGCGGTTTCATGCTACGCTAGGCTGGTACCATGGTACGCACCGACATGACCGTTAATCCCAGTGACCGCGCATGCTCGGTCCAGCTCACCATCGCTGGCTGGGAAGACGCGCCGGTCGCTACGGTCGCCCGGCGGGCCGTCGTCGATTTTCTTTCTCGCGAGGAGCCGTCCTTTGAACAACGGAATCTGCTGTTGACCTCCAGCCCTGACTATCGAGAAGCAGTGCGATGAGCCCCTATGGCGACATATCGCCTTCCCCCATCCGAACACTCGCGAAAATCGACTGGAATTTTCCGGAACGCGTCGCCCACAGCAGTATTGAGGGAATCCACCCCTACCCGGCTAAATTCATTGCAGAACTTCCGCGAGCGTTACTGGACTCCTTGCCGATCGCGCCCGGCACCGCGGTGCTTGATCTCTTCTGCGGCAGCGGCACCACACTCGTGGAATGCCAACGCAGAGGGTTGCCTTCCGTCGGTATCGACATCAATCCGATCGCCTGCCTGATAGCGCGGGTGAAGACCGCATCACGGCCATCCGGTCTTCGGGAAGCCGCAGCGGTCGTCGCCGACCGCGCCCTGCGGAAGCCGGCCACCGCAATCCCTGAGATCCCCAACCTTGACCACTGGTTTGACGGCCCAATCCAGCGTGCACTTTCCGCTCTGACCGAAGCCGTCCGCGAAGCGGACGCCGTTCATCGCGATGCGCTGCGGCTGGCGTTTTCAAGCATCGTTGTCCGCGTTTCCCGACAGGAGAGCGATACCCGCTACGCCGCGATCGACAAGAATGTAAGCACCAATGACGTGTTTACACTGTTCCTTCGGGCCGCCGTTCGTCTCGACGATGTCCTCGCGGAACGAAATTATCCTTTATCTCAGACGGAGGTGTTCGAAGCCGACTCTCTGGAGTTCAATTCCGATTTTATCGGCGATGGCGCAATCGGCATGGTTGTCACGTCACCACCCTATCCGAACGCCTACGAATACTGGCTCTACCACAAATACCGCATGTATTGGCTTGGATTTGATCCACTCGCTGTCAAAGCACGGGAAATCGGAGCCCGCGCTCATTTCTTCAAGCGCAATTATCAGACCGAGGAAGATTTCGGACGGCAAATGACCAAGGCCTTTCAGCTGATCTGGAAGGTTCTGACTCCTGGTGGATACGCATGTTTTGTCGTTGGCCGTTCTCGCATACACGGCCGCGTCGTGGACAACGCCCGCATTATAGAAGAAACTGCGGTGGGGTTCGATCTTGTCTTTTCGGCCGAGAGAACGCTTCCCGCCAGCCGTAAATCTTTCAACCTTTCGCACGCGAACATCAAGACGGAAACCGTGCTGGTGCTCAAACGGAAGGAAACGGGGTGCGCCTGAACTGGCACGACTACAACTATTATCCCTACGAGCGGGAGCTCGCGGTGCGCGAGGTGTCAGCACTGTTCGGAAATCCGGACCTGCGCGAGGTTCCTGGCGGGATCGAGCTGGCCGACGGGAACGAGGGCGAGGCGGTGGGGAAACTTACCTACTTTGCAGGAGGAGTGAACGGTCCGGAGCCGATAGAGACGTTTCAGAGCCGGTTGGAGCGCGCTGCACGCACCGCCCGGAAGCGACAGGCGACCCGTTATTCCGTCCACGGTCTCCACGAATACAAGGGCAAATTCAATCCGCAAATCGCGAAAGTTCTGCTCAACATCTTCGGAATCAGCTCCGGACGAAGGGTGCTCGATCCCTTTTGTGGCAGCGGTACCACACTCGTGGAATGCGCTCATGCAAGGGTGCTGGGCCACGGCATCGATCTGAATCCCTTCGCAGTATTTCTGGCCAACGCCAAACTCTTGGCACTCGCCACACCGGTCACCGATCTGCGGGCTGATTTACGCCGTCTCTTGTCGTGTCCGGCGTTCCGATGGGACGTTACAGTCAACGAAACTTCCCGCATCCGTTACCTTCGATCATGGTTCACCCCGGAAATGCTGGACATGATCGAAGGGATCCGCATCGCTATCGAGAGCGCGATCAGCGCCTCGACGCCCGTGTTTCTCGCGATCGCGAGCAATCTGCTCCGCGACTACTCGTTGCAGGATCCCAAGGATCTGCGCATCCGCCGGCGCAGGACCCCATTGCCGCGCAGGTCATTTTCCGAAGTATTCGTCGCGGCATGCGAACGATTCTTCGTCAGGCTCGAGGCCACACAAGAGATTCTGGGCGTCCGCCTGCCGCGGGGGCGTGCTGAACGTTGCGATGCGACATCCCTTGCTCCGGATGCGGGGCCGTTCGACGCTGCCGTGACCAGCCCTCCTTACGCGATGGCGCTGCCGTACATCGATACCCAGCGACTCTCACTTGTCTGGCTCGGCCTACTCGAACCGGCCAACCTTCCGGGGATCGAGTCCGAGCTGATCGGCAGCCGCGAATTTCGCAAGGATGCGCGCCGAAAAATGACGGAGGCTATGAACGAAAATACTGAATTCTTGCCGGAGGCCGAAGCCGCGTTCTGTCGCCGGCTTCAGGAGTCCCTGAACGAGCGCGACGGGTTCCGCCGCAGAGCCGTACCGGAGCTCCTCTATCGCTACTTCGCGTCCATGCGGAATAGTTTTCGAGCCATTCGCGGAGTCATGCGTGCAGAAGCGCCCTTCGCCCTGATCGTGGGGCACAATCACACCGTGCTTGGAGGAATTCGGTACGATATCGATACTCCGTCCCACCTTGCGGCGCTCGCCGCCCATGCCGGCTGGAAGGTGAAGGAGCTGATGCCGCTTCAGACCTATCGTCGCTACGGCTACCATTTCAGCAACGCCGTTCGTGCCGAAACCCTTGTTATCTTGAGCAATTCATGAATGAACTTGCCGTTCATCCCGGCGTTTACGCGACAGGTCGCGGCAAGGGGCTGGTCTCGTTCCTCGAACGCGCCTGGCTTCGGGAACAGGAGGCGGGTGAAGGGACTCTCTACGTCATTTCCGGCTTTGCAAACTACAATGGAGGCGTCCGCTTTTTTCCCGTCTTCCGCCGCCATGTCGAGTTGGGCGGCAAGGTGATCGCCCTGTTTGCCGGCAATGCGAGACAGAACCTCACCAGCAGGCAGGTTGTGCGGGAAATGCTGGAATGTGGCGCTGATGTGCGCCTCATCAATCGCAAACGAATTATGCATGTGAAAAATTATGGCTCCCGGACGCGAGAAGGCGATATGGTGATTGTGTCGAGCGGTAACTTTACCGGACCGGGAATGGCGCAGAACGTAGAAATGTCAGTTTTGTTGGACCGTCCCACATGCCGCAGCATGGGTTTTTCGTGGGACGCCCTGATTGCGAGCATGCTGAAGCAAAACTGGCAGATGCATCGTCCGGAACTAAAGAACATGTCGTCGCCCGCGTGGCGGCTGCTCTACGACGAACAGGCGTCCACCATTGTTCTCGACGAAACGGATGAAGTGACGCTGATCGTCGTTCTCGGACACGCCGACACGGTGCGGATCAACGCTGCGCCCGGCTCCATTGAAGCGCGAGGAACACAGTATTTTTGGCTTAGCCGTGACTGCTACGATTTCTTCCCTGCCCTCACCATTCCCAATGCGCGGGGAGTGAAGAGAACATACTCGTGCATCGTCGAGATGAATTATGTAGATATGGGTCAAACGGAAGCAGTTCGAGTCACCTTCGAGGCGGAAAACAACCTAGATTTCCGTCTCGGCACGGGAGCGCTCCGAGGAACCGGGCTGGCCAGGGCCGGGGACGTGGCGGCGATTTCCCGCGTCGGCGAGAGCAGCTACGAACTCCGACTCTACCGCCGGAATACTCCTGCTGGCAGGTGGCTCGATGTTCACGCTGTCAATTTCGTCGGGAACCGGGGCAAGCGGTACGGGTTTGTTTCTAATGATGAGTTCCGGGACTCGGCCGGCGTCTGATTTATCCGACAGCGAACGTGACCTCACAACTCGACAGTGAATCGCTTGGAAGCAATTGGCAGGATCCTATGGAAGATGAAACGAGTGGCTAGCGAATCTACAGGCGCACCGGCTAACCGCTGGGCATCGCGGGCGAAGTTGGTGAAGACGACGGGGAGCTACGTTCTGCGGGGCTTTGACGCCGACAAGAAGGTTACGGGCCGGAAGCGTTATATTGTCACCTACACCGACGGGAGTACCAGTCGTTGCGCCATTCCGCCCAATCAGTATCCAGGACCGCGATAGCACTCGTCGATTGGCCATCGGATTCCGCGATGCTCCGTATTTTCGTCGATAGTGTCCAAGCGGGTCCGAAACTCAAGACGGCTCTCGATGGCAAGAAGCGGTGACGGATCGAGATTGTCGGACGCGCATGGGGCAGCCTGGTGTTTCAGCCGTTGCTGCGCCGTTGGGCGACAGGCAGGATGCATTGTGTCCGAAGAGCCGGCGCACGGTGAGCGAATCGTCAGCCGACTCGACGCAGTGCTCGACACGGTAGACCCGCAGGCGACGGCCGCCTACCATGGGCGCCGCTTCCGGCGGGGAGGAGCGGGCGATGGATTTCGGGGTGTTCAGTCTGATCAACCGGCGCGACGCGGCGCAGGAGCCGCGCCGGCTCATCGCCGACGCCGCCGAACAGGTGCGCCTCGCCGATACGCTGGGGTTCTCCACCGCCTGGTTCGCCGAACACCACTTCTCCAACTACAGCCTCAGCCCGTCGCCGCTGCTCATGGCGGCCTGGTGCGCGCCGCAGACGAAGCGCATCAAACTCGCCACCGGGGTGGTCGTGCTGCCGCTCTACAACCCGGCGCGGCTGCTCGCCGAAATCGGCGTCGCCGACACCATGTGCGACGGGCGGCTCGTGCTCGGCGTCGGTTCGGGATACCAGCCCTACGAGTTCGAACGCTTCGGCGCCGACCTCGCCGAGTCGACCTCGCGCAGCCTCGAAATGCTCGACATCCTGGAGCGCGGCCTTTCCCGCGACTCCTTCGAATATAACGGCGCGCATTACCGCCGGCCGCCGACGCAGATCAACGTAAAGCCGCTGCAAAGACCGCACCCGGAAATCTGGCTCGCCGGCTCCGCGCCGCCCCTGTTGCGCCGCGCCGCCGAAAAGGGCTGGCCCGTCATCGCCAGCGGGCGCGCGACCGGCGCCGACGCCCTGGTCGAGGCGCGCGACGCGCTGGCGAAGGTCCACGCCGACGCGGGCCTCGACCCGGCGCGCATGAAGTTCGCCGGTCTCACCGCCGCCCATGTGTGCGACAGCCGCGCCGAAGCGGTCGAATTCGCCGAGAACCTGCTCTATCAGGTGCGGCTCGCCGTCACCCTGCGCAAGCGCGAGGAAACGCTCGAGGACGGTTTGCTGCGCGCGCCCCCCTTCGCCGGCGAACCCGCGCCCGAAGACATGGTCGACAAACTGATGATCGGCGACCCGGCGCATTGCGCCGAACGCTGCGTCGACCTGCTGCGCCGCGCCCGCCCCTGCCATATCGCGCTCTATTTCCGCGTCGGGCGCGTTTCCCAGGCGCGCGCGCTGCGGTCGATGGAGCGCTTCGCCGGCGAGGTCCTCCCGCAGGTCGAACGGGTTCTCGGGCCGCTGGCCGGGTTCGATCGCGCCGCCTGAACGCCGCCGCCTGCGCGCCGTGGCCGTCTCCCGCCTGCTGATCGCCAACCGCGGCGAGATCGCGATCCGCATCGCCCGCGCGGCCGCCGCTTTCGGCGCCGAAAGCGTCGCCGTGCACAGCGCCGACGATGCGGACTCGCTGCATGTGCGCATGGCCGACGCGGCGGCGGCGATCCCCGGCGCCGGCCCCGCCGCCTGGCTCGACGCCGACGCGCTCATCGACGCCGCCTGCGCCAACGGGTGCGACGCGGTGCATCCCGGTTACGGCTTCCTGGCCGAGAACGCGGGTTTCGCGGAAGCCTGCGCCGGCGCCGGTCTCGTTTTCGTCGGCCCGTCGCCGGATGTGCTGCGGCTTCTGGGCGACAAGACCCGCGCGCGCGACGCCGCGCGGCGCGCCGGCGTTCCCGTCGCCGCCGGCACGGGCCCCGCCGACCGCGAAGAGGCGCGCCGGTTCGTCGCCGCCCGCGGCGCGGCGATGATCAAGGCTGTGGCCGGGGGCGGCGGGCGCGGAATGCGCGCCGTCGCCGACATCGACGCGCTCGACGGCGCATGGGAGCGCTGCCGCTCCGAAGCGAAAGCGGCGTTCGGCGACGACAGTCTCTATGTCGAGGCGCTGCTCCCCCGCGCCCGCCATGTCGAGGTTCAGATCGTGGGCGACGGTTCGGGCCGCGTCGTTCATCTCGGCGAGCGCGCATGCAGCGTGCAGCGCCGGCATCAGAAACTGATCGAGATGGCCCCCGACCCGTCGCTTTCCGACGCCGCGCGCGGCGCTCTCGCCGCCGCTGCGGTGCGCCTCGGCGAGGCGGTGGGCTATCGCGGCCTCGGCACGGTCGAATTCCTCGTCGACGAAGACGAACGCCCGGCCTTTATCGAGGCGAACGCGCGGCTCCAGGTCGAGCATACGGTGACCGAGGCGGCGTGGGGCCTGGACCTGGTGCGCCTGCAACTCGAGATCGCGGCCGGGCGCCCGCTTTCGGAAATCGGCCTCGACCCCGCACCCGCGGCGCCCGCCGGCTGCGCGCTCCAGGCGCGCGTCAATCTCGAAACCATGACCGCCGACGGCGACGCCCGCCCCACCGGCGGCGTGTTGACCGCTTACGACCCGCCTTCCGGGCCCGGCGTGCGCGTCGACGGGTACGGCTATGCCGGCTATCGCACCAATCCGCGTTTCGATTCCCTGCTGGCGAAGGTGATCGTCCATGCGCCGGGGCGCGATTTCGCTGCGCTCGCCGCCCGCGCCCGGCGCGCCCTGTCCGAGTTCCGCATCGACGGCGCCGCCGCCAACATCCCCTTCCTGCAAGCCCTGCTGGCGCGCCCCGAAGTCGCCGCCGGCGCCGCCCACACACGGTTCGTCGAGGAGCATATCGACGAGCTTCTGGCGGCCGCGGAGACGGCGCCGCCGCGGCGGCATGTGGCCGCGCCCGGGCGCGCGCCGCGCCGCGCCGGCGCCGTCATCGACACCGCAGACCCGCTCGCGGTGCTCGATCACGGCCGGCGGCAGGCGGATCGAGAGCCCGAAGCGACGCCGGCGACGCCCGAAGGCGTCGCGCTCCTGCGCGCGCCGATGCAGGGCACGGTCGTCGCCATCGAGGCGGAGGCGGGCGCTCTCGTGGCCCGCGGCCGTCCGATGCTGGTAATGGAATCCATGAAGATGGAGCACGTCATCGCCGCCGACACGGCCGGGCTGGTGCGCGAATTCGCCGTCGCCGTCGGCGACACCGTGTTTGAGGGAGACACGCTCGCCTTCGTCGAACCCCGCGACGTGGCCGACGAAAGCGCAGGCGCGGACGAGACCGTCGATATCGACGCCATCCGTCCCGATCTGGCGGAATCGCGCGAACGCCACGCGCTGGGCCTCGATGCGGCGCGCGCGGAGGCGGTGGCGCGCCGCCGCAAGACCGGCCATCGCACCGCGCGCGAAAATGTCGACGACCTGTGCGACGCCGGAAGTTTCGTCGAATACGGAGCGCTGGCCATCGCCGCGCAGCGCCAGCGCCGCCCCGTCGACGACCTTATCCGCCGCACCCCCGCCGACGGTCTGGTCGCCGGCGTCGGCCGCGTCAACGGCGACATGTTCCCCAACCGCGAGTCGCGCTGCGTCGTCATGTCCTACGACTACATGGTCCTCGCCGGCACCCAGGGGTTCCGGAACCACGAGAAGAAGGACCGCATGTTCCAGCTCGCCGAAAAATGGCGCCTGCCGGTGGTCCTGTTCGCGGAAGGCGGCGGCGGGCGGCCCGGCGACACCGACGGCGCGCCGCCGGCGGGGCTGCATGTCGAGGCGTTCCGCCTTTTCGGGCGCCTTTCGGGGCTCGCACCGCTGGTCGGCGTCGCGTCGGGGCGCTGCTTCGCCGGCAACGCCGCCCTGTTCGGATGCTGCGACGTGACCATCGCCACCGCCGACGCCACCGTCGGCATGGGGGGACCGGCGATGATCGAGGGCGGCGGTCTCGGCGTCTTCCGCCCCGAAGAGGTCGGTCCGATGGCGGTCCAGCGCGCCAACGGCGTCGTCGACATCGCCGTCGCCGACGAAGCCGCGGCGGTCTCGGCGGCGAAGACCTGTCTCTCGTTTTTCCAGGGGGACACGCAGGGTTGGGACTGCGCCGATCAGAGGTTGCTGCGCGCGGCGATCCCCGAGAACCGGCTGCGGGTCTACGATGTCCGGCGGGTCGTCGAACTCCTCGCCGACGCCGGTTCGACGCTCGAACTGCGGCGCGATTTCGGCCCCGGCATCGTGACCGCGCTGGTCCGCGTCGAGGGCCGTCCGCTCGGCCTGATCGCCAACAACCCGCGCCATCTCGCCGGCGCCATCGACAGCGACGGCGCCGACAAGGCCGCCCGCTTCATGCAGTTGTGCGACGCGCACGACCTGCCCCTTCTGGTGCTGTGCGACACCCCCGGCATGATGGTCGGGCCGGAAGTCGAAAAGACTGCGCTGGTGCGCCATTGCTGTCGTCTGTTCGTCACCGGCGCGAATCTTGAGGTTCCGGTTTTCGCCATCGTGCTGCGCAAGGCCTACGGACTCGGCGCCCAGGCGATGGTGGGCGGCAGTTTCCGCGCCCCGATGTTCACCGTCTCCTGGCCGACCGGCGAATTCGGCGGCATGGGCCTGGAGGGGTTCGTGAAACTCGGCTACCGCAAGGAACTCGAGGCGGTCGCCGACCCCGCGGCGCGCAAGGCGCTGTTCGACGAGATGGTCGCGCGCGCCTACGAACACGGCAAGGCGCTGAACGTCGCCTCGCATTTCGAGTTCGACGACGTGATCGACCCCGCCGACTCGCGTCGCTGGATCGTCGCCGGCCTCGAATCGCTGCCGCCGCGCCCGCCCCGCGCCGGCAAGCGGCGCCCGAACATCGATACGTGGTGAGGCTGCGGCGCGGGCGGCCCTACAGTTTCGTCCGCTTGAACACCGGTTCGGGAAGGGCGCGGATTATCCCCATGATCGGGCGCCAGACGCGGCGCACATAGACGACATCGCGGCGCCGGCGGACCGCGCCGACGACCGCCGCGGCGACCTCTTCGGGCGTCGCCGTCAACCGCGCCGGCAGGTCCATCCCGTCGGTCATGCGCGTGCGCACGAAGCCCGGCTTGACCGTCGCGACGTGGACGCCCGACGCGGCGAGCCGGCAGCGCAGCCCCGACAGGAACGCCGCAAACCCCGCCTTCGCCGACCCGTAGACATAGTTCGAGGCGCGCCCGCGGTCGCCCGCAACGGACCCGACGCCGACCAGGACTCCGCCGCCGCGCCGTTCGAAGCGCTCGGCCAGCGCCCCCATCAGCAATGCGGGACCGATATAGTTGGCGCGCATCGAGCGTTCGGCGGCGGCGGGGTCGCGTTCGCATTCCGCCTGGTCGCCGAGCATCCCGATGACGCATATGGCGATGTCGGGCAGGGGATCGAGCGCGTCGAGCGCCGACACACCGCCGTCTTCGTCGAATACGTCGCAGCGGAGGCCCGTCGCTGCGACCGGCGCGCGCGTGCGGATGTCGCGGACTTCCCGTTCGAGCCGCGCCGGGTCGCGCGCCGCGAGCTGCAAGGCGCAGCCTTCCGCCGCCAGCCGGCGCGCGATGGTGCGGCCGATGTCCGACGTGGCGCCGATAACCAGCGCCGTTTCGCCGCCGCCCGCGGCGCCCCGCCCGCCGGGCGCTGTTGAACCGCTCCTTCCGGACATCGCCCTCTCCGTAGCATCTGTCGGTCCGCGCCGACCGCGGCAGTCCGGCGAGGATATATCGCAGTTCCCCCGCCCGTTTCCGGATGCGATTGCGCCGGCTATCGTCGTCGCATGAACGGCGCGGCCTTCGACACTCATGCGGCCGTCAAGGCGCTCACCCGCACCGGCGTCGCCGACCGGTCGACAGCTTTTGAGGATTTCGAAGAATTTTATGGCGAAAAGCGCCGACTCCGCGTCGAATGCAAGGAAGAAAGAAACGAGAAGGAATCTCCACAGGGGATGGTAACTGTCGGTCCGCGTAATGCCGCCGTCGAAACTGGAGAAATATCCCTCGGCCGTGTTCCTGGCGACCCTCTCGACGGCCAATTGTTTTCGTATTCGATCGTATGCCGCGATATCCACGAGAACCCGGCGCGGGGCTATCCGACGGCTGCGGTGTCCGGGGGGCCGCCATGAGTTCGGGGAAGGGGAGTCCGAGCACGCCGGCGACCGTGCCCTCGATGCGCGTCAGGCGTTGGGGTTGTGCGATCTCAAAGCGGTCCGGGCGCTTGTCGAAGCGATCCATGCGCCGCTTCATGTCGGCCTCCGTCCGCCGCCCGCGCGACGGCGCGGACATAGCGGAACATGGAAGACGGCGCATCGGCCCGCGAGGACCGTTTCGAGGCCGCCGGCCGTCGCATCCGAGCGTGCGAAGAAATCGAACGTCTTCCGCTATGACAGTTGGAGGACCGAAGGGCCGGCGCTGTGGAAGGCAACAATTCCCCGACAACACTTCGTCATTCCTGCGAAAGAGTGTGTGAAGAAATCGGGCGGCTCTCATCGTGACGGACGGGTCGCCGAGGTGTCGGCATTGTAAAAGACAATACCCATCGCATAATACCTCGTCATTCCCGCGAAAGCGGGAATCTCTTTGCGGCGTTTCCGTAAGAAAAATCGGGCCGATGCTGCGGACGCCGCCTCCGGATTCCCGCTTTCGAGCGTGTGAGGAAATTGAAAATCCCCACCACTCTTCGTCATTCCCGCGAAAGCGGGAATCCGTTGCGGCGGCTCCGTAATAAAACGGGCCGATATAGCGGATGACCGCCTCCAGATTCCCGCTTTCGCGGGAATGACGAAGTACTATTCGGTGGTTATTGTCTTTTACAATGCCGTTACTTCGACGATCCGGCTGCCACGATCAGAAACGCCCGATTTCTTCACACGCTCGAAAGCGGGAATCCGGAGGCGGTCGTCCGCAATGTCGGCCCGGTTTTTATACCAACCCAAGTTAGTGTTTATCCATTTTGGCTGGTTTGGGCGGGGACGGGGGCGATTGCCCACTCGCGACGCATGATGGAGGCGATGCGGTCGGGGGCGGCGGCGAACCACTCCCAGGCCTTGCGGCAGGCGTCGGCCACCGCAGCGACATCGGCGAACACCCGGTTCGCCAGGCGGTTGTTCTTCAGATACTGGAACACCGTCTCCATCGGATTGAGTTCGGGACTGTAGGGCGGCAGTTTCAGAAGCACGATATTGTCGGGAGGCGCGAGTTCGCGGCTCGTATGCCAGCCCGCTCCGTCTGGCGCCACAACGCCGACGCTGCCCGGCGCGACAGCCGCGCCGATGGCCGCCAGATGCGCGTTCATCGCCGCCGTGTTCGCCCGCTCCGACACCAGTCCCACCGCCTTGCCGCGCGACCCGCACGCCGCCCCGAACAGGTAGCGGTAGCCGTAACGATGGTCGCGCACCACACGCGGGCGCGACCCGCAGCGCGCCCACAAGCGCGACATCATGCCCTTCCGACCGACCCGGGCCTCATCCTGAAACCACACCTCCACAGGCTGCGACAGCGCGCTCGACCCCAACATCTCGCGCACCCACGCCCTCACCCGAACCGCGAACTCCGACCGGAACTGCGAACGCGCAACCGCGTCCCCGCGCGGGTGCTCCGGGCGCCCCGAAAGGCGGCGAAACCCCTCCCTCCGAAGCAGCCGGCGAACGCTCTCGTCCGCATAAGCCACCCCGAAGGCCTCCTCGATCTTGCGACGAATGTCGCGAACCGCCTGACGATCCATCCCCGTCAGCCGACCCGCCTCCGCGCGACCGACACCCTCCAGAACCAATGCCACCATCAAAAAACGCGCGTTCTGCCGCGCGTCCTTCCCCGAACGCGCAAGAGACCGCAAATCCTCCGCCGTGTGCGTCGTCCGCGTGACCTTCACCGCCGCAGGCATCCAAACCCCTCCGAACCCCATCCCCAAACACAACATATGGACCATGAAAACGCCCGGAACTCAACCTTCCCAGTGAGTCAAACTCAAACGGGTTTGGTATAACCCCGACGGGCGGGTGCTGCCCCCCCCCCCCCCGACCGCCTGCCGGAATGGCGGCCCCGCGGCGGCCGGTTGATAGTGGACGAGTCTTTCGCCGATGTTGCGCCGGAAGCCTGTTTGCGTCCGCTCCCGCGCTGCGTCGTCGCGCTGCGGTCGTTCGGCAAGTTTTACGGGCTTCCCGGCTTGCGTCCGGGGTTCGCGCTGGCCGAGCGGGAACTGGCGGCGCGCCTTCGCCGGGCGCCGGGGCCGGTGAGCGGCCCGGCGCTCGCCATCGGCGCCATGCGCCGGTCGCTACCGCTCCCGGCGGCGACGCCGCGATGCCCGTTGCAATTCCGCGTGACCCGCTTGACACGCCACGGACGAGGTGGGAAAGGATGCAAATCATGTTTGCCTCCCCCCCCCCCCCCCCCCCCGGCCCACCGGCGCCTGACGCGGGTTTGCGGCGAGGCGCGACGCCCTCGCCTGCGGGCCGTTCGGCAAACGGCTCCTCACTATCGAAGCCTGCGAGGCCGGCGCATTGCCCGGCGCCGTCATGCGCACGCGACCGCTCGCCGGTTCATCGCGCCGCAACCGGCCGGTTGCGGGATCGAACGCCAATCCACCGGACGAAGGAGTATGTCATGTCGCTCTTGTCGCTGCGTTTCAACCGTGCGCAAGGCTGGAAGTTTTCCGACAACGCCCGTCGACTCGTCGCTTTCGCGCTCGTGTCGATCGTTGGCATGACGGCGGATGTCCGCGCGGCCGATCTGTTCAGCGTTCGCGTCTCGGTCGGCGGCGAGACCCTGATGCGCGGCTTTGCCAACGCCGAGGAAGCGTTGCGCCTGATCGAAAGCGACGAGGTCGAAAACCTGTTCCCCGACTATCGGGAAACCGACGCGGTGAGCGCCGAGGTCCGGTTCCGCGGGCTGCCCGTGACCGCACGCTTCGACGAGGCTTCCGACACGCTGGTCTTCAAGGTTCCGAGCCTCGACATCGAGGAGACATTCGACGAAGCGACCCGCCAGGCTTCGGTCGACGCCTTCGTCGATTTCGTCAAGAAGGACGGGGCCGCCATTCTCGACCGCATCCAGCGGGAACTGGCGCGCGTCTCCCCGGTCGATCCCGTCGCCGGCAACCCGGCAAGCCTGCAATCGATGCTGGTGAAGAACGCTTTCGAGAGCGGCGGTTTCTCGACCGGCGCCGCGCGCCCGCGCAGCCGCATCGGTCTCGGCGTGTCCGGAGGCGCGTTCAGGGCGGGCGACTTCACCGGACGCAGTCTCTCGCTGCCGCTGAGCTATGCGTTCGGGCTGGATGAGAGCGACCCGCGCATGAAACTGCGCTTCAAACTGCCGCTGACCTGGCAGGAGGTGGAAGGCGCGACGGTGTATGCCGCGGCGCCGAGCGTCGCCTTCACCTGGCCGGTGACGGAGGGTTGGGCCCTTACGCCGGGCGTGTCCTGGGGCGCCACCGGGTCGGTGGACGCCGCCTCGGTCGCGCATATGGTCGGCGGCACGTTGACCAGCGATTACCGCATAACGGACTGGCTGCAGCCGGGCGCGACGCTGGGCATCGCCAACATGGTGGGCCATGTGCGCGCCTTGCCCTTCTCGTTCCGCGGCTTCGAGTTCGACCCCGGTTTGCGGAACACTGTTCTGAAGAACGGCGTGTCGTATGAGCGCCCGATGGGTTTCGCGCTGTTCGGCGACGCCGAATTGACGGCGCAGGTTTCGTATGCGCACAGCTGGTTCTCCGGTTCCGACCTCTTCCTGAACCAGTATCACGAAGTGGCGTTGAGCGTGGGCGCGCCGGTGGAAGATCTGGAGGCGCTCGCGGACGAGTTGCGCCTCGGCGTCGCCTGGACATTCGGCAAGGATTACAGCGGTATCTCCGTGAATTTCGGATACGAATTCTAGCCCCCGGACGCCGGCGCTCCCCGCCGAGGCTTCGCCCCAGCGCCCGGCAAGCCGGACGCGCGACCCGGTTGCGAGCGCGTCAGGATGGCATCATGATGCGCGATGCACGGCGTCGTGCCTACGGACTGCGGAGCCCGGGGAATGAACCGCACACTCCTGCCGCGGCTGTTCGGGGAACGCCCTGAGCGCTTCGGCGCGGCATTGCCGTCGTCGCCCGGCGAAAGCTTTCGAACCGAAAGAAATGTTTTTTTTCGGTCGTCTCCGGGCCGGCCGCCGGCCGCGGAGCGAGGGGTTACGCCGCGCCGCTGCGCGCGGTTCGGCTGTCGCGGAGCGGCGGGAACCGGCAAAAGGGCGTCAGCAAGATTCGGAAGCTGGCGGCAACCGAATCCCGACGGATGAACCGTGCGCCCCCGGCATGATGTGACGGATGCCCCGATCGCTTCCCGCCAGGCGCGCTTACCGTCGCGACGGCGGCGTCCGTCGAACCCCGACGCGGCCGGCGTCGCGAGGCGCATTGCTCCCGGCCAGGCTGCGTAATCAGCTTGCCGTTTGCGCGCGCCGGCCCGAGCGCGTCCTCTTTCTCGATATCGAGACCACGGGCCTGAGCCATCATTACGACGACATCACCGTCATCGGATGGTCGTTCGACGGGCGCGCGCAAACGGCGATCGCGGGGCAGGATATCCGGGCGCTGCGCGAGGACGCCGCCCGCGCGGAAGCGCTGGTGACCTTCAACGGAATCCGTTTCGACACGAAATTCATCGGGCGGCGGTATCCCGATCTGCGATTGCCCGATGTTCACGTCGATCTCATGTATCTCTGCCGCCGCGTCGGTTTGACGGGCGGGCAGAAGGCGATCGAAAGAACGCTGAACCTGGATTTCCGGGGCGGACTGGAAGAGGTGGACGGGGCCGCGGCGGTCGTGCTCTGGCATCGCTACGTGCGCGGGGACATGGACGCGCTGCGGACACTCATACGATACAACCGGGCCGATATTGCCGCTATGGGGGCGATTTTCGAGGAAGCGGTGTTGCGTCTCGGCCCAAGGTGCGACCTGTTTATCGAGCGCGTTCCCTTCCGCGAATGGTCGGCGCCCGCGGGCTGGCGCGTCTTGCCGGCCGTTTCTTCCCCGCCCCCCGAGTTGGCGGAAGGAAGCCCGCGGTTCGCCGACCTGTTCGGCGCCGCCGCCGACGGTCTCCGGATCGTCGGGATCGATCTCACCGGGTCGGAAAAACGAGGCAGCGGCTGGTGCTTCATGCGCGGCGACGAAGCGAGCGTGGCGACGCTGTTTTCGGACGAGGACCTGATCGCGAAAACGCTCGAATCGCGCCCCCGTCTCGTGTCGATCGATTCCCCCCTGTCCCTCCCGGCCGGCCGCGTTTCGACAGGCGACGACGACCCCGGGCGCGCGCGGTTCGGAATCATGCGGGAATGCGAGAGGGAGCTCAAACGAAGGGGCGTCAACGTTTATCCCTGCCTGATTCGGAGTATGCAGAAACTGACGGCGAGGGGCATGAATCTCGCCCGCGCGCTCCGCGAACGGGGCGTTCCCGTCATCGAAAGCTATCCCGGCGCGGCGCAGGACATCATGCGTATCCCGCGAAAGGGCGCCGGGGTCGAATGGTTGAAGGCCGGTTTGAGGGAATTCGGCGTATCGGGCGACTACGCGCGCGGCGAAGCGACGCATGACGAGCTCGACGCCATCACCTCCGCCCTGGTCGGCGTGTTCCACATGGCCGGGATGTCGGAGGCGCTCGGAACGGCCGGGGAGGCGCCTTTGATCGTCCCGCAACTGCGACGCCGGTCCGTCCCGGCGGTCGTCGGCGTCAGCGGCCCCATCGCCGCCGGCAAGACGACCCTTGCGCGCGCGCTCGAGCGGAAGGGGTTCGCCTACACCCGGTTCAGCCTCGTTCTCGACGAGATGCTCGCGGAGGACGGCCGGCAACCGACGCGCGCCAACCGGCAAACGCTCGGAGAGCGTCTCAACCGGTCCGGTCGGCAACGCGAACTGGGAGAACGGACCGTCGCGCGGGTCGGCGACGCCCCGAAGATCGTCGTGGACGGCCTGCGCTTCCCCGACGACCACGCCTGTCTCGTCGAGCGCTTCGGCGCGCGGTTCCGGCACGCCCATATCGAGGCGGATGAGAATACGCGACGCGTGCGCTATAATGAGTGCGACGGCGATATCGGGCTCGACAGCGCCGCGAAAGCGCCCGTCGAGGAACGGGTCCACGAGTTGCGGACACTCGCGGACGACGTTTTCGACAATGGGGGCGGGATGCGGGACCTCGAAGACCATGCGGCCCGTCTGGCGTCGGATATTGCGGAAGGATCGGCATTGTGCCTGTCTCGATCGTGATCGGCGGACAGTTCGGCTCGGAGGGCAAGGGGAAGGTCGCCCTCGAGATCGTGCGCCATTACCGTTCCCGGGGGGAACGGGTCGTCGCGGTTCGCGTCGGCGGCCCGAACTCCGGGCATACCGCCTATGACCGCGCGGGGACGAAGCACGTTCTGCGCCAGCTTCCGGCGGCGTGTATCGACATCGACCGGAATGTCGACGTGGTGTTGCCTGCCGGCTCCTATATCGATATCGACGTTCTGTTCGACGAAATTGAGCGGCTGGGCTACCCTCGGGAACGTATCAGGATAAGCGCCCGGGCCCGCATAATCACAGGCGAACACCGCGCGTGGGAGAAAGAAGCCCGCCTCGGTGACGCCATCGGCTCCACCGGGTCGGGCGTGGGCGCCGCGGTCATGGCGTCGGTTGCGCGGGAGGCGCAGAATTTCCCCTTGCATTCGGTCGCCGCGGAAGACGCCCCGGAATTGAGCGAATTCATCGACGACACATCGAGCTATCTCCGCCGGCGGCTCGAGGCGAAACACCGGGTTGTCGTCGAGGGTACCCAGGGATTCGGGCTTTCTCTTCTCGACGGCGGATATTGGCCCAAGGCCACCTCGCGCTCCACCACCGCGGCTGCGGCGCTGGCCGAAGCCGGATTGAGCCCGGTCGATGTCGATGATGTCACGATGGTAATCCGTTCCTTCCCGATCAGGGTCGCGGGAGACTCCGGCCTGCTTGCGGAAGAAACCACATGGGAAGAGGTCGCCGCCCGGACCGGCCGAGGGGCGGAGGAGCTGCGCGAATACACGACCGTGACCGGGCGTCTGCGCCGGGTTGGAGAATTCGACCCCGGTTTGGTCCGGCGCGCTCTCGACACGAACAGGCCCACCCGCCTGGTTCTGAACCACCTTGACTACATCGGCGCGGAGCGCGAATTTGGGGATGAGCGCACAGCGCTCCGGCGGTTCATTGACCGAGTGGAAAGATCGCTCGGACGGAAAGTCGACTGGTTCGGATTCTCGCCGACGAAAATTGTCGAGAGGACGGTGTTGGAGGCGACATGCCTAGCGTAAGCCGAAACGGCGGAGAGGAACAGCTGATACTATCCAAGGAGAAGGCGCGCCAGATAGCTGAGAATTTCAATGGCGGGGACGACCCCTATCCCGAAATTCCTTGCGCTCTCTTGTCCGCCGAACACATAATTAAATATGCAAAGAAAACAGGGATGATCGCGCCCTTGTTTCGCGGGGGAGACAGAGCTCGTATGAAGAAAGCGTCATACGAAGGGAGAATAGGAGGGAAGTTGGCCTATAAGTTCGATAAGGATGGGAAACTCGTTGAAATGCCGGTGCGAGAATGTCTCACTGTTGAGGCGAACTCGATTGTTTTTGTTGAATGCGATATTCAATTCGATCTTCCGGATTTCATAGCAATGCGATTTAATCTCCATATTCGACATGTTCACAGAGGCTTGTTATTAGGCACGGGACCTCTCGTGGACCCTGGTTATCGTGGAAAATTGTGCATTCCGCTACACAATCTCACCGATAAAGATTATCCCATTCCGGTTAGCAAGGGGCTTATATGGATGGAATTTACCAAAACCTCTGAAAAATCGAATGAAGGACGCCCTCCGGGAAACGTGGGACGGTCGGTCAGAGATTTTATTTCACAAGCGGCGTCACAATACGGAGGCACCCCTGTTCCCATTCGCAGTTCCATACCGGTTTCAGTAGAATTGGCGCGCGACGCCAAAAATGCAGTGAACCGGGTGCAGTGGATTGGTATCGGCGCCGGTATACTTGTTACAATTGGCATTGTTGGCCTCACATTTGCCTCGTATCAAAATATACAGTCTGCATATGACTCTGTAGGGCCTCAAGCCAGAGAAGCGCATACACAATCTGTATTAAATGAGCACGATATTGATGCGATCAAATCAAAAATTGGGGAATTGGAGGAGGAGATCGAGGGTTTGCGCAAGAAACTCGTTGATTCTCAAAGCAGCGAAGAAAATTCTTGATGGAATGAAGATGCATTATCGCTCTGTTTGAATCCGATGGAGTTGGATAGCGGCAGCTTGCGATGCGCCGCGCGGCCACGATTCCGCGGCGCCGCCCTTGCTGCGCGCCCGGTTGAGCGCGCGGCGGGCGGCCTTTGTCGGAGCAGGCGTCGGCGCCGCGCGGCGCCGGCGCCCGCCCCGCGGGCGGCGCGACGGACGCGCGCGTTGTGGACGCACCACAGCGGCGCGCGCAGACGCATGGGTCCCGGTTCGAGCAACGCCGGCATGAACACCGTCTCGCTGCCGAGGCGCACGCCCATTGCGGCGAGAACCTTGCGGCCCCGGGGCCCGAGACTGCGCCGAAGGTCTCCCGGCGGGTGGGGCGCGGCGCCCCCGCCGGCCTCGGCGATCCGGAACAGAAGACCGCCGACAAGGCCGTCGGGGGCAGCGCGCCGGGCCTCGAACAACGGCGCGAGAACGCGGGCGATATGGGAGTCCAGCCACGTGGCGAGACGGCGTTCGACCCCGACGCGCAAGCGCTCGGACAGGCGTTCGGCGGCGACGAGACGGAGCGCGGGGCGGAGCGGCACCGCGCCGCGCGCAATCGCGAACCGCCGGGTCGATGGCGCGCAGCGCGCCCCATCTCCCATGCGTCCGCATCCTCGGGATTTCGTGTATATGGACCCGCCCTATCTCGGAACCTCCATCGGCCGGGACAAACGCTATCCCCGGCAGCTCAGGCGTGAGGATCTGATCGTCGGGATCGAGGACTTCCGGCGGAGGAACATTCCGTTCGCGTTGTCGTACGACGGCATGACCGGCGGACGGGAATACGAACCGCCGCTGCCGGAGTCGCTCGGACTGACCCGTATTTTGCTTCATTGCCGGAACTTCGTCCCAATCCACCCTGTCCGGGCGTAACGAGGAGACGGTCGAGAGCTTGTACATAACGCCCGGCCCGGAGGAACCGGCGGACGACGCGATCCGTGCGCCGATACCCGAACCCGCCATGTCCCTCGAGGTTACGCGACCCGATCAGGCAGCCCTGGGGTAGACCAGCGATATGGTTTCGGCGACGCAGGCGGGGCGGTCCGACCCTTCGAGCTCGATGGTCGCTTCGCCGATCATGCGCAGGCCGCCGTCCTTCGCGTCCTCGGCCTGCTTGACGCGCAACCGGGCGCGGACGCGGCTGCCCGCCGGCACCGGCGCGGTGAAGCGGACGCGGTTGGTCCCGTAGTTCAGCCCGTGCGCCACCCCGTCGATGCGGTAGATGTCGTAGATCATCTGCGGCAACAGCGAGAGGGTGAGGAAACCGTGAGCGATGGTCTTGCCGCCCGGCAGCTCGCGCGCCGCGCGCTCGCGATCGACGTGAATCCACTGGTAGTCGCCGGTCGCCGCGGCGAATTTGTCGATGCGCTCCTGGGTCACGTCGACCCACGAACTGACGCCTATCTCTTCGCCCACCAGGGCTTTCATCGCATTGAAACTCTCGATCACGCGCACGGCATCCTCTCCTCGCGTTGCGGCCCGCCCCGACGGTCGGGTATGGTGAAGCCCCGTCGCGCCGCACGATAGCGAACCGGCGCGCTCTGGCAATCCCGGAACGGTATGGACGCGGCGGACACCATCGGCTTTATCGGCCTTGGCGAGATGGGCGGGCGCATGGCGCGCCGCCTCGCCGGCGCGGGGCGGGCGCTCGCCGTCCACGACGCCGCCGGCGCCGCCGCGCGCGCGCCCGACGGCGCGGCGATATGCGAATCGTCGTCCGAAGTCGCGGCGCGCGCCGAAACCGTTCTGCTCTCGCTCCCGGACGGCGATGCGGTGCGCGCCGTCGCCGCCGAGGTCGCCGCTGCGCCCGGCCGCGTCGCGCGCCGGGCGGTCGACCATTCGACTATCGGCCCGGCGGCGGCCGCAGCGGTCGCGGGGATACTCTCCGGGGCCGGCCTCGGCTATCTCGACGCGCCGGTCAGCGGCGGAACCCGCGGCGCGGCGCAGGGAACGCTCGCCATGATGGTTTCCGGCGACGCGCGCCTGTTCGAGGCGCTGCGCGAAACCCTCGGGCTCATGGCGGCCAACCTGTTCCATGTCGGCGCCGAACCCGGCCAGGGCCAGGCGATGAAACTGCTCAACAACATGCTGTCGGGCGCGGCGATGGCCGCGACGACCGAGGCGGCCGCGTTCGCCGAGGCGCGCGGCCTCGACCTCGAAACGACGATGGCGGTACTCAACGTTTCGACGGGCCGTAACACCGCCACCAGCGACAAATTCCCGAACCGCATAATCCCCGGCGCGTTCGACGCCGGCTTCACGGTCGATCTGCTGTCGAAGGACCTCGACTTGTTCCTCGCGGCCGTCGGGGAGGCGGGCGTCGGCGCGCCGGTCGGCGCCGTCGTCGCCGACAGGCTGCGCGCCATGAAGCGCGCCATGCCCGGCGCCGACTTCACCCACATCTATACGTTCCACAAACGCAGCGGCGCGCAAGGCGGACCGAAGACGTAAGGAGAGAGCGAGAATGACGCAGCTTGTCGAATATGCCGTGCGGGACGGCGTCGCCGTCATCGCCGTGAACAACCCGCCGGTGAACGCGCTCAGCGTCGGCGTGCCGCAAGGCATCGTCGACGGCGTGGCCCGCGCCGGGGCCGACCCCGCGGTCGGGGCCGTCGTGCTCGTCGGCGCGGGGCGCGGCTTCATCGCGGGCGCCGACATCAGCGAGTTCTTCAACCCGCCGGCGGGGGAGAACGCCACGATTTTCGACGCGATGGACGCCCTCGAGGGCGCTGCGCTCCCCGTCGTCGCCGGCATCCACGGCGCGGCGCTCGGCGGCGGCCTCGAGGTGGCGCTCGCCTGCCACTACCGCTGCGGCGCCGCCGGCTCGCAATACGGCCTGCCCGAGGTCAAACTCGGCCTGCTGCCCGGCGCCGGGGGAACCCAGCGCCTGCCTCGCCTCATCGGCCCCGAACGCGCGCTGCCGCTCATCGTCGGCGGCGATTTCGTGCCCGACGAGAAGGCCAGGGCGCTCGGCATCGTCGACCGCCTTGTCGACGGCGACATCGTCGACGGCGCCGTCGCCTGGGCGCGGGAGCTCGCCGACAGCGGCGCGCCGTTGCGGCGCATCCGCGACATCGCCACGCCGAAACCGGCGAGGCCCGCCTTCTTCGACGATTTCAGAAAGTCCATCGCGCGCCGCCAGCGCGGTTTCCTCGCGCCGTTCAACATCGTCGAATGCGTGCGCGCGGCCGTCGAACTGCCTTTCGACGAGGGCATGGCGCGCGAGCGCGCGCTGTTCGACGAGTGTCACAAGTCCGACAAGGCCCGGGCGCAGATCCACCTCTTCTTCGCGGAGCGCGCCGCGGGCAAGATCCCCGACGTGCCGCGGACCACGCCGACGCGCAAGGTCGAACGCGCCGCGGTGCTCGGCGCCGGCACCATGGGCGGCGGCATCGCCATGAATTTCGTCAATGTCGGAATCCCGGTGACGCTGGTCGAGCAGAACGAGGAAGCGCTGCAGCGCGGTCTCGCCGTGATTCGCGGCAACTACGAGGCCACGGCGGCGAAAGGCCGCATCGCTGCGGCGGATGTCGAAACCCGCATGGGCCTCATCGAACCCACCACCGATTACGGCCGCATCGCCGCGGCCGACATCGTCGTTGAAGCGGTGTTCGAGGAGATGGACATCAAGAAGGAGGTGTTCCGCAAGATCGACGGCATCGCCAGGGACGGGGCGATCCTCGCCACCAACACCTCGACGCTCGACGTAAACGAGATCGCCGCCGTCACCCGCCGGCCCGAGGCGGTGATCGGCATGCATTTCTTCAGCCCCGCCAACGTCATGCGGCTGCTGGAGAACGTCCGCGGCGAGAAGAGCGCGCCCGGGACCATCGCCACCGCCATGGCCGTCGGCAAGCGCATCGGCAAGGTCCCCGTCCTCGTCGGCGTCTGCGACGGGTTCGTCGGCAACCGGATGCTCGCCCATTACGGGCGCCAGGCGCACGACATGATCATCGAGGGGGCGTTGCCGCAACAGGTCGACGGCGCGCTCTACGAATTCGGCCTGGCGATGGGGCCGTTCGCCATGGGCGACCTTGCGGGCCTCGATGTCGGCTGGCGCATCCGCAAGCGGCGCATGGCCGAACTCGGTCTCAACCGGTCCGACGACCCGGTCGGCGACGCGCTGTGCGAGAAGGGGCGCTATGGCCAGAAGACCGGCGCCGGATGGTACCGCTACGACAAGGGCAGCCGCGCGCCTCGTCCCGACCCCGAGGTCGAGGCGATGATCGTTGCCGAGTCCGAACGGCGAGGAGTCGCGCGCCGCGAGATCGGCGCAGAAGAGATCGTCGAGCGCTGCATGTATCAACTCGTCAACGAGGGCGCCAAAATCCTCGAGGAGGGGATCGCTCTCCGCGCCGGCGACATTGACGCGATCTACGCCAACGGCTACGGTTTCCCGCGCTGGCGCGGAGGGCCGATGTTCTACGCCGACACGGTGGGACTGCGGACCGTCTACGACGCCGTCAGCCGCTATTACGATGCGCTCGGCGAAGCGTGGCGGCCGGCGCCGCTCCTCGAACGCCTCGCCCGGGCCGGCGAGACCTTCAACGACGTCAATCCGGGCCGCTGAGCGGCCGGACCTCTTTCACAACCGGGCGGAGGCACAGTCATGCGAGAGGCCGTTATCGTTTCCACCGCGCGCACGCCGATCGGCAAGGCCTATCGCGGCGCGTTCAACAACACCCACGGCGCCGACCTGGGCGGTCACGCCATCCGGCACGCCGTCGACCGGGCGAAGGTCGACCCCGCCGAAGTCGAGGACGTGCTGATGGGTTGCGCCATGCCGGAGGGCGCGACCGGCGGCAATATCGCGCGGCAATGCGCGCTCCGCGCCGGCCTGCCGGTCACCGCAGGCGGGGCCACGATCAACCGCTTCTGCTCGTCGGGCCTTCAGGCCATCGCCATGGCGGCGCAGCGGGTAATCGTGGACGGCGCGCCGGTCATGGTCGCCGGCGGCCTCGAGTCGATCAGCCTGGTGCAGAACGAACACCAGAACGGGCACCGCGCGCGCAATGAATGGATCGACGAGAACAAGCCCGAGCTCTACTACTCGATGATCCAGACCGCCGAAGTGGTGTCGAACCGCTACGGCGTGACCCGCGATCGGCAGGACGAATACGCGCTGCAAAGCCAGATGCGCACCGCGGCGGCGCAACAGGCGGGGCGCCTCGACGACGAGATCGTCCCGCTGCCCTCGGTCAAGCTGGTCAAGGACAAGCAGACCGGCGACATCTCCGAACAGGATGTGACCCTGGAGCGCGACGAAGGCAACCGCCCGAGCACGACGATGGAGGGGCTGGCCGGCCTGGACCCGGTGATGGGCGAGGACGCTTTCATCACCGCCGGCAACGCCAGCCAGCTTTCGGACGGCGCCTCGGCCTGCGTCGTGATGGACTCCCGGGAGGCCGAACGGCGCGGGCTGGAGCCGCTGGGGCGCTTCCGTTCCTTCGCCGTGGCGGCGCTGGAGCCCGACGAGATGGGCATCGGTCCGATCTACGCCGTCCCGCGCCTGCTCGAACGCAACGATCTGGACATGGACGACATCGACCTGTGGGAGCTCAACGAGGCGTTCGCGGTGCAGGTGATCTACAGCCGCGACAAGCTGGGCATCCCGAACGAGACGCTGAACGTGGACGGCGGGGCGATCTCGATCGGCCACCCTTACGGCATGTCGGGCGCGCGCCTGGCGGGCCACGCCCTGATCGAGGGCAAGCGCCGCGGCGCGAAGAAGGTCGTCGTCACCATGTGCATCGGCGGCGGCATGGGCGCCGCCGGCCTCTTCGAGGTCAATTAGGGCCGCAACGGCGCGCCCCCGGCCCGCCCGGGGGCGCGTCCGGTTCGTCCTCCGCCGCCGCGCGGCGTCATGCGTCCGGGGAAGCCGCGAGCCAGCGTTCGACGTAACGCGCGAATTCCTCGAAATCGTCGAGGCGCCCGGCGAGCGCATCCGCCACCAGTTCGACATCGACATCGAGATAGCCGTGCACCAGCACGTTGCGGAAGCCCGCAACCGCGCGAAAGCGCGCCGCGAAAGCGGGCGGCAGCGCGCCTGCCTGCGCGAGTCCGTCGATGGCGGCGGCGTAACCGCCGGGGTCGCGGCCGGCGGCGGCGACCAGATGGCTCGCGATGTCGAGGGCGTTTTGCGCCGCGATCTGCAACCCGCGCTCGACCGCCCACCGAAGGTCCGGGTCGGCGCGGAGCGTCTCGACGCCTGCGCGGCGGTGGCGGCGTAGCGCCTCTACCGCCGCGCGCAGCGCCGACAGATGCCGGTCCACGACGCGTCGGTCCGCGCGGCCCGGACTCAAACCGGCCTCCGGCGCGCCGCGTCCATCTTGTCGAATTGGGGCAGGAAATCGAAATAGCGCGACAGGGCCTGGCCTGCGCGCGCGGTCGTCGCCCGCAGGTCGCGCGAAATCAACCGCACGCCGTCGCGCAACACGCGGTGGTAAAGCAGGACGGGCGCCCGGTTGAGCACCACGATGTCCACATCGTCCGCGCGGAGCGCCGCCATCAGCACCGTCGCGAGTTCGGCGCGGTAGCCCCAATCGCCCTCCTCGGCGCGCTCTTCGTCGATATAGACCGCTACGTCGATGTCGCTGTCGGGGCGCGCCTGCCCGCGCGCGTGCGAGCCGAAAAGATACGCCTCCAGAATCTCGGCGCGGGGTTCGAGAGCCTCCGAAAGGCGCGCCACCAGCGCGGCGTCGGCGTCGTCCGGTTTCATACCCGGCATCGCGGGCGGCGCCTCAGCCGCTTCCCTCGCGCGCCCGGAAACGCACCGATACGGTTCCGAGGCCGGCGAAACGCGCCTCTACTTCGTCGCCCGCCCCGGGAAAGCCGAGCGTAGCGCAGGTCGAACCGGTGGTGACCATGTCGCCGGCCGCGAGCCCGTCGCCATGCGCGGCGCGCGCATTGGCGAGCCATGCCAGGGGTTCGAGCGGGTGGCCGAGAACATTGGCGCCGCTGCCCTCGCCGATCGGTTCGCCGTTCATCCGCAACTCCGTGCGCAGGGCGGCGAGGTCGCGCTCTCGCCACTCCGCTGCGCCGGGGCCCGAAACGAACGCTCCGTGGGCGCCGTTGTCGGCGATCAGCGCCAGACCGCCGGCCCGCAGGCCTTCGGAGAAGCGCGAATCGACGATCTCTATCGCCGGATGGACCGTCGCGACCGCCGCCGCAACCTCTTCGCGGTCCCATGGCGCGCCCGACGCCGGCAAGTCCCGCGCCAGGCGGAAGGCGAACTCCACTTCCACGCCCGGGCGGAAGAAAGCCGAACGGTCGACCGTCGCCGGGCTTTCATACGTCGCCGAAGCGAACAGGCGGCCGTAGAACGGCTCCGGCCAGTCCAGCATCGCCTGTGCGGCGGCGTTGGTCGCGCCCACCTTCCAGCCGACGGGACGGGCGCCGAGCGCCGCGACATGGGCGTTCTGGACCGCATAGGCCGCCTCGGCGCCGGGCGGCCGCAAATCTTCGGGGAGCGCATCGAGCGGCGCATGATTGCGGCGCGCGGCGACCAGCAGCGCCGCGGCCTTTTCCGTCCTGTCGTCGCTCACGGCCGGGGGCCTCCGTTCCATGTTCGGGGCGGGGGTATTCGACCACGGGACGCGCCGCAGGGAAAGGCGTCGCCGCGCCGTCGGCTTCGTGCGGCGCCTGCGGCGAAAAAACCGCGCACAGGCGCAATTTCTTTGCTTGCGCGGGCGCGCGGAAGACCATAGGAAGGCTTTTCGCGGAGGCGGCCTGTCTCGCCGTCGACCGCGAGGCTTCGAGAACGGCTTTACAAGGGCTCGACAAAGGCCGGAGTCCATTTCCGTATCCACGTCCCCTGCGCCCCGGGCCGAAGGCCCGCCATCCGCGACGCATGTCGCGGCGACGACGGTGCGCCGAAGAGCGAGACATGGCAGTCAGCCTCGCACACGCAAGGACACAGCACGCGCGCGCCGCGCCGCAGCCCGCGCCCCTGGACGACGCGCTGGAATCCGCGGTCATCCGCTTCGCCGGGGATTCCGGCGACGGGATGCAGCTCGCCGGCAGCCAGTTCACCCTGGCGACGGCAATCCAGGGCAACGACCTCGCCACTTTCCCCGATTTTCCGGCTGAGATCCGCGCTCCCGCCGGCACCACCTTCGGCGTCTCGGCGTTCCAGATCAACTTCTCGTCGCGGCGGGTGTTGACCGCCGGCGACGCGCCCGATGTCCTCATCGCCATGAACCCGGCGGCGCTAAAGACCAATCTCGGCGATCTGCCGCCGGGCGGGCTGCTTGTCCTCGACACCGGCGCCTTCACCGCGCGCAATCTGCGCAAGGCGGGTTTCGACGGCGACCCGCGCGCCGGCGGCGGCCTCGACGGCTACCGCGTCATCGAGGTCGACATGTCGCGGAACACCATGAACGCGGTCGCCGAATTCGGCCTCGGCCAGAAGGAAAGCCTGCGCTGCAAGAACATGTGGGCGCTCGGCCTCGTCATGTGGTTGTTCGGGCGCGACCGCGCCCCTACCGTGGCTTGGCTGCGCGCCAAATTCGCCGGCAAGCCGGAGATCGCCGGCGCCAACGTCGCTGCGCTCAACGCCGGCCACGCCTTCGGCGAAACCGCCGAACTGCCCGAGATGCCGGGCCGGCGCACCGTGCCGCCGGCGGATATCGAGCCGGGCGAATACCGGGCCGTGACCGGCGCCGAGGCGCTCGCCTGGGGGCTTGCCGTCGGCGCCGACCTCGCCGGGTTGAAACTCGTCTTCTGCTCCTACCCCATCACCCCCGCCTCGACCCTGCTCCACATCCTCGCCGGCCTCAAGGGACAGGGGGTCACGACCTTTCAGGCGGAAGACGAGATCGCCGCCGCCTGCGCCGCCATCGGCGCGTCCTACGCCGGCGGGCTCGGCGCCACATCGAGCTCGGGGCCGGGGATCGCGCTCAAGGCCGAGGCCATCGGCTTCGCGGTCACCGCCGAACTGCCGCTGGTCGTCGTCAACTCGCAGCGCGCCGGTCCCTCCACCGGAATGCCGACCAAGACCGAACAATCGGACCTCCTTCAGGCGGTCTGGGGGCGCAACGCCGACACGCCGCTGCCGGTGCTCGCCGCCTGGTCGCCCGGCAGCTGCTTCGAACTCGCCATCGAGGCGGCGCGGATCGCCACCCGTTACATGACACCGGTAGTGCTGCTCACCGACGGCTATCTCGCCAACGCCTCGGAGCCGTGGCGCATCCCCGACGCCTCCGCGCTACGGCGTTTCCCCGTGCGGTTCCGCGACGACCCGCAAGGTTTCCACCCCTATCTCCGCGACCCGGAAACCGGCGCGCGCCCGTGGGCGGTCCCCGGCACGCCGGGCCTCGAACACCGTATCGGCGGCATCGAGAAGGACCACGACTCGGGCAACATCTCCTACGACCCCGAGAACCACCGGCGCATGACCCGGGCGCGCGCCGAAAAGGTCGCCGGCGCGGTGCGCGACACGCCGGAACAGACCGTCGCCTGCGGCCGGCCGTCGGGCGCGCTCGCCGTGGTCGGCTGGGGGTCGACCTGGGGGCCGATCGGCCAGGCGGTGCGCCACGCCCGCGAGAAGGGGAAGGACGTCAGTCATGTTCACATCTCGCGCCTCAACCCGTTTCCGGCGAATCTGGGCGCCTTGCTGGCAAGCTACGACCGTCTGCTCGTGCCGGAAATGAACGGCGGCCAGCTCGCGACGATGCTGCGCGCTGCGTATCTCCTGCCGACGGAAAGCCTGAGCAAGGTGACCGGGCAACCTTTCAAGGCGAGCGAGATCGCCGCCGCCATCGACTCCGCAATGCCGGCCGGGACGGGAGGACCGCGATGAACGTCCATGCCCCGCCGGCGAAACTGCGCCCGGCCGACTACGCCTCCGACCAGGAGGTGCGCTGGTGCCCCGGTTGCGGCGATTACGCGATCCTCAAATGCGTGCAGAAGACTCTCGCCGACATCGGCGCGGCGCGCGAGAACACGGTGTTCGTATCGGGGATCGGCTGTTCGTCGCGGCTTCCCTATTACATGTCCACCTACGGGTTCCATACCATCCACGGGCGCGCGCCGGCCTTCGCGACCGGCGTCAAGCTCGCCAACCCCGCCCTCGATGTGTGGCTCATCACCGGCGACGGCGACGGTCTGAGCATCGGCGGCAACCACCTGCTTCACGTGTTGCGGCGCAATGTCGACGTGCAGATATTGCTGTTCAACAATGAGATCTACGGGCTGACCAAGGGCCAGTTCTCGCCCACTTCGCGCCTCGGCACGCGCTCGCCGTCGACTCCCGGCGGCTCGATCGACGCCCCGCTCTCGCCGTCCGCCTTCGCCCTCGGCGCCGGCGCGCGCTTCGTCGCCCGCGCCGTCGATACCCAGATCCCCCATCTCTCCCGCGTGCTGACGGCGGCCCACGCCAACAAGGGAGCGTCCTTCGTCGAAATCCATCAGAACTGCATCGTCTACAACGACGGCGTGTTCGCCGGTTTCACCGACCGCGCGACGGCCGCCGAACGCCAGATCCTCGTCGAACACGGCGAGCCGCTCGTCTTCGGCAAAGGCCGCGACAAGGGCCTCATGCTGAACCCCCGGACGCTCGCCCTCGAAGCCGTGCGCCTCGGCGAGAACGGCGTCGGCGAGGCGGACCTGCCGGTCCACGACCGGACCAACCGGGCGCTCGCGACGATGCTCGCGACGATGGACGGACCGGCGCTTCCGGTGGCGCTCGGCGTGCTCTACGCCGACCCGGCGCCGAGTTACGAGACCACCGTCGCCGAGCGCGTCGAAAGCGCCGTCGCCGCGAACGGCGAGGGGTGGAACGATGTCCTGCGCCGCGGCCGCACCTGGCGGATCGGCGAGCGGCCGGGAGACTGAGCGCGCCGGTTCAGCGCCCCCGGAAGACCGGCTTGCGCTTGTCGAGGAAGGCGCGCACGCCCTCGCGCCCGTCCGCCGACGACAGGCAGTCGGCGATGCCGCGGCTTTCGTATTCCATCTGCGTATCGAGCGACTGCGCGAAACCGTCGAGCAGCAGGCGCTTGGCGGTCCCGAAGGCGCGGGTGGGTCCCGCAGCCAAGCGCCCGGCCGTCTCCATCGCCGCCGGCATCAGTTCGTCCGCCGGCAGGACGCGGTTGACGAGACCCCATTCCAGCGCCTCTTGCGCGCTCAGCACGCGGTTGAGCAGCGCCAGTTCCGCGGCGCGCCGCAACCCCACGATGCGGGCCAGGAAATAGGTCGAGCTGCCGTCCGGCGACAGTCCGGCGCGGGTGTAGGCCATGGTCAGTTTCGCGCCTTCGGCGGCGAACAGGAGGTCGCCCGCCAGCGCCAGACTCATGCCGCCGCCGCCGGCCGTGCCGTTCAGCGCCACCAGAACCGGCGCGTCGAGCCGGGCGAAGCGCGACGCCGCCGAATGAAGGTTCTTGGTCATCTCCAGAACCATCGCCCGCGCGCCGTCGCCGGCCTCGGCGAAACTCTGCAAGTCGCCGCCGCCGCAGAACAATTTGTCGCCGGCGCCGGTAAGCACCACCGCGCGCACCGAGTCGTCGGCGTCGCACGCCACCGCGGCCGCCGCGAGTTCGGCCGTCATCGCCGGGTTGAGCGCGTTCGCCGCGTCCGGCCGGTTGAGAGTGACCACGGCGACCGCGCCGCGGCGTTCGAAAAGCAGAGTCTCGAATTCCATTCGTCCTCTCCCCGCAGGCGAAGCGGTGCATAACATGGGGGTTTCCCCGCCCGAAAGGGAAAACCCGCCGCGCGGGAGCGGCGCGCTACGCCGCCAGATAGCGAGAGCGCGCCTCCGCGTCCTCGCGCAGCGCCGTCATCGCGCCGCGCCACACCGCGCGGCCCTTGTCGATGACCACCGCGTCGTCCGCGGCGCCGAGGCAGAAATACATGTTCTGCTCGGCGAGCAGAACGGCGGTCCCCATCGTCGAAAGGCGGCGCAGCAGTGCGCCGATCTCACGCACGATCAGCGGCGCCAGCCCTTCCGAAGGCTCGTCCAGCAGCAACACCGCCGGGTTGCCCATGAGCGCGCGGGCGATCGTCAACATCTGCTGCTCGCCGCCCGAAAGCCGCCCCGCGGCGCGCCGGCGCAGGTCGCGCAGGACCGGGAAGACATCCCACACCGTCTCCAGCGTCCAGACGCGCGAGCCGTCGACGCCCGTCCGCGCGGCGATCTCCAGATTGTCCTCGACCGACAGGCGAGTGAAGACCTGACGGTCCTCGGGGACGTAGCCGACGCCGGCGCGGGCGATGCGGTGAGGTTTGCGCCGCGCCATCTCGACGCCGCGCACCGTCACGCCGCCGCGCCGCGGCGGCGCGAGGCCGGCGACGGCCTTCAGCGTCGTCGACTTGCCGGCGCCGTTGCGCCCCAGCAACGCCATGCAGCGCCCGGGCGCCACTGCGAGCGACAGGCCGAAGAGGATCTGGCTCTCGCCGTAGAACACTTCGAGGTCCCGCGCCTCGAGCGCCGGGGCGCTCACGGCGCAGGCTCTTCCGGCGTGCCGAGATAGGCGGCGATCACTTGCGGGTCCGCGCGGACGGCGGCCGGCGGCCCGGCGGCGAGCAGCGCGCCGCGTTGCAGCACGCACACCGTCTCGGCGACGCCGAACACGATGTCCATGTCGTGCTCGATAAAGACCACCGTCATGTCGCGCGCGGCGCGCAAGCCCTTGACGCGCTCGATCATCGCCCACCTCTCTTCGGGTCCCATCCCCGCGGTCGGCTCGTCGAGCAACAGGAGCCTCGGCTCGAGCGCGAGCGCCAGCGCGATGTCGAGGAGTTTCCGGTCGCCGTGGCTGAGGTCGGAAGAGCGCCGCCCCGCCGCCGCCTCGAGCCCCGCGAGTTCGACGATCTCGTCGGCCCGCCCGCCGAGCGAGTCGGCGAAGCGCCTGCCGAAGCGCATCGTTTCGCGCCGGTGCGCGAGCACCGCGGCCGAGAGCGCTTCGCGCACCGTCAGGCTCGGGAACAGGCTGGCGACCTGGAACGCGCGCGCGATGCCGCGGCGCGCCGCCGCCGCCTCGCCCAGGCCGGCGATATTCGAACCGTCGAACAGGATGCGCCCGCTGTCGGGCTTGAGCCGCCCGGCGACGAGGTTGAACAGGGTCGTCTTGCCGGCGCCGTTGGGGCCGATAATGGCGCTCAGGCCGCCCGCCGGGAAGCGCGCGCTCACGCCGTCCACCGCGGCCACGCCGCCGAACCGCTTGCTCACCCCGTCAAGTTCGAGCATCCCGCCGCCGTTCGACGAAAAGCCAGGCCCAGTCGAGAAGCCCGCGCCGCAGCCCCAGGGCGAAGACCAGAACCACGCCGCCGAGCACAAGACCGTAATAGCGCGTGTGCGCCGTGACTTCGGCGTTGAGCGTTTCGAAGACGATTGCGCCGGCGGCCGGGCCGAGAAACAGGTTCGACCCGCCGAGCAGGATCATGAACAGCGGTTCGGCGGACTTCGCCCAGAACGCCCATTCGGGAAACGCGCCGACATCGAGCAGCGCCTGCAAAACGCCGGCCACCGAAGCGAACGCGCCGGCGAGCACGAACGCCAGCCAGCGGTGAAGCGCCACCGGCACGCCCAGCGCCGCGGCGCGTTCGGGGTTGTCGCGGATCATGCGTAACGCATAGCCGAACGGCGACTCGGAGATTTGCCGCAGCGCCAGACCGCAAAGCGAGACCAGCGCCGCGCACGCGACATACATATGCGCGGGGTCGCCGAGGTCCACGCCCAGGAAGGACGGTTTCGGAAAGCCTCCCATCAGCCCCTGATCGCCGCCCGTCACCGGGACGGCGGCGAGAATGGCGCTGTAGAGGAGCATCTGGAACGCCAGGGTGAGGAACGAGAAATAAATCGCTCTGGCGCGGATGCAGAGCGCGCCGACGACCGCCGCCAGCAGCGCCGAAGAGAACACCGCAAGCGCCAGCGCCGCCGGGATCGCCCATGCGCTGTCCGGTCCCACCGCCTCCGACTGCATGAACAGTCCGAAGACGTAGGCGCCGGAAGCGAAAAAGGCGGCGTGACCGAACGACACCAGCCCCAGCACGCCCACCAGCAGGTTCAGCGACAACGCGAAGATGGCGAAGATCGCCGACTTGACGGCGATGTCGTGGAGTCCCGCATCGTCGGTCGCCGCGCGCAGCGCCAGCAGCCCCAGGAAGGCGGCGACGGCGAAAGCGGCGTCGCGGCGCATCAGCCTTCGGGTTCGCCGAACAGACCCTGCGGGCGCGCCAGCAAGACCAGCGCCATCAGCAGGAACATCAGCCCGTCGGTGAACAACGGAAAGCCGACTGCGCCGAACGAGCGCGCCAGCCCGATGAGCAGGGCGGCCGCGAACGCTCCGGAGATCGACCCCATGCCGCCGATCACCGTGACGATGAAACTCTCGATAACGACCGAAAAGCCCATTCCCGAAGAGAGCGACCGTTCGCTTGCCGCCAGCGCGCCGCCGAGGCCGGCGAGCAGACTGCCGAGAGCGAACACGCCCGTCATTACCGCCGCCGTGTCGATGCCGAGCGCCGAGACCATCCGCCGGTTCTCCGCCGTCGCCCGCGCCAGTTTGCCGAACCGGGTGCGGGTCATGATCAGCCACAGCCCCGCGGCGACCGCAGCGCTTGCGCCGATGAGGAACAGGTGGAACGGCGGCACAACGGCGCCGGCGACCGGCAGCGGACGGGTGCGGAACGCCTCCGGCGCGCCGAGGCTCGACAGGAACTCCTCGCCCCAGATCACGATGACGAGATCGTCGAGAATGAGGATGAAGGCGTAGCAGACGAGCAGTTGCAGGAGCGCGTCGGACCCGTAGACCCGAGCGATGACGCCGCGCTCGAACAATGCCCCGACCGCCGCCGTGCCGACCGCCGCCGCGAGGACCGCGAGCGCGAAACTCCCCGTCGCCTGCAACGCGGTGTGCGCGAGATAGGCGCCGATCATGTAGAGCGAGCCGTGGGCGAAGTTGATTACGCCCAGCACGCCGAAGATCAGGGTAAGCCCCGCCGCCACGAGGAACAGCAACATCCCGATCTTCAAGCCCCCGACGACCTGGAACACCACACAGGACGAGGCGCCGAAACAGTCGGCGAGCGCCGGGAGATCCATGGAAACGGGCCTTGCGGTTCGGGAGCGGGCCGCGGGCGGCGGCGGTCAGAGGACGAGATGATGCCGCTCCGCCCCGAAGGCCACGGCCCCCGGCGCGATGCGTGTGTCGAAGGTGACGAACACGCCGCGCCGGGCGACCGCCAGGGCGAGCAGATAGACATCGGTGATCTGCTTCGGCCCGACGACCCTGTAGCGCGCGAGGGCGTCGCTCTTCAGCAGGCTCAGATCGTCCGGCCAGAAACGGTGACGGTCGGTGGCCGTCGCCTCGCGCAGTCGTTCCGCCACCGCAGCGACCGGCAGGCTGTCGGGATAGGCCGGCTGCGACATGACGCGCAGGCAACCGTTCTCGGTAATCGGGCAGCTGGCCCACCCGTTCCCGATATTGTCCCGCAGCCAGCGCGTCGCCGCCTCGTGATGCACATGCCCGGAGTCCAGCAGGGCGATGAGTACGTTGACATCGAGCAGCGCCCGCATCAGGTCCCCGTTTCCTCGCGCAGCCGGTCGATCAGCGCGTTGGTCACGATGCCGCCGCGCTTCGGGAAGGGACGGAAACCGTGCGCGACGGGCGCGGCCGGCGCGGCCTCCCAGGGCGCGACGACATCCGACACGCCCGCCATCCGCCCGCCGGCGGCGCCGGTGAGCGAATCCCGCAGCCGTTCCGACACCACGGCGCCGGCCGTTTTCGATTCGCGTTTCGCCATTTCCTTGACCGCGATGAGCAGGTCGTCGTCGATATTCAGTGTGGTGCGCATTGAAGCCTCCCTTCGCGACGGCGCGCACCGGCCTTCCGGTCCAGCCTTCCGCCGCCGCATCCCCCGACGATTCCACATCTCGCATCACGCATCAAGCCTTTTTCTCACCGACGGCGAACATGGCGTCCGCTTGCTTTCGCGCGCGCCCCGCGCAAGGGTGGGCGGCGATGCAATCCGTCCGCCGGAACGCGCCGGATCGGGGCGGGACGGGGCGCCTGACCGCCGTCCTCGGTCCGACCAACACCGGCAAGACGCATCTTGCGGTCGAGCGTATGCTCGGCCATCGCAGCGGCATGATCGGCTGTCCCCTGCGCCTGCTTGCGCGCGAGGTCTACGACCGCGTGGTCAAGGCGCGGGGGGCGGGGCAGGCGGCCCTCGTCACCGGCGAGGAGCGCATCGTGCCGGCGCGCCCGCGCTATTGGGTATGCACCGTCGAATCGATGCCGGTCGACCGCGCGGTGGAGTTCCTCGCCGTCGACGAGATCCAGCTCGCGACCGACCCCGACCGAGGCCACGTCTTCACCGACCGCATCCTTCACGCGCGCGGCATTTCCGAGACCATGCTGCTCGGCGCCGACGCCATGACCCCCATCCTGCGGCGCCTCGTTCCCGAAGCCGTTTTCGTCCGCCGTCCGCGGTTCTCCACCCTCGCGTTCCGCGGCGCGCGCAAGATTACGCGGCTCCCGCCGCGCAGCGCGGTCATCGCCTTTTCCGCGGCCGAGGTCTATCGCGCCGCCGAGATCCTGCGCCGCTTCCGGGGCGGCGCCGCAGTGGTGATGGGCGCGCTCAGCCCACGCACCCGCAACGCCCAGGTCGCCCTGTATCAGTCCGGAGAGGTCGATTACCTCGTCGCCACCGACGCTATCGGCATGGGTCTCAATCTCGACCTCGACCATGTCGCCTTCGCCGGGCTGGGCAAATTCGACGGGCGCGAGTGGCGCGACCTCGCGGCCGGGGAAATCGGCCAGATCGCGGGGCGCGCCGGGCGCCACATGCGCGACGGCAGTTTCGGCACCACCCTCGATTCGCCCGCTCTCGACCGCGAGACCGCGGACGCCGTGGAGCGCCACGCCTTCGACCCGGCGGCGCGGGTGCGCTGGCGCAACTCGCGTCTCGACCTGTCCTCCCCCGCCGCCCTGCTGCGCAGCCTCGAAGCCCCGCCGCCGGCCCCGGAACTCGTCCGCCCGCGCGAGGCCGACGACCTTGCCGCCTTGCGCGCCCTGTCGCATATGCCCGGCGTCGCCGCCCGCGCCGTCGGCTACGATGCAGTGTCGCTCTTGTGGCGGGTCTGCCGCGTGCCCGACTTCCGCAAGACCGTCCCCGACGAACACCATCGCCTTCTCGCCGCCCTCTGGGGCCATCTCTCCGGACCTTCGGAGGTCCTGCCCGAAGCCTGGGTCGCGCGCATGGTCGACCGTCTCGACCGCACCGACGGCGACATCGACATGCTGGCGACCCGCATTGCTCATGTGCGGACCTGGAACTACGTCGCGTGGCGCCGCGACTGGGTCGCCGACGCGGCGGGGCTGCGGGCGCGGGCGCGCGCCCTCGAGGACCGGCTGTCCGACGCCTTGCACGAGCGGCTGACGACGCGTTTCGTCGACCGTCGCGCCGCGCGCCTCGTCCGGCGGCTCAGGGAGCGTCCCGCTCTCGCCGCCGCCGTCGACGCCGCCGGCGCCGCGACCGTCGCGGGCGAGCCGATCGGACGCCTCTCGGGGTTCCGCTTCGTCCCCGACGACGCGGACGCATGGGAGACGGGGCGCGCGCTGCGCGCCGCCGCCCGGCGCGCCCTCGACCCGGCGATCCGCGACCGCGCGCGTCGCCTCGCCGCCGCGCCGGACCGCGCTTTCGCCCTCGGCCCCGACGGCACCGTGACCTGGGAGGGCGCGCCCGTCGCCCGCCTCGCGCGCGGCGCCGCGCCGCTCCGCCCCGCGCTCCGTCTCGTCGCCGCCGAACGCCTGCCCGAGCGCCTGCGCGCCGAGGTCGAACGCCGTCTCGCCGCGTGGCTGGACTCCCATATCGCCCGCGTTCTCGCGCCGTTGTTCGAGGCCCGGAGCGCCGCCCCCGACGGCCTCGTCGGCGGTCTTCTGTTCCGGATCGCCGAGACCGGCGGGGGCGCCGCGCCGCGCCCGTCGGGCGACCTTCGGCGCAGCCTCGGGCCCCGGGGCCGCAAGGCTCTCGCCGCAATGGGCGTGCGCCTCGGCAGCGAGGCGGTGTTCATGCCGGCGTTGCTCGAACCGGAACCCATGCGCCTGCGCGCACTGCTGTGGTGCGTGCACAACGCGCGCGCGCCCGTCGCGCCGCCCGCGGAGCAGGCGTCGATGCCGCTGGGCGCCGACACGCCCGCAGCGTATTGCCGCGCCGTCGGTTACTGGCCGGCCGGCGGGCGCGCCGTCCGCGTCGACAGGTTCGAACGTCTCGTCGCGGCGCTGCGGCGGCGCGCGCGCGCCGGACCGGTGGCGCTCGACGAATCGTTACGCCGCATCGTCGGCTGTTCGCTTCGGGAGCTCGCGGCCGTGGTCGAGGGGCTCGGCTGGCGCGCCGTCGCCGCCGGGTCGGCCGGAGGAGTCCGCTACATTCCCGCGCGTCGCCGCCCGGAGCGCCGCCCACGGCGCGCGGCGTCCGGCGCTGCGCCCTTCGCCGCGCTGGCGCAGCTGAAAATCCCGCCGCCCTGCCCGCGTCCGGCGGAACCGTGAACGCGCCGCCGCCCACCCTCCGCCTCGACAAGTGGTTGTGGCATGCGCGGTTCTTCAAGTCGCGCGCGCTCGCCGCCCGGATCTGCGCCGGTGGGCGCGTGCGCCGCAACGGAGTCCCGCAAACGAAGCCCGCCGCCGCCGTGCGCGCCGGCGATGTCCTGACCTTTCCGCAGGGCGGGCGCATCCGTGTCGTCGCCGTCGCCGCGCTCGGCGAGCGTCGCGGCCCTGCCGCCGAGGCGGCGCGGCTCTACGACGACCTTGCGGCGCCGGCGGCCGATGACGCGCCGGCGCCGCGCGGCGGCCCGCGCCCGACAAAGGCCGCCCGCCGCGCGCTCGACCGGATGCGTAGCGAGGGCGGCGCCGCGGAGCCGTGACCGGCGCGCGGCCATGTCCGCGAGAACCCGGCGAAGACTTTGCCGCGACGCAGCGCGCCGTTTCCGCGGCGGCGAGGCCCATGCCCTGCCTTGCGCCGACGCCGCGGCCGAAGGGCTCGACTTCCGGTTCTGCGGCGCCCCGATGAACTACAACATGCCCCGGAACCCGATGCGGGTCGAATGGCGTATCCGGCGGATCGACCGGATCGGGCAGCGATGCCTCGCGGTCCGCGTCTGTCGAATATCCTGTTTTTCGACCCGTGGCCGTCCATCATGCGGGCTTGCGGCTTCGAAACCGACCGCATGATCGAAGGAAGCAGCGCGAATCCCTCCAGATTCCTCCGCAACCTCTGTCGGACACAGATCGGCAGGAAACGGTTGCCGGAATTCTCAAGAACGATTCGACTCATCGCGATAGACAATTTTCCCGTGCTTTCCGACCCACGATTCCGAAAAACCGACATGCGAAATCGCATTTCTGCTTTTGTCCAGCCGCCTTCCGGTTTCCGTGGCCACGACGCCGGGATCGAGTTCGTATATGATCTTGCATTTCGTTTGATTATCGGCGTAGAATACGGCGTAATAGATTTTTCTGTTTCTCGTTATGCGATCCAGAGACGCGGCGCGCTTGTCGGCGGGTTCCCTGAACATGCGGTCCAACTGGCCGGTCCCGCCTTCCTTGCAAGACAGGTATTCGTATTTTTCGTCGGGGTTATTCGCGGCATGAGCGTCTGCGTCGCGTTTCGAGTGGATGAGGTCGTGTCCCAATATGTCGGCGACGATCATTTCCCTGACCAGTCCCGGCTGAAGAAGGTTGGCGATGCCGATTTTCCGCGCAAGCTCGGCCGCTTCGCGCACAAGGCCGATAATTTTTCGACGGATCTTGCGCTCCATCCCGACTTCGGCTTCAGATGAGAGCGGGGCCGACGGACTTCAGGCGTTCGCTGGCGGCGGCGACAAATTGCCGGTTTTTCTCTATCCCGACGAAACGCCTTCCCAGTCGTCGACAGACGACGGGGCATGTTCCGACGCCGCAGAACGGGTCGAGTACAAGATCGCCTTCGTTCGAACTCGCCCTCACCAGTCGCTCAATGAGAGCCTCCGGTTTCTGTATCGTATTGAGAGCCTTTCGGCTTACCAATTCCTTCGACTTATACGTCAGTTGCTTGATGTCTCCCCATACATCCCCCGGATTTTTCCCTTTTGCACTGAATTTCGTCCTCCCATACTTGCCGCCTGCTACGGACGGGACACGCTCGCACCGGAGTCGATGATTGAGTTCCACCAGCTGGGGCACGCGAATGTCGTCCAAATTGTAGATTTTCGGTTTATCTCCTTTGACGAAGTAACAAATTATATCGTAGTTGTTGGTATAGCCGATTCGGCCTTGAGACAGCCGACTCGGCTGATACCAGACGATCTTCGACCGCAGATTGAGAAAGGGACGATAATCGATGAAGTCGATACAGTCCGGCTTGCCGAACAGGTATAACGCGCCGCCGTCCTTTAACTTTTCAGCGAATATGCGGATAAGCCGGAGATTGAATTTCTGAATGTCGCCGACCCTGTCCCACCCGTTGGCGGTGACTCCGTAGGGACCGTCGCAGACAATCAAATCGACCGACCTGTCGCTTATGGAAGGGAACGCGTCGAACGCATCTGCGCAATGTATTCTATCCACACCCAAAATACCGGCGCTTCCGCTTCTGTCGCGGACGAGCGGATGAGGGAGAGATTCGTTCCCTCCGCCGATCGGGCCGGGAACCGGAGCGCCGCTCATCCGGGTTTCCATGCCATCGCCCTTCGGTCAGCGCTCCGCGCCCGAAACGACGATCCGTGTCACCGGACCGGAATCGCCCACGCTGTCCGGTTGCGGGAACCGCTTCGGCAATTCAGCCTCGCACGATTCCCCGGGGGCTGCAACCCGGAGCTCCGGGGCGCGGCCGCCCCGGTCGGTTTTGCGGCCGAAGGCATTCGCCAGCCGACGCCACCGCGACATATCCGGCCCGATACCGAGAATCGCCAGTGCGCTCGACACGACCTGGTTCGGACACATGTGAGACACGGCGGGTTCGGGCAGTGGGCGTCCGGGCCTTTCCATGGCCGGAAGCCTGCTTACGGCCATGGCAGCCCTCAAGGCCGCAGGGAACGGCGGGTCGCCCGCAGGGCCGCAGCGTAGCGAAGGAGCCGCGAAGCGGCTTGACGCGCCGTTCCCTGCGGCCCATCCGGAGTCTCATATGTCGTGAACCGGCACACGGCCGTGCAATTCGGGCGCCCCGACGCTATCGTGCTCCGGGAATGCGTCGAAGCCGGAGGCCGCCAGCGATGTACAACCTCTCGACCGCCCTGGAAACCGCGGCGCGCGAGGCGCCGGACGAGACCGCACTGATCTTCGCGGGCCGGCGGACGTCATGGGGCGCTCTCGACGCCGCCGCCGCGCGCGTCGCCGGCGGCCTCGCCGTCGCGGGGGTCGGCCCCGGCGACATCGTCGCGCTGAGCTGCCCCAATCTGCCCTGGTTCCCCATCGCCTATTTCGGCATCCTCAAGACCGGCGCCGCCGTGCTGCCCGTGAACGTGCTGCTCACGCCCGACGAGATCGCCTATCTGCTCGAGGACTCGGGCGCCGTCGCGTTCCTCTGCTTCGAGGGGACCGACGAGCTCCCGTGCGGCAAGGCCGGGCATGCCGCGTTCTCGCGCGTTCCGGGGTGTCGGGAATTCCGCGTCATCGGCGCCGACCCGGCGGCACCCTCGCCGATCCCCGGCTGCGTCACCCTCGGCGCGTCGATGGCCGGGGCGCCGCCCGAATTCGAAACCGCGCAGCGGGGCGGCGACGATGTCGCGGCCGTGCTCTACACATCGGGGACGACGGGCCGCCCGAAAGGCGCCGAACTCACCCACACCAACCTGCTCCTCAACGCGATGATCGCGCGCGACTTGGTCGGCACCGGTCATGACGATGTGTGCATGATCGTGCTGCCGTTGTTTCACGCCTTCGGTCAGGTCGTGCAGATGATCGCCTGCACGGTCGCGCGGTCGACGATGGTGCTGTTGCCGCGCTTCGACCCCGCCGCGGTGATGAAGTCGTTGCGCGAAGACCGCGTGACGGTGTTCGCCGGCGTGCCCACCATGTATTGGGCGCTGCTCAACCATCCGGTGGACGACTCCGATGTCGAGGCCGTCGCCGGCCGCTTGCGGCTGTGCGCCGCCGGCGGGGCGTCGCTGCCCGTGGAGGTGCTGCGCGGGTTCGAGAAGAAGTTCCGCGTGCCGATCCTCGAAGGCTACGGTCTGAGCGAAACCTCGCCGGCCGTGACCTTCAACCACCTCCACAAGCCGCGCAAGCCCGGCTCGGTGGGAACCCCCGTCTGGGGAGTCGAAGTGCGCATCGTCGACGACGACGGGGCCGATGTCGCGACCGGCAAACCGGGCGAGGTAATCGTGCGCGGCCATTGCGTCATGAAAGGCTATCTCAACAAACCCGAGGCGACGGCGGAGGCGGTCCGCGACGGCTGGTTCCACACCGGCGACATCGGCCGCTTCGACGAAGACGGTTATCTCTATATCGTCGACCGGGTGAAGGACATGATCATCCGCGGCGGCTTCAACGTCTATCCGCGCGAGGTCGAAGAGGCGCTGATGGCGCACGAGGCGGTCTCGCTGGCGGCCGCGGTGGGCGTGCCCGATGAGCGCCTGGGCGAGGAGATCAAGGCGTTCGTCGTGCCTGCGCCGGGGCGCGAGATCGACGCCGACGCGCTGATCGAATGGTCGAAAGAGCGCCTCGCGTCCTACAAATATCCCCGTCTCGTGGAAGTGCGCGAAAGCCTGCCGATGAACGCCACCGGCAAGATCCTGAAAACCGCGCTGCGCGAGTAGCGCGGCGCGCCCGGACCTCCGGCCTCAGACCTTGGACAGCGCCCGGTCGAGATCGGCGATGATGTCGTCCAGCGTCTCGATGCCGATCGACAGGCGCACCACATCCGGGCCGGCGCCCGCCGCCTCCTGCTGTTCGGGGGTGAGCTGGCGATGCGTCGTCGACGCCGGATGCAGGATCAGGCTGCGCGTGTCGCCGATATTGGCGAGATGCGAGAACAGACGCACCTCGTCGACGAATTTGAGCCCGGCTTCGTAGCCCCCCTCAAGGCCGAAGGTGAACACCGCCCCGGCGCCCCGGGGCATGTATTTCTGCGCCAGCGCGTAATAGGGGCTGGACTCCAGTCCCGAATAGGAAACCCAGCGCACCTTCGGGTGTCGTTCCAGCCATGTCGCGGCGCCGAGCGCGTTCGCGCAATGGCGCTCCATGCGCAACGGCAGAGTCTCCACGCCCTGCAACAGGTTCCACGCGGCGGTGGGGTAGAGCGTCGGCCCGTAGTCGCGCAGCGCCACCGCGCGCACCTTCATGGTGAAGCCGAAATCGCCGAAGGTCTCGGCGAAGGTCAACCCGTGATAGGCCGGGTCGGGCCGGCTCATGCCGGGGAACTTGTCGTTCTGGCGCCAGTCGAAACGGCCCGACTCGACGACGACGCCGCCCATCGTGTTGCCGTGGCCGCCGATGAACTTCGTCGTCGAGTGCACCACGATGTCGGCGCCCCATTCGAAGGGCCGGCACAGCCAGGGCGAGGCCAAGGTGTTGTCGATGACCAGCGGAATGCCGTTCTCGCGCGCCACTTCCGCCACTGCCTCGATGTCGATCACGATGCCGCCGGGGTTCGCGAGACATTCGAGGAAGATGAACTTCACCTTGTCGGTCATCGCGGCGCGGAAATTGTCCGCGTCGGTGGGGTCGACGAAACGGCATTTCCAGCCGAGCCGCGAGAAACTGTGGCCGAACTGCGTGACCGAACCGCCATAGAGGTTGCGCGAGGAAATGAACTCGTCGCCTTCGCGCATCAGCGTCGCCGCGACCAGGAACTGCGCCGCGTGGCCGCTCGCCGCCGCCACGGCCCCGCGCCCCCCCTCCAGCGCCGCGACCCGCTCCTCGAACACCGCGACGGTGGGATTGGTCATGCGGGAATAGACGAAGCCGAAGGTCTGGAGGTTGAACAGCGACGCCGCGTGATCGGCGTCGTCGAACACGAAGGACGTGGTCTGGTAGATCGGCGTCGAGCGCGCGCCGGTGCGCGGGTCGGGCTGCGCTCCGGCGTGGACCGCGAGGGTTTCGATCCCGTATTCTTCGGGAGTTTCGACGCGGTGCATGGCCGCGGCGGAAGCGGCGGTGGTTTCGCTCATGTTCGGCGTTGCTCCCGGGGAGTTGGGTCCTTGCGGCGCGGGGCGCCGGTCAGCGCGGCGGGCGCAGGCTTTTCGACGAAACGATGCGCGAATTGACGCCGCACCAGCCGAGCTCGCCGGACAGGCGGCCGAATTCGATCTTCGGGCAACGGTTCATCACCACTTCGAGCCCTGCGGCCTCGGCCAGCGCGGCCGCTTCGTCGTTGCGCACCGTCAGCTGCATCCACAGCACCTCGATGCCTTTCGCGTCCTTGCAGGCGACGGTCTCTTCGGCGATCGCCAGCGCTTCTTCCGACGTCCTGAAAATATCGACCATGTCGAGCCGGTGCGGGACCTCGGAAACCGAGCCGTAGACCGTTTCGCCGAGGATCTCGTCGCCTGCCCGCGCCGGGTTGACGGGGATCACGCGGTAGCCCTTGCCGGTGAGATATTTCATCGCGTAATAGCTGGGGCGCCGCCACTGGGCGCTGGCGCCCACCATGGCGAAGGTGCGCACGCGGCCGAGAATGCGCCGCAGCTTGTCGTCGGAATAGTTGTCGTGATGCGGCAGGCGGGTCGGCGCGCCGCCGTCCGTCGCCGCTTCGGCCGTCGCAGTCATGTCGCGCAACCCATCCGAATCCGTCGCGGCGGCGCGCCTGCGCCCCGCCCCTCGCAGCAGCCCGAACCGCTATAACCCGGCGCCGGCGTTGTCAAGCGATCGTGGCCGGACCGACAAATCTCCTTCTGGCCCATGGCGCCGCGGCGGATCGGTTGCGCTCCCGGGGGCGATGTCCATCGCCGGAATGAGAATCGCTGCGGCCGGACGACGGTTCATGCGGCGGCCGGGGCAAACCGGCAAAACCGTCGCGGACGCCCGACCTGCAGTATCTTCAGGTCCGGATTTTTCGGGATCCGGTCACGGCTCGGCGGTCGCCTGTTCCGGGCGGACTTCCGGCGGCGTCGCGAGGCGTCGACAGAATGACCGTGCGCCTCGATTCGAGCCGGGTTGTCGTTGTTCGGACATATTCGTTCCGCGAAAGAGAGCGTGAAGAAATCGACCAGCGTTACAAACACTCGTCATTCCCGCGAAAGCGGGAATCTGTTGCGGACGGCCGCCTCTGGATTCCCGCCTTCGAGCGTGTGAAGGAATCGGATGTCTCTCACTACGATGGTCGGAGCGCCGAAAAAATGGCGCCGTGGGAGACGACAACCCTCCGACAATACTTCGTCATTCCCGCGAAAGCGGGAATCCGGAGCGGCCGTCCGAAAGACTAATCCGTCTTTTTCATTCGGAAACGCTGCGCCGGATTCCCGCTTTCGCGGGAATGACGAGTATTTGTAACGCTGTTCGATTTCTTTACACGCTCCCTCGCGGGAATGACGAAGTATTATCGCAGGGTTTCCGTCTTTCACTGCGGCGACTCTCGATCTGTCCGGCCGCTATAGTGAGGGCCGACGGGTTTCTTCACACGCTCATTCGCGAGAATGACGGAGGGTGTGCGGGCTTTCGTAATGCCATCACGCATTATCGTGCGCCGACGGCGGGTTCGGGAACGTCGCGGAAAACGCAGAAACGCGATCCTGCCGTATGCGAAACGGGTTATGCGGAGGTCTCGTATCGTTCGTTCCGGCGTATCGATCTGCGCAGCGTTCGGCCCGCGGCGACAGTCGTCTTGAAATCCCCGGCCGACAGTCGGTAGCGGCGCGGCCGCCTGCGTCGCGTTCGCCGTCCGCGTCGGCCCGGCGGACAGCGGGATCAGACGTTGAAGCGGAAGCGGATGACATCGCCGTCCCTGACTTCGTAGTTGCGGCCTTCCTGGCGCAGAGCGCCGGCGGCCTTCGCGCCCGCCTCGCCGCCAAGCTCCACGAAACGTTCGCAGGCGACCGTCTCGGCGCAGATGAAGCCGCGCTCGAAATCGCTGTGGATGACGCCGCCGGCGGCCGGCGCGCGGGTTCCGCGCGGCGCGCTCCAGGCGCGCGCCTCTTTCGGGCCGGCGGTGAAGAAGACGATCAGATCGAGGAGGCGGAACCCGGCGCGAACCAGACGCGCGAGTCCGGTCTCGGCGAGGCCCAGACCGGCGAGGAATTCGGCGCGCTCCGCCGCATCGGCGAGCGCGGCGATCTCCGCCTCGATAGCGGCGGAAACGACGACATGCCCGGCGCCCCGCTCCGCCGCCAGCCGCGCCGCCCGGCGCGACGCCGCATTGCCCTCCGCAGCCGAGTCCTCGTCCACATTGCAGGCGTACATTACCGGTTTCGTCGTGAGCAGTTGCAGGCGGCGCCAGGCGGCGCCATCGGCGGCGTCGGGAAACGCTTCGCGCGCCGGGCGTCCCTCCGCCAGCGCCGCGCGCGCGGGTTCGCCGACCGCGAGCATGGCGCGGGCTTCGGCGTCGCCGCTGCGCGCGCGTTTCATCCATGCTTCGCACCGCCGCTCCAGGCCGGCGAGATCGGCGAGCATCAGTTCGGTCTCGACGATCTCCGCGTCGGCGACCGGATCCACCCGTCCGGCGACATGGCTTACCTCGCCGCCGTCGAAGCAGCGCAACACGTGGACGATGGCGTCGACCTCGCGGATATGCGCGAGGAAGGCGTTGCCGAGTCCCTCGCCGCGGCTCGCTCCCTCGGTGAGGCCGGCGATATCGACGAAATCGAGATGCAGCGGCGCGACGCGCGGGGAGCCGGCGACGCGCGCCACCTCGCCGAGCCGCGGATCGGGGACCGGGACCCGACCGACATTGGGGGAGATTGTGCAGAACGGGTAGTTCGCCGCCTCCGCCGCCGCTTCCCCCGCAAGGGCGTTGAAGAGCGTCGACTTGCCGACGTTCGGCAGGCCGACAATGCCGCACCGGAACCCCATCAGGCGTTGCCGGACGCGCCTTCCGCGCGGCTTCGCAACAGGGCGACGCGGGTCATGAACCCGGGGTCGTCGTCGCGCGTCAGCCAGGGAGCGGCGTCGACGATCGCCGGCGCCAGGCGGTCGAGCCAGTCGCGGTCCTCCGCCCCGAAGTCGCGCAACACGAAGGAGGTCACCCGGGACTTGTCGCCGGGATGGCCGACGCCGATGCGCAGCCGGCGGTACCCGTCGCCGAAATGGGCGTCGATGCTTCTGAGGCCGTTATGCCCGGCGCTGCCGCCGCCGGTCTTGACGCGGATCTTGCCGGGCGCGAGGTCGACCTCGTCGTGGACGACGACGACCCGCGACGGCGCCACCTTGTAGAAACGCGCCGCCTCGCCGACGGCGACGCCCGAACGGTTCATCCAGGTTTCCGGCTTGAAGGCGAGAACCCGCGCGCCGTCGATGCGTCCCTCCGCGGCGACGCCGCGAAAGCGCTTGCGCCACGGCGCGAACCCCCATCCCCGGGCGAGGGCGTCGAGCACCATAAAGCCGACATTGTGCCGGTTGCGCGCGTGGGCGGCGCCGGGGTTGCCGAGGCCGACGAAGAGATGCACGGAACCCGGGACGCGGCGTCAGGCGCCCTCGCCGGCGGCGGCGGATTCCGTCGCCTCGGTCGCGTCGGCGGCCGCTTCCTCGGCCTCCTCGCCCTCCTCCTCGGCGGCCTCGGCGGCGACGGTGGGCGCGGCGATGGTGGCGATGGTGAAATCGCGGTCCTGGATGGTGGGGCGCGCGCCTTCGGGCAAGGCGACGTGCGAAATGTGCACGGAGTCGCCGATATCGAGGCCGGCAAGGTCGACCTCGATGGCCTCCGGGATCGAATCGGCGCGACAATTGAGGGAGACGGCGCGGCGGACGATGTTGAGCACGCCGCCGCGGCGCAGGCCGGGCGCCTCCTCGTCATTGGCGAAGACGACGCCCACCTCGACATCGATTCGCGTATCGCCCGTCAGGCGCAGGAAATCCACATGCAGCGGCGCGTCGGTCACCGGGTGGAGCTGGACATCGCGCGGCAGCACGCGGACGCTCGCCCCTTCGACTCCGAGTTCGTAGAGACGGCTGAAGAACCCGCCGCGCTCGTATTCGCGCGCCAGCGCGCGCCCGTCGAGCGACACCGCCCGCGGTTCGCGGCCGCCGCCATAGACGATCGCGGGGACGCGCCCGGCGCGCCGGGTCGCGCGCGCGCCGCCCTTGCCGCGGGTCTCCCGCAGCGCCGCTTCCAGAACCGCTACGTCGGCCATGTCGTGCTCCTCAGGGTTGCGGCGCGGGTGCCGGCGCCTGGTCGAACAGGCTCGAGACCGAGCTCTCCTCGCTGATACGGCGCATCGCTTCCGCCAGCAATTGCGAAATCGAAACGACGCGCACATTGCGCGCCGAACGCACCGCCGCCGTCGCCTCGATGGTGTCGGTGATCACCAGTTCGGCGAGCTGCGAGTCGGCGACCCGCGCCACCGCGCCGCCCGACAGCACGCCGTGGGTGACATAGGCGGCCACCGATTCGGCGCCCGCTTCCTTCAGCGCCACCGCCGCATTGCACAGCGTGCCCGCGGAATCGACGATATCGTCCACCAGGACGCAGCGCCGCCCGTCGACATCGCCGATGATGTTCATGACCTCCGACGCGCCCGCGCGTTCGCGCCTCTTGTCGACGATGGCGAGGCCGGCGTCAATACGCCGGGCGATGGCGCGAGCGCGGATCACGCCGCCTACGTCCGGCGAGACGACCGTCAGCCCGCCGCCGGAAAAGGACCTCGAGATGTCGGCGATGGCGACGGGCGCCGAGAACAGATTGTCCACCGGAATGTCGAAAAAGCCCTGTATCTGGCCTGCGTGAAGGTCCATCGTCAACAGCCGGTCGGCGCCGGCCGTGGTGATGAGATTGGCGACGAGCTTGGCGGAAATCGGCGTGCGCGGACCCGGTTTGCGGTCCTGGCGGGCGTAGCCGAAATAGGGCACGACGGCCGTGATCCGCCGCGCCGACGCGCGGCGCAGCGCATCGATGGTGACCAGCAGCTCCATCAGGTTGTCGTTCGCCGGATAGGACGTGGACTGGACGAGAAACATGTCCTCGCCGCGCACGTTCTCATGAATCTCGACGAACACTTCCTGATCGGAGAAGCGGCGGATGCTGGCGTTCACCAGCGGCAGGTTGCAGAACGCCGCCACCGCCTCGGCGAGCGGCCGGTTGCCGTTGCCGGAAACGATCTTCACGATTCGGGCCTCGCGTGTCGGGGATCCCGGTCCGGCGCGGTCACTTGTCGAGCCAGAACGTATCCATGCGCACCACGTCGTAAATGCCGAAATAGCCGTGAGGGTTATGCCCCTTCACGTAGCTGTACCAGCCGTCGATGATCTTCTCCCAGGCGACGGGAAGCAACGGCGGATTGGCTTCCATGACTTCCTCGGCTTCGCGGATCAATGCGTGGCGCGCTTGCGGGTCGACCTCGGAGTCGATGCGTTCGACCAGGGCGGAGAAGGCTTCGTCCTCCCATTGCGAATAGTTCTGCGGCCCGTCCTTGGCGTACCACGTGTTGAAGTAGTCCGAAGGGTCCATCAGCGTGGAGACGATGGCGCCGATCGACAGATCGAAATTGCCGGAATTGGTGTCGTCGAACCACACCGATTCGACCACCGTGCGCAGGTTGCACTGGACCTTGAGCGCCTGCAACAGCATCGCCTGAATGGCCTGCGACCAGAGTTTGAAACTCGCGACCTCGCGCACCAGGAAATCAAGGCCTTGCAGACCGTCCGGATAGCCGGCCTCGGCGAGCAGACCGCGCGCCTGGGAGATCGCCGCCGCGGTGTCGGCGCTGTATCCGGGGCGTTCGGCGAGCTCCTCGGCGGGAATCGCGGCGTCGGAGAACGGATAGGTGAACGCGCCCACCATCATCGGCGCGACATCGCGCACCACCTCGACGAGAACGGGGCGGTTGAGCACCAGATGCAGCGCCCGCCGCACCCGCGGGTCGGCGAGGGGTTCGCGCCGCGCATTGACCCAGACCGCCTGGATGACGCTCTGATAATACTCAGCGGACTCGATATCGTCGCGGGCGTCGATCACGCGGCGGGTCACCGGGTCCAGCAGCCGCGCGTAATCGGCGCGCCCCGAAAGCAGCGCCGAACCCAGCTCCGGCGAGAACGGCAGCGCATGATAGAATTCGACCCCGTCCAGATAGGGCAGCCCCTCCATCCAGTAGTCGGGGTTCTTCTCCATAACCCAGACTTCCTGTTCGACGCGGCGGGCGCTGCGGAAAGGGCCGGTCCCCGGAACGTCGAGGGTCTTGCGCAGGTTGTATCCGTTGTCCTCCAGGGTCTGCTTGCGGACGATGGCGTTCCAGCCGCTGGCGAGCGCCGACATGATAAAAGCCGGCGGGCGCGGCGCGGCGAGTTCGAAGCGCACGGTGTGGCTGTCGAGGACGGAAATCGACTCCACCGAGGCGAAGAGCGCGCTGCGCGGGATGTGAATCCCCTCCGGCGGCCGCACGATACGGTCGAACGTCGCCTTGACGTCGTCCGCCGTGAGCTCGGCGCCGTCGGAAAACAGAACCCCCTTGCGCAGGAAGAACGTATAGCGCATTCCGTCGCTTGATATTTCCCAGCTGTGCGCGAGGTCGGGGATGATGCTCCTGCCGCTGTCGCGCGGGTCGCGCCGGATCAAATTGTCGTAGAGGCAGCCCTGGCTTCCGAGATTGTTCACCGTTCCCGACTGGTGGAAGTCGAGATGCGGCGGCCGCATGGTGATCCCGTATCGCAGGACGCCGCCGTAGCGCGGGTTCGGTTCGGGCGCGGCGAGGCGGAAATCCGAGCCGTCGAACTCGAGGGGGACGTCGGCGCCGAGGCCCCGGAGCGGCAGACCGGCGGCGGCGAGCGCCGCGGCGCCCTGGAGGACCCGGCGCCGCGACCATGCGGCGGGTCTCGAACGAAGCCTCGACATCCCTCTCTCCTCCCTCGACTCGCGCCGCCGAAACGGCGCTATGGTGCGGCGCGCCTGCGAACGCGCGGAGGGCCAGTGTGACGCAAACGGACGCCGCGGAACAAGCGCCGCGCGCGACGGTGCTCGAAGTCGAGGACCTGCGCACCCATTTCGCGACTCCCGAAGGAACGAACCGCGCCGCGGACGGCGTTTCGTGGGCGGTCGGCGAGGGAGAAACGCTCGGCGTCGTCGGCGAGTCGGGCTGCGGCAAGAGCGTCACGGCGCTCTCCATCATGCGCCTGGTGGCCGACCCGCCGGGGCGCATCGTCGGCGGCGCCGTGCGCCTCGACGGCGTCGACCTTCTCGGCCTTTCCGAAACCGCGATGGAAGCCGTCCGCGGCAACGACATCTCGATGATCTTTCAGGAGCCGATGACCTCGCTCAACCCGTTGTTCACGGTGGGCCGGCAGATCGCCGAGGCGATCGCCCGGCATTGCGGGGCGGGGCGGCGCGAAGCCATGCGGGGAGCGGTGGAAATGCTCCGTCGCGTCCGCATTCCCGAACCGGAGCGGCGGGCGCTCGCCTGGCCGCACCAGCTCTCGGGCGGAATGCGTCAGCGCGTGATGATCGCCATGGCGTTGTCCTGCAACCCGCGGGTGCTTATCGCCGACGAACCGACCACGGCGCTCGACGTGACGATTCAGGCGCAGATCCTCGCCCTGATCCGCGAAATGCGGGAGACCTCGGGCGCCGCGGTGGTGCTCATCACCCACGATCTGGGGGTGGTCGCCGAGAACGCCGACCGGGTGGCGGTGATGTATGCCGGGCGCAAGGTCGAGGAAGCGCCGGTGGACGAATTGTTCGACCGCCCCGGGCACCCCTATACGCGCGGGCTGCTGGCGGCGATCCCCGGTCGCGGCGAAGCGCGGGCGCGGCTCCACGAGATCGCCGGAACCGTGCCTTCCGGCGCGCATCTTCCCGCGGGCTGCGCGTTCGCGCCGCGCTGCGCCGGCGCGACGCAGGCCTGCCGCGACGCGCGCCCGCCGCTGGAGGAAACGCGCCCCGGACACTGGATCGCCTGCTGGCATGCCGACGGCGCGGCGCGGGGCGCCGCGTGAGCGCGCCGCCGCCGCTGCTCGAGGCGCGCCGCCTCAGCAAGGACTTTCCCCTCCGCCGCGGCCTGTTCTCGCGCCGTCCCCAACGGTTGCGCGCGGTCGACGGCGTGTCGTTCCGCGTCGGCGCCGGCGAAACGCTGGCGCTCGTCGGCGAGAGCGGCTGCGGCAAGACGACCGTCGGGCGGTGCGCCCTCAAACTGCTCGACCCCACGGCGGGGCAGGTGCTGATCGACGGCGAGGATGTGACCGGCCTCGACGCGCGGGGAATGTTGCCGTTCCGCAGGCGGTTGCAGGCGATCCACCAGGACCCTTACGCCTCGCTCAATCCCCGCATGACGGCGGGCGACATCGTGGGCGAACCGCTGAAGATTCACGGGACGGGAGGACGAGGCGAACGCGCCGGGCGCGTCGCGGCGCTGTTCGCGCGCGTCGGCCTCGACCCCCGGCGCCGGGGCGACTTCCCGCACGAGTTTTCGGGCGGGCAGCGCCAGCGCATCGGCATCGCGCGCGCGCTGGCGCCGGGGCCCGAATTGATCGTCGGCGACGAGCCGGTGTCGGCGCTCGATGTCTCGATCCAGGCGCAGATACTCAACCTGCTGATGGACCTGCAGGACGAGTTGAAACTGTCCTACCTTTTCGTCTCCCACGACCTCGCGGTGGTGGAGCGCATCAGCCACCGGGTCGCGGTGATGTATCTGGGGCGCATCGTCGAAACGACGGACCGCGAACGTCTATTCGAACGGCCCCTGCACCCCTATACGCAGGCGCTGCTTTCGGCGATCCCGACCCCGCGGGCGCGGGCGCGGCGGCAACGGACGGTCCTTCAGGGCGATGTGCCGAGCCCCCTCGACCCGCCGCCCGGGTGCCGTTTCCACACCCGCTGCCCCCGGGCGGGGGCGCGCTGCCGGGCGGCCTCGCCGGCGCTGCGCGAGGTCGAGCCGGGCCACTGGGCCGCCTGCCATCTGCACGACGGCGGGGTGGGGTAACGGCGAAGGCCGCGGAGAGCGGACCGCGCTCCCGGCCCGCGCGGGATTCAGTCGAGTTCGGGGATGAGAATCCCCCGGGGGTCGACCTCGCGGCGCAGGAGGGCGAGGGCCTCCGGGGACGGGTCCGGCGTGCGCGGGACATCGTCGAGCGGGCCGGGGTCGAACCCCGTCGCCGCCCGCAGCGCCTCGACCCCGACGCCGGGGTGGATCGAACGCACTTTCATCCGCCCCGCCTCCTTGTCGAAATCGAAGACGCAGCGGGGCGTGAAGACGAGTTCCGGCCCGCCCCTGTCGAGGCCCAGGCTTCGCCGTCCGGCGAGGCCGCCGGGGTAGCCGACGCCCGATACGTAATCCACCCGTTCGACGAAATTCCGCGCTTCGTGGCGGGGCATCATGATGTATTCGCGGCCGAACAGCGCCATGTGTTCGGGATGCAGGATCGGCCCCACCAGACGCGTCTTCGGACGCGCCGGGTCGCCGATGCAGACGCCGTTGAGGTTGCCCCGGACATCGACCTGCGCGCCGGAGGAGAAGCCGAAACTCACGTCGCCGCGCTTGATCGCCAGCTGGCCGGGCCAGTCGACGATCTGCGCCTCGCAGGGCAGGTCGCGCAGGGTTTCGTCGAACTCGGAATCGGGGAGCGCGCGCAGACGCGACAGGTCAGGGTTGTGCGACCATCCGGCGAGAAGGATCGTCAGGTTCGGCGCATGCATGAGCTTCGCCAGGGCCATCGCGGCGAGCGGAATGCCGGTGATGTAGACCGCGGCGGCGCGTCCCGTGGCCAGGCCCGTATAGCCGACCTCGCCGTCGCGCAGGGTCAGCGCGAGCGCCGCGGCGAGCCGCTCGTGCAAGGTCGCGGGCGCGCTCATCGCAACGACGCCGCGGTCTGCAACGCCAGAAGGCGCTCGAGGCCGATGCGTTCGAGATAACCGCGATGATCGTCGACGCCGAACACCGTCTCGTCCAGCCAGGCGGCGAAAGACTCCTCGTCCGCCCCGGCCGCGGCGTGTTCGCGGAAGGCGCGGTCGTCGATCTTCGAAAAGCCCAGGACCGGGCACGGATGCGCGCCCCAGGGCGCCTCGACGACGGCGCGCACGCGGTAGGACGGGATCGCATTGAGATGGGCGTTGCGGCGAATTTCGTCCTCGTCCGCAATGCGCTCCGCGGTGACGATCACCGTGTCGCAGGACCGCGCGAGGGTGATGTCGAGGCTCTGCGGCAGGAGACGGCGTTCGGGATAGAGCGCATTGCCCCGCGCGTCGGCCAGCGGCGCGTGGACCACCGCAATGTCCGCATCGGCGGGGGGGACCGCCCACAGCCGGCGCCCCGTCAGCGGGCAGTCGAAAGGCGCAATTTCGGGGTTGCGGGCGACGATGTCGGCGCCGCCCAGAAAGCTCGCCTGCAGGAAAGTGTGATTGGCCTCGCTGGCGCGGAAACGGTCCCAGGCGAGCAGTTCGGGATAGTCGACGACCTCCAGTTCGCCCGCCTCCACGGCGCGGCGGAAATTCGGCGCGAGGCCGTATTTCTCCAGTCCGACATAGGAGGTTTCGATGCGCGCGAGACAGCCCGCGCCGGCGAGCAGGTCCGCCTCGTTGCCGTTGACGACTCCGACCACGGTCAGGCCGCGCCGTCCCTGGCGGACGAGTTCGCGCACGAAGGCCATCGGGTGCTGATAGACCGCGAACCCGCCGAGCGCGAGGCGCGCGCCGTCGGGAACCAGCGCCGCGGCCTCGCTCATCGACAGGAGCTTGTCCGACACGGCCGGGCGGCCGCTCCCGCGCCGGCGGTCCCCTCCCTTCACATCAGGGGTTCGGTTTCGGGATGATCCGCGCGCGCGCGCCATAAATGATCAGCACTTGCAGGCCGATCGGGAGGGGGCTTCCTCCCTGCACCACCGTGAGGAGGGCGCCGTTTTCGGCTTCGACGACATATTCCATTGCGGTCTGCCCGGTCGCCGACTCCTCGATCACGGCGCCGGCGATTCCGCCGGCCACCGCCCCGCCCACGGCGGCAATGATGTTCGCCTCGGTGCTGCCGCCGACGGTCGAGCCGGCGACCCCGCCGGCCACGGCGCCCGCGCCGGCGCCCAGCCCGCTGCTCGTTCCCTCGACATCGACCGGGCGCGCGCTGACGATCACGCCGCTGACCGCCCGGTTGACCTGTCCGACCGATCCTACCGAGTAGCTGTCGGGCGAAATGTCCGGCGTGCACGCCCCCAGCGCCGCGGAAAGCGCGACCCCGACGGCCATGCCGGCGCGCCGCCTCATCATGTCGTCCCCGCGGGAAACATCGGTTTCGTCACATCTATCGTTTCCGCCGCCTGGAGAAACAGCGATATGTTGTTCTGGACGGCGCGGTTAATACTCTCCCGTATACGCAACTCAGAAATATATTCCGCATCCATCGTCAAACCTTCGTAGCCAAAGGGCACGGCGCCGGACGCGGCGATCTCCTGCGTATAAACGATGTCGCCGTTGGTCCGATCGATGACCTCGTAACGCGCGACGGCTTCTGCAGAAGATTCGGTAAATTCCCAATCCCTCGAAAACTCGAGTTTCAAGACCTTGACCGCGACGGAGACCCTCTTCGAACCGCCGTCGCGGAAGATCAGCGTGCGGTCCAGCGCTTCCTGCAGGGCATTTTGCCACGCCGCCGTTATGGCTCCCCCGCCGGTGTCGTCGACGTGTTCCCAGTCGATAAGCCCCATCAGCTCGTCGGGCCGACCGAGGGTGACGGTCAGGGAACGGACCTCGGCGTCGAGCGGACGCGCGGACAGCCCGATGTTCGGAACGCTGAAATTGAGCGGCGGCAGCTGCGGTGGCGCACAGCCGGCAAGCACCGAACCCAGAACCGCGGCGGACAGAACAAGGCGCATGCTTCCCTCCTTCTCCCTCGCAAGGCCGCCAATCGTAGCACATCGGGGGACGCTTGCAACCGCCGCTGTTCCGGCGCAGCGGTTCTCATTATGGCGATGGACGCGCCTTCCTGGGAGCGAGCCGCCGCGGCGCCATGGGCCAAAATGAGAATTGCCGGTTCCGGCGCAGCGATCCTCGTTTCGGCGATGGACGCGCTCCCTTGCGCGCCTCGGGGGGTCGCAAGAGGGAACCGGTCAATTCCGCCCGTTTTCCGCACCCCGCCGCCGCAACAGGCGCTCGACCAGCGGGCGGTCGGCGGCGGGCATGGCGAACTCGCCAAGCCGCGCCGTCTCCACCCACATGGTCTCCTGCCCTTCGCGCGGTGTCGGCTCGCCTCTCCGGCGCCGGCAGCGCATCAGCGGCATGATCAGGCGGAAGCCGTCGTAGGCGTGAAACGCGATGTCCCAGGGTTCGAACGCCGCCGCGGAAACGCGCAGGCCCAATTCCTCCCACAATTCGCGCGCCAGGGCGTCGCGCGGGCGCTCGCCCGGCTCGACCTTGCCGCCGGGGAACTCCCACAGGCCGGCCATCGCCTTGCCCGGCGGACGCCGCGCCAGCAGCACACGCCCGCGGTCGTCGGTCAACAGGGCCGCCGCGGCGTAGACGACCGGCGCCCTCGCCGCCGCCCGCCGCCGGCGCAGCGGACCGATGCCGCGCGGGGCGCAAATGTGCGACAGGCCGAGGGTGTCGAAACCGAAGGCGGCGAGCGCGCGCGCCGCCTCCCGGACCGGGGCGCGGCGCCCGCCCGCGAAGCGCCAGGCAAGCGCGCCCTCGCGCGCGCGGCGGCGCGGGCCGCCGGCGCCGGGGTCGAGGGTGATCGTTCCGACGGGCAGGCCGCCCGCGCGCCGCCGCACGACGAACCCGAACGCGCCGCCGGCAAGCCAGCATCGGCGCGCGGCGGCGACCCACCCGGCGGCCGCGAACCCGCCGAGCGCGCCCGCGAGCGCCCGCGCGTCCCGCGGCTGCGGCGCACAGAGGCGGAGCCGCCCGGTCTCCAGCGGCGCCGCGCTCACGAGCGGTAGTCGGCGTTAATCGAGACGTATCCATGGGTGAGATCGCAGGTCCACACCGTGGCCTCGCCGCGCCCGACGCCGACATCGACGCGGACGGCGATCTCCGGGCGCTTCATATAGGCGGCGACGGGGGCTTCGTCGTAACCCTCGCGAACGCCGCCGCGTTCGGCGACGAGGTGCGGCCCGAAGCGGATCGACAGGCGGTCGCGGTCGGCCTTCTCGCCCGCCTTGCCGACGGCCATGACGATCCGGCCCCAATTCGGGTCCTCGCCGGCGATCGCGGTCTTGACCAGGGGCGAATTGGCGATGGCGAAGGCGATGCGCCGCGCGGCGCGCGCGCTCGCGGCGCCGGAAACGGTTACGGCGACGAATTTGCTCGCGCCTTCGCCGTCGCGCACGATCCGGTGCGCCAGCTCCAGCATCGCCCGCTCCAGCGCGCGGCGGAAGTCCGCAAGCCGACGCCCGACCCCGCCGTTGCGGCCCACCGAAGGCGGCGGCGCCAGCGGCGTCGCGCCGGTGGCGAACAGGAGCACCGTGTCGCTGGTGGAAGTGTCGCCGTCCACGGTGATGGCGTTGAACGTCCGGTCGACGGCCGGTTTCAGCAGCGCCCTCAGGACCGGCGCGGGCAACGCCGCGTCGGTGACGAGATAGGCGAGCATGGTGGCCATGTCGGGCGCGATCATTCCCGACCCCTTGGCGATGCCGTTGACGGCGACCCGCCGGCCGTCGATCTCCGCCGTGGCGGCGGCGGTCTTGACGAAGGTGTCGGTGGTCATGATGGCCTCGGCCGCCGCCGCCCAGCCGTCCGGCGCGAGCGCGGCGCGAAGACCCGGCAGGGCGGCGAGGATTTTCTGCGTCGGCAGCGGCTCGCCGATGACCCCGGTGGACGAGACGCACACGTTTTCGGGCGAACAGCCGACGAGCGCCGCCGCCGCCCCGGCCGTCGCCCTCACGGCCCCGGCGCCGGCCCGGCCGGTGAAGGCGTTGGCGTTGCCGGAATTGACGACCAGCGCCCGCGCTTCGCCCGCCGCCGCGACCGCGCGCGACCATTCGACGGCGGCGGACGCGGTCGCCGAGCGCGTGAAGACGCCGGCGACGGCGGTTCCCGGCGCGAACTCGGCGAGCATGAGATCGGGCCGGCCGCTCTCGCGGACGCCCGCCGCCGTCGCGCCGAGGCGGACCCCGGCGAGGGGCGGCAGGCGCGCCGGTTCGAGCGCCAGCGGAGAGCGCATCGGCGCCCTATTCGAGGGGCGAGCCGTCGCGGTCGAACCGCTGGACCGGCGTCGTCTCGCGCAATTCCGCGAGCACCGCTCTCACCGCCTCGTCCCGCAGCCGGCGCAGGATGCTCTCCTGCAATTCGCCGTATGGCGGAACCGAGAGGGGGCGGACCCCCTCGAGTTTGAGGAGGTGCCAGCCGAACTCGGTGGGGAAGGGCGCGGAGACCTGTCCGGGCGCGAGATCGCGCGCCACGGCGACGATTTCGGGAAGCATGGCGCCTTCGGAGAACCAGCCGAGGTCCCCGCCCCTGTCGGCGCCGGGGAAACCGGACGCCCGCGCGACCTCCGCGAAGTCTTCCCCCGCCGCGAGGCGCGCGTAGATCCGTTGCGCCTCCTCGGCGTCGGCGGTCACGATGCGGCGCGCGCGCAGTTCGGTCCTGTCGCCGGCGTCGGCGAGGATCTCGTCGTAGCGCGCCCGCGCCGAGTCTTCGGACACCCGCGCCGCGACCTCGCGCCGGAGCCAGGCGTCGGCGAGAGTCCGGCGCTCGAAAGCGGCCATCGCCCGCGCGTGCGCCGGCGTGTCGCGCAAGCCGGCGGCGACCGCGGCCCGGAAGACCAGCTGGCCGTCGATGCGTTGTTGCAGGGCGCCGGCGTACAGCTCGTCGAAAGGCGTCTTCGCCCGCGTGTCCTCGGGCAGCGAATAGACCGCGCCGACCACTTCCGAGAACAGGATTTCGTCGCCGCCGACGCGGGCGACGACGGAATCCCCCTCTATCGGTTCGTCCTCCGCCCGGGCGGGCGCCGCGACGCAGGCGGCGGCGAACGCCGCGCCGGCGAGAAAGAGACGGATTCCGCAAAGGGTCATGACGCCCGCTCCCGCGCAACGGCGGGCCGACGCCCGACCGCGCCCATCATGCACAACCGCCGCCCGCACTCAAGCGACGCGAACGAGGACCAGCGATTCTCATTATGGCGGTGGACACGCCTTCCCGGGAGCAACCGGTCCGCCGCATCGCTATGGGCCAAAATGAGAATTTCTGAACGAGGACATACAACCGTTTGCAACGCCGTCCGCGCCGCGCTACCTTGTTTCCCGGCGTCGGGGCCTTCTCCATTCCCGGACAATCGCATGAGGCGGAACATCGTTTCGCAATCGGAGCTCCGGATATCCTTGACGTTACGAAAGGCCCGAGGCCGGAATGCCGCGCGGGCGAGCGGGCGGAACGAGTGAACGGAACGGCGACGCAGGAGACGCTCGGGGCCGGCGACGGCGCGCCGCCCGCGATCCGGGATGTCCGGGGGGCGGACAGACCGGCGCCGCGCGCGCCCGGCCTCCCGGACGTTTCGGTCGTCATGCCGGCGCGGAACGCCGGGGCGACCGTCGTCTCCGCGCTCGACTCGGTGCGCCGGCAGGACTATGCAGGCGCTATCGAAGCGGTGGTCGCCGACGGATCGGACACCGGGGCCATGTCTGCGGTCCTGCGGCGGCGCTTCCCGGAAGTCAAACTGTTGCCTAACCCCGGCAGGACTGCGCCGACGGGCCTGCGCGTGGCGCTCGGCGCGGCGGCGGGCGAGGTGATCGTGCGGGTCGACGCCGCCTCGGTTCTGCCGCCGGGTTACGTGACGCGGGCGGTGGAGACGCTCGAAAGGACGGGAGCGGCCGAGGTCGGCGGGCGACAGTTTCCCGTCGGACGCAGTTTCTTCGAACGGGCCGTGGCGGCGGCGATGACGACGCCGCTGGGGTCGGGCGGCGCGCGTTACCGGCATCGCGGCGCCGAGGGAGCGGTCGACACGGTCTATCTCGGCGTGTTCCGGCGCGACGCGCTGGACAAGGTGGGCGGCTACGACCCCACCATGGTGCGCAATCAGGACTACGAGCTCAACTGGCGGTTGCGACAGGGCGGGCAGGTGGTGTGGTTCGACCCGGAGCTCGAGGTCGTCTACCGTCCCCGCGGCAGTTTGCCGGCGCTCGCCCGGCAATATCTGGATTACGGGCGGTGGAAGCGCGAGATGCTTCGGCGGCATCCGAAATCGGTGCGGGCGCGCCACCTCGCCGCGCCGCTTCTGGTGGCGGCTTTGGCGGTGTCGGGAGCGCTCGCCGTCGGCGGCGCGGGGGCTGTCGCGGCCGTGTTGCCTGCGGCTTACGCTTCGGTTCTCGTTCTGGCGTCGGCGGCGGTGGCCGCCCGGCGCCGCGAACCGGCGGCGCTGCTTCTCGCGCCCGTCCTCGCGACCATGCACCTGAGCTGGGGAGTCGGGTTCTTTCTTCCCCCGCGTCGTGACCGGGCCTCCGCGAGCGCCTGAAGCCGCGGGCGCGGCGGGCGGACGGGAAGTCGCCATCGCCTTCGGGACCCGCGTCTGGACCTACGCCGCCGGGCTGGCCACCCAGAGCATGCTCGCCTGGCTGCTGCTTCCCGAGGGCCGGGGGGCCTATGCGATATGCGTCGCCTTCAGCTATATGCTCGGCATCGTCGTCGCGCTGAGCGCCGACATGGGAGCGCAATACTTCTCCGTTTCGGCGAAGGTCGACGTCTCGCGCGCGCTGGCGGCGGCTCTCGGCGTCTGTCTCGCGGGGAGCATCGTCGCCGCGGCTGCGGCGTTGCCCCTCATCGACAGCGGATTGCCCTTCTTCCGGAAGGCCGATGCGGGTTCCTTCCGTCTCGCGCTGGTCCTGGTGCTGACCTCGTCGGCTTCGCTGACGGTCGACCTCGTCCTTTCCGGTCTGCGGCGCTTTACGCCGCTTCTCGCCATCTTCGCGGCGCAGTCGGTGGTCACCGTCGCCGGGGTGGCGCTGCTGGTCGGGGGGCTGGGGCTGGGGGTCGACGGGGCGCTGCTGGCGTTGCTCGCGGGCCATGTCGTCCTCTTCGCCGGGGGGATCGCGGACCTGCGGCGAAACTGCCGCCTGTCCTTCGCGGCGCCGTCGCTCGCGCAATGCCGACAGGTCCTCGGTTACGGGTTGCGGCACCATACGACGCGCATCGGAACCGAAATCGAGCCCTTTCTCGGCGTGATCGCGCTGGGGAGCGTCGCCGCGGGCCGCGCCGACATCGGTCTGTTCGCGGCCGCTACGGCGATCCTGTTCCGGGTCACGCTGATCGCCGACGCCGTCCGCATGGTCCTCTACCCGCGCATTGTCGACTCGGACGGGCGCAACCTGGAGACCTTCGGCCTGTGCCTTCGCCTCGTCTGCGCCGCGAGCGCCGGCGCCACCCTGCTTTTGCTGGCGGTCGCCACGCCGCTGGTGCGCATCCTGCTGTCGGAAGCGTTCTTGCCCGCCGTGCCGCTGATGACGCTGGCGGCACCCGGGATCGTCGCCAGCGCCGTCTCCAGACTGTTCGTCGCCTATTTCAACGGCGTCGGCCGACCCGGCCTGTGCTCGTGGAGCGTCTGGGTCGGCCTCTCCGCCAATCTTGGTTCGTTCGCCGCCCTTTATCCCGTTCTCGGCGCCGCGGGCGCCGCCTGCGCGCTCAGCATCGGGACGACGGCGCGGGCTGTCTGTCTCGGTGTGCAGTTCCACCGCGTTTCCGGCGCGCGCGCGCCTTCGATCTGGTTTCCGCGCCGCAGCGACTTCCTCTACCTTCGCGCCTCCGGACGCACCCTGTTCGCGGGGGGGGGGGGGGGGGGGGGACTGCAATGACCCGGCGCGGGTGAGCGCGCTCCCGCCGGACGCGCCGCGGCGGTCGGTCGGTCGATGACGGGACTGTTCGCCCGGCTTGCGGGCGGAGCCCGCGCGCCCGCCGTCGCCCGCGTCGCGAGGCAACCGCTGCGCTGGGCGCGCGGCTTGCCATTGCCCCGGTCTCTCGTCGGTCTGACGGCGGTGCTGCTCGCGAACTGGACGCGCATCTATCTGCCCGGCGCGGCGACCGACTGGCTGTTCGCCCTGACCGTAGCCGCCCTCGGTCTTTCGCTTGTCGGCCGGCCTGTCCCCGCCGGGGCGCGCGCGACCGCGATCTGTCTGGCGGCGCTCATAGCGGTCTGCGCGTTTCTCCTGATCCTCGATCCGGGGGTCGCCGGACTGCGCAATTATTTCGGATTCCCTATCGCTGCGATACTCTTCCTCTACGCTTATCGAAATTCCTCCGAATGGTCGGATTCCAATTGGACAATCTGGATATTCCTCATAGCGTCGTTTGCGCTGTTCCCCCTGTATTTTACGTCTTCGGGGATCAACGCCAACGTATTCAGCGGCATCCTGGCGTATCTGTTTCTGTCCATCGGGTTGCTTGTGTTCGTTGCCGCCGACGGCGACAAGACACAGGGCCTGAAAGCCGCCGGGTTCCTCGCGTCCATTGCCGCTGTCGGTCTGGTTTTCGGCAGCCGGTCGATCATGCTTGCGGCGCTGGCGGCCGGCGTCGCCTACGGGTTGGCGGGCGTTTTCCTGCGCACCGCCGTCGGCGTAGCGCTCGCGGCGGCGGCGCTCGTCCTCTCCATCGCCGGGTTCACCGCGTTTTGGGGACTGCCGCAGTTTCAGGGAATCGCCTCCAGTCTCGACCGGTCGGTCAAGGCGCGCACGGGGTTGACGTTCAATACGGGACGCCAGGAGATTTGGCCGGTGGCGCTCGCCGGCATCGAAGACGCTCCCTGGCTGGGCCACGGCCTCGCGGCGTCGATCGGCGAGGTGACCGTCGCGCCGCAGCCGGCGCGCGTCGCCCCGTCCGTCGCAGGAGAGGTGTCCTGCCTGTCGGGAACGAACCCCCGGCTGTTCGACGATTGCCGCGCCCTCATCGAACTGCGCGCGGCGCTGACCGATAGCGGGACGGCGCTGTGGAGCTGGGACTTCGGGAACCCGGTCGACAGCTGGGTCGGAGTGTCCCTGGGCGGCGCGCCGCAGCGGGTCGTCGGGCTGGACCTGACGGGGCTGCAATTGGGGGGGCGCCTTCCTCCCGTGCCGGCCCGACTCGACAAACTCGCCCGGCTGCGCCTCGGCGGCAACCGTTTCGAGGGACCGATCCCCGCCGAATTGGGCGCGCTCGGGAACCTGGAGGAACTGTCGCTCGACGCGAACCGCCTTGCCGGCGCCGTTCCCGATGCGCTGGGCCGCCTTGCCGCCCTTCGCGAGCTGTCCCTGGCCAACAACCGCCTCACCGGCCCCATCCCCCGGCGGTTGGCGGAGCTTCCCGACTTGTCGAAGCTGCGGCTGGCGGGGAACGATTTCGAGCGTCCCTTCCCGGCGACCCTCTACGAGACGGCGGACCACGATCTCTTCGACGGTCTGTTCTGCCTGCCTTCAATCGGACTCCACCCGGCGCTTCTCGACGATTGCTCGAGCCTGATCGACGCATCCGGGGCGCTTGGGGGAGTCGGCGGCGTCGCGCCGAACTGGCGAGCCGATGTGCCCCTGAAGGAGTGGCAGGGGGTGGCCCTTGCCGGCGATCGCGTAACCGCCATCGACCTCGAGGGGCGGAGCCTCGCCGGAGTCGTCCCCGAAGCGTTGGGCGGCGCAGCGGCGCTCGAAATCCTGCGTCTCGGACGCAATCAACTGGCTGGCGCGATCCCCGCAAGCCTGGCGAATCTGCGCCGTTTGCGGATGCTGGACCTTGGGGACAACCGCCTCGGCGGTGCCGTCCCCGAGGCATTGGGCGAGCTGCCGGCGCTCGCGTTTCTGCGCCTCGGAGGCAACCGTTTCGCGCGCTGCCCGCCGCCGGCGCTTTACGCCGTCGCCGATCACGATCTCGACAGGGCGGCGCCGTGCGTCGGCGAGACTGCGAGCGGTTCGGGCCTTGCCGCCGACGCCGCCGTCCTTCTCGCGGCGCGCGATATCCTCGCCGGAGACGCGGCGCTCGACTGGAGCCGCGACCGGCCGGTCCCGGCCTGGCGGGGCGTCACGGTCGGCGGCGCGCCGCCGCGCATCGTCGGTCTGACGCTGACCCGGTCGGGGCTGAACGGGCGCATTCCTCCCGAACTCGGCGGCCTGACGAGGCTCGTGGCGTTGCGTCTCGACGGCAACCGCCTGGACGGCCCCATTCCCGGCGAGCTCGGCGGCCTCGCCGATCTGCGCGAACTGGCGCTACAGGACAACGAACTGACCGGCGCCGTTCCCGCGTCTCTGGGACGGCTCGCGTCGCTCGAAAGCCTGACGCTCGACGGCAACCGCCTGAGCGGCCGGGCGCCGGAGTCTCTGGCAGCGCTTCCCCGGCTGTCGCGACTCCATCTGGGCGGCAACGATCTTTCGGGGGACCTGCCGCCGGGCCTGTGCGCCGTTCCCGACAGGGATTTCAACCCGCAGCCCGTCTGCGCGCCCTCTGTGGCGGAAGCGGCCCCGCCGGCGCGGCCCCCGGTCTCTCCGGCGGCGCCTTCCGGGGACTTGCCGCAAGCGGCGCCGGGCGCGCAGCCGGCCGCGCTGAGCGTTCCCGCCGGGGGCGCCGGGCCGCAGACGCTATGCCGGATGTCGCGCGCGGCGCCGGCGCTTCTCGACGACTGCAAGGCGTTGCTCCGGGCGCGCGACCGCCTTGCCGGCGCCGGTCGGTTGAACTGGCGGGCCGACCTCCCCATCGAGCGCTGGCGGGGGGTTACCGTCGCAGGCGAGCCGCGCCGTGCGATCGCGCTCGAGCTCCCGGACGCAAAACTGGACGGAACGCTGCCGCCCGAACTGGGCGCCCTGAGCGCCCTTCGCATCCTGGCGCTAAACGGCAACGCGCTGCGGGGCGCCGTGCCGGCGGCGCTCGGCAAACTGCATGCGCTGGAGACGCTGCGTCTGAACCGCAACCGCCTGACGGGGCGCATTCCGGCGCAGCTGGGCGCGCTCGCCGGCTTGTCGGTGCTGCGGCTCGGCGACAACGATTTCGCCGGTTGTCCGCCGCCGGCGCTGCGCCGGGTCGCCGACCGCGATCTGGACGATGCGCTCTGCCTCCCCCTGCCCGACGACGCGGCCGGACTCGCGGCCGACGCCGCCCTGCTGCTGGCCATGCGCGACTCCCTGGCGGGCGACTCGGCGGCGCTCGACTGGGGTCGCGAGACCCCCGTGAACGAATGGAGCGGCGTCGCCGTCGCCGGCGCGCCGCTCCGCGTCGTCGCCCTGGACCTTTCCGGCGCCGGGCTGGAGGGCGCCCTGCCGCCGGAACTCGCGGGCCTGGACAGCCTCGTCGAGCTGCGCCTCGGCGGCAATCGCCTGACCGGCCCCATCCCTGCCGAATTGGGCGCTCTCTCTCGCCTGACCGTGCTTGCGCTCGACGACAACCGGCTGCACGGAGCCGTCCCCGGGGAACTCGCGGCGCTCGCCGGCCTGTCGGCGCTGCGGCTCGGCGGCAACCGGATCGCGGGATGCCCGCCGCCGGTCCTGCGCGCGACCGCCGGCCTCGACATGCCCTGCCTGCCGCTCGGCGCTCACCGCCGCGCGCTGGCGGGCGACGCCGAGGCGTTGCTTTCCGCGCGCGACGCTCTCGCCGGTTCGGCGTCGCTGAATTGGAGCGAGGACATCCCGATCGACGCCTGGCGCGGCGTGACCGTGAACGGCGCGCCGCCGCGCGTGACGGCGCTCGACCTCGCGGACGCCGGCCTGGACGGACGCATCCCGGCCGGGCTCGCGAGCCTCGACGCGCTCGCCGCCCTCCGTCTCGACGGCAATGCGCTCACGGGTCCCGTCCCCGAAGCGCTCGCGAAAAGCGAACGACTCGTCGAGTTGCGGCTCGAGGGCAACGCCCTCTCCAACCCCCCGCCGTCCCGGAACCCGGCGCATGTCGCTGTCCCCGCAGCGCCGCGGTTCTGTCGCGCGGGGGCGAGTATCGGCGACGGCCTTTTCGCCGATTGCACGGGATTGCTCGCGATGCGCGACGCCCTCGCGGGCGCCGCTGCGCTGAACTGGAGCCGCGGGCGACCCCTCCCGGAGTGGCATGGGGTCCGGGTGAGCGGCGCGCCGCCGCGTGTGACCGCCCTCGCATTGCCGGGAACGGGTCTGAGCGGCGTCCTGCCGCCCGAACTGGGCCGCCTCGAGAGACTCGTGTCGCTGCGTCTGGAGGACAACCAGCTCGCGGGGTCGATCCCGGACGAACTGGGGAACATCGAATTTCTCGAGGAACTGGACCTCTCCAACAACCGCCTTTCCGGACCCCTCCCGCGAAACCTGTTCGCCCCCGAACGGCTGTCGCGTCCGGACCTCGGCGGCAACCGCCTTGTCCGGTGTCCGGATCGGGATGAAGAGGCTCGTCCGGATCGGGACGAAGACGCTCGCCCGCTCCGCGACGAGCCGTTCTGCGCGTTGAACGGCTCGGGGCTGCGGTTCCCGCACAACGATCTCGCGGCGGCGATGCCGTTGCGCGCGGCCGCCGCGGGTCTCGTCGCCGACGCCGCCCTGCTCGCCGCGGCGCGCGATGCGCTCGCCGGTCCGGGCGCGCTCGACTGGTCTTCCCGGCTCCCGGTCGAGGCGTGGCGCGGCGTTGCGACAGGCGGCGTTCCGCCGCGCGTGGTCGCGCTCGACCTCTCGCATGCCGGGCTGGACGGGCATATCCCGCCGGAACTCGGCGGTCTGACGAGGCTCCTGACGCTTCGCCTCGACGGCAACCGCCTGTCCGGCCCGATTCCGCCGGAGCTGGGCGACCTCCGGGACCTGCGCGAGCTCGCGCTCCAGGGCAACGATCTTTCTGGTCCTGTCCCGCGGGAACTCGCCCGCCTGCGCCACCTGCGATCCCTGCGCCTGGACGACAACGATCTGAGCGGTCGCGTTCCCGCGGGACTGGGCGGCCTGGAGCGACTCGCGGTCTTGCGTCTGGAAGGCAACCGTCTCTTCGGCCCGACGGCGCCGACGGACATCGAACCCGCCGCCGCGGCCGAAGAGGACAGGGGGCGGGCCGCGGTCGCCGACCTGTTCTGTTCCGGGGCCGATACGGGCCGCGGCGCCGGCGCCGTGTTCGCCGACTGTCGCATATTGCTGGGCGCGCGCGATACGCTCGCCGGCGCCGCCGATGCGCTCGACTGGAGCGAGACCCGGCCCCTGGCGTCGTGGCGCGGCCTCGAGCTCGGCGGCGCGCCGACGCGCGTCGTCGCGCTGCATCTTCCCGGAGCGGGATTGACGGGAAGACTTCCCGCCGAACTCGGCGCGCTGGACGGCCTCGTGTCGCTGCGCCTCGAAGACAACGCGCTTGTCGGGAATATCCCTCCCGAACTCGGGAACCTCGATCGCCTGCGAGTCCTGAGGCTGGCCGGCAACCGTTTCTCCGGCTGTCTGCCGTCGGAGGCGGAGGCGCTGGGCGGCGGCTCCGCCCGGGCTCTCGGTCTTCCGCCCTGCCTGCCGTCCGCGGCGGACGGGACGCCCTCCCGGAGCGTCATCGAGAACATCACGAATTTCGTCGATCCGGAAACCGAAAGGGCGACCTATATCTCCGCGCATAACCAGTACCTGCAAACCCTGTTCCAGACCGGCATTGTCGGTCTGGCCGCGCTCGTCGCGCTGTGCGTCTCGCTGGTGCTCAACCTGCGGGCGCCGGGCGGAGTCCTCGCCATCCATCGCTACGCCTTCGCCTGCCTGGTCTTCGTCCTCGTTCACAGCACCTTCGAGGTGTTCCTGTTCCGGGTGAACATGGCGACCCTGGCGTGGCTGCTGCTCGGCGCGGGCGCGGCCGCCGCAGCCCGCGCGGCCGCCCGCAGAGACGGCGGCGCGCAGCCGGCGCCGGCGCGATCGCGCCCTGCTCCCGCCTGTCCATGAGCAGCCTCCCCGGGAGAGGAGGCGACGGTCTCCGTGCGCGGTCGTCCCGGCGGGTTGCCCGCGGCCGGCGATTGCGGTACGCTCCGGTCATGGGCTTGGGCGACGCTCGGCGCGACGATGAAAGGCTGGACCCTCGACGACATTCCCTGGCGGCGTTTCGAAGCGCGCAAGGTCGACGCCGATCTGCTCGCCGTCGCCAGGGCCGCCGCGATCGTCGAACATAACGGCGGCGATTACGGGGTCTATCTGGGCAACGTATTCGCCGGGGACGACGCCTTCGTCAGCGCCGCCGGGGTCTGGGCGCGCGAGGAAGTGCGGCACGGCGAGGCGCTGGCGCGCTGGGCGGCCATGGCCGATCCTTCTTTCGATTTCGAGTCCCGCTTCGCGCGCTTCGCGGCCGGCTATCGGCTGCCGCTTGAAGCCCGGCGCTCGGTGCGCGGGTCGCGCAGCGGCGAACTCATCGCCCGCTGCGTGGTCGAAGCCGCGACCTCGTCCTTCTACGGCGCACTTGCCGACGCCGCGGACGAACCGGTTCTCAGGGATATCTGCCGCCGCATCGCCGCCGACGAGTTCCGCCACTACAAATTGTTTCACGACACGCTCAAACGCTATCTCGAACGCGAAGGCATCGGCCGCTGGCGCCGCCTCCGGGTGGCGCTTGCGCGGGTCGTGGAGATGAACGACGACGAACTCGCCTATGCCTGGCATTGCGGCAACGAGGCGGCCCGGCCCTACAACCGGCGGCGCAGCGCCCGCGCCTATTCGCGGCGCGCCTTTCGCGCCTACCGCCGGGATCGCTTCGACCTGGGTTTCCGGATGATCCTCAAGGCCGCGGGCGTGAATCCGCACGGCTGGGCGGGGCGGCAGGCGGCGCGCGCCGGCTGGCGGCTCATGCGCTGGCGCGCCCGCGGCCTTGCGGCGCCGGCCGCGTGAACGCCGCAAGGAGAGGGGCGAACTCCGCCACCACCGAGCCGTAGACCGCGCGCTTGAACGGCGCGATCTCCGCCGCCAGAACCTCAGGATCCATCCAGCGCCAGCTCTCGAACTCCGCCGGCGCGCAGGCGTCGAGATCGATGTCCGCGTCGCTCCCCAGAAAGCGCATCGCGAACCACTTCTGCTCCTGGCCCCGGTATCGCCCGCCCCAGGCGCGTCCGAGCAGGGCCGCCGGCAATTCGTAGCGCCGCCATTCGGCGCTCTCGCCGACGATCTCCACCGCGGTTACGCCGGTCTCTTCCGCCAATTCGCGCAGCGCCGCCGCGCGCGCGGTCTCGCCGCGGTCGATCCCGCCCTGCGGCATCTGCCAGACCGGCGGGTCGAACCCCTTGCGCCGGCCGGCGAACGCCTCCCCCCGCCCGTTGAACAGGAGGATGCCGACGCCGCGGCGCCAGGGACGCCCGCGCGCCTGCGCCGCGCCCGCGCTCAACCCTGCTTGTCGCCGTAGAGCGCCACCCCTTCGAGCAGGTCGAGCGCGCGGCGCAGCTGGTAGTCGATGGTCGCGACGCCGGTCGGGCTTGCCGTCTCGTCGTCGGCCGCGCCATCCGGCGGCGCGGCGCCGTCGGCGGGATCCGGATCGCCGTCGAGCCGTCCGCGAAGGTCCGATTCGCGCCGCCGGTCCTCAACCTCGACCTCTTCGATACTGGTGCGCTCCACCTCGATGTCGGGCTCGATGCCCTTCGCCTGGATCGACCGTCCCGACGGCGTGTAATATCGCGCCGTGGTCAGACGCATCGCGCGGTCCCCCGGCAGCGGGACGATCGACTGCACCGACCCCTTGCCGAACGAGCGCGTGCCGAGGACCACCGCCCGCCGATGGTCCTGCAACGCCCCGGCGACGATCTCCGACGCCGAGGCCGAACCGCCGTTGATCAGCACCACCATCGGCAGACCGTCGAGCAGGTCGCCGGTCTCAGCGTTGAAACGGCTCGCATTGTCGGCGCGCCGGCCGCGCGTCGACACGATCTCGCCGCGTTCGAGGAAACTGCTGCTCACCGACACCGCCTGATCGAGCAGACCGCCCGGATTGTTGCGCAGGTCGAGCACCAGCCCCTTCATGCCGTCGCCGATCCCGGCGCGCAGTTCCTTCAGTCCCTGTTCGACTCCCGGCTGCGTCTGTTCGTTGAACGAGGTGATGCGCAGATAACCCACATCGCCTTCGGCCCGCCAGCGCACCGACCGGATGCGGATGACATCGCGTATCAGGCTGACGTCGAAGGGCGCCGGCTCGCCCTCGCGCAGGACGGTGACGGTGATGCTCGACTTCACCGGGCCGCGCATGCGCTCGACCGCTTCCGTCAGGGTGAGGCCCATGACCGGTTCGCCGTCGATATGGCTGACGAAGTCGCCCGGTTGCAGCCCGGCGCGCGACGCCGGGGTGTCGTCGATCGGCGATATGACCTTGACCAGGCCGTTTTCCATCGTGACCTCGATGCCGAGGCCGCCGAACTCGCCGCGGGTCTGCACCTGCATGTCCTCGAACTCGCGCGGCGGCAGGAAGCTCGAATGAGGGTCCAGCGCCGCGAGCATCCCCTTGACCGCGGCCTCGATGAGCTGTTCGTCGGACACGTCCTCGACATATTCCGCGCGGACGCGCTCGAACACGTCGCCGAACAGGTTGAGCTGGCGGTATGTCTCCGAATTCGCGCCGGCGGGCCCGGCGGCGAGCAGCGCCGGCGCCAACAGCCACAGCGCGGCGCCGAAGCCCGTGAATCTGCGAGTCATCCACTCACCTTCCGATCGTCCGATGTGAGCCAGGCGACGGGGTCCACAGGCCGGCCGCGATGGCGGACCTCGACACGCAGAAGGCCCCTCTCGCCGTCGCCGGTCATCGCCCCCACGGGTTCCCCGGCGGCGACGCGCTGGCCGACCTCGCCGTCGATCCGCGCGAGACCCGCCATCACGCTATGGTAGCCGCCGCCATGTTCGATGATCAAGAGCTGCCCGTAGCGGCGAAAAGGGCCGGCGAACACGATATCGCCGCCGTCCGGCGCCACCACCTGCGCCTCCGGCGCGGTGGCGATGGAGATGCCGGGCCGCAAACCGTCGCCCGCATCGTCGAAACCGGCGACCACCTCGCCATGAACCGGCCAGGGCAGGCTCGACCCCGCGGGCGGCGCGGCGAAGCGGACCGCCCCTGGGCCGCCCGTCGCCGCTTCCCCGGCCCGGGTCTTCCCGATCCGGTCGATCAGGGCGGTGAGGTCGGTCGCCGTTTCCGCCCCCGCGGCCGGCGGCGCGTCCGTCGATGTTCTGGCGTGAAGGTCCGCCTTGCGTCCCAGCGCCCGCCGCAGGCGGGCTTGTTCGCGGCCGAGGACGCGCCGCGACGCGCGCATGGCGTCGCGGCGCCGCGCGCGCTCGGCGCCCAGACGCTTCAGCTCCGTTGCGTGTTCGGCCGCCGCGGCCGCGCGGCGGGCGAGCAGCGGCGCGGCGCGCTCCGCCAGCGCCGCGCCGCGCACCGTGTCCGCCCATTGCGACGGCCGCCCCATCAGCGCGTTGGGCGGGGAGCGCGCCAGCAGCGCGAGGGACGCCAACATGTTCTCCAGCCGCGCCCGGCTGGTTTCGTAGGCCTCCTCCTGGACCCGCAGGCGATCCTCGAGCGCCGTTAATTCGGCGGTGGCCGCCGCGATCTCCGCCTCGCGCGCCTGGACCGCCGCGGCGGTGCGGACGAGCTCGCCGCGCAGCGCCGTCATCTCGCGCTCCAGCTGCTGCGCGTCCTCGCCCCGGGCGTCCGCCGGAAGGGGGCCGCAAAATGCGAGCGCCGCCCAGAGCGCCGCAGACGCGAACCGGCCCGCCGCGCCGTCAGGCCGCGGCACGACGGCCCCGCGGCGACGCGAGCAGGGAGCGGCCCGTCATCGAGTCCGGGCGGTCGAGACCAAGCAGTTCGAGCATCGTGGGCGCAATGTCGGCGAGCCCGCCGTCGCGCAGCCGCGCCCCCTCCGGCGCGCCGAGGACGACCGCCGGCGCCGGGTTCGTCGTGTGCGCGGTGTGCGCCGCGCCGGTTTCCGCATCCCGCATACATTCGGCGTTGCCGTGGTCCGCAGTGACCAGCAACGAGCCTCCGGAGGCGCGAACCGCCGCGGCGACGCGCCCGAGGCTGGCGTCCACCGCCTCGACCGCGGCGATGGCGGCGGCGAGGTCGCCGGTGTGGCCCACCATGTCGGCGTTGGCGAAATTGACCGCGGCGAAGTCGACCCCGCCGCGCCCCAGCGCCGCCTCCAGCCCGCCCGCCACCGCCGCCGCCGACATCGCCGGCGCGAGGTCGTAGGTCGCGACCTTCGGCGACGGCGCCAGCAACCGCGCCTCGCCGGGAAACGGCTCCTCGCGTCCGCCGTTGAGGAAGAACGTAACGTGAGCGTATTTCTCGGTTTCGGCGGTCCTGAACTGCCGCAGGCCCGCCGCCGCCGCGAGGGCGCCGAGGGTGTCGCGCGGCTCGACGGGCGGGAACAGGGTTTCCATCCGCGCGTCCAGCGCCGCGGAATAGCGCGTCATTCCCACCGCCGCGGCGAAGGCGGGCGGACGGGCGCGGGGGAACGCCGCGAAGTCCGGCTCGAGCAGCGCGGCGAGGATCTGGCGCGCGCGGTCGGCGCGGAAATTGGCCATGACGAAGCCGTCGCCGTCCCTCATGCCGCCATAGCCGCCGATGACCGCAGGCGCGACGAATTCGTCGCCCGCGCCCGCCGCGTAACCCGCGGCGACGGCCGCGTCGGCGGACGCCGCGCGCGCGCCCTCGCCGCGCGTCATCGCCGCCCAGGCGCGCGCCGTGCGCTCCCAATTGCCGTCGCGGTCCATCGCGAAATAGCGTCCGCACACGGTCGCGAGCGACACGCCCGGCGCGCCCGCGCGCGCGGCGGCCTCGAAGGCGGCGAGATAGCCCCGGGCGCTCCGCGGCGGCGTGTCCCGCCCGTCGAGAAAGGCGTGGACGGCGACGGGAACGCCGGCCCCGGCGACGCATTGCGCCAGCGCCAGCATGTGCGATGTGTGGGCATGAACGCCGCCCGGCGAGGCCAGGCCCGCGAGATGGCACCTGCCGCCGCTGCGGCGCAACCGGGCGACGAGCCGGGCCAGCGCCGGCGCCGCCGCGAGGCCGCCATCGCCGACCGCGGCGTCGATGCGCGGCAAGTCCTGAACGATCGCGCGCCCCGAGCCGATGGTCATGTGCCCGACTTCGGAATTGCCCATCTGGCCGGCGGGAAGGCCGACCGCCTCGCCCGAAGCCGCGATCCGGGCGATCGGGAACCCGCCGGCGAGCCGGTCCCACACCGGCGTGCGGGCGCGCGCGATCGCATTGTCGGGGCCGTCCGCCGCGAGGCCCCAGCCGTCGAGGATGCACAGAACCGCCGGACGGCGGGTCATGGCGCCGCCGGGTCCGGCAGCGGCGCCGCCCACATCTTCTCGAGTTTGTAGAATTCGCGCACTTCGGGCCGGAAGATATGAACGATGATGTCGCCCGCATCGATCAGCACCCAGTCGGCCTTCGGCAGGCCCTCCACCGACCGGGGCGGCATCCCGCGCTTCTTCAGGCGTTCCGCCAGATGCTCGGCGACCGCCGCGACATGGCGACGCGACCGCCCGCTCGCCACGATCATGGCGTCGGCGATGGAACTCTTGCCGACGAGGTCGATGACCGTGACGTTGCCGGCCTTGTCTTCCTCGAGCGAGCCGAGCGCAACGCGCCGGATCGCCTCCGCCTGGCGGGTGGGTCCGTTGTCGCCGATGGCGGGTTCTCCCGTCTCCTCGCCGGCCGTTTCGCTCCCTTCCGCGCCCCGCAGCGCCCGCAACCGCGTCGCCGATTCCGGGTGCGGCCGCCCGCGCAGGAAGGTCCACGCGGGCGGCGGCGCTTCGGCGAGTCCTTCCGCGCCGCGTCGGAAACGCGCGAAACGCGCCGCGGCCGCGCCGCGCAGGGCCGGGAGAGAATAGGGAGGACGGTCGAAAACGGCAATGGGGAGCGCCCGGAACAGCGCCGGCCAGCGGCGCCAGGCGGGCATCTGCAACAAGGAGTCGGCGCCGGCGAGCCACACGAAGCGCGCCTGCGGACAGCGGCGCCGCAATGCGTCCACGGTGTCCACGGCGTAGCGCGTTCCCAGCGCCGCCTCGAGGGCGCTCGCGCGCAGGCGCCGATGCCGCGCCGCATGGCGCGCCGAGGCCAGACGCTCGCCCAGCGGCGCCATCCCGCAGCGCGGTTTCAGCGGATTCTGCGGCGACACCAGCCACCATACCCGGTCGAGCCCGAGCTCGCGCAGCGCCCGCAGGCTGATCGTCCGATGTCCGTCATGCGCCGGGTTGAACGACCCGCCGAGCAGCCCGATCCGCGGCCGTCGCCCCAGCCCGGCGAGGAGTCCGGCGAGTCCGGCCCGGCGAACCGCGCGCCGGCGCAGCGCGCGCGAAGGGTAATCGCTTGTGGTCAACATGTCGTGATGGCGGGTGGGATCGCGGCGCGGAATGAGTCATATCGTCGCACGACAAGGCAACAACCGAAAGGGTGGACGATATGCCGATCCGCAACCGGCCCGGCTGGGCGATCCCCGAACGGGCGGCGACGCCCGAGGCCACGTTCCGCGACCGCCGCGCGGTGTTGCGCGGCCTCGGCTTCGGCGGCCTCGCGGCGGCCGCGGGGCCGCTGCTGGCGATGTCGTCCGCCGCCGCCGAAAGCGACCCGACGGCGGACCTCTACCCGGCGCCGGCGAACGCCCGTCTGGGGGTCGATCTGGACTTGACGCAGGAAACGATCGCGAGCCGCTACAACAATTTTTACGAATTCGGCTCCCACAAGAACATCTGGAAAGCGGCGCAGGCCCTGCAAATCCGCCCGTGGGAGGTCGTCATCGACGGCCTGGTCGAAAACGAAATCCGCACCGAGGCGGACGCGCTCATCCGCCGCATGCCGCTCGAGGAGCGCGTCACCCGTCACCGCTGCGTCGAGGCGTGGGGGATGACGGTCCCCTGGACGGGCTTCCCGCTGGCGCAGCTGGTCGACCTCGCGCGCCCGCTGGGCTCGGCGAAGTATCTGGTCATGACATCGTTCCACGACCCCGACATGGCGCGCGGCCAGCGCCAGTCGTTCTATCCCTGGCCCTATACCGAGGCGCTGACCCTGGCGGAAGCGACCAACGAGCTCGCGTTGATCGTCACCGGCGCCTACGGCAAGCCGCTGGCGAAGCAGTTCGGCGCGCCGTTGCGCCTCGCCGTGCCGTGGAAATACGGCTTCAAGCACATCAAATCGATCGTGCGTTTCCATTTCTCCGAAGAGCGGCCGACCACCTTCTGGGAAGAGATCACGCCGAGCGAATACGGCTTCTGGGCGAATGTGAACCCGGCCTTTTCGCACCCGCGCTGGACCCAGACCGATGAGCGCGACCTCACGACGATGACCCGCATCCCCACCCGCATCTGGAACGGATACGGCGAATTCGTCGCTCATCTCTACGCCGACATGCCGCAGGACCGACGCCTGTTCATGTGACCCGTCGCGCGTGTTACTGTCCCGGCGGCGCGGGCGCGGCGCGCCGCCGGGGGAGGTCGGGCAATGGCGTACGATGTCGTGATCGCGAACGGTATGGTGGTCGACGGTTCGGGGCTCGCGCGCTACCGCGCCGATGTCGGCATTTCCGGCGGGCGCATCGCGCGCATCGGGCGCATCGCCGAACCCGCTCGCCGGACCATAGACGCCGAGGGTATGGTCGTCGCGCCGGGCTTCGTCGACGGTCACACCCACATGGACGCCCAGGCGTTCTGGGATCCGCTCGGCAGTTGTTCCTGCTACCACGGTGTCACCACCGCAGTGATGGGCAATTGCGGCTTCACCCTGGCGCCGTGCCGCGAGGCGGAAACCGACTACGTGTTCCGGAATCTCGAACGCGCGGAAGACATCTCCCGCGAGGCGATGCTTGCCGGCATCGACTGGACGTGGGAGAGCTATCCCGAATATCTCGACGCCGTCGACGCCGCGCCCAAGGCGCTCAACTACGCCGGCTATGTGGGACATTCCGCGCTGCGCACCTATGTCATGGGAGAGCGCGCCTTCGACGGCGAGGCGAGCGAGGACGAACTCGCCGCGATGACGCGGCTCGCGCAGGAGGCCGTGCGCGCCGGCGCCATCGGCTTTTCGACCTCGCGCAGCCCCAGCCACCGCACCTCCGACGACCGTCCGGTCGCCAGCCGCATGGCGCCGTTCGACGAAGTGCGCGCCATCGTGCGCGGCATGGGCGAGACGGGCGCCGGGATCTTCCAGCTGGCGATGGAGCGCGGCGACGACGAACATATGAGCCGGGTCTACGAAGCGCTCGCCGGCCTGTCGATCGAAACCGGGCGGCCGATCACCTTCGGCAGCCTGAGCCGGCGCGAAAGCCCCGGCCAGTGGCGCCGGTTCTACGACATCGTTAGCCGCGGCAACCGCGACGGCGCGCATCTCTTCACCCAGGTTCACAGCCGCGAAATCAACTCCATCCTGTCGTTCCGCACGACCATGCCGTTCGACTCGCGGGAGGTGTGGCGCGATGTCCGCGCTCTCCCGCTGGAGGGGCAGAAGGCGGCGCTTGCCGACCCCGAAACGCGGGCCCGTCTCGTCGAGGTCGCGAGCCGCCCCCATGACGGCCCGGAAGCCATTGGCGCCGAGGCGCGCCCCCCCGAGTGGGACATCTTCTACTACATGGACCGCATCGAGCGCCCGCACCGTTCGGTCGCCGGGATTGCCCGCGAACGCGGCGTCGCCCCGGCCGAGGCGATGATCGACATCGCCCTCGAAACCGGTCTTTCGGCGTTTTTCCGCCAGCCCCTCGCCAATGAGAACCAGGACGATGCGCTGGCGCTGATGAAGCACCCTCATTCGGTGGTGACGTTCTCCGATTCCGGCGCCCATGTGTCGCAGATCATGGATTCGTCGCTGCAAACCCATCTGCTGAGTCACTGGGTGCGCCAGGAGGAAGCGTTCACCCTCGAGGAGGCGGTCCGCCTTGTCACCTACGACACGGCGACCCGCTGGGGCTTCCACGACCGCGGCCTGCTGCGCGAGGGCATGGTAGCCGACGCGGTGGTGTTCGACCCCGATACCGTCGCGCCCCGGATGCCCGAAGTGGTGGACGACCTGCCCGCCGGCGCGCGTCGTCTGAAGCAGACGGCGGACGGCATCGCCGCCACCCTCGTCGCCGGCGAGATCGTGTTGCGCGACAACGAGCACACCGGCGCTCTCCCCGGCCGCCTCCTGCGCGGCCCGCTCGCCCGCCACTGAACCGGGCGTTCGCGCCGCCTCGCCGATTCGCATCGTTGACGCCTGTTTGTTCTGAGACTAATGACAAGGCGTGCGGCAGTGGGTCATGAAGGAATGGCGGACGAGATGCGCGACGAACTGATAATCTCCCTTTCCGTCGAGACTCTCGGCGCCGGCGGGCTTGAACCGCCGGAGGAGAAAGCCACGTTCGGTCTGCTGTCGATGATGGCGAACGACCGGTTGCTCACCGGCGCTCAGGAGATCGATGGCGGCGAATTGCGCCGCGGCCCGCGTGTCGCCGGGTATCCGCTGGCCGAGTGGCTGGTCTGGAACTGGTGGCGCATACGCTGGGAGTGCGGGCGTCCCGCCGGCGCGGCGGCGCGCGACTGGGAGTTCGCACACCGGATGACGAGCGTCGGCGAGGGCTACGCCTGGCCGGTGATATCCATCTTCTCCGACGGCCGGCATGCTTCCCTGGATTCCAGGCCGTCCCGCGAACCGAGTGCGAACCCGCTCCGCTATATCGGCGCCGAACGCGAGACGATTTCGGCGTTCTGCCTCGAGGCGGGCATCGACAGGTTCGTCGCGGACGTGCTGGCCCGACTCGATGCGCCGGCCACGCGGGAGACGAATCTGCACCGCCTGTGGGAGGAATTGCGGGCGGAGCGCGAGGATCCGGAACATGCCCGCTTCCGCCGGTTCGAAGCGCAGCTCGGCCGCGACCCGGACGATGTGGCGGAAGACACGATATACGCGCGTCTCGACGACGCGGCGGCGCTCGGAGAAGAGGCGCTGGGGGAAGTCGCCGCGGCTGCGGCCGTCGCCGGCGAAGGACCGGATCGCATGATGTCGGCCGCCGACCTCGCCGATGCCGCGGCGAAAAAGGGCTTCGACGCCGACCCGGGAGACGCGGTAACGCTTGACGACGCCACTGTCGCGCCGGACGCCGAAGCCTGGCGCGCGGGCGTGCGCATGGCGCAGGAACTCCGCGAGCGCGAAGGGCTGGACGGACAACCGATTTCCAACGCGCGCCTCGCCGCTTTCGCGGGGACAACCGCTGGCGCGGTCTTGCAACGCGACAGGCGTTCGGCGGGGCTGTCGTTCGTGCTCGATGGGGAAGGCGGCGGCGCGCGGGTGGCGCTGCGGTCGAAATGGACGACCGGCCGGCGTTTCGATCTCGCGCGTCTGGTGGGGGATCGCATGTTCGGCGCCGCGACGGGCTCGACGGCCGAGCCGCTGTGGCCCGCGACCGACGCTTTCAGCTACCGCCAGAAGATGCAGCGCGCGTTCGCAGCGGAACTGCTGTGCCCGTTCGCCGCGGTGGACGAGATGACCCGCAGCGACGACTCCGGAGAGCGTCAGCGGGATGTGGCCGAGCGTTTCAACGTTTCGGAACTGACGGTTCGCACCCAGCTCGTCAATGACGGCCGTATCGACCGGGAGAACGCCCCGGACGTCGCCGCCCACGGCGCCTGGAGCTGACCGCCGGGCGCGGCTGCTCAGCTCTCGCCGTAATAGCCGACCGTCTCAACGAGTGCGGCGGCCACGCTGCGGGCGGCTTCGGCGCGCGCCCGTTCGGCGTCGTCGCGCGCGTCTTCGAGCGCGCGGTCGGCTTCGGCGAGACGCGCCTCGGCGTCGGCGCGCGTGACGCCGGCAAGCGGGAACGCTTCCTCGGCGAGCACGGTGCAGCGTTCCGGGGTCGCTTCGGCGAAGCCGCCGGCGACGAACAGGCGATCCACCGCCTCCCCGCCGTCATGGATCTCGATGGCGCCCGGACGCACGCGCGCCATGAACGGCGCATGGCCCGGCAACACGCCGAAATCGCCTTCCTCGCCGGGCACGACGACCATCTCGACCGCGCGCGAGACGAGCACTCGCGCCGGCGAGACGAGTTCGAAGGCGACGGCGCCGGGGGCGTTCACGCCGCCTCCGCCGCCATGCGCCGCGCCTTGTCGCGCGCTTCGTCGAGAGTGCCGAGCATGTAGAACGCAGCCTCGGGCATGTCGTCGCATTCGCCGTCGCAGATCGCGCGGAAGCCGGCGATGGTGTCCTCGAGGGAGACCAGCCGGCCCGCGGTTCCGGTGAACACTTCCGCCACGTGGAACGGTTGCGACAGGAAGCGCTGGATCTTGCGCGCCCGCGCCACGGTCAATTTGTCGTCCTCGGACAGCTCGTCCATGCCGAGGATGGCGATGATGTCCTGAAGCGACTTGTAGGTCTGGAGGATGCGCTGGACCCGCCGCGCGATCTCGTAATGCTCCTCGCCGACCACGCGGGGGTCGAGCATTCGCGAGGTCGAGTCGAGCGGGTCCACCGCCGGGTAAATCCCCAATTCGGCGATCTGGCGGTTGAGCACCGTGGTCGCGTCGAGATGGCTGAACGATGTCGCCGGCGCCGGGTCGGTGAGGTCGTCGGCGGGGACGTAAATTGCCTGCACCGAAGTGATGGACCCCTTGCGCGTCGTCGTGATGCGCTCCTGCAAGGCGCCCATATCGGTGGCGAGCGTCGGCTGATAGCCCACCGCCGAGGGAATCCGCCCCAGCAGCGCCGACACTTCTGAACCCGCCTGGGTGAAGCGGAAGATGTTGTCGACGAAGAACAGCACGTCCTGCCCCTCCTCGTCGCGGAAATACTCGGCGACGGTGAGGCCGGTCAGGCCGACGCGCGCGCGCGCGCCGGGGGGTTCGTTCATCTGCCCGTAGATCAACGCCGCCCTGGAGGAGTCGCCCTCGAGGTCGATAACCCCGGATTCGACCATTTCGCGATACAGGTCGTTGCCCTCGCGGGTGCGCTCGCCGACTCCGGCGAACACCGAATAGCCGCCATGCGCCCGGGCGATATTGTTGATCAGCTCCATGATGATGACGGTCTTGCCCACCCCGGCGCCGCCGAACAGGCCGATCTTGCCGCCCCTGGCGTAGGGCGCGAGCAGGTCGATGACCTTGATCCCCGTCGACAGGATTTCGGATTCCGTGGACTGGTCGACGAATTCGGGCGCGGGCTGATGGATCGGCGCGCTCCTCGCCGCCTCCAGCGGACCGCGCTCGTCGATGGGTTCGCCGACCACGTTCATGATCCGCCCCAGGGTTTCGCGGCCCACCGGCACGGCGATGGGCTGCCCCGTATCCATCGCCGCCGCCCCGCGGACCAGACCCTCGGTCGAATCCATGGCCACCGCGCGCACCGTGTTCTCGCCGAGATGCTGCGCCACTTCGAGCACCAGCCGGCTGCCGCGATTGTCGACCTCCAGGGCGTTCAGGATCGCCGGCAGCTCGCCGTCGAAGCGCACATCGACCACGGCGCCGATCACCTGGGCGATGCGCCCCGTATTCTCCTTCATCGCGTCCCTCCCGGCATGGCTTCCGGCCGCGCGGCGCCTAGAGCGCCTCCGCCCCGGAAACGATCTCGATCAATTCCCCGGTGATCGCCGCCTGGCGCGACCGGTTATAGGTCAGTGTCAGACGGTCGATCATATCGCCCGCGTTGCGCGTCGCGTTGTCCATCGCCATCATGCGCGCGCCCTGCTCGCCGGCGGCGTTCTCCAGCAGGGCGCGGAAGACCTGCACCGCCATGTTGCGCGGCAGCAGTTCGGCGAGGATCGTCTCTTCGTCGGGTTCGAATTCCCAGGCCGCGCCCCCGGCGCCGTCGTCCGCCGCGCCGTCGTCGGCTTCGACCGGCAGCGGAACCAGTTGCCGCGCCGTGACCTCCTGACGGATGGCGGACACGAAACGGTTGTAGAAGAGCGTGCAGACATCGAATTCGCCGGCCGCGAAGCGGCGCGCCACATTGTCGGCGATCGCCGCGGCTTCGGCGAAGGCGACCCCGCGCGCGCCCACCCCCTCCAGGGCTTCGACGATGCCGCTCTCGCGGTCGCGGCGCAACGCCTCGCGCCCCTTGCGCCCCACCGTGAGCAGCGCGACCGTCCGCCCTTCGCGCTCGAGTTCGGCGGTGCGCGCGCGCGCTGCGCGCACGATGGCGCTGTTGAAACCGCCGCACAGGCCGCGGTCGGACGTGGCGACGACGAACAGATGCCGGTCTTCCGCCCCGGCGCCGCGCAGCAGCGCGGGCGCGCTTTCGTTCTCCCGCGCGGCGCGGGCGAGCGACGCGGTCATGCGCGCCATGCGGTCCGCATAGGGACGGGCGGCCTCGGCCGCCTCTTGCGCGCGCCGCAATTTCGACGCCGCCACCATCTTCATCGCGCCCGTGATCTTGCGCGTCGCCTTGACGCTGTCGATCCGGACCCGGAGCTCCTTGAGCGCGGCCATCGGCGTCGTTCAGGAAGCGCTGTCCGCGAACCCGTCGAGCACCGCCTTCAGACGCGCTTCCGTCTCGTCGCCGATCTCCCCGTCGTCGCGGATCGCCGCCAGGAGGTCGGCGTGATCGCTGCGGACCAGGGCCAGAAGGCGCTCCTCGAACCGCGTCACCCCGGCGGGTTCGACAGCGTCGAGATAGCCGCGCACCCCGGCGTAGATCGCCACGACCTGCTCCTCCATGGGCAGCGGCGCGTACTGGTCCTGCTTGAGCAGTTCGGTCAGCCGCGCCCCGCGCGCCAGCAGGCGCTGGGTCGCCGCGTCGAGGTCGGACCCGAACTGCGCGAACGCCGCCATTTCGCGGTATTGCGCGAGCTCGAGTTTGATGCGACCCGCCACCTGCTTCATCGCTTTGACCTGCGCCGCCGAACCCACCCGGCTGACCGAGATGCCGACATTGATCGCCGGGCGGATCCCCCGGTAGAACAACTCGGTCTCCAGGAATATCTGTCCGTCGGTGATCGAGATCACGTTGGTCGGGATATAGGCCGACACGTCGCCCGCCTGGGTTTCGATCACCGGCAACGCCGTCAGCGACCCGCCGCCGTGGTCCTCGTTCAGTTTCGCGGCGCGTTCGAGCAGCCGCGAATGCAGATAGAACACGTCGCCGGGATAGGCCTCCCGCCCCGGCGGGCGGCGCAGCAGCAGCGACATCTGGCGATAGGCCACCGCCTGCTTCGAGAGGTCGTCATAGACGATGAGCGCGTGCATCCCGTTGTCGCGGAAATACTCGCCCATCGCGCAGCCGGTATAGGGGGCAAGGAATTGCAACGGCGCCGGCTCCGACGCCGTCGCCGCGACGACGATCGAATAGTCGAGCGCGCCGTTGTCCTCCAAAGTCTTGACGATGCGCGCCACCGTGGAGCGCTTCTGGCCGATCGCGACATAGATGCAATAGAGCTTGCGCGACTCGTCGTCGCTTTCGTTCACCGATCTCTGGTTGACGATGGCGTCCACCGCGACGGCGGTCTTGCCGGTCTGGCGGTCGCCGATGATCAATTCGCGCTGGCCGCGCCCGATGGGCACCAGCGAGTCGATGGCCTTCAGCCCCGTCTGCATGGGCTCGTGCACCGAACGGCGCGGGACGATGCCGGGCGCCTTCACATCGACGCGGCGGCGCTCGGTCGCTTCCACCGGCCCCTTGCCGTCGATAGGGTCGCCCAGGGCGTCGACCACGCGGCCCAGCAGCCCCTTGCCCACGGGGACATCGACGATGGCGCCGGTGCGCTTGACCGTATCGCCCTCGCGGATGGTGCGGTCGTCGCCGAAGATGACGACGCCGACATTGTCGGTCTCGAGGTTCAGCGCCATGCCGCGAATGCCGCCGGGGAATTCGACCGTCTCGCCGGCCTGGACGCCGTCGAGGCCCCACACGCGGGCGATGCCGTCGCCCACCGAGAGCACCTGACCGACTTCGGCGACTTCCGCCCCGGCGTCGAACCCGGCGATCTGGCGTTTGAGGATTTCCGAGATTTCCGCCGCGCGGATATCCATCATGCCGCTCCTTTCATGGCCGCTTCGAGCGCCCGCAGCCGGCCGCGCACCGAAGCGTCCACCATGCGCGAACCGACGCGGACGACGAACCCGCCGATCAGCGACGCATCGGTCGCGGCGCGGATACGCACAGCGCCGCCGACGGCGCCGGCGACCGCGCGCGCTATGGCGTCGGCGCGAGCGGCGTCCAGCGGCCGCGCCGAGACGACTTCCGCATCCACCTCGCCGCGATGGCGCGCAAGCAGCGAGTCGAAAGCGCCGATCGCCTCCGCCAGCGCGAACAGGCGGCGGTTCCGCGCCAGCACGCCGAGGAAACCGGTAACGGCGGCGCCGAGTCCCGCCCGGCGCGCCAGCGCCGCAACGGCCGCCCCCTGTTGGGCGCGCGGGACCAGCGGGCTGCGCGCCATGCGTCGCAAGTCCGCGCTGGAGTCGAGCATTTCGCGCACGCGCGCCAGATCGCGCGCCGTTGCGTCGAGCGCGTCGCTCTCGAGCGCGAGATCGAACAACGCCTTCGCGTAACGGCCCGCAAGGCCGGAAACGCCGCTTCGCTCTTGCGCCACGGAATCACCTGTCGCGGATCGGAGGGACGGGCCGCCGGCCCCTTGCGCCGCAGCGGCCCCGCCGACGGCGCGCGCTTGCTACCACAGCCCGCCCCCCGGTTGCAAACCCCCGTCCCGAACCCCAGCGGTTCTCATTATGGCGATGGACGCGTCTCCCTGGGAGCGCCGGCGTCTCGCCGGCATCTGCGTCATCGCGCGCTGTGCGCGCGTGCCGGCGAGACGCCGGCGCTCCCAGGGGCGGCTGCGACGGATACGCTGCATCGCTACAGGCTAAAATGAGAATTGCTGTCCGAACCCGGGCGGTTCGCGTCGGGGCGGCCGGCCCCCGGGAACGACCGCGACCGGTGCGCGGCGACGCCGTGGGGCGGCTATGCGCCCGCCGCCTCGGCGACGAAGTCCAGCCGGTCCTGCCCGAAGAACAATTCGTCGCCGACGAACATCGTCGGCGCGCCGAACACGCCGCGCGCCACCGCCTCCTCCGTCGCCGCGATGAGCGCCTTCTTCACCTCCGGGTCCTGGATACGCTCGCCATAGGCCGCCGCATCCAGTCCGGCCCCGGCGACGGTCGCGGCAAAGGTCTCCGGCTCCGACGGGTTCTTCCCGTCCACCCACATCGCCCGGTACATCGCGTCGGAATAGGGTGCGAGCTCGCTGGCCCGCTGCGCCGCCACCGCCCCGCGCATCATGGCGAGCGTATTGACGGGGAAATGCGGGTTGGAGTTCAGCGTCACTCCCCATTTCGCCGCCCAGCGCCGCATGTCGCCGCGCATCCACGCGCCCTTCGCCGGAACGGCGGCGGGCGAGCGGTTGCCCGTCGCCTTGAAGACGCCGCCGAGCAGCATGGGGCGGAACGCCAATTCCGCGCCCGCGCGCCGGGCGATCTCGGGGAGCTGCGTCCAGGCGAGATAGCTCGTCGGACTGCCGTAGTCGAAATAGAACTCGATGCGCCGGCTCATTGCCCTCCCCCGTCGGCGACCGGCGCGCCCGCGCCGAGACGATAGACCTCAGCCGCCGTGTCGTGGAACATCGCCCGCTTCTCCGCTTCGGAGAAGCCCGAGGCGATGCGCTTGAAAGCGTTCCACAACACCGCGTAGCTGCAGGAAACCTTGTCGACCGGAAAATTGCTCTCGAACATGCAGCGGTCGGGGCCGAAACGGTCGATAGCGTACAGATACCAGTCGCGGTTCGCCGCCGCCAGCTCCTCCGAACCCGGCGGCGCGGGGCGCCTGTGCCACCCGTATCCGTTGATCGGCATGGCGAGACCGCCGAGCTTGGCGACTGTGTTGGGACATTCCGCGAGCGCGGCGATCTTCGGTTTCCACGCTTCGAACGCCTCCGCCCGCCGCCCCCGCCAGGGGCCGATCCCCAAAGGCCCGCCGAAATGATCGAGAACGATCCGCACGCCCGGAAAGGCGCGCGCCAGGGCGACCGCATCGTCGAGCTGCGGGTGGTACAGCCACGCCTCGAAACTCAGGCTCCAGGCTTCGAGCCGGGCGAACCCCTCGCGCCACGTCGCATCGAACATCAGGCGCTCGACGGGGCGCGAGTGCGAATTGCGCACTTCCGGGCTCGCGTCCCAGCCGACCGAGTGGCGGATACCGCGGAAGCGGTCGGGCGCGCGCGCGACATGGGCCGCAAGGACCTCGTCGACCGCGGCGCCCAGCGACAGATCGGCGAAGCCGACAATCCCCTCGCATACCCGCGCCGCGCCGAACCCGCCGCTTGCGCTCTGCGCCGCCACGCCGTTGACGAACTCGGTCTCGCCCACCGGCCTGAGCGCTTCGGGCCCCGACGCCCGATACATCGACATGCACTCGACGAACACGGTGGCGACGACGTTATGGCCCGATTCGATGTCGGCGCGCAGGTCGGCGAGCAGGTAACGCGAGTCGGGCCGGTCCCACAAATGGTGGTGCGGGTCGACGATCGGCAAGTCGGGCTCAAGCGCCGCCTCGCGCGTGCGCGCCAGCCAGTTCTCGTCGACGGGCATCGCCGCCCCTCAACCGCCGCCGCGCCGGCGCGACGCCGTCACGAGGCGTCGGCGACGCGCGTCCACCAGCCGCGACGCGGCGCCGGCGGCGGCGCGTCGGGAATTGCGCTTCCGTCGTCGGACGGGGAGTCGGGAGCGCCGGCGCCGTTGGCCTCGGGCGAACCGTCCGCCGCCGCACTCTGCGCACCGCCGGAGCGCTCGACAGGTCGTTGCGGGCCGGTCGCGGACGTCTCCCCAGCGGCCGTCTCTTCGACAGCCGGCGGCGTCTCGTCCGCCGGCGCGGAGCCTCCGGGATCCGCCATATCCACGATGTCCGCAGCCTCCGCAGCGGGAGCGGCGGCGCTCCCGTCGCCTTCCGCGGCCGGTTCCCCGGCGACGGCGGCGGCGTTCTCGCCGGCGTTCGGCTTCGCCTTGCGCACGCGACGCCGGCGTTTCGGGCGCACGATCGAAGCGGCGCCCGCCACCGACGGCTCCACCGCCTCCGTCTGCGCGGGCGCCTCGGCGCCTTCGGCGGGTCCGGGCGCGGCGGCCGCCGCCGGCGGGTCGCCGGCCTCCGCCGCGGGCGCCTCCTGCGCCGCTTTCGCCGCCTCTCGCGCGCGCGTCTGACGGCGGCCGCCCCGGCGGCCGCGCCGGCGGCGGCGGGAACGCTCGCCGCCGGCCTCGGAGTCCGTCGAATCGGTCACCGCCGCGGCGACGGCCTCGGCCTCCGGCGCGGTTTCGGGCGCCGCCGCTTCGGCGGCGTCCCCCGCCTTGTCGGCGGCGCGCGTCCGCCGCCGCGCGCGGCGCTTCGGCGCTTCCTCCTCGCGCGCCGCCGCCGGGGCCGCCGTTTCGCCCGCGCGCGCATCGAGAACCTCGACGCGACATTCGGGCGCCCCCGGCGCGTCGTCGGTTTCGAACGACACCTTCATCCCGTAGCGCGTCTCGATGTCGCCGAGGCTCGCCCGCTTGCCGTTCATCAGCCAGAGCGCGACAGCGGGCGGAACGGTCGCCCTGACGCCGGCGGCGCGCCCGCGCACGCCCTCCTCCTCGATGGCGCGCAGAGCGTGCAGCGCCGCCGATTCGACGGACCGGACCCGCCCGCTGCCGGCGCAATGCGAGCAGTCCACGGAACTGATTTCCTGCACGCTCGGGCGCAGCCTTTGCCGCGACATTTCGAGGAGGCCGAAGCCGCTGATCCGGCCCATCTGAATGCGCGCCCGGTCCGATTGCAGCGCCTCCTTGAAGCGTCGCTCCACGGCGCGCGCGTTCCGCGCCTCGTCCATGTCGATAAAGTCGACGACGATGAGGCCGGCGAGGTCGCGCAGGCGCAGTTGGCGCGCGATCTCGGCGGCCGCCTCCAGGTTGGTCTTCGCCGCCGTCTCCTCGATGCTGCGTTCGCGCGTCGCGCGGCCCGAGTTCACGTCGATCGCTACGAGCGCCTCGGTCGGGCAAATGACGATGTAGCCGCCCGAAGGCAGCTGCACCGTCGCCTCGTGCATCGAATCGAGCTCGCCCTCGACCCGATGGCGGGAAAACAGCGGCAGGGAGTCGCGGTAGGGTTGCACGCGCTTGGCGTGGCTCGGCACCAGCATCTTCATGAACGACTTGGCGACGCGGTAGCCCGGATCTCCCTCGACCAGAACCTCCTCGATCTCCGAATTGTACAGGTCGCGGATCGACCGCCTGATCAGATTCGCTTCCTCGTGGATGAGCGCCGGCGCGGTCGACGCCATCGTCGATTCGCGGATCTGCTCCCACAGCCGCAGCAAATAGTCGTAGTCGCGCTTGATCTCCGCCCGGGTGCGGCTCTGCCCCGCAGTGCGCAGGATCACCGCCATGCCGTCGGGGAGGTCGAGCGATTCGACCACCGAGCGCAGCCGCTTGCGCGCGTCGGCGGACTGAATCTTGCGGCTGATCCCGCCGCCCCGCAGGGTGTTCGGCATCAGCACGCAGTAGCGACCCGCGAGGGAGATATAGGTCGTCAGCGCCGCGCCCTTGTTGCCGCGCTCCTCCTTGGCGACCTGCACGAGGAGTATCTGGCGACGCTTGATCACTTCCTGGATGCGGTAGCGCGGAGAGGGCGCCGGGCGGCGGGGCGCCTCGTCCTCGTCGCGTCCGCCCGCCGCCTCGACCGCCTCGCCCTCGCCGTTCTCCGCCGTCTCCTCCGCGGCGGGCGCCTCGCCGGTCTCGTCGGCCGCCTGTTGTTCGAGCAGCGCCTGCCGGTCGGAAACGGGGATCTGGTAGTAGTCCGGGTGGATCTCGTTGAAGGCGAGGAAACCGTGACGGTTGCCGTCGTAATCGACGAAGGCGGCCTGCAACGAGGGTTCGACCCGCGCGACCTTCGCCAGATAGATGTTGCCCTTCAGAAGGGTCTTGCTGGCGGACTCGAAATCGAACTGTTCGAGCCTGGCGCCGTCGACGACGACGACCCGCGTTTCCTCTGCGTGGGCCGCATCGATAAGCATACGTTTTGCCATCTCAGGGGTGTCTCCATGTCGCGCCGCGCGCAGTCGCGCAGCGGCGCCGGGCGCGCAAGGCGCGCATCGTTCGGGTCGGGCGCCACGGCCGCGCGCCGGCGAAGGTCGCCGGCAACCCGCGCCGGGGCCGCGGAACACGAATGCGAATTCTCAGCCGTCCCGCCACGGCGGCGTGTCGCCGCCCGCGGGAGGCATCGGACGCCGCCGGCGCGCCGTCGGGCGCGAACCGGACATCCATCCGTCCCATATAGCCCGCTCCCGCCACCGAAGGCAACGGGCGCGCCATAGCACCGGATTGGGTATCGATCCATCGCTACCATCCCTATATATGGTATTCTACGCAAGAAAGGGGCGCTGGAGAAGGGTGACCCGGATCGGGGAAAACGGAGGCGGCCGCGCCCGCCGTCGGCGGTTTGCCGTCGCCTTCCCGCGGGCTGCGGCGCTTGTCGCCGCCGCGTGCGCCGTAATTCCGGCGTTCGTCCGCGCCGACGCCATCCCGGTCTTCGATTTGCGTCTCGGGATCCACGCGGACCACACGAGAATCGTCGTCGAGCTCGCCGAAACCGTCGTCTACGGGGTGTTCGCCCTCGAGGCGCCCGAGCGCCTGGTCATCGACTTTCCGGAACTCGATTTCGCCGCCGCGTCGCAGACCAGCGGCGCCGTCGGCCTCGTCACCGGTATCCGGCACGGACGGTTCCGCCCCGACACGACACGCATGGTCGTGGACCTCGCTGCTCCGGCCTGCGTCAAACGCAGTTTCCTCATCCCGCCGGGGGGGGGCAGGGCGACCCGTTTCGTCCTGGACATCGAGGGATGCGACGCCGAAACATTTTCCGAATGGGCGCGCGCCAGTCAGCGCGAGGTCGCGGCGGCCGCGCCGCTCCGGCCCGCGGCTCCCGCGCCGTCGCCGCCGCGGGACGAGCGGAAGACCGTCGTCGTCGACGCGGGCCACGGCGGCATCGATCCCGGCGCCATCGGCGTCGTCGGCACGCTCGAGAAGGACCTCGCCCTCGACGCGGCGCGCCAGCTCGCCGAACGGCTCGAGGAAACCGGGCGCTACCGGGTGGTCATGACCCGCGACAGCGATGTCTTCGTCGGCCTGCGCGACCGGCTGGCGATCGCGCGGACGGCCGAGGCCGATCTCCTCCTCTCCATCCACGCCGATTCCATCGACGACTCCCGGCTTCGCGGCAGTCACGTCTACAGGCTGTCCGAGGAGGCGTCCGACGACGAGGCGGTGGCGCTCGCCGCCAAGGAGAACCGGTCCGACGTCATCGGCGGCGTCGATATGGCGGAAGTGGACGACGTGACCACCCAGATCCTCATCGACTGGAGCCAGCGGCAGACGAACGAAGATTCCATCCGCCTCGCCGACCTGGTCGTCGAGGCGTTCGCCCGGCGCCGGGTGCGCACGATAAACCGGCCGCATCGCTGGGCCGGCTTCGCGGTGCTCAAGGCGCCCGATGTCCCGTCGCTGTTGATCGAACTCGGCTTCCTGTCGAACCGCGAGGACGAGAGGCTTCTGGGCACGCGCGAGGGTCGGGAGCCGGCGTTGCGCGCCATCGTCGACGCGGTGGACCGATACTTCGCCGCTCTCGCCGACTGAACCGCAGGACGCAAGGCCGCGAATCGCCGGTAACGGAGGATTACGGTCGCCCCATGCGCCGCAAGAGCCGTCCGTTTGCAGACCGCCGTTCGACTTCCGGGGAGCCCCGCACGGGGCGGAGCGGGGTATCGGGCCGGTCGGCGTCCGGCGTCTCAGCCGCGGCGGGGGCGCAGCAGATGCGCATGGGAGGGGTCGTAGAGAGCGCTTTCGGCGAACTCCTCGGGCGCGAGCGCGCGCCCGACGAGAATCAGCGCGGTGCGGGTGATGCGCGCGGCGCGCACCCGGGCGCGGATGTCCGCCAGGGTTCCGCGAACGATCTTCTGATCGGGCCAGCTCGCGCGATAGACCACGGCGACCGGACAGTCGGCGCCGCAGATCGGCGTCAACGCGCGCTCCACCGCGCGCAGATTGCGGATCGAGAGATGCAGCGCGACCGTCGCGCCGGTCGCGGCGAACGCGGCGAGGTCCTCGCCCGCCGGCATCGCCGACGCCTTGCCTGCGGTGCGCGTCAGCACCACGCTTTGCGCCACTCCGGGCAGCGTCAACTCGCGCCCCAGCGCCGCCGCCGCCGCCGCGAAGGCGGGCACGCCGGGAGTCACGTCCCAGGCGATTCCCAGCGCGTCCAGTCTCCGCATTTGCTCCGCGGTCGCGCCGTAAAGCGACGGGTCGCCCGAATGCACGCGCGCGACGTCCATCCCCGCCGCATCGGCGCGCCGCATTTCCCCGACGATCCGGTCGAGCGTCAGCGGCGCCGTGTCGATTATCCGCGCGTCCGCCGGCGCGACAGCGACTATTTCGGGCGGCGCCAGCGAACCGGCGTAAAGGCACACGGGGCAGCGGGCGATGAGGTCGCGCCCGCGAATCGTGATCAGGTCCGCCGCCCCCGGCCCGGCGCCGATGAAATGGACCGTCACCGCGCCACCGGGTAGCCGCGCGGGGTGTAGACCCAATCCGCGCCGGCGACGGTCCGCGTCGTCGTCGCGCCGACGATCACCACCGTCAGCATGTCCGCATCGGCCTCGGAAAGCGCCGCAAGGGCGGTGCGCCGCACCGTCTCGCCGTCGCGACCGAGATTGCGCGCCACCGTCACCGGCGTTCCGGGCGCGCGGGCGGTCAGGAGGCAGTCGCGAGCGCGGGCGAGCCGGCCGCGCCGCCGCGCGGAGACCGGGTTGTAGAGGGCGACGACGAAATCCGCCCCGGCGGCGGCGCGGAGGCGCTTTTCGATCGTCGTCCAGGGAGTCAGGAGGTCGGACAGCGAGATGGCGCAGAAATCATGGCCGAGCGGCGCCCCGGCGCGCGCCGCCGCGGCCTGCAAGGCGGACACGCCGGGGGCCACGACGATCCCGGCGCGCCGCCAGTCCGCACGGCCGGCCCGGTCCAGACATTCGAAGACCAGCGCCGCCATGGCGTAGATCCCGGGGTCTCCGGAGGATACCAGGGCGACCTGCCGCCCCTGCGCCGCCAGATCGAGCGCGAAGCGCGCCCGCGCCTCTTCGGCGCCGAGCGGAAAGGCGTGACGCCGCTGTCCGCGCCGCGGCGCGCCGAGAAGGTCCAGATAGCCGCGATATCCCACGATGTCTTCGGCGCGCGCCAGCGCTTCCTCCGCCTCGGCGGTGCGCCAGCGGGGGTCGCCGGGCCCGATTCCGACGATCGTGAGGCGGCCGCGCGGCGCGCCGACGGTCTCCGGGTCGATGGGCGCCGTCGCCCGCGCGAGAGCGCAGGTCACGGCGCCGGCGACGCGCTTCGCGACCGCCAGGCGCCCGTCCGCGCCGGCCGCCGCCAGCGCCGCCGCTTCCGCGACGCCGTGACAGCCCACGGCGCGGAACACGGTCGGCGACGGGTTGGCGAGGCGCGGCGTTTCTTCCTCGAGCCGCGCCGCGGGAAAGAAACGCGCCGGCGCGCCGAAGCGCTCCGCCACCGCGTGGACCGCCGCCTCGTCGGCCTTGAGATCGAGCGACGCGACGCAGGCCAGCGCCGACTCGTCCGCCTCCGCCATGTCGAGGACCGCTTCCGCGAGCGCTATCGCCGCTTCCGGCGCGGCGTCGCGTTCGCAGCCGACGCCGAGCGCCAGGCGGCGCGGGCGATAGAGCAGCGTGTTCGCGGCCGCGGCGCCGCGGCGGTCGGAAACCTCGATGGCCAGCGCTCCCGAATCGTCGAACGGCAGCGCGCCGGCGGCGAGCCACGGCGGCGGGTGGGATGCCGGGCCGGCCATGCGGACGCGCGCGCCTCCCAGCAGCCCCGCCGCGAACTCCTTCGCATTTTCGGGGTTGGCGAGAGTCCAGCCCGGCGGCGGTTCGTCGAGCGAGACGCCGAAGCGCGCGTCGCTCGCGGAAGTGATCGCCGCCGCGCCGCCGAACGCCCGCGCCAGCCGGCGCGCCAGGCGATTGGCGCCGCGATGCCCGCCGAGCAGCGGCAGCGCATAGGCGCCGTCGTCCGACAGCGCGACAACCGGCGGCTCGGCGGTCTTGTCGCCCAGCAACGGCGCCAGCGTCCGGATCAGTATCCCGGCCGCGCACACGCCGACGATGGGGACGCCGGCACCGAACAGCGCCGCAAGATGGGCGCGGAGACAGTCGAAGTTCTCGTCGGCGCCGTCGGTGCGAGGCGCGAGGCCGTGGACGCGCGCGTCGTCGAGCGCTGCGGCGGCGCGGCGCGCCGTCGCCATGCCGCGCGCGCCGAGAACCACCACCGCGGGGGCCGGCGTCCCTACCGCCATGCGTCGCCCCGCTTGTGCACCAGCACCATCGAGAAATAGGGGACCGTCGCCGGGTCGACGGCCGCAAGCGGCGCGCTCCGTTCGTTCGGCATGGTCGCGCGTTCCACGTAGCGGGCGCGGTCCGCCAGTCCCCGCGCCGCGAGAACGCGGCGCAAGCGCGCGAAATGACGCCCCACCTTGACGATGGCGGCGGCGTCGGCGGCGTCGATCCGGCGCGCCAGATCGGCGTCGCCGAGGCCGGCCGGGATCACGCTCAGAACGTCGTTCCGGGCCGCCAGCGGGGCGCCGAGGCGCGCCGCGCAGGCGGTGAGCGACGACACGCCCGGCACGACTTCCACGCGCGCGCGCTCCGACAGGCGGGCGAACAGATACATGAACGAGCCGTAGAGGAACGGGTCGCCTTCGCACAGGACCGCTACGCGGTCGCCGGCGGCGGCCCGCGCCGCGATGGCGTCCGCGGCGCGGTCGTAGATCGCCCGCGGCGGGAAGCGCGCCGCGGTCATGGGCACGCGGACCGCCATTTCCTCGCGGTCGCGGTCGAGATGCGGCGCCACGATCCCGCGGGTGACGCTTTCGCCCGTCGCGGTCGCCGGGTAGACGACGAGGTCGGCGGCGCGCAGCAGCCGCAACGCCTTGAGGGTGATCAGTTCGGGGTCGCCGGGTCCGACGCCGAGGCCCCAGACGGCGCCGGTCATGGCGCCGCCGTCACGGCTTCGTTTGCGTCAGCTGCGTGACCGGTCGCAGCGCCCGCCAGGCGACGCCGCCGCCCATCGGCCCGGCGCGGGAGACGGCAATGCGCGACAGAGCCCCGCCGCGCTGCGCGTAGCGGGCGAGCAGGCGCGCCTCGCCGCCGACGGTCACCGCATTGGCGACCAGCCGCCCGCGCGGGCGCAGCGCCGCCCAGCAGGCTTCCCAGACCGCATCGTCGGCCACGCCGCCGCCGACGAACGCGGCGTCGGGGGCCTCGAGGCCGGCGAGCGCCGCCGGCGCCGCGCCGTTCGCGACCTCGAGCTGCGGCGCGCCGAGCGCGGCGGCGTTGCGGAGTATCCGCGCGCGACGCAGCGGGTCGCGCTCCACGGCGACGGCGCGACAGCGCCGGTCGCTCCGCAGCCATTCGATGGCGACCGATCCGGCGCCCGCGCCCACATCCCACAGCAGCGCTCCGGGCGTCGGCGCGAGCGCCGCGAGAGTCGCGGCGCGGACTTCGCGCTTGGTGATCTGGCCGTCATGTTCGTAAGCGTCGTCGGGCAGGCCGGGCGCACGGGTCCGGCCCTCGCCGCCGGCGCATTCGATGGCCAGCGTATTGAGGTCGGCGACGGGTTCGCGGCGCGCCTCTTCCGGCGGCCAGGCGTCCGCCCGGCCCGCGAGGCGCCGGAACCGCGGGCCGCCCATGCGCTCCAGCGCCGTCAGACGGCTGGCGCCGAAGCCCTGCGCGGTCAGAAAACCGGCGACCGCCGCCGGCGTGCCGCCATCGCGGGAAAGCGCGATCAGACGCGCGCCGGGGAAGAGATGGGGGCCGAGCGACTCGACCCGCCGCCGGGGCGCGTTTCCGTGGAGGGTGAGGGTCGCGACCCCGGCGCGGGGCCACGCCAGCGCGGCGCAGGCCAGCGCGAAGGCGTCCGGCGCCGGGACCACGGTCATTTCGTCGGCGGGGACGCGGCGCGCGAGGACCGCGCCGACCCCGTAATGCATGGGGTCGCCGGTGGCGAGCGCGCAAACCGGTTTCGGCCGGCAGGCGAGGAGCGCGGCGACGCCCTTTTCGGGCGGGTTCGACCATTCGAGGCGCGGGCGCGGATCGTCGGGGACCATCGCCAGATGGCGCCGCCCGCCCGCCAGGATCTCGGCGGAGTCGACCAGTCGGCGCGCGCGTCGGCCGAGTCCGGCCAGCCCGTCCTCGCCGAGGCCGACGACCGACAGCCACGCCGTCACGGGGCGGCGCGGCGTCCCTTCGTCGCCGGGCCGGACGCAGCGGGGGGACTCCCCGCGACGGCGTTGACGGCCGCCGCCGCCAGGGCGCTGCCGCCGCGCCGGCCGAGGAGCGTCAGATAGGGCGCGGCGACGGCGGCGTCGCATAATGCCTGTTTGGACTCGGCGGCGCCGACGAAGCCGACGGGGAAGGCGAAAATCGCCGCCGGCCGCGGCGCGCCGTCGGCGAGCAGCTCCAGCAGCCGGAACAGCGCCGTCGGCGCGGCGCCGATGGCGACCACCGCTCCGGCGAGGCGCGGAAGCCACAGTTCGACCGCGGCGGCCGAGCGCGTGCCGGCGCCGCGCGACGCCTCTTCGAGGGTGCAGACCACCGGATTGCGCGCGGGCAGGCGGTCGCGCAGGACCCCGGCTTCGGTCATGCGTCCGTCCGCCAGCACCGGCGCGCCGTCGGCGAGCGCGCGGCGCGCCGCCCCGGCGACATCGCCCGCGTGGGCGAGGCCGGTTACGATGTCCGGCATTCCGCAGGCGTGAACCAGACGCTCCGCCACCGGCGCGAGCTCCGCCGGCAGCGACGAGAAATCGGCTTCCCGGCGCAGGATCTCGAACGACCGACGCATGATGGCGTCGGCGTCGCGCAGATAGTTCACGGTCCGGCCGGCCCCAGCGGATGCGCGGCGTGGGGATAGGGATGATGCGTATGCCCGCGGTCGTGTCGAGGCGCTTGCGCGTCGCCGGTCCCGACGCCCTCGACATGATGGTGATGGCTCCGTTGCGGCAGGCCGACTTCGTCCTCGAAGCCGAGCACGGCCTCGCGATATTTGCACAGCCGGCAGTTCATCGCGTTGTCGCCGCGCCGGAGGTCGGCGATGCGCTCGACGAAGGTCTCGACCGCCAGCGGGTGGTCGGCGAGGTAGGACGCCTTGACGAACTCGATCTCCGGATAGCGGGCGGCGGCGCGGTCGGTATGCGCGTAGATGCGCTTGACGAGGACGCCGGTGAACAGGAACCACGGGACGACGACCACCCGCCGGAAGCCGAGGCGCGCCACCCGGTCCAGCGCCGGCGCGACGACGGGAAAGGTGACGCCCGAATAGGCGGTTTCGCCCCAGCCCAGGCCCAGGCCCTCCCACAACAGCCGCATGACCTTCGCGACGTTGGCGTTGGCGTCGGGGTCGGACGCGCCGCGCCCGACGACGACCAGCGCCGTATCGGAACGGGGGATCCGGTCGCCGGCGGCGGCGAGCGCGTTCTCGACGCGGGCCCCGGCGGCGCGGACGAGTTTCGGGTCGACGCCGAGTTCGCGGGCGTAGTCCACCGGCGGCCCGTCATGTTCGGCCGCCCATGCGTTCAGCACCGACGGGATGTCGTTCTTGGCGTGGCCGGCGGCGAAGAGCATCCCCGGCGCCGCGAGAATGCGCTCGACCCCGGCGGCGCGAAGCGCGTCGAGCCCGTCGCGGATGACGGGCCGCGCGAACTCCAGAAAACCCGACTCGACGATATGATCGGGCAGGCGCTTCGCCACGGCGCGAGCGAACGCGGCGAATTCGGCGACGGCGTCCCCGTCGCGGCTGCCGTGGCCGCATATCATCACCCCGGTTTTCGCGCTCATCGCGTTCCTCCTCCGGCGGCGCGTTTGACCGCGGGCGCGGCGCGCGCGCATGGTCGCCGCATGGACCCGCCGGTCGTTCTGCTCGCCTTTCTCATCGATGTCGCGGTCGGCGACCCGCCGCGATTGTATCGCCTCGTTCCGCATCCCGTCGCCGCGTTCGGACGCGCCGCGGCGACGCTCGACCGGCGCTTCAACCGGCCGGGGACGGACCGGGCGCGGCGCGGCGCCGCGGTAACCCTGGGCCTGGTCGCGGGCGCAGCGGCGGCGGGCGGGATCGTCGCCCTCGGTCTCGACGCGGCGCCGGGAGGATGGCTGGTCGAAGCCGCGCTCGCCGGCGCGCTCATCGCCTGGCGCGGTCTGCACGACGCCGTTCTCGACGCGGCGCGCGGACTCGACGCCGGCCCGGAGGCGGCGCGCGTCGCCGTCCGCCGACTCGCCGGACGCGACCCGCAAAGCCTCGACGCGGCGGGGGCGGCGCGGGCGGCGATCGAGTCGGCGGGCGAGAACCTGAGCGACGGCGCCGTGGCGCCGCTGTTCTGGTATCTGCTTCTCGGCCTGCCGGGGCTCGCGGCGCACAAGGCGATCAACACGCTCGACAGCATGATCGGACATCGCACCCCGCGGCACGACGAATTCGGGCGTTTCGCCGCCCGCCTCGACGACGCCGCTAACTGGGCGCCGGCGCGGCTGACCGGCGCGCTGCTGTGCGCCGTGTCGTGGCGCCGCGCGGCGTGGCGGACGATGCGCCGCGACGCGGCGAAACACCGCTCTCCGAACGCCGGCTGGCCCGAGGCCGCCCTCGCCGGCGCGCTCGGCCTGGCCCTGGCGGGGCCGCGGCGATACGGAGGCGCATGGACCCGGGACCCGTGGCTGGGCGAGGAGTTCGCGCCCGAACGCGGCGGACGCCCGGCGGACGCCGCCGATGTCCGCGCCGCCGCCGCCCTGCTGCGCCGCGCCGCGGCGGCGCTCGCCGTTCTACTGGCGATCTTGTGGGCCGGCATGGGCGGCGTCCAGCATCCGGTCGATGGCGAGGTGGGCCTCGAGATGGTCCGCCAGCCGGTCGAGCGTGTCGTCGACCGTCGCCTCCCAGGCGACGCCCGACGGCGCCCGCCGCCGCAAGCGGTCGAGAAAGGCGTGACGGAAGCCGTCCGCCGCGAACAGCCCGTGCAGGTAGCACCCCTGCACCAGCCCGTCGCGCGACACCGCCCCGTCGGGGCCGCCGTCGAGGTCGAGCATGGGCGGCGCGTCGCCGACGGTCTCGCCCATATGCATCAGATAGCCGCGCACCGCCTCGCCGGTGGCGCGGTCGACTCCGTGCGCGGGGCGCAGCACCTTGCGCGCGACGATGCGGGTTTCGCAAGGCAGCAGGCCGAGCCCCTCGGCGCGGCCCGGAGGGCCCTCGACGCCGTCGGCGTCGCAGACCGCGCGGCCGAGCATCTGGCGGCCGCCGCACAGGCCGAGGACCGCGCCGCCGCGCCGCCGGTGAGCGAGAATGTCGATGTCCCACCCGTTGGCGCGCAACGCCGCGAGGTCGGCGAGGGTCGATTTCGAGCCGCACAGCAGCACCAGGTCCGCATTGCCCGGCAGCGCTTCGCCGGCGCGCAGCATCCGGAGCGCCACGTCGGGTTCGGCGCGCAACGGGTCGAGGTCGTCGAAATTGGCGATGCGCGGCAGCAGCGGCGCGAAGATGCGGATGGGGCGGGCGGGCGCGTCGCCGGGCGGCGGCGATGAGTCCGCGCGTCCGGCGGCCCCGGCGGACATAGCGTCCTCGGCCGGCAGGCGCGCGGCGTCGGCGAACCAGGGCGCCACCCCGAAATCGGTCAGGCCGGTGCGTTCGGCGATGGCCGCCAGTCCGGATTCGAACAGGGAAATGTCGCCGCGGAACTTGTTGACGACGGCGCCGGCGAGCAACGCGCGGTCGGCGGGGTCGAGCACCGTCCAGACGCCCACGATCTGGGCGATGACGCCGCCGCGGTCGATGTCGCCGACCAGCGCGACGGGAACGCCGGCGGCGCGCGCGAACCCCATATTGGCGATATCGCCGGCGCGCAGATTGATCTCGGCGGGGCTTCCGGCGCCCTCGACGATCACGAGTTCGGCGTCGGCGCAGAGCCGCGCGAAACTGTCCAGCACGGCGTCGAGCAGGCGGGGCTTCATCGCCTGAAATTCGCGCGCATGGGCGTTGCCGCGCACCGCGCCGCGGACGACGACCTGGGCGCCCACCTCCGATTGCGGCTTGAGCAACACCGGGTTCATGTCGCGCGTCGGGGCGACGCCGCAGGCGCGCGCCTGGAGGGCCTGGGCGCGGCCGATCTCGCCGCCGTCGGCCGTGACCGCGGCGTTGTTCGACATGTTCTGCGGCTTGAACGGGCGGACCCGGATGCCGCGCCGCGCCGCCGCGCGGCACAGGCCGGCCGCCAGCAGGGACTTGCCGACATCCGAACCCGTGCCTTGCAGCATCAGCGCCGCGGTCAAAATTCGATGCCTTTCTGCGCCTTGACCCCGGCCCGGAACGGATGCTTGACCATCGTCATTTCCGTGACGAGGTCGGCGGCCTCGATGAGCGCCGCCCCGGCGTTGCGGCCCGTCGCCACGACGTGCAGCATCGGCGGTCGCGCCCGCAATTCGGCGACCACCTCGTCGAGCGACAGGTAGCCGTAGCGCAGGACGATGTTGATCTCGTCCAGAACGACCATGTCGTAAGCCGGTTCGGGGCCGCGGGCCGCGGCGATCATCTCACGCGAGACGGCCCACGCCGCTTGCGCAGCGCGGATGTCGCGCGCCCGGTCCTGGGTTTCCCAGGTGAAGCCTTCGCCCATGGTCCGCACCGTCGCCCGGTCGGGGAAGCGTTCGAGGACCGCGCGTTCGCCGGTGCGCCATTTGCCCTTGACGAACTGAACGACGCCGACGCGCATGCCGTTGCCGATGGCGCGGGCGGCGAGTCCGAACGCCGCCGTCGACTTGCCCTTCCCCTTGCCGGTGTGAACGATGAGCAGCCCTTTCTCGATGGTCTTGCCGGCCAGCATCCGGTCGCGCGCGGCCTTCTTGCGGCGCGCCTTTTCGTTGGCCCGGGCGTTGATTGCGGCTTCGTCCGCGCCGGTTTCGCTCATTCCGTTCCCTCCCTGCGCCGCCGCCCGGCGCTCATTATAGCGTTGCGGAACGATAGCGCCGCGCAACGGCGCGGGTTGGCGCGCGCCGCGCGCGCGCTATAGTGCGCCGCCCCGGGGAGAGGCGATGGAACTCACGGAAGCGCTGACCTTCGACGATGTCCTGATCCGCCCCGCGGCGTCCGACGTGCTGCCCGCCGAGGTCGATACGCGCTCGCGCTTTACCCGCGACGTGACGCTCGGCATCCCGCTGGTTTCGGCGGCGATGGACACGGTGACGGAAGACGGGCTCGCCATCGCCATGGCCCAGGCGGGCGGCATCGGCGTCGTTCACAAGAACCAGAGCATCGACGAACAGGCGGGCCAGGTCCGCCGCGTCAAGAAGTTCGAATCCGGCATGGTCGCCGACCCGGTGACGGTGACGCCGGAAACCACGCTCGGCGAACTGCGCGCGCTTCAGGAGAATCACAAGATTTCCGGCTTCCCCGTCGTCGAGGCCGACAGCGGCAGACTCGCGGGGATCGTCACCAACCGCGACATGCGCTTCGCTCGCGACCCGGCGACGCCGGTGCGCGAGCTGATGACCCGCGACGGCCTGGTCACCGCGCCCGAAGGAGTCGGCGGCGAGGCCGCGGAACGCCTCCTTCACCGCCACCGTATCGAGAAACTCCTCGTCATCGACGGCGATTACCGGTGCGTCGGGCTGATCACCGTGACCGATATCGAGAAGGCGCGCAGATTTCCCAACGCCAGCAAGGACGAACAGGGGCGGCTGCGGGTCGCCGCCGCGGTCGGCGTGGGCGAAGAGGGCGCGGCCCGCGCGCGCGCGTTGATCGACGCCGATGCGGACGTGCTGGTCGTCGATACCGCGCACGGCCATTCGCGCGGCGTGCTGGAGGCCGTGACGCGCGCCAAGGCGCTGTCGAACCGCACGCAGATCGTCGGCGGCAACGTCGCCACGGCGGAGGGCGCGCGCGCCCTGATCGACGCCGGCGCCGACGCCGTCAAGGTGGGCATCGGGCCGGGGTCGATCTGCACCACGCGCGTCGTCGCCGGCGTCGGCGTGCCGCAATTCACGGCGGTCCGGGAGGCGGCGCGCGCCTGCCGCGACGGCGGCGTTCCGGCGATCGCCGACGGCGGCATCCGCTATTCGGGCGATCTCGCCAAGGCGCTCGCCGCCGGCGCAGACTGCGCGATGATCGGCTCGCTGCTCGCCGGCGTGGAGGAAGCTCCCGGCGAGGTCTATCTGTTCCAGGGGCGCAGTTACAAATCCTATCGCGGCATGGGCTCCATCGGCGCCATGGCGCGCGGCTCGGCGGACCGCTACTTCCAGGAGGATGTCGCCGACGCGCTGGACCTGGTGCCCGAGGGCATAGAAGCGCGCGTTCCGTTCAAGGGGCCCGCGGGAGCGGTCCTGCACCAGCTCGTCGGCGGCTTGCGGGCGGCGATGGGCTACACCGGCAACGCGACCGTCGCCGAATTCCAGGCCAACGCGTCGTTCCAGCGGGTCACCGACGCCGGCGTGCGCGAAAGCCACGTCCACGACGTTACCGTTACCCGCGAAGCGCCGAATTACGCGCCCGGACGTTAGCGGGCTGCTTTTTCCCCCAGCCGTCGCACGGGACGCCCTGCGACGGGACATGACGGGGAGCCCGGTTTCCTACCCGGTTCCCGCCGAAGCCGCCTTTGCATCGCCGGGTCGGCCTTCGCTTGCGAAACGCTCGAGCCAGTGCACGTCGTAGCGGCCCGCCACGAAGTCCGGCGCGTCGACGAGGCGGCGGTGCAGCGGCAGGGTGGTGGGAATGCCGTCGATGACGAACTCTTCCAGGCTGCGCTTCAGCCGCATCAGACATTCGCCGCGACTCGCCCCGTGGACCACCAGTTTCGCCACCATGCTGTCGTAATGCGGCGGCACCGTGTAGCCTGCGTAAAGCGCCGAATCGACGCGCACGCCCAGGCCGCCGGGGGGATGGTAATCGGTCACCGTGCCGGGGCGCGGCGCGAAACTGACCGGGTCCTCGGCGGCGATCCGGCATTCGATCGCATGGCCGCGCGCCACGATGGCGCCTTGCTCCAGGTCCAGCGGCTCGCCCGCCGCCGCCCTTATCTGCTCGCGGACCAAATCGATGCCGGTGATCATTTCCGTCACCGGATGCTCGACCTGAAGCCGCGTGTTCATTTCGATGAAATAGAACTCGCCTTCTTCGAGGAGGAACTCCAGCGTGCCGACGCCGCGATAGCCGAGCGCCGACACGGCGGCCACTGCGCGTTCGCCCGTCGCCGCGCGCGCCGCCGCGTCCAGGGCCGGCGACGGCGCTTCCTCGAGGAGTTTCTGATGGCGGCGTTGCAGCGAACAGTCGCGTTCGCCGAAATGGACCGCCCGGCCTTCGTCGTCGGCCAGCACCTGGATTTCGATGTGGCGCGGCGCCGCGAGGTATTTCTCGAGGAACACCGCGCCGTCGCCGAACGCCTGTCGCGCCTCGCTCGCCGCGAGGTCGAGAGCTTCCGCCAGTTCGCCGGGCCCGCGCGCCACCTTCATGCCGCGGCCGCCGCCCCCCGCGGAGGCCTTGACGAGCACCGGATAGCCGATGGCCGCCGCCATTTCGCGCGCTTCCGCTCCGTTCTCGACGGGGCCGTCGGACCCGGGGACGAGGGCGAGGCCGCGCGCGCGCATTTCGTTCCGCGCCGCGAGCTTGTCGCCCATCAGCCGGATATGTCCGGGGTCGGGGCCGATGAAGACGACCCCGTGTGCGCGCACGATTTCCGCGAACCGCGCGTTCTCGGCGAGGAAGCCGTAACCCGGATGCACCGCGTCCGCCCCGGTCACTTCGGCGGCGGCGATCAGCGCCGGGATGTTCAGATAGCTGTCCGTCGCCGGCGGCGGGCCGATACACACCGCTTCGTCCGCCAGCCGCACATGCATGGCGTCGGCGTCGGCGGTGGAGTGCACCGCGACGGTGCGAATGCCCATCTCCCGGCAGGCGCGGTGGATGCGCATGGCGATCTCGCCGCGGTTGGCTATCAGGACCTTGCCGAACACGGCGGGGCGGGGCGCTATTCGACGATCGCGAGCAACTGGCCGTATTCGACCGGCGACCCGTTGCTCGCCAGGACCCGCGTCACCGTGCCGCCGCGCGGCGCGCGCACCGGGTTCATCGTCTTCATCGCCTCGATGACGAACATGGTTTCCCCCCTGGCCACCGACCCGCCGACGGTCACGAAGGGCTTTTCCCCCGGCGAGGGAGCGATATAGAGCGTCCCCACCATCGGCGACGCGACGGCGCCGGGATGGTCCGCGTCGGCGGCCGGCTCCCTGTCCGGCGGCGCTTCGCCGGCCGCCGGCGCAGCGTCCCCGGGGGCCGGCGGCGCGGCGTGGGCCGGGGCCGGGGCTGCGACGACCGACGGATGCCGCGCGACGCGCACCCGCCGCGGCCCCTCGCCGATCTCGATCTCGTCGAGCCCCGTCTCCTCCAGCAGCGCGGCCAGACGGCGGATGAGCGCCTCGTCGAACGCCGGGCCGCCGCTCACCCGCGCTCCTCGCCGAGCATGCGCGCCAGCGCCGCCAGCGCGAGGCGGTAGCCGAGGCTTCCGAAGCCGCAGACGGTCCCCCGAACCGCGAGAGACACGTACGAGCGCCGCCGGAACGGCTCGCGCGCCAGCACGTTCGACATGTGCACCTCCACCGCCGGTCCCTCGAACGCCAGCAGCGCGTCCATGATCGCCACCGACGTGTGACTGTAGCCCCCGGGGTTGATCGCGATCCCGTCGGCGGCGCCTCGCGCGCCCTGGATCCAGTCGATCAGCTCCCCTTCCGCGTTGCTCTGGCGACATTCGACATCGAGGCCCAGGCTTTCGCCGACGCGACGGCAAAGCGCGTCGACATCGGCGAGCGTCTCGCGTCCGTAGATCTCCGGCTGGCGCGCGCCGAGCAGATTGAGGTTCGGCCCGTTGATCGTCAGCACGCGGGGGTTCACGGCGCGCCCGCCGGCGCTCAGCCGCCGCCCCGCCAGGCGTAATCCGCCTCCGGCGCCGACGCCGGCGCGCCGTCCCGGCGCAGACCGGCTTCCTCCAGTTTCATGCGGATCATCGGCAGGTGCTCGCGCCCCCAGAACGCCTCCCCGTCGACGATATAGGTGGGGACGCCGAAGACCCCCGCTTCTTCCGCCGCCCGTTGCAGGCGGTCGTGTTCGGCGCGCCCTTCGCGCTCGACCCATGCCGGGAACGCCGCCGCGTCCGCCCCCGCTTCCGCCAGCACCGCCGCCACCGCCGCCATGTCCTCGATGTCGAGCGCGCGTTTCCAGAAGCGCTCGTAGACCATGTCGAGATAGGCGCCCAGCGCGCCCCGGTCCCTAGCGTAGAGCAGGCCGGTATGGGCCAGCGACGAGTCCCATATCTTGCGCGGGCCGCGGATCGTCAGCCCGCGCAGATTGGCGTAGCGGCGCACGTCCATATAGCTGTAGCGCACCCGCCGCCACTGGTGCGGGCTGCGGTTTTCGGCCACCACGCGCCCGTCGGAATCGACCTCCGCGCTGCCCAGAAAGTCCGGGATGCGCAGCGTGTAGGGCAGCCAGTTCAGCGTCACCCGGAAGTCGCGCTCCAGGGCGCGCGCCGGCGCCAGGGCGAGATAGGCGTAGGGGCTTTTTATGTCCGTGTGGACGTCTATCGTTCGCTCGGTCATCAGATGTAGGTCTTCACGATTCCACCGTCGACGCGCAGCGCCGCCCCGTTGGTCGCCGAGGAGGCGGGACTGCAAACATAGCACACAAGGTTCGCCACTTCCTCCGGCTCGGCGTAGCGGCGCAACAGCGACGACGGCCGGCGCCGTTCGAAGACGTCCGCCTTCGCCTCCTCCACCGTGCGCCCCTCGTCGGCCGCCCGTTGCGCCACGCGCGCGGCGTTGGTTTCCACCCAGGTCGGCCCGGGAAGCACCGAATTGACCGTCACCCCCGAACCGGCCGTGGTTTCCGCCAGGCCGCGCGACACCGCGAGCTGCGCCGCCTTCGAAAACCCGTAATGGATCATGTCCGGGGGGATGAACACGCCCGATTCGCTGGAAACGAACACCACGCGGCCCCAGTCGCGCTCCATCATCCCCGGCAGATAATGCCGCGACAGGCGGACTCCGCTCATGACGTTGGTCTGGAAATAGGCGTCCCATTCGGCGTCGGCGATGTCCCCGAAGGGCGCGGCGGCGTATATCCCCGCATTGTTGACGAGGATGTCCGCCTGCGCGTGCGCCGCTGCGATCGCGTCGCAGCCGGCGGCCGTCGCCACATCGCCGGCGACTGCCGCGAACTCGCCCTCCGGCGCGGCGGCGCGCGCGCGCTCCAGCGCGCCTGCGACCGACTCATCCGTGCGCCCGTGGAGGACCGTCCGCGCGCCGAGCCGCGCGAGACCGACCGCCGATGCGAAGCCGATGCCCCGGGTCGAACCCGTGACCAGCGCCGTGCGTCCGCCGAGATCGAGGTTCATCGTTGCTCTCCTTCCGGGCCGCCGGGCCGCTCGCCCTCCAGCGTCACCCGATACATGAGACGGCGCCGGCCGGGATAGTCGTTGACCGCATTATGTTGCGCGCAGCGGTTGTCCCAGAACGCCAGGGCTCCCGGCGTCCACCGGAAGCGGCAGGTGAATTCCGGCCGCGTCTGGTGCGCGAACAGCCAGCCGAGCAGGGGCGCGCTTTCCTCTTCGGTGAAGCCGGCGAAGCGCCGCGTGTGCGCCGCGTTTACGTAAAGCGCCCGGCGCCCGGTTTCGGGGTGGACGCGCACCGCCGGGTGCTCCGCCGCCAGGGCCGGCGCACCGGCTTCGGCGCCCGGCCGCGCCGCCAGCGCCGCCGCATTGTCGGACACGTTCACCGCGCGCAGGCCGTCGAGCAGGCGCTTCATGCCTTCGGACAAGGTCTCGTAGGCCAGATACATGTTGGCGAACAGCGTGTCGCCGCCGAATTCGGGAACCTCGCAGGCATAGAGCAGCGTGCCGAGCGGCGGCCTGTCCAGATACGCCGTATCGGAATGCCACACCCCGCCGAAATTCGCGGCCTCCTCCGGGCGCTTGAGCACCGGGATGACCAGCGGCTCTTCGTCGAGACCCTTGACGAAGGGGTAGGGCGCAGGCGCGCCGAACGCCCGCGCCGCCGCGGCGAGAGACCGCGGGTCGAGCGTCTGGTCGCGGAAGAAAATCACCAGACGGTCGAGCAACGCGCGGCGGACCGCGGCGACGGTCCCCTCATTGAGCGGGCGCGCCAGATCGACGCCGGAGATCTCCGCTCCCAGCGCGCCGGCGATCGGCGCGACGGTCGGCGCCACGGTCGGCGAACTGCCCGGCGCCGCGGTCACGCCACCCCCGTCGCGGCGCCGAGGGCGTCGCCGATCTCGCGATGGAGCGCCAGGTCGGCGATCCCGTCCAGGGGGGTCGCCTCGCGGTTCACGATCGCCAGCCGCGCCCCCGTCTCGCACGCCAGCGCCGGGAACCCCGCCGCGGGATAGACGACCAGCGACGACCCCAGCGCGATAAACAGGTCGCATGCGCGCGTCTCCCGTTCCGCGGCTTCCATCGCCGCTTCGGGCATCGCCTGGCCGAACGACACCGTCGCCGATTTGACGATCCCGCCGCACGTCTCGCATGAGGGGACCGTCCCCCGTTCGGCGAACGCCTCGCGCAGCGGCGCCAGTTCGTAGCGGCGGCGGCAGTCGAGACAGGCCGCGTATGTGCCGTTGCCGTGCAGCTCGATAACGCGCTCCGCCGGGATTCCCGAAGCTTGATGCAGGCCGTCGATGTTCTGCGTGATGACGGCGCTCGCCCGCCCCTCGGCGACCAGATGGGCGACTGCGCGGTGTCCGCGGTTCGGCGCCGCCTGCGCGATGGTCGGGTCGACCGCGAATTTGCGCCGCCAGCTCTCGCGGCGCGCCTCTTCCGAAGCCATGAATTCGTCGAAGGGGATCGGCTTGTAGCGGTCCCACACGCCGCCCGGCGAGCGGAAATCGGGGATCCCCGACTCGGTGCTGATCCCCGCGCCGGTGAACACCGCTATCCGTTCGGATCGGGCGATCATCCGCGACAGGCGCGCGACGCCCTCGCCTTTCATGCGCGCCCGCCTTTTCGCCTCTGCGCCGGCGGCGGCGTTTATTCGAACACCCGCGAGTCCTCGATCGCGACGCCGTCGTCGGGCAGCGCGCCGCGGGCGACGAACTCGACCTCGCCGCGCAGTTTGCACACCGCCCGCAGCGACTCCGCGACGCGGGCGCGCAGCGCATCGCCGCCGGCCCCGTCGATCTCGCAGCGCAGAACCATGCGGTCCGCATGGTCGGGGTTGTCCACCACCAGCCGCGCCCTGACGATCTCGGGGTGCCGCGCCGCCGTCTGCCGCACCTGGAGGGGATGGACGAACATGCCGCGCACTTTCGTCGTCTGGTCGGCGCGTCCCATCCAGCCGGCAATGCGCAAATTGGTGCGCCCGCAAGGCGACGGGCCGGGCAGCGTCGCGGACAGGTCCCCCGTCGCGAACCGGATCAGCGGATAGTCGGGGTTGAGCACCGTAACCGCGACCTCGCCGACCTCGCCCTCGGCGACCGGGTCCCCGGTCCCCGGGGCGACGATTTCGACGATGACTCCCTCGTCGGCGATCATCCCCTCGAGCGCCTCCGACTCGTAGGCGATCAGCCCGGCCTCGGCGGTGCCGTAGGATTGCAGGACGCCGATCCCCCGGGCGCGGAAGCGCTCGCGCAGGCTCGGCGGCAGCGCCTCCCCGCCGACGGCGGCGCGGGTGAGCGACGAGACGTCGAGGCCCGCTTCGTCCGCCCGGTCCAGCAGGATGCGCAGAAAGGAGGGCGTGCCCGCATAGGCGTTGGGGCGGATGTCGGCGACCGCGCGCAATTGCTGTTCGGTGTTGCCCACCCCGCCGGGAACCACGGCGCAGCCGCAGGCATGCGCGCCGCTTTCGGCCATGTGGCCCGCCGGGGTGAGATGATACGAAAAGGTGTTGTAGACGATGTCGCCGGGGCGCATCCCCGCGGCGTGGAAGGCGCGGCCCATGCGGAAATAGTCGTCGCGCCGCATTCCCGGTTCGTAGATCGGCCCCGGCGACGAGAAGATCCAGCTCAGTTCTCCCGGCGCGCGGGTCGTCAGGCCGCCGAGCGGCGGGGTTTCGCCCTGGAGGCCGCCCAGGGACGCCTTGCGGGTGACCGGCAGCGTCGCCAGCGCCGCGCGGTCGCGCACCGCGGCGGCGTCGACGCCGTCGAGGATGCGCGCCCAGGCGGGGCTTTTTTCCTGCGCCAGCGCGATCACGTCGCGCAGCGCTGCGAAGGTCGCCTCTTCGCGCGCTTCCGGGTCGCGGGTTTCGAGTCCGTCGAAATATGCGCCGCGTGCACTCATGGCGCCGCCTCCCCGAATATCGCGAACGCCGGGTGGTAGCCCCGCCCCGCCGCCCGGTCAAGCGCTCCCGGACGCGCCCTCCCGGGAGCGCCGGCGTCTCGCCGGCATGCGCGCGTAGCGCGAACTACGAAAATCCCGGCGAGACGCCCGCCGCATCCGCGAGGGCAGGTTTGCTCCCGGGAACGATCGCCGGGGGATCCGCAGCATCGCGGCAAGGCCGGAGCTTCGCCGGGCGCCGTATTCAAGGCCATTGCGCCCGTAAAAAAAATTTCAGGCCTTGACCGGGGGGGGGGGGGGGGGGGGGGGGGTAGGGAACGGTTCGCCCGGGGCCAAACCTCGCGCGACGCCGGAACATAAAGAGGACGGCATCATGTCTGCATGCAAGCGAGCGGTTCGATTTTGGGCGTCGATGTGTTGCGCGCTGGCGTTCGCGGCGGCGCTTCTCGCTCCCGGCGCGGCGCGGGCGGTCAACGAATGCGGGGCGACTCCGACCGACGGCGTTTTCACCTGCGCGAACCAGGCGTACCCCAGCGGCATCGCCTATTGGAACCAGGAGCGCGCCGTCACGCTCGATGTCGTGGGCGGCGCGGCGACGACGATCACAGGCGGCTCCTATGGCGCCATTGCCGTCCAGACCGCAAATCATGCGACCGAGGTCCGCAACATCGGGGTCACGGTCGGCAGCGAGGGCGCGGTCGTTGTCCGGCCGGGCGCCGGCAGCGACGCGAGTCGTGGCATTCGGATCCGGCAGAGGACCGGAAACGGATCCACGACAACGCTGGACGTGCGAAGCGGCGTGACGATCGGGACGGCGACCGCCCGGGTGAGCGGCGGCATCGATGTCGTTGTGGACGGCGTTACGGCCGGCGATGCCTCCATCACCAACGCAGCCACGATCTACTCCTACGCGGCATCGCCCGGTATATCCGGCGTCAATAAAGGCTCCGGCGGCATCACGGTAGCCAACAGCGGCAACATCGACTCCCCCGGAAAGGGCATCGTGGCGCATGTAGGCACCTACCGGGACGAAGCCAACCTCGGCCGTGACCCACTTGAACAATACGTCCCGCCTACGAACGCAGGCCTCGCCAGGGTCTCCGTCACGGCCGGGTCAATCGTGTCGCATACTACCGCCATCGAAGCGATCAACTACGAGGCCGGATCGGTGGAAATCAGCGTCTCGAAGGGCGTGACGCTGACGGTCGAGACCGCCGATCCCGGCAGTCACGGCATTCATGCCCAGCTGACGGACGTAGGTAACACGAGCGGAACCATCGCCGTCACCAACGCAGGAACAATAGTGAGGAGACCGACCGAGAAGTCGGATGAATATCATGCATACGGTATCGTCGTCGAATATCAGGAAGAACCATCGGGCAACACCATGATCGCCAACAGCGGCGATATCATCGGCACAGCGAACGGGAGTTTTGGAACGGGCATCAATGTCGATTTGGGATCTTGGCGTCAAGACCTCAGCGGCGGCCGCGTTACAATCACCAATAGCGGCAACATTATAGTAGCCGGGACAGGCATCGCACTCGGGAACTACTCCCCTACGGAAATGTTTATCACCAATAGCGGCAGCATTGGCGCCGCTGACTCGAGAGTTGGCGTCGGCATTTCTGGCGGCGCAGAAGGGGAGATCATGGTCGTCAACAGCGGCGACATTATGGCAACCACGGCGGGCATTCAGGCTTCGGCCGGCTCACGCGGGCCAGTCTCGATCATCGTCACAGGCGGATCGATCTCGGTAAACGGCCGGTTCGGCAGTTACGAGAATTTGAACGACGTCTATCAATCCGCTATAATCTGGAGTGGCGACTATGGCTCCACTGAAGTCTCTCCAGGCGCAATACTTGTCTCGAAGCATAATGCCGGGATCCACGCCGTCAAGAATAGCTCCAACTCCGACACGTTCGGACGACCGTTAAAAATCATCCAGGCCGGGGCGATTTCGGGCCGCACGGGCATCTATGCTGAAATCCCTAACCTTTTCGAGATAGGAGAGAGGCCCGCAGCGTTGGCGCAGCCCGTGGTCGACATCGCGTGGACAGGAACCTTCGACCACCGAAGAGGAACTGCCGGGAACGATACAGACAGGTTGAGGGCGTCGTTCGACGGCGGCCATGTGGCGCATGATATCGCAAATGCCCGTAGTACCGTGGCGGTGGTGGAGAGTCAAAAACTCTACCGCTGGGGGCGGCCGGCAGGCATCGAGGTCCAAGCCAGGACTGACTGGAGCCCTGGGGTAGCGAGTGGCGACTATCCTGGCGCTGTGGAGGGCGTGGAAGATTACCGGCGTGTGATCGAGGGCCCCTGGTTCGAGGCCGTCGTAACGCGGCTCCGGGCGGTGCTAACCAATGCAAAAAATGCAAGCATCGACATTCCCCGCGCGGCCGGCATAGACCGTGACGGTGATGGCGCTTACGATGAGGGGGAGATCCGAAGATTCCTGGACTTTCGCGCCGGTCCCGCGTACTGGCGCCTGCTGACCGATTTGTTGGCGTCGATCAGCGCTGAGAAAGAGAGGCCGGTGCACGTAGCGTTGGCGACGGGCGGCGATGTCGAGGCGGCGCTCAACGACGCCGAAGCGGGTTTCTCCGACGCATACAAGACAGCAGTGCGCGACACTCTCAAGAAATCCTTCAACCCGGCTAACGTCCGCATCGCCGTGAACGGGGGCTCGATAGATTCCCGCGGCGACGGCGTCCGCGCCTATTTCACGACGCCCCACAACAGTAACGGACGCATCGAAGTGACCGTGGCCGAGGGCGCGACCGTCGCCGGCGACGTGGCCGGCGTCTACGCCGTCAATGCGGGCATGGGCGAAATCGCGGGGGACTCGCCCTGGGGCAAGGCCCTCTACCTGGACGAAGACGCCACACTGGCCTTGCGGCGGCAGTTCGTCACGGTGCACGGCACGGTGACGGGCGGAACGGATGCGGCGGTTCACCTGTCGGGCGGCGGCGCGCTGATCGTTGGCGAAAAGGGCAAGGTGCTTGCAGGTTCTTCGGGCCGCGCAGTCCTGGTCAACGACCCCGGACGTTCGGAGATCGTCATTCACGGCGAGGTGAGGGGCGGCGCGGGCGCACGGGCTGCCGTCGACGTGACCGGCGGCGGCACGGTCACCGTCGGCCTGACGGGCCGTGTGACGGCGAACGGCGCGACGCGGGCCATCCATGCCGGCAAGGCGACGCCCAATGACACACGGACGACCACGGTGGTCCTGCATGTGCCCGCCGACACGAGGGTCGACCGCCGGATATCGAAGGAGGCCGCCGATGCTGCGGCGGCGCGGGTGCAGGGAGGCATCGGCGGCGACGGCATCGCGAACGACCGGGTCGTCTTCGCCGCAACCGATGACGAGGGCCTCACCGGTCACACGAGGTCCGTCGCTCTCACCGGGGACGGCAGTCCGAACACCGAAAGCCTTCCGCCGACGCCGAAGGACAATGGGGGAGGACCGGATGAGGAAAAGAAAGACGATACGAGCGGCGGCGGGCGGCAGCAGGATCCGGCGTCGTTCGATTGCGACATGGCCGGGATGTCGGATGACCGTTGCCGCCTCTACGAGGCGCTGCCTTCGGTGCTGCTGGCAATGAACGGCCTTCCGACCTACGAGGAGCGTATGGCGGCGGCGCGCAGCGAGGCCGGCGGCTGGGCGCGGGTCGAGACTGCCCGCGGCGAATGGAAGGCCGATTCGTCGACCCGCGCCGGCGTCGCTTACGACCGCGCCCGCAGCGGCGTGCGCGTCGGCGTGGACAGGCCTGTGGGCGAAACCGGCCGCTTCGGCCTGTCGGCGCACGGGCTGCGCGGTTCGGCGGACATGACGCAGAACGGCGGCAAGGTCGAACTGTCGGGCATGGGCGTAAGCCTGTACGGCTCGGCGGTCGTTGGCCCCGGCGTCTATGTCGACGCCTCGGCGCAAGGAACCCGCTACGACGTGAAACTGACATCGGCGACCGGGCGGATGCTGAAGGACGGCGTCACGGGGATAGGCTATGCGCTGGCGGCGGAGGCCGGGCGGCCCATGGCGCTGACCGAAAACGTGACGCTGACGCCGCGCGCCGGTCTCGTCTGGTCGCGGGTGTCGCTGAGCGATTTCGCGGATTCGCGGGCGGCGACCCTGGTGTCGATGGAGGATGCGGAAAGTCTGACGGGCCGTGCCGGCGTGAGCGTGGCGCTGGCGCCCGGCGGGTCGGACGGGTTTCGCGTGGTCGGTTCCGCGGAGGCGACGCACGAGTTTTCGGGGGAGACCGGGATACGGGTTGCGGGGACGCCGCTGAAGGCGTCGCCGGAGACCACGGGCGCGCGTTTCGCCCTGGGCGCCGCGCACGGCTGGGGCGAGGGCCGCTTCGCATTACAGGCTTCCGCGAACTACGCGACCGGAGGCAGTGTCGGCGACGGGTTCGGAGGCGGCCTGAGCCTCTCGGCGCGTTTCTGAGCGCTGTCCACGGCACGACCGCAGGCCCCGCGGCCGGTTGGGAAGGGAACCGTTTCTCGAAGGTTCCCTCCCGCCGCGCCGCGTCACTTGCGGCGGGTGTCGGGGAACAGCCAGACGCCGAAGATCATCAGCGCCGCCAGGGCGACGGACGCCCACCCCACATGCGCGGCGCCGGCCTTGCGCTCCAGAACCAGCATCGCCGCGCCGACGCAGGCGACGACCGCCGACAGCGCAACCTTGAGCGGGATCGGCATCGCGCGCGTCAGGCGGCCCGGCGGCGCGCCGGCGCCTCTTCGAGCGCCGCGAACAGGCGCGCCCGCTCGGCTTCCGCTTCGCCGATCGCCTTCTCCTTCACCGGGCCGTAGCCGCGGATGCGCTCGGGAAGCGCGGCGATCTCCACCGCCAGCGCAAGGGTGTCGGGCGTGAGCCCCGCCGCGAGGCGCTCGACATCGGTCAGGTAGCGGTCGCGGATGCGGCGTTCGGCGCGGCGCTCGGCGGTGTAGCCGAACGGGTCCCACCGCGTGCCGCGCAGGCCCCGGCACGCCGCCAGCGCCCGGAAGACCCACAACATCCAAGCGCCGTATTCCCGCTTTTTCGGCCTTCCGGTGTTGGCGTCGCGCCCCGCCAGCAAGGGCGGCGCGAGGTGGAAGCGCAGCGTGAAATCGCCCTCGAAGGCCTCGTCGATCCGGCGTCGGAAGCCGCTGTCGGCGAAGAGCCGCGCCACTTCGTATTCGTCCTTGTAGGCCATCAGTTTGAACGCGCCGCGCGCGACCGCGGCGGCGAACGCCTCGCCGCGGCCGAGCCGCGCCTCGGCGGCGCGCGCCGCCGCCACCGCCGCGCGATAGCGTTCGGCGTAAGCTTCGTTCTGCCAGGCGGCGAGAAAGGCGGCGCGGCGCGCCACCATGGCCTCGAGGTCGTGCGCGGCGGCGCCGTCCGCATCGCCGGCGCCCGCGCGCGGCATCAGGGCGCGGACCGCGTCGGGGTCGTGCGCCGCGAGCCTGCCGAGGCGAAAGGCGCCGATGTTGAACGCCACGGCGACGCCGTTGATCCCGATGGCCTCCTCGATGCTCGCCGCCGACAGCGGCAGCCCGCCCGACTGGAAGGCGTGCCCGACCATGAAGGTGTTGGCGCCGATGGTGTCGCCGGTCAGCGCCAGGGCGATACGGGTCGCTTCCACCGGCCGCGCGCGCTCGTCGCCGACATGCTCCGCCAGGCCGCGCGCCAGGAAGCCGCCGTCGAGTTTCATGTCGGCGTCGAGCTGGAACCCCGGCGGCGGCGTGACCGTGGTGTTCAGCACCGCGAGAGTCCGTCCGGGCTCGAGGGCGCGCACGGCGACCGGCGCGGTCGCCGCCACGATGTCGCAGCCCAGAAGCAGGTCGGCCTCGCCGAGGCCGATGCCCGCCGCCGGTTGCGTCTCCGGGTCGGCGGCGATCTTGAGATGGCTGTAGACCGCGCCGTTCTTCTGGCTCAGCCCGGTCATGTCGAAGACCGAGGCGCCCTTGCCTTCGATATGCGCCGCCATCCCCAGCACCGCGCCGACGGTGATCACCCCCGTGCCGCCGACGCCGGCGATGAGCACATCCCATTCGGGGTCGGCGGCGGGGAGAGTCGGGTCGGGCAGCGAATCGAAGGCGTCGGCCGGCACGGCGGCCGGCGCGGGCTTGCGCGGGCCGCCGCCGACCACGGTGACGAAACTCGGACAGAAGCCCTTGAGGCAGGAATAATCCTTGTTGCAGCTGGACTGATCGATGCGCCGCTTGCGTCCGAACTCGGTCTCCAGCGGGTGGATCGAGACGCAATTGGCCTGCGTCGAACAGTCGCCGCAGCCCTCGCACACCAGCGGGTCGATGAACACGCGCCTTTGCGGGTCGGGAAAGGCGCCGCGCTTGCGTCGCCGGCGCTTCTCCGCCGCGCAGGTCTGCTCGTAGACGATCGCCGTCACGCCGGGAACCGGGCGCAGGTCCCTCTGAACCTCGTCAAGCGCGTCGCGGTGGCGCACCCGCACTCCGGCGGGCAGGTCCGACAGGCCCTCGAACTTGCCGGGGTCGTCGGAGACCACGACTACCGTGCGCACGCCCTCGTCGAGCAGCTGCCGGGCGATGACTCCGACGCTCGGCGCGCCCTCCACGGGCTGGCCCCCGGTCATCGCCACCGCGTCGTTGTAGAGGATCTTGTAGGTGACGTTGGCGCCCGATTGCACGGCCGCGCGGATGCCGAGCGAACCCGAATGGACGTATGTCCCGTCGCCGAGGTTCTGGAAGATGTGCGGGGTTTCGGTGAACGGGGCCATGCCCGTCCAGGGCACGCCTTCGGCGCCCATATGCGGGACCGGCAGGGTGTTGCGTTCGGGGACCAGCAGCGCCATGCCGTGGCAGCCGATCCCCGCCATCGCCAGCGACCCTTCGGGCACTTTCGTCGAGGTATTGTGGGGGCAGCCCGAACAGAAGAAGGGCGAGCGCTCGATTCCGCCCGACAGCGCCGGGAGGTTGCGCCCCAGCCGCGCGCGCAACGCCGCGAGCCGTTCGACGCGCGCCGAATCCAGCACTCCGGCGGTCTCCAGGCGGTCGCCGATCGCCGCCGCCGCCATCGCCGCCTCGATCGGCTCGTCCGACGGCAGCAACGCCCGCCCCGCACCGTCGCGCTTGCCGACGATGGCGGGGCGCGGCTCGCGGTTGTAGAACAGCGCCTTCGCCTGATCCTCCATGACCGGGCGCTTTTCTTCGACGAACAGCAGTTCGGCGCAGTCGGCGGCGAAGGCGGCCAACCCTTCGGGCTCCAGCGGCCATACCAGCGCCGCCTTGTAGACGCCGACGCCCAGGGCGCGCGCCATCGCCTCGTCGATGCCGAGCAGACGCAGCCCCGCCAGGGTGTCGAGGACCGCCTTGCCGGCGGTGACGATGCCGAGCCGCGTCGGGCGCTCCGCCCCGAAGACCGGCCCGTCGAGGCGGTTGGCGCGGACATAGGCTTGCGCCCGCGGCAATTTGTAGCGCACCACCCGGTTGTCCTGGCCCTGCGGGTCGTATTCCGGGCGGATGTGCACCCCTTCCGGCGCCTCCGGCGCGTCCTTCGGCAGGACTATCGAGACGCGCGACGGATCGACCGACACGGTCGCCGTCGCCGTCACCGTCTCGTTCACCGTCTTGAAACCCGCCAGCGTGCCGGCGAAACGCGACAGGGCGAAGCCGTGGAGACCGAAATCGAGATAGTCCTGAACGCTTGCGGGGTAGAGCAGGGGGATGTTGGCGGCGATCATCGCCTGGTCCGACTGGTGCCCCATCGACGACGACTTGCCCGTATGGTCGTCGCCGCAGACCACGAGCACCCCGCCGTTCGGGTGACTGCCGGCGAAATTGGCGTGCTTGAAAGCGTCGCCGGTGCGGTCGACGCCGGGCCCCTTGCCGTACCAGATGGCGAACACGCCATCGACCTTGCGCCCCGGCACGAAGTCGAGCTGTTGCGTTCCCCACACGGCCGCCATCGCGAGGTCTTCGTTGATCCCGGGGCGGAACAGGATGTCGCCGGCTTCGAGGCGGCGCGCCGCCTGCCACAGCGCGGCGTCGTAGCCGCCGAGCGGCGAGCCGCGATAGCCGGATATGAATCCCGCCGTGTTCAGCCCCCGGGCGCGGTCGCGGGCGCGCTGCATCAACGGCAGCCGCACCAGCGCCTGCACGCCGGAAATGAACACCCGGCCCGAGTCCAGCGTGTATTTGTCGTCGAGGGAGACCTTCTGCAACGCGCCGCCGTCCATATCGGGAGTCCTCACGTCGTACGGGCGGCCGGAACCGCGCGGAAAGGGGGGAGCGTTCTGGCGCCCCGGAAGGCGTCAGTGTATAGAAGGCGGGTCCTGCCGGCCACCGCGCGGCGGAGAACGACACAAGGGAGGCGCGCCATGACACGGGACCCGCGCATCGTCGGGACCGACGCAGAAGCCGCGGGGCGGCGCGGCGAGGAGACGGCCGCGCCGGTTCCGACCGAGCCCCGGCAACGGTTGCGGCCGCGCTCCAGGCTGAAGGAACTTCTGCTGGCGCCGGGAGCGAGGACGGAGACCCTCGTGCCGCCCCGGACGCCGATCTTGCTGCGCCCGCCCCCGACTTTCGAATAGCGGCGCGCGTCGGTTCTCGTTATGGCGATGGACATCGCTCCCGGGAACGACCGCAGGAGCGCCGCAATGTAGAGGCAAGACCGGAGGCTTCGCCGGACGCTCGCGGCCGGGACGGCGCGCGGCCTCGAAACGGTTCTTGCGGGCCGAAACGAGAATTGCCGGTTACCGTCCCCCGTTCTCGCCCCGTCGGCAGCGGCGGTGTATAGGAGTCCGTTCCGCCGGCCGCCGCGCGGCGGCGAACGACGCGAAGGAAAGCGCCATGACCCAGGACCTGCTCGTCGCCGTCGAGGGCCGCGTGGCCACCTTGACCATGAACCGGCCCGACCGGCGCAACGCCATGTCGCCGGCGATGCTCGACTCGATGCTCACCTGTCTCGACCGGTTCGCGAACGACCCGGCGGTGGGGGCGGTGGTGCTGACCGGGGCGGGCGGCGCCTTCTGCGCCGGCGGCGATGTGAAGGCGATGGCCGAGGGGACCGAGTTCGCGGAGACCGGGCTGGAGGGCAAGGTCCGCGCGCTGCGCCGGTCCATGGAGACGGCGCGGCTGCTGCACGAGATGCCGAAGCCGACTCTCGCGGCGATCCCCGGCGCGGCGGCGGGGGCGGGGCTTTCGCTCGCGCTGGCCTGCGACCTGCGCATCGCCGTCGACACGGCGAAGATCACGACGGCGTTCGCCCGCGTTGCCTATTCGGGCGATTTCGGCGGCAGCTGGTTCCTTTCGAAGATCGTCGGCACGGCGAAGGCGCGCGAGCTCTATTACCTGGCGCCGGTGCTCACCGGCGCCGAGGCGCAAGAGGTCGGCCTCGTCAACCGCGCGGTGGCGCAGGACGCCTTCGCGGACGCCGTGGGCGGGACCGCAAGGGCCCTTGCCAACGGTCCCGCCATCGCGCTCGGCTACATGAAGCGCAACATGAACGCGGCGGAATATCAGCCGCTGTCCGCCTGTCTCGACCAGGAGGCGATGCACCATACGCGCTGCGGCATGACCGAAGACCACAAGGAAGCGGCGGCGGCTTTCGTCGCCAAGCGTGCGCCGGTCTTCAGCGGACGCTGATAGCGATCCGGGTTCGTAGTCGTCCGTTTGCCCGATTCGGGCGGGGACAGGGACGATCGCCCGCGTGCGACGCACGATGGAGGCGAGCCGCTCCCGGGTCTTGCGGCGAACGCCCGGTCCGCCCGGCGCGACAGTTGCGCCGATAGCCGCCGGAGGCGCGTTCATCGCCGCTGCGTCCGCCCGTTCCGACCGCCTTGCCGCGCAACCTGGAGCCACGCTTCCGAGCGTGCGAAAAAATCGAGAGACCGCACCAATCCTCGTCATTCCCGCGAAAGAGCGTGCGACGAAATCGGGCGTCTCCGATCATGACAGCCGGATCGCCGAAGTAACGGCATTGTAAAAGACAATAACCGCCGAATAGTACTTCGTCATTCCCGCGAAAGAGCGTGTGAAGAAATCGGACGGCCTTACAAATACTCGTCATTCCCGCGAAAGCGGGAATCTGTTGCGGCGTTTCCGTAATAAAACCGGGCCGACATTGCGGGCGACCGCCTCCGGATTCCCGCTTTCGAGCGTGTGAGGAAATCGGGCGGCTTTCATCGTGACGTACGGATCGCCGAGGTGTCGGCACTGTAAAGACAATACCACCGAATAATACTTCGTCATTCCCGCGAAAGCGGGAATCCGGGGGCGCCGCCCGCAATGTCGGCCCGGTTTTTCTTACGGAAACGCCGCAAAGAGATTCCCGCTTTCGCGGGAATGACGAGTGTTTGTAACGCCGTTCGATTTCTTCACACGCTCGAAAGCGGGAATCCGGAAGCGATCGTCCGCAATATCGGAACATTTTCTTTTCGGAAACGCTGCAACGGATTCCCGCTTTCGAGCGTGTGAAAAAATCGGACGGCTCTCATCGTGACGGACGGATCGCAGAGGTATCGGCATTGTAAAAAGACAGTCCCCGCCGAATAATACTTCGTCATTCCCGCGAAGGCGGGAATCCGGAGGCGGCCGTCCGCAATATCGGCGCGGTTTTCCTTGTGGGAACGGCGCAGGCGGATTCCCGCTTTCGCGGGAATGACGAAGAGTAGTAGCGCCTCTCGATTTCCTCACACGCTCGAAAGCGGGAATCCGGAGACGGCCGCCCGCTATATCGGCCCGGTTTTTTCTTACGGAAACGCTGCAAGCAGATTCCCGCGAAAGAGCGTGTGAAAAAATCGGACGGCTCTCATCGTGACGGACGGATCGCAGAGGTATCGGCATTGTAAAAGACAATAACTGCCGAATAGTACTTCGTCATTCCCGCGAAAGCGGGAATCCGGAGCGGCCGCCCGAAAGACTAATCCGCCTTTTTCTTGCGGAAACGCCGCGCTGGATTCCCGCTTTCGCGGGAATGACGAGTATTTGTAACGCCATTCGATTTCTTCGCACGCTCTTTCGCGGGAATGACGAAGAATAGTAGCGTCTCTCGATTTCTTCACACGCTCGAAAGCGGGAACGACGAAGTATTATTCGATGGGTATTGTCTTTTACAATGCCGATACTTCGCCGATCCGTCCGTCACGATGAGAGCCGTCCGATTTCTTCAATATCTCCCCGGCAGTCGAATCCGGCCGGGACCGGGTTTAGCCGCGCTCCGGCGCGAGGAGGCGACGCGCGACGATGGTCGCCTGGACTTCCGCCGCGCCCTCGAAAATGTTGAGTATCCGCGCGTCGACCAGCACGCGGCTTACGGGATATTCCTCGGCGTAGCCGTTGCCGCCGTGGATCTGCACCGCGTTGTCGGCGGCGGCCCAGGCGACCCGCGCGGCCAGCAATTTGGCCATTCCGGCCTCGAGGTCGCAGCGCCGCCCCGCGTCCTTCTCGCGCGCCGCGAACCACGTCAGCTGCCGCGCCGCCATGCATTCGACGGCCATCCACGCAAGTTTGCCGTGGACGCGGGGGAAGTCGTAGATCGCACGACCGAACTGGCGGCGACCGCGCGCGTAGTCCAGACCCAGCTCCAGCGCGCTCCGGGCGACTCCGACCGCCCGCGCCGCCGTCTGGATACGCGCGGCCTCGAACGTCCCCATCAATTGCCGAAAGCCTGCGCCGGGCCGCTCGCCGAGGAGACCGCCCGCCGGGACCTCGAACCCGTCGAACGCGACCTCGTATTCTTTCATGCCGCGGTAGCCGAGGACGCGGATCTCGCCGCCCGACATCCCGGGCGCGGGAAAGGGATCGGCGTCGGTCCCGCGCGGTTTCGGCGCCAGAAACATCGACAGACCGCCGGGGCCGGGCATGTCGGGGTCGGTGCGCGCCAGCAAGGTCATGACATCGGCGCGCGCGGCGTGGGTCGACCACGTCTTGGCGCCGGTAATGCGCCACACCGCGCCGTCGCGCACCGCCCGCGTCCTCACCGCGCCCAGGTCCGAACCCGCGCCCGGTTCGGTGAAGACCGCGGCCGGCAACGCCGCGCCCGAAGCGATGGGCTCCAGCCAGCGCGCGCGCTGCGCCGCCGTGCCGTGCAGCCGCACGAGCTCGCCCGCAATCTCCGAACGGGTCGCCAGCGACCCCGCGCCGAGCGACGCCCGGCACAGTTCCTCGGTGGCGACGCACATCGCCGTCTTGCCCATCCCCGAACCGCCATGTTCGACGGGCAGGGTGAGGCCGAAAATGCCCAGAGCGGCCATCTCGGCCACGGTGTCGTCGGGGATCAAGCGGTCCTCGCGGTGCCAGATCTGCGCTTCGGGCGCGACGCGCTCGTCGGCGAAACGACGCACCTGGTCGCGCACCGCGACCAGGGTCTCGTCGTCGATTCCGGTGTCGCCGAAGGCGCCGTCGGCGATTCGGGCGGCGATGGCGGCGCGGACCGCCGCCGTGTTCCCCGCCGTAGCGAGGCGCGTCACCGCAGGCGTGCGGAAGGCCGATACCGCGCCGATGTCGAGGCCGAGGTCGCCGGGGCGCGCGGTCTCGCCCTGGCTCATGGGGACGCCGCCCTCGATCTGCGCCAGATATTCGCCGAACGCGGCTTGCAGCAGCAGGGCTTCGAGGGTCCCGAACCCGCCCTTCTCGTCGAGCCGCGCCGCCCAGGCCGCCATCTGTCGCAGCGCCTCGACATATGTCGCCAGCCAGGCGAAACCGTGCGCCGCGAATTGATGGCGGTCGAGCGCCCGCGCAGGGGCATCGTCCTCCGCCGCAACCCGCTGCGCGACGGCCGCGCGGGCGGCCGCGAGAAGCGTCTCGCCCGCGGCGAGCGCGTCGGCGCAGAGACCGGCGAGGCCGGCGAGGGGCGCGGCGCGGCTCATTCGAACCCGACCGTGGCGCGCACTTCGGCCGGCGACTTCCCGGCCCGGCGCAGCGCGCGCAGGGTCATGGCGCGGTTTCGCTTCGCCAGGCGCACGCCGCTGGCGTCGGTGATGAGCGCGTGGTGATGCCACAGCGGCGGGTCGATGCCGAGCAGCGCCTGCAACAGGCGATGAACGGCGCTGGCGCCGAACAGATCGTTGCCGCGCGTGACCAGCGTCACCCCGGCGAGAGCGTCGTCGACGGTCACCGCGAGGTGATAGCTGGTCGGCACGTCCTTGCGGGCGACCACCACGTCGCCGAAGGCCGCGACATTGACGCGCTGCACGCCCGCCTTGCGGTCGCGCCACAAAAGCGGGCCGGCGACGGAGGCGGCGCGCAGGGCGTCGAGACGCCAGGCGTGGGGCTCCCCGGCGGCGATGCGCGCGCGTCGTTCGTCCGCGCTCAGGACGCGGCATGTGCCCGGATAGTGGAAGCCGTCGGGCCCGTGCGGCGCCTTGCCGGCGCGCTCGATCTCGGCGCGGATGGCGCCGCGGCTGCAAAAGCACGGATAGATCGCGCCGAGCCGGTCGAGCTCCGCAAGCGCCGCCGCGTAGTCGGCCATATGCGCGGACTGTCGGCGGACTTCGGAGTCCCAATCGACCCCCAGCCAGGTTAGGTCCTCGAAGATCGCCTCTTCGAATTCGGGGCGACAGCGGCCGCCGTCGATGTCCTCGATGCGCAGCACGAAACGCCCGTTCGCGCGCGCCGCCTCGGACCGCGCGAACAGCGCAGCGTAGGCGTGTCCCAGATGCATGAGCCCGGTGGGGCTCGGCGCGAAGCGGGTGACGCAGTTCACGGCGGTCACGGCGACGGAGATACGGGGCCCCGGAGCGAACGGTTGCGCGCGCCGCGGCGCGCGGCGATCATGACGCGGCGAGGCCCCGCATAACCCGAAGCGAAGGCCGAAGACAATGATTCGATTGCGCGGGCCCGAGCGCGGCCCGGCTTCCGGCGGCCGGGCGCAGGCGGCGGTCGTCCTCCTGCACGGTCTCGGCGCCGACGGCGAGGACCTGATCGGCCTCGCCGACAGCTGGGCCGGGGCGCTCCCCGAATGTCGCTTCCTGTCGCCCCATGCCCCCGAGCGATGCGACATGGCGCCGATGGGGCGGCAATGGTTTTCCGTCCGCGACCGTTCCGAAGCGGCGCTGCGCGCCGGCGTCGAACGCGCCGCGCCGGCGCTCGACGCCTTTATCGACGGCGCTCTCGACGCGGATCGTCTGGGCGACGACCGGCTTGTCCTGGTCGGCTTCAGCCAGGGAACGATGATGGCGCTTCACGTTGCCCTGCGGCGCCGGCGCGCGCCGGCCGGGGTCCTCGGTTATTCGGGCCGCCTGATCGGCGCCGCGCGGCTGGCGGACGAAGCGGTCGCGCGTCCGCCGGCGATGCTGATTCACGGCGACGCCGACGACATGGTGCCGATCGCCGCGCTGCACGAGGCGGTCGCCGCCCTCGGCGCCGCGGGCGTCTCCGCGCAATGGCATGTCAGCAGCGGCGTCGGCCACGGCATCGCCCCCGACGGCCTCGCCATCGGCGCCCGCTTCCTGCGCGACTGCCTCGCCCCGGCGCGGTGACGGGCGGCGATCGGGACCGGACGCGGGATCGATCCGGGACCTCTGCATAAGGCCCGGATTTTTCGGGGTCCGGTCGCGCGGCTCGGCGGTTGCCTGTTCGGCCCGACTTCCGGCGGCGTCGCGAGGCGTCGACGGGATGACCGGGCGCCCCGATTCGAGCCGAATTGTCATTGTGCGGACATGTTCGTTCCGCGAAGAGCATGTGAAGAAATCGGACAGATTTACAAATACTCGTCATTCCCGCGAAAGCGGGAATCTGTTGCGGCGTTTCCGTAAGAAAAACCGGGCCGACATTGTGGGCGAGCGCCTCCGGATTCTCGCTTTCGAGCGTGTGAAAAATTGGTCGGCTCTCATTGTGACGGCCGGTTCGCCGAAGTATCGGAATTGTAAATGACAACACCCATCGAATAGTACTTCGTCATTCCCGCGAAAGCGGGAATCCGGAGGCGGACGTCCGCAATACCGGCGCGGTTTTTCTTACGGAAACGCCGCAAGCAGATTCCCGCTTTCGCGGGAATGACGAAGAGTAGTAGCGTCTCTCGGCTTTTTTCACACGCTCTTTCGCGGGAATGACGAAGAGTAGCGGGGCTTTTCAATTTTTTCACACGCTCTTTACGAGAGAATTACCGGGGCAGGGGGCGGATGTTCGCGATTCCGTCACGCATTGTCATACCCCGGACGGCGGGTTCGGAAACGTCGCAAAAGCGCCGGGAACGCGATCCTGTCCATAGACGAAACGAGTTATGCAGAGGTCTCAATCCGTGAAATCGCAGGAAATAACTCTCTCGCGTTGCCGCTCCAGGTCCTCCCTCGTCAGGTACTGGCCCCGCCGCAGGCGAGCGTTTCCGCGCGTCAACCGGCTCACGATACGGCGGACGGACGCCCGCTTTGCCTTTTCCGGATCCTCCGGCAACTCCGGACTCCAAAAGGCCAGTTTGATTGTGTTCAGTATGTTCATGCTATCGATCTCCGCTGCTCCACCCACGCGAGGCGTCGCCCGACGCTATGGAACATGTACAATCGGCGGAGAATTCGCCGGCGCGCCGATGGTGTGGTTTTTCGGCGCGCCGGCTTCATCCTCCGACGAAACGCGCCGCTCAGGTGATGTGAGCGCCGCGGGTCTCCACATAGACCGCGTAGAGCGACTGGCTGCCGGTCATGAACAGCCGGTTGCGCTTGGTGCCGCCGAAGCAAACGTTCGAGCAGATCTCCGGCAAGCGGATGTGGCCGATGCGGTCTCCGTTCGGCGCGAACACGTGAACGCCGTCGTAACCGTCGCCGACCCAGCCGGCCGACGCCCAGACATTGCCGTCCTCGTCGCAGCGGATGCCGTCGGCGAAGCCCTTCTTGCCGTCCATTTCCATCGATGTGAACACGCGTTCGTTCGCAAGCTGCGCGCCGTCGACATCGAACGCCCAGATGTTCGGCTCGGCCTCGGAATAGTGCGAGGCGCCGGTGTCGGCGACGTAGAGCGTCTTGTAGTCGTGCGAGAAGCACAGGCCGTTGGGCTTGAACGGCGTGTCCGTCACCTTCGCCACTGCGCCCGTCTGCGCGTCGATGCGATAGACCGCTTCCTTGCGCAGCGGCTGCGGCGACCCCGTGTCGAGGCGGTGGCCCTCATAGTTCATCAGCGACCCGTAGCCGGGGTCGGTGAACCAGACGGCGCCGTCGTCGGGGTGCACCACGGCGTCGTTCGGGGCGTTGAACTCGCCGCCGTCGATGCGGTCGGCGAGCACCGTGATCGACCCGTCGTATTCGTAGCGGACGACGCGCCGGTTGCCGTGCTCGCAGGCGATCTGCCGGCCCGTGAAGTCGAACGTGTTGCCGTTGGAATTGCCCGACGGATAGCGGAACTGCCGCGAGACGTGGCCGTCTTCCTCGATCCAGCGCAGTTGCTCGTTTTCGGGAATGTCGCTCCACAGCAGATAGCGCCCGACGCCGTTCCACGCCGGCCCCTCGGCCCACAGCGTGCCGCGGTGGAGCCGCATGATCGGCGTGTTGCCGAGTTTGTATTTGAAGCGGCTGTCGAGCGGCACCACGTCGGGTTCGGGGTAGCGCACCGGCTCGGCGTCGGGACCGAAATTGCGCGCGAAGGCTTCGCCCGACATGGCGGTCACGCCGGCGACCGCGGTCGCCGCGGCGAGAAACGAACGCCGGTCCATGCGGCCCGGACGGTCCGGCGCGGCTTCGCGGCGCGGCGCGTCGCCGGCCAGGTCGACAAATTCGTATTCGACGGCTCTCGGCATCGAAAATTCCTCCCTGTCGCCCGGTTTCGCGTCTTTGCGGCGACCGCCGTGGCGACCCGGCGGCGGCCGCTCCCGCGCGGCGGGAACCGGCAGCGATCATCCCACTTCCGGCGCGTCCGCGCAACCGCGTCGTAACGGAGCGTAACGAAGATTCGCTTGCGCGGCCGCGCGCGCTTCCTATGCTCCGCGCCATGCACGCTTACCGAACGCACGACTGCGGCCGGTTGCGCCGCGAACATGTCGGCGCCCGGGCCCGCCTGTCGGGCTGGGTCCACCGCAAGCGCGACCACGGCAACCTGTTGTTCGTCGACCTGCGCGACCAGTTCGGCGTCACCCAATGCGTCGTCGAGCGCGACGGGGCGCATTTCGCCGCCGTGGAAGCGGCGCGCCCCGAAAGCGTCGTTACCGTCACCGGCGTGGTGGTCGCGCGCAGCGCCGACACCGTCAACCCGCGCCTCGCCACCGGGGAGGTCGAATTGCGGATCGCCGATTTCGCGGTCCAGTCGTCCGCCGAGGTCCTGCCGATGCAGGTCGCCGGCGACGAACCCTATGGCGAGGAGACCCGCCTGCGCTACCGCTTTCTCGACCTCCGGCGCGCGCCGATGCAACGCAACCTCATGCTGCGCTCGGCGGTCGTCGCCGACATCCGCCGCCGCATGATCGAAAGCGGCTTCACCGAATTCCAGACGCCGATTCTCACGTCGTCGAGCCCGGAAGGCGCGCGGGACTTCCTCGTGCCGAGCCGTCTGCATCCGGGGCGGTTTTATGCCCTGCCGCAGGCGCCGCAGCAGTTCAAGCAGCTGGTCATGGTCTCCGGTTTCGACCGCTATTTCCAGATTGCGCCGTGCTTCCGCGACGAGGATGCGCGCGCCGATCGCAGCCCCGGCGAGTTCTACCAGCTCGATGTGGAGATGGCGTTCGCGACGCAGGAGGATGTGTTCGCCGCCATCGAGCCCGTGCTGCACGGCGTGTTCGAGGAATTCGGCGGCGGCCGCCCGGTCACGCCCCCGCCCTTCCCGCGCATCGCCTGGGCCGACGCGATGCTGAAATACGGGACCGACAAGCCCGATCTGCGCAACCCGCTCGTCATCGCCGACGCGACCCGCGCCTTCCTCATGGACGGCGTGACGTTCAAGGCGTTCCGCAACGCCGTCGACAAGGGGGCGACGGTGCGCGCGATTCCCGCTCCCGGCGCCGCGGCGCAACCGCGCTCGTTCTTCGACAAGCTCAACGACTGGGCGCGCGAAGAGGGAGCGCCGGGCCTCGGCTATATCGTTTTCGACCCCGCCGACGGCGCCGGGAAGGGCCCCATCGCCAAATTCCTTCCCCCGGAAGCGCAGGCGGCGATCCGCGACGCGGCGGGAGCCGGCGCCGGCGACGCCGTGTTCTTCGTGTGCATGAAGCCGGACGAAGCGGCGGCGCTGGCGGGGCGCGCGCGCGTGCGCATCGCCGAGGCGCTCGACCTCGTGGAGAAGGATGTCTTCCGCTTTTGCTGGACCGTCGACTTCCCGCTCTACGAGCGCGACGGGGACACCGGCGAAATCGGCTTCAGCCACAACCCCTTTTCCATGCCGCAAGGGGGGATGGAGGCGCTGGAGAACCGCAACCCGCTGGACATCCTCGCCTGGCAATACGACATCGTGTGCAACGGCGTGGAGTTGAGCTCGGGCGCGATCCGCAACCATCGCCCGGACATCATGGTCAAGGCTTTCGGCATCGCCGGCTACGCGCCCGGGGAGGTGGAGGCGCGTTTCGGCGGGATGCTGCGCGCCTTCCGCTACGGCGCCCCGCCGCATGGCGGGATCGCGCCGGGAGTCGACCGCATCGTCATGCTGCTGGCGGGCGAGCCGAACATCCGCGAGGTCATCCTGTTCCCGATGAACCAGCGCGCCGAGGACCTTCTCATGGGCGCGCCCGGCGAGGTCTCCGACGCCCAGTTGCGCGAGCTCCGCATCCGCCGCGCGCCGGCGGCGGCAGGGGGCTGACCGGGGCGCCTCGATTCGAGCCGGCTTGTCGTTTGTTCGGACATATTCGTTCCGCGAATAGAGTGTGTGAAGAAATTGAAAAGCCCTACTACTCTTCGTCATTCCCGCGAAAGCGGGAATCCGTTGCGGGGGTTCCGTAATAAAAAAACGGGCCAATATAGCGGACGACCGCCTCCGGATTCCCGCTTTCGCGGGAATGACGAGTATTTGTACGGTCGGAGCGCCGGTTTTCGGTGAACCGGATCGCTTGATGGCCGGCGCCGCGGCGACTATAGCCTTGCCCGGTCGGCAGGCCCCGTCGGCGGCCGGCGCATTTCCCCGACATCCTTTCAGGAGCGAACCATGACCCGTCTCATTGCCGTCGCATGCGCGGCGGCTGCGGCGCTCGCCGCGTCCGCCTTCGCGCAGGACGCGACGCCCTACCACCTGCGCGGCGCGCTCGACGCCGTGCATGAGGAGGCGCTGACGATAACCGACGATTCCGGCGCGACGCGCGACATCGCGCTGGGCGCCGAAACGCGGATCTTCGTCGTCGACGCCGCGGCGCTCGACGACATCGCCGAAGGCCAGTTCGTCGGCATCACCTCGATCGTGTCCGGCGGCGAGCGGGTGGCGCTCGAAGTGCATATCTTCGAGGAGTCGCTGCGCGGCGTCGGCGAGGGGCATTACCCCTGGACCCTCGTCGAGGAAGAAAACATGATGACCAACGCCAACGTCGCAACGATGGTTGCGATGGACGAAAACCGCCGCCTTACCGTGGAGTATACGGAGGGCGAGGAGGGCGCGCGGACATCGGGGACGCAGACCATCGTTGTCCCGCCGTCGGCGGCCGTCGTGCGTCTTTCGGCCGGCGACCGGGCCGCCCTGGTTCCCGGCGAGCGCATGTTCATCCTCGCCGTCGACGGGGAGGACGGCGCGGCGGCGGCGATCGCCGCAGTGGTCGGCCGCGACGGAGTCGAGCCGCCGATGTAGCGGTTCAGAAAACCGGGACGATGTCGGCGGGGTCGAACGCCACGGTCTCGCCGTCGATCCCGATCTCCGGAATGGCGGGGAAGGCGATGTCGTAGCCTTCCAGTATCCCCTTCATGCGCAGCACCGCGGCGCGCCAGTTCTCGCGGCGCTCCTCCCGGCCCAGAATTCCGAGACCGGCGTCCGCCGCCACGGCCTCGATGCGCCGGTGCGCCTCGAGGAACGTCTCCGGCAGGTCCCAGAATTCGCCGGGAGGTTCGTAGAGAATGCCCGAAAGGAACACATAGCCGGCGCGGATCTGCTTCGTGACCGTCGCCTTCCCGTCCGCGGAAAGCGTGGGCAGCAGGTCGCGGAGGACGGCCATGCAGATGCCGAGATGCCGCGCTTCGTCCTTGCCGATGAAGCGGAACGCCTCGGCCAGCGCGGGAACCGAGGTGCGCTTGTGCATGCCGTGAAACAGCGTCGCCGCGGCAAGCTCCCCCATGAGGAACGCGGTGAACAGGATCGCGAGGGGGTATTTCGGGACGGCGCTTTTGAACCCCTCCCAGTAGCGCGCGCCGTTGTGGTGATACCAGAGGACGTTGTTGCGCGCGAGGCGGCCGAGCGGCGTTTCGGGCCGGTGGCCGAAGGGGCCGCCGGGGGTCAGGACGCCGATGACCCGTTGGCAGACCTCCTCATGATTCACTTCGTCCCGGACGATGGAGAAGAAGCACTTGCGCACCGGGTCTTCCCGGCGCGTTTCGTAGGTGCGGATCATCGCGCGCGCGAACACCGCCGGCCCCGAACTGTCGAACACGCCGAGCAGCGCGAACCAGTAGGCGATGGCGCAGCGCTGGTCGGGCGTGAAGTCCTGCGGTTTCAGCGTGTCCCAGGGAAGGGTCGCCGGCGACCAGCCGGGGTCGCGCGACTGCTCGTAAATCTCCGCCAGTTTCGGGGTTTCGACACGCCATTCGATGGGGAAGATATTGTCTTCGGGGAAGGGCGGCGGCTCCGGCGCGCGCGCCAGCAGACGCGCCAGCGCATCGTCCGCCGTCGCGCCGGACATCCGCCGCCCCCCGGAAGCCGGGCGACGCCGCGGCCTAGAATTCCACCATCGCCTTCAGCGCGGCGAGAGACGAGGCGTAGACGCCTTCCAGCGCCTGCGCGATGCCGACGCCGCCGTCCTCGAACGCCGAAGCGAGAATGGTGGTCCGCCAGTGCACTTCCGCCGTATCGGCGGTGACGCCGGGGACCGCCCACACGGTGGAGCGGTAGTTCGCGTGCGCGAGAAAGCCCTCGGTCATCTCGTAGGTGTAGAGGGTCGGCCCCTGGACGCTCATGAGTTCGACCACTTCCCCCATATCGCCGGCCAGGAGCAGTTTGCGCACGGTGCCGAGCTGGCCCTCGCCTTCGGTATATTCGCAGGTAAGCACCGGGCCGACCCATGCGGTGAGGTCGCAATAACCGCCGTACTTCGCCCAGATGGCTTGCGCGCTGCCCTCGATGACAACCGATTCATGGATGGCGATGGTGTCGCCATAGTCGATCTCAGCATGGGCGGAGACGGCGGTCAGCGCCAGCGCGCCGGCGAGGGCGCCGGCGACCGGCGCCGGCAAGGGGGATCTGCGAATCATCGAGTGCCTCCCGAAGGCCATGGAAACAGGATGGGTGAGGGCGCGCACGGCCCCGCGCGGCAATCTAGACGCTACCGGGGCCGGCGGCAAACGCCGCCTCGCGGCGCCGGTGGCCCCACAGGCTGCGCACCGGAGTCTCCTCCACTACCCAGGTCGCGTCGTCGACGGTCCGCCCGCCCCAGCCGTATTCGAGCAGGAAGCCCGACGGCGTGTTGACGTAGAACGAGACCATGCGGTCGTTGGGGTGCCGGCCCAGCGTCAGGGCGACGCGGCCGTTCCCGGCCAGCGCCATGTCGTAGGCGGCGCCCACATCGTCGAGCGCGTTCAGCTCCACCATCACGTGGTGCAGGCGCGCCTCGCCGCGGCCGAACAGCGCCAGCGAATGATGCCGCGGGTTGCAATGCAGGAAGCGCGCGGCGTGCGGTTCGTCGCGCCAGTCGCTGAGCCGGAAGCCCAGCGCCTCGCGATAGAACGCGGCGCATTTCCGGGCGTCCGCGGCCTGAAGGAGGATGTGGCCGAGGCCGAGCGCCCCGGTGCGGAAACCGGCCATCGGCCGCCCCGGAGAGAACGCCTCGCCCGCCGGGTCGAGGCCATGGAACAGTTCCGCCCGGTGACCGCCGGGGTCGACGCAATGCGCCATGCCGGCTACGCCGCGCAACGCGCATTCGGCGGCGGTCGCCGCGGCGACCGCGACTCCCCGGCCCTCGAGCGCCGCCGCCCGCGCGTCGAGCGCCGCGGCGTCCGCGACCTCCCAGCCATAGAAGGCCCCGCCGTCGCGCGCGGCGGGCATGACGATGAGCCGCCGCCCGGCATCGTCCACCCGGAACGCCGTCGCGCCGCCGCCGGCTTCCGCCCGCTCCATTCCGAGAAAGCCGGTCGCGAACGGCTCCCATGCCGCCGGGTCCCGCGCGTCGATGCCGACGTAACCCAGCCCCAGAACGCCCGTGTCGCCCATGTCGCCCCCGATCCGCCAGGAAAGCTGTCGCATTGCAGCGTAGCCCCCGGGCCGTCCGCGCGCTACGCCGCGTCCTCGTTCGAGGCATATGCGACCTCTGCCGAGGTCCGGATTTTTTTCGGGGGCCGGTCGCGAGCGGTTGCCTGTTCGGCTCGACTTCCGGCGATGTCGCGAGGCGTCGACGGGATGACCGGGCGCCTCGATTCGATCCGGCTCGTCGTTGTCCGGACATATCCGTTCCGCGAAAGAGCGTGCGAGGAAATTGAACAGCCTTACAAACACTCGTCATTCCCGCGAGAGCATGTGAAGAAATCGGACGGCTTTACAAATACTCGTCATTCCCGCGAAAGCGGGAATCCGGAGGCGGCCGTCCGCAATATCGGCGCGGTTTTTCTTACGGAAACGCCGCAAGCAGATTCCCGCTTTCGCGGGAATGACGAAGAATAGTAGCGGCTCTCGATTTCTTCGCACGCTCGAAAGCGAGAATCCGGAGGCGACCGTCCACTATACCGGCCCGTTTTTATTACGGAAACGCCGCGACAGATTCCCGCTTTCACGCGTGTGAAGAAGTCGGGCGTTTCCGAATCGTGACAGCCGGATCGCCGAAGTAACGGCATTTGTAAAAGACGATAACCACCGAATGGTACTTCGTCATTCCCGCGAAAGAGCGTGTGAGGAAATTGAAAGGCCTTACAAATACTCGTCATTCCCGCGAAAGCGGGAATCCGTTGCGACGTTTCCATAATAAAGCGGGCCGATATAGCGGACGTCCGCCTCCGGATTCCCGCTTTCGCGGGAATGACGAGGTATTATCTGGGGGTTACCGCCTTTCACTATGGCGGTTCTTGAGTTGTCCAGCCGCCATAGTGAGAGGCGCTCAATTTCTTCACACGCTCTTTCTCGGGAATGACGAAGTATTATTCGATGGGTATTGTCTTTTACAATGCCGGTGCCTCGGCGATCCGGCTGTCACGATCGGAGACGCCCGGTTTCTTCACATGCTCGAAAGCGGGAATCCGGAGGCGGCCGTCCGCTATATCGGCCCGTTTTTATTACGGAAACGCCGCGACAGATTCCCGCTTTCGCGGGAATGACGAAGAGTAGTGCGGCCTTTCGATTTCTTCACACACTCTTTCGCGGGAATGACGAGTATTATTAGAGAATTGTTGTCTTTTGCCGCGCCGAACCCTTCGGCGCTCCGACCGCCATAGTGAGAAACATCCGGTCTCTTCATATGCTCGAAAGCGGGAATTATCGATGCAGAGGGCGGATTCCCGTAATTCCGTCACTCACTGTCATGCTCCGACGGCAGGTTCGAAAACGTCGTAAAGCATCGGGAACGCGATCCTGCCGCAGGCGAAACGGGTTATGCAAAGGTCTCGCATACGAAACGCGGAGCGGGCCGCCATGGCCGCAGGCAGGCTGCCGGCCATGGATCTGGCCGCGGGCGCCGGCGGTCGGTTCGTCCGGGTTTCCGTCCCGTATCGCGAAGGGTCAGTTCGCCGCGTTTGCGCCCGCCTCGGGCGCCCGTGCGACGCGATCCGCGCCCGGAAACGGGCGCCCGAGCGCGCCGGCGACCGTGCCTTCGATGCGCGCCATGCGCTCGCCGGTCATGGTTTGCCCGGCTTCGACGCGAACCACACGCTCGCCGACTTCGGCGATATCGGCGCGCAACCCCGCAAGTCCGGCTTCGACCCCGGTCATGCGGTCGCGCAATTCCGCCTGCCCGGTTTCGACGCGAATCGCGCGCTCGCCGAGCTCGGCGATATCGGCGCGCATCTCCGCCTGCCCGATTTCGACCTCGGCCATGCGGTCGCGCAGTTCCGCCTGCCCGGCCTCGAGGCGCGTCAGGCGCTCGCCATGCTCGGCCTGCACGGTCTCGATGCGCGTCAGGCGCTCGCCATGCTCGGTCTGCACGGTCTCGATGCGCGCCAGACGCTCGCCATGTTCGGCCTGCACGGTCTCGATGCGCGCCAGACGCTCGCCATTGCCGGCGACATCCCCGCGGACGGCGGCGATTTCCTCGCGGACTTCGGCGATGTCGGCGCGCAGCCAGACGAACATGCTCGCGTTCAGCGCCGCGATGGCCACGAACAGACCGACGAACGGGTTGATCTTCGGCATCTCGCTCTCCCCGGCAAAGCCGCCGCCACGATACCGGCTCGCCGCCGGAGCGTCAACCCGGCTTGCCCGTCGCGCGCCCCGGGATGAGCCGGTTCCGCCGTCAGATCGACACCGGAACCGGGTTCAGCTCCTCTTCGCGCGCCGGAGCGTCTCGCCAGCCCATCGCTGTCGGGACGTCGTAGAGGCGCCCCGGCGCGAAGCGCGGCCAGAAATGGCGCAACCCCGGAACGATCGTTCGCGCCACCGGCAGCCCGATGTCGGGCCGCGTCTGGTCGAGCACGAGAACCTCCATTCCGCGGGACTCGACCGCCTCGCGGCAATGTTCGAGGGCGCGCAGCGTGTCCGTCGCGTCCGCGACCGGCCCGGCGGCGGCGGCGTGGCGCGGCGCTCCCGGCGCGGGGGCGAGCCACGGCCGGTCCGCCAGCCGCATCGTCCGCCACCGTCGCAGCGACTCCGGGTCGTCGCTCAGATAGCCGGAGCCGTCGGCCTTCGCGCCGCCGGTTACGGCGAGATACTGGTTCAGCTCGCACACCGCGCGCCGCGCCGCCACGCGCGGGTCGAGATGCGCCCCCGCCGCGTAGATGATGTCCTCCGCCTCCTTGTCGGTGCGTCGCGAGACCGCGACGAAGACCGGGACGCCGAGATCGTGCGTTGCGTCCAGCAGCCACATGTCGCGACCGCGCGCGCGATAATGCGCCGGCGCCCGGCTGAGCCACGGGTCGCCGAACCCGCCCGGGTCCGCCCCCGGCAGCGCGACGCAATTATACCACCAGCACGCGAAGGCGTCGCGCTCCACGAGCTCCAGAAACCCTTGCAGCACCGCTTCTTCCAGTGTGTTGCCGGCCGCGCATCCGTTGGAGTCCGCCGTGCAGTGGACAACTCCGTCCTCCGCCGGCGCGGCGAACCAGAGCAGCTGCGTCGGCAGCCAGCGGCGGCGTTCGGCCGTCAGCGACCACACCGGCGACCAGTCCATTTCGGCCTTCGGGTCGAAACGCGGCGGGATGCGGTTGAAATGCGGTTCGGACGCGTTGAGCGCGGCCGCGTCCGCCAGCTGCCGGTCGCTGAACAGCTGCGCGTCGTTCGGCGCCAGCGCGTCGCCGGCGGGGAAATCGACGAAGCGCGCGCGGCGGCGGACCTCGTCGCCGTGAAACGCGCCGCAGCGGCGCTCCACCGCCTCGCACAGGGCGCTCGCCTGCGCCTGCGCCGCCGTCGCGCCCTTGCCGAGGCACCAGGCGCGCAGACTGTGGAGCCGCTGGCGCAGATCGTGCGTGCGCAGCGCCGAATTGCCGGACGATCGGAAGACGTGCAGCCACGGGTCGCCCTCCGGCGCGAGCGGTCCGAACGCCGCCGCGACGCCGCTTACCGGGTCGGCGAGATGGCCCCACCGGCGCAAGGTTTCCTCCGGCGGCACGGCGCGCGGTCCGCCGTCGCCGCGCGCCGGAGCGGGGCTCGGCCGTAGCCGCACCGGCGCCGACGCGCGGCCGGGGCGCCTGAGAGCCGGGTCGCCGCAAACGGGGCATTGCGGGCGCCGCGTCACCGGGTGGCGGCGGCTCTCCAGCCCGGCCGCGTCCAGCGAGACCGCGCACCGGTGCAGCGGCGATCGTTCCCCCAGCACGGTCCAGACCGCGACCGCGGTCGCCGCAAGGCCCAGCGCGGCGTCGACGAAACCGCCGGGCGCGCGGGGGCGGACCGGGTCTCCGCCGTCGCCGGCGGCGCGCAGGAACTCCTCGGCTTCGCGGTTGGCGGAAAGCCGCTGCGTCAGGCACGCCAGGCACGGCCCGTCTCCGTCGGGACGAAAAACGGGGCCGAACAGCGGCGGCGCGCCGTCCGGCGCGATCGCGAGCCAGGGCGGCCCGCCGGCGACCCGCCGCCGGTTGTCCTCCGCCAGGGAGTCGTCGAGAAAATCCGGCGCGACGACGGCCGCCAGGGTCGGAGTCGCGCGGGTTGCCGTCAGCCCCGCCGCTTCCAGCCGCCGGGCGAAATTTTCGGCGTGCGGTTCGGGGCCGGAGACCGAAACCCGCGCCGCGCCCAGCCGTTCTTCGGCGAGACGCGGCGATGCGCCGAGGCGCGACCAGAACGCGGCCGCGGCGCGGTCCATCGAGAATTCGGCGGAAACGACCACGCCTTGCGTCGCCAGCGCGACCAGCGCCGTTTGCGTCTCGAGCGCCGGATGGCTCTCGGCGAGCGCCGCAGCGATCTCCGCCCGCGAGCGCGTCCCGTCGAGCAGCGGCAACAGGGCGGGCCAGAGCCGCCCCTCGAGGAGCCGGTTGAAGCTTTCGGAAACCAGCAGCGCCGCGCCGTCGCCGACGGGGGAAAACCGGAGATGCGGCGCAAGCATCGGACGCTCGACGACGCCGCGGTCGCGCGCGCTGCCGGTTAGCATCGCGGGAGAGCGGCGCGGGGAACGGTCTCCGGCGCGCGTCCCGCCATTCGCGGATCGGGAGCGGCGAACACCGCGACAGGCCCGCAAGGAAACGGCGCGCGGCGCCGCAGACAACGAAAAGGCGGCGCGCCCCGGGCGCGCCGCCTCATCTCTCGCGCAGTCGGTTAGCGCGAAGAGTCGTACATGCCGCCGGCGGAGAGCTGGCGGGTCGAGTAGTAGTTGCCGTTGTAGGTGTAGCCGTTGGGGTACCCCCCCCAGCCGCCCGAGACGGCGTCCAGCGCGCCGTCGGGGAGCGCCATGTTCGGGTCCGGCGGGAACACCACATGCACCGTGTCTTCGGTGTCCACGGCCACGCTCACCTCGGCCGGTCCGTGGATTTCCAGCCCCTTCGTCGCCAGCGCGGACTTCGCGTCCTCTTCCACCTCGGCGCGGAAGCCGGCATCCGCATGGTAGATGTTCGATATCGCGTGGAGCGGGGACTCGTTCATGACGCCATCCTCCTCACTTTGTCCCTCAGGGGATGCTGCATCCCCGATACGAGAGGGCTTATAGCAAAGCGGGCGCCGAAAGTCAAGAGGCTTGCCGGAGGCGTGTCGCTAACATGTGATTTGTCCGGTGTAGGTACCAGGCGTTCTGTCCGGATCATGCCCCTTTTGTTCTGTGGAGGGCTGGGGGATGGGTCGGACGGAGCAGGATCGGGGACTACGCCTTATGAGGTTTGAGGAGGTTTACGGACGAACGCGCGGCGGCGCGTTGAGCCAGCTGGAGGCTGCGGAGGTTCTGGGCATCAGCGAGCGGACGTTCCGGCGCTGGCGTGACCGGTATGAGGCGGAGGGAGCGGAGGGGCTTTACGACCGCCGTCTCGGTCGTGTGTCGTCGCGTCGCGCTGCGGTTGACGAGGTTGCGCGTGTGCTTGATTTGTTCGACACGCGCTACTGGGATTTCACGTCGAAGCACTTCCACGAGAAGCTGGTGTCGGAGCACGGCGTGGGTCGGAGTTACAACTGGGTTCGTCTGACGCTGCAGGCGCATGGCCGGGTTCGCGCGGCCCCGCGTCGCGGGGCGCATCGTCGCAAGCGCGCGCGTCGTGCGTTGCCCGGGATGATGCTGCACCGGGATGGGTCGCGGCATGAGTGGGTTTCGGGGCGTTGGTGGGACCTGATTGTGACGATGGACGATGCGACGAGCGAGATTTACTCGGCGTTTTTCGTGTCCGAGGAGGGGACGATGAGCAGTTTTTCGGCTTTGCGCGAGGTGATTGAGGCGCATGGCCTGTTCTGCTCGCTCTATGCGGATCGCGGGAGCCACTACTGGCGCACGCCGGAGGCCGGGGGGAAGGTGGACAAGGAGAAGCCGACGCAGGTCGGTCGGGCGCTTGCGCATCTGGGCATCGATTTGATCGCGGCCTACACGCCGCAAGCGCGGGGCCGGTCGGAGCGCATGTTCGGGACGCTGCAACAGCGTTTGCCTCAGGAACTGCGCCTTGCCGGGGTCGAGGATATGGTGTCGGCGAACCGCTTTCTGCGGGATGCGTTTGTGCCTTCGCACAACGCGCGGTTTGCGGTTCCGGCGGAAGGCGAGGGTTCGGCGTTCGTGCCGTGGGCGGGCGCGGGGGCGCTTGCGGACATCTTGTGCGTGCAGGAGGACCGGGTTGTGGGGAACGACAACACGGTGCGCTACAAGCGTCTGACGCTTTCGATCCCGCCGGACATGCATCGGCGCCACTATGTGAAGAGCCGGGTCCGGGTGCACGAGTATCCCGATGGCGGTCTGGCGGTCTTCGCCGGCCCGCGCCGGCTGGCGGATTACGACAGGGAAGGAAGGCTCATCGAAGGCGAGAGGGAGGAAGCCGCGTAACCCGCTTCGACGCGGCCAGCCCGTGTTCCGGCTTCCGAGCCGGCGGCCGCCGGCTCGGAAGCCGGAACACGGGCCAAACCGAAGCGGTCAACTCGTTTGGTACCTAAACCGGTCAATTCCGATTGTTCTCGACAGAGGCTTGCCGGAGGCGAACCCGCGGTTTCAGCCGGCGCGGGTGAGCGCCCTGAGGGCCGCATGAGTGTCGAAGGTCGCCGTGTTCATGGCGCGCCTCCGAACAGCTTGAGCAACCCGAAGGTCAGGCCGACGGTCAACGCGGTCTGCGCCAGCACGATGGAGATGGCGACCTTGAGCATCCGCGCTTCGAGTTCCGCGAAGCGCCCGTTCACCCGCTCATCGGATTCCGCGAAGCGCCCGTTCACCCGCTCATCGGATTCCGCGAAACGCCCGTTCACCCGCGCTTCGAATTCCGCGAGGCGCCCGTCCATCTGCGCCTGGAGTTCTGCGAAGCGCCCGTCCATCTGCGCCTGGAGTTCTGCGAAACGTCCGCCCATCCGCGCTTCGAGGTTGTCGAGATCGGCCTTCGTGGCCAGGCCGGCGCGGCTGGCGCGCACGACCGCGACGACGGCTTCGGCGTGGCGGCGTTCGATACCGGCCGCTTCGAGATCGCGGGTTGCGGCGAGCGTATCGAAGCCGGCCGGGATGTCGGCGACAGTCATGCGGCGACGATAACCCGGCGCGGGGCCGCCTGCAAGCCGTGTGTCGCTAACATGTGATTTGTCCGGTGTAGGTACCAGGCGTTCTGTCCGGATCATGCCCCTTTTGTTCTGTGGAGGGCTGGGGGATGGGTCGGACGGAGCAGGATCGGGGACTACGCCTTATGAGGTTTGAGGAGGTTTACGGACGAACGCGCGGCGGCGCGTTGAGCCAGCTGGAGGCTGCGGAGGTTCTGGGCATCAGCGAGCGGACGTTCCGGCGCTGGCGTGACCGGTATGAGGCGGAGGGAGCGGAGGGGCTTTACGACCGCCGTCTCGGTCGTGTGTCGTCGCGTCGCGCTGCGGTTGACGAGGTTGCGCGTGTGCTTGATTTGTTCGACACGCGCTACTGGGATTTCACGTCGAAGCACTTCCACGAGAAGCTGGTGTCGGAGCACGGCGTGCGTCGGAGTTACAACTGGGTTCGTCTGACGCTGCAGGCGCATGGCCGGGTTCGCGCGGCCCCGCGTCGCGGGGCGCATCGTCGCAAGCGCGCGCGTCGTGCGTTGCCCGGGATGATGCTGCACCGGGATGGGTCGCGGCATGAGTGGGTTTCGGGGCGTTGGTGGGACCTGATTGTGACGATGGACGATGCGACGAGCGAGATTTACTCGGCGTTTTTCGTGTCCGAGGAGGGGACGATGAGCAGTTTTTCGGCTTTGCGCGAGGTGATTGAGGCGCATGGCCTGTTCTGCTCGCTCTATGCGGATCGCGGGAGCCACTACTGGCGCACGCCGGAGGCCGGGGGGAAGGTGGACAAGGAGAAGCCGACGCAGGTCGGTCGGGCGCTTGCGCATCTGGGCATCGATTTGATCGCGGCCTACACGCCGCAAGCGCGGGGCCGGTCGGAGCGCATGTTCGGGACGCTGCAACAGCGTTTGCCTCAGGAACTGCGCCTTGCCGGGGTCGAGGATATGGTGTCGGCGAACCGCTTTCTGCGGGATGCGTTTGTGCCTTCGCACAACGCGCGGTTTGCGGTTCCGGCGGAAGGCGAGGGTTCGGCGTTCGTGCCGTGGGCGGGCGCGGGGGCGCTTGCGGACATCTTGTGCGTGCAGGAGGACCGGGTTGTGGGGAACGACAACACGGTGCGCTACAAGCGTCTGACGCTTTCGATCCCGCCGGACATGCATCGGCGCCACTATGTGAAGAGCCGGGTCCGGGTGCACGAGTATCCCGATGGCGGTCTGGCGGTCTTCGCCGGCCCGCGCCGGCTGGCGGATTACGACAGGGAAGGAAGGCTCATCGAAGGCGAGAGGGAGGAAGCCGCGTAACCCGCTTCGACGCGGCCAGCCCGTGTTCCGGCTTCCGAGCCGGCGGCCGCCGGCTCGGAAGCCGGAACACGGGCCAAACCGAAGCGGTCAACTCGTTTGGTACCTAAACCGGTCAATTCCGATTGTTCTCGACAGCCGTGGCGAACGCGATTGTCCCGGTCAGCGGCGGGTTCGTGAAATTCGCCGCCGCGCCCCCGTCCTCCCGACGGCGCGCGGCCCCCGGGGCGTCGAGCCCGGCGCGGGCTGCGACGCCGGGCTATCCGAAGAACTCGATCCCCACCATGACGGTGACGAGACCGGCGCCCTGTATCCGCAAGGCGCGGTAGAGGTCGGCCTTGAGTGCGGCGATCTTCGCGTCAAGGGCGGCGATGTCGGCGCGCAGGGCGGCAAGGCCCGCCTTCGAGCGTGTGAAGAAACCGGGCGGCTGTCATCGTGACGGACGGATCGCCGAGGTATCGGCATTGTAAAAGACAATACCCATCGAATAATACTTCGTCATTACGGCGTTTCCGTAAGAATAACCGCGCCGATATTGTGGACGACCGCCCCCGGATTCCCGCTTTCGAGCGTGTGAAGAAACCGGGCGGCTGTCATCGTGACGGCCGGATCGCCGAGGTATCGGCGCCGTAAAAGACAATATCCACCGAATAATACTTCGTCATTCGAATAATACTTCGTCATTCCCGCGAAAGCGGGAATCCGGAGGCGGTCGTCCGCAATGTCGGCCCGGTTTTTCTTACGGAAACGCCGCAAAGAGATTCCCGCTTTCGCGGGAATGACAAGTACCTGTAACGCTGTTCGATTTCTTCACACACTCGAAAGCGGGAATCCGGGGGTGACCGTCCGCTATACCGACCCGGTTTTCCTTGCGGAAACGCCGCGATAGATTCCCGCTTTCGAGCGTGTGAAGAAATCGGGCGGCTCTCATTGTGACGGCCGGTTCTCCGAAGTATCGGCGCCGTAAAAGACAATACTCATCGAATAATACTTCGTCATTCCCGCGAAAGCGGGAATCCGGAGGCGCCCGCCCGCAATGTCGGCCCGGTTTTTCTTACGGAAACGCCGCAAAGAGATTCCCGCTTTCGCGGGAATGACGAGTACTTGTAACGCTGTTCGATTTCTTCACACGCTCTTTCGCGGGAATGACGAAGTATTGTCGGCGTCTCCACCGTTATTTGTGAGAGGCATCCAATTTCTTCACACGCTCCTTCGCGGCGACGCCGGGCGGGTGAGCGCCCCGAGGGCCGCATGAGTGTCGAAGGTCGCCGTGCTCATGGCGCGACTCCGAGCAATTTGAGCAACCCGAAGGTCAACGCGGTTTGCGCCAGCACGATGGAGATGGCGGCCTTGAGCATCCGCGCTTCGAGTTCTGCGAAGCGCGTGTTCATCCGCCCTTCGAGTTCCGCGAAGCGTCCGTTCACCCGCGCTTCGAGGTTGTCGAGGTCGGCCTTCGTGGCCAGGCCGGCGCGGCTTGCGCGCACGACCGCAACAACGGCTTCGGCATGGCGGCGTTCGATATCGGCCGCCTCAAGGTCGCGGGTTGCGGCGAGCGTATCGAAGCCGGCCGGGATGTCGGCGACGGTCATGCGGCGACGATAGCGCGGCGCGGGGCCGCCTGCAAGCCGGGGCGAACGCGATTGCCCCGATCGGGGGCGGGCCGGTGAAATTCGCCGCCGCACCCCCGCCCTCCCGACGGCGCGCGGCCCCCGGGGCGTCGAGCCCGGCGCGGGCGACGACGCCGGCGCCCCGTATCCACAAGGCGCGGTAGAGGTCCGCCTTGAGTGCGGCGATTCGCGTCAAGGGCGGCGATGTCCGTCTTCGTGGCGACGCCTTCGGACACGGCGACGCGCACGGTGTCGGCGATCGCCTCGACGGCCGCATGAGCGTCGAACGTCGCCGTGTTCATGGCGCGACTCCGAACGGCTTGAGCAACCCGAAGATCAAGCCGACGGTCAACGCGGTTTGCGCCAGCACGATGGAGATGGCGGTCTTGAACATCCGCGCTTCGAGTTCCGCGAAGCGTGTGTTCACCCGCGCTTCGAGGTTGTCCAGATCGGTCTTCGTGGCCAGGCCGGCGCGGCGTTCGACGCCGGCCGCCTCGAGATCGCGGGTCGCGGCGAGCGTATCGAAACCGGCCGGGATATCGGCGACGGTCATGCGGCGACAATAGCGCGGCGCGGGGCCGCCGGCAAGCCGGAGCGTTCGCATCCGGCGCTTCCCATGGCGACGACGGACACGGCCCCCCGGGAGCGGGCCGTCCGCCGGCGCTCCGGGGAACGACCGCAGGGAGCCCGCAGCGTCGCGGCAAGACCGAACCGTTCGCCGGGGCCGCGGACGCTACGGCGCGCCGCCCCGTGTCCCCGTGTCCTCGACCGCCGACATCAACCCCGATCCGTCGGCCCGGTTCCGGGAAACCAGCAGGGTTCATTCATCAACTGCTGCATCTGCTGGAAGTGCTGCCAACAGGAGGAGGTCCCGCCCGAGACGCCGTCGAGCGTAATGTCGGACAGAGTCTCGTTCGGGTCCGGCGGGAACACGAAGTACGCCGTGTCTTCGGTGTCCACGACCACGCTCACTTCGGTCGACCCGTGGATTTCCAGCCCTTTCGACGCCAGCGCCGCTTTCGCGTTCTCTTCCACCGCGGCGCGGAAGTCCGCATCCCCATGCCAGGCGTCCGATATCGCGCGGAGCGCAGACTCGCTCATCGCGGCGTCCTCCCGAATTTTCCGTCTGCGGAGAGGCTTCCTCTCCAAGCGGGTCGCACTGTAGCGAGGCCGGCGCCGGACGTCAAGAGCGCGGCCTCGCCGCGGCCTCGCGGACGCACGGGCGCTTTCGCCTGTATGCGCCCCGGCCGTCATGCTATAGGACATGCGACAGAAGCCGCCGCGACAGACCTCTTCATCATCGTCTGCGAGACGCCATGCCGCTTGACGTGGGGGAAATCGACGCGCGCGTCCGCGAACAGGGGGCGTTCGTCGAACGGCTGACGAATGCGCTCGGGCGCACCGTCGTCGGCCAGAAATACATGCTCGAACGCCTGCTCGTCGGGCTGCTCGCCAACGGTCACGTGCTCATAGAGGGCGCGCCGGGCCTGGCGAAAACGCGCGCCGCGACGGCGCTCGCCCAGGCGCTCGACTGCCACTGCCAGCGCATCCAGTTCACCCCCGACCTGCTGCCGGCGGACCTGGTGGGGACCCTCATCTACCAGCCGCAGTCGGGCGAATTCCGGGTGCGCAAGGGACCCGTCTTCGCCAATCTGGTCCTCGCCGACGAGATCAACCGGGCGCCCGCCAAGGTGCAGAGCGCCCTGCTCGAGGCCATGCAGGAGAACCAGGTGACCATCGGCGAGGAGAGCTTCGCGCTGCCGCAGCCCTTCCTCGTGCTCGCCACCCAGAACCCCCTCGAACAGGAAGGCACCTATCCGCTGCCCGAGGCGCAGACCGACCGCTTCATGCTCAAACTGCGCATCGGCTACCCCGCCCGCGACGAGGAGCTGGAGATACTGGACCGCATGGCGACCACGGCGCCCGAGGAGGCGGTCCCCCCCGTGGCGGACACGGCGGCGATCCTCGCGGCGCGGCGGGTGGTGGACGACATCTATATCGACGACAAGATCAGGAACTACATCGTCGACCTGGTGTTCGCGACGCGCGATCCGGCGGCGCACGGCCTGGAGGACCTGGCGCGCTTCGTCGACTTCGGCGCCTCGCCGCGCGCGTCGATCTACCTCGCGCTCGCCTCGCGGGCCCTGGCCTTCATCCGCGGCCGGGGCTACGTCACGCCGCAGGACGTGAAGTCCATCGGCCCCGACATCCTGCGCCATCGCGTGCTCGCCAGCTACGAGGCCGAGGCGGCGGAGATGTCGGTGGAGGACATCCTCCGGCAATTGTTCGATCGCATAGCCGTGCCCTGAGCGCGCCCGCCGTGCTCCCCGACGAGATCTTCCGGCAGGTGCGCCAGGTGCATATCCGCACCCGGCGGCTGGTCGACGGTCTCTTCGCCGGCGAATATCACAGCGTCTTCAAGGGCCGGGGGATCGAGTTCGCCGAGGTCCGCGAATATGTGCCCGGCGACGATGTCCGCACCATCGACTGGAACGTCACGGCGCGGGTCGGACAACCCTTCGTCAAGCGCTATGTCGAGGAGCGCGAACTGACGGTGATGCTGTTGATCGACCTCAGCGCGTCGGGCCGTTTTTCGTCGGCGGCGCGGCATAAGGCGCGCGTCGCCGTCGAGCTCGGCGCCGTGCTGGCGCTCAGCGCCATCGAGAACAACGACAAGGTGGGGTTGATCCTCTTCACCGACCGGGTGGAGCTGTTCGTGCCGCCGCGCAAGGGCCGCAACCGCGCGCTGCGCCTGATCCGCGACATGCTGGCCTTCGAACCGCAGCGGCGCGGCACCGATGTCGCGATGGCGCTGGAGTATCTGCACAAGGTCATGCCGCGGCGGTCGATCGCGTTCCTGATCTCCGATTTCTTCGCCGCCGATTTCGAACGCCCGCTGCGCATCGTGCGCCGGCGTCACGACCTGGTGCCGATCTGTCTCGTCGACCGGCGCGATTACGCGCTCCCCGATGTGGGCTTCGTCCGCCTGCGCGACCTCGAGACCGGGGAGGAGCGGCTTGTCGATACGGCGAGCAAGGCGGTGCGCGCCCGTTTCGCCGCGGTCCGCGGGGCGGCGCGCGCCGAACGCCGCCGCCTGTTCCGCGCGCTCGGCATCGATTTCATCGAGGCGCCGACCGAAAAACCCTGGATCGGGCCGCTCATGCGGTTCTTCCGACACCGCGAGCGCCGTCTGGGAGAAGGACGTTGAAGCCCCCGCCGGGGCGCGCAGCCGGCGCCGCGCTCGCGCTCGCGCTCGCGGCGTCGTCGCAGGCGGCCCACCCGCAAGTGGCGCGCGAGGCGCGCGACGGCCCCACCGTCGACAAGGGCGCCGTTTCCGTCGAGGAGGTCCGCGGCGATGTCCGCGTGTCGTTTTCCGTCGACCGGGACGCGGTCCCCATCGTCGACCGCGTCAAGGCCGTCCTGGCGGTCGAGGCGCCGCCGTGGATCCTCGTGAGTTTCCCGCGGGTAGTGGGCGAGATCGGCAGTTTCCGGCTGTTGCGGGAGGAAAAGGCGGGGCCGTTCGCCATGCCGGGCGAGGGCGGCGCGCGCATCGTCCGCAACGAACGGCGCTATTACCTGGACCCGACCGAGGCGGGAGAGACGGAGGTCCGCGCCCTCACGCTCAACCTGCTCGACGGGCGCGCGGTGCCGTCGATCGCCTGCGTCTATCTCAACGAGTGCCGCACCGCGGCGCCGCTTGCCAACCGGGCGGCGGCGACCGATTTCGTGCGTATCGGACCGCTGCCCCTGGAAGTCACGTCGGTGTTGCCGCCGGACGCCGACTTCACCGATCCGAAGGATATTCTGGGGCCGGTGCCGTTGCCGCCGCCGCCGCCCGCGCCGGTCCCGTGGCGGACGATTCTCGCCGCGGCCGCGGCGGCGGCGCTCCTCGCCGCCGCCGGCCTGTGGGCGTGGCGCCTGCGGCGGCGGGGCGGGGCGGAGCGGCGGGTTCCCATGGCCCCGGCTCATGCGCTGGCGCTCGCGGCGCTCGAGCGCCTCGATGCGGAACGGCTCGACACGCCCGAGAAGATCGACGCCTTCTATGTCCGCGTGTCGCGCATCCTGCGGCGCTATCTGGACTGGCGGTTCGGCCTGCGCGCCGCGCAGCGCACCACCGAGGAAGTGCTGCGCGAAGCGTCGGCGCGCGAAGCCGTCGCCGGCCACCGGGGCGCGCTCGGCGCTTTCCTCGCCTCCTGCGACCGGGTGAAGTTCGCGCGCCATCGTCCGGAGAGCGGCGAAGCGTCGACCGCGCTCGACAATGCGACGGGCTTCGTGCGCGACACCGCCGACGCCGCGGTCCGCGTGCCGGCGGTGCGAGCGGCGGAGGTCGCGTGAGGTTCGCCGAACCCTGGCTGCTGCTGTTGCTCGTCGGCGTCCCGGCGCTGCTGCTGTGGGCGCGGCGGCGGCGCCGGCCCGCCAGCGTCGGTTATACGGCGACGGGGGATCTCGGGCCTCTCGGCGACACCTTCATGACCCGCCTGCGGGCGATGCTGCCCTGGCTGCGCGCCCTCGTGCTGGCGCTGTGCGTGGTCGCCCTGGCGCGTCCGCAATGGGGCCAGCAGGTCACGCGCATCTATCGCGACGGCATCGCCATCGTCATGGTCGTCGACGTGTCCAGCAGCATGGGCGCGCTCGACCTGCAAATCGGCGAGGAGCCGGCGAACCGCCTCGATGTCGTGAAGGAGACCTTCCGCGGTTTCGTCGAGGGCGGGGAGGACGGCGCCGGGTCGGGGCGCGAGGGGGACCTGATAGGGATGGTCGCGTTCGCCCGCTTCGGCGACAATCTGAGCCCGCTCACCCTGGACCACGATGCGCTTCTGCTGGCGCTCGACGAGGTCCGGATCGTGCAGGTTCCCGAGGAAGACGGCACCGCGATCGGCGACGCCGCGGCGATGGGCGCCGAACTGCTGCAACGCGCCGGCGCCAAGAGCAAGGTCATGATCCTGCTCACCGACGGCAGCAACAACGCCGGCAATACCGGCCCCGCCGAGGCGGCCGCGGCCGCCAAAGCGCTCGACATCAGGATCTACGCCATCGGGACCGGGACGCGCGGCACGGCGATGACCCCGGTGCGCCGCAGCGACGATACGGTCGAACTCCTCCCGACGCAGGTGTTCATCGACGAGGCGACGCTCGCCGGGATGGCGGAAATCACCGGCGGGCGCTATTTCCGCGCGACCGACGGCGAGGCGCTGCAGGCGATCTACGGCGAGATCGACCGGCTCGAGAAATCCACCAATGTCGCGGAACAATATCAGCGCTATGTCGAGGGGTTTCCGGCGCTTCTGCTCGCTGCGCTCCTGTTGCTGTGCGCCGAGGCGGCGCTGGTGAACACACGCCTGCGGGCGCTGCCGTGAGTTTTGCCGCGCCGTGGTTCGCAGTAGCGCTGGCTGCGGTTCCGGTTCTCGTCTGGCTTTACGTCCGGGGGTTCCGCCGCCGCCGCCGCGCGCTGGCGCAAATGGTCGCTCTCGACCTTGCCCCGGCGCTGGTCGGACGGCCCGACTGGCGGCGCCGCGCCGTCAAGGCGGCGTGCCTGGTCGCGGCGGCGGCGGCGCTCGCGGCGGCCGCGATGCAGCCGCAATGGGGGCGCGAGGAGGGGGATGCGACGCGCCGCGGGCGCGACATCTACATCCTCCTCGATGTCTCGCGCAGTATGCTGGCCGAAGACGCGCAACCCAGCCGCCTCGAGGCGGCGAAAGCCGCCATCGCCGATTTCGTCGAGGGCCTTCGCGCCCATGGCGGCTATCGCGTGGGGCTGGTGATCTTCGCCGGGCGCGCGCGGCTCCAGAGCCCGCTCACGCTGGACTTCGCGTTCTTCCTCGAACGCCTCGCCCAGGCGAATACGGGGATCATGGACCGGCGCGGCAGCGCCCTCGGCGACGCGCTGCGCAAGACTCTGTTCGGGTTCGGCGCCCTCGACGCCCCGCACACCGACTTCATCGTCCTCGGCGACGGCGAGGACCACCGCGGCGGCGCCGAGGCGGCGGCGCGCCAGGCGGCGGACGAAGGCGTGGCGGTCCACACGGTGGGGGTCGGCGACCCGGCGTCGGGCGCGCGCATCCCCATCGTCACCGAGGAAGGCGCGCGCCGGTATCTGCGCTTCGGCGGCGCCGATGTCGTGTCGCTCATGAACGAGTCGGGGCTGCGCGCGGTCGCCCGCGCCGGCGGCGGGAATTACGCGCCGGCGCGCACCGGCCCCATCGCCCTCGACGCGCTTTTCGACGCCGCGATCGTCGACAAGCCGCAACGCGATCTCGAGACCGAACAGGGCGAGCGCAAGGCCGACCGCTACGCCTGGTTCGCGTTCGTCGCGCTGATGCTGCTGGCCGCGGAGATAATCGTTCCCGAACGGCCGGCGCGAACCGAGGAGGCTTGAGATATGTTCGCTCTTCGCGCTCTCGCGGCGGCGGTAGCGGCGTTGGTTCTCTGCGGTTTCGAGGATGTCGAAACCCCGTGGCAGGCCGTCGAACTGGGCAATGCCGCCTATGTCGAGGAGCGCTACCGCGACGCCGCCGACCTCTACGAACTGGCGCTCGACGCCTTGCCCGACGCGCCGGAAGTCGCGTTCAACCGCGGCGCGGCGCTGTTCAAACTGCACGAGCTCAAGGCGGCGCGCGCGGCGTTCGTGCGCGCCATCGACACCGACGACCGGCGGCTCGCGGCGCGCGCCCATTACAACCTCGGCAATGTGCAATACCGGGTGGCGATCAACGCCATGCGCACCTTCCGCGACGCGGTAAGCCCGATCCGCGAAGCCATGCGCAGCTACCGCGAAGCGCTGGCGCTGGACCCGGACCTCGCCGACGCGATGTACAACCTGGAACTCGCCGACCGCATGCACGACGAATTGCGACGCCAGCGGATGCAGGGGATCCAGAACCCCGAGGCGGTCGACGTCACGCCGTCGCAAAATCAGGGGCAGGCGTTCGACGAGCGCTCCGACAGCGACCGTTCGCGCGAAAGCGAGGACGCCGCCGATCGAGGACTGGAGCCGGAAGGGGCCCGGGGCGAACAGGCGCCGCAGGGCGCGCCGTCGCAGAGCGACTCCGCGCAAACCCGGGCGGGAGGGGCGCAACGCGAAATGACCGCCGAGCAGGCGCAGGAGACGGTCGATCTGGCGCGCGACCGGGCGCAGGCCGCCGAAGCGCTGCGCCAGCAATGGCGCCAGGCGCGGATGCGCGACTCCGGGGCGGCCAAACCCTGGTAGCGTGATTCTCCGGGCGGCTTGCGCGGCTCTCCTCGCCGGCGCGTCCGCCGCGGCCGGCGCGCCCGACCCCGTCGAAACGGCCCGGATTGCGCTGGCGCGCGCCTGTGCGGTGTCGCACGTGTTCGGGGCCGCCGCCATCGGACCTCACTTGCCGGGCTACAAGGGCCCCGTCGGGCGGGCGCGCGCCATCGATGTCGTCGGCTGGCGGGTCGAATTCCTCCTCGACGGCGCGACCGTGGCGCTTTCGCGGCTGGCGCCGCGCGGCAGGACCGGCCGGGTCAATGTCGCGCTTCGCGGCGCGGACGGCGAGCCTCTGCTCGTCGCGGTCGCCGACACAACGTGCCGCGTTCTCCAGGCCCGCCGGATGCTCTACGACGAAACCGGCGCGCCCGCCGCGATCGAACGGCTCGACGGCGATTTGACGCCGACAGGGCGGCGCGACCCCGTGAACCCGCCGGTTCCCGCGTTTCCGCGGTCTTCCACGCCGGCCGGGGTGCCGGTCGGCCTCGTCGATACGGGGGTGAACTACCTGCTGCCGGAGATTTCCGCGCGGCTCGCGCGCGGCGCGGACGGCGGCATCCTCGGCTACGACTATTGGGACCTCGACCGCCGTCCTTTCGACTCGGACCCGGTGCGCTCGCCGCTTTTCCCGGCGCGTCACGGCACCCGGACGGCCAGTCTGGTGGCCCGCGAATCCGGCGTCGCGCGGCTCGTGCCCTACCGCTATCCGCGCCCCGACATGTCCCGTATGGCGGCGCTCGTGGCCGATGCGGCGGGTCTCGGCGTGCGCATCGTCAACGTGTCGCTGGCCAGCGGCGACCGCGCGCGCTGGCGGAGCTACGAAGCGGCGGCGCGCGCCAACCCGGACATCCTGTTCGTCGTCGCCGCCGGGAACCGCGGGCGCGACATCGACCGCGAGCCGATGTATCCGGCGGCGCTCGGACTCGACAACCAGCTCGTGGCCACGGCCGCGACCGGCGACGGCCGGCTGGCGGGCGACGCCAATTGGGGGCGCCGGAGCGTCGATCTCATGGTTTCGACCGAAGGGTTGCGAGCCGTGGGGTTCGACGGGGCGGAGCGGGCGGTATCGGGGTCCAGTTTCGCGGCCGCGCGGGTTGCGGCGCTGGCCGCGTGCCTGCTCGCCGCACGGCCGGGGCTTTCCGCGCCGGTCCTCAGGGAAGCGATCCTTGCGCGGGCGTCGGGGAGCGCGGCGCCGGGCCGCGTCGCCCGCGGTTTTCTGCCCGACCCGACGGCGAACCGGCGCGGCGCCTGCGCGCCCGCGCGGTAACCCCGTCCGACGGGATGCGCCGCCCCGGCGCCTATGGGCCGTCCGCCAGACGCCGCACGCCGTCGCGGAACGCCCGGAAGCTCGGCGACCGGTTCCGGTCCGGGTCCATATGCGGCGCGATCTTCCGGGCCCATGCGCATTTCGCCCTCCCCGAAGCCGGCCAGCCCGCCTCCCTGAGCGCCGCCGCTCCGCCCTTGTGAACGGCGTTTGCGAGAACCTCCCACGTGCCGCATATATCGTCCTGCCGGTAGTCCTTCAGCACCGAATTCCCGGCGCGGGGATAGGCCGCCTTCACCGCGGCGCTGTCGCCCAGCAGCCATGCCTCGATTTCCTCAATGGCGATCCTGAACAGGACGTTCGGGCGCGGGTTGCAGGCGTCCAGCACAGCAAGCAGCTCTTGTTTGAAGGCCATGCAGTCCCGGTTGTCCAGGTCCACGACCACGATGACCGCCGCCGAATCGTCGAGACTCTTTCCGTATCCGCGTAACTGGCTCGGCAAGCAATTCAGAAGGAGCCGCTTCGCCGGGTCGGTCTCGCCGCGCAAATTTTTCGGCAGGCGTCCCAAGCCTTTATAGGGGTGTATGTTCCATCTATGGTTCTCCCCGTTGGGGCCAAGGATCTTCTCCAGAACGCCGTCGACCGCGATGCTTCCGGATTTGTCTTCGACCAATATCTCGAAATGCATCGCGTGGGCTCAATCGAGATATTCGCTATACCAGAGGCTGCCGAGCGGCAATTCCTCCTCGAACATGGCCGTGACGATCTTGTCGTCGCTCGCGCGGCGGATTGTGGAAAACCCGTCCTCGCCCTTCTCGAGAATCCACGTTTCGTCCGGCCGGAGCGCATCGACGAAACAGGGCTGGTGAGTGGTGACGAAGATCTGCGGCGCGTTCTCCTTCCCGGTCGCGCGGGCGCGGAACTCGGCGGCCAGGGTTTGCAGCAGTTTGTGATACAGCCCGTTCTCCGGCTCTTCGATACAGATGAACGGCGGGGGCGTCGGGTCCCCCAGCAGGAGCATATAGGCGAACGCCTTCAACGTGCCGTCGGACATCTGCTGGGCGTAGAAGGGATCTTCGAAGCCCTTGTCGTTGAAACGGAGAAGCAGGCGCCCGTCCGGGCTGCGCTCGGTGTCTATCTTGTCGATGCCCGGGATCCTCTTCGCAATCCGGCGCAAGACGCGGGCGAATTTTTTCCGATGCTCGCGCTCCATGAATTGCACGACATTGCCGAGATTGTCGCCGTGGACGTTCAAGTGTTTCTGGGGGCCGGCGAGAGGCAGGCCGCGGGCGGCGTCCGGCGTGAAGTAGCTCAAATACCAACCTTCGATGAACTGGCGGAAAGCCGCGATTCGGGGGTGCTGCTTCAAGGCTCCGAGCGTGGCGATGCCGAGTCGGCGTTTGTCTCGCAGCTCGACAAACTCCGCATTCGTACCTTCTTCCTCGCTGGATTCTTCCAAAATCAACTCTATGAATCCTGCAAGATCGAAGCCGGCCTTCCCTTCGACCTGTCGACCTTGCGACTTCCCTTTCCAGGCGATGCCCTTGCCCTTTCCCATTACTAGGAACAATAAGTATTCACCGTCCGCCTGCCCTCTGCGTTGATACCCAAGTGTTTCAAACAGCACGTAGGGACGGCCCGAATCGTCCTTGTCGATCGCAAGCACGTAGGTCATGGGGCGAGCGCGCCGGTCTTGCCGGTAATCGATCACGAAACTGATCGGCCCCTCGCTTCCCTGGGAACGAATGCGGTCGAACCCGCCCCGCCCCCGCGCGTCGCACGCCTCCTCGACGCCGAACTTCAGGCAATCGGCCAGGAAGCCGAAGGCGTCGAACAGCGAGCTCTTGCCGACCCCGTTCCTGCCGATGACGGCCGTCATCGGGGTCAACGACGCGGCGTCCGGCGTGTTCGACAGGCTGCCGAGCGTCACGTCCTTGAGGACCCGGTAGTTGGAGATGCCGATCCCTTCGATCATCGCCACGGCAAGGATCTCCTCATTCGCCCTCGGCGCCCGCAGCGAATTCGTGCGACCGCCGGGCGGGGCAGCATAGCGGCATGAACGCGGCCATGCACGGCGGCGGCGCCGCACGCCGGTTCAGGCGATCCCGACGGCCCTCCAGCGGGAGGATACCATTGAAGCCCGCCATCCGCTATTCCAATGACGACAGCCCCGGCGCAAACGGCGTGCTCCTTCCCGCCACGGACATGCCCCCATCCCCAACCGCGCCCGACGAACCGCCGCCAACACTCGTCACTCCCGCGAAAGACCATGCGAAGAAATCGGACGGCCGTACAAACACTCGTCATTCCCGCGAAAGCGGGAATCCGTTTGCGGCGTTTCCGCAAGAATAACCGCGTCGATATTGCGGGCGACCGCCCCGGATTCCCGCTTTCGCGGGAATGACGAGTATTGTAGGCGAGTTATTGTCTTTTGTCGCGCCGATCCCTCCGGCGCTCCAACCGCCATAGCGAGAGGCGCCCATACAAACACTCGTCATTCCCGCGAAAGCGGGAATCCGTTTGCGGCGTTTCCGTAAGAATAACCGCGCCGATATCGCGGGCGCCGCCTCCGGATTCCCGCCTTCGCGGGAATGACGAAGTATTGTTAGCGGGTTATTGTCTTTTGTCGCGCCGAACCCTTCGGCGCTCCGACCGCCATAGCGAGAGGCGCCCTTACAAACACTCGTCATTCCCGCGAAAGACCATGCGAAGAAATCGGACGGCCGTACAAACACTCGTCATTCCCGCGAAAGCGGGAATCCGTTTGCGGCGTTTCCGTAAGAATAACCGCGCCGATATCGCGGGCGCCGCCCCCGGATTCCCGCTTTCGCGGGAATGACGAGGTATTGTCGGCGGGTTATTGTCTTTTGTCGCGCCGAACCCTCCGGCGCTCCGACCGCCATCGTGAGAGGCGTCCTTACAAACACTCGTCATTCCCGCGAAAGACCATGCGAAGAAATCGGAAGGCCGTACAAATACTCGTCATTCCCGCGAAAGCGGGAATCCGTTTGCGGCGTTTCCGTAAGAATAACCGCGCCGATATCGCGGGCGCCGCCTCCGGATTCCCGCCTTCGCGGGAATGACGAAGTATTGTTAGCGGGTTATTGTCTTTTGTCGCGCCGAACCCTCCGGCGCTCCGTCCGCCATAGTGAGAGGCATACTTACAAATACTCGTCATTCCCGCGAAAGCGGGAATCCGTTTGCGGCGTTTCCGTAAGAATAACCGCGTCGATATTGCGGGCGCCGCCTCCGGATTCCCGCTTTCGCGGGAATGACGAGTATTGTCAGCGAGTTATTGTCTTTTGTCGCGCCGAACCCTCCGGCGCTCCGTCCGCCATAGTGAGAGGCGCCCATACACACACTCGTCATTCCCGCGAAAGACCGTGTGAAGAAATCGGAAGGCCGTACAAATACTCGTCATTCCCGCGAAAGCGGGAATCCATTACGGCGTTTCCGCAAGAATAACCGCGCCGATATTGCGGGCGGCCGCCTCCGGATTCCCGCCTTCGCGGGAATGACGAAGTATTGTTAGCGGGTTATTGTCTTTTGCCGCGCCGAACCCTTCGGCGCTCCAACCGCCATAGCGAGAGGCACCCATACAAATACTCGTCATTCCCGCGAAAGCGGGAATCCATTACGGCTTTTCCGCAAGAAAAACCGCGTCGATATTGCGGGCGGCCGCCCCCGGATTCCCGCTTTCGCGGGAATGACGAGGTATTGTCTGCGAGGTATTGTCTTTTGTCGCGCCGAACCCTTCGGCGCTCCGACCGCCATCGTGAGAGGCGTCCTTACAAACACTCGTCATTCCCGCGAAAGCGGGAATCCGCTTGCGGCTTTTCCGCAAGAAAAACCGCGTCGATATTGCGGGCGGCCGCCCCCGGATTCCCGCTTTCGCGGGAATGACGAGTATTGTCAGCGAGTTATTGTCTTTTGTCGCGCCGAACCCTCCGGCGCTCCGTCCGCCATAGTGAGAGGCGTCCTTACAAACACTCGTCATTCCCGCGAAAGCGGGAATCTGTTGCGGCGTTTCCGCAAGAATAACCGCGCCGATATTGCGGGCGGCCGCCTCCGGATCCCGCTTTCGCGGGAATGACGAAGCGCTATTCGGTGGGGACTGTCTTTTTACAATGCCGATACCTCGGCGACCCGTCCGTCACGATGAGAGCCGTCCGATTTTCTTCACACACTCCTTCGCGGGAATGACGAAGCGCTATTCGACGGGTATTGTCTTTTACAATGCCGATACTTCGGCGATCCGGCCGTCATGGCGCGAGACGCCCGACTTCTTCGCGCGCTCTTTCATGGCCCGGCCATCGCGATCGCCCCCGGGGGAGCGGCGCGCGGCGGCGGGCGAAAACGTGTATAAGCGGCGCGGCGGCGGGGAAAGGGCGCGACCATGCGGGATCTGCACATGCCGGGCCGGTCGACGGCGCTGGCCACGAAAGGGATGGCCGCGACCTCGCATCCGGCGGCGACCCAGGCGGCGCTGGACCTGCTCCGCGCCGGCGGCAACGCCGTCGACGCCGCCATCGCCGCCGCCGCGGTCCTCGCCGTCGTCGAGCCCCATTCGACGGGGGTCGGGGGGGACGCCTTCGCGCTCTACGCTCCGGCGGGGCGGCGCGGCGCGCCCGTCGCGATCAACGGCTCGGGCCGGGCGCCGGCGGCCGCGACGGCCGAGCGCTTCCGCACACTCGGGATCGCCGAAATCCCCTTCGACTCGCCCCATGCGGTCACGGTCCCCGGCGCGGTGGCGGCGTGGGACCTTCTGGCGCGCGACCACGGCAAGCTCGGCCTCGGCGCGGCGCTGGCGCCGGCGATCGCCCATGCCCGCGACGGCAGTCCGGTGCATGAGGTCGTCGCCGATGTCTGGGCGCGCGAGGCGGCGAAACTGGCCGCCGACGACGCGACGCGGGCGGTGTTCCTGCCCGACGGGCGCCCGCTCGCGACGGGCGAGCTGCACCGCCAGCCGGCGCTCGCCGACACCCTGGCGGCGATCGCCGAAGGCGGCGCGCGGGCGTTCTACGAGGGGCCGGTCGCCGCCGACATGGCGGCCTCGCTCGCCGCCCGGGGCGGCCTGCACACGGCGGACGATTTCGCGGCCGCGCGCGCCGATTACGTCACGCCGATCCGCGCCCCCTACGGCGAGTTCGACATCTGGGAATGCCCCCCCAACGGCCAGGGAATCGTCGCGCTGCTGATGCTCAACCTGCTGTCGGGCTTCGACCTGGCGGCGCTGGACCCGCTGGGGGCGGAGCGCTTCCACCTCCAGGCCGAGGCGGCGCGGCTGGCCTATCGCGACCGCGACGCGCTGGTCGCCGACCCGGAGCATGTCGACGTGCCCGTCGAGCGCCTGCTGTCGGCGGATTATGCGGACGCGCTGCGGCGCCATGTCCGCCGCGACCGGGCGATGGCGACCCCGCCGCCGCCGGGCGTCGCGCACGCCGATACGGTGTATCTGGCGGTCGTCGACGGCGAGCGCAACGCGATCTCGTTCATCAATTCGCTGTTCGCCTCCTACGGGACGGGGATCATGAGCGCCCGCAGCGGGGTGATGTTCCATTGCCGGGGCGCGAGTTTCCGCACCGACCCGGCGCACCCCAATTGCATCGCGCCGGGCAAGCGGCCGATGCACACCATCATCCCCGGCATGGCGATGCGAGACGGCGAGGCGGCGATGCCCTTCGGCGTCATGGGCGGGCATTACCAGCCGACGGGACACGTCCATTTCCTGACCAATCTCGTCGATTACGGCATGAGCGTGCAGGAGGCGCTGGACTGCCCCCGGGCCTTCGCCTTCGCGGGCGCCCTGGAGGTCGAGCGCGGCGTGCCGATGTCCACGCGCGCGTCGCTGGCGGCGCTCGGCCACCGGGTGACCGGGGCCGACGCGGCGCTGGGGGGCGGCCAGGCGATCGCGATCGACCGCGCGCGCGGGGTGCTCGCCGGCGGTTCCGACCCGCGCAAGGACGGCTGCGCGATGGGCCTCTAGCCGCGCCGGAGCGGTTCGCATGAAGGCGCTCGATCTCGCGTTGCTGGCGCTGGTGCCGGCGATGCTGTCCGCGGGGCAGATGCTGTTCCGCGAATCGGCGCGCGCGCTCGCCGGGGCGTCGCTGCTGCGATTCTTCGCCACGCTGCTGGCGAGCCCGCATTTCTGGATTGCGCTCGTCGTCTACGGCGTCGCGACATTCCTGTGGGTGTTCGTGCTGTCGCGGGTGCCGCTCAGCCGCGCCATCCCCTTCATCGCCTTGACGTTCATCATCGTCCCGGCGTTCGACGCGCTGTTCTTCGGCGTCCGCCTGCCGCCGCTCTACTGGGTCGGCGTGGCCCTGGTCGCGGCCGGCGTGTCGCTGTCCGCCTTCGTGCAGCCCGCGGCCTAACCCCTTCCGAATACGGCGTTTCCGCCCCTCCGGCGGGCCGTTTCCCGAGCGCCGGAGGGGCGGACGTATGTCCTCTCCCGAAACCCCGCGCCGGTGTGTTCCGATAGGCGCACGGAACACGAACGCGGGGAGCGGCGCATGACGGAGACGGCGGCGGAGGGGCCTCTGGAGCTCGCCGAGGCGGGTTCGCTCGGCCCGGCGCCGGAAGCGGGCGGCGGGCGCTGGCGGGTGCGCGCCATCCGCGCCGGCATGAGCGCCAACGACGTTTTCTATCCGGAAGCGGTGTTGCGCGCGGCCCTGCCCCTGTTCGACGGGGCGCGGGTTCTGGTGCGCTCCGACGAGGACCACGTCGCCGGAAGCGCCACCGATGTGCGCAACCTGGTGGGCCGTCTCGTCGCCCCGCGCTGGGCGGCGGGGGACGGCGCGGGCGCCGTGGAGGCCGAGCTCGAACTGCTCGAGCCCGAAGGCCCCGTCGCGCGTCTGCTGCGCGCCGCGCACGAACGCGGCATGACCGGTCTGATGGGCCTGTCCATCGTCGCCCGGGGACGCGCCCGTCTCGAGGACGCGAACGATGGGCCGGGCGGCGCGCGGCCGGCGCGGGTGGTCGAGGCGCTCCACGAGGTGCGCTCGGTCGACCTGGTGGTCGAGCCGGCCGCCGGCGGCGCGCTGATCGACCTGGTCGAGGCCGTCGGGGCCGTCGCCTCCCGCTCCCGCGGGTTCCGCAGCAACCGGAGCAGCAACCGGAAAGGAGAGGACATGCGCGAGCGCATGAGGAAATTCGTCGCGGCGCGCCTGGGCGCCGCGCGGCTGGAAGGCGTCCCCGGGGGCCCCGACGGGGACGAGGCGCTGGAGGCCCTCTACCGCGAGGCGGCGGCCCTGCCGGCGCCGGAAGGCGACCCGGCGCCCGGCCGCGTCGCGGCCCTCGCCGCCGCGCGTCTGGAGGCGCGCGCCGCGCTGGCGGAGTCGGGCCTGCCGGCGGCGGCGCGCGAACGCCTCGCCGCGCGCTTCGCCGAAGCGCCGCTGGAGGACCTGTCGGCGGCGCGGGTGGCGGAGGCGGAGGCGGCCGAACGCGCCTATCTCGCCGCCGCGGCGCCGGGCGGGCAGGTGGCGGGCCTCGGCGAAGGCGAGGGCGACGGCGCCCGCCCGCCCGCCGGCGGCGTCCGCATTACCGAATCGCGCGGCGCCAAGGTGCGCCGGATGTGGGACGCGCTGCTCGACCCCGCCGACGACTCCTGCGTGTCGTTGCGCGCCGCCTGGGTGGAAACCACGGGCGACGAGCGCGTCACCGGCCTGTTGCGGCACTGCGACCGTTCGCGGCTGGCGGAAGCGCTGGACACGAGCGCGATCGGCGAGGTGCTGGGCGACTCCATCGCCCGGCGCATGATCGCCGACTACCGCGAAACCGGAATCCACGACGGCTGGATGCGCTGGTGCTCGACCGCGCCGGCGATGGACTTCCGCGCCCAGCGCCGCGTGCGGTGGGGCGGCTACGCCAACCTCTCCGACGTGTCCGAGGGCGCGGCCTATGCGGCCATGACCACCCCGTCGGACGAGGAGGAAACCTATTCGGTCTCCAAGCGCGGCGGCACCGAGAGCGTGACCCTGGAGGCCATCCGCAACGACGACGTCATGGCGCTCCAGCGCCTGCCGGTGAAACTGTCGCGCGCGGCGAAGCGCACGCTGAGCGCCTTCGCCGCCGAATTCCTCACCGACAACGCCGCCCTCGCCGACGGCGTGGCGCTGTTCCACAACACCCACAAGAACCTCGGCACCGCGGCGCTCTCCGCGTCGTCGCTGGCGGCGGCGCGGCTGGCCATGGTCAAGCAGACCGAATTGACGAGCGACAAGCCCCTCGGCATCGGCCCGCGCTCGCTGCTGACGCCCTTCGACCTCGAGCGCGCGGCCGTCGACCTGTTCCGCAGATCGACGAACAACGACCGCAATTTCGTGCAGTCGCTGGCCCTCGAGGTGGTGCCGGTGCCGGAACTGACCGACTCGAACGACTGGTATCTCGCCGCCGATCCGATGGACATCCCGACCGTGGAGATCGGGTTCCTGGACGGGCGGCGCGAACCCGAATTGTTCGTGCAGGACGACCCCACCGCGGGGAGTCTGTTCACGGCCGACAAGATCACGTGGAAGGTCCGCCACATCTATGGCGGCGCGGCGCTCGACCACCGCGGCCTCTACAAGTCGGCGCCGGCCGGCTGATGCCGCTCGCCGAATGGCGCGCCCGCCTCGCCGGGCTGGCGCGCGACGAGGACCTGGCGCTTCTCGCCCGCGACCCGCGCGACGGGGCCGGGCGGAAGGCGGCGGGCGCGGCGGCGCGCGACGCCGCGCTCGCCGACGCGCTGGCGCGCTATTCGGCGGATCGCCCCCGAGCCGCCCATATCGACCTCGCCGCCGCCGCGCCGGACGCCGACGGCGTGGCGCGCGCCCCCCTGCCGCGCGACCGGGAGGCCGGGTGCGCGCCGCGCGGGGTCGAATATCCGGCCGGAAGGCTGCCGGCGTCGTGGCTGCCGCGCCGCGCCTGGACGGTCGAAACCGGGGCGCGCGGCGCCGTCCTCGCGACCCGCGGGGCGCCGCGCGGGGCGAAACTGCGGCTGCATTGCGCCTGCCCCCACTACGTCGACGCGGCGCGCGACACGGTCCCCGAAGCCGACCGCGAGGCGGTGCTCGCCTGGGCGGCGGCGCTGCTGTTCGAGCGCCTCGCGGCCGCCACGGCGGGAGACTCGCACGCCGCCATCGGCGCCGAGGCGGTGGAGCGGACCGCGCCGTCGGAACGCTGGCGGCGCCTCGCCGCCGACGGACGCGCCCGCTACCGCCGCCTGCTCGGCCTCGACGGCCGCCCGCCCGCGCCGGCGCACGCCGACGCGCGCTTGCGCCGCGCCGCGGGGGCGGCGCGATGAGCGCCTCCGACCGCACCGCGGCGATCGGCGCCGCCATCGTCGCCGCGGCGCGCGGCGCGTTCGGCGACGACGACCCGCCGCCGGTGTTCGACCACCGCATCGTGCTGCGGCGCGCCGACGAACGCCCCGAATTCTGGGAAGCCGTGCGCGCCCGCGTCCGCCAGGAAAGGTTCGGCGGCGCGCGCGTCTGGCGCGTGACCACCCTCTGGCATATCGACGGCTTCCGCGTCTGGGCGGCGGGGGCCGCCGAGGAGCGGCTGTGGAACGCCCGCATCGACGCCCTGACGCGCGCCTTCCGCGCCGACGGGACGCTGGGAGGCCTCGTCGACTCGCTGGCGAAGCCGGAGGGCAGGGACGACGACGGGCGGCCCCGCCGCCTCGCCCGCGAGGGACTGCAGGCGCACCGCGTCGGGCGCATCGCCCACGCCGGCGGCGCGACGATGCGCGGCGCGTTGTGCCGCCTGACGACGACCCACACCGAGCGCGCGCCCTCGCGCCTCGCTCGCCGATAGGGAGAAGAAGACATGAGTGCGATTTCCGACCGCCATTCCGACAATATCCTGCTCGGCTCCGGGCATCTGTTCATCGACGTGCTCGGCGCCGCCGGGGCGCGCACGGGCGAGCGCTATCTCGGCGACGCCGCCGGCGCGACGCTGGCGGTGGAGAGCGAGCGCGTGCAGGTGTTCAGCGGCTCCGGCCCCGTGGCGCGCCAGCTGGTGAACAAGGTGCGCAGCCTGACCCGCCGCCTCTCGGCCACGCTCCACGATGTCTCGATGGAGAACCTGGCGCTGTTCGTCGGCGCCGGCGACGCGGTGGGCTCGGAGACCGACGCCGCCGCGCGCCTCGGGGCCGCCGCCGCCGAGGCGCTGACGGTCAGGCGCGGGCGCTGGTATCAGCTCGGCGTGTCGGCGGCGCGCCCGGCCGGCGTCCGCGCCGTCCGGGACGCCACGGCGGCCGGGAAGACCGCCGGCGCGCACGACGCCGACCACGGCGGCGCCGCCGCGCTGATCGTGACCACCGCCGCCGCGGCGGCCGTCGCGAACAACACCGTCGCCCGTGCGACGAACTACGCGGTGGATGCGGCGAACGGGCGGGTCTACATCCTGCCGAAGGCGGCGGACATCGCCGACGGCGACACGGTCTACGTCCACTACACGCCGGTCGCCGAGACGACCGGGCGGGCGCAGGTGGCGACCCCGGCGACGCCGCAGGATGTGCGCGCGGCGGTCCGCTACATCGAGGAGACGGCGACCGGACGGGGACGCAACCTCTATGCGCCCCTGTGCTCGGTGGCGGCCAGCGGCGAACTCGCGCTGATGAGCCGCGAGACCGAACAGCAGATCCAGATCGCCGCGGAAATCCTCGAACCCGGCGGCGGCAAGGCGGCGCTGCTCATCGACGAGCAGGCGTCGTGAGCGCCCCCGGAACGACGCGCGGCGACCCGCGCGGGAAGGGCGCGCAGACCCTTCGGCAAGCCGGCTTCGAGGAGGCTTCGAGGGTCTGCGCGGCGCATGGCGTGGAACGGAGGCGGACATGACGCAATTCGTGTTTCCGGCGCAAGCCGAGCGGTTCTTCGAGTGGCCGGTGACGTTGACCCCGCCGGGCGGCGAGAGCCAGCGCTTCACGGCGCGGTTCGTCGAGATCGGTCAGGACGAGCTCGACGCCGTCGCGTCCGCCTCGGCGGCGGACGAGGCGCTGGTGAAGCGCGTGCTGGTCGACTGGAAGGGAGTGGTCGACGACGCCGGCGAGGCGGTGGCGTTCAGCGCGGAGCGCCGCGACCGGCTGACGCGCGTGCCGTGGGCGCGCTACGCGGTGGCGAAAGCCTATTACGAGGCGATCTTCGGCGGCGGTCGCGACCGGGGAAACTGATACGGGCGGCGCGGGCGTGGGCGACGGGCTCGCCGGCGCGGGTCGAGATATGGCCGGTCAACGCCGACGCCGTCCGTCTGTTCCTCGCCTGCGCCACGCAGTGGCGCTACGCGCCGATGTCGGGCGAGCGCCTGGGCCTGGACTATGGCGGCGTCCGCGCGGCGGCGGCGATGATGCGGATACGCCCTTCGCCGGACCTGTTCGGGCGGTTGCGCGAGATGGAGCGGGAGGCGCTGACGGCGCTCGGAGACCCGCGAACCGGCAGGTGAGCGGCGCCGGGAGCGCGCCGCCGACCGCAAGGCGGCCGGATCGGAGGCCGGCGGGCGCGTCGGTCGTCATCTCCGGGACGGTCGAGTGTTCGAGCGATGGCGGGCCGTTGTCGGGATCGCCCCGGGGCCTGCCGCCGTCCCGGCGGCCGCGCCGATCGATGCTCAGGGCGAAGCGATCAATCATAGCATGCTGATGGCCATAGGTATGACGACGAACCACAGGATGGCCAGCCAGATCAAAGTGAAAATGAAGTCCAGAAGGTCAAGCATGGCGCGGAGTATGGAACGGAGGCTGGCGTGATGCAATTCTTTTTTCCGGTTTCGGGCGCCGCGCCCGGCGCCGCCAGGCGGCGGTCTACGGCGAGATCGGATGAACGCGACCGGAGAGCGCCCGATACGCTTTGCGCCCCGTCATGCGCAGACGTTGCGCCCGTCGATCACGCATTTATCGACCGGGCGGGGGACATCGGCGAAGACGGCGCGGCGCGCCGGGATCAGTGAGTGATGCTAAACCAGAGACCCGGCCCGATGCACTGGGTTATGAGGAAGAACACCACGATAAGCATGAGTATGTTTGCCAGAAATTTGAGCATGGCGCGGAGTATGGAACGGAGGCTGGCGTGACGCAATTCGTTTTTGTCCGGTTTCGGGCGCCGCGCAGCGGTTCGACGCCGTCCGCCCGGCGACACCGCCGCCGGACGGCTTGCATGCGCCGCGACGCGCGGCGTTGACGACGCTGGAGGACCAACGGGATGCCTGAAGGCAATTTCAATCTCGACGCCGCCATCGGGGCGGGCGACGGCAAAGCCCTGGCGCAGGTCGCGCGGACCCGCCGGGAGCTCGAGCTCCTCGAGCGCCGGATGCGCCGGTCCGGCAGCGCGGCGACCGAGGCGGCGGCCCGGCAGGGGCGGCTGGCGACGGCGCTGCGGCGCTCGGACGACGCGTCGCGTCGCGCCGCCGGGTCGTTTAGGGCGCTCCGTGCGGCGATCTCCGCCGGCGCGTTCGCGCATCTGGGTCGGTCGATCATCGGCGCGGCGGCGTCGTTCGAGCAGCTGCGGCTGCGGTTGCAGGCGTTCGAGGGGTCGGCCGCGGCGGCTGCGACCCGGTTCGACGAGCTGCTCGACTATGCGGCGCGGACGCCGTTCGCGATCGCCGATGTCGCGAACGCCTGGCTGCGGCTTCAGGCGACCGATTTCGCGCCCGATCTCGGCGCGCTGGAAGCGCTCGGCGACATCGCGGCGGCGTCGGGGCGGGGGCTGGGCGAGCTGGCGGACGCCATCGCCGCAGTGGCGCAGGGCGAGACCGGCCCCATCGAGGGCTTCGGCTTCGACATCCGCAAGCAGGGAGAGGAGATCGCTATCGCCTTTCGCGATACGGCGCGGACGGTCGAGAATTCGCGGACGGCGATCCTCGCGGCGTTCGCCGAGATCGGCGAAGCCGAATTCGGCGGCGCGACGGAAAGGCAGGCGGCCTCGCTGGCTGCGGCGCTGAGCGCTCTCGACGATGTGGCGTTGCAGACGGCGGACCGCATCGGCCGGGGCGGGCTGTCGGCGGGAATCGCCGATCTGGCGCGGGACCTGTCGGCGACGTCGCAGGAGTGGTCGGCGGCGCAAGAGACGATAGGGCAGGTCTCCGGGGCGGTGGTGCGCCACGCCGATATGCTGGCGCTGGCGGTCGGCGGGTGGCTGGCGCTGCGCCTGCAGGTGGGGCTCGTGCGGCGAGCGCAAGCGGCAGCGGAGGGCGCGACGGCGCGCACCACGCGCCGGCTGGGGACGCTGGCGATACGAGGGCGGCTGGCGTCGGCGGCGCTGCACGGGCTGACGCGGGCGCTGCGGGTCGTCGGCGGCCCGGTGGGCCTGGCGCTGCTGGCGGCGGAGGGGGTTGCGATTTTCGCGGCGAAAATGAGCGGCGCGAAAGAAGAGTCGGAGGAGCTGCGGGGCGCGCTCGGCGCGCTGGAGGAGAAGTTCGCAGCGTTTCCGGCGACGCTCAAGCTGCATAAGGACCTGCAGCAGGCGACGGAACGGCTCGCCGCGGCGGAGCGGGCGGAGGCGGACGCGCGAGCCGCGGCGGAGCGGGATGGCGGCCACAGGGGGAAACAGGCCAACGAGGCGCTGGCGCGGGCGATAGAGGAGCGAGAGGCTGCGCAGGACGCGCAGAGCCGGGCGCTGGCGGCGTTCGACGACCCCGCCGCCGCGCCGTCGCGCGGATCGCCGAAACCCAGGGTGGACGACGCCCGGACGGCGCGGGCGGAAGAGATTGCGCGGCGGGCGACGGACCGGGCGATGCGGCTGCGGCTCGAGGGCCTCGCGCTGCTCGACTACGAGGAGGCGCGGGCGCTCGACGCCATTGAGCAGCTGGAATTCGCCAGCGTCGAGGCGCGGGAGAAAGCGAAGGCGGCGACACGGGCGGAATTCCGCGCGAAGCGGGAGCGGTTCGATCGCGAGGCGAACGAAAGACGAACTGCCGACGAAAAGCGGGCGGCGGACGAAACCGCGGCCGCCGACGAACGGCTGGCCGCCGCGCGGCGCGACGCTTTCGACTCGCTGCGCGACGCCGAGCTCGATTTCGCGTCGCCGGCGGAACGGGCGCGGGCCGAAACCGAGCGGTGGCGCGCCGAGACCGTCGCGGCGTTCGAGGCGGCGGGCGTCGCCGTCGAGGATTATGGCGCGCGCCTGGATGCGGTCTACGGGCTCCGGAGGGCGGCGGACGCCGCCGCGGAGCGCGAGGCGGCGCAAGAGGCGGCCGACAAACGCGCGGCGGCCGGGGAGGCGGCGCAGCAGGCGCTCGAGCGCGCCGACCCCTTCGCCGGCGCCGAAGCGGCGCTGGAGCGGCTCGGCGGCGCGGCCGAAGACGCCGGCGACCGGGTGGGGCGCGCCATCGAGACGGGGTTCCGCTCCGCCGAGGACGCGCTCGTCCGGTTCGCCGCCACGGGGCGGCTGGAGTTCGCGTCGCTGACGGATTCGATCCTCGCCGATCTGGCGCGCATCGCGGTGCGGCGGGCGATTACGCAGCCCCTCGCGGCGGCGCTGGGGAGCGCCCTGGGCAGTCTGGATTTCAGCGGCGGCGGCGGCGCGGCGGTCCCGGCGGCGGCGGAAGCGGGCAACGTGTTCCACGCGGTCTATCACGCGGGCGGCGCCGCCGGCGCTCCCGGCGGCGTCGGGCGCATCGTCCCCCCGGCCGTCTTCGCCGGCGCGCCGCGGCTGCATCGCGGCGGCGTCGCCGGGCTGCGGGCGGACGAGGTCCCCGCCATCCTCCAGCGCGGCGAGACGGTGTTGCCGCGCGGCGCGCCGGCCGCGGCGCCGACCGAGGTCCGCGTCGAGGTGACCAACCGGGGGACGCCGCAGCGGGTGACGCAGGCGGACGGGCGGTTCGACGGGCAGCGCCTCGTGGTCTCGCTGGTCGCCGAGGATATCGCCGGCGGCGGCCCCGTCGCCGGAGCCATCGGGCGCGCCTTCGCCATCGCGCCGCGCACCGGGTGAGGGGAGGGAACGACATGGCCGCATGGCCCGACTACGCCGCCATCGGCGGCGCGTTGTGCCGCCTGACGACCGTCCACACCGAGCGCGCGGCCTCGCGCCTCGCTCGCCGATAGGGAGAAGACGACATGAGTGCGATCTCCGACCGCCATTCCGACAATATCCTGCTCGGCTCCGGGCATCTGTTCATCGACGTGCTCGGCGCCGCCGGGGCGCGCACGGGCGAGCGCTATCTCGGCGACGCCGCCGGCGCGACGCTGGCGGTGGAGAGCGAGCGCGTGCAGGTGTTCAGCGGCTCCGGCCCCGTGGCGCGCCAGCTGGTGAACAAGGTGCGCAGCCTGACCCGCCGCCTCTCGGCCACGCTGCACGACGTCTCGATGGAGAACCTGGCGCTGTTCGTCGGCGCCGGCGACGCGGTGGGCTCGGAGACCGACGCCGCCGCGCGCGTCGGGGACGCCGCCGCCGAGGCGCTGACGGTCAGGCGCGGGCGCTGGTATCAGCTCGGCGTGTCCGCGGCGCGCCCGGCCGGCGTCCGCGCCGTCCGGGACGCGACGGCGGCGGGCAAGGACGCGGGGCACTTCGATGCGGGCGCTACGGCGGCGATCGTCACGACCGCCGCCGCCGCGCCGTCGGCGGCGAACACGGTCTCGCGGTCGTATTACGCGGTCGATGCGGCGAACGGGCGGATCTATATCCGCGAGTCGGGCGGCGCGACGGAGGCCGGGAAGGCGGCGGCGGCGCTGCCGGCGAACGGCGGGACGGTCTACGTCCACTACACGCCGGTCGCCGAGGCGGCGCGGGCGCAGGTGGCGACCCCGGCGACGCCGCAGGATGTGCGCGCGGCGGTTCGCTACATCGAGGAGACGGCGACCGGGCGGGGACGCAACCTCTATGCGCCCCTGTGCTCGGTGGCGGCCAGCGGCGAACTCGCGCTGATGAGCCGCGAGACCGAACAGCAGATCCAGATCGCCGCGGAAATCCTCGAACCCGGCGGCGGCAAGGCGGCGCTGCTCATCGACGAGCAGGCGTCGTGAACGCCGCCGGAACGACGCGCGGCGACCCGCGCGAGGAACTGGAGGCGCTCTTCCCGGACCGCGAAGTCCGGGTCCGCGACCCCGACACGGGCGAGGACATCGCCGTCACGGTCCGCGAGTACCGCTACCTGGAGGGGCTGGAGGCGGCGGTCGAGGCCGCGCCGCTGCTCGCCGCGCTGGCGGAGGGCTACGGCCCCGACGGCCGCGGCGACGGCCCCGCCGCCGCCGCCATCGAGGCGGCGATGGCGCGGCACGCCGCGGTCTGGCTGCGGCTGCTGGCGCGCGCCACGGGCCGCGAGGCGGACTGGCTGGCGCGGCTTTCGGCGGCGGACGGCGATGTCGTCGGCAACGCCATGTGGAGCGTGAACGTCCGTTTTTTCATCGCCCGCGTCGTGGCGCTCCTCGCGGCGCGGCGCGCGAAACGGTCCCCCTCGCCCGGGTCTTCGACGCCCTCGTCCGCGCCGGACACGGGCGCGGCCACGAAGATGTCGCGCGGCGGCTGACGTGGCGCCAGATCGAACTGTTCTGGCGCGAGGCCGAGCGGCGCGACGCCCTGCCCGCCGTCCGTTGACGGCGGGCGGGGCCGGCGCCGCCGCGCCGCTCGCGCCGGCGGGCGACCCGCATCCGGCGACGCGCATTCATGCGCATTCCGGCGACGCGACGCAGGAGCTCGCCGGGCTGGAGAGCGCGACGCGCGGGGCGGGCTGCGCCCGCCGCCGACCGGCCCAGGCGGCGGCGGGCGGGGGCGAAGCCGATCAGAAAAGCAGAGGAAGCAGCAGGACGATCAGTACCAAGATGTACACGATGGCGCCGCCAATCACGACGTACGCCACTCCTTTGAGCGCAGCGATCACCACCTCCCAAGTGGTGGCGTTCCCCAGAAATACCAGAAAAAAAAACGCCTTCTTTCGATTCGCGTTCTTCCCGCCTGTCCTCTTTCGGCCGGAACTTGAGTCGGAATTTCGGACGTCTGTGTTTCATGGAGAAACCGTAGCACAATGGCTGATGAACTGCAATTGCCTCTGCGCGTTCGCGTGGATGTGGAGGACGCGGCGCAGGCGTTCAATGGACTGGGGCGCGCGATGCGCGGGGCGGATTACGCCCCCGATCCGGCCAGCAAAGACATCAGCGCCAGGGCGATCACTCCCAGCGCCACTATGGCGATCACGGTTACCAGGAAGAGACGCAGCAAATCCCTGACCAATTCGAAACCCTCCTTCGGCGCCCGACCGCTATGGAACGCCCGAACGGCGGACGGCGGCCGGGACTTCGCGACCCGCATCCGCCCGCAACGCGACGGGGACAGTTGCGGGGCGAGTCTCCAAGTTTCGTGGGCGGAGTGTAGCGGGATGGCGGAAGAAACGCAAATCGGCATCCGGATTCGGGCGCCTGTGGACGAAGCCGCGGAGGCGATGGGCCGGCTGGAGCGCGAACTGCGGCAGCTGGACGGGATGGCGATGAGCGCGCAGGCGACCGCCGCCGGCGCTCAGGACCCGAGCGCTAGAATGAGGAGTGCGAGGACGCCGATGCCGACAGCAGCGCCGGCCCAGAGGGCAGCAACGATGAAGATGCTGTGCCAACAGCCGAGGAGGACGGCGCCGATGATCTCCAGTGTGGTGGAGCTCTCGGTGAACGGATGCGCGGGGCAGCCGAGCCGACAGTGCTCAGGCCCGGCGCAGGAGCGCCGGCTGAGCCCTTTGTGGCAGTGCGGCGGCTCGGCCATCGGCGGAGCGGAGCTCTCGATGATCGGATGCTCGGGACAGCCGCGCCGGCAGTGCTCCGGCCCGGCGCAGAAACGCCGGTTGAACCCTTTGTGGCAGGGCAGCGGCCTGGCCTTGGGCGGAGCGGAGCTCCCGGAGAATCGCGATGGGTCGGAACGCACGATCCGCTCCAGCAGGCGGCCGCCCAGGCAGCCATCCTCATATCCCCCGGGGCGCTCGCGGGGCGGGTATCCGGGCTTCAATGAAGATGCTGCGCCAACGATCCAGGGGGACGCGCCGATGAACTCCGGGATGGTGGAGCTCTCGATGATCGGATGTTTGGGACAGCCGCGCCGGCAGTGCTCCGGCCCGGCGCAGAAACGCCGGTTGAACCCTTTGTGGCAGGGCAGCGGCCTGGCCATGGACGGAACGGAGCTCCCGGAGAATAGCGGCGGATCGGGACGCAGGATCCGCTCCAGCACGCAGCCGCCCGGGCAGCCGTCCTCATATCCCGCGAAGCACCCGCGGGGCGGGTATCCGGGCTTCGATGAGGATGCCGCGCCAACAGCCGGGGAGGATGCGCCGATGAACTCCGGGATGTCGGAGCTCTCGATGATCGGATGTTTGGGACAACCGCGCCGGCAGTGCTCCGGCCCGGCGCAGAAACGCCGGTTGAACCCTTTGTGGCAGGGCAGCGGCTTGACCATGGGCGGAGTGTAGCGGGATGGCGGAAGAATCGCAAATCGGCATCCGGATTCGGGCGCATTTGGACGACGCGGCGCTGGCGCTCGCCGGGTTGGAGAGCACGGCGCGCGGGGCGAACCGAGCCCGGCGCCGGCCTGCTCGCGCGGCTATGCGCGAAGGCAAGGCCGATCAGAGAAGCAGGAGAAGGAGCACGACAAGCCCTACCAGAGCATACGCGACGATGCCGAAAACCAAGGCGGCGATGAGGCCGTACACACTCCCTTTGATTCCGGCAACCACCATTTCCCAAAAAGTCGCATCCTCCAGAAAAAAACCGCCTTCTTCCGGTGCGTATTCTTCTCGTCTGTCCTCTTTCGGTCGGAACTTCAGTCGGAATTTCGAGCGTCTGTGTTTCATGGGAAAGCTGTTGCACGATGGCTGACGAACTGCAACTGGCTCCGCGCATACGCGCGGACGTGAATGATGCGGCGCAGGCGTTCGACGGACTGGAGCGCGCGATGCGCGGGGCGGACCGCGAGGCGGATTACGCCCCCGATCCGGCCAGCAGAGACATCAGCGCCAGGGCGATCACTCCCAGCGCCACTATGGCGATCACGGTTACCAGGAAGAGACGCAGCAAATCCCTGACCAATTCGAAACCCTCCTTCGGCCGGATTCGGGCGCATGTGGACGATGCCGCGGAGGCGCTGGGCCGGCTGGAGCGCGAACTGCGGCAGCTGGACGGCAGGGCGACGAACGCGCAGGCGACCGCCGCCCGGGCTCAGGATCCGAGCGTCAGGATGAGGAGTGCGAGGATGCCGATGCCGACAACAACACCGGCCGCGACGACGCCGGCAACGAGGAGGCCCCACACGGATCCGATGATCGCGCCGCCGATCATCTCCGGGATGGTGGAGCTCTCGGAGAATGGCGGCGGGTCGTCGGGCGGAAGCCGCTCCAGCCGGCAGCCGCCCGGGCAGCCGTCCCTGTATCCAAAGAGGCACTCGCGGGGACAGTCGCGGGGCGGGTATTCGATTTTCATGAGCGGAGTGTAGCGGGATGGCGGAAGAATTGCAAATCGGCATCCGGATTCAGGCGCACCTGGACGAGGCGGCGCAGGCGATGGGCCGGCTGGAGCGCGAACTGCGGCAGCTGGACGGCAGGGCGACGAACGCGCAGGCGACCGCCGTCCGGGCTCAGGATCCGAGCGTCAGGATGAGGAGTGCGAGGATGCCGATGCCGACAGCAACACCGGCCGCGACGACGCCGGCAACGAGGAGGCCCCACACGGATCCGATGATCGCGCCGCCGATCATCTCCGGGATGGTGGAGCTCTCGGAGAATGGCGGCGGATCGGGGGGCGGGAGCCGCTCCAGCAGGCAGCCGTCCGGGCAGCCGCCCTTGTATCCCGCGAGGCACTCGCGGGGACAGTCGCGGGGCGGATCTCCGACTTTCATGGGCGGAGTGTAGCGGGATGGCGGAAGAATCGCAAATCGGCATCCGGATTCGGGCGCACCTGGGCGAGGCGGTGCAGGCGCTGGGCCGGCTGGAGCGCGAGATGCGCGCGCTGGACGGCGCGGCAACGCGGGCCGAGCGCGGCTGGAACCGCGCCGCGAAGAGCATCAAGGACTTCGTGATCGCGGGCGGGCTTGCCAATACGGCGGCAGCGGCGCTGCTGCGCGTCGGGTCGGCCATCGGACGGCTGCCGGGCGCCATCGTCGAGGCGGGGATGGCCGCGGAGGGGCTGGAGAAACGGTTCCGCTTCGCGTTCGACGGCGCGGCCGAAGGCGCGCGGCAACTGGATTTCGTGCGCAGCGAGGCGCAGCGGCTGGGCATCGACTTCGCAGCGTCGGCTCAGGCGTTTTCGGACTTTGCCGCCGCCACGAGCGGCACCGCCATCGAAGGCGCGGCGACGCGGGAGGTGTTCACGGCGGTCGCCGAAGCCGCGCGGGTGATGGGGCTGTCCACGTCCGAGGCTCAGGGAGCCCTTGCGGCGCTTGAGCAGATCGCCTCGAAGGGAACGGTTTCGGCGGAGGATCCGCGGGGCCAGCTCGGGGAACGGTTGCCGGGCGCGTTCGAGATCGCGGCCCGGGCAATGGGCGTGACGACGGCCGGGTTCGGCGAGATGCTGGCGCACGGCGAGGTGATGGCCGACGAATTCCTGCCGCGGTTCGCCCGCGCGTTGCGCGCGCATGTCGCCGAGGATGTCGCGGATGCGAGCGGGAGCGCGGCCGCCGAGTTCGCCCGCCTCGGCAACGCGATCCGGGATCTCAAGGTGGCGGTGGCGGAGTCGGGGGTTCTCGACTTTCTGACCGCCGCGGCGGGGAAGACGGCGGCGATCGTGCGGGGGCTGTCGACTCCGACGCCCCCGCCCCCGCTGGCGACCCGGATACTGCAAGACGGCCCGTCGGCGTTGAAGGACGAAGAGCTCGACGAAATCACCGATGCGGCCTCGCAGATTGCCCGCAGGATCGACACGCTGAAGGCCGAGATCTCGCGCTTGGGAGCGTTGCCGACGGCGCGGATCGCTGGCCGCGATTCGGTCGAACTGATCGCATTGCGCGACGAACTGGCCATTGCCGAGGCGGCGTATAGCGGGATACAGGCAGCAGCCACCGCGCGCCGAAGAAACGCGGCGATCACAGGCGCCACCATTGAGACGGACATCTTCGTCCACCAGACGGTGGCGCGGAACCGCGAAGCCGCCGCCACCGCCAAGCGCCAGACGGCTGAGGTCGAGCAACTGCGTGACGCCACCGCCAGGCGGCATTACGAGCGGGAGCGGAGCCGCCTGCAGGAGATCGAGGATTTGCGGCGCGCCGCGCTCGCCGAGATCGAGCAGCGCCCGCACGCGAGCCCGGCCGCGATAACCGGCGCCGTCGCAGCCATCAACCGCGAGTATGACGCGCTGCGCGACGCCGAGATGGCACGGCTCGCCAAGGCAGCGCAGGAGGCGGAGGCGCAAGGCAAGGCCGCAGCCGAACGGACGCGGCGGCACGCCGAGCGCGAGGCCGAGCGGAGCGCGGCGGCGATCGGGGACGCTTTCGACACGCTGCGCGACGCCGAGCTCGATTTCGCGTCGCCGGCGGAACGGGCGCGGGCCGAAACCGAGCGGTGGCGCGCGGAGACCGTCGCGGCGTTCAAGGCGGCGGGCGTCGCCGTCGAGGATTATGGCGCGCGCCTGGATGCGGTCTACGGGCTCCGGAAGGCGGCGGACACCGCCGCGGAGCGCGAGGCGGCGCAAGAGGCGGCCGACAAACGCGCGGCGGCCGGGGAGGCGGCGCGACAGGCGCTCGAGCGCGCCGACCCCTTCGCCGGCGCCGAAGCGGCGCTGGAGCGGCTCGGCGGCGCGGCCGAAGACGCCGGCGACCGGGTGGGGCGCGCCATCGAGACGGGGTTCCGCTCCGCCGAGGACGCGCTCGTCCGGTTCGCCGCCACGGGGCGGCTGGAGTTCGCGTCGCTGACGGATTCGATCCTCGCCGATCTGGCGCGCATCGCGGTGCGGCGGGCGATTACGCAGCCCCTCGCGGCGGCGCTGGGGAGCGCCCTGGGCGGGCTGGATTTCAGCGGCGGCGGCGGCGCGGCGGTCCCGGCGGCGGCGGAAGCGGGCAACGTCTTCCACGCGGTCTATCACGCCGGCGGCGTCGCCGGCGCTCTCGGCGGCCGCCGCCGCATCGTCCATCCGGCCGTCTTCGCCGGCGCGCCGCGGCTGCATCGCGGCGGCGTCGCCGGGCTGCGGGCGGACGAGGTCCCCGCCATCCTCCAGCGCGGCGAGACGGTGTTGCCGCGCGGCGCACGAGCCGCGGCGCCGACGGAGGTGCGGGTCGAGGTGACCAACCGGGGGACGCCGCAGCGGGTGACGCAGGCGGACGGGCGGTTCGACGGGCAGCGCCTCGTGGTCTCGCTGGTCGCCGAGGACATCGCCGGCGGCGGCCCCGTCGCCGGGGCCATCGGGCGCGCTTTCGCCATCGCGCCGCGCACCGGGTGAGGGGAGGGAACGACATGACCGCATGGCCCGACTACGCCGCCATCGGCGGCGACTATACGGCGCGGTTCGCGTCGCAGACCGAGCGCGCGACCTGGGACGACGGCGCGGTGCGGCAGGCGCGCACGACGACGCGGCCCGTGCTGCTGCGCGAGGTCGTCGCCCATGTGCCCGGCGCGCGGTTCGAGGCGTTCCGCAGCTGGGCGCGCGCCCATGCGCGGGACTGGTTCGCGTGGGCCGACCCCGGCGCCGACGGCGCCGTGCATTCGGCGCGGGTGGTCGGCGGCGCGCACGGCATCGCATATGCCCAGACGGCGCGCGGCGCCGCCCCCGCCTGGGAAGCGCGCATGACGCTGGAGGGGCCGCCGGCGGACACGTCGATCTGGGACGCCCCCCTCGGCGACGACAGCCACGTCTATGCGCGCACGCGCAGCGGCGGCGGAGCGGGCGTGGTCAAGGGCGCCGCGCCGGGGCGGCGCTTCGAATTCTTCAACTCGCGCGAGGGCGACGACGCGCGCCTGCCCGCCGCCTGGACCGACCCCGGCCCCGCATGGATCGTGCGCGCCAGCGTCCGCGAGGCCGCGCCCGGGACCGTCAAGTTCCGCCTCGGCGCCGAGCGGCTCCCGGACCCGTGGGACGCCGGCAGCGGCGCCGGCCCGCAGCTCACGGCCGCCGCCCGCGCCGGCCTGGCGCTGTGCCTGCGCTGCGGCGACGCTGCGATCTCGCTGCGCCCCATCGGCGGCGAAGGCGCCGGCGCCGACCCGACCGAGCCCTACTCCTGGACCCCCGCCGGCGCCGAGTGGCGGCGGTTCCGCGCCGCCGTCGCCGCCCTCGGCGCGGGCGTGTCCGCCTGCCTGGTGTGGGCCGGAGAGGGCTCCGTCGTCGACCTCGAGCGCCGCACCACCCGCTTCGGCGGCGCCGCCCCGGCGGTTGCGCGATGACCGCGGTCTGGCCCGCCTGGGCGACCCTCGCCGCCGACCTCTCGGCCGGCGGCGAACCGCGCCTCGAACGCAGCGCCGACGGCGCCCCCGGCATCGCCCGCCAGGCCCTCGCGCGCCCCTGCGCCCCCGGCCGCCGCGACATCGTTGCCGAGATCCCCGACGACCGGCTCGCCCAGTTCCGACGCTGGCTCGCCGCCGACGGCTGGCGCCCCTTCGACTGGCCCGACCCCGCGCGCGGCCGCGCCGTCCGCGCCCGCATCGTCGGCGAGCCGTCGTGGCGACAGGCCTCGCGCGGCGTCGGAGCGCCCCCCGTCTGGGAGGCCCGCCTGACCCTCGAGGGCGAGGACCTGTGACCTCGCCCGTCGAAGCCGGCGCCCGCTTCCGCCGCGCCGCCCGGGCGCTGGCGCCCGACCGCGCCCTGGTCGCCGCCGTCGAACTCACCCACCCCGCCGCGCCGGGTCCCGCGCGCGCCGTCGCCGATACCGCGCCGCGCGTCATCGAGGGCAACAGCTGGCCCGCCCTGCGCTTCGGCCTGCGCCTCGCCGACGACGCCGACGGCCGCCCGCCCCGCGCCGAACTCCAGCTCGACAATGTGGGCCGCGTGCTCACCGACTGGATCGAGGCGTCGCGCGGCGCCGCCGGCGCGAAGGCCCGCATCCTCCAGCTCTCCGTCGACCCCGCGACCGACGCCGCCGAGGTCGAATGGGAGCAGACCCTCGCCATCCAGGAAGTGCGCGTCGACCGCTCCCGGGTCGTCGCGACGCTGGGCGTGCCCAGCCTGCGCGGGCGCGTCTCGGTGATCGCCCGCCACGACCCCGCCCGCTCGCCGGGCCTCTTCGGATGACGCCCGCCCCCCACTGGTCCGAGCGCTGGATCGGCCGCGACTGGCGCCCCGGCGTCTATGAGTGCTCGGACTTCGTCGCCGAGGTCCTCGCCGCCGAATTCGGCGTGGCGGTCGACCTGCCGCGCGCCGGCGCCGCCGCCGGCGTGCGCGCGCGCGACCGCCTCACCGCCCGCCTCGCGCCGTCGCTGGCGCGGCCGCTGGCGCCCGGCGAGGCGCCGCGCGAAGGCGACGGCGTGCTCATGCGCGCCCGCGGCCGCCGCACGATCGCCGGCCATCACATCGGCCTGTGGTGCGCGCCCGGCGGCGAGCCTTCGGCGCTGCATTGCGCCGCCGGCCTCGGCTCCTGCGTCCATGCGCTGGCCGGCCTGCCGGCGCGCGGCCTGGAGGCCGACGGAATCTGGAGATGGACCCACGGAGGAGAAACATGAGCTGGCCGACCGACAATATCTCGACCGCCAGCGTGGACAGCCAGGCGGACCGCCCCGACCGGCGCGCGTTCCTGACCGTGTTCCGCGCGCTCAAGGCCGTCATCGGCGCGAAAGGGCGCCCGAACGGCCTCGCGGAGCTCGACGGCAATCGCAAGATTTTCGTCGACCAGCTCCGGCGCAACGAGGCCGGCGGCGTCGCGCCGCTCAACAGCGACCGGAAGGTGCCGGTCGCGAACCTCCCCGGCGACATCGCCGGCGTGCCCGTCGGCGCGATCCTGCCCTATTGCGGCGGCGGCATCGCGCTGAATCTCGACTGGGACTGGGCGCATTGCGACGGCCGCTGGATGAGCAAGAGCGACTTTCCCCTGCTCTGGCGGCGCATCGCCAACCGGTTCCTGGACGGCGCGACGGCGCGTGCGACGCAGTTCCGCGTCCCCGATCTGCGCGGGCACATGCTCGTCGGCGCCAGCTCGCACCGGGGCGTCGCGACCCGCGCCGGCGGCGCGAAAGGCGGCGCCGAGTCGACGCGCCTGACCGCCGCGCACATGCCCGAACATCGACATCACGTAACCGGCGGCGGCTACCATGACGATACGCGCTCGACGGCGATCCGCGGATCGAACTCCATCGCTATCGCCCAGACCCATGGCAGCGAGGGCGACCGGTATTTCCTGCGCGGGCGCAACGCCGAGCCGACGGTCGGGCGCACCAGCGCCGCCGGCGCGGCGCGGCCGACCGCCGTGCCCACCATGCCGCCGTTCGTCGTCATCGAATGGATCGTCCGCACCCGATGAGCAGCCCGACCGCCCCCCTGCAGCCGCCCCGCAGCGCCCCCGCAACGCCGCCGCACCCGGCCTGCATCCTCGATATCCGCCCCCACCCCCTCACCGACGAAGGCCGCGGCGTCGGCCTCGTCCGCCTGCCCGAGGGCGGCAGCGTCGCCGACCTCATCGCCGCCGCGCTGGCGGTCGGGCGCGACGAACTCCCCGCCCTCGCCCCCGCCATCGAGGCGACCCTCGACGGCCGCCGCATCGCCGGCGACGCCTGGGCCGCGACCGACCTCGCCGCGCCCGGCGACCTCCCCACGCTGACCCTGCGCCTCGCCGTGCGCGGCGACGACTCCGACCCCCTCCAGACCGTCCTGCAGGTCGCCCTCATCCTCGCGAGCGTCGCCGTCGGACACGTCGCCGGGCCGGTCGCCGCCGCGGCGATCCTCATCGGCGGCAACCTCGTGCTGAACTCCGTTTTCACCCCGGACCTGCCGCCGCCGCCCGCGACGCCGGCCGTCGAGCCGCAATACAGCCTCTCCGGCGGCGCCAACCGCGCCCGCCCCTGGGCGCCCCTGCCGCTGGTGCTGGGGACCCACCGCCTCTTCCCCGACCTCGCCGCCCGCGAATTCACCGAATTCCGCAACGGCGCACAGTTCCTCCACCAGATATTCTCCTTCGGCGTCGGCGACCTCGACATCGGCGACCGCATCCTCGGCGACACCCCCCTCGACGACTACAGCGACGTGCGCCAGCAGCTCGTCGCCCCCGGCGCCCGGATCACCCTCCTCGACCGCGTCGTCGCCACCGTCGCCGGCGGCAAGCTGGAGCAGGTCGCCGCCGGCGCCGCGACCGCCGACTGGAACCGCATCTGGGTCCAGCGCCGCACCGCCCTCGATACGACCTGGATCGACATCGACCTCGTGGCCTCCCTGTTCGACGTCGGCTCCGGCGGCGCCCTGCGCAATCGCTCCGCCGAAATCCAGATCCAGTGGCGCGCCGCCGGCTCCGCCGGCGCCTGGAGCGGGCGCCGCGTCGCCCTCGTCAACGGCTCGCGCGCGCCGCTCCGCCGCAGCGAGGGAATCCGCGTCGCGAAGGGCCAGTACGACGTCCGGGTCCGCAGCGCCGACCTCGCCCTCGCCGAGGACGCCCGCGCCGTCCAGGACGTGACCTGGACCGCCCTGCGATCCTACCGCGCCCGCGACGAGGACCGCGGCGCCGATACCCGCCTCGCCGTCGAGGTCCGCGCCTCCGGCCAGCTGTCCGGGCGCCTCGAACGCCTGTCCGCCATCGTGTCGCAGAAGGTCCCCGTCTGGAACGGCGCCGCCTGGACCGCCGACGACGCCGCAGGCCGCCGCGCCAGCTCGAACCCCGCCGCCGTCTTCCGCGCCTTCGCGCGCGGCTGGCGCGACGCGGGCGGCCGCCTGCTCGCCGGATCGGGGCGCCCCGCCGCCGAAATCGACGACGCCGTCCTCGGACGCTGGCACGCCCGGTGCGAAACCCGCGGCGCAACCTGCGACCTCGTCGTCGACGGCAGCGCCTCCCCGGAGGAGATCGAGGCCCTGATCGCGCGGCGCGGCCAGGCCGCCCCCTCCTGGGCCACCGGCAAGCTCGGCGTCGTCTGGGAAGACCCAGACGCCCCCGTCGCCGCCAGCGTCACCCCCGCCCGCGTCCTCGCCGGCTCCGTCGCCGTCCGCTGGACATCGGGAGAGGTCGCCGAAGAGATCGTCGCCCGCTTCATCGACGCCGAAGGCGGCTGGGAGCGCTCCGAATACCGCGCCCTCATGCCCGGCGTGACCGGCTCCCCCGCCTACACCGCGACCGTCGAACTGACCGGCGCCACCCGCCGCGCCCAGGCGGTGCGCGAATGTCACCTCCAGGCCGCCCGCCAAATCTACCATCGACGCCGCGTCTCCTGGGCCATGGGCCGCGACGGCGCAACGGTCGCGCGCGGCGATGTCGTCTACCTCTCCCACGACCTCGTATCCGGCGGCGTCACCGGCCGCCTCGCCGGCGGCAGCGCCGCCGCCCCGCGCCTCGACCGCGCGATCGATATCGCCGCCGGCTCGAGCCTCCTTGTCGAGGCGCCCGACGGGTCTCTCCACCAGTCCGCCGTCTCCGGCGCCGACGGATCCGAAACCGATACGCCGACGCTCGCCGACCCCCTTCCCGCCGACCCGTCCGCGCGCGTCGAGGGCGCCGGACCGGAGGACTGGACCTGGCGCCTCTACTCCGCGGCCGCGCCGCCCCTGAAAATGCGCATCGTGGAGGTCTCCCCGCGCGCCGTCGACCGCTTCGAGATCGTCGCCATCGACGAATCCGCGCAGTATCACGCCGCCGCCGACCTGCCCGCCGGCGCCCCCATCCCCGCGCCCCCCGCCTGGGAGGGGCCCCGCATCGTCGATGTCCATATCGCCGAGACCCTGTTGCGCGTCGGCGCCGGATGGGCCGTCGAGATCGAACTGGTGATCACCGTCGCCGGCGACTGGCGCGGCGGCGCCGTGCTCGCCTCCCTCGACGACGGCCCGTCGCGCCGCGTCGCGCGCTTCGACCCCGGCGACGACTCCGCATCCTGGATCGTCCCCCCGACCGGGACCCTCGACATCGTTATCGTGCCCGGCTCCGCCGTCGCCCCGACCGGCCCCGCCTGGCGCGGGAGCTATACGATAGGGGGCGCGCTGGCCGCGCCGGGGACGCCGGCGAACTTCCTCATCGACGCCCTGCCCGACGGCACCCGCCGCTTCCGCTGGACGCCGCCCCCCGACATCGACCTCGCCGGCGTCGAAATCCGCTACGCCGAGGACCGCGTCCGCGCCATCCCGTGGGACGACATGACGCCCCTCCACCGCGGCCTGCTCACCGCGTCCCCGTGGGAGACCTTCGAGCCGTCCGCCGGCTCCTGGGTCTTCGCGCTCCGCGCCGTCGACACCGGAGGCCGGGTCTCCCCCGACACCCGCATCGTCGCGACGCTGCCCGACCGGCGCCTCGGACCGACCGCGCTGTTCCGCACCCCCTCCGCCTCCTTCGAGGGCCGCCCGGCCTGGCCGTCGCCCGCGAACGCTCCCATCGTCGGCGTTCTCTCCGACGACGGGAGGGCCGCCATCGAAGCCGCCGCGAACTACACATGGGCGGATCTCGCCAGGGAGGGGACGACCTGGGCGACATGGGCGACATGGGCCACCGGCCACGGCTCGGGCGCCGCCGCAAGCGTGCGATGGACCGGCGAACCCGAAGACATCGAGGCCGAGGTCCAGTGGTCCGTCGCCTTCAGCGCCCCCGCCGCCGAGAACAACGGCGTCGTGTCCCTGCGCTTTCGCGGCGGCGCGACGGAGGCCGCCTGCCTCGCCGCCGCGTGGCATACCCTCGGCGCGGAGGGCGCCCCCGCCACCCTCGCCGCGCGCTGGGTCCAGGTCGAAGTCACCGCCGCGGCCGGGACATCCGCCGTCTCCAGCCTCGACCACCTCTCCTGGTGGCTCCCCGCGCCGGTCGTGGAAGTGAAACACGAAGACGTCGCCACATCGGGCTGGAGCGGGAGCAAGGGCGCCCGCATCGTGCCGAGGCGCGGCCTGACGAAGGTCACCGATGTCCTCGTCACCCTTCAGGGCGTCGGCGCCGGCGCCTCGTGGGACATCGCAAGCAAGAACCCGACCGTCGTCCTGCGCCTGTGGGACGGCGCCGGCGCCGCCCTCGACGCCACCGTCGACGTCATCCTCCGCGGGCTGAAATGACGCCCCGCGCCGCGGCCCCGGGCGGACGCGCCGCCGCTATCCGACCCGGCGCAGCGACCAGCGCACCAGCGCGCCCCCGGTCGGGCAGACCCCGGCGATAACCGCCTGCCGACAGGCGCGGCAGGCGAAATCGTCGGCGAAATACACGCTCGCATTGACCGCCAGACTGCCGTGCGACGCATCGAGACGCCACTGCGTCCCGTCGGCAAGGCGCAGCGCCGCCGCCCGGCCCTGCCGCGCCGGCGCCGCCGCCACCGCCGGGTGAAGGTGGAAGCGGATCGCGAAAGGCTGGGGCCCGCGGGGGCCGCCTCCGGGCGCCGGAGTCAATATGTCCTCGCCGCGCAGGTCGTTGCCGTCGGCCGCGAGATAGAAGCGCCGCCGGTGGGCGAACCCGAACCGCCGCTCCCAGACGGCGCGCGTGACGTCGAGCCACAGCGCGCCTTCGGCGGCGTGGGTCTCGGACCCGACCGCGGCGGTTATGTCGCCCTCGCCGTCGCCGAGCACCAGGGCGGAATGCGCCGCCGGGCCGCGCAGCGCGTCCGCCCAGGCGGCGCCGCGCCCTCCGTGCGGGCCGCAATTGACCACGAGCCGGCGCCCGCCGACGCTCATCTCGAAGGCCGACGCGCCGGCGTGGTCGCAGGACGCGCCCGCCGCCGCCGCGGCGTCGACGATCACCGTCGTGCGCCCCGCGGCGAGGCGCCGGAACCCGGCATGGCGCGCGTCGGCGGCCGGCCGCGCCTCGCACCCCGCCGCCTTGAGGACCGCCGCGGCGCCGGGAAAAACATATTCGCCGCCGCCGTTGAACGCCGCGAGACCGCCGTCGCCGTGGCGCATGGCGCGCAGCGCCGGCGCCATGCGGGCAATGGTTTCGCATAATTCGGACGGCGGCTCGCGGTCGGCGGCGCGCAACACGTCGCGGCAGTCGACGAGGTCGGCGAGCACCGCGCAGTGACGGGCCGGCGAGCGTTCGCAGTGGCCGCCGTCCGCCCCCACCTGTTCGCGACATTCGCGCGCCAGCCGGCGCAGCGTCGCGCGGATGCGGCGCTCGCTGCGGCCGAGGGTCAGTTCGGCGCGCAACATCCCGCGCAGCGCGGCGATACGGCGCGAGCTCGCCGTGTCCCCCATCGCCGCGCGCGCGAGATGCCGCGCCTGAAAGTCGAGACTCGCGAGGAACGCCTCGCGCCAGCGCGGGTCGGCGCCCTTGAGGAGAAAGCCGGCGCAGGCGGTCCACGCAGCGACCCGGCGCCCGACCGTGGCGGCGTCCCAGATTCCCGGCCGCCAGCGCCCGCAGCGTCGGATCCAGTCCGCGACGACGGCGCGGGCGTGGCGCCGCGCGGCCTCGCCGCCGCTCGCCTTGAAATGGCGCAGCCATTCGAAACCATGCATCTCCGCAAGCCAGGCGTCGCCGGCCTCCGCCGGCGCCCATGCCGGCTTCGCAGCGGAGAACTCCTCGTGGCCGGCGAAGCGGTAGCGGCCCTGAAACAGGCTGTCGCCCAGGGCGGCGCTGCCGGGCCACGGGTCGGGCGGAAAGAAGGCGAGGCCGCCCGGCGCCCGCCCGCCGAGGGCGAAACGCCACGCCGCGCTCGCATACAGCGCGGCGCGCGCCCGCCGCAAAAGCGCCGCCGGGCGAATCGGCGCCGTTATCCGGATACGCGGCGACGCGACATGCGCGACGCTCACGGCAGGCGCTCCCGCAGCCGCGCGATATTGGCCGCATAGGCGCCGGCGCCGCCGCGGAACACCGCCGTCCCGGCCACCAGAACGTCGGCGCCCGCGGCGACCGCGCGCGGCGCCGTGTCGGCGTCGACGCCGCCGTCGACCTCCAGCTCGATGGGCCGTCCGGCGGCGCCGATCATCTCGCGCACCGCCGCGATCTTGGGGATCTGGCCGGCGATGAAACGCTGGCCGCCGAAACCGGGGTCGACGGTCATCACCGTGACCCGGTCGACCGCGTCCAGCACCGGCGCGACCGCGCCCGCCGGCGTGCCCGGATTGAGCGCCACCCCCGCCTTCTTGCCGAGCCCGCGCACCGCCTGCAGCGTCCGGTGCAGGTGCGGACCGGCCTCCGCCGGCACGCACAGCAGATCGGCGCCGGCCTCGGCGAAGGCGGCGAGAAACGGATCGACAGGCGAAATCATCAGATGGACATCGAACGGCAGCGCGCTGTGCGGCCGCAGCGCCGCCACGACGGCCGGCCCCACGGTCAGCGCCGGAACGAAATGCCCGTCCATCGCGTCGATGTGGATGGCGTCCGCCCCCGCCCCGGCGACGGCGCGCACCTCGGCGCCGAGACGCGAGAAATCGGCGGCGAGCAGCGACGGGGCGATGCGGACGGAGCCGTTCATGCCCGACTAAGGTAGCGCCCCGCCCCGGCGCTTCAAGCGCGCCGCGTAGAACCCGTCGACGCCGCCGCGGTCGGCGAGGTGACAGGGCAGGCTGCGCAACGCCCCGTCGGCGGCGAGAAGCTCGCCGAACCCGCCCACTTCCGCCGCCCGCACGGGGTCGAGCGCAAGCGTCGGGTCGCGCGCCAGCAGCGCGGCGACGGCCTGCGGCCCTTCCTCGGGCTGGAGCGAGCACACCGCATAGACCAGCGCGCCGCCGGGGGCGAGCATCGCCGCCGCATTGTCCAGCAGCCGGTCCTGAACGGCGCGCGCCGCGGCGACATCGCCCGGCCGCTTCAGGCGCGGCACGTCGGGGCGGCGACGAATCGTTCCCGTCGTCGTGCACGGCGCGTCGAGGAGCACGAAACGCGCCGGCGCGCCCGGGCGCCAGCGCCGCGCGTCGGCGCGCGTCGCGCGCGCCTCCAGGCGCAAGCGGCGCATGGCGGCGGCGAGAAGCTCGAGGCGCGAGGAATCGCTGTCGACCGCCGTGACCCGCACGCCCATGGCGGCGAGCTGCGCCGTCTTGCCGCCCGGCGCGGCGCACAGCTCCACCGCCTCGTCGCCCGGCCCGGCGCCGAGCAGGCGCGCGGGCAGCGCCGCCGCGGCGTCCTGCACCCACCACTCGCCATCGGCGAAGCCCGGCAGCGCCTCGATGCGGCCGCCCGCCGCGCGGCGCACCGTGCCGGTCTCCAGCACCGCGCCGTCGACCGCCTCGGCGACCGCCGCCGGGTCGCCCCTCGGGGACAGGTCGAGCGGCGGCGCGACGAGATGCGCGGCGGCGATGGCGCGCGCCTGCGCCGCCCCGTAGGCGGCGCGCCACGACCGCCACAGCCAGCCGGGCGTGTTCAGGCGCTCGGCGTCCTGGGCGGCGCGCCGGACGGCCCCCTCGCGGGCGATCCGCCGCAACACCGCGTTGACGAGGCCGCGCGCGCGCGGCGGCGCCAGGCGGACCGCCGTATCGACCGCGGCGTGGGGCGGCGTGTCGAGGAACGCGAGCTGCGCGGCGCCCAGACGCAGCGCGCCGCGCGCCGCCGCGACGCGCGGCGACAGCGGCGCCCGCAGGCAGCGGTCGATGAGGTCGTCGATCTGGCCGAGACGACGCAGCGCCGTCGCCGCCAGCAGCCGCGCAAAGGCGCGATCGCGCGCCGCAAGCGCGTCGCCGGCCTCCGGTCCGGCGACGGAAGCGTCGGAAGCGTCGAAAGGGCGGCCCGCAACCAGCACGCCGTCGATCCAGCGCAGCGCCAGGCGCCGCGACGCGAGGCCCGGCGGCGCCGGCGCGCCGGCGTCGCTTGCGCTCATATTGCGGCGCAACATAGACTGCGGCGGCCGGCCGGCGCCGGGGCTGCGGAGTCCGGAGACGAAGGATGTCGGAAAGCGGCGCCCTGCCGCAAGCGGTGGAGACGGTGGCGGCGTTGCGCGCCGGGGTCGCGCGCTGGCGCGCCGCCGGCGCCTCGCCCGTCGGCGTGGTGCCGACGATGGGCTATCTCCATGACGGGCATATGGCGCTGGTCGCGGCGTCGCGCGCGAGTTGCGCGCGCACCGTCGTCACCATTTTCGTCAACCCCGCCCAGTTCGGCCCCGGCGAGGACCTGGCGACCTATCCGCGCGACCTCGACGGCGACCTCGCGAAACTCGCCGCCGCCGGGGTCGACGCGGTCTTTACGCCGGCGACCGGGGAGATGTATCCCCCGGGCTTCGCGACGACGGTCTCGGTGGCGGGACTCGCCGACGGCCTGTGCGGCGCGGCGCGGCCCGGCCATTTCGCCGGCGTGGCGACCGTGGTCTGCAAATTGTTCCTGCAATGCGGCGCCGACCGCGCCTTTTTCGGCGAGAAGGACTACCAGCAGCTCAAGGTGGTGGCGCGCATGGCCCGCGACCTCGACATCCCGACCGAAGTGGTCGCCGTGCCGACGGTGCGCGAGGCGGACGGACTCGCCGTGTCGTCGCGCAACGTCCGGCTGACGGAGGCGCAGCGGGCGGTCGCGCCGATGCTGGCGCGGGCGCTCGCCGCCTTCGCGGCGGCGGTGGCGCAGGGCGCCGACTCGGCGGCGGAAGCGGCGCGCGGCCGCGCGGCGCTCGCGGCGGCCGGCTTCGACCGCGTCGACTATCTCGAATGTCGCGACGCCGAAACCCTGGCGCCGGTCGCCCGCGCCGGCGGCGCGCCGGCGCGCGTCTTCGCCGCGGCGCGGCTCGGCGGGGTGCGGCTCATCGACAACCTCCCCGTCCCCGCGGCGCCGGCCGGCCGGCCGGCGGAGCGCGCCGTCAGCGCCGTCCGAACAGGCGCTCGATATCGCCGAGCTTGAGTTCCACATAGGTCGGGCGCCCGTGGTTGCACTGGCCGGAATGGGGGGTGTCCTCCATCTCGCGCAGCAGGGCGTTCATTTCCGGCATCGTCAACCGCCGCCCGGCGCGCACGCTGGCGTGGCAGGCGAGGGTCCCGCACAGATCGTCGAGACGGTCGGCGAGGGTTGCGGCGCGGTCGAGCGCGGCGATGTCGTCGGCGAGGTCGCGCACCAGTCCCGGCACGTCGAGCTCGCCCAGCGGCGCCGGGGTTTCGCGCACGATCACCGCTCCGTCGCCGAACCCCTCGAGCGCGAGGCCGAGCGCCGCGAGCTCTTCGCGGCGCGCCGCCAGCGCGCCGGCCGCCTCGCGGTCGAGTTCGACGATTTCGGGGATCAGCAGGACCTGCCGCGCCACCTCGCCGGCGGCCAGCGACGCGCGCATGCGTTCGAGCACCAGGCGTTCGTGCGCCGCATGCTGGTCGACGATGACGATGCCGTCCGCCGTCTGCGAAACGATATAGGTCTCGTGCAACTGCCCGCGCGCGGCGCCGAGCGGCCACGGCGCCGCGTCGCCGCCCCCGTCGGCAAGGTCGGAACCGGCGCCGTCCTCGCGCAGGGCGGCCGCGGCGGCGCCCGAGGCGGCGCCCGGGGGGGCGAAAGGCGCGGCGCCGGGCTCCGACAGCGGCGCCTGCCAGGCGGCGGCCGGCGCGGCGAAGCCCGCCGTCCGCGCCGTCGGCCGCGCGCCGGGGCCGCCCGGGCGCGCCGCCCGCAGCGCCGCCGCTGCGACCGTCGTCGCGGCGCGGTGGCCGGCGGCGTCGAGCGCCGCGCGCACCGCGCCGACGATCAGGCCGCGCACCGCCGCGGCGTCGCGGAAGCGCACCTCGGCCTTGGCCGGGTGGACGTTTACGTCGACCGCGTCCGCCGGCGCTTCGAGATAGAGCGCCGCCAGCGGATGACGGTCGCGCGCCAGCAGGTCGCGATAGGCGCCGCGCAGCGCGCCGAGCAGCACGCGGTCGCGCACGGGGCGGCCGTTGACGAACAGATATTGCCGGCCCGCCTGCGCCCGGTTGAGGGTCGGCAGGCCGGCGAACCCGGCGATGGAGACGCCGCCGCGCTCGCCGGCGACGGGCGCGGCGTTGTCGGCGAACTCGTCGCCGATTATGCGGCGCAGGCGGGCGAGGCGCGCCGCGGCGGGGTCGCCGCTCTCGGCGGCGAGGTCGTAGCGCGTCCGCCCGTCGTAGGTCAGGCGGAAGGAGACATCGGGGCGCGCCATCGCGGTTTCCGCGAAGCGCTCCGCCGCCGCCCGGGTCTCGGCGCGGTCGCTGCGCAGGAATTTGAGCCGCGCCGGGGTGGCGTAGAACAGGTCGCGGACCTCCACGCGCGTGCCGGCGCCGAGCGCGGCGGGGCGCGGCGCCTCCGCGGCGCCGCCCTCGACGGCGAGCGACCACGCGCCGTCGGCGCCGCGCGCCCGGCTCGTCAGCCGCAGCCGGGCGACGGCGCCGATCGACGGCAGCGCCTCGCCGCGGAAGCCCAGGGTGGAGACCGCGGCGAGGTCGTCGCCCGCGAGTTTGGACGTGACGTGGCGTTCGATCGCGAGCGCGAGTTCGTCGGCGGTCATGCCGCGGCCGTCGTCGCTCACCGCGATCGCGCTCTTGCCGCCGCGCGCCAGCGTCGCCTCGATGCGGGCGGCGCCGGCGTCGAGGGCGTTCTCGACGAGCTCCTTGACGACGTTGGCGGGGCGTTCGATCGCCTCGCCGGCGGCGATGCGGTTGATCACGCCGTCGGGCAGGCGCCGCAGGGTCACGCCGCGCCCTCCTCGAGATATCGCCGCGCCAGCCGCTTGCCGCGCTCCACCGCGGGCTGGTCGAAAGGGTTCGCCCCCGACAGGCGCGCCGCGACGACGGTTTCGATCATGAAATGCATGAGCAGCGCCCCGAGGCGGCGCTCGTCGAGCGCGGCGAGACGCAGCACGCGGACGGGGCGGCCCGCCGCGGCGAGCGATTCGACGGTGGCGCGGCGCATCGCCGTTACAAGATCGCCGAGCCGCGCGCCGGCGAGCCAGGCGAGTTCGGGCGCCGCCGTCGCCAGCCAGGGCGGCGCGACCGGCGCCCCGGGGGTCTCGTCGACGGCGATAACGGTGAAGAACTTGTCCGCCGGGCCGTCGAGCCACAATTGCAGCTGGCTGTGCTGGTCGCGGGGGCCGAGCGCCGTCGCCGGGGTCGTCCCCCTGCCGTCCTTGCCGAGCGATTCCGCCCATAATTGGCGCCACCAGGCGGCGAAGGGCTCGAGCCGGTCGTCATAGGGGAGAAGGACGCTCACGCCCGCGCCGCGGGTCCCGGCGAAAGCGGCCTGAAGCGCCGCGCCGAGCGCCGGCGGCGACTCGCGCGGGTCGCCGTCGAGGGCGCCGTCCGCCGCCTCCGCCGCGCCGGCGCGCAGCGCCCGGGCATCGAGGCCGGCGAACAGCGCCGGCAGCAGGCCCACCGCCGACAACGCCGAATAGCGCCCGGGGAGGTCGGGGGGGTGGTCGACGACCTCCGCTCCCATCCCGTCGGCGAGGCGGCGCAGGGGGTTGTCGCCGGGCGCGCAGACGACGAGGAACGCGTCGCGCGCCGCGGCGCCGGCGGCCCGCACGGCGTCGGCGGCGACCGCGAACTGGGCGAGGGTCTCCGCCGTGGCGCCCGATTTCGAGACCGCGAGGAACAGGGCGCGGGAGAGGTCGAGGCCGGCGAGGGTCGCCGCGAAACCGCGGGCGTCGAGATTGTCGCAGACGCGCGGCGCGCCCTTCGCCCCCGGCGGAGCGAGGGCGCACAGGGCGCGGGCGCCGAGGCTCGAACCGCCGGCGCCGAGCAGCACGAGCGAGTCGAGGGAACCGCGGCGCGCGGCGACCGTCGCCTCCAGCGCGGCGATGTCGCCGTCGCGCCGGGGGAGGGCGAGCCACGGCCATGCGCCGTCGTCGCGGGCGCGGCGCGCCTCGTCGAGCGCCGGACGGCAGCGCGCCAGCGCCGCTTCGAACGCCGCCTCGCACGCGCCGCCCCGCGCCGCGGCGAGGCACGGCGCCAGATCCTGTTCGACCGCCGGCGCGACGCCGGAGCGGGTGCGGGCTGCGATATCGGGCACTGCCGTTCGAGAATCCCGTGCGCGTCGTTCCGGGGATGTCCGGCGCCGATTCTACGCGCCCGTTCCCGTCTTGTCACACCTGTGTACTGGTTCACGACATATGAGACGTGGGGCGGTCGGTGGGGGTCTCGTTTGCTGTGAGGGATTGAAGGTATTGAGCGGGGGTGCGGTTGTCGAGGGCCTGGTGGGGTCGGAAGTTGTTGAACTCGTCGGCGAAGGCGTCGATCCAGCGGTTGATTCGGTTGAGGTCGTTGTCGGGGAGGTCCCATGTTGCGTAGAACTCATATCGCCATGCGCCGTTGTTGCGTTCGACGGAGCCGTTGAGTTTGGGGGATCGGGGCGGGAGTTCGAAGAGGTCGATTCCCCTGCGTTGGCATTCGCGTTCGAAGTCGGCTTTGAATTCGGCGCCGCCATCGACCTGGATGGCTCGGATGGGGAAGGGCATGTCTTCCTGGAGTTTGTCGAGGAAGCGTTTGGCGTTGTGAGCGGTTGCGCGCCTCCAGGCTTGCGCGCATGTCCAGCGGGTGACGGGGTCGTATGCGGTGAACTGCTTGATGGTCGGTCGCCCTGCGGTCCGGGTTATGGAGAGGGTGTCGAGCTGGACGATTTCTCCGGGTTGGGAGGGTTTGCGTCCTTTGGGCAGGCGCGTGGCCCAGGGGCGTTTTCGTCGTGCGGCGCGGGGGGCGTTTCGGCGGAGGTCGGGGACGGGGAAGACGTCCCCTTTTTCGACGAGGGTTTTGAGGATGCGGCCGATGGTGCTTTCGCTGGCGTCGAAGCCCTGGCGTTGGATGAGGACGGCGATTTTGGCCTTTCCCCACATGGGATAGTCGTTGCGGGCCTCGCGCACGGCCGCGACCAGCGCCGGCGCCCATTGCGCCCGGCGCACGCGGCGGGGGCGGCGCGAGAGCGGTTCGAGGCGCCCGCTTTGGGCGCGTTTTTGCCAGCGGTAGAGGGTCGACAGGGGCACGCCGACCGCAGCCGCCGCCGAGCGGGCGTTCAGGCCGTCTTCGCGGGCCTGCTTCCAGCGTTCGATGGCGTCGCGTCTGTGCGCCCCTTCGCTACGCTCAGCGGCGCACAGACGCGACGCCAGGCGTGCTCCTTGTGTAATCTGTCTCGGCAGGCCGATAACCTGCATGGGGGCCTCCGTCGGCTGTTTCGTCACACCAAACAGCTTCGGAGACCCCCACCCCGCCTGCAAGCCCCCCCCCTCACATGTGTCTGAACCAGATCAACCTGCGCTCGTTCGCGCGATGCCGCGTGCGCGGCCGTGCGGCGCGCGGAAGCGCTTCGAGGTCTTCGCCGGGGACGGCCTGAGAAAATCGGCCCGCCCGCCGCTGCCCGATGCGGGGGCGCGCGGCGGTCCCGGAGCGTCGCCCGTTCCGTTCGGCGCGCTGTCGCGACATCGAGCCGGGGCGCCGGCTGAAGGGCGCGTACATCAGTAATCCCCGGCCGGCCGCCGGGCGAGGGAAACGACGGATAGCGGCGCGTCGCCCGCGGTGTCGGGTTTGACGCGCGTTCGCGTCGCAGGTAGATCGGTTCTTGCAATCGCAGCTCGGGCCCCGCTCTGTCGGGTCGCCCGCTGAATAGAAGAGCCTGCTTCCGGCGAGGGTTTGGCCGCCTTCGCCTGGGCGAACAGGCGGGGTCCGCACTTAACCCGTGCTGCGATTGCAACGGCCCGGCGCCCGCCGGCGCCGAAGCAACGTACACGGGAGAACCGCATGTCGGTCCATCGCACGCTTGCCCCGGTCGCGGGGATGTTCATGGCCCTTTCGCTCACCGCCTGCCTCGGGGGAGGCGGGGGCAGCGGCGGCGGAGCCGACGCAGGGGCCGCGCCCCTGGCCGACCCCGGCGGCGTGCGCGTTCTGACCGGTTCGCAGGCGCCCGTCGAGACCCCTGCGGATCAGAGCGCGCGTGCACCCGGGATCGTGTCGCGCGCCGACTCGCTCATCGTTTCCACCGGATTTGGAGAAGTGACGTCCCCGTCGGGCGAGACGACACCGGTTCGGATCCTGACGGACTGCGCCGGGACGCGATGCTCATTCAGGGAAACGACGACCGGGTTGTCGGGCGTATTCGGCCTGCGAGACTTTGTATTCGTATCGGGCGACTCGCGAGCGATTCTCACCAAGAACGCGATCACCTTGATCGAAAGCCGGACGTCAAGCATCGAGTCTTACGGCGCCTGGCTGAACCATGCCGGATTCGGCGTGCAAAGCGAACGGAACATGGTTGACGGCATCAGTGTGACGGGTCGGCACGGGATAGCGGTTGGCGCTCTGACGGGGGTCGCGCCGCCGATGGCGGCGACCTGGCGCGGACTCATGGTCGGGACTCCGCGCAGCGGCGCGTTACGCGACAATGTGTTGCAGGGCGACGCCGCGCTGACTTACGAATTGTCCGGCGCGGGCGGTTCGCTCGACGCCGCCTTCACCGACATCCGGAACATCGACCGGGGCGCCGCGCACTCGACGACGAGCGTGCGTTTCGACGACATACTTGTCGACTTCCGCGGCGCGTATCGGGCGGGCGCGTCCGGCAACCTCATCCAGGGCGGTTTCTACGGCCCGGACCACGCCGAGGCGGCGGGGATATTCGAACAGGCGGACATCGTCGGCGCGTTCGGCGCCAAACTCTCCGAATAGCGCCGCCGGGTTCGGGCGCGGCGCGGGGGTCCGGCGGCGGGGGCGTATCGGGCCTCCGCGCAACCCGTCGGGAATATCGCAGGCCCCCCGCTCCCGCGGCCCCGGCGCTGTCCCGGTCCGGACATCTGCGAGACACAGCGCATTCGGCCGGTCGGCGTCCGGGCCTCGGGCCGCCGGAATCCGACAGCCGACGAGATGCTTGCCGCCCGGCCCGCGTCCCGTATGTCGCGAGGCGTCGCACGGGCTTGCCGCGCCGGGGCGGTTCGCGCTAAACCGCGCCGGCGGGCGGAACGCGAGCGGGGAGGGACGGGCGATGCGCGAGAACCGGGTGCGGACGATCTGGGAGCAGGGGGGCGCCGCGGTCAACGGCTGGCTGGCCATCCCCCACGCCTTTTCGGCGGAGACGATGGCCAACGCGCCGTTCGACAGCGTGACCGTCGACACCCAGCACGGCATGGTCGACTTCCCCGACGCGGTGCCGATGTTCGCGGCCATGTCGGCCTACGCGCCGACGCCGCTGGCGCGGGCGCCGTGGAACGACCCGGCGGCGATCATGAAACTGCTGGACGCCGGCGCCTACGGCGTCATCTGCCCGATGATCAACACCGCCGAGGAGTGCGCGCGCTTCGTCGGTGCCTGCCGTTACGCGCCGGACGGCTATCGCAGTTTCGGCCCCGCGCGCGGCCTGCTCTACGGCGGTCCCGACTATGCGGCGAAGGCCAACGACACCATCGTCGCGATGGCGATGATCGAGACCGCGGAAGCGGTGGACAACGTCGAGGAGATCATGTCGGTGCCGGGCCTCGACGGCGTCTATATCGGCCCCAACGACCTCGCCATCAGCCTCGGCAATCCCCCCAACCCCGAACCGACGGCGGCGAACACCGTGGAGGCGTGCGAGACCGTGCTCGCCTGCGCGAAGCGCCGCGGCCTGGCGGCGGGGATGCACACGCCTTCGGGCGCCTCGGCGCGCGACAAGATCGACAAGGGCTATCGCTTCGTCACCATCGCCAACGATGCGCGCCTGCTGGCGGCGGCCGCGGCGGACGAGATCGCCGCCGCGCGCGGCGGCAACGCCTGAACCGCTATTCGGCGAGGAGCGCGTCCAGCCCCGCCCAGTGCGAGTCGAAGGCGGCGCGCGCGGCCGCCTCGTCGTCGCCCGGCTCGAGGTGGCGGTAGAGCAGGCCGAGGGTCTTGAGGTCGATGGGCGCGAAGGCGGAGGCCGTGGAGGTCGCGTCGCCGCGCCGGTAGACGACGCTCGCCGGAAACCGCGGCGAATGGCCCCCCGGCCCCAGCGCGTGATAGAGTTCGTGGGCGACGGTGGCGCGGCGTTCGTCGCCCGCGAGTTCGTCGCGGATCACCGCCACGGCGGAGCGCAGGCCGTGCGCCGGTCCGAGCCGCGCGCCGGTCCAGCCGGCGCCGCGCGCCGCCAACTCCTCGTTCAGGCCGAGGCTCAGGGCGACGCGGCGCGCTTCGGCGCGCGGGACGAAATAGAGGCCGATGCCCGCGGTCGAGCGCGGCCGCGGCGCCTCGATGCGGATGCGGCCCCCGGCGAGGACGCGGTTCGCGTCGGCGACCAGCCCGGCGACGAAGGCGCGGTCGGCGGCGCGCGCCCCGAACAGCGCGAGGGTCGGCGCGGCGCGCCAGCGGGCGACGCGCCGGGAGTCGCCGGCGGAGTCGCCGAACAGCGTCGCGCGCACATGCAGCCAGTCGCGGTCGCTGCGGTCGGCGACGGCGGCGGCGGACCCGGTCTCGGCGCCGGCCGCCGCCGCGAGACCGAGGACGCCGAGGACGAGTCCGACCGGCGCCGCGGCGCGTCCGCGGCCCGGCGCCATGCGCATCAGCTGTCGAGGAAGCTCCTGAGCTTGCGCGACCGGCTGGGGTGCTTGAGCTTGCGCAGCGCCTTGGCCTCGATCTGACGGATGCGCTCCCGCGTGACCGAGAATTGCTGGCCCACTTCCTCGAGCGTGTGGTCGGTGTTCATGCCGATGCCGAAGCGCATTCGCAGCACCCGCTCCTCGCGCGCCGTGAGGCTCGACAGCACCCGCGTCGTGGTCTCGCGCATGTTCGCCTGGATCGCCGCGTCGATGGGGATCACCGCGTTCTTGTCCTCGATGAAGTCGCCGAGATGGCTGTCCTCCTCGTCGCCCACGGGGCTTTCGAGGCTGATGGGCTCCTTGGCGATCTTCATCACCTTGCGCACCTTGTCGAGCGGCATCCCGAGTTTCCCGGCGAGTTCCTCGGGCGTCGGCTCGCGGCCGATCTCGTGCAGCATCTGCCGCGAGGTGCGCACCAGTTTGTTGATGGTCTCGATCATGTGCACGGGAATGCGGATGGTGCGCGCCTGATCGGCGATCGAGCGCGTGATCGCCTGGCGGATCCACCAGGTGGCGTAGGTCGAGAATTTGTAGCCGCGGCGATATTCGAATTTGTCCACCGCCTTCATCAGCCCGATATTGCCTTCCTGGATGAGGTCGAGGAACTGCAGGCCGCGGTTGGTGTATTTCTTGGCGATGGAGATCACCAGCCGCAGGTTGGCCTCGATCATCTCCTTCTTCGCCAGATTGGCCTCGCGCTCGCCCTTCTTCACCGTGTCGACGATCTTGCGATAATCCGCGACATCGAGCCCCACGTCGCGCGCGATGGCGCCGATTTCGCTGCGGATCGCCGTCGCCTCCGCCGCCTGCCGGCGGCCGAAGCTCCGCCAGCCCGGGTCGTCGAGGGCGGCGACCCGGGCGAGCCAGTCCTCTTCCAGCTCGCGCCCGACATGCTCGGCGAGGAAGGCGGCGCGCTTGACGCGGCAGCGCGTCGCCAGCCGGAGCATCCGCCCCTCGAGGTCGACGAGGCGGCGGTTGCGCCCGTAGAGCATGTCGACGTTTTCCTCGACGAACGCGTTGTTGAGGCGCACCGGCGCGGTGACGTCGCGCAGCGCGCGCCCGAGGCGGGCGTATCGCGCGAGGGTCGCCGGGCGCAGGCGCGCGCCGCGCGCGGCGGCCGCGAGCTTCTGCTCCTCGATCCGGCGCATCTGCCCGCGCAGTTTCTCCACATGGCGGAAGGTGAGAAGCATTTCGGGCTTCAGCGCCTCCTCCATGGAGGTGATCGACATGTTCGTCTCTTCGTTCTCCTCGCGGTCGCCGGCGCGCCCGCCCTTCGCCGGACGCGCCGCGCCGTTGGCCGCCTTCGCCGCCGGCGCGCCTTCGGCCTTGCCTTCCCTTGCGCTCTTCTCCTCTTCCCCGCTTTCTTCCTCCTTCGCGTCTTCCCCTTCCCTCGCCCGTTTCGCTTCTTCCGCCTCTTTCGCTTCCTTCGCCGCCTTCGCTTCGGCGGCGGCGCGTTCGGCCTCCTCCTCGGCCTTGCGGGCGGCGGCGGCGCGCGCGGCGATGCAGCCGAAGGTCGCCTCCAGGTCGAGGACGTCGCGCAACAGCCTCTCGCCGCGTTCGACGGCGTTCGACCATTCGCAGAGGCTGCGCAGGGTGGCCGGGTTCTCCCACAGCGCGCCGATCATCATCTCGCGGCCCGCCTCGATGCGCTTGGCGATGGCGATCTCGCCTTCGCGCGACAGCAGTTCCACCGCTCCCATCTCGCGCATATACATGCGCACCGGGTCGTCGGTGCGTCCGAGCTCGGCGTCGTTGGCGTTGGCGGCCGCGGGCTGGGCGGCCTCCGCCGGGCGTCGCTCCTGCGCCTCGTCGCCTTCCTCCGACTCGACGAGGTTGATGCCGAGTTCGGAGATCGTCGCCATGGTGTCTTCGATCTGCTCCGACGACACCCGGTCCGACGGCAGCGCCGCGTTGAGGTCGTCATAGGTGATGTATCCGCGCTCGCGCCCTTTCGCGATCAGGCGCTTGACCGCCGCGCCCGCCGAATCGATGAGCGGCGCGTCGCCGCTTTCCTCGCGCGCGCCGGTCTCCTCGGCCGTTATCGCCGCCGGTTTCGACATGCTGGAACTCCACCCTTCGCGCCGGCGCCGCCCCGCCGGCCCCTACAGGTAATGCGCAAGCGCCCGCGGACAAGACCCGCGGCGGCGGGCGTCCGGCGCGACGGGCCCCGCGCCCGCGGGATCCGGTAGATCGCCGGGCGGACTTCAGTCCCCGGAATCCGCCGCCGCACGGTCCGCAGCGTCCAATTGATACCGCAAACGCACCAGCAGGGCAAGCGCTTTCTCGTCCATGTTCTCGCCCAGGCCGGCTTCCGCCGCGCGCAGTTCGGCCTCCAGCCCGGCGCGACGCTGCCGTTCGGCGAGGTGGCGGAACCCCGCCAGCGCCTCCGCGTCGGCGGCGTCGGGGCGCGCGAAGGACTCGGCCACCCGTCCGCTCCAGCCGCCCGGGTCGCGCAGCCTTTCGGCGTAGTCCAGGGCGCCGGACGCGGCCAGGCGGGCGCGCAGCGCCGCTTCGCCGGGCGCGTCCGCCGCCGCGGCGAAGTCCACCAGCTCCGCTTGCAGTTTGCGCATCCCTGCGGCGCGGAACTCGAGCGCCGCGAGCTCCTCCGCAAGGTCGGGGAGCAGCGCCGGGTGGTTGAGCAGCGTCACCAGCAGCAGGCGTTCGCGCCGCGCTCCGTCGTCGGGCGGGGCGGCCGCCTCTTCCGCCGCCCAGCCGCGGCCCCGCGCGCCGTCCCGAAGCCGCCCGGGGCCGAAGGCGCGGCGCGGCGCGCCGAACGCGCGGTCGAAACGCTCGCGAAAGGAGCGCGCATAGAGGGCGCGCACGCGGGCGTCGGCGATCTCGCCGACGCGGCGGTCGATGGCCTGGCGCAAGGCGGCGCGGCGTTCGGGGGTGGCGGCGTTGCGGCCCGCCGTCAGGTCGCGCCAGACGACATCGACGAGCGGCGTCGGGCCGGTGAGACAGGCGCGCAGCGCCGCCGCCCCGGCGCGCGCCAGCAGGCTGTCGGGGTCCTCGCCGCGCGGCAGGAAGACGAAGGAGAGCGACCGCCCCGGCGCCAGCAGCGGCAGCGCGCGCAGGGCGGCGCGCGAGGCGGCGGCGCGCCCGGCGCGGTCGCCGTCGAGGCACAGCGTCGGTTCCGCGGCGAGCCGCCACAGCGCCCGCAACTGGTCTTCGGTCAGCGCCGTGCCGAGAGGCGCGACCGCGTGTTCGACGCCGGCGCGGACAAGCGCGATGACGTCCATATAGCCTTCGGCGACGACCGCCGCCCCGGCCTCGCGCGCGGCGCGGCGCGCCCCGGCGAGGTTGTAGAGCGCCTGTCCCTTCCGGAACGCCGCCGATTCGGGCGAATTGAGATATTTCGGCGGCGCCCCGTCGAGGGACCGCGCGCCGAAGCCGACGACGGCGCCGGCGGCGTCGCCGATGGGGAAGACGACGCGCCCGCGGAAGAAGTCCCGCGCCGGCCCGCCGCCGCTGCGGGGGCGGCGCAGCAGCCCCGCCTCGCAGGCGAGGTCTTCGGAAAACCCCTCGCCCGCCAGCGCCGTCGCCAGGGCGCGGCCCGAGGCCGGCGCGTAGCCGAGACGGAAGCGCGCGACATGCGCCGCATCGACGCCGCGGTCGGCGAACCAGCGCGCCCCGGCCGGTTCGTCGGCGCGCGCCAGCGCGCGCTCGAACCGGCCGGCGGCGAACTCCAGAATCTCCCGCAGCCCCTCGCGCCGCCGCTCCTCGGCGCGCGCTTCCGGCGTGCGCTCGGGCAGCGCGAGGCCCGCCTCGCCGGCGAGCGCCGCCACCGCTTCCGGGAACGACAACCCTTCGTGGCGCATGGCGAAGCCGATGACGTCGCCGTGCGCGCCGCAGCCGAAGCAGTGGAAGAACCCCTTGTCGTCGTTGACCGTGAACGACGGGGTCTTCTCGCTGTGGAAGGGGCAGAGGCCGACATGCTCGCGCCCCCGCCGCGTCAGGCGGACGGCGCGCCCCGCCCGTTCGCTGACCGGCAGCCGGGCGCGGATGTCGTCGAGGAAACGCGGCGGGAAGCTCATGCCCCGCCGGCGAGGCGGGTCTTCACCATGCGGCTGGCGGCGGCGAAGTCCATCCGCCCGGCGTAGCGCGCCTTCAGCGCCGCCATCGCCCGGCCGGCGTCGCGCAGCGAGGCGGCGCGGCTTTCGGCGATGGCGGCGGCGACGGCGCGGCCGATTTCGGCGTTGTCGAGCGGGCGCGGCATGTAGCGCTCGATATGCGCGATCTCCTCGGCCTCGCGCGCCGCCAGGTCGCGGCGGCCGCGGCGTTCGTATTCGGCGATGGAGTCGCGCCGCCGGCGCACCATCGTCGCCAGCATGTCGAGAATCCCGGCGTCGTCGGTTCCGGCCCCGATTCGCTCCCCGCCGTCCCCGCCGCCGCGCGCCGCGCCTTGCGCGTCGCGGTCCGCCAGAGTCGCCAGGATCAGGCGCAGGGTCTCCGCCCGGCACGCATCTTCCGCCTTTTCGGCGGCCTTGAGGTCGTCGGAGAAACGCCGGCGCAAGGGGGTCATGGCGCGGTTTCCTTCGCTGATCGCGGCGCGCACGCTGCGCCAGCTGCGGGCCTTGAGTCGAATCACGTTTTTCGCCCCGCGCCCGCCCGCGTCCGCAAGCCGGCGCCGACGGGTTTGCGCTGGCGGCCGGAGCGGCGTATGGTCCGCGCCGTTCGCCCGCCGCCCCGTTCCCGCGGCCCGTCCCGACCTTGCCGCGGCGCCGCCGATGTCCGAGACCGCCGCCCGCGCCGCGCCCCGTTCCGCCGCTCCGCGCCGTCCCGCGGCCCCGGCGACCGCCGTTCTCGTTTTCGCCGACGGCTCCGCGATCCGCGGCCGCGGTTTCGGCGCGCCGGGGCGCGCGGTCGGCGAACTGTGCTTCAACACCTCGATGACCGGCTATCAGGAGGTCCTCACCGACCCGTCCTACGCCGGGCAGATCGTCGCTTTCACCTTCCCCCATATCGGCAATGTCGGGGTCAACGGAGAGGACACGGAGGCGGCGCGGCCGGCGGCGCGCGGCTGCGTTCTGCGCGCCGACGCCGGCGCGCCGTCGAACTGGCGGGCGACGGCGTCCCTCGACGCCTGGCTGAAGGCGCACGGCGCGCCGGCGATGGCCGGGGTCGACACCCGCGCCCTCACCCGCCGCATACGCGCCGCCGGCGCCCCCGCCGCGGTCATCGCCCACGACCCGCAAGGGCGGTTCGACATCGCGGCGCTCGCCGCCGAGGCGGCCGCCTGGCCCGGCCTCGCCGGCATGGACCTGGCGCGCGAGGTCACCTGCGACCGCGCCCACGAGTGGACGGAAACCCTGTGGACGCGCGGCGCCGGCTACGGCGCCGCCGCGGCGCCCCGGCGCCATGTGGTCGCCGTCGACTACGGCGCCAAGCGCAACATCCTGCGCTGCCTCGCCGCCGCCGGATGCCGGGTCACCGTCGTCCCCGCCACCGCCGCGGCGGACGACATCCTGGGCCGCGCGCCCGACGGGGTCTTCCTCTCCAACGGCCCCGGCGACCCCGCCGCCACGGCCGCCTATGCGGCGCCGGTCGTCCGCGCGCTGCTCGCGGCGGAAACGCCGGTTTTCGGCATCTGTCTCGGCTGCCAGATACTGGCGCTGGCGGCCGGCGCGCGGACGACGAAAATGCGTCAGGGCCACCGCGGCGCCAACCATCCGGTCAAGGACCTGGCCACCGGGCGGGTGGAGATCACCAGCCAGAACCACGGCTTCGTCATCGACCGCGACAGCCTGCCGCCGGGCGTCGCGCTCACCCATCTGTCGCTGTTCGACGGCACGGTCGAGGGCGTCGAACTCGTCGGCAAGCCGGTCTTTGCGGTGCAGTACCACCCTGAGGCCTCGCCCGGCCCGCGCGACAGCCACTATCTGTTCGACCGTTTCGTCGCCCTCATGGACGCCTGACGGGGCCCCGCGCGACGCTTCCGGATGCCTGGACGCACCGACATCGAATCGATCCTCATCGTCGGCGCCGGGCCGATCGTCATCGGCCAGGCGTGCGAGTTCGACTATTCGGGAACCCAGGCGTGCAAGGCGCTGCGCCAGGAGGGCTACCGGGTGGTGCTGGCGAACTCCAACCCGGCGACGGTCATGACCGACCCCGACACCGCCGACGCGACCTATGTCGAGCCGATTACGCCGGCGCTGGTGGAGCGCGTGATCGCGCGCGAGAAGCCCGACGCGCTGCTCGCCACCATGGGCGGACAGACGGCGCTCAACACCGCCTTCGCGCTCGCCGAATCGGGCGCGCTGGCGGCGCACGGGGTCGAACTGATCGGCGCCGACCGCGAAGCCATCGCCCGCGCCGAGGACCGCGAGCAATTCCGGGCGGCGATGGCGAATATCGGTCTGGAGACCCCGCGCGGCGCCACCGCGGGCTCCCTCGGGGAAGCGCATGAGGCGCTGGAGCGCGTCGGCCTCCCGGCCATCGTCCGTCCCTCCTTCACCCTCGGCGGCGCCGGCGGTGGCGTCGCCCGGAGCCGCGCCGCCTTCGACGCCGTAGTCGCCAACGGCCTCGACGCCTCCCCCGTCTCCGAAGTGCTGATCGAGGAGTCGGTCGCCGGGTGGAAGGAATACGAGATGGAGGTGATCCGCGACCGCGCCGACAACGGCATCGTCGTCTGCTCCATCGAGAACATCGACCCCATGGGCGTGCACACCGGCGACAGTATCACCGTCGCGCCGGCGCTCACCCTGACCGACAAGGAATATCAGACGATGCGCGACGCCTCTCTCGCGGTGCTGCGCGAGATCGGCGTCGAGACCGGCGGCTCCAACGTCCAGTTCGCGGTCGACCCGGCGACCGGGCGCATGGTGGTCATCGAGATGAACCCGCGCGTCTCGCGCTCCTCGGCCCTGGCGTCCAAGGCGACCGGCTTCCCCATCGCCAAGGTGGCGGCGAAACTCGCGGTCGGCTTCACCCTCGACGAGATCGGCAACGACATCACCGGAACGACGCCGGCCTCGTTCGAGCCCACCATCGATTACGTGGTCACCAAGATCCCGCGTTTCACCTTCGAGAAGTTCCCCGGCGCGGAGCCGACGCTGACCACCTCCATGAAATCGGTCGGCGAGGCGATGGCGATCGGGCGCACCTTCGAGGAATCGCTGCAAAAGGCGCTGTGTTCGACGGAGACCGGTCTGTGCGGCCTCGACGAGACGGCCATTCCCGGCTACCGGAAGGGCGGCGACCGGGACGCCGTGCGCGCGGCGCTCGGCCGCCAGACCCCCGACCGCCTGCTCGTCGTGGCGCAGGCGTTCCGCGAGGGCCTCGGCGTTGCGGAGGCGCACGAGGCCTGCCGCTACGACCCCTGGTTCCTGCGCCGGATCGCCGATCTCGTCGCCGTCGAGGAGACGGTGCGCGCGCGCGGCCTGCCCGACGACGCGCCGGCGTTGCGCGAGTTGAAGAAGCAGGGCTTCTCCGACGCCCGCCTCGCCGCTCTCGCCGGGCTGTCGGAAGCCGAAGTCGCGCGCCGGCGCCGGAGCCTGGGCGTCCATCCGGTGTTCAAGCGGGTGGACACCTGCGCCGCCGAGTTCGACGCGCGGACGCCCTATCTCTATTCGACCTACGACGGTGCCGCCGACCTGTCGGAGGACGAGGCGCAGCCGAGCGACCGGCGCAAGGCGATCGTCCTCGGCGGCGGCCCGAACCGCATCGGCCAGGGGATCGAGTTCGACTATTGCTGCGTGCACGCCGCCTACGCCCTGCGCGACGCGGGTTTCGAGACCGTCATGGTCAATTGCAATCCGGAGACGGTGTCCACCGATTACGACACGTCGGACCGTCTCTATTTCGAGCCGCTGACGGCCGAGAGCGTTCTCGAGATCGCCCGCGTCGAAGGCACGCGCGGCGCTCTCGCCGGCGCCGTGGCGCAGTTCGGCGGCCAGACGCCGCTGAAGATCGCCCGCGCCCTCGAGGCGGCGGGGCTCGCCATCCTCGGCACCGCGCCCGACGCCATCGATCTCGCCGAAGACCGCAAGCGCTTCCAGCATCTCGCCGGCGCGCTCGGCCTGCGTCAGCCGCCCAGCGACACGTGCCGCGACGTCGAGCGGGCGACGGCGATCGCCGACCGCCTCGGCTATCCGGTGCTCGTGCGCCCGTCCTACGTGCTCGGCGGGCGGGCGATGGAGATCGTGCGCGACCGCGCCGGCCTCGAGCGCTATGTGGGGGAGGCCGCGCGCCTGTTCGGCGACGCGCCGATCCTCATCGACAGCTTCCTCGCCGACGCCGTCGAGGTCGATGTCGATGCGCTGTGCGACGGCGAGGCGGTGTATGTCGCCGGGGTGATGGAGCATATCGAGGAGGCGGGCATCCATTCGGGCGATTCCGCCTGTTCGCTGCCGCCCTATTCGCTGGGTGCCGCGGCGCTCGCCGGGATCGAGGAGCAGACCGCGGCGCTGGCCCGCGCGCTGGGCGTGCGCGGGTCGATGAACGTCCAGTTCGCCGTCAAGGGGGGCGGGGGTGCCGACCCCGAAATCTACGTCATCGAGGTGAACCCGCGCGCGAGCCGCACCGTGCCCTTCGTCGCCAAGGCCACGGGGGTCCCCGTCGCCGGCGTCGCCGCGCGGCTTGCGGTCGGCGCCCGGCTTGCCGATTTCGATATCGCGCCGCGCGCCCGCGGTCTCTTCGCCGTCAAGGAGGCGGTGTTTCCCTTCGCGCGGTTTCCCGGCGTCGATGTGCTGCTCGGCCCGGAGATGAAGTCCACCGGCGAGGCGATGGGCCTCGACGCCGATTTCGGGCGCGCCTTCGCCAAGTCGCAGATCGCCGTCGGCGCCCATCTGCCGGAGCGCGGCGCGGTCTTCATCTCGGTGCGCGACGCCGACAAGGGCGCGATGGTCCCCCTCGGCGCCCGCCTCGCGGCGATGGGATTCTCCCTGCTCGCCACCGGCGGCACCGCCGACCGGCTGGAGGCGCACGCCCTCGCCGTCGCCCGGGTGCGCAAGGTCCGCGAGGGCAGCCCGCATCTCGTCGACGCCATCGCCGACGGCGAGGTCGACCTGATCTTCAACACCACCGAAGGCGAGCAGGCGATCGCCGACAGTTACAGCCTGCGCCGCGCCGCCCTGGCGAACAAGGTCCCCTACTACACCACCGTCGCCGGATGCCGCGCCGCGGTCGAGGCCATCGCCGCCCTGCGCCGCGGCGCGCTTGATGTCGCGCCCCTACAATCCTATAGTTGAAGCCGCGCGCGGCGCGAGAGGGGAAACGCATGGCCTATCGGGTCAAATACCGCCCGAAGACGAAGGGGGTCGCCGGCAGGGACGGCTATTACATGCTCGCGGAGCGCGACAGCGGCGCGCAAGTGCCGGTCGGCGAGACGAAAAAAGTCTCGGGCGGCTTCGAGTTCCGCGGCGACATGCTGGCCGCGCCGGTCTTCCGGCGCACCCTGCGCGAATTGCAGGAAACCCTCGCCGCCGACGCCGATGTCGCCGCCTTCGTCGCCGGGCGCAGCGCCGCCCGCGCGCCCGCGGCGGCGCCCGGCGACGCGCCGGCCGCGGGCCGCAGCCGCGTGCCGATGACCGCCGACGGATACCGCCGGCTCGAGGCCGAGCTGAAGAAACTCAAATTCGAGGACCGGCCGGCCGTGATCCGCGCCATCTCCGAGGCGCGCGAACACGGCGACCTGTCGGAGAACGCCGAGTATCACGCGGCGCGCGAACGCCAGGGCTTCATCGAAGGCCGGATGCGCGAGATCGAGGACAAGATCGGCCGCGCCGACGTGATCGACGTCTCCAAATTGTCGGGCGACACCGTCACCTTCGGCGCCACCGTCACCCTCGTGGACGAAGACACCGACATCGAGCGCACCTGGCAGATCGTCGGCGCCGACGAATCGGACGTCGAACGCGGGCGGCTGTCGATCGCCGCTCCCGTGGCGCGGGCGATCATGAACCGCGGCGTCGGCGACAGCGTCACCGTGGAGACTCCCCAGGGCGCGCGCAGCTACGAGATCCTGTCCATCGAGTTCCGCTGATCCCGCGCCGCCATGCGGCGGCGGACCTCCGCCGCGGCGCGCGGCGCGTCGTCCACCGGATCGTAGGTCCATGACGGCAGCGCGCCGTCGAAGGGCCGCGTGACGCCCTCGGCGCGCATCCGGGCCTGGAACCGCGCGACCCGCTTGCCCACCGGCCCCAGCGCCGCCACATGGACCGGCTTGCCCGTCGCCGCCGCCTCGCTGGTCATCGACACCGAGTCCGCGGTGACGACGATATGCCGCGCCAGCGCCAGCATCCCCAAATAGGGATTGTCCGCGGCGTCGGCGTCCGCCGCGCCGCTCCAGAAGCGGGCGCGCGGCAGGCGCGCGCGCAAGACCGCCAGCGCGTCCGGGTCGGTGCGCCGCGAACCGGTGACCGCGACCGCGCCCTCGATCCGCGCCAGCCCGGCGGCCAGCGCTTCCGCCGCGCCCCGGTCGACGCCGCGCCGGCGCCGCGCGCCGCCGACCAGCACCGCGGCCCGCAGGGGCCCCAGGCGCTCGCGCCAGCGCCGCGCCGCCGCCGCCAGGCCCGCGCGGTCGATGCGGTGCAGCGCGCCGCGCGTGGGAAAGACGTTCGGCCCCGCAAGACCGTCGTGGCGCGGCGACAGCACCAGGTCGAAACGGCGCGGCGACAGGCGCGGGTCCTGGATATGGACGGTGAAGGTCGCGCCGCCGGAGGCGCGGCGCACCGCGACCGACAACAGGGCGCTGCGCCGCCCGCAGGAGATCAGCAGGTCGGGCCAGGGCGGCGCCAGCGCGGCTTCCGGCCCGCGTCCCGCCGGCGCCGGCGCCAGCCCGGCCGGCAGCAGCGCGCGCGCGCCGCCCGGGCGCGCGACCTTCGCCTCGAAACCCCAGCCGAGCGCCGCCGCCAGGCCTTCCGCCTGCGCGGCCATCCCCGCCTCGCCGGTGGTCAGGGTCCAGACGCGCCTATGCGACGGCGGCGTCGGGCCAGGCAAGTTCGCGCCGGTTGCGCCACCCGGCAGTGACGTAGTTCACGATCAGAGAACGCCGCACGCCGTCGATGGGACGAGGTTCGAAACCGTGCCATGTGTCCTTGCCCGGCACGAAGATCAGCCCCGTATTGTCCTCGAAGGGGACGCGCATGGCGTGGGTCGCGGCGTCTTCGTACAGGTCGGTCCCCCAGTCGCGGGGGCGCTGCGGGTCCGCCAGATAGACGAACATGGTGAACGCCTTGACGCCGATGTCGGTATGCGGCTCCAGCCAGAAGCCCTCTCCGTCGCGCGCGTCCTCGATCCGCAAGTTCGCGCCCCGCAGCGAAATCCCGCAGCGCGCCTCGATGGCGGCGACCGACCGCGGGTCGCGGAGCGTTTCGGCGAGGGCGCGCGCCGGCGCGCCGGCGCGGATGGCCGCCGCGTCGACATAGCGCCGCGTCGGGTTGTGCTCCTCGCGCCGCCCGAGCTTGTAGTCCAGCCGCGGCGCGGCGCCCGTTTCGGCCTCGAGCGCCGCCCGCAGCCCGCGATCGAGGACATCGCGAAGCCGCCAGTGCCGGAACGGCCGGCCTTCCTCGCGGGCGTTCGCGAGCGCGGACAGGAAGGCGGCGCGGGTCGCTGAGGCGTCCATGGCGGCGCGTCCCTTACCCCGCGCCGCCCTCGCGGTCAAACCGCCGCCCTCGTTCGACAGCGGCTCCCGTCGCGGCGAAGGACCTCGCCTTCCGGGAAAGCCCGATCGGCTTCTTCTCGCCCCTTCTCGCGGGAATTCGGGATCCGGGGTCGGCGAACCGCCGTCGCCACTCGGGTCGCGTCCCTTCATCGCCCCTTGCGCCCGTTTTCGCCGTCGCCTTCCGCGAGCCAGTCGTCGATGAGACGCCGGGCTATCGAATCGCGGCGCGGGAGGCGGAAACCGTCGTCCTCCGGCGAGACGCGCAACCGGTCGCGCGCATACCAGCCGGCGTCGTCGAGTTCGCGCCGGTTCACGTCGAGCGCGAGGCTTTCGGCTTCGGCGCGGAAGCCGAGCATGAGCGAGGCGGGGAACGGCCAGGGTTGCGAGGATTGATATATCGGGTCGCGCAGAACGGCGCCCGATTCCTCCCGCACCTCGCGGACGACCGCCTCTTCCAGGCTCTCGCCGGGCTCCACGAACCCCGCGAGAGTCGAACGCATTCCGGGCCGCCAATGCTTCTGCCTGCCGAGCAGGCAGCGGTCGCCGCGGGTGACGAGAACGATCACCGCCGGGTCGGTGCGCGGGAAGTGGTCTGCGGCGCAGTCCGGGTTGGCGCAACGGCGCACATGGCCCGCCTGCGCGACGATGCAGGCGCCGCCGCAGACGCCGCAGAAACGGTGACGGCGCTGCCAGTACATCAGCCCCCGGGCGTAGGCCATGACGGCGCCGTCCGCGCGCCCTACCAGCGGCCCTACGGCGCGCAGGTCGACAAATCCGGCGGAGCGGAGCGGCGCCGCCTCCGTCGGCGAGTCGAGATGCGACAGGTCGACGGCGAAGGACGCCGCGCCGTCGCGCGCGGTTCCCAGCAGGGCCCAGCACTCCGCCTCTTCGAGAAGGCGCCGCCCGGCCGCGCCGCAGTGCCAGACCGGCGCCGGCGCATCGTCGCCGCCCTCGACCTGGTGACGGTCCCGCCAGAGCGCCAGCACGCGGCTGCGCGGGTCGGCGCGGAGGCGCGCCACGGCCGCATCGTCGCGGCGCAGCGCGTCGTCGCGCAGCAGCGGCATGCCGCTATAACGGTTGGCGGGCGTCATGCGGCGACGGTGGCACAGCGGGGGAGCGCGGGCAACATTCGTTCTCCCGCGTTCGCCGCTTGCCCGCCGGCGCGCAATGGCCGATAGTGGCGGCGGGAGGCTGGCGGCGGACGGGTCCCTCGCCAACCCGGTCAGGTCCGGAAGGAAGCAGCCGTAACGAGTCCGGCCCGGGTCGCGGCCGCCTCCCGTTTCTTTCCCGGTTTTCGTCTTTTCCGCCGTTCGGGGTCGCCCCATGAGCGAACAGCAGCAAGGCGGAGCCGGGAATTACCGCGTTCTGGCGCGCAAGTACCGCCCCGCCCGGTTCGCCGACCTGATCGGCCAGGATGTGCTGGTGCGCACGCTGACCAATGCGTTCGCCGCGAACCGTCTGGCTCACGCCTGGCTGCTCACGGGAGTGCGCGGCGTCGGCAAGACGACGACCGCGCGCATTCTCGCCCGCGCCCTGAACTGCGTCGGCGCCGACGGCTCCGTCGGGTCTCCCGCCGCGGAGCCGTGCGGCCGCTGCGAGCATTGCGTCGCCATCGGCGAGGACCGGCATGTCGACGTGCTGGAAATGGACGCCGCCAGCCGCACCGGCGTCGACGACGTGCGCGAGATCGTGGACAGCGTGCGCTATGCGCCATCGACCGCGCGCTTCAAGGTTTATATCGTCGACGAAGTTCACATGCTGTCGACCGCCGCGTTCAACGCGCTGCTCAAGACGCTCGAAGAACCCCCGGAGCGCGTCAAGTTCGTGTTCGCGACCACCGAGGCGCGCAAGATCCCCGTCACCGTGCTCTCGCGCTGCCAGCGTTTCGACCTGCGGCGGGTGGACGCGGCGCGTCTTGCCGAACATCTCGCGGCGGTGGCGAAGCGCGAGGACGCGGCGGTCGAGGCCGACGCGCTGGCGTTGATCGCGCGCGCCGCCGACGGGTCGGTCCGCGACGGGTTGTCGCTGCTCGACCAGGCGACAGGCGACGCGGCGGGCGCGACGGTGAGCGCGGCGGCGGTGCGCGACATGCTCGGCCTCGCCGATCGCGAGCGCGTGTTCGACCTGCTGGAGGGAGTTCTCGACGGCGGCCTGCCCGGCGCGCTGGACCTGCTCGCCGAGCAATATGCGGCGGGCGCCGACCCGTCTGCGGTTCTGGAGGACATGCTGGCGCTTGCGCACTGGCTCACGCGGCTCAAACTCACCCCCGACGCGGCCGGGGATCCGGGGCTGCCGGAAGCCGAACGGGTTCGGGGCCGCGCCCTGGCGGGCAAGCTGGCGGTCTCCGAACTGACTCGCTGCTGGCAGATTTTGCTCAAGGGACTCGCCGAGGCGCGCATGGCGCCGGCGCCGCTTCAGGCTGCGGAGATGGTGTTGATCCGTCTCGCGCACGCGGCGGCGCTGCCCTCGCCGGCGGATCTGATCCGGCGCCTCGACGACGCGGGCGGCGCGCCCGCGCCGGCGGCCGGGGCGCCGCGGGCGGCGCCGCAAGGCTCGCCGTCGTCGCCGCGGAGTTTCGCCGAGACCGTAGCGCTGTTCGCCGACCGCCGCGAGCCGCTGCTTCACGGCCATCTCGTCAACGATGTCCATCTCGTCGGGTTCGAACCGGGACGCATCGAGATCCGCCCCGGCGCCGGCGCGCCGGCGGACCTGGCGATGCGCGTCGTGCAGCGCCTGGAGCGCTGGACCGGTCGGCGCTGGACGGTCGTCGTGTCGGAAGCGAAGGGCGCCGAAACGCTCCGCGAGCAGACCTCCGCCCGGGCGGCCGCGCTGGCGGAAGAGGCGGCGCGCGACCCGCTGGTGGGACAGGTGCTCGCGACGTTTCCCGGCGCGGCGATCCATGAGGTGCGACCGGGCGGGAACGCGCGGGACGAAAACGCCGAACGGGCGGCGGGAGCGGAGGAACGATGAAAACGCTCGGGTCCTTGATGAAGCAGGCGCAACAGATGCAGTCGCGCATGACGGAAGTGCGGGAATCGCTCGCCGAGGCGCGCGTCGAGGGGGAGGCGGGCGGCGGACTGGTCCGCGTCACGATGGACGGGAAGGGGGTCGTCAAGGCGGTCTCCATCGACCCGTCGCTCGTCGCTTCGGGCGAGGTTTCGGTGATTGAGGATTTGATCGTCGCGGCGTGCGACGTCGCGGACGCGAAGGCGGAAGCGCGCGCCGCCGAGGCGATGCGCGAGGCGACCGGCGACCTGTCGTTGCCGCCGGGTTTCGAACCGTTCTGACGGCATGGCCGGCGCCGAGATCGAGCGCTTGATCCAGCGCCTCGCCAAATTGCCCGGACTGGGGCCGCGTTCGGCGCGCCGCGCGGCGCTGGTCCTCATCGAGCGCCGCGAGGCGTTGCTCGCCCCCCTCGCGGCGGCGCTGACCGAGGCCGCCGCGGCGGTTCGCCGCTGCGCGTCCTGCGGCAATCTCGACGCCGGGGAATTGTGCGCGATCTGCATCGATCCGCGCCGCGACCCGGGCGTCCTCTGCGTCGTCGAGGGGGTCGCCGACCTGTGGGCGCTGGAACGCGCCGCGGCTTTCGCCGGCCGTTATCACGTCCTCGGCGGCGTGCTGTCGCCGCTGGACGGGGTCGGGCCGGAAGACCTCGCGATCCCGGACCTTGTGGAGCGCGCCGGGGCGGAAGGAGTTCGCGAAGTGATCCTGGCGCTGGGGGCCACGGTCGACGGCCAGACGACGGCGCATTATCTGGTCGATCGTCTCGCCGGCTGCGGCGTTGCGGTTTCGCGCCTGGCGCACGGAGTGCCCGTCGGCGGCGAACTCGACTATCTCGACGACGGCACACTGGCGACGGCGTTGAGGGCGCGCCGGCCGCTGTAGCGTCTCCGCTCGCGGGGGTTCGCAAGGGCCGCTCACGGACGGCAGCCTGCGGGTGCGCGAAGGAATCGGGCGTCTCCGATCGTGACAGCCGGGTCGCCGAAGTAACGGCATTGTAAAAGAAATAACCACCGAATAGTGCTTCGTCATTCCCGCGAAAGAGCGTGTGAAGAAATCGAGAGACGCTACTACTCCTCGTCATTCCCGCGAAAGCGGGAATCTGTTGCGGCGTTTCCGTAATAAAAACGGGCCGATATAGCGGACGTCCGCCTCCGGATTCCCGCTTTCGCGGGAATGACGAGTATTTGTAAGGCCGTCCGGTTTCTTCGCAGGCTCTTTCGCGGGAATTACCGGGGCAGGGGGCGGATGTTCCCAATTCCGCCACGCATTGTCATACGCCGACGGCGGGTTCGGAAACGTCGCAAAGCGCCGGGAACGCGATCCTGCCGCAGGCGAAACGGGTTATGCGGAGGTCTCCAAATTTGTGTTCGGGCATTCTACAATGAGTGAATACGAACCCGGACTGGTATGACAGGAGGATGAGTCATGCGCTTCATGCCGTTCGCCTTGCCGAGGATCCCCGCGGCGAGCCGGGAGAAGCGCGCGGCCCGGGCGCCCGTCGGGGGCAACCGCGAGCGCGACCGGCGGACGCCCGGCGGGACCGGGCGCAAGGTCGGATCCCCGGGCGAAATGCGCGTGGGCGACGGCGAGCGCGAACGGTTCGTCCGGTTTTTCGACCGGGGGCCGATGCCGCCGGACGAGCGGAAACGCCGGATCGAACCGTCCGCCGGGCGCATCGTCTCCGAATCCGGCGGCTGACGCCATGCGGATCGGCGTCCCGAGGGAGGCGAAGGAACAGGAATACCGCGTCGGCCTCGTGCCCTTCAGCGTGCGCGAACTCACCCATCACGGACACGAGGTCCTGGTCGAACGCGACGCCGCGCGCCCCATCGGGCTGGACAATGGCGACTACGCCGCCGCCGGCGCCGGGATCGTCGACACGGCGGAAGAGGTCTTCGCCCGCGCGGACCTGATCGTGAAGGTCAAGGAGCCGCTGGCCCACGAGCGGGCGCGTCTTCGCGACGGGCAGATACTCTTTACCTATCTGCATCTCGCTGCGGACCCGCCGCAGACGCGGGACCTGGTCGAGCGCGGCGTCACCGCCATCGCCTATGAGACGGTGAGCGACGGCGCCGGTCGGCTGCCGCTGCTCGCGCCCATGAGCGAGGTGGCGGGGCGCATGTCGATCCAGGCGGGCGCGCACTGCCTGGAGCGCGCGCAGGGCGGGCGCGGGGTGCTGCTCGGCGGCGTGCCCGGGGTTCCCGCCGCCGATGTGACCATCGTCGGCGGCGGCGTGGTGGGGACCAACGCCGCGCGGATGGCCATGGGCATGGAGGCGCGGGTGACCGTCCTCGAGGCGTCGCTGGCGCGGCTGTCGGCGCTCGACATGCAGTTCGGCCCGACCCTGAACACCATTTTCTCGACCGTCGAGACGCTCGAACGCTATGTCGAGAACGCCGACCTGGTGATCGGCGCCGTGCTGACGCCGGGGGCCGCGACCCCGAACCTGGTGAGTCGGGACATGGTGCGCCGGATGCGCCGCGGCTCGGTGCTCGTCGACGTTTCCATCGACCAGGGCGGGATGGCCGACACCAGCCGCCCGACGAGTCACAGCGACCCGACCTATGTCGTCGACGAAGTGGTGCATTACTGCGTCGCCAACATGCCGGGCGCCGTCGCGCGCACCTCCACTTTCGCGCTCAACAACGCCACCTTGCCCTATGTGCTGGCGCTCGCCGGCAAGGGCTGGAAGCGGGCGCTCGCCGACGACCCGGGCTTCGCCGCCGGGCTGAACGCGCACCGGGGACAGGTGACGCATCCGGCCGTGGCCGCCGCGCTCGGCTATAGTTTCGCGCCGCCGTCGCGTTTCCTTGCCGACTGAACGCCCCCTGTAAGCCGACTGGAGGAGGACCGACCGATGGCCGAATACGAATTCCTGAAGGTGGCGCGCGAGGGGCGGCTGACGGTGGTGACCATCGACCGGCCCGAAGTCCACAACGCGCTGCACCCGCCGGCGCATTTCGAGTTCGACGCGGTATTCGACGATTTCGCCGCCGACCCCGAACAGTGGGCGGCGATCGTCACCGGCGCCGGCGACAAGGCGTTCTCCGCCGGCAACGACCTGAAATACCAGGCGGCGGGCGGCCCGCGCGAACGCCCGGCAAGCGGCTTCGCCGGGTTGACGCAACGCTTCGACCTGACCAAGCCGGTGATCGCCGCGGTCAACGGTTTCGCGATGGGCGGCGGCTTCGAGATCGCGCTCGCCTGCGACCTGATCGTCGCGTCGGACAACGCCGTCTTCGCGCTGCCCGAACCGCGGGTGGGCCTCGCGGCGCTCGCCGGCGGCCTGCACCGCCTGCCGCGCATTATCCCGCAGAAACAGGCGCTCGGCATGATCCTCACCGGGCGGCGGGTGTCCGCGGAGGAAGGCCACAGGCTCGGCTTCGTCAACGAAGTCACGAGCCGGAGCGCGCTCATGGACGCGGCGAAGCGCTGGGTAGGGCAGATCCTCGAATGTTCGCCGATGTCGATTCGCGCCTCGAAACAGGCGATCTACGAGGGACTCGACAAACCGACGCTGAAAGAGGCCATCGCCACGACCTACCCCGCCGTGCAGGCGCTCTACGACAGCGCGGATTTCGTGGAGGGGCCGAAAGCGTTCGCCGAAAAGCGCCCGCCGAAATGGTCGGGCGGGTGACCGGCGCGCGGCGTCAGCGCGACGCCGCCGCGGTCACCGCGCCTTCGGCGACGAGGGACTCGATCTCGGCAGTGGCGTAGCCGGCTTCGGCGAGAACGGCGCGCGCGTCGGCGGAAAGCGCCGGCGGCCGCCGCGGCGCGGCGGTCGGCGACCGGCTCATGCGCAGCGGGCTGGCGATGCCGCGATAGCCGTCGGTTTCGACGATCATGCCGCGCCCGGCGATCTGGGGGTGGGCGAGCGCTTCCGGGACCTCCAGCACCGGGCCGGCGGGAACGCCCTGCGCCATCAGTTCCTGCGCCAGCGCCCCGGACTCCCGCGCGGCGAACAGGGGCGCCAGCGCCTCATGCAGGGCGCGGCGGTGCGTCCCCCGGTCGACAGTGCGGCGGAAGCGGGGGTCGTCGGCCAGTTCCGGCCGGCCGAGCGCCGCGCACAGGCGGGCGAACTGCCGGTCGTTGCCGACGGCGACGAAGACCGCCCCCCGGGCCGTCTCGAACAGGTCGTAGGGGACCAGATTCGGGTGCGCGTTGCCGGCGCGCCGCGGGCGTTCGCCGCCGGCGAGCCAATTGGCGCCGTGCGGGCGCAACAGACTCACCGAGGCGTCGAGCAGCGAGACCTCCACCATCTGACCGCGGCCCGAACGGGCGCGTTCGACCAGCGCCATCGCCAGCCCTGCGGCGGCGTATAACCCGGCGGCGAGGTCGCTCACCGGCGCGCCGGAGCGGAAGGGCGGGCCGTCGGCGGCGCCGTTCAGACTCGCGACGCCGCTCATCATCTGCGCCACCGCGTCGAACCCCGGCATTCCCGCCAGCGGCCCCGTATCGCCGAAGCCGGTTACCCGAGCATAGACGAGGCGGGGGAAGCGCGCGGCCAGCGTCCGCTCGTAACCGAGCCCCCATTTCTCCATCTGGCCGGGCTTGAAATTCTCGACCAGCGCATCGGCGCTTTCGAGCAGGCGCAGCAGCACGGCGCGCCCCGTCTCGCGGCCCAGGTCGACGGCGATGCTGCGCTTGCCGCGGTTGAGGCCGTCGAAATAGCCGCTTTGCCCGTCCCGAAACGGCGGCCCCCAGGCGCGGGTGTCGTCTCCGGCGGGGGGTTCGACCTTGATCACCGAGGCGCCGTGGTCGGCGAGCAGCTGGGTGCAGAACGGCCCCGCCAGGATACGGCTCAGATCGACAATCCTGAGGCCGGCGAGCGCCGGCCCCGGCGCATCGTTCATGCGTTCAGGCTGCGCCGCTCGCCCGCCGCATCCGTGAGGTGAACGGCGATCTCCGGCATCGCCGCCGCGGCCTTTTCGGCTGCCGCCGGCGGCGCGACGAAAAGCCCGGTCGAAAGCGCGTCGGCCGTCATCGCATCGTCGGCGACGACGCTGACCGAAAGGTGGTGGTTGGCGCTCTCTCCGGTGTCGGGCGCGAACAGGTGGTGATGTCGGCCGTCGGCGCTGAAGCGGGTGCCGTAGCCGCCGGACGTCGCGAGAGCGCGGTCGACCAGTTCGACCACCGGCCCGTATGTCGCCGGGTCGCCCGGGTTCGCGAGGCCGATCGCCCACGGGCGGCCCTCGGGGTGCCGGCCCGAGGCGCGCGTTTCGCCGAGATCGACGAGCACGTCGGCGATTCCGCCGTCGCGCAGGATTTCGGCGACCCGGTCGGTGATGTAGCCTTGCGCGATGCCGTTGAGGGTGACGGCCCGGCCTGCGCCTTCGAGCGCGACGCGGCGCGGCGAGACCTCCAGCGCGCGATAGTCGACCAGCGCGCGCGCCGCCGCCAGCGCCTCGCCGTCCGGCCCCGCGGCGCCGTCGGGATGGCGGTAGAAATGCCCGGCGTAGAGCGTCCACAGCGGTTGCACCGTGACGTCGAACGCGCCGTCGGTGAGCGCGCCGAACCTTTGCGCCGCGCGCAGCACCCGCACCATATCGAGGCTCGGGGCGTCGAGCCGCCCGCGACGGTTGAGCTCGCGCAGGGCGCTGTCGTTGCGGTGCAGGCTGAACTCGCGCTCCAGCCGCGCGATCTCGCGCGCGCAATTGTCGAAGAGGCGGGCCGCCGCCGCGCCGTCGGGATGCTCAAGGACGATGCGCGCCGGCGCGCCCAGGGCGGCGCCGCGCCACTCACGCAGGCGGGCGCGCCCCGCCGCCGCGAGCTGCGGCAACATCGCGACGCCGCCGACGGCGCCGATCACGGCGAGCGCCCGGCGGCGCGACAGCGGATGCGAAAACTCCACAGGCAGCCTCCCCGGATCGTTTCGGAGCCCCGTTCCCGCCGCTATCATTAGCCGCCGCGGCGCCGCCGGTCCAGCTCGGCTTCTGGACCGCGACGGCGCGAGGGCGTAGGATTGGCGCAAGGAGAGTCGGCGGTCCTTCGACAAGGACATTCAACCGGAGCAAGGGAGCTCGTTCATGCGTTACGCGCCATTCGCATTCGTCTCGACGGTTCTTGCGGCGCTTGCGACGCCCGCCGTCGGCGACGACGCCCGGGGGTTTTATTTCGGCGTCGAGGCCGGCGCGTCGCTCGCGCGCACGCTTTCGTCGACGCGGACGAATGTCGGCGTCGGAACCAATTGCGACCAGTGGCTCACGCCGCGCTCGGATGTGACCATCGACGGGGAGGTCACGTCGGTGCCGCTCCCCGCGAGCGAGTGCCGGCCCCGGGCCTTGCCGAGCGCCGCCAGCGAGTTCGACCTGGAGGCGGGCGTGCTGGCGGGCGCCAGCGTCGGATACGCCGACTCGGGGCCGATCCGCTACGAGGTCGAGTATTTTTTCCGCAGCCAGGGCGGGGACCGGGTCGATCTGGTCGTCCCCGGCGACCCGAAACAGCGCGAGTTCGTTGAGCGCAGCGAGGAGATCGACGCGCTCCGCTCGCACAATCTGTTCGCCAACTTCTATCACGACTTCCGCGGCGCGGTTTCGCCCGAGGCGACTCCGTGGGTCGGCGCCGGGGTCGGTGCGGCGCGGGTGGCGCTCGACTATGCCGGGACCTCGGTCAGGGGAAGCCGGGAAGCGCTGCGCGCCCTGGGCCGGAACCCCGAAGCGGCGGACAAGACATCGCGCGCCGACGACACGATGACCGACTGGTTGTGGGGGTATCAGTTGATGGTGGGGCTGGATTACGCCCTGAGCGCGCGCCGCCTGCTGACCGCCAAACTCCGCTATGGCGGTTCGTTCACCGATTTCGAGGACGGCGGCAAGCCCTGGCGGCCGTTGCGCGGCCATGCGTCCACGGTGGCGCCGGGCGGCGCCCCCATCCATTACGGCATCGCGGCGGAAGGCTTTGGCTTCTTCGCGGCGTCCGTGGGCCTCAAATTCCTGTTCTGATCGCAGCGCCGGTTCGCGTCGTTCGAACGGAGCGATTCCGGTTTCCGCTTTCGAACGTGCGAAAGAACCCCGCAGTTTCCGCGATGGCGGAACCTGCGCGCCGACCGGGGTCGCGCCGACCGATATAATGAAGGCCGCTGCGTTCTCACGCTGCGCCGGCGGCGCGGGGACTCCCGGTGTGAGCGCGCGGGACGGAACGGTCATCGTCGCCGGGCCGACGGCGGCGGGGAAATCGGCGCTGGCGCTGGCGCTCGCCGAGGCGCTGGCGCGCGACGGCGCGCCGGCGGTCATCGTCAACGCCGATTCGATGCAGGTCTATCGCGAGCTCGCGGTCCTCACCGCGCGCCCGACCGCCGCCGACCGGGCGCGGGCGCCGCATCGCCTTTACGGCTATATGCCGGCCGCACAGGCCTGTTCGGTCGGGCGCTGGCGCCGCGACGCGCTCGCCGAAATCGCCGACGCGCGCGCGGCCGGCCGCCTTCCCCTCCTCGTCGGCGGCAGCGGACTCTACATCGAAGCGCTGACCGGGGGGCTGGCGTCGACGCCCCCGGTTCCCGCGGCGGCGCGCCGACGCGCCGACGCGCTTCACGCCGCGATGGGCGCGGCCGCGTTCCATGCGGCGCTCGCCGCGCGCGACCCGGCGGCGGCCCGCCTGCCGGTCGGCGATACGCAGCGGGTCAAGCGGGCCTGGGCTGTGCTCGAGACGACGGGCCGGCCACTCGCGGCGTGGACTGCGGAGGCGCGCGACCCGCTGCCCGGCGGCGTGCTGCGGATTCTCCTGTGGCCGGAGCGCGACGCGCTCTATCGCCGCTGCGCTGCGCGGTTCGCGGCGATGATGGCGCAGGGCGCGCTCGAGGAAGCGCGCGCGCTGGCGGCGCTCGGTCTCGACCCGGGACTGCCGGCGATGAAGGCGCTCGGCGTGCGGCCGCTTCTCGACTGCCTTGCCGGCGTCATCGACCGCGGGGAAGCGGCGGGGCGCGCGGCGCGCGCGACGCGCCGTTACGCCAAACGCCAGCGGACATGGTTCCGTCACCGCTACCGCGCGGACCTGACGATTGCGCCGGGGCCCGGCTTCCCCGCCGCCGAGGCGGAACTCTGTCGTCGCGCGGTCCATCGTTTCCGGCGCAGGTTTCGCGCCGTCGGGCCGGTTGACCGGCCGCGGCTTCGCGCCTAGCGTTGCGCCCCTTGCGCCTTTCGCCGATGTCGCGGCGGCGGGCGCGGCACGGAGGCGGAAATGGCGCTCAGCGGCGGCGAGATCGTGATCCAGGCCCTGGTCGACCGGGGGGTGGAGGTCGTGTTCGGCTATCCCGGCGGCGCCGTGTTGCCGATCTACGACGCGCTGTTCCAGCAGAACCGCCTGCGACACATCCTCGTCCGCCACGAACAGGCGGCGGTGCACGCGGCGGAAGGTTACGCCCGCTCCACGGGTCGGACCGGCTGCGTGCTCGTGACCTCGGGCCCCGGCGCCACCAACGCCGTGACCGGGCTGACCGATGCCTTGATGGACTCGGTGCCCGTGGTCTGTCTGACCGGCCAGGTGCCGACCCATCTGATCGGCAACGACGCCTTTCAGGAGGCGGATACGGTCGGCATCACCCGCCCCTGCACCAAGCATAATTACCTGGTGAAGGACGTGCGCGACCTGGGGCGCATCGTCGCCGAGGCGTTCTACGTCGCCGCCGCCGGCCGGCCCGGCCCGGTGGTGGTCGACCTGCCGAAGGATGTGGTCAACGACAGTTGCGACTATGCGCCGTGCGCCGCGGCGTCGCACAAGACCTATCGCCCGCGCCGGGCGCCGTCGCCGGGCGCCGTGGCGGAGGCGGCGGCGTTGCTCGCGAAAGCGCGGCGCCCCCTCGTCTATGCGGGAGGCGGGGTGATCAATTCGGGGCCCGGCGCGGTCAAGGGATTGCGCGAGTTCGTTCGCGCGAGCGGGTTCCCGATCACCCAGACGCTGCTCGGCCTCGGCGGCTTTCCGGCGACCGACCCGCAAGCGCTCGGAATGGTCGGGATGCACGGCACCTACGAATCGAACATGGCCATGCACGACTGCGACGCGATGCTCGCGGTCGGGGCGCGTTTCGACGACCGGGTAACGGGGCGCCTGACCGGCTTCTCGCCCGGGTCGAAGAAAATCCACATCGATATCGACCCGTCCTCGATCAACAAGAACGTGGCGATCGACGTGCCCCTGATCGGCGATGCGGGGGAAGCGCTGACGGCCCTGCTTGCGGAGTGGAGGCGGCGGGACTACGCGCCCGACCCGGCGGCGCTCGATGCGTGGTGGGAGCGCATCCGCTCGTGGCGCGATGTCGACTGTCTGCGCTACGAGGCGGACGCCGCAGGCATCAAGCCGCAATACGCGCTCGAACGCCTGCAGGCGCTGACCGCCGGCCGCGACGCATATTTCACCACCGAAGTCGGCCAGCACCAGATGTGGGCGGCGCAGTTCCTCAAGATCGAGGAGCCCATGCGCTGGATGACGTCCGGCGGCCTCGGCACCATGGGCTACGGCTTTCCGGCGGCGCTCGGCGTGCAGGTCGCCCACCCCGACTCGCTGGTCGTGGACGTCGCCGGGGAAGCGTCGTTTCTGATGAACATGCAGGAGATGTCCACCGCCGCGCAATATCGCCTGCCGGTGAAGGTGTTCGTGCTCAACAACGAGTATCTGGGCATGGTGCGCCAGTGGCAGGAGTTCTTTCACGGCGGGCGTTACGCCGAGAGTTACACCGACTCGCTACCCGACTTCGTGCGCCTGGCGGAGAGTTTCGGCTGGCTCGGCGTGCGCGCCTCGCGCCCCGACGAGGTGGACGGCGTCATCCGGCGCATGATCGAGCATGACGGCCCGGTCCTCGCCGACATTCGCGTCGACAAGATGGAGAACGTCTTTCCCATGATCCCCGCCGGCGCGGCGCATCACGAGATGAAACTCTCCGGCGACGACGCCGTCCCCGCGCGCACCGAGGAAGGCATGGTGCTCGTTTAGCCCGGGCCCGTCGACGCGTCCGGGTTCTATTGTCGCTTCGCGCCGAACGCGCCGACGACGCCGCTCTGCTCGACGATCCCCGCCGCTTCCGCGTGGCCCGGCCCGTAGAACCCGCCCTGGATGCGGTTGCCGGCCTCGCCGAACCGCCAGGCGCCGTCGGCGGCGACCGGCACGTCGTCGAATCTCAGAACCGGCGTCGAATGCGCCGCGCCGCGGTCGAGGTCCTTGATATCCGTGAACGCCGCGTCGAGCGAACCGCCGGCCCCGCCGAACGTAAAGCTCAGGGCGGCGTCGCCTTGCAGGATGTGCCCGCGCAACGCGCCGCCGCTCGGGGTCCCGACCATAACCCCGCGCCATGTGGCCGTCATGTCGGGCGGGACGCCGGTCAGGTCGCCGCCGGCGACTCCGTAGCGGGTCTCGATGGCGACGCCCCCTGCCATCGTCCGTTCGCTTTGCAGCGTGAACGCGGCGTGGTCCATCCACGCGCCGTAGGACTCGACTTTCTCGCCCCGGCCTTCCAGCAGCGTTATCCCGTTCCTGGTGAGGACGGCCCGCGAGCTGCCCGACGACTGCCGGAAGTCGCTCAAACCGAAAGAACCGGAGAATCCGGCCGTCGGTTCGCTCCATGAGCACCGGGTCCCGGAGCAATCCGTCTGCACCGCAAAAGTCGGGTATCTCGCATGAGTCGACTCCCCGACGATGGAAGAGACGATAAGCGAGTCGATGCGTCCCACTATCCCCCGTGCGCGCGCCGCCTGGTCCGCCGGGGTCTCGGCGGGGGCTTGCGAACCGGTCAGGGCGAGCGCTCCCGCCGGGTCGGGTACGGGCAGAGAACTCGCGTTGTTGCCGTCGCTGCCGCACGCGGCGAGCGATAGCAAGGCGAGCGCCCCGGCGACCGGGGCGAAACGGCGGGCAATCTTCACCGTGGTTCTCCGTGTCGGTTGCTTCGGCGCCGGCCGCGGGGCACGCGCGATTCGCGGGCGCAAGATTGAAGGGAGCGGGCGTGCGCGTCAACGGCGGCGGCCCGACGAGCAGGTCTCCCGGCTCGCGCCTCGGGTGAAAGCGCCCCCGTCGGGCAGGAACCGGCGCGATCACGAGACAGAACCCCGGGCGCATACCGAAAGGCAGAGGCGGACCCGGGGTTTACAGGGTGAAACATGACCGATCGCCGGCCCCGCGTCAAGAATTTCGTTCGTGCGAGCGGGCGCCTCGAAGGATCGGAGCGTGGCCCCGCCGGTTCAGCGCGGCGGCCGGGCGGCCGTGGCCATGAGGCCGCCATCGACGACGATTTCCGCGCCCGTGACGTATTTCGACTCGTCGCCGGCGAGGAACAATGCCGCATACGCTACATCCCAGGCGTCGCCCATCCGCCCCATGGGCGGCTGACGATGGCGCGCCGCAACCAGCGCCGCCGCATCGCCGCCGCCGCGCTCGCCCGCCAGCCGATGCTCCACCAGCGGCGTGTGCATCAACCCGGGCACGACCGTATTGAGGCGCACCCCCTTGCGCGCGTAACTCACCGCGGTGACCCGCGTGAACTGGATCAACCCCGCCTTGCTCGCCGCATAGGCCGCAAGGTCATGCCCGATATGCCGCAGGCCGGCGATCGACGCGATGTTGACGACGGCGCCCGCGCCCTGGCGCTCCATGACGGGCAACACGTGCTTGCAGCTGAGATAGACGTAACGGAGGTTGAACTCCATCTGCCGGTCCCACACCGCTTCGTCCATTTCCACCGGCCCGCCGGGCGCCGAGCCGCCGACATTGTTCACCAGCACGTCGATGCGCCCGAATGCTTCGAGGCAAGCGGCGACCGCGGCTTCCACAGCCGCGCCGTCGGTGACATCGGCGGCGTGCGGCGCCGCCTCCCCGCCCTCCCCGGCGATGATCTCCGCCGTCTCCCGGGCCGCCGCGAGGACGCGGTCCACCGCGAAGACCCGCGCGCCCTCGCGCGCGAAGAGCACGGCAATGGCCTTGCCGTTGCCCCAGCCCGGCGCGACCGAACCGGCGCCGAGGACCAGAGCGACGCGCCCCGAAAGCCGCTTCACCGCAGCCCGCGCTCCGGCGCCCGCCCCATTTCCGCCGCCAGGGCCTCGAAACGCCGCATGACCGTTTCTCCGAGCATGGCGCCGTCCTCCGGCGCGCCCCGCAACCGCAGCGTCGGCGGGCGCGTCCCCAGCGACAGCGGGAAGCGCTCAAGGAGCCCCGGGGCGCCGCCGGACAGCGTTTCGCCGAGACGCGCCGCCAGCCCGACGACGCTTGCGCGCCGCCTCGTCTCCGGGGCGAGCAGGCGCTCGGCCGCGGCGCGCAACTTGCCGCCGCTTTCGCGGTTGGCGTAGCGCGCGAAGACCGCGCAGGCGAGAAAGCAGCGCTCCGGATGACTCGCGTAAAGCGCCGGCGCGTAGAGGGTCTCCGCGCTCGCCTGTTCGGCGCGCGCGTCCGGATGGGCGCGCCAGCCGATATCGCCGATCGCGCAGACGGCGCGGCGAAGGCGCCGTTCGTCGGCGGTCTCGTCGGGGAACAGGGCGCCGGTCCACTCGAAAAGCTCCTCGCCCTGGCCGGGAAAACGCGCCAGACGCGCCGCGATGTCGCGGCACGCGGCGAGCAGCGGGTCTTCGGCGCGACACTGCGCGGACAGACGCATATGCGCCAGTCCCTCGCGCAGCCCGAGCGCCGAGAACACAACGCAGCGCGGCGCCGCGGCGCGCAGCACCCGCTCCATCGCCAGCGCAGCGAGCGGCAACAGGTCCAGCCGCCGCGTCGGCACACCGCCGAAACTCGCCAGCGTGTCGGGGGTCTGACGGGCGAACAGCGCGGCGAGCGCGGCAACGTCGCCGCGCGGCAGCCGGTAATGATGGATCACGCGCAACGGATAACCCTGCTGCGCCATGTGGGCGCGCGCAAGCGCCCGCCAGGCGCCCCCCACCGCGTAGAGTCCGGCCCCGGCTGCTTCCTTCAGCCACGGCAACCCCGAAAGCGCGTCGTCGATCGCCGCGCGCGCCCGGTCCCGGTCGCCGTTCGACTCCTCGAGCAGTCTGAGCGGGCCGAGCGGCAGCGTCGCGCGCTCGGCCGCGCGGCCGGCGTCGAGGCGCACGAGCTCGAGGCTGCCGCCTCCGAGATCGCCCATGACGCCGTCCGCCTGCGGCATCCCGCTGAGAACGCCGGCGGCGGCGAGTTTCGCTTCCTCGGCGCCGGACAGCACGCGCACCTCGAAACCCGAGCGCCGTCCGGCCTCGCGCGCGAAGGCCGCGCCGTCGGCGGCGTCGCGCACGGCGGCGGTGGCGACCGCGTCCACCGGCGCCGCCCCCATCGCGCGCGCCAGCGCGCCGAATCGCTCCAGACTGTCGAGCGCCCGCGCCGCGCCGTCCGGGTCGAGCCTTCCGGCGCGCCGCACCCCGCGCCCGATGGCGCACAGCGCCTTTTCGTTGAAGAACGGCTGCGGGGCCCGGCGGAGCGCGTCGAATATCGCCAGCCGGACCGAGTTCGAACCGATGTCGACGACGCCGTAGCGCGCGGTCGCGCCCGGGGAGTCGGCGGCCGGCGGCGGCAAACGGCGCCTCCGGGGCCGGAGGCGGACGCCGTCGCTCAGAACGTGCCGCGGAAGGCGCCGCCATCCATGAGGAAATGCTGTCCGGTGACGAAGCCCATCTGCGCGCCGCAGAGGAAGGCGCAGGCGTCGCCGAACTCCTCGGGCCGGCCGAAACGCCCGGCCGGGTTGGCGGCGGCGACCCGGGCGGCGAACGCCTCTTCGTCCTCGCCCGCTTGCGCGGCGCGGAACTCGATGTTGCCGCGCAGGCGGTCGGTGTCGAACGGGCCGGGCAGCAGGCAGTTGACGGTTACGTTGTGCGCCACCGTCTCGCGCGCGAGACCGGCGACGAAGCCGGCGAGGCCGGTGCGCGCGCCGTTCGACATGCCGAGTTCCGCGATCGGGCTTTTCGTGGCGGCGGAGGTGATGTTGACGATGCGCCCGAATTTGCGCGCGATCATGCCGTCCACCGTGGCCTTGATGAGCTCGATGGGCGTCAGCATGTTCGCCGCAACCCCCTTGAACCAGTCGTCGCGCGACCAGTCGCGGAAGTCGCCCGGCGGCGGTCCGCCCGCATTGTTGACCAGGATGTCCGGTTCGGGGCACGCCGCGAGAAGGTCGCGCTGGCCTTCCGGGGTCGTCACGTCGGCGGCGACCGCGGTGACCGCGGCGCCGGTTTCGCGGCGGATGTCCGCCGCCGTCGCTTCCAGCGTCTCCGCAGTGCGCGCGTTGACCGTCACCGCGACGCCCTCGCGCGCGAGCGAGAGCGCGCAGGCGCGGCCGAGGCCCTTGCTCGACGCGCAGACGATCGCCTTGCGGCCCGACAAACCCAGATCCATGGTCGTTCCCCCAGTTCGGTAAAGTCCCTACGCCTCGCCGGACATCAGCAGGCCGCGCACGAACGGAACCGTGACCGCCCGCCGCCTCTCGCAAGCCGCCCGGTCGACCGCGTCCGCGACCCGCCGCGCGGCCGCGAAGGACCGTTCGATGCGTCCGACGAGATAATCGATCGCCGCCGCCCCGACAATCGTCTGTCGGTCGGCGAATAATTTGACGAGCACCGCGGCGAGCAGGTCGTCGTCCGGTTCGGCGATGGCCGCCGCCGGCAGCGCCGCCGCGCGCGAGCGCAGGTCGGCAAGACCGGTCCGCCACGACGCCGGCGGCGTCGCCGCGGCGAGCAGCACGGCGCCGCGCCGCGCCGCGACGGCGTTGCAGAGGTGCACCAGCGCGCGTTCGCGGGCTTCGTCGCCCAGCGCTGCTTCGGCGTCGTCCACCGCCACGGCGCGCGCTTCCCCGGCGAGGAGGCCCGGGAGCGCCGCGCCGAGCGCGCGCCCGGCGACCGTGCGCGCTGCGGCGCGGCGCGCCCAGATCGCCAGAAGATGGCTCTTGCCGCAGCCCGGCGGGCCGTAAAGCGCCAGACCCGGCGCCGGCCAGTCCGGCCAGCGGTCGATCCATGCCGCGGCGTCGCGGTTCGCCGGCCCGACGAGGAAATCGGCCGCGCCGTCGGCGTCGCGGAACCCGAAGCGGAGGGCAGGCTGCGCCGCCCCGGCGCCGCTCACGGCGCGCCCCGGCCGAGGAACAGCCCGCTGGCGAGATAGCGTTCGATGCAGAAGCGCGCCATCACCCCCACGACCGCGGCGACGGGCACCGCCAGCAACATGCCGAGAAAGCCGAACAGCGCGCCGCCGGCGAGCAGGGCGAACATCACCCATACCGGGTGCAGACCGACCCGGTCGCCGACCAGTTTCGGCGTCAGATAATAGCCCTCGACGGCTTGCCCGGCGAAGAAAACGAAGGCCAGCAGGAAGAGATGCGCCGACCAGCCGAACTGGAGGTAGCCGAACCCGGCCGACAGCGCCAGACCGGTCAACGACCCCACGAAGGGGATGAAGGAGACGAGCCCCGAAATCAGCCCGATGACGAGGCCGTAATCGAGCCCGGCGATCTCGAGCGCGGCGGCGTAGGCAACGCCGAGGACGAGGCAGACCAGGGCCTGGCCGCGGACGAAGCCGGCCAGGCGGACATCCACCTCGCGCGCCAGGCCGCGCAGCGTTTCCGTGTGATCCCGCGGCAGCAGCCCGTCGACGCGGGCGACCAGGCGGTCCCAGTCGCGCAGCAGATACCATGCGACCACCGGCGTAATGACCAGCAGCCCCGCGAGATTGAGCGCCGCGACGCCGGACGCGAACAACCGCCGCGCGGCGGCGAGGCCCCATTCCGCGACCGCCTTCTGCATTTCCGCCACCGCGCCGGCGACCGCCAGCACGCGCGATGGGTCGAGGCTCTCCGGCGCCAGCGCCGTCACGTCCGCCAGGCCCGCGCTGGCGTCCTGGAAGAGCGCCGGCAGGCGGCGCGCGAACCCGGCGACCTGGTCTTCTATCAAGGGAACGAACAACAGGACCGCGGCGAAAAGCGCGGCGAGGAAGGCGAACAGGGCGGCCGTCGTCGCCAGGGCGCGCGGCGCTCCGACAGCCTCCAGCCGATCGGCCAGCGGATCGAGGACATAGGCGAGCGCCATGCCGGCCACGAAAGGCAGGAGGATCGACCGGAAAAGCAACAGCGCCCCGACCGAAAGGACCAGGGCGCCGACCCAGAACGCGAGTTTGCGCGAGACGCTCACGGGCGGGGCGCGCTCACTCGAGGTCGAGGTCGCCGAGGGGCGACTCGGGGTGCGGCGGCGGACGGTTCGCGGCGGCGGGCCGGGCGTCGGCGTCGAGCTCGCGGAGGCGCCAGTTCCCGGCGCCGTCGGCGACGAGCCCGAGACCGCGGCTCGCCAGCGCTGCCGAAAGGGGCACCCGCGACCCCAGATAATGCAGTCTCATGGACGCCTCCGCGGCGCTCAGGCTGCGGATCTCGACGCGGTCGATCTGCGTCAACGCCGCGAGACGCCGACGCAGCGACAGCCAGCTGTCGAGCCCGTCGAGCGCCGCGACGGCGTCCAGACTGGCGGGCCGCCCGTAGTCCAGCAGGTTGTTCGCCACCCATTCCTGTTCGACCAGCGCGGCGGCTGTCCCGGCGGCGCGGAGCCAGACATCCTCGCCGCCGGGAATTGTGCGCGACGCCGCTCCCGCCGCATCGCCGCCCGGCCGCGCCTCGAGCGTCAGCGAGCCGTCGGCGGGCGCGGGCCGCGCCACGACGACCAGGACATCGGCGGCGCCGTAGCGCCGCGCCATCGCGGCCAGCCGCTCCCGGTCGCCGGCCAGCGCCTGCTGCGCGGAGATCACGAAGCGGTCCTCCGGCGAATCGCCGGGAAGCGGCAGTTCGACCAGGCGGTTGCGCCAGTCCAGGCGCCGCCACGCCTCGCGCCACGGATCGGACGAGTCCCACAGGACCGGGCCGTCGGGGCCGTCGCGAACCGGCAGCACGAGCGTCGGCGGGCGGCGGGTTTCGGCGTGCGGAACGCCCGCTTCGCGCAGGACGCGGCGCACGCCGCGCGGGTCGAAACGGACGGTGAAGGCGCCGACATAGCGCTGCGCCGACCGCACTTCGTCGGAGACTTCCCAACCGCGCACCAGAGCCGCCGCGTCCTGCGGCGCGAATTGCGGCAATCGCGGGCGGTCCGCCGTCGCCGTCACCTTGCGAAGCATGATGTCGAGGGCGCGGCTTGCGGCGAGCGCGACGGCGTTTTCCTGCGCTTCGCGCGCGCTTTCCGCTTCCACGTCGACCGTCACCCCGGCAACCGAGAACAGGTCGTCGGCGACCGCCGGCGGAGCGAACGCCGCGAGCGCGGCGGTCATGACGACTGCTGCGGTCGCCGCGGCGCGCGACGATCGCATTGCGCCGTCGAGGCGCTCGACTATCGTCGGCATATTCGTGGCGGCGTTCGCATCGTCGGCATGGTTGCAGGATAGCATGACCGAAGCTCCGGGCCATCGTCCGTCTCCGGCGGGCGGCTATCGCGACGCCGGGGTCGATATCGACGCCGGCGCCGAACTGGTGCGGCGCATCGCGCCGCTTGCGGCGGCGACGGCGCGGCCCGGCGCGGACGCGGCGCTGGGGGGCTTCGGCGCGGTGTTCGATCTCGCGGCGGCCGGGCGCTGGCGCGACCCCCTGCTGGTCGCCGCCGCCGACGGGGTGGGGACCAAGGCGATGGTCGCGGCGGCGGTGGGGCGTCACCATGGCGTCGGCGTCGATCTCGTCGCCATGTGCGTCAACGACCTCGTGGTTCAGGGTGCCGAACCGCTGTTCTTTCTCGACTATTTCGCGACCGGCGCGCTTTCCGTCGACGCTGCGGCGGCGGCGGTCGCCGGGATCGCCGAAGGGTGCCGGCGCGCCGGCTGTGCGCTCATCGGCGGCGAGACCGCGGAAATGCCGGGCCTCTACCGCCCCGGCCATTACGACCTCGCGGGCTTCGCCGTCGGCGCGGTGGAGCGCGAACGCCTGCTGCCGCGCCGCGATGTCCGCCCCGGCGACGCGGTGCTCGGTCTGGCGTCCGACGGCGTGCACGCCAACGGCTTCTCGCTGGTCCGGCGGCTGGTCGCCGACCGCGGCCTGTCCTGGGAAGCGCCGGCGCCCTTCGCGCCCGGACGCGCGCTGGGCGAGGCGCTGCTCGATCCGACGCGGATATACGTCGGCGCGGTTCTGGCGGCGCTGCCGCGGGGGGTCAAGGCGCTGGCGCATGTGACCGGCGGCGGCCTGACGGAGAACCTGCCGCGCGCCCTGCCGCCGATGCTCGGAGCCCGGGTCGATCTCGCGTCGTGGCCGCTGCCGCCGGTGTTCGCGTGGATCGCGGGCGAGGGCGGCGTGCCTCGCGACGAGATGTTGCGCACGTTCAATTGCGGGATCGGCATGGCGGCGGTGGTGGGCCGCGCCGCGGCGGACGAGGCGGAGGCCGCGTTCGCCGCCGCAGGCGAGACCGTCTTCCGTATCGGCGAGGTGACGGAGCGGACCGGCGTGGCCTTTCGCGGCGCGCCTTCGCCGTGACCCGGCTCGCGATCCTGATTTCGGGCCGCGGCTCGAACATGCGCGCGCTGGTCGAGGCATGCCGGACGCCGGGCTTTCCCGCCGAACCGGCGGCGGTCGTTGCCGACCGCCCCGGCGCCGCCGGGCTGGACATCGCGCGGGGCTACGGACTCCCCGTCGCGACGGTCGACCGCCGCGACTACGCCGGGCGCGAGTCGTTCGACGCTGCGCTTCACGCGGCGATCATGGAGCACGGGGCCGACCTGGTGTGTCTCGCGGGCTTCATGCGCCTGCTCGGCAGCGGCTTCGTCGCGCGCTGGCGGGACCGGTTGCTCAACGTGCATCCGTCGCTGCTCCCGGCGTTCAAGGGGCTCGACACCCACGCGCGCGCGCTGGCGGCGGGGGTGCGCATCGCCGGCTGCACCGTCCATTTCGTGCGCCCGGCGATGGACGAGGGGCCCATCGTCGCGCAGGCGGCGGTACCGGTGCTGCCGGGGGACGACGCCGGACGCCTGGCGCGGCGGGTTCTCGCCGAAGAACACCGGATTTATCCGCTGGCGGTGCGCTGGATCGCCGAGGGTCGGGTGCGCGTCGAGGGCGATACGGCAACGGTCGACGGCGCGGCGCCGCCGTCCGGCGTGCCGATCAATCCTGCGCCGGACGCGGCGGCGACCCTGTCCGGCGTCGCCGGCGGAGAGGACCGGACGAGACATGCCTGACCGGTTCCGAGCGACCTTTCGCCGGCATCCGCGTCGTAGACATGAGTCAGGGCGTCGCGGGGCCGGGCTGCGGACATCTGCTCGCCGCGCCGCATTGGGTTCGTTCCGGTGGACCGATCGCCGGCCGCACCGTCGCGGAGTGTCTCGATGTCCTCGGCGAGGCCGAGGCGCTGTGCAACCCCGTCGACGCGCCCGTCGACCGGCTTGCGGACGAACGCGCGCCGGCGACCGACGCAGCGCCGCGTCTCGGACGGAGCGGCGTGGGGCCGGTTCCCGTGCCGCGGATTCCCGGCCTGCCGGACGGGGCGCTGGCGAATCGGGCGTCAGGCGCTCCCGCCATCGGCGAACACGGCGCGGAAATCCTCTCGGAGTTCGGCTACGACACGGCGGCGATCGCTGCGCTCCGCGAATGCGGCGCCCTCGGCGGCCCGCCGCCCGAAGCGTGACGAGGGGCGCGCCGACCGCGGGTCAGACCGCGCCGTCGGCGCGGAGTCCGGCGATCTCGTCGGCGGACAGGCCGAGGAGCCCCGACAGCACTTCCCCGGTGTGCTGGCCGAGGGTCGGCGCGGAGGCGGCATAGCGGACCGGGGTGCGGGAGAAGCGCATCGGGCTTCCCGAATGCGCGGCCGCAACCCCGCAGGCGTGGGGCAGCGTCACCTTCATGCCGCGATGCGCGACCTGGGGGTCGGCGAAGACCTCGGCGATCCCGTTCACGGGCGCGGCGGGAACCTGGCGTTCGGCGAACAGTGCGAGCCATTCGGCGGCGCCGCGGGCGCACAACGCCTCGCCCAGGAGCGTTTCGAGCGCGTCGCGGTTCGCCAGGCGGTCGGCGTTGCGGGCGAAGCGCGGGTCGGTCGCCAGACCGGGGCGGCCGATCGCCTCGCACAGACGCGCGAACTGCCCGTCATTGCCCGCGGCGATGACGATATCGCCGTCGGCGGTGGGAAAGAGCCGGTAGGGAGCGACATTGGGGTGGGCGTTGCCCATGCGGCCCGGCGCGACGCCGCTGGCAAAGTAGTTGTTCGCCATCATCGACAGCATGGCCACGGTCGAGTCGAGCAGCGCGAGGTCGATATGCTGGCCCTTGCCGGTGCGCTCGCGGTGCGCCAGCGCCGCCTGGATGGCGACGGTCGCATACATGCCGCAGAACAGGTCGGAGATCGCCAGTCCCGCCTTTTGCGGCCCGCCGCCCGGCCGGTCGTCGCGCTCGCCCGTCAGGCTCATCAACCCGCCCATCGCCTGGATGATGAAGTCGTAACCGCCGCGCGTCGCGTAGGGGCCGGTCTGGCCGAAGCCGGTTATCGAGCAGTAGACGAGGCGGGGGTTGCGCTCGCGCAGGCTGTCGTAGTCGAGGCCGTAGCGGGCGAGGCCGCCGACCCTGAAATTCTCGATCAACACGTCCGAACGCCCGGCGAGGGCGCGGACGAGCGATTGGCCGCGCGGCGACGCAAGATCGATGGCGACCGATTTCTTGCCGCGGTTGGCGCTGAGGAAATAGGCCGATTCGGCGGTCGGTTCGCCGTCCGGCCCCTTCAGGAAGGGCGGTCCCCAGCGGCGCGTATCGTCGCCCGTGCGCGGTCGTTCGACCTTGATGACCTCGGCGCCGAGGTCGGCGAGCGTCTGGGCGGCCCAAGGGCCTGCGAGGACCCGCGACAGGTCGAGCACGCGGATATGCGACAGCGGCGCGGTCATGGCGGCGCCTTCCTAACGCGGGAGACCGGGCGCGGAAACCCTTTTTCCGCCTGTCTCCCCAATGGGCTCCAGGCGGAAACCGGGGCGGGGAACGCTCGATATGCGGCGAATTCGGCGGGGCGAACGGGGCGGAAAACGGCGAGGCGAGCGCCGTGCAACGGGCGTGCAGCGGCTATGCGGCGGGGGGCCTCGCGGGCCGGCGATCCGGGTCGCAGGCGATTAGTGGCGGGCGCCGGGAGGGCAGGGGAAGGCGACGCCGGGGGTGGCCTCGACGCCGTCGAAGACGGGCGGGAGGGTGGAGCGGAGGGGTTCGTATCCGACGTTCCAGTCGACGAAGCGGGACAGTACGAGCAGGAAGTCGGCGGGGTCGTGCGCCGGGTCTTCGAGGCGCCAGTAGTGGCTTTCGGTGCCGAATTCGAAGGGCGTCGGCTCGGCGAGCTTCCGGCGGACGACATCGAGTTGCGAGTGGTCGCCCTCGACCGTGCCGGCTTCGTCGTCCCAGACGATGCTGCGGAGTTCGCGCCCGACCATCCAGTCGGGGAGCATGATGGTGTGCCTGGCCATTTACGGATTGTAGCGCATGAGGACGCCGGTGGCGAGGTCGACCGGGCCGGGATCGTCGCGGAGCAGGTCGCGCAGCCGCTGCTTGCCGTCGAGGCCGAAACACTCGTCGATATACCGGTCGGGCTTGCCCTTCGCGTGGGCGTAGCGCTTGAATTTCCGGGCCTTGTGCAGGTCCCGGAAGGGGTAGTCGAGCGCCGGCGTCGCGGCCTGGAGGCGGTGGGCGTATTCGTGAACCGCGGTCCCGAAATCGTCATTCGTTGCTCGCGGCGCGGGGGACGGCGGCGAGGCGCTCGCGGAAGACGACGGCATGCTCGATGTCGCCCGGGGGCGTCGGCGGACTTCTCGACGAGGGTCGAACGGGCGGCGTGGGCGCTGTCGCGCCGCCCGACAACGCCGCATAATGAGAATTGCCGTTTTTTCGCCGCCCGCATTGCCCCCGCCGCGGACGCGCCCTAGACTGATGCCGTCGCCGATACCGCGCCGCAACCGGACCGAAGCCCGATACGTCATGGGGATGCCGCTGGAGAACTGCCAGGCGCTGGTGTTGAACGCGGACTATCGGCCGCTGAGCTATTTCCCGCTGTCGCTCTGGCCGTGGCAGGACGTGGTCAAGGCCGTGTTTCTCGACCGCGTCAATATCGTCGCCGAATACGACCGCGAGGTGCGTTCGCCCTCGCGGCGGATACGTCTGCCCAGCGTGGTTTCGCTGAAGGCGTATCTGCCGGATATCGGGCGCCCGGCGTTCACCCGCTTCAACGTGTTCCTGCGCGACGGGTTCTGTTGCCAGTATTGCGGTCTGCCGCAGCGGTCCGAGGACCTGACGTTCGACCATGTGACGCCGCGGTCGCGGGGCGGGGCGACCGTCTGGACCAACGTGGTGGCCGCCTGCGCCGCCTGCAATCTGCGCAAGGGCAACCGGACAGCGTCGGAATGCGGCATGACGCTGCGTTGTCCGCCGCGCCGCCCGACGACGCGCCAATTGCGCGAGAGCGGGCGGCGCTTCCCGCCCAACTATCTGCACGAAAGCTGGAACGATTATCTCTATTGGGACGCCGTTCTGGAAAGCGGGTAGCGCCGATGATCCCCAACCGCATCCCGCAGCTCGATTTCGACCTCGGCGAGACGGCGGACATGCTGCGCGACTCGACGATGAACTTCGCCGCGGAGGAGATCGCGCCGCGCGCGGCCGCCATCGACGAGGCGAACGACTTTCCCGCCGACCTCTGGCGCAAGATGGGCGCGCTCGGTCTCCTCGGCGTTACCGCCGCCGAGGAGTATGGCGGCGCCGGCATGGGCTATCTCGAACATGTCGTCGCGGTGGAGGAGATCAGCCGCGCTTCCGCCGCCGTCGGCCTCTCCTACGGCGCCCACTCCAACCTGTGCGTCAACCAGATCGACCGCTGCGCCGGCCCCGGACAGAAAGCGCGCTACCTGCCGAAATTGATCTCGGGCGAGCATGTCGGCGCTCTGGCGATGTCCGAAGCGGGCGCGGGGTCGGACGTTGTCGGTATGAGACTGCGCGCCGAAAAGCGCGGCGACCGCTACGTCCTCAATGGCGCGAAAATGTGGATCACCAACGGCCCCGACGCCGATGTCGCGGTCGTCTACGCCAAAACCGACCCGCAGGCCGGGGCGCGCGGGATTACGGCCTTCATCGTCGAAAAGGGGTTCAAGGGCTTCTCGACCGCGCCGAAACTCGACAAGCTCGGGATGCGCGGCTCGAACACCGGCGAGCTCGTGTTCGACGATTGCGAAGTGCCGGAGGAAAACATCATCGGCGCGGTCGGCGGCGGCGTGTCGGTCCTCATGAGCGGCCTCGACTACGAACGCGCGGTGCTCGCCGGCGGGCCGCTCGGGCTCATGCAGTCCTGTCTGGACACGGTCGTCCCCTACATCCACCAGCGAGAACAGTTCGGCCGCCCCATCGGCGCGTTCCAGCTGATGCAGGGCAAGCTCGCGGACATGTACACCGCGCTGAACGCCTGCAAGGCCTACGCCTACGCGGTGGCGCGGGCCTGCGACCGCGGCGGGCCGACGCGCAAGGACGCCGCCGGCGCCATACTCTATGCCGCCGAGCGCGCGACCTGGATGGCGCTCGAGGCGATCCAGTGCCTGGGCGGGATGGGCTACGTCAACGAGAGCCCCACGGGTCGTCTGCTGCGCGACGCCAAGCTTTACGAGATCGGCGCCGGCACGTCGGAAATCCGCCGGATGCTGATCGGGCGGGAGCTGTTCGAGGAGACCGCCTGACCGCGGCCGCGGTTCCCGCGCGGGACCGGGCGTTTCCCCGGGCGCCGTGCTATGGTGACGCCGCGGGTCCACGGGGGAGACGACCGATGGCCATCGGCGAGCACCGGCTGGAATACGAAGTTCTGGAAGGATGGGAGCGGCTGCCGGAAGGCTGGTCCTTCGTCGAGGTCGCCGGCGTCGCGGTGGACAGCCGCGACCGGGTCTACGTGTTCAACCGCGGCGACCACCCGGTCATCGTCTTCGACAGGGAGGGAAAATTCCTGAACGCCTGGGGCGAAGGCGTGTTCGCAAACGCGCACGGGATCTTCATCGACCGGGAAGACCGCGTCTATTGCGCCGACAACCACGACCACACAGTGCGCAAATTCACCGCCGAAGGCGAGCTGCTCATGACCCTGGGCGAGGCGGGCGCGGCGGCGGACACCGGCTTCAGGATCGGCGAAAGCCCGGTGCGCAAGGCGGGCGGGCCTTTCAACATGGTGACCAACGTCGCCGTGGCGGAGAATGGCGACATGTTCGTCTCGGACGGCTACGGCAACGCGCGGGTGCACCGCTTCACCGCCGCCGGCGAGCTCGTGACGTCATGGGGCGCGCCGGGCGGCGGCCCGGGCGAGTTCAACCTGCCGCACGCCATCGCCGTCGACCGGCAAGGCCGCGTCTATGTCGCCGACCGCGAGAATTCGCGTATTCAGATCTTCGACGGGAACGGCGAATTGCTGACGATCTGGGACTGGGTGAACCGCCCCGACGACCTGTTCATCGATGAAGACGAGAACCTCTACATCGCCGAGCTCGGCTGGACGCTGCCGATGGACGGGCGGCCCCATTACAACGTCATGCGCCATCCGCCCATGGGCCATGCGCCGATCGCCCGGGTGACGATATGCGACCTCGACGGCAATGTGCGGAAACAGGTCGGCGGCTGGAACCCGGTCCTTCCCGGCAATTTCATCGCGCCGCATGGCATCTGGGCGGATTCGCGCGGCGATTTCTATGTGGGCGAGGTCGTCAAGGCGGCGGGAGCGATCGAGCATTTCGCCCCGCTCACCTGCCACGCCTTTCAGAAATTCGTTCGCGCCGGCTGACTCCGGGCCGATGACATGCCGAGCCTGTTCGACACGCTGGCCTATACGCGCCGCCTCAAGACGGCGGGCGTCGACGGCGCGCAGGCCGAGGCGTTCGCTGACGCCTTGCAGGTGGCGTTTCACGAATGCGTCGCCACGAAATCCGACATCGGCGGCGTCAGGGCGGACACCGCCATTCTCAAGGCGTATAGCGCCCGTCGCGAAGCGAAGCTGAACGTTCTGCAATGGGCCGTCGGCCTTCATGCGCTGCTGAGTCTGGCGATGGCGGCGCGCCTGTTCGGCGCGTTCTGACGGCGGGGTCGGCAACCGCTCCCGCCGGCGGCTCGACCGCGCCGGTCAGGCCCCGGTCGCCATCCGGAGCGCAGCGAAGAAGGCCCGCTTGCGCGCCGTGCCGATGCGCCAGTCGACCGGCGGGTTCTGAAAGCCGTCGCGGTAGTTCCCCCACGCGGTAGCGCCGCCCGCCCCGGCGCCGGGGTCGAAATAGCCCCAGCCGGCCCGCGCCTGGAGCGCTGCCGTGAAGTTGTTGCGCCTGCGGTCGAAGTCGAAATGGTCGTCTTCGTTGAACAGCACCGGCTGCCCGCGATACGCCGCGAGCGCGCGAGTTTCGGCGACGCGCGCGGCGATGCGATCGGGCGCGTCGAGGCCGTTGCCGTGCAGGAGGATGAAATCGGACGCCTCGACGATCGCTTCCGTTGGCGCGCGACGGCCGCTCACGCTGGTCCCCGCCAGCAGGCGTCGCGCGCCGCGCCGGTGCGTTCCGACGCGCGCGACCAGCGCATGGACCCGGTCGACGGCGAGGATCGGATGTTCGTAGAGAGGGATGTCCGCTTCGTTGGCGATCTCGACGACGACGTTGTCGCGCTCGAGGCCGAGCAGCCAGTCGCAAGCGTTGTCCAGCGCCGCGGTGACGGCGCCCTCGTCGCGCAGGCGTTCATCCTGCCCGAAATAGAACAGGCCCAGGCAGACGACCATGCCGATGCGGTCGGCCGCCGCGATGACGCGCCCGGCGCGGGCGGCGAAGGCGGGCCGCAGGCTGCCGTCGGGGTCGAAGGCGCCCGAGTCCCAGGGCTGCGAGCGCGACGAGGCGAGGTCGCGCCAGACCCCGGCGGCGTCGGCCTTCGGGTGCGCAACGCGCACGCGCTCGAGGAGCGCGGCGACCGCGTCCGCGTCCCGGCGGTAATATCCGCCCGGCGCCGCGCCTTGCAGGTTCAGCCCGATGGCTGCGAGGCCGTGGACGCGATAGTCCGGCAGCGCGGCAATCAGTTCATCGGTGTTGCGTTCGGGGTCCCACTCCCCGGTGTCGGGATACGCCCACAATTGCCGGGTCAGGGGGTTCAGGTCGTCGAACACGCCGTTGGCCATGCGGCTGTTGAGCAACAGCCCCTCGACGCGCAGGCCGCGCCAGACCCGCCCGGCATAAACGGGACATCCGTCGACGGTCCAGTCGCCGCCGGCGATTCCGACGGCGGTCATGACCCGTCCCGGCGGCGCGGGGACGCAGGACCCGCGCCCGCTTGCGCGCGCGCATTTTCCGGCGCTGTCGGCATCGCCATCGTGGCCGGGCTCCCCGCGCCTAACCGTCGACGCGATACTCCCTTACGCGATTCGCGTCCGCGGCGCGCAAGCGCACGATGCGGGACGCATCGACCGACTCGTTTTCGGGAACGCCGGCTTCGTCCTTTCTCTTCGCGACGGCGGCGATGCTCGCCAGGCCCGCCAGTTCCGGCGCTCCCGAACGCGCCTTCCGGTCTCCGCCATAGTAGTCGAACCAGGGGAGACCGGCTTCCGTATAGTCCTTCGCGCCGGGCGGTTGTGTCGGCGGCCGCTCGCCCGCGATTTCCAGCCACTGGGCGGAATTGGCGACGGTCACGAAACAGCGCCGGGCGCGGCGCTGGTCCCAGGCGTCGAGACCGTGCGGGTCGTCGTAGATTTCCTGCTTCATCCGCCCGCCGGGCGCCAGTCCCATGCCGGAAAGGGAATCCAGCAGTCCCTCGCCGGGTTCGAGGTCGGCCGACGCCTCATCCCGCCGCGCCTTCAGGGCTTCGTAACGCTCGCGTTTCATGGGGCAGACGAAAATCTGCAGTCCGCCATGCCGGGCCGCGCCCGTCAGTTGCTCTTCCGCCGTATATCCCTCGCCGAGCGGCATGGCGACGAATTGGCGGATAACGCCCTTCTCCACGCAATAGCCGTCGAGCCAGGGCTGGTCGGGGAGCGCCAGATAATCCTGCGGGTCCGTATTCAGGCGGTTGGTCCAGGGATCGCCGGTCACGGCGCAAATCTTTCCGGTGGCGACCTTCACCGCGCACGGATAGTCTCGATAGCCGCAATTGAAGTCGATCCACGTCGCTTCGGCCCGGTGCATCGGGAAGATCGCGCCGCCGCGGCGCAACCAGCCATCCGGCAAGCGCCGCGCGTAATCGTCGAGATGGCGCAGCGGGAAACGTCCCAGGCCGGGCGGGAGCGGATAATCCTTTCCATCGTCGGGAATGCGCAGCGTGCGCTGGAACCCGAGGGAACAGCGCGCGTCCTCATGAACCTCGGGAAAGCGGAAAACCAGCCGGTCGGATTCGAGTGCGATCATCGTCGTCTCTCCCTTTTTCACCAGTCGCCGTCGCGCACTTCGCGGACCACCCGGAGGATTGCGCGGTCGGGCGCGTCCTTCAGCTGCCGGATCAACGCCGCGAACAGTTCGGGCCGCCGGCGGACGATCGCCTGCACGTCGCCGGACACCTTGCCCGCCAGCGCGAGGAGCATGTCGGGGTCCTGACCGAGCTCCCGCGCCAGCCGGACCGTGGTGGCCTCCGAAGGAGGCGCCGTCTCGCCGCGCTCAACCTTGCTCAGATAGGCCGGCTCCACGCCGACCCGTCCGGCGACCTGGCGCAGAGAGAAGCGCCGGTCATGGCGGCGGAGACGCTCGCGGACCTCGCGAACTGCATCGCCGAAATGTGTCATGTGTCGTATATGGGAAACACCAGCGCGCGCGTCAACCCCGGCGATGGCGCATCCGCATGAGGCGCACAGATGGCGGTCGGACGGATATATTGGGCGGCGCGACGGCGCGTCGCCGACGCTCTCTCGCCGCGACCGGGGCCTGGCGCCACCGAGCATGAAACGCATCGTCCTCCTCTATGTCGGCCTGGCCGTCGCCGCGTCGGGCTATGTCGCGTTCTGGCTCTACCGGGCCGACCGGATCGAAGACGCTATCGACGCCGGGACGGCCGCGCTCGAGGCCCGCGGCTGGGAAGTGTCCTACGGCGGGCGGCGGGTGTCCGGCTTTCCCTACCGTCTCGCGGCGGTGTTCGACGTCCCGGCGGTCGCCGCCGCCGCCGGAAGCTGGCGGTGGGAGAGCGAGACGGCTGCCGTCTATGCCGAGCCGTGGGACCTGCGCCATTACGTGCTCGCGCCGGGAGAGCGGCATGTTCTGAGGATCTCTCGCGGCGGCGCGGATGTCTTCCGGGATATCGTCATGCAAGCGGCGCGCGGAAGCGTCGTCTTCGACCGCGCCCGGCGGCCGTTGCGCGGCGTTGCCGAAGCGTCGGGCCTGACCGTCGCACGGCGCGGCGGCGGCCGGACCGAAGCCGCGAAGATACTGCTCGGCGTGCGGCGGGCCGGGAACCCGGCGGCGGCGCCCGTCGATCTGTCCGTCCGCGTCGACGGTCTGCGCCTCGCGGAGACGCCGCATGAGGCGCTCGGGCCGCTGATCGCGCTTCTGGCCGCCGACGCGACCCTGTCGGGGCCTCCGCCCGGCGGATGGTCCGCGGCCTCGCTCGCGCGCTGGCGCGACGGCGGCGGCGCGCTCGACATCCGCGCCCTGTCGGTCGACTGGGGGCCGGTCTCGCTGCGCGGAAGCGGGCGGCTGTCGCTCGACGGGGCGTTGCGCCCGAAAGGCGAGATCGAGTCGCGCATCGCCGGCTTCCCGGCATTGATCGAGGCTCTTGCCGGGCAGGGGGTTATCGGCGCGGAGACGGCGCTGGCGCTCTCGCTGGGCGTCGGTCTCCTGGCGGAAACGCCGGCGGGCGGGGGGCCGCCCGAAGTGCGCGTTCCGATCGCGCTCGGCGACGGCCGGCTGTCGATCGGCCCGGCGCCGATCGTCGAATTGCCGCCGCTGGCGGTTACGCCTGGCGCGCTTCGATAACCTCGCGGCGCACGGCGCGCGTCTCGGTGAAGATGCGCTCCAGCGAGTCGCCCTCGCCGCGGCGGATGGCGCGCTGGAGCCGCGCCAGGTCCTCGAGGAACGTCCCCAGCATTTCAAGCACCGCGCCGCGGTTGTTGAGGAATACGTCGCGCCACATGACGGGATCGGACGCGGCGATGCGGGTGAAGTCGCGAAAGCCCCCGGCGGCGTATTTCACCACCTCCGCCTGGGTGCGCTCCTCGAGATCGAACACGGTCGAAACCAGGTTGTAGGCGATGAGATGAGGGATGTGGGAGGTGATGGCGAGCACGCGGTCGTGATGCTCGGCGGTCATCGTATCGACGTGGCTGCCGAGGGCGCGCCACAGCGCCGCGACGCGCTCGACGGCCGCCGGGTCGCCGCCCGCGACGGGGGTGAGCGCGCACCAGCGGTCTTCGAACAATTCGGCGAAACCGGCGTCCGGGCCGGAATGTTCGGTGCCGGCGATGGGATGGCCGGGAACCAGCGCCACTCCCGGCGGCAACAGGGGCGCGACATCGTCGATCACCGCCTGCTTGACCGATCCGACATCGGTGACGATGGCGCCCGCGGCGAGGCCGGGCCGCATTGCCTCCGCCACGGCGCGGTTGGCGCCGACGGGAACGCCGAGCACGGCGAGATCGGCGCCGGCGACGGCCTCCGCCGGGTCGGCGTGGAGCGCGTCGACGATGCCGAGGGCGGCGGCGCGCTCACGGGTTTCCGCGCGCCGCGACCAGGCGACGACGGAGCGGGCGAGGCCGCGCGCGCGCAACGCCCGGGCGAGGGAGCCGTTGACGAGGCCGATGCCGAGCAGCGCAACGCGCCCGAAGGGCTGGAAAGCGGCCACCGGGTTCAGGAGCGGCGGGCGCGACGCGCGGCGGCGAGGCGGATAGGGCGGGCATAGGCGCCGAGCAGCGCCGCCTCGCCGCCCCCGAAACGGGCGCCGAGAGCGGCCTCGTCGTCCTCGCCGACCTCCACGAACCCGTCGATCTCCACCAGATACGAAATGCGGTCGGGTCTTTCCCGGTCCTGCCATGTCGCCAGCGTCCGGGCGGCGAAGCCGCGGCTGCGCAGGTCGGCGCGGAGACGGGCGCGGCTGACCGCGCCGCCGCGCTCCACGGCAGCGACGGTGATGTCGTCGCCGGTCTTCTCGGGAGCCAGGCGCGCGATGGCCCAGGCCGCAACGGGGTCGGCGCTCGCCGGCGGGTCTTCCCAGAACGGCAGTTTCGCGACGATGCAGGGCGATCCGGCGCCGCCGGCGAACAGCATCTGCCACCATGCGTCCCCGGTCTCGCCGCCGGGAACCGGAACGACGCCCACCGACACGGCACCATGCCCGACGTTCTGGATCACCTGGCGCGCGCTCTGGAAGTTGCGCACCCGGGTGGCGGCGCCGAAATGGTCGCGGGCAAGGTCCCGGCAGGCGGCGGCGCGTTCGGGCGCGAAGACCCCGACCGTCAGCCCGCCCTGGACGGCGACCGCGCCGGCGAGCAGTTCGCGCCAAAGGCGCAGCAGCACGGGCAGCGGGAAGGCGCCGGCATGGCGGCGGGCGAGGCGGCGCAGGATGGACGCCTCGCGGCCCGGCCGCAGGGCGAGCGCCGCGCCGTCGGTCTCCTTGGCGGCGGCGATGCGGCCGACCACTTCCGTCCGCCGCATGAGGCAGTCGTGGATCCGGTCGTCGAGGACGTCGATTTCCCGGCGCAGTTCGTCGAGAGAGTTGTCTTCGATCATGCCGGCGGCGGGTTGCGGGGCGGCCCTTGTCGGCCCGCCGCCAGTGTTAGCCGCGCGGCGCGGGGATTGCAAAGGAAACCCCGCCCCGCGCGCCCGGGGATTGACGCGGGCGGGCGCCGCGCCTACCAATTCCGGCGCGCAGGCCGACGCGCGACGCGGCCCGGGCGCGACCATGCGTGAAAACATCGACGATATGCCCCGAAGCCCGCGTCCCGCCGCGTTCTCGCCCGCCATGCGCCTCGGCGAGGACCGCCCGCTGCGCCTCGCCTGCGGCGCCGACCTCGGCCCGTTTGCCGTCGCCTACAAGACCTGGGGAACGCTCGACGCCGCGCGCTCCAACGCCATCCTGGTGTGCCACGCGCTGACCGGCGACCAGTATGTCGCGGGGACGAACCCCGTCACCGGGCGCCCGGGGTGGTGGGACGGCGTGGTGGGGCCGGGAAAGGCGATCGACACCGACCGGTTCTTCGTGATCTGCGCCAACGTGCTGGGAGGCTGCATGGGCACCACCGGTCCGGCGGACCGGGAACCGGCGACGGGCGAACGTTACAACATGGCGTTTCCGGTCATCACCATCGGCGACATGGTCGAGGCGCAGGCGATGCTGCTCGACCGCCTGGGGATCGACCGACTGTTGTCGGTGGTCGGCGGGTCGATGGGCGGGATGCAGGCGCTGGAATGGGCGCGGCGCTTCCCCCGCCGGGTGCGCACCGCCGTGCCCGTCGCCTGCGCGGCGCGGCACACGGCGCAGAACATCGCCTTTCACGAGGTCGGCCGGCAGGCGATCATGGCCGACCCCGGCTGGCGCGGCGGCGACTACGCCGCCCACGACACGCGGCCCGGCGAGGGCCTGGCGGTGGCGCGCATGGCGGCGCACATCACCTATCTGTCCGAGGCGGCGCTGCATCGTAAATTCGGGCGCGGCCTGCAGAACCGCAACCGCCCCACGTTCGGCTTCGACGCCGATTTCCAGGTGGAAAGCTATCTCCGCCACCAGGGCCGCAGTTTCGTCGAGCGGTTCGACGCCAACTCCTATCTGTACATCACCCGGGCGATGGACTATTTCGACCTTGCCGCGCCGCACGGGGGCCGCCTGCAACCCGCCTTCGCGAACACGCCGGTGCGCTTTTGCGTCGTGTCCTTCAGCAGCGACTGGCTGTTCCCCACCGCGGAGAGCCGCGCCATCGTGCACGCGCTCAACGGCAACGCAGCGAACGTCAGTTTCGCGGAGATCGAGACCGACAAGGGGCACGACGCCTTTCTGCTCGACGAGCCGGAATTCGAGGCCATCCTGTCGGCCTTCCTCGACAGCGCCCGGGCCGAAGCCCGAAAGCGGGCGTCGTGAAGACGGAGCGCGGCGGCGCGCGCGCCGGGCGTATGCGGGTCGATCTGGAGATCGTCGCGGGCATGATCGCGCCGGGCTCGCGGGTGCTCGACGTGGGCTGCGGAGACGGCGCGTTGCTGCGCTGCCTCGCGGCCGAAAAAGGCGTCGACGGGCGCGGCATCGAAATCGAGCGCGACGGCGTGAGCGCCTGCATGCGCCTCGGTCTGTCGGTGGTGCAGGGGGACGCCGACACCGACCTGGGGGACTACCCCGACGGCGCTTTCGATTACGTCGTGCTCAGCCAGACTCTTCAGGCGACGCATAGCCCCCGCGAGGTGCTCAGGCAATTGTTGCGCATCGGACGGCGCGCCATCGTCTCGTTTCCCAATTTCGGCTATTGGCGCTGTCGTCTGCAACTTGCGCTCGGCGGGCGGATGCCTGTCACGCGCACCCTCGACAACCCGTGGTACGAAACGCCGAACATCCACTTTTGCACGATCCGCGACTTCCTCGCCCTGTGCGCCGCCGAAGGCGTGACGGTGGAGCGCAAGGTCGCGCTTGCGCATGACGGCTCGAGCCGCCGTTTCCGCTCTTCGGGTTTTCTCGCCAACCTCATGGGCGACAAGGGGATATTCATGCTGACGCGCGAGCGTCGATAGGCTGCGGACACGCGGCGCGGGCGGCGCGCGGGAGAGGGACGGCGGCGGCGGCGGCGAAGGAGCGCGTCTCTTCCGCCGCGGGCAGGGCGCCGTAGACCCGTTTCTCGGCCTCGCAGAGGACGACTCCGCCGAAGGGGCGCAGCCAGCGCGCGCCGAGGCGCTCCCAGGGCGCGGCGAGGCGGCGGACGAAGCGCCGGCGGCTGGGCGGCGCATAGAGCGCGAAGGCCGAACGCAGCGGGACGAACATGTTGTCCTGCAACAGACGTTCGATCTGCGCCTGGCTGTAGGGCCGGCCATGGCCGAAGGGCGTGTGTTCGAGGCGCGCCCAGACCCCGCGGCGGTTGGGGACGACGGCGATCGCCCGTCCGCCCTCCGCCGTGACGCGCCATATCTCGCGCAGCATGGGGCGGACGGGCTCGCTCGCCTCGACGGCGTGAACGAGGAGCACCCGGTCGAATCCGTTGTCCGGGAGCGGCAGCGCGGTTTCCTCGCCGAGCAACACCCGCCGCGGCCCGTCCGGCGGCCAGGGCGTCGCGCCCTGGCGGGCGGGCATGGCGACGACGACGCGCTCGGCCGCGTCGCACAGGGGGGCGAGGAACGGCGCGCCGTAGCCGACCGCGAGGACCCGGCGCCCCTGCATGTCGGGCCAGAACGAGGCGAGGCGCCGGCGGATCGACCGTCCCGCCGCCTGGCCCAGCGGCGATTCGTAGAACCGGCGGAGCGTGGAAACATCGTGCCGCATGACGCGGCGCCACTATACGCGAAACAGGGAATACAGGCGCAGGCGCAACCGCATGTCAAAGCAGCCGGGGTTGCGCGCCGGGCGGCGAAAAGCGGCTACAGTCGAGCCTGTGCCCGCGTTTGTCGAGGCCGAAGCGGCGCCGCGCCCTGGCGAAGCGCGCGGCGACCGCATCGGCATAGGCGCCGGTTCCCCGCTGGCGGACATGGAAGCGCGAATCGTAAGCGTCGCCGCCATGAGCGTCGCGCACCAGCGCCATGACGCGCCGCGCCTTGAGGGGCTCGTGCGCCGCCAGCCATTCTTCGAACAGTCCGGCGACCTCGCCGGGCAGCCGCAGCATTACGTAGGCGGCTTCCCGCGCGCCCGCGGCGGCGGCGCTCTCGAGGATCGACTCGATTTCGGCGTCGTTGAGGCCGGGGATCACCGGCGCCGCCATGACCGCGGTCGGCGCCCCGGCCGCGGCGAGCGCCTCTATCGTCGCGAGGCGCCGCGCCGGAGTCGGGGCGCGCGGCTCCAGACGGTTGGCGAGGCGGCGGTCGAGGGTGGTCACCGACACCGCAGCTTTGGCGAGGCCGCGCGCCGCCATGGGCGCGAGGATGTCCAGATCGCGCAGGATGAGCGCGGATTTGGTGACGATGGTCACCGGATGCTCGTGTTCGGCCAGCACTTCGAGGATCGAGCGCGTGATTCGCCGGTCGCGCTCGACGGGCTGATAGGGGTCCGTATTCGTGCCGAGAGCGATGGGCGCGCACCGGTATCCGGGCCGCCCGAGCTCCTCGCGCAGCCGCGCCGCCGCGTCGGGTTTCGCGAACAGGCGCGACTCGAAATCCTGACCCGGCGACAGGCCCAGCCAGGCGTGGGTCGGGCGGGCGTAGCAATAGACGCAACCGTGTTCGCAGCCGCGATAGGGGTTGATGGAGCGGTCGAAACCGAGGTCGGGCGAACGGTTGCGGGCGATGACCGTGCGGCTCGAGTCGACGCCGACGACGGTGCGCAGCGGCGGCAACGGTTCGTCGAGGCCGCCCCAGCCGTCGTCGCAGGCTTCGCGAACCGTCGCCTCGTAGCGCCCGTCGCGGTTGGAGACGGCGCCGCGCCCCTTGCGCCGATCCCTGGCCGCCCTGGCTCCCGCGTCAATCATGGCGTCGGTATAGCGGCATTTCGCGAACGCTTCAAGAACAATCTCGAGAACGGTCGAGAGCGACGGCGTCGGGCGCGCCCGCTCACCCGAGTGGCTGGGGCGCCTGGATTCGAACCAGGGATCACGGGATCAAAACCCGTTGCCTTACCGCTTGGCTACGCCCCATCCGCCCCTGTTTAGCCGCCGCGGGCGCGGTTGACAAAGCGCCGGGAAGGTATATCGCTCCGGGCATGGGGCGCGGCGCGCGGATACTCGACGGCAAGCGGCTGGCGGCCGAACTGCGCAGCGCAGTGGCGCGGGAAGCGGCGGCGCTGGACTTTCGCCCCGGCCTTGCCGTGGTGCTCGTCGGCGACGACCCGGCGAGCCGCGTCTATGTGCGCAACAAGACCCGCGCGCTCGCCGAAGCCGGTATGGACGGGTTCGAACACCGGCTTCCCGGCGACGCGGGCGAGGCGGCGGTGCTCGAACTCGTCGCCGCCCTCAATGCGGACCCGCGGGTGGACGGGATCCTCGTGCAGCTGCCGCTGCCCGCGGGGGTGAATGCGGCGCGCGTGGTCGCCGCCATCGACCCTGCGCGGGATGTGGACGGTTTCCATCCGCTCAATGTCGGGCGGCTCGCCGCCGGGGCGCCCGGCGGCCTGGCGCCGTGCACGCCGCAGGGCGCGATGCGACTGCTCGCCCATGCCGGGGTGGCGCTGGAGGGGGCCGAGGCGCTGGTTATCGGACGTTCGGGGGTGGTCGGCAAGCCGATGGCGCTTTTCCTGCTCGCCGCCCACGCCACGGTGACGGTGGCGCATTCGCGCACCCGCGGCCTGGCGGCCGCGTGCCGGCGCGCCGATGTCGTCGTCGCCGCGGCGGGGAAGCCGGAGATGGTGCGCGGCGACTGGATCAAGCCCGGCGCGGCGGTCGTCGACGTGGGCATTGCCCGGACGGCGGCCGGCGACGGGAAATACCGCCTCGTGGGCGATGTCGCCTTCGACGAAGCGGTGGAGGTCGCGGGCGTCGTCACCCCGGCGCCGGGCGGCGTCGGTCCGATGACGGTTGCGTGTCTCGTGGCGAACACGTTGCGCGCGGCGTGCGCGCGCCGCGGCGCGCCCTGCCGCCTCGACGCCCGGGCCGGCTAAACGGCGTCGGTCGGCGGGACCCGGGTCGCGACGACGGGGGCCTTGCCGGCTTCGCGCAGCAGCGTCGCGACCGACCAGCGGCGCGGGCGGAAATGGCGCCGGCAGGCGGCGAGCGCGGCGTCTTCGGAAAATCGCCTGCACGAGAACAGGTCGAGGTAGATTTCGGCCCGCGCCTCGGCGAAATGCGCGGTTACGCTCGAAGTTTCGATCAACTGGACGAGCGTGTAGCCGGCGGCGTCGGGCGCGTGCGCCGCGAAATGCTCGATCCGGGGCGCGCCCCAGCCCTTCATGCCGACGGCGGCGACGAGGTCGCGGGAGAACCGCGCGATGGCGTCGCGGTCGCGCATCGCGCGCGCGTCGCAGCCGGCCATGTCGACAATGAGGTGCTGGCCCCACACGGCCCTCTCCGGCGCGCCCTTTCGCCGACCTCGCATATCACGCCCGCTTCGTCGTGTCTCCCGTGCGATGAGCGCCGCGGCGCCTTCGCTTCGCGGCGTGCGGTTCACGGCGCGCGCGTCCCGCGCAGCCGCAGCGGCCGGCGTGTCGGGCGGCGGTTTCCGGTCACGCGATTGTATCGGGAATCGGGGGCGTCCGCCGAGCGCTTCCCGTCGGCGCGGACGCGCGAGGTCCGGATCATGCTTCGCCGTTACGCAGCTCGTCCGCGAAGGCGGGGTATATCGGGGCCAGTTCGTCGCCGACCGGGCCGCGCAGCAGCGCCAGCGTTTCGGCGTCCGGGGGCGGGGTCTCGGGCGGCGCGGCGGGCGTCGCGAAGTCGAAGCCGGTGGCGGCGCGGAGCGACGCCGGCGTCTCGCCGGGGTGAAGGCTTTCGAGAGCGAACCGCCCGGCGGCGCGGTCGAACGCGAAAACGCAGCGCCCGGTTACCAGCGCCGCGGGACCGCCCGGGCGATAGACTTCCGGCGGGCTCGTCCCCGGCGCGCTGATGAAATCGACGCGCTCGACGAGAGCCCGCGGGGTGTGCTCCTCGCGGAACAGGATGACCTTCGGCACGACGTAATAGAGATAGGCCGAGCCGAAGGAGCCGGGGAAGCGGGTCGCGAGGTTGGGCCATGCGCCGGCGCCGACGAGATTGACGTTGGCGGCGCCGTCGATCTGGCCGCCGCTCAGGAAGAATGCGTCGATGCGGCCCTGCCCTGCGGCGTCGAACAATTCGCGCCCGCCGTCGCTGAAGCGAAAGCGGTCCGGAGCGCCGAGGATGCTGACCCGCAAGCGGCCCCGCGCCCGCCTCGCCGCCAGCAACGCCGCTGCGGCCGGCAGGGGAGAGACCGCGCCGACCGCCACATGGCCCGCCCGCGGCAGGCGCCGCGACAGCGCCGCGGCCACGAGTTCGCGCCGGCTTGCGCGCGGCGCGGCGGCGGTCATGCGGCCGCCGGTATGGCGTCGAACAGTGCGTCGAGAGCGGCGTCGAAGCCGGCGCCGCGGCGCGCGGCGGCGCACCACGCGGCGAGGGCAGCGTCGTCGGGCGGATACGCGCCCGCCAGTCCCACCGGCCAGGCGCCGCCGGGCGCCTCCGCGACGGCCTCGACATAGAGCGAGGACAACGCGCCCGGCGCCGTGTCGGGGTCGTCGAACAGGTCGCCGTCGACGATGCGCTCCACCGTCGCCAGGGTGCGGCGCGCGGCGTGGGCCATGGTCATCGCCTCGCGCCTCATGCCGACCCAGACATTTCCGTGCCGGTCGGCGCGCGGCGCGTGGAGGAGCGCCACGTCGGGCCGGAGCGCCGGCAACAGCACCAGCGGGTCGGCGCCTTCGGCGAAGGGATTGTCGATAACGCGCCAGTCGGGGCGCGCGCGCAGCAGGTCGGAGCCGACGAGCCCGCGCAACGGCATGAACGGAACGCCCTTCTCCGCCGCCTGCAAGGCCGCGTGCAGCGCCGGACAGGTCGTGTCGCGGACGGTGAGACGCCCGCTCTCGACAGCGGCGCGGAAATACGGGGCGGCGCCGTGTTCGCCGAGCGACACCGCCGCGGTCTCGATCGCGGCGAGGGCGCCCGCGCCGATCAGAAGATCGGCCTGGAGACCGGCGGTGGGACCGCCGATCAGGGTCAGGCCGCGCGCGCCGCGCCGCAACAGCGCCAGTGTCGCGGCGATCGGCGCGCCGTTGCCGTCGGTCGGCGAGACGACCGATGCGCCGTCGGGAACCTTCGCCGCGAGCGCCGCGACCGGCGCATCGCCGCGCCCCTCGAGAACTATCGTCATCGCCGGCTCTCCATTCCTGACGCCACGGGATTCAACCCCTCCATTTTCGCAGGGCTGGGTTGCGCGCTCAAGCGTTCCTTGCAGGGCTTTTGCGACGCATAATCGCCGCGGCGCCGGAGGGCGGCTGGAGGAGGCGGAAGCGAAAGCGTCGATGGGACGGAGGCTGAAAAGAGTGCGTGCGACGGTGTTCGGGCTGGGCCTGGCGGTCCTGGTCGGCGGCGGCGGCGTCTGGGCGAAGAACTGGTGGGAGCTGCGCCAGCTGGTTGTGCGCACCGACAACGCCTATGTGCGCGGCAACACGGCGATCGTCGCGAGTCTCGTCGACGGCTACATCGAGGACATTCACGTCACATCGCATCGGCGGGTGCGGCCGGGCGACCCGCTGGCGACGATCCGGGGCGAGCGTTTCGAGGCGGCGGTCGACTCGGCGCGGGCGGAGCTGCGCGCCGCCGAGGCGGAGGTGGAGATCGGTCTGGCGTCGGTGGATAACATGCGCGCGCGGCGGCGGTTGCAGGCGTCGCTGATCGACCGGGCGGCGGCGCGCGTGGAGGCGGCGCGGGCGCGCGAGGAGCAGGCGGAACGCGAGGTCGCGCGCTACCGCGAATTGCTCGAACGCCAGACGGGCAGCCGTCAGAAATACGAAGCCGTCGTCACGGCGCGCCGGACCGCGGCGGCCGACCGGGCGCGCGCGGCGGCCGAACTCGTCGCGGCGCGTGCGGAAGTCCCCGTTTTCGACAGCGAGATACGCCGTCTGGAGCGCGAGATCGACCGTCTCCGGGCGCTTGTGCTGCAGGCGGAGGCGGCGCTCGATGCGGCGGAAATCGCCCTGTCGGACACGCTGGTGACGGCGCCGGTCGCCGGCGTCATCGGCAATCTGCGCGTCGAACCCGGCATGTACACCCAGGCCGGCTGGCCGATGATGGCGGTGGTCCCCCTCTACGACACCTACATCGTCGCCAATTTCAAGGAGACGCAGCTCTCGCGGCTGCGTTCGGGGCAGGAGGTCGGCATCGAGATCGACGCCTTCCCGGGCGTCGCGTTGACCGGCGTGCTGGACAGCGTGGCGCCGGCAAGCGCGGCGGAGTTCAGCCTGTTGCCGTCGCAGAACGCCACGGGGAATTTCGTCAAGGTCGTGCAGCGGGTTCCCGTGAAGATATTCTACGCCGTGCCCGAGGCGCTGGCGGGACGGGTGGTGCCCGGCATGTCGGTGGTGGTGACGGTGGACACGCGCGGGGCCGGCGGGCCGGCGCTCGCCGACGGCGGTTCGCCGCCGCCCGCCGGGCGCGGCTGACGCGGGTCGCGCCCGCCCGGCGACGCCCCCGGGCCGAAAGGGCAAGTCATGCGCGTCCGAAACGACGATTCTCATTGTGGCCGGTAGCGATGCGGCCGATGGGCTGCGGCCTTTCCCGGGAGCGTCCGTTGCCATGATGAGAATCGCCGATTCCGGCGGCCGCCGGAACCCTCTCCGCATTCGTCGCGGCGCCGTGAAGCGCGGGCTCGTGTCGCCCCCGGCGCCCCGGCTCGCGCGCGGTTGCGGGTTCGGATTTCGCCGCGGTGGGCGCTCTGCGTCGGGGGCGTCGGCGTGAACCTCTCGGGCTGGGGCCGGTATCCGGTGCTCGATTGCCGGCTGGCGCGCCTCCGCGAACGCGAGGGGCTGCGCGATGTTCTCCGCCGTCCCGGCGCCCTGATCGCCCGCGGCGCCGGGCGCTCCTACGGCGACGCCGCGCTCAACCCGAACCTGACGCTCTCCATGCTGGCGATGGATCGGATGTCGGCGTTCGACGCGGAGACGGGTCTGCTGAACTGCGAGGCCGGCGTGCGGCTGGCGGATATCCTCGATGTCTTCGCGCCGCGGGGCTGGTTTCCGCCGGTGGCGCCGGGGACCGCCTTCGTCACCGTCGGCGGCATGATCGCCGCCGATGCGCACGGCAAGAACCATCACCGCGACGGGACCTTCGGCGCGCATGTGGAATCCCTGACTCTGGCGACGGCGGACGGCGAGATACGGGAATGCAGCCGAGCGGAAAACGCGGCTCTCTTTCGCGCCACCGTCGGCGGGATGGGGCTGACCGGCGTGATCCTGTCCGCGCGTTTCCGGTTGCGGCCGGTCGAGACGTCCTTCGTCATGGCGGAGACTCTGGCGGCGCGCGACCTCGATGAGGCCATGTCCCTGTTCGAGGCGTCCCGCGAGTGGCCCTACAGCGTGGCCTGGATCGATTGCCTGGCCCGGGGCGCCAGTCTCGGCCGCGCCCTGGTGACGCGCGGCGCCTTCATGGACCGCGGATCGCTGCCGCCGCGCCTGGCGGACGACCCGTTGCGCCCCGCGCCCGCGGGCCGTTTCCGTGTCCCGTTCGACGCGCCGTCCGCCCTGCTCAACCGTTTCTCGATCGGCCTGTTCAACGAACTGTATTTCCGACGCGGCAGCGCGCGCGCCGGAGCGCGGCCGGTCCATTTCGCTCCGTTCCTGTTTCCCCTCGACCGGATCGAGGGATGGAACCGCCTCTATGGGCGGCGGGGGTTCGTCCAGTATCAGTGCGTGCTGCCGAAAGACGAAAGCGCGAACGGCGTCGCGGCGCTTCTGGAGCGCGTCGCGGCGGCGGGGCGGGGTTCGTTCCTCGCCGTGCTCAAACTGTTCGGCCCCTCCGGAGACGGATTGATGTCGTTCCCGACGGAGGGCTACACGCTGGCGCTCGATTTTCCAATGCGCGCCGGCGCGCCGGCGCGCCGGCGCTGCTGGACACGCTCGACGGAATCGTCCATGCGCGCGGCGGGCGCGTCTATCTCGCCAAGGACGCCCGCTGCGCGCCGGAACGGGTGCGCGAGGGCTATCCCCGCCTCGCCGCCTTCGCGGCGGCGAGGGCCGAGGCGGCGGGAGAGTCGCGCAAGTTCGCTTCCGCGCTCTCGCGGAGACTCGCGCTGTGAGAGCCGGGCCTTTCGTTCCCGACTGGCGATTCTCGCTATGACGGCTGGATAGGCCGGGAATTGCCGCAGTGAAAGACAGTAACGTCCCCGGTAATACCCCATCATTTCCGCGGCAGAGCGTGTGAAGAAATTGAAAATCTCTACTATTCTTCATCATTCCCGCGAAAGCGGGAATCCGTTGCGGCGTTTCCGTAATAATACCAAACCCGTTTGAGTTTGACTCACTGGGAAGGTTGAGTTCCGGGCGTTTTCATGGTCCATATGTTGTGTTTGGGGATGGGGTTCGGAGGGGTTTGGATGCCTGCGGCGGTGAAGGTCACGCGGACGACGCACACGGCGGAGGATTTGCGGTCTCTTGCGCGTTCGGGGAAGGACGCGCGGCAGAACGCGCGTCTTTCGATGGCAGCGTTGGTTCTGGAGGGCGTCGGTCGCGCGGAGGCGGGTCGGATGACGGGGATGGATCGTCAGGCGGTTGGCGATTGGGCGCCTCGCTACAACGCGGAGGGTCCGGCGGGTCTTCGGGATCGTCGTCGCGTCGGTCGTGCGTGTTTTCTCGATGAGGAGCAGTTGTCGGTTGTGCGGGGTTGGGTGGAGGCGGGACCGGATCCGGCGCGCGACGGCGTTGTTCGGTGGCGTGTTCGCGACATTCGTCGCAAGATCGAGGAGGCCTTCGGGGTGGCTTATGCGGACGAGAGCGTTCGCCGGCTGCTTCGGAGGGAGGGGTTTCGCCGCCTTTCGGGGCGCCCGGAGCACCCGCGCGGGGACGCGGTTGCGCGTTCGCAGTTCCGGTCGGAGTTCGCGGTTCGGGTGAGGGCGCGGGTGCGCGAGATGTTGGGGTCGAGCACGCTGTCGCAGCCTGTGGAGGTGTGGTTTCAGGATGAGGCCCGGGTCGGGCAGAAGGGCATGATGTCGCGCTTGTGGGCGCGCTGCGGGTCGCGCCCGCGTGTGGTGCGCGACTATCGTTACGGCTACCGCTACCTGTTCGGGGCGGCGTGCGGGTCGCGCGGCAAGGCGGTGGGACTGGTGTCGGAGCGGGCGAACACGGCGGCGATGAACGCGCATCTGGCGGCCATCGGCGCGGCTGTCGCGCCGGGCAGCGTCGGCGTTGTGGCGCCAGACGGAGCGGGCTGGCATACGAGCCGCGAACTCGCGCCTCCCGACAATATCGTGCTTCTGAAACTGCCGCCCTACAGTCCCGAACTCAATCCGATGGAGACGGTGTTCCAGTATCTGAAGAACAACCGCCTGGCGAACCGGGTGTTCGCCGATGTCGCTGCGGTGGCCGACGCCTGCCGCAAGGCCTGGGAGTGGTTCGCCGCCGCCCCCGACCGCATCGCCTCCATCATGCGTCGCGAGTGGGCAATCGCCCCCGTCCCCGCCCAAACCAGCCAAAATGGATAAACACTAACTTGGGTTGGTATTATTCGGGGTGACGACCGCAGCCGCGCCGCAGCCGGCGAGGGGGCTCGGTCTTGACGATCTCGTGGCCGACGTCGCGCCATGCGGCGGCGTGCCCGCCACAGGTGGGGCCGGCGATCGCCACCCGACACGGCGGACACAGGCGCGCCGATGGTCACCGGATGCGCGTTCGTTGCAACCGCGCTTGCAACTTCCCTACCCGTTCCACCGCCTTGCCGCCCGCCCCGCACGCCACCGCGAAGAGATAGAGATAGCCATAAGCAATTGTCGCGCACGAAGCCGGGCGCGATCTGCGCCGAGCCCGCAGGCGCGACATCGACAGATATGAGACCTCTGCATAACTCGTTTCGCCTGTGGCAGGATCGCGTTCCCGGCGCTTTGCGACGTTTCCGAACCCGCCGTCGGCGTATGACGATGCGTGACGGAATTGGGAACATCCGCCCCCTGCCTCGGTAATTCTCGCGAAAGAGCATGTGAAGAAATCGGGCGCTCCGACTAACCTTCGTCATTCCCGCGAAAGCGGGAATCTCCTTGCGGCGTTTCCGCAAGAAAAACCGCGCCGATATTGCGCGCGCCGCCTCCGGATTCCCGCTTTCGATCGTGTGAAGAAATCGAGAGACGCTACTACTCTTCGTCATTCCCGCGAAAGCGGGAATCTGCTTGCGGTGTGTCCATAAGAAAAACCGCGCCGATATAGCGGACGGCCGCCTCCGGATTCCCGCTTTCGCGGGAATGACGAAGTATTATTCGATGGTATTGTCTTTACAATTCCGGCACTTCGGCGATCCGTCTGTCACGATGAGAGCCGCCCGATTTCTTCACACGCTCTTTCTCGGGAATGACGAAGTATTGTTCGATATGCATCGTTATGCTCCGCCGGTGAGTTCGGGAGCGTCGTAAAAACGCGGGAACGCGATCCTGCCGCAAGCGAAACCGGTTATGCAGAGGTTTCAGATATGGAACATTCGTATCATGCCCAAAGCCAATCCAGCTCGGAGAAAGCCATATCCCGGTCGAAATTCTCGATATTGTCCCGGACGTTGAGGATGAGGCAGCGATCGTCGCCGCCGTTCAGAGGTCCGCGCAACCCCCTGCCGATCATCTGGAAATAGAGGTTCGGGCTGTATACCGGCCGGGCGACGACGATGGCGCGGGTTTTGGGCGCGTCGAAACCTTCGGTGAATACGCCGTAATTGACGAGCGCCTTGATTCCGCCGTGACGGAACTCTTCGACCACTCCGCGGCGAGTCGCAGACTCGGTCGTTCCGCTGACGGCTCGCGAAGGGATTCCCCTCCGGTTCAAGAGCGCGGCTACGGTCTGCGCATGTTCGACCGATGTCGCGAAGATGAGTGTGGGCCAATCCGGATCGATATGTGTCCGATACGCTTCGATAATACGCCTGGTTCGTTGCGAGCTCCGGGCGATGCGATCTTCTATGCTCTGCGGAAGCCAGGGTAAGGATCGCGCGCGTTCCAGTTCTTCCGGCGAGAACGCATCGACCGAAAAGGTCTCGCCCTCGATGGTCTCATGGTCTGCCCGGGCAAGCACTCCCATGCTCTGCAACTCGCCGATAACGGCCTCGGGATCGTCGCTGCCGAACGCTCCCGAATCGAGCCGCCTTTTGCCGTAGCGATTGACAAGTCTGGCGGTCTCCCTCTCGTCATGCCCGCGATACGGCGTAGCGGTGAGACCGATCAGAAACGGTTCGTCCGCCTTCCTGACGCGCGTCAGTCCGATGTCTTGCATGACCGAAGTAAAGGTCGGAGCGATGGAGCGGTGCGCCTCGTCGAATACGACAAGCCGGAAATCCGCCAAAAACCCGTACTCATCGGGTCGGTTCGAGAGCCTCGCATTGAGCGTCTGGACAGTTGCGACGACGACATGGAGTTCGCTCGTCGGAAGCGGTTTCGGCTGGCCGCCCCACATCCGGGAGATACGAAGCCGCGCCGCCTGGGCGCCAACGCTCGACCACACCTGGCGCCATGCTTCCACGGCCTGTTCGCACAACTCGTCTCGATCCGCGACCCAAAGCACGCCGCCGCGGAAGCCATCGACGCGCATGGCCTCGACAACCGCCTGCACCGCAACGCGGGTCTTGCCGGAGCCGGTCGGCATCGCGATCATCCCGCGCCGTTCGGCGGTGTCCCCGAGCTCCCCGCGCAGCAGATTGCGGACGTTGTCCGCGATAGTCTTCTGATAACGATGAAGACGCGGCAACGAGTATCCCTCGACTTCCAGGAAAGGATCGCGCTTCCGACCCCGTTGCCCAGCCCATTCGGGGGAGAAACCGAGCGACTGAACGAAACGCACTGCCCGCGCGGAGCCGGCAAATTGCGATGGGGGGTCGAGACGATCCAGCGCCCATTTGAATTGCTTCAGCGCGTCGGTGTGCCAGGTAGCAATGGCGGCCTCCGCAAGATCCACACCCGTCTATGCAGCGCCGTCGCCCTCAAGTACGGCGAGGAGCGAATCCGGAAGGTGTTCGCGCAACACTCGCTCGCCTACTGCGGCGAGAAGACGTTCTGCATCGGTGGGGCATCGCGACACGATGTCGCGTTGCTCCTGGATTTCGCTCGGCGTCCTGCGTTGCAGTATTGCCTCTATCTCATCGTAATCCAGCCCAAGTTCCAATTCGTCCGCGATGAATTGGAGTTCACGCCGCTCGTCATCGTCCGGCGCCTTCGCGATATATACGTCGGGGGTATGGAAAATGCATGTCCGGAGCTGACCAATGACAAGGATTCGTTCGCAACGGACAAGGCGGCATGTTCTCCGATGTGGTGGAAGATATTGTTCCAAACCGGGCCAGATATCGATCAGTGGGATCGGTTCTTCTTCGCCGTAGAATTCCGGCGCCGGTTCCGCCAGATTGAAAACTTTCTTGATCTTGTCCGCCGCCGGATGGATCAACAGCGCGCGCAAAACTTCCGGGCTTTTCGGATGCGGCCCGAGCCCATCGGCCAGCGGCGCGAAGGCGCGCGAGACGCGGATTACTCCATACTCATGCAGCATGTGAATTGTGAACGATTCGCATGACATTGTCGGGTAAGATCGCCGGTTTAATCCGGTGTGCTGCGTCGTCCATTGCTCATAGCTGGAATCAAGTCTCAACAAGGCGTCTGTGTAGAGCGAGCGGCCCTCGCAGGAAAGAACAGCGAGACAAGTCGGTTTGCCGCTTCCGCCCAAGCGGTTTGCGCGGCGGCATGGCGGGCGCGATCAGCCTCCATTCGGCGTCGTCCAAGTCGCTTGCATAGCATCGCCCTTCGCGCGCATACTGCGAACGAGTAGTTTCAGTCCACATGTCGTGCCTCACTGGGTTGGTAGCCACAATCAGTGAATCACAACCGACTGAAATCACTTAACTCATTTCGAAACAGACACTAAGGTTACTCGCCGCCTTGGCCGGATCCCACTCGAATTCGAGCATGACGCCTTGCTCAGCGCATCGACGGGACAGCGAACGGCCTTGTGCTCAAGGCCATATATAAATCCGCCGACATGGGATCGAACGACGGCAGAACGACGGCCCCGAAGAATGCCCGAATCGTGGACGAATTTCGCATGTCGGGTATCCACAGCACTCCGGCAAGCTCCGAAAACCGAGCCAAGCTCAAGAACGGGCGAGGCCCGTTCGTCCCCGGCTCCGCCACCCGGCGACACCGAATTCGTGAACGGGCAACCGGGAAACGCACCGCAAGAGACAATCATCGCAGGCGCCGTCGCGAGCCGGGAACGCCTGCCAACAATCAGGGCATGGACCGCCGCCGACATTACGGGCCGTTCACATGCTCCCATAATCCCGTCTATACTCATACCGATCCTTGTTGCTCGCACAGCGTCATATTACCTCCTCACCGGCGGCCGTCCAGCCTCGCGGGCGAAGGCGGCGAGGCGGGGTTCGCCGCGGCCGGGGAGGCCGAAACGCAACATGCCGGGGCGGTCGGCGAAACGGCGGACATAGACCCCGGCGGCGCCCAGACGCTCGAACAGGCCGTCGGGGGCGCGGACGAAGCGGAACAGCGATGTCCCCCCCGCCGGTTCGCACCCCAGCGCGAGCAGGATGCGGTCGAGACGACGCGCAGCCAGCGCGAGACGCCGCCGCGCCGACCCGCGCCACGCCGCATCGACCAGCGCCGCGGCGCCGATAGCGAGCGCCGGGCCGCTCACCGGCCACGGCCCCAGCGCCCGGCGAAGACGCGCCGCCAGTTCCGGTTCGGCCAGCGCGAACCCCAGACGCAAGCCGGGAAGCCCGTAAAACTTGCCGAACGACCGCAGCGCGACGACGCCGCGCGGGAGCGGCCGCAAACAGGCTTCCGGCGCGACATCGGCGAAAGACTCGTCCACTGCCAGCCAGCCGCCGCGGGGCCGCCAGTCGCGCAAGCGGTCGGGGGCCACTACCCGTCCGTCGGGGTTGTTCGGATTGACGACCACAGCCGCGCCGCAGCCGGCGAGGGGGCGGTCGGTCTCCACGACCTCGTGGCCGGCGTCGCGCCATGCGGCGGCGTGTCCGCCATAGGTGGGGCCGGCGATCGCAACCCGACACGGCGGACACAGGCGCGCCAGCAGCTGGATCGCCGCCTGGGCGCCCGGCGCCGCGGCGACCCAGCCGGCGTCGGGCGCGCCCCAGGCCGCCGCCGCCGCCTCGCGCAGCGCCAGAAGGTCGGCTTCCTGCGGCAGGCGGCGCAGCGCCGATGCGGGAATTCGCCCCGCCGGCCAGGCGTAAGGGCTGACGCCGGTCGACAGGTCGAGCCATTCGCCCGTGAATCGGGGGAACCGCGCCCGCGCCCAGGCCAGGTCCCCGCCATGTTCGGGGGCGTCTGCGGCGCTCACTCCGCCAGACCCGGCAGCCACAACGCGAGCCCGGGCACGGCGGCGACCAGCGCCGCGACGCACAGGGCGCAGCCGACATAGGGCAGCGCTGCGGCGTAAATCTCACGCATGGTCGTGTCCGGCGGCGCGACGCCCTTCATCACGAACAGCAACAGGCCGAAGGGCGGCGTCGCCAGGCCGATCTCCAGCGCCAGCAGGACCAGCGCCGCGAACCACACCGCATCGAACCCCAGAGTAGCGGCGAGCGGAAAGAACACCGGCACGGTCAGCATCATCATCGATAATTGGTCCATGAACATGCCGAGCAGCAACAGCAGCCCGAACATCGCCGCGAGCATCGCGAAGGGCGGCAGCGCAAGGCCGGTCGCCCAGCCGATCAGCCCGCCGCTGGCACCGGAGAACGCCAGCAATTTGGCGAAGGCGGCCGAGCCGAAAACGATGAGCAGCGCCATTGCCGTCACCCGCAACGCGCCCGCGACGGCGCGCCGCACCGCCCGGCCGTCGAGGACGCCGCGCCAGGCGCCGAGCGCCGCCGCCGCCAGGCAGCCGAAAGCCGCCGATTCCGAAGGCGTCGCCCAGCCCCGGAGGATCGGGACGACGACTCCGGCGACGATCCCCAGCGCCGGCACGATGTCGACCGCCGCCATGCGCAGGCGCTCGCGCCACGGCGCCGGCGGCGCGTCGTAGCGCGGCGCCGCGTCGGGGTCGAGGCGGCACTGCGCGAAGATCGTCGCGGCGTAGAGCGCGGCCAGGACCAGGCCGGGGCCGATCCCGGCGACGAGCAGCGCGCCGACATCGACCTGCGCCAGGGTCGCCAGCAGCACCGCCAGCGCCGAGGGCGGGATCAGCATCGCCAGGCCGCCGGCGCCGACGATGGGGCCGATAGCCATGTGCTTCTTGTAACCGCGGCGCGTCATTTCGGGGACCATCAGAGAACCCAGCAGCGCCGTGGACCCCATCGACGACCCCGAAAGCGTCGCGAACGCGGTCCCGCCCGCCACGGTGACGTAGGAGAGGCGCCCCGGCACGCGCCCCGTCAGGCGGTCGACGGCGCCGAACAGGCGTCCGGCGAGGCCGGTGTGGAAGAACAACTCGCCCATGAGCAGGAACAGGGGCACCGGCACGAGGTTGAAACTCGACACGGCGGGAACGGCGTTGCTCGCCAGCTGGCCGATGCCGCGCGCCGCGCGCGTCGCGAGATCGCCGCCGCCGCCCATGAAGATCACGGCGCCGACCATGTTGGCGGCGAGGAAGGCCAGCGCCACCGGAACGCCGACGAACATGAAGAACAGGACGAGCCCGAGCAGGAGCGCCAGCGCGCCTTGCCATTCCATGTCAGAGCCGCGCGGCCCCGTCCGGCGCCGGCGGCGCGCCGGACCTCTCCGATCCCAGCGCGAATCGGGCGAATTGCGCCGCCGTCAGCGCGAAGCACGGCGGCATCGCGCCGAGGAGCAGCCACCGCGGCATGTCGAACGAACGCATGTCGACATCGCCGCGGTCCCAGGCGGCGAGGGCGGCGTCGCCGGCGAACCATGCGAAGACGAGGCAGACCGCGGCGGCAAGAGCGGCGGCCATCCGCGAGGCCGCCGGCCGCGCGCGCGCCGGCAGCGCCGCGGCCGCGAGTTCCACCGCCACATGGCCGCGTTCCGCCGCCAGCTGCGGCGCGGCCAGCATGGCGATGTAGAACAGCCCGTATTCGGTGAAGGCGAAGAGGTGCGGCGACCCGGAGAACCCCAGCGAACGCGCGGTCGCCTGAAACACGATGGCCGCGGCGATGGCGACGAGCCACGCCCCCGCTAGGGCCGCGAGCACCGCGCACAGGCGGTCGAGACCTCGCAGGCCCCGCCCGGCCGGCGCGTTCATCGCGGCCGCCCGGGTGCGTCTATTCGGGGGCGAAAAGCGCGCGCAGGCGGGCGGCGGAGGCCGCGCCGTCCTCGCCGAGGCGGTCGAGGCGCGCCGTCATCCGCCCCCACGCCGCGTCGGCGGCGAGACGCAGGTAACGCTCGCGCGCCTCCCCCTCGATGGCGACGATCTCCATGCCGCCCGCCAGCAGCGCGGCGCGTTCGGCCTCGCGGTCGGCGGCGCGCGCCGCGAAGGACCGCTTCTCCCACTCGACAGCCGCCGTTTCCAGAAGCGCGCGCGCCTCCCCGCTCAGCGACCGCCAGCGGTCGAGATTGACGATTACCGCAAGGTCGGTGCGGTAGAAGCGCGGGTCCACGCGGTATTTCAGAAAGCGGTCCCACTTCTGGTCGCGGACGCCGATGGAAGTGAACGCCGCGGCGTCGACCACGCCGCGCTCCAGCGCCGAGTAGACTTCGGTGGTCTTCAGCGACGCGGTGGCGGCGCCGAGAGACTCGAAGAAGGCGTGATAGATCGGGACATCGCGGACGGTGAACGCCGAAAGGTCGAGGGTCCCGTCGGCGCGCCGTTCGGGCCGCCGCGTCGTGTAGATGTGAAAGCCGACGCCGCCGTCGGGCCAGGCGAGCAGGACAGCGTTCAGGCGGCGGCGATGGGCGGCGTCCAGCAGGGCGAGGCCGCCATTGGCGCGCGCTTCCATCGGCGTGGCCGTGGAGGCGACCATGGCGTCGCTCTCCGGGACCGCGGCGCCGTAATAGCTGGCGGGGATCGACGCCATGTCCACCACCCCGTCGCGCAGGGCGCCGGCCTGCTCGAACGGCCCGATGGCCTCCGGCCCGCCGCGCACGTCGATGGACACGACGCCGGCGCCGCGCCGGTTCGCATCTTCCACGAAACCGAGGAAGCTCCTCGTGTAGACGAGGAATTCGGGGAAAGCATGGACCGCGACGAGACGCTCTTCGGCGCGCGGCGCGGCGAAGGGCGCGAAAAGCGCAAGGGCGGCGAGGACAGCGGCGAAACGTCCGAGGGACGCCGCCGGGCGGCGGTGCGCGGGTTTCCGGGTCATCGACAAGGCTCCTCTTCCCCGCCGCGGGCGGCGTCGGCCAGCGCGCGCGCAAGCGCGTCGCAGTCGAGCGCGCGGCCGATGAATACGAGTCGGCGCCGCTCCGGCGGCGCAGGGCGTCCGGCGTCTTCGATGTCCTCGACTTCAAGACGGCCGTGCGCCCAGTTCACGAAACGCGGCGCGCCGTCGGCGACCGCGACGCCCTTGGCGCGCCACACCGTGTCGGGGAGGCCGGCGAAGAAGCGCCCGAGCGCGGCAAGCGACAGCGCCGCCGGCGCCTCGACGAGGCAGGATTCGGCCTCGACATGCGCGCCGTGCCCGCCCGGTTCGCGCCCGGCGGGCGGTCGCGACACGCTTGCGCGGTCGATCCGGCCGCGTTCGACGAAGAACAGGGCGGCGCCGGGGTTGAGCGCGCGCACCGCGTCTGCCGTGGCCTGGATTACGTCCGCCGGGGCGAGGTCGATCTTGTTGATCGCCACCGCGCCGGCGCCGCGGACCTGGTCCTCGTAGAACGGCCCGAGACGGCGCATCGCCGCGAACCGCGAGGCGTCGACCAGGGTCAGCGCGGCCTCCACGTCGCACAGGCCGTCGAGACCGGCGACGAGGTCTTGCGGGCGCGACACGCCGCTCGCCTCGATCCACAGGGTCTCGACGCCGTCATCGGCGAAGGTTTCGACGGCTGCGCGGAGCGACCCGAGCAACTCGCAACAGATGCAGCCGCCCGAGATCTCCACCGCCTCCAGCCCGGCGCGCGCCAGCCGCTCGCCGTCGAAGCCGAGGGCGCCGAACTCGTTGACGATCAGCGCGTCGGGCGGCGGCGGCGCGCCGGCGGCGAGCCAGTGCGCGAGAACGCTGGTCTTGCCGGCGCCGAGGAAACCGAAGAGGGCGGTGGCGCGCACGGGTCAGAGGGGCGGAAGCCGCTTGCGCCGCCACGCCTTGATCCAGGCCTTGCAGTGCTCGTCGCGCCCCGTCAGCACGTCGGCGGCGAGGCGGAAACTCTCGCTGTCGCGGTCGGCGGCGAACACCGCCGCCGGCGGGCTCGCGACAGGGTTGACGATGCCGCTGTCGGCGCCCGCCTCGACGGCCATGATCATGAAGACGTCGTTGACGATCTTGCGAGCGGGGATGCCGAAGGACACGTTCGAGAACCCGCCGGTGACGTGGATGCCGGCGCCGAACCGTTCGCGCAGGCCCCGGATGGCGTCGAGGCCGTGACCGCCGAACGCGCCGTCGACCGAGATCGGGAAATAGAGCGGGTCGACATAGATGTCGGACTCGGCGAAACCGCGCGCCCGCGCCGCCTCGACCATCCGCGAGGCGTTGTCGATGCGCTCCTGCGGGCCGTCGGGCATCCCCGAATCGCCGGCGGCGGTCACCACGACTTCGGCGTTGTGGGCGCGCGCGAGGTCGAGGGCGTCCATGCGTTCGAGCGACGCCGAATTGAGCAGCGGCCGGGGGCCGTCCGCCGCGCACGCCTCCAGCCCCGCGGCGATGATGTCCACGTTCGAGGAATCGACGGCGACCGGAATGTCGCTCATGTCGCCGACGAAGCCGACGAGCCACTTTATGGCGGCCGTCTGTTCGGCGAATTTGACCGAGATTTCATCGACGTTGATGTCGAGGAAATCCGCGCCCGCGGCCTCCTGGGCGCGCACGATGGCGCGCAGATAGCGCCGGCATTCGTCGTCGCCCTCCATCGCCCCGCGCACCGCGATGGCGACGTGCTTGACGCGCCCCTCGTCGAAATCCTGCGTGCGCGCGGCCCAGTCGGGGACCGGCAGCGTCCGCGCCTCGCCGTCCTCGTCCTCGTAGGACAGCGCCGGCCCGCCAGCGTCCCCGGCGACGAAGCGCCGGCCCCGCCTCATGACCACGCGGGTGGTGTGCATGTTCTCGCCGATGACGACGAACTCGCCGTTCGGCGCGGCGTCCAGTTTCATGCGATCCTCCGTCGCGAGGCCGGCGTTGCGAGTCGATCCGGCATCGGTTTGAACTGGCAGCCGTCGACGAACAGGTCGAAGAAGTCCGGCGCCGTTTCGAGCTCGATATGCTCGATGTCGCGCACCCGGCGTTCGAGCCGCCGCCGCGCCGGCGCCGACAGGAGCGCCGCGCGCGCCCCCGAAAGCGCCGCGTTGCCCACCTTCTCGATGCGCTCGACGGGGACGGGCGCCAGCAGGCCGATGTCGATGGCGTTGCGCAGGTTCGCCCAGGTGGCGAAACCGCCGGCCAGGCACAGGCGGCCGACCGCTCCCGGATCGACGCCGAGCTCGCGCAGAACGATATATTGCCCGCAATAGTTCGCCGCCTTGGCCTGACCGAGATTGCTCGCGTCGCGCCGCGAGAAACGGATCCCCCGGTCCTCGACCACAGGGATGGAGAACCGCTTGCGCCCGGCGGCGAACACTCCCTTGGCGGTCATCGCGCCGTGGCGGCGCAGTTCCGCCAGCAGGTCGATGAGGCCGGAGCCGCACAGCCCCTCGGCCGGCCCGTCGCCGATGGTGCGGCAGGCGAATGCGCCGTTTCGCATCGCCACCGATTCGATGGCCCCGTCGGCGGCCGGCATCCCGGAATCGACGAGACCGCCGCCCTCGAAGGCCGGTCCCGCGGGGCAGGAGGCGGCGACCGTGCGCCCGCCCGCCGTCGCCACGACTTCGGTGTTGGTCCCCATATCGACGAGCATGGCGGTCTCGCCGTCGCGTTCGCCGACTCCGGTGGCGATCAGGCAGGCGGCCGTATCGGCGCCGACGTGGCTGGCGACGAGCGGCAGTCCGTAGGCGCGGGCGCGGCGGTTGGCGCGCAGGCCCAGCGACCATGCGTCCACACACAGCGCCGTGCCCGTGCGTTCGCCGGCGCGCCAGGCGCGCTCGATCGCCGACTTGTAGGGTTTCTGCCCGATGGACTGGACATCGTGGCCGAACAGGATGTCGCGCATCGTCGAATTGCCGGCGACGACGATCTCGTAGATCGTTCTGCGCGCGATGCGGCGGCGGCGCGCGAGACCGCGGATTTCGCGGTTGAGCGCCGAGACCGCGGCGCCTTGCAGCGCTCCGCGCCCGGCCGCCGCCTCGTAGGAGATGCGGCTCATCACATCGCTGCCGCCGAAGCGCTGCGGGTTCTCGAACGCCACCGTCTCCAGCGACTCGCCCGACTCCAGGTCCACCAGGTCCATCGCCACCGTGGTGGTGCCGAGATCGAGGGCGATGCCGAGGATGCGCCCGCGATAGTCGTCGATGGGCTCCTCGCCGTAGAACACCCGACCGCCGCGCCGCGTCGCCATCGGTTCGCGCGCCACTTCGGGCGCGACGCCGAGGCTGACGATGCGCGTCCGTCGGCGCAGCGGCGCGAAGACCACCTCCGCGCCGTCATCGGCGAGCGCCGCCCGGCAGGCGAGTCTGTAGGGGCCGCGCAGGAACGCTTCCGCCTCGCCCGGCGGCGTGAGCGCCTCGAGGCCGCGCGTCACCTCGACCACACATTCGCGGCAGCGCCCGGTGCGCCCGCAAGACGTCGCCACGTCCGCCGCGAAGTCGTCGGCATAGTCGAACAGGCTGCGCCCGACGACGGCCGGACGCGCCTCGCCTTCGTGGACGACCCGGCTCATCCGCGGTCCCGCTCGCGCCGCGCCGCCGCGCGCTCGCGGATGGCGCGGATGCGCCGCTTCGCGCGCTCGCGGCTGTCGGGGCGGCTCTCCCAGGCCAGCCGGTAGTCGAACGCGCCGTCATGGGTGCAGACGGGCGCGTTCCCGTCGCCGGGGTCGAGCCGATGGCGGCAGCGGATATGCGCGGTGCAGCGGTCGTGGCGGTCGCGATAGGGGCAGCGGGTGCGCGCCTGGGTTTCGGCGTGGCCGACCATGTCGCCGAATATCTCGCCGATACGGTCGAGCCGCTTGCGCAGCTCGTCGCCGCCGGGCTTGCGCGGGCCGGACATGCGGGACCGCCCTAACCGCCGCTAGCCATCGGCGGCGATCAGTTCCTTGGCCAGCGCAACGCAGGCCAGCGCGTCCTTGCCGTAACCGTCGGCGCCCATGTCGTCGGCGAATTCCTGCGTGACCGGCGCCCCGCCGACCATGATGCGCACATCGTCGCGCAGGTCGGCGTCGATAAACGCCTCGATGGTCTTGCCCATATTGGGCATGGTCGTCGTCAGCAGCGCCGACATGCCGAGCACCGGCGCGCCGTGCTCCTCCACGGCTTCGATGAACTCGTCCTCGGACGTGTCGACGCCCAGGTCGTGCACGACGAAGCCCGCGCCCCGCAACATCATGATGCACAGGTTCTTCCCGATATCGTGCAGGTCGCCCTTTACCGTCCCCATCACCACGACGCCGATGGGTTCGATGCCGGAGGCGGAGAGGATCGGCTCGATATGCGCCATCCCCGCCTTCATGGCGCGCGCGCAGGCGAGCACTTCGGGGACGAAGATGAAGTTTTCGCGGAATTTGATCCCGACGATGCCCATGCCGGCGATCAACCCGTCGTCCATGATCTCCAGCGCCTCGACGCCTTCGTCCAGAGCGCGGCGGGTCAGCGCGTCCACTTCGTCGTCGTCGCCCTCGACGATCCCGGCGGCGATCTCCTGCATCAGCGGGCGCGCGCGCGCGAACAGTTCGATGTTGCGCTCGATCTCTTCGGGACGTTCGAGATATTCCGCGATCTCCTCGCGAATGATGTCGTTGGCGATATCGCCGAGCTCCGCCATGACGCGCCTCCGCCCGTGAGTCTCACGCAACCGCGCAAGCCGCGGACATCCGCCGGCCGCGGCCCCGGGACCGGTCTTTCCCCACCGCGTCCATGGAGGAACCGCCGGTTCCGGGGAGACGGGGACCGTCGATACGACGGCGAACGGCGGCGCACGGGTCGGCGACGGGGTTGCGCCCGGTCATCCGGCGGTCTCCGGCGCGGTGCGTTCGATCAAGGCTTCGAGCGCCCGGGATTGCGCCTTGAGCGCGCCCGTCGCTTCGGCGAGCGTCTCGGTGTTCTGGGCGAGCGTCGCCGTGTTCTGGGCGAGCGTCGCCGCAATCGCGTCGAGCGCCGCCATGTTTTCGGCGTGGCGTTCCGCGCCGGCCTTCATGGCGTCGGCGCTCGCCTTCATGGCTTCGGCGTGGCGTTCCGCGCTGGCCTTCATGGCGTCGGCGCTCGCCTTCATGGCTTCGGCGTGGCGCTGGTCGGATTCGCGGCGCTGGTTCTCAAGCGCCCGGTCGCGCGTGTCGGCGGCGCGGAGCATGATGACGAGACCGCGCCAGATAAGGAGACACTGGAGACCGCCGATGACGGCGGAAACGACGAGCGACGCCGCGGCGACCCACAGCGTCCATTCGCGGATGGCCAGCGTCGCGGCTTCGTAGTCGAGATCGGACAAGGCGGGATCCCCTGTGAGCGGCAGCGGTCGATAACGCTTTTCGGGGCCGCGCTAGTGGGCGGTCCGGGCGTCGTGCCAGTCGCGGACGGCGCGCGGAATTTCGAGCAGGTTCTCGAGTGGCGTTTGCAGCGGCACCGCGCATTCGGGGGCGATCATTTGCACCCCGGCTTCGAGATTGGCGACGACTTCGGCGCGCACCTCCTCCGGGCCGCGCGCGAACAGCGTTTCCGGGTTGTTGATGTTGCCCACCAGCGCGATGCCGCCCCCCACGGCCTCCATCGATTCCTGCGGCTTGTTCCTGGAATCGTAGTGGAAGGCCGCCATTCCCGTTTCGGCGATGAAGGGCATGCGATCCACCGTGCGCCCGCAGATGTGGAGGATCAACGGGATCGGCAGCCGCTCGACGAACTCGGCGTGCAGATCCTTCAGATAGCGTTCGTAATACTCCCCGCTCACCAGGTCGCCGGTGGCGTGGTCGGGCAGGGTCAGCGCGTCGGCTCCGGCATCGATCTGCGCCAGTCCGAAGCGGACCGTCGCTTCCTTGAGCCGGTCGAGGACCAGTGCGGTGCGCCCCGGGTCGTCGAGCGACAACAGCAGGAAAGGCTCGACTCCGAAACCGTGATAGGCGAGCGACCACGGCCCCATGGTCTTGCCGACGATCGCCGTTTCGTCGCCGTATTCCCGGCGCAGGAGGCGGATGGCCTCGATTACGCAACGGGTGTCGCGATGGGTCTCGAGGTCGTTGGGGATGACGATGTCGTCGGCGTCGGTCCAGATCGGTTCGCGCATCCGCACGGTCGGCCAGTTGTCCTTCTGCTCCCACTGCATCTTGCAGCCGAGCGCCGACGATTCCTGGATGATCGAGAACACCGGCATGATCGCGTCGAAGCCGAGCTCGGTATAGCCGGTCGCCGCGAGGCGCGCCATCGGCTCCGGGTCGCGGTTGGCGTCCGGGAACGGCGCATCCACGAGGTCCATCAGTTCGACCGTGGCGACCGATGTCGGGTTGCAGACGGGGGTGCGGTCGACGGGCCGGCCGGCAAGCGCCGCCAGCACCCGTTCGCGTGAGGTCATCGGCGCGACCGTTTCGCTCATGTCGTCCTCCCCTTCGGGCCCGGTTCAGTCCCGGGCGCTGGGCGCCGCCAGCACGCCGCGCGCCGCCTGCATTTCGATCTCGCGCATCACCGCGCGGAGGTTGAGCGCGCGCACCATCAACAGCCCGACCAGCGCGTCGTGCGCGTGGCCGCAGGCGAAGGCGATTTCGTCGTCGGCGCCCTCCGCCGCCTCCATCTCCGCCAGGCGAACGAGGCCCCTCGCCACGGCGAGGACGCGGCGCGGGTCGCCGCCGTCTCCCGACAGGCGGTAGCGCCCGCGGTCCGCCGCCCGGGCCGTTATCGTCTGTCCCGATTTCTTGTCGAGAACATCCATCGCCCGCGGCGCGATCTCCGAACCCGGCGGCGCCTTGCAGGCGTCGATGAACAGGCGCCGCACGGCGAGGCGATGAGGGGCGCCGCAGGAGAAGCGCACATCGCGCGACCCGGCGCCGGCGGCCATGCCGCCGAGGCGGCGCATCGCCGCCGCCACGCCGTTCAGGCGCGCCGCAGCTTCGGGCCGGCGGCTGTAGGAGTGGACCGTGAAGACGCCCGCGCCGTCGCCGCGTTCGTAAAGCGCGACCGAAATATCGTGGCAATGCGGATCCATCGAGAACAGCTCTATCCGCCGCCCCAGGTCGACGATGCCCATGGTCCCCCGAACCGCCAGGCGCGATCGCTGCGACCATACCCCGCGCGCCCGCGTCCTTCAAGGCCGCGTCGCGGCTTCCAACCCGTCGCGCGGATTGGGCGAAGCCTGTAAAGCGGCGTCGCGAAACGCTATCGTAACGCATCGTCGCAACGGCCGGAGTCGGGTGGATGAGCGGAAGCAAGCGCGCCCTGTTCGGGACCGACGGCGTGCGCGGGCGCGCCAATGTCGAGCCGATGACGCCCGAGACCGCGCTGGCGCTCGGCAAGGCCGCCGGCGCGGCCTTCATGCGGCGCACCGGGCGCCATCGCGCCGTGATCGGCAAGGATACCCGGCTGTCCGGCTACATGTTCGAGCCCGCGCTCGTCGCGGGCCTCGTCTCTGCGGGCATGGACGTCATCCTCGTCGGCCCCCTGCCGACCCCCGCCATCGGAATGCTCACACGGTCGCTGCGCGGCGATCTGGGCGTCATGATCTCGGCGTCTCACAACCCCCACCACGACAACGGCGTCAAACTGTTCGGCCCGGACGGCTTCAAACTGTCCGACGCCGAGCAGGCGGAGATCGAATCGCGCCTCGACAACGGAAACCCCGGCGCCGGCGTCGATGCGCTGGCCCTCGGCCGCGCCCGGCGCCTCGACGACGCGCGCGGCCGCTATATCGAGTTCGTCAAGGCGACCTTTCCCAAAAACCGGACTCTGTCGGGCCTCACCGTGGTGCTGGACTGCGCCAACGGCGCCGCCTGGCGCGTCGCGCCCATCGTGTTATGGGAGCTCGGCGCCGAGGTCATACCCATCGGCGTGTCGCCCGACGGCCTCAACATCAACGAAAATTGCGGCTCCACTGCGCCCGAAGCGATGGCGCGCAAGGTGAAGGAGAACGGCGCGGCGGTCGGCGTCGCCCTCGACGGCGACGCCGACCGCGTCGTCATGTGCGACGAAAAAGGCGCGCTCATCGACGGCGACCAGCTGCTGGCGACCGTCGCCGAACATTTCCGCGAGACGGGGCGTCTCAGGGGCGGCGGGGTGGTTGCCACCCACATGTCCAATCTCGGCCTCGAGCGCCATCTCGCGGGTCTCGGCCTCCGCCTCGAACGCACCGGAGTCGGCGACCGCAACGTGGTCGACGGGATGCGCCGCGGCGGCTACAACCTCGGCGGCGAACAGTCCGGTCATATCGTCCTCACCGACTACGCGACGACGGGAGACGGCCTGATCGCGGCGCTCCAGGTGTTGTCGGCGGTCATTGCCTCGGGGGCTCCGGCGAGCCGCGCCGCGCGCCGCTTCGACCCGCTGCCCCAGCGCATGCGCAGCGTTCCCTGCCGTCCCGGGGCGCTGGAGAGCTCCGCCGTGGCCGCGGCCGTCGCCGCCGCCGAGCGACGCCTCGGTTCGGGCGGGCGCGTCGTCGTGCGCATGTCGGGCACCGAAGCCGGGGCGCGGGTCATGGCGCAAGGCGAAGACGAAGACGCGGTGGACGCAGCGGTGGCGGACATCGTTGCGGCGATAGGGGGGGCGCGGTGAAGGGCCGGGTGCTCGTCGTCGCAGGCTCCGATTCCGGCGGCGGCGCCGGAATCCAGGCCGACATCAAGACCGTCACCGCCCTCGGCGGCTACGCGGCGACGGCGATCACGGCGCTGACGGCGCAGGACACCACCGGGGTCCACGGCGTGCACGATGCGCCGGCGGCGTTCGTCGCCGAACAGATGCGCGTGGTGCTCGAGGATATCGGCGCCGACGCCGCGAAGACCGGAATGTTGCACCGCGCCGGGATCGTCGAGGCCGTCGCCGACATGCTGCGACGCCGCGCCGGCGCCGCGCCCCTGGTGGTCGACCCGGTGATGTTCGCCAAGGGCGGCGCGCCGCTGCTCGACGAGTCCGCCCTGGCCCCCCTTGTCGAGACCCTGCTGCCGCTGGCGCGGGTCGCGACGCCGAACCGGCCCGAAGCGGAACGCCTCGCGGGGATGGAGATCGCCGGCGAATCCGACATGCGCCGCGCCGGCGAGCGCATCCTCGCGCTCGGCCCGCGCGCCGTGCTCGTCAAGGGCGGCCATCTCGGGGGCGGCGAGATCGTCGACGTTCTGGTCGAACGGGGCGGCGCGTCGCGGCGTTTCGCCGGCCCGCGCCTGGAGAGCCGCCACACCCACGGCACCGGCTGCACCCTGGCTTCGGCCGTCGCCGCAAGCCTCGCCCAGGGGCTGGACCTCGCCGCGTCGGTGGCGCGGGCGCGCGCCTATGTAAGACGGGCGATCGCCTCGGCGCCGGGGTTCGGCGCCGGACACGGCCCCCTCGACCATGCCCACCCCCTGACGGCGCGCTGAGGCGCGCAGAGCCGGAGTTACGCGCGGCGCTCGGCGAGCGCGTCGTCGAGCGGGCGTTCCAGCCGGTCGACCATCTCGTGAGGGCATACCTGCCAGAATTTGAGCGCCTCGCGGTCCCAGTCGGCGAGCAGGGCGGCGGCGAAGCGCGAACCGGTCAGTTGCGCGTGCTCGACGACCAGCGTGTGCAACAGGTCGCGCCAGTGGCGGCTCGCCAGGCGCCGCCACAGGATCGTTTGCGGGTTCGCGCGCGACTCGAAATTGGCGTCCGGGTCGCGGACGAAAGCCATGCCGCCGGTCATTCCGGCGCCGAAATTGTCGCCCACGGGACCGAGGATCGCGGCGACGCCGCCGGTCATGTATTCGCAGCCGTGGGCGCCGCACCCCTCGACCGTCGCGACGGCGCCGGAATTGCGCACGCAGAAGCGTTCCCCGGCCTGTCCGGCGGCGAAGAGTTTGCCCGAGGTGGCGCCGTAGAGCACGGTGTTGCCGATAATGGTGTTCTCGTTGGACGCCAGCGGGCTCGAGGTCGCCGGGCGCACGACGATCATGCCGCCGGACAACCCCTTGCCCACATAGTCGTTGGCGTCGCCGAACACTTCGAGTTTCAGACCGCGCACCGCCCAGGCGCCCAGCGATTGCCCCGCCGACCCGCGCAGGCGCACGGTGATGTGGCCGGGTTGCAACTTGTCCATGCCGAAGCGCCGCACGATCCGCGACGACAGGCGGGTCCCGATGGCCCGGTGCGTGTTGCGGACATTGTAGGCGAGCTGCATCTTCTCGCCGTCGGCGAACAGCGCCCGGGCGTCTTCCACCATCTGCGCATCGAGAGTGTCGGGCACTTCGTTGCGCCCCGTCACCGTGGCGATGCGGCCGCGATCGCCCGGGTCCGCCTGCACCAGAAGGGGGTTCAGGTCCAGGTCGTCGAGATGCGCATGGCCGCGGCTCGCCTGACGGAGGAGTTCCGTCCGCCCGATCACCTCGTCGAGCGCGCGCGCCCCCAGCGCGGCGAGGATCTCGCGCACTTCCTCGGCGAGGAAACTGAACAGGTTGACGACCTTCTCCGGGCTGCCCGCGAATTTCTCGCGCAGTTTCGGGTTCTGGGTGCAGACCCCTACGGGGCAGGTGTTGGAATGGCACTGGCGCACCATGACGCAGCCCATCGCCACCAGCGCCGCCGTGCCGATGCCGTATTCCTCGGCGCCCAGCAGCGCCGCGATCGCTACGTCGCGCCCCGTCTTGAGGCCGCCGTCGACGCGCAGTTTCACGCGGTGGCGCAGCCGGTTCAGGATCAACACCTGGTTGACCTCGGCGAGGCCGATCTCCCACGGCATCCCGGCATAGCGGATCGAACTCTGGGGGCTCGCCCCGGTGCCGCCGGCATGGCCGGAAATGAGGATGGTGTCGGCGTTGGCCTTGGCGACGCCCGCGGCGATGGTGCCGATGCCGGTGCGCGCCACGAGTTTCACGCACACCCGCGCGTCGGGGTTGATCTGCTTCAGGTCGTAGATCAGCTGCGCCAGGTCCTCGATCGAATAGATGTCGTGATGCGGCGGCGGCGAGATCAGCGTGACCCCCGGAGTCGAATGGCGCAGCCGGGCGATGTCGGGCGAGACCTTGAAGCCCGGCAACTGCCCGCCCTCGCCCGGCTTGGCGCCCTGCGCCATCTTGATCTCGATCTCCTTGCAGTTGTTCAGATATTCGGCAGTGACGCCGAAGCGTCCCGACGCCACCTGCTTGATCGCCGAGCAGGCGTTGTCGCCGTTGGCGTAGGGCACGAAACGTTCGGCGCCCTCGCCGCCCTCGCCCGAGTCGGATTTCGCGCCGATGCGGTTCATGGCGATCGACAGGGTTTCGTGCGCTTCGGGAGACAGCGCGCCGAGGGAGATCCCCGGCGCCACCAGACGGCGCCGGATATCGGTGATCGATTCCACCTCGTCGAGCGGCGCCGGGGTCCGGTCGCGGTCGAAATCGAGGAGGTCGCGCACCGCGATGGGCGGCTGTTTCGCCACGCCGTCGGCATAGCGCCGGTAGGTGGCGTAGGAATCGGTGGCGACCGCGTGCTGGAGGATATGCATCGGCGGCCCGTCGAAGGCGTGCGCCTCGCCGCCGTGGCGGAAGCGGTAGAGACCGCCCACCGGCAACACCGCCGCGCCCTCGGCGAAGGCGCGCTCGTGCTGCGCCAGCACCATGCGCTGGAGACCGCCGAGGCCGACGCCCGAAATGCGCGACGGCATTCCCGGGAAGAACCGCGCCACCAGCGTTCGCGACAGGCCGAGCGCCTCGAAATTGTAGCCGCCGCGATAGGAGCTGAGCACCGAGATGCCCATCTTCGACATCACCTTGAGGATGCCGTTGTCCACCGCCTGCTTGTAGGCGGCGAGCGCCTCGGCGAGGCTCTTCCCCGGCGTCAGTCCGCGGCGGCGGCGGTCGGCGATGGTTTCCTGCGCGAGACAGGCGTTGACGGTGGTGGCGCCGACGCCGATGAGAACGGCGAAATAGTGCACGTCCATACATTCGGAGCTGCGAACGTTGATCGAGGCGTAGGTTCGCAACCCCTCGCGGATGAGGTGCGAGTGGACGCCGCCGGCGGCCAGGATCATGGGGATCGGCGCGCGTTCGGGGCCGGCGTTCTCGTCCGACAGGACGAGATGCTCGCTGCCCCCGCGGACCGCGTCGTCGGCGGCGCGGCAGACCGCCTCGACGGCGTGGGACAACGCGTCCGGCCCGCCTTGCGGGTCGAAGGTGCAGTCGATGTCGGCGGCGCGGTCGCCCATATAGCCGCGCATCGTCGCGAATTCGCCATTGGTGAGGACCGGCGACTCGAGCTGGAGAAGCCGCGTCTGTTCCGGCGACCGGTCGAGGACGTTTCCCAGATTGCCCAGGCGCGTCTTCAGCGTCATCACCCGGCGCTCGCGCAGCGAATCGATCGGCGGGTTGGTCACCTGGCTGAAATTCTGGCGGAAGAAGTGATGCATGCCGCGGTAACGGTCGGACAACACCGCCAGCGGCACGTCGTCGCCCATCGATCCGACCGGCTCCTTCCCGTCCTCGACCATCGGCCTGAGGATCAGTTCGATCTCCTCGAGGGACCATCCGAAGAGGACCTGGCGGCGCCGCAGGGCGTCGGCGTCGAGCGTCGGCGCCTCGCCGGGACGGTTCTCGAGCAGGCTGTCGAGGGGCATGATCGAACGCACCCACTCGCCATAGGGCCGTTCCGCGGCGACCAGGTCCTTCAATTCCGCGTCGCGGCGCAGCGCTCCGGCGCGCAGGTCGACGCCGATGGTCTTGCCGGGGCCGAGCCGTCCTTTCTCGATCACGTCCGCCTCGCGCACCGGCGCCATCCCGGCTTCGGACCCGACGATGAGCAGGCCGTCGCGGGTGACCGAGTAGCGCATGGGGCGCAGCCCGTTGCGGTCCATGCCGCCGACGATCCAGCGCCCGTCGGTCGCCGCCACGGCGGCCGGTCCGTCCCACGGCTCCATCACGCAGTTCGCGTAGCTGTAGAGCGCGCGATGCGTCGCCGGCGCCGCCTCGCCGTCCTCCCACGATTCGGGGATCAGCATCGCCTGCGCCTCGGGCACGCTGCGGCCGGCGCGGACCAGCAGTTCGAACACCGCGTCGAGCGCCGCGGAATCGGAACTGCCGTGCGGGATCACGGGCTTGGCGTCCTCCATCCGCGCGCCGAAAGCGTCCGACGCCATGCGGGTCTCGTGCGCCCGGGTCCAGTTGACGTTGCCGAGCAGGGTGTTGATCTCGCCGTTATGGGCGAGCATCCGGAAGGGCTGCGCGAGTTTCCAGGTGGGGAAAGTGTTGGTCGAATAGCGCTGGTGGAAGATCGCGAAATTCGAGACGAAGCGCTCGTCCCTGAGGTCCGGGTAGAAGTCGTCGATATGCTCGGCGAGGAACATCCCCTTGTAGATCGTCGACCGGCAGCTCAGGGAGCAGATGTAGAAATCGGTGATGTGCAGCCCCAGCACCTGCTTCTCGATGCGCCGGCGGATGAGGTAAAGATCCTGCTCGAAGCGGTCGTCGTCCGCGCCCCGGTCGTTGGCGATCATGATTTGCTCGATCTCGGGCCGCGTCGCCATGGCCTTCTCGCCGATGGCGGCGGAGTCCACCGGGACCTGGCGCCATCCGTAGATCGAATAGCCGCGGTTGAGGATCTCGGTCTCGACGATCACGCGACAGGTTTCCTGCGCGGCGAGGTCGGCGCGGGGCAGGAACGCCATGCCGACCGCCAGCCGGCCGCCGCGCGGCGTGTGGCCCGTATTGGCCACATGCTCCTTGAAGAAATCCTGGGGGATCTGCACGTGGATGCCGGCGCCGTCGCCGGTCTTGCCGTCGGCGTCGACGGCGCCGCGGTGCCAGACCGCCTTGAGCGCCGCAACCCCCGCCTCGACAACGGCGCGGCGCGGCGCGCCGTCGATCGCGGCGATGAAGCCGACGCCGCACGAATCGCGCTCGTCCTCGGGGCGGTAGAGACCCTGCCGCGACAGACGTTCCATCTCCCCGGCCATCTCCCCGGCCGTCTCTTCGGCGAGTCTCCGCGCTCGAGCGGTCTCTCCGGCGGCGCGTGCGCTCATGGCTCCCCGTCCTTCGCTTTCGCTTCGAGATAGCGGTGGATGGAGGCTGCGGCGTCGCGCCCGTCGCGGATCGCCCAGACCACCAGCGACGCGCCGCGCACGATGTCGCCCGCGGCGAACACGCCGTCGACGCTCGTCATGAGCGTGCGCGGGTCGGTCTCCAGCGTCCCCTGCGGCGTCACCTTCAGCGCCGGCTCGGCGAACCGGCCCGGCAGGTCCTCCGGGTCGAAGCCGAGCGCCTTGATCGCCAGGTCGGCGTCGATGGCGTATTGCGACCCGGCGACGGCGACCGGGACTTGCCGGCCGGTCGCATCGGCGACGCCGAGACGCATTCTGAGCGCCCGCACGCCCGTGAGCGCCCCGTTGCCGAGAAACGCTTCGGGCGCCGTCAGCCAGACGAACTCCACCCCTTCCTCCTCGGCGTGACCGACCTCGCGCATCGACCCCGGCATGTTGGCGCGGTCGCGACGGTAGACGCATTGCACCGAACGGGCGCCCTGTCGCACCGCCGTGCGGACGCAGTCCATCGCCGTATCGCCGCCGCCGATGACCACGACGCGCTTGCCCGCGGCGTTCAGCGCGCCGGAGTCGAATTCGGGCGCCGCGTCGCCGAGGCCCTTGCGGTTGCTGGCGATGAGGTAGTCGAGCGCGGAGACGACATTGCCCAGCCCTGCCCCCGGCGCCTTGATCTCGCGCTCGCGATACACCCCGGTGGCGATCAGCACTGCGTCGTGACGGGCGCGCAATTCGTTCAGGCTTACGTCGCGGCCCACCTCGCAGCCGGTGCGGAAGACCACGCCGCCTTCGGCCAGCAGGTCGTGGCGGCGGGCGACGATGTGTTTCTCGAGTTTGAAATTGGGGATGCCGTAGACGAGCAGGCCGCCGACGCGGTCATGGCGGTCGTAGACATGCACCCCGTAGCCGCGACGCCGCAATTGCTCCGCCGCCGCGAGTCCGCCGGGCCCGGCGCCGATCACGGCCACCGACCGGTCGCGCTCGCGGGCCGGCGTCGGCGGGCGCACCCAGCCGCGCGCGAATGCGGTTTCGGTGAGATGACGTTCGACGGCGCCGATGGTCACGGTGCCGTGCCCGGCGCGTTCGATGACGCAATTGCCCTCGCACAGGCGGTCCTGCGGGCAGATGCGCCCGCACACTTCGGGCATGTTGTTGGTCGCCGCGGCGACCTCGTAAGCTTCCTCCAGCCGGCCCTCGGCCGTCAGCATCAGCCAGTCGGGGATATTGTTGTGGAGCGGGCAGTGGACCTGGCAATAGGGAACGCCGCATTGCGAACAGCGCGACGCTTGCTCCGCCGCGCCGGCGCCGGCAAATTCCCGGTAGATCTCGTCGAAACCCGCGCGTCGGCGCGCGACGCCGTGTTTTTCCGGCATCCGGCGCTCGACATCGACGAATTTCAGCATACTGGTCATCCGCCGGCTTTCCCCACTCCTCTTCCGCGGCCCCGGTCGCGAGGCATGGAACGCGCCTCGCATGGACATGATAGAGCGATTGGGGCGGCGACGCCAGCGAAAACCCGGAAATTATGACAGCACTACTGTCCTATTCGAGACGGTTTCGAGTCGAATGCGCAGCGCAAGCGCGGATTTCCGCGCCTTGCGCCCATAAAAAGGACCGAATCGGGACTATTTGGGCGGTTCTGCAGTGAGCTTCCTTCATCTTGTCGCCGTCGCCGTCGTCCAGGGGGTCACCGAGTTCCTCCCCGTGAGTTCGTCGGGGCATCTGGCGCTCATCCACCGTCTGTCGGGCTGGCCCGACCAGGGGCTGACGATCGACGTCGCCGCGCACGCCGGAAGTCTCGCGGCGGTGGTCGTGTATTTCCGCCGCGACATGGCGGCGCTCGCCGGCGCGGGGCTGGCGGTCCTGGCGGGGCGAGACCACCCGTCGCGGCGGTTGCTGTGGCTGCTGCTGGCGGCGAGCGCGCCCGTCCTTGCCGCCGGCGCGGCGCTGTCGGCGCATGCCGACGACCTCCTGCGCGGACTGGAGACCATCGCCTGGACGATGACCCTCGGCGCGCTCGCGCTCTACGCGGCCGACCGCTTCGGGCGCCGGGCGCGGCGTCTCGGCGACATGCGCCTCGGCGACGCGGTCGTCGTCGGCCTGGCGCAGGCGCTGGCGCTCGCCCCCGGCGCCAGCCGCGCCGGCATGGCCGTCACCGCGGCGCGCGCGCTGGGCTTCGCGCGCACCGACGCGGCGCGGTTTTCCATGCTCCTCTCGGTCCCCGCGATCCTCGGCGCAAGCGCCGTCCAGACGCTGGAACTCGCGACTCCCGGCGGACCGGCGACTCCCGCCGCCCTGTGGTCGGACGCGCTCATCGTTGCGGCGCTGTCGGGCCTCGCCGCCTTCGCCGCGGTGGGGGCGCTGATGCGCTGGCTGGCGCGCGCCAGTTTCACACCGCTGGTCGTCTACCGCCTCGCGCTCGGTCTCGCGCTGCTCGCCCTGGTTTATCTCTGACCCGGCGGCCGGGGAACCGGATCAGGCGAGCACGGCGACGGTCTTCGCCTCGATCAGGTCGAAATCGATCCGGGCGCCGATGCCGGGGCGGTCGGGAACATGGACGAGGCCGTCCGAATCGACCTCGATGTCGTCGATCACCCCGTATTTCTGCGCCCCGGAAGGCAGCAGCACCTCGAAGAAACTGGTGTTGGGGATGGCGGCGATCGCGTGCAGATTGGCCCAATTGTTGTGCGAATTGCCGCCGTGATGCACCTCGTATCTCATGCCGAACGCCTCGGCCAGATGCGCCGTCTTGAGGACCGGCGTAATCCCGCCCTTCACCGCCACGTCGCCGCGCAGATAGTCGGTCGCGCGCATGGTTATCCACGGAACATAAGCCGTGAAGCCGCCCGGCGCGTATTCGGTCGCCATCAGCGGGATGTCCAGCTTCTCGCGCAGTTTCGCGCAATTGTAGATGTCGTCGTCGGCGAGCGGGTCCTCGAACCAGTGGAAGCCGAGCGCCTCGACGGCGCGGCCGACGCGGATCGCCTCCTCATAGTCATAGCTCCACGTGGAATCGAGCATGAGGCGGAAATCGTCGCCGACGGCGGCGCGCGCCGCCTCGCACACGGCGATGTCGTCGCGCCAGCGGGCGGGCGGGTGGATCTTGTAGGCATGCCAGCCCTCCGCCTTGTAGCGCGCGGCCTCTTCGGCGTAGGCCTCCGGCGACGGCAGCACCGCCGAGGACGCATAGGCCGGGACGCTGTGGCGGAACGTGCCCATGAGGCGGTGCGCCGGCAGGTCCGCCGCCTTGCCGGCGATGTCCCACAAGGCGACGTCCATCGCGCCGATGCCGCGCCACGACACCGCGCGCCGCCGCGCCAGCAGGTCGCGATGGATCGCTTCCCGGTCCAGCGGGTCCCTGCCCATGAGCAGCGGTTTCAGATGGTTGACCGCCGCCTGCGCGTCGTTGTCGGCGCCGTTCATCGCGCTGCCGAGAAAGGCGTGGCCGCGCAGGCCCCCGTCGGTCGATACCGTGACCAGCCCGAGAACGCTCTCGCCGCCGAAGCGCCCCGTCTGGCGCCCGTAGGCGGTGGCCGGAATGTCGCTCCACGCGAACAGCGTGACTGTGACATCGTCGATCTTCATGTCTCCCTCCCCGACGGTCCGGCGCGAGTGTATCGCCTGCGGCGCTGCGGCGCGCCCCCGGTCGGCCCGCAATCCGGTATAGTGGCGGCCATGGAACGGCGGGCGGCGAGGACCTATCGCGGCGAGCGCACCATCGACGGCGTTGTCGTCACCGTCGACGGGGCGCCGCTGGCGGAGCGCACGGACCTGCGACGGTTCACCGACCGCGGCTTCGAGTGGACCTATGAGGGCGCCGCGCCCGCCCAGCTGGCGCTGGCGCTGCTCGCCGACCGTCTCGGCGACGACGCCCGCGCGCTCGCGCTCTGCGAGGCGTTCATGCGCGCCGCCGTCGCCGATTTCGGGAACGAATGGGAGATGACCGGCGCCGATATCGACGCCGTGCTGGCGGCGATGGAGAATGGCGAATAATGTCCCCGCCGTGCGGATTCGGTGTTACGATGCGCTCCCCTTCGCGGAGGACAGGGAGATGAGCGAACTCGCGTCCGGCGCCATGTCCGATCGCCAGCGCGCCTATCGCGCCGAATACCGCCGCCGCATCGACGGCTGGTATAGCGGCGCGCTGCACGTCGCGGTGATCTACGCCATCGGCGCGCTTGCCTTCTACGTCTACGTCTCGCACCTCCGGGCCGTCGCCTGGTGGGAATGGCTGACAGTCCCCGCGGTGTTCCTGCTGTGCAACATCTTCGAGTGGCTCCTGCACCGTTACGTGATGCACCGGCCCTGGAAGTCGGCGGCTCTGCGCGCCATCTACCGCCGCCACACCCTCATGCACCATCAGTTCTTCACCGATGAGGAAATGCGTTTCGCGGACTCGCGCGACTGGCGGGTGACCTTCTTCCCGCCCTACGCGCTGGTGGTCTTCGTGCTGATGTCGGCGCCGCCGGCCCTGGCCGTGGGGGCGCTGGTCTCGGCCAACGCCGGCTGGCTGCTGATGTGCACAACCACGGCAGTCTATCTGATATACGAGTTCATGCATTTCTGCTGCCATGTCGACGAAGGCCGGTTCGTGCGCCATTGCCCCTTCGTCAACACCATCCGCCGCCATCACGCCGCGCATCACGCGCAGTCGCTGATGATGGAGCGGAACATGAACCTGACCTTCCCCATCGCGGACTGGCTGTTCGGCACGTCCGACCTCGACCGCGGGCTGCTGGGGCACCTGTTCAACGGCTACGACACCCGCCACGTCCGCGGCGATCTGCGGCGAGTCCGCGGCGCGCCCGCCGGCGCCCGGGCGCCGACCGCCGCCTGACCGGCGAAGGGAGTTTCCGCGCCATGAAACACCTGTGGTTTCACCTCATGCCCTATACCGAGTTGCCGGAGGATTTTCGCGACAACCATCCCTCGGTGTGGGTGGACATCCATTCGAGCCTGTTCGATCCCGAACGCGCGCACCGGATGTACAACGACTTCATGGATGAAATGGAATACGCCGCGGCGGTCGGGCTGGATGCGGTGTGCTGCAACGAGCACCACTCGAACGGCTACGGGCTGATGCCGTCGCCCAATCTGGTCGCCAGCGCCCTGGCGCGCCGCGCGGCGCCGGGGGCGGCGCTGTGCGTGATGGGCAACAGCCTTGCCCTCTACAACCCGCCGACGCGGGTCGCCGAGGAATTCGCGATGATCGACTGCATCTCCGGCGGCCGTCTTATCGCCGGCTTCCCGGTCGGCTCGCCCATGGATACCTGCTACGCCTACGGACAGAACCCGTCGCTGCTGCGCGAACGCTATTACGAGGCCCACGACCTGGTGATGCGGGCGTGGACCGAGGCCGACACCTTCGCGTTCAACGGGCGCTTCAACAGCCAGCGTTACGTCAACATATGGCCCCGCCCGGTGCAGAAGCCGCACCCGCCGGTGTGGATCCCCGGCGGCGGCTCGGTCGAGACGTGGCAGTGGTGCGCCCGCATGGACTACGTCTATTGCTACCTGTCCTATTACGGCTACAAGGCGGCGCGCCAGACCATGCACGGCTTCTGGCGGGAGATGGACCGCCTCGGCAAGGACCGGAACCCCTACCGCGCCGGCTTCCTGCAATTCGTGGGCGTGGCGGAGACCGAAAGGGAAGCCCGCGAGCTCTATCGGGAGCCGGCGGAGTATTTCTACGGCCGCTGCCTGCATATCGACCCGCGCTTCGCCGCCCCGCCGGGCTACACGACCGAGGCGACGCTGCGCGCCGGCGTCGAAAGCCAGGTCGGACGGGCGGCGCTCGCCAGCAAGCGGGCGATCGCCGGGGTGGACAAGAAAGCGCGCGAATTCGACGCCATCGTCGACAACGGCTACGTCATCGTCGGAACCCCCGACCGGGTGGCCGAAAAACTCCGCGAGGTCGTCCGGGAGCTGCGCTTCGGCCAGCTCATGCTGCTGTTGCAGTTCGGCAACATGAGCAAGGACCTGGCGAAATACAACACCCGCCTCTACGCCGAGCGCGTGATGCCGCAGCTCGCCGATCTGTGGGGCGAGTGGGAGAACCGCTGGTGGCCGCAGCCGATGCCCCTCGCCGAGCGGGCGACCCCCGACGCGCCGGCGCCGGCGGCGCTGGCGGCCGCATAGTCTTCGGACCCGGGCGCGCTTTCTTCGGGAGCGGGCGGTGGAGCCGGCGGTTTCCTTCGTCGAGGTCAACGGCGCGCCGTGCCGGGTCTGGCGCAAGGGCGCCGGGCCTGCGGTCGGCTACCTCGCCGGTCACGGCGGCCTGCCGAAATGGATCCCCTTCCTCGATGTCCTCGCCGAACGCTTCACGGTGATCGCCCCGTCGCTTCCCGGCTATCCGGGCGGCGAGGGGCTGCGCGCGCTCGACGGCCATCTCGACTGGGTGCTGGCGACGCGCGACCTCCTCGCGGGGGCCGGCCTCGACGGCGCGGCGGCGCTGATCGGCGGCGGCCCCGGCGGCGCTTTCGCCGCCGAAACCGCGGCGTTGTGGCCGGATTCGTGCCATCGTCTGGCGTTGATCGCTCCCTGGGGCCTGTTCGACGAAGCGGCGCCGATGGCGGATCCCTGGGGGCAGCGCCGTGGCGACCTGCCGGGGCTGATGTGCAGCGACCCCGAGACGTGGAAGGCGCTGGTCGCGGCGCCCGAAGGCGCCAATTCGGTGGAATGGCCGATCGAACAGGCGCGTGCACTGGAGGCTTCGGCGCGCGCCTTCTGGCCCTTGGGCGAAACCGGCCTCGCCCGCCGGCTGCCGCGCATCGGCTGCCCCACCCTGTTGCTGTGGGGGGAGGAGGATCGCATCCTGCCGCGCGCCTGTGCCGAGCGGTTCGCCGCCGGCGTCGCCGGGCCGGCGACGCTGCGCACGGTCCCCGGCGCCGCCCATCGCCCCGAGCTCGACCGCCCGACGGACGTCGCGCGTCACGTCATCGATTTCATCGGCTGAAGCGTCGGACCGGGGGAGGCGGTTGTCCCGGTTCGGATACATATGAGAGGCCCCTGCGCCTTTCCCCGCCCCGGTCCCCCGAATTCGACGGACATGTCGAGCGCAACAACGACGCCTGGCGATACGAGTTATGCCAACCCCGTTCGGGTTCGACTCATTTGTCCGATGTCGAGTTTTGTGCGGTTTTCGGGGTCTATATGTTGTGTCCGGGATGGGTTCGCGGGTTCCGGAGCGTTCGGGAAAGGACGCGAGGCGGAATGCGCGTCTTCCGGTGGCGGTTCCGGTTCTGGAGGGCGTCGGTCGCGCGGAGGCGGTCCGCTTCTGGATTCCGCTTTCGAGCGTGCGAAGAAATCGAGAGACGCTACTACTCTTCGTCATTCCCGCGAAAGATCGTGTGAAGAAATCGGGCGGCTCTCATCGTGACGGACGGATCGCCGAAATGCCGGCATTGTAAAGGACAATAACCACCGAATAATACTTCGTCATTCCCGCGAAAGCGGGAATCTGGGGGCGGCCGTCCGCTATATCGGCCCGTTTTGTTTTGCGGAAATGCTGCAATGGATTCCCGCTTTCGAGCATGTGAAGAAATCGTGAGACGCTACTACTCTTCGTCATTCCCGCGAAAGCGGGAATCTATTACGGCGTTTCCGTAATAAAAACCGCGCCGATACTGTGGACGGCCGTCGCCGGATTCCCGCTTTCGCGGGAATGACGAAGTATTATTCGGTGGTTATTGTCCTTTACAATGCCGATACTTCGGCGAACCGGCCGTCACAACGAGAGGCGCGTGATTTCTTCACACGCTCTTTCGCGGAACGAATATGCTGGAACGACAACAACCCGGATCGAATCGAAGCGCCGGATCGTCCTGTCGACGCTTCGCAACGCAACCGGAAATCCGGCCCGGCAGGCAGCCGCCGAGCCGCAACCGGTTCCCAAAAAACCCGGCCCTTCCCTTATGCAGAAGTCTCAGCATGGCGAACAAACCGCGCGACATCCACGATTCGGGGTTCAAACTGCTCTTCGACCATGCGGACATGGTCCGCGACCTGCTGCGCGGCTTCGTGCCGGCGGACATCGTCGACGACTTCGACTTCAACAGCCTCGAACCGCTCTCGCCCGACCATGTGGGCGACGACCTGCGGCAAAGCCGCAGCGATCGCGTGTGGCGCGTGCGCTTCCGCGCCGCGGGGTCGCAGGAATGGCTCTACCTTCTGCTGCTGCTGGAGTTTCAGTCGACGGCGGACCGCTACATGGCGGTTCGGGTCCTGTCCTACACGGCGCAAACCTGGCTGAAACTGATACGCGGCGGCGACCTTATGTCGGACGGCGGTCTGCCGCCGGTTCTGCCGGTTGTGATTTACAACGGCTCTTCGCGCTGGTCGGCGCCTTTGGAGGTGCGTGAGGCGGTGGCGGAGGTCGGTCCGGGTCTGGCTCCGTTTCAGCCCCGGCAGCGTTACCTGCTGCTTGACCAGGGAGTGCTGGATGTCGAGACTCTTCCGTCGGGCAATCTGGTTTCGGCGCAGGTTGGGCTTGGTCGCGCGGCGGTTCCGGATGTGCCTGCGGCGCTGGGCCGCATCGGGGCGCTGCTGTCGGAACCGCGTCACGGGAGCCTCCGTCGGGCTTTTGCGGAGATGGCGCGGCAACTGGTGGGCCGGAGCCGGACGGCGGGTTCGCAACCCGGCCTGGTGGAGAGCCTGCGGGAGTTGGCGCAAGCGGGGGATTTGAACGCGATGGCATCGACGCTTGGGGAACGCATCGACGAGTATGTCGAGGAGAAAGCCGCTGAGAGACACAAGCAAGGCATTGCACAGGGCCTTGAGCGGGGCCGTGAAGAGGCCCTTGAACGGGAGTTGCGGCATGAGCGCGCGATGCTGTCGCGCCTGGCGGCGCGGAAGTTCGGTGGCGAGACGGCTGCCCGGCTTGAGGCGTTGCTGGAGCGCATCGACGATCCGGAGCGGTTCGTGCGCATCGGCGAGGATGTGATCGACTGCGCCACCGGCGCGGAATTGCTCGCCCGCGTCGAAGGCGCCGCCGGGCGCGCCTGACGGCGCGCCCGCCCGGCGAGGCCCGTCTTCGCTGTGGCGGCGAGAGTAGACGGCATGGCGGACGGTCCGCGCGACATCCACGATTCGGGGTTCAAGCTGCTTTTCGACCATGCGGAAATGGTCTGCGACCTGCTGCGCGGCTTCGTGCCGGCGGACATCGTCGGCGACTTCGACTTCAACAGCCTCGAACCGCTCTCGCCCGACCATGTGGGCGACGACCTGCGGCAAAGCCGCAGCGATCGCGTGTGGCGCGTGCGCTTCCGCGCCGCGGGGTCGCAGGAGTGGCTCTACCTTCTGCTGCTGCTGGAGTTTCAGTCGACGGCGGACCGCTACATGGCGGTCCGGGTTCTGTCCTACACGGCGCAGACCTGGCTGAAGCTGATACGCGGCGGCGACCTTATGTCGGAGGGCCGTCTTCCGCCGGTTCTGCCTGTTGTGATTTACAACGGCTCTTCGCGCTGGTCGGCGCCTTTGGAGGTGCGTGAGGCGGTGGCGGAGGTCGGTCCGGGTCTGGCGCCGTTTCAGCCCCGGCAGCGTTACCTGCTGCTTGACCAGGGGGCGCTGGATGTCGAGACTCTTCCGTCGGGCAATCTGGTTTCGGCGCAGGTTGGGCTTGGTCGCGCGGCGGTTCCGGATGTGCCTGCGGCGCTGGGCCGCATCGGGGCGCTGCTGTCGGAACCGCGTCACGGGAGCCTCCGTCGGGCTTTTGCGGAGATGGCGCGGCAACTGGTGGGCCGGAGCCGGACGGCGGGGTTGCAGCCCGGCCTGGTGGAGAGCCTGCGGGAGTTGGCGCAAGCGGGGGATTTGAACGCGATGGCATCGACGCTTGGGGAACGCATCGACGAGTATGTCGAGGAGAAAGTCAGGCAAGGCATTGCGCAGGGCGTTGCGCAACGCGTTGCGCAGGGCCTTGCACAGGGTCGTGAGGAGGGTCGTGAGGAGGGCCGTGAAGAGGGCCTTGAACGCGAGTTGCGGCATGAGCGCGCAATGCTGTCGCGCCTGGCGGCGCGGAAGTTCGGCGCCGGGACGGCGACCCGGCTTGAGGCGTTGCTGGAGCGCATCGACGACCCGGAGCGTTTCGTGCGCATCGGCGAGGATGTGATCGACTGCGCCACCGGCGCGGAGTTGATCGCCCGCGTCGAAGGCGCCGTCGGGCGCGCCTGACGGCGAGGAACGAACGGCGCGAGGCGAGGTTCGTCTTCGCACCGGCGACGGGAGACGATCATCCGCCCGGACCATCGCCGTCCAAGCGACCGCACCCCTTTTGCCCGGTGGCGGGGCGACCGGCGCCCCGGAAGAAAATGCGGGCCGGAAGCCCGCACAGTTCGGCGTCGGCGATCGGGGAGGGCGCCGACCCGCCGATGAGACGGGCCGGCGGCGGGTTGGGGCGGTTGAAGCTGTAGCGGGCGCGGGCGTAGTAGAAGCCCCCGCGATGCCCATGGGCGCCGACTCGGGATACTTCGAGCCGAAGTCGCGAGCGAACGGGTTCTCGTCGAGACCCGCGGCGACCGGCGAGAGATCGACGCTCGCCACGAGGTCCACGCCCTGGGTGCGCGTATCGAGGCCGTCGGTAAAGTAGCGGAAGTTGTTGATATCTGCGGCGGGAATGCAGCCGCTGTCGCCGATAGCGGCCTTCTCGGCGTCGGTCGGGTTCCGGGTCGCGGACTGCGCGAGGCGGCCCTCTACGTCGATGCGGTAGTAGTCCGCGGCGAACGAGAACGGCCCCCTCTCCGCCACCATGCCCACCGTGAAGGTCAGCGACTCCCCGGGCTCCAGCGGCTTGCCGCCCTTCAGCCGCGCTTCCACGCAGGTCGGCGGGATCGTTCCCCGCCGGGTCAGCTCGGTGCGGCGTGTCGTCGGGTCGGTGAAGAACGCCGTGCTGATGTCGACGACATTCTGTTGTCTCACGGCAGGTCGCCGAAGCCGGTGCTCGCCGGGCCGCGCAAACCGAAGTCGTCGGTCACACGGTGAAGGGCGCCGCGCGCGGCAGCGGCGCGCGCTCCTTCCCACCGAACCACGGCGTCGTGCCGATTTTCGCCCACGCCGACGATTCCCGAAGGCGTCGGAAGCGCCTGTAAACACCAAGAATCATAAAGCTGGCAGCGATCTTTTCACGGTTCTCATCGCCGCCGCCGCCAGGCGGACCATGAAGTCGGCAAAGTAACCTGGACGAGTGCGGGCGAGCCTCCGAACCGTCTCGCAACCGCTCCCGAGGCCGCCAAGGCGCCGCTGCGACGCCGGAACTGGCGCATTCGAACATGCGCCATCCATCGACGCCGGCGCGGCATCCGGAACCGATGCGCCTGCTTGACGGTGTGAACCTTTGGACCTTGCATCCACGGCCGCTTCCGACCGAGTGACCGGACTGGTGGGCAGCGTGAGCGCAGAACGACAGCAAGCGCCACGCCTCGGCTGCTTCGCGAATCTCCGACAGCGATCATCGCACCCTGTGCCCGACGGGTCATTGAACGAAACGGGCCCTTTCCGGCGCCGAGCGGATCTGCACGGTCTTCTTGTACAACGAAGTCCTCGCACTGGAGTAACGAAGAAAGCCCGACTTCTTCGAACTCCACCCAATCCGGCCACAATCTGCTTCTTCAGGACGTTCGAGATTCCCCTCGCAGAACCTGGCGCAACAATTTCGTCGCAGACTCGTGCTCTAACCGGGGCGTCGGTTTGAAATCGTATGCATCGGGCGCAAATACCGCCGCCAAATCGTCGAAGGTCTCCGCCTTGCAACGAGCGAAACTTTGCGCCAGTAACACCGCATCGGCCCGAGCATCCCAAAATGCCGCAAGGCGCACGCTGTATCGATGCAGTCGAACAAGAATATGCACCAAGATGAGCAGAGAGACAAGTGTTACCGTCCGCATCACCGTAAGACTATTATCCAAGATACCGAAAAACCCCTCATCGTCTTCACCGGTTTCAGCGACAACCGATTCGCTCTCATACAGAAATTCAGTGATATCCTGAATAATGCGAACATTTTCAAGTATATCATCATCCTTCATCGCGTCGTATATTTCTACAAGACTCATGTCTCTCCAGTTGTCAAGTTGCTCGTGGTTTCGCAAAAAATACTGAGCTCCGTCGTCCGCCTCCAGTACGAACGTCACGTCGGACGATACATCACCCTTTCTCCCCGATATATCACTCCCCTTCTGCAATTCAAAGACCCTCTCAGGAGATATATAATCCTCGATTTCTGTAGACTCCCACTTTTCCCCACTGCCCGTCGTCCGAAACACCGATCCTTTATCGCTCGCGACCACTCCAATCCCGCCGTTCGCGCTGCTAAACGCTGTTGCGGTTATCCCCTCGCTCCATTTTAGCGACAAGTCTATAGAGTCCCATCTCTCCCCGCCGTCCGTCGTCTGAAACACCGATCCTTCATCGCCCGCGATCACCCCTATCTGTTTATCCGCGCTGAACGCCACCGCGGTTATCCGTTCTCCCCATTCAACAGGCACATCAAAACTCTTCCAGTTCTCGTCGGCGATACTTAATTCCACCGCGGATGTGGCGTGATAGATCATAATTTGAGTGTTCGTGCCGAACGCCGTTGCGACAATCGACCCTTCTCTTTCAAGCGGCGACAAGTTCATAGGGTCCCAGCTCTTCCCGTGATCCGTCGTCTGAAACACCGAGCCTTCACGGCTCGCGACCACCCCAATCCTGCCATCCGCGCTAAACGCCGCTGCGATTATCCGTTCTCCCCCTTTCAGAGACAAGTTCAAAGACTCCCAGCTCTCCCACTTGTCCGTCGTCCGAAACACCCTGCCATCATCGCTCACGACCACTCCAATCCCGCCGTCCGCGCCAAACGCCGCTGCGATTATCCGTTCTCTTGCGAGAAACCGTTCTCTCCCTTCCAGCAGCAAGTCCAGAGAGTCCCAGCTCTCCCCCTTGTTCGTCGTCCGAAACACCGAGCCTCTATTGCCCGCAACCACCCCAATCCCGCCGTCCGCGCTAAACGCCGCTGCAATTATCCGTTCTCCCCCTTTCAGATCCAAGTTCAAAGACTCCCATCTCTCCCCCTTGTTCGCCGTCCGAAACACCGAGCCTTCATCGCCCGCGACTACCCCAATCCCGCCGTCCGCGCTAAACGCCGCTGTAATTATCCGTTCTCCCCCTTTCAGATCCAAGTTCAAAGACTCCCATCTCTCCCCCTTGTTCGCCGTCCGAAACACCGAGCCTTCATCGCCCGCGACTACCCCAATCCCGCCGTCCGCGCTAAACGCCGCTGCGGTTATCCACTCTCCCCCTCCCAGCAACAAGTCCGGAGAATCCCAGATCTCCCCGCCATCCGCCGTCTGCATCACCGATCCTCTATCGCCCGCAATCACCCCAATCCTGCCGTCCGCGCTAAACGCCGCTGCGGTTATCCACTCGTCGCTTCGTAGCGACACACCCAATTTTTCCGGTGTTGAATTTTCTTTTTCATGCTCAGATTTTATCACCGAGATATCAAGAGAAATATTCGCGTCCATTTTGCCGTTGTACGCATCCTCTCTACTCTCATCGACATCTGTTCGAAGACCTTCGGGTATGTCACGCACCTTGATCCAGTATCGCCCCTCGGAAAGAGAACTTAATACGTTGCCAATTTTATCTCTGTATTGCTGCTGCCTTATTTCTCTTCGGATAGACTCATCGCTCTCTCCGACGCTGGGCAATATGAAAATGGTAAAATAAACCCCCATCACCAGCAATAAAAATATGCCTCCCAAGATCCAGGCGGCCCGAGTGCGAAGGAAAAATGCACGTTCCCGAAGTCCCTGAACGACCCACCAGTCGCGGGGAGTCAGGTCACACTCGTCGTCGTTCTGCCTTCTGGCTGCGAATTTCCTGCAGAGATTGGCGTATGAGCACCAGCGTTTGCCCATATAGGCACCGGCGAGCGCTGCGATAAAATAGTAGAAAGTCGGCGTCGTTGGAAGGCGTTCCAGCCAGCGAAAGACGACGATAGACGGCTCCTGGCCGTCTATCGAGTGTACTTGCAGGAGGTCTCGCAGCACCAAACACAAAAAGAGCCAAGTTATCCCGAAAGCCAACACAATAGGGAGGAGAAACCTGATAATTTGGGTGCGGGGGCGTACCGAATCCCCGAAAAGTTCTTTAACGATTTCTTCAACGATGTTAAAATAAGCGCGCCAGCTATTCCCATTCTGGATGGTCATTCACCCATCCTCCCCACTGTGGGCCCAACCACGCCGCTTCACAACGCTACTCACCCGGAACTGCAATGGGCGTTGCGCCCGATGGCCCGCGTGGCCAAGCTCTCGCGGACGATGGCGCGGCGCAGCCGGGCTGCTCTCGGCGTGCATCCGCATCGTGCGCAACCTTCAAACTCCCGGGCGATCCGGCATTCGTGGGCAAGGTGCGCGACATTGTCGGCCTCTATCTGTCGCCGCCGGACTGCGCGCCGGTGCTCTGCGTCGATGAAAAGAGCCAAATCCAGGCGCCCGACCGCACCCGGTCCGTCCTGCCCGCGACGCCGGGCATGGTCGAAAGGCGAACCCATGACTATCGACGCAACGGAACGACATCGCCGTCCGCCGCCCTCGACATCTCCACCGGTTTCGTCATCGGCGAGTGCTACAAGCGTCATTGGAGCCGGGATCTTCTCATGATTGACTCCTTATCTTGCCGCCGCCAGCCCGCAAGAGGCGGGCCGGCGGCGGGTTGGGGCGATCAGAAGGTGTAGCGGGCGCGGGCGTAGTAGAAGCCTCCCGCGATGCCCATTGCCGCGGATTCGGGGTATTGCGAACCCAGATTGGTGGCATAGGGGTTCTCGGTCGGGAAGGTGTTGAAAATGTTCTCGGCCCCGACACCAACTTCCATGCCGGCGATCGGCTTGTAGGTCACTTCGGCGTCCACCGTGACCTTGGCCTCGGGTTCGAAACGCCAATCCTCTTGGTCGGCGTGGTACTCGATGTGGGAGCCGAAGTAGTTGAGCCGCGCGAACCCGCCCCACGATGTCCGTTCGTGCCTCAGCGTAGCGTTGAAGCGGTATTCGGGAAGAGCCTTCTCGAGTAGCTCGATCCGCTTCTGTCTGGCTTTCGGTTGGCCCGGGTTATCGAAGAAACCCTCCTGAGCCGATTGGACCGTTGTCCGGTTCCAGTTGCCGACGAAGACGAGCTCGGTGCTCCCTCCTTCAAGAACCCCGGCAACGGACGAGAGATCGACGCTCGCAACCACATCGATGCCCCGCGTGCGCGTGTCGATACCGTTCCCGAAATAGCGGAGGCTCTCCAAGTCATCGGCGGTTGGCAAGCAGCGATCATTCCGACCCAATATCCGAGCTTTCTGCTCGTTGTCCAGTGTTTTTGACGCCGATACCGTAATGCGACCATCGACATCTATGTTGTAGACATCCGCAGTAAACGACACCGGGCCCGATTCGGCGACAATGCCGGCCGTAAACGTCATCGCTTCCTCCGGTTCAAGAGAAGTGCCGCCGAGCAGCCGCGCCTCGGGACAGGTCGGAGGAAGCCTCCCACTCTGGCTTAGTTTGCCGCCCTCAAAGGCGGTGGTTACCTTATAGGCCTTCTGTTGCCCGATAGTCGGCGCGCGGAACCCGGTGCTGGCAGAGCCGCGCAAACCGAAATCCGGGCTGGCCTGGTAGAGAGAGCCGAGTTTGAAGTCGGTGGTGGTGCCGAACGTGTCGTATCTCTCAGCCCGGCCCATGGTCGCGAGGGTCAGATCGTCGACGACATCCCCTTCGAGGTCAAGGTAGCCGGCCCAGTTAGATTGCTTGCCCTGCCCCTGGCTGGCAATGTGATCGGAAAAGCCCGAGAAGCCGTTCGCGCCGATGCCGAAGCCCTGACCCGCAAACGGACCTCGGCGCCACGACGCCGGTTCGCCGGCGCCGATCGAGAACTGTTCCTCTCTCCACTCCACGCCAGTTGCCGTATGCAGTGGAGAGGCGAACGCCGCTACGTCAAACTCCTGGGTGAGGTCGACATTGATCGTCTGCTCGGTCTGCGTGTAGGAGCCGATATCGAATTGCGTCGGGGTGTTCAATCCGAGGCTGGGGTTGATGGTGTCCCGCATTGAGAAGTCGATGTTGTTCCGGCCACGGGTATAGCTCACATCCCAGGTCATTCCGGAGTCGAGAGAGCCGCGGACGCCTATGGCGCCGGCGGTGTCCGAGACCTCGCCCTTGAACTGCGGCGTGAAGCCGCCGGGGAAGCGCTCGTTGAAAACGAAACAGCCGGTTCTTTCTTTGAACTCCTCCGCAGTCGCCACGTCGACGTACTCGTTCTTGACCGCCACGACGTTCTTCGGGCACTCCTTTTCACCGAGTCGGCCGACTCTGCGAAGGGGAATTGTTTTATCCTTGTCCGCAAGCTTATGGCCGCCGATTTCCTCGCCGATCATGAGCATGCGGTTTCCGGGATCGAGCTTCTCGCCCCGGATATCCTCCAAACGACCTTCGACGCGGACGGCGTCCTTGTGACCTGTGGGCCTTAGCTGAGCCCCCCGGAACACGCCTCCGCGCGTATTGGGATTGCGGTAGAAGAAGCCGCCTTCGGTTTCTCGGGCCGACATGTTTCCGAAGGCGTAGATTTCGACCTGTTCGCTGACGTCGACACCGGTGTTGAGGAAGAGCGTATAATCTCCCTTGACGTCCGGCTGGCCCCAGATCTGTGCATAGGGCTGGCGGACGGCGGTATTCCCGCCCGCAATCAGGCCGGCGGCATCGCTGCGTTGAACGCTGCGAACGGTCGGTTCGGACTCGTGCCACTGTGCGCTCAAATTGGCGAACCCGCTTTCGGCAAGAGGGATCCCCACATTGGCGGCGATCCGATACTCGTCGCCGTCGCCTTCGTAGGTTCGCCCCCACTGGGTTTCGACGGCGCCGCCGTCCGGGCGGTCCTTGAGCACGAAATTGATCACGCCGGCGATGGCGTCGGAGCCGTACTGGGCAGACGCCGTGTCGCGCAGCACCTCGACGCGCTTGAGCGCGATGGCGGGAATGACGCTGATATCGGGCCCTTGCGCGCCTTCGGAAATGCCGTTCCCGAGCCAGGCGATGACCGAGGCGCGGTGGCGGCGCTTGCCGTTGACGAAGATCAGCGTCTGGTCGGGGCCGAGCCCGCGCAGGTTGGCCGGGCGGATGAAGGTCGCCGCGTCGCTGATCGGCTGGGTGTTGACGTTGTAGGACGGCACCAGGGTGCGCATCAGGTCGGGCAGGTTGGTGGTGCCCTGGTCGGTGAAGTCGTCGCCGGCGATCAGGTCGATGGGCGCCGGGGTGTCGGCCGTCGAGCGCACCGGGCGTCGCGTGCCGACCACGTAGATGTCGCCGATTTCGAACGCTTCATCCTCCTGGGCGCGAAGCTCGCCGGCGGCGAACGACGCCGCGAACATGCCCGCCCCCAGTGCGAGAGCGCACATGGCGCAAGCGACGAACGAACGAGATCCCATATTTCCAAACTCCCCTGTGTTCTCCCCCGGCGGCGCCGATGCCGCCCCGGAACCGTGTCGGATCGCGCGTTACAACATCCGGACGCCGGTAGCAAGGAAAATTGCCCGCGATGCGTCCCCCGGCGCCGGGACACGCCCCGCCATGCCCCCGGGTGGTCGAGCCGGCGCCCCTCACCCTGAAGGGTTCGAGGGCGGCGAGGTCGGTCTTCGTGGCGAGCGTATCGCGGTCGGCGAGCCTGCACCCGCGAAGGGGGGTGGCGCGGCGCGCGACTCCGGTGACGGCTTCGGCTCGCCGCTCCTCGAACCCGGCTTGCGCATGCGCCGTTGCGGCGGCGAGCGTGTCGAAGGTTACCCCGTTCACGGCGCGTTCTGCAGGGGTCCAGCGGCGGCGACCATCGGGCCGCGGAAACGACGGGGGGCGTGTTTCGAGCGGACGCCAGCGCAGGCGAGCGCCTTCACAGCCGCATGCATGTCGGAGGTTGCGGTGCACATGCGGCGACTGTAGCCCGGCGCGACGCCGCCGGCAAGCACCTGCCGTGCGTTCCCCTGCGCCGGGGAACGCCCCGCTATGCCCCCGGGGCATCGGGGCGGCAGCCCTATGCGAAGAGTTTGAAGGCGGCGATGAGCGCCGCCATGACGGCGACAAGACCGGCCCCTTGCGCCCACAGGGCGCGGTATATATCGGCGCGCAAGCTGGCGAGGCCGGTATTGAGGTCGGCGCGCAAGGCGGCAAAGCCGGTGTCGATGTCAGCGCGCAGGGCGGCGAAGGCGGCCTTCGTGGCGAGCGAGTCGTGATCGGCGTCGACCGCGCGGCGCACGACTCCGACGACGGCTTCGGCTTGCCGATCCTCGAAGCCGGCTTCCCGAAGCGCCCTTGCGGCGGCGAGCGTGTCGAAGGCGATCCCGTTCATGGCGTGCGAGTCGGCGACCTTACCCGAAGAGTTTGAAGGCGGCGATGAGCGCCGCCATGACGGCGACGAGACCGGCCCCTTGCGCCCACAGGGCGCGGTATATATCCGCGCGCAGAGTACCGAGGTCGGCGCGCAAGCCGGCGAGACCGGTTTCGAGGTCGGCCTTCGTGGCCAGCGTATCGCGGTCGGCGCCGACCGCGTGGCGCACGACGCCGGTGACGGCTTCGGCCTGCCGATCCTCGAACCCGGCATCCCGAAGCGCCTTTGCGGCGGCGAGCGTGTCGAAGGCGATTCCGTTCATGGCGCGTCCTGCAGGGGTTCGGCGGCGGCGACGGTCGGGCCGCGGAAACGACGGGGGCGTGTTTTCAAGCGGACGCCGGCGGCGGCAAGCGCCTTGACGGCCGCATGTGCGTCGAAAGCTGCGGTGCTCATACGTCGACTGTAACCCGGCGCGACGCCGACGGCAAGCGCGGATCCTTCCGGGCGGCGCCCCTTACCCGAACAATTTGAAGGCGGCGATGAGCGCCGCCATGACGGCGACGAGACCGGCCCCTTGCGCCCACAGGGCGCGGTATATGTCGGCGCGCAGGGTATTGAGGTCGGCGCGCCTGCACCCGCGAAGGCGGGTGGCGCGGCGCACGACTCCGACGACGGCTTCGGCTTGCCGATCCTCGAACCCGGCTTCCCGAAACGCCCTTGCGGCGGCGAGCGTGTCGAAGGCGATCCCGTTCATGGCGCGTGAGGCGGCGGCCTTACCCGAAGAGTTTGAAGGCGGCGATGAGCGCCGCCATGACGGCGACGAGACCGGCCCCTTGCGCCCACAAGGCGCGGTATATATCCGCGCGCAAGGTCGCGAGGCCGGTATCGAGGTCGGCGCGCAGGGCGGCGACATCGGCCTTTGTGGCCAGCGTATCGCGGTCGGCGCCGACCGCGTGGCGAACGACGCCGGTGACGGCTTCGGCCTGCCGGTCCTCGAAGCCGGCTTGCGCAAGCGCCCTTGCGGCGGCGAGCGTGTCGAAGGCGATTCCGTTCATGGCGCGTCCTGCGGGAGTTCGACGGCGACGGTCGGGCCGTGGAAACGACGGGGGGCATGCGAGCATGCGCCGACGCCGGCAAGCGCCTCGACGGCCGCATGTATGTCGGAGGCTGCGGTGCTCATGCGGCGACTGTAGCCCGACGCGACGCCGCCGGCAAGCGCGTGTCTTCCCGGGCCAGCAATTCTCATTTTGGCACATGGCGTCGCGGCGGGTCGGTTGCGGTCGCTCCCGGGAGCGAGCCTGCCCTCGCGTATGCGGGGGCGTCTCGCCGGCATCCTGTTTTCGTGCGCTTCGCGCGCGCGCCGGCGAGACGCCGGCGCTCCCAAGAGGGCAACGTCCATCGCCAAAATGAGACCTCTGCATAACCGGGTTCGCCTGCGGCAGGATGGCGGTTCCGCGTTTTTGCGACGCTTCCGAACTCACCGGCAGAGCATAACGATGCCCGATGAAATTGCGAAAACCCGCTCTCTCTTTCCCGCGAAAGAGCGTGTGAAGAAATCGGGCGGATTTCACTATGGCGGTTGGACAAGTCAAGAATCGCCGCAGTGAAAGACGGCAACCCCCAAATAATACCTCGTCATTCCCGCGAAAGCGGGAATCCAGACGCGGCTGTCCGCACTATCGGCCCGTATTTATTACGGAAACACCGCAACAGATTCCCGCTTTCGCGGGAATGACGAAGTATTATCGTATGGCTATTGTCTCCCGCTGCGCCATTTCTTCGGCGTTCCAACTGTCGTAATGAGGGCCGACGGATTTTTTCACACGCTCGAAAGCGGGAATCTGTTGCGGCGTTTTCGTAAGGCAAACCGACCGACATTGCGGACGGTCGCTTCCGGATTCCCGCTTTCGAGCGTGTGAGGAAATCGGGCGGCTCTCGTCGTGACGGACGGATCGCCGAGGTATAGGCATTGTAAAAGACAATGCCCATCGAATAATACTTCGTCATTCCCGCGAAAGCGGGAATCCGGAGGCGGTCGTCCGCTATACCGGCCCGGTTTTCCTTACGCAAACGCCGCGAAGAGATTCCCGCTTTCGCGGGAATGACGAGTGTTTGTAATGCTGTTCGATTTCTTCACACGCTCTTTCGCGGGAATCCGGAGGCGGTCGTCCGCAATGTCGACCCGGTTTTCCTTACGCAAACGCCGCGAAGAGATTCCCGCTTTCGCGGGAATGACGAGTGTTTGTAACGCTGTTCGATTTCTTCACACGCTCTTTCGCGGGAATCCGGGGGCGGTCGTCCGCTATACCGGCCCGGTTTTTCTTGCGGAAACGCCGCGAAGAGATTCCCGCTTTCGCGGGAATGACGAATGTTTGTAACGCTGTTCGATTTCTTCACACGCTCTTTCGCGGGAATCCGGGGGCGGTTGTCCGCTATACCGGCCCGGTTTTCTTGCGGAAACGCCGCGAAGAGATTCCCGCTTTCGCGGGAATGACGAGTGTTTGTAATGCTGTTCGATTTCTTCACACGCTCTTTCGCGGGAATCCGGGGGCGGTCGTCCGCAATGTCGGCCCGGTTTTCCTTACGCAAACGCCGCGAAGAGATTCCCGCTTTCGCGGGAATGACGAATGTTTGTAACGCTGTTCGATTTCTTCACACGCTCGAAAGCGGGAATCCGGAGGCGGTCGTCCGCAATGTCGGCCCGGTTTTTCTTACGCAAACGCCGCGAAGAGATTCCCGCTTTCGCGGGAATGACGAGTGTTTGTAACGCTGTTCGATTTCTTCACACGCTCGAAAGCGGGAATCCGGAGGCGGTCGTCCGCAATGTCGGCCCGGTTTTCCTTGCGGAAACGCCGCAAAGAGATTCCCGCTTTCGCGGGAATGACGAAGAGTAGTAGCGTCTCTCGATTTCTTCACGTGCTCTTTCGCGGGAATTACCGGGGCAGGGGGCGGATGTTCCCAATTCCGTCACGCATCGTCATACGCCGACGGCGGGTTCGGAAACGTCGCAAAGCGCCGGGAACGCGATCCTGCCGCAGGCGAAACGAGTTATGCAGAGGTCTCTTTGGCCCATGACGCCGCGGCGGGTCGGTTGCGATCGCTCCCAGGGGGCGACGTCCATCGCCAAAAGAGAATCGCTGCTCCCGGGCGGCGGCCCTACGCGAAGAGTTCGAGGGCGGCCTTCGTGGCCAGCGTATCGCGGTCGGCGCCGATCGCGTGGCGAACGACGCCGGTGACGGCTTCGGTCTGCCGGCCCTCGAACCCGGCTTGCGCAAGCGCCTTTGCGGCGGCGAGCGCGTCGAAGGCGATTCCGTTCGTGGCGCGTCCTGCAGGGGTTCGATGGCGGAAACGGCGGGAGGCGTGTTTCGAGCGGACGCCGGAGCAGGCAAGCGCGTGTCCTTCGTCAGGACATACGACACCAACCCGGGTTCGTGTTATGCACTGCGGCTTGGGTAGTGACGAGGTCGATTGCCCACTTGCAACGCATGATAGAGGCGATGCGATCCGGGGGCGGCAGTTCCAGAAGCACGACATTGTCGGGATGCGCGAGATTGCGGCTCCCGCGCCATCCCGCTATCCCGCTCCGTCGATGGGGTTGGTATCTCCGGATTCGTCCGTTTCGGCCACTTGCGGATGTGCGGGATCGACCGCGTCTTGCCTCCGGGGTCGCGCAGGAGGCCGGAAACGCCGGATCGGGCGCACTCGTACCGGCGCCGCCGCGACGGGGCATTCGTTGCCCCGAACCGCTCTCCGGAGCCGTGTGAAGAAATCGGACGGCTCTCGCTACGATGGTCGGGGCGCCGAATGATGTGGCGCGGCAAAAGACAATGATTCGCTAATAATACTCGTCATTCCTGCGAAAGCGGGAATCCGGAGGCGGTCGTCCGCAATGTCGGCGCGGTTTTTCTTACGCAAACGCCGCAACGGATTCCCGCTTTCGCGGGAATGACGAGTATTTGTAAATCTATTCGATTTTTTCACACGCTCTTTCGCGGGAATGACGAGTGTTTGTAACGCTGTTCGATTTCTTCACACGCTCGAAAGCGGGAATCCGGAGGCGGCCGTCCGCAATGTCGGCGCGGTTTTTCTTACGGAAACGCCGCGACAGATTCCCGCTTTCGCGGGAATGACGAAGAGTAGAGTAGTAGCGTCTCTCGATTTCTTCATGCGATCTTTCGTGGGAGTGGCGGGGTATTGTTCGGAGGGTTATTGCCTTCCGCCGCGTTATTTCTTCGATGTTCCGACTGTCGTGGTGGGAGCAGTCCGGTTTTTTCGCATGCTTTCCTTCGGCTTTCAGTGCGGGCGGTCGCCCTTGAGCAATGTGCGGAGGTGGATGCGCGGTTCGCCGACCGGATAGTCCACGTTCACCGAATGAATCAGGCAGCGATTGTCCCACAGCAGGATGTCGCCGACGCGCCATTCATGGTCGTAGCGGTATTGCGGCTGCGTCATGTGCGCGTGGATGGAGTCGAGAAGTTCGTCGCTTTCGGCGCGGGCCAGCCCGACCACCCGGTCGGTGCGGTTGGCGTTGAAGAACAGCGCCTTCTTCCCCGTTTCGTCATGGGTGCGCACCAGCGGGTGGACCACGTCCGGCGTGTCCGCGATCTCCTCTTCGGTTCGCGCGACCGCGCGCGCCGGCGCCCGCGCGGTGTCGTAGCTGTGGACGGCGTTCAGCCCCCGCAGGCGCTTCTTCGTCGCCTCGGGAAGGTCCTCATACGCCTTTTCGGTGTTGCAGAACCGCGTGTGGCCGCCCGACGACGGGATCTCGAGCGCGTGCAGCAGCGTCGCCCTGGCCGGAAACGCCTTGAACGAATGGTCGGTGTGCCACCCCGACCGCCGGTTGAGGCGCGGGTCCGCCGGTTTGTCCCCGGCCTTCCGATACCCGCTGTCGAGACGGGAGATTTCAGGCGCGTCATCGACCCAGTGGCTGCGGGTGACCTCTGTCGCCGGTTCGCCGAAATGGCGGGCCACTTCGTAGAACGTCTTCGGCGGCAGCGGCTCGCCGCGCAGGCAGAGCAGGTGGTGAGTCAGAAACGCGCCGCGCATCTCCCGCACATCCTCCGCGCCCAGCGGCTGCGACAGGTCGACGCCCTGCACTTCCGCGCCCAGCGCGTCGCTCAACGCCCGGATTTCGACGGTCATCGCTTCGTCCTCCCAGCTCCGCGCCGCCTCCGACCCGTGTCACCCTAACGGACGCTTCCCGGCGCGTCCAACCCCCGCCGGTGCGGCTCGGATCGGACAGACGAGGTCGCCCAGGCGGGCGGTGGGTTTGCGGTTCTCGCCGTAATCGACGGGAACCGCGAGGGCCGTCGGGCCGGGTTCGGCGGCCGCCCGCCGTTCTTGCGCCTCGACAGGGGGCGCATAGAATAACGCCTTTCGCCGGCTGCGTCCAATGACCGCGCGGGCGGACGGTTGCGGGCGGGGGCGGCGCGCGAAACATGGGCAAGGCGGCGATCGCGGGCGCGCTGGTTGCGGTCGTTCTCGCCGCCGCGGCGCTTTTCGCCGGGGCGCGGTCGTTCGACTGGAGCGCGCGCAAGCCCGAAATCGCCGCCGCGGTCGGGGCGCTTGTCGGCCGCGATGTCGAAATCCGCGGGCCTCTCGCTCTGGAGCCGGCGTGGCCGCTCCGTCTGCGCGCCGCCGACCTGCGCATCGCCGGCGGGGCGCAAGCCGCGGCGGCGGAGCTGCATGTCTCGCCGCTGGCGCTGGCGATGGGCGACATCGCGATCGAAGGCGCGCGTCTCGTCGAACCGGCGCTGACCCTGGAGCGAGGCGCAACGCCGGACATGGCGACAGCCGCAAACGCGCTTGCGGCGCTCGCCGCGACGGACTCGCTCCGGTGGCTGTCGGCGGTCGGGGGACGGATCGACTACGGCGCGGGCGAGGTTCTGGAGATCGACCTCGAGCTCGCGGCCGAAGCGTCGGGCGGCGCGTGGCTCGCCGAAGGCGCGGCGCGCTGGCGCGGCTTGGCCTTCGAAGGCGCCGTGCGGGTCGACCGCCCGGCGGCGGGCGCGGGCGCCGCGGTGCGCGCGCGCGTCGAATCTGGCGACTCGACATTGACCTTCGAGGGCGCCGCGCCCGCCGCGCCGGGCAAGGGCCTGGCGGGCCGCCTCGTTCTCCGGGGAGAGGCGCAGGACGCCGCGGCCCTCCTCGCCGCGGCGGCGCCCGGCGGACGCGCGGCGTTCGCCCCGGCGCACGGCGTCCGGCTGGAGGCGGACGCGCGCGTCCGCTACGAGGACGGCGCGTTCGCGGCGGAGGACGCGACCTTGCGCCTGGGGCGCGCGTCGGTTTCGGGAAGCCTTGCGCTGACCCCCGGCGCGCCGCCGCGCCTCGACCTCGCCCTCTCCGGCGGGCGGCTGGACCTTGACGCGCTGCTCGAGGACAGCGGCGCTTCATGGAGCGGCGGCGCGGAAGACTTGCGTTTTCCTGCGCTCGGCCTCCGGGGGCGCGTCGAAGCCGCTTTCGACGCCGTGGCGTGGCGCGGACGGATCGTGCGGCGGGCGGCGCTCGACCTCGAACTGGCGGAAGGGGGGGCGGCGCTGCATCGCCTGTCGGGAGCGTTGCCCGGAGGGTCCGAAGCCATGCTGTCGGGGCGTCTGTCGGCCGGGACGGACGCACCGCCGTTCGACGGCAGGGTCGAGGTGGCTTCCGACAATCTGCGGGCGCTTCTGGGCCGGTTCGGCGTCGAGACGGCGGACGTTCCGGCGGACCGTTTGCGCCGCTTCGATCTCGTCGCATCGGCAGCGGGCGGTCTGCGCTCGGGCGAGTTCGCCGACATCGCCGCCGGTCTCGACACGACGACGGTCGCCGGTTCGGCGTCCTACGCCTTCGCGCCGCGCCCGGCCTTCGCGCTGGCGCTGCATGTCGACCGGCTGGATATGGACGCCTATCTGCCGCCGGGCGGCTTCGCCGGCGTCGCGGAACGCGCGCCGGCGTTCGATGCGCAGTTCGCGCTGGAGATCGACGCCCTGACCGCCGCCGGCGCCGCGATGCGCGACGTGACCGTCGACGGCGCCCTGGACGGCGGCGCGTTCACGCTTCGCGAGGGGCGGATCGGCGACCTCGCGGGCGCCCGCATCGCAGCCTCCGGCGCGTTTGCCGGTCTCGGCGACGCCCCGTCGCTGGAGGGCGAGATGCACATGCGCGCCGACGACGTGGGCGCCTTCGCGCGGGCGCTCCCCCTCTCGCGGCGCTGGCCCGCGGCCCGCTCGCTCGCCGGCGCCGGGTCGCTGGACGCGCGGCTGGCGGGCGGCCCGGAGGCCGTCGATTTCGACGCGCGGATCGCGCTTGCCGGCGCGGAGCTGCGCCTGCGCGGCGCGGTGCTTGAACCCGCCGCAACGCCGCTCTACGATGTCGCCGCGGCGCTGGAGAGCGCGCATCCGGCTCTCCTTCTCGAAGCGTTCGGCGCCATCGACGCTGGCGCGGCGCCGCCCTTGCTCGCGGAGCCCCTGTCGCTGGAGGCGGAGATCCTCGGCGGCGGGGGAACGGTCGCGTTCGACGCCGGGGCGACGCTCGGCGGCGGGCGGTGGTCGCTGACCGGGGAGACCGGCGCCGACGGCGAGGAAAGCCGCTTCCGCCTGGAGGCGCAGGCGCGTTATCCCGATTTTTCCCGCCTGCTGCGGCTGCTGGGAACCCCCGGCCACGGAGACGCCGTCGCGGCGCCGGCGGCGCCGGCGTCCGGCGCCCTGACGGCGGCGGGAACCCCGCAGGCCTTCTCGGTCGACGCGAGGTTCGACCTCGCGGGCGGCGCGCTGTCGTTCGCCGGCGATGTCCGGGGCGGCGAAACCCCGTCTCTGGACGCGACCGCCGGGTTCGCGCACCCTGCGCTCGAGGCGTTGCTCGCCGCCTTCGGTCCCGGCGGGGACGGCGCCGCGGCGCGCCCCGCCGGCGCGGTCGCGGCGCGGGCGCGCGTCCTCGGCGACGCGACCGGATGGCGGGCGCGCGACATCGACGCGACGCTCGCCGGCAACCGCATCGCCGGCGACCTGGCGCTGGACATGACCGCGGCGCGTCCGAAACTGACCGGCGCGCTGGCCGCGGACCGCGCCGCCGCGGCGTTCTTCCTGCCGGTGCGCGGCGAGGACGGAGCGGGCGGCGCCGTGGACCTTTCGGCGCTGCGCGCCGTCGACGCCGAACTCTCGCTGCGCGCGGGATCGCTGGACCTTTACGGCCTTGTTTTCGAGGACGCCGAGGCGGCCTTGTCGCTCGCCGACGGCGTGCTGGATGCGGACCCGCTGAACGGGCGCCTGTTCGGCGGCGTCGCGTCGGCGAGCGGCGCGCTCGCGGCGCGGAGCGGGATGCGTCTGGAAGGCGCGCTGGATGTCGTCGGCATGGACGCGGCGGAAGCGTTGCAAGCGCTGGCGGGAGTCGGTTCGGTGACGGGGCCCGTCGACGCCCGGTTCCGGTTTTCGACGGCCGGGGAGGAGCCGGAACGGATGCTTCTGGCGCTCGACGGACAGGGCGCGTTCCGCGGCGCCGGCGGCGCTATCGACGGCTTCGACCTGTCGGCGCTGGCGGCGGCTCTCGCCGCGGCGCGCGACGGCGAAGGGGCGGCGGATTTCTCCGCGGCGACGGTCGGGCGGACGGCGTTCCGCGAGCTCGGCGGCGCGTTCGAGATCGCCGGCGGGCGGTTGCGCGCGCCCGATCTGCGCCTGTCCGCCGACGGCGCCGAAGCCGACATCGGCGTCGAGGCGAACCTCGCGGCCCGGCGGCACCGGGTCACGACGACGGTGCGGTTCGCAGCGCAGGACGGTCTGCCGCCGCTGACGCTGTATCGCGACGGGCCCATCGACTCGCCGCGCCGCGGCGCCGACACGGCGGCGATGAACACCGCCCGCGCGGAATAGCGCCGCGCTATCGCGGTTCGCCTATCCCGGCGAAAAAGTCGTTGCCCTTGTCGTCGACGACGATGAAGGCGGGGAAGTCCTCGACCTCGATCTTCCAGATCGCCTCCATGCCGAGTTCGGGGAAGGCGACGCAATCGACCTTGCGGATACAGTCCTGCGCCAGGCGGGCGCCGGGACCGCCTATCGACCCGAGATAGAAACCGCCGTGCCTGGCGCAGGCTTCGGTCACGGCGCGCGACCGGTTGCCCTTGGCCAGCATAACCAGGGAACCGCCGCGCGCCTGGAACTCGTCGACGAAACCGTCCATCCGCCCGGCCGTCGTGGGGCCGAACGCGCCCGTGGCGAAGCCTTCCGGCGTTTTCGCGGGGCCGGCGTAATAGATGCAGTGGTCCCTGAAATAGTCCGGCAGATCGCCGCCCGCCTCGAGGCGGGCGCGCAGCCGCGCATGGGCGGCGTCGCGGGCGACGATCATCGGCCCGGACACCGACACGCGGGTGCGCACCGGATAGCGCCCCAGGGCGCGGCGTATGTCGTCCATGGGCCGGTTCAGATCGATCTCCACCGCCTCGCCGGCGAACGATGCAGGGTCGAGGTCGGGCAGGTAGCGCGCGGGGTCGGTTTCCAGCCGCTCCAGGAACGCGCCCCCGGCGTCGATCCGGGCCAGCGCCTGCCGGTCGGCGGCGCAGGAAACGCCGATGCCCACGGGCAGGCTGGCGCCGTGGCGCGGCAGGCGGATCACCCGCACGTCATGGCAGAAATACTTGCCGCCGAATTGCGCGCCGATCCCGAAGCGGCGGGTCATCTCGTGGATTTCCCGCTCCAGGCCGGGGTCGCGGATGGCGTGGCCGGAACGGTCGCCCTCGGTGGGAAGGCCGTCGAGATAGCGGCAGCTCGCGAGTTTCACCGTCTTGAGGGTCTGCTCGGCCGAGAGACCGCCGATGACCACCGACAGGTGATAGGGCGGACACGCCGCGGTGCCGAGCGTCCGCAGGGTTTCGTCGAGGAAAGCCAGCATCCGCGGGCGGTCGAGCGCCGACGGGGTCTGCTGGTAGAAGAACGTCTTGTTCGCCGAACCGCCGCCCTTGGCGATGAAGAGGAACTCGTAAGCCTTGCCGGGGACCGCGTGGATGTCGATCTGGGCCGGCAGGTTGTCGCCGGTGTTGACCTCCTCGAAGGTCCCGAGCGGCGCCAGCTGGCTGTAGCGCAAATGGGTTTCGGTGAAGGTCCGCCGGACGCCGGCGGCGAGCGCCGCCTCGTCGTCGATTCCGGTCCAGACATCCTCGCCCTTCTTGCCGAAGACGATCGCCGTGCCCGTGTCCTGACACATGGGCAAGACTCCGCCCGCCGCCACATTGGCGTTCTTGAGCAGCTCCCAGGCGACGAAGCGGTCGTTGTCGGACGCTTCCGGGTCGTCGAGGATCGACGCGAGCTGCGCCAGATGGCCGGGCCTGAGGAAGTGGGAAATGTCGCGGAAGGCGGCGAAGGCGAGGCCGCCGAGGGTCTCGGGCCCGACGCGCAACAGAGTCCGGCCGCCTGCGGACACCGATTCGACCTCCAGCCCGTCGATCCGGCGCCACGGGGTTTCGTCCGGCGCGAGGGGGAACATGGCCTGAAAGGGCGCGGCGTTCACGAGCCCTGCCGGCGCCCGCGGCGCGCGAAATCCACCGCGACGACCTTGGCGCCTTCCTCCTCCGCAGCGGCCTTGTGCGGCTCCGCCTCGACATCCGGCGCGGGAGCGCCGGATGCTGCGGCTTCCGCGCCCTCGGGCTCGAACCGCAGCGCGAAATCCGCCGCCGGGTCGGCGAAGGCGATGACGGCGTCGAAGGGAACCGCCACGCGCTCCGACGCCCCGCCGAAACTGAGCGACACCGCGAAGCCGCTCCCGTCCACTTCCAGGCCGTGGAACCGGTGTTGCAGGACGATGGTCATTTCGTCGGGGAATTGCTTGCGCAGCCGCGGCGCGAGCCGCACGCCGGGGTGTCCGGTGCGGAAGGAGATGTAGAAATGGTGGTCGCCCGGCAGGCCCGATTCGGCAGTCAGCGCCAGCGCGCGGCGCATCACGCCCTTCAGCGCGGACCGGACGAGCTGCGGGTAATCGAGCGGGTCGCCGGCCATGTCCGCGCCTACGGCGCTGCGTTCCGCGGCGGCGGGAGCGCTCCGGCCCCGGGGGAGTGGGGCGCTTCTGTTGCCAGGTGCGCCCCGAACCCCGCCCCGGCGCTGCGAGTGCCGGGGGACTTGAGGCGAGGTTGCCGGCCGCCTAGGCGGCGAGGCGAACCTCCGCATAGTTGTCGTTGGCAACTATGTGTTCGGCCCGATAACGGTGGTGCCATGCCGAGCGAAAGCTGCATCTTTACACGCATGTCGATCCTGTATCGCCCCCGCGAAAGGCCGCCGCAGCGGTCTGGTGGAGGCGCCGGGCACTGCCCCCGGGTCCATGACGCCTATTGCATGCCGCGTTTATCGCCATAGCCGGCTCGCGCCGACACCCTCAATATAGCGGCTCCGGTACGCGCATGCAATAGCTGCGCCGCGATTCTCGTCGTGGCGATGCCCCCCCTGGGAGCGAGCCTGTCCTCGCGTATGCGGGGGGCGTCTCGCCGGCACGCGCGCGAAGCGCGCGCCGATGAAGATGCCGGCGCTCGCGCGAACGACCGCGGAGCTACTCAGGCGCGGCGACAGCACTATTTCCGTTCTCATGAGTGCTGAATCGCCCACAACCGGATCCTCGACCACGCTTCGCGCAACGGTCCCGGCGCTGGAACGTATTCTCGGCGAACCGTTCAGGGTCCTTGACCGCGGGTTTGTCCGCATCGTCGACTATATGGGCGACGACGCGGCGATCGTGCAGGCGGCCCGCGTGTCCTACGGGGTAGGCACGCGCCGCGCGCGCGACGATGAAAACCTGATCCGCTATCTCATGCGGCATCGCCACACCACGCCGTTCGAGATGTGCGAGATCAAACTGCACGTCAAACTGCCAATCTTCGTAGCCCGCCAGTGGATCCGTCACCGCACCGCCAGCGTCAACGAGTATTCTGCGCGGTATTCCATACTTGATAACGAATTTTATATTCCCGAACGTAAGGTAGCAGAATTCTATCTGTTCCCGGATAGAGTATCGAACCCTCAATCGACCGCCAACCGCCAAGGGCGCGGCGCAGGGATGGGCGGCGAGGAAGCTAGGAAGGCACGCGAGTCGCTGCGCAAAACCTCGCAAAATGCTTACAAACGTTACCGCAAAATGCTCAACGAAGATGAAGACGGAAAACCGTTGGACGAGAAACGCAAGGGTATGGCGCGCGAGCTGGCAAGAATCGGCCTGCCGGTGAATATCTATACCCAATGGTACTGGAAGATCGACCTCCACAACCTGTTTCACTTCCTGCTGCTGCGCGCCGACCCCCATGCGCAATACGAGATCCGCGCCTATGCCGAGACCATACTGGAGCGGGTCGTGCGCCCGTGGGTTCCGATGGCGCACCGCGCCTTCGCGGATTACGCGCTCGGCGGGGCGCGTCTGTCGGCGGGCGCGCTCGCCGTCGTGAAGCGGACGGTCGCTGGGGAAAAGGTGACCCAGGCCGAAAGCGGCCTGAGCCCCCGCGAATGGCGCGAATTGATGGCGACGCTGGGCCGCGAGTGACCGCCGCCGCGGTCAGAACAGCCCTTCGATGCGGCCCCGGGCGTCGACGCCTATGCCCTCCGCCGCCGGTCGCCGCGGCAGGCCGGGCATGGTCATGATGTCGCCGCACACCGCCACTGCAAACCCGGCGCCGCCGGCGAGGCGGACCTCGCGCACCGGCACGATATGCCCGTCGGGCGCGCCCTTCGCTTCGGGGTCGGTGGAAAAACTGTACTGGGTCTTGGCGATGCAGACCGGGAAATGCCCGAACCCCGCGTCCTGCAACTCGTCGAAGCGGGCGCGCACGCGCGGTTCGGCGGCGATGTCCGCCGCGCCGTAGATCTCCCGCGCGACGGTGCGCAGCTTCTCCCACAACGGCATGTCGTCGGGGTAGAGCGGGCGGAAGCGCGCCTCGCCGCGTCCGACGATGCGCGCCACGGCGCGCGCGAGGTCCGCCGCGCCGGCGCCCCCTTGCGCCCAGTGGTCGGCCATGACGGCCTCGACTCCGAGACGCGCGCAGACGCCCTCGAGCGCCGCCGTCTCGGCCGGCGTGTCGGCGGAGAAGCGGTTCACCGCCACCACAGCGGGGACTCCGAAACGCCGCACGTTCTCTACGTGGCGGGCGAGATTGGCGGCGCCGCGCTCCACCGCTTCCGCATTCTCCGCCGCGAGATCGCGGCGCGCGACCCCGCCATGCATCTTGAGCGCCCGCACTGTGGCGACCACCACCGCGCAATCGGGCGCGAGGCCGGCCTTGCGGCATTTGATGTCGAAGAACTTCTCCGCCCCGAGATCGGCGCCGAAACCGGCTTCGGTCACTACGTAATCGGCGAGTTTCAGCGCCGTGCGCGTGGCCATGACCGAATTGCAGCCATGCGCGATATTGGCGAAGGGACCGCCATGCACGAAGGCGGGAACGCCCTCCAGGGTCTGCACGAGGTTCGGCTTCAGCGCGTCCCTGAGCAGCGCCGTCATCGGCCCGGCGGCGGCGAGGTCCGACGCGCGAACCCGCTCGCGCGCCCGCGTTTCGCCGACGACGATGTTTCCGAGGCGCGTCCGCATGTCGCCCGGCCCGTCCGCCAGGCACAGGATCGCCATGACCTCGCTCGCGACGGTGATGTCGAACCCGTCCTCGCGCGGGAAGCCGTTGGCGACGCCGCCGAGCGACGACACGATGCGCCGCAGCGCCCGGTCGTTCATGTCGACGACGCGGCGCCAGGCGATGCGGCGCGGGTCGAGGCCCCGCGCGTTGCCCCAGTAGATGTGGTTGTCGACAAGGGCGGCGAGGAGGTTGTGCGCGGCGCCGACGGCGTGGAAGTCCCCCGTGAAATGGAGGTTGATGTCCTCCATCGGCACGACTTGCGCGTAGCCGCCGCCCGCCGCGCCGCCCTTCATGCCGAAGCAGGGGCCGAGGCTCGGCTCGCGCAGGCAGACGGCGGCGCGCTTGCCGATGGCGGCGAGGCCGTCGCCGAGGCCTACCGTCGTCGTCGTCTTGCCTTCGCCGGCGGGAGTCGGGGTGACCGCCGTCACCAGCACCAGTTTGCCGTCGGGCCGGTCGGCGAGTCCGGGGATTGTTGCGGTATCGACCTTGGCCTTGTCGCGTCCGAACGCGATGAGACTGTCCGGGGCGAGGCCCAGCCGTTCCGCGGCGACCTCCTCGATGGGCCGCAGCCGCGCCGCCCGCGCGATCTCGAGATCGCTCGCCGGGTTCTCGTGTTGCCGCCGCGCCGCGCTCACGCCGCCGCCCCCGGCGCGCATCCGCGCAGCCGATTTCCCATGCTCCGCATGACGCCCCCCGAACTCCGCTCCCGCGCCTGTTGTCCGCCGAGCGGAAACGGCCGCGCCGCCACCATATCACGCGCAGTCGCCGGCGCCGCGGGAGCGCGCCTCCGCATCGTTCGGGCGGCCGGCGGACTCAGAAGTTCAGCCACAGGGATTCGCGACGCGGAGTCCTGACGGAGCGGCACAGGCGTTCCGGCGCGTCCACACGCCGCCAGTCCCCGAACGCGTCGTCGTATAGCGCGCTCCTGTAGCCCGAAAGCACGGCGCGCCCGCGGATGCGATGGAGCGCCGCCGCGAGCTCCTCATGCTGCCGGTCGGTCATTTCGTAGCCATAGGCGGCGGCGTCGCCGCGCACGGAATGGACGTAGGGCGGATCCAGATAGAACACCGTTTCCGCTGTGTCGTATCGCCGGATCACGTCCAGCGCAGGAGCATTCTCGATCTGGACTCGCTGGAGACGCTGCGCGATTTCGGGAAGCGCCTCGACGGATCCCAGCCAGCGCGACACGGCCCCCGCCATGCCCGCGCGGGAGGTCAACACGCAATGCGCCCACCGCCCCTCGCTGCTTCGCTGCGCGAGCCCCGTCCGCGTCTGCCGCGCGCGGACATAGAACCGCCTCGCGCGCTCGACCGGCGGCAGGTCCCGCGCCGGCTCGCAGGCGCGGACCAGTTCCTCGCGGGAAAACGGCGTCAGGCCGATGGCGCGGACGAGCTCGGCCTCCCGGTCGCGGAGCACGCGGAAGAAATTGACCAGTTCCGAATCGATGTCGTTGTAGGTTTCCGCCGGATACGGGCGCAGGTTCATCAGCACGGCCGCGGAGCCGCCATAGACATCGCAAAAATGCCGCGCGTCGCCCGGAATGTGGGGAAGGATGAAATCCAGGTGACTGAATTTCCCCCCATACCAGCCGAAGGCGATCAGGCGCCGCGCCCGCCGGAACGAACCGTGCGGCGCAACCCTGCGCCCGGTTCCCGTCGCATTGGCGGCCGGTGTTTCTCCGTTCATCGACACCTTGAAGCGTGACAGCCGGGGGGCCGTTCGCGATAAACCGGTTCGGACGCATGCCGAGGCACGGCGCGTTCAGGCAATCGGCATCCGGGCTTTCCCATTTAGTCGAGACCTCTGCATAACTCGTTTCGCATGTGGCAGGGGTGCGGTCCCGGCGTTTTACGACGTTTCCGAACCCGCCGTCGGCATATGACGATGCGTGACGGAATTGGGAACATCCGCCCCCGGCCTCGGCAATTCCCGCGAAAGAGCATGTGAAGAAATCGAGAGACGCCTCTACTATTCGTCATTCCCGCGAAAGCGGGAATCTGCTTGCGGCGTTTCCGCAAGAAAAACCGCGCCGATATTGTGGACGGCCGCCTCCGGATTCCCGCTTTCGCGGGAATGACGAATAGTAGAGGCGTCTCGCGACTTTTTCACGTCCGCCTTCGAGCGCGTGAAGAAATCGCGCGCCTCTCAATCGTGACGGAGGGATCGCCGAGGTATCGGCATTGCAAAAGACAATACCCATCGAATAATACTTCGTCATTCCCGCGAAAGAGGGAATCCGTTGCGGCGTTTCCGTAATAAAAACGGGCCGATATTGCGGACGGCCGCCTCCGGATTCCCGCTTTCGCGGGAATGACGAAGAGTAGAGGCGTCTCTCGATTTCTTCACGCGCTCTTTCGCGGGAAAGAGAGAAGGCGGATTTTCGCAATTTCATCGGGCATCGTTATGCTCCGCCGGTGAGTTCGGAAGCGTCGCAAAAACGCGGAACCGCGATCCTGCCGCAAGCGAAATCGGTTATGCAGAGGTCTCTTAGTCGAGATTTTCGGCAAGAATGGTCTGCAATCTCCCGATTTGGTCCTCGATCCACCGCGCGACCTCGGGCCATTCGTCTTCGTCGTCACGTATCCAGGACTTCCGGACGGCGATTGTCGCGCCATTCGCACTGCTGCTCTCGATGTTATTCCCCAGATTCTGGTCTCCCATCCGGTCTTGCATCATCCACGAGTACCGTCGCATCCGCGCCATGCTCGTCTCCGACTCATGCTGCTGCCCCGAGCGGATGTACAGCCACAGGAGATCCGGATTGCCGATATAGACTCCGATTTTATCGCCAGCGGCGTTCAAAGACTTGGTCCATTGATGCGGTCCTCGCCACGCGTCCTTCTGTCCCGGGATGCCTCCCGTATGCGACTTGACGAATCTCCAGAATGCCCGGGAAGCGCCCTCGGCCTTACGCAAACTCCCCGATTGCTCGGACCAGGGCCAGCGCTCGAGGGCCCGGCGAGCCAAGTCTTCCGCCCTCCTTTCAAGCGCCTCCTCGTCCCATCGGGCTTCGTCTGCGAGACGTCTTGTTATCCCGATCGAGCTCCTAACGTATATTCCCTGCTTTGCGGCGAACGTGTGCGTTCCCAGCACCGCGTTGGTCACGTCTCCACTCAGAGTCAGGTTTGCAAACTGGTCACGATGTCGTCCGTGTATCTCGTCGGCCTTCTCTCCCAACGCCTCTTTCCACTCCTTCGTGAGCTTCCGAGGCATCACGTGCTCGACCGTCAAACGGTCGCGAGCGGGGGATTCCTCGCGATGTTCGGCTTCCATCAGTTCGCAGAGAACCGCAAACGCGGATCGCGTCGCGCCCCCGCCATAAGCTTTTCGATTTCGGATCCCTTCTCTGACCTCGTCGTCTCCGGGTGCTCCAACCCTTGTGTTGCGGAGTTGCCGAATCTTGCCGATCCAGTATTCTGCAAAATCCTCGCCGGAACCCGGTCCGGGCTCGTTGGCGAGTTCCGCCACAGCCCTGTTCATTCCCGACGTCCGCCGGTCGGCAAGCCACACGCGCGTCATCCACGCACCGATTCCAGCGAAAACCTCCGCAAGCGCCTTCTCGCACCCGGCCGCACCGCCACTCGTCGCGGCGTCATTCAACAGCCGCAGCGCCAAGGGCCGGTGGACATCGAGCCCCAAGGCGTCCAAGTGCCGCAACTCTCTCTCCACCCCGCGATTGGGATGGCATCCCGCCGTGCCGGTAATTTGGCCGTAAAGGCCGGCGAGACTCGCAAGCTCGCGACACAGTGCAGGTCGATCCCCGGCCTGTCCTTTTCGCACCGCCCACCGTCTCAATCCCTCATAGACGTGACCGATGCCCTGAACCTTGCCGGTCTGCCAGCGAAGAACATCCCGAAGGAAGATATCGACGGGTTCGGTCGTGTGCTCGGCGTCAAGCGCCCGCACGATTCCAAGCCAATGATTGTCGTGAAGGTCCTGCTGCTCCGCGTCCGGCAACCCTATCAGCAGCCAATTCTTGACCTTCTCGCTTTCCGTCAGCGGGCGGCCGGTGGCGTTCAGGCTCTCGAATATCTGCTGCGGGTCCTCCTTATCGCCGAGCCCGATGCTAACCACGCACAGCCGCTCGAGGCCGCGAAGCAAGTGAGAAATGTCCTTGTCGGCAACCAGACGCCGCGCAATTTTCCAAGCTTGAGCTACAGCCCCGGCGCCCGCAGATTCACCATTGAGTCCGAGACCGTATTCTTCGTCATCTTCGCTCTGGAGTTTTAGCTTGTAACGTTTTTCCAGTGATTTTCCAGGATTCGTCAGCCGATCGTCACGAATAATCTGCGCGGTCCAATCGCCGCATTGGCCGTCAGGGCCAAGCTCGTCGGCGATGCAGGCCAACAGGATACTCACAGTCGTCAGCCTCTGCTGGCCATCGACGACGCGGAAGGTTTTCACGACGCCCGCCGCGCCGGGCTCCGGAAATGTGAGGAGCGTGCCGCTATAGTGCGCCGCATCGGGGCCGGCAGCTGCGACCGTGACGATATCTTCGACCAGGCGCTCAATATCGGACTCACCCCAGCAGTAGCGGCGCTGCCAGCGTGGTACTACGTATTGAACCTGTCCGTTCAGGAGTTCCAGAAATTCGATGTGATGAGCGTGCATGAGTTGCTTTCTCTCGCCTCTACAACACGATCTCCGCGTTCGAACGGTTCGTCACGAGGGAGCGCCCGGCGAAACAGGCGATCTTCCGCGTCGGAAGGCGGCGCTCGCGATGGCGGCGGGACAGTAGCCGAAACCGCCGGGCCAGCGCAACCGAATGTAACACGATATCTCGGTTCCGCGCCGGACGGTCGGAACACACGGTTGCCACCCCGCGGCCTGTCCTGTAACTGGCGCGGCGGCATGAGGGAGGCGAGCATGGGCCGTGGCGAGGTCGCTTTGGTGATCGGCGCGGGGGACGCGACGGGGGGCGCTATCGCGCGGCGGTTCGCGCGCGAGGGATACCGGGCGGTGGTCACCCGCCGCGCCCGCCATCTCGACCGCGCGGAAAAGCTGGCGGAGCGCATCCGCGCCGAAGGCGGGGCGGCGGACGCCTTCGGCGTCGATGCGCGGGTGGAAGACGAAATGGTCCCCTTCGTCGCGCGGGTCGAACGCGAGATCGGCCCCGTCGCCGTCGCGGTCTACAATATCGGCGCCAATGTGCGCTTCCCCGTCGTGGAGACGACGACGCGGGTTTTCCGCAAGGTATGGGAAATGGCGTGTTTCGGCGGGTTCCTGCTCGGCCGCGAGGCGGCGCGCCACATGGTCCCGCGCGGGCGCGGCACCATCCTCTTCACCGGCGCCACCGCGAGCATGCGCGGCGCCGACGGCTACGCCGCCTTCGCGGCGGGGAAACACGGGCTGCGCGCCGTGGCGCAGAGCATGGCGCGGGAGCTGGGGCCGAAAAACATCCACGTCGCCCACGTGGTGATCGACGGCGCCATCGACACCGAGTTCATCGCCGAGATGTTCCCCGAACGCTACGCGCTCCGCGATCGCGACGGCATCCTCGACCCCGAAGCCATCGCCGAGAATTACTGGCGCCTGCACGTCCAGCCGCGCAGCGCATGGACCCACGAACTCGACCTGAGGCCGTGGATCGAGCCGTGGTAGGCCCCCGTCACCCGCCGCGCGCGAGGGCGCGCCAGCCGATGTCGCGGCGGCAGAACCCGCCGGGCCAGTCGATCCGGTCCACGGCGCGGTAGGCCGCGGCCCTCGCCTCGGCGACGTCCCGCCCCGTAGCCGTCACGCCGAGGACGCGCCCGCCGGCCGCGACGATGCGCCCGTCGCGGCGCCCGGTTCCGGCGTGGAACACCGTCACCGAGTCGTCCTCCTCCGCCTCGTCGAGACCGCGTATCTCGCCGCCCTTCTCATAGGCCCCCGGATAGCCCTTCGCCGCCATGACGACGCACAATGCGGCGCGGTCGCTCCAGCGCAGGTCGAAATGGGCGAGCTCGCCGTCGCGCGCCGCCATCAGCGCCGGCAGCAGGTCCGACTTCAGACGCGCGACGAGGACCTGACATTCGGGGTCGCCGAAGCGGACGTTAAACTCCAGCAGGCGCAGACCGTCGGCGCCGATCATCAGACCGGCGTAGAGCACGCCGCGGAACGGCGCGCCCTCGGCCGCCATCGCCGCGACGGTGGGGCGCACGATCTCTTCCATCGCCCGTTCGAGCATGGCGTCGTCAACCGCGGGCGCGGGCGAATAGGCGCCCATGCCGCCGGTGTTGGGGCCGGTATCGCCCTCTCCCGCTGTCTTGTGGTCCTGCGCTCCGGCGAGGGGAAGCGCGGTAGCGCCGTCCACGAGCGCGAAGACGCTCGCCTCCTCGCCTTCGAGAAACTCCTCGATCAGGACTTCGGAGCCGGCGGCGCCGAACGCGCCGGCCTCCATCGCGGCCAGCGCCGCCTGCGCCTCGGCGAGGCTGCGCGCCACCGTGACCCCCTTGCCGGCGGCCAGTCCGGAGGCCTTGACGACGACCGGCGCGCCGACGCGGCGCAGATGCGCCCGCGCCGCGTCGAAATCGTCGAAGCGCGCGAAACCGGCGGTGGGAACGCCGATGCGGCGGCACAGTTCCTTGGCGAACGCCTTGGAGCTTTCCAGCCGCGCCGCCGCCGCCGTCGGCCCGAAACAGGCGACGCCCGCCGCCTCCAGCGAATCGACGATGCCGGCGGCGAGCGGCGCCTCGGGCCCCACGACGACGAAATCGACGCCCATATCGCGGCACCGGGCGGCAAGGGCGGCGAAGTCCATGATGTCGAGCGCCACGCACTCGGCGTCGCGCGCGATGCCGCCATTGCCGGGCGCGCACCGGAGCCTGTCGCACAGGGGCGAGGCGCCGATGGCCCGGCACAGGGCGTGTTCGCGCCCCCCCGACCCGATCACGAGCACGTTCATGGCGGCCCATATCGGACGCGGCGGCGAAGCCTGTCAACGCCGCGAATCCCGTTATCGCGGCCCCGGTCGAATCGCTGCTGCCGAAGGAGCGCGCGGGCGTGTAGGATGGACGTCATGGCGCGCCCGTCCACGTCTCCGCCCGTCGCGGCCCCCAACCTGCGCGAGTACACGGTCGGCGAGATCGCCCGCCAGGTGAAGCGCACGGTGGAGGGCGCGTTCGAAAGGGTGCGCGTGCGCGGGGAGATCTCGGGGCTGACGAAGGCCGCGTCGGGCCATCTCTATCTGTCGCTCAAGGACGCCTCGGCGGCGATCGATACCGTCGTGTGGCGCACGACGGCGGGGCGTCTCGGCGTCCGCCCCGAAGACGGGATGGAAGTAGTGTGCGAGGGGCGGCTGAGCACCTACGCGCCGCGCTCGCGCTATCAGTTGATCGTCGATTCGATGGCGGTCGCCGGCGTCGGCGCGCTTCTCGCCCTGCTGGAGGAGCGACGCCGCAAACTCGCCGCCGAAGGTCTGTTCGACGACTCGCGCAAGCGGCCGATCCCCTTCCTGTCGGAAGTCGTGGGCGTCGTTACCTCGCCGTCGGGCGCGGCGCTCCGCGATGTGCTGCGACGGCTGGAAGACCGCTTCCCGCGGCCGGTGTGGGTCTGGCCCGCGCGAGTGCAGGGGGAGGGGGCGGCGGCGGAAATCGCCCGCGCCATCGCCGGTTTCAACCGTCTCGAGGCGGGCGGCGCGCCACCGCGCCCGGACGTGCTGATCGTCGCCCGCGGCGGCGGCAGCATTGAGGACCTGTGGGCGTTCAACGAGGAGGCGGTCGTGCGCGCCGCGGCGGCGAGCGAGATCCCCCTGATCAGCGGGGTCGGGCACGAGACCGATACTACCCTGATCGACCACGCCGCGGACTGGCGGGCGCCGACGCCGACCGCGGCGGCGGAGAAGGCGGCGCCGGTGCGCGCCGAACTGACGGTGGACCTGCTGGACCGCGCGCGCCGGCTGGCGGCGGGCTTCGCGCGCGGGGTCGCCGACCGCCGCCGCACGGTCGCCGGCCTCGCGCGCGGGCTGCCGCGCCCGCGCCGGCTCATCGGCGAAGCGGCCCAGCGGCTCGACGACCGCGCGAACGGGCTGGCGCGCGCGGCCGCGCTCCAGTGCGAACGCCGGCGCGCGGCGCTCGCGGCCGCCGGCCACCGGATCGGCGCGCCCACAGCCCGCGTCGGCGCCGCCGACTCGCGGATGCGCCTCGCCGCCCACGCCCTGCGCGCCGCCGCGGCGATGCGCAACGCCGCGGCGCAGCGCGCCCTCGAACGCCTTGCCGGCAACGAACGGCTCTCCGCGGCGGCCCGACGTGTCGTCGCCGACCGGCGCCGGCGCCTCGAGGCCCTGGCGCCGCGTCTCGAATCGGTGAGCCACCGCAATGTGCTCGCGCGCGGCTACGCGGTCGTGCGCGGCGCGGCGGGGTTGTTGCGCGACGCCGAAGCGGCGCGGCGCGCCGGCCGCTTCGCCATCCGGTTCCATGACGGCGATGTCGACGCCAGGGTCGCCGGCGCGGCGCGGACGCAGCGCGGCGAAAGCGGGCAGGACCGGCTGCTGTGATGCGGCGCGTCGCCCGCGTCCTGTCGGTCGCGGCGCTCCTGGCGGCGGTCGCCGCCTCCGCCGGGGCCGCGTCCCTCGCCATCGACCGCGAGCCGCGACAAGGCGGGACGGTCGTCGGCCGGACGGAGCCGGGCTGCACGCTGTTTTTCGACGGCAGCCGGGTGCGGGTGGCGCCGGACGGCCATTTCATCCTCGGCTTCGGCCGCGACAACGCCGCCTGGGCGGTGTTGCGGGTCATGTGCCCGGACGGAACGCAACGCCGACAGTTCCTGCCGGTCGCCGAACGCAGCTATGGCGAGCAACGGATCGACGGGCCGCCGCCGGCGATGGTTTCGCCCGACGAAGCGGTGCTGGAGCGGATCCGCGCCGAAGCGGCCCGCGTCGCCGCGGCGCGCGCGACCGACAGCGACCTCGAGGGCTGGCGCGAGGCGCCCGTCTGGCCGGTAACGGGAACCGTCACGGGGCGTTACGGCGTGCGCCGCGTGCTCGACGGGGAACCCCGCCAGCCGCATTTCGGGGTCGACATCGCCGCGCCCGCGGGGACGCCGGTGCGCGCCGCCGCGTCCGGGCGGGTGACGCTTGCGGAAACGCTCACGCTGTCGGGCGGGACCGTCATCGTCGATCACGGCTTCGGCCTGTCGTCGAGTTATCTGCACCTGGAGACGATCGCCGTGGCGCCGGGCGACCGGGTGACGCAGGGCGGCGAGGTCGGAACGGTCGGCGCGACCGGGCGCGCCGCCGGCCCGCATCTCGACTGGCGCCTCAACTGGTACCGGGCCCGTCTCGACCCCGCCCTGGCGGCGGGTCCGATGCCGGAGACTCCTCGCGCGGCCAGCGACGATGGAGCCACAGCCACTGCTCCGGCCGTTCGCGGATCCACCCCTCCAGAATCCCGTTGATCGCCCGCGTCGCCGCGGCGGCGTCGGCGACCGGATCGCCGCTGTCGCGCAGCGGGAAGGGCTGCGCGGTGAAGCGGAAACGGGCGCCGCACAGGCGCTCAACGCGGATGCACAGGACCGGCGCCGAAAACCGCAACGCCAGCCGGGCGGGCGCCGTCGAGGTCATGGCGTCGCGCCCGAAGAAGGGCGCGGCGATCCCCTCGTTGAGCTTCTGGTCGACCAGCATTCCGATATGCCGGCCCTGCCGCAGCGCCGCCACGGTCGCGCGCGCCGCCCGCGCCCCCTTGGGGTGGTCGCCGCCTTCGCCGGGGCGGGCGCGCAGGCGGCGCAGCACGCGGTCAAGCAGAGGGTTGTTGAGCGCGCGGTAGACATTGTCGGTGACGAGTCCGTCGCGCGCGGCGATCAGCGGCGGGATTTCCCAATTACCGATATGGCCGCCGATGCAAAAGCCGCCGACGCCGTCGTCGCGCAACGCCCGGATATGTTCGCCGCCGACCATTTCGACCCGTTCGTCGTCGCCGCGCGCGACCAGACGGCCGAGATGCGGGTATTCCGCCAGCACGCGGCCGAGATTGTCCCACATGCCGACAAGGACGGCTTCGCGCTCGGCGTCGCTGCGTTCCGGGAAGGCGCGCGCGAGGTTGGCGCGGGCGCGGCGCGACAGGGCGAGGCGCGGCCCGACGGCGCGCCCCAGCGCGCCGCCGAGCGCCGAGGCGCGGTCTACGGAGAGCGCGGCGAACAGGCCGAGCAGCGCCCGCGCCATAAGATACTCGGCCGCATGGCGGACCCGCCGCGCCGGGGCCATGGACGGGCCGCCCGCCCGGCTCAGGCCGCGAAACCGCCGCCGGCGCTCACCGCGAGTCCCCGGTTCCGCCCGGCCCCGCCGCGCCGAGCGCCGCCCGGGCGGCCCGCACGCGCTCGCGAGTCTCGGAACTGCCGCTCATCAGCACGATCTGGTCCTGATCGAGATAGAGCGACGGGGGCATGGCGAAATGGCGGTTCACCGATTCCTTGACCATCTGCTGCGCGACGCGCGGCCGGGCCTGTATCTCAGCGGCGAGGGCGCGCGCGGCGTCCATCGCGTCGTCGGCCACGGCTTCGCACAGGCCCCAGGCGAGCGCCGTGTCCGCGTCGATGCGCCGGGCCAGCGCCGCGATGAGTTTGGCGCGCGCCGGCCCGACCAGATTGCCGAGGCGGGGCAGGCTGTTCCACGTGTAGTTGAGACCGAGATCGACCTCGGGCGCAAGCAGAAAGGCGCCGCGCGCCATGACGCGAAAGTCGCAGGCGAGCGCGATCGACAGGCCGCCGCCGATGGCGTAACCGGAGACGGCGGCGACGGTGAGCGGGCGCAACCGTTCCCAGGCCGCGCACATGTCGGCGCCGAGACGGGCGATGCGGCGCGCCTCGGCGAGAGGAACGCCGTCTCCGAAAATATCGGGTTCGCTCAGGTCGGCGCCGGCCGAAAAGGCGGGCCCCGCGCCGCGCAGGATGACGCAGGACAGGTCGTCGCGTTCGTCGAGCGCCTCGGCCGCGCCGCGCAGTTCGACGCGCAGGCGTTTGGACAGCGCGTTGCGCTTCTCCGGGCGGTTCATCGTCACCACCGCCGCGGGACCGTCGACGGCGATTTCCAGATGTTCGTAATCCATGACCGTCCCGACAGGAAAACAGGCGGCGCAAGGCCTCGGAAAGCCATCGAAGGGTTCTCTCTCCCCGGCGTCTCCGTTACCGCGAACGGCGCGTTCCGACAAGGGGCCGGCGAGCGTCCCCCGAAGAGACATTTGAAGCCCGCCCCGGAGATTGCTACACGAAGGTTCGACCGCGTCGCGGCCATGCATCGACGCAATAGCGGTCCAACGGCATGACGGTTCGGCGCCCCGCCGCTTTCCGGGGGCTGTGTCCGCAGGCGCGGAAACCGGGGAAAGCATGACCTTCTCGCCGTGCTGCGTCTCGCTGGATCTGGAAGTGGGGAAGGAGGACGGCCGGATCCACGCCTTCGGCGCAATACGCGCGGATACGGGGCAAAGCCTGTTCCGTCGTCCCGGGAAAAGACTGACGGCGGCGCTTACGGCGCTCGACGAACTCGCCGACGGGGCTTCCTTCGTGCTGGGCCACAACCTGATCGCCTTCGACCTGCCTCACCTTAAGGCGGCGAAGCCCGATCTGCGGCTCCTGAACCTCCCGGCGGTAGACACCTTGCGGCTCAGCCCCCTGGCCTTTCCGCGCAATCCCTATCACCGCCTCGTCAAGCACTATCGGGACGGCGGTCTCAAGTCCGGACAGACGAACCACCCGGAACTCGACTCCCGTCTCGCGCTGGAAGTCTTCGGCGAGCAGCGGCAAGCCTTGCGGAGCGCCGACCCGGGCCTGCTGGCGGCGTGGCACTGGCTGACCACTCCGGAACCGCAGGGGACAGACCGCGCGCTCGACGGTTTCTTCTCCGAACTCCGCGGCTCGGGCCGCCCTTCGGACGCGCAGGCGCGCGCCGCGATTTGGCGACGGCTGGAGACCGCGGCTTGCGCCGCCTACGGGCGCGCGGCCCTGGCGGAAGCGGGCCGGACAGGCTGGCCGCTGGCCTATGCGCTGGCATGGCTGTCGGTCGCCGGCGGGAACTCGGTGATGCCGCCGTGGGTGCGCCACCAATTCCCGGAAGCGGGGCGGCTCGTGCGCCGGCTCAGAGACACCGCCTGCGCCGACCCCGCTTGCGGATGGTGCCGGGAGCGCCACGACGCCCGCAAGGAGCTGCGGCGCTGGTTCGGCTTCCCCGATTTCCGCCCGGCGCCGGAAACCCCCGACGGGCGCTCCATGCAGCGCGCCATCGTCGAGGCGACGATGGCGGGGGAGCATGTGCTTGGCGTGTTGCCGACGGGAACGGGCAAGTCGCTGTGCTATCAGCTCCCGGCGCTGTCGCGCTACGACAAGACCGGCGCGCTGACGGTCGCCATCTCGCCCCTGGTCGCGCTGATGGCGGACCAGGTGGCGGGGATGGAAGCGCAGGGGATCGGGTGCTGCGTCACGGTCAACGGGATGCTGTCGATGCCCGAACGGGCGGATGCGCTCGACCGGGTGCGGCTGGGAGACGCCGGCATTCTCATCGTGTCGCCGGAGCAGCTCCGCGCTCCTTCCCTGCGCCGCGTGCTCGAACAGCGCGAGATCGGCGGCTGGGTGCTGGACGAGGCGCATTGCCTGTCGCGATGGGGCCACGATTTCCGGCCCGATTACCGCTATGTGGGCCGCTTCATCCGCGAAAAGGCGGGCGACGAACCGGCGCCGCCGATCCTCTGCCTGACCGCCACCGCCAAACCCGATGTGACCGAGGACATCGCGCGCCATTTCCGCGACGAGCTGGGCGTCGAATTGAAAGTCTTCGACGGCGGCGCCGAACGGCCCAATCTCGAGTTCGAGGTGGTCCCGACATCGCGCAGCGAGAAATTCGCCCATATCCACCTGCTCTTGTCGTCATATCTGCCGCCGGAAGCGCCCGGCGGGACCATCGTCTATTGCGCGACGCGACGGCAGAGCGAGGAGGTGGCGGAGTTCCTGCAGTTGAAAGGGGTGGCGGCGGAGCATTTCCATGCGGGTTTGGCGCCGGAGAGCAAGAAGGACGTGCAACGGCGCTTTATCGGCGGCGGTCTGCGCGCCATATCGGCGACCAACGCCTTCGGCATGGGGATCGACAAGCCGGACGTGCGCCTGGTCGTCCACGCCGACATCCCCGACTCGCTGGAGAACTACGTCCAGGAAGCGGGGCGCGCCGGACGGGACCGCGCGCCGGCGCGTTGCGTGCTGCTCTACGCGACGGACGATGTGGAGCGCCAATTCGGCATGTCGGCGCGCTCGCGGCTGACCCGGCGGGAAATCCACGGGGTTCTCAGGGCGCTGCGCAACCTGGACCGCAAGAAGCGCCTCGACGGAGAAGTCGTGGCGACCCCCGGCGAGATACTCGGCGAGGACGAAGACAAGGCGTTCGAGAGGGATTCCGCCACCGACGACACCCGCGTGCGGACCGCCGTCGCGTGGCTCGAAGAGGCGCGCCTGCTCAGCCGGGAAGAGAACGCGGTCCGGATATTTCCGTCGTCGCTCCGTGTCCGCTCGGTCAAGGAGGCAGGGACGAAGCTGGAAGGCACGTTCGTCGACAAAACCTACCGCAGTCAGCTGCTGCGTATCGCCGAGACGCTGATCGACGCCGACGCGGACGAAGGCGTCTCCACCGACGAGCTCATGATTATATCGGGCCTGAGCCCCGAAGGCGTCCGCGGCGCGTTGCGCGACCTCGAGAAACTGGGCGTCGCCAGCAACGACACGGCGCTGACCGCGTTCGTCCATGCGGGCGTGAAGCGCGCCTCCGTTGCGCGGTTCGAGGCGGCCGCCGCCCTCGAGACCGCCCTGATCGCCCACATGCGTGAAGCGGCGCCGGACCAGGGCTCGGGAGACGCGTCGCTGCTGCATTTGCGCGTCGCCGCGCAGGCGCTGCGCGACGAGGGCGTCGCCGACCCCCTGCCGGAGCGCTTGTGGCGCATCTTGCGCAGCATCGCCCGGGACGGCCGCGGCGAGGACGGCGCCGGCGGCAGCCTTGCCGTGCGCATGCAGGATTCCGAGACGGCGCGGGTGACGCTGCGACGCGAATGGCGAGCGCTGGAACGGACCGCCCGGCTCCGGCGCGACGCGGCGAGGCGCTTGCTGGACCATTTCCTCGCCCGCCTGGCGCCCGGGACCCGGGGTGTGGATCTGCTGGTCGAGACCACGCTGGGCAAGCTTTTGCAGGCGCTGGAATCCGACATGGTCCTCATGGGCGGCGTGAAACATCCCGGCAAACTGATGGACCGCGCCCTGCTCTGGCTGCACGAGCAGGAGGTCGTCCGCCTCAACAAGGGTCTGACGGTGTTCCGCCCGGCCATGACGATCCGCCTGGAGCAGCGGGAGCGGCGCGGCTTCGCCAAATCCGACTTCGAACCCCTCGCCCTCCACTACAAGGGACAGGTGTTGCAGATCCACACGATGACCGAGTTCGCCCAGCGCGGCCTCGCCGCAATGAGCGAGGCGCTGCGCCTGGCGGCGGATTACTTCGCGCTGAAGGAAGAAGCTTTCCTGCGCCGCTGGATGCCCGGCCGGGACCGCGAGATCGGCCGGGAGACCACGCCCGAATCGTGGCGGGCCATCGTCGAAAGCCTGAAGAACCCCGTCCAGCAGCGCATCGTCGCCGACGACCGCGAGCAGACCAACGTGCTGGTCCTCGCCGGCCCCGGCTCGGGCAAGACCCGGGTGCTGGTCCATCGCATCGCCTGGCTGGTCCGCGCGCGACGCGAGAACCCGCGCGGCATCCTCGCCCTGGCCTACAACCGCCACGCGGCAGTCGACATCCGCCGCCGCCTCGCGGAACTGATCGGCGACGACGCGCGGGGCGTCACCGTGCTCACCTGCCATGCGCTGGCCATGCGGCTGGCCGGCATCGGTTTCACGGGCCGGACGGAGCGCCCCGACAACGAGACATTCCGCGAGGCGCTCCGCAGCGCGACGGCGCTGTTGCGCGGCGAAGGGCTGCCGCCGGAAGACGCCGACGAGCTCAGGGGGCGGCTGCTGGCGGGGTTTCGCTGGATCCTCGTCGACGAGTATCAGGACATAGGCGAAGACCAGTACGAGTTGATCGCGGCGCTGGCCGGGCGGACGCTCGAGGACGACTCGAGCAAACTCACCTTGTTCGCGGTCGGCGACGACGACCAGAACATCTACGCCTTCGCCGGCGCCTCGGTGGAGTTCATCCGCCGCTTCGAGGCGGATTACGGACCCCGGCCCCTCTACCTCACGGACAACTACCGTTCGACCCGCCGCATTATTTCCGCAGCCAACGCGATCATCGATCCGGCGCGGGAGCGGCTGAAGGCCGGGCGCCCCATCGGCATCGACCGGGCGCGCGCCAAGGACCCGCCCGGCGGCGCGTGGGAGAAACTGGACCCGATCTCGAAAGGACGGGTGCAGATCCTGCCGGCGGGCGGCGGCCCGGTCTCGCAGGCGCGGACCGCCATGGCGGAACTGATGCGTCTCGCCGGCCTGTCGCCGGATTGGGACTGGTCGCGCTGCGCGGTCATCGCCCGCGAGTGGAAGTATCTGGAGCCCGTCCGCGCGTTCTGCGAGGCGCACGGCGTCCCGGCGCAGATGGCGAACGAGGACATCCCGGGATTCTGGCGCCTGCGGGAAACGCGCGAGTTCGTCGAGTGGCTGCGCGCACGGGGAGCACCCGGCATCGTGAGCGGCGCCGCCCTGGCCGCCTGGACCGACGCGCGGCCGTCCGGCCCGTGGAACGACCTGCTGCGTCAGGCCGTCGACGAGCACATGGCGGAGTCCGGCGGCGGAGACAGGCCGGCAGCGCATTTCATCGAATGGCTGGCCGAGTGGGGGCGGGAGATCCGCCGCCGCCGGCGCGGCCTCCTGCTGGTAACCGCGCACGGCGCCAAGGGGCTGGAGTTCGACCACGTCGCCGTTCTCGACGGCGGCTGGCGCCCGGCCCGACGCGGCGACGACCCGGACGAGGCGCGCCGGCTCTACTACGTGGCGATGACGCGCGCCCGGCAAACCCTCGCGCTCCTGCGCCTCGACGGGGCGAAGGACCCCAGCCGGTTCCCGGATTCGCTGTTCGACAACCGCGCGGCAATTCGGCGCCGGCCGGTCGAACTGCCGCCGGCGTCTCCGGCGCTCGAATATCGTTTCGTGCGCCCGCCTCTGCGGAATGTCGATCTGGGTTTCGCCGGGCGCCGGCGCGCGAACGACCCGGTCCATCGCGCCATTGCCGCGCTGTCCCCCGGCGACCCGCTGGAGACGCGCATCGCCGACGGGGGACGCTGGAGCCTGCTGGACCGGGCGGGAACGGTCGTCGGGCGCCTCGCCGGGAGCTTCGCGCCGCCGGCGGGGATGCGCTGCCGGTCCGCTGCCGTGCTGGCGGTCGTCGGCTGGAGCCGCGAAGCGTCGGAGCCGCAATATCATGACACCGCGAAATGCGACGCCTGGGAGGTCGTCGTGCCGGAATTGACCTTCGCGCCGGAGCGTCGAGCCGCCCCGTAACCGGGCGTCGACTGCGCCGCGGCGACGGGTTGAATCGCGCCAACGAACCCGTTATGTTCCGCCTCATGATCGATTCGACGACCGACAGCGCGCGGCCGGCTCCGGAAGCCGCCGGGAAATTCGAGCGTCTCAAGGCGCTGCTGCGCGAGATGTTCCAGCTCGACCGCGGCGATCTGGATTTCGGCCTCTACCGGATTATGAACATGAAGGCGGCGGAAGTGACCGCCTTCCTTGACGACGATCTGCTGCCGCAGGTGCGGAGCGTGCTGCAATCCGCGCACGGGGACGATAGCCGCGCGCCGGGGCGCGAGGTCGTCTCGCTCGCCGACGCCCCCCGGGCGCGGGCCGAGGCCCCCGACCGGTCGTCCATGGTCGCGGAAATGCGCACGCGGATCGCGGAGACGGGAACGGACGGGGATGCGGAGGCCGAGGTCTACAACCGTCTCGCCGATTTCTTCTCGCGCTACTACAGCGAGGGGGATTTCGTGTCGCAGCGACGCTACTCGGGCGGCGCCGACGCCGCCTATCTCATCCCGTACGAAGGCGAAGAGGTGAAACTTCACTGGGCCAATGCCGATCAGTATTACGTCAAGACCACCGAGAATTATGCGGCCTATGCGTTTTCCATTGGCAAAGGCGACGCGGCGCGACGGGTTCGTTTCGAGATCGCCGCCGCCGACAACGAAAAGGACAATGTGAAGGAGACCAACGGCCGGCAGCGCCGCTTCGTGCTCGCCGCCGGCGACGGCGCGGTGACCCGGGACCGCGGGCTTCTCACGGCGCGCTTCGAGCACCGGCCGCTGACCGAACGCGAGAAGGCGCGCTGGCCCGGCAACGGAACATCGCAGCAGCGGCGAGTCGACGCCGACTCCTGCGCGCGTATCCTCGCCGCGGCGGACCCGGACTGGCGGGCGCTCCTCGCCGCCCCTGCGCCCACGGAGGCGAACGGCGACCGCACGCTGCTCGCGCGGCATGTGGAGCGCTACACGGCGAAGAACAGTTTCGACTATTTCATTCACAAGGACCTCGGCGGTTTCCTGCGCCGCGAGCTGGACCTCTATCTGGCGGCGGAAGCGCTGAACCTGGACGATGTGGAGCGGGGCGACGCGTTCGGCCTCGACCGGGCGCTGGCGCGGGTGCGCGCAGTCCGCCGTATCGGCGGCAAGATTATCGATTTCCTGGCGCAGCTGGAGGACTTCCAGAAACGGCTGTGGCTCAAGAAGAAATTCGTTCTGGAGACCCACTGGTGCGTGACGCTCGACCGGGTTCCCGAGGCGCTCTGGCCGGAGGTCGCTGCCAACGGGGCGCAATGTGCGGAGTGGAAAGCGCTCTATGCCGTGGACGAGGTGGACGGCGATCTGGCGAATGGCGGCGCGGCGTGGAGCGACCCGCCCGGGACGGATTTTCTGAAGCGGCATCCGTTTCTGACGGTCGACACGCGCCATTTTAGCCGCGATTTCGCCGATCGCCTGCTCGCGGCGCTTTCCGACGCCGGCCCGCTCGACGAGCGGAGCGACGGGCTGCTGATTCACGGCGAGAATTTCCAGGCGCTGAACCTGCTGCAAGCGCGTTATCGGGGACAGGTGAACTGCGTCTACATCGATCCGCCATTCAACACCGATGCGTCGCCTATTCTGTACAAGAATGGATACAAATCCTCGAGCTGGTTGTCTCTCCTTGAGAACGGATTACGCGCCTCGAAGAATTTGCTTGCCGGCGATGGCGTGCTGGTTGCCGCGATTGACGATGAACAGTATCGGGAGCTGAATTTTCTTCTGTCCGAGGTGTTCGAGGGCAATCTTCTCGGAACGATAGCTGTGCGCGTCAATCCTTCGGGACGCCCCACCAAGAGCGGCTATTCCGTAGCACACGAATATCTTCTGTACGCGGGACGAGGGGAACATTCGGCCATGGGGCGAATGCCCCCAACGACAGAACAAATCGCTCGTTTTTCGTCTCGCGACGACAAGGGCATATTCGAGTGGAGAAACATGCGGCGGGAAGGGTCGAATTCTGATCGCGGGGCGCGCCCTCACTTGTTCTACCCCATATACATCATGAATAAAAGCGTCCGCGTGCCGAACATGACATGGGACGAAACATATGACACGTGGCTCGTCGATGAGGAAGCGGATGGCGGCGTGCAGGTCGTATGGCCGATAAATGAAAAGGGAGAGGAGAAAACGTGGCGCTGGGAAGCGAATACCGTTCGAAACCGGCTCCACGATGTCGCCGTTCGTAAAGATCGTTCGGGACAGGATTATGTATATTACAAGCGTCGTCCACACGGTGAAGGGGTGGTATCGATGTCGTGCTGGTTCGATGCCAAGTACTCGTCCATTGAGCACGGCACGATTCCTCTTCGAGCAATGTTTGGAGAGTCGGTATTCACCTATCCGAAATCCATTCATGCGGTGACGGACTCGATATACACGGCTGGCGCTTCTCACCCGGACGCCTGCATCCTGGATTATTTTGCCGGTTCGGGCACCACCGGTCACGCGGTCCTCCGGCTGAATCGCCGGGACAGCGGCCGACGCAAATACATACTTGTGGAGATAGGACATCATTTCGATACAGCACTGCTGCCGCGCTTGAAGAAAACCGTCTATTCCATCGACTGGAAGGACGGCAAACCGGTCTCGCGCGAGGGTGTGTCGCAAATATTCAAATACGTCCGTCTCGAGTCCTACGAAGATACGATGGACAGCCTCGAAATCGCGCCGCCGCCGGAGGACTATCTCGCCGCGAACCCCGAACTCGCCGAGGATTATCGACTGCGCTACGCGCTCGGAGAGGAAACCGGCGGCAGCGCTTGCCTGCTGGGCAAGCATTTCGTCGACCCCTTCTCCTACACCCTCTCGGTTGTGCGCGAGGGCGTCCGGCGCGAGGCCCCGGTCGATCTTCCCGAAACCTTCAATTTCCTCATCGGCCTCGCCGTGGAATCGCGACGCCGGATCGATGGCGTGCTCGCGATCTCGGGTATGGACGGGAAGGGGCGGCATTGCCTCGTGCTGTGGCGCGATCTTCGCCGCATCGACGCGGCGGCGCTCGACGCCTGGTTCGCCGAACACCACGCGCGGTTGGCGGAAACGCTCGATATCGTCTACGCCAACGGCGATCACACGCTGGGCGCCTTGCGCAAGCCCGAAGAAGGCTGGACCGCCGAAACCATCGAACCCGCGTTCCGCGCGCTGATGTTCGACGCGGCCAGCTGACGGGCCGGAAAGCGGGGTGGAGGAGCGATGCGCGTGCGAACGACGATGATCGGGAGGAGCGCCTGATGCCGGCCCGACGGAAAAATGCCTCCGCCGAATTCGGCGGACCGTGGACGTTGGAGAAATTGGATATTCTCGAGCGATACCTCGATGCCTACACTACTGCGTTGAAGGATCAGCCGTTCGAGCTTTGGTACATTGACGCCTTTGCGGGTAGCGGTTCGATCAAGATCCCCGACGGCGGCGAGGAGGCGTACCTTTTTTCGTCTGGCGACGAGGAAGCACGCGGCTTCGTGGAAGGATCTGCGGCGCTGGCTATCGAGATTCAGGACAAGCCGTTCGATAAATTTGTTTTTGTGGAAAAGAATATGTCTCGTTGCGACGAACTGCGAAATCTTGCTGAAAATTATCCCGACAGAGATATCAGTATTGAGAATGCCGAAGCCAATGAATATCTGGCTGGGATCGATGATGACTGGACCGGTCGACGCGGTGTGCTATTTCTCGACCCTTACGCCACGGCGGTGGAGTGGGCGACTATAAAGAAAATTGCCGGTCTCGAAGCACTGGACACGTGGATACTTTTCCCGACCTCCGCATTGTCCCGAATGCTGCCGAAGGGGAAAAAGCCCGATGATGTTGACCCGATGTGGGCGGAACGCCTGACGAAAATATACGGCGACGAAAGCTGGCGGGAGCTGTACCAGCCGACGCCGGACTTATTTCCGGACTTATTTGGAGAAGAATTAAGCCAGAGATCGCTGGGTGTCAGCGGACTCCTTTCTATCTACAAAAAGAATCTTGAAAATCTGTTTGGCAACAGATTCCTTCAGGAATCTCGTCCGCTGGTGAATTCGAAGAATTCCGTGTTGTTCGAGTTCATATTTTGTTCGGGGCACCCGAAAGGCGCGCAGGTCGCCCATAGAATCGCGCGTCATCTCATAAAGAGCTTGTAGATATGTCTACCCGAACCGGCATCGAGTGGACCGAAACCACGTGGAACCCCGTTACCGGTTGCACGAAGATCAGCCACGGCTGCAAACACTGCTACGCCGAGAGAATGTCGCGGCGCCTGAAAAAAATGGGCGTGAAGAAATACGCAAACGGGTTTTCCGTCGCCCTCCACGAGGACGTTCTCGATCTGCCGTTCCATTGGAAAACCCCCAGACTGGTGTTCGTCAATTCCATGTCGGATCTGTTCCACAAGGCGGCGCCCGTCGAGTTCATCGAGGCCGTGTTCCGCACCATGAACCGGTTGCCGAGGCACACGTTTCAATTGCTTACCAAGAGACCGGCGCGCGCCCTGAGCCTTTCGCGACGGCTCCACTGGACGCCGAACATCTGGCTGGGAACGAGTATCGAATCCGGGCGCTGGCTGCCGCGTCTCGATATCCTGCGGGAGACGGGCGCGCGCACCAAATTCCTGTCGCTCGAACCGTTGCTGGGGCCGTTGCCGCGCCTCGATCTGACGGACGTCGACTGGGTTATCGTCGGGGGCGAATCCGGCCCGGGCGCCAGACCGATGGAGGCGGACTGGGTGCGGGAGATCCGCGATAATTGCTTGCGATTCTCCGTGCCGTTTTTCTTCAAGCAGTGGGGCGGCGTGTTCAAGAAGCGCGCCGGCCGCGAACTCGACGGCAGGACGTGGGACGAGATGCCGGCGCCGGCGCAAGCCGGGGAGTGCCGGACCGCCGGGACCGGAAAACCGGTCTTCCGGGAACGGAAGTTCGCCGGGGACAGGGACCGATGACGATCCTCCAGGACCGCATGTTCCTCCTCCGGTTCGCCTGCGGCGCGTTCGGCTACAGGACCGTGGCGGACATGCTCGCCCGGCTGCCGGAAGACGACGCCGGAAACGGAGAGCCCGGCGGCGAGAGCGTCTGGGCGCAGGCGCTGTTCCTGAATCCCGCCCTCGCCTCGGTCACGCCGGAGCGTCTGGCCGAATACGACGCGAACATCGCCATGCACAGCCGGCAGCTGCGCATAACGCCGGAGCACGGGCGCACGTGGAAACGCCACCAGTATCTGGCGCTGCTGCTCACCGAACATTATCTGCGCCGCTATTTCGACGATCCCGACATGCTGCGGGCCGATCTGAACCGGGCGCGAAGCCGCGACCGGCAGGCCCGCGCGATGCCCGAATATACGCGCGACGACCTGCGCGCGCTCGCCTTCCAGAGCGCCACCGGCTCCGGCAAGACGCTTCTCATGCACGCGCACATCCTTCAATACCGCCATTATTTGCGCCGCGCCGGGAAGAAGCTCAACAATGTGGTGCTGGTCACGCCGAACGAACGGTTGTCGGCGCAGCATGAGCGCGAGCTGCGGGCGAGCGGGCTGCATGCGCGGCTGTTCTCGAGCGCCGCCGGGTCGGACCTGCTTGCCCCTGTCGAGATTATCGATCTCAACAAGCTTGCCGAGAGGAAGGGCGTCAAGCGGGTCGCGGTCGCGGATTTCGGCGAGAACAATCTGGTGCTGGTCGATGAAGGGCATCTCGGCGCGTCGGGCAAGGCGTGGCGCGAACGGCGCAGGGAATTGTCCCGCGGCGGCTTTACCTTCGAATACTCGGCTACTTTCAACCAGATCGCGGGCGCCGACCGCGAATTGCTGAACGCCTATGGCAAGAGCCTGCTTTTCGACTATTCCTACCGGTCGTTCCACGGCGACGGCTACGGCAAGGACTATGCGATCCTCAACCTGCCGGGTGGCGCGCAGGACGACAATGCCGACATGTATCTGCTCGGCTGCCTGCTGACTTTCCACGAGCAATGCCGCGCGTGGCGCGACGGGCGCGCATCCTGGCGCGCGTTCAACCCGGCGCCGCCGCTCCTGGTTTTCCTCGGTAAGACCGTGACCGGGGCCGGCAAGGCGGGGCGGGAAACGCGCTCCGACGTGGCGCGGATCCTGGAATTTCTGGGATGGGTCCTGGCGCGCGGCGATCGCGTGCGCCCGATGATCGCGCGGCTGCTCGCAGGCGAGTCGGGCCTGCTCGACGGCGAGGGGAACGACTTCTTCGACGGGCGCCTGTCCCGCCTGCCGCCCGACGGCGACGCGGTCTACGAGGACCTGTGCGAAACCCTGTTTCGCGGCGCGGGCCGGCTGCGGGTCGTCTGGCCGGCGGGCGCCGGGGGCGAGCTGCATCTGCGCACTGCCGACAACCCGACCTTCGGCGTCGTCAATGTCGGCGACGCGGCCGGGTTGTTCAAACTTCTGGAGGGAACCCCCTCGCCCGACTTCGAGGTCGAACGCGAAAGGGGCTTCGTCGAAAGCCTGTTCCCCGATGTCGACCGCCCGGACTCGACGGTGAACGTTGTGGTCGGCGCGCGCCGCTTCGTCGCCGGCTGGAACTCGTGGCGCGTGAGCACGATGGGGCTGATGCATGTCGGCGTCGGCGAGGGGCCGGAAATCATCCAGATGTTCGGGCGCGGCGTGCGCCTGAAGGGCTGGAACATGAGCCTCAGGCGTCACCGCGAATGTTCCTGCGAACCGCCCGACGACAGCGAGGGCCTGACTCTTCTGGAAACGCTCAACGTGTTCGGCCTGCGCGCCCGCTACATGCAGACCTTCCGCGATTTGCTGGAGAAGGAAGGGGTGAGAGTCGAGCGCGAGACGGTCGTGCTGCCGGTGGTCTGGAACTTCGCCCGCGACAGCGGTCTCAAGACCATCCGCCTCGAGCGCGGCGCGCGCTACGAACGCTCCGCAGAAAGGATTGCGCTGCCGCCTCCCGGCAGTGCGGAAAGCCCGGTGGCGGAACTGGACCTGTATTCGCGGTTGCAGGCGATGGAGTCCTCCGGCGCGGGCGCCGCCGAGCGCGCCGCCGGGGACGCGCTTCGCGAAACCGCGAAGATTCCGCCGGGCGTCGTCGCGCTTCTCGACCGCTGCCGCGTTTATGACCGGTTGCTGGCGCACAAGCGGCGGATGGGCTGGGAGAACCTGACTATCGCGCCGGAAACCGTGGACCGGCTGCTCGACAGCGACGGATGGTACGCGCTGCGCATCCCGCCGGAGCGGCTGACGCCGCGGGGCTTCGCGGATATCCGGCGGCTGGAGGACATCATGGTCGATCTCGTCATCGACTATGCCGACCGCTTCTGGCGCGCGCAGCGGCGGCGCTGGGAGCACCGGCGCATCGAGGTCGCGCCGTTCGACGAGACCGATCCCAACAATATCGGCGAATACCGCCTCGCTTTCGACGCGCGCAAGCGGGCGCTGGCGGAAGACGTCCGGCGCCTGGCGGAGCGGCTTGACCACGGATGGCGCCGTTCTCTCCGGATCGGCGTGCTCATGACCGGGGTTCATGCATACAAGCCGCTGCTGTGGGCGCGCAGCGACAGCGAGATCGAGGTCCGCCCGGTCGCGTTGAATTCCACCGAAAAGCAGGTCGTGGAAAAACTGGCGGAACTGGCCGCGACGAACGACCCAGGCCTCGACGGGCGCGACCTGTATCTGGTCCGCAACATGACGGGCGGGCGGGGCCTCTCCTTCTTCGACGATTTCGCCTACTATCCTGACTTCATCCTGTGGCTGAAGGCCGGCGCGCGCCAGCACATGCTGTTCCTCGACCCGAAGGGCCTCTCGCGTTACGGCCCGAAGGAGCGCGACAAGGTGCGGCTGCATGAGCGCATCGGCGAGGTCGAGGCGCAGCTGCGCGAAAACGACCCGGACCTGCGCCTGCGCTCCTATGTCCTTTCGGTAACGCCGCCGGCGGAAATCGGCGCCGCCCCGCGGCCGCAAGCCGAATGGGAGAGCGACGGCGTGTATTTCCTGGAAGACCCGGACTGCCTTCGGAAAGTGGTGGCGGACGCCCTCGGCGCCTCCTGACGCCGCCCCCGCCGCGAACCCGTCGCGTCGTTCCCGCCCCTTGTCTGTTGACGGCGCGGGGGGGGGGGGGGGGGGGGGGGGTAAGGAGCGTCATGACCTCGGAACTCGTCCGGGCGAGCGCCCGCGACCCCGGCGCCGAAAATGGCCGCGGTGGCCAATTCGACGGGTGCAGGGCCGCCGGCCGGCAAGGCGGGGCGCTCGCCGTCGCGGCGTTGGCGGCCGCGCGTTTGGCAACCCGGCGCGCGGCGCTCTCCGCGCTGCTGGCCGCAATGCTGTTTCTGACTGCGTGCGGCGGCGGCGGTGGCGATTCGCCGACACGCGCGGCGCCGACCCCGGACCCCGAACCGGAAGCCGCGGCGGAAGAACCGGAATTGCCATTCATGCTGCCCGTACGCTTTGCGCTCGCGCTGGCCACGGGCACTGCGACGGCCGACGATGTCCGTAGCGTCGCCTTCGGACCAGCGATCGAAAGCGCCGCGAAGGCCGCCAAGGCCGCGCCGCAAGCGCCCGTGTCCGGTATGGCTGCGCAGTCTCGATCAAGCGGCGAATACACGGCGCGCGTCGCGTTCGATGACGGCGCGTTGAGCGTAAGCACGTGTTGCGATCAGGGTCTCAAGGTGCTGTCTTTCGATGAGGAGAGGCCAACCACCACGCGCTTCAATATCCTCGCCGCGCTGGGCAAAGATGGGATATTCGAAGATCGAACCCGCCACGAATATTCCATTTTTGATCGCGGCGGGTTCGAGTATCCCATCGTGCCCGGCGAAGGCGCCACGGCGGGGCGCGTCGTTGTCGATACGGCCGACAACAACGCTGGCGACTGGATGGCGCTAGGCTACTGGTGGCAGCTGCGTGGACGCGCCTTCGATATCGTCGGCACCGTCAACGGCACCCCCGGCGACATCCCCATACTCGAAGCCGTTGAAATCGGCGCGTTCGGGGACGGGCCGGAATTTCGCTATTCGCCGGCAAATCTGCCCGTAACGGGAAGCGCGACCTACAGAGGCACGGCGGTTGGCGCTTACATGGCCGAATACGGAACCGATCAACCCGTGCTGAGCGAGATTCGAACCGATAGGGGAACAACAATTGCGGGAAGCACGTTCGCGGGGGAGTTCAAGGCGCCAATGTCCTTGAGCATGGACTTCGCCACCGGGGATGTTCGGGGGAGGCTCGCGGAATCCGACGGCATATTTGTGTCCGGCGTCTTCACGGGCGGGCCGTCGACAGGTTCCATCGGCGATGGCGTTCCCTGCCCCGGCGAAACGCGAATCCTCGTCGACAACCGGATCGGTCTCAAGATGGAATTCGCGAGCGCCTTCAACCCGAACAACGGACGGTTCGCAAGCGATGGTGTTCGCTTGATGGACAAAACCGCGGACTCGACGGATACGCCGATTTCAGTGCGACAATTGCGGCGTATCGTGAAGCAGGAAGGCCAATGGAGCGGGCAGGTTTCGAGTATCCTCACAGCTGTAGGCGAACCGCGTGCGGGGATCGGAACCTTCGGGATCGACGCGACAACGGCCGGCGATACGCGACATGTCTTCGTCGGCGCATTCGGCGTCTATCATATGGATTAGGATAACGGCGGGAGCTGCGCTCTCCCTGAAGCCGAGGCGTTGCCGGCGTTGTCAATCAGCGCCGACTGGCGTGGCGCTGGTGCTCTCAACCCGGACGCCGGCTGGGCGCGGTGCTCAACCGCCTCGCCTGCGTCGACCCTGCCGCGGGCGGTGAGCCACGGTGTATCGGGATTGTCGAACCGCGTGCGACGGGGACGGTCGTGACCGCGCCCGGATCGTAGACCTATTGGGGAATGCGGAGATTAAGAGACAGCTTTCAGAGAACGCTGGACCGCATCCGTTCCGTCTTCCGGCCGAAAACAGAAAAGGGCCGCCTCTTCGAACGGCTGATGAAGAGGAACTTCACCGAGGACCCGCGCTACAAGCGGCGATTTTCCGACATCGACCTCGTGACCGGGGAACCCGGCGGCGTTCGTGCCATCCGGTGCAAGTGCTAGCGCTGGACGGGCGGATATCGAAGGCGCATCTCGATTCACCCATCGCCGTTTCCGCTTTGCCACGCTCCATCTCGGCCACGAGACGTGCGATGGGTATCCACCGGAGACGGTCTTCGCCCACCCCGCGGCGCGCGCCGGTCAGATCGTTCCCAGGTCGGCGAGAGTTCCATACGCTTCGCCGGCAGCGAACGAGCCGTCCTTCGCATCAATGATCATGCCAGCCTGCGCGGCGTTCCTGCCGAAGCGCACGTGTACCGCGCCAACGGCCGAACTCCCATCGAACGGCTAATCGACAGCTACCGGATCGTCCGGGACAGGGAGAGCAGCATGGTCAACGACCTCAACGGATGGTTCGATGACCTGGAAGAGCCGGTTGCCGCCATCCGGCGCATGGTGTACATTGGCGGACAAACCACACGCATCGTCGCCGCCCTGCCGAAAGTGGTGGCTGGCTGGGCGACGACCGCCGTCCGGGCGGTGGTCCGCGACGGGGCCCAAGCCGCGGGGCACAAAATGGAAACATGGAAATGCCATGAAATCGGTCCCTGTCCAGACAACCCGGCGCAAAAAAAATTCCTTGTTTTCTCGCTGTCCCGATCACGCGAGGATCGATGAGCGAGATGCCGTTATGTCCGGCGAATATGTTCAATCACTGTTTCGGGTGGATTAGCCGATGAATAAACTTCGTGATGATTTCTTGATCGAATTCGAGATCGGAAACCTCTGCATAGCCGGTTTCGCTTGCCGCAGGATCGCGTTCCCGAAGTTTTTACGACGCTCCCGAACTCACCGGCGGAGCATAACGATACATATCGAGCAATACTTCGTCGTTCCCGCGAAAGAGCGTGTGAAGAAATCGGGCGTCTCCGATCGTGACAGCCGGATCGCCGAAGTGCCGGCATTGTAAAAGACAATAACCACAGAAATAGTACTTCGTCATTCCCGCGAAAGCGGGAATCCGGAGGCGGCCGTCCGCCATATCGGCCCGTTTTTATTACAGAAACGCCGCAACGGATTCCCGCTTTCGCGGGAATGACGAGTATTTGTATGGCCGTCCGATTTCTTCGCAGGCTCTTTCGCGGGAATTACCGGGGCAGGGGGCGGATGTTCCCAATTCCGTCACGCATCGTCATACGCCGACGGCGGGTTCGGAAACGTCGCAAAACGCCGGGAACGCGATCCTGCCACAGGCGAAACGAGTTATGCAGAGGTCTCGAGCGATAATTTTCCTCACGCCCGCGGCATACCGCGATGGGGGCGCATCCGAGAATCCGGCCATTGCTCCTGGAAGGCCATTGGCGGCAGGCGCATAACGCGTCGCTGGATATGGCTGAAGTTTTTCGAAGAGGGGGATATCGGCCCGATGGGTTGATCGTAGAAGCCGGTGAGAGCTGGGGGGAACGGCGCCGCGCAGGAGGAGACAGCTGATTTTCATCGAAGGTTGGGCGACTGCCGGTCCAGGTTGGGGAATCTGCCGGATCGTCCGTTCGGCGAAAACGCAGTGTGGCCGTATGTCCGATCCCTGTCTTCTGCGTCGCTGCTATTGAAGGCGGCGGCGGGACGGGATAAGGAGCGAGGGCGCGGGCGGCCCGCGCGGCGATGCGGGGAGGCGGCATGACTTCGGAACTCGTTCAAGCGAGCGCGCATGACCTTCTTGCGCGCTATCGCGACCGCTCGCTGTCGCCGGTCGAGGCGGCGGACGCGGTGCTCGACCGCATCGCCCGCGTCGACCCCGCCGTGGGCGCCTATGTCGTCGTCGACCCGGAACGAACGCGCGAAGCGGCGCGGGAGTCGGAAACGCGCTGGGCGCGCGGCGAACCCAAGGGGCTGCTCGACGGCGTGCCGGTGTCGGTGAAGGACCTGGTGCTGACCGCCGGCTGGCCGACGCTGCGCGGCTCGCGGACGGTCGACCCCGCCGGGCCGTGGACCGAGGACGCGCCCGCCGTCGCGCGGTTGCGCGAGCACGGCGCGGTTCTGCTGGGCAAGACCGCCACCCCGGAATACGGCCACAAGGGGGTCACCGACAGCCCGGTTTCGGGGATCGCCCGCAACCCGTGGGACCTGGAGCGCACCCCCGGCGGCTCGTCGGGCGGGGCGTCGGCGGCGCTCGCCGCGGGCCTCGGCCCCCTCGCCATCGGCACCGACGGCGGCGGCTCGGTCCGCATCCCCGCCTCCTTCGCCGGCGTCTTCGGCCTCAAGCCCACCTTCGGGCGGGTGCCGGCCTGGCCCGCGAGTCCCTACGGCACGCTGTCGCATGTGGGCCCCATGGCGCGCACTGTCGAGGACGCGGCGCTGCTGCTCACCGTCATCGCCGAACCCGACCCGCGCGACTGGCATGCGCTGCCCTTCGACGGCGCGGACTACCGCCGCGGCCCGGAAGCGCCGCTCCGCGGCAGGAAGGTGGGGTGGAGCCCCACGCTGGGCATGGCCGGCGCCGCGGTCGACCCGGAGGTCGCGGCGCTCGCGGCCGCCGCGGCGCGGCGCTTCGAGGCGCTGGGCGCCGTCGTCGAGGAGGTCGAGCCGGACTGGCCGCACGACCCGGGCGCGATCTTCCGCGTCCACTGGTGCGCCGGCGCCGCGTTGCTGGCGGAGACCCTGGGGCCGGAGAAGACCGCCCTGCTCGAACCCTCGCTGCGGCGCTTCGTCGAGGCCGGGCGCGCGCTCGACGGGCTGGCGGTGAAGCGCGCGGAATTCGAGCGCGCCGCCTGCGGCCTCGCCTTCAACCGCCTGTTCTCGCGCTTCGATATCGTGCTGTCGCCGACCATGCCCATCGTCGCTTTCGCCGCCGGCGTCCCCATCCCCGACGAGTCCTACGCCGCCGACCCGCTGCGCTGGACGCCGTTCACCTTCCCCGTCAACCTGGCGCGCAACCCTGCCGCTTCGGTCCCGTGCGGTTTCGTTTCCGGCGGCCTGCCGGTCGGGTTGCAGGTCATCGGCCCCCTCTACGGGGACGCTTCGGTGCTGCGCGCCTGCCGCGCCTTCGAGGCCGACCGCGCCGGGGAGTCCCGCCGCCCGCCGCCGCTCCCCGGCGAGGCATGACCGCGCCGGCCGTCCGCGGCGACCGCTTGTGGCGGTCGTTGATGGAGATGGCGAAGATCGGCGCGACCGCGAAGGGCGGGGTATGCCGTCTGGCGCTGAGCGAGGAAGACCGCCGCGGGCGCGACCTCTTCGCGCGCCGGGCGCGGGAGGCGGGGTGCGCGGTCCGCGTCGACCGCATCGGGAACCTGTTCGCGCGGCGCGCCGGGCGCGACGACTCCCTGGCGCCCGTCGCCGCCGGGAGTCATCTCGACAGCCAGCCGACGGGCGGGCGCTTCGACGGCGCCTATGGCGTGCTCGCTGCGCTCGAGGCGGTGCGCGCCCTGAACGACGTCGGCGCGCGCCCGCTGCGGCCCATTGAGATCGTGTCGTGGACGAACGAGGAGGGCGCGCGGTTCCCGCCGGCGATGATGGGGTCGGCGGTTCACGCCGGCGGCCTCGCCCTCGACGAGGCGCTGGCTGTGCGCGAGGCCGGCGGCGGGGCGACGGTGGGCGAGGCGCTGGAGGCCATCGGCTATGCCGGCGCCGCGGCAGTGGGCGGCCGGCCCTTTCACGCCTGGTTCGAGGCGCATATCGAACAGGGGCCGGTGCTGGAGGCGGCGGACAAGACCATCGGCGTCGTCACCGGGATCCAGGGCATAAACTGGTTCGACTGCCGCATCGAGGGCGCGGAAGCTCATGCGGGGACGACGCCGATGGAGGCGCGGCGGGACGCGCTGGCGGGCGCGGCGCGGCTCGTGGCGGCGGTGGAGCGCATCGCCCGCGAGCGCGCGCCCGACGGGCGCGGCACGGTGGGCGAATTCCGCGTCCATCCCAACGCCCGCAACACGGTCCCGGGCAGCGCGACGCTGGGGATCGACCTGCGCCACCCCGACGCCGAGGCGCTGGCGGCGATGGCGGACGCGCTCCGCGACGCCTTCCGCGATCTGCGGCGCGGTGCCGGATTGCAGGGCGGCCTGGAGGAAATCTGGCGCTCGCCGCCGGTCGCGTTCGACCCCGGCTGCGTCGATGCAGTGGGCCGCGCCGCCGAGGCGCTCGGCCTTCCCGCCATGCGCATCGCCTCGGGCGCCGGCCACGACGCCGGCAGCCTCGCCCGTATCTGCCCCGCGGCGATGGTGTTCATCCCGTGCCGCGGCGGGGTCAGCCACAATGAGAGCGAGTCGGCGACGCCCGAACACGCCGCCGCCGGCGCCGCGGTGCTGCTGCGCGCACTCCTTGAAAAGGCCGAAGAGGGCGAAAGCCCGGCGCCGGACGCTTGACGACGGCGACGAAAAGCGCCATTTCAACCGGCATCGTCATCTTTTGGCGTCACCGCATCCCTGGGGCAGGAGACCGTCGATGTTCATCCAGACCGAGCCGACGCCGAACCCGGCGACGATGAAGTTCCTCCCCGGCGAGACGGTGCTCGACCGGGGCACCGCCAATTTCGTGGACGCCGGGGCGGCCGCGCGTTCGCCGCTGGCGCAACGCCTGTTCGAGGTGGAGGGCGTCGAGGGGGTGTTCCTGGGGTCCGATTTCGTGACCGTGACCAAGGCCGCGCGAGCCGAATGGCAGTTGCTCAAGCCGTCGATCCTCGGCGCCGTCATGGAGCATTACCTGTCGGGCGCGCCGGCGCTGCTCGACGACCGGGTCGCCGCTCACGCCGACGCGGCGGAAGCCGGCGAAGACGCGGAGATCGTCGCGCAGATACAGGAATTGCTGGACACGCGCGTGCGCCCCGCGGTTGCGCAGGACGGCGGCGACATCATCTTCCACGGTTTCGAGGACGGCGTGGTGATGCTGGAAATGCACGGCGCCTGTTCGGGTTGCCCGAGCTCCACGGCGACGCTGAAATACGGCATCGAGAACATGCTCCGCCACTATGTGCCGGAAGTGGTGGAGGTGCGCGCCGTCTTCTGACCGGCCGCGTTCAGGCGGCGGTCTTGTCGGGGTAGCGGCAGAGGTCGCGGATCGCGCAGGCGGGGCATAAGGGCTTGCGCGCCTTGCAGACATAGCGCCCGTGCAGGATCAGCCAGTGATGCGCGTGGCGCTTGTATTTTCCGGGCACGACCTTGAGCAACCGCTCCTCCACGGCGAGCGGGGTCTTGCCGCGCGCCATTCCCGTCCGGTTGCCGAGCCGGAAGATATGGGTGTCGACGGCGATGGTGGGTTCGCCGAAGGCGCTGTTGAGCACCACGTTCGCGGTCTTGCGCCCGACCCCCGGCAGCGCTTCCAGCGCCGCGCGATCGCGCGGCGCCGCGCCGCCGTGGCGTTCGATCAGCAGGCGGCTCAGCGCGATGACGTTCTTCGCCTTGGTGCGGTAGAGGCCGATGGTGCGGATCGCCTCGCGCAGCCTGTCCTCGCCGAGCGCGACCATGGCTTCGGGGGTGTCCGCGGCCTCGAACAGCGGCCCGGTGGCCTTGTTCACGCCCACATCGGTCGCCTGCGCCGACAGCACGACGGCGACGAGCAGGGTGTAGGGGTTGCGGAACTGGAGTTCGGTTTCCGGGGCTTCGCGTTCGGCGGCGAAGCGCGCAAACGCCTCCGCGACTTGCTTGCGCGTCATGTCCCGGCTCATGGCGCCGCATGAATGACCGAACGGCACGGCTTTGACAAGCGCGGAATTCCCGCCCGAACCGGCCGAAACGGATGAATACGAACCCGGGTCGGCGTCACTCCGGCGCAGGGTGGGCGTCGCGGTCGATGGGCGGCGCGTCGCGCAGGGAGACGATATAGGCGACAATCGTCCAGATTTCCTCGTCGGTCAGCAGGCCCTTCCAGCCCGGCATGGGGTTGCCGCTTCGCCGGCGGCCGTTGAGGATGGTGGCGTAGAGGCTCGTTTCGTCGAGCTCGGGCCGGTTGCGCAGCGCCGGGCCGCGCTTGGCGGTTCCCCCGGCGCCGTGGCAATAGCCCGCGCACAGGCCGTTGAACGACTTGCGCCCCTCTTCGATTGTCTCATGGGCCGAGAGATCGACCCCGGCGGTGCGTTCGGGGCCGAGGAGCCCGGCGCGCGGCCCCGCCGCCGGCGCGGCGCACAGCAACGCCGCGGCGAGGAGGAGCGCCGCCCCCCGCGGGCGTGTCATAAGCCGCGAAACGGAAACGGGAGCGGGCCGCAGCGGCCCGCTCCCGGCGCGGTCCGTTCAGCCGCCCAGCTTGAACGCATACAGCGTTGCGCCCGCCGGGAAGTCCTGGGTTTCGGGGAACAGACCCGCGAGTCCGAAGAAGACGTGCGAGCCGATTCCGCTCGGAACCAGCACATACTGGTCGCCGCCCGCCGCGTAGGTGACGATGCCGCCGCGAATGCCGGACCCGGTGTTGAAGCTCCAGAGTTCGTCGCCGGTTTCGGCGTCGTAGGCAAAGACGTAGCCCTCGATGTCGCCGGCGAACACGAGATTGCCCGCGGTGGAGAGAACGCCCGCCAGCATCGGGTATTTGTAATGCACCGACCACTTCTTTTCGCCGGTCAGCGGGTTCCAGGCGTCGAGGGCGCCGTAGGCGGCGTCCGCGCCCGGCGGCGGCACGAAGTGGAAATCGGCGCCCATGTACCAGTTCGGGATGGGTTCGAGCTGCGGCCGCTCCTCGCGGGTGACCGCCACCTCGCAGATTTCCTGCCGGCCGTTATACCAGACGCCGGTGTCGCGGTTGTAGGACCCGGAGTTCCAGCTCCGTCCGCCGTTCATCGACGGGCAGAACATGTTTTCGGGGTCGGTGACCGGCGGGTTGCGCCCGATCAGTTCGCCGGTGTTCGGGTCCACGGTTTCGACGAACGTCACATAGTCGTTGATCGTCCACACGTTATGAACGCTGCCGTCGATGCGGTCGTAGAGATAGACGAAGCCGCTCTTGGCCTGATGCAGCACGAGCTTGTCGTCGCCGTCGTCCATCAGCACGAATTCGCCGAGAGTCGAGTCGAAATCCCAGTCGTCGTGCGGCAGTTCCTGGAAATACCACTTCAGCTCGCCGGTATCGGGGTCCAGGGCCACCACCGACGAGGAATAGAGGTTGTCGCCGGGCCGGGCGCCCTCGCCGTCGGCGCGCTTGTAGCCGTCCGGCCCCTCGCCCGGCGGCGCCCAGTCGAACCAGGGCGACGGGTTGGAGGTGCCGTAGATGACGGTGTTGGTCTCGGCGTCGTAACTGCCCACGTGCCAGGCGCCGACGCCGGCGTATTTGGCGCTGCTTTCGCCGAACGACGTCATCCCCCACGTGTCTTCCTTCACCGGCTCGAAATGCCACAATTGGGCGCCGGTGGCGGCGTCCACGCCGAAGATGCCGGCGCCCCGCGTCGGCATTCCGCCCGCCGTGGAGCCGTAGATCAGCTTGTCGCCGATGGCGAGCGGCGGCGAGGTGAACAGGCAGCCGCAGGATTTGGTGTCGACCAGCGTGGTCTGCCACAATTCCTTGCCGGTCGTCCCGTCGAGGCCGATGGCGCGGCCGTCCGACGTGCCGATATAGACGTTGCCGTTGCTCCAGGTCACCCCGCGGTTGTAGGGCGAGGTCGCGATCTGCTCCGAGATCGGGTCCAGTTCGGCGTAATAGTGCCAGAGTTCGTCGCCGGTTACGCCGTCGATCGCGAACACGCGGTTGTAGGAACCGGAATAATAGACCACGCCGTCGACGACCACGGGGGTGGCCTGAAGGCCGTGGGTGATGGCGCCGGGCTGATGCGCCCACGCCACGCGCAGCTCGCCGACATTGCCGGAATCGATTTCGGACAGCGGGCTGTAGCGCCCGCCCTCAAGGGTGCGGTGGTAATGCGGCCAATCCTCGGGCTTGACCTGTTCCCCCATCTGCGCGGACGCCGGCGCCGGCGCCTGAAGCGCGAGACCGGTCCCCACCGCCAGCGCGGCGACCGCCGCGCCGCGAAGCATGGATGACATGCGTTTCCTCCCGTGATGGTAGCCGTTCGGAGCGCCGCGCTCCCGTCCCGGGAACGCTTGCCCCCGCACGAAAGCTGCGATAGCGGTATGGGCCTGTCAAACGTTTTCTCGTTCGGGCGCTGCGCGACGGACGCGATCGCAACGCGGCGGCGGAACGGAACCGGCGTTCGACACGACAGGAACCGAACCCTGCGAACCGGACGGGCGGCGATGGACAGCAGCGGGGAAACCGGCGACGATGCATCGGGCACGGTGTTCCGCGACGTGGTGCTGCTCGCGCTTGCCGGGTTCGTCGCCATCGTCCTGCTGCTCCTGCCGCACGTCAACCCGCCCGGGTCGGCCGACGAGGCGGACCACGAGCCGCCGGGGAACGTCATCGTCGAACTGTTCTGGGACAACGACCGCGATGTGGACATCGACCTGTGGGTGGCGGCGCCGAATGACCGCGCGGTCGGCTATTCCAACCGCGGCGCCCTGTATTTCAACCTGCTGCGCGACGATCTCGGCACCTACAGGGACGCGACGCCGGTGAACTACGAGGTCGCCTACAGCCGCGGCGTCTCCCCCGGCGAGCATGTCGCGAACCTCCACCTCTACCGCCTCGACGCGCCGCAGAACGGCCCCGTCGACGCCCGCGTCGTCGTGACGACGGTGGATCCGGACACCGGCGCGCGCGCCCAGATCGTCGAGCGCGTCCTGACCCTCACGTCCGAGGGCGAGGAAGTCACCGCCTTTCGTTTCACGCTCGCTGCGAACGGCGCGCTCGCGCCGGGAAGCGTGAACGCGCGCCCGGCGGCGCTGCGTTCGGGCGACAAGGACTCCGGCGAATGAGCGGCGGCCTTGCCGGCCCGGCGACGCCGCCGCCCGGGCGCGGCGACGGACGCTACGCGGCGCTTCTGCGCTATGCGCTGTTCAACCTGCTGGCGCTGGCGCTCGCCGGCGCCGCGGCGCTGCAAGGGTGGATCGGCGAAATCTACGCCGCCGACCCGACGCGGCTGACCGTGGTCATCGCCGCGGCGTTCCTGCTGGGCCTGGCGCTGTGCACGCGGCTGCTCTGGGGCGTCGAGCGCGCCTTCGCCTGCTGCCTGCGCGGCGAACGCCCGCCGCACGCGCTGGCGAACGCCTATCTGAGCGCCGCCGTCGCCGCGCCGCCGGCCGCGCGCGCGATCCGCGCCGAGACCTTCCGCGCCCGCCTCGCCGGGCGCATCGGCATCGTTCGCTACCTCGCCAACAGCCTCGTCGTGCTGGGTCTGATCGGCACCGTCATCGGCTTCATCATCGCCCTGTCGGGAGTCGACCCCGACATCGCCACGAACCCGTCGGCGATCAGCCCCATGGTCGCGAACCTCATCGAGGGGATGTCGGTGGCGCTCTACACCACCCTCGTGGGTGCGGTGCTCAGCGTCTGGCTGGGCCTGTGCTACCACATGCTCGCCTCGTCGGTGCGCGAGCTCTCGGCCGCGGTCATCGACATGGGCGAGGCGGCGGCGACTCCCGCGCCGCCGTCCGCGGGCGCGGCCCCGCAATGACCGACGACGACCTCGGCGCAACCGTCTTCCGCGACATGACGCTGCTGGCGCTCGCCGGGGTGGTCGCCATCGTCCTGCTGCTGTTGCCGTGGCTGAACCCGCGCGGCGCGCAGGAGACATCGGTCGCGCAGCCGGCCGGCGGCGTGATCGTGGAGCTCTTCTGGCCCGACGGGGTGGACGCCGACGCGGACCTGTGGGTGCTGGCGCCGGGCGACGGCCCCGTGGGCTTCTCGAACATGGCGGGCCACTATTTCAACCTGCTGCGCGACGATCTGGGCGCAACGCGCGACGCCACGCCGCTCAACTACGAGATTGCCTACACCCGCGGCGTCGCGCCGGGCGAATATATCGCCAACGTCCACCTCTACCGCGCCGCGCCCGACCGCGCGACGCTCCCCGTCACCGTCGCGGTGAGCGCCGTGCGGCCGGGGCGGCGGGCGCGCGAACAGCTTCTCACCCGCGACTATCTGCTCACCGCGGAGGGAGAGGAGATCACTGCGGCGCGCTTCGCCCTCGACGCCGAAGGCAAGCTGGTTCCCGGCAGCGTGCACAACCTGCCGCGCAGCCTGATCGGGCGCGACCGGGAGCCCGTCTACGCCCGCCCCCGCGAGGAGGAAGCATGACCGGTCTTCCGGCGGCGATGGCGGTCGCTGCGGCGGCGTTCGCGGTCCTTGCGGTTCTGGCGGTGGCGGCGCCGGCCCGCGGCCCCTGGCGCCTCGCCGTCGCCGCCCTGGCTTTCACGGTTCCGGTCGCCGCCGCCGCGGGGGTGCTGACGCTGATCGGACGGCCGCAACCCCCCGCCGTGGCGCTGACGGTTCCCGGCGACGCGCGGCTCGAGGTGTTGTTCGCCGACTGGAGCGAGGGCGAGGGGATATACGTGCTGACGCGCGGCGGCGACGGCGCGCCGCGGCTCTACGCGCTCCCCTGGGCGCGGACCCTGGCGGAGCAGCTGCGCAACGCCGCCGCCGCGGCGCGCGACCGCGACGCTACGGTCCGCATGGCCAATGTCTTCCGCGTGCCCGAAGATTCGCTGACCGACCGCATCGTCTTTTCGACCGCCGCGGCGGCGCCCGACGCGCTCGCGCCGGGCGACCCGCGCGACGCCGTGCGATGACCGACCTCCCCTGGCTCTACGCCGTCGTCGCGTTTCTCGTCACCGGGCTCGCCGCGGCGGCGGTGCAATCGCGGCGCCCCCTGCGTTTCCGCCTGGCGGGGCTGGCCGTGGCGGCGGCGGCGCTGGGCGCGTCCTGGGCGGGCCTCGCAGACGCGCTGGGCCGCGCCAAGCCGACGGCGTGGGAGTTTTCCGACCGGGGAGACATGCAATACGAAGTGCTTTATGCCGACATCCGGCCGGGCGCGCCGATCCACATGCTGCTCCGGGTTCCCGGCCTGGACGAGCCGCGGCTGTATGTCATGCCGTGGAGCGCCGGCATCGCCGCCGAGCTGCGCCGCGGCCTTGCCTCGACCGCCGCGCCGGACGCGAATTTACAGGCCGACGGCGGCCTGTTCGAGTCGGACGTGGAGGACCGCGAGCGCGTTTTCCACGAGACGCCGATAGCCGCGCTCCCCCGCAAGGACCAACAGCGTTTCGAACCCGAACGTTTCGTGCCCGACGAAGGCAACACCATGTTCGGCGCCGGCGAGCCCGACGGATAGGCGCCGCAAGCGCCCGCGCTCCGGTCTCACCCGCCGAGTCGTTCGCGCGCCAGTTTCGCGCCGGCGGCAAGCGCCGCGAGTTTGGCGAAGGCCACGTCGCGGGGGACGTATTTGAAGCCGCAGTCGGGCGCCGGAACCACGCGCCCGGGCGGCGCGTAGTCGAAAGCGCGCTCCACCCGCTGCGCGACGGTCTCCGGCGACTCCACCGTCATGTCGTCGAGGTCGATGACCCCGAGAACGATGGTCTTGCCCGCCAGGTCGGCGAGCACGCCGAGATCGAGCCGCGGCTGCGCCGCCTCGAGGGAGATCCGGTCGACCGCACAGTCGGCGAGTTCGGCGAGGAACCGGTAGGCCGGCGGGCGGTCCTTGATCATCGCCGCATAGCCCATGCAGAGATGCAGCGCCGTCGTCCCCTCCACCCCTTGCAGCGCGCGGTTTATCGCCGCGACGGCGTAGGCGCGCGCGTTCTCGTGGCGCGCCTGCACCCACGGCTCGTCGATCTGCACGATGTCGGCGCCGGCGGCGAACAGGTCCCCAATCTCTTCGTTGACCGCCTCGGCATAGGCCATCGCCAGCGATTCCCGATCCGGGTAATACTCGTTCTCGGCCTGCTCCGACATCGTGAACGGCCCCGGCAGGGTCGCCATGATCGCGCGGTCGGTGTTCGCGCGCAGGAATTCGACGTCGCGGACGCCGACGGGCCGGGCGCGGCGGATGGGGCCGACCACCAGCGGCACCGCGTTCGGCGACCCCTTGCGCGAGATCGCCGTGCCCGAACGCGACGGGTGAAGGCCCTCCAGAGCGGTCGCGAAATGGTTCGAGTAGCTCTCGCGCCGCATCTCTCCGTCGGTCACGATATCGATGCCGGCGCGCTCCTGGTCGCGGATGGCGAGCAGGGTCGCGTCGTCCTGCGCCTGGCCGAGCCAGTCCTCCTCGACGCGCCACAGCCCCCGCGCCCGCACCCGCGGCGGCGACCGGCCGGCGAGCGCCTCGCGATCGATCAGCCAGTCCGGCTGGGCGTAGCTGCCGACGACGGAGGTGGGCAGCAACCTGGCGCTTTCGGGCATGGCGACCTCGTCTCGCGGTGGACGGCGGGCCGTCAGTCTACCGCCCGGAGGGACGGCGACAAACCGCAATCCGGTTGCGTCGCGCGCGGCGGCGCGGCATATGCGGCTTGCCGGCGACGGGGGCGCTACTGCGGGAGATCTTGCGAACATGGCCGACAAGGCCGACAGAAAAACAGGCGAGGGCGACGCGCGCGTCAGAGCGCGCCACGTGCTGGTCGATCTGTGGGGCGCGCAGGGGCTGGGCGACGCCGGCCGCGTGGAGCGCGCGCTGCGCGACGCCAGCGCCGCCGCCGGGGCCACCGTGATCGGCATCGAGCTGCACCGCTTCGGCGACGGCGGCGGGATCTCGGGCGTCGCGCTCCTGGCCGAAAGCCACATGAGCGTCCACACCTGGCCGGAAGCGGGTTTCGCCGCCATCGACGTGTTCCTGTGCGGCGCCGCCGACCCGGACAGGGCCGTTCCGGTGCTGACGAAAGCGTTCGCGCCGGCGCGCGTGTCGGCCAGCGAGCACGAGCGGGGCGGGTCGTGACCGTCGTCCGGTTTCATGAGGACATCCATGCGGGCTACGGCCAGTTCCTCGATGTCCGGGCGGTCGTGCATCGCGAGCGCACGGCGTATCAGGACCTGTCGATACTCGACACCGAGTGTTTCGGCCGCGTCCTCATGCTCGACGGCATCGTGCAGACGACCGAACGCGACAACCGTTTCTATCACGAGATGCTGACGCATGTTCCGCTGTTCGCCCACGGCCGCGCGCGGCGGATGCTGATCGTCGGCGGCGGGGACGGCGGCTGCCTGCGCGAGGCGCTCCGGCACGAGCGCCTGTCCGTCGTTCTGGTCGATATCGACGAAGCGGTGATCCGGGCGTCGCGGCGGTTCCTGCCGGAATTGTCGGATGGCGCGTTCGACCACCCCCGGGCGGAAATCGTCGTCGCCGACGGCGCGGCGTGGATACGGCGCGAAGGCGAGCGCTTCGACGTTATCGTTATCGACTCGACCGACCCTGTCGGCCCGGGGGAAGCGCTGTTCTCCGGCGGGTTCTACGCCGCCTGCCGCGACCGCCTGACCCCGGGCGGCGTGCTGGCGACGCAGAGCGGCGTTCCCTTCGTGCAACCGGAGGTTCTGCGCGCCTGTTCGGAACGCCTGTCGGCGCTTTTCGTCGACACCGCGTTCTACACTGTCTCCGTGCCGAGCTATTCGGGCGGCGCGATGACTCTCGGCTGGGCAAGCGACGATGCGGGTCTTCGTCGCGCGGACCGGGAAACGCTGGCCGCCCGTTTCGCCGCGGCCGGGTTCGATACGCGCTGCTACACGCCCGATATGCACGTCGCGAGTTTCGCGCTGCCGCCCTGGATCGAGGCGCTGATCGGGCCGCGGCGACCGAATTCTCCGCGTCATCGGCAAGGGTCCGGCAGACGACGCAATGGCGCCCGGTGAGTCCGGGCGGTCCGGCGCGTTTTCCGCCGGCGCGTCGGACGCCGGGTCGAAACGCAAACGGACGCTCCGGAAGCCTGTCGGGACATCCGGGTTCATGCCCGGCGCCCCCCGCATGTCGAACGCGCCGCCGCCGGTCGCCGTTACCCCGATCCCGTTCGGGCGCGCGAGCTCCGCGTGGCCCGCGCCCCCGACTCCGGTTCTCGATCCTGTAAAAAGTCGCGCGCCTCTCATCGCGACGGACGGCTCGCCGAGGTATTGGCATTGTAAATGACAATATCCACCGAATAATACTTCGTCATTCCCGCGAAAGAGCATGTGAAGAAATCGGACAGATTTACAAATACTCGTCATTCCCGCGAAAGCGGGAATCTGTCGCGGCGTTTCCGTAATAAAAACCGGATCGATATTGCGGACGGTCGCCTCCGGATTCCCGCTTTCGCGGGAATGACGAAGAGTAGTAGCGTCTTTCGATTTTTTTCACCCAATCGAAAGCGGGAATCCAGTCTGGCAGTTCTGCGAAAACATTGGCGCACCTTTCGGGCGTCCGCCTCCGGATTCCCGCTTTCAAGCGTGTGAAGAAGTCACGCGCCTCTCATTGTGACGGACGGATCGCCGAAGTGCCGGCATTGTAAAAGACAATACCCATCGAATAATACTTCGTCATTCCCGCGAAGGAATCTGTCTGCGGCGTTTCCGCAAGGAAAACCGGGCCGGTATTGCGGACGGTCGCCTCCGGATTCCCGCTTTCGAGCGTGTGAAAAAATCTGGCGGCCCTCATTACGACAGTTGGAACGCCGAAGAAATGGCGCAGTGGAAGATAATAGCCATACGATAATACCTCGTCATTCCCGCGAAAGCGGGAATCCGGACGCGACCGTCCGCAATACACCGGCCCGGGTTTCCTTGCGGAAACGCCGCAAACAGATTCCCGCTTTCGCGGGAATGACGAGTACTTGTAAATCTGTCCGATTTCTTCACATGCTCTTTCGCGGGAATGACAGAAGAGTAGCGGGGCCTTTCGATTGCTTCACACACTCTTTCCCTGAATGACGAAGTATTATCGGAGCGTTATCGTCTTCCACTGCGCCATCTTGTCGGGTCTTCGGCCATCTTGGTGAGAGCCGTGCGATTTCTTCACATGCTCTCTCGCTCCAGTCTGCGCCACTCCTCCGCCGCGTCCGCTTTCGTCATGAACCCCGCCCCGACATACGCCCGTATCGCTTCGGCAACCGACTCGACCCGCAGGACGCGTCTCAGCTTGTCGTCCCGCCCCGATCGCCAGTGGATATCCACGCCGGCATCGGGCGCCGGGCGCAGTTCCGGCTTGCCCAGAGGGTCTTCCTCCTTGAGCGTCGTCAACAGTGCGACGGTCCCTCGCCACGCCTCCATGAACCGGTCGCGTTCCGCCCTGCTTGGCATCTTGCCCCGCGGCTCACGCTGTATTTCGGCGTGCGCTCGATTCCCCGGCATGGGTCGATCCGTGACGCTCCAAAGTCTGTTCCCGCTTTCGTCGGTGAGTTTTCGGATATCTCCTGTCCTGGCCTTGATCGTGCCCCGCATTCCTCGTCGGCCTGCGATTTCCCCCTCCGCATATCGGCTTCGGTCCACCGATGCTCCGCCTTCCTCCCCGGTCCACCGGAGCTCCCTGCGCGGAAACGCAGCCAGGGGAATCGCGCCGCCGTCGGTCTCTCGCGCTCCAGGGGGCAGTCTGCGCTCCAGCTCTTCGTCGTCCTCCACGACCCCGGGCGATTGCGCTCCGTGCGCTCGTTCCTCCTCCGGAAATTTCTCCCCGCGCCTGGCCAACCCTCACAGCTCCTCGGGCGCCTTGTCCAGCCAGGACATGACCCGGTCGAGCTCTTCCCTGCTGTGCTCCCGGAAGTTTCCTTCCTCGCTCTTCCCGCTCAGGGTGCGGCGGACATAGTACCCGACGCTGCCATCCTCCTCCGTGCCGATCTCGACCCTGCCGTATCCGCTACGCCAGACGATAGAGATTTCCCATGCCTCGTCGGCGTAGATCTCATCGGGCCGCTTCCACTCCTCGCACAGCCCGAGCAGCTCTGCGATCCGGTCCCGGTTCGCCTCAATCTGCGGGTTCGTCCCTCCCTTGATCCGGGCCGCTTGCATGGTATCGGCGTCGATCGTGTCCAGTATCTCCCGAACCGTCTTCGTCTCCCGGCCGCTTTCACTCGTGTCGACCGTCCACCCAAGGCCTCTCTCGTCTGCCTGCCATGCGGTTCCGTTCCCGCGTTGCGCTTGCCGCTCGGCAAGGCCGCCCTCACTGACGGGTTGCGGCGGACGACTCGATCCTCGCCGCGGCGCGATGCCCCCGAAACGAACCGTGGGCGCTTCGATTCGGGGCTGCCCCGTGCTTGCCATCAGGTTCATGTCGATTCTCCCGGTTGGCGCAACCCGATCCGGCCGGCGATTTCCTCCGTGATCAGGGCTTTGAACAGCGTATGAGTCCGTCTGTGCAGTTCATCGTATATGGATCGACCGTCATTGTCCTTCCCGTCGACGGGCTGGATGTTCCCGAACGCCCTGTCGAGCTTCAGAGGGCCGCCTGTCCCTCCGAACCCCCAGATTGCTGTTGTTGTTACCTGGATGATCGGATGTATCCGGTTTTCTTCCCTGCGCAGCTCCGCCCCGACCTGAAACCGTTCCAGGATTCGTTTCCCCTCAGGGTCTTCGATCCATCCCTCCCCTACGTGCCACTCTTTCGAGTTCCTTGCCTGCATGGGGATGCGCGTCTCCTGGATTGCGAGCTTCGGGTCGTAGTCCTCATCGGCGCCGCGCCAGACGAGCAGGTCCTGGTAGGTCAGCTCCGCACTGCAGACCTGCGCCAGCGGGTGGGCGTTTCCGAGGGTCTTGCCCACGCCGGCGAACAGCTCGCAGGCTTTTCTGCTCACGCTCTTCCACCCCCCGTACCGTGCGCATCCGACCGTGATCGTCGGCCCGGCGATCTCCATCCACCACGCGGCCTTGCCCGTGCGCATGAATTCGACGTAGTGCGTGGGCGCCAGCGGCTTCGGCCGTCCGTCCACAAGCGGTGTCGGGCCCATGGCGGTCTCCATCACCTGTGTCTGGCCCACCGTCGGCAGCCCCGCCTTCCAGTACTTCTCGTACCCTTCGTCGAGGCTCGCCCGCTCGTGCTCCGTCATCTCGCCACTCCCCGTGAGCCGGAGAATCACGGTCTCGATGGAGTGGTCCCGGTGCAGTGGTTCGAACATGCTGCTGCCGTTCTTCGTGTGCCTGGCGCCTTGGCCCGCTCGGGGATGCAGGTTCTCCCGCTCCATCGGCCGTGACGGCATTATACCGGATCGGCGGGTTACCGTCCACGTCCCGGATCTGTCGCCAGCGGTTCTCATTATGGCGATGGGCGCGCCTCTCCGGGAGCGCCGACGCTCCCAGGGGCGGCCGCGATGGATCCGCCGTATCGCTTCAGGCCAAAATGAGAATTGCCGATCTGTCGCCCTGGCCATGTCGCAGCTCCCGGGCTGCTCATGCGGTGCTGGGGCCTCCATTTCGGACGAGCGCCTCCGGATTCCCGCTTTCGCGGGAATGACGAGTATTATTCGGTGGGTATTGTCCTTTACAATGCCGATACTTCGGAAATCCAGCCGTCGCGATGAGAGCCTCCTGCCCTCGATCATGTAAAGAAATCAGAAGCCTTACAAATGCTCGTCATTCCCGCGAAAGCGGGAATCCGTTGCGGCGTTTCTGCAAGAAAAAAACGGGCCGATACTGCGGGCGTCGCCTCCGGATTCCCGCTTTCGCGGGAATGACGAGGTATTATTCGGTGGTTATTGTCTTTTACAATGCCGGCGCCTCGGCGATCCGGCTGTCACGAACGGAAACGCCCGATTTCTTCACACGCTCTTTCACGGGAATGACGAGTATTCGTAAGGCTGTTCGATTTCTTCGCCCGCTCCATAGACGGGTTGCGGCGGACGACATGGTAGTGGGACACTCGAAAGGCGCGAGCGGGGGAGACGTTCCGAAACCGCCACGCCACGCCCTCGATGCGCAGCCGGCCCGCCGGTTACGGACGGCGGCTTCCCGGCGAGGCCCAATTCCCGAAAGAGAGCGGCCCCGAAAAGAAAAGGGGCGGCGGGAGACCCACCGCCCCTTCCCGGATGCGAGGATGCGCCCCGATCAGAAGTTGAGGTAGAGGCCGGACAGGAACACGGTCCCCGTATACTCGCCGTCGCCGTTGGGCTCCTCAGTGCCCATGACGTCATACGAGCCGCGGGTCACTTCGCCATACCACTTCAGGCCCGGGGCGATGCTGTAGCCGAGGCTCACGTTCCAGCCGTCGAAATCGCTCGACGTGGACGTGCCCATGGAATTCGTGGTCTTCTCGGCGTGCGCATACTGCACTTCGAGGCCGTAGGGGCCGAAGGCGTAGGAGGCGTCGACGCCCCACCCCGTGTAATCCTGGTTGGACCCCTTGGGGGCTCGGCCGTCGCCGAAATCCCACCAGGTGCCGGCGAAGACGAAGCCGCCGAACCCGACCTTGCCGGTCAGTTCGTAATAGCCGAGGCCCTCCATCTGCGATGTCTTCGCAGGGGTGTAGGTTTCGACATGCGCGCCTCCGTCGTCCAATATCTGCACCGTCCTTCGCGTCATTCCGCTTTCCTCCGGGGGCTTGGCCCGGAACTCGGCGTATTTGGCCGCGGTCAGCATTTCCTTCTTGTAGGCCGCGTCGGTCTTGCTCGTCGCGCCGTCGCTGACGGCGCCGACTGCGGAGAAACCGACCGTGGTGCCGCCGAAGTCGCCGTTCCACTGCGCGCCCAGGCCGACAATGTCCTTCTGCTGGCCGTCCTGCTCGCTCGTCGGCCTCGGGGTCGGCTCGAAGAAGTTGTTTTCCGAAGGCGTGTAGCTGACGCCCGCCTGGAAGCCGTTGACCGCCGGCGTGTAGTAGACGGCCTTCGGCGACTGGTTGAACCAGAAGGGGTTGATGTGGTTGGCGATGGCGCCCTTGGGCATTTCGACGTAGTCACGATAGGGCGTGTCCAGCCCGCCGAAGCCCTTGTAGGTGCAGGCGAGGGGGCACAGGTTCATGCCCGAGTCGGCGCCGATCCAGTTGCCGAACTCCATCGAACCCCAGTCGCCCTTCAGGTAGATGTACTGGCGTCCGGGATAGCCGCCGGTGGCGAACTTGCTGCGGTCCGTGGTGTTGAAGTGGATCTTGGCGCCGTAGGTCAGCCCGTTGTCGGCGGTCAGCTCGCCGTCGAAATAGACCTCGGCGAACCGGCCGTTGACGAAGCCGCCGCTCGCGCATATCCCATCCCTGCCGGCGATCTGGCAAGGTATTGTAAAATTTCGTATTCGGCGGGTTGCCCGGCGACGCCTCGAGCCCTCGCCTCGCGCCGGAAATTGGACATGGAGTCGGACAGGGAAGACATGGGCGACGCACGCGGGGGAGCGCCGAAGGGGCGCAAGAGAGGGAAGCACCCCGAAAACGCCCTCACCCTGTCCTTCGTGCGCGCGGTCGCGAAGCCGGGCCGTTATTGCGACGGCAACGGCCTCTATCTGCAGGTGGACCCGTCGGGCGCGCGGCGCTGGGTGCAGCGGCTGCGCGTCCAGGGGCGGGACCGCACCCTCGGTCTCGGCGGCTGTTCGCTGGTGCCGCTGGCGGAAGCGCGCGCGAAGGCGCTCGACAACCGGAGGCTGGCGCGCGCCGGCGGCGACCCTCTGGCGCGCCGGCCGGCGGGCGGCGGGGTTCCGACCTTTGCCGAGGCGGCGCGGATCGTGCACGCGCTCCATCGCCCCTCGTGGCGGAGCGCGAAACATGCCGGGCAATGGCTTGCGGTTCTCGAACGTCACGCTTTCCCGCGTCTCGGCGCGCTCCCCGTCTCGACCGTCGGCACGGCGGACGTGATGGCGGTGCTCACGCCGATCTGGCGCCGCACGCCGGCGACGGCGCAGCGCGTGCGCCAGCGCATCGGCAAGGTCATGCTGTGGGCGGTCGCGCAGGGCTGGCGCGCCGACAACCCCGCCGGCGAGGCGGTCGGCGCGGCGTTGCCCCGGCGCAACGGCGCGGCGGCGCGCCATTTCCGGGCGCTGCCGCATGACGAGGTCGCGGCCGCCCTCGCCGCGATGCGCGCTTCCGACGCGCGACCGGCCGTGCGGTTCGCGCTCGAGTTTCTCGTCCTCACCGCCGCGCGTTCGGGCGAGGTCCGCGCGGCCGCATGGCGCGAGATGGACCGCGCCCGAGCGGTGTGGACCGTGCCCGCCGAGCGTATGAAATCCAGGCGCGCGCACCGCATCCCCCTGTCCGGCCGCGCGCTTGCGGTCCTCGCCGAGGCGCGCGCGCTCGACGACGGCGGCGGTCTGGTGTTTCCCGGCGCGCGGCGCGGACGGCCGCTGTCGGACTCGACGTTGATGAACCTGGTCCGCGCGCTCGGTCTCGACACGGTGGTGCACGGCTTCCGCTCGAGTTTCCGCGACTGGGCGGCGGAATGCACCGACGCGCCGCATGCCGTCATGGAGGCGGCGCTGGCCCATGCGGTGCGCGACCGGACGGAGGCCGCCTATGCGCGGACCGACCTGTTCGGCCGCCGGCGCTCGCTGATGGAACGCTGGGCGACCTACGTTTCCGACAGCGGGCCGAATTTGTGACAGTTTTGTCACATCGTTGCACGAATGAAGCGAGGGGCGCCGCGAGAGCGTTGATTCCGCCCGGGCTGTGCTAGTTTGCGCAGCATTGCTGCGGCGTCGGGTTCCGGCGGCGCGCGAGGAGTCGGCGATACGCTCGCCCCCGGTGTTCGGGGGAGCGGCGCGCCGCAAGCGGACAGGGTTGGCGGAAACCGGCTTCCGGTTCGCGGGTAAACGGCGCCGGGGAGCGGCGCGAATATGGAGGTTATCGACACGCAATGAAGAAACTTCTGCTCGGTTCGGTCGCGATGGCCGGAGCGTCGGCATTGGCGACAGGCGCGCCGGCCATGCCGATACAATCGATGTCGGAGGAAGGGACGCCGATTCTGACCGCCGGCATGGCGGCGCAGTTCGAAGGCGGCTTCGCCTCGAACGACGATAAGCTCAGCACGAACAAGCGCAGCGGCGGCTTCGTCAACGGCCGGTTCGCCGAGGTCTATTTCGACGGCGAACTGACCGCCGACAACGGGCTGACCTACGGCGCCAAGATCCACTTCAACACCACGGACCGCAGCCAGTACGCCACCGGCGGCTATCCCGGGCGCCAGTACATCTACCTGAAGGGCGACTGGGGTTCGATGGAGTTCGGCAACTGGATCGGCGCCGACTCGGGCATGAACCTGTGCCCCCTCGCCTGCACCTACAAGGGCTTCGGCGGGCTGGACACGCCCTATCACTCCTACATCCTCAAGCCCAAGGGCAACATCGCCAACCACATCAACCCCTTCTGGTTCAACCAGTCGCCGAAAGCCACCTACTACACGCCGGCGGTCAACGGCTTCCAGGCGGGCGTCAGCTACACGCCTTCGGAAAACGCCTTCTTTGAGCCGACTCCGGGTCCGACGAGCGAGCAGGACGGCCAGCAGAAGGACATTGTCGGCTTGGGCAGCCAGTGGAACGGCGATTTCGGCGGCACCACGGTCGGCTTCTCCGCAGTCGGCGCCGTCAGCGACGGCGCGACGAGCAAGCCGGACGACGACGGGAACGTGACGCAGTCCGAGGGCCTCGGCTATTATGAACTGACCGGCAAGGTCGGGTTCGGCGGCTTCGTCCTCGCCGGCACGTGGTGGGACTTCGGCGACGGCCGCGCGGACAAGGGGACCGACCAGGATTACACGGGGTGGGGCGTCGACGCCTCCTACGCCTTCGGCCCCTACGGCCTCGAAGTGCAGTATGCGCACGCCGAGAAGACCACGAATTCCATGGGCAAGGCCACGTCGAGCGATTTCGACGGCTGGAATGTGAGCCTCGGCTACAGCATCGCCCCGGGCCTGAAGTGGTATGGCGAAGTGACCCGCGGCTCGTATGACGTCATGGGCACTGAGGAGCCCAACGGCGACGGCGAGTATACGGGGACCGTGTTCCTGTCCGGCCTCTACCTCAACTTCTGATCGGCGCCGCGTTCGCAGCGTCCGGAAGGAGCGGCGGGTTCTCCGCCGCTCCTTTCTTAATTGAGACATCTGCATAACTCGTTTCGCCTGTGACAGGATCGCGTTCCCGGCGTTTTGCGATGTTTCCGAACCCGCCGTCGGCGTATGACGATGCGTGACGGAATTGGGAACATCCGCCCCCTGCCCCGGTAATTCCCGCGAAAGAGCGTGTGAAGAAATCGGACAGATTTACAAATACTCGTCATTCCCGCGAAAGCGGGAATCCGTTGCGGCGTTTCCGTGAGAAAAACCGGCCGATATTGCGGACGGCCGCCTCCGGATTCCCGCTTTCGCGGGAATGACGAAGAGTAGAGGCGTCTCGCGACTTTTTCACGCCCGCCTTCGAGCGTGTGAAGAAATCAGGCAGATTTACAAATACTCGTCATTCCCGCGAAAGCGGGAATCCGTTGCGGCGTTTCCGTGAGAAAAACCGGCCGATATTGCGGACGGCCGCCTCCGGATTCCCGCTTTCGCGGGAATGACTGAAGAGTAGAGGCGTCTCGCGACTTTTTCACGCCCGCCTTCGAGCGTGTAAAGAAATCGGACAGATTTACAAATACTCGTCATTCCCGCGAAAGCGGGAATCCGTTGCGGCGTTTCCGTGAGAAAAACCGGCCGATATTGCGGACGGCCGCCTCCGGATTCCCGCTTTCGCGGGAATGACGAAAAGTAGTAGCGTCTCTCGATTTCTTTACGCGCTCTTTCGCGGGTATGCAGAGGTCTCTTAATTGGATTTCGTCGGGAATCGGCCGCTGCGTCTACAGGGCGTTTGCGGAGCGCTTTCGCCCTTTCGGCGCCCCGTTGCGCGATTCTCCATATCCGATTCCATGTCCAATTTCCGGCGCAAGGCCCGCAACCGGCGCCTCGCCGGAAGACGCCCGGCGTCTCATTATGGCGACGGCCATAAGGCGACCCATAGCCCGGCGCGGGACGGCGCACAAGCACGATAATGTCTCTACAGCGATTCTCGTTCTGGAGTGTGTGAAGGAATTCGTCGTCATTCCCGCGAAAGAGCGTGTGAAGAAATCGAGAGACGCTACTACTCTTCGTCATTCCCGCGAAAGCGGGAATCCGTTGCGGCGTTTCCGTAAGAAAAACCGCGCCGACATTGCGAACGACCGCCTCCGGATTCCCGCTTTCGCGGGAATGACGAGTACTTGTAACGCCGTTCGATTTCTTCACGCACCCTTTCGCGGGAATGACGAAGTATTATTCGATGGTTATTGTCTTTTACAATGCCGGCGCTTCGGCGCTCCGACCGTCATAGTGAGAAACGCGCGATTTCTTCGCACGCTCTCCGGCGTTCCCGGGGAGGATTGCGAGCGGGTCGCTGCGTCGCTGCGGGCCGACACGCGATTTGCCGGCGTCTCCCCGCGTCCCGGACGAGACGCCGGCCCTTCTATGGCTGGAAGTTGAGCGGTTGGCCGGGGCAGTGCCATTCGGTCGCGTAGAGGATGCCGAGGCCCGACGAAGTGATGTAGGCGGTCCGCATGTCGGGGCCGCCGAAACAGACATTCGTGACCATGGCGTCGAATTCGGGGACCGGGACCACGGCGCGCACCCGGCCTTCCGGCGACACGGCGGTAACGCAGCCCGTCTCCAGAGTGGCGACGACGACATTGCCCTCGCTGTCGAGCGCCAGCGAGTCGAGGCGTTCGTAGCCGGGGCAGCGATAGTGCAGCCGGCCGGGAAACGGCGGGCGCGGCGCGGCGCCGAGGCGGCCGGGCGCCTCCACCTCCCACGCCCAGATGCGGGCGCCCGCGGTCTCGGCGACGTAGAGGGTTTTCCCGTCGGCCGACAGTCCGACGCCGTTCGGCGTGTCGATGGGAAACACGACCTGCGAGATCGCGTCGCCGCCGGGTTGCGCGTAATACACCGCGCCGCGGTCAATGATGCGCCCGCGGCGACGGCCGAGATCCGTGAAGTAAAATCCGCCATGCGAATCGAACACGATGTCGTTCGGTCCGTTCAGCGGGTTGCCCGCGCATTCGACATAGAGGGTTTCGACGGCGCCGGTGTCGATATCGACGGCCTGGATGCTGCCGCCGCGATAGTCGTCGGGCGGCGTGTCGCCGGCGCGGAGAAAGCGGCCGTCGTTCACCCATGCGAAACCGCCGTTGTTACAGACATAGACGCGGCCGTCCGGGCCGAAAGCGGCGCCGTTCGGGCCGCCGCCGCAGTCCGCCACCGTCTCGCGGGCGCCGTCGGGCCGCACGCGCGTGAGCGCGCCGGCCTGGATTTCGACCAGCAGGACCGAGCCGTCCGGCATGGCGACGGGGCCTTCGGGGAACCGCAGGCCGCGGCAGATCTCGCGCATGGGGCGGGCTTCAGAAGGTGACGACGCTGCGGATCGATTCGCCCGCATGCATCAGGTCGAAGCCCTTGTTGATCTCGGCAAGGGGCAGGGTGTGGGTGATCAGATTGTCGATGTCGATCTTGCCGTCCATATACCAGTCGACGATGCGCGGGACATCGGTGCGTCCCTTCGCGCCGCCGAAGGCCGTGCCGCGCCATACGCGCCCGGTCACCAGCTGGAACGGGCGGGTGCGGATTTCCTGTCCGGCGCCGGCGACGCCGATAATGATCGACTCGCCCCAGCCCTTGTGCGCGCATTCGAGCGCCGTGCGCATGACATCGACATTGCCGATGCACTCGAAGGAATAGTCGGCGCCGCCCCGGGTGAGGTCCGCCAGATACGCGGCCAGGTCGCCGCCGACCTCGTTCGGGTCGACGAAATGGGTCATGCCGAAGGTCTCGGCCAGCGCCTTTTTGGCGGGGTTGGTGTCGACCCCGACGATCATGTCCGCGCCGACGATGCGCAGGCCCTGGATGACGTTGAGGCCGATGCCGCCGAGTCCGAACACGACGCAATTCGCGCCGGCTTCCACTTTCGCCGTGTTCATCACCGCGCCGAGGCCTGTGGTCACCCCGCAGCCGATGTAGCAGACCTTGTCGAACGGCGCGTCCTCGCGGATTTTCGCGAGCGCGATCTCCGGGACCACGGTGAAGTTGGAGAACGTCGAGGTGCCCATGTAATGGAACACGTCCCTGCCGCCGAGCGAGAAGCGGCTGCTGCCGTCGGGCATGACCCCGCGGCCCTGGGTGACGCGGATCGCCTGACAAAGGTTGGTCTTGCCCGAAAGGCAGTATTCGCACTGCCGACATTCGGGGGTGTAGAGCGGAATGACGTGGTCGCCCGGCGCGAGACTGCGCACGTCGGGGCCGGTTTCGACGACCACGCCCGCGCCCTCATGGCCGAGGACCGCCGGGAACAGCCCTTCGGGATCGGCACCGGAGAGCGTGAACTCATCGGTGTGACAGATGCCGGTCGCCTTGATCTCGACCAGACATTCGCCTGTCCGGGGGCCTTCGACATCGATGTCCTCGATGGCGAGCGGCTTGCCGGCCTCATGCGCGACGGCGGCTTTGGTCCTCATCCTGCGGCCTCCCCGGTCGAGCGGACATGACCCTCATTCTAGCCGCCCGGAGCGACCTGTCGACATCGGGCGCCGCAAGGGGAGCGACGCGCCCGAACGCGGCGGGATCAACCGCCGTCGGCCGCGATGCCGTAGTCCCGCGCCCAGCCGAGCCCGTCGCGGGTCGCGCCCGCCGGCCTGTATTCGCAGCCGACCCAGCCATCGTAGCCCAGCGAATCGATGAGTCGGAAGAGAAACGGGTAGGCGATCTCCCCGGTGTCGGGTTCGCGACGGCCGGGAACCCCGGCGATCTGGATATGGCCGACATGCGGAAGCGTTTCGGCAAGGGCGGCGGCCAGGTTCCCGCCGGTCATCTGAAGGTGGTAGAAGTCGAACTGGATCGCGAGGTTCTCTCGGCCGACGGCGGTCACGATCTCCCGCGCGTCGGCGAGGCGATGGAGAAAATAGCCCGGCGCGTCGGTCGCGTTGAGGGGCTCGATGAGCACCCGGACGCCGCGCGCCGCGGCGCGGTCGGCCGCCCAGGCGAGATTGTCGGCGTAGCACGCCGCCATCGCCGCGCGGTCGGCGCCCTCGGGCGCGGTTCCGGCCATCGCGTGCACCGACCGGCAGCCCAGGCCGTCGGCATATTCGAGGGCGCGGTCGAATCCGGCGCGGAACTCCTCGCGCCGGTCGGGCAGCGCAGCGAAGCCCCTGTCGCCGGCCGCAAGGTTTCCGGGCGGCGTGTTGATCAGCGCCTGGACCAGGCCCGAAGCGGCAAGGCGGCCGGCGAGCTCGCGCACCGGCCAGTCATAGGGAAACTGGCATTCCACGGCGCGGAAGCCGCAGGCGGCGGCCGCGGCGAAACGGTCGGGGAAGCTCGCCTCCCCGAACATCGTCGACAGGTTGGCGGCGAAACGCGGCACGGCCTTACGCGCCGGAACCGCCGCGCGGGAGGGCGGACTCCGCGAGGCGCGCGAGGAAACTCGCGCCGACGGGAAGAATGGCGTCGTTGAAGTCGTATCGCGGATTATGGACGCCGATGCAGCCGGGGCCGTCGCCGTCGCCGTTGCCCACGAAAGCATAGGCGCCCGGCTTCGCCTCAAGGAAGAAGGAGAAATCTTCCGCCCCCATGGTGGGCCGCTGCGCCGCCGCCCCGCCCGCCACTTCCGCCGCCACATCGCGGGCGAACGCGGTTTCCGCCTCATGGTTGCGGGTGGGGGGATATCCCTCGTCCCAGGAGAACGCGGCGAGCGCGGCGCCATGCGCGGCGACCGCGGATCCGAGCAGCGCCTCCATGCGCCGGCGCGCCATGCGCCCCACCTCGGGGTCGAAATAACGCACGGTGCCGCCGAGTTCCACGCTGTCGGGGATAACGTTGAAGGCGTCGCCGCCGTGGATGCGGGTCACCGAAACGACGAGGGTCTTCGTCGGGTCGACTTCGCGCGACACCAGGCTTTGCAGCGCGCCGACGGCGGCCGCGGCGGCGACCACGGGGTCGGTCGCGAGGTGCGGCATGGCGCCGTGTCCGCCGACGCCCTTGACGACGGCCCTGAAACTGTCCGCCGCCGCCATCACCGGCCCGGGCGAGACCGCAATGTCGCCGGCCGGCAGCCCCGGCATGTTGTGCACGCCATAGATCGCATCGACGGGGAAGCGGTCGAACAGCCCGTCTTCCATCATCGCGCGGGCCCCGGCGAAGCCTTCCTCGGCGGGTTGAAAGACGAGCACGACGGCGCCGGAGAAATTGCGGGTCTCGGCGAGATAGCGGCTTGCGCCGAGTAGCATCGCGGTGTGGCCGTCATGGCCGCAGGCGTGCATCACGCCATCGTGTCTCGAGCGCCAGGGGAGGCCCGTTTCCTCGAGGATCGGGAGGGCGTCCATGTCTGCGCGCAGGCCGATGCGCGGTCCGTCGCCATTGCGCAGCACGCCGACGACTCCGGTCTTGCCGATGCCCTCGACGACTTCGTCGACGCCGAACTCGCGCAACAGCGCAGCGACGCGGCTTGCCGTGCGCGCTTCCTCGTAGGCGAGTTCGGGGTGGGCGTGAATGTCGCGCCGCCAGGCTTTCATGTCGTCGTGGAAGGCGGCAATTCGGTTGACGACAGGCATGGTTGTCTCCTCTCCGGTGGGGCAGCATAGCATGTTTCGCGCGTCCGTGCGGGCGCCGGGCGCGCCGCCGCCGCGAAAAAAAAGCGGAGAAGCACGGCCGATGCGCTTGTGTAGCGTATGGGCGCGCGCTAGTTTCATAGCCGCAGAGGGGCGTCGGGGGGCAAGGCCCGGGGTTGTCCGGGGTTTGCGCCCGCGAGGCGGCCGATTGTCCGCCGTTACGTGGCGCTCCGTTCAACGGCCGCGCGCGGGCTTGCCGGCGCGGCGTCCCGATCCTTGAGAAATACCGCCCGGCATGGGCGGCGTTCGAAACCGAGGCTCATGAAACCAGGCTCGAATCCGAAGCGTTATCGCGGCGGCAGACCCGGAAATCGCGGCTATCGCCACGGCCTGTCGTCGAACTACGAAAGCAACGGCCCGGATGTGAGGGTGAAGGGCAGCGCCGCGCAGGTCCACGACCGTTACCAGGCGCTGTCGCGGGACGCGCTGGCGTCGGGGGACCGGGTCGCCGCGGAAAGCTACCTGCAACACGCCGAGCACTACCAGCGGATCGTCAACGCGCATCTGGCGGCCCAGGCCGAGGCGAACGGCAGCCGTCCGCCGCGCGACGGCGCCGAGCGGGGGCCGCGGCAGCCGTCCCATGAGGACGAGCCGGAACGCCGCCCGCGCCCGCGCCGCCCGCGCCCGTCTTCCGGCCGGGCCCCGGCCGGGGACGAGAAAGCGGCGGGCGAAAGCGCGGCGACGGGGCCCGCTCCCGCCTGACGCCCGCCCCGGCGGGCTCCGCCGGGCGCGGCTTTTCTGCGCATCGGCTTCGCGCGCCGGCGTTCGCGTCCGGCGAGGAAGAATCCTGCGCTCCGCCCCTTGTGTTGCATTTCCGCAACGCCATATCCGTATGCGCAACGCCGAACCGGCCGCACGCGAAGGGAGGGGGACGATGAACGCAGAGCGCTACACGGAACGATGCCGCGGGCATATCCAGTCGGCGCAGGATCGGGCCATCGCCGCGGGGCACCAGCAGTTCACCTGCGAGCACCTGCTCGGCGAGCTGATCGAGGACCCGGAAGGTCTGGCGGCGGGATTGCTCGACGCGGCCGGGGCCCGGCCGGACGCGGCGCGGGAGCGTATCCGGCGGAGCCTCGCCGGGTTGCCTCGCGTCGATGGCGGCGGCGCGGGGGGCCTGCGCCCCGCGCCGGCGACGATGCGCGTCTTCCGGGCGGCGGAAGCGGCGGCGGAGCGCGCCGGCGACCGCTTCGTGACCGTGGAGCGCCTGTTGCAGGCGCTCGCCGGGGCGGAGGGAACCGAGGCTGCGCGCGCCCTCGCCGACGCGGGCGCCGGCGCCGAAGCCATCGCGGCCGCGGTGGAGCGCTTGCGCGCCGGCCGCAAGGCCGACTCGGCGAACGCCGAGGACGCTTACGGCGCTCTCGAGCGCTACGCCCGCGACGTGACCGGGATGGCCCGCGCGGACAAGCTCGATCCGGTCATCGGGCGCGACGAGGAGATCCGCCGCGCCATGCAGGTGCTGTCGCGGCGGACGAAAAACAATCCGGTGCTCATCGGCGAACCGGGCGTCGGCAAGACTGCGGTCGTCGAGGGCCTCGCCAACCGCATCGTCGCCGGCGACGTGCCGGAATCGCTGCGCGGCAAACGGCTTCTGGCGCTCGACCTCGGGGCGATGGTGGCGGGGGCGAAATATCGCGGCGAATTCGAGGAGCGCCTCAAGGCGGCGCTGGCCGACGTGACCGCCGCGGCGGGCGAGGTCGTCCTGTTCATCGACGAATTGCACACCCTCGTCGGCGCCGGCGCGGCGGAGGGCGCCATGGATGCGTCGAACCTGCTCAAGCCGGCGCTGTCGCGCGGCGAGCTCCATTGCATCGGCGCGACGACGCTCGACGAATACCGCAAGCACATCGAAAGGGACGCGGCGCTGGCGCGCCGGTTTCAGTCCGTCCTGGTCGCCGAACCGGGCGTCGAGGACACGATCTCCATCCTGCGCGGGCTGAAGGAGAAATACGAGGTCCATCACGGGGTGGCGATCTCCGACCGCGCGATCGTCGCGGCGGCGACCATGTCGAACCGCTACATCGCCGACCGGTTTCTGCCCGACAAGGCGATCGACCTGATCGACGAGGCGGCGAGCCGCAAGCGTATGGAGATCGACAGCAAGCCGGAACGGATCGACGAGCTCGACCGGCGCGTCGTGCAACTGAAGATCGAACGCGAGGGGTTGCTGAAGGAGAACGACGAGGCCGCGCGCGAGCGACTCTCGCGGCTCGAGTCCGAACTCGCGGACCTCGAAAGCCGGGCGGCGGCGCTGACCGCGCGGTGGGAGCGCGAACGGGCGCAGCTTCACGGCGCGCGCGACGCGAAAGAGCGTCTCGAGGCGGCGCGGGCGGAGCTCGAGCGCGCGGTCCGGGCCGGAAATTACGAGCGCGCCGGAGAACTCGCGCACGGGACGATCCCCGGTCTCGAAGCGGCGCTCGAGGCGGGGCCGGGCAACGACGCGACCCTGATGGCGAGCGAAAAGATCGCCGACGACGATATCGCCGCGCTGGTGTCGCGCGCCACCGGCATCCCGGTGGACCGGATGCTCGAGGGCGAACGCGAGAAACTGCTGCATATGGAAGAGGCGCTGCGCGCTCGCGTCGTCGGCCAGGACGAGGCGGTCGCGGCGGTGAGCCAGGCGGTGCGCCGCGCCCGCGCCGGCCTTCAGGATCCGAACCGGCCCATCGGCTCCTTTCTGTTTCTCGGTCCGACCGGGGTCGGCAAAACCGAACTGACGAGGGCGCTCGCGGCGTTTCTGTTCGACGACGAAGCCGCGCTTCAGCGCATCGACATGTCGGAATACATGGAAAAACACGCCGTGGCGCGGCTGATCGGCGCGCCGCCGGGATATGTCGGTTACGACGAGGGCGGAGCGCTGACCGAAGCGGTGCGGCGGCGACCCTATCGCGTGATCCTGTTCGACGAAGTCGAAAAGGCGCACCCCGATGTCTTCAATCTGTTGCTGCAGATTCTCGACGACGGGCGCCTGACCGACGGCCACGGGCGCACGGTGGATTTCCGCAATACGCTCATCGTGCTCACGTCGAATCTCGGCGCCGGGACGCTGGCGGCGCTGCCCGACGGCGCCGCGGCCGACGACGCGCGCGGCGAAGTGATGGCGGCGGTGCGCGCGGCCTTCCGGCCCGAGTTCCTCAACCGCCTGGACGAAACGGTGCTCTTCCGTCGCCTCGACCGCGCGCATATGCGCGGCATCGTGGACATCCAGCTCCGCCGTCTCGCCGGCCTTCTGGAGGCGCGGGACATCGGGCTGGACGCAGCCGATTGCGCGCGGGACTGGATCGCGGAGGCCGGTTACGACCCTGCCTGGGGCGCACGGCCCCTCAAGCGCGCGATCCAGCGCGAGCTCCAGAACCCGCTCGCCGAACGGCTGCTCGACGGCTCCATCGCCGACGGCGACACGGTGCGCGTCCGCATCGTCGACGGCCGCCCGGCGCTCGACGCGGCGCCCCCGGACAGGGAACGGGCGGCGTAGGCGGGGGCGGAGTCCGGCGCGGCCGTCACCGGTTGGCGGCGGTGCGGATGGGGCCGTCGAGGGGCGCGCCGCCCGCCGCGATGTCGAAGGGAACCGCGGCGGACAGGGGAAGGCGGCGGTTCAACAGGTCGAGCTGACGCCGGTGCGGGGCGAAGGCGGCGAGTTCGGTATCGTCGAGCGGGTCTCCCGAAGGCAGTTCCACGCTCAGGGGGTTCACCTGCCGACCGTTGTAGAGCACCTCGTAATGCAGGTGCGGGCCGGTGGACAGCCCGCTCGACCCCACATAGCCGATCACGTCCCCCTGGGAGACGCGCTTGCCGGGGTGGAGGCCCCGGGCGAAGGCGCGCAAATGCGCATAGGCCGTCTTGTAGGCGCTGTTGTGGCGGATGCGGACGTAACGCCCGTATCCGCCCATTCTCGTCGCGCGTTCGACGACCCCGTCCCCCGAAGCGTAGATCCGCGTGCCCGACGGCGCGGCGAAATCCACGCCCTTGTGCATCCGGTTGAACCCGCGGATGGGGTGGCGGCGCATCCCGAACTCCGAGGTGAGCCGCGCGCCGTCGATCGGCGTGCGCATCAGCGCCTTGCGCACGTTCTTCCCGTCCCCGTCGAAATATCCGGCGCGGCCGTCGGCGCGCAGATAGCGATAGACCGCGCGTTCTTCGCCGGAAAGGACCAGCGATGCGAAATGAAGCGCGCCGGACTTCAGCGTGCGGCCATCGTCGTCGAGCAGCGTCTCATAGATCAGGGAAAAGCGATCGCCCGGCTTGACGTCGCGCTGGAAGTGCACGGAAAAGCTGAACACCTGAATGAGGTCCATGACCACGTTCGACGGCGCGCCGGCGTTCGTCGCCGCGACGAACAGGCTCGAATTCACCGTCCCCTCGACACGCCGCCAGGCGCGACGCAGGTTCTTTTCGACGATCTCCGCGAACAGGCGACCGTCGGCGCGCCTGAAGACCTCCAGTCTGGAGGTCTTGTCGATGTCGAAGCCTATGGCGCCGAGGCGGGCTTCGCCGTCGGCCCCGGCGACGCGCGCATATTTCACCGCGGCGCCGGCGGGAAGCTTCCGCAAGTCGTAAAGGCCGCCGATGGCGCTCGCCGCCTCCCGGGCGTCGCCCCCGTCGAACCCGAGGTCGAGCACAAGGCCGATAAAGGTCCCGCCCCCGGGGACGGTCGCGCGGCCCGCCCCGGCGAGAGCGGCGCGCGGCGAGTTCTCCGCCGGCGCGGCGGTTGCGGCGGAGGCTGCGGCGGCCGCCGTTTCCTCCGTCTCCGCCGCTTCCCCGGACCCGTGCGACGCTGCGGTCCGGTCCTCCGGGGCGACCGGGTCGATGGCGGGCGGCCCGAAGCGCCAGCGCCCGGCGTGGTCGATGCCGACCGTATGCGCCGCGCCGTCGCGCGAAGCGAGCGCCGCGCCCACCAGTCGCGCCCGCGAGTCCTCCCCGGCGCGTCGGAAAATGGCCGTAATCTTCCGACCGATGGGCAGCTTCCGCAGGTCGATCCGCGCGGCCAGCAGCCGGGACGCCGCGCGCGCATCGTCCGCGGTCGCGCCGTTGCGGATCAACAGGTCGTCGAGACCGTCGCCTTCGGCAAGCGAGAGTTCGCGGCTCATGAAGCCGGGAGTCCCGTCGTCGGCGACGACCGTGATCGAGCGGAGGAGGGCGTCGGCTTCGGCCGCCGTGGCGAGGCTGGCGTCGAAACGGTCGTCGAAGCGCCTGAGCGCCACCGCCGCCTTGCCGCCGGGCATGGCGAGCGCCACGCCGATGAGCCGGTAGCCGATGGTGCCCGTCGGACGCGGCGCCAGCCATATCGTGATTTCCTGGCCGATCCGCAGGCGGCGCAGATCGACTTGTCGTTCGAGGGCGCCTGCGGCGCTCCTCGCCTCCGCGTCCTCGACGCCCTGGCTGCGGAGTATCCAGCCGAGGGTCTGGCCTTCGACCACGGCAATTTCGCGCCGAATCGAATTCTCCGCCGAAAAGACCGCCCGGGGGTTTTCCGCCTCCGCCGCGCCGCCGGCGGCGCGAACGATCTCCAGGGAAGATCGGGCGTCCCCGTCGGCGCCGTCGCGCGCCGCGCCGGCCGTCGATACAAGGATGCCCGCAAGGAGCCCCGCAAGGCTCCCCAAGCCGTTACGCGCCATACGCTACTCCCCGCCCCGCGAAGACGTGCGATTCGACTGCGTGACGGCCGGCTCCTCCCCGGTCCGACCGCCCGAACGCGGCACGATGGACAGCTTGCGGGAGCGTGTCAACAACTTCGCGTAACTTTTGGCGAATTGCCGCGGAACCGCCGCCGCGGGGCGGCCGGGCAGGCCGGGAGAGCGCGGCTTCACCGGTCATGCGCGAGGAATTCCGCATAGTCGCGCGGCGTGTCGACATCGAAGGCAAGGCCCGGCGTGCTCAGGGTCGCCGGGCGCAAACCGGCGCGCCGGGCCTCGGCGACATGGGCGGCGGCGCTGTCGCGGCCGAAGCGGAAGCGGAAATCCGCCATCGTCGGCAAGGCGAGCGCGTTGGTGCCCCTGCCGGCCCGGTCCGGCGCGACGACCGCGACGCCGGCCCCCGCGGCGGCGGCGAGTCGCTCCACGTCGCTCGCGAGGACGAACGGGAGGTCGCCCGACAGCACGATCAGCGTCGGGACGCCGTCCTCGCGCGCCGCCCGGCGCGCCTGGTCGAGGGCGCGGTTCAGCCCGCGGCCCGATTGCGCCAGCGCAGCGGTTCCGAGCGCCCGGGCGCGCGCCAGAGCGTCGGCGCCGTCGCTCACCGTCTGGACGCAGCCCGGCGCCACGCCCCGCGCCGCGAGGCACGCGCGCAGCACCCGGTCGAGGAAAGCGAGGCTCAACGCCCGCCGCTCCGCGTCCTCCAGCACCGGAGCGAGGCGGGACTTGCCGCGCGGAAGCGCCTTCGCCGGAACGACGACGCGCAGCGTCACGGGCCGGCGATGCGGTCCGCGAGGCGGAGCGCGGTCTCGGCCAGGCGCGCGCTGTCGTCCGCATCCCGCATCAGCGTGTCGGTCGCCGCCACCGCGATGTCCGGGAGACGGAGTCCGGCGTCCGCACGGTCGATGACGAAACCGTCGAGCAGGTCGCCGTAGAAACGCGCGACGCCCCGCGCCGTCGGCTCATGGCCCAGGCTGCGCATGACCGCGGCGGTCGGCCCCTTGACCGCCTTGCCGGCGATCAGCGGCGACACTGCGACGACGGGCGCGGCGCAGCGGCGCAAGCCGGCGCGCGCGCCCGGCAGCGAGAGAATGGGTTGAATGCTGAGCGGCGGGTTCGACGGGCAGACGATGACCGCCTTCAGCGCCGGGTCGGCGAGGGCGGCGGCGAAATCGGGGTTGGGCGCCGCCCGGTCGACTCCCTCGAAGGCCAGCGCCGTGACCGTCGGGCGCGCGGCGTGGCGCACGAAATAGTCCTGGAAGGCGAGTCGTCCGCGCTCCGCGGTTTCGACCACGGTGCGCACCGGATCGTCGCTCATCGGCGCTATGCGGTGGGCGACCCCCAGGCGCCGCGCCAGCGCCGCGGCGACGGCGCCGAGGGAATCGCCGGCGTCGAGCCGGCGCGTGCGCTCGAGATGGGTCGCGAGATCGGCGTCGCCGAGCCGGAACCAGGTTTCGCCGCCGAGCGCTTCGAGGGCCGCCATGACGCGCCCGCTGTCGCCCGCCAGGCCCCAGCCGGTCCGCGGGTCGGCGCGCCCCGCCAGGGTGTAGGTCACGGTGTCGAGGTCCGGCGAGATACGAAGGCCGAAATGGCGGAAATCGTCGCCGGTGTTCACGACGACGAGCAGGTCTTCGGGGGCCAGGACACGCGCCAGACCGCGCGCGAGACGCGCCCCGCCGACCCCTCCCGCAAGGGCGAGGATCATGCCCCGCATTTAGGCGAAAATCCCCGCCTTGTCACACCCGTCCGGCGGTTCTCGTTATGAGAGCCCTGCATACCCGGTTTCGCTTGCCGCAGGATCGCGCTCCCGCGTTTTCGCCACGCTCCCGAACCCGCCGGCGGAGCATAACGACGCACGATGGAATTGCGAAAACCCGCTCCCTCTTTCCCGCGAAAGAGCGCGCGAAGAAACCGAACATCCTTACAAACACTCGTCATTCCCGCGAAAGAGCGTGTGAAGAAATCGAGAGACGCTACTACTCTTCGTCATTCCCGTACTCTTCGTCATTCCCGTACTCTTCGTCATTCCCGCGAAAGCGGGAATCCGGAGGCGGCCGTCCGCAGTATCGGCCCGGTTTTTCTTGCGGAAGCGCCGCAAGGAGATTCCCGCTTTCGCGGGAATGACGAGTATTTGTAAGGATGGCTCTCACTATGACGCTCGGAGCGCCCAGGGATTCGGCGCGGCAAAAGACAATAACTCGCTGATAACGCTTCGTCAGTATCGGCCCGGTTTTTCTTGCGGAAGCGCCGCAACGGATTCCCGCTTTCGCGGGAATGACGAGTGTTTGTAACCCTGTCCGGCTTTTTCACATGGTCTCTCGCGGGAACGACGAGAATTTGGTTCGGTCTCTCAATTGCTTCACACGCTCTTTCGCGGAACGAAATATGCCGGAACGACGACAATCCGGCTCGAATCGAAGCGCCTGTCTATCCCGTCGACGCCTCGCAACGCCGCCGGAAATCCAGGCTTCATGCAGGGGTCTCATCATGGCGACGAGCATCGCTCCCGGGGGACAACGGCGATCGCCGTAACGAGAATCGCTGCGAACCGGCGCGGCGCCTTGACGGCGCCGCGCGGCCGTCGTTAGGGTGACCGTCCCGATGGGGCGCCGGCGCGGCCGCCGGCGCCTTTTCCCGGCTTCTCAGGGTCCCGCGTCCGATGTTCGAAACGCTTTCCGGCCGACTCGGCGACATTTTCGACCGGCTGACCCGGCGCGGCGCGTTGTCCGAGGGCGATGTCGACGCGGCGCTGCGCGAGATCCGCGTGGCGCTGCTCGAGGCCGACGTGGCGTTGCCGGTGGCGAAATCCTTCGTCGCCCGGGTGCGCGCCCGCGCGGTCGGCGCCCGCGTGCTCGCCAGCGTCACCCCCGGCCAGATGGTCGTCAAGACGGTCCACGATTGTCTGGTCGAGGCGCTCGGCGGCGAACCGGCGCCGCTGTCGCTCGCCGCCGGGCCGCCTGCGGTGGCGATGATGGTCGGCCTCCAGGGCTCCGGCAAGACGACGACAACGGCGAAACTCGCCCGCCGCCTGACGCTTCGCGACCGCAAGAAGACTCTGGTCGCGTCGCTCGATGTCAACCGCCCCGCGGCGCAGGAGCAGCTGGCGCAGCTGGCGGCGCGCGCCGGGGTCGACGCGCTTCCCGTCGTCGCCGGACAACCGCCGGCGGCGATCGCCGAACGCGCGCTGCGCGCCGCCCGCCTCGGCGGTTTCGATGTCCTGTTGCTCGACACCGCCGGCCGGCTGCACATCGACGAGGCGTCGATGGCGGAACTCGAAGCCGTCCGCGCCGCGACCGACCCCGTGGAGACGCTGCTCGTCGCCGACGCCCTGACCGGGCAGGACGCCGTGAACCTCGCTCGCGTCTTCGGGGAACGCGCGGGCGTGACGGGGATCGTGCTCACCCGCATCGACGGCGACGGGCGCGGCGGCGCCGCCCTCAGCATGAAGGAAACGGCGGGTTGCCCCATCAAACTGGCGGGAACCGGGGAAGGACTCGACGCGCTCGAGGAGTTCCACCCCGACCGCATCGCGTCGCGCATCCTCGGCATGGGCGATGTCGTCTCGCTGGTCGAAAAGGCCGCCGCCGCGGTCGAACAGGGCGAAGCCGACGCGCTCGCGCGACGGATCGACAAGGGCCGCATAACCCTCGACGACTTCGCGACCCAGTTGCGCCAGCTGCGCGGCATGGGGGGGATGGGCAGCGTGCTCGGCCTGCTTCCCGGACTCGGCAAGGCGCAACGGGCGCTCGCCGACCCGCGCCGCGACGATGCGCAACTGCGCCGTCACGAAGCCATCCTCACGTCGATGACCCCGCGCGAGCGCGCCAATGCGAAACTGCTCAACGGCTCGCGCAAGCGGCGGATCGCCGCCGGGTCGGGAACCTCGGTGCAGGACGTAAACCGGCTGCTCAAGCAATTCAGGGAAATGCAGACGATGATGAAGCGGATGAAGAAATGGGGCGGCCGCGGCCCCGCCCCGTTCGCCGCGCCGGGCGCCGGCCTTCCCTTCGCGCCCCCGCCGGGCTTCCCCGGACCGCGCTTGTGACGCCCCCGACAGGAATGACAGGAACAGAGCGAACCCCATGACGCTACGCATCCGCCTCGCCCGCGCCGGCGCGAAAAAGCGCCCCCATTACCGCATCGTCGTCGCCGACTCGCGCAGCCCGCGCGACGGACGTTTCATTGAGCGCGTCGGCGCCTGGGACCCCTTGCGCCCGAAGGACGACGCCGAACGGGTGACGCTGAAAACCGGGCGCATCCGCTATTGGCTCGACCGCGGGGCGCAGCCCAGCGACCGCGTGGCGAAGTTCCTCGGCGAGGCGGAGATCGCCCCCGCGCCGCCCCGGCGGGACAACCCCGTCAAGAGCCGGCCCGGCAAGAAGGCGCGCGAGCGCATGGAAGCCGCCGCCGCGGCGGGCGGCGCCTCGAGCGACGGATGAGCGCCGCCGGCGGGCGCGTCTGCGTCGCCGCGATCGCCGGGGCCAAGGGCGTCCGCGGCGCCCTGCGGATCAAGACCTTCACCGAGGACCCGGCAAGCGTCGGCCGCTTTCCCGCCCTGCGCGACGAGGCGGGGCGCCCGGTTCGCCTGACCGTCCTCGAGCTGCGCAACGGCGGCGCCGTCGCGCGCATCGACGGGGTCGACGACCGCGCCGCCGCCGCGGCGCTCAGGGGCGCGCGGCTCTATGTCGACCGCGCCGACTTGCCGCCGCCGCAGAAGGACGAGTTCTATCACGCCGATCTCATCGGCCTCGCCGCGTCTCTGCCCTGCGGACGGGCGCTCGGCCGGGTGTCCGCCGTGTGGGACCACGGCGCCGGCGCGGTGATCGAGATCGCCACCGACCGGGGCGCGGTCCTCCTGCCCTTCACCCGCGAGGCGGCGCCCGAAGTCGCTGTGGCGCAAGGCCGCATGGTCGTCGACCCGCCGTCGGGGCTGCCGGGTCTCGAAGCCCCGCCGACGGGCCCGGCGGCGTGACGCCGCCGCCGTGGACCGCGCGCGTCCTCACCCTCTATCCCGCCCTCTTTCCGGGGCCGCTGGGCGCCGGGCCCGCGGGCAGGGCGCTGGACGCGGGCCTGTGGCGTCTCGAAACGCTGGACATTCGCGCGTTCGCCGGCGATAAACACCGCACGGTCGACGCGCCGCCCTTCGGCGGCGGTCCGGGCATGGTCATGCGGGCCGACGTGCTGGCGGCGGCGATCGACGCGGCGACCGGCGACGGCGCGGCGGCGGATCGGCGGGCGCGGCTCTGCCTCAGCCCGCGGGGCCGCCCGGTCGACCGCGCGGCCGTGCGCCGCTGGGCGGGGCTGCGCGAGGTGCTGCTGCTGTGCGGGCGCTTCGAGGGGATCGACGAGCGCGTCGTCGCGGCGCGCGATCTCGAGGAGGCGAGCGTCGGCGATTTCGTCATGGCCGGCGGGGAGATCGCGGCGATGGCCATAATCGACGCCTGCGTCAGGCTGCTGCCGGGGGTGCTCGGCGACGCCGCCGGGCTCGAAGAGGAGAGTTTCGAGGCGGGACTGCTGGAATACCCGCATTATACCCGCCCGCAGCGCTGGGAGGGCCGCGAGGCGCCGCCCGTGCTGCTGTCGGGAAACCATGCGGCGATTCGCCGCTGGCGCCGCGAAGAGAGTCTGCGGGCGACCCGGACGCGGCGCCCCGATCTGTGGCGCCGACATTGCGAGGCGCACGGAACGAACCGAACGACGCCGGACGACGGGACGCAGGGACCATGAACATCATCGAGACTCTCGAACGCGAGCAGATCGCGAAATTGACCGAAGGGCGCGAGACGCCCATCCCCGCTTTCGCGCCGGGTGACACGGTGCGGGTAAGCGTCAAGGTCGTCGAGGGCAGCCGGTCGCGGCTTCAGGCGTTCGAGGGCGTCTGCATCGCGCGGTCGCGCCGGGGCGTCAATTCCAGTTTCACCGTGCGCAAACTCTCTTACGGCGAGGGGGTGGAGCGGGTCTTTCCGCTCTATTCGCCGCTGGTCGAGCGTATCGAGGTGATGCGCCGGGGGGCGGTGCGCCGGGCCAGACTGTATTATCTGCGCGGGCGCACCGGCAAGGCCGCGCGCATCGCCGAAAAACGCGACGACCGCGGCCGCGCGACGCGCGCCGCGCCCGGCGAAAGCGGCGGCAATGGCGGCAGGGCCTGAGTCATGCCCGAACCGCTGACCCTGTTCGACAAGATCTGGCGCGACCACATCGTCGACGAACAGGACGACGGCGCCGCGCTGCTCTATATCGACCGCCATCTGGTGCACGAGGTGACCAGCCCCCAGGCCTTCGAGGGACTGCGCCAGGCGGGCCGGAAGGTGCGCCGCCCGGACGCTGCGCTCGCGGTCGCCGACCACAACATCCCCACCGTCGCCGCCGACCGCGCCGCCGGGATCGCCGACGAGCTGTCGCGCCTGCAAGTCGAAACCCTGGAGAAGAATTGCGCCGAATTCGGCGTTCCCTATCTCCCCGTCTCCGACCTGCGCCAGGGCATCGTCCACATCGTCGGCCCCGAACAGGGGTTCACCCTGCCCGGCGCGACCATCGTCTGCGGCGACAGCCACACGGCGACGCACGGGGCGTTCGGAGCGCTCGCCTTCGGCATCGGAACCAGCGAGGTGGAGCACGTCCTGGCGACGCAGACGTTAATTCAGCGCCGCCCGAAGAACATGCGGGTCACGGTGAACGGGGCGCCGCCCCCCGGCGTAACGGCGAAGGACGTGATCCTGAGCGTCATCGGCCTCGTGGGGACCGCCGGCGGCACGGGACACGTCATCGAATACGACGGCGAGGCGATCCGCGGCCTGTCGATGGAAGGCCGCATGACGGTATGCAACATGTCCATCGAGGCGGGGGCGCGCGCCGGGCTGGTCGCGCCCGACGACACGACCTTCGCATGGCTGAAGGGGCGGCCGATGGCGCCCCGGGCGGGCGCCTGGGAACTGGCGGAAGCCTGGTGGCGCACGCTGCCGACCGACCCCGGCGCGAAATTCGACAGGGAAGTGTCGGCGAGCGCCGACGATCTGGCGCCGCACGTCACCTGGGGGACAAGCCCGCAGGACGTAAGCCCCGTCACCGGCGCCGCGCCGGACCCGGCGTCGGTCGCCGACGCGCGCCGGCGCGCGGCGCTCGAACGCTCCCTCGACTACATGGCCCTGGCGCCGGGAACGCCGCTGGCCGGCGTCGCCATCGACCGCGCCTTCATCGGCAGTTGCACCAACGGACGCATCGAGGACCTGCGCGCCGCCGCCGCCGTCGCGCGCGGGCGCAAGGTGGCCGACGGCGTGGGCGCGATGGTCGTGCCCGGTTCGGGCCTGGTCAAGGAACAGGCGGAGCAGGAAGGGCTCGACCGCATATTCCTCGAAGCCGGGTTCGAATGGCGCGAACCGGGTTGCTCCATGTGCCTGGCCATGAACGCCGACCGCCTGGAGCCCGGCGAGCGCTGCGCCTCCACCTCGAACCGCAATTTCGAGGGCCGGCAGGGGCGCGGCGGGCGCACCCACCTCATGAGCCCGGCGATGGTCGCCGCGGCCGCGGTCGCCGGGCGCATCGTCGACGTCCGCGACTTCGCCTGAAATTCCGCCGCAAACGAGCAAACCGGCGAGGGGACAATCATGGAGCCGTTCCGCACGCTGACCGGCGTCGCCGCGCCGTTGCGGATGATCAACGTCGACACCGACAAGATCATCCCCAAACAGTTCCTCAAGACCATCCGGCGCACCGGTCTCGGCGCCCATCTGTTCAACGACCTGCGTTATGAGCCCGACGGCGCGGAGATCGCCGGTTTCGTGCTCAATCGAGAGCCCTGGCGGCGGGCGCGGATATTGATCGCCGGCGACAATTTCGGCTGCGGGTCGAGCCGCGAGCACGCGCCCTGGGCGCTGCTCGATTTCGGCATCCGTTGCGTGATCGCGCCGAGTTTCGCCGACATCTTCTACAACAACTGCTTCAAGAACGGCATCCTGCCCGTCTCCCTGCCGGAGGCGGCGGTGGCGTCGCTGCTGGACCGGGCGGAGGCGGGCGACAATGCGCGCGTGACCGTCGATCTGGAGAACGAGACCGTGATCGCGCCCGACGGCGAGCGCATCGCCTTCGAGGTCGACCCGTTCCGCCGCCGCTGCCTGCTGGAGGGGCTCGACGACATCGGTCTGACGCTGCGCAAGGAGGCGGCGATCGACGCTTTCGAGGCGGCGCGGCGCGCCCGGCGGCGCTGGCTCGGCGGCTGAACCCCGCACGACGGAGGAGCGAGGCAATGGCGAGCAACAGGAAACTGCTTCTGCTGCCGGGCGACGGCATCGGCCCGGAAGTGATGAACGAAACCCGCAAGGTGATCGACTGGTTCGGCGCGCGCGGCGCGGTGGGGTTCGAGACCGAGGAGGCCCTCGCCGGCGGCGCCTCGTACGACGAATACGGGACCCCGCTCACCGACGCGACGATGGACCTGGCGCTCGCCGCCGATGCGGTGCTGTTCGGCGCCGTCGGCGGCCCGAAATGGGACGGGCTGGAGTTCCCGGCGAAGCCCGAACGCGGCCTTCTGCGCCTGCGCAAGGACATGGAGCTGTTCGCCAATTTGCGCCCCGCCGCGGTGTTCGACCCGCTCGTCGAGGCGTCGACGCTGAAACCCGAAACGGTGCGCGGCCTCGACATCATGATCGTGCGCGAACTTACGGGCGGCATCTATTTCGGCGAGCCGCGCGGCGTCGAGCCGCTGCCCGGCGGCGGGCGCCGGGGAGTCAACACCGAAGTCTATACGACGCCCGAGGTCGAGCGCGTCGGCCGGGTCGCCTTCGATCTCGCGCGCAAGCGGCGCGGGCTGGTGCATTCGGTCGAAAAGGCCAATGTGATGGAAAGCGGTCAGATGTGGCGCGAGGACATGCAGGCGCTGCATGACCGCGACTACGCCGATGTCGAACTGCGCCACATGTATGCCGACAACGCAGCGATGCAGCTGGTGCGCAACCCGGGCCAATTCGACGTCATGGTCGCCGGCAACCTGTTCGCCGACATCCTGTCCGACTGCGCCGCGATGCTCACCGGCTCCCTCGGCATGTTGCCGTCGGCGAGCCTGGGGGCGGCGGACGAGACCGGGCGACGGCGGGCGCTCTACGAGCCGGTGCACGGCTCGGCGCCGGACATCGCCGGCGAAGGCAGGGCCAACCCCATCGCCATGCTGACCTCCTTCGCCATGATGTTGCGTTATTCTTTCGACCTCCCCGCCGAAGCCGACCTCGTGGAGAACGCCGTGTCGCGGGTGCTCGCCGACGGTCTGCGCACCGCCGACATCATGCAGGCGGGAATGACCGAAGTGTCGACGGCGGCGATGGGCGATGCGGTTATCGCGGCGCTCGAGGCGCTTTCGGCGTGACGCCGTGGCGCTCGAGCTCGCCGCGCAGGCGGCCCGCCGCCGCGAAAGCGAGCATCCGGTAGTCGGCGTAGAACGACCACAGCGGATAGTCGAACGTCGCGGGACGGTTGCGTTCGATGAAGAAATGGCCGAACCAGGCGAACGCATAGCCGCAGATCGCCGCCGCCGGCAGGAGCCGCCAGTCCCCCGACGCGGCCGCGAGAGCGAGGAGCGCGACCGCCAGGCCGGAGCCGGCATAGTGCAGCGCCCGGTTGCGCGCGTCGCTGTGTTCCGAAAGGTAGTAAGGCCAGAATTCGGCGAAACGGGCGTATTCGCTGGCCATCGGCCGTCCTCCGCCGGTTGCGTGCAGCGCGCTCGGCATAACATGACGGGCACGGGAGGGAAAGGATGGGATACCGGGTCGCGGTAGCGGGCGCCACGGGCAATGTGGGGCGGGAGATACTCGCCCTCCTCGCCGAGCGCGGGTTCCCCGCCGACGAGGTGGCGGCGCTCGCCTCGAACCGGTCGACGGGGCGCGAGGTTTCATACGGCGAGAAGGACGTGTTGAAGGTCCGCCCGCTCGAGGGGTTCGATTTCGAGGGGTTCGATTTCGGCCTGTTCTCGCCGGGCGCAAAGGTCTCCGACATCTACGCGCCGGTCGCCGCGTCGTCGGGTTGCGTGGTCATCGACAACAGTTCCCGCTTCCGGATGGAGCCCGAAGTGCCGCTCGTCGTGCCGGAGGTCAACCCCGAGGCGCTGGAGGGGTTCCGCGCCCACAACATCGTCGCCAACCCCAATTGTTCGACCATCCAGATGGTCGTCGCGCTGAAACCGCTGCACGACATCGCGCCCATCGGGCGGGTGGTGGTCGCCACCTATCAGTCGGTGTCCGGCGCCGGCAAGGCGGCGATGGACGAACTGTTCGACCAGACTCGCAAGATCTATTTCCAGGAGGAGCGCGCGCCGTCGGAATTCACGCGCCGCATCGCGTTCAACGCCATCCCCCATATCGACCGTTTCCTCGACGACGGGTCGACGGGCGAGGAGCGCAAGATGGCTTTGGAAACCCGCAAGATCCTCGACCCGCAGATTGCGGTGACCGCCACCTGTGTGCGCGTGCCCGTTTTCGTGGGCCACGCCGAGGCGGTGAACGTGCAGTTCGAGGCGCCCGTCGCGATCGGGGAGGCGCGCGCGGCCCTCGCCGCCGCCCCCGGCGTCCGGCTGGTCGACGACCCGGGCGAAGAGCTCTACGTCACTCCCGTCGAATGCGTCGGCGAACATGACGTCTTCGTCAGCCGCCTGCGCGAGGATCCGACCGTGCCTCACGGTCTCAACATGTGGGTGGTGGCCGACAATTTGCGCAAGGGCGCGGCCCTCAACGCCGTCCAGATCGCCGAAACGCTGGCCCGCGAATATATGTGACGACTGCACCGAGGTCTCATCGCCCGCAACATTGCGTGACGATGCGCCGTCCCCTATGCTCCGCCATTATCCATCCTGTCGCGCAGGCGGCGAAACGGAGACCGACATGGACCTGGACCTGGCAGGCTTCATCGGGCTTGCCGCGTTGATGGTGGCGCTGGTGGCGAAGCTGCGCGCCGACTTGGGCGGGCGCCTGAACCGCCTCGCGAACCGGGGCGCAGCGCTGTCCGGGAACGGGAAGCGTCTGACGCGCGTCGAGGCGGCACAGCACGAGTCGCGCGAGCGTATGGACGGACCGGACGCCGAATTGCGCGCCGAACTGCACGCCGTGCGCGCCGACCTGGCGCACGTCAACGAACGCATGGCCCGCATCGAAGGCGCCGTGGCCGGCGCCCTCGAACGCCCCGTCCCCGAACTCACGACGCGCCCCGCGGGCGCCTCGGCCGCCGAATAGTCCCGCGCCGCACGGCGGTCTCGCCGCCCGCAACATTGCGGGACGATGCGATGTCTCCTATGCTCCGCCATCGTCCGCCCGTCGCGGGCTGCGAACGGAGGCCGACATGGATCCGGATTTGGCAGGCTTCATCGGGCTTGCGGCGCTGATGATCGCGCTGGTTGCGTGGCTGCGCGCCGATATGAACGGGCGCATGGACCGTCTCGAGACGGCACATGCCGAACGTTTCGGCCGGATCGAAACCGCGCAAGCCGAACAGAGCGCGATGCTGTCCAAACAGAGCGCGATGCTGTCCGAACAGGGCGCCATGCTGTCCGGAATCGGCGAATGCCTGACACGCATCGAGGCGACGCTGTCCGACACAGCGCGGCGCTGTCCGAACACAGCGAACGCATGGCGCGCATCGAGGGCGCCGTGGCCGGCGCCCTCGGGCGCCCCTTCCCCGAACTCATGACGCGCCCGGCGGACGCCGCAGTCGCCGCCGAATAGTCCCGCGCTGGGTCTGCGCTCCCCGTTTCGCCGGCCCGCGCGTTACGCGAAAGTCTCGTCGCAGGGCGCGATCGCGAACGACAGCCGTTTCGACATCGGATAACGGAGGGGATCGGCGATGGAGACCGCAGCGGCCTGGAACGATTTCACGACACGCCTCAAACTCCTGATCGGCAAACGACCGATCTCATTACGACGAGACCTCTGCATAACTCGTCTCGCCTGCGGCAGCATCGCGTTCCCGGCGTTTTACGACGTTTCCGAACCCGCCGTCGGCATATGACGATGCGTGACGGAATTGGGAACATCCGCCCCCTGCCTCGGTAATTCCCGCGAAAGCGGGAATCGGCTGCGGCGTTTCCGTAATAAAACGGGCCAATATAGCGGACGGCCGCCTCCGGATTCCCGCTTTCGCGGGAATGACGAGTGTTTGTAAGGATGGCTCTCACCGTGACGGTCGGAGCGCCGAAGTGTTCGGCGCGACAAAAGACAATAATTCGCTAATAACACTTCGTCATTCCCGCGAAAGCGGGAATCCGGAGGCGGCCGTCCACAATATCGGCCCGGTTTTTCTCACGGAAACGCCGCAACGGATTCCCGCTTTCGCGGGAATGACGAAGAGTAGAAGCGTCTCTCGATTTCTTCACACGCTCTTTCGCGGGAAAGAGGGAGAGAAGGCGGATTTTCGCAATTTCATCATGCATCGTTATACTTCGCCGGTGGATTCGGCAGTGCCGCAAAGAGGCGGAAACCCGATCCCGCCGCAAACAAACGCGTTATGCAGAGGTCTCCAATTACGCACATGCGCGCGACGCGACCGTGCGCATTGCCCGCGAGGAATCGGGGAGAGGGAGAAAGCATCCGGTCTACAGATTCTATGACGCCGAGGGCGATTACATTTGCGAGGTGCGCTACGGCGGCGCTGCCGCCAACGCCCTCCAGCGGGGGCTTTGGACACACACCGGGAAGGGCGTAAAATTTTTCGACAGCATCACCGGCGGCTGGATAGACTATTCCCACAATCTCGTTCTGGTGAAGCTGTTTTCGCAGGCGCTCGTTGCGTCCGGGAAGGGGCATATGGCGGCGCTTGAAAATATAAAGGACGATATAAGCCGGTTGAAACGTAGCGCAGGGAGTTCGCAATGACAGGCCTGCCGTTATTCGGCGAAACGACCGTCGACGCGCCGGCCACCGAGGGAATAAAATATGCCGGCTCCAAACTGAAGTTACTGCCATATATTCTCGATCTGGCGCGGAGGACAGGCGCCGAAAGCGTTCTTGACGGGTTCTCCGGATCGACGCGGGTGTCCCAGGCTTTCGCCAAATCCGGGCGCCGGGTCATCTGCAACGATATTGCCGTTTGGTCCGAGGTTCTCGGCGTTTGCTATCTGCGGAACGGCGAGCCGGTCGAGTATTACTCCAAACTGATTCGGAGTTTGAACGCCGTTCGTCCCAAGGACGGCTGGTTCACCGAACACTATGGCGGCGAGCCGAACGGCGGCAAGGCTGTCCAGCGTAACGGCCTCAAGAAGCCATGGCAGATTCGCAATACTCGAAAATTGGACGGTATTCGGGAAGAGATCGACAGGCTTTCCTTGTCTCCGGTCGAGAAATCCGTTGCGTTGACAAGTCTGATTCTTGCCCTTGACCGTGTAGACAGCACCCTTGGCCATTTCGCCTCCTACCTCAGGGAATGGTCTCCCCGATCGTTTAACGAACTGCGCCTGCGCGTGCCCAGGTTATTCAGCCCCGATTCGGACTGCGAGGTTATGCGCGAGAACGTTTTCGACATCTCCGATTGCGATGTGGATCTTGCGTATTTCGATCCGCCTTACGGATCCAACAATCGAAAAATGCCTCCTTCGCGAGTCCGTTACGCTTCCTATTATCATGTGTGGACAACCGTTTGTCTGAACGATTCGCCGGAATTGTTCGGGAAGTCGATGCGCAGAAAAGACTCGTCCGACACTGTCGCGGGATCGGAATTCGAGGAATTCAGGAAGAACCCTCGCTCCGGGAATTTCCTGGCGGTCGAGGCGATCGAGCGATTGATACGGTCGACGGCGGCGCGATGGGTGATTCTGTCGTATAGTTCCGGCGGGCGCGCCGCGGCGGAGGAGATAAACGATATTCTCTCCAGAAACGGGAATCTTGTCGATGTCGTGAAAGTGGACTACAGGCGCAATGTCATGGCGGGAATGAAACGGACCGGCGAGTGGCTGCGGGACACCGACGTTCCCAATACGGAATTTCTTTTCCTGATCGACAAGGCATAGAGACGTTCGACGCAAGGAACGGGTTCCGTCGGCGGTTCTCATTCGCAACCTTGCCGTGCGTCGTTACGATCCGGCGGCGGGTTCGGGAGCGCCGTGGAAGACGCAGGGACCCGGCCCTGCCGCAAGCGGAGCGGGCCATGCAGATTCGACCCGCGCCATGCGCCCTACATCGAAGACGCCCGATACAGCCCCACCGCGGCGCCGCCCGGGTCGACGACGATGGCGATGCGCCCGACATCGGGAATGTCGAACGGTTCGCGGCGGACCTTGCCGCCGAGTTCGACCGCCCGCCTCGCGCTCGCATCCACATCGGCCACGGCGATATAGGTGAACCACAGCGGCGCCGGCGCGTCGGCGTCGGGCGGGGCCATCAGACCGGCGACCGGTTTGCCGTCTTCGCTGAACAGCGTGTAGGGCGCGCCGCCGGGCGCCGGCATCTCCGAGGCGGTCCAGCCCAGCAATTCGGTGTAGAATTTGCGGCTTCCCGCGACATCGCGGCTGATCAGCTCGCTCCAGGCGATACCCATCCCAGCCTCCTCCGTCGGCGCTTCCTGCAACTCTCGCTATACGGCGCCGTGCGGCGGCGGCGCAAATTCCTCCCGGGAGCGGCGCTCACCCGGCGCCGGCGAGCAGCGGCGCGATCTCGTCGTAGAGGCGGCGGTCGCCGCAGGCGACGACACGCGTCGCTTCCCAGGCGGGGCCGCCGTCCCATCCGGCGACGACGCCGCCGGCGGCCTCGACCAGCGGCGCCAGGGCGCAGACGTCCCAGGGCTTCAGGTCCGCCTCGATCGCGAGGTCCAGGCAACCCGCCGCGAGCATGGCGTAGGCGTAGCAATTGCCGCCCAGCTGAACGGCGGCGGCGCGGCGGCGCACATGCTCCCAGACCGCGGCTTCGGCTTCCGCCGCGAACATCGCCGGGTCGGTCGCCGCCGCCACCGCGCGGTCGAGTCCGGCGCAGGGGCGGCAGGCGATCGCCGCGCCGTTGAGCGTCGCGCCGCGCCGCGAGCCGACGAAGCGCTCGCCGAGAATCGGCTGGTCGATGACGCCGAGCGCCGGACGGCCTTCGTGCAGCAGTCCGATCATCGTGCCGAACAGCGGGAAACCGGCGAGGAACGCGCGCGTGCCGTCGATGGGGTCGAGCACCCATTGCCACGGCGACCCGGGGCGCGTCGCGCCGCTTTCCTCGCCGACGATGCCGTGGTCGGGGTAGCGCGCCTCGATAAGGTCGCGCATGGCGGCTTCGGCCTCGCGGTCCGCCGCCGTGACCGGCTGCGCCCGCGGGACCCGCGAGTCCTTGTGTTCGACCTGTCCGACGGCGCCGCCGCGGCGGAAGCGCCGCCGGACCGCCGCCCCGGCGGCGTCGGCGAGCGTTTCCGCAAACGCGAGCAGCGCGTCGAGGTCGTCCGGCATCGTGCGCGCCCCCGCGTCGCCGCTTCGGTTCCGTGCGGTCATTGTCCCGTCGCGATGCGGGCGGCGCCCCGCGCCGGAGATTGTAGCGCCGTCCCCGCGCGGACATGCAAGGCGTCGGCGAAGCGAGGACCGCAAAAAAACAATTTGCCCCCTCCCCCCCGGCGATATAGACATGATCGTTGCTTCGTATTCGCGAGGGCGGCGGGGAGAAAGCCATGATGCGTTTCAACACGGCGGTCGTTGCGGCGTGCTGCGCCGCGCTGGCGTTGGCGGGTTGCGGCGGCAGCGGAAACGGGGACGCCGCGGCGCCGACTCCCGACATCGACCGGGAGCTGATCGACAATCTCACGAAGGAGCGCAACGAGGCGCGGATGGCGCTGAAAGAACTCCGCGAGTCGCTGGAGACGGCCCAGGAGGCTCTGGGTTCGGTGATCGCCGGACAGCGCGACGCAACCCGCAGGGCCGTGGACGACGCCCGAAAAAGATTGAGAGAGGTCCGGGAAGACCTGGAGGCGCTGCCCGACAGCGAAGCGAAGACGGCGGCGTCCGGCGCGCTCGCGGCGGTCGATACCGCGTTGACGCTGACTGCCCAGGCTCTGGCGGCGTCCCCCGCGGCTTCGGGGGGAATCGTGTCGCCGGCGAACCTGCACACGACGCTGGACCGGGCGCAAACCGCGCTCGACAACGCCCAGACCCGGCTGACGACGGCGCTGGCGGCCGACCCGTCCGCCGAGATGCGCGCCTTGCTGTCGCAAGCGCAGGCCACGCTCGCCACCGCCCAGCTCTCGCTGGTGCCGCTGTTGCGGCGGGAACTGGCCGAAGCCGAGAGCGAGGCGGCGGCGCAGCGGGCCCGGGCCGAAGACGAGAAAGACCGGGCGAACGCCGAGGCCGAGGAGGCGCGCGCCGCCGCCGCCCGATACAACCCGCGCGTATCCCTGACCGACGCGCTCGTGCCGCGGCCTCCGGGGTTCGTGCCCCGGGGCACGGCGCAGATCACGCGCACGCCGCGCACCGACACCGGAGAGGACGGCTGGCGGAAACTCGACATCCGGACCGACCCCGTCCGGTGGGCGGAGGGCAGCAAGGTCGGCGCCGATGGCGGCCTCGTCGCGACGGACGAGCTCCCCCTGCGGTCGGTAACCCTGTACGGGACGGGAAACCACCCCCTCGTCATCCTGGGCGACGACGGGACGCCGACAACCTATTCCGAAACCGACAGCAAGCCGACGGGCTCGCTCCGGCTTTCGACCGCCGGCGGAATCCTTCAGCCGACGATGAAATTCGGCGGCGAGGGCGTGGTCCGCTACGACCTCCAGCGGCGCTTCTACGACGGCGCGAACCAGGACGCCTGGAAGACGAGCAACGGACCGGACGGGAAAGCAGGCTTCTCGGGCCTGGACACCACGACCACCATGCTCCAGGCCCATGTCGACCAGCTGGAAGGCGTTTCGACGCTGCCCGACCCCGCGCCCACGCTGACCCAGGCCCAGGTGGACGAGCTGGAAGGCTACGCGGCGGACAACCCCAACAACTGCGCGGGGGAGACCCGCTCCCTTTGCGGCGACTGGATCTTCGACGATGTCACGGTCGCCTTCGGCGCGGCGTCGCAATCGCCTCACGGCGACCCGTCCTGGCACTGGAAGGCGAAGGCGCCGCTCACCTCGGAGCATTACAACGACGACGGCGAACCCCTCCCGACGAGGATGCGTCGGGGCCATGCCGACTATGACGGCCGGCCCGAGGAGCTCGGGACCTGGGAATTGTGGCTTTCGAACCATGCCGGCATCGTCCAGGGCGCGAACACCGAGGACACCTCCGACGACAGGCATGCCTATCTCGACTATGCGGCCTACGGCCTGTTCATGTTCTTCGACAATGTGACGGCGATTCCGTCCTGGACCCGCCCGCAGGCGTTCGCCTTCGGCTACGACGCGTTCGAGGACGCGGAGGGCCTGAGGACGACCGATGTCGCGACATCGATCGCGGCGACCTTCAGGGGTCGCACGATGGCGCGGGCGCTGGACGACACGGGGCCCCACCGCGCCCGGTCCGCCGTCGCTCTCGTCGAGCTGGGCGGCGCGACGCCGCTGCAGGGCGACATCGAACTCAACGCCTGCATCGGCGCGAGCGCCTGCACCGGCAGCCGCGTCCCGAACGGGAACAACACGATCAGCGGCATGATCTCCAACCTCGAAATACTCCGAGACGACGGGGTGTGGGCGCGTTACCTCCCCGCCGCCGGCGGCATCCCGATGAACCCGGGGACCATCGAGGCAGACGGCAGTTTTGCGGGCGCGCTCGATCACCCGCAGCTTGCCAACGGCGCCGCCAACACGGATCATTTCGACGCCGACGCTACCGCCAAATACGCCGGCAATCTCTACGGCCCCCGGAGCGGCATGGAAGCGGCGGGCTGGTGGCACATAAGGCGCGACGAGGTCAACCGGGCGAACCACGCTGCGATCATCGGCAGTTTCGGCGCCCGGTGCGTCGAGGGTTGCCGCCCATAGCCGACGGGTCCGGGGCGGCGGCGCCGAATCGGACCTTCATTCCGGCGATATCGCCCCCGAAAGCGACCCGCCGCAACGCCATGGGCCAAAATGCGACCTCTGCACAAGGCCCGGATTTTATCGGGGCGCGGCTCGACTTCCGGCGGCAGCGCGAAGCGTCGACGGGATGACCGGGCGCCTCGATTCGATCCGGCATGTCGTTGTCCGGACATGTTCGTTCCGCGAAAGAGCGTGTGAGGAAACCGAAAGGCCCCACTAATCCTCGTCATTCCCGCGAAAGAGCGTGTGAAGAAGCCGAACAGCCTTACAAGTACTCGTCATTCCCGCGAAAGCGGGAATCTCTTTGCGGCGTTTCCGCAAGAAAAAGCGGGCCGACATTGCGGACGACCGCCTCCGGATTCCCGCTTTCGAGCGTGTGAAGAAACCGAACAGCCTTACAAGTACTCGTCATTCCCGCGAAAGCGGGAATCTGTTGCGGCGTTTCCGTAAGAAAAAGCGGGCCGACATTGCGGACGGCCGCTTCCGGATTCCCGCTTTCGAGCGTGTGACGAAATTGGATGCCTCTCACAAATAACGGTGGGATCGCCGAAGAGTCGGCGTAGAGAAAGACAATGCCCCGCCTACAGTACTTCGTCATTCCCGCGAAAGCGGGAATCCAGTCCGCCGTTTCCGCAAGAAAAACATCGGCGAGTCTTACGCGCACCGCCTCTGGATTCCCGCTTTCGCGGGAATGACGAGGTATTATCGTATGGCTATTGTCTTCCACAGTGCTATTTCTTCGGCGTTCCAACTGTCGTAATGAGGGCCGACGGATTTCTTTACACGCTCGAAAGCGGAAATCCGGAGGCGGCGCCCGCAATATCGGCCCGGTTTTTCTTGCGGAAACGCCGCAAAGAGATTCCCGCTTTCGCGGGAATGACGAAGTATTATATCGGGCTACTGTCTTTCACGTCGGAAATTCTTGAGTTGTCCAGCCGCTATATTGAGAGTCGTCCGATTTTTCACACGCTCTTTCGCGGGAATGACGAAGTATTATTCGGTGGTATTGTCTTTACAATGCCGATACCTCGGCGACCCGTCCGTCACGAAGAGAGCCGCCCGATTTCTTCACATGCCCGAAAACGGGAATTACCGATGCAGGGGGGCGAATTCTCGCAATTCCGTCACGTGTTGTCATACTCCGACGGCGGGTTCGGAAACGCCGTAAAGCACCGGGAATGCGATCCTGCCGCAGGCGAAACAGGTTATGCAGAGATCTCAAAACGAGAATTGCCGGCGCCGAAGCCCCGGCGTTGCCGCGCCGCCGGCGTTCCGGCATACTCGGAATTCGCATGAGCCGGGGAGAGATCGCCATGAAGAATATCAACCCTTTCGTCGGCCTGTTCGTCGCGATGGCGACGCTCATGACCGCCTTCTTCGTCCCCGTCTTCGTCCTGCTCATCGACCACGGCGAACGCCTGGCCGCCGTCGAGACCGCCGTCGACGCCATGCAAGCCGACATCGACGACATGCAAGCCGACATCGACGACATGCAAGGCGCCATTGCCGCGCTGGCCCGCGACCTGGCCGCCGTCGAGGCCACGCAAGCCGAGCACGGCGAACGCCTGGCCCGTGTCGAGGCCGGCATTGTCTCCCTCGCCGGCGGCCTGGCCGCCACCAACGAGCGCATGGCCCGCATCGAAGGCACGGTCGCCGGAGCGCTCGGACGCCCCTTCCCCGAACTCATGGCCGAAGCCCCCGCCAACCCCGGCGCGGGCGGCTGAACCGCGCGGCGCCGGAGGCCCCGGCATTGCCGCGCCGCCGGCGTTCCGGCATACTCGGAATTCGCATGAGCCGGGGAGAGATCGCCATGAAGAATATCAACCCTTTCGTCGGCCTGTTCGTCGCGATGGCGACGCTCATGACCGCCTTCTTCGTCCCCGTCTTCGTCCTGCTCATCGACCACGGCGAGCGTCTGGCCGCCGTCGAGGCCACCGTCGAAGCCGTGCAAGCCGACATCGACGATATGCGAGCCGAGCACGGCGAGCGCCTGGCCCGTGTCGAGGCCGCCATTGCCGCGCTGGCCCGCGACCTGGCCGCCGTCGAAGCCATCCAAGCCGAGCAGGGCGAACGCCTGGCCCGTGTCGAGGCCGGCATTGTCTCCCTCGCCGGCGACCTGGCCGCCACCAACGAGCGCATGGCGCGCATCGAAGGCACGGTCGCCGGAGCGCTCGGACGTCCCTTCCCCGAACGCATGGCCGAAGCCCCCGCCAACCCCGGCGCGGGCGGCTGAACCGCGCGGCGCCGGCGCGCCCGCATTGCCGCGTCGTCCGCATCCCGGCATACCCGGAATTCGCACGGCCCGGGGAGAAATCGCCATGAAGAATATCAACCCTTTCGTCGGCCTGTTCGTCGCCATGGCGACGCTCATGACCGCCTTCTTCGTCCCCGTCTTCGTCCTGCTCATCGACCACGGCGAGCGTCTGGCCGCCGTCGAGGCCACCGTCAAGGCCGTGCAAGCCACGCAAGCCGAGCACGGCGAACGCCTGGCTCGTGTCGAGGCCGCCATCGCCGCGCTGGCCCGCGACCTGGCCGCCGTCGAGGCCACCGTCGAGGCCATGCAAGCCGACATTGACGACATGCAAGGCGCCATCGCCGCTCTCTCCGGCGACCTGGCCGCCACCAACGAACGCATGGCGCGCATCGAAGGCACGGTTGCCGGAGCGCTGGGACGCCCCTTCCCCGAACGCATGGCCGAGGCCCCGAACAACCCCGGCGCGGGCGGCTGAACCGCGAGGCGCCGAGGCCCCGGCATTGCCGCGCCGCCGGCGTTCCGGCATACTCGGAATTCGCATGAGCCGGGGAGAAGCCGCCATGAAGCAGATCAACCCTTTCGTCGGCCTGTTCGTCGCGATGGCGACGCTCATGACCGCCTTCTTCGTCCCCGTCTTCGTCCTGCTCATCGACCACGGCGAGCGTCTGGCCGCCCTCGAAGCCGTGCAAGCCGAGCAAGGCGAGCGCCTGGCCCGCGTCGAGGCCGCCATCGCCGCTCTCTCCGGCGACCTGGCCGCCACCAACGAGCGCATGGCGCGCATCGAAGGCACGGTCGCCGGAGCGCTCGGACGCCCCTTCCCCGAACGCATGGCCGAGGCCCCGAACAACCCCGGCGCGGGCGGCTGAACCGCGACCGCGACCCGAACGGGACGCCGACAATCGGACTTCCGTCGTCGCTGTGCGGCGCCGGCCGCTACGCCGCTTCTACGCCCCGCCCCGCTCCCTGAGGAGGAATTCGCGGCCGACCTTTACCGAGGGACGCCCGTCGTATTCCACGATGTCCGCGGTCGCATAGGTTTCGGACCATCGTTCCGGCAGGTACGACCCGGTGCCGATCATGTCCACCGGGGCGCCGACCGAAGCGAAGAGTTTGCACTTCGCCGGGCCGAAGCCCGAACTGGCGACGATGCCCACCTTGTCGAACCCCGCCGCATCCAGGGCTTCGCGGACATGGAAGATCGCCGCCGCGCTCACGCCCGTGCCGACCAGCTGGCGCAATTCGGTCTCGCTGCGATAGGTGCGCACGGCGCGCGGGGCGTGGCGCTCCAGCACCGCGTAGGACGCCGCCGTATCCAGCCCCTCGACGAAGCGGCCTCCGTGGGTGTCGATGCGCACGCGCAAACGGCCCGCCGCCGCGAGCCCGGGGAAGCGGCGCGCCACCGCCAGGGTGTCGCCGACCTCGCGCGCGAAATAGTCGACGAGCACGGTGAGCGGTTCGTCGGGGTAGAGACCGCGATACATTTCCGCCGCGCGCACCGTGTCGCCGGCGTATCCGACCAGGGCGTGAGGCATGGTGCCGAGGCCCGCTTCGTTGCCGAAATAATGCGCCGTGTCGTCATTGGCGCCGCCGACGAAGCCCACGGCGCCGGCCTCGCGCCGCGCCTTGGCCGACCCCACGCTGGCGGCATAGGCCATCATTTCCGCCATCTCGCCCCCGGCGCAGTGCCGCGCGTCCATCGCCAGGAAGGCGACGCGCGGCAGGTCGGAGCACATGCCGTAGGCGTTATAGGCCGCCACGCAGGGCGGACCGAGTTTCTGCAGATAAAGCGTTTCCAGGTCGACCAGCGCCGCCAGCGGCCCCGTGACATAGAGCAGGGGCTCGCCGGACCCGACCCAGGCGCCCTCCTCGAAACAGGGTTCGATGCGAAGGTCGACGCCGCGCGCGCCGGCGACCTCCTCGAGCCACGCCACCGCGAGGCGGGGGCAGAAGATCACCGGCCGGCGCATGAACACCGCATAGGTGACGCGGACATCGCCGTGCGCCTCGACGATGCGCCGGGTCCGTTCGAAATACCGGTCCGTGCGCCGGGCGATCTCCGCTTCGCCGGCGGAACCCGGGGTCACGGCCGCCGCATCGCGCCCGCGGCCGTCCGGCCCGATGTTGCGAGGCGCATCGGACGCGTCCCGGCGGGTCTACTCCGCCGCTTCGCCGGCGCGCCGCGACAGCCGGCGGCCCTTGAGCTCCTCGGCGATCAGGAACGCCAGTTCGAGGCTTTGGGAGGCGTTCAGACGCGGGTCGCAATGGGTGTGGTAGCGGTCCGACAGCGACGCTTCGTCGATCGCCTGCGCGCCGCCGAGACACTCGGTCACATCGCGCCCGGTCATCTCGAAATGCACGCCGCCCGGGCGCCCGCCCTCGGCCTCCTGCACGGCGAAGAAGTCGCGCACTTCGGAGAGTATCCGGTCGAACGGCCGGGTCTTGTAGCCCGTCGACGACTTGATCGTATTGCCGTGCATGGGATCGCACGCCCACACGACGCGCCGGCCCTCGCGGACGGTGCGACGCACGAGCGGCGGCAGCAGCCGCGCCGCCCTGTGCGCTCCCATGCGGGCGATCAGCGTCAGCCGGCCCGGTTCGTTCCCGGGGTCGAGGAGGTCCGCCAGCCGCATGAGACCGTCGCCGTCCAGACCCGGCCCTACCTTGACTCCGACCGGATTGCCGACGCCGCGCAGGAACGCGACATGCGCTTCGTCCGGGTCGCGCGTGCGGTCGCCGATCCACAGCATGTGCGCCGAACAATCGTACCATTCGCCGGTGGTGCTGTCGATGCGGGTAAGCGACTCTTCGTAGCCCAGCAGGAGCGCCTCGTGCGAGGTGTATATCTCGGTCTGCCGGATCTGCGGCGCGTTGGCGGAGTCGAGGCCGCACGCTTCCATGAAGGCGAGCGCCTCGTCGATACGGTCCGCAAGGTCGCGGTAGCGTTCGGCCTCGGCGCTCCCGTCGACGAAGCCGAGGTTCCAGCGGTGCACCTGATGCAGGTCGGCGTATCCGCCTTGCGACAAGGCGCGCAAGAGGTTGAGCGTCGAGGCGGCCTGTCCGTAGGCGCGCACCATGCGCTCGGGGTCGGGCTCGCGCGCCGCCGGGTCGAATTCGATGCCGTTGACGATATCGCCGCGATAGCTGGGCAGCTCGACTCCGTCCCGGGTTTCGGTGGGCGCCGAACGCGGCTTCGCGAACTGGCCGGCGATGCGCCCCACCTTGACCACCGGCAGCGCCGCGCCGAAGCTGAGCACCACCGCCATTTGCAGGAGCACGCGGAAGGTGTCGCGGATGTGGTCGGGGTGGAATTCGGCGAAAGCCTCGGCGCAGTCTCCCCCTTGCAGCAGGAAGGCCCGGCCTTCGGCCACCTTCGCCAGATGCGCCTTGAGCGCGCGCGCCTCTCCGGCGAACACCAGCGGCGGCGACACACGCAGGCGCCGCTCCACCGCCTCCACGGCTTCGCCGTCGGCATAGACGGGCTGCTGCCGTATCGGCAGCGCACGCCACCCCGCAGGCGACCAGCGTTCCGCCATCGCTTTCTCCTTCGCGAAAACGCTCCTATACCACCGGCGCGCCGCCGACGCCAGAATACGCCGCGCCGCCGGTTCCCCCGCCACCGACCGCCGCCGCCCCGTTGACGCGGCCGCGCCCCGGCCTATAGTGCCGTCGGTTTTCGAGGCGCCGGTTTCGGCGCCCGGCATCGCGGTCCCCTTCGTCTAGCGGTTCAGGACACCGCCCTTTCACGGCGGAAACACGGGTTCGATTCCCGTAGGGGACGCCAGACGCGCAGCGACTCGATACCGTCCCTTACAGGCGACGGCATCGCGCACGGCAACCCCTCGCAGGGCAATCGCACTTGGAAGTTGGTGGGAATTTCCCGATGTTCAATTCCAAACAAAAACGAAACATGGAAACACGTACGCCACGCATCCGTCCACATATTCTACCGTTGTTCAAAATTGGAGGTCGCGGAATTCCTATAACATTCTTAAGTGCGATCGCCCTGCCGAGATTCCCTCGAAAGTCGCCAGGTCGCCGAGATTTCCCCATATTTCCCTGTCGTTTCGATGGCAGGATATTGCGGGTAGTATTACCCGCAGCCCGCAACCCGCCCGCGGCGGAGCTTTATTCGCGCCTTCGGCGCTCAACGGAGTCGGACGACGGGGAAGAAACCGCCCGCCATCGGGCGGCGCGGAGGCGTCGGGAACGGACGGGAGAACGCCGGCGACGCCGGCGCGGGCGCTATCGGCGGAGCGTGTCGCGTCCGCGCGCTTCGGCCAGCGCCGGCGCGAAACGCGCCCGCAGCGCAGCCGGCGGCAGTCCGCCGACATCGACCGGGGCGACCCCCGGAAGGCCCGGCGCGCGGGCGCCGCGAACCATCCCGGGCGCCGCCCGCGACGACAACCCGGCAACCCGAACGACGGCGCCGCAGCGCCGCCACAGACGCCTTCACGCCGGCGACCGACGGCGCCAAAGCCGTCGCTTCGCCCGTCGCCGCGTGAACCGCCGCCGCAACCGCGTAGTCATGCGCAAGCACCGCCACCGGCGCGGCGTCCGCGCCGGCGAGATGGCGGTTCCCGTCGAACAGGCACAGCAGGCCGGGCCGGCGCATGTCGCCGATGGCGGATGTCCGCCCGTCCGGCGCAACCGCTTGAAGCGCCCGCAGGCAGCCGTCCGCATCGCGGAACGGGACAAGCAGGTTGCCCGCGCCGTCATCGCGAAGCCCCCGGCTACGACTGCGACCCGGCGCAGCCGGAGGCTTGCCGCCCGCCTTTGCCCGGCGAGCCGACGCAGCCCAGCGCCGCAGCGCCGGGCGAACCGGGCAACTCCCGCCAGGCGAGGACGACGACCAGCGCTTCCGGGTCCCGATACGCCTCGTCGAGCAGGAACTTCCGCCAGTTCGCCGACAGCCGCCCCGGCGCTCCGCGCCGCCGCCCGCACGCACGAACGCCAGACCGGCGCCGCGACGCCGCAACTCGACATCCAGCCCCGCAACGCCCGCGTGAAGCTCGTCCCAGCCGCGCGCCTTGCCCGCGACCGCAACGATTTCGTCGCGATGCCCAAGGCAGTAGCCCTGGAACGATTGCCGCCATGTCCGCGCCTCGAAGTCACGCGCCGCAGCCGTCGGCCCGGCGCGCTCCCCCTCGTAATCCGACATGCCCAGGTCCGCCGACAACCCGAACCGACGCTCAAGCGTCCGACAGGTCCGCTCAAGCGCCCGGTAATCCCCCCACGGCGAATGCGCCTTCCCCGTCACGGGATGCACCCGGTTACAGGCGACGTGCATGTGGAAGTTGTCGGTGTCGCCATGCGCCGCCGCAACGCGCCGATGCTCCCCGAAGCCGAGCGGGCCCGCGAACGCGCGCTCCGCCTCCCGAAGTTGCGCGCCGTCAAGGACTTCCCCGGCGCGCAGCGACACGATGAGATGATATGTCAGGTTCGCGCCCGCCGGCTTGCGTGACCGCACCGCTTCGACTTCGGCTATCGCTGCCTCGAGGTCGGACGCTTCGCTCCCCGCGTCGCAGCCGACGATCCACAGGTCGACCAGCGTCTCGCCGGGGTCCCGGGCGCCGGCGACATACGCCGCAAGCGCCCGGAAATTATCCCGGACCTCGGGCGCCTTCGCGACCTTCTTCGCGATCATGACGGCGTTCGTGACCGCCGGGCCGGCGGCCGGGCCGCACGCTGTCCGCGACCGCCGCCGCGCACGCCTTGAGGCGGTCCTGCGTCTCGCCGATGCCCGCGTGCAGGCGCTCCACGTCCTCAATGAACCCGCGCGGAACCGACCCGTCCACCGTGTCGAGCTCCAGTTTGAGCAGGTTGCCCAGACGCGCAAGGCCGGCGTTCACCGCAAGCAGGTCGCGCACCGCGTCATGCGCCGCAAAGGCGGCCGGGTCCGGCAACGGCGCGCCGAGCGCCAGACGGCGAAGGAAAGCCGAAACCGGCAGGTTGAGTTGCGCCGCGCGATCCGCGACCGCCCGCTTCTCCGCGTCCGAAAGGCAGGTATGGACCATGTTGCGCCGGCGCGCGCCGACGCCCGGCGCGCCGTCCGTCACGAACCCAGGCCCATTCCTTGATCTTGTCCCCGGTTCGCCTCGATGCCGAGCGCGCGCTCCTGGAGCGCGGCGTAGAGCTTCTCGGCATGGCGCATGTTCAGCCGGCGCTTGTCGAGAACCCGCTTCTCCGACTCATCGAGACGGCTCTTGTCCTGGTTGAGAAGTCGCGCGGCGTGCGAACGGAAAAACTGCCGCGCCTCGTCGCAAGGGACCCCGCCTGTCCGGTTCCGGGGCAGCCGGTGAGCGGCGTCGACCCGCCGGTACTCCTTTGGATCGCGCACGGTTTCAAGCAACCCCGTCGCCACCGCATGTTCGGCCAGCGACGCCTCGAGACTCGTGCGCATCGCCCGCGAATTGACGTGATGCTGAAGATCATGCTCTAATATGGCCTTCTCGGTGTCGAGAATACCCTCGAGATCTCCTGATTGTCGGATGCTCGTCAATCTCTTCTCAATGTATCGACGACTGAGGCGCACTGACCTCCCGGTTTTGCTCCTTCCATGCTCACGCATGGTCGCGAGCTCCAGGATGAGAAGCTCGTCTATCGGCTCCGCTGCCATGACAGGCGCTCAGTCCCCCGAACCGAGCCTGACGCTCATCTCCATCAGCTCCTCATCCGATTTCTCTAACCAATTCTTCCCGTATTTCTTCTCCGCAAGGCGCGTGATGTAACCCATTTCACGGATGAAATCCGCGCCGCGCGACCGTTTCGCCGCTACAAGCGCGTCCGCTGGCGGTTCCAACCTCTTGGTCCACACACGGATCGCTTCGTCATCGTCGCACCCGTACGCTTCAAGCAGCTTCTCGATCACCTCAACCTGATCGTAGACCCGGATCGCGGTCCGCCCGGCTAACGTCGTTTCTCCCGACATGGCAGGCTCCTTCCCCGGTTGTTGGGCACGCCGCCGATACTAGCGGCCGGCCCGCGCGCTTCAAGGCGCAAAACGGTCAGCGATGCTGACCTGGTTCAGCCGCGCCTGGCGCGCGATTGCGTCCTTGAAGGGCGGGAACGCCGGCGAGACGGGTCCGCTATGGGACAGCGGAGCTGTCCCGTTTCCGGGCCGTGTCGCCGGCGCGCGCCGCCGGGCGGGGCGCGATCCCCGCCGGCGACGCGCGGGACGGCGCACAAACAGGTCAACGATCCTGCCCTATCTCGCCATAGCGAGGCTGCGTTCGTCTTCGGCGGCGCGGGCCGGGGCGGCGCGCTTGCGGTCGCCGGCGAGCGCCGGGGCGAGGGCGGCGCGCACCGCCTCGACGCCGCGGGCGCGCGCGAGATCGTTGAAGTCGGTCAAGCCCTTCTCACGCTCGGCGTCGGTGAAGCCCGGCTCGACGACCTTGCCGCCCACCGCTTTCGCCGCGTTGCGCGCCCGGTTCAGACCGACATTGCCCCGCCCGCGCTTCGCCCGGTCGTCGTCGGCCGCCATCGCGATGGCGCGTTGCGGGTGCTTCGCCCGCAGCGCTTCCGCCACCGCCCTGAGGTTGCCGGCGTCGAAGGCGCAAACGGCCGTATGCCCGCTCGCCTCGCCCAGCGTCGCCGCGGTGGCGTAGCCTTCGGCGACGATGATCGGCCCGTCCCTGCGTCCGCCCCGCGCCTCGATGACGTGCATCCCGCTGTCCTTGCGCCCGCCGGCCATCAAGCGCTTCTTGCCGTCCGGGGAGATGAACTGGAGCGACATCGGCGCGCCCCCGGCGTCGCGGACCGGGACGATCAAGCGGTCCCTGTCGGCGGCGCGCAGCCCGTGCGCGCCCACCGCCCGGGATTGCAGGTAGGCGGCCTCCGCCTTCGCCGGCGGCGCGTTCTCCCACATGCCGAACGCCTTCTTCGCCGCCGCGGCGTGCGCGCGTTCGCGGTCCGCCTCGCGCTCCGTCCGCTTGTCCTGCGCTTTGGCGCGCAGGGCTTCGCGGTTCTCCGGGGTCAGCGCATTGCCCGTGGCGACCCACTTGACGGTTCCGCCTTCCCGGAAGTTGGTGATCTGCCCGTTCGGGCGGCCGTCGAGATAGCCGCGATAGCTGCCGCCGGCGTCCTTGCCCCTGTCGCCCTTGACGGCGACGCGATGCCACTGGCCGTCCATCTCGACGTCGCGCACGACTAGGCCGCGGTTGCGGCAGGCTTGCGCGAACTCCACTTGCGGCGGCGCGGCGGTATTCTCGGGGGCCTTGCCGGCGAGGCTGTCCCACGCCTTGAGGGGCGCGAGGTCGGTTCCGTCGGGCGCGTACCACGCCTTGGCGGCGCGGTCCCGGCGCGCGCCGGCGGCCTTCGCCTCGTTCTTCTCCTCGCAGGGAACCGCGAGATAGTGGCGGCGCGGGCTTTCCGTGCTCATGTTCCGGTCCTCCCCCGCCTCGCGGGCGCGGGCTTGCGCCTTCGCCCGCTCCTGCAGCCCGGCGCTCCAGTTCCGGGCGGCGTTCCGGCTCGACGATCCAGACGTCGATGGCCTCGGCGTCGCGCGCGGCGCGGAAGATTTCGTTTGGGTCGTCGCGCAACGCCTTGAGCCAGCTTGCGACATAGGAGGCGTGCGGCGCGCGGTCATGTAGCTGGCGATCTCGGCGCGCAGTTCCTCGCGGGCGTAAGTCTCCGACCCGAAGGCTCCGAAGCGCCGCCGCAAGCGGGTAGAGCGTGACGCTTCCTGTGCGGGGTGCTATGGTCGCCGGCGCCTGGGGAGAGCAGCAGGGAGAAACCCATGTTCCGCCTCGAACCGCTTCCCGGCCCGTTCGGCCGCGCCGTCCGCGGCGTCGATATCGCGGCCGGGGTCGACGACGACAGTTTCCGCGCCCTCGCCGGGGCGCTCTACGAACACCGGGTGCTGGTCCTCAAGGACCAGACCTGCGACGAAGACGCCTATCTCGCTTTCGGGCGCAAGTGGGGGGCGCCGATCCCCCACGTCGTCGATACGGCGCGGATGCCGGGCTATCCGGAAATGCTCGAAGTCGGCAACGACACCCGTCGCGGCGGCGCAGACGACCTGGCGCGGAACTCCGCAGCCTTCTGGCATACCGACCAGTCCTACGACGCCGAGGTGGCGACGGCGACGATGCTCTATGCGCGCAAGACGCCCGAAAGCGGCGGCCAGACCCGCATCGCCGACCAGAAAGCGGCCTGGGACAACCTCGACGGAGCGACGCGCGAGCGCATCGACGGGTTGACGGCGGTCCACTTCTACGGCGCGACTTCGGGCCGCGACGGCGAACGCCCGGTCAAGCCGCTGACCGATGCGCAAGCGGCGCATGTGCCGCCGGTAGCGCACCCTCTCGTCCGCCGCCACACGATCACCGGCGAAAAGGCGCTCTACGCCGTCGCCGGAACGGCTTTCGCCGTGGAGGGAATGGAGGCGGACGAAGCCTCCCGGCTCATCGCCGAACTGAAGGCGCATGCGGTCGACGAGCGTTACGTCTACGCCCACACTTACGAAGTCGGCGATGTGGCGATCTGGGACACGCAGATGACCCTGCACAGCGCCACGCCGATCGGCCCTCCCGCTCCCGGCAACCGGCGGCTTCTGTGGCGCATCAGCGTGCGCGGCAAGCCGCCCCTGTTCCGGTAGGGCGCCGGCGCGGCCGCGCGATGGACGGCAAGCGCGTTCTGTTGATCGTCGCCGGCGGCGTCGCCGCCTGCAAGAGTCTCGATCTGGTGCGGCTTTTGCGCGCGCGCGGCGCGGCGGTGCGTTGCGTGCTGACCGCCGCCGGGGCGGAGTTCGTCACGCCGCTGTCCCTGGCGGCGCTGAGCGGCGACAAGGTCCATGGCGACCTGTTCTCGCTGACCGACGAAAGCGAGATGGGGCATATTCGCCTGTCGCGCGAGGCCGACCTGGTTGCGGTCGCGCCGGCGACCGCCGATCTGATGGCGAAAATGGCGCACGGCCTGGCGGACGACCTCGCCACGGCGGCGCTGCTCGCCACCGACAAACCGGTGCTTCTGGCGCCGTCGATGAACGCGCAGATGTGGGCGCATCCGGCGACGCGGCGCAACGCCGCAACGCTCGCCGCGGACGGCGTCCACCGCGTCGGCCCCGACGACGGCGCGCTCGCCTGCGGCGAAACCGGCGCCGGACGCATGGCCGAGCCGGCGGACATCGTCGTCGCCATCGAACGCCTGCTCGCGCGCGAGGGGGGGGAACCCGCCGCGCGCGGACGGCTCGACGGCCTGCGCGCGCTGGTGACGAGCGGGCCGACCGTCGAGCCGATAGATCCGGTGCGCTACATCGCCAACCGGTCGTCGGGCAAACAGGGTCACGCGATAGCCCGCGCCCTGGGCGACGCGGGCGCCGAAGTGGTCCTCGTCACCGGTCCCACGGCGCAGCCGGACCCCCCGGGCGCGCGGGTGGCCCATGTCGAGACCGCCGGGGAGATGCTCGCCGCCTGTCGCGACGCGCTGCCGGTCGACGTGGCGGTGTGCGCGGCGGCGGTCGCGGACTGGCGGGCGGCGGCGCCGGGGAACCGCAAGATCAAGCGCAACGGCGCGCGTCGCCGTGCGCTGGAGCTCGTCGCCAACCCCGACATTCTGGCGACCCTGAGCGAACCCGGCGAGTCGCGCCCGGCCCTGGTCGTCGGCTTCGCGGCGGAGACCGATGAAGTGGTCGCCAACGCCGGGGCCAAACGCGCGGCGAAGGGCTGCGACTGGATCGTCGCCAACGACGTTTCGCCGGGAACGGGGGTGTTCGGAGGCGAGCGCAACCGCGTTCATGTCATCGACGGGGCGGGCGTGGAGACGTGGGAGACGGCGCCGAAGGACGAAGTGGCGCGGCGCCTCGGCGCGCGCATCGCCGCGGCGATGGAGGCGCGCCGGCAGGGCGCGTGACGGCGCGGTGTTCCGGCTCTCCTCCGCGCTCCCGCGCGATGTCGCCGATGTGCTCGAGAGCGCGGCGCTGCTGGAAGTCTCCGAATACCGCGTGTTCGAATTGGCGCATCGCGCATGGTTCGGCGCCGCGCCGCGCGCCGCGCCGCTGGAGCGCTCGTTCTTCGACTACCTCTGTCGCGACCGCGTGCCGCCCTGGGTGCGGGCGTTCGCCCGCGCCGTCGTCGCGCGCGGGCGCGAACCGGGCTTCGACCCCGCGGAATGGGGAGCGCCCTTTCGTCCGCCGGCGCGCACGGCGGCGTGGCTCGCGATACGCTATGCGTTGTGGACCGTCGCGGCGGTGGTTGCGATCTGCGTCGCCGCGCATTACGCGGCGGAACCGCGGGGCTGCATGTTTCCGCCCTGCTGAGCGAAAGGCCAGCGCGGCGGTTCGACCGCCGTTCCGGTGAATTCGCCAGCTTTGGAGTCGACCTTGATCTCGCCGCCGCGCCGGCGCGCGATGTCGCTGGATATGGCGGGGCCGTGGCCGGCCGCCGCCCCGGGTGCGGATGCGAACCGGGCTTTCCTCGCCGGTGGGCCGCTCGTCGAGGCGGCGGAAACGGCAGGAAAGCGGCGCTGTGCAGGGAAATAACACCGTAACAACTCTTCGTCATTCCTGCTTTCGAGCGTGCGAAGAAATCATGGAGACCGAACTACCCTTCGTCATTCCCGCGAAAGAGCGTGTGAAGAAATTGGACGCCTCTCACAAATAACGGCGGGGCCGCCGAAGATTCGTCGTAGAGAAAGACAGTAACTCTCCGACAAAACTTCGTCATTCCCGCGAAAGCGGGAATCCAGTCTTTCGTTCCCGCAAGAAAAGCATTGGAGAGTCTTGCGCGCGCCGCCTCTGGATTCCCGCTTTCGCGGGAATGACGAAGAGTTGGCGGGGTGCGTTGATTTCTTCACGCGCTCGAAAGCGGGAATCCAGGGCGGCCGTCCGAAAGAATCCCCAGTGTTTTTCTTGTGGAGGCGGCAGACTGGATTCCCGCTTTCGCGGGAATGACGAAGTATTACTCGATAATTATTGTCTTTTACGATGCCGATACTTCCGCGACCCGCCGGGCGGTGTCGGTGAAATGCTGGACTTCTTCGGGGCGGAGCGGGCGGTTGAGGATGCGGCGTTCGCGGTAGGAGAGCCATTTCTTGAGGACTTGATAGCCGCCGAGTTTGTAGCGCCAGACGGCGGCGGGGATGTTGCGCCAGAAGGCGCGGTCGTTGAGATACACGTCGAAGGTCGCAGCGCCGAGGGCGGGGAGGGCGCCGGACAGGGCGGCGCGCTCCCCGGGGGTGTAGTCGCGTTCGATGGCGCGGCCCTGGCCGGGCATGACGGCGCCGCCGGCGCCGAAATGGCCCCAGCCGGCGGCAAGCGCGAAATCGTCGCCGGCCATGTTGCGGTTGTCGGTCGTGGCGGGAACGGCGACGACGGCGGACTCCGGGCGAATGGGCGCTTGCGTGACGCCGGGGATTGGCGTTCCGGAGTCGAGCAAGGCGGCGAGTTCGCGTCCGCGCGCGGCGGAACGGGCGATGGTTGCCGCTGCTTCGGCGTCGGGGGCGTCGGGCCAGCCGGGGAGGGGGATGCGCGGCCACTCCATGCGCAGCGCCCCGGCGTTGGCCTGGCGGTAGGCGGGGTCGTGAAGGGTGGCGAGGACGTGGTGGAACAGGTCTTCGACGCTCAGGCCGAGGCGGTTGAGGTAGCGGCGCGCCGTAGCCGACAGGTTCGGGCGACGATCCGTACCGTCGCGGAGCCACGCGGGAAACATCAAAGCCCCGCGCTCGATCAAATGCATGGAAGCCATGCGCCTCGTGAAAGAAGTCTGCGCTTCCCCTGCGTCTTTCCGTAGATGTTGCGCGGCGGAAAACCACAAATTTCCGTCGAACGCATGGGGTCCGTAATCGGGGCGCGGCCGGTCAAGCAACCCACTGTCCGCTTCCCAATAGAGCCAGCGGTCGTCGAACGGGCGGTAGGCGAAGCGGACGAACCCGCCTTCGTCCGGCCCGCCGCGCGCAAGCAGCGTGTCGCGCAGCTTGCGGGCATCGAACCTTGTTGTCGTTTTCATTCCGGACGGGTAGCGCCGGGCGATCTCCTCGTGAGACAGGGCCGGGTCGAAATAATCCCCTATGCGAGCCTTCAGCCGATCCAGGTCGATATCGACAAGGAAGCCGTCGCGACTGGTATTGACGCCGGGAAACGATGTCGGGAACAGGTCGGGCAGCGCGGGCCAGTCGAACCACGCGTCGCTCACCGCCATCGGCGCGAAAGGCAGGCCGAGCGGCAGGACCGGCCCGAACTCGCGGTAGAGCGCGCCCGGCGCCGACTCCGCCGTATCCAGCAACGCCGCCCGCTTGCCCCGGCCCCACAGATGACGGAAACCCACCCGGCCCGCAGGCGCATGGTCCGCCTTGCGAACCAGCGTCGCTATCGCCGTCCCCACCTGAACGCCCACAGGATCGCCTTCCGTCGAGAACACGCTCGGATCCGCAGAGCCGTCCGGCGCAACCTTGCCCGTCTTGTACTTGTCACCGTTCAGACAATCGATGCGCACCGCGTCGAACGCCTCCAGATAGCGCTCCCGCATTCCCGTGAACGACAGGCCGTCCAGCCACGAATAGTTCGAGATGAAGCACACCACCCCGCGGCCCGTCTTCTCCGCAATCCGACGCTCCGCCATGCGGAAGAAGCGCACATAGAGGTCGTTCAGACCCTGACCCTCGGGCCGCCGCGCCCGCCGGGTCGTGCGGTAGGCGTCCGAAAGCGCCCGCTCCTCGTCCACAGCCATGCCGGCGAAACCGTTGTAAGGCGGGTTGCCGAGCACGACGAGAACCGGCGCATCGCGCTTCACACGCTCCGCGCGGTCGCGCTCCTCCTCCAGTTCCGGGAACGGCAGGGGCTTCGTCGTCCGCGGCTCCCAGCCGGTCAGCGCGTTGGTCAGGAATATCCCGGCGCGCTCGCCGCCGCCGTCCGCCAGGGGCGCGTCCAGTTCCCGCAGGGCGAGCCCCACTTGCAGATGCGCTGCCACGAACGGCGCCGGCATCAACTCGAACCCGAACACCCGCTCCGTCGCCGCCCGCTTCACACGCGCCCCCGCCAGCGCCCCCAGGCCCCGCTCCTTCAGGTTGTCCGCGATGCGCCGCAACACCTCCGCCAGATAGGCCCCGGTCCCGCAGCAGGGGTCCAGGACATAGACGTGCTCCGCCGCAAGACCCTCGGCGATGCCGAGGTCCTCCTTCAGCGCCCCGTCCACCCGCGCCGTCATGTAGCGCACGACCTCCGAAGGCGTGTACCAGACGCCCAGCTGCTTGCGGAGTTCCGGGTCGAACGCCTCCAGAAACGGTTCGTAGAACCAGGGGACCGCGTCGCCGCCGTCGAAACGCGCGAAGAAGGCCGCACGGTCCACCCGGTCCAGCGCCGCAGCCGTCCAGTCCAGAACCTCCACAAGACCAAGCGGTTGCAGCCGACCGGGCTGCGACAGTTGCTGGAACAACGCCGCCAGCACCGGCGCGCGCAAGTGCCAGACCGCAGTGCGCCAGTCGAACCCGCCGGCGGGCGCCGGGGTCTGCCGCGCCCACAGCACCCAGGCGGAGAACACCCCGTAGAACAGCGTCTGAACCAGCGTCGAGCGGAAGAACCGCGCCCCCCGCGCGCCCTCGAACCGGACCCCCAGCGCTTCTTCCAGCGCAGCGCGCACCGCCGCCAGAGCCGGCGCCTCCCCCGCCGCCTCCACGCGCGCCAAGCCGTCGCGGGCATAGGAGGCGAGCAGCCATGCCAGGTCCTTCGGCTCCGCCAGAGCCGCCCGGTGCGACAGCGCCCGGGAGAGATATTCCCCCAGCCCCGCGCCGACCGCCCGCGCAAAGGCGCGCGGCGTCTCCAGACGACGCGCGAACTCCCCGGCGCTCGCCGCCAGACGGAAAGCCTCCAGTTCCGCCGGACGGCCCGCCGCGTCCTCGCCCACCAGCACGAAGTCGCGCATGTTCGTTACCAGCACCAGCCGGTAGCGGCCCCAATAGCGGCTTGCCTGCGTGCCCGCCGCGGTCGTCCGGATGTCGTCGCCGACGGGCTTCGCCTCGACCACGCCGCGTTCCGGCGCCTGCCCCTCGCGCGCCCGTCCCTTCTGCGCCTGCTTCGCCGTATAGAGACCGAAATCGGGATGCCCCGCGCCCTGGTCCGCGAGTTCCTGGACGCAGAACACCTTCGGCCGGAGCGTCGCGCCGACGGCGTTCAGCAAACCCGCCAGCGGCCCGTAACCCGACCGCTCCCCGGTCGCCCCGCCCGAAGCCCGCACCTGTCGCAGACCGGCGAAATACGCTTCCGCCGCCGACACGAGTTTCATGTTCGTTCCCGACATCCAACCCTTGTCGCCGACCGCAGCCCTTCATGCAAGCGCCGGCGTCCGCCGCCAGCGGTTCTCATTATGGCGATGGACGCGTCTCCCCGGGAGCGACGGATCCGCCGCATTGCTCCAGGCCAAAATGAGAATTGCCGGACCGTTGCGGCGGCGGTTGCGGTCTGCGTTGGCGCGTATTACGCGGCGGAACCGCGGGGCTGCATGTTTCCGCCCTGCTGAGCGAAAGGTCAGCGCGGCAGTTCGACCGTCATTTCGGTGAATTCGCCGACTTTCGAGTCGACCTTAATTTCGCCGCCGTGCTGGCGCACGATGTCGTTGGATATGGCGAGTCCGAGGCCGGTGCCCTGTCCGGCGGGCTTGGTCGTAAAGAACGGGTTGAACATCTTCTCCAGGACATCGGGCGGGATGCCGCCGCCATTGTCGCGGATGCGCACCACGACCCGGTCGTCGACGGCCTTCGTGGACAACATGAGGGTGGGTTCGTAGCTCTTGTCGCCGTCCTCCGCCGCGGCGCGCCGGCGGTCGTCGGTGGCGTGGCAGGCGTTGCCGACCATGTTGAGGAAGACGCGGCCCAGGTCCTGCGGGATGACCTCGAGCTCGCCGACCTCCTCATCGAAGTCCTGCCGGATGTCGAGGCGGAAGTCCGAATCGGTGGCGCGCGCGCTGTGATAGGCGAGGCGGGCGTGTTCGTCGAGCAGCAGGTTGAGGTTCGTCTTCTGCTTTTCGCCGGACCCGCGCCCCATCTGCAACATGCTCTCGACGATGCGGTTGGCGCGCTCGCCGTGCTGGCGGATCCGTTTCAGGTTCTCGGTCACGTCGGCGCCGATCTCGTCGATCAGCGAGAGACGCTCCTCGGCGTCGGCGTCCTTGCCGTTGCCGTCGGCGGCGCTGTCCGCCGCCTCGCGCACTTCCTCGAGGAGCTCCTCCAGGAGTTCCTCGGAGCTTTCCGAAAAGTTCTTGACGAAATTGAGGGGGTTCCTGATCTCGTGGGCGACGCCGGCGGTGAGCTCGCCGAGCGCGGCGAGTTTCTGCTGCACGACGATCTGATCCTGGGCGCGTTGCAGGTCGGCGAGGGTGTTTTCGAGCTGGGAGTTCTTGTCGCGCAGTTCGTCGGCGAGTTTTTCCACCAGATTGAGGCGCTGCACCTCGAGAGCGTGGCGGCGGAAGACCTCGAGCGCCGAGGCCATTTCCGCCACTTCGTCGTTGCCGATGATTTCGACCTTTTCCTCGAGGTCGCCCTCGGCCATGCGCCGCATGCGCTCGGACAGTTTCTGGAGGCGACGCAGCAGCACGCGGCCGATGAGCAACCACGCGATGAGCACGGCGCCGACGATGCTGGCGATGCTCAGGCCCAGCAGGAGGTTGCGCCCGGTGAGGATCGCGGATTCGGAAGCGCGGGCGGCGTCTCGCGCGCTCGCCTCGGCGGTGGCGACGAGGCCCTCCGCCTCGACGACGAGGGAGACGGCGAGGTCGCGGTTACGCGCCAGCAGGTCCCGCTGATGCGCCGCCAGTTCGAGCTCGCGCGCGCGCAGGTCGAGCAGACCCCGCTCGGAGTCGAGGCCGAGGGAGGTCATGCGGTCGAAGCTCGGCTTCAGCATGTCGTGCAGCCCGGCCATGCCGAGAGCGGCAAGGCGGCGTTCGAGCCCGCGCGCCGTTCCCTCGAAACGTTCGCGCAGCGGTTCGAGCAACGACGGATCGGACGTGTTGAGGATCGTCGCAAGGATCTCGGTGCCGATCGTCGCGTCCTCGCGCAGCTCGGCGAGGTGGCGGTAGCGGCTGAGTTCGGCTTCCGAGAAGTGCTCGGCGCGGGGGGCCGGCGGCGCGCCCAGCTCGCGGTAGCCGGTCATGGCGTAGAACAGCTGGTCGTCGATGGCGGGAACGAGAATGTCGATCAACTCGTCGCGCAGTTCCGCCAGATCGTCGCGCAGTTCGGCGCGGAGCGAATTCAGCGAGAAGCGTTGCAACACCAGTGTCAACACCGCTTCGATATTGGCCATGATCGCGGCGCCGTGTTCGCCGATGCGTCGCGCGCTCTCGTCTTCTCCCCCGCGCTGTGCGAGGGTGGCCATTTCCGCTTCGAAGGCGGTGCGGTCCTCGACGATCCCGCGGCTGACCTGGGCGAGGTCCTCGACGGTCTGCGCCGCGGTGAGGCGAGTGGCGGCGGCGACGAGAGCCCCGCTTTGCTGCGCCACCCCGAACGCCGCCGCCAGCGCCGGCACGCTCCCCTGATTCACCCGGCTCTGGACCTCGCCGACGCGGACGAAGGACACCCAGCCCACTATCGTCGCGGCGAAGGTCATCAACACCGCGCCGGCGATGCCGAAATAGAGCTGGGTCGATATGCGCGACCGCACCGCGGTTACGCGCTTCAGCGCCGAATTCATGGCTGCGCCGCGTCGGCCAGCGTGTCGATGGGATGGAAGCGCCCGTCGTCGCCGATGACGGTGAGGAAGACGGCGTCCGACCCCTGATTGTCGCCCTCGCCGAATTGCAGCGGGAAGCCGTCGACATCGAAGGACGCATCGACGCCGCGCATCGCGTCGAGAAAACACGCCCGCCCGGGGTCGGGGCCGCACCGTTCGAGCGCAAAGGTGGCCAGGCGGCCCGCGAGATAGCCTTCCAGCGATACGAAGCCGGGGCGGACTCCGGGCGAGTGGATCACCAGCGCCTCGCGGTAATATGCGGCGACCGGCGGGTCGTCCGCCAGGGGGAACGGGACAACCTGGGTCACGTAGACCCCGGGGCCCGCGTCGCCGAGCGCCGACGCCAGCGCGTTGCTGCCGACGAAAGAGATGGTGATGAACAGCGGGTCGAAGCCGATCTGCCGCGACCATGAGATGGCGGTCGCAACGGGCCGGTAGGCGCCGACGAGCACCACCGCGCCGGGGTCCGCGCCGCGCAGGTCGAGCAGCGCCGTCTTGACGGCCGTGGTGTTGCGCGGATAAACCCCGGTCGCGACCGGGGCGAGGCCGTGCCGTTCGAGCGCGCGGCGGACTCCTTCGTAGCCCGCGCGGCCGAACGAATCTTCCTGGAAAAGCACGCCGATGCGCTCGATGCCGCGCTCGTCGACCAGAGCGTCGACGATGGTCCCGGTCTCCTGGAAATAGGAAGCGCGCAGGTTGACGATGTTCCGCCTTTCCGGGTTGCGCAGGAAGGTGGCCCCCGAGAGCGGCGCGATATACGGCACGCCGGCGTCGTCCGCGATGGGGATCGCCGCGCGCGCCGTCGGGGTGCCGACCGATCCGATGAGCGCGAAGACCTTGTCCTCGGCGATCAGGCGGCGGGTGTTGGCGATGGCGCCCTCGGGCTCGTAGGCGTCGTCCAGCGACAGGAGTTCGAGGCGGCGGCCATGAACGCCGCCCATGAAGTTCGCTTCGCGGAAGGCCGCGACGATGCCGGCCCGCATCTTGTCGCCGAGGGCGCGGGCGGGACCGCTGAACGCGGCCGACTGGCCGAACAGCACCATATTGTCGGAAACGCCGGCGCGGTCGGGGTCGGCCGCTTCCTCTTCGGGCTCCGTCGGCTCCGTCTCCTGGGCGCCCGCGGCGCCGGCGATACAGAACGCGCAGAGGGCGGCAAGCGCCAGGACGCCGCGCGCCGCCCCGATCACCCGCTTCTCCGCTTGACCATCGTCAGCCGGTTGCGCCCGTCCTCGCGGCGATAGCGCGTCTCGTCCATCATCGTCTTGACGAGATAGACGCCGAGCCCGCCGATGGGCCGGTCCTCTATGGAGGCGTTTATGTCGGGCACGGGGGCTTCGGTCAGCGGGTCGAAGGGTTTCCCGTCGTCCACAATCTCCACGGTGACGGCGTCGGCGTCGGAGACGATGTCGATGCCGGCCCGGTGGCCTGCGCCGTCGTCATGAGCGTGATGGATGACGTTGACCGTGACTTCCTCGATGGCGAGTTTGATCTGATACGCTACGTCGGCGGGCCAGTTCTCGGCGCGGGCGAATTCCTCCACCGCGGCGTCGATACGCCGCAGCTCCTCGATCCTGGAGTCCATGTGCAGGGAGAGTTTTGCGCTCACGGGCCGGCCCCGCCGCGGTGGAGCGTCAGGCAGGTGATGTCGTCGAATTGCGGAGCGTCGCCGGCGAAATCGCGCACCGCGCCGAAAACCGCGGTATTGGCGTCCTGCGCGCCCCTGGGCGGCGCGCCGGCGAGGACATCGCGCAGGCGTTTCATGCCGAACTGTTCGCGATCGGCGTTCTCGGCCTCGGTGACGCCGTCGGTATAGAGCATGAGCGAGTCGCCGGGCTGGAGCACCATCCGGTTTTGCTCGAAGGGGAAGTCCGGGACCATGCCGAGGGCGATCCCCGGGTCGACCTCGAGTTCGCTCGAACTCCCGTCGGCATGGACGATGAGCGGCGGGTTGTGCCCCCCATTGGCGTAGACGAGCTCTCCCGTCGCCGGATCGAAAACCGCAAAGAAGACGGTGACGAACATCGCCGCATCGTTGTTCTCGTAAAGCAGGCGGTTGACCTCCCGCAGCACGTCGTTGGGGTTCGGCCGACCGATGGCGGCGCCCTTGAGCAGCGTGCGGCTCGACATCATGAACAACGCGGCGGGCACGCCCTTGCCCGACACGTCGGCGACGGCGATGCCGACCCGGTCGTTCACCAGTTTGAGCACGTCGTAGAAATCGCCGCCGACATCGCGCGCCGGCTCCATGCTGGCGAAAACCTGGAAGTCGTTCCCGCCGGGGAATTGGGCGGGCAGAATCGACTGCTGCATGTTGCGGGCGAGATTGAGCTCGTTCTTCAGAGCCACCAGCTTGTCCCGCGACTCCAGCGCCTCGCGCAGCATGGAGAGGTGATACAAGGTGCGCTCGATGGTGACTTTCAGATCCTTGAAGTCGATGGGTTTGGTCACGAAGTCGAACGCGCCGCGGTTCATCGCGGTGCGGATGTTCTTCATGTCGCCATAGGCCGAGACGATCACGCAGCGGACGTTGGGGTCCACCGAGGAGACCTGTTCGAGAAGCGTGAGACCGTCCATCTCGGGCATGTTGATATCCGAGATGATCATGTCGATATCGCGCTCTTCGTTGAGGCGGGCAAGCGCCTCGACGCCGTTGCGCGCGAAGACGAAGGTATAGCGGCCGGCGCGGATGTCGCGCCGCATACGCTGGAGGACGAGGCGTTCGAAATCGGGTTCGTCATCGACCGCGAGTATCTTGTGCGGCCGGTCCGCCGCCTCCAGCGTCTGCGCTATCTCATTCATGCCGTTCCTCCGCTGCGCCCTGCGACGGCGCAAGTTACGCACTGCGCCGGCTTCGTCAATGGCGCATTCATTCCGCGGCGTTTCCGACCAGACTGTCGAAGTGACGCGCCGTGCGGGCGGCGGTCTCCTCGATCGATTCGACCAGCGCCTCGAAAACAAGCCTGCCGCACGACCGCCCGACGACGCTCCTGAACGCGCCCGTCGTCTCCCCCGCCACGAAATCCACGCCCAGAGTCAGGCGAAGGATCCCCTGAAGATTGCGCCACAGCCGCGCCGCCTCGGCAAGTTCGTGCGCCATGCCGGAGTCGATAACCCCGCATTTCCCGGCCGCGGCGAACACCGAGATCGGGTCGCCGGCGAGGATTTCCGGAGTCCGCGCAGCATGAGCCAATTGCAGGAACTGGGCCGCGAATTCGGTGTCGAGGAGGCCGCCCCGGATGTGCTTGACCGAACCCGCGTCGGCCCCGCCATGTTCGCGGCGTATGCGTCCGCGCATTTCCACGACATCGCGCGCGAGCGCCTCGGGGTCCCGCGAGCGCGTCAGCACGGCGTGTTTCTCTTCGTCGAAGCGGGCGCCGAGTCCGCCTTCGTCATGGACGACGCGGGCGCGCGTCAGCGCCTGATGCTCCCATGTCCAGGCCTGCGAACGCTGATAGCGGACGAAGGCGTCGAGCGAGCAGGCGAGGGGACCGGCGTTGCCGGAGGGGCGCAGACGCATGTCGATGCGCCACGGGGCGCCCTCGGCGGTCGGCGCCGTGGCCGCGGCGATGAGGCGCCGGCAAAGCCGCGCGTAATAGTCGCTCGGCGCCAGGGCGCGCGCGCCGTCGGATTCGACCGCCGTCGCGTCATGGTCGTAAAGGAACAAGAGGTCGAGGTCGGAGCCCGCCGTCATTTCGCGGCTGCCGAGCTTGCCGAAGGCCACCACCGCGACGCGCCCGCCGGGGACCCGGCCGTGACGCGAGGCGAACGCCTCCTCGACCGCCGGCATCAAGGCGCCGAGGGAGGCGTCGGCGATGTCGGACAGCGGGCGCGCGGCCTCGACCGGCGTAAGCAGGCCGCGCAACACATGGACGCCGATCTGAAACGCGCGGTCGTTCGCCCAGCGCCGCTGCGCGCTCATGAAGTCCTGAAAGTCCGCCGCGCCGCCGACGGCGCCCGCGAGCTGATCGCGCATCTCGGCGAGACCGAACTCGCGGGCGTAGAACAGGCGCACGAGGCCGCGGCGCGCGGCGTCCGCCACCCCGGCGTCGCGCCCGATGTCGTCGGGCACTTCGAGATCGGCGAAGTCGCGACTGAGCACGCTTTCGAGAAGGTCGGGGTAAAGGGTCAGGCGTTCGGCCAGGCGCGGCGCCACACCCATGATCTCGGCGACCGGGCCCAGCAATTCGGGGTTGGCGGAGAACAGCGAGAACAGACGCACGCCGTCCGGCAGGCGGGCGAGGAAACCGTCGAAGCGCGAGAGCGCCGAATCGGGGTCGGGCGATGTTGCGAAGACGTGGAGGACGACCGGCGCGATCTCCGCCGCCAGTTCGCGCGCCCGCTCGCCGCGCAGGGAAGCGTAGCGCCCCGTAAGCCAGCCATGAGCCAGCGCCCAGGCGCGCTCGCCGTCTCCGTAGCCCATCTCCGACAGGGCGCGCAGGGTGTCGGCGTCGTCTTCCGGCGCGGAGCCGGCGAAGGACAGCGGCGCGGCTTCGACGGCGGGGGCGCGGTCTTCGAACAGGGCGGCGTAATGGCGTTCGACGGTGCGCAACCGCGCGACGAGGGCGGCGGAAAAAGCCTCCGTCGAGTCGAACCCCATGAACGCGGCGGCGCGCGCCATCCCCCCGGCGTCGCCGGGGAGCTTTTGCGTCTGGGCGTCGTTGACCATCTGGATCCGGTGTTCGACGCCGCGAAGGAATTCATAGGCTTCGCGCAGTTCGGCCGCGGCGCGGCGCTTTATCCGCCCGGCGGCGGCGAGGGCGTCGAGCGCCGGAACCGTCTCGCGCTCGCGCAGGTCGGGGTCGCGCCCGCCCCAGGCGAGCTGCTGGGCCTGGGCGAAGAACTCGATCTCGCGGATGCCGCCGCGGCCGAGTTTGACGTCATGCCCCTCGACCGCGATCCGGCCGCCGCCGCGCGAGGCGTCGATCTTGCGCTTGATGCCCTGCATGTCCTGAACGGCGGCGAAGTCCAGCCGGCGGCGCCACACGAAGGGGCGAAGCGTGTCGAGAAAGACGGCGCCGGCTTCGTCGTCGCCGGCCACCGGCCGCGCCTTGATCATCGCCGCGCGCTCCCACGTCCGCCCCGCGGTCTCGTAATAGCTCCCCGCCGCGCGCACCGACAGGGCAAGCGGAGTGGAGGCCGGGTCGGGCCGAAGCCGCAGGTCGGTGCGGAAGACGTATCCGTCGGCCGTGCGCTCCTCCATGATCGCGACGAGACGGCGCGCGAGGCGAACGAACAGGCGCTGCGGTTCGCCGCGGCAGTCCGCCCGGTCCTCGTCGTAAAGCACGATAAGGTCGACATCGCTGGAATAGTTGAGTTCGTGCGCCCCGAGCTTGCCCATGCCGAGCACGATCAGCCCGGAACCGGTTTCCGGACGTCCGGGGTCGGGGAGCGCAATGCCGCCGGACTTGTGCGCCGCGCGCAGCAGGTGACGGCACACGGCCCGCAGCGAGGCTTCCGCGAGTTCGGACAACCGGCGGGTGATTCTGTCGAGCGGCCACGCCGCCGCGATGTCGGCGACGCCGATGGCGAGCGCCGCGCGCCGCTTCGCGATGCGCAGACGCTTCATCAGGGTTTCGGAGGATTCGTCGGCGTCGACATCGACGCCGTTCGCGCCGTCGAGCGACCGGGCGCAGGCGGCGTCGGGGCCCTTCTCGATCAACAGTCGCGCGAAAGCGGGTTCGGCAATCAGGCAACGGCTCAGGAACGGGCTGTTGGCGAAAACCGCGTCCAGCAGCGCGCGCCTCCCGGGGCGGTCGCCGGCGCCGAGGCAGAACGCGCGGAGTTCTTCGTCGTCCTCGCGCTCCGCGGCTTCCCGCCAGAGGTCCCGGTGGAGATCGAGCGCCGCCGCGTCGCCCGGGCGCGGCAGGGCGGCCGCATCGAGCCAGTCCCTCTCTTCGCTTTCGTCTCCCGATCGATCCGGCGCCGGCATGTCAGTGCGGGGTCTGGGTCATCGCGATCATGATCGAACGTTCGATTTCGGCGATGGCGCCGCCGATCTCGCGCCCGATCAGATCCATCTTGCGAAGCTGTTCGGTGCGCGGCCCCACCTTGTCGATTTCCCGGTTGGAGAAGATGTCGGGGAGAAGGTTGCACGCATCCACCAGACAGATCATGGCGACATCGCGCGGGTCGGGGAAATCGTCGGACAGGAGAACGCCCGCGATGCGCAGTTTCGCCTCGCGTTCCGCGCGCCCGTCGATCACCGGATAGCGCCGCGATTCGAACACCCAGAGGAACCTTTCGTCGCGTCGTTCGAGGATGCCTCGCTCGATGAGCTTCTCCAGCGCTCCCTCGCGCACGGACTTCGCTTCGTGCCGGGCGACGGTCTCGACCCAGTGAGCGACGCTCCGCGTCTCGTCGGACTCGGCAATGCGGGCGAGCACGCCGTCGAGCAGCGGATCCGCCGTCGGCTGCGTATTGAGGACGACAAGCTTCTCGGGGTCGGTGTCGATGCGGTTGGCGAAAGCGAGGTCCATGAGAACGGCGCCGGCGACCACGTATTCCATGGTGGTCTCGCGGATCGGCAGGACCGATCCTTCGTCGTCGAGCATCAACAGCACAATCTCCTCGACCAGGGTCAGCACGGCGTCAGCCCCCGTCGGCGCCGGCCTGCGCCGCGATCGCCTCGTCGCGGGTGTCGTAGGATTTGAGGATGGCGAGGAAGCCGCTGATCTCCATCACCTGCCGACATTCCGGCTGCAACGCGCACACGGTCAACCCACCGCCGTTCTGCTGGCATTTCCGGGCGCCGATGAGGAGCGTGCGCAAGCCCGCGCTGCTGATGTAGTTCATGCGCGCGCAGTCCACCAGCATCCGGAAGTCGCCGCGCTCGGCGATGTCGGAGAAGCGCTTCTCCAGATCGGGAGCGCCGACGCCGTCAACGCGGCCGATGGGCGAAACGATCACCAGGGACCCTTGTTTTTCTTCTTCGATATCCATCGCGATGCCCTGTCTGGGAGCGGCGCCGTGCGGCCGCGGCGGTTCGGGAAGTATCGCAAACGCGCGGGCGCGTCAACGCGCGCCCGCCGCCTCGGCGAGGGCGCGCGCCGCCGCCTCGAAGGGGAGGAGCACACACTCATGGCGGCTGCGATGCGCCGCCGCGGGGCGGAAATGACGCAGCGCCTCCCAGGGCGGGCCGGGCGCCGGGGCGCCGTCGGCGAGCATCGCCCGCAGGTCGGCGCGCGCCCGCTCCAGCGCCGCCGCCTCGAAGCCCGGCAACGCCGCCGCCAGCGCCGCCGCCGCCGCCCGGCACAGCAGGCAGCCGCGCACGCGGTGCGCCACCGCCGCAACGCGCCCGCCGTCGAGCGCCACCTCGACCGTCGCCCGGTCGCCGCAGAGCGGGTTGTTCATCGACGCCGCGCCGTCCGGCGCCTCGAGGCGCCCCGCATGGGCGACATCGCGCGCCAGGGCCAGAATCGCCTCCTGATAGAGCCTGTCGTCCATCGCGCCTAACCGAGCCTCCGCACCGCGTCGTCGAGGCCGGCGAGCAGCGCGTCGACGTCGTCTTCCGTGTTGTACCAGGCAAGGCTCGCGCGGGTGGTCCCGGCGAGGTCGAAACGGTCCATCAGCGGCTGCGCACAGTGGTGCCCGCCGCGCGCCGCGACCCCGTGTCCGTCGAGCACGGCGCAGACGTCGTGGGGGTGAACCCCCTCGACATCGAACGATACGACCGGAGCGCGGGCGCGCATGTCGCGCGGCCCCAGCACCCGCGCCCGCGGCCGCGCGGCGAGGCCGGCGAGCAGGCGTTCGACGAGCGCCCCCACATGCGCGGCGCCCGCCTCGCGGTCGAGCGCGCTCACCCATTCCGCCGCCGCGCCGAGGCCGATGGCCTGCGCGATGGGCGGCGTCCCGGCCTCGAAGCGGTGCGGGACATCGGCATAGACCGTGCGCGTCAGCGTCACCTCGCGGATCATCTCGCCGCCGCCCATGAACGGCCGCATCTCCTCGAGCAGCGCGCGCCGCCCCCACAGCACCCCCACGCCGTTGGGACCGAACATCTTGTGGCCGGAAAAGACGTAGAAATCCACGCCGAGGCGCTCCACATCCACCGGGCCGTGCGGCGCCGCCTGCGCGCCGTCGAGCAACACCCGCGCGCCGCGGCGGCGCGCCGCCGCCACGACCGCCGGGACATCGCAGACCGCGCCGGTGACGTTCGACACATGCGCGAGCGCGACCAGTTTCGTGCGCTCGCCCAGCGACGACCCGATCTCCGCGACATCGATGCGCCCGTCCTCGGTGACGGGCAACGCCTTCAGCGCGACGCCGGCGCGGTCGCGCAGCATTTGCCACGGCACGATGTTGGAATGGTGTTCGAGACCGGAGACGAGAACTTCGTCGCCCGGCCGGAGCGTGTCGCCGAAGCCGTGGGCGACCAGGTTGATCGCCGCCGTAGCGCCGCCGGTGAAGACGATCTCGTCCGCGTCCGCGGCGCCGACATAGCGGGCGAGGCGCCGCCGCGCCGCCGCATAGGCCTCGGTGGCGCGTTCCGCGAGGCTGTGCACCCCGCGCAGGACATTGGCGCGCGACGTCGCCTCATGCGCCGCGACGGCGTCGAGAACGGCGCGGGGCGTGTGGCTGGTGGCGCTGTTGTCCAGGTAATGCAGGGGCGAGGCGTCGGCGGGCCTGTCGAATATGGGGAACTCCGCGCGGACGGAGGAGACGTCGAAGGTCATGCCCGGCCTCCGCCGCCGCCGCGGCGGTCGGCCAGGGTTTCGGCGGTGTCGATGTCGCGCAGCACGCCGTCGCCCCCGACGGAGACCTCGCAGACCCATTCGGCGTTCTCGCCGATGAGACGGCGGCCGCCGACATCGCCCGACAACGCGGCGATCCGCGAGAAGAAGCGGGCTCCCCACAGCACCGGGTTGCCGCGCTTGCCCCGGCTCGTCGGCACGACGATGGCGCGGCCGTCCTCGGGGTCGAAAGCGGCCACAAGGCGGTCGATGTCGGCGGCGGTCACATCGGGCATGTCGGCGAGGCACACCAGCGCGCCATCGTAGTCGCCCTCCTCGCCCTGCCCGGTGTCGGTCAGAACGGCGAGGCCGCGGCGCAAACTGGCGCTGATCCCGTCGGCGTAATCGGGATTGTGGACGAAGGTCACGTCCAGGCCGGCCAACGCCCCGCGGACCCGCGCCGCTTCATGTCCGGTCACCACTACCGGCGGCCCCGAGGTCCTCGACGCCGCCAGCGTCTCGGCGACGCGGCGGACCATGGGCGCGCCGTCGATGTCGGCGAGCAATTTGTTGACCTCGCCCATGCGGAGCGATTGTCCCGCCGCCAGCAGCAGCGCCGCGACGCGGGGCATCCGCGCCGATGCGGTCGACGCATCGGCGGCGCCCGGCGCGGCGCGGTCGCGCGGCTGCGGGCGGGCGGGGATCTCCTTGAGCAGACCGCCGGCGCCCATGCGCAGGATGTCGTCGCGGCGCACCGGCAGGTCGGCGGCGAGCCGCTCGAGCACCCAGTCGAAGCCGTTGAGTTTCGGCGACCGCGCGCAGCCGGGCATGACGACGACGGGGACGCGCCGGCCCGCGCTCTCGACCGCGGCGAGCAGCAGCAAATTGCCGGGGTCGACCGGCATTCCGAAATGTTCGATGCGGCCGCCTGCGCGTTCGATTCCGGCAGGCGCCACATCGCGCCGGTCGACAACGGCGGAGGCGCCGCTGACCAGCACGATATCGGCGCCCGAAGCGACGAACGCCGACACCGCGCCGGCGATGGCGCTCTCTTCATGGTCGACGCGGATATCGTCGAGCATATGCGCGCCGACGCGCGCCGCGCGCTCGCGCACCGTGCGCGCGGTGTTGTCGAGCACCGTCGCGCGGGCGCCGGCGAGGCGCGACATGACGAGGCCGATGGTCTTCGAGCCGAAAGGAGCGAGGGAGATCAGCGGTCCGCCCTCGGCGGCGAGGCGCGCAGCGGCGGCGACCGCGGACGCCGGGGCGGCGAAGGGAATGACCTTGACCGTGGCCATCATGCGGCGTCGCGCGACGGGCGCGAAAGGCGCCGCCGTCGCCAGCGTCAACGATTCGTCGAGACGGTTGACGGCGTCGACCCGCGCCGGGTCGACCAAAGCGAGGCCCGCCGCCTCGGCGTACAGGTTGCTGCGTCCGGCAAAGGGCGCGGCGGCGGCGACGCCGGCGCCGCGGGCGGCGCCGGCGACGGCGGCGGCGGCGGCGTCCTCGCCGATATCTCCCGCTTCGAGACGCGCGGCGACGACCGTTTCCTGTCCGGCGGCGAGCAGCGCGTCGATATCGGCGGCGGCGAGCACCCGGCCTTTCTTGAATGCGCCGGCGGCGGTGCGCAGGCCATGGGCGAGGATGGCGCCCTCGGCCTCGCGCGCGGGCATGCGGGCGAAAATCACGACGCGGCGCGCGCGCCCGCGCGGCGGCGGGTCTGGATGATCTCTGCGAGAATGGCGACGGCGATCTCGGCGGGCGCGCGGGCGCCGATCGCCAGACCGACAGGACCGCGCAGGCGCGCCGTCGCCGTCTCGTCGAACCCTTCGGCGCGGAGGCGTTCGAGCCGCGCGGCATGGGTGCGCCGGCTGCCCAGCGCGCCGATGTAGAAGGCGTCGGAGCGCAACGCCAGCGCCAGAGCGGGATCGTCGAGTTTGGGGTCGTGGGTGAGGGTCACGACGGCGCAGCGCGAGTCCAGCCTCGCCGATTCGAGAGCGTCGTCGGGCCAGTCGGACGACAACGCGACGCCGGGGAAGCGCTCGGCGGAAGCGAAAGCGCCGCGGGGGTCCACCACGCAGACGCTGTAGCCGGCGGCGGCCGCCATCGGCGCCAGCGCCTGAGCGATGTGCACGGCGCCGACGATCGACAGCCGCCACGGCGGGTTGTGGACATGCAGGAATATCGAGGCGCCGTCGATGTCCACCGTCCGGCTGTCGTCGTCGGCGAGCGCCCGGCGCGCGGCGGCGGCGACGGCGGGCGGCGCGGCGTCCGCCCGTTCCGAAGCGTCGTCCTCCGGCCCCACCAGCCATTGCGCGCCGTCGGCGAGGCGCGTCGCCAGCGCCACCGGCCGCCCGGCGCCGCGCGCCGCCACCAGCATGTCCAGGGTGGCGCTTCGCACCGCTCAGTCCACGCGCTCGACGAACACCGCGACCGTGCCGCCGCAGGCGAGGCCGACTTCCCAGGCGCGTTCGTCGCTGACCCCGAATTCGAGACGGCGCGGCCGCCCGTCGGCGATGGCGTCGAGCGCCTCGCGCACCACCGCTCCCTCGATGCAGCCGCCGGAGACCGACCCCTGCATGGCGCCGGTGGCGTCCACCACGAGCTGGCTGCCCACCGGTCGCGGGCTCGACCCCCAGGTCGAGACGACCGTCGCCAGCGCGACGCTGCGCCCCGCGGCCTTCCATGCGGCGGCCGTTCCCGGAATATCCTCGCGCCCCCCGTCCGTTCCGCTCATGTCCGTCTCCTCCTCCCCCCGCCGGGGCGCCGCATCATAACAGGGCGCCGCGACGGTCGCCGAGGGAGCGCGCCAGGGCGTCGAGACTGTGAAGGTCGTGCGCCGGGAGGTGCAAATCGACGCGGGGCAGCAGGGCGCGCACGCCCGCCGCCTTCGGTTCGAACGCCTCGTAACGCAACAACGGGTTGAGCCAGACGAGGCGTCGGCACGACCGGCGCAGCCGGTCCGCCGCCGCGGCAAGTCCGGCGCCGGCCTCGCGGTCGAGCCCGTCGCTGACCAGCAGCACCCGCGCGCCGCGACCCAGAACCCGGCGCGACCAGCAGCGGTTGAAGGTTTCGAGCGCGGCGCCGATGCGGGTGCCGCCGGACCAGTCGTCCACCGCCCCGACCACGGCGTCGAGCGCCGCATCCGGGTCGCGATCGCGCAGGCGGCGGGTGACGTCGGTCAGGCGGGTGCCGAACACGAAAGCATAGACCCGCGCGCCGTCCCCGGCGGCGAGAGCGTGCGCAAAATGCAGCAGGACGCGCGAGTAACGGCCCATGGAACCGGAAATGTCGCACAGGAGCACGAGAGGCGGCGCGGCGACGCGGCAACGGCGGCGCAGCGGCGGCGCGGGCGCCCCGCCCCGCCGTGCGCTGGCGCGCATCGTCGCGCGCGGGTCGAGCCGCGCGCCGCGCCGGTCGACACGGAAGCGCCGTGTCGGCGTCGGCGCGATGCGGCGCGCGAGCGCGCGGGCGGCTTCCTGCGCCTCGGCGAATTCGGCGGCGCTCATGCGCTCGAAGTCGCGCTTGCGCAGCGCCTCGCGCGCCGATGCGGTGGCGGTCGCGTCCGCGACGAGGCGGTTCTCCGGCGGCTCTTCAGGACCGCGCAAGCGCATGGCTTCGTCGACGCGGCGCTGGCCGGCGGCGGCGCGCTCGACCCGGTCGGTCGTCAGCGGAGCCGCCGTCGCGTCTTGCGCGTCCGCGCTTTCCGGCAGGCCCCAGAAAGCGTCGAAGGCCCGGTCGAACACCGGCTTGCAGTCGCGCCGCGCGACGAGGCTGGCGTGCAGGGTCCAATAGAGATCGTCGCGACGGCGAACGCCGGCGAGCGCCGCCGCCCGTGCGGCGTCGAGCGCCCGTCCCGTCCCGACCGGCAAGCCGGCGGCGCGCAGCAGACGGCAGAAATGCAGGACGTTGTCGGCAAGGCGGCCCGCCGCGGCGGGGGTGTCGGCTGTCACGGTTGCGCGGCGGAGCGCAGCGCCTCGATCTCCAGACAGCGGCTGACCCCCACCGCCAGCGCGAAGACGAGCGTTACCGCGATGAACGTCGCGACCGCGCGCCGCGACCGCCGGCGGCGAGGATTGTCGGGCAGGGTTCGTCTCGTGTCGTTCATCCCCGCGGTCAGGCGTGGCCGGCGACGCGGGCGAGCAACTCCGCGCCGGTGGCGCAGTCGATCACATCCTCGCCGATGCGCACGAACCGCTCCGGATCGTCGATGCGCTCCAGCAACGCCTCAAGTCGGGCAGCCGTCTCGCCACCGAACTTCCGCGCCGCCTGGCGCGACAGCATCGCGCGCTCATGCCGCAGCCCGCGTTCAAGGCCCAGTGCAAGGCCCTGCTCGTGTCTCTCCGCGGCTCTCTCAGCGACTTTCTCCTCGACTTTCTCCTCGACATACTCGTCGATGCGTTCCCCAAGCGTCGATGCCATCGCGTTCAAATCCCCCGCTTGCGCCAACTCCCGCAGGCTCTCCACCAGGCCGGGCTGCGAACCCGCCGTCCGGCTCCGGCCCACCAGCTGCCGCGCCATCTCCGCAAAAGCCCGACGGAGGCTCCCGTGACGCGGTTCCGACAGCAGCGCCCCGATGCGACCCAGCGCCGCAGGCACATCCGGAACCGCCGCGCGACCCAGCCCAACCTGCGCCGAAACCAGATTGCCCGACGGAAGAGTCTCGACATCCAGCGCCCCCTGGTCAAGCAGCAGGTAACGCTGCCGAGGCTGAAACGGAGCCAGACCCGGACCGACCTCCGCCACCGCCTCACGCACCTCCAAAGGCGCCGACCAGCGCGAAGAGCCGTTGTAAATCACAACCGGCAGAACCGGCGGAAGACCGCCGTCCGACATAAGGTCGCCGCCGCGTATCAGTTTCAGCCAGGTTTGCGCCGTGTAGGACAGGACCCGGACCGCCATGTAGCGGTCCGCCGTCGACTGAAACTCCAGCAGCAGCAGAAGGTAGAGCCACTCCTGCGACCCCGCGGCGCGGAAGCGCACGCGCCACACGCGATCGCTGCGGCTTTGCCGCAGGTCGTCGCCCACATGGTCGGGCGAGAGCGGTTCGAGGCTGTTGAAGTCGAAGTCGTCGACGATGTCCGCCGGCACGAAGCCGCGCAGCAGGTCGCGGACCATGTCCGCATGGTCGAAGAGCAGTTTGAACCCCGAATCGTGGATGTCGCGCGGACCCTCGGCCATGCCGCCTACTCCCGCCGCGTGCCTGTCACCCGGCGGAACGACGCCTCAATCTCCGGGAAGAGCCCCCCGCCGCAGCGGACGAACCTCGTCGGGCGGTGTTCGCCTCGTGCGGTTCGTCCGTCACCGTCAGGCGCGCCCGGCGGCGCCTTCGACGCGGGCGAGCAATTCCGCGCCGGTGGCGCAGTCGATCACATCCTCGCCGATGCGCGCGAAACGCTCCGGATCGTCGATGCGCTCCAGCAACGCCTCAAGTCGGGCAGCCGTCTCGCCACCGAACTTCCGCGCAGCCTGGCGCGACAGCATCGCGCGCTCATGCCGCAACTCCCGTTCAAGGGCCTCCTCACGGCCCTCCTCACGGCCCTCCTCACGGCCCTCCTCACGGCCCTCCTCACGGCCCTGTGCAAGGCCCTGCGCAACGCGTTGCGCAACGCCCTGCGCAATGCCTTGCCTGACTTTCTCCTCGACATATTCGTCGATGCGTTCCCCAAGCGTCGATGCCATCGTGTTCAAATCCCCCGCTTGCGCCAACTCCCGCAGGCTCTCCACCAGGCCGGGCTGCGAACCCGCCGTCCGGCTCCGGCCCACCAGTTGCCGCGCCATCTCCGCAAAAGCCCGACGGAGGCTCCCGTGACGCGGTTCCGACAGCAACGCCCCGATGCGGCCCAGCGCCGCAGGCACATCCGGAACCGCCGCGCGACCCAGCCCAACCTGCGCCGAAACCAGATTGCCCGACGGAAGAGTCTCGACATCCAGCGCCCCCTGGTCAAGCAGCAGGTAACGCTGCCGAGGCTGAAACGGAGCCAGACCCGGACCGACCTCCGCCACCGCCTCACGCACCTCCAAAGGCGCCGACCAGCGCGAAGAGCCGTTGTAAATCACAACCGGCAGAACCGGCGGAAGACCGCCGTCCGACATAAGGTCGCCGCCGCGTATCAGTTTCAGCCAGGTTTGCGCCGTGTAGGACAGGACCCGGACCGCCATGTAGCGGTCCGCCGTCGACTGAAACTCCAGCAGCAGCAGAAGGTAGAGCCACTCCTGCGACCCCGCGGCGCGGAAGCGCACGCGCCACACGCGATCGCTGCGGCTTTGCCGCAGGTCGTCGCCCACATGGTCGGGCGAGAGCGGTTCGAGGCTGTTGAAGTCGAAGTCGTCGACGATGTCCGCCGGCACGAAGCCGCGCAGCAGGTCGCGGACCATGTCCGCATGGTCGAAGAGCAGTTTGAACCCCGAATCGTGGATGTCGCGCGGACCCTCCGTCATGCCGCCAGCCCTCCTGTCACCCGGCGAGCGCGCGCGCTCGCCCGCAATGCAGCCGTCACGGCTACGCGGCGGCGCGTAGCGCCTCAATCTCCGGGCAGAGACCGACCCCCGCTTCCGCTGCGAAGACAGTCCTCGCGGTCAGGCGTGGCCGGCGACGCCCTCGACGCGGGCGAGCAACTCCGCGCCGGTGGCGCAGTCGATCACATCCTCGCCGATGCGCACGAAACGCTCCGGATCGTCGATGCGCTCCAGCAACGCCTCAAGCCGGGTTGCCGTCTCGCCACCGAACTTCCGCGCCGCCTGGCGCGACAACAGCACGCGATCACGCCGCAACTCGCGTTCAAGGGCCTCTTCACGCTCCTCTTCACGACCCTGTGCAAAGCCCTGCGCAACGCGTTGCGCAACGCCCTGCGCAATGCCTTGCCTGACTTTCTCCTCGACATATTCGTCGATGCGTTCCCCAAGCGTCGATGCCATCGTGTTCAAATCTCCCGCTTGCGCCAACTCCCGCAGGCTCTCCACCAGGCCGGGTTGCGAACCCGCCGTCCGGCTCCGGCCCACCAGTTGCCGCGCCATCTCCGCAAAAGCCCGACGGAGGCTCCCGTGACGCGGTTCCGACAGCAACGCCCCGATGCGACCCAGCGCCGCAGGCACATCCGGAACCGCCGCGCGACCAAGCCCAACCTGCGCCGAAACCAGATTGCCCGACGGAAGAGTCTCGACATCCAGCGCCCCCTGGTCAAGCAGCAGGTAACGCTGCCGAGGCTGAAACGGAGCCAGACCCGGACCGACCTCCGCCACCGCCTCACGCACCTCCAAAGGCGCCGACCAGCGCGAAGAGCCGTTGTAAATCACAACAGGCAGAACCGGCGGAAGACCGCCGTCCGACATAAGGTCGCCGCCGCGTATCAGTTTCAGCCAGGTTTGCGCCGTGTAGGACAGGACCCGAACCGCCATGTAGCGGTCCGCCGTCGACTGAAACTCCAGCAGCAGCAGAAGGTAGAGCCACTCCTGCGACCCCGCGGCGCGGAAGCGCACGCGCCACACGCGATCGCTGCGGCTTTGCCGCAGGTCGTCGCCCACATGGTCGGGCGAGAGCGGTTCGAGGCTGTTGAAGTCGAAGTCGTCGACGATGTCCGCCGGCACGAAGCCGCGCAGCAGGTCGCGGACCATGTCCGCATGGTCGAAGAGCAGTTTGAACCCCGAATCGTGGATGTCGCGCGGACCCTCCGTCATGCCCTCGGCCTCCGCCGCCTGTTCGTCACGGGGCGAGCGGCGGCGCAATTCCGTCGGGCAGGGGGGCGCGAAAGACGTTGAGCGTCATCGAGACCAGTGTGTAGTAGCCGAGCACGCCCACCAGTTCGACGACTCCGGCGCGGCCGAGCGCCGCTTCCGCTGCCGCGTAGCGGGGGTCGGAGACATCGTGCCGCGTGAGCAATTCCTGTGCGAAGTCGTAGACCGCGGCTTCGTCGTCATCCCCGAAAGCGGGGCGCCGGCGCGCCTTGACGGCGTCGATGACGGCGGCGTCGAGACCCGCCTCGAGCGCGAGCTTCCTGTGCGCGTACCATTCGAATTGCGCGGTCCAGCGCCGGGCGACGCAGAGTATGGCGAGTTCCTTGAGGCGCGGCGGGACCGAAGTGCCGAAGCGCAACAACGCGCCGAGTCGCTGCGCCCGGTCGGCGAGTTCGGGGCTTTGCAACCAGGCGTTGAAAGGGCCGTAGCGGCCGGAGCCGCGCGGTCCGGCGGCGATGGCGTCGTGGACGGCGCGTTGCGCCGCCGTCATGTCTTCCGGTTCGAGGAACGGAACCCGGTCCACCTTGTCTCTCCTCTTCGTGCGTTCCCGCCTCGTGCGGGACGGCGACGGTAGCCCTTCGGAGCGTCGACGGCCAGCGCCGCCGGACCGTCGAGAGCGGGGAGCGTCGGATTCCCGTTGGACGGCGCCTGGCGCGCGCCTATAACCGGGGCGATGGAACGCGCTTTCGTAAAGATGCACGGCCTCGGCAACGATTTCGTGGTGTTCGACGCCCGCACGGCGCCGCTCGCGCTGGCGTCGGAGCGCGCGCGCGCGGTCGCCGATCGTCGCACGGGCGTCGGCTGCGATCAGATACTGGTGCTCGAAGCCTCGGCGACCGCCGACGCCTTCATGCGCGTCCGCAACGCCGATGGCGGCGAGGCGGGCGCCTGCGGCAACGGCGCACGCTGCGCCGCGGCGCTGCTGATGACGGAAAGCGGCCGTATGGAGGCGACGCTCGAAACCGCCGCGGGCGCCGTCGCGGCGCGCGCCGAAGCGGATGGGCGCGTTACCGTCGATATGGGCGAACCCCGCCTCGACTGGCGGGATATCCCCCTCGCCGAGCCGCGCGACACCCTGCATGTCGGGCTTGCCGCAGGTCCGCTCCGCGACGCGGCGGCCGTCAATATGGGCAACCCCCACGCGGTGTTCTTCGTCGCCGACGCCGACGCGGTCGATATCGGGACGCTGGGGCCGCGGCTGGAGACCGACCCGCTGTTCCCCGAACGCGCCAATATCGAAGCGGTGAGCATCGCGGGCCCCGGCGCGTTGCGCATGAGGGTGTGGGAGCGCGGCGTCGGGGTCACGCCGGCCTGCGGCACCGGCGCGTGCGCCGCGCTGGTGGCCGCCCATCGCCGCGGTTTGTGCGGGCGCCGCGCTGTCCTGCGTCTCGACGGCGGCGACCTCGAGGTCGCCTGGGGCGCCGACGACCGCGTCCGCATGACCGGCCCCGCGGCGGTCAGTTTCCGCGGTGCGCTCGACAGCGGGATCCTCGCGTGAGCGACGTCGAGATCGTGACCTTCGGCTGTCGCGTCAACGCCTGGGAGGCGGAGGTCATGCGCGCCCACGCCGCCCGGGGCGCCGACGATGGCGGTCTGGTGGTCGTCAACACCTGCGCCGTCACCGCCGAGGCGGAGCGCCAGGCGCGCCAGGCGATCCGCCGCGCGCGCCGCGCCCGTCCCGGCGCCCGGATCGTCGTGACCGGCTGCGCCGCGCAGATCGACCCCGCGCGCTACGCCGCCATGCCGGAAGTCGATACGGTGGTCGGCAACCGCGAAAAACTCGCCCCCGACGCTTTCGCCCGCCGGCCTTCGGAGCGCGTCGCGGTCGGCGACATCATGGCGCCGCCGGCGAGCGACGATAGCGAAGGAGCGGCGCTCCCGCCGCCTTCCGGGCGCGCCCGCGCCTGGCTCCAGGCGCAGACCGGTTGCGACCATCGCTGCACGTTCTGCATCATTCCCTACGGGCGCGGCGCCGGCCGCAGCGTGCCCCTCGGCGTTCTCGCGGCGCGGGCCCGGGCGCTCGTCGCGCAGGGGGCGCGCGAAATCGTGCTGACGGGGATCGACATCGCGTCCTGGGGCGTCGATCTCCCTGCGGCCGGCGGGCTGGCGGCCATGATCCGCCGGCTGCTCGCCGCGGTTCCGGCGCTGCCGCGGCTGCGTCTGTCGTCGCTCGACCCGACGGCCGCGGACCCGGCGCTGTGCGCGCTCTTCGCCGACCAGCCGAGGCTCATGCCGTATCTGCATCTGAGCATGCAATCGGGCAGCGACATGGTGCTCAAGCGCATGAAGCGCCGACATCGCCGCGCCGATGCCGTCGCCCGTTGCGCGGCGCTGCGCGAGGCGCGCCCGGACATCGTGTTCGGCGCCGACTTCATCGCGGGCTTCCCCACCGAGACGGCGGCCATGCATGCCGAGACCCGCGCCCTGATGCGGGAATGCGACATCGCGCTGCCGCACGTCTTTCCCTACTCCCCGCGCGCGGGGACTCCGGCGGCGCGCATGCCCCAGGTCGCCGCCGTCGTGCGCAAGGCGCGCGCCGCGGAGCTGCGGGCCGTCGGCGCCGGGCTGCGGGCGCGGCTCCTGTCCCGTCGCCTCGGTGATCGCGCGCCGGTGCTCATGGAAACGGCGACCGAGGGGCGCACCGAGCCTTTCGTGCGGGCGCTGGTGTCGCCGCCGCAGACGCCGGGACGCATCGTGACGGCGCGCCTCGCCGGTCACGACGGCGAACGCTGGCTGGCGGAGGCGGCGTGAGCGAGGGCGCGGCGCGGCGCGGCTGGCTCGGCCGCCTCAAGGCGGGGCTCGGCCGCACGGCGCAGTCTCTCGGCGGCGGCCTCGCCGGCATTTTCGGCGGGCGAAAACTCGACGAGGCGGCGCTGGAGGACTTCGAGGACCTGCTGATCGCCGCCGACCTCGGCGCGGAGACGGCGGCGCGGCTGGCCGGCAACCTCAAGCGCCGCCGTTTCGGCCGCGCGACCGGCGCCGACGAGGCGCGGCGGGCCCTCGCCGACGACATCGCCGGGATCCTCGCGCCCGTCGCGCAGCCCCTGCGGCCCCGACCCGGGCGCGCGCCGCATGTCGTGCTCGTCGTCGGGGTGAACGGCAACGGCAAGACGACGACGATCGGCAAGCTCGCCGAACAATGGCGCCGCGAGGGCCTCAAGGTCATGCTCGCGGCGTGCGACACGTTCCGCGCCGCCGCCGTCGAGCAGTTGCAGGTATGGGGGACGCGCGCCGGCGCAACGGTGACGACGGGGAAGCCCGGCGGCGACCCGGCCGGACTCGCGTTCGACGCCCTGGGGCGCGCGCGCGACGAGGGCGCCGACGTGCTTATCGTCGATACCGCGGGCCGGCTGCACAACAAGGCCGACCTGATGGCGCAACTCACGAAGATCGTCCGCGTGCTGCGCAAGCGCGACGCCGCCGCGCCGCACGATACGGTGCTCGTGCTCGACGCCACCACCGGCCAGAACGCCCATCGCCAGGTGGCCGTGTTCCGCGACGCGACCGAGGTTTCCGGCCTGGTCGTCACCAAATTGGACGGCACGGCGCGCGGCGGGGTCGTGGTGGCGCTCGCCGCTGCTTTCGGACTGCCGGTCCATGCGGTGGGGGTGGGCGAGGGGATCGACGACCTCCGCCCCTTCGAGGCGCGCGCCTTCGCCGACGCGCTGGTCGGCCTCGAGCGCGGCTGAGCGTGCGTCAGTTCCTCAAACTCGCGGTCGAGGCCGGCCCTCTCGTCGTCTTCTTCGCGGTCAACGGACGGGCCGGGATCATGACCGCCACGGCCGCCTTCATGGCGGCGACCGTCGTCGCGGTCGCGGCGAGCTGGCGCATCGACCGGCGGCTGCCGGTCATGCCCATGGTCTCCGGGGTTTTCGTGCTCGGCTTCGGGGGGCTGACGCTTCTCCTCGCCGACGAGACCTTCATCAAGGTCAAGCCCACCATCGTCAATCTGCTGTTCGCGGCGATCCTGCTCGGCGGCCAGCTGCTGCGGCTGCGCCTGCTGCCGCGCCTGTTCGGCAGCCTCCTCCGGCTCACCGATGAGGGCTGGCGCCGTCTTGCCTGGCGCTGGTGCGGCTTTTTCGTCGTGCTGGCGGCGCTGAACGAAGCGGTGTGGCGCACCCAGGACACCGAAGTGTGGATACAGTTCAAACTGTTCGCGATCCTGCCGCTCACGCTGGTCTTCAGCCTGGCCCAGCTGCCGCTGCTCGAACGCTTCAAGGCGGCCGGCGAAAGCGGGACCGGCGCCGCCTGAACCCCCGCCCGGTTTCCCGTCACTCCGAGAGTGTCACTCCGCGAGTGCGGGGATCGTCCACAGCGGCGCCTCGCCGCGCGCGACGCGCTGGACGTTGTCGAAAGCGTTGCGCACGCGCCCGCGGTGGCTTTCCACAGTGGGCCCCGCGAGGTGCCCCGTCAGGGTCACGTTGTCGAGAGCGAAGAGCGGGTTGTCCGGCGGCGGCGGTTCGCGGTCGAACACATCCAGGCCGGCGGCGGCGATCGTCCCGTCGGCGAGCGCGCGGCACAACGCCGCCTCGTCGATTACCGGGCCGCGGCTCGTATTCACGATAACGGCGCTCTCTTTCATGAGCGCGAGTTCGCGCGCGCCGATCAGATGCCGCGTCGAGTCGTCGAGCGGGACGTGCAGCGTCACCGCGTCCGCCTCGCGCAGGAGTTCGTCGAGCAGGCGGAAGCGCGCCCCGAGCGCGTCCTCGGCGTCTTCGGAGAGCCGCGCCGTGTCGTAATAGACGACCGTCATGCCGAAAGCGCCGGCGAGACGGGCGACCTTGCGGCCGATATTGCCGAGTCCGACGATGCCCGCCGTCTTGCCGCGCAGTTCGCTCAGGCGGGGGATCTCGTTGCCGCGCCAGCGCCCGGCGGAGACGTTCGCGTGCTGGAGGACCAGCCGGCGCGACACGGCCAGCATCAGCAGGATCGTGTGTTCGGCGACGGCGACCGAATTGGAGCCGCCATTGTTGGCGACGGGAACCCCCGCGCGCCGCGCCGCGGCGATGTCCGCGCGGTCGTAGCCGGCGCTCAGCAGCTGGATCAGGCGCAGCCGGGGCGCCTTCCGGAACAGCGCTTCGTCGACGGCGCCGTCGACGAAACCGACGAGATATTCGGCGTCGGCGACCGCGATATCGAATTCCGGACTCCCGACCGCCGCCGCCGCCAGGTCGAAACCCGCCGGAGCGAGTTCCCGCGCCGCCTCCGCGGCGCCGGGGAACCCGGCGGCGAAAACGATCTTCTCGCCCATGGCCTTCTCCTTCCCGGACATCGCCCGGCGGTCAGCGCGCCAGCCGATATCCTCCCGATTCGGTGACGAGAATGCGCGTGTTGGAAGGGTCGCGCTCGATCTTCTGCCGCAGGCGATAGACGTGCGTCTCCAGCGTGTGGGTATCCACCGAGGCGTTGTAGCCCCATACTTCGTCGAGCAGCACCGCGCGCCCCACCGGGCGGTCTCCGGCCCGGTACAGGTAGCGCAGGATCGTCGCTTCCTTCTCCGTCAGGCGCACTTTCCGGCCGCTTTCCTCGTCCACCAGTATTTTGGCGCCGGGCCGGAAACTGTAGCCGCCGAAGGCGAGCTGCGCGTCGTCGGTGAGCTCGTGCGCCCGCAGTTGCGCGCGCACCCGCGCCAGCAGCACGCCCAGGCGGAACGGCTTGGCGACATAGTCGTTGGCGCCGGAATCGAGGCCGAGAATGGTGTCGGCCTCGCTCGCCGCGCCCGTCAGCATGACGACGGGGACCTCGATCCCCTCGCGGCGCAGGAGACGGCAAACATCGCGCCCGTCCATGTCGGGCAGGCCGACATCGAGCAGGATCAGGTCGAAACGCCGGCCCCGCGCCGCCTCGAGCGCGGCCGCGCCGGTCGCCGCTTCCGCCGTCTCGAACGCCTCGTGCAGGCGCAGCTGCCCGGCAAGCGATTCGCGCAAGCCTTCGTCGTCCTCGACGATGAGAATGCGTTTGGCCGCCTCCCGGCCGCTCATTCGCGTCGCCTCCCCCGCGCGTTTGCCGTATCGTGACTTTACGCCGTCCCGCCCGCGCTCGCAAAGAGCGCGCGACGCGGCGCGCGGACTATACTGGGGGCCGCCGCCGTTTCGGGCGGCGCCTCTTTGCGAGGGAGGTCGGCTTGGACCGACGAACGACCGTCCCGCCGGCGGCGGGCGGCCCGGTGAATTCGGGCGGCGAAGCGCCTCGCGCCGTCTTTGCCGTCGGCCGCGCGCTGGGGGACCTGCGCCGCGGCGGCATCGTCGTGCTCGACGACGGCGAACGCGGCGCGTCGGCGCTCCTTGCCGCCGAATGCGCGACTCCGGAGCGTCTGGCGCGCCTCGCGGCGCTGCCCGGCGCCGGCGTCCGCCTCGCGCTGTCGGCGCGCCGCGCCCGCGCCCTGGGCGTCGTTGCCGCCTCGGGGCGCGCGGTGGCGCTGCCGCTCGCCCTGCCGCTCGATGCGGAGTCCGTCCGCAACCTCGCCGACCCGACGGCGCGGGCCGAGGGTCCCGCCCCCTCGCAGCGCGTTGCGGGCGCGCAGGTCGCCCATGCGCACGACATGGCCGCGGTAGAGCTCGCCAAACTCGCGGGCCTGCTCCCCGCCGTTCTCGCGCGCAGTCTCGACGCCGCGGCGTGCGCTCCCTTCGCCGCATGGGCGCGCGACAACGACATGACGCCGGTGTCGCCCGCCGACATCGGCGGCTTCCGCGACGGCGCGGCGCTGACGCGGGTCGGCGCCGCGCGCGTCCCCCTCGCCGGGGCCGAGGACGCGCTCATCGTCGCCTTCCGCCCGGCCGACGGCGGCGACGAGCATCTGGCCATCGTCATCGGCGAGCCGGACCTCGCGCAGCCGGTGCTGACGCGCCTTCACTCGCAATGCTTTACCGGCGACCTTCTCGGCAGTCTGCGCTGCGACTGCGGCGACCAGCTGCACAACGCGGTGCGCCGCATCGCCGCTGCCGGGGCGGGGATACTCCTCTACCTGGCGCAGGAAGGCCGCGGCATCGGCCTGGTCAACAAGTTGCGCGCCTACGAGATCCAGGACCGCGGCTACGACACGTTCGACGCCAACGAAATGCTCGGCTTCGAAGCCGACGAACGCCATTACCGCGTCGCCGCCGGGATGCTCCGCCAGCTGGGTTGCGAACGGGTGCGTCTGATGACCGACAATCCCGACAAGGTCGCCGCGCTGCGGCGCTACGGCATCGACGTGGCCGAACGGATGCCGCACGCGGTCGCCGCCAACCGCCACAACGAACGCTACCTCCGGGCCAAGGCGTCGCGCCACGCCCGTTCGCCCGGCGGCTGACGCCGCGCCGGCGACGGCCTACCCCGCCGCCGGGTTGTCGACCCAGGCCACGAACAGAAGCGCGCCGGTCTCGACGTAGCGGATCGAAAGCGCGAAGGGACGGTCGATCCGCAAGTCGAACCGGCCGGGAATGCTCCCGCGTGTCGCCATGACGGCCGCCGTCGCGGCGGACGCGGTCGTCCCGCGTTCGTCGGCCTCGAGCGCGACCCGCTGGACCAGCCGGCTCAGTTCCGGCGGCGGCGCCCCTATGCCGGCGAAAGCGTTCTCGTCGTCCAGCGCGGCGGCGAGGCCCAGCGCACGCAGGACGGGGAGCAGGCCGGCCTCGCTGTCCAGGGCGAGACGCGGCAGCTGAAGCGCCCCGCGGGCGCGGCGGAAACCTTCCCCGGCCAGCCAGGACGGGTCCTCCGTCAACCGCCAGAGCGCCTCCTCCGGCGTCATGCCGTCGCGCGGGAGCACGGCGGCGAGCGCGAAGGCGCCGTCCCCGTAGGGAAGGGAAACCGCCTCGAAGTCGGCGTCGGCGCGGTGGCGGGCGGGCAACTCGTCCGCCCGCATGGCGGGAGCCTCGACGGTTTCGCCCGACCGCGGACGGAACGGCACCGGCGCAGTCCGCTCCGGGTCGAACCCGTGCGTCCACCCGGCGCGGAAGTGGATGGCGTTGGCCAGCACCAGGCGGTCGTCCGGGTCGAGCCGTTCGACCAGGGTGGATATGGCGCCGTCGGTTTTTTCCGATACCCAGGAGTCGATAGTTTCGGCGGCGCGCGCGTCGGCGAAATCGAGAGCTTCGACGCGGGCGTCGAAGCGTTCGCGGAGCGCAAGGCGGAACGCGGGAAACAGGTCCAGCCGCGGGTCGGCGAACGCGCCGTTGGCGATCCGCGCGTCGATCCGCTCATCGGTCGCCGAGGCGGCCAGAATCGCCTTGAGCGCGCAGATCGGCGGCGCGCCTGCGAGTTCCCGGAGTGCGGCGCGGACAGGCGCCGTGCCGCCCTGCGCTGTCATGGCCAGGGCGATGCGGGCGCCCAGGGGCGACACCAGCGCGTTGTGCGCCCCGCCTTCGGAAACCGCATTGAGAAGCCGCGCGCCGAACTCGGGCGATCCGTAACAGCCCGACGTCTCCTCGTCGTTGACCGGCTCCTCGACCGGGATCGAAGCGGCGGGACCCGCGCGCTCCTCACCTGCCCACGAAGCCGCGCCTGCGACGAGGCCCAGCGACAGGAGAACCGCCGCAACGAGGCGCACCGCCGGAACCGGCCTCTCCGGTTTCGTCACGACGGTTCCCCCCGGCCGGGGAGCGCTGTCACGGCGCGATCTCGTAGTCGACGCGGTCGAACGACCAGCGCGGTTCGCGCACCCCGTTGCTGTCGGTCCAGGGTTCGCGCAGCCGGACGCCGAGGGCGAGCAGCCAGTCCCGCCCGCCTGCGACGGGCTCCAGATCCCGGTTCGGAGCGAGCAGGTCGTCGAGCGCGACCGGGTCCTCGGTCACCACCGCGAAGGTCGTTCCGCTGCCCGTCGGCGCGCCGGCGGTGAAGCGAAACCCGTAAAAGGCGTTGGGGACGACAACGGGTCTTCCCGCCTCGATCCGCGCGCCTTTCCCGGCCCGTTCGGACCAGCGGTTGGGGAACAGCTGCGTCACCTTGCCGTCGGCGTCTACGTCCACGAGCAGAAGATGCCCGGAGCGTTCGCTGCGCACCCGGTAGGCGACCTCGTCGCCGACGCGCGGCCGGGCGGTCGGCAGCATTTCGATCCGCACGGCGGCGGCATTGCCGTGGCCGCCGAGAGCGGCGTCCGCCGCCGCAGCGGCGGGCGGGTCGGGGGCGTCGGGAGACTGCGCAGCGACGACCGCAAGATCGCGGAGATCGCGCATGAGGATGTCCGGAGGGCCTTCGAGGTAGGGAGTCAGCCCATGTTTGCACCTCTCCCCCAGGCGTTCGCAATAGGCCTTCGATTCGGCGCGGAGGTAGTCGAGCAGTTCGGCGTGGAGGACGCGCCCGTCGCCGTCGAGGTCGGCGCGCCGCTCCGCAATTCCGCGCACGAACCGGCCGGTGAAAAAGCCGTGACGCTCTTCCGGTTCCACCTCGAGGTCCTCGAACGCGATTTGCGAAGGGGACACGGCGGTCCAGGCGACCGGACCGTCTTCGGTGGAGATGAACCCGCTATCGTCGCGGGTGAAGGCCCGCGCCGCCGGGGCCGGCCCGCCCCGCGTCGCGCCCGGGGAATCTGGAACGGCGAGACGGAGCAGCCGCCCTCCGGCGGCCGGATCCAGCGTGCGCGTGACGGTGCCCGAATGACAGGAGTCGACGATCAGATAGGCCTGCCGGTCGCGCAGGCGGGCGAACAACGCGCCGATCTCGTCGTCGAGAATGTGGTTGTCGAGCGTCATCGGGTCGCCGTTGGCGATCAGCCGCACGTCATGGGGCGCCAGCGCCTCGTCGTATCCGTCCTCCTCGTCGCCGTCCTCGTCGGGCTGGAAATAGCCGTGTCCGGCAAAATACAGCAGCGCGCGGTCGCCCGGGCGGGTTCCGGCGACGAGCCAGCGGCGGACGCCGTCCAGTATCGCGGCGCGGGTCGCGTCCCGGTCGGTCAACATGCGGACGGCCGCCGGCTCGAACCCCAGGAAATCCGTGAGCAGCGCCCGCATGTTGCGCGCGTCGCGCGCCGCGCCCTTCAGGTCCGGGAACGCAGGGTCGGCATAGAGGTCTATGCCGATCACGAGCGCCCGGTCTCCCGGCGGCGGGGCGCTCTCGACGCTCCCGCCGGTCGCCGTTTCCTCCGCATCTCCGACCGGGGCCGGCTCCGGAACGGCGGCCGCGGCCTCCAGCCCGGCCGTGCCCGCTATCCACGCCGCGTAGGCGCCGGTGCTGGCGTAGACGCCGTATTTGCCGGGTTTCGCGCAGCCTGCGCCCCAACTCACGACGCCCAGCTGCACCCATGAGCCGCCGTCTCTCGAGACCAGCGGCCCGCCGCTGTCGCCCTGGCACGAATCCTTGCCGCCGCCCCGCAAGCCGGCGCACAGCACACGGCTGTCGATTACGTCGGCGGAGTAGGCGTCGCGGCAGGCGGCCTCGCCGATCAGCGGCAGCTCGACCGCCATCAGGCGCGATGTCCGCACGTCCGCAAGGTCCACGGGGCCGCCGGTGAGGTCGTCGACGAAATGCCCGTCTCCGCCGCCGCGCGGGTTGCAACGGTGCGCGCCCTCGCGCGCGCCGGCGGCGCAGCGCAGCGGGCGCAGCAGGCCCCAGCCGACCACGGTCGCCATCGCCCCCGGCGCGGCGAGATCGGCGGACAACGCCGCATCGGGCAGGCGCACCGCCGGCGCGCCGGCCGCTTCCGTCAGCCGCAGCAGGGCGATGTCGTTCTCCGGCGGACCGTCCTCCGTTGTGTAATTCTCGTGCAGGCGGATCTCCGCGACATCGATCCGGCGCCCGTCTTCGTCGAGGTCGTGGGCGCCGACCAGCGCCTGCAGGTCTCCCGGCGCAGCGCCGTCCACGCAGTGCCCGGCGGTCAACACCCACCGGGGAGCGATCACCGAGCCGCCGCAGAATTGCCCGCCCCCGGCTTCCGGCGCTTCGACGAGCGCCACCTGCCAGGGATACGCGCCGGGTTCCGTCTCGGCGCCGCCGACGATGCGCGTATGGCGCTCCGAGGCCGCGCGGCCCTGCGCCTCCTGGGCGGGCGCGAACCCCGGCGCAAGCGCCGCCCCGCAAAGCAGGACAGCGCCGAGGCCGCGCGAGGTCGTCGCGAACGCGCCCGCCGGCTTCCGCCGCGCGGCCCGTCCCGTCATCGTCCGTCCTCCGCCGGCGCGGTGAACAGGCCCTGAATTCCCGACGACCAACCGGACGCGCCCGCCGCCGCCCCGGCCAGCAGCCGCGCCGCCTCGCGCGCCGCGGGCTTGCCGTCGAGGCGCGTGAGGGCCGTATTGAGCGAGTCGAGGGAAGACACCGCCGACACCGCGACAAGATGGTCCGCCCCGAAGGGCGCCGTGATCTCGAACTCCCACTCCCACTCCATCGGCCCGCCGGCCGGCGGGTCTTCGGGAAGGGGGTACAGGTAATGGACGACGCCGTTGCCGGACAGGTCGAACAGGGTCGGGCGGGCGCCCCGGACTCCCTCGAGCCGCACCGTCACCCGGCTCCCCTCCCGGTGCAGGCCGTCATGGGGGAGTATCCGCAGCCGCATCGGGCCGCGCGCGCTCAGCGCCGCGATGTCTCGCGCCGCTTGCCACTTGCCGACCGCGCCGGCGAGGCCGGCCGGGCCTACCCCGCGCGCCGCCACGTCGCCCATGCGGGTCACCACCTCGCGTCGCCGGGCGTCCCAGACGAGATCGGCGGAGTCCCGCCGCACGACGACTTCGACGCGTTCGGGCATCGCGCGCGCCTCCTCCCGCACCGCCGTCAGGGTCTCTGCATCGGCGCCGAGAACCGCGAGCCGAACCGCCGAACCGGGGTCCGGCGCGTCCCCGCCGGCCGCCGCGCCGTCCGGCGCCGGTCCGAGTCTGAGGACAGGTTCGTCCCCGCCCCGGTTGGGCATGAGGTTGGGCGTTTGCCGCGCGTCGCTCGCCATGCGGACGTTCTCGCGGATGAAGCGCCACAGTTCCGCCCGGCGCAGCACCCCGTCGTCATCGACATCGGCCTCGCCCCGCACCGCCCGGGCGAACAGCCAGCTGAGCGCGCCGCGCGGGCGGCGGATCCCGTTCTCGTCGGGCGCCGCGATTTCGGGCACCGATTGGTGCTCCTGCCCGGCCGCCAGGAAGTCGACATGCGGATGCTCGGCGCCGTCGGGCGCGCCGGCCGGCGGATCGAGGGCGAGCATGTCGTCGTCGATGGTGTAGGGCGGCGCGTTCCGGACAGCGCGCGCCGGCGCGCGCGGGTCCATCCTGCGCGTCAGCGTGCCGGAGTGGCAGGAATCGGCGACGAAGACCACGCGCGCCCCGCGCTCGCCCGCTTCCCGGAGCCAAAGGTCGATCTCGTCGTCGAAAAGCCGTTCCCGGGTTCCGGGGCCGGACTCGGCGAAGCCGCCGAGCAGCAGCACCTCGTCGCGCCCGTCGGCTTCGCTGCCCGCGATGCGCTCCGGCTCCTGGCCGCCATGCCCGGCATAGCTGAGCACCAGGGTGTCGCCCGGTTCCGCACGCGCGAGCAGGCCCCGCCACTCCGCCACGATCCGCGCCCGCGTCGCCTCGCCGTTCTCCAGCAGTGTCAGGTCCCCGAACCCCGCCTCGGCGAGGGCGGCGTGAATATCCCGCGCATCGGCGACCGCTCCCTCGAGGTCCGGCAGGGAGTCGTATTCGTCGATGCCGATGGCCAGTCCGCGCACCGTCGCCGCTTCGGACGACGCCCCGGCGGCGGCTGCGAACGCCCCCAGCGCCGCCGCCGCGAGGCGCGCGCCGGCGCCTCCCGTCACCGGATGAGCTCCACCCGGCGCTCCATGCGCCAGCGCTCCTCCCGGCTGTAGCTCCCGGCGTCGACCAGCGCGAGCGGCTGGCTTTCCCCCCGGGCGATCACCTCGATGGGTTCGGCGATCCCCTGCCGCCTCAGGAATGCGGCCAGCGCTTCGCCCCGCCGCTGCGACAGCGCCATGTTGTATTCCTCGGACCCGCGCGGATCGGTATGGGCGGAAACCACGATCCGTTCGATGTCCTGCCGCGCCAGCCAGTCCGCCATCTCCCGGGCGTAGCGCCGTCCCAGCCCGTCGAACTCCGCGGAGCCCGTCAGGAAGGTGACGGGGATCGGCACCCGACCGATCTCGATGCCGCGGATGGCGGTCGCGGCGAGGCCGTCCGGCTCGCCGGCGCGGTTCACCGGCGCCTCCACGTAATTTCCGGCGAGCATCCGGCTCTGCGCGGCGAGCGCCACAATACGCTCGATCTCGGCCCGCGGCGGCGGCGTCGGGGTCTCGCCCTCGTTGTTGATGGCGGCGAGCGCTTCCTGGTAAAGCGCTGCGGCGCGGTCGTGCGCACGCTCCTCGCGGGCGAGGTCGCCCAGAAGCGCCAGTCCGGCCCACACCCGCGCATAGCCGACGCCGCGCTCGAGCCGGGCGCGCTGCGACCGGAGCCCCGCCCCGCGCGCCATGTCCTCTTGCGCCGCGCCGACATGCAGGTTCGCGACGGCGCGCGCGGCGCGCGCCCGGAAGGCATCGTCGCAGGCGAACGCCGCGCGCACCGCGTCGTAATGACGGCGCGCCGCCTCCACGTCCCGCGCCGCCAGGGCCTCGCGCAGCGGCCGCGCCGCCTCCGCGCAATCGTCGGCGCGCGCGTCCTCCGATGTCGCGACCGCCGCCGGAACGAACATCGCCGCCAGCAGGCGGCGAAGCGCCGCGGAGGCAAGAAACCTCGTTTTCCTCAACGGCGGCGTCTCCTCGCTCTTCTCCCGATCGGCTTTCCGGACCGCGCTCCCCGAAACTACGGCGTGACCGCGAAGCCGACCGTGGCCTGTCCAACCGCCCGGTTCGGCGCCGCCGCCACCGTCAGATCGCGCGCCGCGGCGGCGCCGCCGACCTCCGCAAAGCCGTTGCGGCCGTAGGACAGGCCGGCGGGGAACACCGGCCGGTTGTCGGCGCCGCAGAGCGCGACTACCGTTTCCATGCCGGCCGGGCCGATGGGCGTCACCTGCAGGTTCGACGCCGCCGCGGGGAACACCACCGTTCCCCCGGCCGGGATCAGGTTGACCGGCTGCGCCGCGTTCGGCAGCAGCACCCGCGTCTGGCCCGACGGGCCGATGTTGACCAGCGTCAGGTAGCATGGCGAGGCGGCGCGCACGTAGATCGATACCGGTTCGCCCATGCGGTAGACGTGCTTGTCGGTGGCGACCCGCAGGCCGAGCGGGTCGGCCGGCCAGGCGGCTGCCTCCCCCGGCCCTCCCGGCGCCAGAGGCGCCAGCGCCATCGGGCGGGTCGCGACGGTCGTGACGACCTTGTTGTAGTCGTCCCATTCCTGTTCCGCCTGTGTGTCCATGGCGACCTGCAGGTCGCGCGCCAGGGCGCGGCCGCCGGCCGCCAGCACCGTGAACGGCCCTCCGCCGCCGTCCGCGGCGGCGAACACGGGGGTGGGGCTCGTGGAGGCGATCACCTTGATCAGTTCGCGCCCGGCGGGCCCCGTCGCGCGGATGCTGGCCCCCGACCCGGCGGCGGGGACCTCCACGACCCGGCCCGCCGCCACCCGCGTTTCCGGCTGGTGCGCGTTGGGAAACAGCACCGTAGCCTGCCCCGACGGGCCGACATTGAGCACCGTGATCCATGCGTCCTTGTTCGCCTTGACGAACAGCCGCACCGTCTCGCCCACGGCATAGGTGTTGTCGGCGTGGTCGACCCAGGCGACGACGGAAAGCCGTTCCCCGGAGGGAGAGATGGCGGGCGCCGGGGGCTGGACCGCGAGCACGGCCGTCTGCTCGACCGAGAGGTCGCGCGCCGCGCCGTCCATATCCTGGGCAAGGGAAGCCGGCGCCGCGCCGGCCGTAAGCGCGAGCGCGAGCGGCGCCGCGCGGAAGGTTCGATGCATGTCTGTCTCCTTCGGGCTGGCGTCGCGTTCGGCGGCTCGCGACGGTGGCGATCCGGGCGGACGCGAGGACGGACCCGCGCCCGTCCGGAGAGGCTATCCGGCCCGGCCTTCGCGATCAACCTGCGGTTGCGCCGGCGCCGGAGAGAGCTATGCTGCGCCTGCGCAGCGCAGCGGGCCGGGAGGGGTAAAGCGATGCCGGGGAGCGCAGGGAACGCCGGAAGCGCGCGTCTGGCCCTCGCGGCCGCGGCTTTCCTCACTCTTGTTCTCGCGCTGGTTCCGGCGCCGGAGGCGTCCGCGGCGGATCGGGTCGCGCTTGTCGTGGGGAACGGCGCCTACGTTCATGCTCCGCCGCTTGCGAACCCGGTCAACGACGCCGCCGACATGGCGGAAGCGTTGCGGGGGCTCGGCTTCGAGGTGGTCCTGGGGCTGGACCTGGACCGGGAGGGTTTCTACGACAAGCTCGCGACCTTCGCGGATGCGTCTCGCGGCGCCGAGGCGGCGCTGTTCTTCTACGCGGGCCACGGGCTTCAGGTCGACGGCGCGAACTACGTCGCGCCGGTCGATGTGGCGTTGACGAGCACGCTGGCGCTCGAGCGCGGGGCGGTCGAACTGGAAACGGTGATGCGGCGGATGCGGGGCGAGACGAACCTGGTGTTCCTCGACGCGTGCCGCGACAACCCGCTGGCGGCGGCGGGGACGCGCGGCGTGGGCCGCGGGCTGGCCCGGGTCGAGGCCATGCGGCGCGGCGCGCTCATCGCCTTTGCGACGCGGCCGGGCGGCGTGGCGGCCGACGGCGACGGGCGGAACTCGCCGTTCACGGCGGCCCTTCTGGAGCATATCGGTCGTCCGGGGGAGAGCGTTACGGACATGCTGACGTCGGTTACGGCCACGGTTCTCGAGCGCACGGCGGAACGGCAGGAGCCCTGGGTGAGTCTGTCGCTGACGCGGAATTTCTACTTCGCGCCGGGCGAAACGCCGCTTGCGGGGACGGTTGCCGCGCCCGGAGCGCCTCCGGCGCCGTCGCCCGAGAGTGAGGCGCTCATCGCCGCCGACCGGGTGTTCTGGGAGTCGGCCGAGCGGGGCGGGACGGCGTCGGGTTACGAGGCGTATCTGGAGGCGTTTCCGTCCGGCGTCTATGCGGCTCTTGCGCGCGACCGGCTGGCGCGGCTCGGGGATAGCGGGGTTGTTTCCTCTCCCGGTCCGGTTCCGGCTCCCGTTCCGTCGGGTCCGGATCATGGGGCCTTGGAGTCGGGTCTGGGTCTGGGCCGGGCGGACCGGGTTGCGTTGCAGGCGGGTTTGAACGCTCTGGGTTTCGATGCGGGTCCTGTGGATGGGGCTGTGGGTCCGCGGAGTCGGGACGCGATATCGTCGTGGCAGTCTGCGAAGGGTTATGAGGCGACATCGTATCTGACGCGGGAACAGGCGGAAGCGCTGATTGCGGCCGGTCGCGAGGCCCGGGATCGGGCGGAGCGTGAGGCTGCGGAGCGCGAAGAGCGTGCCGGCCGGGCTCGTGACGATGCGGCGTTCGAGGCGGCGCGGCGTTCGGATACGGCTTCGGCGTATGAGGGTTATCTTTCGCTGTATCCGTCCGGCGCGCATGTTTCGGAGGCGCGTCGTTTGCGGAAGGCGGCTGCGGATCGGGAGCGCGTTCCCGCAGTCGGCGAGGTTTTCCGGGACTGCCCGCATTGCCCCGAGATGGTTGTTGTTCCGTCCGGGCGTTTCATGATGGGTTCGCCGCCTTCGGAGGAAGACCGGCAAGACGACGAGGGTCCGCGGCATCGCGTGACGATCGGGGCGGCTTTTGCGGTCGGGGCGCATGAGGTGACGCGAGGCGAGTTCGGTCGTTTCGTTTCGTCGACGGGCCGTTCGATGGGGGATTCGTGCTGGATTTGGGAAGGCAGCGAGTGGAAGGATCGTTCGGGTCGAGGTTGGCGGAATCCGGGTTTTTCGCAGAGGGATTCGCACCCTGTGGTTTGCGTGAGCTGGAACGATGCGCGTGCGTATGTGCGGTGGCTTTCGGGTGAGACGGGGGAGTCGTATCGCCTGTTGAGCGAGTCGGAGTGGGAGTATGTAGCGCGTGCGGGGACGCAGATGCGGTATTGGTGGGGGGATGGTTCGTCGTCTCAGTGCCGCTACGCGAACGGCGCGGATGCGAGTTCGGGCCTGGATTGGGGTGTGGATTGCGACGACGGCTATTCCCGGACTTCTCCTGTGGGTAGTTTCGGCGGGAATTCGTTCGGTTTGCATGACGTTCACGGGAATGTTTGGGAGTGGGTTCAGGATTGCTGGAACGACAGTTACACCGGAGCTCCGCGCAACGGGAGCGCTTGGGAAAGTGGCGATTGTTCGCGTCGCGTTCTCCGCGGCGGCTCCTGGAGCGACAACCCGAGGGTCCTCCGCGCGGCGATCCGCTACAGGGACTTCACCGGGAACCGGCTCAGCGTCGCCGGCTTTCGTGTGGCCCGGACGTTCACCCCTTGAATCTTTACTTCTTTACCTCTCCGGGGGTCCGGGGGGCTTGCCCCCCGGCCGGATTTTTTTCGCGTTCCGGTGAGCGTCGATAGCGTCGGCGAACGGACGAGCGCGCGCGAGACGGGTCCGGCGCTGGAGGCGCATTACCGCTTCCTCCTCTGGCTCGTTCCCGCGGTGGAGCGCTTTCCGCGCCGGCAGAAGTTCCTGCTCGGAGACCGCATCCAAACGACCGCGCTCGACGTGCTCGACTCCCTCGTCGAAGCGACATACACCCGCCGGCGCGGCCCGCATCTCGCCCGCGCCAATCTGGGGATCGAGAAACTGCGCTTCCTCTTCCGCCTCGCCCATGACCTGCGCTTCCTCGACCCGCGGCGCTACGAACACGCGGCGCGGAGCCTGGACGACACCGGGCGACGCATCGGCGCGTGGAGAAAGGCGCACGATGCCCGCGAAAGCGCATGACCTTTTCGGCGCCGTCGCGTCCTTCCCCGCGTTGCGCGCCGCCGCCCTGCGCGCGGCGGCCGGCAAGCGGGCGAAACCGGGGCCGGCGGCCTTCCTCTCCAACCTGGAGACCGAAGTCCTGCGCCTCGAACGCGCCCTCGCGAGCGGGCGCTACCGGCCGGGGCGCTACACGGTCATCGAGGTCTTCGACCCGAAACACCGTGTCGTCTCCGCCGCGCCGTTCCGCGACCGCGTCGTGCATCATGCCCTGTGCGCGGTTGTCGAACCGGTCTTCGAGCGCGGCTTCATCCATGACAGTTACGCCAACCGCAAGGGCAAGGGGACGCACCGCGCCGTCGCGCGCTACGAGCGCTTCCGCGACCGCTTCCGCCATGTCCTGCGCTGCGACATATGGCGGTATTTTCCCTCCATCGACCACGGGATCCTCAAGCGCGACCTGCGGCGTCGCCTCGCCTGCCCGCGCACTCTGGGGCTCGCCGACCGGATCGTCGACGGCTCCAACCCGCAGGAGCCGGTTCTGCTTCATTTCCCCGGCGACGGTCTGTTCACGCCGCATGAGCGCCGGCGCGGGCTGCCGATCGGCAACCTGACGAGCCGGTTCTTCGCCAATGTCTATCTCGACGGTCTCGACCGTTTCTGCAAGCAGGTCCTGCGCGCAAGGGGCTATCTGCGTTATGTGGACGACTTCGCGCTGTTCCACGACGACCCGGCGCAACTGGAGGAGTGGCGGCGGCGCATCGCGCTGTTCCTCGAGGGCCGCCGCCTGCGCCTGCATCCGCGCAAGACGGAGATCGCCGATACGCGCGCGCCGGCGGAGTTCCTCGGTTTCGTGCTGCTGCCCGGCGGGCGGCGGCGCCTGCCGGAGGCCAATGTGCGCCGCTTCCGCAACCGGCTGCGCGGCCTGCGCGACCGCTGGCGCGCCGGGTCGGCTTCGCGCGAGGAGATCGAACGCCGGGTGGGCGCGTGGGTCGCCCATGCCGGACACGCCGACAGCTGGCGCCTGCGCCAGGCGATCTTCCGGGGCGGATGGTTCGACCCGTCGCGCCGCCCGTCCGGGGAGCCTGCCCGTCCCCCTGCCGTCGCGTTCTCCGCGGCGGCTCCTGGAACAACAACCCGAGGAACCTCCGCGCGGCGAACCGCAACAGGAACGACACCGGAAACCGGAACAACAACGCCGGCTTTCGTGTGGCCCGCACGCTCCGATGCCCGAACCGCCGGCCTCACGGGGCCGCCGGGCGCGCCGGTGAGCGTCCAGGGACGGTCATGACGAGCGAAGACCCGGCGCCCCTCTTGCCCCGCCGCCGCGCGGGGGCGGGGCGCCGGGTCGGTCCTCACGCATGGGGCGATGTCGGCCGCAGAGGTTTTCTCGACGGTGGACGAAAAAAAGGCCGCGAGCGCTGCGAACGCGACAGCCCGCATCGACCGGGAAAGGGGGCCGGACATTCAGATCCCGTCGGAGATCCCGACGCGCGTTTCCGCCGCCGCCCGGCCGTCGCCGGGCAGGGCCGCGGCGGCGGCGAGGTTTCCGACGCATGGCGGGCGCGGCGCGGATCGCAAGCGGTCGCTTGAACTCCCTGTTCGCTCCGGGTCGCGCGCGTCCGCCTTCGACACGCGAGACGCCCCGGCGGGGCGGGACGGCGGACGTGGGAGGTCGCGATGGCGGCGGCGCGCGAGTTTCATGACGCGGCCTTCAAGCGCTGGTTCGACCATGCGCGGATGGTGGAGGACCTGTTGCGCGGCTTCGCGCCGGCCGATGTCGTCAAGGCGCTGGATTTCGATACCCTCGAACAGTTGCCTCCGGATTACGTCGACGACGGCTTCGCGCGGGGAAGCGGCGACGCCGCGTGGCGCGTGCGCTTCCGGGGCGCGGCGGGGGACTGGCTGTATCTTCTCGTGTTGCTGGAGTTCCAGTCCACGGTGGACCGTCACATGGCGGCGCGCATCCTCGCCTACACGGCGCGGATGTATCTGAAACTGATCCGCGGCGGACGGCTTCCGGCGGACGGGCGTCTTCCGCCGGTGCTTCCTGTTGTGATCTACAACGGCGAGCGGCGCTGGTCGGCGGCGGCGGAGGTGGGTGAGACGATAGCGTCGGTGGGTGAGGCCCTGGCGCCGTTCCAGCCCCGCCAGCGTCACCTGGTGATTGACGAGCACGCGCTTCGGGTTGAGGATTTGCCGGAGGATAATGTGGTTTCGGCGCAAATTGCGCTGGAGCAGGGTTCGGTTTCGACGATGGCGGCGGTGTTGCGGCGGGTGTCGGCGTTGCTGTCGGGCAAGGAACATGCGAGTCTCCGGCGCGCCTTTGCGGAGTTGACGCTGGGGATGGTGGAGCGCAGCGCGACGGCGCGTGCGCATCCGGACTTGCCTTCGGCGTTGCAGGCGGCAGCGGATACGGGAGGTTTGAGCGCCATGGGTTCGCTACTGGCGAGACGGATCGACGAATATGTCGAGACTCGCGTCAAGACCGGCATCGAAGCGGGCATCGAAGCGGGCATCGCGCGCACGCGGGCCGAAACGCTGGAGCAAGGGCTGGAGCGGGAGCGGGCGTTGCTCTCGCGCCAGGCGGGGCGGAAGTTCGGCGCCGACGCGGGCGCCCGGCTGGCGGCGCTTCTGGCGGGGGTTGCGGACACCGACCGGCTTGCGGAGATCGGCGATTTGGTCGTCGATTGCGCCGATGGCGCGGAATTGCTGGCCCGCGCGCGGGAGGACGCGGACCGGCGCTGACGCGGCCGGCGGGCCGGGCTGAGGCGATGCGCGACGGAGGGACGGCGCGGCGCGCGCCGGCGGTAGTGGCGCTTCTGGCGGCGTCCATGGCGGCGGTTTGCTGCGCGGCGGCGTTTTCCGCTGCGGCGGCGGACCGGGTCGCGCTTGTCGTGGGGAACGGCGCCTACGTTCATGCTCCGCCGCTTGCGAACCCGGTCAACGACGCCGCCGACATGGCGGAAGCGTTGCGGGGGCTCGGCTTCGAGGTGGTCCTGGGGCTGGACCTGGACCGGGAGGGTTTCTACGACAAGCTCGCGACCTTCGCGGATGCGTCTCGCGGCGCCGAGGCGGCGCTGTTCTTCTACGCGGGCCACGGGCTTCAGGTCGACGGCGCGAACTACGTCGCGCCGGTCGATGTGGCGTTGACGAGCACGCTGGCGCTCGAGCGCGGGGCGGTCGAACTGGAAACGGTGATGCGGCGGATGCGGGGCGAGACGAACCTGGTGTTCCTCGACGCGTGCCGCGACAACCCGCTGGCGGCGGCGGGGACGCGCGGCGTGGGCCGCGGGCTGGCCCGGGTCGAGGCCATGCGGCGCGGCGCGCTCATCGCCTTTGCGACGCGGCCGGGCGGCGTGGCGGCCGACGGCGACGGGCGGAACTCGCCGTTCACGGCGGCCCTTCTGGAGCATATCGGTCGTCCGGGGGAGAGCGTTACGGACATGCTGACGTCGGTTACGGCCACGGTTCTCGAGCGCACGGCGGAACGGCAGGAGCCCTGGGTGAGTCTGTCGCTGACGCGGAATTTCTACTTCGCGCCGGGCGAAACGCCGCTTGCGGGGACGGTTGCCGCGCCCGGAGCGCCTCCGGCGCCGTCGCCCGAGAGTGAGGCGCTCATCGCCGCCGACCGGGTGTTCTGGGAGTCGATTTCGGGGAGCGCGGATGCGGCGGATTTCGCGGCGTATCTGGAGGCGTTTCCGTCCGGCGTCTATGCGGCTCTTGCGCGCAACCGGCTGGCGCGGCTCGGAAACGGCGGGGAGGTTTCCCCTTCTTCCTCTTCCGGTCCCGTTCCGTCGGGTGCGGGTTATGCGGCTCTGGAGTCGGGTCTGGGCCTGGACCGGGAGGCCCGCGTTGCGTTGCAGTGGGGTTTGAATGCGCTGGGTTTCGAGGTGAGCCGGGCGGACGGGCTTTTGGGTCCGCGGAGTCGGGACGCGATATCGTCGTGGCAGTCTGCGAAGGGTTACGAGGCGACGTCGTATCTGACGCGGGAACAGGCGGAAGCTCTGATTGCGGCCGGTCGCGAGGCCCGGGATCGGGCGGAGCGTGAGGCTGCGGAGCGGGAGCGCGTTCCCGCGGTCGGCGAGGTTTTCCGGGACTGCCCGCATTGCCCCGAGATGGTCGTGGTACCGTCGGGGGATTTCATGATGGGTTCGCCGTCTTCGGAGGGGGATAGCGACGAGGGTCCGCGGCGTCGGGTGACGATCAGGTCGCCTTTTGCGGTTGGGATGCACGAGGTGACGCGTGACGAGTTCGGTCGCTTCGTGTCCGCAACGGGCCGTTCGATGGGCGATTCGTGCTGGATCTGGGAGGACGAGGAAGGGAAGGATCGTTCGGGTCGGGGTTGGCGGAATCCGGGTTTTCCGCAAACGGGTTCGCACCCTGTGGTTTGCGTGAGCTGGGACGATGCGCGTGCGTATGTGCGGTGGCTTTCACGAGAGACGGGGGAGTCGTATCGCCTGTTGAGCGAGTCGGAGTGGGAGTATGTAGCGCGTGCGGGGACACAGACGCGGTATTGGTGGGGGGATGGTTCGTCGTCTCAGTGCCGCTACGCGAACGGCGCGGATGCGAGTTCGGGCCTGGATTGGGGTGTGGATTGCGACGACGGCTATTCCCGGACTTCTCCTGTGGGTAGTTTCGGCGGGAATTCGTTCGGTTTGCATGACGTTCACGGGAATGTTTGGGAGTGGGTTCAGGATTGCTGGAACGACAGTTACACCGGAGCTCCGCGCAACGGGAGCGCTTGGGAAAGCGGCGAATGTTCCCTTCGCGTTCTCCGCGGCGGGTCCTGGTTCAACGGCACCCCGAGGGACCTCCGCTCGGCGGTCCGCTACGGGCTCGTCGCTTGGGACCGGCACGTTGACAACGGCTTCCGTGTGGCTCGGACGCTCACCCCTTGAATCTTTACCTCTTTGGGGGTCCGGTGGGCTTGCCCCCGGCCGGGTTTTTCGGGCGCCGTCTGTCGGGGACGACGCATGGCGGGCGCGGCGCGGGTCGCAAGCGGTCGCTTGAACTCCCCGTTCGTTCCGGGTCGCGCGCGTCCGCCTTCGACACGCGAGACGCCCCGGCGGGGCGGGACGGCGGACGTGGGAGGTCGCGATGGTGGCGGCGCGCGAGTTTCATGACGCGGCCTTCAAGCGCTGGTTCGACCATGCGCGGATGGTGGAGGACCTGTTGCGCGGCTTCGCGCCGGCCGATGTCGTCGCGGCGCTGGATTTCGATACCCTCGAACAGTTGCCGGCGGATTACGTCGACGACGGCTTCGGGCGGGGGAGCGGCGACGCCGCGTGGCGCGTGGGCTTCCGGGGCGCGGCGGGGGACTGGCTGTATCTTCTCGTGTTGCTGGAGTTCCAGTCCACGGTGGACCGTCACATGGCGGCGCGCATCCTCGCCTACACGGCGCGGATGTATCTGAAACTGATCCGCGGCGGACGGCTTCCGGCGGACGGGCGGCTTCCGCCGGTGCTTCCTGTTGTGATCTACAATGGCGAGCGGCGCTGGTCGGCGGCGCGGGAGGTGGGAGAGACGATAGCGTCGGTGGGTGAGGCCCTGGCGCCGTTCCAGCCCCGCCAGCGTCATCTGGTGATTGACGAGCACGCGCTTCGGGTTGAGGATTTGCCGGAGGATAATGTGGTTTCGGCGCAAATTGCGCTGGAGCAGGGTTCGGTTTCGACGATGGCGGCGGTGTTGCGGCGGGTGTCGGCGTTGCTGTCGGGTGAGGAACATGCGAGTCTCCGGCGCGCCTTTGCGGAGTTGACGCTGGGGATGGTGGAGCGCAGCGCGACGGCGCGTGCGCATCCGGACTTGCCTTCGGCGTTGCAGGCGGCTGCGGACACGGGAGGTTTGAGCGCCATGGGTTCGCTACTGGCGAGACGGATCGACGAATATGTCGAGACTCGCGTCAAGACCGGCATCGAAGCGGGCATCGCGCGTGAAGTGGAGAGCGCGGTAGCGCGTGAGTTGGAGAACGCGACCGCGCGCACGCGGGCCGAAACGCTGGAGCAAGGGCTGGAGCGGGAGCGGGCGTTGCTCTCGCGCCAGGCGGGGCGGAAGTTCGGCGCCGACGCGGGCGCCCGGCTGGCGGCGCTTCTGGCGGGGGTTGCGGACACTGACCGGCTCGCGGAGATCGGCGATTTGGTCGTCGATTGCGCCGATGGCGCGGAATTGTTGGCCCGCGCGCGGGAGACGGGTCCGGCGTTTTAACCCGGGGGGCGAGAGGCGTGTCGCGTGCACGCGCGGGCCGGCGGAAACGGGATCCGTCGTTGCGCGCAGGGTTGAGGCGGCCCGGACGTTCGCCCCCTGCCCTGTAGAGATTTCCGAGGGGGCCGGCGAGCTTGCCCCCGGCCGGGTTTTTCGGGCGCCGTCTGTCGGGGACGACGCATGGCGGGCGCGGCGCGGGTCGCAAGCGGTCGCTTGAACTCCCCGTTCGTTCCGGGTCGCGCGCGTCCGCCTTCGACACGCGAGACGCCCCGGCGGGGCGGGACGGCGGACGTGGGAGGTCGCGATGGCGGCGGCGCGCGAGTTTCATGACGCGGCCTTCAAGCGCTGGTTCGACCATGCGCGGATGGTGGAGGACCTGTTGCGCGGCTTCGCGCCCACCGATGTCGTCGCGGCGCTGGATTTCGATACCCTCGAACAATTGCCTCCGGATTACGTCGACGACGGCTTCGGGCGGGGGAGCGGCGACGCCGCGTGGCGCGTGGGCTTCCGGGGCGCGGCGGGGGACTGGCTGTATCTTCTCGTTCTGCTGGAATTCCAGTCCACGGTGGATCGCCACATGGCGGCGCGCATCTTGGCCTACACGGCGCGGATGTATCTGAAACTGATCCGCGGCGGACGGCTTCCGGCGGACGGGCGTCTTCCGCCGGTGCTTCCTGTTGTGATCTACAACGGCGAGCGGCGCTGGTCGGCGGCGGCGGAGGTGGGTGAGACGATAGCGTCGGTGGGTGAGGCTCTGGCGCCGTTCCAGCCCCGCCAGCGTCATCTGGTGATTGACGAGCACGCGCTTCGGGTTGAGGATTTGCCGGAGGGTAATGTGGTTTCGGCGCAAATTGCGCTGGAGCAGGGTTCGGTTTCGACGATGGCGGCGGTGTTGCGGCGGGTTTCGGCGTTGCTGTCGGGTGAGGAACATGCGAGTCTCCGGCGCGCCTTTGCGGAGTTGACGCTGGGGATGGTGGAGCGCAGCGCGACGGCGCGTGCGCATCCGGACCTGCCTTCGGCGTTGCAGGCGGCTGCGGATACGGGAGGTTTGAGCGCCATGGGTTCGCTACTGGCGAGACGGATCGACGAATATGTCGAGACGCGCGTCAAGACCGGCATCGAAGCGGGGATTGCGCGCGAGGAAGCGCGTCTTGCGCGCGAGTTGGAGAACGCGACCGCGCGCGAGGAAGCGCGTCTTGCGCGCGAGTTGGAGAACGCGACCGCGCGCACACGGGCCGAAACGCTGGAGCAAGGCCTGGAGCGGGAGCGGGCGTTGCTTTCGCGTCAGGCGGGGCGGAAGTTCGGCGCCGACGCGGGCGCCCGGCTGGCGGCGCTTCTGGCGGGGGTTGCGGACACCGACCGGCTCGCGGAGATCGGCGATTTGGTCGTCGATTGCGCCGATGGCGCGGAATTGCTGGCCCGCGCGCGGGAGGACGCGAACCGGCGCTGACGCGGCCGGCGGGCCGGGCGGAGGCGGAGGCGATGCGCGACGGAGGGATGTTGACTCCGTCCATTCGGAGGCCGTGGCCGGCGTAGAAGAACAGGCTCACGCTCGCGCCGGCGGCGTCGGTCGCGTCGTTGACGGGGTTGCGCAGTCGGCCGGTATGTTCGTAGGCGCCGTTTCCCACCGCGAGCGCCACCCGGTCCGCAGCCGCGGCCGCGCCGACCGGTATCGAGGCCGCGAGCGCCGCGAACGCGACAGCCCGTATCGACCGGGAAAGGGGGGCGGACATTCAGACCCCGTCGGAGATCCCGACGCGCGTTTCCGCCGCCGCCCAGCCGTCGCCGGGCAGGGCCGCGGCGGCGGCGGCGAGGCTGCCGACGAATGCGTCCGCCGATATGGCGAGCGTCGCCGGGCCGGAGGCCGGCCCCGCGAACCCGGCGAACGGCGCGCGTGTGACCAGAAACAGGACGCGCTCAACCCCCGCCGGCGGGCTCGCGCGCAGGACGAAACCCGCGCCGGGGCCCGGGAAGACGGTTCGCTCTCCGGCCGCCACCGGGAGGTTCTCCGCCAGCGCCACGACCTTGCCCGAAGTGTTGAGCAGATACACCTGCCCGTAGCCGGCGGCGGACGAATACAGCGTGAAGCCGACCGTGTCGCCGATGCGGACCGACGCGGCGCCGGTCGGAAACACGCCCACCGTGAAGGTTGCGGCGGGGTTGTGCAGCGCCGCCGCGGCCGGCGGCGGGAGGGCGACGGGTTGCGGCCCTCCCGCCATGTCCGCCAGGCCGCCGCAACCGGCGACGGCCGCTGCAGCCGCCAGCGCCGCGAGGATGCGCCGGGCGCCGCCGCTTCCCGCGACGGTCGAAACCGCGCCGTTTCCGGATCTCATCGCTCCGCCTCCCCGAACCCGCACGAAATGACGAAACGGCAGACTAATGCGCCTCACCCCCCGGTCAATACGCCGGACAAGCCATGCCGACGGAAAGCCGCGGGCGCGCCGACGGCGCGACAGCCGAACCCGAAGGTCCTCCGGGCTCCATCCCTTTTGCCTCGAACGCTCCGTGTCCGGGACGCCTCCTCCGGGCAATGCGGCCAATCCCGGAAAACACCCCTATTGGTGGATATAATTAACAACACGCTGCCACCACTCCACGAACTCCACGATACGATCCCGAGCCGACTGAGCCGCGGAGAGTTCCCGATACGCCGAACGCCGCGCCGCCGAGTTGGGCAGACCTTCGAGCAAGCGCTGCACTCTCTCCAGCATACTATCCGTCTGACGCCGAAACTGCCTATACTCCATCATCATCCTTTCGATTTCCTCCATCTTCTCTCTCAACTCCACCCGTATTATCGCTAATGTCAAACGCTCCTCCTCCAAAGACATCCCCTCCAGAGGGCGCAGCATCTCATTCATCATCTCTTCAAGCAGCGCCAGTTGCGGCAATACAGGATCTACTTTCAACCTAAATTCTTTGAGAGGCTGCATCGCAAAACGTAACGCCTCCGACACATGCGCGCCGGAAGGCCAGGCCGCGAGATAACCCCCGTACGCCGAAACCGTGTTCTGCTGACGCGCCGCCGCGAACGCCGCATCGTCGCGCGCCCGGGCCTCGCGTCTGTCTTGCTCCCGCGCCGCCGCCGCGCGCAGGCGCCGCGCATCCGACACATGCGCGCCGGAAGGCCAGGCCGCGAGATAGCCCCCATACGCCGAAACCGTGTTCTGCTGTCGCGCCGCCGCAAACGCCGCATCGTCGCGCGCCCGCACCGCCGCCGCGCGCAGGCGCCGCGCATCCGACACATGCGCGCCGGACGGATACGCCCGGAGATAACCCTCATACGCCGAAACCGTGTTCTGCTGTCGCGCCGCCGCGAACGCCGCATCGTCGCGCGCCCGGGCCGCGCGCCCTTCCCGTTCGCGCTCCCGGGCCGCCGCCTCCCGCTCGCGCGCCGCCGCCACGCGACCGAACGTAATCAGCGCTTCCGCCTGCTCCCCCGTCAGATACGATGTCGCCTCATAATCCTTCGCAGACTGCCACGACGATATCGCGCGCCGGGTCCGCGGTCCCACAGCCCCGTCCACAGGACCCGCATCGAAACCGAGCGAATTCAAGCCCCACTGCAACGCCGCCCAGCCCGCCCGATCCAGGCCCAGACCCCGCTCCAGAACCGCGTGATCCGCCTCCGGCGGACCGGGAGAGGAAACGCTGCCGCCCCGGAGCCGCGCCAGCCGGTTGCGCGCAAGAGCCGCATAGACGCCGGACGGAAACGCCTCCAGATACGCCTCGAAATCCGCCGCGTCCCCGCTCCCCGAAATCGACTCCCAGAACACCCGGTCGGCGGCGACGAGCGCCTCCGGGGACTGCCCGCCCGGAACCGCCGCCGGAACGCCGCCGCCGGGCGGGGGCGAGGACAGATACGCCCCGGCGCTCGGCAACGAGCCGTAATACACCGGCTTCTGCGCGCCCCCCGTCGACGACTCAACGCTCTCACGAACCCGGCGGAACATCTGCCCCACATCCAGGCCGGGCTCCGCGATGTGCTCCAGAAGCGCCGCCGTATACGGGCTGTGACGACCCGAACCGTCCGCCGCCGTCCGACCCGCCGTCGCCGCATAGGCCACCAGCGTCACCCCCGTCGGCTCAACCCGCGCAAGGCCCCGCCCCACCGCCCGGGTCGTCCCCGCACGCTCCATCCGGGAGACGAACGGGTTGTCCCGGCACGCATCCAGGATGACCAGCCCGAAACGCGACGCGCCCTCCACCGACTGCATCACCAGGTCCAGACCCACCGCCTCGAACGCCACGTCGCCGTCGTTCGCCAGAGTCGCGTCCACCGGAACCAGGTAGTTGCGTCCCCCCACCTCGACGCCGTGCCCGGCATAGAACGCCACCGCCACCTCGGCCCCCCGCGACGCCCTGCCGAAATCCCGCAGCCGCCGGCGCAGCGCGTCGCCGCTCGCGTTCTCCACACGCATCACCGAAAAGCCCAGCCGCTTCAGCGCCGCGCCCACCGCGGCCGCGTCGTTGACCGGGTTCGCGAGCTTCGGCGCATGGGCGTAGGCGCCGTTCCCCACGACGAGCGCGACCCGATCCGCCGCCGCAGCGGAAAACGCCGCCGCGCAGCAAATCGCCACCAGAAGCGCCGCCGTCAGCACGCGCGGCCGCGCCGTTCCTCCGTCGCGCATGGCCTCCGCCTCCCCTGTGCCGCCGGCCGCGTCAGCGTAACGCCGCGCCCGCCCCGTCTTCAAGCCGCCGCCCGTTCGCCCGGCAATTCTCATTTTGGCCTGGAGCGATGCGGCGGACCTGTCGCGGCCGCTCCCAGGAAGGCGCGTCCATCGCCATAATGAGAATCGCTGCCGTTCGCCGGGGCGCTTGACGGCGGCGCGGCGCGGCATACGCTTCATGCGCGAGGCCGGAGTCAATTGCCGGGAAGGAGGATCGGAACATGATACGGAACGTTGTTCTGGGCTTCTGTCTGTTGTGTGTCTGCGCCCTGCCGGCCTGGGCCGGAGATCGGGGCGGGCGCGGCCTGACGATCGACCCGGACGGTTTCGCCCGGATGCCCCGCAACGATACGGCGGCGCCCGAAGGGGCGCGCGGACTCGCGCCGGACGGACCGTTGCCGGAAGGACCGTTGATCGTGTTGCGGCAGCCCGACGACGGCACGGTATTCGCGGAGGGCGAGAGCATCGCCGTGCATCTCGAGTTCCTGCCGGCGGCGGACGGGGCGGCGCCCGACATGGCGACGCTGAGCGTGATCGTCCGCAAGGGCTGGTTCGGCAAGGACATCACCGATGTCCTGGAGCCCTATGTCGAGGGGGCGGCCATTCGCGTCCCGGAGGTGGATTCGCCGGCCACACGGGCGAGTTCGAATTCGAGGTCGGCATCGGAGACGACCGCGGACGGTCCGCCGAGGCGACATTCCTCGTAACGGTCGAATCGTAGCGCGCAACCGCCGCCGGGATGCTCCGCCAGCCGGGTTGCGAACGGGTGCGTCCGATGACCGACAATCCCGACAAGGTCGCCGCGCTGCGGCGCTACGGCATCGACGTGGCCGAACGGATGCCGCACGCGGTCGCCGCCAACCGCCACAACGAACGCTACCTCCGCGCCAAGGCGTCGCGCCACGCCCGTTCGCCCGGCAGCTGACGCCGCGCCGGCGGCGGCCTGCCGCCTGTCGAGAGCGCGTTGATCTCCGGCGGCGCTCATGGTAGCATGAAGCGTATCTCTTCATGGGGCCTCTTCATGGGGCCTCTTCATGGGGCCTCTTCATGGGGCCTCTTCATGGGGCCTCTTCATGGGGCCTCTTCGATGAAGATACCCGGGCGTGATCGACCCGTTACCGACCGGCGATTCCCGTTCCCGCCCGTAGCGGCGCGCCGTCGCGCCCGCGAGTATCCGGCGAAAGCCCGCACTGCAACGCAGCGGGTCGGCTTCGGTCGGTCCCGGGAGCGAGCCCGCCCTCGCGGATGCGGGAGGCGCCCCGCCAGCTTGCGCGCAGCGCGCGCGACGAAAACGCCGGCGCGCCGCCGGCGCTTCCATGAGAAATCTGCGCCGACGCCGTCCAGTGAGTACCGCCGGTTGCCGGCGGCGCTCACGGCGGCGTAGCGGCGCATCCTTGCAGGGAGTATCGGCCATGCGCAGCATCGACCTTGTCCGTCGCGGCGGTTTCGCAGCCGCGCTTCTTGCGGTCTGCTCCGTGCCCGCGTCCGAGGGGCGCGCGCAAGCGATGGCCTGCACGCCGACGCAAACGGTCAGCACGGCGGCGGACGCGAACAGCGTCTACACCACCACGCTGACCTGCGCGGACACGTCCGCGGCGGCGGGAGCGGCGGACTACCGGCACCTCCACTATCAACACGCCGCCGGCCCCGGCCCGACCTTGGCCGGCCGCGACACGACCCTCACGAACAACAATGCGGGCAACAACCTGGCCCTCACCCTCGGGCGCGGCGTGATATTCACCGCCGACGGCTACGCCAATGTGGGCCCCCTGCCCACGGACGCGGCCATCCTCCTGTATAACGCCGGCGCCAAGACCGTGACCGTCGAGGACGGCGCCGTCATCAACCTCGAACGGACGCCGAGGGGCTACTCCGCGACGGACCCGAACCGCCCGGCGTCCGCAACGACCGAATACAACCCGGCCTGGTATCCCACCCTCACGTCCGTCGTGGACAAGCTCGCCGCCATCGCCGTCCGTTCGAGTACGACCGACGGCGACGCGGACCTCACGGTCAGGCATGACGGCGTCATCGAAATCGATATCGAGATGAGCGGCACCTACACCGAAGCGCCGTGGAACTACGGCACCAACGCCGGCGCGGCCATCGAGGCTCTGGTAACGGAAGCGCGCAGGTTCGGCCCCTTCACGCGGACCGACATCGACATCGACATCGACCTAGGGCCAACCGGCGTCATCCGGCACGCCGAGGGCACCGACGGCCTGAACGCCATCCGCGCGGAGAACGCCAGCGAGGATGGAGACATCTTGATCGATCTGGCCGAAGGCTCGCTGATCGACGTATCCGAAGGGGGCGGCTACGGCGTCTTCGCCAGACTGCAACTGGGCGGCCCCGTCGGCCAGCAGCGCAGCGACATTATCGTCAACGCGGCCGGAACGATCAAAACGGCCGTGAAGAGCCGGGTCTGGACCCGACCGGGGCGGGGCATGGGAATTTTTGCCGAGAGCGAAGCCTACGGCCGGGTCCGCATCGCGTCCTCGGGAACCATCGAGACCGTGCAGGCCGCCGCCATCGACGCGAGGGCGACGAGAGCCGCCAACGTGCAGCGCGACGACCCCGACACCGAGGAGATCGAGGGGCACATCGTCGACGTAACGGGCGGGACGATAGAGACCGCGGGCGCCACCGCCATTTACGCCTCCATCTCCAACTACGCCTCCGTCGCCAACGCCAACACCGCCAGCGCCAACTCCCACATGACGGTTCGGGTGGCGGAGGGCGCCGCCGTCCGCGCCCGGGCGCTCACGGCCGAGGACTACGCGAACGGCGCCGTCCCGCAGGAAACACTCGAGGCCAGCGGAAGGGTGTACATCGACTTCGCGACTACCCGCTGGCACGGATGGCGAACGGTGGACGTGGAGCGGACGACCGACAGCGGCGAGACCGAGACGGTAAAGCGGCTGGAGCCGATCATTACCGGCATCGCGGTCCGCGATCTCTCGGAGGTCGCCGCCGCCGACGCCCCGAGGGACCGGGTGCTCGTCGACGGGACCGTCGAAACGACCGGCGGCAAGGCGAACGTGGACCCCGCCATCTGGCTGGAGGGCGGCGGGTTGGTCGTCGTCGGCGCGAACGGGCGCGTCGGCGCGGACTCGGGCCTCGCGATCTCGGGCGGGTGCTCGTCCGATTACCGTAACCTCGATTACGTCCCTGTCGATGGCGTGTACCCAACGGTCGATTGCGACGAGGTAGCGGCCCGCGCCCTCGAAGTGAGGGTGGCCGGCACGGTCGACGGCGATATCCGCATGCTCGACGACGGCGTCTTGACCCTTGTGTCGATGGCGGACTCGACGGTCACGGGCACGGTGCACAACCCTGCGGGTCCGCTGACGGTGGCCGGCAGCGTCGGGCGGCTTCTCTATACCGCCGGCGGGACGGTGACGGTGGCGCGGACGGGGCGCCTCACCGGCGTCGAGGTGGACGGCAGGACCGAGACGCTGGGCAGCGAGTCCGGGAATCTGGACCTGACCGTGGCGGGACAGGTTGTGGGCGATCTGCGCGCGCCGCGCGGCGGCGTGCTGAGGTTGAACGTGCAGGAAGGCGGCGCCGTTGCCGGCACGGCGCATGACCCGGCCGGTCCGCTGACGGTGGCCGGCAGCATCGGGCGGGTGCTCTACAGTTCCGGCGGCGCGGTGACGGTGGCGGGCACGGGGCGCCTCGCGGGCGTCGAGGTCGGCGGCGGGACCGAGGCGCTGGGCAGCGAGTCCGGCGATCTGAGCTTGACCGTTGCCGACAAGGGCATGGTGACGGGCGATGTTCAGGCGCGCGGCGGCGGACTGCTGACCGTGGATGTGAAGGAAGGCGGGACGATTTCGGGGACGGTGCATGACCCCGTCGGCCCGCTGACGGTGACCGGCAGCATCGGGCGGGTGCTCTACAGTTCGGGCGGCGCGGTGACGGTGACGGGCACGGGGCGCCTCACGGGCGTCGAGGTCGGCGGCGGGACCGAGGCGCTGGGCAGCGAGTCGGGCGCTCTGAGCCTGACGGTGGCCGACAAGGGCATGGTGATGGGCGATGTTCAGGCGCGGGGCGACGACGGCCGGCTGACCGTGGATGTGAAGGCAGGCGGGACCGTCGCGGGGACGGTGCACGATCCCGTCGGCCCGTTGACGTTGGCCGGCAGCATCGGGCGCGTCCTCTACAGTTCCGGCGGCGCGGTGACGGTGACGGGCACGGGGCGCCTCGCGGGCGTCGAGGTCGGCGGCAGGACCGAGGCGCTGGGCAGCGAGTCGGGCGCTCTGAGCCTGACCGTTGCCGACAAGGGCATGGTGACGGGCGATGTTCAGGCCCGGGGCGACGACGGCCGGCTGACCCTGGATTTGAAAGCAGGCGGGACGATTTCGGGGACGGTGCATGACCCCGTTGGCCCGTTGACGGTGGCCGGCAGCATCGGGCGGGTGCTCTACAGTTCCGGCGGCGCGGTGACGGTGACGCGCACGGGGCGCTTGACGGGCGTCGACGGCGTGGCGCTGCGCAGCGAGGCCGGCAATCTGGACCTGACCGTGGCCGGCATGGCGACGGGCGACATCGACGCGCGCGGCGACGGCGACCTGACGGTTCGGGTGTCGGGGACGGTCGACGGCGACATTTTCGGACGCGGCGCAGGCGAACACACCGTTGCCGTGGCGCGCGGCGGCGCAGTAACCGGGACCGTGGACCTCGGCGCCAGCGCGGTGACGGCGGACGGCGCGGTGGGGCGCGTGTTGCTGCGCCGCGGCGGCGACGTGGCGGTGGGAGCGACGGGGCTTCTTGCGGGCGTCGACGGCGTGACAGTGCGCAGCGACGCCGGCGATCTGGGCGTGACGGTGGCCGCCATGGGCCTGGCGGTGGGCGACATCGACGCGTACGGCGCCGGCGACCTGACGGTCATGGTGGCGGGGACGGTCAAAGGCAATGTCTTCGGACGCGACGCCGGCGCGCACAGGGTGACGATAGCGCGCGGTGGCTCGATAACCGGAACCGTCGACCTCGCCGGGGACGGCGCGGTGATTGTGGAGGGCATGGCGGGGAGGATTTACTTCGAGCGCGACGGCATGGTGAGAGTGGGGCCGGAGGGCCGCATCCCCGGCATCGACGGCGTGTCGGTGGAGAGCCGTTCGGGCGCCCCGGCGGTGACCATCGTGGTTGCAGCAGGCGAGTCGGAGGACGACGCGAGGAAGCGCGTCGGCGGGACCGTCAGCGGGGCCGAGGGCGAGGTTCCGATAGACCTCGATGGCGCGCGGCGCCCGGGGCCGGCGCCGCACACCCGCGTCTACGAGGCGCTTCCGTCGGTGCTTTTGGGAATGGAGCGCCTGTCGTCGCACGCCGATCGCGCGGCGGCGCCGCGCGCGTCGAGCGGGGCTTGGGCGCGCGTCGATGCGTCGCGGGGGTCGTGGGAAGCGGCGAAATCGACCAATGCGGGGACCGAATACGACCATCGCGGTTTCTCGTTCCAGGCCGGGCTGGACGCGGTCCTGGGCGAAGAGACGCGCGCGGGTCTGTCGGTGCACGGGCGCCGGGCGACGGCGGAGGTCTCGCAAGGCGGCGAGGTCGAGGCCCGGGGCGCGGGCTTCGGGCTGTCGGCGACATGGTCTTCGGGGCCGTTCTTCGTGGACGGCCAGGCGGCGGCGACGCTCTACGATGCGGACCTGAAATCGTCGCTGCGCGGGAGGCTGGAGGACGATGTCGGGGCGCATGGTCTTTCGGCGGCGCTGGAGGCGGGGCGCGCGGTTCCCGTGGCCGACGGCGTTACGGTGACGCCGCGGGCGCGGGTGGCGTATTCGTCGCTGTCGCTTTCGGACTTCGACGACTCGGTTGGGGCGCGGGTGTCTCTGGACCGGGGCCGGAGTTTGACCGGTCGCGCCGGGGCGCTGGCGGAGCGCGTCCTGGGCGAAGGGGGCCGCATCTTCGGCTCGGTGGATGTGGAGCGCGAGTTCTCGGCGGAGACGCGGATGTCGGTTGCGGGAACATCGTTCGAGGCGACGGGCGAGGAGACGCGCTATATGGTCGGGGTCGGCGGCGAGCATGGCTGGGAGGAGGGCCGCTTCGTGCTGCGCGGCGCTCTGGGCTATGCGGCGTCCGGCGGCGGCGCGCACGACTATGGCGGACGCGCCAGCCTGTCGATGCGCTTCTGACCGCCGCCGGCGCGCCCGGACGGGCGCTCCCGAGCGTGTGAAGCAATCGGGAGACACTACTAACTCTTCGTCATTCCCGCGAAAGAGCGTGTGAAGAAATCGAATGGCGTTACAAACACTCGTCATTCCCGCGAAAGCGGGAATCCGTTGCGGCGTTTCCGTAAGAAAAACCGGGCCGACATTGCGGACGGCCGTCTCCGGATTCCCGCTTTCGCGGGAATGACGAGTATTATATCGGGGTTACTGTCTTTCACCGCTGCAATTCCTGAGTTGTCCAGCCGTCATAGTGAGAGACGTCCGATTGCCTCGCACGTTCTTCGCGGGAATGACGGAGTATTATTCGATGGCATTGTCTTCTACAATGCCGATACTTCGGCGATCCGGCCGTCACGATGAGAGGCATCCGGTCATCCTGTCGACGCCTCGCGCTACCGCGGGAAGTCCGCCCGACAGGCAACCGCCGAATCGCGGACCGGACCGCGAAAAATCCGGGCCTTGTGCGGAGGTCTCCTCTTGACAGGGGAACGGGCTGCGATAGGGTGCGCCATGCCCGCGCTGTCGGCGGGGCCTTCCTGCGGATGGGCGTCATGAAAGTGCTGAAATCGCTCAAATCGGCGAAGAAGCGGCACCGCGATTGCCGGATCGTCCGGCGCAAGGGCCGCCTCTACGTCATCAACAAGACCAACCCCCGCTTCAAGGCCCGCCAGGGCTGAAGCGCGCCCCGCCATGCGGATGCCCGAACCCGACGCCGCGGTCATCGCCGACCGGGCGCGCTTGGCCGCGCGGCTGCGCGACATCCTGCCCCCCGGCAATGTGATCGACGACCGCGACGGGATGCGCGCCTTCGACAGCGACGGCCTGACCGCCTACAGCGCCATGCCGCTCATCGTCGCCTTGCCGGAATCGACCGCCCAGGTCGCGGCCGTCCTCGCCGCCTGCGCCGAAACGGGGGTGAAGGTGGTGCCGCGCGGCGCCGGAACGGGGCTGTCCGGCGGCGCCCTTCCCCTCGCCGACGGCGTGAGCCTGGCGCTTACCAAACTCAACCGCATCCTCGAGATCGACTACGACAACCGCTGCGCCGTGGTGCAGCCCGGCGTCACCAATCTGGCGATCAGCGAGGCCGTGGCCGCCGAAGGCTTCTATTACGCGCCGGACCCCTCCAGCCAGATCGCCTGTTCCATCGGCGGCAATGTCGCCGAGAACTCCGGCGGCGTGCATTGCCTGAAATACGGCGTCACAACCAACAACATCCTCGGCCTCGAGATCGTCACCATGGACGGCGCCGTGCTGCGTCTCGGCGGGCGGCATCTGGATTCCGAAGGCTACGATCTGATGGGCGTGCTCACCGGGTCGGAGGGTTTGCTGGGGGTGATCGCCGAGGTCACGGTGCGCATCCTCCCGCGTCCCGAAGCCGCGCGCGCGCTGCTTATCGGCTTCTCCGACGTCGCGGCGGGCGGCGATTGCGTCGCCCGGGTCATCGCCGAGGGGATCGTTCCCGCCGGGATGGAAATGATGGACCGCGCCGCCATCCACGCGGCGGAAGCGTTCTGCGGCGCGGGCTACCCGCTCGACGTAGAGGCGCTGCTGATCGTCGAGCTGGACGGGCCGGCGGTCGAGGTCGACGAGCTGCTCGGGCGCGTCGGCGCGATCGCGCGCGACTGCGGCGCGGTCATGCTGCGCGCCAGCGAAAGCGAGGAGGAGCGCCAGCGCTTCTGGCTCGGCCGCAAATCCGCCTTCCCCGCCGTCGGGCGCATCTCGCCCGACTATTACTGTATGGACGGAACCATCCCGCGATCCCGTCTCGCGGAAGTGCTGAGCCGCATGAGCGCGTTGTCGGCGCGGCACGGGCTGCGCGTCGCCAACGTCTTCCACGCCGGCGACGGCAATCTCCACCCGCTCATCCTCTACGACGCCAACGCGCCGGGCGAACTGGAGACCGCAGAGGCGTTCGGCGCCGATATCCTGAAACTCTGCGTCGAGGTCGGCGGCGTGCTTTCGGGCGAGCACGGGATCGGGGTCGAGAAACGCGACCTGATGGGCGAAATGTTCGACGAGGTCGACCTGAACCAGCAGCAGCGGCTGAAATGCGCCTTCGACCCCGACGGCCTGCTGAACCCCGGCAAGATGTTCCCCCAGCTGCATCGCTGCGCCGAACTCGGACGTATGCACATCCATCGCGGCAAGGTGCCGTTCCCGGACCTGCCGCGCTTCTGATGGAGCGCCGCTTCCGGCCTACCGACGACGCCCAAGTCCGCGACGTCGTGGCCTGGGCCTGCGCCGGGGACACGCCGCTCGAAATCGCCGGCGCCGGCAGCAAGCGCAGCCTGGGGCGGCCCGGCAACCTGCCGGCGCAGCTGGCGCTCGACGGCCTTTCGGGAATCGTCGAATACGAACCGGCGGAACTCGCGCTGAGCGCGCGCGCCGGCACGCCGCTGGCCGAAATCGACGAGGCGCTTGCGGCGCACGGGCAGCATCTCGCCTTCGAGCCGCCGGATCTCGGCGTCCTGCTCGGCGCCGGCCCGGACGCCGCCCCCGACACGGCTACCGTCGGCGGAGTCGTCGCCTGCAACCTGTCCGGGCCGCGCCGCTTCAGGGCCGGCGCGGCGCGCGACCATTTCCTCGGCGCGCGCGCCGTCAACGGACGCGGCGAGTCGTTCAAGACCGGCGGCAAGGTGGTCAAGAACGTCTCCGGCTACGACCTTTGCAAATTGCTCGCCGGCTCCTGGGGGACCCTCGGCGTGTTGACCGATGTCACCCTGAAAGTGCTGCCGGCGCCGGAGAAGACCCGCACCGTCCTGCTTTACGGCCTCGACGACGAAGCCGGCGTCGCCGCCCTCGGCGAGGTCGCGCGGTCGCCCCTGGAAGCGACGGCGCTCGCGCACCTGCCGGCGGCGGCGGCGGCGCGTTCGCAAGTCTCCCGCGTCGCCGACGCCGGCGCGGCGGTGACCGCGGCGCGCCTCGAGGGCCCCGAAGCTTCGGCGCTCGACCGCTGCGCGCGGCTGCGCGCGCTCCTCGCCCGACGCGGCGAGGTCGAAGAGCTGCACCGGCATAACTCGGATCGCCTGTGGCGGGAGGTCGGCGGCGCCGCGCTGCTCGCCGAACCGTTCGACCGCGCCGTGTGGCGGGTGTCGGCGCCGCCGGCGGGCGCCGCCCCGGTCGCCGGCGCCGTGGCGGCGACGCTGGACGCGCGGTTCTTTTTCGACTGGGCCGGCGGGCTGATCTGGCTGTCGGTCCCCGTCGGCGAAGACGCCGGCGCGGCGACGGTCCGCGGCGCCCTGGCGGCGGCGGGACGCGGCGGTCACGCGACTCTGTTCCGCGCGCCCGACGCGGTGCGCGCGCGGGTGGCGGTGTTCGAGCCGCAACCGCCCGCCCTTGCCGCGTTGAGCGCGCGAGTGAAACGCCAGTTCGACCCCAGGGGCGTGCTGAACCCCGGGCGCATGGTCGCGGGGGCCTGAGCGGTGCGGCGCGGCGTGCGCGCGCTGGCGCTGGCGGCGGCGCTGGGCGCCGTTTCGGCGCCGGCGGCGGCGACCGGCGGGTCGTTCGCCCTGTGCTACGAACGCCTCAAGCAGCTGGCGGCTCTATATATGGCGCAAGGCGCGCGCGACCTGTCGATCGCCGAACCCGTGGACGCGCCCGACGAACGCCGCTACGTGCTCGAAATGCGCATCGGCGCGGCGACCCACCGCTTCGCCTGCGCCCGCGGCGGGACGATCGAGCGCCTGGACGAGGACGCGCCCGCCGCCCGCTGACGGCCGGGGCGCGGCGCGTCCTTTCGCAGCGGCGCAATCGGTGTATGCTGTCGCCGTTTCACGGACAGTGCTCGCGAACAACGCCGAAGGAGGCCGGAATGGCTGCGGATCCGATCGTCGTCGCCGGGATGGCGCGCACGCCCATGGGCGGTTTTCAGGGGGCGCTGGCGGCCGTCGACGCCCCGGCTCTCGGCGCCGCGGCCATCGGCGCGGCGCTGGAGCGCGCGGGGGTGGACGGCGCCGAGGTCGGCGAAACCGTCATGGGCTGCGTCCTGCAGGCCGGCCAGGGTCAGGCGCCCGCGCGGCAGGCGGCGCGCGCCGCCGGCCTCCCCGACTCGGTGGGCGCGACGACCGTCAACAAGATGTGCGGGTCGGGCATGAGGGCCGCGATGTTCGGCCATGACGCCATCGCCGCCGGCGCGGCCGATATCGTTGTCGCCGGCGGCCAGGAGAGCATGACCAACGCTCCCTATCTGCTGCCCCGGGCGCGCGGCGGGCTGCGCATGGGCCACGGCGAGGTCAAGGACCACATGTTCCTCGACGGCCTCGAGGACGCCTACGACCGCGGCAAGCTCATGGGCGCTTTCGCCGAAAACACCGCCGAAAAATACCAGTTCAGCCGCGAGGAGCAGGACGAATTCGCCATCCGCTCGCTCGAGCGCGCCCGCCGCGCCAACGAGGACGGCAGTTTCGACGAGGAGACGGTCCCCGTCGCCGTGCGCACGCGCAAGGGCGAAACCGCTGTGACGCGCGACGAACAGCCCTTTACCGCCGATGTCGCGCGGATCCCGCGCCTGCGCCCGGCCTTTCGCGAGGGCGGGACGGTGACGGCCGCGAATTCGAGTTCGATCTCCGACGGCGCGAGCGCGCTGGTCCTCATGCGGCGCTCCGGGGCGGAACGCCGCGGCGTCGCGCCGCTCGCCGCCATCGTCGCGCACGCGGCGCACGCCCAGGCCCCGGAATGGTTCACCACCGCGCCGGTGGGCGCCATCGACAAGGTCCTCGCCCGCGCCGGATGGCGCAAGGACGAGGTCGACCTGTGGGAGATCAACGAAGCCTTCGCCGTGGTGACGATGGCGGCGATGAAGGAGCACGGGCTGCCGGCCGACAAGGTCAACGTGCATGGCGGCGCGTGCGCCATGGGCCACCCCGTCGGCTCGTCGGGCGCGCGCATCGTGGCGACGCTGATAGCGGCGTTGCGCAAATACGGCCTGAGCAAGGGCGTCGCCGCGTTGTGCATCGGCGGCGGCGAGGCGACCGCCATCGCCGTCGAACGCGCGGCCTGAGCGGGGCGGGGTCGCCGGGGCGGACAGCGCCGGCGGCGTGGCGTTGCGACCCCGGCAAGCCCGCCGTGAGGATACTGATCATCGCCGGCCCGAACGGCGCGGGAAAGACGAGCTTCGCGACGGAGTTCCTGCCGCACGAGGCCGGTTGCCCGACATTCGTGAACGCCGACGCGATCGCCGCAGGCATGGCGCCGCTCCGACCGGCCGCCGCCGGGCTCCGGGCGGGCCGGCTGACGATCGAGGCGATCCGCGGGCACGCGGCGCGGCGCGAAAGTTTCGCGTTCGAGACGACGCTGAGCGGACGGGGCTACGCTCGCCGGATCCCCGTCTGGCGGGAGTGGGGATATTGCGTGGCGCTGTTCTTCCTGCGCCTGCCGACGCCCGAAACGGCCCTCGAGCGCGTCCGCCGGCGGGTATCGGAAGGCGGTCACGATGTGCCGGAAGAGGCGGTGCGCCGACGGTTTCGGGCCGGATGGCGCAACTTCAACGACATCTATCGCGATCTTGCGGACAAATGGGCCGTGTATGACAATTCCGGTATGGAGCCGGTCTTGCTCGAAGAGGGGCGGCGCTCGTGATCCCGCACGAACCGGAACGCCCGGAACCCGCCGCAGCGACGCGCGACGCCGAATTGGCCGGCGCCGAAGCGGCGATGCGCCGCGCCGCGCGCCGGGCCCGTCGCCGCGCCGCGGCGCAGGGAGTCGCGCCGGCGGTGTTCGAGAACGGCAAACTCATCCGGGCGCGGACCATGACGGAACGCCGGCTTCTCGATCCCGTCCACGGGTTCATCGCGTTCCGCGCCAACGAGGTCGACGATCTTGCCCGGCGCCTCATCGACACCCGGGAATTTCAACGCTTGCGGAACATCGGGCAGCTCGGTCTGGCCGACACGGTGTTCCCCGGCGCGACCCATTCGCGCTTTTCCCATTCCATCGGCGCCTTTCATGTCGCTCGCCGTCTGGCCGACGCCGTGCTCCGGGAGGTCGGCGCCGACTTCGACGACGACCGCGCCGCGGTCGCCGTGCTGGCGGCGTTGCTTCGCGATGTCGGGCGCGGCCCCTGCGGCGGCGCGTTCGAGAAGGCGGAAAGAGACCGGGGTTCGGATCGGCGGCATGAAGACCGGACGCGCGATATAATATCCGGCGACACCGAAATCCGCCGGGTGCTGGGAGATCGCCTTTCCGGAGAAATCGCGAAACTTCTCGGGCGGAAAGAACCGGCGGACGTCTATGCTTCGGTGGTTTTCGGCCAATTCGACGCGGATCGCCTGGATTGCCTTCAGCGTGATCGGCGCATGACCGGCGCCGGGTCGGGCGCCGTCGATTGCGACTGGTTGATCGACAATCTGCGGGTCGGCCCGCCCGCGGTCCGGCGGCCGGGCGCCACCGGGGAATTTGTCGAAACCCCGGGGTTCCATATCGGTCGCAAGGCGTTCTCGGCGGCGGAGGAATATGTGCTGGCGCGACACCGCCTTTATCGTCAGGTATATTTGCACAAGACATCCATGGGCGCCGAGCGAATGCTCCGCGCCCTGTTGGCGAGAGTCGCCGAACTCACGGAAAAGGGGCGCGCGGGCGCAACGGGCTTGCCCGGCGATCATCCTCTTCTCCTGTATTATTCCGGAAACAAGTCCCTGCAAGATTATCTCGCGCTCGACGACGCAACGGTCCGGGGCGCCCTCGGCGCCATGTCGGGAGCGGGGAACGACAATGAGATTGCCCGCCTGGCGTCGGCGCTGCGCGCCCGGCGGCTGTACAAGTGCTTCGACGCAGGGGAACTCGCGGAAGGGGCGGGAGCGGATTCGCTGGAGCGTTATACGAAGGCCTTGCGGGATCGCGGCGAAACCTGCCTCGAGGACCGCGCCTGCCTCACCGCTTATGGAATTCACCGCTTCGACGGACGCCGGGCGTGCCGGAAAATACCGGTCGAAAGGCCCGGAAGCGACCGCCCGGAGGACATCGTGAATCTCTCCGGGGTTCTGCAGGGCATCGGCGAAAAGCGTATCTACCGCTTCTATGCGCCCGACGAGGCGGCCAGGGAGCGACTCGTCCGAATCTGGCGAGACGTAAACGAAACGGGCAGCCCCGCCGTTTCATATCGCTCTCGCGAAAGAAGACGGGAATAAATCGATCGGAAAGCCGGATTCGGAATCTACATGTCCGGGTAGTTGGGGCCGCCGCCTCCTTCGGGCGTCGTCCAGCGGATATTGTCCGCCGGGTCCTTGATGTCGCATGTCTTGCAGTGCAGGCAGTTCTGCGCGTTGATTTGGAGGCGCGGGTTCGCGCCATCGTCGTCGCGGAGGATTTCGTAGACTCCGGCCGGGCAATAGAGCCGCTCCGGCGCGCCCCATATTGCGAGACCCCGCCCGATCGCCGCCGCGTCGTCGACCAGTTTCAGATGCGCCGGCTGGTCCTCCTCGTGATTGGTCCCCGAAAAGGCGAGGTTGGTCAGCCGGTCGAAGGTGAGCACGCCGTCGGGCGCGGGATAGGCGATGGGCGCGCAGGCGGCCGCCGGCCGCGTCGCGTCGCGGTCTCGCCGCGCATGGCGCAAGGTCCACGGGGCGCGGCCGCGCAGCACCGTCTGGTCGAACCCCGCGTGAAGCGCGCCGAGCCAGAGGCCCCGGCGGAAGCCCGGGCGCACATTGCGCGCGCGGCGCAGCTCGTCCCAGGCCCAGGACGCGCGGAACGCGGTTTCGTAGGCGGCGATTTCGACGCTTCCCCCGTCGCCGCCCGCCAGCGCCTCGGCCGCCGCCTCGGCGGCGAGCATTCCCGACTTCATTGCCGTGTGCGTCCCCTTGATTTTCGGCGCGTTGAGGGTGCCCGCCGCGCAACCGATCAGCGCGCCGCCGGGGAAGACGAGTTTCGGCAGGCTCTGCGCCCCGCCTTCGTTGACCGCCCGCGCCCCGTAGGCGATGCGGCGCCCGCCCTCGAACGTCCCGCGGATCGCCGCATGGGTCTTGAAACGCTGGAATTCGTCATAGGGACTGAGATGGGGGTTGGCGTAGTCGAGACCGACGACGAAACCGACGGCGACCCGGTTGCCGTCGAGATGGTAGAGGAACGACCCGCCATAGGTGCGCCGGTCCAGCGGCCAGCCGACGCTGTGCATCGCCAGGCCGGGGCGGTGACGGTCGGGCGCGACCTCCCAGAGCTCCTTGAGGCCGAGGCCGTATGTCTGCGGCTGCGCGCCGGCGCGCAGGCCGAAGCGCTCCATCAGCGCCTGGCCCAGGCTGCCGCGGCAGCCTTCGGCGAACAGGGCGATGCGGCTGCGCAGTTCGACCCCCGGCTGATGGTTCGGCCCCGGCTCGCCGGAGCGCGAGACGCCCATGTCGCCGGTCGCGACTCCGGCGACCGCGCCGGCGTCGTCGTAGAGAATCTCGGCGGCGGCGAAGCCCGGATAGATTTCGACGCCGAGCGCTTCCGCCTCGCCGGCGAGCCAGCGGCAGACATTGCCGAGGCTCACGATATAGTTGCCGCGGTTGCGCATGACCGGCGGCAGCGCCCAGTGCGGGAGGGCGAAGGCGCGGGTTTCCGACAGGAACAGAAAGCGCTCCTCGCGCACCGGGGTGTCCACCGGCGCGCCGCGGTCGCGCCAGTCGGGGAACAGTTCGTCGAGCGCCCGGGTTTCCAGCACCGCGCCCGACAGGATGTGGGCGCCGACCTCGGACCCTTTCTCGACGACGCAGACCGAGAGGCCGGCGTCGCGCTGTTTGAGACGGATCGCCGCTGCGAGACCCGCCGGGCCGGCGCCGACGACGACCGCGTCATAGTGCATCGATTCCCGTTCCATGCCGTCGCCCGTCCGCCTATGCTGCGTTGCGCAACGAAGCTGCCGAAGCTGCGCGGCGGAAGATACGCGCGGCCCGCGCCGCGCGCCAGCACGGGAAAGGACGCCCATGAACGAGACTGTCCGCGTCAACGGCATCGATGTCGCGTATCGCCTGGAAGGGCCGGAGGGCGCGCCGGCGCTCACCTTCTCCAACAGCCTTGCGTCCAATTTCGGGATGTGGGACGACCAGGCGGCCGCTTTCGCCGGGGAATACCGGGTGTTGCGCTACGACACGCGCGGGCATGGCGGCACGCAGGCGCCCGCCGGCCCCTACGACATGGCGATGCTGGCCGCCGATGTCCTCGCGCTGTGGGACTCGCTGGGCATCGGGACCGGCGTGTTTTGCGGCTGCTCGATGGGCGGCATGATCGGCCAGCATCTCGGCATTCACCATGGCGACCGCCTGAGCGCGCTCGTCCTTTGCGACACCATCGCCGAATGGCCGGAGGGCGCCGGGAGCATGTGGGCGGAGCGCATCGCTTCGGCGCGCGAGCACGGAATGGCGGCCATGACCGAGGCGACGCTTGCGCGCTGGTTCACCCAATCTTACCGCGACTCGGGCGGGCCCGCCCTGGAGCGCATCGGCGCCATGATCCGGAGCACGCCCGTCGAGGGGTTCGTGGGTTGCTGCCACGCCATACGCGAAATCGACTACCTGAAGCGCGTTTCGGAAATCCGCGCGCCGGTCCTGCTGATCGCGGGGAAGGACGACCCGTCGACCCCGGTGTCGGGCCACGAAGCGATCCGCGACCGGGTCGCAGGTTCGGAACTCGCGGTCATCGACAACGCGGCGCATCTGGCGAATGTGGAGCAGCCGGAGGCGTTCAACCGGGCGCTCGGCGCTTTTCTCGCGCGCGTCTGACCGGCGGTTCTCATTGCGGAGGCCGGCGCCTCCGGCGCTGCGGCCCGAAGACGAGGCGGTGCAGAAGCGCCGCGACGGCGACCACGAACACGCCCGCGAACACTACGTCGCTGGGGTAGTGCGCGCCCATCGCGACGCGGCCCAGCCCGATGACGCCGCCGGCGGCGAGACCGACGGCGACCCACAGGCGTTTCCGCCGCGCCGCGACGAGACCCACCGCCGCCAGCGCAAAGCCCACCGAGGCGTCGCCGGAAACGAAGGAGCAGTTGCTCTCGCACTGGTCGGAAACGACGAGCGGCGGCGAGAAGGCCCTGTCGCCGCCGAAGGCTTCGGTCTGCGCCGGCCGCGCGCGGCCCCAGTTCTCCTTGAACAGGGTGTTCACCACAAGCCCCGGCGCCACGATCAGCACCGCGAGGAGATAGACGGCGACGCGGCTCCCGGGAAGCCACGCGGGCGCTCGCGCCGCGCCGCCGACGGCGCGCCAGGCGAGGGCGGCGATCAGCGCGAGACCCGCGCCCACCGCAAGCGCGCGCAGAACCGCGGACAGGTCCTGCATCGCCTGGACGCGGGAAAGGGGAAAGCCCGCGCCCTCGACGTAGAACAGGCGCGCCCCGGCGACGTCGAGCCCCGGCCAGGCGAGAAACAGCGCCGCGGACGCGACGCCCGCAGCGGCGGCCGCCGCCGCGAGTTTCAACGCCCCTGTCACCGCGCCGCCGCGCCGGCCGGGTAGCCGCGGAACCCGTCCAGACGCCACACGTTGCGGCGCAATGCGAAGCCCTCGTGCGGCCGGACTTCGAGCGTGGCGACGCGCCGCGCCGCATCGAACGCCGGCGCGACATGCGCGGCGTCGGGCCGTTCGGTGACCAGCAGCAGGGGCCGCCCCGCCGCCGACGCGATGTCGGTCGTCAGGTCGTAATGGTCGCGCGCCCCGCCGCGCGGGTTCCACTTCACCGCGTCGAAGGGGTGCGGGCGGACGTAATAGAGCATTTGCGCCATGGTCTTGCGTTCGTCGAAAAGCAGCACGGCGCCGGGATGTTCGGCGCGCAGGCGCGACAGTTCCGCGCCCAGTGCGTCCCACCCGCGCATCCGGCGCATCGGGTCGAAGAGGGCGACGCGCTCGCCCGCCAGCGCGTCATAGTGGTGGATGGCCGGCATCGCCGCCAGGTGGAGCGCCGCCGCCGCAGCGAACAACAGCCGCCCGCGCGCGCCCGCCCCCAGACACCAGCGCGCGACCAGAACGGCGCCGGCAATATAAGCTGTCGCAGCCCAATTGGCGTGCGCGCGCGACAACAGGCTCTGCACGAGGAACAAGGCCAGGACCGGCGCCGAGAAACACAGGAGGAAGACCGTGCGCGCATCGCCGGCGGCGCGGCGCATGCGCGCCGCGAGCCAGAGGAACAGCGCGAAGGGAACGGGGCCGAAGACCGCGAATTGCGAGGCGAGGAACAGCGCGAACGCCCGGGGCCGGAACAGCGCGCCGCCGAGATTCGCGTTGTCGCGCAGATGCGTCACGGTGGGGAAGCCGTGGGCGGCGTTCCACGCCAGGTTGGGGGCCGCGACCGCCGCCGCCGCCGCGAGCGCCGCCGCCGCCCGCCGCGGCGAAAGGGCGCGCGCCGCGCCGGGCGCGAGCGCGAGATACAGCGCCGCGCAGGGCAGCATGAGGATCATCGTGTATTTCGCCAGCAGCCCGCCGCCGAGACAAAGACCGAAAGCCAGCCAGTCGCGCCATCGTCCCGACTCCAGCGCCCGGTGCAGGAAGAAAAGGCCGAAGGCCCAGAACGCCAGCAGCAGCGGGTCGGTCGAGGCGACCATGGACGACCAGGCAACGCCCGGCAGGGTGGCGTAGAGCAGCGCCGCCGCGAGGCCGGCGGCGGCGCCGGACAGCCGCCGGGCGAGGAGGCCGCAGCCCGCGGCGGCGGCGAGATGCAGCAACGGCGACGCGGCGCGCAGGCAGGCCTCGCCCTCGCCGCACGCCCTCGCCGCCGCCGCCAGCGTCCAGGCGATGAGCGGCGGTTTCGAGTAGTAGCCGAACGCGAGGTCGCGCGACCAGCTCCAGTATTGCGCCTCGTCGAACATCAGCGTCAGCGGGCTGAGCGCAAGCGCGGCGAGGCGCCATGCGGTCAGCGCCGCGAGCGCCGCAAACACGGCCCGGCGCATCCGGGCCGCGTCCGCGCGCCCGCCCATCGTCGCGACCCCCCGGCGCCGGTCAGGCCGGCGCGCCGCCGGACCGCCGTTCCTTGCGGATGAGATAGAGGTTGCGCCCGTAGATCATGAGGCCGGCGCCCTGGCCGACGATGAACACCGGATCCTCGCGGTGCAGCGCGTAGACCAGCAGGAGCGCGCCCCCGGCGAGGCTGAAATACCAGAACGCCACGGGGATGACGCTGCGTTGTCGCGCCTCGCTGGTCAGCCATTGCCAGAGGAAGCGCATGGAGAAACAGGCCTGGCCCAGAAAACCCAGTGCGAGCCAGAAAGCGGTGGCGGTCATGATTTGTCGGCGCCTCGTTCAGCGGGAGTGGGGTTCGGATGCGCTGTCGCGCGGGTCGGCGGCGGCTTCTTCCGCCTCCGGGGGCGCGAGCGCGCGGCGTTTCAGCCACAACACGCCCAGGAGGTCGACGATTCCGACCTTCAGGCGGCCCCAATTATCGTATTTCGAGCGTCCCGAAAGGCGGGCGCGGTGGCTCACGGGAACCGAACGCACCGTCGCGCCGGCGGCAAGAGCGAGCGCCGGCAGGAAGCGGTGCATGTGGTCGAACCGCGGCAGCGCCAGAAACAGCGCGCGCGGGAACAGTTTCAGGCCGCAGGCGCTGTCGGGCGCGCGGTCGCCGAGGACCCGGGCGCGCAGGAGGTTGGCGGCGCGGGAGGCCAGGCGGCGGCGCGCGCGGTCGCGCCGATCGCGCCGCCAGCCGGCGAACATCGTCGGCGGCTCGCCCGGCGCGGCGCGCGCCAGCGCCCACAGCGCAGGCAGATCGGCGGGGTCGTTCTGCCCGTCGCCGTCGAGCGTCGCCACCCACCGCCCGCGCGCCGCCAGCACGCCGCTCAGCAGCGCCGCGCTCTGGCCGCGCGGGGCCGCGTGACGCAGGACGCGCAGCGGCGCGCCGCGCCGCCGCGCCGCGCGCATCGCCGCCGCGCTGCCGTCGGCGCTGCCGTCGTCGACGCACAGGATTTCGGCGTCGACGGCCAGAGTCGAGAGCATGGCGGCGGTTTCGTCGATCAGCGCGCCGATGGCGCCGGCCTCGTCGCGGACGGGGATGACGACCGAAATCTCCACCGGCGGCTCACAGCACGCGGCCGTCGAACGGATGCCATCCGTCGGCGTGTTCGATCTCGACCACCCACAGGTCGGGGTCGCGCGCCACGGCGCGTTCGATATAGGCGTCGGCGTCGGGTTCGGCGACCGTCTCGCCGGCGAACGCGGCGAGCCAGGCGGGTCGGCCGGCGGCGTCGCGCGTCTGCGCGAGCACGCGGCAGCGCGCCCCGCCAAGCCACAGTTTGAGGAGGACGGCGCCGGCATGCGCGTCGCCCCGCCGCGCCACCGTGGCGGGAACGGCCTCGGCGGCGCAGCGGCGCAAGTGGGCCGAAACCCACAGTTCGGCGGTCAGGCCCTCGCTCACGGGCGGGCGTCTCGTCGCGTCATGGGCCGGCTCCGGCAACCTCGCGGCGGCGCGCCGCGCCACCGCAGCATACCCCGAACCGGCGACGGAGCGGAGTCGCGCGTCGAAGCCGCGGGCGCTCGATTGCAATGCAGTCGGCGCGTAAAAAAGGGCTCCGGGCGAATGGGGGATACGCCATGGCGAGCATCACGGTCCGCGATATCGACGACGATGTGAAGACCCGGTTGCGTGACCGGGCGGCGGCCAACAGCCGTTCCGTGGAAGAGGAGGCGCGTTCGATCCTGCGCGATGCGGTCGGACGCAAACCGGCGCCGCGAAACCTCGCAAGCATTATCCGCGCGCATTTCGGACCGTCCAACGGCGTGGACCTCGAATTGCCGCCGCGCGAATCCGGACGGGAACCGCCCTCTTTCGATTGAAACGACGGTCATTGAAGAAATCGGACGGCCTTACAAATACTCGTCATTCCCGCGAAAGCGGGAATCTCTTGCGGTGTTTCCGTAATAAACCCCGGGCCGATATTGCGGACGGCCGCCCCCGGATTCCCGCTTTCGCGGGAATGACGAAGTGTTATTAGCGAGTTATTGTCTTTTGTCGCGCCGAACACTTCGGCGCTCCGACCGTCATGGTGAGAGCCATCCTTACAAACACTCGTCATTCCCGCGAAAGCGGGAATCTGGAGGCGGCCGTCCGCTATATCGGCCCGTTTTATTACGGAAACACCGCAAGAGATTCCCGCTTTCGCGGGAATGACGAAGAGTAGTGGGGCTTTTCGATTTCTTCACACGCTCGAAAGCGGGAATTCGGGGTGGTCGTCCGCAATACCGGCCCGTTTTTCCTTGTGGAAACGCCGCGACAGATTCCCGCTTTCGCGGGAATGACGAGTGTTTGTAAGGCCGTTCGATTTCTTCACATGCCCTTTCGCGGGAATTACTGAGGCAAGGGGCGGATGTTCCCAATTCCGTCACGCATTGTCATATGCCGACGGCGGGTTCGGAAACGTCGTAAAACGCCGGGAACGCGATGCTGCCGCAGGCGACACGAGTTATGCAGAGGTCTCCATACGATAATACTTCGTCATTCCCGCGAAAGCGGGAATCCGGAGGCGTCCGTCCGCTCTATCGGCTCATTTTTATTACGGAACCGCCGCAACAGATTCCCGCTTTCGCGGGAATGACGACTGTTTGTAAGGCCGTCCGGTTTCTTCACACGCTCTTTCGCGGGAATGACGAAGTATAGCGGAGTCCCATGATTGCCCGTTACACTCTTTCACGGAAACGGTGGAGAGGGGGGTGGGTTTTCGCAATTTCGTCGCGCATTATTATGCTCCGATGGAGGCTTCGTAAAAGACGCATGAACTCGATCCCGCCGCAAGCGAAACGGGTTATGCAGATGTCTCAGAACGTGGATTCCGCGGTGAACGCGGGCGCGACGGTCGAACGGCAGGAAGCCCGTTGCTCGAATTCGGGAGGAAGCCGGGCGTTGCGCCGCTGCCGATCCCGGGTTATAGTTGCTGCATGGACGCCACCGCCTGCAACGCGCTCGCCACGGCGAGACGGCTTCGGGAAGCTGGTTTCGATCGGGAGCAAGCCGAAGCGATCGCCGACGAGCTGCGCGGTGCGGCGACCGCCGACCGCGACACGCCGGCCACCAGGGCAGACATCGAATCTACCAGGGCGGACATCCGGGCCACCAAGGCGGACATCCAGGCCGCCAAGGCGGACATCCAGGCCACCAGGGCGGACATCGAAGCTGCCGTCGCCGGCCTTGAGGCCCGCCTTTACCGCGCCTTGTGGGTTCAGGGGGGAGGGATCGTGGCCATTGTCGCAGCGTTCAATCTGTTCGCCTGAACGCCGGTCCCTCCCCGGAACGGGAACCGCAGCGGGCGCGGCTTCCCCGTTACGGACTCATCGTGTAGGGTAGGCTTGTTCGCCGCCCCCGTCCCAGCACCCCGTCGCGATGCCCGACCGCGCTCAGCCGGCGCCCGCTGCGCCGAAAACGCTCGCCGACCCGCCGCTCGCCGGGCGCAAGGGGCTCGTCATGGGCGTCGCCAACGACCGTTCGCTCGCCTGGGGGATCGCCCGCGCGGCGGCGGCGCACGGCGCCGAACTCGCTTTCGCCTATCAGGGCGAGGCGCTGGCGAAGCGGGTCCGCCCGCTCGCCGAGTCGGTGGGGTCGTCGCTGGTCCTGCCGTGCGACGTCACCGACGAAGCGGAATTCGACCGCCTGTTCGACACGCTGGGGGAACGCTGGGGCGGGATGGACTTCGCGGTGCACGCCGTCGCCTGGTCCGACAAGGACGAGCTCAAGGGGCGCTACGTCGACACGACGCGCGGGAATTTTCTTCGCAGCCTCGATATCTCCTGTTATTCGTTCACGGCGTTCTGCCGCCGCGCGCGGGTCCTCATGCCGCAGGGCGGCAGCCTGCTCACCCTCAGCTATTCCGGGGCGGAGCGGGTGATGCCGCACTACAACGTCATGGGCGTGGCGAAGGCGGCGCTGGAAGCCAGCGTGCGCTATCTTGCGGTGGACCTGGGCCGCGAGGGCATCCGCGTCAACGCCCTGTCGGCGGGCCCCATCAAGACTCTGGCGGCGAGCGGCATCGGCGATTTCCGGTACATCCTCAAGTGGAACGAATATAACGCGCCGCTGAAGCGGAACGTGACCATCGGCGATGTGGGCGGGGCGGCGGCGTTCCTGCTCGGCCCGCTCGGCGCGGGCGTGACCGGCGAAGTGCTGCATGTCGACGCCGGTTATCACGTCGTCGGCATGAAAGCGGTCGACGCGCCCGACATCGCCACTGTCTGATGGCCGGCAACGGGTTCGGCCAGGCCTTCCGGTTCACGACCTGGGGCGAAAGCCACGGCCCGGCGATAGGCTGCGTGATCGACGGCGCGCCGCCGCGCCTGCCGCTTGCCGAGGCCGACATCCAGCCCTGGCTCGACCGCCGGCGGCCCGGCCAGTCGCGTTACGTCACCCAGCGCCGCGAACCGGACCGGGTGCGCATCCTGTCGGGGACCTTCGAGGGCCTGACCACCGGGACGCCGATCGCCCTGACCATCGAGAATGTGGACCAGCGCCCTCGGGACTATGGCGAGATCCGCGAGAAGTTCCGCCCGTCGCACGCCGACTACGCCTATTGGGCCAAATACGGCATCCGCGACTACCGCGGCGGCGGGCGGGCGAGCGCGCGCGAGACGGCGATGCGCGTCGCCGCCGGGGCGGTGGCGCGCAAGGTTCTCGGCGGCGGCGTGCGCATCCGCGGCGCGCTCGTGCGCGTCGGCGCGCGCGCCGTCGACCGCTCGCGGTGGGACTGGAACGCCGTCGCCGACAACCCCTTCCGGTGCCCCGACGCCGCGACGGCCGCGCTGTGGGCCGGGGATATCGACGCGCTTCGCAAACGCGGCGACTCGACCGGCGCGACGGTGGAGATTGTCGCCGAGGGCGTTCCCCCCGGCCTCGGCGCGCCGGTCTACGACAAGCTCGACGCCGATCTCGCCCGGGCGATGATGAGCATCAACGCCGTCAAGGGCGTCGAGATCGGCGCCGGCTTCGCCGCCGCGGAAATGACCGGCGGCGAGAGCGCCGACGAAATGCGCGCCGGCGAATCCGGCGCGCCGGTGTTCCTCTCGAACCACGCCGGCGGCGTGCTGGGCGGCATCTCCACCGGACAGGACATCGTCATCCGTTTCGCGGTCAAGCCCACGAGTTCGATCCCCGTCCCCCGCCGCACGATCGACACGAGCGGCCGGGAGACCGAAATCGCCACCCGCGGCCGGCACGACCCTTGCGTCGGCATCCGCGCGGTTCCGGTCGGCGAGGCGATGGCCGCCTGCGTTCTCGCCGACCATCTGCTGCGCCACCGCGCGCAGACCGGCGGCTGACGCGCCGCCGCGCGCCGTGAGCGCGGTCCGCGGCCCCGCCGCGCTGCGACGGCTGTTCTCCGGGCGCGACTTCCGCCTGTTCACGGCCGGCAATGCGGTTTCGCTGGTCGGCACGTGGGTGCAGAGGGTGGCGCTCGGCTGGCTGACGTGGGAACTGACCGGCTCCGGCGCCTGGCTCGGCCTCATCGCCTTCGCCGACCTGTTCCCCGCAGTGATCGTCGGGCCCGTCGGCGGCGTGATCGCCGACCGTCTGCCGCGTCTGGCGGTCATCCGCGTCGCCCAGACGCTGCTTCTGGCGCAGGCGGCGGCGCTGTTCGTCCTGACGGCGACCGGCTGGATCGGCATCTGGGGGGTCTTCGCCCTGGCGCTGTTCGGCGGCGCGGTCGTCGGCTTCAACCAGCCGGCGCGGCTCGCGCTGGTTCCCAGCCTGGTGCCGCGCGCGGATCTGCCTTCCGCCGTCGCCATCAATTCCGCGGTGTTCAACCTCGCGCGCTTCGTCGGCCCGGCGATCGCCGGCGCGCTCATCGTCGGCTGGGGGATCGCGACGGCCTTCGCCGTCAACGCCGTGAGTTTCGTCGCTTTCCTCGTCGTCCTGCGGATGCTGAAGCCGGACGCCGAGGCGACCCGGGCGCAGCCTTCGGACGGGCGCTCCATGTTCCGGGCGATCGGCGACGGGTTGCGCTACGCCGCCGGCCATGCCGGCATCGGCGTCCTTCTCGGCCTGATGCTCGCCTCCTCGATCCTCGTCCGCCCGGTGACCGAATTGCTGCCCGGCTTCGCCGATGCGGTTTTCGGCGGCGGCGCCGACACCCTGGCGCTGCTCACCGCGACCTTCGGGGTCGGCGCCACTGTGGGCGCCGTAACGCTCGCCATGCGGGCCGGCGACCAGAACGGCCTCGCGCGGCTGTGCCTGCTCGCCATGGCGGTGTCGACGGCGGCGCTGCTCGGCTTTGCCGCCGCCGGCTCTCTCGCCGCCGCCCTGCCCGCCATCGCGCTGTGCGGCGCGGCGCAGGTCATCAGCGGCGTGAGCGGGCTGACCCTCGTCCAGTTGACGGTCGCCAGCGCCATGCGGGCGCGGGTGTTGAGCCTTTACGGCCTGCTGTTCCGCGGCGGCCCCGCGGTCGGCGCCGTGGCGATGGGCGCCGCATCGGATCTGGTGGGGCTGCGCTGGCCGGTCGCCGCGGGCGCCGCGGTCATGCTGGCGCTGCTGCTCGGCGCGATGGGCCGCCTCCCGCGCTTCGCCACCGCCTTCGAAGCGTCGCGCTAGCGGGGATCGAAACTCCGGACCAGGCCGACGAGGTTGGCGGTGTGGTATTCCGGGACCGTCATTATCTCCGGCGCGTGCTCCGAATCGCGCTCCAGGTGATGTTCCGCCTCGTGGTCCGGGTGGTGTTCCGCCTCGTGGTCCGGGCGGTGTTCCGACTCATGCTCCGGGTCGTGCTCCGAATCGTGCTCGGGCCGGGGCGCCGCCAGGACGTAGCGGCTGAGTCCGTCGGGCGCCATGTCGCCGAAGAGGTAGCGCGCCGGGGCGTCCGCATCCCGCGTCCAGAGGGCGAGCGAAAGGAAGGGGTCGGAAACGCCGTAGAGATCCGGGTCGCCCGCTTCGGGAAGTTCGCGCACCGTCTGCGCCCGGCCGAGCACGTCGAACGCCGCGGCGATACGCGCCGCAGCGTCCGCGTCGCGGGCTTCGCCGTAGGACCACGCGCCGGAACCGTCGCGCTCGAAGCGCCAGAGCGCGCCGTCGAAGACGATCTCGGCGGCGGCGAGACTCCCGATCGGCTCGCTCACCAGGGGGCGCGCACCCGCGCCGTGCCCGTGCCCGTGTCCGTCGTCATGCGCCTCGCGATGCCCGACACGGTCGAGCACCGCCGCGCCGGCGGCCAGCGCCGCCAGAACCAGCCACACCGCCGGCGTGCGGAGCCGGCGCCGGCGCGTTGCGGCCCTCGCCTTCACGGCCCCGCCGCCTTGCGGCGCCGGTCGCCCGCGTCCTCGATGCAGCGTTCCGCATGGCCGGGGAGGCGCTCCGGCTTCGCATGACGGGGATGCCTCATCGCTTGAATGCCCCTCCGGTGTATGCAGGATTGGCGCGACCGCGCGGACAATGCGAGAGCGACGACATTACCATGATGCCGGCGGCGAGCGCACGCTACACGTGCCCGATGCACCCCGAAGTCGCGGCGGACCGGGCCGGCGCCTGTCCGGCCTGCGGCATGGCCCTCGAGCCGACGGACCCGTCGGAAGAGGACCGGAGCGAATATGTGGACATGCTGCGGCGTTGCGCGGTCGCCGCCGTCTTCGCCGCGCCGCTCGCGGTCGTTGCGATGACCGATGCGGTTCCGGGCCGCGCCGGGCAATGGACGCAATTGGCGCTGGCGTCGCCGGCGGTGCTGTGGGCGGGCTGGCCGCTGCTGCAGCGCGCCGCCGCCTCCTTGCGCACCGGAAACCTCAACATGTTCACGCTGATCGGCCTTGGGATCGTCGCGTCCTACGCCTCCAGCCTGCTCGCCATGCTGGCGCCGGGGGTTTTTCCGCCGTCGTCGCGCGACGAGGCGGGCCTTGCGCCGCTGTGGTTCGAGGCGGCGGCCCTGATCGCGACGCTGGCGCTGTTCGGCCAGGCGCTCGAACTCGCGGCGCGCCGCCGCGCCGGCGGCGCCATCCGCGCCTTGCTCGAACTCGCCCCCGACACCGCCCGGCGGCTCGACGGCGACGGCGGCGAGAGCGACGTTCCGGTCTCCGAACTGCGTCCGGGAGACCGCCTGCGGCTGCTGCCGGGCCAGCGCGCGCCCTGCGACGGGGTAATCGTCGAGGGCCGCGGCGCGATGGACGAGTCGACGATGACCGGCGAGCCGCTGCCGGTGGAGAAGAAACCCGGCGACCGGGTGACGGGAGGAACGGTCAACGGCGCCGCCGCGCTGGTGATGGAGGCCCGCGCCGTCGGCGACGCCACGGCGCTGGCGCGCATCGCCCGCGCGGTCGCCGAGGCGCAGCGCAGCCGGGCGCCGATCCAGCGCGTCGCCGACCGGGTTTCCGCGGTTTTCGTTCCGGCGGTCGTCGCCGTGGCGGCGCTCGGTTTCGCGGTCTGGATGACCTTCGCGCCGCCGCCGGCGCTCGACCGCGCGATGCTGGCGGCGGTCTCGGTTCTGGTGATCGCCTGCCCCTGCGCGCTCGGGCTCGCGGCGCCGATGTCGGTGATGGTCGCGGTGGCGCGCGGCGCCGCGCGCGGCGTGCTGGCGCGGGACGCCGAGACGCTCGAACGCCTGGCCGCGGTGGACGCGGTGGTGTTCGACAAGACCGGCACCCTCACGCAGGGCGGCCCGCGGGTCGTCTCGCTCGCCCCGGAAGAGGGGTTCGGCGAATTGGAAATGCTGCGCCTCGCGGCGAGCCTCGAACGCGCGAGCGAGCATCCGCTGGCGTCGGCGGTGGTCGCCGCCGCACAGGCGCGCGGCTGCGCTCTCGCCGAGCCGGCGGACGCGGAGGTCCGGCCGGGCCTCGGCGTCGCCGGAACCGTCGAGGGCCGCCGGGTGCGCGTCGGCGACAGGCGCTTCGTCGCCGCGGGGGCCGGGAAAGCGGCCGGACGCGGCGGCGAAACCGTGGTCCATGTGGAGGTCGACGGCGCGCCGGCGGGATCCATCGCCCTTGCCGACCCGCTGCGCGCCGGCGCGCGGGAGGCCGTCGCGGCGCTCGCCGGAATGGGGGTGTCGACGGTGCTGGCGACCGGAGATTCACGCGCCGCGGCGGCGGCCGTGGCCGGCGAACTCGGCATCGACGAAGCGCATGCGGAAATGCTCCCGGAGGACAAATTGCGCCTGGTCGAGAAGTTGCGGGCCGGGGGCCGGCGCGTCGCCATGGCCGGCGACGGCGTCAACGACGCGCCGGCGCTGGCGCTGGCCGATGTCGGCATCGCGATGGGCACGGGGAGCGACACGGCGATCGGCAGCGCGCGGGTAACGCTTGCCGGCGGCGAAATCGCCGGCGTCGTGCGGGCGCTGCGCCTGGGCCGGGCGACCCTCGCCAACATCCGCGGCAACCTCGCCTTTGCGTTCGCCTATAACGCGCTTGCCGTGCCCATCGCCGCCGGGGTTCTCTATCCGCTGTCCGGCGCGATGCTCACGCCCGCCCTCGCCGCCGCAGCGATGAGTCTCGGATCGGTCTCGGTCATCGCCAACGCCCTGCGCCTCCGCCGCCTCCCGCTGTAGAGCGTGCGAGGAAATCGAAGGTCCCGCTAATCCTCGTCATTCCCGCGAAAGAGCATGTGAAGAAATTGGGGCGGCTTTCACTATGACGGACGGACACTCAAGAATTGCCGCCGTGAAAGGCAATAACCACCGAATAGCACTTCGTCATTCCCGCGAAAGAGCGTGTGAAAAAATCGAGAGACGCTACTACTCTTCGTCATTCCCGCGAAAGCGGGAATCTCTTTGCGGCGTTTCCGTAAGAAAACCCGGGCCGACATTGCGGACGACCGCCTCCGGATTCCCGCTTTCGCGGGAATGACGAAGTATTATTCGATGGGTATTGCCTTTACAGTGCCGACACCTCGGCGATCCGTCCGTCGCGATGAGAGCCGCGCGATTTCCTCACACGCTCTTCGGATAGCCGTCGACCGCCCCGGCATGTTGCGTTTCGGCTTCCCCGGGACGGCGGCGGACGATCTCAGGCGTCGGCGGCGCGCAGTGCGGGCAATGTCTCGCTCGCCTCCGGAACCGCCCCGGCGGTTTCCGCCCGCAACCGCCGATACGCCTCCGACGCCATCCAGCCGCTCACGGTTTCGCGAAACCGCGCGTCGTTCATGTAGCGGACGAAAATGTCCTCGTTGCGGTCCATGCGTTCGACGAAGAGGCGTCCGATCAGGTTGGCGGACAACAGCGCGAACCGGTCCGCCGGGTTCGCCGCGGCGGCTTGCCGAAGGCTTTCGTCTCCGACCGCCGCCTCGACGATCTGATCGAAGAAGAGCTGATCGGCCCGGTTGAAATCCGTGCCGAACCGCTCGTTCACGATGTCGATGAGCTGCGAAAGCGGAACCGGCCGCTCCCGCACCGCGCCGCTGCCCACCTCGGAGGGGCCGTCGAGGGCGCGCGCCTCGCCGTCCCCGAGCGCGATGGAGCCCTCGGAAATCTTTTGCAGCCGGTAATACTCCAGGCTTATCTCATCGTCGAACCGGTAGGCCGGCCCGCGCCTGCGCCGGGGCAGTTTGCCCGCGAGATGGCGCAGGAAGACATAGAGCCGCTCGAGGTCAGAGTCCCGATAGGGGATTACCTGGCTCAGGAAACCGTACAGGTTCCGGAACGCCTGCATCTTGCCGCGCAGGAGCTCCGCTTCGTTCTCGTCGCTCCGCAGCCGTTCGGCAAACCGCGGCGCGGCGGGGTCGAGCGACTTTTCCGACCGCGGCGAATAGCGCAGCTGGCGGGTGAGGCCGAGGCGGTTGGCGGCGTAGCGCGCCTCCAGTTCCGGGTTCAGCCCGTGCGCCGCCTTGAAGAAGGCGATGCGCAGAGTCCGCCCGTAGCACTTGAACCCGTGGCGCAATGCGGCGAGCGACCCGTGGATGTCCATCCACTTGCACAGGTCGGCGAGGACCTGCGTGCCGGTATCGTCTCCGAGGGGGGCTGCCAGCTTCGCCCATTCGCGCGGCTGGGTCTCGCGGACGAAGGCGAGCGCCGTTTCCGGGAAGACCGCCCGCGCGCGGTCGAACCCCTCGCCGGCGACCGGCTCATAGCCGTTGGCCAGCAAGTGCGCCTCGACGACCGTCTCGAAGGCCGCTTCGCCGGTGGCTTTCATGGATCTGCGTCCGGCCCGCCTGCGCGCCCGATCTTCATCTCCGCGCACCGGCGGTGCGCCTGAAAGCGACCGGCGCTCATCATAGCGATCGGCGCGCGGATGACAAGCAGGACTTCCTCGCGATAGAAAAATTGCCTTCCGGCCCTTCGGGTTTTCCGCGAAAGAGCGTGTGAAGAATCATGCGACTCTCAATATAGCGGCTGGGCAACTCAAGAATTTCCGCCGCGAATGACAGTAACCCGATATAATACTTCGTCATTCCCGCGAAAGCGGGAATCTCCTTGCGGTGTTTCCGCAATAAAACGGGCCGATATTGCGGACGGCCGCCTCCGGATTCCCGCATTCGCGGGAATGACGAAGTATTATCGGCGAGTTATTGTCTTTATGCCGCGCCGAACCCTTCGGCGCTCCGACCGCCATAGCAAGATCCACCCTTACAAACACTCGTCATTCCTGCGAAGGAGCGTGTGAAGAAATCGAACGGCGTTACAAGTACTCGTCATTCCCGCGAAAGCGGGAATCTGTTTGCGGCGTTTCCGTAAGAAAAACCGGGCCGGTATTGCGGACGGCCGCCTCCGGATTCCCGCTTTCGCGGGAATGACGAAGTATTATCGGAACGTTATTGTCCCCTACTGCGCTATTTCTTCGGTGCTCCGACCATCGTAGTGAGAACCGTCTAATTGCTTCACACGATCTTTCGCGGGACCGCGATCCTGCCGCAAGCGAAACCGGTTATGCAGAGGTCTCGATACGTCGCATGGCGCGAAGCCTCCGACAGACCCGGCACAGACAACGCAATCCCCGGCAGACGACGGCCCTGGCGATACACCGCGCGCAGGTCGTTGGCGCCCGACAGCATCGCCGCATGAGTCGGAACCGGAACCGAACGCAACGAATAGCGACGATCCGGCATCTCTCCCGGAATATCCCGCAAGCTCGCGCCCGCACCCCCCGAAACCGACATCTTGGCTACCCTCCAAACCAAACCCGCAACTCGGCGCATTGAATCGCCCTGGACCCGATCGTCGCCGTCCTGGCGGCGCTCAAGTTTTTCGGGTAGCCTGCGGCGCCCGCCGAATTTCCTGCTTGACTTGCGCGCCGCGCTGCTGTTCATGGACAGACTGTCCGTCGCCATTGAATTTCTGCGGGACGCGCCATGAGCGGAACGACCTTCGACGCGCTTGCCGCTGCCGGGACGCTTCGGGAAGCGGGGTTCGAGGACCGTCAGGCCGAGGCGGTTGCCGGCGTCGTGCGTCACGCCACCCGCCTTCGCGGGCGCAGGTTCGCCGACCGCGACGCGTTCGGCACGAAGGCCGGCCTTGACACCGGCCTTGCCGCTGTGCGCGCCGACATCGCCACGCTTGAAGCTCGCCTTACGGTGCGCATGGTCGCGATGGGCGGCGTTCTCGTCGCCGTCATGGCGGGGCTCAATCTTTTCGGGTAGCCGGCGGCGGGCGCCGAAATTCCTGCTTGACTTGCACGCCGCGCTGCTGTCTATGGGCAGACTGTCCGCCGCCATTGAACTTCTGCGGGACGCGCCATGAGCGGAACGACCTTCGACGCGCTTGCCGCTGCCGGGACGCTTCGGGAAGCGGGGTTTGAGAACCGTCAGGCCGAGGCGGTTGCCGGCGTCGTGCGCCATGCTGTCGACGCCGACCGCGGCGCGCTCGCCACCAGGGCCGACCTCGACGCCGGTCTGGCCGCCCTGCGCGCCGACACGCGCGCCGACATTGCCGCCGTGCGCGCCGACCTCGACAAGCTCGAAACGCGCCTTACGGTGCGCATGGTCGCGATGGGCGGCGTGCTTGTCGCCGTTATGGCGGGGCTCAAGCTTTTCGGGTAGCCGGCGGCGGGCGCCGAAATTCCCGCTTGACTTGCGCGCCGCGTTGCTGTTTATGAGCAGACTGTCCGCCGCCGTCGAACTTCTGCGGGACGCGCCATGAGTGGAACGACCTTCGACGCGCTTGCCGCTGCCGGGACGCTTCGGGAAGCGGGGTTCGAGGACCGTCAGGCGGAGGCGGTTGCCGGCGTCGTGCGTGGCGCTGTCGACGCCGACCGCGGCGCGCTCGCCACGAAGGCCGACCTCGACACCGGCCTTGCCGCCGTGCGCGCCGACCTCGACAAGCTCGAAACGCGCCTTACGGTGCGCATGGTCGCGATGGGCGGCGTGCTCGTCGCCGTCATGGCGGGGCTCAAGCTTTTCGGGTAGCCGGCGGCGGGCGCCGAAATTCCCGCTTGACTTGCGCGCTGCGCTGCTGTCTATGGGCAGACTGTCCGCCGCCATTGAACTTCTGCGGGACGCGCCATGAGCGGAACGACCTTCGACGCGCTTGCCGCTGCCGGGACGCTTCGGGAAGCGGGGTTTGAGAACCGTCAGGCCGAGGCGGTTGCCGGCGTTGTGCGCCATGCTGTCGACGCCGACCGCGGCGCGCTCGCCACGAAGGCCGATATCGCCGCCTTGCGCGCCGACCAGGCCGCCCTGCGCGCCGACACGCGCGCCGACATCGCCGCTGTGCGCGCCGATCTCGACACCGGTCTTGCCGGCTTGCGCGCCGACATCGCCGCGCTCGAAAACCGCCTCACGACCCGTTTCTTCGGCGGGTTGCTCGCCGTGGGCGGCTTGATTGTCGCCGCCGTCAAACTCCTGTAGGCGGCGCCATGAGCGGAACGACCTTCGACGCGCTTGCCGCTGCCGGGACGCTTCGGGAAGCGGGGTTCGAGGACCGTCAGGCCGAGGCGGTTGCCGGCGTTGTGCGTGGCGCTGTCGACGCCGACCGCGGCGCGCTCGCCACGAAGGCCGATATCGCCGCCCTGCGCGCCGACCAGGCCGCCTTGCGCGCCGACACGCGCGCCGACATCGCCGCCTTGCGCGCCGACCTCGACACCGGTCTTGCCGCCGTGCGCGCCGACCAAGCCGCCTTGCGCGTCGACCAGGCCGCCCTGCGCGCCGACATACGCGCCGACATCGCCGCGCTCGAAAACCGCCTCACGACCCGCTTTTTCGGCGGGTTGCTCGCCGTGGGCGGCTTGATCGTCGCCGCCGTCAAACTCCTGTAGGCGGCGCCATGAGCGGAACGACCTTCGACGCGCTTGCCGCTGCCGGGACGCTTCGGGAAGCGGGGTTCGAGGACCGTCAGGCCGAGGCGGTTGCCGGCGTCGTGCGCCACGCCACCCGCCTTCGCGGGCGCAGGTTCGCCGACCGCGGCGCGCTCGCCACGAAGGCCGATATCGCCGCCCTGCGCGCCGACCATGCCGCCCTGCGCGCCGACACGCGCGCCGACATCACTGCCTTGCGCGCCGATCTCGACACCGGTCTTGCCGCGCTTGAATCCCGCCTTACGGTGCGCATGGTCGCGATGGGCGGCGTGCTCGTCGCCGTCATGGCGGGGCTCAAGCTTTTCAGGTAGCCGGCGGCGGGCGCCGAAATTCCCGCTTGACTCCCGCGCCGCGCTGCTTGTTTATGATTCGGACTGTCCGCCGCCATTGAACTTCTGCGGGACGCGCCATGAGCGGAACGACCTTCGACGCGCTTGCCGCTGCCGGGACGCTTCGGGAAGCGGGGTTCGAGGACCGTCAGGCCGAGGCGGTTGCCGGCGTTGTGCGTGGCGCTGTCGACGCCGACCGCGGCGCGCTCGCCACGAAGGCCGATATCGCCGCCCTGCGCGCCGACCAGGCCGCCTTGCGCGCCGACACGCGCGCCGACATCGCCGCCTTGCGCGCCGATCTCGACACCGGTCTTGCCGCCGTGCGCGCCGACCAGGCCGCCTTGCGCGCCGATCTCGACACCGGCCTCGCCGCCGTGCGCGCCGACCAAGCCGCCTTGCGCGCCGATCAGGCCGCGTTGCGCGCCGACATACGCGCCGACATCGCCGCGCTCGAAAACCGCCTCACGACCCGTTTCTTCGGCGGGTTGCTCGCCGTGGGCGGCTTGATCGTCGCCGCCGTCAAACTCCTGTAGGCGGCGCCATGAGCGGAACGACCTTCGATGCGCTTGCCGCTGCCGGGACGCTTCGGGAAGCGGGGTTCGAGGACCGTCAGGCCGAGGCGGTGGCCGGCGTCGTGCGTGGCGCTGTCGACGCCGACCGCGGCGCGCTCGCCACGAAGGCCGATCTCGACACCGGTCTTGCTGCGCTTGAAGCCCGCCTTACGGTGCGCATGGTCGCGATGGGCGGCGTGCTCGTCGCCGTCATGGCGGGGCTCAAGCTTTTCGGGTAGCCTGCGGCGGGCGCCGAAATTCCTGCTTGACTTGCGCGCCGCGCTGCTGTCTATAGGCAGACTGTCCGTCGCCGTTGAACTTCTGCGGGACGCGCCATGAGCGGAACGACCTTCGACGCGCTTGCCGCTGCCGGGACGCTTCGGGAAGCGGGGTTTGAGGACCGTCAGGCGGAAGCGGTTGCCGGCGTCGTGCGCCATGCTGTCGACGCCGACCGCGGCGCGCTCGCCACGAAGGCCGATATCGCCGCCCTGCGCGCCGACACGCGCGCCGACATCGCCGCCGTGCGCGCCGACATCGACAAGCTCGAAACGCGCCTTACGGTGCGCATGGTCGCGATGGGCGGCGTGCTTGTCGCCGTCATGGCGGGGCTCAAGCTTTTCGGGTAGCCGGCGGCGGTCGCCGAAATTCCCGCTTGACTTGCGCGACGCGCTGCTGTCTATGGGCGGACATGCGCAAACTGTCCGCCGCCATTGAACTTCTGCGGGACGCGCCATGAGCGGAACGACCTTCGACGCGCTTGCCGCTGCCGGGACGCTTCGGGAAGCGGGGTTTGAGGACCGTCAGGCCGAGGCGGTTGCCGGCGTCGTGCGCCACGCTGTCGACGCCGACCGCGGCGCGCTCGCCACGAAGGCCGATATCGCCGCCTTGCGCGCCGACACGCGCGCCGACATCGCCGCCCTGCGCGCCGACACGCGCGCTGACCTTGACGCCATCCGCGCCGATCTCGACACCGGCCTTGCCGCCGTGCGCGCCGATCAGGCCGCCCTGCGCGCCGACACGCGCGCCGACATCGCCGACTTGCGAGCCGACACGCGCGCCGACATCACTGCCCTGCGCGCCGATCTCGACACCGGTCTTGCTGCGCTTGAAGCTCGCCTTACGGTGCGCATGGTCGCGATGGGCGGCGTGCTTGTCGCCGTCATGGCGGGGCTCAAGCTTTTCGGGTAGCAGGCGGCGCCTGCCGAAATTCCTGCTTGACTTGCGCGCTGCGCTGCTGTCTATGGGCAGACTGTCCGCCGCCATTGAACTTCTGCGGGACGCGCCATGAGCGGAACGACCTTCGACGCGCTTGCCGCTGCCGGGACGCTTCGGGAAGCGGGGTTTGAGGACCGTCAGGCGGAGGCGGTTGCCGGCGTCGTGCGCAGCGCTGTCGACGCCGACCGCGGCGCGCTCGCCACGAAGGCCGACCTCGACACCGGCCTTGCCGCCGTGCGCGCCGATCTCGACACCGGTCTTGCTACGCTTGAAGCCCGCCTTACGGTGCGCATGGTCGCGATGGGCGGCGTTCTCGTCGCCGTCATGGCGGGGCTCAAGCTTTTCGGGTAGCCGGCGGCGGGCGCGGAAATTCCTGCTTGACTTGCGCGCTGCGCTGCTGTCTGTGGGCAGACTGTCCGCCGCCATTGAACTTCTGCGGGACGCGCCATGAGTGGAACGACCTTCGACGCGCTTGCCGCTGCCGGGACGCTTCGGGAAGCGGGGTTTGAGGACCGTCAGGCCGAGGCGGTTGCCGGCGTCGTGCGTGGCGCTGTCGACGCCGACCGCGGCGCGCTCGCCACGAAGGCCGATATCGCCGCCTTGCGCGCCGACACGCGCGCCGACATCGCCGCCCTGCGCGCCGACACGCGCGCTGACCTTGACGCCATCCGCGCCGATCTCGACACCGGCCTTGCCGCCGTGCGCGCCGATCAGGCCGCCCTGCGCGCCGACACGCGCGCCGACATCACTGCCTTGCGCGCCGATCTCGACACCGGTCTTGCTACGCTTGAAGCCCGCCTTACGGTGCGCATGGTCGCGATGGGCGGCGTGCTTGTCGCCGTCATGGCGGGGCTCAAGCTTTTCGGGTAGCCGGCGGCGGTCGCCGAAATTCCCGCTTGACTTGCGCGCTGCGCTGCTGTCTATGGGCAGACTGTCCGCCGCCGTTGAACTTCTGCGGGACGCGCCATGAGCGGAACGACCTTCGATGCGCTTGCCGCTGCCGGGACGCTTCGGGAAGCGGGGTTCGAGGACCGTCAGGCGGAAGCGGTTGCCGGCGTTGTGCGCCACGCTGTCGACGCCGACCGCGGCGCGCTCGCCACGAAGGCCGACCTCGACGCCGGTCTTGCCGCCCTGCGCGCCGACACGCGCGCCGACCTTGACGCCTTGCGCGCCGACCAGGCCGCCGTGCGCGCCGATCTCGACACCGGTCTTGCCGCCGTGCGCGCCGACATACGCGCCGACATCGCCGCGCTCGAAAACCGCCTCACGAGCCGCTTTTTCGGCGGGTTGCTCGCCGTGGGCGGCCTGATCGTCGCTGCCGTGAAACTCCTGTAGGCGGGGCTCAAGCTTTTCGGGTAGCCGGCGGCGGGCGCCGAAATTCCCGCTTGACTTGCGCGCCGCGCTGCTGTCTATGGGCGGACATGCGCAAACTGTTCGTCGCCGTTGAACTTCTGCGGGACGCGCCATGAGCGGAACGACCTTCGACGCGCTTGCCGCTGCCGGGACTCTTCGGGACGCGGGGTTCGGGGATCGTCAGGCCGAGGCGGTGGCCGGCGTCATGCGCCACGCCGTCGACGCCGACCGCGGCACGCTCGCCACGAAGGCCGATATCGCCGCCCTGCGCGCCGACACGCGCGCCGATATCGCCGCCCTGCGCGCCGACACGCGCGCCGACATCGCCGACATGCGAGCCGACATCGCCGCCGTGCGCGCCGACCTCGACAAGCTCGAAACGCGCCTCACCGTGCGTTTCTTCGGCATGGGCGGCGTGCTCGTCGCCGTCATGGCGGGGCTCAAGCTTTTCGGGTAGCCGGCGGCGTCTGCCGAAATTCCCGCTTGACTTGCGCGCCGCGCTGCTGTCTATAGGCAGACTGTCCGTCGCCATTGAACTTCTGCGGGACGCGCCATGAGCGGAACGACCTTCGACGCGCTTGCCGCTGCCGGGACGCTTCGGGAAGCGGGGTTCGAGGACCGTCAGGCGGAGGCGGTTGCCGGCGTTGTGCGTGGCGCTGTCGACGCCGACCGCGGCGCGCTCGCCACGAAGGCCGATATCGCCGCCTTGCGCGCCGACACGCGCGCCGATATCGCCGCCTTGCGCGCCGACCTCGACACCGGCCTTGCCGCCGTGCGCGCCGACCAGGCCGCCTTGCGCGCCGATCAGGCCGCCTTGCGCGCCGACATACGCGCCGACATCGCCGCGCTCGAAAACCGCCTCACGACCCGCTTTTTCGGCGGGTTGCTCGCCGTGGGCGGCTTGATTGTCGCCGCCGTCAAACTCCTGTAGGCGGCGCCATGAGCGGAACGACCTTCGACGCGCTTGCCGCTGCCGGGACGCTTCGGGAAGCGGGGTTCGAGGACCGTCAGGCCGAGGCGGTTGCCGGCGTCGTGCGCCACGCCACCCGCCTTCGCGGGCGCAGGTTCGCCGACCGCGGCGCGCTCGCCACGAAGGCCGATATCGCCGCCCTGCGCGCCGACCATGCCGCCCTGCGCGCCGACACGCGCGCCGACATCGCCGCCTTGCGCGCCGACCTCGACACCGGCCTTGCCGATTTGCGCGCCGACCATGCCGAGACGCGCGCCGACCTCGACAAGCTCGAAACGCGCCTCACCGTTCGTTTCTTCGGCGGGTTGTTCGGCATGGGCGGCGTGCTTGTCGCCGTTATGGCGGGGCTCAAGCTTTTCGGGTAGCCGGCGGCGGGCGCCGAAATTCCCGCTTGACTTGCGCGCCGCGCTGCTGTCTATGGGCGGACATGCGCAAACTGTTCGCCGCCGTTGAACTTCTGCGGGACGCGCCATGAGCGGAACGACCTTCGACGCGCTTGCCGCTGCCGGGACGCTTCGGGAAGCGGGGTTCGAGGACCGTCAGGCCGAGGCGGTGGCTGGCGTCATGCGCCACGCCGTCGACGCCGACCGCGGCGCGCTCGCCACGAAGGCCGATATCGCCGCCCTGCGCGCCGATACGCGCGCCGACATCGCCGCCCTGCGCGCCGACACGCGCGCCGACCTTGACGCCTTGCGCGCCGACCAGGCCGCCGTGCGCGCCGATCTCGACACCGGTCTTGCCGCCGTGCGCGCCGATCTCGACACCGGTCTTGCCGCCGTGCGCGCCGACATACGCGCCGACATCGCCGCGCTCGAAAACCGCCTCACGACCCGCTTTTTCGGCGGGTTGCTCGCCGTGGGCGGCCTGATCGTCGCTGCCGTGAAACTCCTGTAGGCGGGGCTCAAGCTTTTCGGGTAGCCGGCGGCGGGCGCCGAAATTCCCGCTTGACTTGCGCGCCGCGCTGCTGTCTATGGGCGGACATGCGCAAACTGTTCGCCGCCGTTGAACTTCTGCGGGACGCGCCATGAGCGGAACGACCTTCGACGCGCTTGCCGCTGCCGGGACTCTTCGGGACGCCGGGTTCGAGGACCGTCAGGCCGAGGCGGTGGCCGGCGTCATGCGCCACGCCGTCGACGCCGACCGCGGCACGCTCGCCACGAAGGCCGATATCGCCGCCTTGCGCGCCGACACGCGCGCCGACATCGCCGACATGCGAGCCGACATCGCCGCCGTGCGCGCCGACCTCGACAAGCTCGAAACGCGCCTCACCGTTCGTTTCTTCGGCGGGTTGTTCGCCATGGGCGGCGTGCTTGTCGCCGTTATGGCGGGGCTCAAGCTTTTCGGGTAGCCGGCGGCGGGCGCCGAAATTCCCGCTTGACTCCCGCGCCGCGTTGCTGTCTATGGGCGGACATGCGCAAACTGTTCGCCGCCATTGAACTTCTGCGGGACGCGCCATGAGCGGAACGACCTTCGACGCGCTTGCCGCTGCCGGGACGCTTCGGGAAGCGGGGTTTGAGGACCGTCAGGCGGAGGCGGTGGCCGGCGTTGTGCGCCACGCCGTCGACGCCGACCGCGGCGCGCTCGCCACGAAGGCCGATATCGCCGCCTTGCGCGCCGACACGCGCGCCGACATCGCCGCCTTGCGCGCCGACCTCGACACTGGTCTTGCCGCCCTGCGCGCCGACCATGCCGAGACGCGCGCCGACCTCGACAAGCTCGAAACGCGCCTCACCGTTCGTTTCTTCGGCGGGTTGTTCGGCATGGGCGGCGTGCTTGTCGCCGTCATGGCGGGGCTCAAGCTTTTCGGGTAGCCGGCGGCGGGCGCCGAAATTTCCTGCTTGACATGCGCGCCGCGCTGCTGTTTATGGGCGCGGTCTTGTCGTCCATTCATGAGATGAGGTTGCGTTATGAGAGTTGGTTCGACGGCTCCGGTTCCCCTTGACTTGAGCGGCTCCGCCCCGCGCCCGGGGGGGGGGGGGTAGAATGAAAACCTTCCTTCGCGGCGCGCTTCCGGCGGCGGTTTTCGCGGCCGTCCTGGCTCTCCCCGGCGGCGAGGCGCAGGCGCGCGACGAATGCGGAACGCTGAGCAGCGGCGCCGCAACCTGTTCGGACCAGGCCTATGCCAACGGCATCCGCTACGATGTGGCCCCCGGCGCCTGGCTCAACGGCGTCGCCGGCGATGTCGCGCTCACCGTCACGGGCGGCTCGTCGACGACGATTACCATCCCCACCACCACCACCAACGGCTTCGGGAGCGCCATCGTCGTCAGGACCGCCCAGCAGCCGAGCACCACCGGGTCGCGTACCGTCACCCTTAACGCCGGCACGGGCACGGGCTCGCCCGCCGTGGTAATCGCCCAGGGCACCAGCACTCTAACCGGCGGTTTCGACAGCAGTGGCGTCGTTATCCACCAGCGCGGCAAGGCCACCGATGCGACGACGGTGAACCTTGGGAGCAACGTGGCCATCGGCACGGAGGCGGCGCCGATGACGAAATTCGGCATCACCGTGCTCACCGAAACGGGCGAAGACCTGGCGAATGATGTCGTCAATACCGGCGCCCAGACGGTCACCACCGCGGCGACGATCCATTCGACGGAATTCGGCATCATAATGGACAACCGGGGCCGCGGCAACACGGCGGTCACGAACACCGGATCCATCACCACCGCCGCGACGGGCGGCAACCTCAACCTGAAGGACGGCATCCACATTCTGGACTGGAGCCACAATTTCGGCAGGGACGAGACCAATCCCGGAGATGGGGACGGGCAGGCCGGCTTGTTCGGCGGCGACGCCAGGACCACGACCACCAAGACCACGATCACGAACTCCGGCGCCATTACGGTGAGCGCCGCCAACGCATCCGGCATTCGCGTCATTGCCGAAGGACTCGGGCTTTACAGGGTCGTCCACAGCGGGACCGGCGCGAACAAGATCATGGCGTCGGGCGCGGGTGGGCGCGGCATCAGTGTCGACGCCAAATGGCACAGGGGCACTGCCGACACCGACGCTGTCGAGATCGAGAGCTCGGGCGACATCACGGCGGATGGAGCGGGCGGCGTCGGAATCCTCGTTTCGACGCAAACCGGAGTGGCCGCCACCCGGTACACCGACGTAAACGGCAACACCGAGCAGGTGTCTTACTCGAGCAGCGCCAACATCGAGGTCGTCACCACCGGCGGCACGATCACCGGGGGGACGGGCGGGAGCGCCCGCGGCATCCTTGTCGTCTCGGACATGGTCGGCGCCACCCCGGCCGAGATCAGGAACGCCGCCACTATCAATTCGGAAGCGTACGGCATCGTGATGGACGCCAGAGGTTCGGGCAACATCACGGTCGCGAACAGCGGCGCCGTCACGGTGACGGGGACGGTCGCCAACGGCGCCGGCATCCGCGTCGTCGACTGGCTCCACAACCCCGGCCACGCGACGGAACCCGTATACGGCGGCGCCGACAGGACCGCGGACACCGTGACGAAGGTCACGAATTCCGGCACCGTCAAAGCAAACGCCGCCGGCACGCACGGCATCCACGTCGACGCCTTCGGGCTGGGGCGTTACGAGTTCATCCACGGAGTCGCGGGAGACGACGGGACGGTTGCGGGCTCCATCGCGGTGTCGGGCGCCGGCGCGCACGGGATTTTCATCGACGCCGACTATAACACGGCCGCCGCCGCCACGAACGCCATCAAGGTCACGAGCTCGGGCACGATCAGGGCGACGGGCGCGAACGGGCGCGGACTCTGGATCAGGAACCGGGCCATCGACGGCCTCATGGTCGGCGAGGGCGACGACGCGGTCGCCGACGCCAGTCTGGGCGGACGCATCGAGGTCACCAACAGCGGCGCCGTTACGGCGAAGGCATACGCCATCGCCGTCGAGACCGGCAGTCCGGGCGCCATCGACATCGAGAACAGCGGCGTGCTCACGGTCGACGGCGCCAACAGCCATATCGCCAATGTCAGGGACGATATTTGGTTGCCCGACACGGTCGGCTCCGGCGTCAGCGTCATCGACAGCGGCGCCGGCGCGGTCGACATCGCCAGCAGCGCGAATATCGCCGCTTCGGGCTTCGGCATCGTCGCCCGCAAGACCGGAACCGCCGGGGGGAACATCGCCATCGGGCATTCGGCGGGCAATATCGTCGCCGGGGGGCAGATGGGCATCCTGGCGGCGATCGGCGAGAACGAAGCGATCGATCACACGGGCGACATCTCCGTCGACGTGACCGGCGGGCGGGTCCAGGCGTCCGAAAGCCGCCTCCGGGCGGCGGTCGAAGCCTCGACCTTCGGGACCGGGTCGATCGCCGTGAACATCGGCAAGGACGCGACGCTGGCCTCCCGGCACGGCTCGGGCGTCTACGCCTTCATCGACGATGTCCCCGGCAACACGGAAGGCCGGATCGCATTCGACCAGGCGGGGAAGATCGAGGCGCCGTCCGGCGTGCACGCCATCGTCGCGCGGAACAGCGGCGCGGCGGAAACCCGCGCTGCGGCGGGACAGCCCGTCATCGACATAAGCTGGACGGGAACATACAAGACCGCCGCCGGGAGCGGGCGCTTCAAGACAAGCGGCTTCAACGAGGCGTTCCGTGTCAATCGCGGCCTCCGCGCAGCGGAATTCTGGGACATCGACGTGCACGAGCGGGGGATCTCGGCCGAAGTCATGTCGTGGAGAAAGGCGGCCTGGCGCGTCGGGATCGCCGACCAGCCCGACATCGCCGACGGAGACGCCGCCACCGCGATCCTCGACAGCATGGCGACCGCCGCCGAAGGCGCGACCCAGGAAGCGCAGGCGGCCAACCGGGCGAACTACGCTCTCAAGACCGCCATCCTGCCGGAGATCAGGAAAGCGCTCGCCAGCGAGCACTACACCATCGCCGGCGTGGACACGACCGACATCGAGACCGACGGGACGGACGGGTTGAGCGACGCCGAACTCGTCACATGGCTGAAAACGCGGGACGATCGCGCGACGATCATGACCGAGGCGCTGCAATTTTCCTTCACCGACGAAGAAGCGGCGGTGTTTCAGGCGCTGGTGGACGGGGACGACCCGACGGCGGCCCTCGACGCCTTGCAGACGGCGCGCGGCGGGGCCGGCAACCTGCCCGACAACTACCGCCGCGATGTGATGGAAATCGCCGGCTATTACAATGTGGGCGACATCCGCGTCGCCGTGAACGGGGGCTCGATCGACGCCTCGGGCGACGGCGTGCGCGTCGGCTATGTATGGCCCAACAATCGCAACGGCAGAATCGACCTCACCGTGGCCGAAGACGTGAGCGTGACCGGCGGCGCCGCCGGCGTCCACCTCGCCGGCGCGGGCATGGGCGAAATCGCGGCCGACTCGACCTGGGGCAGGGCGCTCTATCTGCGCGAGAACACGAGGCTGCGCCAGCAGTTCGTCACGGTGGACGGCACTGTGACGGGCGGGACCGACGCGGCGGTTCACCTCGCGGGCGGCGGCGCGTTGCTGGTCGGCGCGAAGGGCAAGGTCCTTGCCGGGTCTTCGGGCCGCGCGGTCCTGGTCAACGACCCGGGCCCCGCCAGGATTGCCGTCAACGGCCTGATACGCGGCGGTTCGGGCGCGGAAGCGGCGATGGACCTGACCGGCGGCGGCACGGTGACCGTCTCGCGAACCGGAAAGGTGGAGGCGAACGGAGCGACGCTCGCAATCCGCGGCGCCTCCGCCGCGACCTACACGACGACGGTGGAGGCTTTTATCCCCGACGGGGAGATTGATGGGCTGAACCGGGAGAACGCGGAGCGACTGCTCGCCGAGCGGGTGGAAGGCGGGATCGTGGCGCCGGGGGGCGGCGTCAAATTCATAAACGCTCCTCCCGACGACGGCAGCACGTGGATAATTCGCAGTCGGACCGTGCCCACCACGGAGAATGGTGGTATTGACCTCAGCAGTCTTCCGGAGGCGAAGAAGGAGGGGACCGATCCCGATCCCGATCCCGATCCCGATCCCGATCCCGATCCCGATCCCGATCCTCGCGATCCCGTTACGCTTGAGTGCGATCTTATGCGGAAGATGGACAACAACTTGTGCGGCCTTTACGAAGCGCTTCCCTCGGCGCTGCTGGCGATGAACACGCTGCCTTCCCGGGACGACAGGCTGTCGGCGGCGCGCGACGCCAATGGCGGATGGGCGCTCGTCGAAGGCTCGAGCAGCGAGTGGAAGGCCGCCGGCGCCACCCAGCCCGACGTGGCTTACGACATCAGCCGCTACGGCATGCGCGGCGGCGTCGAACTCGCCGCCGGCGAACAGCTCCGGCTCGGCGTCTCGGCGCACCATCTGCGCAGCAATGCGAAGATGGACTCGGCCGGCGAGATCGAGATGTCCGGCGCCGGCATGGGCGTCAACGCCTCCTTCTCCGACGACGGCTTCTACGCCGACGCACAGGCGGCGGTGACCTGGTTCGACGCCGAACTCGCCGCGGCGCGCGGCACGTCGAAGTGGGACGCGGACGGCGTCGGCTACGCCATGGGCCTCGAGGCCGGCAAGCGCGTCGACATGTCCGACATCCTGTCGGTGACCCCGCGGGCGGGGCTGTCGTGGTCGGATGCGTCGCTGGACGCCTTCAATTACGTCCCGGGCGGTCTCGTGGAGGTGGAGGAGGCGCAGGCTCTGACGGGCCGCGTCGGCGTTCGCGTGGACGCGGCGCCGGCGGACATTGACGACGTGCGTCTGTTCGGCGCGCTCGATGTCTCGCATCTGCTGTCGCAGGGCGCCGAGGCGCAGGCCGCCGACAAGGCGATGAAGACCACGTCCGAGGAGACGGGCGTGCGCGCCGGCGTGGGCGCCTCGTGGAGCGGCGGCGAGGGCTTTTCGCTCCGCGGCGCGGCGCATTATGCGGCGAGCGGCGGCGACAACAGCGGCTTCGGCGGCTCGCTCAGCGTCGCCATGCGCTTCTGATTCGGAGCGTTCGCTCCCGGCTGCGCGGGCCCTTCGCCCGCGCAGCCGGGTCTTCTCCCTGCGAACACCGCTCTTCGCCGTTCCCGCGGAATTATTACGGCGGGCGGCCGCGTGCGGATTCCCGCTTTCGCGGGAATGACGATGTGTTGTTCGGGGTTATTGTCTTTCGTTGCGGCAGTTCTTGAGTCGCTCTTCGTCGTTCTCGCGAACGCTACTTTTCGTCATTCCCGCGAAAGCGGGAATCCCTTGCGGGCGCCCGCGCTGGATTCCCGCCTTCGCGGGAATGACGATGTGTTGTTTCGGGGGTGCCGTCTTTCGTTGCGGTAATTCCTGTGTCGCCTTTCCGCGAAGGAGTGTGCGAAGAAGCCGGGGCGGCGCGCACCACTCGTCGTCATTCCCGCGAAGGCGGGAATCCCGTGCGGGCGGCCGCGCCGGATTCCCGCTTTCGCGGGAATGACGATGTGTTGTCGGAGGGTTATTGTCTTTCGTTACGGCAATTCCTGAGTCGTTCTTCCTGAGAACGCTACTTTTCGTCATTCCCGCGAAAGCGGGAATCTGTTGCGGGGCGCCCGCCGTCGGATTCCCGCTTTCGCGGGAATGACGAGTACTTGTAAGGATGGCTCTCACCATGCCGGTCGGAGTGCCGAAGGGTTCGGCGAGGCAAAAGATGATAGCCCGCTAATAATACTTCGTCATTCCCGCGGAGGCGGGGATCCCTTGCGGGCGGCCGCGCCGGATTCCCGCTTTCGCGGGAATGACGAGGTGTTGTCGGGGGTGCTGTCTTTCGTTGCGTCAGTTCTCGAGTCGCCTTCTCGCGAAGGGGCGTGCGAAGAAACCCGGGCACCGCGCACCACTCGTCGTCATTCCCGCGAAGGCGGGAATCCCGTGCGGGCGCCCGCGCCGGATTCCCGCTTTCGCGGGAATGACGAGGTGTTGTTTCGGGGGTGCTGTCTTTCGTTGCGGCAGTTCCTGAGTCGCCTTTCCACGAAGGGGCGTGCGGACAAACCTGGGGCGCCGCGCACCACTCGTCGTCATTCCCGCGAAGGCGGGAATCCCGTGCGGGCGGCCGCGTCCGGATTCCCGCTTTCGCGGGAATGACGATGTGTTGTTCCGGGGGTGCTGTCGTTCGTTACGGCAGTTCTTGAGTCGCCTTTCCGCGAAGGGGTGTGCGAAGAAACCTGGGGCGGTGCGCACCGCTCGTCGTCATTCCCGCGAAGGCGGGAATCCCGTGCGGGCGCCCGCGCTGGATTCCCGCTTTCGCGGGAATGACGATGTGTTGTTTCGGGGGTGCTGTCGTTCGTTGCGGCAGTTCTCGAGTCGCCTTCCCGCGAAGGGGTGTGCGAAGAAAACGGGGCGGCGCGCACCACTCGTCGTCATTCCCGCGAAGGCGGGAATCCCTTGCGGGCGGCCGCGCCGGATTCCCGCTTTCGCGGGAATGACGATGCGTTGTTTCGGGGGTGCTGTCGTTCATTGCGGCAGTTCTTGAGTCGCCTTCCGGCGAAGGGGCGTGCGAAGAAACCTGGGGCGGCGCGCACCACTCGTCGTCATTCCCGCGAAGGCGGGAATCCCTTGCGGGCGCCCGCGCTGGATTCCCGCTTTCGCGGGAATGACGATGTGTTGTTTCGGGGGTGCTGTCGTTCGTTGCGGCAGTTCTCGAGTCGCCTTTCCGCGAAGGAGTGTGCGAAGAAACCTGGGGCGGCGCGCACCACTCTTCGTCATTCCCGCGAAGGCGGGAATCCGACGGCGGGCGCCCCGCGTGCGGATTCCCGCCTTCGCGGGAATGACGAGGTGTTGTTTCAGGGGTGCTGTCTTTCGTTGCGGCAGTTCTCGAGTCGCCTTCCGGCGAAGGGGCGTGCGAAGAAACCTGGGGCGGCGCGCACCACTCGTCGTCATTCCCGCGAAGGCGGGAATCCCGTGCGGGCGGCCGCGCTAGATTCCCGCTTTCGCGGGAATGACGAGGTGTTGTTTCCGGGGTGCTGTCGTTCATTGCGGCAATTCCTGTGTCGCCTTTCCGCGAAGGGGCGTGCGGAGAAACCTGGGGCGGCGCGCACCACTCGTCGTCATTCCCGCGAAGGCGGGAATCCCGTGCGGGCGGCCGCGTGCGGATTCCCGCTTTCGCGGGAATGACGATGTGTTGTCGGAGGGTTATTGTCTTCCGCTGTGCCGTTTCTTCGCACGCTTGAAAGCGGGAATCCCGGGAGGGCGCTATGAGAATTCCGACTGTGTACATGCTGGCGAGTCGTCGCAATGGCGTGCTGTATATTGGCGTTACATCGGATCCGGCGCGACGTATCGCACAACACAAGGGGAGATCGATGCCCGGTTTCACCAGGCGCTACGGCGTTCACAGACTCGTCTGGTATGAGGTGCACGCGACTATGGAGAACGCCATCGCGCGGGAAAAGGCTATGAAAAAATGGAGGCGTTCGTGGAAGATCGATCTCATTGAGCGCACGAATCCCCTGTGGCGGGATCTGTCGTCGGAGCTTCGCTGACCGGATTCCCGCCTTCGCGGGAATGACGAGTGTTTGCAAGGATGGCTTTCACTACGACGGTCGGAGCGCCGAAGGGCCCCGGCGCGGCAAAAGGCAATGATTCGCCGATAATGCTTCGTCATTCCCGCGAAGGCGGGAATCCGTTGCGTGCGGCCGCCACCGGATTCCCGCTTTCGCGGGAATGACGAGTCTTTGCAAGGATGGCTCTCACTGTGACGGTCGGAGCGCCGAGGGGCCCCGGCGCAGTGAAAGGCAATGACTGGCCGATAATGCTTCGTCATTCCCGCGAAGGCGGGAATCCGTTGCGTGCGGCTGCCACCGGATTCCCGCTTTCGCGGGAATGACGAGTGTTTGTAAGGATGGCCCTCATTACGACGGTCGGAGCGCCGGAGGGCCTCGGCGCGGCAAAAGGCAATGACTGGCCGATAATGCTTCGTCATTCCCGCGAAGGCGGGAATCCGTTGCGGGCGCTCGCCACCGGATTCCCGCTTTCGCGGGAATGACGAGGAGTAGTAGCGTCTCTCGATTTCTTCACACACGCGAAGGCGGGAATCCGTTGCGTGCGGCCGCCACCGGATTCCCGCTTTCGCGGGAATGACGAGTGTTTGTGCAGCTCAGGCGGGGGTGAGTACGTGGATCGCGCGTTCGGCGATCATCTCCTTCGTTTTCGCCGCATAGGCTTTCATGTGCGGCGCGGCGGCGTGGGCCTTCAGTGCGTCGAGGCTGGCCCACTTCTCGACAACGACGAAACTGTCGTCGCCATAGCGCGTCTGTAGCGGCCCGACGCCCTCGGCGTCGACAGTCGCGACATATTCGATGCAGCCGTCTTCGGCGCGCACCGCCGGGACGTTGGCCCGGAACGCCTCGAGGACGCGGCCGCGCAGGCCCGGTTTTGCGACGATCACGGCGACGACATGGACGGCGGACATGGGTTCCCTCCCCGGTTGCGGCGTTCGGCGAGGCAGGCTACCCGCCGCCGCCCGTCCAGCGCAAGAAGGCGACGGCGGCGCGCCCGTAGCGCCGCCGCGCCGCCGGCTCGAAGCCGTCGGGGAAGGCGGGCTCCGCCGCGGCGGGATGTTCGAGCGCGACAACGGCGCCCCGGGCCAGCCAGCCCCGCGCCGCGAGGGCGGCGAGCGCGGGCGCCGCAAGCGGCGACTCCCAGGGCGGGTCGAGAAATGCGAAGGCCGCCGCCTCGGGAGCCGGACCGGGGTCCGCGGCGTCGCGCCGGCGCAACGCGGCGAACGCGCCGGCGCCGAGTGCGGCGAGGTTGTCCCGCACCGCGGCGAGGGCGCGCGGGTCGTCGTCGATGAAATGGGCGAAGCGCGCGCCGCGGGACAACGCTTCCAGCCCCAGCGCGCCGGACCCGGCGAAGGCGTCGAGCACGACCGCGCCGGCAAGGGCGGCGTCGGCGAAGGCGGGGTTGTGGGCGAGCACGTCGAAGATCGCGCCGCGCGCGCGCGCGGGGGTCGGGCGCACGGCGCGGCCGGGCGGGGCGGCGATGCGGCGGCCGCGCCAGCGCCCCGCGGCGACCCGCAACGTCGCGCCTTTCACGGGAACCGGCGCGCGCCGAGCTGTTCGCGGAGCGCCTTGGCGGGAACCCGGGCGACGGCCCCCGGCGGCAGGCCGCCCAGCTGGAAGGGGCCGTAGGAAATGCGGATCAGGCGGCCGATCTCGCGTCCGAAAAGGGCGAAGAGCTTGCGGACCTCGCGATTCCGCCCCTCGCGCAGGGTCACGGTATGCCAGCGGTTGCGCCCGCCGCCGCCGGCGTCGGCGACGACGGTCGCCGGGCCGCAGGCGACGCCGTCGATGCGCACGCCGGCGGCGAGGCGGGCGCATGCGGCGGCGTCGAGCGCCCCGTCGGCGCGCACGCGGTAGCGGCGCGCCAGCCCGGTCGCCGGCAGTTCGAGATGACGGGCGAGCGCGCCGTCGTTGGTCAGCAGCAACAGGCCCTCGGAGGCGATGTCGAGTCTGCCCACGGACATCGTCCGCGGCAGGTCCGGGGGCAGGCGGTCGAACACGGTCGGCCGGCCGCGTTCGTCGGCGTGGGTGGACACCAGGCCGCGCGGCTTGTGATAGCGCCACAGGGCGGCGGGGGCCGGCGGCGGGACCGGCGCGCCGTCGAGCGTTACGCGGTCGCCGGCGCCGACGACCGTCGCCGCGCTGTCGAGCACGGCGCCGTTGACGGCGACGCGCCCGGCGGCGATGCGTCGTTCGGCTTCGCGCCGCGAGCACAGGCCGGCGCGGGCGATGCGCCGGGCGACGCGCTCGCCTTCGCCGCTCAGGCGCGGCACGCGGCGACGAAGGCGGCGAACAGCGCCCGGTCGCCGTCCGACAGCAGGAATTCCGGGTGCCATTGCACGCCGATGCAGAAGCGCGCCCGGACATGTTCGACGCCTTCGACGACCCCGTCGGGCGCGGTCGCGTTGACGCGCAGGTCCGGCGCGGGCTCCGCCACCGCCTGGTGGTGGGCGCTGTTGACGGCGAGCGCGTCGACGCCGGCGATCTCGCGCAGCCGGGCGCCGGGGAGCAGCGAAACCATGTGCCCCGGCTCGTCGCGAGGGTTGGGCTGTTCGTGTTCGAGGGCGTCGGGCACGGCGTCCGGGATATGCTGGATCAGCGTTCCTCCCAGCGCGACGTTGAGCAGCTGCGCGCCGCCGCAGATGCCGAGCAGCGGCTTGTCCGCGGCGAGCGCGGCGCGCGCGGCGGCGAGTTCGAAGGCGGTGCGGCGGTCCTTCGTCGTCACGCTGTCGTGGCGGGTTGCGGCGCCGAACAGCGCCGGGTCGACATCGAACGCGCCGCCGCTGACGACCAGGCCGTCGAGGCGTCCGACGAAATCCGCCGCCGTGTCCGGTTCGTGCGGCAGGGCGACGGCGAGCGCGCCGGCGGCATGAAGCGCGCCGGCATAGTTCCGCCGCAGGGCGTACCAGGGGAATTTCGAGTAACCGCCGGCGGGTTCGCTGTCGAGCGTCACGCCGATCAGCGGCCGTCGGTCGTGTCGTTCGGCCATGGCGCGGACGATAGGCTATAGAGGGGCTTATGAACAACGACCCCATGGCGAAGGCGCTGGCGCTGGCGCGCGCCGCGGGCGCGCGGGGCGAAGTGCCGGTGGGCGCCGTGGTCGTGGGCCGCGACGGCGCGCCGCTGGCGGCGGCGGGCAACCGCACCGAAGCGTTGTCGGACCCCACCGCTCACGCCGAAATGCTCGCCCTGCGCGCCGCCGCGGCGGCGCTCGGCTCGCCGCGGCTCGCGGGGTGCGACCTCTACGTCACCCTCGAACCCTGTCCGATGTGCGCCCAGGCGGCGTCTTTCGCGCGCATCCGCCGCCTCTATTACGGGTGCGCCGACGAGAAGGGCGGCGGGGTCGACAACGGACCGCGTCTTTACGCGCGGCGCGACTGCCGCCACCGGCCGGAGGTCTATGGCGGCATCGCCGAAAGCGAGGCGGCGCGGTTGCTTCGGGACTTCTTCGCCCGGCGGCGCTGACGCCGCGCACGCCTCGACGCGCGCCTGCCGGGGCGGGGCGCTTCGTCTAGCCCGGTCGGTCGGCGTCCGCTCCGTCGCCGTCGTCGCCGTTGTCGTCGCTGTCTTGGGTGTCGGCGGCCTGGCGGCGCGCGTCGTCTTTTTCCTTGGCCTTGATGGCGGCGCCGAGGATGTCGCCGAGGCTGGCGCCGCTGTCGGACGACCCGTATTCGGCCATCGCCTGTTTTTCCTCGGCGATCTCGAGGGCCTTGACGGAAAGCGTGAGGCGTCGCCCGGCGCTGTCGATCTGGGTGATCCGGGCGTCCACGCGGTCGCCGACGGCGTAACGCTCCGGGCGCTGGTCGGCGCGGTCGCGCGCGAGTTCGGCCTTGCGGATGAACCCGACCGCGCCGTCGTTCACGGTGACCTCGATGCCGTTGTCGAGGACGGCCGACACCACGCCGGTGACCGCCGCGCCGCGGCGGACATCGGCGGTGGCGGAGGCGAAGGGGTCGCCCGACAATTGCTTGACGCCGAGGCCGATGCGTTCCCGCTCCACATCGATGTCGAGCACGACGGCCTTGACGCGCTGGCCCTTCCGGTAGTCCTTGATGGCGGTTTCGCCCGGGCGGTTCCAGTCGATGTCGGAGAGATGGACGAGGCCGTCGATGCCGCCCTCGAGGCCGATGAAGAGGCCGAATTCGGTGATGTTCCGGATGTCTCCCTCGATCTCGGCGCCCACGGCGCAGTGCTCGCCGAAGGCCTCCCACGGGTTCGCGACGCACTGCTTGAGGCCGAGGCTGACGCGCCGCTTGTGGGGGTCCACATCGAGGACCATGACCTCGACCTGCTGGCTGGTGGAGACGATCTTGCCCGGGTGGACGTTCTTCTTGGTCCAGCTCATTTCGGAGACGTGGACCAGCCCCTCGACGCCGGGTTCGAGTTCGACGAAGGCGCCGTAGTCGGTGATGTTGGTGACGCGGCCGGTGAACTTCACGCGGACCGGATATTTCAGCTCGACGCCGTCCCACGGGTCGGCCTCGAGCTGCTTCATGCCGAGGGAGATGCGCTGGGTCTCGACATTGAAGCGTATGACCTGCACCTTGACCTGCTGACCGATGGACAGGACTTCGGTGGGGTGGTTGACGCGCCGCCAGGCGATGTCGGTGACGTGCAGCAGGCCGTCGACCTCGCCGAGATCGACGAAAGCGCCGTAATCGGTGATGTTCTTGACGACGCCGTCGAGCACCTGGCCTTCCTTGAGGCTGGCGACGAGTTCGGCGCGCGCTTCCGCCCGGGTCTCCTCCATGACGGCGCGGCGCGACACCACGATATTGCCGCGGCGCCGGTCCATCTTGAGGATCTGGAAGGGCTGTTTGGTGTTGAGGAGCGGCGCGATGTCGCGCACCGGCCGCACATCGACCTGGCTGCCGGGAAGGAACGCGACGGCGCCTCCCAGGTCGACGGTGAAGCCGCCCTTGACGCGGCCGAAGATGACGCCTTCGACCCGCTCATCGCCGGAGAACGCCTTTTCGAGCACCACCCAGGCTTCCTCGCGACGGGCGCGTTCGCGGCTCAGCACGGCTTCGCCGCGGCGGTTTTCGATGCGTTCGAGATAGACCTCGACCGTGTCGCCGACGGAAAGGTCGGGCGATTCCCCGGGGGCGCTGAACTCCTTGAGCGGCACCCGCCCCTCGGCCTTGAGGCCGACATCGATGACCGCCATGTCGTTGTCGAGAGCGATCACCCGTCCCCGGACGACCGTCCCCTCCCGTTTTTCCGATTCCCGGATCGACTCTTCGAAAAGGGCGGCGAAATTCTCTTCGGGCGTAAGGGTCGGTTGCTCGGTCGCCAGGGCCTGGGTCATGCGTTCGCTCTCTTTCGGGCCGCCCGCCGGAGCGGCGGCCGCAGACGCGCCGCCGGCGCGGCGCCCGAGGATGAATTCGACGGCGACTGCACAGGCGGCCTCCGCATCCAGTCCGGTCGTGTCCAGCAGGAGCGCATCGGGCGCCGGCTTCAACGGCGCCACCGCCCGCGCGCGGTCGCGACCGTCGCGAACCGCCATCTCCCGCTCGACATCGGCCCTTATAGCGGCAACGCCGCGCGCCTGCAACTCATTGCGCCGGCGCTCCGCGCGCGCCGCCGCGCTCGCGGTGAGGAATATCTTGAACGGCGCGTGCGGCAGGACGACCGTGCCGATGTCGCGCCCGTCGAGCACCGCGCCGGCGGGGTTCGCGGCGAAGCGTCTCTGCCGGGCGAGCAGGGCGCGCCGCACCCCGGGCATCGCCGCGACGACCGAGGCGGCGGCGCCGATTCCGGGGTCGCGCAGGCCGGGCGCCTCGAGGTCCGCGGCGGTAAGGGCCTCGGCCGCCGCGACCGCGGCCGCGCCGTCGTCCGCCCGGCCGCCGGCGGCCAGCACGCGCGCCGCCGTCGCGCGATAAAGAAGCCCGGTATCGAGACGGGGGAGGCCGAAGCGCGCCGCCAGGGCGCGGGCAAGCGTGCCTTTGCCGGCGCCGGCCGGGCCGTCGATGGCGACGATCATGCGGCGCCGATCGACGCGCCGACGCTTCGCATCAGCGCCGCGAAACCCGGGAAACTGGTGCCGATCGCGGCGTCGTCGTCGATGCCCACGGGCCGTTCGGCGGCAAGGCCGAGAACGAGGAAGGCCATGGCGATGCGGTGGTCTCCGCAAGCCGCGGCGCAGGCGCCGCCGGGCGGCGGACCGCCGCAGCCGTCGATGACGAGTCGGTCGCCCTCGACGCGCGCGGACACGCCGGCCGCGGCGAGGCCGTTCGCGATCGCCGCGGCGCGGTCGCTTTCCTTGTGGCGCAATTCGCCGATCCCCTCGAAACGGCTTTCGCCGCGCGCACACGCCGCGGCGACCGCGAGGGCGGGATATTCGTCGATGGTGCGCGGCGCGCGCGCCGCCGGCGCGACGACGCCGGACAATGTCGAGGCGCGCGCCACGATGTCGCCCACCGGCTCGCCGCAACGCTCGCCGCGCGGGACGAGCCGGATATCCGCGCCCATTTCCGCCAAAGTGTCGTAAAGCCCGGTGCGCAGCGGATTCAGCGATACCCCGACGACGGCGATCTCGGAGCCCGGAACGAGCAGCGCGGCGACGATGGGGAAGGCCGCGGAAGACGGGTCGCCGGGGATCGCGAGATCGCAGGGCGCGAGTTCCGGCTCTCCGGCGACGCCGATGGCGCGGCCGTCCTCGCCGTCGACGACGGAGACCTCGGCGCCGAAAGCGCGCAGGAGGCGCTCGGTGTGGTCGCGCGTCGGCGCCGGTTCGACGACGCCGGTGACGCCGGGGGCGGACAGTCCGGCGAGGAGGACGGCGGACTTGACCTGGGCGGAGGCGACGGGAAGGCGGTAGCGGACGGGGTGCGGCGGCGCGGCGCCGCGCACGGTCATGGGGAGGCGCCCGCCGGGCGCCGTGTCGAACATCGCCCCCATCGACGCGAGGGGTTCGACGATGCGCGTCATGGGCCGGCGCCGCAGCGAGGCGTCGCCGGTAAGGACCGCACGGATGGGGTGGCCGGCGACGATGCCGGCGGCGAGGCGCGCGCCGGTGCCGCTGTTCCCGAAATCGAGCACGTCGTCGGGGGGGGTCAGGCCGCCCAGTCCGGGGCCGTCGATGCGCCACGCGCCGGGGCCCGTGCGCTCGATGCGGGCGCCGAGGGCGCGCATGGCCGCCGCGGTCGCCAGCGTGTCTTCGGCCTCGAGCAAGCCCTCGATGCGGCTGCGCCCGGCGGCGAGCGCGCCGAGCATGAGCGCGCGGTGAGAGATCGACTTGTCGCCGGGGACCGCGATCTCGCCGCCGAGGGCGCCGCCGGGCCGCGCGGTCAGCGCGCCCATCGGCGTCCGGCGCGAGGGTCGCGAAAGGGCGGGCGGCGGTATGGCATGGCGCGGCTTTCCGGGGTCGGCGCAGCCGGGGGGACGCCCGAGGGTGGCGAGGAACGCTCCGGGACGCAAGTCCCACCGCGCCGAAGGGTTCGGCGGCGCAAAAGGCAATAATTCGGCAATAACACTCGTCTATTCCCGCGAAGGAGTGTGTGAAGAAATTGAACAGCGTTACAAACACTCGTCATTCCCGGGAAGGAGCGTGTGAAGAAATTGAAAGGCCGCACCACTCTTCGTCATTCCCGCGAAAGCGGGAATCCGGAGGCGGCCGTCCGCAATGTCGGCCCGGCGTTCTTACGGCGCGACGGATTCCCGCTTTCGCGGGAATGACGAAGAATTATCGGAGGGTTGCCGTCTCCCGTCGCGCCGAGGAACCCGGCGGCGCAGAAGACAATAACCCGCCAATAACACTCGTCTATTCCCGCGAAGGAGCGTGTGAAGAAAATGAAAGGCCGCACCACTCTTCGTCATTCCCGCGAAAGCGGGAATCCGGCGGCGGCCGCCCGCAATGTCGACCCGGTGTTCTTACGCCGCAACGGATTCCCGCTTTCGCGGGAATGACGAGTGTTTGTAACGCTGTCGGGTTTTTTCACATACTCCTTCGCGGGAATGAGGAAGTATTATCGGAGGGGTGTCGTCTCCCACCGCGCCGAGGAATTCGGCGGCGCAGAAGACAACAATTCGTCATTCCCGCGAAAGCGGGAATCCGGAGGCGATCGCCCGCAATATCGGCCCGGTGTTCTTACGGCGCAACGGATTCCCGCTTTCGCGGGAATGACGAAGAATTATCGGAGGATTGCCGTTTCCCACCGCGCCGAGGAATTCGGCGGCGCAGAAGACAACAATTCGTCATTCCCGCGAAAGCGGGAATCCGGCGGCGGTCGTCCGCAATGTCGGCCCGGTGTTCTTACGGCGCAACGGATTCCCGCTTTCGCGGGAATGACGAGGTATTGTCGGGTGGTTGCCGTCTCCCGTCGCGCCGAGGAACTCGGCGGCGCAAGAGACAATAACTCGCCAATAACACTCGTCATTCCCGGGAAGGAGTGTGTGAAGAAATTGAAAGGCCGCACCACTCTTCGTCTTTCCCGCGAAAGCGGGAATCCGGATGCGGTTGTCCGCAATATCGGCCCGGTGTTCCTACGGCGCAATGGATTCCCGCTTTCGCGGGAATGACGAGGTATTGTCGGGTGGTTGCCGTCTCCCGTCGCGCCGAGGAATTCGGCGGCGCAGAAGACAATAACCCGTCAATAACACTCGTCATTCCCGGGAAGGAGCGTGTGAAGAAATTGAAAGGCCGCACCACTCTTCAGTCATTCCCGCGAAAGCGGGAATCCGGAGGCGGCCGTCCGCAATATCGGCGCGGTGTTCTTGCGGGAGCGCCGCGACGGATTCCCGCTTTCGCGGGAATGACGAGTGTTTGTAACGCTGTCGGGTTTCTTCGCACGCTCTTCCGCGGGAATGACGAGTATTTGTAACGCTGTCCGACTTCCTCACGCGCTCTTTCGCGGGAATGACGAAGAATTATCGGAGGGTCGCCGTCTCCCACCGCCGAGGAATTCGGCGGCGCAGAAGACAATAATTCGTCATTCCCGCGGAAGCGGGAATCCGGAGGCGGTCGTCCGCAATGTCGACCCGGTGTTCTTACGGCGCAACGGATTCCCGCTTTCGCGGGAATGACGAGTGTTTGTAACGCCGTCGGGTTTCTTCGCACGCTCTTTCGCGGGAACGACGACAACCCGACTCGAATCGAAATGCCCGTTCGTTCTGTCGACGCCTCGCAACGCGGCCGGAAATGCGGGCGTTGCGGATCGGCCGTTACAAGGCGAAGCGACGGACGATGGCGAGCCGCAGGAGACCGAAACGGGTTTCGGCCCGATACGGACAGGGCCGGCGCGGGCCCCCGGAGCCGCAGCGCCCGTCGCCGGAGCGGTTCACCTCGTGCGTGCGCGTCCCGAAATCGAAATACGCGCCCTCGAACCGCAGGGACCAGGCGTCCGACAGCGCCGTTTCGACTCCCGCCCCGGCCGCCCAGCCGAAGCGCGTCCGCTCGTCGCGGAAGGAATCGTCGGGGTCGAACCGCCACGGCGTCGGCCTCCCGTCGACGACGCCGCGGTCGAGGTCGGTCACCGATGTCTCGATGCGCGCCGCCGCCGGGCCGGCGGTCGCGAACAGCGTCGCGCCGCCGAAAGCGTGCTCGACTCCGGCGCGCGCGGCGGCGAGCCAGCGCAGTTTCGTTTCCGCCGTCTCGTCGCGGCCGGCGGGGTCGAGCAGGTCGCTTTTCGCCGTCGGGCGGGAAAATCCGCCTTCGACCTCGACCCGCAACCGCACGCCGCCGATCTCGAACCGCCGCCCGGCGAGCGCCCCGCCGGCGGCGGCGGCGTCGCGATAGCCGGTGCGCCAGCCCGGCCGGCCCCAATTCGCGAAGCCGTCGACATCGACCATGCGGGCGTCGAGCCGCCCCTGGCCTGCGTAGAGCCCGGCCCAGGCCGCCGGCGGCCCGCCTTCGTCCGCCGCCGCGGCGGCGGCGTGAACCGCAAGGACACAGGCCATCGCCGCCGCATATCGCCGTGCTTTCACAGATCGTTCCCTCCGGGAAAAGAGCCGCCGTCTCAGGAGCCGACGACCCCGCCGTCCTTGCGGGTGATCGCCACTGTCGCGTCGCGCGGCGGCGTCGCGCCGTCGGGAACCGCGTTCTCGACCGGGAAATTGGTCAGCGCGGGGTCGCCGTTGCCGGGGTGCTGGACGTTGACGAACATCGTCCTGCGGTCGGGGGTCGTCGCGATACCGGTGATCTCCGAGCCGGGCGCGCCCGAGAACAGGCGGCGCAACGCGCCGGTGTCGGTGTCGGCCACCAGCATCTGGTTGTTCATCCCGTCCTTCTGGTCGCCGTCGGTCTGTATGAACAGGCGGCCGTCGGGGTCGGCCCACAGGCCGTCGGGGTCGGAGAAGGACTCCTCGCTGCCGTGGGTGCGGGCGGCGATGCGGAAGATCTCCCAGACGAACACCGTGCCGGTGTGCCGGTGGATGTCGCGCCAGCGCAGGATGTGGCCGTCGGGGTTGGGGGCGATGGGGTTGGCGGCGTCGGGGGCGGTGCGCGCGCGGTTGTTGGTCAACGCCATGAAGATGTCGCCCTCGGGGCCGACCGTTGCCCATTCGGGCCGGTCCATGGGCGTCGCCCACACTGCATCGGCGGCGAGGCGGGCGAAGGTCAGGACTTCGGCCCGGGTCGTCAGCCCGGCGTCGCGGATCGCCGGGACATCGGGGGTGAGCGGGCGCCATTCGCCCACCCCGCCGCCGTAGAACCGGGCGGCGTAGAGCGTGCCCCTGTCGAGCGGGCTTTCGCCGCGCGCGAGCATGGCCTCCCAATCGTCGTCGGAGACGAATTTGTAGATGTGTTCGAAGCGCTCGTCGTCGCCCATATAGACGACGACGCGGTTGTCGCGCCCCACGACGACGGCGGCGCCTTCATGCTTGAAACGCCCCAGGGCGGTGCGCTTGACCGGCGCCGCGCCGGGGTCGAAGGGGTCGATTTCCACCACCCAGCCGAAACGGTTCTCCTCGTTGGCGAAGGCGGAGTCGGCCAGATCGAAGCGGCGGTCGAAACGCTCCCAGCCATAGACCGACGGGCCGCCCTTCAGGCCGTAGCGCGTCTGCCTTGCGCTCGGCGTCCAGCCGTCGCCGGCGCCGAAATAGAAGTTGAAATTCTCTTCGCAGGTCAGCCAGCTGCGCCATGGCGTGGCGCCGTCGGCGCAGTTGTTGAGCATACCCGCGGGCGGCGCGCCGCCGGGCGCAGAGAGCACGGCGGCGCCGGCCGCCGGGCCGGCGAAGGACACCGGCGTGTTGACGTGGATGCGGCGCGCGAACCCGCTTGCCGCAGTGCGCCAGTGTCCGAACGAGGTCTCTTCGATCTCCACGATCCCGGCGCCGATGGCGTGTTGCGCCGCGCGCGCGTCGTCGAGGTTTTCCGGCATGTCCTTGCCGAGAACGCTGGCGTTGCGGCCGAACTCGAAATTGACCGCGAGCAGCCCGCGCCGGCTGCCGTCGAGGGGGAAGAACGTCATCCCGTCATGGCCGATCCCCACCTGGCGCGCCTGGTCGGCGGCGGCGGGCGGATAGCGGAACGCCGGACCGCCGGGCGCGAGGGGGTCGCCCCAGGGGATCAGGACGCTGTAGCGGTAATCGGGCGAAATCGCCGGGTTCGGCCCGCCGGCCAGGGCGCGCGGCAGCGGGCGGAAACCGATGGCCGCCGCGCCGGCGCGCGCCGGCGCGGCGGCGCCGGGGAAGACGAAGGCGGCCGCGCCGCCGCCGAGCGCCGCACGGCGCGTCACGCCGCCGGCAGGCGTTTTCTCATGTCCCATCGTGTTCCATCGTCGACGCTTGCGGAAGCATGCAAGCGTATCATAGCGCGCGAGACGGCCGGGACGGCCAAAACGGGAATCGCCGGAGGGCGGACGCGCGGCGCCTTTCCGCAGCCGGCCCCGGGGCCGCTTCAGGCGTCGTTGGCGGGGGCGAGGGCGGCGACCTCCGCCGCGTCCAGCCCTGCTTCCTCGAGCACTTCGCGCGTGTGTTCGCCCAGCGCCGGAGCGTGGCGGCGCAGGCGGAACGGCGCGCCGGAGAAATTGACCGGGCGGCGCACCATGCGCCCGCGGCCCTCGGTGGGGTGTTCGACGGTCTCGAACAGCCCGACGGCGCGCGCATGGGGGTCGTCGTAGAGCTCCTCGAAGCGCATCACCGGCATGAAGGGGATGTCCGCGCCGTCGCAGAACGCCGCCCATTCGGCGTTTGCGCGTTTCGGCGCCTCGCCGGCGATCAGCCGGTAGAGCTCCTCGATGCGCTCGGCGCGCGCCGCGTTGTCGCGGTAGCGCGGCGAGTCGCGGAGGTCCGGGCGGCCGATGAAGTCGAAGAAGGCGCGCCAATTGCGGTCGGAATAGGGGAGGATGCAGGCGTGACCGTCCCGCGTGCGGTAGGGGCGGCGCTCCGGGCTGAGCACGCGGGGGTAGCCGAAGCGCCCGAGGGGCGGGTCGAAGGCCGCGCCGGAGAGATGCTCGGGGGTGAGGAATTCGACGGCGGTCTCGAACATCGGCACTTCCACGGCCTGGCCGCCGCCGCCGCGCTCGCGTTGCAACAGCGCGGCGAGGATGGCGTAGGCGATGGCTTGCCCGGCGAGTTTGTCGCAAACGACGGTGGGGACGTAGACGGGCGCGCCGTCCGCCTCGCCCGCCGCCGCCTCGCCGCACAGCGCCGCCAGGCCGGAGGCCGCCTGGATCACGTCGTCATAGGCCGGCTTGTCGCCATAGGGGCCGTCGGCGCCGAAACCGTAGGCGCCGCAATAGACGATGTCGGGGTTGATCGCAGCGACCGATTCGGCGTCGAAACCGAGCCGCGCCACGGTCTTCGGCCGCAGCGCGTGGAGGAACACGTCCGCGCTTTCCGTCAGGCGGCGCAGGGCGGCGCGCGCCGCTTCCGTCTTGAGGTCGAGGACGATGCCGCGCTTGTTGCGGTGCAGCTGGAGGAAGGAGCCGCCCAGGCCGGGGTTGCGGTAGGGGCGGAGATGGCGCACGAGGTCGCCCTCCGGCGCCTCGACCTTGATCACGTCCGCGCCCATGTCGGCGAGGATGTGGGTCGCGAACGGCCCCATGATGACGTTGGTGAGGTCGAGGACGCGGACTCCGGAAAGCGGCCCGTCGCGGAAATCCGTCATGCGGCGGCGCGCCGGTCGGACGCCGGCGGCGCGGCTCAGGGTTTACCGAAGGTGGCGATGCGGTCGATGCGGCATTCGAAGAGCACGCGCTTTTCGTCGATGGACGGGTCGCGCAACCCGTATTCGTCGCCCTCGCCGATATATTTCTTCCATATCCGGTTGAGCTGGGCGGTCACCCGGGCGCCGTCCGGCCCGTCCTCGCGGCGTTCGCCGACGACGGTGATCTTCATGCTCATCCAGTGATACGGGTTGTCCGGGTTCACGAGGATCAGCGACATTTGCGGGTTGTCGCGGATCCACCGGCATTTCGGGCGGTGCGAGGCGGTGTTCACGAGGATCGTGTCGCCTTCGTAGTCGAACCACATGGGGGTCAGACCGGGCCGCCCGTCCGGCCCGATGACGGCGAGGATGGCCACCGCGGGGCGGTCGAGCAGGTCGCGGTAGACGGGGTCGAGTTCGCTCAGGCTCGTCGCTCGCCGGCGCTCGCCGACGCCGAATTGTCCGGCCTGGAGGCCGTCGGCGACATGTTTGAAATTCGCGATGGTGAACGCCTCGGCCATTCCGCTTCTCCCCCCGCCCCGGTTCCGCCGCCAGTATGGCCGCGCCCGCGCCGCCGGGCAAGCGCGCCGGTCGCGCCGCTTCGCGGATCCCGCTATCGGAGCCCCGGATATGTCGCCGCGGCGGCGGGGGGACAGCGGGCCGGAACGGTCTGCGCCGTCGAAACCGGGCTGTTTCTCACGATAAAGCCGGTTTTCTTCCTCGTCATTCCCGCGAGAAGAGCGTGCGAGGGAATCGGGCGGCGTTACAAACACTCGTCATTCCCGCGAAAGCGGGAATCCGGAGGCGGGCGCACGCAACAGATTCCCGCTTTCGCGGGAATGACGAGTGTTTGTAACGCTGTTCGATTTCTTCACACGCTCGAAAGCGGGAATCCGGGGGCGGGCGCACGCAACAGATTCCCGCTTTCGCGGGAATGACGAAAAGCGGTGGGGCCTTTCGGTTTCCTCACACGCTCTTCTCGCGGGAATGACGAAGAGCGGTGGCGCCTTTCGGTTTCCTCACACGCTCTTCTTCGGGAATGACGAAGTATTATGGGAGGGCTATTGCCTTTCACAGAGCCAATTCTTCGGCGCTCCGACCTTCATAATCTTCGTTGCAGATGTCCTCGTCGGGCCGCCCTCGCGTCAGGCGCCGATCCCCAGCCATTGCAACGCCGCGGCGAGGACGCGCATCGCTCCGTAAGCGATCGCGCCGATGAACGCGCCGAGCGCCAGCACCCGTATATGCCGCATCGCTGCGCCCGCCGGTTCGCGTTTTCCCGGCGCGTTATACCGACCCGGTCGCGTTCTCGCGCGTCCGCCGGCGGGCGGTCCGGGAATTTCCCGTTTGCCGGCCGGCGGCGAGGGCATAGGATGGCCGGCGCGCGACGCGATGCGGGAGGGCGAAATGGCCGCAGGCGGCATGGTCGAAGGCAAGACGGCGCTGGTGACCGGCGCGGGGCGCGGGATCGGGCGAGCCTTCGCGCTGGCCATGGCCCGCGAGGGCGCCAGTGTTGTCGTCAACGACCTCGGCGGCACCGAGCGCGGCGAGGGCGCCGACCGCGCGCCGGCGCTCGAGGTCGTCGGGGAGATCGAAGACTCCGGCGGTCGCGCCGTCGCCGATTTCGGCAGCGTCGCCGACCGGGAGGACGCCGAGGCGATGGTCGCGCGCGCCGAAAGCGCGTTCGGACGCATCGATGTCGTCGTGAACAACGCCGGCATCCTGCGCGACGCCATCTTCCACAAGATGACTCACGACGACTGGGATGCGGTGATCGACGTCCACCTCAAGGGCAGTTTCAACGTGAGCCGCGCCGCCGCGGCGCGCTTTCGCGCGCAAGGCGCCGGCGCTTTCGTGCACATGACCTCGACCTCGGGGCTGGTCGGCAATGTCGGTCAGGCGAACTACGCCGCCGCGAAGCTCGGCATCGCCGGCCTTTCGAAATCCATCGCCCTAGACATGGCGCGTTTCGGCGTGCGTTCGAACGTCATCTCGCCCTTCGCCTGGAGCCGCATGATCGGGACCATCCCCATAGCGAGCGAGGACCAGGCGGAGAGAGTGGAGCGCCTCAAGCGCATGACTCCCGACAAGATCGCCCCGGTCGCGGTCTATCTCGCCAGCCACGCCGCCGACAAGGCGAAGGTGAGCGGCCAGATCTTCGCGGTGCGCCACAACGAGATATTCCTCATGGGCCAGTCCCGCCCGCTGCGCTCGGTGCAGCGCGGCGACGGATGGACGCCGGCCGCCGTCGCCGACCACGCGATGCCGGCGCTCGCGGCGTCCTTCTACCCCCTCGACGTCAGCGCCGACGTGTTCGACTGGGCTCCCGTATAGAGCTCTCAAACGTAGCCGAGTTCGCGCTTCCAGGCGGCTTCGTATTCCAGCACCTCGGACCAGTCGGCGGCCCGGATGCCGGTGACGAAAGGCGGCTCGGGGACGGTCACGCCCCAGCCGATGGCGTAGCGGATCGCCGTTTGATCCTCCTCCCGCAGGGTCAGCGTGCCGCCGGGGCCGACGCCGACGGGCTGGGGCAGGGTCATGCCGCGCAGCGCGTCGGCCGCCGCCATGCCGCCGGGCGCGCCCGACTCGGCCATCGCCGCCAGCAGGAAATCCATCCCCGCCCTGGCCTGCCACGACCAATTGGTCGGGTGGTCCCCGTAAGCCGCGACATAGGCTTCGTCGAACGCCCGGTTCGCCGCCGTGTCGGGAAAACTCGCGATGTAGCGGGTTCCCGAATGCAGCCCCGCCGGCAGGTCGCGCAACGCGCTCATCGTCGTGTAGTCGGCGAGGTTGATGGCGAACAGGGCGATGTTTTCGAACATGCCGTAGATCGACGCCTGGTCGATGAACGACACCAGGTCGCCGCCCCACAGCGCGCTGTAGACCGCATCGGGGCGCTTTTGCAGGATCTGCGTGATCACCTCGGTGTAGTCGGGCTGAAAGAGTTTCGGCCAGCCCGCCCCCACGGTCTCCACGCCTTCCGCGAGGCCGCCCAGCAGGCGGAAGAACAGGTTCGTGTTGTCGCGCCCGTAGGCATAGTCGGGGGACACCGACATCCAGCGCTTCAGGCCGTCGCGCCGGGCGACCCCTGCGGCGTATTGCGCGCTGCCGACCGCGTCGTGGATGCCCTGACGGGCGAAACGGAAGGCGTTGGCGCTGCGGATGGCCGGGTCGGCGGTCAGGGACGACGTTTCCGATGTCACGTGAAGGCACAGGGTTCCCGTCTCGCGCACCACTTCCTGCACGGCGAAACTGGCGCTGGAGGCTTCGGCGTTGAAGACGACATCCACGCCTTCGCTGTTGATCAGGTCGCGGACGACGCGCGCCGCCTCGTCGGGCCTCGCCTTGCTGTCGCGGAGCAGGAGTTCGACCGGGCGGCCGTCGAGGCCGCCGGCGGCGTTGAAGGCGTCGATGGACAGTCGCGCAGCGTTGCTCGCGGAGATTCCCAGTTGCGCGACGCGGCCCGACAGGATCGTCGGCATCCCGAGTTTGACCGGCGCGTTCTGCGCGCGGAGGACGGCCGGAAACCCGGTTATGGCGGCGGCGCTCGCGGCGCCGAAGGCGAATTGGCGGCGGTCGAGGCCGGCGCGGGTCATGGCGGGGTCCTTCTGGCGAGTGTGTGAAGAAATCGAGAGACGCTACTGTTCTTCGTCATTCCCGCGAAATGCTCTTCGTCATTCCCGCGAAATGCTCTTCGTCATTCCCGCGAAACGCTCTTCGTCATTCCCGCGAAACGCTCTTCGTCATTCCCGCGAAAGCGGGAATCTGCTTGCGGCGTTTCCGTAATAAAACCGCGCCGATATTGCGGACGGCCGCCTCCGGATTCCCGCTTTCGCGGGAATGACGAAATACTATTCGATGGGTATTGTCTTTTACAATTCCGATACTTTGGCGAACCGGCCGTCACAATGAGAGCCGCCCGATTTCTTCACACGCTCTTTCGCGGGAATGACGAGTATTTGCAAACCCGTCCGATCTTTTTCACACGCTCGGAAGCGGGAATCCAGAAGTGGCCGTCCGTAATAGTTGGCGTGTATTATCACGGAATCGCCGCAACGGATTCCCGCTTTCGCGGGAATGACGAAGAGCAGTAGCGTCTCTCTATTTTTTTCACACACTACGCTATGTTTGAAGATGCACTCATTTTCTACCCTTTCGTCCGATTCACGGATCCGTTCGCGGGCTCCGGCTCAACGGGTTCGGGAACCGCGTTCTCCGAGTTCTTCATCGACTCGCCTCACCGCCCTCCGCATGTCGTCGCCGATGCGGACCCAGTCGTGACTCCGGGCGTCGTGCGGATAGCGCGTCCGACGGTCGCGCCCGTAACGTTCGTGGAATTCCGCCAGTGTCATGTAGCGCATGGTGCGTCTCCTTCATCGGCGAGAATACCGGATCGCAAGCCGCATATCAATCCCCGGCCGACACCCGATCACCGGATCGGGCCGCGATTTCGGCGGGCGCGCGAAGCCGGTATCGTTCCGCTACGGCGAGCAGCGAGCGGCAGGTGTCCTCCTCCAGCGGGATGCCGTTGGCCTCGCGGTCGCGGCGGCGGGCGCGCTCCGGGTCGCCGGGGGCGAGCACCGGCGCCGACGGGTCGATGGGGCGGGCCGTCCGCGCCCAGGCGACGAAATCCGAAACCTCGCGCGCGAAACCGCCCGTATCCAGCGCCGACGCATCGACATAGACCGAGAACATGCCGTTCGCGAGAACGCCCGGCCCGGCGTCGCTCGCGCACCCGTTGCCGCCGAGCGCGCCCGCCAGCAATTCGCACATCATCGACAGGCCCGAACCCTTGTGGTCGCCCATCGCCCGAATCGCGCCCCGGCCGTTGCGCGTGTTGACCTTCGTCTTGTCGGCGATGGGGCCGTAAAGGGCCTCCGGGTTCGACGAAAGCGCGCCGTCGCCGTCGATCAGCGCGCCGTCGGGGAGCGGCTTGCCGCCGTTGACCGCCACCAGCACCTTGCCCTCGGCGACCACCGAAGTCGCGAAATCCAGAATGATCGGCTCGTCGCCATTGGGCACGCCCGCGGCGAACGGGTTGGTGGACATGCGCTTGTCGACGCCGCCGAACGGCGCCACCGCCGGGGAAATGCCCGAGGCGTTGACGAAATGGACCGACGCCATGCCGGCGGCGGCCGCGCGCTCCGGCCAGTCGCCGATGCGCCCGAGATGGGCGGAATTGCGCAGGCCGACGGCGGCGACGCCGTTGTCGCGCGCCCGGGCGATGCCGAGATCGACCGCCTGTTCGCCCACCGTCTGCCCGAAACCGGATTTGCCGTCCACGACCGCGAAACCCGGCGCGTCGCGCACGATCTCGATCTCGCGCCCCGGATGGACCGACCCCCGCGCCATGGCGTCGAGATAACGCGGCACGCGAATGACGCCGTGGCTCGGGTGCCCGACGAGATCGGCGGCGACCAGATAGCGGGCGATGCGCGCGGCCTCGTCCGCATCGCAGCCGGCGGCCGCGAAAATCTCGGCGACGAACGCGCGCAGCGGCGCAGCGGCAACGGTCATGCGGAGTCCCTTCCCAGCAGTTCGGCGATACGCGCGTCCGCAAGGCCGACCTTGCGCGCGGCGGCGGACAGTTGCTCCAGAGTGGCGCCGTCGAGCGGAATGCCGTTCGCCAGCCGGTCGGCGCGGGTTTGCTCTTCCGGGTCTCCCGGCATCAGGATTTCCGACACGCCTTCGGCTTTCGGCGCCGCCTTGACCCAGTCGACGAAACGCTCCATCCCGGCGCCGAACGACAGGCCCGCCACCGTCCCCGGGTCGATGAAGATCGACAGCATCCCGTTGCAGACCCGGTCGGCGGTGGGGTTGTCGGGATGGCTGGCGCCGCCGCCCGTCAGCGCCCCGGCGAGCGCCTCGACAACCACCGACAGCACATAGCCCTTGTGCCCGGCGATGGGGAGGATGGCCCCCGGCGGGTCCGCGTAGAAGCGCTCGGGGTCGGTCGTCGGGCGCCCTGCGCCGTCGATAATGGCGTTTTCGGGCACGGCGGCGCCCTTGTTGCGCGCGACTCTGATTTTGCCCTCGGCGATCACGCAGGTGGACAGGTCGGCTACGATCGGCGAGCGCCCCGGGACCGGGACGCCGGCGGCGATGGGGTTCGCCGACAACCGCCGGTCGGCGCCGCCCCACGGCGCCACGAGAATGCCGCCGCCCGAGGTGTTGACGAAATGCAGCGACAGCAGGCCCGCCTCCGCCGCCTGGATCGCCCAGTCGCCGACGCGCCCCACATGCCCCGAATTGCGCAACCCGACCATCGACAGTCCGGCGCGCCGGCATTTCTCCACCCCGAGCGCGACCGCCTGTTCGCCGAGCACCTGCCCGAAGCCGAAATTGCCGTCGACGATGGCGACGGTCTCGTTCTCGAACACCGTTTCGACCGACCGGTTGGGGATCAGCGTCCCCGCCTCCACCCAGTCCACATAGGCCGGGACGCGGATCGCCCCGTGGCTGTCATGGCCCGCGAGATTCGCCTCGACCAAGTGTCGCGCCACGGTTTTCGCCTCGCTTTCGGCGCTGCCGGCATTGGCGAAGACCGCCTCGATCAGCGCCGCGAGATCGTCGCTACGGACCGTCATTCGCCCCCTCTCCCGCCTCCCGCGCGGCCGCCACGGCTTCGGACACGCGGTCGATAACGTCGTCGAACATCGCCGCCGTCAGGCGGCGCGTGTTCATGTTGTAGCGCGAACAGTGATAGCTGTCGAACAGGGCGCGGCGGGGGTCGAGCCGGTGGGTCGCGCCGTGAGCGAAGGGCCAGGCGGCGCGCCGCGCGCCCAGCGCCGCCAGCGCCGAGTCGTGGGCGATGCGCCCCAGCGCGAGGACTGCGCGCAGGCGCGGCATGGCGGCGATCTCGGCGGCGAGAAAGCCCCGGCAGGCGCGCAGTTCCGCGCCCGTCGGCCGGTTTTGCGGCGGCGCGCAGCGCGCCGCGTTGGTGACGCGGCAGTCGACGAGGCGGAAGCCGTCATCGGCCTTCGCTCCGTAGCGCCCGGCGGCGAAACCGCGCCGTTGCAGCGCCGGATAGAGGACATCGCCGGCGGCGTCGCCGGTGAACGGGCGGCCGGTGCGGTTGGCGCCGCTCAGGCCGGGCGCCAGGCCGACCACGAGGAGCCGCGAGTCGAGGCCGCCGAACGATTCGACCGGCGCGTTGCGCCAGTCGGGCCGGCGCGCCGCGTTGGCGCGTCGATACGCGACGAGTCGCGGACACAACCCGCAATCGGCCGGCGGCGCGCGGAGCCGGCCGCCCGCCTCATCCATGCCTCCCGCCGTTTTCCTCTTCGTCGTCGTAATCGCCGTCGTCGATTCCCTCGTCCTCCGTCCCGTCGCGGTAGTCGTGTTCCGCTTCCTCTCCGCGCCGCGCCTCCATCGCCTCGCGCATGGCCTCGCGCCGGGCCCGGTAGACCGGGTCGCGCATGATGTCGTCCTGGATATCCACGAGTTCGACGAAATTGTCGGCCTGGCGGCGCAGTTCGTCGGCGAGAACCGGCGGGCGCGGCCGGATCGTCGACACCACCGACACGCGCACGCCCTTGCGTTGCACGGCTTCGACGAGGCGGCGGAAATCGCCGTCGCCGGACATCAGGACGATATGGTCCACGTGACTCGCCATGTCCATGACGTCGATGGCGATTTCGATGTCCATATTGCCCTTGATCTTGCGGAGCCCCGTCGAGTCGGTGAATTCCTTCGCCGACTTGGTGACCACGGTGTAGCCGTTATAGTCGAGCCAGTCGACCAGCGGGCGGAGCGGCGTATACTCCTGGTTGTCGAGGAGCGCGGTATAGTAGAATGCGCGCATCAGACGCCCCTTCGACGAGAACATCGTGAGCAGCTTTTTGTAGTCGACGTCGAACCCCAGCAACCGTGTGGCGTTGAAGAGGTTCGCGCCGTCTATGAAGACCGCAACCCTTTCCTCGGGATAAAATATCATTGCATGTCGCTCCGTTTCGTGCCGGCCCGGCGCCCGCCGGGCGTTCCCGCCCCTATATGCGCCCGGCCGCGCCAATTTCTCAAGGCCCGCCGGCGCCGGCGGGCGCGTCCGACGGCGTCTTCGTCGGCGTCGGCGCCAACCTGCCCGGCCCCGACGGCGCGCCGCCCCTGGAGACCTGCAAGCGGGCGCTCGCAGCGCTCGCCGAAACGCTCGGCGCCCCCGTCGCCGTCTCGTCGTGGTATCGCGCCGCGCCCGTGCCGGAGTCGGAGCAGCCATGGTTCGCGAACGCGGTCGCGCGCTTCCGCGCCGCCCGTCCGCCGCGCGACATACTCGATCTCCTGCTCGCAACGGAGGCGCGGTTCGGCCGCCGGCGCGCGGAAAGGTGGGCGGCCCGGGTCATCGACCTCGACCTGCTGGCCTGCGGCGGCGCGGTCATCGACGAACCCGGCCTCGTTCTCCCGCACCCGCGGCTCGCCGAGCGCGCCTTCGTGCTGCTGCCGCTTGCCGAAATCGCCCCGGCCTGGGGGCGCCCCGGCGACGGGCGCCCGATCGCGGATCTCATCGCCGCGCTGCCGCCGGGGCAGACCGTCTCCGCGATCCCGCCGGGGGGATGAAGGAAATGACCGCCCGCAAGACGCTGTATCTCGCCAACCCTTACGGATTCTCGGCGCAATTGCGCGCCGGCCCGCTGGCGGCGCTCGCCGCGGCGCTGGAGGCCGCCGGCGCCGAAGTGTGGGAGCCCTTCGCGCGCAACAACCAGATCGACAAGGCCCGCCCCGGCTGGGCCTGGCGCATCGGCCAGGCCGACATGCGCGACGTGCGCGACGCCGACGGGACGTTCGCCGTCGTCAACGGCTGTCCGCCCGACGAAGGCGTGATGGTCGAATTGGGGATGGCCGTCGCCTGGGGGAAGCCGGTGTTCCTCTATCGCGACGATTTCCGCCGCTGCACCGACAGCGAGGACTACCCCCTGAACCTGATGATCTTCACGGGCCTGCCCGAAGCCGGGTGGGAAGCGTTCTATTACCGGTCGGTCGACGAGATCGCCGATCCCGGCAAGGCGCTGGCGATGTGGCTGGGCGGCGGCGCGCTCAGCCGCTGACGCCGAACGCGCTGCGATACCCCGTGAAGATGCTGGACCAGGCGGGCCGCGCCGGCGTGGCGGCCGGCGGCGGAACGGACGGGGCGACCGGCGCGGAACGCGGCGCGGAAAGGCCATGCGCATCGCGCGCGGGCGCGGCGGCGGCGCGGGGTTCGGCGGGCCTGCGGTTACGGCGATGAGTCATCTCGCTTTCTCCCGGTTTCGGCGCCGCCGCAGTCCGTATTCGCGCGGCGGCCTGAGAGTCCAGATAGCGCGCAGAGCGGCGCCGTCGCGCCGCGACGGCCCGCGGTCGCGCGACATTTCCGCGTATTTTATCGGTGTTTTTCGCGTGTTTTTCCGGCAGCCGGCGGCGCCGGCTATCGCGAGGGGCCGTAAGCCTTCGTCAGACGTTCGGCGGCCTCGGCGATCTCGTCTTCGGCCCCGGCGAAGGAGAAGCGCACGAAGCGGTCGCCGCGCCGCGGGTCGAAATCGATCCCCGGAGTCGCCGCGACGCCGGTCTCTTCGAGCATGGCGGCGCAAAACGCGCGCGAATCCTCCGCCAGCCGGCCGATGTCGGCATAGACATAGAACGCCCCGTCCACCGGCGCCGGAAGGGAGAACCCCGCCTGCGGAAGGCGTTCGAGCAGGAGCTTCCGGTTGCGGGCGTAGCCGGCGACGCGCGCGTCGAGTTCGGCGCGGCAATCGAACGCTTCCAGCGCCGCGAACTGCGCCAGACCCGAGGGCGAGATGAAGAAATTCTGCGCCAGCCGGTCGAACGCCCCGACCAGCGACAGGGGCGCCACCGCCCAGCCCAGCCGCCAGCCGGTCATGCCGAAATACTTGGAGAAACTGTTGATCGCCACGGCGTCGCCGTCGTGCTCCAGGACCGACGATTCGCGCCGGCCGTAGGAGATCCCGTGGTAGATCTCGTCCGAGATCAGCCGCGTTCCGTTGCCGCGGCACCATTCGGCGACGGCCGCGAGCGCCGGGGCGTCCATCATGCTCCCGGTCGGGTTGGACGGGCTCGCCACGATCAGCCCGTCGAGCGGCGCCGCTGCCTCCAGCAGCTCCGGGTCGGGCTGGAAGCGCTGCCCGGGGCCGGCGGCCAGCGCCACCGGCTCCATGTCGAGCGCGGCCAGGATGTTGCGATAGGCGGGATAGCCGGGCTCCGCCAGCGCCACACGGTCGCCGGGGTCGAAGGCGGCGAGGAAGGCGAGGACGAACGCCGCCGACGCCCCGTGAGTGACGGCCACCCGCTCCGGATCGACCGCGACGCCGTAGCGTTCCCCGTAGTGACGGGCGATGCGGCGGCGCAGCGCCGGAATCCCCAGCGCCTCGGTATAGCCGATGCGCCGTTCGGCGAGGGCGCGGCGCGCCGCGTCGACCGCCGCGGCCGGCGCGCCCGCCGCGGGTTCGCCGACTTCCAGATGCAGCACCCGCTCTCCCTGCGCCTCGCGCGCATGGGCGGCGCGGAACGACTCCATCGCGTAGAACGGCGCGACGGCCGCTCGCCGCCCGGTCTTCAGGACCATGCCGGCGCTCCCGGGGACGACCGCGACGGACCGCGACGAGAATCGCTGCGCCCGCCGGCGGCGCATTGACCCGGACGGCGCAGGGGCCTATCAAGAGGGAGAATGTCGGGAAGCGGGAATCGACCGTTGGCGTCGCGCTTCGCAAGATCGCTCATGCTGGGGCTCGTTCTGGGGGGCGCGGCGGCGTGGGCGTTGTTTGCGTCTTCCGCGCGCGCCCAGGGCCTGTCGCTCGTCCGCGACTCGGAGATCGAAACTACCATCCGCGGGTGGTCCGATCCAATCCTCGCCGCCGCGGGGCTCGACCCGGCGGGGGTGCGCATCCTGCTGGTCAACAACCCCGGCCTCAACGCTTTCGTCGCCGGCGGACAGAACATCTTTCTGCATACCGGGCTGCTCATGGCCACGGAATCGCCCGGCCAGGCGATCGGCGTGATCGCGCATGAGGCCGGGCACATTTCGGGCGGTCATCTTGCGCGCTCGGGCGAGGGCATCCGCGCCGCCGAGAACACCAGTCTCATCGCGACCCTGCTCGGCATCGGCGCCATCGCCCTCGGCGCCGGCGCCGGGGTCGACAAGGCGGGCACGGCCGGCGCCGCCCTGATCGCCGGCGGCCAGACCGTGGGGTTGCGTCGCCTGCTCGCCTATACCCGGACGCAGGAGCGCGCCGCCGACCAGGCGGCGCTGGACACTCTCGACCGCGCGCAACAGTCGGCGCGCGGACTGCTCGAATTCCTGCGCACCCTCGAGGACCAGGAACTCCTCGTTTCCGAACGGCAGGACCCTTACGTGCGGAGCCATCCGCTCACCGCCGACAGAATCGCCTTCATCGCCAATGCGGTGGCGCACTCGCCCTGGTCCGATGTCCCCGACCCCCCGGAGGAGCTTCGACGTCACGCGCGGATGCGCGCCAAACTCATCGGTTTCCTCGAACGCCCGCGCCGCGTGCTGCGCGTCCGTTTCCCCCCCGAGGACGAGAGCCTCCCGGCCCGCTACGCGCGCGCCGTCGCCCATATGCGGCTTGCCGACCTCGACGCGGCGCTCGGCGAGATCGACATCCTGATCGGAGAACATCCCGACGACCCCTGGTTCGCCGAACTCAAGGGGCAGATCCTGTTCGAGCACGGCCGCGCCGGCGACGCATTGCCCCATTACCGGCAGGCGGCGCGCCTTCTGCCCGAGGACGCCCTGATCCTCGCGAGCCTCGCCCGCGTGCAGGTCGAGATCGGCGGCGAGGCGCTGCTCCGCGAGGCGGTGGGCAACCTCGAGGCCGCGCGGCGGCGCGAACGCGACGACCCCACGACCTGGCGCCTGCTCGCGGCCGCTCATCACGCGCTGGGCGAGGGCGGTCTGTCGGCGCTGGCGGCGGGCGAATACGCCTTGCTGACGGGACGGCCCGACGAGGCGGCGCGCCATGCCGAACGCGCCGAACGCGCCTTCCCCGAAGGGTCGCCGGAGTGGTTTCAGGCCCGGGACATCGCCACCCAGGCCGAGCGCATCCAGGAACTCCGCGCCCGGGGGTGACGCCCGCCGCCCCCGGCGGCTTCTCTTCGCACCGATGGAAGGACATCACGCCATGCCGCCGCGCCAACGTCTCGCCGTCACGCTCCCCGCCGGCCCGCGCCTCGCCGACAGCATCGCGCGCGTCCGCTACGCCGCCGCCGCCGGCTACGACGACGCCTGGTTCGGCGACGGCGGGGCGCCGGACGCGCTGACCGCGGCGGCGGCGGTCGCCCCCCATGCGGGAGACATGCGCATCGGTTGCGCCGTCACCCCGGTGTTCACCCGCACCCCCGCGGTGCTCGCCGCCACCGCCAACGCGCTCGGCCAGTTGCTGCCGGGGCGTTTCGTCATGGGGCTGGGTTCGTCGAGCCCGACGATGATGGAGGGCTGGCACGGCCGGCGTTTCGAGAAGCCGCTTACCCGCGTGCGCGAGACCGCCATCGTCGTGCGGTCGATGCTCGCCGGCGAAAAATCCGATTTCCGGCTGGAGACCGTGCGCAGCCGCGGCTACCGCCAGGCGCCTCTCGAGGCGCCCGTGCCTCTCTATCTCGCCGCGTTGCGCCCCGCCATGTGCGAGATGGCCGCGGAGGTCGGCGACGGCGTGATCTTCAACCTGTGGCCGAAACGCGCCCTGCCGAAGATGATCGGGCATGTCCGCGCCGGCGCCGCGCGCGCCGGCAAGACCGCCGGCGACGTCGAGATCGTGAACCGCTACATGGTGCTGGTCACCGACGACAAGGAGGCGGCGTTCGCGCGCTTCAAGCGCGCGATGGCCCCGTATTACGCCACCTCGGTCTATAACCGCTTCCTCGCCTGGGCGGGTTACGAGGAGGCCGCGGCGGAAATCGCCGAAGGCTGGGCGGCCGGGGACCGCCGACGGACCGTCGGCGCCCTCTCCGACGAACTGGTCGACGACATCGCCGTGGTCGGCACGGCGGAGGAATGTCGCGCCCGCCTGCGCTGGGCCGGGGAGACCGGCGTGCATACGCACATCGTCGCCCCGCTCTCCGACGACCCGGACGAGATCGCGCGCACCTTCGACGCCTTCGTCCCGGAGAACTATCCGCGATAGCGCCGGCCGGGGCGGACTCTCCCGCGGTTGGGCGCGCGAAGAAATCGAGAGACGCTACTACTCTTCGTCATTCCCGCGAAAGAGCGTGTGAAGAAATCGGACAGATTTGCAAACACTCGTCATTCCCGCTTTCGCGGGAATGACGAAGCATTATTCGGTGGGTGCTGTCTTTTACAATGCCGATACTTCGGCGATCCGTTCGTCACGATGAGAGGCGCGCGATTTTTTCACACGCCCGGTTATGTTTTCGGCTTGAACGTGTGTTCGGGGCCGGGGAAGGCGCCGGCGCGCACCTCTTCGGCATAGCGGCGGGCGGCGTCGGCGAAGGCGGCGCCGAGTTCGGCATAGCGTTTGACGAAGCGCGGCGTGAACTCCGCGAACATGCCCATGATGTCGTCGGTAACCAGTATCTGGCCGTCGACGGCGCGGCCGGCGCCGATGCCGACGGTCGGCGCCGAGACGCCGTCGGTGACCCGCCGCGCCGCGTTCTCCGGCACCGCCTCCACGACCACCGCGAAGGCGCCCGCGTCGACCACCGCGGCGGCGTCCGCGCACAGCGCCTCGGTCTCCGCGTCGGTGCGCCCCTGCGGGCGGAAGCCGCCGAAGCGGTGAACGTGTTGCGGCGTCAACCCCACATGACCCATCACCGGCACGCCGCGCTCCACGAGGAAGCGGACCGTCTCCGCCATTTCCCGTCCGCCTTCCAGTTTCACCGCGGAACAACCGGTTTCCGCCATGACCCGCGCGGCGGAGCGGAACGCCGCGGCCGGCGATTCCTGATAACTGCCGAACGGCAGGTCGACGACGACGCAGGGCCGGTCGGCGCCGCGGACCACCGCCGCCCCGTGCGCGATCATCATGTCGAGGGTGACCGCAACCGTGGTGTCGAGGCCGTAGACCACCATCCCCACCGAGTCGCCGACGAGCAGCAGGTCCACATGGTCCTGCATCAGGCGGGCGGCGGGAGCCGTATAGGCGGTGAGACAGACGATGGGCGAGTCGCCCCCCTTGCGGGCGCGGATATCCGCCGTCGACACCCGCCGGCGACGCGGCGTCCCGCTATTGCCTTTCGCCATGGCCGCTCCCGTTCGCGCCCGGTTCGCTCCGACCCGTCGCGTCTCTCTTACCCTCTCGCGCCGCGACAGGCAACGCGCCGCGCCGGGCGGCAAAGGTTCTCATCGGGTTGCGATACGGCGGCCACGGGGCGCATTGTCGCGGCATGGCGGCCATCGATACGGATCCGGGCTTCGACACTCTGGCCTACGCGCAGACGCTCAGGGCGGCCGATGTCAAGGACAAGCAGGCGGAAGCCCACGCCGCCGCGGCGCGCGCCAGTCAATCCCACCTGGCGACGAAGACCGACCTCGACAACCTCGAAGTGCGGTTGCGGGCCGACATCTCCGCACTCGAAGCGCGTCTCTACAGGGCGATGTTCATTCAGACCGGCGTAATCGCCGGCATCGTCGTCGCCATCGTCGAATTCCTCTAGCGGGCGCAGCCGGCGGCGGATTGGGCCGCATTGTCGCTTGCGGCGGGCGCGGCCGGCGATTCTCATTATGGCGATGGACGCGCCTTCCTGGGAGCGGCCGCGACAGATCCTCCGCATCGCTCCAGGCCAAAATGAGAATTGCCGGGGCGCGGCGCGCCGTGTTGACCGGCGGGCGCCGCTGCGCCAGAGTGCGCGCATGATCGAACTCGCCGGCGCCACGGTGATCGTGACGGGCTCGACGCGCGGGGTGGGCGCGGCGACCGCGCGCCTGCTCGCCTCGAGGGGCGCCAATATCGTCGTCAACGGCTCGAAATCGCGCGAGCAGGCCGAGGCGACAGCGGAAGAATGCCGCGGTCTCGGCGGCGGGGCGACGGTCTGCATGGGCAGCGTCGCAGACGACGCCGATTGCCGACGCCTCGCCGACACGGCGATGGAGCGCTGGGGCCGCATCGACGGCCTCGTCAACAACGCCGGCACGACGGTGTTCCGCGCCCATGACGACCTGGAAGGCCTGGACGCGGCCGACTTCCAGCGCGTCTACGCGGTCAACACCATCGGCCCGTTCCAGACGATCCGCGCCTGCGCGCCGCACATGAAGGCCGGCGGGCGGGGCGCCGTGGTCAACGTCTCGTCGGTCGCCGGCTCCTACGGCGTCGGCTCCTCTCTCGCCTATGTGGGGTCGAAGGCGGCGCTGAACATGCTCACCGTCTCGCTCGCCCGCGTGCTGGGTCCGGAGATTTCGGTCAACACCGTGAACCCCGGCTTCATCGCCGGCGAGTGGCTGCGCGACGGCATGGGCGAAGCCAACTACGAACGGGTCAAGGCGACGCTGGAGCGCACCGTCCCGTTGCGCGCCGTGAACCGGCCGGAGGACATCGCCCGCAACATCGTCTGGCTGCTGGAGGGCGCGCCCAACGTGACCGGCCACCTGCTCCACATAGACGCCGGCATGGGCCTCATCCGCGGCGCGCTGCCGGCAATGACGAAACCGTAGCGCCGTCGGCCGACGAACCGCGGCGAATCCTGCGCCGGCGCTCGCCCGATGCTTCCCCCCGATGTTTCCTACGCGCCCGCGAGCGTCGCGCGGGGCGCTCCCGCCCCCGTCGGGCCGCCGTGCGGCGCACTTAATCTCTCTTCTTCCCGTTCGTCGATCTGGTCGCTTATCGCGTCCAGGTCCTCCATGCAGGATCGGTAGCGATCCGTCGACGGCGAGCCGGCCTCCGGCATTTCGCTGCGAAGGCTCTCCAATTCGTCGCGCGCAATCAGACCGCGGGCGAACACCGCATCGAGGCGGTCGCTCACCTCGCGGATCCGCTCCTCCATCCGGCGTCCGGCCTCGGCGCGGCATCGCTCGATCCCGGCCTGCGCCCCGTCCGCATCCTTGAGGCGTCCCGTCTTCCGGGCGAATTCGACCGCCGCGCCGGCGCCCCGGAAATCGTTATTCTTCGCGCGCTCCAGCGCCGCCGCCGCAAAGTCGGCGCCGCCCTCGTCCAGGAGCGGTCGCAAGTCGCGCAAATCGACCGGACCGGTCGCCATGCGGCCCCGGTCGTCGAATTCGATGTCGATGTCGGGGTTTGCGAGAAGGTCCCCGTTCAGCAAGTCGGAAAGCCCGGTCGACGGTTCGGCCGCGGGTTCCTCCGCGTCATCGAACATCGAGGCGTAGCGGCGGATCGCGTCGCCCGCGACCGGCGCCAGGGGGGACTCGAGTTCCGATACTTCCCTTATCGCTTCTTCCGCATGGCTCCGTACCGCCTCGCGCAGAAGGTTCGCCTGTTTTCTGTCGAATGAAACTTCGGCAGAGGGTTTCCTTTCGATGAGGTCGAGCCAGCTCTCGGCAATGTCGGCCGCTTCCGCCATCCGGCCGAGAAGATCGTTGAGCGCCTTACCCTCGATGGGTGCGGTCGAGGCGCGCGTGCGTTGCTCCCGGTCGGTGCGGCGGATCTCGTCTTCGCCATGCTGGCGCCAATACCGCGCAATGTCGGCGATGCGCCGGCGGTCGACTCCGTCCTCCTCCCTGAGGAGCATGTCGATCATCCGTCCGATCGAGACCCTGCGTCCGTCCTCCTCCCAGTCGGCCATTACCCGTTTCCAGACCCGTGTGGCGGCCTGGAAATTCAGTTTGGCGTTGCGCTCTCTCTCCCGCCATTGCCGCGTCTTGTCGCGCAACGCCTCCCGCTCTTCCCGCCAGCCCGAGGCCGGGTCGTCGCCGCGGAGTAATTCCCGCGGCAGATACACGCCCGAAACGGCGACCTCGGCCACCGAACCCGCAAGGGCGTGAAACGACGGCATCGCCGCCAGACGGGGCATGAGCGTCGACAGCAATTGGGCCGCCGTCGGCCCCGCGGTCGGCGACAGGCCATGCGTCAGCGCCGCGCTCGCCATCAGGGCTATGTGCTCCGGCGCATTCGCCGCCGCGTCTTCCGGCGTCGCCTGCGCCTTGCGGTCGAGCGCGTCCAGAAGGGCGGAGAGATCGCCGGCGGCGAAATCGGCGCCGTCCCCGGCGTAGACGCTGGTCGCCAGCTTCACCGCATCGGCGCCGGGGGCGCAGTCCGGCGCCGTGCGCGCGAGATGCCAGGCGAGACCGAACCGCCGTTGCCCCAGCGCGGCGGCGACCTCCGCCCCGATATCGGTCCCCTTGTCCGCAGGCGCGCGTTCGGCGACGGGCGCGGGTTCCGGCTCCGGCGGCGGCTCGTCCATCGCCGCCTCCGCCGGGGCATCCGGCGCGGCGCTTTCGGCTTCCGCATCGCCCGCAGACGCCGCATCGGCGGCGGGGTCGCGGGATTCTCCGGCCGGCGGCGGGGCTTGCGGCTCCGGTTCCGCGCCCGCCCCGGTCGCGGCGTCGGCCGCCTGTCCGTCCGCGTCGCGCGCCCCGACAGCGTCTGTCGCCGCCGCGCCGGCGGTCTTTTCATCGGCCTCCCGCATGTCTTCCGCAGGCGCGGGCGGGCGAATCTCCGTCCGGTCTTCGGTCGGCTCGTCGAGTCCCCGGTAGACTTCCCCGAGGATTTCGTGGTGGATTTGGTCCCGCTCCTCTTCCAGCGCCTCCAGTTCGCTTCCCAGCGATGCGACCGCGCCGTATTTTTTCTCCGACACGGCGGCGTCCAGGCGCTCGCGCTTCTCGCGAATCTCCTCTTCGACGCCGAGCGCTTTATCGAAGAGCTCGAGTACCCCTTTCATATCCTCGCCTTCTATCCGCCCTTCCGTCACCCGCCGCTCGAGGGGCGTCAGAAGCGAGGCAAGCTCCTCGAATTCTCCCGCCTTGTCCGCTTGCCTCTCCCGCCATTCGCGGAGGAGCGCCGCCGGACGTTCGAGGGCGGCGCGGCGCATGGAAACGATCTCGTTCAATCGTTCGGCGGCCTTGTCGAGCACGTCCAGCTCGTCGGCTTTCACCGAATCGACATCGAGCGCGGTGAGAGCCAGCAACGCCAGAAAGGCGCCCGACGGGGGAGCCTTGTCGGAATCCGGAGCGCCGTCCCCGTCATCCGGACCGTCCACGGGCACGAGACCCGTCAGAACCTCCTCGAGACCGGGGCGGATCCCGGGGTGCCGTTCGACGGCGGACACCAGCCCGTCGGCGTCGCGGACCGGCCACGACAGCGCCCAGGCGAGTTCCGCCAGGCGATCCGCCGACATGAGTTCCGCCACGGAGTCCACCACTCCTCCCCAGCCGTCGTCGGGAGCCGGGGCAGGCAGGCCGACGCCCCGCTCCAGCTCTTCGCGGATGGACGCCGACAGCCTCACGAAAACGTTCGCGCGCGCGGCTCGCTTCTTCTTGTCGCCTTCGAAAAGGTTTTCCGCCTCGATCCAGGCGAATCGCCCTTCGACCGAGCGCAGGAGCGCGACCAGACGCGCGTAGAAGTCGCTCCCCCCTCCATTGCCCATCCACTCGGGATCCGTGCGCGTCCAGGCGGGACTGGCGGCGCGGTCCAGCGCCGCCCTGAAATTCCTTTCCTGGCTCTTGCGGAAGCCCAGCACGTCCCTGAGCCGTTCCGCATCGAGGGATTTGGGCAAACCGGAGCCGAACTCATAGCCCATGTTCGATCCTCGTTCGTCGTCGAGCGCCGGCCCATGACATTCCGGGGCGGCGCGCGCCGGAAGCGAGACAGGAGCGTCACCCTAACCGGACTTCGACGCCCCGGCAACGGACCGACAGGCGGGTCGACGCCGAATTCGCGGCGCGCCCGGAAACGAACGGGAAGACGCGAACCATTGCGTTCCCCTTGACATACGGGGCCCTGTCGGCTATGTTCATCGAACTTTCGAGAGGAGGATGACAATGAGCGACAAGGAAAAGAAAGAGCAAGTGGGGAAGGGCGGTCAGTCCGGCCGCGAGCTGACCGACTCCGAGATGGATCAGATCGCCGGCGGCGACCCGCGCGGCGCTCCCGTCGACTCGAATCTCGACCGGCTCAGCCGACTGCCGAACCAGGGCGGGGGCATGCACTAGAGGCGGACGCCCGCTTCATCCCCCGTCCGCGTCGCGAAGCGCGGACGGGGGCGGTTCGCCCGGTTCTTCGCCGGTCTTCGGCGACGGCCGGTCGCCACAGCCCGCCGCCGCGGCGCCGAACCCGGGGAAACCGGCTCGGCCCCCTGCCGGGCGGCCATAGACCGTCGCCGCGGCGGCGGGTAGCGTTGCGCCTCCGCTCCGCGCGCCCGGAAGGCGAACCCCATGCGCCCTGTCGATCCCGCTTCCCGGCGCGGCCCGCAGCCCCACTCATGCGCCCCCGAAATGGCGCGGCGGCTTGAAACCCCGCGGCTCGTCGTGGCGAGCCACAACGCCGGCAAGGTAGCGGAATTCCGGACCCTGCTCGCGCCCCGGGGCCTGCGCGTCGAGTCGGCGGCGGACCTCGGCCTGCCGGAACCGGAAGAGACCGGCGCGACCTTCGCCGAAAATGCGGAACTGAAAGCGCGCGCGGCCGCATCCGCCGCGGGCGCGCCGGCGCTTGCCGACGATTCCGGGCTCGTCGCGCCGGCGCTCGGCGGCGCGCCGGGAGTCCGCTCGGCCCGCTGGGCGGGGCCGGAGCGCGACTTCGCTGCCGCCATGGCGCTGCTCGAGCGCCGACTCGCGGAGGCCGGCGCGCTCCCGTCGCCGCCTGCGCATTTCGTCTGCGCGCTCGCGCTGGCCTGGCCCGACGGCCATATCGAACGCTTCGAGGGGCGAGTCGACGGGCGGCTGACCTTCCCGCCGCGCGGGGACCGCGGCTTCGGCTACGACCCCGTTTTCGCGCCCGACGGCGCCGCGCTCACCTTCGGCGAGATGGACCCGGCGGAAAAGGACCGCACGAGCCATCGCGCCGCGGCGTTCGCCCGGCTGGAGGCGGCGTGTCTCGATGGCGCCTGACTCCGTCGCGCGCCCGGAAGGCGACTCCCGGATAGCGGCGCCGGACAGCCTCGCCCTCTATATCCATTGGCCGTTTTGTCTGTCGAAGTGCCCGTATTGCGATTTCAACAGCCACGTCACGGACCATGTGGACCAGGCGGCGTGGCGCGGGGCGCTGCTGGCCGAACTCGACGACGCCGCCGATGCGCTCCCCGGGCGCACCCTCTCCAGCGTGTTCTTCGGCGGCGGCACGCCGTCGCTGATGCCGCCCCGCACGGTCGCCGCGCTGCTCGACCGCGCGGCGGCGCGCTGGCGCCTCGCCGACAATGTGGAGATCACGCTCGAAGCGAACCCGACCGCGGCCGAAACCGCGACCCTGGCGGCGATGGCGGCGGCCGGAGTCAACCGCGCGTCGATCGGCGTGCAGGCGCTCGACGACGACGCCCTGCGTTTTCTCGGACGGGGCCACGATGCGGCGGCGGCGGTCGCCGCGGTCGCGGCGGCGCGCCGCCTGTTCCCCCGCTTCTCCTTCGACCTCATCTATGCGCTGCCGGGCCAGACCGGGGAGTCGTGGCGGCGCGAACTCGCGCGCGCGCTCGACCACGCCGGCGACCACCTGTCGCTCTACCAGCTGACTCCTGAGAAAGGCACGCCGTTCTATTCCGCCTGGCGGCGGGGCGCGCTGCGGCTGCCCGACGAGGACACGCAGGCCGCGCTTTACGAAACCGCCCGGGAGGCGCTCGACGCCGCGGGGCTGCCGGCCTACGAAATCTCCAACCATGCCCGCCCCGGCGGCGAATGCCGTCACAACCTGGCGTATTGGCGTTATGGCGACTATGCCGGCATCGGCCCCGGCGCGCATGGCCGCCTGACTCTCGACGGCGCCCTCTGGGCGACCGAAACCCATCCCGCGCCGGCGCGCTGGCTCGACGCGGTGCGGCGGCGCGGCCACGGGCGACGGCGGCGCGAACGGCTCGACGCCGACGCGCGGCGCGACGAAGCGTTGCTCATGGGGCTGCGCCTCGTCGAAGGGGTTTCGCGCGCCGCCTTCGCGCGGCGGGTGGGCGCGCCCCTCGAGGCCGCGCTCGATGCGCGGCGGCTGGCGGCGCTGACCGGGGCCGGGATGCTCACGCTCGACGGTTCGGGGCTGCGCGCGAGCCCGGCGGGGCGCCGGCGCCTCGATTCGCTGCTCGCGCGGCTGGTCGCATAGACGCATGACGCCGACGGCGCCGCCTGCCGGACTCGCGGCGGAGGACGAAGCGCTGCTGGCCGCCCTGCCGCTGTTCGCCGGCGTGACGGCGGAGTCGCGGCGCGCGCTCCTTGCGCACGCCGCCGTGCACTGCCGCAAGCGCCATTCGGTGCTGTTCCTGCAAGGCGAACCCGCCCGGCGCTTCTATGTGGTTCTCGACGGCTGGGCGCGACTGTTCCGCACCGCGGCGGACGGGCAGGAAACGACCGTCGCGGCGTTCGCGCGCGGCGACTCCTTCGCCGAGGCGGCGAGTTTCGCCGAGGGGACATATCCGGTGAGCGCCGAGGCTGCGGAGAACGCGCGCCTGCTGGTCGTGCCCGCCGCGCCCTTCGTCGACCGGTTGCGCCGGACTCCGCAGCTCGCCGTCAACATGCTGGCGAGCATGTCGCGGCATTTGCGCGGCCTGGTCCAGGAGATCGAGCAGCGCAACGTGAAGTCCGCCCCACAGCGGCTCGGCGCGTTCCTCCTCCAGCGCTGCCCCCCGGAAGGGCGGCGGGCGGCGATCGACTTTCCCGTCGAGAAGGCGCTGGTCGCCGCGCGGCTGGGAATGCGTCCGGAGACGCTGTCCCGTGCGCTCGCGGCGCTGCGGCCGGTCGGGGTTTCCGTTCGCGGGCGGCGGGTGACGGTCTCCGACACGGGCGCCTTGCGCCGCTACGCCGGGGACGGCCGTCCGCCGGATCCCGTTTTCCCTTGATCGCGGTCAAGGAGCGCCCGCGCCGCAACCCCCAGAATCCCGCGCGGACGGCCGGGAGACGCGCCATGAACTACCGCGAGATATTCACCATCGGGAGGCTCTGGATGCTGTTCGGCGTCCTGCTCGTCACGATGTTCGGGGTTCTTCTCCTCGTCGGCGGGCGCGCGTTCCGGGAAGCGCCGCCCATGCCCGAACAGGTCGTGGCGACGGCGGAGGGCGCGGCGCCGCAGGTGGTGTTCGACAGCGAGGACATCCGCGCCGGGCGCGATGTCTGGCGCCGGCTCGGCGGGATGCAGCTCGGCTCGGTGTGGGGCCATGGCGGCTATCTGGCGCCCGACTGGACGGCCGACACGCTGCATCGCGAGGCGCTGGCGATGCTCGATGCGGACGGCGAATTCGCCGCGCTCGCGGAACCCGACAGGGCGGCGCGCATCGCCGCGCTCGCGGCGCGCATCCGCGTCAACACCTACGATTCCGGAACCGGGCGCATCGCGATAACCGGGGAGCGCGCCCGCGCCATCGAGGCGGTCGTCGCCCACTACACGGCGCTGTTCGGCGGCGCGGGAGACGGCCCCGAGTCCCGCGCGCTGCGCGAGGCGCACGGGATCCCGGAACAGCCGCTCGGCCCCGGGCCCGACGCCGAGGTGCGCCAACTCGTCGCCTGGTGGTGGTGGACCGCATGGGCGGCGGTGACGCTCCGCCCCGACGACGATGTGACCTACACCAACAATTGGCCCCATGAGCCGCTGGTGGGCAACCGGCCGAGCGGCGCGACCTTCATCTGGACTTTCGTATCGGTGGTGCTGCTGATCGCGGGCGCCGGCGCGCTGTGCTGGTTCTTCCTGCGCGAGCGCGACGAATGGCAAAAGGACACCGAACCGCCGGAAGGCTATCCGGGGGCCAACCCCATCGCCGCGGCGCGGCCGACCGCCTCGATGCGGGGCGTGGCGAAATATATCTGGACCGTCGCCCTGATGCTGGCGCTGCAAATCGGCCTCGGCGCGGTGACGGCGCATTTCGCCGTCGAGGGGCAGGACTTCTACGGCCTGCCGCTTTCCGAAGTCGCGCCCTATGCGCTGACGCGGACCTGGCACGTGCAGCTCGCGATACTCTGGATCGCGACGGCGTGGCTCGGCGCGGGCCTGTATCTGGCGCCGATGATCGCGGGGTTCGAGCCGCGCGGGCAGCGCCTCGGCGTGGACGCGCTGTGGGCGGCCCTGGTCGTCGCCGTCGCCGGCTCCCTGACCGGCGAATGGCTGACCCTGACCGGGCGCCTGACCGACCCCGACCTGGTCTACTGGTTCGGCCATCAGGGCTACGAGTTCCTCGACATGGGGCGGTTCTGGCAAATGCTGATCTTCGCGGGCCTGCTGATCTGGCTGGCGCTGATGACGCGCTGCCTCGCGCCGGCGATCCGCGCGCGCGGCCCCGACAGGCACTTGCTGCTCCTGTTGCTGCTTTCCTCGGCGGGCGTTGCGCTGCTGTTCGGCGCCGGCTTCCTCTACCACCGCGACAGCCATCTCAGCGTCGCCGAATACTGGCGCTGGTGGGTGGTGCATCTGTGGGTGGAAGGCGTGTTCGAAGTGTTCGCCACCGCATGGGTGGCGTGGGCGTTCGTGCACATGAAACTGCTGCGGCCCTCGACCGCCGCGGTCTACGTCATGTTTTCGGCCATGATCTTTCTGGGCGGCGGGGTGCTCGGCACCTTCCACCACCTGTATTTCGCCGGCATGACGGAATCGGTGCTGGCGCTCGGCGCGGTGTTCTCCGCTCTCGAAGTGGTGCCGCTGACCCTGATCGCGTTCGAGGCGCACGACCACTGGCGCGCCGAACGCCACGCGCCCTGGACGCGGCGCTACCACCTGCCGCTGATGTTCTTCCTGGCGGTGGCGTTCTGGAATCTGGTCGGCGCCGGGGTGCTCGGCTTCCTCATCAACCCGCCACTCTCGCTCTATTACCTGCAAGGGCTGACGACGACCCCGGCCCACGGGCACGCGGCGCTGTTCGGCGTCTACGGGATGCTCGGCATAGGCCTGTTGCTGCTCTGCCGCCGCGACCTGCCGCGGGCCGCCGGCGCCTGGTCGGACCGGACGCTGAAATGGGTGTTCTGGCTCTTCAACGGCGGCCTGGCGATGATGGTCTTCGGCTCGCTGCTGCCGCAGGGCATTATCCAGGGGCTGGTTTCGTTCGAGCGCGGCTACTGGCACGCCCGGTCCGCCGAATTGCTCCATTCGCCGGTCATGGAAACGCTGGTGTGGCTGCGCGTGCCGGGGGACGTGGTCTTCGCGCTCGGCGCCGTGCTATTGCTGGTCTTCCTGGCGCGGCTCGAAATCGGGCCGCGGGACGCGCCTTGACTCGCCGGCGACGGGGCCGGTCGACCGGGCGCGCAACCCGACAGCGGAGGGAAAGCCGTGGCCGTCATCATGATCGCCGACGCCGAGGTCAACGACCCGGAAGCCTATGAGGAGTATCTGGAGAAGGCCCCGGCCTTCGTGGCCCGGCACGGCGGCGAATATCTCGCGCGCGGCGGCGCCTTCGAAGTCCTGCGCGGCGACTGGAAACCGACCCGGCTGGTGATCTTCCGCTTCCCCGGCCGTCAGGCGATCGACGACTTCATGAACGACCCGGACTACCGGCCGCTGAAGGCGATCCGCGAGGCCGCGACGACGCCGCGCAACCTGCTCATCGTCGACGCGGTCGACCCCGCGGATATCGGTCCGGGCGCCGGGGCAGGCGCGCCATGATCGACCTGCATTACTGGCCGACCCCGAACGGCAGGAAGGTCACCGTCCTGCTCGAGGAATGCGGCCTCGAATACCGCCTCGCGCCGTGCAATATCGGCCGCGGCGACCAGTTCGACGAGTCGTTCCTGAAGATCTGCCCGAACAACCGGATGCCGGCGATGGTGGACCGCGCCCCGGCGGACGGCGGCGAGCCGGTCGCGCTGTTCGAATCCGGCGCGATCATGATCTATCTCGCCGAGAAGGCGGGGCGATTCTACCCCCGGGCGCTCCGCGCCCGCCACGAGGTCAACCAGTGGGTCATGTGGCAGATGGCGAACCAGGGGCCGAAGACGGGCGAACGCGGCTATTTCGCCCGCCTCGGCGGTTCGGCGGGCGACCAAAGCCACGCGCTGCGCCGCTTCGACGACGAGGTCAACCGGCTCTACGGGGTGATGAACAACCGCCTTTACGATCATCGCTGGCTCGCCGCCGGCGAATACACCATCGCCGACATGATCTGCTATCCGTGGGCTGCGGGGTGGAAGGCCCAGGGGCAGGACATCGACGAGTTCCCCCATTTCAGGCGGTGGTTCGAGGCGCTTTCGGCGCGCCCGGGAGTCAGGGCGGGCATGGCGGCGGGCGCCGACCTTTCCGGGGACCCGGCGACCCTGTCCGACGCGGAAAAGGCGCGCCGCCGCGCCATCCTCTACAACCAGCGCGCCCGCCCGGCGCCGGGCTGACGGCGCCGGCCATCCGCGCCCGCAAGTCGTGTTGCATACGAGCGTGCGAAGAAATCGGACGGCTCTCGCCACGACGGTCGGGAGCGCCGAAGGGCTCGCCGCAGCGAAAGGCAATAACTCGCCAATAATACTTCCCCATTCCCGCGAAAAGCGCGTGTAAGGAAATCGAAAGGCCGCACCGCTCTTCGTCATTCCCGCGAAAGAGTGTGCGAGGAAATCGGACGGCCATACAAATACTCGTCATTCCCGCAAAAGCGGGAATCCGGAGGCGGCCGTCCGTACAAATACCCGTCATTCCCGCGAAAGCGGGAACCCGGAGGCGGTCGTCCGCACAAATACTCGTCATTCCCGCGAAAGCGGGAATCCGGAGGCGGTCGTCCGCACAAACACTCGTCATTCCCGCGAAAGCGGGAATCCGGAGGCGGCCGTCCGCAATGTTGGCCCGGTTTTTCTTACGGGAACGCCGCAACGGATTCCCGCTTTCGCGGGAATGACGAAGTATTATTAGCGAGTTATTGCCTTTGACCGCGCCGAACCCTTCGGCGCTCCGACCGTCACAGTGAGAGCCATCCTTACAAACACTCGTCATTCCCGCGAAAGCGGGAATCCGGAGGCGGTCGCCCGCAATGTTGGCCCGGTTTTTCTTACGGGAACGCCGCAACGGATTCCCGCTTTCGCGGGAATGACGAGGAGCAGCACGCGAACAGGATTCCTTCGCGCGCCCGGACGCAGGGGTGCGCCGGAACGGACCCGGTATGCGACGCCGGCCGCCCCGAAACCAGCGGCGTGATCGGTTATTTCGTCGCGCCGATGGCGGGGGCGGCGCCGGCGCCTCCCTCACGGAAGCACAGGCCTGCCGTCAGCGGCCTGCGGGGCCGTTCGGCAAAGCGGGCGATCATCGGCAGGCTGCGGAACCGGATTTCGGCGTCCATCGCGTCGGCGTCGAACGCCGCGGCAAGCCGCGAGCGGCGGCAGGCCGGCGGCGGTGCGGCGGCCGTTGGTGAACATCGGGGTCGTTCTTCGGTTCGCAGCTATTTCGGATCGGGAGGGACGAAACGATGGCCGCTTGCGCCCCATCCCCGATCCGAGAACCGGACTACGACTATTCGACTCCGATACAGAAGACACCCGGATTTCCCCGGTCGCTGGTATCTACGCGACAAGTTCTGGCCACGCTTGGTCTCGAGGCGTAGCTCCTACAGAATGCAATAGCGCTCGTTTCAGCTTCCCTTCTAGTCCTTCCGCCGGCATAGCCAAAAGCCGGTGTCGAACAGGAGCCGGCGGGACACTCACTCACCGCTATGGCAACGCAGCTGTTTGTGAACGCGCGCCCGCGCAGCTCGCAAGAAGAGCCGAGCCGCCGGGCACATCCATTCAGGGCAGCGCGCTCGGCCGCCGCAGCACTGTCGCCGGTGCCGAACTGCCATGCATAACTTCTCTCGGATGTACCAAACGCCAAGGCGGCGCGGTCCGCCGATGGCGGCGGGGAGGGCGGCGACGGCGATGGCGAGTCGGCTTCGACACACAAGACGCCCGGATTTCCCGACCTGCTGGTATCTACGCGACAAGTTCCGAGGTCGGGGTCACCGGGATCGAGCGCACTCTCGCACCTTGCAATAGCAGCTCTTGAAGCTTCCCTTTCAGTACTGCCGCTGGCAGAGGCTATAGCCGGAGCTGCACAGCCGTCCGTCGTGCACTCACTCACCGCAATGGCTTCGCACTGTGTGAAATTGCCCGATTGCTCGCAAGTAGAGCCGAGAGCCTGGGTACATCTATTCTGGGCGTCGCGCTCGGCCGCCGCAGCACTGTCGCCGGTGCGGAGCGCCCATGCATAGCCGTCCGCGCTGGTACTACCAAACGCCCAGCCGCCGTATCGCGTTGGCGTCGGCATAATACACATATTATTTCGGCGGACTTCGCCTTCGGGACAGGGGGGCGGCGGTTCGCCGTTGCCGTTGCCGCCGCCGCATGCGGCGAGCATGAAGGTTGCGATGCCGAGGATGGCGAGCATCGCCAGGGCGTTGCGGATGGTGTTCGGCATGTTCGTCATGTTTCCGACTCCCCGAATGAAGTTCCGGTTTGCGACGGCGCGTTCCGCCCGGCGTTGGCGCCGGTCAGGCTGCGAGGGCGACGGCGACGGAGAGGCTGCGCCCGGCTTGCAGTCCGGCGTTGCGCAGCAGGCGGATGGAAACCCGCGCTGCGGTGCTTCCTGCGGGGATTGTGACGGCGACGGGTTCGTCGACGAAGTCCTCGCCGGCCACGGCGGGGTTGTCGCCGTCGCCCGGTTCGAGGCGCAGCTCCAGGCGCAGGTCGTCGGGCAACGATGCGGGGATGGAGACTTCGACGCCGATTTCGGCTCCGGTGGCTGCGCTGTCCTGGAGGAACCGCGCCTCGATGGCTCCGGTTCGCAGCAATTGCTCCGGGGTCATGACGCGCTCGACGATTTCGAGGCGCTCGACATTTTCGATGGGGCGCCAGAGGTCGGCGGGGGCTTGCGAGCCGCCGGCGACGCCCAGACCGCTCCATTTCGGGGCGCGGCCGTTTGCGCCGCCGCCGAGGGGCACGCGGACGGCGAAGCGCAGCGCGCCCTGCTCCTCGGCCTCGCCGATGCCCGCAAGGCCGGCCTCCAGGCTCAGCCACGGATGGGGTCGCCATCCCAAGGCCACGCGCCCGTCGGTGACGGACTGTCCCGTTCCGTCCTCGTCCCAGCGGGCCAGCGAGGTCTCGACGGACAGGGCGGTCGTGGCGTCCAGCCGCAGGCCGAGTCTGGTTCCGCCCCGCGGTCGCTCCTCGTAGCCCCAGCGGCCCGGTCGCCAGCCCGTGGCGGGAACGAATTGCTGCAAGGAGCCGACGCCCCAGCGCCCGGCATAGTCGAGGCCGGCGACGAAGCGCCTGTGGCCGCGTTCGAGGTTTTCCTGCACGACGGCCTGGACGCCGAGAATGTCGCCGCCGGGTCGGTGCGAGAGGGAGAAGCGATATGCGGCTCCGAATCGGGCGTCGTTGCGTCGGAAGCCGCGGGCGTCGCGCCATCGGGTGACGCCCTGCTGGAGGAAGACGGCGCGGGTTTCCTCTCCGGCCTCGACGGCGTCGGTTCCGGAGAGGAAGGCGAGGGGGAGGACGGCGTCGAGATTTCCGCTCAGGCCCTCTCCGAAGGGGGACCAGGAGAGGCGCTGGACGACATGGAAGCGGGGTCCGAAGAGTTCGCGGCCCGAGCGTTCGGCGAGGCGGGCGGCGGCGCCGACGAGGAAACCGCCGAGTTCTCCGGAGAAACAGTCCATGCCGGAGAGGCTGGAGACCTCGAAGGCGCGTCCGCAGGCGACGCCGCTTTCGAGCATGCGCTCGAACGGCGCGCCGGGGGAGTCGCCGCCGGCGCCGGCGGACGGGAACGGTTCGGCCCCGGGGGCTTGCGCCCCGGCCTGCGAGGCGGCGGCGAACAGGCACGACGCGGAGAGGGACGCGACGGAGAGGGCGCGCAGGTTCATGGTTCGGCTCCCGGTTTGCGGTTTCGCGGGGGAAGGGCCGCCGGCCCTGCGGTCATTGCAGGACGAAGCGGTAGCCTTCGGGGGTTCGGCAGGCGAAGGCGGGTCGCAGCGTGTCCCCGTCGAGGGGGCTGCACTCGCGGTCGTTGCGGAGGATGGGGATGGGGGGTTCTTCGGCGAACAGGGCGGCGAGGCCCGGGCCATGGTCCGGCGCCTTCGGGAAGCCGGGGACCGGAACCTGCTGGCTGTGGCCGGCGGGCCGGGGGGCGGGGGCGGCGGCGCGCGCGGCGGCGTTGGCGCGGTCGAGGCTGCGTCCGATATCCGCGCCTGCGGCGGCGCCGAGCAGGGCGCCGCCGACGGCGGCGATGTCGCGTCCGGTTCCCTTGCCGATATTCCCTGCGGCGGCCATCGCGCCGCCGACGGCGCCCGCCAGGGCGCCGACGGCTTCCCTCGGACCCGGGCCGCCGTCGGCGCAGCCTCCGAGCATCGTCGCGGCCAGCGCGACGGCGATTGCGGCGCGGCTAGCGCCAGGCACGGCGCAGTTCCTCCATGGTCCGCAGGGCGAGCGCGCGGCCCGCTTTCCGGAAATCGACATCGCCTTCCTCCTTGACCCGCACGAAACCGCCGCGCACGGCGCGCCACTCGCTGGCGGCGGCGGTCGCGCCGGCGTCGTCGACGAACAGGTCGGCGCGCGTCTCGCCGGTGCGCAGGTCCACCGCCGCGACCCGGAAGGCGACGCCGCCGCCGGTCGGGGACACTGCGGAAATCTGCACGACCATGTCCGCATAGGCGCGCAAGGCCTCGGTCTCGATCCACCGGCTGTCGTCGACGCGGCGCGAGACGCTTTCCGGCGCCCGTTCGGCATGCAGGAGGCGCATGGCGGCGGCGCGGTCGACGAGGGTCGCGCCGGCCTCGAGGAACGGGCGCGAGAAGCCGGTCTCGAAACGCAGCCGGTCGATTTCGGAGAACGCCGGGGCCTGCGCCGGGGCGGCGGCGGTCTCGACGCGCACCGTCGTTTCGCCCGCCGTTTCGCCGTCTCCGGAACGGCTCTCGCGGCCGACGACGAGACGCGCATCGGCGGCGAAATCGCTCAGCCGGTCGTCGAGCGCGCGCCCGAAAAGGACCGCAAGGCGCGGCGACCCGGCGGCGCGCCACGCTTCGCCGAACAGCGCCGGCGCGGCCGCGTCCGCCTCGCCGTCCGCCGCCGGCGCCGCCCGCTCCAGCACCGGCGGGGCGCCGGGCCGCCACAAGGGTTCGTCCTCCGCTGCGGCGGAGGACGCCGGAAGGACGCCCGCCGCGGCGGCAGGGAGACAACCCAGGAGGACGGCGCGCGGGAGCGGCACCTACCGGCCTTCCCGCAGTTCGATGAGATAGCTGTCGACGCTTGCGCCGGCGGTCGACCGCGCGTCGTAACTGGCGAGGCTGTGCGCCTGGAGATAGAGGCGGCTCCACGCGGTTACCGGTTCGGCGTCGTTCTGTCCGGCGTCCAGAAAATGCGTCCGGGCCTCGATCTGCAACGGGTAGTCGGTGCAATTGACCACCCGGGCGAAGACCTCGATGTCGCCCCCCTCCAGCCGCCGCGCGTTGGTCGCCTGCACCATGACCTTGTTGGAGATCGCGTAGTCGGTGACGTTGACGGCGTTCAGCGGCATGGGGGTCATGGCGCCGGCGACCGGCGACACCAGGACCGGGCCGGGCGGCGGCGACGCCGCCACGACGGCGCGGTAGTCGCACCGGGGGGCGGGATGGACGACCGGTTCGCAGCCTGCGGCCAGCGCCGCCGCCGAGGCGAGGACGAGGCCGGCGCTCCGGGCCTTTATGGAGCCTGCGGCCCTCATGACGCCGCTGCGGCGGACGGCGCGCGAACCCAGGCGACCCGGCACGCCTCGCCGCCGCCATGGCGCGTCGCCCCGGCGCGGGCCACCCCGGACACCGAAATCGACGGCGGCGAGGCGGCGCCGTCGACACGGAACGTCCCGTAGAACACCATGCCGGGGAGGTTGTCCCACTGGCGGGTGTCGGCGGCGGCCTCGGTGGAGTCCGAAGCGATCTGCGCGCCGATGGAGAACAGGCTGCCCACCAGCCCGCCGACGGCGCCCGCCATCGCCAGGTCGTGGTCTCCCATGGCCTGGCCGACCTGCGCGGCGGCGAGACCGCCCGCCGCGACCGCCTGGCCGGCGGCGGCCGCGTCGGCGGCGTCTTCCTTGAACACCGCCTTGCTGGCGAGCACATGGTCGAACTCGCGCCCGCCCCGCGTCATGGCCTGCCGCGCGATGTCCTCGGCGTTCGCCAGGCGACGGGTCGAGCCCGCCAGCCGCACCGCAGCGGAGCCCGTCCCGCCCTCGCCGCGCCGGATCTTCAGAAGCTCGTCATGTTCGCCGTCCGCATATTTGACCGGCGCCGGACCCAGATCCGCCAGCGCCAGAAGGTTGTCCCGACGCCCCGGACGGCGCACCCCCGAATCCCCCTCGCGCGCCAGCGCAAACGCCTCGTCGGCCAGCCCGCCGTCGCCGTTGCACTGCGAAGACCACCCCTCGAGAAAGGCGAGAAGCGAGAAGTCCTGACGGAACTCCTCGTCCGCCGCCATGCCGTCCTGCAGAAACCCCGACCGGAAACTCGCGCGGGCGTTCTCGTAGTCCTCCCCCATCAGATACAGAACGCCGCGATAGTAGTAGGCCATCGCCCGCTCGTAGGGTTCCCCGCGGAAGGTCTTGCTGTCCTCGGCCGAGAACATGCCGCGCGCCGACGCCGCGCGCTCGTCGCCGCCGTAAATCGCCTCGATGGTCAGCAGCGCGTCGTCGAACAGACCCGCAGCGAGCGCGTCGTGACCCGCCTCCATCGCCGCCAGACCCGCGCGCAGCTGATGGCGCACCCGGTCCTCCTCCGGCTCGGCGATAATCCCCGTCAGAACCCCCCGCATGTCGGCCGGCTTGTCCGCCAGATACGCGTCGATCTCATCCTGCGAAACCCCCGAAGACCCGCCGCACCCCGCGAGAAACGCAGCCGCGGCGACCGCCGCGACCGGAGTCCGCAACCGCCTTGCGCTATCGATAGATGACATCGTCCTGCCCTGCCTTCTTGAAGTTGTACTGGTTGGTCCAGACCACGATCCCGTTTTCGAGATCGGTCATGCGGAACACGATGTTCATATAGCGTTCCACAACGCCGCCCGGCGCCCGCGCGTCCAGCGAGGTAATCCGCCCGGTCAGACGATAATCCGCCCCGGCGACGGCCTGCGTCAGCCCGCCCGTGCCGACATCGGTGATCCCCTCGCGCTTGAGAGCCCGCTCCTTCTCGACCATGTCGGCGTGCTCGCGGTCGACGAACAGGATGCGCCCGTTGGCGGCGATCTGCAGGCGCGTCGCCAGCTGGTCGATAAGGATGTTCTTGTTGAGGCGCTGCGAACTCTGGTTCTCGAAATAGGCGGAGTCGACGATGACCCGGGGCGCCGCGCCCGGCCGCGCCAGAACCGGGTTGGCGAGCATGTGGCGGATCATCCGGTCCACCATGCTCTGGATGTCCTGCGACTCGATGCCGGTGCCCCGGACAAGGCCGGGGCTGTCGGTGTCCTGATAGGCCGAGGGCGCGCCCGGCGCGTTCTTCACGCCGGGGCCGCAACCGGTCGCCAGAATCGAAACGCCGCCGAGAACGGCGGCGCATGACAGGAGGAGCGAAGCAGCGGAACGGCCCGCGCGGGGGCGGCCGTTCAGTTTCGCGTTATGCGCCGCGCGCTGCGGGGGGGGGGGGGGGGGGGGGTGAAATCGAACATGGCCCGAATGATCCGGCCCCGGAAAATGCATGTCAAGGGGGGAACGCAGAAATTTTTTCCGACACCCGCCACGCGCGCGCGAGAACCCGATCAATCTGCGGGCGCTCGTTGCGGCGATTCTGAGTATGGATTTGGCGTCGGCGCTCCCCGGGGGCCGCCGTCACGATGAGAACCGCAGCGGGAGAGCCAGCGATTCTCATTATGGCGATGGACGCGCTTTCCTGGGAGCGCCGGCGTCTCGCCGGCATCTACGTTGTTGCGCGCTGCGCGCGCATGCCGGCGAGACGCCGGCGCTCCCAGGGGCGGCCGCGACAGGTCCGTCGCATCGCTCCAGGCCAAAATGAGAATTGCAGCGGGGGAGAGCGGGAGCGCTGGCAAGCGCGACCGGCGTCCGGTATGGTCCGGCAAGCGGCTCGGCGGGGCGGTTCGAAGCATGGCAAAATCGTGGAAAGGCGACGAGCCGGTCGCGTCGTTCGAACCCGGCGCCGTAACGGCGCATCCGGCGAAGAAGGCGGGGCGCGCCCGCCCGGCGCCGGGCTGACGGCGCAATGGCGGCGCCGGCCATCCTCGCCACCGTTGTCGGGTCCTACCCCGTTCCGGCGTGGCTTGCCGCCGCGCCCGCGGAGCGCGCGCTGGTCGACGCGACGCGCGTGGTGCTGCACATCCAGGAGCGCGCCGGGATCGACCTGGTGTGCGACGGCGAGCTCTATCGCTTCGACCCCGACCACCCCGAAACCAACGGCATGATCGATTATTTCGTCGGGCCGATGGCGGGGGTCCGCACCGGGATTTCCTTCGCCGAGGCGCAGGCGTATCGCGACCGGGCGGGGACGGCCTATCGCCGGCGGCCGCCGGGCGTCGTCGACGGGCCTCTGGGGAGCGGCGCCCTCGACCTTCCCGCGGCGTGCGCGCGGGCGCGAAGCCTCACCGACAGCCCGTTCAAATTCACGCTCACCGGGCCGCACATGCTGGCGAAGGTGGTCATCGACCGGCATTACGGCGATCTCGCCGCCCTCGCCGACGCCTTCGCCGAGGTGCTCGCCGAACAGGTCGCGGGGTGCGACGCGGATGTCATCCAGGTCGACGAGGCGAACCTTCCCGGCTGCCCGGAGGAGGCGGAAATCGCCGCGGCGGCGGTCAACCGGGTGCTCGACGCGGCGCCGGGCAAGGCGGCGGTGCATCTTTGTTTCGGCAATTACGGCGGGCAATCGGTCCAGACGGGCCGCTGGGACGCGCTTCTGGGCTATCTGAACGCGCTCCGCGCCGATCATGCGGTCATGGAAACGGCGCATCGTCCGCCCGATGAACTCGCGGCGTTCGCGGACCTCAAACCCGGGCTCGGCCTGGGGCTGGGAGTGGTGGACGTCAAGCGCACCGAGATCGAGACGGCGGACGATATCGCCCGCGCCATCGAACGCGCGGCGGAGCTCGTGGGCCCCGACCGCGTGCGCTATGTCCACCCCGATTGCGGTTTCTGGATGCTCGACCGCAGCATCGCCGACGCCAAGATCGCCGCGCTGGCCGCCGGGCGCGACCTCTATCTCGGACGGCGCGCCTGAAGCCGCGGCCGGCCTATGCGGCGGCGGCCCGCGCCGCCGGCGCCGGGCGGGCGCCGCGCAGCAGACGGCCGGGGCGGGCGCCCGTGAACTCGCCGTCGCACACCGTTTCCTCGCCCGCGACGAAGGTGTGGCGATAGCCGTCGGCGCGCTGGAGAATGCGCTTTCCGCCCGCCGGCAGGTCGAACGCCACGCGCGGCGGATGCAGGCGGAGGTTCTCGAAATCGATGACGTTCACATCGGCGCGGTAGCCGGGCGCGAGGACGCCGCGGTCGAACAGCCCGTAAGTCCGCGCCGTCGCCTGCGTCTGCTTGTGCACGAGAAACTCCGGCGGCAGACGGGGGCCGCGCGTGCGGTCGCGCGCCCAGTGGGTGAGCAGACTCGTCGGCGAGCCGGCGTCGCAGATCAACCCCACATGGGCGCCGCCGTCGGCCACGCCGCACACCGAGTTCGGGTTCGACAACATGCGCTCCACGACGCCGAGATCCCCGGGGACGTAGTTCTCGACGGGGTAAAGCAGGAGCGCCTGCCCGTCGTCCTCGAGCATGAGGTCGAGCGCGAGGGCGAAGGGGTGACGCCCCTCGGCGGCGGCGCGGGCGGCGATGCTGTCCGCCGGGTCGGGTTCGTAGCAGGGCGGGTCGCCGAGCGCCCAGGCGCGCCCCATAATCTCGACCATGCGGCGCGTCTCGGCGTCGTCGGGGAGCGGTTCGGCGAGGCGGCGGCGAAGGTCCGCGTCGGCGCGCAGCCTGGCGACGAGGCTGCGACGGTCGAGACGCCGGAGGTCCTTCCATAAGGGATGACGCTGAAGCGGGTGCCGCGACGCCCGGAGGCCGAACAGCAGCCCCACCGCGCGCGACCCCACCTGCGCCGTGCACTCGAGGCCGTCCGCTGCCGCGCGGTCGACTCCGGCGAGGGTTTCCTTCCAGCGGTCGGGCGCGCTTTCCACCTGGACCAGCAGCACCGAGAGGGGCCGCCCGGCGAGTTCGGCCATCTGGCGCATGAGGGCGAATTCGCCCGGCCCGAAATCGGAGTTGACCTCGATGACTCCCCTGCCCGCGCGTCGCATGGCGCGCGCCAGGCCGGCCAGTTCGGGCTCGTCGGCGCTCAGGCTCGGCGTCATGCGCCCGTCCGCCGCGCGGTGCTTGGCGGTGCGCGAGGTGGTGAAGCCCAGCGCCCCGGCGCGCAACGCCTCCTCGAGCAACGCCCCCATGCGCCCGGTTTCGGCATCGGTCGGGCGCGCGGCGTGGTCCGCGCCGCGGTCGCCCATGACGTAGAAACGCAGCGCGCCATGGGGGACTTGCGCGCCCACATCCATCGTCCGCGCGGTCTCCGCGAGCACATCGAGATAGTCGGGGAACGATTCCCAGCGGAAATCGAGGCCCTCGGAGAGCACCGCCTCGGGAATGTCCTCGACCCCCTCCATGAGGTTGATCAGCCATCTCTCGCTGCCCGGGCGCACCGGCGCGAAGCCGACGCCGCAATTGCCGAAGACGCACGTCGTGACGCCGTGCCACGACGACGGCGTCATGTCCGGGTCCCAGGTCGCCTGGCCGTCGTAATGGGTGTGGATGTCGACCCATCCGGGGGTCACCAGGCAGCCGTCGGCGTCGATGTCGCGCCGCGCCGGCCCCGGGGAGGGCGCAACGGCGGCGACGACGCCGCCGGTTACAGCCACATCGGCGCGCTGCGCCGGCCCGCCCGAGCCGTCGATCACGGTTCCGTTGCGAATCGCCAGATCGTACATGGCCGCCATCCCTTCCGTTCCGGGCGATGCGGCCCGTTGCCGATCCCGCTGCGCGCGGTCTGCGCAGCCTCCATCTGTAGCCGCGAAGGGCGTTCGCGATCAAGACTGCGCCCGGCTCGCCGCCGCGCCTCGTTCCCCGGCCCTTCGGCGATTCTCGTTATGGCGATGGACGTTGCCCCCCGGGAGCGAGCCGCCGCGGCGCCATGGGCCAAAATGAGAATTGCTGCCGCCCCTTCGTCGCACTGGCGGCGCGGACGGCGATGGCGTAAGCTGCGGGCGGCAACCGTTGCCGGAAGGGGGACAGGGCCATGACCGTGCGACGTCGCGAATTCCTGAAAGCGGGCGCCGCGGGCGCCGTCGCCGCTTCGGCTTTCCCCAGGCCCGCATTGTCGCAAGGCCGGCTGCGCTGGAAGATGGTGACCTGCTGGCCGAAGAACTTCCCCGGCCTCGGCATGGCGGCGAACGACATCGCCCGGCAAGTCACGACGATGAGCGACGGGCGGCTGGAGATCAAGGTCTACGGGGCGGGCGAGATCGTGCCCGCGTTCGAGGTTTTCGACGCCGTGCGGGGCGGCGTCGCCGAGATGGGCCACGGCTGGGACGGCTACTGGATCGCCAAGCATCCCGGCGCGTCGTTCTACGGCGGCGTGCCGAACGGCCTCGGCCCGCACGAACAGGTGGCGTGGATCCAGTATGGCGGCGGCCAGCCCCTGTGGGACGAGATGTATGCCGATTTCGGGCTGCGACCGTTCGTGTCGGGCGTCAACCCGCCGTCGATGTTCGGCTGGTATCGCCACGAGGTCCATTCTCTCGAGGACATGAAAGGGCTGAAGATCCGCATGGCCGGGCTGCCGGGCGAGGTGCTCAACCGGCTCGGGGCGATCTCGGTGAACATGCCCGGCGGCGAGATCATGAGCTCGCTCCAGGCGGGGGTCGTCGACGCCGTCGAATGGGGCGGCCCGTGGTCGGACCTCGCCTTCGGCTTCCAGAAGATCGCGAAGATTTGCTACTGGCCCGGCATTCACGAGCCCGGCGCGTCCAATTCGCTGCTGGTCTCGCGCGCCGCCTGGGACGGGCTGCCGGCGGACCTGCAGGAAATGATCCGCATCGCCGCGCAATATGCGACCGCGCGGCTGTATTCGGAAAGCACCTTCCAGAACGCCGTGAGTTTTCGCACCCTTCGCGACGAGCACGGGGTGCGTTTCGTGCGCCTGCCCGACGACGTCGTCGCGGCGTTCCTCGCCGTCAGCCTCGACGTGATGCGGGAGACGGGAGAGCGCGACCCGCTGTCGCGCCGCATTCTCGAGAGTTTCATGGCGTTCCGCGAACGCGCTGTCGAGATCGCGCCGACGGCCGAACTCGGCTATCTCGGCGCGCGCTCCATGGAAGCCTGACCCGGCGGGGCGCGGTCATGAAGATCAACGGCAACGCCGTCCGCCCGGGGATGGTGATCGAGCATCGGGGGGGGCTGTGGCGCGTCGTCCGCAACCAGGCGACGCAGCCGGGCAAGGGCGGCGCATACAACCAGGTCGAGCTGAAGAGCCTGCGCGACGGGACCAAGCTCAACGAGCGCTTCCGCGCCGCCGAATCGGTCGAACGCGCCTATATCGAAACCGGGACGTATCAATATCTCTACGCCGAGGGCGAGGTGTTGACGCTCATGGACGGAGAGACATACGAACAGATGTCCGTCGACGCCGCCCTGATCGCGGACGGCCGGGCCTGGCTGACCGAAGGCATGGAAGTGGAGGTCGAGATTTTCGAGGGACGGCCCATCGGCGTGCGTCTGGCCGACACGGTAACGCTGGAGGTGGTCGAAACCGAGCCGGTGGTGAAAGGGCAGACGGCCGCCTCGAGTTTCAAGCCCGCCCTGCTCGAGAACGGCGAGCGCGTGATGGTGCCGCCGCATGTCGAGGCGGGCGTGCGGGTCGTGGTCAACACCGCGGACGGCGCCTACGCCGAACGCGCGAAGGACTGACCGCCCGCCCCATGGCGACGCGCTCCGCCCTCGTCAACGCCATGGCCACCGCGACGGTCAAGGCGACGCGCGCCCTGGCGCGGGATTTCGGCGAGATCGAAAACCTCCTCGCAAGCCGCCGGGGCGCGCGCTCCTACGCGGCGCGGACGCACGACCGGATCGGGGAAGCGCTGACGCATCACCTGTCGCGCGCGCGGCCCGACTACGCCATGCCGCCGCCCGACGGCGCCGGGGACGGGGGCGACTCCGCCGGGCCGGCCTGGGTCGTCGCCCCGCTCGACGGCGCGGCCAACCTCGCGCGCGCGGCGCCGCACGCAGCGGCCGCCGTCGGGGCGCGCGAAGGCGGGCGCATCGTCGCCGCCGTGGTCTACGACCCGCTCCGCAACGAACTCTACTGGGCGGAAAAGGGCGTCGGCGCCTATGTCGACCGCCGCCGCATCCGCTGCGCCGCTCCCGGCGATACGGGGTCGGCGATGGTGGCCCTTTCGCCTCTCCGGGGCGTGTCTCCGGCGCGGCTGGCGGCCGCCGCGGGCCCCGCCGAGCTGCGGATTTTCGGGGCGCCGGCGCTCGATCTCGCCTGGGTCGCGAGCGGGCGCCTGCACGGATTCGCCGGCGCCGCTCCGGCGGCCGTGCGCGCCATATGCGGACTGTTGCTCAGGGAAGCCGGCGCGATGACCGAAACGCTGCAACCGGACGGCGCGCAGGAGCCGCTTTTCCTCGTCGCGCAGGCGCGTTTTCTCGCGGTGCTGTCGATCCGCGCTCAAGGCCTGAGCGCGGCGGCGCGCGCCCCCCGGCCGGCGGCCGCGCCGTGACCCTTGCCCGCGACGGCGCGCGCCGGCGTCGCGCGCGCAAGGGCGCCGCCCCGGGCGCCGCGCCGCGCCGCCGCCCGGAAGGCGTTCGCGCCGGCGCAACGATGGCCCGGCGCGCTTGTGCGGCGGCCCTTGCGGTCGTCTGCGCGGCCGGCGCCGGGGCATGGGCGCAGGAAGCGCCCGCCCCCGCGCCGCGGCCCGAGGTCGAGATCGACCGGGCCGCGCTCGACGCCCTGGGGCCCGCCGCCGCGCCCTCGCCGGCGGCGCCCGGTCGGGGCGCCGACGGGCTTCCCCTTTACGACCCCCGCAACGGGCCGCCCCGGTCGCACGTAATCGGACGCTTCGCGGAGGACCGCGAGGCGCCGACGCCCCTGCGCCGTCCGCCGCCGCGCGCCGCCGCAGCGGAGGCCGATCCGCCGCCGCCGGCTGCGGCAGGGACGCCGCCGGCCCCGTCCATCCCCGGCGCCATGCCGGAGCGCCCGGCGCGCGTGCCGCCGATGCCCGCGCTGTCGGGCGATCCCGCCCTGTCGACGGGGACGGTCGGGTCCGCCGCGCCCGCGCTCCCGCCCGCGCCGACGCCGGTCGCCGAAGAGCGCCCGCCGGCGGAAGCCGTCGCCGCTCTCGGGGAACCGGAGACGATGGAGACGCCGCCGGCCGCCCCCGCGGCGGCGGCGGAGCCGGAAGACGCCCCCGATCCGCCGGCGGAAGACCTTGCCGCCGGCGACGAACCGGAAGCGCCGGAAGACGCGCCCGCGGAAACGCCCGTCGCCCCGCCGGCGGAAGCCGCGCCCGCCCACGAGGAACCGGCGGCAGCGGCGGAGACTCCGCCTGTCGCCCCCGCGCCGGAACCGGAGGACATGGCCGCGGAAACGCCTCCCGCGCCGACGCCGCTTCCGACCCCGACGGCCGACGACGGCGCCGCCGCGCAAGACGCCGCCGTCGCGCAACGGCCGCCGCCGGCCCTCCCCCCCCCCGACGGCGCCATACGCATCGTCTTTGCCGGCGGCGAGGCCGAGTTGTCGGACATGGCGCGGGCGGTCCTCGACAGCGTCGCCGGCAGGCTCGCCGCCGACCCGACGCTTCGCATCGTGCTCAAGGCCTATGCGAGCGCGGAAGACGCCACGGCGAGCGCGGCGCGGCGCCTGTCGCTCATGCGCGCCCTGGCGGCGCGCAGCTACCTGATCGACGCGGGCATCGACGCGACCCGCATTGACGTCCGCGCGCTCGGCGCGAAATATGAAGACGGTCCGCCGGATCGGGTGGATATCGTTGGCATCGCATAGGCGGCGCGCGGGCGGCATGGGCGTGGTTGGGCGGCGCGGACGGAGCGCAAAGAACGGGACACGGGAATGAACCGTCCGCGCCGATTCCTGGCGCGGATGGTCGCCTTCCTGACGGTCGTCGCCGTCGTGGTCGCCGTGCTCGGCGACCGGCTCGTCTCCGCGTTCATGGCGAACCCGCCTCTGAACGGCCTGATCCTCGGCGTCCTGCTGCTGGGGGCGGCGTTCACCTTCCGGCAGGTGCTGGGGCTGTCTCCCGAAGTGCGCTGGATCGAGGATTTCCGGGCCGGCGGGCCGGGCGGGGCCGCGCACACGCCGCGCCTGCTCGCGCCGATGGCGCGGATGCTGGCGGACCGCAAGGGCCGGATGATGCTGTCGGCCCCGGCGATGCGCTCGCTGCTCGACAGTATCGGAACGCGCCTCGAGGAATCGCGCGAGATTTCGCGCTACACCATCGGCCTGCTGATCTTCCTCGGCCTCCTCGGCACGTTCTGGGGGCTGCTCGACACCGTGGGCTCGGTGGGCGCCGTGATCGGCGGGTTGAACGCGGGCTCGGAAGACCTGACGGGGACCTTCGCGGCGCTGAAGAGCGATCTCGAGGCGCCGCTGGACGGGATGGGCACGGCGTTCTCGTCGTCGCTGTTCGGGCTGGCGGGGTCGCTGGTGCTGGGCTTCCTCGACCTGCAGGCGGGGCAGGCGCAGAACCAGTTCTACAACGACCTCGAGGAATGGCTGTCGAGCGTCACCTATCTGTCGAGCGGCGCGGGCGTCGGCGACGGCGACCAGTCGGCGCCGGTCTACGTCCAGGCGCTGCTGGAAAAGACCGCCGACTCGCTCGACGAGCTTCAGCGCACACTGGCCCTCGGCGAGGAGGAGCGCCGCGCCGCCGGCGCCCGGACCGCGCGGTTGACGGAAACGCTCGCCGCCCTGGCGGACCGCATGGGCGCCGAACAAAGCGCGGCGACGCGGATCGCCGAAAGCCACGCGGAGATTAAGCCGGCGCTGCAACGCCTCGCCGAAGGCGGTTCGGGCGGCGTCGACGAGGAAACGCGGACGCATATCCGTAATCTCGATGTCCATCTCGAGCGGCTGGTCGAGGAAACGGTGAACGGCCGCGCCTTTCTGGCGTCGGAGCTGCGGGCCGAGATCAAACTGCTGGGGCGCATGATCGCCGCATCGTCGAACCCCGCGAACCCCGCGCCGCCGGACGCCGACCCGCCGGCGGCGGACGGCGCGGAGGGCGGAGCGCCGCGCCCGCCGGCGCCCGAGCTTCGCGCGCCGCCGCCGCGCGCCGCCGCCGCGCCGCGGCGCGAGCCGCGGACGGCGCCCGGCGGACACGAGCCCCCGCCGCGTCAGCCGCCCCGCCCGCCGCCGGCGGCGGGCGCCCGGCGCGGGCGGCCTTGACCCCCCGCGACACCGGCGACGGCTCATGACCGCGCGGTTCAGACGCGGCGCACGGGCGGTCGACATATGGCCCGGCTTCGTCGACGCCCTGGCGACCCTGTTGCTGGTGCTCATTTTCCTGCTGGTCGTTTTCGTCGTCGCGGAGTTCTTCCTGGGGCGCGTGCTGTCGGGACGCGAGGACGAACTCGCCGGATTGAAGAACGCCGTCGCCGAACTCGAGGACCTGTTGTCGCTCGAGGAAGCGCAGACGCGCGACCTGCGCGGCGACCTCGCAGCCATCGCCGTCGAACTCACGACGGCGAACCAGGACCGCGAGGACCTGCGCGCCGAGCGGCTCGATCTGCTGCGCGAGGTGGAGGCGCTGGCGCGGCGCGGCGACGAACTCGCGGCGGCGCTGAAGGAAAGCGCGGACGGCGACGAGGACGCCGAGGCGCTGCGGCTCCTTCTGGCCGAAACCCGGGCGGCGCTGGCGGCGGCGCGCGCCGGGCAATACGACGCCGTGGTCGAGGCGGCCGAATCCCGCTCGGAGCTGGACGAGGAGCGCCGGCTGTCCGACGCGGCGCGGCAGCGGATCGCCCTTCTCAACGCCCAGCTCGCACGGCTGCGCGCCCAGCTCGCCGCTATCCAGCGCGCGCTCGACGCGAGCGAGCGGGACGCGAGCGACAAGGACGCGCAGATCGCCGATCTCGGGCGCCGTCTCAACCTCGCCCTGGCGCAACGCGTCGAGGAGCTGCAACAGGCGCGTTCGGTGTTCTTCGCGCGGTTGCGCGAGATCCTCGGCGCACGAAGCGACGTGCGCATCGACGGCGACCGCTTCGTGATCCCCTCCGGCGTCCTGTTCGCGTCCGGCTCCGACCGGCTGGGCGACGACGGGCTGCGACAGGTCGCCGATCTCGCCGCCTTGCTGCTGGAGATTTCCGCCGAACTCCCCGCCGATGTCGATTGGGTGCTGCGCATCGACGGCCACACCGACCGCTTGCCGGTCCGCCGGACCTCCGGCTTCGGGTCCAATTGGGCGCTGTCGGCGGCGCGCGCCATCACCGTCGTGCGAACGCTTGTCGCCAACGGCGTCCCGCCCGAACGGTTGATGGCGGCCGGTTTCGGCGAATTCCAGCCGCTCGACAGTGCCGACACGGCGGAAGCCTACCGCCGGAACCGGCGGATCGAACTGAAACTCACGCGGCGCTGACGCCCGGGCGGCGCTGCGGGAACGCGAGGATGCGTCGACGATGGAATTGAGGCTCGCGCCATGGCGTTGAGGCTGGGAGGCTCGCGCCTGGAACGGCGGCATCGCGGGCAGTGGCGCAATACGGCGGTCCGTCTGCTCGTCTATGCGGGGCTGGTCGGCGTCGTGTCCTGGTGGGCTTACGATATGGGCCGCGACCGCGCCGCCGCGCAGCATCGGTCGCTCGACGAGCGCCTCGCCGGCCTGGAGGAGGAGAACCGGCAGCTGCGCGAAGACGCGCAAACCGCGGACATCGTCCTCGTGCGCGCCGAGGAGCAGCTCGCCGACATCCGCCGGCGCTACCGCGCCGAGGCGCCGTCGGGCGTCGAGCGCGATCTGTTGGCGGCGGTTCGGAAACGCGTCGACGAGGGGGTCCCGCCCGAGCGGATCATCGAGGTCGTGGGCGCGGTCCAGGCGCAACAGCGTTGCGCGCCGGAGGTGCGCACGCGCCGCTTCCTTCTGCGGACGCCGGTCTCGCCGAGCGGCGGCGGCGCCTCGGTGCAGGTCGCCGACGGCGGTTTCGTCGTCACCGGCGCGGGCGCATCGGCGGTCGACGCGGGCGGCAGTCCCGAAGCCTGGTTCAACGTCGCCGAGCCGGTGCGCATCGCCTTTGCAAGGCCCGGCGGCGCGGAACGGGAGGTCGAAGGCGTGCTGCCGCTGCACCACAGCGAGATCGTCGGCGACAGGATTTACAATTTCAGCCTGACGGCGGGCGCCTCGCGGGGCTTCGTCAACATCTCGGAACAGGTCTGCGCCTATCCCTGACGCCCGTCCGGGGCGCCTTCTCAGCGCGTCGGCGCGGGGACGTCGCCGGTATAGTCGTAGAAACCGCGGCCGACCTTGCGGCCGACCCAGCCGGCCTCGACATATTTCACCAGCAGCGGGCACGGCCGGTATTTGGTGTCGGCGAGACCGTCATGCAGCACCTGCATGACTGCAAGACAGACGTCGAGGCCGATGAAGTCCGCCAGTTCGAGCGGCCCCATCGGGTGATTGGCGCCGAGTTTCAGGGCGACATCGATGGCCTCCACCGACCCCACGCCTTCGTAGAGCGTGTAGATCGCCTCGTTGATCATCGGCAGCAGGATGCGATTGACGATGAAAGCGGGGAAGTCCTCGGCGCTCACCGGAGTCTTGCCCAGCCGCACGGTCAGCGCCCGCGCCGTCTTGTAGGTTTCCTCGTCGGTGGTGATGCCGCGGATCAGTTCGACCAGCTGCATCATCGGCACCGGGTTCATGAAATGCATGCCGATGAAGCGCGCCGGCCGGTCGGTGGCCGCCGCAAGCCGGGTGATGGAGATCGACGAGGTGTTGCTCGCGATCAGCGTGTCCGGCCGCCGCAGAAGGGGGCAAAGCGCGCCGAAGATCGCCTTCTTGACCGATTCGTCCTCGGTCGCCGCCTCGATGACCAGGTCGACATCGGCCGCGGCGGCGAGTTCCGTCCCCGTCGCGATGCGGGCCAGCGCCTCCGCCTTGTCGAGTTCGCCGACAGTGCCCCTGGCGACCTGACGACCGAGATTGCGCTCAATGGCGCCCGTCGCCTTTTCCAGCGCCTCCGCGCCGACATCGATGAGCGCCACGTCAATCCCGGCCAGGGCGCAGACATGGGCGATCCCCGCCCCCATCTGCCCGGCGCCGACAACCGCCACCGTTCGGATCATGACGTCCGGCCCCTTTCCTCCAGCGCCGCCGTCAGTTCCGGCACGATCTCGAACAGGTCGCCGACCAGACCGTAATCGGCGATCTGGAATATCGGCGCTTCCTCGTCCTTGTTGATGGCGACGATGACCCGGGAGTCCTTCATGCCAGCCAGATGCTGGATGGCGCCGGAAATGCCCACGGCGACGTAAAGTTCGGGCGCGACGATCTTGCCCGTTTGCCCCACCTGGTAGTCGTTGGGGACGAAGCCCGCATCGACCGCCGCGCGCGACGCCCCCACCGCCGCGCCCAGCGCGTCCGCGAGCGCTTCGAGCAACGCGAAATTCTCGCCCGACCCCATGCCGCGCCCGCCCGACACGACGACGCGGGCCGAAGTGAGTTCGGGGCGTTCCGACCCGGACAGCGCGCGGCTCACGAATCGCGAGCCGGTTTCCGCGGCGTCCCCCGCGTCCACTTCCCCGATCGGCGCGGCGGCGGCGCCTTCCCCTGCGGCCTTGAACGCCGTGCCGCGCACGGTCAGCAGTTTAGGCGAGTCGGCGGAGCGCACCGTCGCGATCGCATTGCCGGCGTAGATCGGCCGCTCGAACGTATCGTCGGCGAGGATCGCCGTGACGTCCGACACCTGTTGCACGTCGAGCAGCGCCGCCGCGCGGGGCATCAGGTTCTTGCCGAACGTGTCCGCCGGCGCGAGGACGTGGCTGTATTCGCCCGCGAGGCGCGCCACGAGCGGCGCCATCGCCTCGGCGAGCTGGTGGCGGAAGGCGTCCGCATCGGCCGCACGCACGCGCCGCACTCCGGCGACCTTCGCCGCCGCGCGCGCCGCCGCGCCGCAATCCGCGCCGGCGATCAACAGGTCGACCTCGGCGGACAGCGCCGCCGCAGCCGTCACCGCGTTGAGCGTCGCCGCCGCGAGCGCCGCGTTGTCGTGCTCGCCGACGACCAGAACCGCCATCAGACGACCCCCGCCTCCTCGCTCAGCTTCGCCACCAGTTCCGCCACGCTTTCGACCTTCGTTCCCGCTTCGCGCTTCGGCGGCTCCGACACCCTGAGGACCTCGAGGCGCGGCGTCGGGTCCACCCCGTAATCCTCCGGAGTCTTGACGTCGACGGGTTTTTTCTTGGCGCGCATGATGTTGGGCAGCGAGGCGTAGCGCGGTTCGTTCAGGCGCAGGTCGGTAGTGACCACCGCCGGCAGGGTCAGCGCCACCGTTTCCAGCCCGCCGTCGACCTCGCGCGTCACTTCGGCGACGCCTTCGCCGGGCGCGAGTTTCGATGCGAACGCGCCTTGCGGCCACCCCAGCAGCGCCGCCAGCATCTGCCCGGTCTGATTGGAGTCGTCGTCGATCGCCTGCTTGCCGAGGATCGCGAGGTCGGGCCGTTCCGTTTCCGCGATGGCCTTGAGGATGCGGGCGACGGCGAGCGGCTCGAGGACGCCGTCATGGCGCACCAGAATGCCGCGGTCGGCGCCCATCGCGAAGGCGGTGCGCAGCGTCTCCCGACATTGCTCCGGCCCCATCGACACGGCGACGATCTCGCCCGCCGCCCCGCTCTCCTTCAGACGCACGGCCTCCTCGACCGCGATCTCGTCGAACGGGTTCATCGACATCTTGACGTTCGCCGTCTCGACGCCGCTGTTGTCGCTCTTCACCCTGACCTTGACGTTGTAGTCGACGACGCGTTTGACCGCGACGAGCACTTTCAGCGGGTCGGGCATCGAGTCCGGTTCCGTCTGTCGGGGAGGGGCGGTTACGGGGTCGGGGCGCGCAGCGCGGGGCGCACGCTAGCTCCCGCGCGGCCGCGAGTCAACGCCTTGTCCGCGAGCGCGACCGGAGCGCCACGGGCCGCTTGCGCGCGCGCCGCGGCCGGGTATAGTGCGCCGGCCTTTCCGGCGTCGCCCCGTCGGGCGGCGGCTCGTTTGCCCGCGGGGCCGGGCGGCCTCCGGTCGAAACGCGGCCGAAGCGCGCCCGAAACGCAAGGGAGTCGTTCATGCCGCTCTACGAGAGCGTGTTCATCGCGCGTCAGGACATCCCGGCGCAGGAGGTCGAGGCGCTTGCGGAGCGCTTCGCGTCGGTGCTCGCCGAACAGGGCGGCGAGGTCGCCCGGCGCGAGTACTGGGGCCTGAAAAACATGGCCTACCGCATCAAGAAGAACCGCAAGGGCCACTACACGATGCTCCATATCGACGCGCCGGCGGCGGCGCTGCAGGAGATGGAGCGGACCATGCGCATCAGCGAGGACGTGCTGCGCTACATATCCATGCGGGTCGACGAATTGCCGGAAGGACCGTCGATCATGATGCAGACCCGGGCGGCGCGCGAGGACCGGCGCCGCGACGAACGCCGCGCCCGCGCCGCAAGACGCCGCGAGGAAGAGAGCCGCGCCGCCGCAGCGGCCGCCGCTGCTGCCGCCGCCGCTCCGGCCGACGACGCGCCTGCCGGAACCGAGCCGCAGCCCGCCGTCGACGCGCCGGAGAAACCGGCGCCGGAGGCGCAACCCGAACGACAGGACAAACAGGACACCGCGCAGACATGAGCGACCGAAGACCCCACTCGCGCCCGGCCCTGCCGCGCCGGCCCTTCTTCCGACGCCGCAAGACCTGCCCGTTCTCCGGCGCCGGCGCGCCGAAGATCGACTACAAGGACGTGAAAACGCTGCAACGCTTCGTGTCCGAACGCGGCAAGATCGTGCCGACCCGCATCACCGCGGTTTCGGCGCCGAAGCAGCGGCGGCTGGCGCAAGCCATCAAGCGCGCCCGCTTCCTGGCGCTCATGCCCTACACCGTGCGCTGAGCGCGCGACGCCGGACGGGAGGCCGCGGCATGGAGATCATTCTCCTCGAACGCATCGAGAAACTCGGCCAGATGGGCGACCTGGCGCGCGTGAAGGACGGTTACGCGCGCAACCACCTTCTGCCCGCGGGCAAGGCGCTGCGCGCGACGCGCGCCAACCGCGAGCGCTTCGAGCGCGAACGCGCCCAGCTCGAGGCGGCGAATCTCGAACGCCGCGCCGAGGCCGAGGACATCGCCGGGCGCATGGAAGGCCTGTCGGTCGCCGTGGTCCGCCAGGCCGGCGACGCCGGTCAACTTTACGGCTCGGTGAACGCGCGCGACATCGCCGACGCGGTTACCGCCGCCGGATACACCGTCGCCCGCCGCCAGGTGGCTCTCGACCGCCCGATCAAGGCCCTCGGCCTGTATCCGGCGCGCATCGTCCTGCACCCGGAAGTCGCGGTCACGGTAAAGGTCAATGTCGCGCGCTCCGACGAGGAGGCGCGCCTCCAGGCCGCCGGGATCGACATCGCCGCGCGCGACCTCGACGACGAAGACGCGGACGAGGCGGCGGCGCTCTTCGACGACCCGGCGCCGGACGCCGCCCCGGACGCCGCTCCCGCCCAGCCGTAGACCCGCGGGGCTTCGCGCTACCGGGACCCGCAACCCTTCCCCGCCGGGTTCCGCCCGCGCTATGCTTGCCCCTCCGGTCGGTCGGAGAGACGGCGGTGTTGCTTGACTACGTGCTCGCCCGCGCGGTCCGGCGCGGGCGCCTGAGGGTTATCGATCGCCGCGGCGCAAGCCGCGAATACGGCGACGGCGGCGGACCGGCGCTGGCGGTGCGCCTGCACGGGCGCGGAACCGCCCTGTGGATCGGGCTTACCGGGAGCCTCGGGCTGGCCGAAGCGTGGATGGACGGCGGGCTGACGGTCGAGGGCGAAGGCGGGCTTTACGAATTGTTGTCCCTCCTCGCCGAGAATCTGGAGACGGGGGACTATCCGTTCTGGATGCGCGCGCAACAGCGGCTCCAGCGGGTCACGCGGGCCGTGCGCCAGCATAACCCCGTCGGGCGCGCGCGCCGCAACATCGCGCACCATTACGACCTGACGGACGCCTTCTACGACCTGTTCCTGGACCCCGACAAGCAGTATTCGTGCGCCTACTTTACCGGCCCCGATGTCGGTCTGGACGCCGCACAACGCGCCAAGATGCGCCACATCGCCGCCAAGCTCGTTCTCGAACCGGGCATGAGCGCGATCGACGTCGGTTCGGGATGGGGCGGGCTCGGGGTCCATCTCGCCCGGGACTGGGGCGCGACGGTACACGGAGTCACCCTGTCGGAACGCCAGCACCGCCTGTCGAACGAACGCGCGCGCAGCGCCGGGGTCGCCGACAGGGCGCGCTTCAGCCTGATGGACTACCGCAAGGTCGAGGACCGCTACGACCGTCTGGTTTCGGTCGGCATGTTCGAACATGTCGGCGTCGGGCACTATCGCGAGTATTTCGCCAAACTGCGCGCGCTGCTCAAGCCGGACGGGGTCGCGCTGCTGCACACCATCGGCCGGTCCGGCGGCCCCGGCGCGACGGACCCGTTCATCCGCAAATACATCTTCCCCGGCGGCTACATCCCCGCCCTGTCGGAAATTCTGCCGGCCATCGAGGCGAGCGGCCTCGTCGTGTGCGACATCGAAGTGCTGCGCCTGCACTACGCCCGGACCCTGCGCGCCTGGCGCGAGCGGTTCCTGGCGAACCGCGACAAGGCGGCGGCGCTTTACGACGAACGCTTCTGCCGCATGTGGGAGTTCTACCTCGCCGGATCGGAAGTCTCGTTCCGGCATATGGGCATGGTGGTGTTCCAGATTCAGCTCGCGCGCCGGCAGGACGCGGCGCCGCTGACCCGCGACTATATCGCGCGCGCCGAACGCGGCGCCGGGACGGATTGAGGGAGACGGCGATGCCGGCGAAACGGATCGCGATAGTCGGGGCGGGGATCGTCGGCGTCTGCTGCGCGCTGCGGCTGCGCGCCGAAGGCCACGAAACCGTCCTGATCGACCCCCGCGCGCCGGGGACCGCCACATCGTTCGGGAACGCGGGGATCGTCTCCAACGGGTCGGTCGCGCCCTACAGCTGGCCCGGTCTCTGGCGGCGGGTTCCGGCGATGCTGTTCGACCCCATGAGCCCGTTGATCCTGCGCTGGCGGCATCTGCCGCGGGCGGCGCCGTGGCTGGTCCGCTTCCTCGCCGCCGGGCGCCTCGCGTCCTACCGCCGCATCGCCGCCGACATGGCGCCGCTGGTCGCGCGCGCCCGGGCGGAACACGAAAGCCTGATCGCCGAACACAAGATCGACGCCGGGCTGTTGCGCGCCGACGGCTACATCCACGCCTTCCGCGACCGCAAGCGCTTCGCCGCGATGGCCCTGCAACGCGAGGTCCTGAAGACGCACGGCGTCCGCGCCGAAGTGCTGGAGCGCGACCGTTTGCGCGAGCTCGAGCCGGCCTTGTCGCGCGAGTTCGAGGTCGGGCTGCTGTTCCCCGACGGCGGCTTCGTCACCGAGCCCGTCGCGCTGTCGCGGGCCTATTTCCGCGCATACGAGGCGCTCGGCGGCGAACGCCTGGAGGCGCGGGCGACGGGGTTCGACATGACCGAATCCGGCCCGCGCGCCGTATCGACCGACGGCGGTCGCGTCGAGGCCGACCATGTAGTGCTCGCCGCCGGGGCGTGGTCGAAGCCGCTCGCCCGCGCCCTCGGCGCGCGGGTTCCGCTGGAGGCCAAGCGCGGCTACCACATCAGCGTCGACCCGCCCGATGGGCCGGGGCTCGCGCGCCCGGTGGTGATCGGCGACTGGGACTATACGCTGTGCCCCATGCGCGACGGGTTGCGGGTGACGGCGGGGGTGGAGTTCGGGGGCCTCGCCCTGCCGCCCGATTACCGCCGGGTGCGGCGGGTCCTCGCTCACGCGCGCGGCAGTCTGCCGGGCCTCGACGGCGCCGTGCGGCGCGAATGGATGGGCCATCGCCCGGCCCTGCCCGACTCGAAGCCCGTCATCGGCCCGTCGCCGCTTTATCCGGGCGTCACCTTCGCTTTCGGCCACGGCCATCTCGGCCTGACCCTGAGCGCCGCCACCGCGCGGCTGGTCGCCGAACAGGTCGCGGGCCGCGAGCTTTCCGTTCCCCTCGACCCGTTCCGCGCCGACCGTTTCTGAAGCCGCGCCGGGCGGCGGCGCTACGGCGCGTCGGACAGCAGCGCCCGGGCGATCTCCTCCCACTCCCCGTCGAGCGGCCCGTCGCAGACCGGCTTTCCGGCGCGGCGGTACCAGCCGGCGGCGTTCGCGAGATCGCCTTCGATACGGTGCAGGTGCGCATGCACCCACGCGCCGGCCGGGTCCGGCGCCGACTGCGCGAGGGCGTGAGCGGCGTCCCACTCGTCGTTCGCGGCCCGCCACAGCGCCGCAAGCGGCCCGGAGAGGCCGGCCGGCGGCGCCGGGTCGGCAAGAGTCCGGCGGAATTCGTCCAGTGTCATCGGTTTTGCTCCAATAAATGGGCCATGAGCGACGTGCGCAGATTCAACGCAATTTCACCGGCTTTCTCCACATCGCCTTCGACGCGCTCCACCTTATCCAGCAATTCGCGGAATCGCTTCTGTTTATCCACAGGAGGCGCCACGAGATTCATCGCTTTCAGGAATTTGAAATGGCGGCTGTATCCTGCATCTTTCATCTTCAAACACAAAAATTGCCCATACAGAAATACGGGGTCGACGTCATTCGCTTTGGGAACCAGTAACTTCGCCCCATCGGCGCCGAGAAAAAAGGGTTCTCGTACCAGCTTGAAACGTCTTGTGTGATCCCCGAAAACGACCGCCGGCAACGATCCGCTATACATGCCTTTCGTCCCGTTCGTCCATCCGGCCACCTTGATTTTTCCCTGGTCGATTATCTGTACTCTCCCACGTTCTCGATAATCTTTTTTCTGAATCTTCTCCGCCTTCTTTGTGTTATCCTTGACAATATCCGAAAATGAGCGCACCGGCCACCCCAGAGGATTTTCCGCCGGGTCGCCAAACATTTCGATGAAGAGCATAGGCGCAAGTTTATGGGCGAGTTTCGCCGCCTCGGCAGTCAAACACTCGACGCGAGCACTGCGATTCAAGATACCGGCAATCCGGCGCTGCTCGCGGAGCGTAGGAACGGGAATTCTCGCCTCTTTCAGTGTCGAAAGTTTGAGAGATGGCAGGCTCGTCACCTGCACCTGTTCCCGAGGATCGTAGCGAACCGACCACCAGAACAGGTAATCCGGGTCGATCCTGGTCCGATCTGCAACGACGACCGCCAGATGGCTGACAACGTAGGCATCGGTGGCGAGTTTGGCGCGATGGTTCAGGTTCACCGAGGCGCCGCTCTTCGGAACGAGGACACTGTCACGCGGGAAGAGCCGAAGCCGGTTCCGCCGCAGCCAGGCCGGGTCGAGGCGATCCGCAGACGCGCGGAGCGCGGGGTTCACATGGTTGCGGCCGACATCCTGCATGCGCACGAACAAGGGGCCGTCCGGCGCAAACGCATCGGCGTCCTGCGGCGCCGGATCCCCCGCCGCCACGTCGGCGATGTCGCCAAGCCGAAAAACCGGGTGGGGAGTCATTCCGGCGCCGGATGAATCGGCGGCTTCCGCGCGACGATCAACGCGAGCGCAGACCGGGCTCCCGCCCCGCCAGACCGAGGTCGCGCAACAGCGACTGTGCCCGCCCCATGCGCTCGTCGGTCGCCTTGAGGGATTTGCGGACCTTCGTCTCCGCAACGGCCTTCTCGCCGTATCCGCCTTCGTCACGCAAAAAGGCGATAGTCGCCGCGAGTTCCAGCGCCAAGTCGGTGCACGGCTTCATTTTCTCGACGAAGCCAAGCGCTTCCCGACGGGAGAGCGCGCCAATGCCATTCGCTTCCTCGGAGGTCCTGAAGATCGTGTAGCGGATACCGTGACGACCGGGCCTCCTCTCGATCTCGATTCGGCCGTCCTCGATCGCGTCAGCACATCCCGCCGCAAGACCGAACGAGTACGGACCATAATCGTAATAGACGAAAGGCAGACCGAAATTAGCCCCGCAGCGATGCAACAGATAGGCTCCTTTCTGCAGTCGAATCCGCTCCACCAGTTCGCCTCCCCATAACGCGATCATCGCGACCACGATGTTATCGGCTTTCATCTTTGGCCTCTTCCGTCAGAACTTGAAATTTATCGGTTGCTCCGGTCGCAGGCCGCCAGCATTCCACCCCTTCGATCCGTTCTGTGTCGATTCCGAAGCCGTGCCGTGCGGTAATGCTACAGCGTGTCGGACAGCGGCGTCCGGGCGATTTCCCCTCACTCCTCGTCGAGTGAACTGTCGCAAACGGGCTTTCCGGCGCGGCGATACCAGCCGGCGGCGTTCGCGAGCTCGCCTTCGATACGACGCAAGTGTGCATGAAGTCACGCGCCGGCCGGGATCGGCACGGATGCGCAAGGGCGTGAGCGACATCCCACTCGTCGTTCTCGGCTCGCCGCAGCGCTGCGAGCGGCCCGGAGAGGCTAGCTGGCGGCGCCGGGTAGGCGAGGGTCCGACGGAATTCGTCCAAAGTCATCTGCTTTGCTCCAATAGGCGGGCCATGAGCGAGGAGCTCAGGGCCGAAGCGGTCTCGGCCGCTTGCAGGTGCATGCGTTGAACGCGAGCAACGCGGTTCAAGACATCGGCAATCCGTCGCTGCTCGTCGAGTTGAGGGAAAGGCGCCTGCATGGACATTAACATCTTCATATCGGCACGGGGCATTCGAGCGCCCGTCACGGACGACATAACGAAATTCACGGTTTCGCCGCGACGCAGAAGATGTGCGAGAAAATCCCTGTCTACGCCCTCTTTCGGCAAGAGCGGAACAAGCTCGGTCGAGCAGCAACCGGCGAATTCCGGGATCGCGACCTTGTTCAGATAAGGACGGAGCTTGGCGTAGAGGACGTGACGCTCGTCGAAAAGAAAAGCCGTGCTCTTTCGATTGCCCACACGCGAACACGCATCGAGATTCAGGATACCGGTGCCGGCGCCGACGTGTTCCAGCCCCACGAAGGGCAAGCGCGCGACCGGCACCTCGTCCGCGCCAGCCGCCCGGCGATCCATCGTGCACAGATCGCCGATCCGCGCGATACGCGCACCGTCGGCCTTCGGATCGCCCACGTCGTTCATCGCACTCCCGGCTCGCCGCCGCGTCGCGCCGTCAGGCGGGAAGCTCAAGCGCGTTCTCCGGGTCCAGGCCGAGATCGCGAATCAGGGAAAGCGCTTTTCCAAGCCGCTCGTCGGTCGCCTTGAGGGGTTTGCGGGCCTTGGTCTCGACAACAGCGTTGCGCGGATAGCCTCCATCGTCACGCAGGAAAACGACGGTGGCGGCAAGTTCCAGAACGACATCGGTGCACGGCTTCATTTTTCTCACGAAGCCACGCGCCTCCCGACAGGAGAGCGCGCCAATGCCATCCGCTTCCTCGACGGTCTTGAAGATCGCATAGCGAATGCCGTGTCTGCCACGCCTTTCCTCGATCTTGATTCGTCCATCGAACTCGGCGTCGAGACAACCTTCGGCGAGGTCGAAAGAGTACGGTCCGTAGTGATAATAGACGAACGGGATATCGAAATTCGCCCCGCAGCGATGCAACAGATAGGCGCCCTTCTGCAATCGAGTCCGCCCCACCAGTTCGCCGCCCCACAATGCGACCAGCCCGACTGAGATGTCGTCTGCGTTCATGCCCGATCCTCCCCCAGAAGATTCCAGAATCTCGTCGCGGCGTCCATATCCGGCGCGTAGACGCGCCAATATCGATAAGTGCCGCCAAGTTCCCTCACAAGAGGCGATACATCGGCAATATCGGTCGGCTCGGGCATGTCGATGTCGGTCTTCACCAAGACTTTGTTAAGCGCCGACGCATCCGAAAATTCGTACCACCGGTAGGACGTCACGGAAAAATCATCGAACAAGAAGTCGTCCCGCCCGTCGATCGGAAGCGAATTCCACCTGCGCAGGGCGCGGCGATACAGATTGCGGCCGGGCTCGTCATGTGATCCCACATCGATGCATTTGTAAAGATCTCGGTCGCGCAGCCGTTTCGCAAATTTCGATATGCGCGGATGGGAATGTTTTTCCAAAGAAGCCAAGGTAGCCCATACGGCGGAGTCGTCAAGATCAAGATACTTCTCCAAATTTGACGATTTACTTGTCAGATAGCGCAATACGGGATCCCGATCCGCCAGTTCGTCGTCTTCCAAATCCTTCGCAGCGGTGTTCAGCACCACTTCCAGCATCTTCTCGGCGGCTCGCGTCGTCTTGTGAGTATATACCATCCGGTAGAGTCGGAATCGCGCCTCAAGATACTCTACAGCGACGTCCACGCCTTTCGGCCCGAGATACAGACACTGCGCTTCATAGGGCCGGTCATCGCCAATGGTGACCCGCCCAACTTCCAGACAATCGAACAACCAGTCCCGGTCGACATGGCCGAATTCGACGCCTGCCGCTTTCCGATCCCGCTGCACGTAATCGAGCCGGTCGGCATCGAACTGGCTGGATACGATGGCGGTGTATATGTCCTTGGGCTCTTCCTCCGTCAGAAGAGCGCATATGCGATCCGGCAGTGAATTATCCATTTCCTGAAGCACTTCGTTGACTTCGGTGTCGCCGCCGACAATTCGCACGCTCCAGTCTTCATGCGACACGCGTTCCGCCGCGGCTCCCACAGATTCGAATGCATGGCTGAACGGGCCGTGACCGATATCATGCAGCAGAGCGGCCAGTAACGCGACGCGCTCGCGTTCGGGGTCGGATTTGCCCTCATGTCGCGAGATGACGTCCGCAAGACGGCGCGCGGTGTGATAGACGCCGACGCTATGCGCGAAACGACTATGCGTGGCGCCCGGAAAAACCAGGTCGGAAAAGCCGAGCTGACGGATGCGGCGCAGCCTCTGGAACTCGCGCGTATCGAGAAGCCGCCACGCGATCCGGTCCGTTTCGTCTCGCTCGCCGTCGCCGCTCCCGCCGAACACGATCAGTCCGTGGACGGGGTCGCGGATGCGCCGTGTTTCGTCGTCGCGCAATGGCATGACGCCGGTTATACCCGGTTCGTTCCCGTTATGCAAACATCGAACGGAGAGCGGAGCGAGCACCCTGGACCCGCTCACCCCACCGCCGCCCGCGCCTCGCGGGTCAGCTCCTCGAGCTCGCGCGCTATCTCGCCCTCGATATCCTTGAGTTCCTCGAGGAGCTCCAGCGGGTCGCGATGCTCCGCCTTCGCGCGGGCGGCGGGCCGGTGGCGCCCGGCGCTCAGATTGTAGTCGGCGGCGCGAATCGCCTCTGCGTCGGCGAACCACCAGTTCTCCCGCCACTCGGCCTCGATGTCGCGGGCGCGCCACGCCTCCAGGCAGTCGTCGCGCTCGTCGAACGCCTCCACCAGCTCCGGCAGATCGTCCTCGTCGACGGGCGTATCGTGGTTCGAGTCGAGCTTGAAGCCGTCGTTTTCGGCGTGAAGGAACATGGTCTCCGCGGTCGCGCTGCCCTTGCGGAAAATCAGCACCGAGGTCTTGACGCCCGAATAGGGGTTGAACACGCCCGCAGGCAGCGACAGCACCGCCTCCACCCGGTTGTTCTCCACCAGTTTGCGGCGCAGTTCGCGATGCGCGCCGGTGGAGCCGAACAACACGCCTTCCGGGACGACGACGCCGCAGCGCCCATCTTCCTTCAGGTGGTTCAGCATGAATTGAAGGAACAGGAGTTCGGTCTGCTTCGTGCGCCCGACTTTCACCTCGTCGACGATGCGGTCGCTGTCCAGCCGGCCCGAAAAGGGCGGGTTGGCGAGGATGACGTCGAAGCCGTCGGCGGGCAGGCCGAGTTCCGCCTTCGCGGCGCGGTCCAGCGCGCGCGCGAGCGCGTCGCGGCGCAGGATACGCACGGAGTCCAGCCCGCGCAGGGTCAGGTTCATGGTCGCCAGACGCACCATGCGCGCCTCCACGTCCATGCCGTAGAGGGTGGATTCGCGTAACCGCCGCGCATCGTCGGCGCCGAGCAGGTCGCCGACGCCGCGCTCGATCGTCTTGCCTTCCGATTCCACTTCCTCGATCCCCGCGTCGGACGAATTGACGAGGCGGATATGATCCCACGCGGCGACGAGGAAGCCCGCCGTTCCCGCCGCCGGGTCGCACACCGTTTCGCCGAGGCGGGGGTAGACGAGTCCGACCACCGTGCGGATGACGTGCCGCGGGGTGCGGAACTGGCCGAGCTCGCCCGCTTGCCCGATCTGGCGCAGCACATGTTCGAACAGGTCGCCCTTCGTGTCGGCGTCCACCCGTTCGAGATGCAGATCGTCCACCAGGCTGACGGTCCGGGCGAGGACGGCGGGTTCGTCGATGGCCAGACGCGCGCCGTTCATGAAATCGGTCGCGCCCGCGCGGGCGATTTCCGCGTGGAACGGGAAGACCTCCTCGCGCACCCACGAGACCAGACGCTCGCCGTTCAGCGCGCCCGCCCATGACGACCAGCGCAGCCTTTCGCGCGGGACCGTCTCCGCCCCCGGCGCGTCGGCGTTGCGCGGGTTGCGCAGCGTCCATTCGCCGGCGAAGGCGCTTTCGTATGCGTCCGCGCCGGGCCGTTCGGCAGCCCGCACGCGCGCGGCGTCGGCGTTCTCGAACATGGCGAAATAGAACAGGAAGCACAGTTGCTCGGCGTTTTGCGCCGGGTCGGGAAAGCCGCCGCCATAGAGATAGTCGCGGATGCGGTCGACGGCGCGGCGAAGGTCCGGGGTGAGCGGCATGGCGCGCGGAGTCTACCCGAAGAGCGCGGCGTTGAGGCTCGCAAGCAGGCGCTCCAGCGCCGCGCGCCCGCCGAACACGCGCTCGGCCTCCGCATAGCCGCCGAGGCCGTCGAAGGGATGGCCGTCGAAATCGTAATCGCCGAACCGCTCCATCCTTTCGGCGTCGGCCTTCAACCGGCTTTCGATCAGCGCCGCCCAGCGCGCCTGTTCGGCGTCGAAGGCGCGCCCCCCGCTCTCGAACTCCTCGCGCCACGCCTTGAAGCGCATGGCGCGTTCCGCCGCCCGCGCCTCGTGCTCCGGCGTGCGCACGATCCGCCCGTCGGCATCGAGGGTCAGCCAGTCGCGGCTCGCCGGATCGATATGGTCGTCTACGTCGAGGGTCAGCAACGGGCGCGGCCCTCCGGTGGGCGGCGCCCGCCCCTCGCGAACCGTGACCGGACCGCCGGGATCGGCGGTCTCGTCGTCGCCGTGATGGTCGGTAACGCCGACGAAATCGAAGATCGTGAAACCGGTCTTGCGGATGTGCGGCGCCGGGCGCGTTCCGCGTCCGCGCATCTGGCGGTAGAGGATCGCGCTGTAGGTGAACCGCGCCATGACGAGATTGACGACCTCGGGGCAGTCGAAGCCGGTGTCGAGCATGTTCACGCTGACCAGTATCTGCGGGAACTCCTCTTCCCTGAAGCGCCGGATGACGGCGCTCGCATCCGGCGCCGGCCCGCCGCCGAGATCGCTGACGACGAAATCCGCATACCGCGCCGAGGGATGCGGCTTGAGGTCGGCGAACCGCTCGTCGAACATCCGCGCCAGCGTTTCCGCATGGCGCTTTGTCACCGCGAAGACGATGGTCTTGCCCCGGGCAGGCTTGCGCCGGACTCCGTCGCGCCCCGTGAAGCCGTTGTCGAGGACATCGCGGAATTCGTCGACGATCGCGCGGTTCCGCGCCGGGACCGTGAATTTGCGCTCCAGCGCGCGGGGGTCGACGATAATGCTGTCGGAGTCGGAGCGGGCGAAAACCTCCTCGAGTTCCGCGCGCGTCGCCGCGTCCATCGCCTCCCGGTCGAGTTCGTCGCGCCGGACCTCGAAGCCGTCTTCAGCGGCGGTCTTGACCGTAACCGCGCGGTAGATGCGGTAGGGCGCGAGCACGCCTTCGGCGATGCCCTGGCGCAAGCCGTAACGGAAGGTGGGTTCGGACAGTCCGAAGAAGCGCAGGGTGTCGCGGACGGAGGCGCCGTCGTCGGGGTCCGCCGCGCCGTCCGCGCCGGCGGCGCACGGAGTCGCGGTCAATCCCAGCTGGAGGGCGTCGAAATGGCGCAGCGCGCGGCTCCACTTGCCGTAGATCGAACGGTGACATTCGTCGGTGATAACCAGATCGAAATAACCCGGCGACAGTTCGGCGTATTCGGAGATCATCGTCTGCAAGGTGGCGATAGCGACTCGCGCCGCCCGGTCGAAGCCCCGGCCCGCCCTGAGGACATGGCAGGGATAATCCGGCAAATGGTCGATGAAAGCGCCCTCGGCCTGGGCGGCGAGCGCGATGCGGTCCACCAGGAAGAGGACCCGGGCGACGGCGCCGGCCTCGAACAGCCGCTTGACGAACGCCGCGGCGGTGCGCGTCTTGCCGCTTCCCGTCGCCATCTCCACCAGCAGCTTGCGCCGCCCGAGCGCGACTTCCCTCGAAAGCGCCTCGACGCATTCGATCTGGTAGTCGCGGTCCACGATGCGCCTGTCGATGGGGACGCCGGACAGCTCGCGGCGGATCTTGCGCGCGGCGGCGCGGCGCGAGAGGTCGTCCTGGGCGAAGAAGCCGGCGACGGCGCGCGGGTGCGCGTCGGTTCCCCGGTCGAGAAAGCGCGTCTCGTTGCCGTTGGAAAGAAAGACGAAGGGGACGTCCAGGGCGGCGGCGTAGGCGGCCCCCTGGTCCCGGGCGGCGGCCGGATCGATGGAGGCGCGCTTGGCCTCGACGACCGCCATCGGCCGCCCGTTCGGGTCGCACAGAACGTAGTCGGCGCGCGATCCGTCGGGCAGCGCGTGCTCGAAGAGGACGCTCTTGCCGTCGCTCAGGTCCCACTCCGCATCGCGGAGCAGGGCGTCGATCCTGACTCGCGAGAACGCTTCGGTTGCGGTCATGGAACGGCCGAACGCGACGAAGGAAAGAAGAAGGGAGTCGGATGTAACGGACCGAAAGGAAAACGGAGTGTCCGGCGATTGTCAACCGACGGACACGGGAAAGAGCGTAACTGCGAAGACTTGCCTTCGCCGGGTTCTCGCCGACATGACGGCGCGCCGCCCCGAAACGTTTCCCGCGGCGCCCGTGACGACGGATTGCCTCGCGCGCTCGCAGGCGCGGAAACGCCGTCGATGCGTCACTCCCCGCGCGCGGCCTCGTAATCTTCCCGGGCGCGCGCCGCCGCCGGGTCCGGCGACACGGCGGGGAGCGGCACGTCCCACCAGTGCCCGCCCGCTTCGGTCGCCGCCGCCGGGTCGGTCTCGATGACGAGAACCGTGGTCACCGGCGCCGCGGCGCAATCGGACACCGCCGCTTCGAGTTCGGCGACGGATGCGACCTTGCGCGCGCGGGCGCCGAGAGCCCGGGCCTGGGCGGCGAAATCGACGGCGACGGTCGCGCCGCCGCGCGAACTCCCGAACAGGTTGTTGAACGGTCGGCCGCCGGCCGCGCGTTGCAGGCGGTCGATACAGGCGAAGCCGCGATTGTCGAGCAACACCACGGTCAGCGGCAGGCCGAGCGCCGCCGAAGTGGCGATCTCCGAATTCATCATCAGCCACGAGCCGTCGCCGACCAGCACGATGACGCGGCGGTGGGGCAACGCCATCTTCACCCCCAGCCCGCCGGCGATCTCGTATCCCATGCAGGAATAGCCGTATTCGACGTGATATCCGCCGGGCGCGCCGGTGCGCCATAATTTGTGCAACTCGCCGGGCAGGCCGCCGGCGGCGGCGACAACGACATCGTCGGGGCCGGCCGCGCGCTGGACGGCGCCGACGACCTGCGCGTCGGACGGGAGCGCCGCGTTGCCGGGCGCGGTCGCGGCGCGCCGGGCGGCCTCCCGGTCGCGTTGCGCGGCGGCGGCGCGGTCGCGCCACGCCGGCTCCGCGCGCCAGTCGCCGAGCCGTTCCGACAGGCGTTCGAGGCCTGCGGCGGCGTCGGCGACCAGCGGCAGCGCGCCGTGTCGGGCGGCGTCGACGGGGTTGACGTTCAGCCCGACGAGGCGGGCGCGGCCAGGCAACAGAGTGCGCGACCCGGTGGTAATGTCGGTCAGGCGGCTGCCGACGGCGAGGACGAGGTCGGCTTCGGCGGCGAGGGCGTTCGCCGCGGCGCTGCCGGAAACCCCGACCCCGCCGAGATTCAGCGGGTGCGCGCCGGGGAGCGCGCCTTTCCCGGCCTGGGTTTCGACCGCGGGGAGGCCGTGGCGCTCCGCGAAGGCCGCGAGGGCGGCGCCGGCGTCGGCGTAGAAAGCGCCGCCGCCGGCGACGAGCAGCGGCCGCCGGGCGGCGGCGAAGGCGGCGGAAGCGGCGGCGAGGGAATCGGCGTCCGGCGGCGGGCGGCGCGGCGTCCAGACGCGGGGCTCGAGGAAGTCGCGCGGGCAATCGAACGCCTCCGCCTGCGCGTCCTGGCACAGGGCGAGGGTCGCGGGGCCGCAGGCCGCCGGGTCGGTCAGCGCCGCCATCGCCCTCGGCAGGGCGTCGAGTATCTGTTCGGGCCGGGAGAGGCGGTCGAAATAGCGGCTGACCGGGCGCAGGCAGTCATTGGCCGACACGGTGGCGTCGGCGAACGATTCGACCTGCTGGAGGACCGGGTCCGGACGGCGGCCGGCGAACACGTCGGCGGGCAGGAGCAGCAGGGGCAGGCGGTTGACGTGCGCCGTCGCGGCGGCGGTGACCATATTGGTCGCGCCCGGGCCGATGGAGCTGGCGCAGGCCATGAACCGGCGGCGGCGCGACGCCCGGGCGAACCCGACGGCGGCGAGCGCCATCGCCTGTTCGTTGTGGCCGCGGAAGGTGGGCAGAACGTCGCGCGCCTGCCACAGCGCTTCGCCGAGGGCGGCGACGTTGCCGTGGCCGAAGATGGCCCACACGCCGGCGACGATGGGCGTCTCCTTCCCGTCGACGATGGCGCGCTGCGCGGCGAGGCCGCGCGCCAGGGCCTGGGTCATGGTCAGGCGGACCGTGCGCATGGCGAGGCTCCTTCGAAGGGGCGGGCGACGGCGCGCTTGCGTTCGCGCGCGGCGGGGGCTATCAAGGGGGCGCTTGTTGCACGACACCGAATCGTTTCCGGCAGCGCCGATGCGCGCCCGACCGAGGGACTCCCGGGATAGTGCGCAGCCCGCCGCGCACGGCGGCGGGTGCGAGGCGTGTTCAATCGAAAGGAAGCGAAATGCCTACCGGAACCGTCAAATGGTTCAACCCGACCAAGGGTTACGGTTTCATCGAACCGAGCGACGGCGGACGCGATGCGTTCGTCCACATCTCCGCGGTGGAGCGCGCGGGGCTCAACGGGCTGCGCGAAGGCCAGAAGATCGAATACGAGCTGGTTCCCGGCCGCAACGGGCGCAGCTCGGCGGAGAATCTCGTCGCCCTCGACTGACCTCGGCGCCGGCGCGCGCCGGGTCAGACGGCCTCGACGCGCGCCGCGCAGTATTTGAACTCCGGAATCTTGCCGAACGGGTCGAGCGCCGGGTTGGTCAGCCGGTTGGCGGCCGCCTCGGCATAGCCGAACGGCATGAAGACAACCCCGTCCGGGGTGCGGTCGGTGACGCGCAAGACCGTCACCACCGCGCCGCGGCGGGTGGCGACGCGCACCCGCGCGCCGGCGGCAAGGCCGAGACGGCGGGCGTCGCCCGGCGACATTTCGCACACCGCCTCGGGCTCCAGCGCATCGAGCGTTGCCGAACGCCGCGTCATCTGGCCCGTGTGCCAGTGCTCGAGCTGCCGCCCCGTGGTCAGAACGAAGGGCCAGTCGGAATCGGGCCGCTCGTCGGGCGGCACGAGCCCCGCGGGCGCCAATTTCCCGAGTCCGTCCGGAGTCGGGAACCCGTCGGCGAAAAGGACCTCCTCGCCCGGCGCATCCGCATCGGCGCACGGGTAGGTCACCGCGTCCTCGCGCTCAGACGCTCCCACGGAATGCCGGCGATGGACGGCATGCAGGCCGTCATTTCGGCATGGATGTCGGCCGGGCCGTCATAGCTCCAGTCGAGGCCCATGCGGCGGGCAATCTCCTGCACGATCCACCAGTCCTGGCGGGCGTCGCCGGGCGGCTCCAGCGCCTGGCGGCCGAGCTGCACGCGACGGTCGGTATTGGTGAAACTGCCGGTCTTCTCGGGAAAGGCGCTCGCCGGCAAAACCACATCGGCGAGAAACGCGGTTTCGGTGAGGAAAATGTCCTGCACCACCAGATGTTCGAGCCGGCGCAGCGCCTCGCGCGCATGGGCGATGTCGGGGTCGGACATGGCCGGGTTCTCGCCCATGACGTAAAGGCCCTTGATCCGCCGCTCCCAAGCGGCGCGGGCGATCTCGACGACGGTAAGGCCGGGTTCCGGGTCGAGCGGCGCGCCCCATAACGCCTCGAAGGCGGCCCGCGCCTCCGGGTCGTCGACGGGGCGGTAATCGGGAAGCACCATGGGGATCAACCCGGCGTCGGACGCGCCCTGGACGTTGTTCTGGCCGCGCAGGGGATGCAGGCCCGTCCCCGGCCGCCCCACATGTCCGCACAACAGCGCCAGAGCGATGAGGCAGCGGGCGTTGTCGGCGCCGTGGACATGCTGCGAGACGCCCATGCCCCAGAAGATCATCGCGCGTTCGGCCCCGGCGTAGAGCCGCGCCGCGGCGCGCAGCGTTTCCGCCGGAACGCCGCACCGCCCGGCCATCGCCTCGGGCGCGTAACCGGCGGCGTGGGCCGCCAGTTCGGCGAAGCCCCGCGTGTGGGCGCGGACATACCCCTCGTCGTAGAGGCGTTCGGAGACGATGACGTGGATGAGCGCGTTGAACAGGGCGACATCGCTGCCGGGCCGGGGTTCCAGCATGTGGGCGGCGTGGCGCTTGAGCGCCTGGCCGCGCGGGTCGACGACGATCAATTTCGCGCCGCGCTTCACGGCGTTCTTCATGAACGTGGCGGCGACGGGGTGATTTCCCGCGGGGTTCGCGCCGACCACCATGATGACGTCGGCGTTGGCGGCTTCGGAAAACGGCGCTGTGACCGCAGCCGATCCGATGGTCTCCAGCAAGGCGGCGACCGAGCTCGCGTGGCACAGGCGGGTGCAATGGTCGACATTGTTCGTGCCGAAACCGACGCGCACCAGTTTCTGCACGAGAAAGGCCTCTTCGTTGGAGCCCTTGGCGGATCCGAAACCGGCGAGCGCGCCGCCGCCATGGGCCTTCCGGATACGGACGAAACCGCGCGCAGCCAGGTCGAGCGCTTCGTCCCAGCTCGCTTCGCGGAAGTGGCTCGACGGGTCGGCGGGGTCGATGATGTCTTCGGACCGTTTGGGGACGCCGGGCTTGCGGATCAGCGGCGCGGTCAGGCGGTCGGCATGGCGAACATAGTCGAACCCGAAGCGGCCTTTTACGCACAGGCGCGCGCGGTTGGCGGGGCCGTCGCGCCCCTCGACGCGCAGGATGCGGTCGTCCTTGACGTGCCAGACGAGCTGGCAGCCGACGCCGCAATACGGGCACAGGCTGTCGACGGCGCGGTCGGCGGTCTGCGCCGCGCCGGCGGCGGGAAGCAGCGCGCCCGTGGGGCACGCCTGCACGCACTCGCCGCAGGCGACGCAGCTCGACTCGCCCATCGGGTCGGCCATGTCGAACACGATGCGCGCCCCGGCCCCGCGCCCGGCCATGCCGATCACGTCATTGACCTGAACCTCGCGACAGGCCCGCACGCAACGGGTGCAGTGGATACAGGCGTCGAGATTGACCGCCATCGCCGGATGGCTGAGATCGGCGGCGGGCGGGGCGCGGGCGGGAAAGCGGCTTCCGCTCACGCCCATCGCTTCGGCCTGGCGCCGCAATTCGGAGTCGGGGTCGTGGGGGCGCGCCGGCTGGTCGGCGAGCAGGAGTTCCATGACCATTGCGCGCGCGGCGCGGGCGCGGGCGGTGTCGGTGCGCACGACCATGCCCTCGGCGGGCTTGCGAATGCAGGACGCGGCGAGAACGCGCTCGCCCTCGATCTCGACCATGCAGGCGCGGCAGTTCCCGTCGGGGCGGTAGCCGCGCTGCGGCGTGTGGCAGAGGCGCGGGATCGCAACGCCGAGGCGGTCCGCCGCCTGCCACAGGGTCTCGCCGGGCGCCGCGACGGCGGGGCGGCCGTCGAGGGCGAAGCGGACGACGCCGCTCATGCCCGGAGTTCCTCCGGGAAGTAGCGAAGGGCGCAGAGCAGCGGGTTGGGCGCCGCCTGGCCGAGGCCGCAAATCGAGGCGTCGGCCATCGCCGCGCCCAGTTCGCGCAGCAGCGGCGCATCCCAGACCTCGCGGTCCATGAGCGCCCGCGCCTTCTCGGTTCCGACGCGGCAGGGGGTGCATTGGCCGCAGCTTTCGTCCTCGAAAAAGCGCATGAGGTTGCGCACGACATCGCGAACGGAGTCGCGGTCGGACAGCACCACGACGGCGCCGGCGCCGACGAAGCAGCCATGCTCGTCGAGGGCGCCGAAGTCGAGCGGCAGATCGGCGAGGCTTGCCGGCAGGAGGCCCCCCGAGGCGCCGCCGGGGAGCCAGGCCTTGAAGGCGTGGCCCGGCGCCATGCCGCCGCAATGGGACTCGATGAGTTCGCGGGCGGAGACGCCCGCCGGCGCGATCTTGACGCCGGGGTCCCGAACCCGGCCGGACACCGACCAGGCGCGCAGCCCCTTGCCGCCGTTCGCGCCGCGGGCGGCAAAGGCTTCGCCGCCCCGTTCGAGGATCGGGCGCAGCCAGAACAGGGTCTCGACGTTATGGATGAGGGTGGGGCGCCCGAAGAGCCCTGCCTGGGCGGGAAACGGCGGGCGATGGCGGGGGAGTCCGCGTTTTCCCTCCAGGCTTTCGAGAAGCGCCGTCTCCTCGCCGCAGATATAGGCGCCGGCGCCGCGGCGCAGATGCACGGCGACGCCGCCATCGAGGCCCGCCGCGCGCAGCGCCGCCAGCCCGGCGAGCAGGATCTCGCGCGCCGCCGGGTATTCGTCGCGCAGATAGATATAGATTTCAGCCGCTTCGACGGCCCAGGCCGCGATAAACATGCCTTCGAGAAAGCGGTGGGGCGCGGTCTCCAGCACCCAGCGGTCCTTGAAGGCGCCGGGTTCGCCTTCGTCGGCGTTGACCGCCATGAAGCGCGGGCCGGGTTCGGCGGCCACGAAGCGCCATTTGCGAGCGGTGGGAAAGCCGGCGCCGCCGAGGCCGCGCAAACCGCTCGCCTCGACCGCCTCGAACACCGAATCGCGTGAACGCTCGCCGGCGCGGCAGGCGCGCAACGTCTCGTAACCGCCGGCGGCGCGGTAGGCGGCGAGGCCCTCGGCCGCGGGAATTTTCGCGGCGGTCGCGCCCGCGCGCACGGCGGCGGCGACAGCTTCGGGCGTTGCGCGGTCAATGGCGTTCCGTCCGACGACGGCCGCCGGCGCCGCGGCGCAGCGCCCCATGCAGGGCGCGGCCAGGACCCGGGCGCCGGGGATCGCGGCGTCGAGCAACGCGGCGTTGCCGGCGCTGGCGCAGGTCACGCTGTCGCACACCCGCACGGTAATTCCGGGGAACGGCGCATCGACATCGAAATGGGCGTAGAAGGTCGCGACCTCGTACACTTCGGTCTGCGACAGGCGCATGGTTTCCGCGAGCGCGGCGAGATGGGTCTTCGACAGGCCCCCGTAGCGGTCCTGGACGAGATGCAGATGCTCGATGAGCATGTCGCGGCGTCGCGGCCGGTCGCCGAGGAGCGCGGCGATTTCGGCGCGGGCGGCGGGCGCGACCCGGCGCCCGCGGTCGCCGCGCCGCCCCTTGCCGCCCCGGCCGGGGTGTCGTCGGCGCGCTTCGGGCGCGGTCAGCGCCACCCCCGCCAGTCCTCGATGCGGCGTTCGCCCGGATAGAGCATGGCGTGACCCTGTTCGACCAGGTGATAGCCCTTGGCCGGCCCGAGTTCGGCGTAGAAGGCGAGGCAGCCGTCGGCGAATCCGAAGAACCACCAGGTCGCGGATTCGCTCGAATCCAGCGGCATGACGATGATCGTGTCGGCGCGGACGGAGGGCGACGCCTCCGTCTCGGCGTTGTAGGCGACCATGAAATAGCGCGCGAAATCGTCCGGGAGACGGAACGGGCGGACCTCGGGCCATTCCTCGGCGGCGCCGGCCATGATGCGTTCGTAGCTTTCGCGGTCGTCGCCGCAGGCGGCGCGGGCCTCGCCGCACAGCGCCGCCGAGACGAGGCACAGGGCGACAACGCCCGACGCGCGGCCGATGCCGATTATGCGCATTTGCGTCCCCTCCCCCGCCGATGGCGAGCCGCGCCAGTGTGCGACACGCACCGCCGCACGGCAACCGGCCGCCCGGCCGGGACGGACCGTCGCGGGCGTCACGCGGGCGACGCAGGCGCGGCGTTCTCGAGGCGGACGAGCGCGGCGCGGAGTTTCTCCACCGCCCGGTGCTCGATCTGGCGCACGCGCTCCTTGGAGATGCCGAGCCGCTTGCCGAGTTCGCACAGCGTGATCGCGTCCTCGCGGAGGCGGCGCTCCTCGACGATGGTGTGTTCGCGGGGGTCGAGTTCGGCGAGAGCGGCGGCGAGCCAGCGCGAACGGACCGCGGTGTCGTGGCTTTCCTCCGTTTCGTCCTCGGGCGAGGGCCGGCCGTCGGCGAGGAGGTCCTGCCATTCGTCCTCGCCGGTCTCGCCGACGCTGGCGTTGAGCGACTGGTCGGCGCAGGCGAGGCGCATTTCCATGGTGTCGACGTCTTCGGGGCGCACGCGGAGTTCGTCGGCGATGCGGTCCCTGGCGCCTTCGTCGAGCCAGCCGTCGATGTCTTCGGCGTGCTTGGCGCGCAGCCGGCGCAGGTTGAAGAACAGCGCCTTGTGCGCCGCGGTGGTGCCGGTGCGCACGATGGACCAGTTGCGCATCACGAAGTCCTGCATGGTGGCGCGGATCCACCAGGCGGCGTAGGTGGAGAAGCGCACTTCGCGTTCGGGTTCGAAGCGCGCGGCGGCCTCGAGCAGGCCGACATTGCCTTCCTGGACGAGGTCGCTCATCGGCAGGCCGTAATGGCGGAACCGCGAGGCGAGTTTGACGACCAGCCGCCCATGCGCCGAGATCAACCGGTGGAGCGCCGCCTCGTCGCGGTTGTCGCGCCAGCGCCGCGCGAGGTCCTGTTCCCCTTCCCGGGTCAGGAACGCGGCGTTCATCGACCGGTCGATATAGTCCCGGTTCGCCTTGTGGGTCCTCACGGTGTCTGCGTATGCCATGATTTCGCCCTTTCCGCGGTTCGGTTTCGCTTCCGATCCGCCGCTGGAGCGGCGGCGCCGGCCGCGATTCGCGATCCGGCGCCGCAAAGGAAATCATGGGGGAAGAGAGATTGTCCATAGTAAAGAGGGTTTTTCATTTACCGCTTTATTCAAATTCCCCGTCATTTACTTTCTATTTTTCCTGTCATCTTCGGAAAAAACAGATAAAATTTTAGATGTATCCCTTCAACTCCGGCGCAACGTCTTGCACGGCAACGGAAACACGAGCGCGGGCGCACGCGCCCCGAACGACCCGGAGGCGCAGCGAGGCTGCGTTCAGGCGTCTACGGTATCGAGGGGGGCGCCGTCGGGGGCGAAGCAGACGGCGGTGAGACGTCCGCCGAAACCGCAACCGGAATCGATGGTGGCGGCGACGGGACCGATGGAAAGGCCGCCCCGGTCGGGGTCGTAGCCGCGGACGATTCGGCGGAACCCCTCCCACGGCGCATCGATGGCGGCGAAATTATCGTCGCCCCACCAGAAGCGGTCGCGCTGGGCGGAGAGCGGGCGACTCGCATCGATGCCGGAGTGCACGAACAGGAGGCCCCGCTCCTCGGTGAAGGCGGCGCGGCGGATCGACGACATGAGGCGGTAATGACCGGGATGGCCGCGCATCCGGCTGTTCATCTCGCTCGACCACTGGGCCAGGGCGAGGGCGCCTTCCCCGCAGCGCGCGCGCACATCGTCGATGCGCCCGCCATAGGCGCGGATGGTGGTGTCGAGGCCCTGGGCGAGGACCCATTCCAGCACCGCCGCAGGGTCCTGCGCGATCTGGAGCTGCATCAATTTCTGCCACATTTCCTCCTGACGTCCGCGCAGATAGACGATATCGCCCGCAAACAGCGAGAAGCGGGCGCACAGGGCGCGGCGGAACAGCAGGAGTTCGTCCACGGCGTCGATGGCGTCCGCGCCGCGCCCGACATAGTTGCCGAGATAGACGAGGCGGTCTCCGGGGCGGAAGCGCGCCTCGAGTTTGCCGTGGAGCGCCTGGAGGCGGCGCGCCTCGGCATGAATGGCGCCCACCGCCCAGACACGCCGGGCGCACCGCAGGATTCCGTAAACGTCGCTGTCGGTCCTGGCCATGCCGCGTTACGCGGCGCGGGGAGCGGCGCGGCGCCGTTCCGCCCGTCGGGCGCCGCGACCGACGGGACGGGACTCGCGCATCGGCTCAGGCGGCTTTCCGCAGGACCTCTTCGAGCCGCTTCTCGGCGTCGGCCTGACCGATCTTCTCGACAGCCGCATATTCGCGCGACAGGCGATCGAGCGCCGCTTCGTAGAGCTGGCGTTCGCTATAGGACTGGTCCGGCTGGTCGGCGGCGCGGTGCAGGTCGCGCACCACCTCGGCGATGGACACGGGATTGCCGGAGTTGAGCTTCGCTTCGTATTCCTGCGCGCGCCGGCTCCACATGGTGCGCTTGACGCGGGCGCGCCCGCGCAGCGTCGTGACCGCCTTTCCCATCTGCTCGCGGCTGGAGACGCGCCGCATTCCCGACGAAGCGGCCTTGTCGACGGGGACGCGGAGGATCATCTTTTCCTTCTCGAACGACACGACGTAGAGGCGCAGCTCCACCCCTCCGAATTCCCGGGTTTCTATGCCGGTGACCGCCCCCAAGCCGTGACATGGATAGACGACCATGTCGCCGGTCTTGAATGTCAATTTCCTCGCCATATCCGGTCACGCCTCGCGCTTGCCGCCTCGAACGGAAGCGGCGCCCACTTCCATCGCCGGCAGACTACCGCGCCGGGGCGGAAAGCGCAAGGCCTTGTGCCGGTTCACAGCAATTCTCATTTTGGCCTGGAGCGATGCGGCGGACATCCATGCGTTCCGGCCGGAACCCTCGAGACCGGCGATCCGGCATTGCCCGGACTTGCGATGGCGCAGGCGGCCGAGCGCTACGGCGTGTCCGGGGATACGATCCCGAAGCGTCGTCGCGGCGCGGGAAACGTTTCCTCCGCGGAGATGGAGGGCTTGCGGTTACGAGCGACCGCGCGGGCCCGACAGCCTTCGCCTCGCGCCGTTCTCACCCCGGCGGCGGGGCGCAGACGGCGTCCCGGCCGTAGCGCCGGGACAGCATGCCGGCGTTCAGAAACACGTCTTCGGCGGCGCGCAGGGCGTCGCGGTGGATGGTTACGTCCGGACTCCAGCAGCCGAGGGCGCGATAGTCGGCGACGGCGGCGCGCAGGACCGCTTCGTCGACGCCTTCGAAGCAGGGCGCGAGCGCCGCAGCCAGGGCGGCGTCGGGCGCAAGAACGACGAAACCGCACGCCTTGCGGTAGGCGCGCATGAAGGCCGCCGCCCCGGGGGTCGCCAGCCATTCCGGCGTCGCCGCGAGGCTCGAGAACGCGCAGCGTCCGACCGCCTTGCCGACCGCGGCGACGATGTGGCCGGCGCCGTCGGCGGCGAGGGCCTGCGGCGCCGGGCCTTGCAGGTGGACGTAATCCCCCTGCCCGTCGCGGAACGCCCGTTCCATCGCCGCGGGATCGCCCGCGTCGACGGCGTCGATGGCGTCGTAGCGGACCCCCGACCGGCGGCAGGCATATTGGAACATGGCCCGCGGCTGCCCGCCATGGTCGACGAGCACCCGCCGCCCCGCCAGGCGGCTCCAGGCGAAACCGGGTTCCGGCTCGCGGCCGACGAGAAAGAAACCGTCGGTCCCGTTGATCTGGGCGAAATGGCGCGCCTCCGGCGCTTCGCCGCGGTCGAGCGCGAGGAACCCTTGCGACACGGCCGATTGCGCCACTTGCGCCTCGCCGCGGCGCAGCAGGTCGGCCGCCCGCGCGCCGGCGGGGAGAGTCCCCCAGGTCGGCTCGAGGCCCTCCTCGGCGAGGAACGGACGCGCGAAGGTGGCGATCAGCGGCGCGTAGAACGCCGAGAAACGGCTGAAGACGATATGTATCGCGGTCATGGGGCGGCCTCGACGAACGGGGAGAGGCGGCAATCATACAGCCGCCGGACCCGCGGCGGGAACGGTCGGAACGAGTCTCTGGCGCGAGGGGCCGGAGTCGGGCATAGATGAGCCGGGAGCGAACCGCGCGCCGGCGCGGCCGGCGGCGAGGGCTGCGCGATGGACTATCGAATCATTTCCGCCGATTGCCATATCGACCTCGTCTGGCTGCCGCCGGACCTGTTCACCGCCAATGCGCCGCCGGCGTTCAGGGACCGGATGCCCTACGTGACCGACGGCGAGAAGGGGCCGGTATGGGTGGCGAGGAACGGCGCCGGTTTCGGCTTGCAGAACGGCATGGGTTCGGCCGGGCGCGAATATGTGCCGGGGGAGATCCGCCGCTCGGACCGGATGGCGGAAACGGGGCTCTACGAGGACGGCCGCCGCGGCGTCCGCCGGCTGACCGACCCCGACCTGCGGCTGAAGGACCAGGACCGCGACGGGGTGCAGGGCGAAGTGCTCTACGGCATTCTCGGCGCGGCGCAACGGCTCGGCGACCCGCCGGCGGCGACGGTCATGATGGGCGTCTACAACCGCTGGCTCTCCGAATTCTGCGCCGCCCATCCCGAGCGCTATGCCGGCATCGCCGCGGTCCCGAGCCACGATGTCGAGGCCGCGGTGCGCGAGATCGAGCGCGTCGGCGCGGAGGGCGTGCTGCGCGGGTTCGAAGTGCCGCTCACCCGCGACATGGCGCCGTTATACGACCCCCGATGGGAGCCGCTGTGGTCGGCGGCGGCGGCGTGCGCGCTGCCGGTGCATTTCCACACCATCGGCGGCGAGCCGCCGGATGTCGAGGGGTTGCCGCCGCTGCGCCGGCGTCAGGCCTGGGCGGTGTTCATCACCGGCTTCCAGCTCGGCATGTCGCGCTTTCTGATGGAGGCGATCTACGGCGGAATCCTCGAACGCCACCCGTCCCTGACCCTGGTCATCGGCGAAAGCGGCATCGGCTGGATCCCCTATCTCCTCGAACATATGGACCTGGAATGGGAAGACCAGTTCCGCGACCTGACCCTGACCATGAAGCCGTCCGCCTATTGGCGGCGGCAATGCCGCGCCACCTACCAGTCGGACCCGGTGGGGGTGAAACTGCTCGACGACCTCGGCGAGGACAACGTGATGTGGGGGTCGGACTTTCCGCACCCGGACGGCGTGTGGCCCGACAGCCGCGAGTTCATCGCCCGCGAGCTCGGTCATCTTCCGGCGGCGCGGCGGCGCAAGGTGGTGTGCGAAAACGCCGGACGGCTTTACGGTTTCCCGGTCGGCGGACCTGCGACGAGGGGGCAAGCATGAAGATCGGACTTCTCCTGGGGCTGGCGAATTCGGGTTTCGAACTCGACATCGACGCGATTCTCGAAGCCGAATCCCTGGGTTACGATTCGGTGTGGAGCAGCGAGGCCTACGGGTCCGACGCGGTGAGTCCGGCGGCGTGGGTGCTGGCGAGGACGTCGAAAATCCGCGTCGGCACGGCGATCATGCAGATGCCGGCGCGCACCCCCGCGACGACGGCGGGGACGGCGATGACCCTGCATGCGCTTTCCGGCGGGCGCTTCATGCTCGGCCTGGGGCCTTCGGGGCCGCAGGTGGTGGAGGGCTGGCACGGCATGCCCTACGCCAATTCGCTCGACCGGATGCGCGAATACATCGCCGTTATCCGCCTCATCCTCGAACGCGAGGCGCCGGTGACCTTCCGGGGCAAGTATTACCGCCTCCCCTACGACGGTCCCGACGCCACGGGGCTCGGCAAGCCCCTCAAGAGCATGATCCACGGCGACCCGTCGCTGCCGATCTACACCGCGGCGATCACGCCGGCCGGCCTGCGGCTCGCCGCCGAGGTCGCCGACGGGGTGTTCCCCATCTTCATGGACCCGGAGCGGCCGGATGTCCTCTCCGCGGCGCTGGAGCGCGGGTTCGCGGCCGGCGGACGCGACGCGTCGGCTTTCGACCTCGCGCCTTTCGTGTGGGTGAGCATGGGCGACGACATCGCCGCCTGCCGCACGCCGATCAAGCGCGATCTGGCGCTCTATATCGGCGGCATGGGCGCGCGGAAGAAGAACTTCTACAACGATTACGCCCGACGCATGGGCTTCGGCGACGCCGCAGCGGAAATCCAGAACCTGTTCCTCGGCGGCCGGCGGGGCGAAGCTGTCGCGGCCGTCCCCGACGCCCTGGTCGACGCGACATCGCTCGTCGGGCCGAAGGAGCGCATCGTCGAGCGTCTGGGGGCATGGAAGGCGGCGGGCGGGCGCGGCGAGGTCGGCAGCATGTTGCTGCGCGGCGCCTCGCGCGAAGCGCTGCGCGTCGTCGCCGAAACCGTGCTGTAGAGTGTGTGCAACAAATTGAGCGGCTCTCATTACGACGGTTGGACCGCTGAAGGATCGGCGCGGTGAAAAACAATCACCCACCCATAATACCTCGTCATGCCCGCGAACGCGGGAATCCGGAGGCGGCCGGCCGCAATATCGGCGCGGTTTTTATTACGGAAACGCCGCAAATGGATTCCCGCTTTCGCGGGAGTGACGAGTGTTTGTAAGGCGTTCGATTTCTTTGCATGATCGAAAGCGGGCGTCTCTTATCGTGACGGCAGGAGTTCCGAAGTATCGGCGTTGTAAAGGACAATACCCACCGAATAATACCTCGTCATGCCCGCGAACGCGGGAATCCGGAGGCGGCCGTCCGCTATGTCGGCCCCTTTTTATCACGGAAACGCCGCAAAGGATTCCCGCTTTCGCGGGAATGACGAGGTATTGTTCGGGCGGTTCCGTATTTTTCGCATCGCCGGATCTTTGGCGCTTCGACCGTCATAATGGGAGCCGCCGGATTGCCTTACACACTCTGCAGGGCGCTTCAGGCGAGGGCTTCGGCGAGCAGCGCGGCCGCGTGGCGCGCCGGGCGGGCGGCGAGATCGGCGATCTGGCGGCGACAGCTGAACCCGTCGGCGACCGTCGCCGCATCGGCGGGCGCCGCCGCCAGCGCCGGGAGCAGGTCGAGACCGGCGATCGCCCGCGACACGTCCAGCGTCTCCGCCTGATAGCCGAACGCCCCCGCCATGCCGCAACAGGTCGACTCGACAAGCGACGCTTCGAGACCGGGGATGCGCTCGAGCGCGGACGCCACATCGCCGGCGACGCCGAACGCTTTCTGATGGCAATGGCCGTGCACCAGCGCGCGCCCGGCGGCGATGCGCCGCAGCGGCAGATCGCGCCCCTCGCGCAGCAGGAAGGTTTCCAGCGGGACGGCGACCCGCGCCACGGCGTCGGCCTGCGGCCCCGGGACCAGAACGGGCCATTCGTCGACGAAACTGTGCAGGCAGGAAGGTTCGAGACCGATGACGGGAAGCCCCGCTTCGGCCGCCGGGGCCAGCGCGGCGAGCGCGCGGCGGGCCTCGGCGCGGGCGCGCTCCACCGCCCCCACGGCGAGGAAGGTGCGCCCGCAACAGAGCGGCCGCCCCCGCGCGCGGGCGATACGGACGCGCCGGCCGGCGGCGCGAAGGAGTTTCAGAGCGGCGCGGGCGACCTCGGGTTCGAACCAGGTCGCGAAGGTGTCGACGAACAGCACGACATCGGGCTTGCCGTCGGGTTCCGGGGTTTCGAGAAAGGGGTCCGGCGCCCATCGCGGGAGGTCCCGCGCGGCGGCGAGGCCGAACCAGGCTTCGCCGGCCCGGCGCAGCAGCGCGGAGCGGTTGCGCGCGTTCGCGAGCGCCGCGAAGCGCGAGACCCACGGCGCATAAACGGGCAGCCAGCCGACGATGCGGTCGCGACGCGAAAAGCCGCGCGCCGCGGCGGCGCGGTGCTGCGTCTCGATCTTCATGCGCGCCATGTCGACGCCGGTGGGGCATTCGCGGCGACACGCCTTGCAACCGACGCAGAGCGCCATCGCTCCGGCCATGTCGTCGGACGCCGGGGCGTCGTCCCCCAGCCGCCCGGCGAGGGCGTGCCGCAACACGTTGGCGCGGCCGCGCACCCCGTGCGCCTCGTCGCGGGTCGCGCGCCATGACGGACACATGACCCCGCCCGCAAGTTTGCGGCAGGCGCCGTTGCCGTTGCACATTTCGACCGCGGCGGCCAACCCGCCCCACGCCGACCAGTCGAGCGCCGCCCCGAAAGGCGCGGGCGCTTCGCCCGGCGGCGCCGGCGGGTAGCGGAACAACGTGCGGTCGTCCATCCGCGGCGGACGCACGATCTTGCCGGGGTTGAACAGCCCGCCGGGGTCGAAGCGGTCCTTCACGGCTTCGAAGACGCGGACGAGGCGCGGGCCGAACACGGTCTCGTGGAACTCCGAGCGCACGAGCCCGTCGCCGTGTTCGCCCGAATGCGCGCCGCGGTAGTCGCGCACCATGGCGAACGCCTCCTCGGCGATGGCGCGCATCGTCTTCGCGGCCGCAGGGTCCTTCATGTTCAGCACCGGGCGCACGTGGAGACAGCCGACCGAAGCGTGGGCGTACCACGTCCCGCGGGTCCCGTGGCGCGCGAACAGGTCGCTCATCCGCGCCACGTAATCGGGCAGATCGTCGAGCGCGACGGCGCAGTCCTCAACGAACGACACCGGCTTGCCGTCGCCCTTCATGGACATGACGATGTTGAGCCCGGCCTTGCGCATTTCCCAGATCGCGCGCTGCTCCGCCGCGTCGGTAACGCGCCGCACGGCGCCCGACCGGTCCGGGGCGGCGGCGAGGTCGCCCATGAGCGTCTCGAGGTCGGCGAGCGCGCGAAGCGCCGCGGCGCGGTCGTCACCCGCGAATTCGACGATGAGAACGGCGGCGGGCCGCCCGGCCGCGATGCGGTCGACAGTGGCGCGGAACGCCGGCGCCTCACGCGCCAGGTCGAGCAGCGTGCGGTCGGCGAGTTCCACCGCCGAAGGGTCGAGCGCGGCGATGGGCTTCGCCGCGCGCATCGCCGAATCGAGGGAGTCGAAACGGCAGACGCCGAGGACCCGGTGGCGGGGCAGGGGCGCCAGATCGAGTTCGAGCGCCGCGATGAAGCCCAGCGTGCCTTCGGAACCGACCAGCAGGCTCGCCATGTTGTGGCCGTCCGGCGAGACCGAGTCGATGTTGTAGCCGCCGACGCGCCGCAGCAGTTTCGGGAAGCGCGCGTCGATTTCCCCGGCCTCGCGCTCCGCCAGCGCGCGCAAATCGCGCACCAGCGCGACAAGGTCGGCGGGGGCGTCGAACCCCGCGAGATCGCCGGGGACCGGGCCGAAGCGGCGCTTCTCTCCCGACGCGAGCAGCGCTTCGACCGCGTGGACGTTGTGAATCATGTTGCCGTAGCGGATCGAGCGCGCGCCACAACTGTTGTTGCCGGCCATGCCGCCGAGGGTGGCGCGGCTGCCCGTCGAGACATCGACGGGGAAGAACAGCCCGTGTCCGGCGAGCGTCGCGTTCAGCGCGTCGAGGGTCAGCCCCGGTTCGACCGCGACGCGGCGCTTTTCCGGGTCCAGGGCGAGAACGGAATCGAGATGTTTCGAGGCATCGACGACGAGCGCGCGCCCCACCGTCTGACCGCATTGCGAGGTGCCGCCGCCGCGCGGCAGCACCGGCGCTCCCTCTTCGCGGGCGATGGCGAGGGCAGCGGCGACGTCGGCGACGGTCTCCGGCACGAACACGCCCAGCGGCATGATCTGATAGATCGAAGCGTCGGTGGCGTAGCGGGCGCGCGAGTAGGAGTCGAACAACACGGCGCCGGCGGTCTCGCGGCGCAAGCGGCGGGCCAGTCGCCCGTGCGGTCCGTCTCCGGCGCTTCTCATTATCGGCTCCCCGGACAGTCGCGAAGGCGGCGGCGCAAGCTTTTCCCCGGGGACGACCGCAGCCGGCCCGCCGCGCCCCGGCGAAGCGCGCGGTCGGCCGGGGCCGGCGACGCCTTCCGGTATCTCCTCCCCCCTTGCGTCCGGCGCAGGACCGCATATCCGCGGCGGACGGTCGCGGCGGCGTGTCGGGACGCGGCTACCCGAAGGGTTCAGGCGCCGCCATGACGGCGACGATCGGGCCGCCGGCGGCGAACATGTCGAAACCGGAGCCGGCGTCTGCGACGACCATGCCGCGACCGTAGCCCGCCGCCGGGCGACTCGCAAGCGCGTTGGCGGATATCCGCGCGGCGCGGATCGGAAGACCGGCGTTGCATCGCCGCCGTGTCGGACTAGAATCCGGCATATGCGGGCGCGAGGCGCCGGATGACGCGAGCCGAGGGATGACGGACATGGCCGCCACGCCGCCGGGAGGCGTGCGAAAGGGCGCGTTCCTGCTGGCGGGGCTGGCCCTGGCCGCGGCGGGGTGCTCCGCGCCCGGGGACGGCGCCGGCGCGTCGGCGCGGTCGTCGCCCGCGGACGCGGTCCGCGCGGGCCTGCCGGAAGCGACGTCGGGCCTCGGCGGCTACCTCGCCGGGCGCCACGCGCGCCTGCACAACGACACCGCGGCGGCGCATGTCTATTTCGCCCGCGCCCTCGAGGACGACCCGGCGAACCCGCAGCTGCTGAACGCCGCGCTGGTCGGGGCGCTGGCCGAACGCGACATGGAGACGGCGGGCGCGCTGGCGCGGAAACTCGCCGCGGCGTCGCCGGACAGTCTCGTCGCCCGCGTCGCCCTGGCGACGGAGGCGACCGTCGCCGGCGCGCCGGCGGAGGCGCTGGCGCAAATCGACGCCTTGCCGGCCCAGGGCGGCGCGCGCTTCATCGCTCCGTTGCTGCGGGCGTGGTCGCTGGCCGCCGTCGACGACCCGGACGGCGCCCTGGAGACGCTGCGCGGGCTGGGGAGCAACGCGAATTTCTCGGCGATCCGCGACTACCATTCGGCGCTGATCGCCGACCTGTGGGACCGGCCGGCCGAGGCGGAGGGCGGTTATGCGGGCGCGCTGGGCGCGGCGCGGGGCAATTCGTTGCGCGCGGCGCTGGCGGCGGGGAACTTCTACCGGCGCCGGGGACGCGACGACGAGGCGCGCGCGGTCTACGACGCCTTCCTGGAGGCCAACCCGGACACCGCCTTCCTCGACTCTGCATATCGCAGTCTCGACGAGGACGACGAGGCGCCGCCGCCGGCCGACGCCGGCGACGGATACGCCGAGGCGCTTTACGGGATCGCCGCCGTGCTGACGGCGGAGGACGCGCTCGAAAGCGCGCTGGTCTATGCGCAACTGTGCCTGGCCGTGCGGCCCGCTCACGACGCTTGCCGGATGCTTCTCGGCGAGGTCCTGGCGGACATGGAGCGATATGCCGAAGCGGTCGCGGCCTGGGACGCGGTGCCCGGAGAGTCTCCGTTGACATGGGCGGCGCGGTTGCACGCGGCGGACGCTCTGGCGGAGCTGGGCGAGGTGGAGGCGGCGGCGCGGCGGCTGCGGGCGATGACGCGGCAGAACCCGGTGCGCGCCGACGCGCCCATCGCCCTCGCCGACATGATGCTCGGCGAGAAACGCTACGACGAGGCGGCGGACGCCTACGACCGGGCGCTGGCGCGCATCCCGGCGCTGGAGCGGCGGCACTGGCCGCTGCTTTACGCGCGCGGGATGTCGCTGGAGCGCTCGCGGCAATGGGAGCGCGCCGAGGACGATTTTCTGCGGGCCCTGGAACTGGAGCCCGACCAGCCTCTGGTGCTCAACTATCTCGGCTACAGCTGGGTCGAGATGGGGCGGAACTACGACCGCGCCCGGCGCATGATCGCCAGGGCGGTGGAGCAACGCCCCGACGACGGCTACATCGTCGACAGTCTGGGCTGGGTGCTGTTCCGTCTCGGCGAATACGACGAGGCGGTCCGCCATCTCGAGCGCGCCGTCTCCCTGCGGCCCGGCGACCCCGTCATTCTCGACCATTTCGGCGATAGCCTGTGGCGGGTGGGGCGCCGCCACGAAGCGTATTTCCAGTGGCGGCGCGCCCTCGCGTTCGGTCCCGAACCCGAGCTGGAGGAAGCGCTTCGCGACAAGGTCGAGAACGGTCTCGCCGACGAACCCGGGACCGGGGACGCGGCGGCGCGGGCGGCCGGGGACCTCTGACCGCCCCCGGCGACGGCGAGGTCGTCGCGGACGCGCCGGCCAAGATCAATCTCTATCTCCACGTCCGCGGGCGCCGCGGCGACGGGCGGCATAACGTCGACACGCTGATCGTCTTCGCGGACGCGGCCGACCGGGTGCGCGTCCGCCCCGCGCGCGCCCTGACTCTCGAAGTCACGGGGCCGTTCGCGGCGGCGCTGGGGCCTGCCGGGGACAATCTCGCCCTGCGCGCGGCCCGGGCGCTGGCCCGGACAGCGCCGGTTCCCTGCGGCGCGGCGATCGTGCTGGAGAAGCGCCTGCCGGTCGCCGCCGGGCTCGGCGGCGGGTCGGCGGACGCGGCGGCGGTCCTCCGGGTCCTGACGGCGCTGTGGCGGATGGACGCTCCGGCGGCGCGCCTGCGTCGCATCGCGGCGGCGCTCGGCGCCGACGCGCCCGCCTGCCTCGCCGGCGGCGTGCTGCGCGCGGCGGGCGCCGGCGATGTCCTTTACCGGGCGCCGCCTTTCGCCCGTCCGCTGGCGCTGGCGCTGGTCAACCCGGGCGCAGCGGTATCGACGGCGGAGGTGTTTTCGCGTCTCCGCGCGCCGTTTCCGCCGCCGGCGCCGCGCCGTTCGGCGCGCATCGGCGGCGACGGGAACGCTCTGGTCCGGGCGCTGGTCGGGAGCCGCAACGATCTGGAAGCGCCTGCGCGGCGTATCGCGCCGGCGATCGGCGACGCGCTGCGGGCGCTCGAAGAGACCCCGCGCTGCCTGATGGCGCGCATGTCGGGGAGCGGGGCGACATGCTTCGGGGTCTATCCGACAGACGCCGAAGCGCGCCGGGCTGCGGCGGCGTTGCGCCGTCGCCGCCCCGGCTGGTGGGTGCGCGCGGCGCGCGCGAGCGCCGGTTCAGCGCCCCGGCGCGCCCGGCCGGGTCACGATGAAGACGGCGACGGGGACGAGGATCGCGGCGAGGACCGCCGGTAGCGTCCAGGTGGCGGCGGACGCCGCGGCGACGGCGAGTCCGACCGCCATGAAGAGCAGCGCGGCGAGTTTCGCCCGCCCCGAAATGGCGCCGTATTCGCGCCAGTCGCGAAGGGGCGGGCCGAGGCGCGGGTGGGCGTAGAGCCGGTCGTGCAGGGATTTGGAGCTGCGGGCGAAGGCCCAGAGCGCGACGAGAAGGAAAACCGTGGTCGGCCAGCCGGGGACGACGATGCCGACGACCCCGGCGCCGACGCAGAGCCAGCCGAGGCCGAGCAGCGCGACTCTTCGCCCCGGCACGGGCGCCGCCCGCTCACCCCCGGCGCGGCGGCGAAGCCGCGGAGCGGGCGCCGCCGGCCAGCCGGTCGAGCGCCGGAACGAGTTCGTCGAAACTTTCGATGAGCGCATCGGCGCCGAGTTGCGCGGGCGGGATTCGCGTATAGCCGAAGCTCACGGCGACGACGGGCACCGCGGCGGCGCGCGCGGCCTCGACATCCACGACGCTGTCGCCGACCATCGCCGCGCGTTCGGGAGTCCCGCCGGCGCGGAGGATAGCTGCGGTCAGATGGCGGGGGTCGGGCTTGTGCACGGCGAGACTGTCGCCGCCGACCACGGCGCCGAAAAAGCGCGAGAGGCCGAGACGGTCGAGCAGGGCGCGGCTCGTCGCCTCGGATTTGTTGGTGCACACGGCGAGGCGGCGCCCCGCCGCGGCGAGAGTTTCGAGCGCCGCCACGGCGCCGGGAAAGGGGCGGGTCGAATCGGCCAGGCAGTCGGCGTAATGAGCGAGGAAACGCCGGCGCAACCCGTCGGGCGGCTCGTCGCCGACGGCGCGTCCGGCGGCCGCGAAACCGCGCGCGATCATTCGGGCGGCGCCTTCGCCGACCATGCTGCGCACCGAGTCGGGCGCCACTTCCGGCAGCCCGTTCTCGCCGAGGAGCCGGTTCAGCGCCTCGGCGAGATCGGGCGCGCTGTCGACCAGGGTGCCGTCGAGGTCGAAGACGATCGTGTCGAAAGGCATGGCGGAAAGGTATATTCGAGGCTGCGTCCGCATCATAGCCCGCGCCGCGTCGGCGCGGGACGGCGGAACGGAGCGAAGCGTGCGATGGTCGATCGGGATCTGAACGTCGTCGTTCTGGCAGCCGGCGAGGGGGCGCGTATGCGGTCCGCGCGCCCCAAGGTCATGCATGCGGTGGCGGGGCGGCCGATGATCGGGCATGTGCTGGCGGCGGCCGAAGCGCTGGCGCCGGCGCGCGTCGTTGTGGTGGTCGGCCCCGGCATGGACGAGGTCGCGGCTCTGGCGGCGCCCCGGGGCCATGCGGTGCAGGCGCGCCGGCGGGGCACGGCGCACGCGGTGGCGCAGGCGCGCCCGGCGCTCGAGGACGCCGGCGGCGACGTCCTCGTGCTTTACGGCGATACCCCGCTGATCGCGCCGGAGACGCTGGCGCGCGCGGTGGCGCGGCGCCGCGCCGACGACGACCCCGCGGTCGTCGCGCTGGGTTTCGAGGCGACGGACCCGGCCGGCTACGGCCGGCTACGCCTCGACGGCGGCGAGCTCGCGGGGATCGTCGAGGCGGCGGACGCCGATGCGTCCGATGCGGCGAACCGCCTTTGCAATTCCGGCGCGATGGCGGCCGACGGCGCGCTGTTGTGGCGCCTGCTCGACCGGGTGGGCGCCGACAACGCAAAGGGCGAGTATTACCTGACCGACGCGGTGGCGCTGGCGCGGGCGGCCGGGCGCCAGTGCGCGTTCGTCGAGGGACCGGAGGCCGAACTTGCAGGGGTCAATACGCGCGCCGGCCTGGCGGCGGCGGAGGCGTTTGCCCAGGCGCGGCTGAGGACCCGCGCGCTGGAGGGAGGGGCGACTCTGGTGCGCCCGGAGTCGGTTCATTTCGCCGCCGACACCGAGCTCGGCCGCGATGTGACGGTGGAGCCGTATGTCTGTTTCGGACCGGGGGTATCGGTCGGCGACGGGGCGACGGTCTGCGCGTTTTCGCATCTCGAGGGAGTGCGGGTCGGCGCCGGGGCGACGGTGGGGCCGTTTGCGCGCCTGCGGCCCGGCAGCGAGATCGGCGACGGCGCGCGGGTCGGGAATTTCGTCGAGGTCAAGGCGGCCGCGATCGGGGCGGCCGCGAAGGTCAGTCATCTGAGTTATGTCGGCGATGCGCGCGTCGGCGCCGGCGCCAATGTCGGCGCCGGCGTCATCACCTGCAACTACGACGGTTTCGCCAAGCACCGCACGGAGATCGGCGACGGCGCGTTCGTCGGGTCGAATTCCGCGCTGGTGGCGCCGGTCTCCATCGGCGCCGGGGCGATGGTCGGCGCCGGCAGCACGATCACCGGTGACGTAGCGGCGGACGCGCTGGCGGTGACGCGCGCGGCGCAGCGCGCCGTCGAGGGCGGCGCCGCGCGGTTCCGCGGCGCGCGCCGCCGGGCGGCGAAGCGGGGCTGACGCCGTGTGCGGGATCATCGGCGTGGTCGGTTCGCGTCCGGCGGCGCCGCTCCTCCTCGACGGGCTGAAGCGGCTGGAGTATCGCGGTTACGATTCCGCCGGCGTCGCTACCCTGGTCGACGGCGGGATCGAACGCCGCCGCGCCGACGGCAAGATCGACCGTCTGGCGGCGCTGCTGGCGGAGCGGCCGCTGGCGGGCGCGGTCGGCATCGGCCACACGCGCTGGGCGACGCACGGCGCCGCGACGACGGACAACGCGCACCCCCACGCCGACGCGCGCGTCGCCGTGGTGCACAACGGGATCGTCGAGAATTTTCAGGCGTTGCGCGACCGCCTGGTCGAATCGGGGCGGCGTTTCGAGACCCAGACCGACACCGAGGCGGTGGTGCATCTGCTGAGCGCCGCGCTCGAGGAAGGCATGGACCCCGAAGACGCGGTGGCGGCGACGCTCGGCCGGCTGGAAGGCGCGTTCGCGCTGGCGATCCTGTTCGCCGGATACGACGATCTGCTGATCGCGGCGCGGCGCGGCAGCCCGCTGGCGATCGGACTCGGCGAGGGCGAAACCTTTCTCGGCTCCGACGCGCTTGCGCTGGCGCCGTTCACGCGGCGCCTGATCTATCTCGAGGAGGGCGACTGGGCGCTGGCGCGACGCGGCGGCGTCGAAGTGCGCGACGCGAAAGGCGCGCCCGCGCAGCGCGCCGTGCGCGTGACGGCGCTGTCGGGCGCCGCTGTCGGCAAGGGCAACCACCGGCACTTCATGCACAAGGAGATACACGAACAACCGACGGCCATCGGCGACACGCTGCACAGTTTCTTCAACCCGGCGACGCGGCGGGTCGTCCTGCCGCCGACGCCGGTCGACCCGGCGCGGATCGCGCGTATTTCGATCGTGGCGTGCGGCACGTCGTTCTATGCGGGGCTGGTCGCGCGCTACTGGTTCGAGCGTCTGGCGCGGCTTCCCGTGGACCTCGACATCGCGTCGGAATACCGCTACCGCGACCCGCCGGAAGTGTCGGGGACCGTCGGGTTGTTCGTGTCCCAGTCGGGGGAGACGGCGGATACGCTGGCGGCGATGCGGCGCTTCTCGGCTTCCGGCGCGCCGGCTCTGGCGATGGTGAACGCGCCCGAGTCGACGATGGCGCGCGAGGCCGATGCGGTGCTGGAGACCCATGCCGGCCCGGAGATCGGCGTCGCCTCGACCAAGGCTTTCACGACCCAGCTGGCGGCGCTGGCGTGCCTTGCGCTGTCCTTCGGGGAGGCGCGCGGCGTGCTGGCGCCGGCGGAGGCGGCGCGCCTTGCCGGCGGGCTGCTGGAAACGCCGGCGCGCGCCGCCGAGGCGCTCGCGCACGACCGCCGTCTCCACGAGATCGCGGAAACCCTCCGGCATGCGCGGGATGTCCTCTATATCGGCAGGGGCACGTCCTACGCCATCGCGCTCGAGGGCGCGTTGAAGCTGAAGGAAATCTCCTACATCCACGCCGAGGCCTACGCGGCCGGCGAGCTCAAGCACGGGCCGATCGCGCTGGTCGACGACACCGTCCCGGTGATCGCCATCGCGCCGTCGGACGCGCTGTTCGAGAAGACCGCGTCCAATGTCGAGGAAGTGGCGGCGCGCGGCGGGCGGTTGTTCGCGATCGGCGATTCCGCAGCCATGGACCGGCTGGCGGAGAAGGCCGAGGCGTGGGTCGAGATGCCCGAAGCGAACCCGTTGGCGGCGCCGATCCTCTACGCGCTTCCGGTGCAGTTGCTGGCCTATCACGTCGCCGTGCTCAAGGGCGCCGATGTCGACCAGCCCCGCAACCTGGCGAAGGCGGTCACGGTCGAATAGGCGGCGAACAAGCGGCGCATGGACGGCGAGCGGGCCGCCCGCGTTCACGCTCCCGCGCGGCGGAGCCGGACGACAGACCGCACCGCCGCCGCCGAGACGGCGAAACAGACGACGAGGACCGGCCCGGCGGGAAGGTCGGCGACGGTCGAAAGGGAGACTCCCGCGGCGACCGCCGCCGCCCCGCTCGCCAGCGCCCGGCGGAGCCGGTACCCCGCGCCCGAACGCGCCGCGAGCGCCGGCAGTATCAGGCTTGCGAACACCACATACACGCCCACCAGCTGGACCGATGCGGTGACGACGAACGCGAACGAGACGAAGAACCCCGTCCCGCTCCGCGCCGCCGGAACGGCGATCCGCAGGAGGATCGCTGCGGCGTAGACCGGCGCGAACAGGGCGATATCGCGCCACGACACGAACAGTATCTGGCCCGAAAGGACGCGCCGCAACGCCTCGCCGCCATGCGGGTCGGCCGCCAGCGCCAGCAGGGCGAGGGACGCGGCGACGACGAACACGGCGCCGATCGTCCCCTCCTGCTCGGCCGGCGAGGCGCTTTCGATCCGGCGGAAGAACAGCGCCGCGCCGACCGCGGCGCCGAACGCCGCCGCCTGGCTCACCGCCCATGACGGGTGCTCCAGCCACACGCCCAGCAGGATGAGCGCCAGCCCCACGACCTGGGCGGTCGCCAGGTCGATGAACACGATCCCGCGCTTCAGGACCTCGATCCCGAACGGCGCGTGGACCGCCGTGACGAGTAGCCCCGCCGCGAGGGCGGGCGCTACGATGTCGAGAAGGTCAAGGACGGCTCCGGACCTCCTCCAGCAGCGTCAGCGAGACGTCGAACACATCGAAGAGGGTGTTCACGCCCTCGCGTCCGCCGACCGTGGACGGCAGATCGACGACGGGGAGGCCGGCCCTTTCCGCCAGCCAGTCCGACGCGTCGGTGGGTTCGTAGGGCGCCCGGAGGATGACCTCGGCGCCCGTCTCTTCCACCCGCTCCAGGACGCGCGCCAGGTGGCTCGCCGTCGGCGGCACGCCGGGGAGGGGCTCCAGCGACGCCGCGCGCTCCATGCCCGCCCAGCGCAGGAAGTGCGCCCACGCTTCATGATAGACGACGACCGGCATCGGCGAGAGGCGGTCGGCGCGCGCTTTCCAGTCCGCCATCGCCGGGCGCCAGCGTTCGGCGAAGGAATCGCGCCGCTCGCTGTAGGCGGCGGCGTTCTCCGGGTCGATGAGCGCCAGCCGCTCCGCCACCACATCGGCCAGCGCAAGCAGGTTGCGCGGGTCGAGATGGAAATGCGGGTTGCCGCCCGGGTGCGAGTCTCCCAGGGCGCGGTCGAGCGTTTCGGGCCGGTCGACCGCCTCCAGATGGTCGGACGCCATGACGCTCCCCGGTTGTCCGGGCTGGACCGCAAGCGGCGCCCCGCGCTCGAGGAGGACGGGGAGCCAGCCGACCTCCAGGTCGGCGCCCGAGCAGATCAGCAGGTCGGCGCGCCGTATCCAGGCGATCAGGCTGGGCCGCGCGCGGATGTAGTGCGGGTCCTGAATCCCCGTGGTTGCGGATCGCGCCTCGATGTCGTCGCCGCCGACTTCCCGGGCCAGCGCCTCCCATTCGGGTTCGCAGGCGAAGACGCGCACTTCGGCGGCCGCGGGGGCGACCGGCGCCGCCCCCGCAACCAGGCCCGCGACGGCCGCAAGGACGGCCGACGGGCGCTTGCTTCTCACCATTTTCTCTCTCCTCCGTTCGGGCGCCGCCCGCCGGCGGTCGCAAGGACGGCCGGCGGGCGTTCTCTTCCCATCGGGCGCGCGCTCAAAACGCGTGCGCCGCGTGCGCGCCGAGGCTCATGACGTATTGCAGCATGAACTGGTCGTCATGATCGCCGTCGACGAAGGTTTCGCGGTTGTATTGCGCGCGGATGCGCCCGAACTCGCTGTTCGTCCAGTCCGCCATGACTCCGACGGCCCAGGGCGAATGGTCGATGTCCGCCGAGTCCGGCGGCTCCAGCCGCGCATAGCGCACGCCCGCCCGCCAGCGCGGCATGAACCGGTAGACCCCCTGCACGTACCAGCCCGAGCTGGAGCCGTCGAGAGTCTCGCGATGCATCGCGCCTTCGTCGTCGGTGAGCACGTAGAGGCCTTCCTCCTCCATGCGGAAATACTCGCCCTGGAGGATCAATTCGGATTTCTGCGGGTTGCCCGTGGGCGCCCAGGTGAAGCGGATGTCGGCGCCCCAGAGCCGCCCGTCGCCGGTGAACGCGCCGCCGGCGAGGAAATTCTCGGGCGTGAACGCTTCGTGCTCGTGTGCGTGTTCTTCTTCGTCGTGTTCTTCTTCGTCGTGTTCTTCTTCGTCGTGTTCTTCTTCGTCGTGTTCTTCTTCGTCGTGTTCTTCTTCGTCGTGTTCTTCTTCGTCGTGCTCTTCTTCGTCGTGCTCTTCTTCGTCGTGCTCTTCTTCGTCGTGTTCTTCTTCGTCGTGTTCTTCTTCGTCGTGTTCTTCTTCGTCGTGCTCGTCCTCGCGTGCGACGTGCATGTCGGCGTGTTCGTCCTCTCCGTGGCCGTGATCGTGGCCGCCTCCGGCGCGGTCGCGCGACTTGCCGTCGAGCACGTAGGCGCCGATCCGCCATGCCGAGTTCGAGCCGATATCGCCGCCGATGCGGGCATAGGCCGACCTGGCGTCGAAACCGTCCGTCGACCCGCCGAACGGCGTGTCGGAGCCGCGGAAGATCCCGCCGCCGATCTCGGCGTAGAGGTCGGTGGGCAGCACCCAGGAAAACTCCACGCCGTCGTCGTTCCAGTGATTGTCGAGATAGACCCGGTAGGGCAGCGGCCGGTCGGCGAAATCGTCGGCGTGCGCGTGGAATTCGTTCAGATAACCGAGCGTCCACAAGGCGCGCCCCGCCTTGATCCGCATCCCGCCGGGCAGACCGGCGCCGGGCAGCGTGCCGATCCAGGCTTCCTCGACATCGAGTTCGGTCGCTTCGCCGGGATGCGACCCGAGGCCGAGGGTGAACGCGCCCTGGAATTTGTCGTCGACATTGCTCGACAGGGTGGCTTCGGTGTGTCCGAGGCTCAGGCCCTCCGAACCGCGCTCGCCGTGATGGCCCATCCGGAAGCCGGGGATTTCCGACTCGTCCGCGGAAAAGCTCGTGACGCGCCCGTCGAGCACGACGCCGATCGCGGGGTTGAAGGCGTTGTCCGTGGTCGTGACCTTCCGCTGCGTCGCCGGCGCGGGCGCAGGCGCAGCGACGGGCGGCGCCTGGACATCGGCGAGCCGCTCCTCGAGCGCGCGGATGCGTTCTTCGTATTCGGCCTTGAGCGCCTGGATTTCGGCCGCCAGATCGGCGGCGCTGGGCGCCGTTTCGTCCTCCGCCCACGCTTGCGGCGCGGCGAGCGGAAGCGCCGCGGCAATCGCAAGCCGCGCGCATATCGCAATGGTTCTCATCGGTTCCTCCGTTGCGAGACCGTCATGCAGAAGCGTGCGCGGACATCCGCCCCGGGGAGCGGCCGCGCACGCCGGGAGCGGTCAGGCGTGCGGAGGCGCTCTTATCGGCGGCGTTCCGGCCGGGCTTGCGCCTGCGACGGCGGCAACGGCGGGCGAGACGCGCTGCGGCCCGGCCGCATCGCCCGGCGCGCAGAACGCCGCGGGGATGTCGCTCCAGGGCGTGTCCGCCAGCTGGCAGGCCTCGCCGGCCCGGGCGTCGGAATGTCCGGAATGTCCGGAATGGGAATGATCCGGGTCGGAATGATCCGGGTCGAAATGCCCCAAATCGAAATGATCGTCGTCGTGCCCGGCCCGGTGCTGCCAGACATGCAGCTGCCCCAGAACGAGGCACAGCGCCGCGAACCACGACATCCACCGGCGCGCAAACGCGGCGCGGCGCGGCTTCGCGCCCGCCCCGGAAACAGTGACGACCATCATCGTCCGAAGATTTGCGCAGTCTCTCGCCGCTGTCAACTGTCTGTACTGCTTCACGACATATGAGATGCGGGGGCGGTCGGCAGGCGTCCCGTCTGCCGTCGGGGCGTGAAGATATTCTGCGGGGGCGCTGTTGTCGAGGGCGTTGCGGGGTCGGAAGTCGTTGAACTTGTCGGCGAAGGCGTCGATCCGGCGGTTGATTTGGCCGAGGTCGTGCTGGGGGAGGTCCCATGTTGCGTAGAACTCGTATCGCCATGCGCCGTTGTTGCGCTCGACGCCTCCGTTGAGTTCGGGGATCGGGGCGGGAGTTCGAAGAGGTCGATTCCTCTCGTGACGGCCGAATCGCCGAGGCGTCGGCATTGTAAAGACAATACCCATCGAATAGCGCTTCGTCCTTCCCGCGAAAGAGCGTGTGAAGAAATCGGGCGGCTCTCATCGTGACGGACGGGTCGCCGAGGTAACGGCATTGTAAAAGACAATACCCATCGAATAATACTTCGTCATTCCCGCGAAAGCGGGAATCCGGAGGCGGCCGTCCGCTATGTCGGCCCGGTTTTTCTTACGGAAACGCCGCAAAGAGATTCCCGCTTTCGCGGGAATGACGAGTATTTGTATATCTGTCCGATTTCTTCACACGCTCGAAAGCGGGAATCCACGGGCGGCCGTCCGCTATACTGGCCCGGTTTTTCTTGCGGAAACGCCGCAACAGATTCCCGCTTTCGCGGGAATGACGAGTATTTGCAAGGCCATTCAATTTCTTCACACGCTCTTTCGCGGGAATGACGAAGAGTAGTGGGTTCTCTCTGCGGCTTTGGCCCGGCGATCCCCGAATCCGGCTTGCGCAAGCGCCTTCGAGCGCGTCGCATGTCGTTCCGTTCATGCGGCGGCCGGCGCCGATCGACAGGGGGACAAGGCCGGCGACTTCCGGATGCAGGCGAGCATAACGATCCCGCGAGGGTTCGAGACGCGCCGCGCTCCGGCCTCAATACATGTCGAGCAGGCGTCCGATATAGTCGAGGTCGGTGCGGGAACGGGCGCGCTCGCCGGCGCGTCGCCGCAGTTCGTCGCGGATTTCGCGGCTGCGCTGCACCGCCGACTCGCTCGGGATGTCGACGAAACCCGCGGGGTCGCCATTGTTGCCCGGAGGCAGTCTTCCGAAGGGGTCGCGGCGTTCGCGGGACGGCGCGTCGTCGCGGCCGGGACGCTGGCCGCTGCGCCCCGTCATCGTTTCGTTCATCGCCATTTCCGCGCCCTGTTGCAACAGGCCCAGCGCTTCCGCCTGCGCGCCCGCGGAACGGTCGGGGCGGCCGCGTCCGAGTTCGCGGGTCGACTCGCGCATCGCCTGTTCCGCCTCGCCGAGCGGGTCGGGGAGTTGCGCGCCCGACTCGCCGAGCTGGCGCATGAATTCGCCCAGCGCACGGCGCAACGCTTCCTGGCGCTCCACCGCGTCCTCTCCCTGGCCCGGGGACTCGCGTTCGTTCTCGCCGCCCTGTTGGGCGCGCCGGAACGTCTCTTCGAGCAGCTCGTCCTGCCCCTCCATGATCTCGCGGAGCTGTTCCATCAGGCGCTCGCCGCCGGCGCTTTGGGGGTCCGCTTCGGGGCGCGCGGGCTCCATGTTCTCGAGCAATTCGCGCAGCTGCCGGAGCATGTCGCGCGCGGCGTCGCGCGCGCCGGTTTCGGCGAGAGCGCGGGCGTCGTCGATCATCCGCTGCAAGTCGTCGCGCCCGCGCCGCAGCGCGCCGGGCTCGAAGTCGGCGTCATCGCCGTTCTCCGCCGTGTCGCGCTCGCGGCGCGACTGCGCAAGAGTCTCCAGATAGCGGTCCAGCGCCTCGCGAAGGCGGTCCATCGTTTCGGCGAGTTCTTCTGGGTCCGCGCCTTCGTCGAGCGCCGCGCGCAGCTCTTCCTGCGCCGTCCGCAGCTCGCGCTCGGCGATCGACAGCGCGCCGTCCTCGATGCGCAGGGCGACATCCCACAGGAGATCGATCACCCCGCGGTATTCGGCCTCGCTTTCGGCGTGAGCGAGGCGAGTCCGCGCCGCGACAAGACCGAGAAAAGCCACCGGGTCGCCGGAAAACGCTTCCGGCGCGGCCATAATCGCCTCCAGCGCAGCGACGACATCCTCGCCGACGCCGCGGTCGAGAGCGAGCGCCCGTCGCCGGGCGACAATCTCGACGGCGACCGGATGCGCGAACGAACGCGCGGGAAGCACCATCGGATACGGCGCCGCAAAGCCCCGTTGCCCGGCGCTGTCGGTCGCCTCGAGGTCGAGGACGACGGGCGAACCGGCGAAGGGATGCGCGGTCAGATCGCGATAGACGGATTCCGCGGCTTCGCGGGGGACCGGTCCGGGAAGCGGCAGCGGAAAGGCGATCGGCCAGGCGTCGCCGCCTTCCCCCGCTTCGTCGGGAAGGCGGATACGGGCGTCGACGGCGGCGAGACCGAAATCGTCCTCCGCTTCGTAGGCGAGGCGCAGGACGCCGCGGCGCGTCGCCCGCGGCGGCTCGCCCACGGCGACGGTCGGCGGGCGGTCGGCGACGGCGGAAAACCTCCAGGCGCCGAGGGCGCGTCCCGACTGCACGATGCGCGCGTCCATGTCGGTTTCGATGGCGCGATGCAGCGCCCAGTTCCCCTCCCCGGCCGCTTCGAAGGCGGAAGATTCTCCTTCCTGCCCGGCCCGCCCGGCGTCGACGACGAACGCCGGCGCCTCGTCCCCGCCCAGAACCCGCGCGTTGAGCACGCTGCCCGCGACCGCTTCATGCTCGCCCCCGGGCGCCGGGGCGCCGGGCGCGACGCCGCCGGTCGGCGTGAGGAATATCGGCGCGAGGCCGGTATGAACCGGCGGGTCGACCCACGCCGTCAAGCGCCCGGGGGGGCCGGCGTCGCGGCCCCGGTCGAAGGCCAGCGCGGACGCAAAGCGATCGCCGGCGCCGTCGCCCGCGAAGACCAGAGCTGTCGCGAGGGCCAGCAAAAGCAGCCCCCGCAGCGCCCACGGGTCGCGCGCCGCGAGCGCCGGCCGCGGCCACGCGACGCGCAGGCGCTCCAGCGCGCGCGCGGCGCGGCGCCGGTGCGCCCGCCACAGCGCGTCGCGGCCGGGGTCGCCCGCGCCCCCGGCGGGAGAGTCGAGGAACGCCGACAGGGGTCTGTGTTCGAGGCGGCTTTCGCGTTCGAGGCGGCGCATGGCGGCGTCGACGGCGGGCCGCCGCACGGCGCCGCGCGCGCGCCACAGCGCTGCGGCCAGCGCGCCCGCGAAGCCTGCGAGCAGCGCCGCGTGCAGCCACGCCCACGGCACGGCCTCCCACAGGCCCAGCAGGGTGACGACGGAGAATATCCCCGCCGTCGCCAGGGCCGGCCACAGCGCCGGCCACAGGCGCTCCCAGAACAGGGCAAGAGCGCTCAGCCGGAGCTGCCGGGCGAGGCGGCGGCGGATGCGCCGCCCGCCGTCGCCGGGGTCGCGAGGGAGCCCTGCGCTCATGCGCGCCGCCGCCTTTCGGTCGCGTCCGCCTGCAACCAGGCGGGCAGGCGATCCTGAGCGATCAGGGTCTCATAATCCATGCGCGGCCGCACCACCGCCCAGCGCGCGCCGTCGACCAGCGTTTCGGGGGCCGGCAGCCGGCTGTTGTAGGTCGAGGCCATGACCGCGCCATAGGCCCCGGCGGACAGGAAGGCGACGAGATCGCCCGAGGAGAAAGGCGGCAACAGGCGTCCGACGGCGAAACAATCGCCCGATTCGCAAACCGGCCCGACCACGTCGGCGGGGGTCAGGGGCGCGTCGGCGGCGGGTTCGGCGACCGGCGCGACGGCATGGAACGCGCCGTAGAGGGCGGGGCGGAGGAGGTCGTTCATGCCCGCGTCGACAATGACGAAGCGGCGGCTGCGGTCACGCCGTTCGTATATCACGCGCGCCACGAGGACCCCCGCATTGCCGGCGATGGAGCGGCCCGGTTCGAGCACCAGACGGCAATCGAGACCGTCGGTGAGGCCGGCGACGAGAGCGGCGTATTCGGCCGGGGCGGGCGGCGTCTCGGAGCCGTAGCGGATGCCCAGCCCGCCGCCGAGATCGAGACGGCGGATGCGATGGCCGCGCGCGCGCAGCGCGGCGACGAGTTCGACGACGCGCGAAAAGGCGCGGCGGAACGGCGCAAGGTCCGCGATCTGCGAGCCGATATGCACGTCGACCCCGTCCGCCGCGACGCCCGGCAGCGCCGCGGCGCGGCGGTAAAGCGCCGGCGCGCGCTCGATGTCGACGCCGAATTTGTCGCCGCGCCGGCCGGTGGCGATCTTGTCGTGGGTTCCCGCGTCTACGTCCGGGTTCACGCGCAACGCCACCCGCGCGACGGCGCCGCGCGCGGTCGCTACCTGCGAGACCGCGGCGAGTTCGGGTTCGGATTCGACGTTCATGTGCACGACGCCGCGCGACAGGGCGAAGGCGATCTCCTCCCGCGTCTTGCCGACGCCCGAAAACACGATGTCTCCGGGGGCGACCCCGGCGGCGAGCGCGCGGCGGATCTCGCCCTCGCTCACCACATCGGCGCCGGCGCCCAGGCGGGCGAGCGTCGCGATCACCGCCCGGTTGCCGTTCGCCTTCACCGAATAGGCGATGAGGACATCGCGGCCGGCGAAAGCGTCGGCGAGTTCGAGATAGTTCCGGGTCAATGCGGCCGTCGAATAGCAGTAGAACGGCGTGCCCACCCCGGCGGCGATGTCGGCAAGCGCAACATCCTCCGCCCACAACCCGCCGCGGCGCCAGGCGAAGGGCTTCATTCAGGGCTCCCGGTCGGGCGGCTCTTCGCCGTTTCGCGCAGGCGTCTCCGGCGGCCCCTTGCGCCCGCACGCGGCGACGGCGGCGACCGCCGGCGCGGCGCAGAGGAGGCGCAACAGCGCGCGCCGCGTCACAGGTAGCGCTCCCGCGCCGCGGCGACGGCCTCGCGCACCCGCGCCGGCGCCGTCCCCCCCTCGCTGTCGCGGCCGGCGATGGAGCGGGCGACGGAAAGGCCGGCGATGGCGTCGTCGGCGATACGCGGTTCCTCGGCGTGGAACGCGGCGCGCGGCAGGTCCTCGAGCGCGCAGCCCGCGGCCTCGGCGCGGCGCACGATGCGCCCGACGACCGCGTGCGCCCGGCGGAACGGCATGTCGAGGGACCGCACCAGCCAGTCGGCAAGGTCGGTCGCGGTGGCGTATCCGTCGCCGGCGAGAGCGCTCATGCGCTCCTTGTCGACCGTCATGTCGCGGACCATGCCCGTCATGACGCGGACGCACAGGCCGAGCGTGTCGAGCGAGTCGAAGACGGGCTCCTTGTCCTCCTGCATGTCCTTGGAATAGGCGAGCGGCAGGCCTTTCATGGTCGTCAGAAGGGCGGTCAGCGCGCCGACCGTCCGCCCCGTCTTGGCGCGCACCAGTTCGGCCGCGTCGGGATTGCGCTTCTGCGGCATGATCGACGAACCGGTGGTAAAGGCCTCGGACAGGGCGATGAGGCGGAAACCGGCGCTCGACCACACGACCGTTTCCTCGGCAAGGCGCGACAGGTGGCCCGACGCAATGGCGGCCGCCGCGAGGGCCTCGAGCGCGAAGTCGCGGTCCGACACCGCATCGATGGAGTTGGCCATGGGACGGTCGAAGCCCAGCGCCGCCGCGGTCATCCGCCGGTCGACGGGAAAGGACGTGCCGGCGAGCGCCGCCGCGCCGAGGGGGCATTCGTTCAGGCGCGCCCGGGCGTCGCGGAACCGCCCCCGGTCGCGCCCCGCCATCTCCACATAGGCCAGCAGGTGGTGGCCCAGGGTGACCGGCTGCGCCGGTTGCAAGTGGGTGAACCCCGGCATCGCCGTCGCCGCGTGCTCCCCGGCGCGGTCGAGCAGCGCCGCCTGGTAGTCGCGGAGCGCGGCGTCGAGGGAGTCGATGGCGCCGCGCACCCACAGGCGGAAGTCGGTCGCCACCTGGTCGTTGCGCGAGCGCGCGGTGTGCAGCCGCTTGCCGGCCTCGCCGATCAACGCCGTCAGACGCGCCTCGATGTTGAGATGAACGTCCTCCAGGGCGGGGTCGAACGTCATGGTTCCCGCTTCGATCTCGGCCTCGACGGTGTCCAGGCCCTCGAGTATCGCGTCGCCGTCGGCCGCGCCGACGATCCCCTGCGCGACGAGCATCCGGCAATGGGCGCGGCTGGCGGCGATGTCTTCGGCGTAGAGCCGCTTGTCGAATCCGACCGAGGGGTTAATCTCGGCCATCGCCGCGGCGGGGTCGGCGGCGAAGTGGCCTCCCCACAGCGCGCGCGCCGATGTCGGGCCGCGCGGGGCGGACGAAGGGCGCGGGGCGTCGATGTCGAAGGGTTTTCGCGCGGTCATGATCGGCCTGTCGTCGGCGCTGGCGGCGGGAGTCATTGTCTTCGTCTTCGGTCCCGATTCAAGCCCGCGCGACGGCGCGCCGCGCCCTTCGGCGACGGCGTTGCCGGCCGTCTGGCACGATGCGCCGCGCAAGATCCCCGGCGTCGCATGGACCGACGCCGCGGGCGCGCCGGCGCGCCTCGGCGATTTCGCGGGCCGCCCGGCGCTGCTGAACCTGTGGGCCACGTGGTGCGCGCCGTGCCTGCGGGAGATGCCCATGCTCGACGCGCTCGCCGGCGAGGCGGAGGGCGCGTTCTCCGTGATCGCCCTCAACCAGGACCGGGATGTCGAAAGCGCCCGCCGCTTCTGGCGGGAAAACGGCTTCGCCCATCTCGCCCTGTTCCTCGACCCGTCGTTCGAGGCGTTCGGGGCGCTCGCCGTGCGCGGCCTGCCGCTGACGCTGATCGTCGACGCCCGGGGCCGCGAGATCGCGCGGGTGGAGGGCGCCGTCGAATGGAACGCGCCGGAGATCGCCCGCTGGCTGAAAGCGCTGTCGGGGAGCGTGTGAGGAAATCGGTCGGCTCTCGTCGTGACGGACGGATTGCCGAGGTATAGGCATTGTAAAGACAATAACCACCGAATAATGCTTCGTCATTCCCGCGAAAGCGGGAATCCGGAGGCGGTCGTCCGCAATGTCGGCTCGGTTTTTCTTGCGGAAACGCCGCAAAGAGATTCCCGCTTTCGCGGGAATGACGAGTGTTTGTAACGCTATTCGATTTCTTCACATGCTCGAAAGCGGGAATCCGGAGGCGGTCGTCCGCAATATCGGCCCGGTTTTCTTGCGGAAACGCCGCAAGCAGATTCCCGCTTTCGCGGGAATGACGAGTGTTTGTAACGCTGTTCGATTTCTTCACATGCTCGAAAGCGGGAATCCGGAGGCGGTCGTCCGCAATGTCGGCCCGGTTTTCTTGCGGAAACGCCGCAAGCAGATTCCCGCTTTCGCGGGAATGACGAAGAGTAGTAGCGTCTCTCGATTTCCTCGCACGCTCTTTCGCGGGAATGACGAAGAGTGATGTGGCCTCTCGGTTTCCTCGCACGCTCCCGGGCGGGAGTCCCGACGCGCGAGGGTTCGGCCCTCCGGCGGTTATCGCGGTTCGAGATATTTCAGGGGGTCGACGGCGTCCGCGCCCTTGCGGAGTTCGAAGTGGCTCTGCGGTTCGCTCACGTCGCCGGTGCGCCCGACCTCGGCGATGACCTGGCCGCGCGCGACCGGGGCGCCGCGGTCGACCAGCAATTTGCGGTTGTGAGCGTAGGCCGAGGTCCAGCCGCCGGCGTGACGGACCAGCAACAGGTTGCCGTAGCCGCGCAACTCGTTGCCCGCATAGACGACGACGCCGTTCTCGGACGCGCGCACCGGGGCGCCGGCCGCCGCGCCGATATTGATGCCGTCGTTGCGGCCGACGCCTTCGCGCGGTCCGAAGCGCGCGAGGACCGGTCCCTCGACAGGCCACAGGAAATTCTTCCCCGCCCGCCCCGGGGGCGCCGCAGCCGGGTCCGGTTCGGGTGGCGCCTGCCGCAAGGCTACCGGCTGCGCCGCGGGTGGCGCCGCAGCGGCGGTTGCGGGCTGCGCTGCGGTTGCGGGCTGCCTTGCCGCCGGCGGCGCGGCTGTCGCGGGCGGCGGGTCGGCGCGCCGCGGCGTTTCGCGCCCTGCGGCGGGGATCTCGAGAGCGGTCACCGTTACGGTTGCCGGCGCGGTTCCGGACGGGGCGTCGGGCGCCGGGCGCCCGTTGCTCGCGACGGGCGCGGAACAGCAGGACGACGCGCCGCCGGGAACCCGCAGGCGCTGGCCGGGGCGGATGACCCAGGGCGCCGCGAGGCCGTTGGCGCTGCCGAGCGCCGCCAAAGTCACGCCGAGGCGCTGCGATATGCCGTAAAGCGTATCGCCGGACGCCACCTCGTAAGTCGCGTCGCGGGCGCGGGCGGCGCCGCCGTCGCGGGCCGCCGCCGGCGCGGGAGACGGCGCCCGGGTCGCGACGGGCGCCGCCGCGGGCGTTGCGGTTTCGACGGCCGCTACCGGCCGGTCCCAGGGCTCGGCGTCGCGCGCCGCTTCGGGCGCCGGCTTGAGACAGGCGGAGAGGAGCGCGCAGGCGGGCAGCGCCGCGAGCGCCGCGAAGACTTGTTTCATGGCGCAAGGTCTCCTTCGATCAACGGCAGAAAGCGGACTCCGAACAGGCGATGCCGGCTCAGGCCGTCGCGGGTGCGGCGCAGGCGGACAAGGTCCTGGTCGCCGTCGGGCGGACCTAAGGGCATGACCATCACCCCGTCGACCGCGAGCTGGTCGACGAGCAGGGGCGGCGGCTCGGCGGCGGCCGCGGTGACGAGGATGCGCGGGAACGGCGCCTGTTCGGGCCATCCCCGACAGCCGTCGCCGACCCGCGCGGTGATGTTGCAAAGCCCCAGCGCCTCGAAGCGCGCCTGCGCGCTGCGGGAGAGCGCGCGGTGGCGCTCGACCGTATAGACGCGGCGGCACAACCGCGACAGGATCGCGGTCTGGTAGCCCGCGCCCGTCCCCACTTCGAGGACTTTCATGCGGTCGTCGAGCTCGAGGGCCGCGGTCATCCACGCCACCACCGAAGGCTGGCTGACGGTCTGTCCGCATTCGATGGGCAGCGGCGCGTCCTCGTAAGCCCGCGGCGCGACGGCCTCGGGCACGAAGGCTTCCCGCGGCACGGACTCGAGGGTGGACAGGATCGGCGGGTCGGTCACGCCGGATCGCCGCACCGCGAGTACCAGGCGGGCTCTCTCGGTGGCGGCGGCGCCGTTGCGTCGGCCGTGCGGCAGCGTCCCGGCGGTCCGGCGGCGTCGTTCGTTTGCCATGGCGGCCCTTCGCGCCTTCCTGAGCGGCATCGGAGAGGTCGATACCGCAAGGACATTAGGGCCGGGGCGCCCCGCGGCAAGGCCGCGGGCGGGCGCGTTCAGCCGGGTTCGACGCGCGCGCGGCCTCCCATCCAGGGGCGGAGCGCCTCCGGCACGGACACCGAGCCGTCGGCCTCCTGACAGTTCTCCATCACCGCGGCGAGGGTCCGCCCGACGGCGAGGGCGGAGCCGTTGAGCGTGTGCACGAAGCGCGGCCCCCCGCCGGCCTTCGGGCGGTAGCGCGCGTTCATCCGTCGCGCCTGGAAGTCGCCGCAGTCGGAGCAGCTGGAGATCTCGCGATAGGCGTTCTGCCCCGGCAGCCACGCTTCGAGGTCCCAGGTCTTGCGCGCCGCGAAGCCTGTGTCGCCGGCGCACAGGAGCACCACTCGATACGGGATCTCGAGGCGGTCGAGCACGGCGCGGGCGCAGGCGGTCATGCGTTCGTGTTCGGCCCCGGAAGCCTCCGGCGCGACGATGGACACGAGCTCCACCTTGTCGAACTGGTGCAGGCGGATCATGCCGCGGGTGTCCTTTCCGGCGGCGCCCGCCTCGGCGCGGAAGCACGGCGTGTGCGCCGTGAAGCGCAGGGGCAGCGCCTCTTCGTCGATCACGCTTTCGCGCGCCAGGTTGGTCAGCGGCACTTCGGCGGTCGGCGTCAGCCAGTATCCGTCCTCGGTGACGAAATTGTCCCCGGCGAATTTGGGGAGCTGGCCTGTGCCGAACAGCGCCGGCTCGCGGACCAGCAACGGCGGCGCGACTTCGCGGTAGCCGTGTTCGCCCGTTTGCAGGTCGAGCATGAACTGCGCCAGCGCGCGCTGGAGCCGCGCCAGCTGCCCGTCGAGGACGACGAAGCGCGCCCCCGACATGCGCGCCGCGCGCTCGAAGTCCATCTGTCCGAGGCGTTCGCCGATCTCGAAATGGGAGCGTGGGGGGAAGGAGAAGGCGCGCGGCGCGCCGATGCGCTCCACTTCTACATTGCCGGTTTCGTCGGCGCCGTCGGGCACGTCGGGAGCGGCGGGGTTGGGCAGGCCGCGCATGGCTTCGATCAGCTCGGCTTCGAGGGTGCGCCGGAGCGCCTCGCTCTCGCGCAGACGGTCGCGGAGGGCGGCGACCTCGGCCATGGGTCCGGCGGCGTCTTCGCCCCGGGCCTTCGCGGCGCCGATGCGCTTCGAGACGGCGTTGCGCCGGGTGCGCAGCTCCTGCGCGGCGGCGATGGCGTCGCGGCGCTTGCGGTCGAGGGCGAGCAGTTCGGCCGCCGGGGCGCCGGCGCCGCGCCGGGTCATGGCGGCGTCGAAAGCGGCCGGGTCGGCGCGCACGGACGCGATATCGAGCACCGTCCTTCCCTCGCCTAGCGAGTCACGTTGAAGTCGGTTTCGTCGTCGATGTCGTCGATCTCCGGGTCGGCCGGGGCGTCGTCGCCGGTTTCCGCGAGCCGGCGGTCGAGTTCGGCCTCTTCGGCGGCCTCGCGTGCGGCGCGTCGGCGTTCGGCCATGCGCGCAAGCCAGATCGAGATTTCGTAGAGGACGATGATCGGCACGCCGAGGCCGATCTGACTGATCAGGTCGGGCGGCGTGAGAAGCGCAGCGGCGGCGAACGCGATGACGATGGAGTATTTCCGGCGTTCGGCGAGGCCCCGCGAGGTTACGAGACCGGCCCGGGCCATGAGGGTGAGCGCAACCGGCAGCTGGAACGCGATGCCGAAGGCGAACATGAGTTTGATGACGAGCGCGAGATATTCGTTGACCTTGGCCTCGAGCTCGATGGCCATGCCTTCGGCGCCGGCGGTCTGGAAGCCGATGAAGAACCGCCACGCCAGCGGCAAAATGAAGAAATAGACCAGCGCAGCGCCGGTCGCGAACAGCACCGGGGTGGCGACCAGAAACGGCAGAAAGGCGTGTTTCTCGTCGCGATAGAGGCCCGGCGCGATGAATTTCCAGAGCTGGTTGGCGACGATGGGGAAAGACACGAACAACGCCGTGTAGAAGGCGAGCTTCATGTAGGTGAAAAACGCCTCGTGCAGCGCCGTGTAGATCATGCGCGGGTTCTCGACGCCGATATCGACATAGATGTCGTAGAGCGGCGACACGAGGAACGGATAGAGGTAATCCTCGGTAACGACGAAGCAGAGGACGAACGCGGCCAGCAACGCTACCGCCGACCATTTGAGACGGTCGCGCAGTTCGATGAGATGGTCGATGAGCGGCGCCTTGGACGCCTCTACGTCATCGCGCGATATGTCGGCCATGGGTCAGGCGTCGGTCGCCTGCGCCTCGGCGGCCGGGGGACGCGCCTCGGCCGGATGTCCCGGCTCCGCCGCCGGGGCGGGCGCGGGCGCCGCTGCCGCGGCGACGGACGCCGCCATGCCCGCCGCGCGCCCCGGCGAAGACGGCGGGCGGGCCGGCGCTGCGGCGGGTTCGGCCTGCGACGGCTCCTCCGCCGCCTCCGTTTCCGGCGGCCCGGGGGCTTCCGCCGCCGCGTCCGCCGGCGGTTTCGCCTCCGGAGCGCCGGGTCCGGGGGCGGCGGGGTCGCTGAAATCCATGGCCTTGCCGATGCGGCGGTCGGGGTCGATCGCGTTCTCGATGGATTCGCGGACGTCGATCTTCTGGACCGACTCGATTTGTTTTTTCACTTCGTCGAGCTCGGCCTCGCGCACGGCGTCGTCGATGCCTTCCTGGAATTCGCGCGCCATGCCGCGGATTTTCGCGGCGTAGCGGCCGACGGTCCGCAGCAGACGCGGCAACTCCCGCGGCCCGATGACGAAGAGCGCCACCACGGCGACGATCGCCATTTCGCTCCAGCCGATGTCGAGCATTGGCGCGGTCGTCGCGGGAGTCCGAACCGTCGCGCGGGCCGTCGCGCCGGCGCGGCGTTCAGGTCTTGGCGGGCTCGTCCGACCGGGCCTCGGCGGTCGCCGTTTTCGCGGTTTCGGCGACGCGGGCTTGCGGCGCCTCGCCCTTCGCGGCGGCCTCGTCGCCGGGTTCGTCCTCTTCCTTGAGGCCGGCCTTGAAGCTTTTCACGCCTCTGGCGACATCGCCCATGACGCGCGGCAATTTGCCGGCGCCGAACAGGATCAGGACGATAACCAGAATCAAGACGATCTGCCAAATCCCAATGCTCATCGCGTTTCCCCTCAGGCGCGTTCGGAGCCGTCGCGGCGGCGGAGTCGCGGCCGCCCGACGCGGGCATATCTAGCGCTCTTGAGCGGGAAAGACAAACGCCATCGCGTCGGCGACCGATATGCGCGTCCGGGCCCCCGCTTCCGGCAGCGCCCACCACGGCGCGCGCGCGCGCAGTTCGGCGCCGCCGTCGAGCCTCAGCATCGCCAGGCCCGACCGGCCGAGGCTCCGCACCGCGCGCACGGTTGCGGCGGGACCGCTGTCGGCGCCGAGGCGCACGCCTTCCGGACGCACCAGAACCTGGGCGGCGGCGCCCTCGGCGAGACCGGGCGCGGCGAAGACGCCGACGGGGGTGCGAACGCGGCCGCCGCGGACGGCGCCGTCGAAGCGCTGCGTCTCGCCGAGAAACGTCGCGCAGAAGGAGTCGGCCGGGCGGCGGTAGAGGACATCCGGCGGCGCGGCCTGAAGGATGCGGCCCTCGCGCATGACGGCGATGCGGTCGGCGACGAGCATCGCCTCCTCGGGGTCGTGGGTGACGATCAGCGCCGGCGTCCGCGCCTCCCGGAGGACGGCGGCGGCGGACTCGCGCAGACTGTCGCGCAACAGGCGGTCGAGACCGGAGAACGGCTCGTCGAGGAGCATCGCCCGCGGTTCGGGCGCCAGCGCGCGGGCGAGCGCCACCCGTTGCTGTTCGCCGCCGGAAAGGGCGTGGGGGTAGTCGTCGGCGCGGGCGGCGAGGCCGACGCGGTCGAGCAGCCGCGCGACCGTGCGGCGGCGGACCGCCGGCGGCGAACCGGCCAGGCCGAAGGCGACGTTGCGCGCCACGGTGAGGTGCGGGAACAGCGCGAAATCCTGGAACATCAGGCCGACCGAACGCGCCTCGGGCGGCAGCGACCGCCCCGGCGCGGCGACCGTCTCGCCGCCGATCGCCACGCTTCCCCGTTGCAGCGTCTCGAGACCCGCGGCAATGCGCAGCAAGGTGGACTTGCCGCATCCCGACGGCCCCAGCAACGCCACGATCTCCCCTTGCGCGACGGCGAGAGAGACATCGTCGACGGCGCGCGTTGCGCCGAAATCGTGACTCACCCCGGCGACGGCGAGGCCGTCCTCCGGCCCGCGCGCGCCGGTCACGCGCGCCCCCGGGCGACGGCGCGGCCAAGCAGCGCGACGGGGATCAGACCTGCGGCGACGATGGCCAGCGCCGGAGTCGCGGCGTCGGCGAGCCGTTCGTCGCTGGCGAGCTCGTAGGCGCGCACCGCGAGGGTGTTGACGTCGAAGGGACGCAGGATGAGCGTCGCGGGAAGTTCCTTCATGGTGTCGACGAAGACCAGCAGCGTCGCCGTGAGCAGTCCGCCGCGGAGCATGGGCAGGTGGATGCGCCCCAGGACCCGCGCGGGCGCCGCCCCCAGCGTGCGCGCGGCGTTGTCCATATGCCCGGTGACGCGCACGAACGCCGCATCGACGGCGTTCATCGAAACCGCGAGGAAGCGGACGAGATAGGCGAAGACGAGGGCGGCGATCCCGCCGGTGACGATGAGGCCGGTGGAGACGCCGAAGACGCTGCGCGCGAAATCGTCGATGCGGTGGTCGATCCAGGCGAGCGACAGCAAGGCGCCGACCGCCACTACCGACCCGGGGACCGCGTAGCCGAGACCGGCGATGCGGCGCGCGGCGCGTCCGATCGGCCCCAGGCCCAGCCGGGCGGCGTAGGCGATGGCAAGGGCGGCCGCCACGGCCAGGAGCGCCGTCAGCGCGGCGAGGAGGAAACTGGTTCCGGCGAGCGCGCCGAAGGCCGCGTCCGCCCGGTCGCGCCAGGTCGGGACCGCCCAGGCGGCGAGTCGGCCGGCGGGCAGGAGGAAACCGAGGGCGAGCGGCGCGAAGCAGGCGGCCGCGGCCAGGCCCGCGCGCCAGCCGGAGAGGCGCCAGGCAAAGGCGCGCCCGGCCCGGCCGGTGGTGTGATGGTAGCGCGCGCGGCGCCGCTGCCAGCGCTCGGCGGCGAGCACCAGGAACACGAAGATCAACAGCACTGCCGACAGTTGCGCGGCCGCCCCGGCGTCGCCGAGGGCGAACCACGTCCGGTAGATGCCGGTCGCGAAGGTGTCGACCCCGTAATAGTCGACCGTGCCGAAGTCGCTCAGCGCCTCCATGAGCGCAAGGGCGACGCCGCCGGCGAGCGCCGGCCTGGCGAGCGGCAGGGCGATCCCGGCGAAGCTGCGCCACGCGCCGCGGCCCAGGGTGCGCCCGATCTCCAGCGCGCAGACGGACTGGTCGAGAAAAGCGGCGCGGGCCAGCAGATAAACATAGGGATAGAGGGCCAGCGAGAGGACCGCGATGGCCCCGCCGAGCGAGCGGATGTCGGGGAACCAGTAATCGCGCCGTGTCCAGCCGAAGGCCTCGCGCAGCGCCGTCTGCACCGGTCCGGCATATTCGAACATGCCGGCATAGGCGTAGGCGATGGCCCAGGCGGGAAGCGCCAGCGGCAGCAGCAGCGCCCACTCGAAAATCGCGCGTCCGGGGAAGCGGCACATGGCGCAGAGCCAGGCGGCGCCGGCGCCGAGGACGAAGGTGGCGAGTCCGACGCCGAGAAGCAGCCACAGGGTGTTCGCGACATAGCGGGCGAGAACGGTGTCGACGAGATGCGGCCAGACATCCCCCGCGGGAAGGAAGAGATGGGCGGCGACGACGACGACCGGCGCCGAAACGGCGACGGCGATCGCCGTCGGCGCGGCCGCGAGGAGGCGGGCCGCGACGCGCTTCGGGCGGCGCAGGTCAGCGCCAGCCGGCACGGTCGGCGAGTTCGATCGCCTCGCGGTTGCGTTCGCCGAGCACGGCCAGCGGCAGGTCGTCCATCTCGAAGGCGCCCCAGCCGGCGACGATGTCGGAGGACGGCGCGCCGGCGCGCACCGGTATCTCGTGATTGAGCGCGGCGAAAGCGGCCTGCGCCGTCTCCCCCGCGAGATATTCGAGCAGCGCTACGGCCTCGGCGGCGTTGGGCGCATGGGCGCACACCCCCGCCCCGGAAATGTTGACGTGCGTCCCGCGCCCTCCTTGATTGGGGAAAAATGGGCGGGTGGCGCCCGCCGCGGCGCGGTCGGCCGGGTCCGCGGACGCGGCGAGACCCCCATAGTAATAGGTGTTGACGATGGCGACATCGCCTTCGCCCGCCGCCACGGCCCGGATCTGGTCGGTGTCGCCGCCCTTGGGGTCGCGCGCCAGGTTGGCGACGAGGCCGCGCGCCCATTCCTCGGTCGCGGCCGTCCCCCTCGCCTCGATCATCGAGGCGATGAGCGACTGATTGTAGATGTTGCTCGAGGAGCGCACGAGCACGCGGTCGGACCATATCGGGTCGGCGAGGGCCTCGTAGGTCGAGAGGTCGTCGGGGGACACGCGGTCGACGGCGTAGACCAGCACGCGGGCGCGCAGGCTGAGGCCGAACCAGAACCCGTCCGGGTCGCGCCAGCGCGCGGGGACCGCGGCGTCGAGGATGTCCGAGCGGACCGGACGCAGGAGCCCCGCCTGTCGGGCGCGGTGCAGATTGCCGGCGTCCACGGTGACGAACAGGTCGGCGGGGCTGTTGCGCCCTTCGGCGAGCAGGCGCTCATGCAGCTGCCCGGCATTGCCGGTGACGAGGCGGACGGCGACGCCGGTCTCTTCGGAAAAGGCGTCGAGGATCGGCGCGATCAACGCTTCCTTGCGCGCCGAATAGACGTTGACCTCGGCCGCAGGAGCGGCGGCCGCGACGGCGAAGGCGGCGAATACGGCGCAGGATATCGCTATGCGGTGCACGGGGCTTGCCCTTTCTCTTGCCGGGTTGCGCCGGGCAAGAATATGCGATTGAAAGTCAATCGCAAGGGTGGCGGCCAGCGACTCTCATTATGGCGATGGACGCGCCTCGCCGGCCAGGGCGATTCAATGAAGCGATGGGCGTTTGGGGGCGACAGGATTTGCGGGACGATGCACAAGGCGGCGCCGGCGGCTCTGGCGTTGCTCAGGCGTCTGCCGCTCGAGGGGGCGGTTGCGACCGGCGATGCGGCGTTTTGCCGGCGCGCCCTGTGCGAGGCCATCCGCGACGGGGGCGGCGACTGTTCGTTCGCCGTCGAGGCGAATCGGCCGGGTTCGATGTCCGACGTTTTCCGCCGCCTCGATCCCGAGGTCGTAGAGGCGACCGGCGCCGTCGACGATCCGCAAGCCGTCGTCTTCCGCTACGGCGACGGCGCGCGCGCCGCCGGAGCCGATCGGTTGCACGAGGCGCATGGCCCTCTCCTCCCCTTCTACAGGCGCCGCTTCCGGCGCTGCGAAGGAGATACAACGGAAGACGGCGTTTCGCGAGGCGGCGCGGAACGGCCGGCGTCAGCGGTCGGAGACGGCGACGGCGCCGAAACTGCCGATAATTCCCAGGACGTTGTTGTCCACGTCGCTTGCCGACGCGGGCAGCCACCAGGCGCCGGCGGTTTCGAGCGCGTCGCGGGGTCCGTAAATCGCGCCCTCGAACCGGCCGTTCCTCCAGTAACGGGTCATCGCCCGGGCGGCGCCGCCGATCTGCGGGCGTATCGTGTAGCCGTGCGTGTCCGGTCCGTCGGCGCGGACGCCGCCGTTGCTCGCGCTGCGCTGGCTGTCGGACCGGGCGGAGGTCCGGCGCCGCCGGGCAGGAGTATTTCCAGGTCGTGGATGGCGCCGACGATATCGTTGGCGTCGGTCGGTTTGGCGGCGCCGGCGGGCGCGACGAAGGCGTCGGCCCCGCACCCGCCGCCGATGCAGGCGTGGAGCGTGACATTGCCGCGCATCCGGTCGAGCCCGCCGACGAAGCTGGCGTTGGCGCGGGGAGCGGGTTACGGCTTCCGAACGCGTCGAACCCGTAGCGGAAGGTCTGCATCCGGCCCGGGCGCGGGCGCGAGTTTGCGGGATGTCCCGGGCGAGACGCCGGATCGTCGCGGGGCGAAGGGCGTCGTTATTCGTTGCGTCCGGTTCCGGTTTTGACGCTTGCGGCGATGCTGTCGGGGGCTCCGCGCCATGCGACGCGAGACCTCTGCATAACCCGTTTCGCCTGCGGCAGGACCGCGTTCCCGGCGCCTTGCGACGTTTCCGAACCCGCCGTCGGAGCATGACAATGCGAAGAAATCGGATGTTTCTCACTATGGCGGCTGGACAACTCAAGAATCGCCGTAGTGAAGGACTGTAACCCCCAAATAATACATCGTCATTCCCGCGAAATGGCGTGTGAAGAAATTGAAAAGCCCCACTACTCTTCGTCATTCCCGCGAAAGCGGGAATCCGTTGCGGCGTTTCCGCAAAGAAAAACCGCGCCGATATCGCGGACGGCCGCCTCCGGATTCCCGCTTTCGCGGGAATGACGAGTGTTATTGGCGAGTTATTGTCTTTTGCCGCGCCGAATTCTTCGGCGCGGTAAGAGACGGCAACCCTCCGATAGCACTTCGTCGTTCCCGCGAAAGCGGGAATCTGCATGCGGCGTTTCCGCAAAGAAAAACCGCGCCGATATCGCGGACGGCCGCCTCCGGATTCCCGCTTTCGCGGGAATGACGAGTGTTATTGGCGGGTTATTGTCTTTTGCCGCGCCGAGTTCTTCGGCGCGGTGAGAGACGGCAACCCTCCGATAGCACTTCGTCATTCCCGCGAAAGCGGGAATCTGCTTGCGGCGTTTCCGCAAAGAAAAACCGCGCCGATATCGCGGACGGCCGCCTCCGGATTCCCGCTTTCGCGGGAATGACGACGAGTGTTATTGGCGAGTTATTGTCTTTTGCCGCGCCGAGTTCTTCGGCGCGGTGAGAGACGGCAACCCTCCGATAGCACTTCGTCATTCCCGCGAAAGCGGGAATCTGCTTGCGGCGTTTCCGCAAAGAAAAACCGCGCCGATATCGCGGACGACCGCCTCCGGATTCCCGCTTTCGCGGGAATGACGAGTGTTATTGGCGAGTTATTGTCTTTTGCCGCGCCGAGTTCTTCGGCGCGGTGAGAGACGGCAACCCTCCGATAGCACTTCGTCATTCCCGCGAAAGCGGGAATCTGCTTGCGGCGTTTCCGCAAAGAAAAACCGCGCCGATATCGCGGACGACCGCCTCCGGATTCCCGCTTTCGCGGGAATGACGAGTGTTATTGGCGGGTTATTGTCTTTTGCCGCGCCGAGTTCTTCGGCGCGGTGAGAGATGGCAACCCTCCGATAGCACTCCGTCATTCCCGCGAAAGCGGGAATCTGCTTGCGGCGTTTCCGTAAGAAAAACCGCGCCGATATCGCGGACGGCCGCCTCCGGATTCCCGCTTTCACGGGAATGACGAAGTATTATTCGATGGGTATTGTCTTATACAATGCCGATACTTCGGCGAACCGGCCGTCACAATGAGAGCCGCCCAATTTCCTCGCACGCTCTTTCGCGGAACGAACATGTCCGGACAACGACAAGCCGGAACGAATCGAGGCGCCCGGTCATCCCGTCGACGCCTCGCGCTGCCGCCGGAAGTCGAGCCGAACCGGCAACCGCCCGCGACCGGACCCCGAAAAAATCCGGGCCTTGCGAAGCCTTCGCCGAAGACCGTCCCCACGCCATCGCGCCGCCGTTTTCGCGCCGCGGTTCAATGAGCCTCTTCCCAGGTCGCGCCGACCCCCGTGTCGACGACCACCGGGACTTCGAGCTCGAGCGCCGGCAGCGTCGCGCGCTCCATGACGCGCCGGACGACGGCGGCGGTCTCCCCGAGCTGGTCGTCGGGGACTTCGAACACGAGTTCGTCATGGACCTGAAGGAGCATCCGCGCGCCGAGGCCGGCCGCGTCGAGAGCGGGCTGCATGCGGATCATCGCGCGTTTGACGATGTCGGCGGCGGAGCCTTGCAGGGGCGCGTTGATCGCCTGACGCTCGGCGAAGGCGCGCCGCGCCGCGTTGCGGTCGTCGATGCCGCGGAGGTGGCACCGGCGTCCGAACACGGTTTCGACATAGCCGCGGTCGCGCGCGAAGGCCTTCGTTTCCTCCATATAGCCCCGGATTCCGGGATAACGCTCGAAATAGGCGGCGATATAGGCCCGCGCTTCGCCGCGTTCGATGCGCAGCTGGCGGGCCAGCCCGAAGGCGCTGATCCCGTAGATAATGCCGAAATTGATCGCCTTGGCGCGCCGCCGCAGCAACGGGTCCATGCCTTCCGCGGGGACTCCGAAGACCTGAGCGGCGGTCGCCGCATGGATGTCGGCGCCGCGGCGGAACGCATCCCGCAGCGGTTCGATGCCCGCGACATGCGCGAGCAGGCGCAGCTCGATCTGCGAATAGTCGGCGCTCATCAGCCGATAGCCCCGTTCGGGCACGAAAGCGCCGCGGATCTTGCGCCCCTCTTCGGTGCGGACGGGGATGTTCTGAAGGTTGGGATCCGTGGAGCTGAGCCGTCCGGTGGCGGCGCCGGACATCGAATAGGACGTGTGAACGCGGCCGGTGCCGGGGTGTATGCGCTCGACGAGCGCGTCCGAATAAGTGCTCTTGAGCTTGGCGACGCGCCGCCAGTCGAGCACCCGCGCCGGAAGGTCGTGGCCCTGCGCGGCAAGGGTTTCGAGCACGTCGGCGCCGGTGGCGTAGGCGCCGGTCTTCCCCCTCTTGCCGCCGGGGAGGCTCATTTCGTCGAACAGCACCTCTCCCAGCTGTTTGGGCGAGCCGATGGCGAAGGGGCGGCCGGCGAGATCGTGTATCTCCGCCTCGAGGGCGGCGAGACGTTCCGCGAAATCGCGGGAAAGACGCGCGAGAGCGGCGCGGTCGAGTTTCACCCCGCGGCGCTCCATCGCCACCAGAACCGGCGCCAGCGGGCGTTCGAGGGTCTCGTAGACGGCGGTCAGGCGCCGGCGGAGCAGCCGGGGCCTGAGCACGCGGTCGAGCCGCAGCGCGATGTCGGCGTCTTCCGCCGCATAGTCGCGCGCCCGGTCGAGCGGCGCCCGGTCGAAGGAAATGCGCGACCGCCCGGCGCCGATCACCTCCTTGATGGGGATCGGATCGACGCCGAGATGGGTCTTCGCCAATTCGTCCAGCCCATGGCCGCGGCGCCCGGCGTCGAGCACGAAGGACATGAGCATGGTGTCGTCGACGGGCGCCGTATGGATGCCGCGCCGGGCGAACATGAGCATGTCGTATTTTATGTTCTGCCCCACCTTCATGACCGCCGGGTCCTCGAGCAGCGGCTTGATCGCGGCGAGCGCGCGGTCGGCAGGGATCTGGTCTCCGACATCGCTCACGAGGGCGCCTTCGGGCGGGCGGTGCGCGAGCGGGACATAGGCCGCCTCCCCCGGTTCGACGGCAAGCGAGAAGCCGACGAGCTCGGCGCGCGCGGCGTCGAGGCCCGTGGTCTCGGTGTCGATGGCGACGCGCCCGGCCTCGGTCGCGCGGGCGACCCACTCTGCGAGCGCGTCGAGCGAGCGCACCAGCGAATAATCCCGCTTCGCCGGCGCCGGCGGCGCGCCCGGCGCCCGGGCCCCCGAGCCCTCTTCGGCCCACCCGTATTCGGCGCGGACGCGCGCCAGCAGCGAGCGGAATTCGTTCTCGGCGAGAAACCCGCACAGCGCCTCGCGCTGCGGCGCCAGCGGGCCGAAGCTCTCCAGCGGCGCGGTCACCGGAGCATGGGCGTCCAGGGTCACGAGCCGGCGGCTGACGCGCGCCAGATCGGCATGATCGATGAGGTTCTGCCGCCGTTTGGGCTGTTTGATCTCCGCCGCTCCGGCGAGAAGCGAATCGAGGTCGCCCCAGCTCTCGATCAACGCCGCCGCCGTCTTGACCCCGATCCCCGGCACGCCGGGGACGTTGTCGGTCGAATCGCCCGCGAGCGCCTGCACGTCGATGACCTTGCCGGGAGGGACGCCGAATTTTTCGGCCACCTGGGCGGGGCCGATCTCGCGCATGCGGATGGGGTCCAGCATGACGACGCGTTCGCCCACCAGCTGCATGAGGTCCTTGTCGCTGGAGGCGACGGTCACGCGGTCGCCGCGCGCCGCCGCAAGACGGGCGTAGGTGGCGATCAGATCGTCGGCCTCGAACCCGGGGAGTTCGATCGCCGGCAGCCCGAAAGCGCGCGCCGCGTCGCGCACGAGCGGGAATTGCGGCACGAGGGCTTCCGGAGGTTCGGGCCGGTTCGCCTTGTAGGCGGGGTAGATGTCGTTGCGGAACGTGGCGCGGGCGGTGTCGAACAGGACGGCGATCCCGTCCCACTCCCCGGCGCGGGCGAGTTTGTAGATCATGTTGCAGAAGCCGAGCACGGCGTTGGTGGGCGTTCCGTCCTTCCGGTTCAGGGGCGGCAGCCCGTGAAAGGCGCGGAAAACGAACCCCGAACCGTCGATCAGACAGATGCGTCGCTCCCCTGCCTCGCCCATCGCCTGCGCCCCTTCCCATCCACGCCGCCGCGCGCGCATTACACCGCATGAACGCGCCGCGGGCGACTCCGGAGAGGCAATTTCCGGCGGTTCCGGCGCCCCGCGGTCCGTCCCGGCGAGCACACAGGGGACGCGGGGCGTTCAGGCGGTCGCCGCCGGGAGAAGTTCTCGCCGACGCCGCCCGGCAAGAACCGCGGTGCGGGAACGGCATCGCCCTGTCCAACCGGCGCGCCTGCGTCCATAATCGCCCCCGCGGGAAAATTTCAGGGGCGGCGCGGCATGACGGCGCGGATGCGAATTGGCGCGCTTCTTCTCGGCCCGGTCTGCCTGCTCGGCGCGGCGGAGGCGCGGGCAGCCGCCGTGTGCAGCAACACGCCGGGGGCGAACGACCGGGTTTCCTGCCAGCGATACGCCGGGGACGGGAACGACATCGATATCGACCTCACGAACCCCGCCATCGCGACGTCGGTCGACCATGAGATCGGAGTCCACGCCGGACATCGCGGCACGGGCGGGATCGATGTCGATGTGGCGGGCGGCTCCATCTCCGCGACGGGCCTGCGCGCCCCGGGCGTCTATATTGAGCAGTGGGGCACAGGCGGAGCTTCCCTCGTCCTGAGAGGGGGCGTCGAAGTCATCGCGTCCGCCCACGGCGTCGCAGTCGAGGTCGTGAACACCGCGAACGAAGCGACATTCTCCATCAACGTGGCGGGCGGCTCAATTTCCACGACCGACGGCGCGGGCGTCCTCGCCCGCTCCTCGGGCACAGGCGGAGTCGATGTCGGTCTGGCGGGCGTGACCGTCTCCACGGGGGGGGTTGGCGTCGAAGCCCGGCATACGGGCGCGGGCAGAACCGGAGTCGACATCGATGTGGTGGGCGGCTCCATCTCGACGACGGGCAGCCGCGCCCACGGCGTCGAAGGCCACGTCAGGACCGATAGCGGCGGGACGGCCTCCATCGACCTGAAGGACGTCGCCGTCTCCACGAAGGGTTGGGGCGCCAACGGCGTCGACGGTCTGGTCCGCAACGTCGCGGGCGAGGCGCTCTCCATCTCCGTGACGCGCGGCTCCGTCTCGACGGAGGGCTCCCGCGCTGCCGGTATCTTCGGCTATGTCTGGCGCCCCGCGAGCACCGCGCCGATCTCCATCAAGACGAAGGACGTCATCGTCTCCACGAAGGGTTCGAGCGCCAACGGCGTCTATGCCATACAGGGCGGCGCGGGCGCACTCGATGTCGATCTGCGAGGCGGCTCGATCTCTACGACGGGCGCGTTTGGCTATGGCGTCCTTGTCTGGAGCCGGGGCGCGGGCGGATTCGACATCGACCTGAAGGACGTCGACATCGCCACGACGACGGTCGAGACCGGCGCCTCCGGCGCCGGCGCCTACGGCGTCATGGGCTACTTCACCGCCGTCGGCGAGGCGGAGGAGCTCTCCATCGACGTCACGCGCGGCCGCATCGTCACTGCGGGCGCGTTCTCCTACGGCATCGTCGGCTACAGCCGCCACGCCGAGAGCGAGGCGACGGTCTCCATCGGCCGGACCGGCGGCGCCATTGCCACGGCGGGCGCGGACGCTTACGGCGTCCTTGCCCTGCACGAAGGCGTGGGCGGAATCGACATCGATCTGGCGGATGCGGCCATCGCCACGACGGGCGCGAACGCCCATGGCGTCTACGGTTTGGTGAACAATTCCGGGAACGGGTCGGCGATTTCCATCGACGTAGCGGGCGGAAACATCGCCGCGGCGGGGCTGGGCGCGAGAGGGCTCTTCGGAGAACACAGGGGCCTCGGCTCCGCTGCCGTGAGGACGCGGGCGGCGGCGGAGATCGAGGCGCCGTTCGCCGTCGGCATTGAGGGGCGGCTTACGGACGACGCGAGCGCGGCGGGGCGCCTCCTCCTGACGCATGAAGGCGCGATAAAGGCCCGGGAGGTCGGCGTTCTCGCCCACGCCGCGCGTTCGAGCGGCCACACGTTCGAGGGGGGGGGCGGGCGAACGGCGGACGATGCGGGCCGGACCGCGCCAATGATCCATGTCGTATCGGGCGGAGACATCGCGGTCGGCGCGGCGGCGACGGACGCTTTCATCGCGGACCGGATCGCAGGCGCCGACGGGACGCTTTCGGCCGGCGAGCAGGCCGTCCTCGCGGCCATTGCGGCGGACGACTCTGCGGCCCTCGACAGGGCGCTCGACGCGCTTCCCGCCGCCTACGACGACGATTACCGGACGGAAGCGCGGGCTCTTCTGGCCAGGCGCGGCCACGAGGCGTCGTCGGCCTCCGACCTTGCGAGTCTGGCGGCCGGGCGGATTCTCGGCCTCTCTCGGGCCGGCGTCCGCGCCCTGGCGATCTCCCACACCGCGATCGCCGACCGTGTCCGCAACGGCGACCGGGATCCGGCGATCCTCGCCATCGACGAGGCGGATCGAACGGAGCAGGAGCAGGCGACGCTGGCGGAGCAGGAGAAGCTCTCGGCGGGCGAGCGCAAGGCGCTCGAAGCCGTCCTGACGAAGGGCGCGGGCAGCGAGCTGGAAACGGCGCTGACCGCCCTGACCGGGGCTGCCTACCCGGACGACTGGAAGAACGAGGTCCGGCGGCTCGCGGCGACCTACAACGCCGGCGCCATCCGGGTGGACGTGACGGGCGGCGCCATCGCCGCCGAGGGGAACGGGGTGGAGGCGCTTTACGCCGTCCGGCACGACAGCAACGGCGCCATTGCGGTGAGCGTGGCCGACGGCGCGCGCGTTGCGGGCGGCGCGAACGGGATTTACATCAGGAACGCGGGCGCCGGGGAGGGGGGCCTGCGCGCCCAGAGCGTGACGGTGAACGGCGTCGTGACGGGCGGGACCGGCGCGGGCGTGCACATGGCCGGCGGCGGGGAGCTGGAGGTGGGCAAGACCGGGCGCGTGAGCGCGACCTCGGGCGTCGGCGTGCTCTCCGACGGCGCCGGCAACCTCCACGCCACGGTGGAGGGGACGGTGGAGGGCGACGTCCGGATACAGGGCGGCGGCAAGCTGACCCTGGATGTGAGGGAAGGCGGCGCGGTCACGGGAACGGTGCGCGACCCCGTCGGCCCGTTGACGGTGGCCGGCAGCATCGGCCGCCTTCTCTACAGTTCGGGCGGCGCGGTGACGGTAACCCGGACCGGCGCGCTCACCGGCGTCGAGGCGGACGGCAAGACCGAAGCCATCCGCAGCGAGTCCGGCAATTTGGACCTCACCGTGGCGGGCCGGGTGGCGGGCGATCTGCGCGCGCCGCGCGGCGGCGTGCTGAGGTTGAACGTGCAGGAAGGCGGGACGGTCGCGGGGACGGTCCACGACCCCGTTGGCCCGCTGACGGTGGTGGGCAGCATCGGGCGACTGCTCTACAGTTCGGGCGGCGCGGTGACGGTAACCCGGACCGGCGCGCTCACCGGCGTCGAGGCGGACGGCAAGACCGAAGCCGTCCGCAGCGAGTCCGGCAATTTGGATCTCACCGTGGCGGGACGGGTGGCGGGCGATCTGCGCGCGCCGCGCGGCGGCGTGCTGAGGTTGAACGTGCAGGAAGGCGGGACGGTCGCGGGGACGGTCCACGACCCCATCGGCCCGCTGACGGTGGCGGGCAGCATCGGACGTCTGCTCTACAGTTCGGGCGGCGCGGTGACGGTGGCGCGCACGGGGCGCTTGACGGGCGTCGACGGCGTGGCGCTGCGCAGCGAGGCCGGCAATCTGGACCTGACCGTGGCCGGCATGGCGACGGGCGACATCGATGCGCGCGGCGACGGCGACCTGACGGTTGCTGTGTCGGGGACGGTCGACGGCGACATTTTCGGACGCGGCGCTGGCGAACACACAGTGACGGTGGCGCGCGGCGGTTCGATAACCGGGACCGTCGACCTCGGCGCCAGCGCGGTGACGGCGGACGGCTCGGTGGGGCGCGTGATCCTGCGCCGCGGCGGCGACGTGGCGGTGGGAGCGACGGGGCTTCTTGAGGGCATCGACGGCGTGGCGGTGCGCAGCGACGCCGGCGATCTGGGCGTGACGGTGGCCGCCATGGGCCTGGCGACGGGCGACATCGACGGGCGCGGCGACGGCGACCTGACGGTCATGGTGGCGGGGACGGTCGACGGCAATGTCTTCGGACGCGACGCCGGCGCGCACAGGGTGACGATAGCGCGCGGCGGGCGGATAACCGGGAAAGTCGACCTCTCCGGGGACGGCGTGGTGATTGTGGAGGGCAGGGCGGAACAGGTTCTCTTCGAGCGCGACGGCATGGTGAGGGTGGGACCGGAGGGCCGCATCCCCGGCATCGACGGCGTGTCGATAGAGAGCAGTTCGGGCGCCCCGGCGGTGACCATCGTGCCTGCGGCGGGCGAGTTGTGCGTGGACGCGGAGAAGCGCGTCAGCGGGAGTATCCTCCCCGAACCGGCTGGAGGGGAGATAAACTGCGACGATGGCGCGGGGCTCGGGCTTGCGGCTCACACCCGCGTCTACGAGGCGCTTCCGTCGGTGCTTCTGGGGATGGAGCGCCTGTCGTCGCACGCCGATCGCGCGGCGGCGCCCCGCGCGTCGGACGGGACGTGGGCGCGCGTCGATGCGTCGCGGGGGTCGTGGGAAGCGGCGAAATCGACCAATGCGGGGACCGAATACGACCATCGCGGTTTCTCGTTCCAGGCCGGCCTGGACGCGGTCCTGGGCGAGGAGACGCGCGCGGGTCTGTCGGTTCACTGGCGCCGGGCGACGGCCGAGGTCTCGCAAGGCGGCGAGATCGAGGCCCGGGGCGCGGGCGTGGGTCTGTCGGCAACGTGGTCTCCGGGGCCGTTCTTCGTGGACGGCCAGGCGGCGGCGACGCTCTACGATGTGGACCTGAAATCGTCGCTGCGCGGGAGGCTGAAGGACGATGTCGGGGCGCAGGGTCTTTCGGCGGCGCTGGAGGCGGGGCGCACGGTCCCCGTGGCCGAGGGCGTTACGGTAACGCCGCGGGCGCGGGTGGCGTATTCATCGCTGTCGCTTTCGGACTTCGACGACGATGCGGCGGGGGCGCGGGTGTCTCTGGACCGGGGCCGGAGTTTGACCGGGCGCGCCGGGGCGCTGGCGGAGCATGTCTTCGATGAAGGGGGCCGCATCTTCGGCTCGGTGGATGTGGAGCGCGAGTTCTCGGCGGAGACGCGGATGTCGGTTGCGGGGACATCGCTGGAGACGGCGGGCGAGGAGACGCGCTATATGGTCGGGGTCGGCGGCGCGCACGGCTGGGAGGAGGGCCGCTTCGTGCTGCGCGGCGCTCTGGGCTATGCGGCGTCCGGCGGCGGCGCGCACGACTATGGCGGCCGCGCCAGCCTCTCGATGCGCTTCTGACCGCCGCCGGCGTTGCGTCGTTCCCGCGAAAGAGCGCGTGAAGAAATCGAGAGACGCTACTACTCTTCGTCATTCCCGCGAAAGCGGGAATCCGTTGCGGCGTTCCCGTAAGAAAAACCGGGCCGACATTGCGGACGACCGCCTCCGGATTCCCGCTTTCGCGGGAATGACGAAGTATCATTCGGTGGGCATTGTCTTTTACAATGCCGACACCTCGGCGATCCGTCCGTCACGATGAAAGGCGCGCGATTTCCTCACACGCTCGAAAGCGGGAATCCAAAGGCGGCGCGCACAAGACTCTCCGATGTTTTTCTTGCGGAAACGACAGACTGGATTCCCGCTTTCGAGCGTATGAAGAAATCGAATGGCCCCACTACTCTTCGTCATTCCCGCGAAAGCGGGAATCCGTTGCGGCGTTCCCGTAAGAGAAACCGGGCCGACATTGCGGACGACCGCCTCCGGATTCCCGCTTTCGCGGGAATGACGAAGTATTATTCGGTGGGTATTGTCTTTTACAATGCCGATACCTCGGCGATCCGTCCGTCGCGATGAGAGGCGCGCGATTTCTTCACACGCTCGAAAGCGGGAATCCAGAGGCGGCGCGCACAAGACTCTCCGATGTTTTTCTTGCGGAAACGACAGACTGGATTCCCGCTTTCGAGCGTATGAAGAACTGAAAGGCCCCACTACTCTTCGTCATTCCCGCGAAAGCGGGAATCTGTTTGCGGCGTTTCCGTAAGAAAAACCGGGCCGACATTGCGGACGACCGCCTCCGGATTCCCGCTTTCGCGGGAATGACGAAGTATTATTCGATGGGTATTGTCTTTTACAATGCCGATACTTCGGCGATCCGTCCGTCGCGATGGGGGCCGCGCGATTTTTTCACACGCTCGAAAGCGGGGATCCAGAGGCGGCGCGCACAAGACTCTCCGGTGTTTTTCTTGCGGAAACGACAGACTGGATTCCCGCTTTCGAGCGTGCGAAGAACTCGAATAGCCTTACAAATACTTGTCATTCCCGCGAAAGCGGGAATCTGTTTGCGGCGTTTCCGTAAGAAAAACCGGGCCGACATTGCGGACGACCGCCTCCGGATTCCCGCTTTCGCGGGAATGACGAAGTATTATTCGATGGGCATTGTCTTTTACAATGCCGATACTTCGGCGATCCGTCCGTCGCGATGAAAGGCGCACGATTTCTTCACACGCTCTCCCGGGGGCGACGAACCGAAGTCACTCCTCTCCGTTCAAACGGGAGTAACGAACCCGGCCTCGCATCGGCGGCGGCCGCGCGGCAGCTCGGGATCGTAGACGGGTTTGCCCATCGGGCGCGTTTTCAGGGTCCCGTCCCGCAATGAGTGTGTGAAGAAATCATAGAGACCGAACTACTCTTCGTCATTCCCGCGAAAGCGGGAATCTGGAGGCGGCCGTCCGCTATGTCGGCCCGTTTTATTACAGAAACGCCGCACGAGATTCCCGCTTTCGCGGGAATGACGAAGTATTGTCGGCGGGGTATTGTCTTTCTCTACGCCGACTCTTCGGCGGTCCCCCGTTATTTGTGAGAGGCATCCAATTTCTTCACACGCTCAATGCGCGGACCCGCTCCCGGGCGATATCCACATATCGGGGCGCCGTGTCGCAGCCCCAGGCCGCGCGGTCGTGCATGAGCGCGGCGACGATCGACGACCCCACGCCCATATAGGGGTCGAACACCGAGTCCCCGACTTCCGTCATCGAAAGCACCAGGCGTTCGACCAATTCGACCGGAAATTGGCACGAAGGCGGCGAGGTTACGACGAGCTTCATGCTGTCGTCGGGAAGCGTCTTCATGAACGCGAGGTTGTCCGCGCATTCGAGAACGCACTGCGCGCCGGAATCGAACCGGGCGCTTCGGGGCCGGGAAAACGTCATCCGCCGGTCGGGACGATCGCCCCGGGCGGCGGCGCGTTCCCCCGGCACGGCGCTATTGCCCCGCCGCGCCGTCGCCGGAGACCAGACCGACGCTTTCGCGCACCGCGCGTTCGATGGTTTCCGCCATGCCGGCGTTCTCGCGCAGGAAATGCTTGGCGTTCTCGCGCCCCTGCCCGATGCGCTGGCCGTCGTAGGAGTACCAGGAGCCCGCCTTCTCGACGACCCCCGCCTTGCAGCCGAGGTCGATCAGTTCGCCGAGTTTCGACACCCCTTCCCCGTACATGATGTCGAACTCCACCGTCTTGAAAGGCGGCGCGAGCTTGTTCTTGACCACCTTGACCCGCGTCTGGTTGCCCACCGCCTCGTCGCGCTGCTTGATGGTCCCGATGCGGCGGATATCGAGCCGGACCGAAGCGTAGAACTTCAGCGCGTTGCCGCCCGTCGTGGTCTCCGGACTCCCGTAGAGCACGCCGATCTTCATGCGGATCTGATTGATGAAGATCACCGTGGCCCGCGACCGGGAGATCGACCCGGTGAGCTTGCGCAACGCCTGGCTCATCAGCCGCGCGTGAAGCCCGACATGCGAGTCCCCCATCTCGCCCTCGAGCTCGGCGCGCGGCGTCAGCGCCGCCACGCTGTCCACGACGAGCACGTCCACCGCTCCCGAACGCACGAGCGTATCGGCGATCTCCAGGGCCTGCTCGCCGGCGTCGGGCTGCGAGATCAGCAACTCGTCGACATCGACCCCGAGTTTGCGCGCATATACCGGGTCCATCGCGTGTTCCGCATCGACGAACGCGCAGGCGCCGCCGAGACGCTGCGCCTCCGCCACGACATGCAGCGCCAGGGTGGTCTTGCCCGAACTTTCGGGACCGTAGATCTCGACCACCCGCCCGCGCGGCAGCCCACCGATGCCCAGCGCGATGTCGAGCCCCAGCGACCCGGTCGAGATCGTCTCGACTTCCACCGCGCTGTCGTTCTGCCCCAGTTTCATGATCGAGCCCTTGCCGTAGGCCCGCTCGATCTGGCTGAGCGCCGCATCCAGCGCTTTCTGCCTGTCGGTCATATCGTTTCCGACGATACGGAAATTCGGTTTCGCCATGACGCTCCCCTGTTTGCGGCCCGCCGAGGCGGCGCGGCGAACGCACTGTATCCGTTTCGTTCCTGACGCGCAAGGGACTCTAACCGATTGAAACTACGCGATTTTATTCCTCGGGTTCTCTCATCGTTCCCGCAATCCGGCGAATCGGGGGCGTTTTCGCCGGCGGGCGATTCGCCGGCGCGGTTCATCCGGGACCGAAATTCACGGCATGGAGCGCGCGCAGCGTCGCCAGGGCGGACTCCGGCAAGGGGCCCTTTTCCGCGGCGGCAAGCGCTTCCTCCAGATGGTCCGCCTCGGCCATCCCCACGACCGCCGAGGCGATGTCCGGGTTCGCCAGCGAGAACCGGATCGCCGTTTGCGCGCGGGCGCCGTAGTCCGCGCCGAGCCTGTCGAAGACCGCCGCCGCGCGGCGCCTCTCCCGCTCCGGGTCGGCGTCGTCGGTAACGGGAACCTCGCGCCCGTGCCGGCGCTCGCTGGCGATGGCGCCGCCGGCGAAGACCCGGATGTTCACGACGCCCGTGTCGGCGGCGCGGCAGGCCGCCATCACGCCGGCGAAATCGTGCCCTTCCCAGGCGCCCGGCATCGTCTCGCCCGCACTCGGGTTGAGCAGGTTGTAATAGACCTGAGCGGTATCGAAACGCCCGCTCGCGATAACCCGGCGCACCGCGGCGGTCTCGCCCAGGGCGGTGATCCCGACGAACCGGGCGAGACCGCGCTCGCGCGCCCGGTCGAGCGCGTCGGCGGCTTCGTCGACCGCCCTGTCCGCCGAGAGACATTGCGAATCGTCGGCGGCGGCGAGGGGGTTGTGCAATTGCAGGATATCGACCGGGTCCCGCCGCAGCCGTCGCAGACTGCCGGCGACGCTGCGCTCCACCTGCGCCGCAAGGTCGGGCGCGCGCGGGTCGACCCGGACCTTGGTCGCGACGACAGGGGAGGCGCCGAGTTCCGGCAGCAGCCGCCCGAGCGCCGCTTCCGAAACGCCGTCGCCATAGGACGGCGCTGTGTCGATCAGGTCGATCCCCGCCTCGAGCGCCCGCGCCAGGACCGCGCGGCGCGCCGTCTCGCTCCCGTGGATCAGGATTCCGCCGACCCGGCCGCCGCCGAAGGCGAGTTCCGAAACCCGCAGGCCGGTGCGGCCGAGGCGGCGGACGCGCATCGTTCAGTCTTCCTCTTTCCACGCCGCATAGGCGGCGAGCGTCGCTTCGTCGGGCGGATAGTTGCCGAAGGTCGGCTGGCCGGCGCGGATACGCCCCTGCACGAAGCGCTCCAGACGCTCCTGCTCCACCGCGTCGCGCGCGACCTCGGCCGCCAGGGCGCGGGGAACGACCACGACTCCGTCGGCGTCGCCGACCAGAACGTCGCCGGGAAACACCGCGGCGCCGCCGCAGGCGATGGGGCATTGCAGGTCGACGGCGAACAGGGTCGCGATGCTCGCCGGCGCCGCCGCCCCGGCGCAAAAGGCGGGGAAGTCCATCTTCGCGAGCTCCGGCGTGTCGCGCAGCGCGCCGTCGGTCACCAGCGCCGCCACGCCGCGCTTTTGCAGCCGCAGAACGAGGATGTCGCCCATCGACCCGGCGCGCCGGTCGCCCAGCGCGTCGACCGCCAGCGCCCATCCTTGCGGGACCGTCTCGATGGCCTTTCGCTGCGGATACTCCCGGTCGCGCCATATTTCGGGGATCGCCTTGTCCTCGCGCGCCGGGATGTAGCGCAGGGTGAAAGCCGGCGCCGCGAACGACGCTTTCGCGGCGTTGACCGGCCGCACGCCCTGGACGCAGTGGGTCCGCAGCCCGCGCTTGAGCAATTGCGTCGAAACCGTCGCCGCGCTCACCTTCAGCAAGGCGTCGAGCGCCTCGCGCGGCGGCGCTTCCGGGACCGCGGTCACCGCCCGCCGCGCCGCGGCCCGCGGCCCTCCGGCTCCTGCCGAGCATTCATCCCCATGCCTCCCCGCAGGCTTCCGTCGCCCGCCATCATGACCGCCTCCGGCGCCGTTGCAAGCCGTGACCCGGTTCGGACAGTGGGCGTCCGGGCCTTTCCATGGCCGGAAGCCCGCTTGCGGCCATGGCGGCCCACCCGGCGTCTCATATGTCGCGAACCGGTACGCCAGCTTGCCGGCGCGAGCGATTTCGCGCACATTCGGACGACCGGGCGAGGAGAATGGCGGAATGAGCGGAACGGGCAGGTTTCACGGCGTCTATACGGCGTCGATCACGCCGATGACGGCGGATGGCGGGCTGAACGAAGAGGCGTTCCGCCAGGTGATCGAGTTCAATATCGGGGCCGGCGTCGACGGCTTCTGGATCGCCGGCGGCAGCGGCGAAAGCGTGCTGCTCGACGATGCGGAGAACAACCGGATCGCCGAAATCGCCGTCGACCAGTGCAAGGGGCGCGCCAGAACCATCATGCATGTGGGCGCGCCGACCACGCGGCGCGCGGCGGCGATGGCGGAACACGCCGCCGGCGCCGGCGTCGACGCGATCTGCTGCGTGCCGCCGTTCTTCTACGGCCAGAACGACGCCGCCATCGTCGAGCATTACCGCGCCGTCGCCGCCGCGGCCGACCGGCCGTTCTTCGCCTACAACCTGCCGAGCGCGACCGGCGTCGAGATCGACCCGCCGCTGATGGCGAAAATCCGGGACCGCGTGCCGCAATTGACCGGTCTCAAACATTCGGCGCTGAATTTCGGCCATGTCCGGCCGTTCGTCGGCATGGGGCTGGACTGTTTCATCGGCCGCGCCAACTGGACCCTCGCGGCGCTCGCCATGGGCGCGGTCGGGGTGGTCGACGGCTGGCCGGGGATCGCGCCCGAATACTGGACCGAACTGCGCGACGCCTTCGCCGCCGGCGACATGGAGCGCGCCCGCGCCGCCCAGGACAAGGGCATAGCGGTGGTGGACTTCTTCGAAATCGGCCACTTCCACCCCGTGCTCAAGGCCGCGGTCGGCTACCGGCTGGGCATCGACTGCGGCGCGCCGCGTCCTCCCGGCGCGCCCCTCGACGCCGACCAGGACCGCGAATTGCGGCGGCGGATGACCGCGCTCGGCCTGATGCCCGCCGAATTGCGCGCCGCTTCCTGAGCGTCTCCGCCTCGCTATGTCCGCGAAGATCCCCGCGACCGTCGTCACCGGCTTTCTCGGCGCCGGCAAGACCAGCGCCGTCCGCAACCTGCTCGCCGCCCCCGGCGGCAGACGCATTGCCGTGATCGTCAACGAATTCGGCGATATCGGGCTCGACGGCAGTTTGCTGGAGGACTGCGGCGACCCGGCCTGCGACGGGAGCGTCGTCGAGCTCGCCAACGGCTGCATCTGCTGCACCGTCGCCGACGAATTCCTTCCGGCCATGGAAGCGCTGCTGGCGCGCGCCCCGGCGCCCGACCACATCGTCGTCGAAACTTCGGGCCTGGCGCTCCCCAAGCCTCTGGTCCGGGCGTTCGGCTGGCCCGAGGTGCGCACCCGCGTCACCGTGGACGGGGTGGTCGCGGTGCTCGATTCGCGCGCCGTCGCCGACGGACGTTTCGCCGCCGACATCGCCGCTGTCGAGGCGCAGCGGGCGGCCGACGAGTCGCTCGATCACGAAAGCCCCCTGGCCGAACTCTTCGACGACCAGCTGGCCTGCGCCGACATGGTGTTGCTCAACAAGACCGACCTGGTCGCGGCGGAGGAACTGGCGGCTCTCGAAGCGGCGCTGGGCGCGCGCCTGCGCCCCGGCGTCAAATTGGTGCGCGGCGCCCACGGCGCGGTTCCCCCCGCGGTGCTGTTCGGCCTCGCCGCCGCCGCCGAGGACGACCTCGCGGCCCGCCCCTCGCATCACGACGGCGCCGCCGATCACGACCACGACGATTTCACCAGTTTCCACCTCGACGTTCCGGGACTGCGGGCGCCGGAGCCGCTCATCGCGACCCTGCGCGACCTCGTGCGCCGCCACGACATCCTGCGCGTCAAGGGGGTGCTCGCTATCGACGGGCGCGACATGCGGATGGTCGTCCAGGGCGTTGGCGAGCGTTTTCAGCACTATTACGACCGCGACTGGCGCCCGGACGAACCGCGCGCGGGCCGCCTCGTGTTCATCGGCGCGTCCGGCCTCGACCGGGCCGCCGTCGCGGCGGCGCTGTGAACTTCTTCCTCGCCGGGCTGATGCGCATGGGCGCGCGCAAGCTCGCCGCCAACCCCCGCGTGCGCGCGACCGCCGCGCGTGCGGCGCGGGCGACGCTCGACGAAGCGAAGCGGGTCGCCCGCGCCCCCGACCGCCCCCGCGCCGCCGGGCGCGCCGTCCGCCGTATCCTCGACCGCCTGCGCGACGGCGAATAGACGCCCGCGCCGGAGCGCGTCGGGAAACCGGGCCGGTTTTCCGGGGCGCGACCGCGACCGGTTCGCGGCGGCAAGGGCCGTCGCCGGATTCTCCCGGACATGGCGGCGCGGCGCGCCGAAACCTTCGTGCGGCGCGGGACTATTCGGCGGCTGCGGTTGCGGCGTCCGCGGGGCGCGTCATGAGTTCGGGGAAGGGACGTCCGAGCGCGCCGGCGACGGCGCCTTCGATGCGCGCCGGGTCGCTGCGCACGGCGTGCAGTCCGGCGTCCGGCCCGTCCATACGCTCGCGCAACTCGTGCTGTGCGGCCTCGACGCGCGTCAGACGTTCGCCGATCCCGGACAGCGCCGCGCCGTGTTCGGACAGCGTCGCCTCAATGCGGCGAAGCGCTATAGCGGCAGGTGCGTCCCGATATATCCGATCTCGACTTCGTGCGCGGCGGCGTCGAAACGAAGGTGAATGCGTCCGTGGTTCCCGAAACGCGCGTGCCAGTAGAAGAATTCGTGTGCGCCGGAGCGGGACCGGAAACGGCGAGCCTCCCTCAGCTGCGGGTTGTTCTGCACTCTGGCGCTTTCGTTCGTCACCTTGCAGGTCCACGGCGGCGCGGGGCCATCGCTCCAGTCGGCAGCGGCGGCGTCGAGTTCGGACAGCCGATTGATCGCCGTTCGAAGATGCGGGAGCAACGCAACGTCGTCCTCGACATCCAGGCCGAAAAGCAGGTTCGGAAACGCCTCGCGACGGCGGCGCCATAACTCCTCTCCGCTGCGAAGATTGGCGCGCCGACTCTCCTGGTATCGGAGGCAAATAGGCTCGGCATGGCCAGCCCTGGAAAGGTGATCGATCTCTTCGGATTCGTCGCTGAAGGTTTCGTCGAGCAGGAGCTCCCTGAACTCAACGACGATCCGATCCCGATCCCAGCCCGGGCGCGTCGGAAAGCTGACGGCAACGGAATCGTCCAGGGCGCAGAGCAGCAGGGGCGCCCCATCGTCGGGACGCATATCCCGCGCCTCGGTGATGAAGATGCGGTGCTCCGCTCCGAGGTCGCTGACGAGCGGGGATTTCGTCGCCAGTCCCGCGAAAAAAGCAAGCTCTTCGCGCGCGCCTGTCCCTTGCAGGCGCAGAAGCGCATCGAACAACGAAAAGTCCGGCGCGCACGGCATCTGCGTCATATCCCGGGCCGACCTGAGAACAGGCCCCGCCGCCCCGCAACGAACAAGCGCCACCATGCCGGATATGATGTCCTTCAATGCCTCGACGGCGGCAGACCGGCTGTCCACCATGAGGCTGGCGTGATTGAGAACCAGTTCCCGCATGGTCACTTGACCGGCGCGAGAAGCCTGATCAGATTCTCCTCGTGCTGGTCGAAAAATCCGGCGGGCCACGATGACAGACGCCCGTTCCCATCGATCTTCGGGGACGACACGACCGTAGCGCCGTCCTTGCGCTCGAAATAGTGAAACGCCGCATGTTCGGGCGGGATCTGGCCCTCGCGAACGGCGATGCGGACCCCGTCCATGAAGTGATCGCTGTGGGTCTCGACGATGACCTGCACGCCCGCCATCGTCGCCCGCACGGCGAGTTCCGCCAATTTCGTCTGCCCTCGCGGGTGCAGATGCGCTTCGGGGTTCTCGATCAGGCACAACGCTCCGGCGGGCAGGAACATGGCGACAAGCAGCGGCAGCACGTAAGAAAGGCCGAAGCCGACATTGGTCGCGCGATAAGACCGCGTGGCCACATCGCCCGGCCGATCGAACGCGAAGCCGGCGATAAGCGCATCGGCGTCGGCGACGGTCCGCAGCCGCACATGAGCGCCGGGGCTGATTTCTCCCAACCAGCGTTCTACTCCCGCCGTGAGGCTGCGGGAGTCACAGCCCTCGAAACGCGGGTCGCCTTCCGGCCACGTCTCGTCGCCGTGCGCGGCCAGATAGTTCAGCGCATACTCTCCGCGCACGCCCAGCTCCCCCCGCCACGCCGCCGTTTCGGAGTGCGGATAGGTCTTCCGCGGCCCGGCGCGTTCGGCGTCGATATAAACGAAGGTCCCGCCGAACGGCGGTACGCGGCGCCATGCGTTGGAAATGCCGAAGCCCCCCGGGGCGTCGGGGGACGGGCGCAAATTCAGCCGATCCGACCCCCGGTCATAGTCGCACGACAATTCGCAAGGCGTCTCGACATCGGTTCTGCGCAACGAGAATTCCATCACGTCGCTGCCGGCGAACTCGAAGAGCGCGTCCCTGCCGGCGCCGATATCCGCCAGTTCGCCGCCCAGCGCAATCCGGCCCTCCCGCAGCTCCCGCAAATCGTAAGACTGCCGGAGCACGAGCAGCGCCTGCATGACGCTGCTTTTTCCCATGCCGTTCAGCCCGCACAGCAAGGTGATCGGCGCGCACGGCAAATCGAGATTCGCGAAACATTTGAAATTCGAAACCCCAATTTTCGTCAGCATGATCGAGCACACTCCGCGATCAGATCGTCGATCGCCTGAAACTGTTTACGCACCCGCTTCGGGCTGCTGGTGGAATAGGAAATTGCGTCCTCGAACCCCTGGTTGCCCACAAGCAACGACATGAACCGCTCCCGAACTCCCTCCCGGTTGCGGACGAGAACATCGATCTCCTGCGGAGACCGGCGAGCCAGCCCGACGCCCCATGCGCCGAACAACGCCCGGTTGACAGGTCTCAGCCGCCCGCCCGCCTTGTATATTTTGCGGAAGGCCTGCTTGCCGAAGATATCCGTTGCGGCGCACATGGCCCGTTTGAAATCGGAGGCGATGGCGTCGCGATCCTGTTGGGACATCGCGTTGATTTTCTTCATGGCCTTTCCCAGATAACCGTCGATGTCGTTGACCGAGTATTTTTCCCACGGGTCGACATGAAAGGCGAGAAAACGCAGTATGCAATCCCGATCCGCCATCCTTTTGGATGCGATCGAGCCGGCGGTCGCATTCTGAAATTCCCCGGATTCCGCAAGGTTCTTGAGAAAACCGCGAACCGGCCCCGGGTTGAGCGCATGCCTGATTTCCTGTCCGTTGAGCGTCATGCCTCCCGTGTTGATGCGATGAAAAATATTGAACATCACTCCCTCGGGGGTGCCCGGCTCTATGACGTTGACGACAAGTTGAGTTTCGCCGATCCGCCTCTGAAAGTGGCGCTTCAATTCATCGAATTTCTTTCCGTCCGGGTCGTTGAGATATTCCAGTCCGGAAAGCCGGAATTCCCCAATCATATAATCGTAAATCGTAGAAAATCTCTGGAGACCGTCGACCACCGCCCAGTTCTCGTCCCTGTCCGCCGCGACGTAGAAAACGGGAATAGGAATACGCAGCAACAAGGATTCGATCAGGCGGCTCTTCTGCTCCGGCTTCCAAATGCCCCGCATACGCTGAAATTCCGGAGCCAGATCGATTTCCCCACGCTCAATGCGTCTGACGACTTGCTCCACAACGGGGTTGGCGGTGCGGATTTTTATCCGCTCCGGGTTGAACGGATGCTCTATTCTTTCTTCATTGTCGCTCCTGGGGATTTCAACACCGTCTTCGTCTTCGGGGGATCGCGGACTGCCCTGTCCCTCAAGATTCTTGTCGTCAATCATTTCTCCGCCCCCGCCGCGCATACGTAACCGGTACAATTCCGACGCCGCGACGTTGCTTCTGTTTCACGACAAAGAGAGGCTAGCGTGGGCGAGTCGCCCCGTCAACCGGCAACGCGAACGGCCGGCCCCCCTCCCGGTCATCCGTTCCCGGCGCCGGCGTGGGGGAGGGCGAGGTAGGCGGGGGTCTGCATCTCGACGAGGCGGGACGCCGTGCGACGGAACTCGAAGGCGCCGTCTCCGTGCGGATAGAGCGCTTCGGGAGGCGCGTCGGCGCTCGCCACCAATTTGACCCGGCGATCATAAAGTATATCCACCAGATGGGCGAAACGGCGCGCCTCGTTGCGCTTCTCAGGCGCCATTTTCGGCACGCCGGACACGAACACCGTGTGGAAACGCGCGGCGACGGCAAGATAGTCCGCCGCGCCCAGCGGCTGGGCGCACAAGTCCCCGAAGCCGAAACGCGCAATGCCTCCGTTCGCCGCCGGCACGGCGACATCGCGCCCGTTCACGCGCAAGGTTTCGGCGACCGCCTGCGCGCCGCCGGCAAGGCGCACGAAAGCCTCGTCCAGCGCGCGCTCCGCCGCCGCGCCGAGGGGCGTGAAATAGACCGGCATCCGCCGCAGGCCGCGCAGACGCCAATCGGTCCCGCCATCGAGACGCACAATGTCGAAACGCTCTTCGACGAGGGCGACGAAGGGCAGGATGAGATCGCGCCGCAGGCCGCCGGGATAGAGATCGCGCGGCGCCCGGTTCGAGGTCGCGACGACGGTAACGCCGCGTTCGAGCAGCGCCGCGAACAGGCGGCCGAGCACCGCGGCGTCCGCTACGTCGCGGACCTCGAATTCGTCGAAGCACAGAAGCCCCGCCTCCGCCGCCAGCGCCGCGGCGAGCGGCGGGACGGGGTCGGCGCCGTCGGGGAAGCCGCGGGCGCGTTCGCGCGTCCGCCAGGCGTGGATGCGCGCATGCGCGTCCATCATGAAGGCGTGAAAGTGCACGCGCCGCGCGGCGACCCCCGGAAGCCCGCCGGCGCAGGCGTGGAACAGGTCCATGAGCGCCGTCTTGCCGCGCCCGACCGCGCCGTGCAGCCAGAGGCTCCGCGGCGGGGCCGGCGGCCGCGCGAGGCCGAGGCGGACGCCGACGCGGTCTGCGAAGCGGCGCGCCGCCCCGCCGCGCCGGGAGCGCGCGCGCAGGCGCGCATGGAGGCGGTCCAGCGCTTCCGCCGCGCGCCGTTGCGCCGCATCGGGTGCGAATGCGCCTTCGGCGACGAGCGCCCGCCAGGCGGCGAGGGGGCCGGACGCGCCCGGCGCGGGCGTCACCGCATGGTGGGGATCGTGTATTCGGCGCCCCGACGGATGCCGGACGGCCAGCGCGCGGTCACCGTCTTGATCTGCGTGTAGAAACGCACCCCGTCCATTCCGTGGACGTTGGACGCGCCGAAGATCGAGCGCTTCCAGCCGCCGAAACTGTGATACGCGACCGGCACGGGGATGGGGACGTTGACGCCGATCATGCCGATATTGGCGCGGGCGGCGAAATCCCTCGCCGCATCGCCGTCGCGGGTGAAGATCGCCGCGCCGTTGCCGTAGGGGTTGTCGCGCACCAGCGCGAGCGCCGCCTCGTAGTCGGGCGCGCGCGCCACCGACAGCACGGGGCCGAAAATCTCCTCTTTGTAGATGTCCATATCGGCGGTCACGCGGTCGAACAGGCAGCCGCCCATGAAATAGCCGTTCTCGAAGCCCTGGAGCGTATAGCCGCGCCCGTCGACGACCAGTTCGGCGCCTTGCGCGACGCCGGAATCGACCAGCCTTTCGATGCGCGAGAGCGCCTCGGCGCTCACCACCGGCCCCATTTCGGCGTCGGCGTCGCCATACGGGCCGATGCGCAGGCTTTCGACGCGCGGCTTGAGGCGTTCGATGAGCGGTTCGGCGCTGCCGCCGACGGCGACGGCGACCGACACCGCCATGCAGCGTTCGCCGGCGGAGCCGTAGGCGGCGCCCATGAGCGCATCGGCGGCGCGGTCGAAATCGGCGTCGGGCATCACCACCATGTGGTTCTTCGCCCCGCCGAGCGCCTGCACGCGCTTGCCGTGCGCCGAGGCGGTCGCATAGACATGTTCGGCGACCGGCGTCGAACCGACGAAACTCACCGCCGCCACGTCCGGGTCCGTGAGCAGCGCGTCCACGGCCTCGCGGTCGCCGTTGACGACATTGAACACGCCGTCGGGCACGCCGGCCTCAGTGAACAATTCGGCGAGGCGCAGCGGGCAGCTCGGGTCCTTTTCCGACGGCTTGAGGACGAAGGCGTTGCCGCAGGCCAGCGCCAGCGGCGCCATCCACAGCGGGATCATCGCCGGGAAGTTGAACGGCGTGACGCCGGCGCAGACGCCGAGCGGCTGGCGCATCGAATAGCTGTCCACCCCGGTCCCGACCGCCTCGGTGAACTCGCCCTTCAGCAGGTGGGGGATGCCGCAGGCGAATTCGACGACCTCGAGGCCGCGGGTAATGGACCCCTTCGCGTCGGGGATGGTCTTGCCGTGTTCGCGCGAGACGAGCTCGGCGAGCTCGTCCATGTTCGCCTCGATCAGCCCCTTGAGGCGGAACATGACGCGGGCCCGGGCGATGGGCGGCGTCGCCGCCCAGGCGGGCCAGGCGGCGGACGCCGCGGCGACGGCGGCGCGGACCTCGCCGGCGGAGGCGAACGGGACATGCGCCGTCACCTCCCCCGTCGCCGGATCGGTCACCGGGCCGGAGCGCCCGTTCGCGCCGTTGCGCCGCGCGCCGCCGATATAGTGATGCAGCCGTTCGGGCACTTCGCCCCTCCCTGTCCGGATAATGCGCCGCCGGTTACAGATAGCCGAGATCGCGCCATGTGGCGTAGCGCTCGCGGAACGCTTTCAGCGACTCCCACGCGCGGGCGAAACTCTCGTTGGCGGCGGCTTCCTCGCGCGCCACTTCGTCCCACGCGGCGGCGAAGGTCGCCAGGATTTCCGGCGACCAGCGATGGAACCTGACCCCCTGCTCGCGCAGGAATTCGAGCGCCGGCACCTGCGCCGCCTCGCCCCAGGCGATCCCCTCGCGCACCATGTCGCCGCACGCCACGTCGAACAGGCGCTGCCGGCGCGGCGAAAGCCCGTTCCAGTTGTCGAGATTGATCAGGATCTCGGCCCAGGTGGACTGCTGGTGCCAGCCGGGGAAGTAGTAGTGCGTCGCGATCTCGTGAAAGCCGAGGGTGCGGTCGATCGCCGGGCTGGACAGTTCGGTCGCGTCGATGGTCCCCAGTTCGAGCGCCGGGTAGATGTCGCCGGGCGCCAGCAATTGCGTGGACACGCCGAGTTTCTCCATCACCCGCGCGCCGAGGGCGAAGAAGCGCATCTTCAGGCCTTTCAGGTCCTCGACGCCGGTGATCTCCTCGCGGAACCAGCCCGACGCTTCGGGCGGGAAGATGCTGCACAGCAGGCCCTTCAGATTGTGCCGGGCATAGAGCTCGTCGAGCATTTCGCGCCCGCCGCCATGGTAATACCAGGCCATGTATTCGGGCGCCGCGGGGCCGAAGGGCACCGATGCGAACAATTGCAGCGCGGCGTCCTTGCCGGCCCAGAATCCCGGCGTCGAATAGCCCATGTCCACCGACCCCTGGGCCACCGCGTCGAAGATTTCCAGCGGCGGCACCAGCGCGCCCGGCTCGAAATACTGGACCTTCACCTCGCCGCCCGAAATGACATCCAGATTGTCGATGAACCGGGCGATGAGCTCGCCGAGAATGGGGAGATTGCTCGAATAGGCGCTCGCGAGTTTCCAGCGGACCTTGCCGCCCTCGGGCGCGCTCTCCGCTTCCGGCGCCGCTTCCACCGGCGCGCCGGCTTCGGGCGGCGCTCCCGGCGCGAAGCGCTCGGGCAATCCGAAATGGACCGCCAGCCCGCCCGCGGCCAGGCCGACGATCAGAAACGCGATGGAACGCATGGCTTCCCCCCAGGGCCGCGCCGCGCGGCCGGCGGCATGGTAGGGCAATTCGCGCCGCGGCGCCACGCGCCGGCGAGACGCCCCCGCATACGCGAGGGCAGGCTGGCTCCCAGGGTGGGGCCCGTCCATCGCCGCAACGAGGATCGCCGGCGATGGGGCGCTTCACACGCGCGGCGGGCCGTGCTACACACCCCGGCTGCGGCTGCGGGGGGCGGCCGCGAAACGGTCGAAAGGACTTCACGTTTGCACGTACTCGTTCGCGACAACAACGTCGATCAGGCGCTGCGCGCGCTCAAGAAGAAGATGCAGCGCGAGGGGATCTTCAGGGAAATGAAAATGCGACGCGCCTACGAGAAGCCCAGCGAGCGGCGCGCCCGCGAGAAAGCGGAGGCGATCCGCCGCAGCCGCAAACTGGCGCGGAAGCGGGCGCAGCGCGACGAATAGGCGCAGCGGGCGACCGACAGCCATGCTGGGCGCTTTCACATCGCGCAGCTTCCTGATCCGCTGGGCCGTCGCGCTGGCGCTGGTGTTCGGGACGTTCAACCCGACGGGCTGGTCCTACTACAACTGGATGGCCAGGGCGGTCACCGACCCGGAGACGAGCATCGGGCCGTGGCTCGTCATCGTCGGCCTGGCGCTGATCATCGCCTACGTCATCTATCTCCGCGCGACATGGCGCTCCATCGGCCCGATCGGGGCGGCGCTCGTCACCGCGCTCCTCGGCGCCTTCGTGTGGCTCGCGGCGGATCTGGGGCTGCTCGACCCCGCGGCGGTGACGCCCATGACATGGGCGGCGCTGGCAATCCTGGCGACAGTGCTCGCGGTCGGCATCTCGTGGTCGCATATCAGGCGGCGCATCTCCGGCCAGCTCGACACCGACGATGTCGGCGCTCCGGCGGGCGATTGACGCCGGCGCGCCGGCGCGCCGGCGCATGAAACGCATGAAATACGTTGCGACATTCGCCGTCGCGCTCGCCGCCTCCCTGCCGGCGGCGGCGGACGGCCCGTCCGGGCCGGTAGCGCTGACCGTCGCCGGCGCCATCGACAGGACCAACCGCCCGCCCTTCGACGCCGCGCGCGATGTCTTTTTCGACTATCACGACCGCAGTTTCGACAGGGCCTGGGCTTTCGACCTGGCGGCGCTGGAGGCGTTCCCCATATGCCGCGCGACCATCGACCGCGGCGCCGGGCCGGAGGTCTTTTCCGGGCCGCGTCTGACCGATGTCCTCGATTCCGTGGGCTGCCGGGGCGCGCTCACGACGCTGGCGCTCGACGGGTTCGGCTCCGAAATTCCCGCTCCGGAGGTCGCGGCGCGCGACTGGATTCTGGCGACGCGCGCGGACGGGCGGCCCTTCGCCATCGGCGGGCGCGGCCCGTTGTGGCTGCTCTTCGACCCGCCGGGCGACCGCCCGGCGACCGAAGAGGAGCGCGGGATGTGGCCGTGGGCGCTCTTCTACATCCGCTGCGAGGGCGCGCGGCCGGCGTCGCGAGGCGGCGCGGCGGGTTCGAGGCCGAAATCGCGCTCCACCCGCCAGCCGTCGCCGTCCCGCGCATAGTCGGCCACCAGGCTCTCCTTGACGCCGAACACCGCGTCGGAGTCGAGATATTCGTCGCCGGCGGTGAACAATTGGGTAACCACCGGTTCGTAGCCTTCCGCCGACACGATGAAATGGATATGCGCCGGGCGCATGGGATGGCGGCCGAGCGCCTTGAGAAGCCGTCCGGCCGGGCCGTCCATGGGCACCGGATAGCTGCTCGGCTTGACGGTGCGGATCTCGAACCGCCCGTCGGCCTCCGAGACGAACACCCCGCATGCATTGCCGTCGGGCTGGCCGGGGTCCTGCGCGCGGTAGAGGCCGTTGCCCGCGGTTTGCCAGACATCGAGAGTGGCGCCGGCGATGGGCGCGCCCGCGGCATCGGTCACGCGGCCCGTCACCGTGACGGGTTCGCCGACGCCGTCGACGGCGATGCTCTCGCCGTTGCGCCGCCGCGGCGCGCCCTTGCGGTAGAAGGGGCCGAGCACCGAACTCTCGGTCGCCCCCGGGCGCGGCGCATGGTTGAGGCGGTCCACCAGCATGGTGAGGCCGAGCGTATCGGCGAGCAGGACGAACTCCTGGCGGTCGTCGTCGCACCGGCGGCCGGTTTCGGCGAGGAACGCGGCGGCCGCCATGAATTCGGCCTCGGTGGGCCGCGTCTCCCGGATGAAGGCGAAGGCGTGGCGCACGAACGCCCCGGCGAGCTCGCGCGCCCGCGGGTCGGGAGCGTCGCGGAAGCGTTCGAGGACCCGGGCGAGATGCGATTCGGGGGTGAATTCGCTCATGGTCTCCCTCCTCGGGAGCGCGGGCTTCAGCGCAGGCGCCCGGCGAGGACCTCGCGCCCCTCCAGCAGGCGCAGCGCGCAGGCGAGCGCCGGGTCTTCCGCCGCCGTCTCCCCCGGACACAGGTCGTCGAGCCGGCGCGGCGGCGGACCTTCGTCGAGGTCGCGCATGTCCTCGTCCTCGTCGGCGGCGAGTTCGTCGGCGACGATCACGTCGGGGCGGATGCCGCGCGACTGGATCGAGCGCCCCGAAGGCGTGAAATAGAGCGCCGTGGTGAGCCGCGCCGCGCCGCCGCCGCCCAGCGGCACGATGGTTTGCACCGACCCCTTGCCGAAGGACCGCTCGCCGAGGACCAGGGCCCGGCCGCGGTCCTGCAACGCCCCGGCGACGATTTCCGACGCCGAGGCCGAACCGCCGTCGATGAGCACGATGACCGGAGCGCCGCCGGAATGGTCGCGGGGCCCGGCGGGGAAGCGGCGCGGCGAGCCGCGCCCGCGGGTGGAGACGATCTCGCCGCCGGCGAGGAAGGCGTCGGCGACGCCGATGGCCTGGTCGAGCAGCCCGCCGGGGTTGTTGCGGAGGTCGATGACATAGCCGCGGCCGTCGGCGATGTCGCGCCCGAGGTCGCGGACGGCGTTGCGCACCCCTTCCTCGGCGCGCTCGTTGAAATTGGCGACCCGCACGACGCCGACGCGGCCTTCGGCGCGCGCCTGCACCGGACGAATGCGCACCGTCGCGCGCTCTATGACGACGGAGAAGCGCCTGTCTTCGGAATCGCGGCGGATGTCGAGGCGCACTTCGCTTCCCGACGGGCCGCGCATCAGTTTCACGGCCTCGGCGAGGGTGAGGCCGAGCACCGCCGCGCCGTCGACATGGGTGATGAAGTCGCCGCTTTCCAGCCCGGCGCGCGCGCCGGGAGTCCCCTCCAGCGGCGCGATGACCTTGACCAGGCCCTCCTCCATGGTCACTTCGATGCCGATGCCGCCGAATTCGCCGCGCGAGCGCAGCTGCATCTCGCGGTAGACATCGGGCGCGAGATAATCGGTGTGGGGGTCGAGGCCGGCGAGCATGGCCTCGAGCCCGACGCGCATGAGGTTTTCTGCGGCGAGCGGATTGGCGGGGGCGCCGCCGGCTTCGGCTTCGGGCGGCGCCCGGGCCTCCGCCGCCGCCTGCGCGGCGTCGGGGGCCGGCGCGGCGGCGGCGCTCGCGCCTTGCGCCGCGTCCCCTTCGGCGACGGCGAGCAGTCCCGCCTCGCCGCGCGCCAGCTCGAAGCCCTCGAGCGTCAGCAGCACCACCGACTGCGCGGAGAGCGGTTCGACATATTCGTCGAGGACGACGGTGAACACCTCCGCGAAAAGGTCGAGCTGGCGGCGGCGCTCGGCGGCGCCCGGCGCCGGGTCCGCCAGGCGGTCGAAGACCGCTTCGACCTCGCCGATCTCCGGGAACTGCGAGGCCGTCTCCTCGAAAGAGGCGTGACCGGAGCGCAACAGCCCCTGAAAGACGAATCCGGGGCCGCAACTGACGGCGCACAACAGCACCGCCATGGTGGCGGCCAGCCGCGGGCGCCGCGCCGTCTGCGACGGGCGCGGCAATGGCGGCGGGCCGGCGCCGCCCGCGCCGCCGGCCGCGCTCACCCGCAGGGCGCCCCGGCGGGCGCGTTCACCCCGCGGCGCGCGCCGCCGCGATGGCGCGCCGCATGGCGTCGAGGTCGATGGCGCCCCGGAACAGCTCGCCGCCCACCACGAAAGCGGGGGTGCCGGAAATATCCAGCGCCGTCGCCAGCGCGCTCACCGCGTCGATCTGCGCCGCCGCAGCGGGGGCTTCCATGTCGGCGGCAAGGCGCGCGACATCGAGGCCGACCTCGCCGGCGATCTCGAAAATCTGCTCGTCCTCGAAACTCCCCCGCGCCTCCATGAGCGCCACGTGGAAGGGCAGATAGCCCCCCTGCTCGCGCGCCGCCAGCGCCGCCAGCGCGGCGCGCCGCGACTGCGGACTCAGAATCGGGAATTCCTTGAACACCACGCGCAGATTCGGGTCTTCCTCCAGCACCGTCATCAGCACGTCGAGCGAGCGCTTGCAGTAGCCGCAGCGATAATCGAAGAACTCGACCACAGTGACATCGCCGTCCGGGTTGCCGGCGACGGGCGACGCGGGGTCGTTCAGGAGCTCGCCGCGCATCGCCACGAGGTTCGCGGCGGCGGCGTCGCGGCGCTCCGCTTCGACGCGGCGGTTGTGGGCGCGCACCGACTCGACGATCTTTTCGGGGTTCTCGGCGATATAGCGTTCGATCAGCGCCTCGACGGCGCTGCGCTGCGCCTCGTCGAGCGCGTCGGCGGCGAGGGCCGGACCCGTCCCGGCGGCGAAGACCGCGAAGGCGAGAGCGAAGCGCGCCGCGCCGCGGCGCAAGGCCGGCCGCGGGCCGGTCTTTTCGGTTGTCGGGGCGGGCGTCATGGCGGGTCTCTCCCTCGGCGGTTCGCTCATTGCCGGCACAATGGGCGCAAACGGGCCGCGCGGCAAGCCCCCCGCCCGGCGGTTCCTCCCGGGAACGACCGCAGCGGCGCCGTCTTGCTATAACCGGCCGCTGCGCCCCGAGCGAAGGAGACCGCCATGCCCGAAACCCCGCACCCGCAACTCGCGGCGCTGCTCGAACGCATCGCCGGCGCGAACTACCCCGACCAGACCGCCGTTCCGGTGGACGAAGCGCGGCGCATTACCGTCGACCGCGCCCGCCGCTTCTACGGCGCGCCGACGCCCGTAGACCGGGTGGAGCCCCTGACGGTCGACGGCGCCGCCGGGCCGCTGCGGGCGCGGCTCTACGCGCCGAAGGCGACCGCTCCGCTTCCCGCGGTCGTGTATTTCCACGGCGGCGGCTGGGTGCTCGGCGACATCGACAGCCACGACAAGGGGGTCCGCGCGATCGCCGCGGCGGGGCGTTGCCTCGCGGTGTCGGTCGACTACCGCCGGGCGCCGGAGTCGCGGTTTCCGGCGGCCGCGGAAGACTGTTTCGCGGCGCTGCGCTGGGTCGCCGCCAATGCGGCGCGGCTGGGCGCCGACCCGGGCCGCCTCGCCGTCGCGGGCGACAGCGCCGGCGGCAATCTCGCCGCCGTGTGCGCGCTGACGGCGCGCGACGCCGGTGCGCCGGCGCTGGCGTTCCAGCTGTTGATCTACCCCGTCGTCGACTGCGACCTCGACGGCGGGACCTACGCCGCCCTGGGCGACGCGCCGGTGCTGAACCGCGACCGCATGAGGTATTTCTGGGATTCCTACGTCCCCGACCCGGCGCAGCGGGGCGACTGGCGCTGTTCGCCCCTGCGCGCGGCGAGCCATGCCGGTCTGCCTCCGGCGCTGATCGTCGGCGCCGGCATCGACCCCCTCTACGGCGAAGGCGTCGCCTATGCGCGCAAGCTGCGCGCCGCGGGCGTCGCGGCCGAACATCTGGCCTTCCCGCGCATGACTCACGCCTTCTTCCAGGCGCCCGGAATCCTCGACGACGCCCGCGCCGCGGTCGACGCCGCCGGCGCCGCGCTGCGCCGCGCCTTCGCCGCCGGCGGGAACGGCTGAGCCGCCGGGCGCGCCCGCCCCGCCTTCTCCACCCATAGCCATGGACACGGCGCCGGCCATTCCGGAGCGGCGCGCCATCTCCCGCTTTCGAGCGTATGAAGAAATCCGGATCCTCTCATCGTGACGGCCGGGTCGCCGAAGTAACGGAATTGTAAAAACAATAACCACAGAATAGCACTTCGTCATTCCCGCGAAAGCGGGAATCCGGAGGCGGCCGTCCGCTATATCGGCACGTTTTTATTACGGAAACGCCGCAACAGATTCCCGCTTTCGCGGAAATGACGAAGTATTTGCAAGGCCGGCCGATTTCTTCACATGCTCTTTCGCGAGAATTACCGAGGCAGGGGGCGGATATTTCCAATTCCGTCGCGCATCGTCATACGCCGACGGCGGGTTCGGGGCGATCTTTCGCGAAGGCGGCGCGGACAGGGGCAAGGCGCCCGGCAACGCGGCGTTTCCGACCGGATATCGTGCGACGGCAATGCAACGGGGAAAGGCGTGCTATCCTCGGCGCGGCGCGGACAGGCGAGGGCGATGCGATGACGACCGGCGACGACTCATGGCCCGACGATCCGCCCGTCCGGGTGGCGCGCGCGCTGCTTTCCGTGTCGGACAAGACCGGGATCGTCGACTTCGCCGCCGGACTGGCGCGCCACGGCGTCGAAATCCTCTCCACGGGCGGCACCGCGCGCGCGCTCGAAGAGGCCGGGTTCGCGGTCGTCCGGGTCGAAGACTTTACCGGCTTTCCCGAAATGCTCGACGGCCGCGTCAAGACCCTGCATCCCGCGATCCACGGCGGGATCCTCGCGCGGCGCGACGACTCCGGTCATCGCGCGGCCATGGCCGCTCACGGCGTCTCCCCGATCGACCTCGTGGCGATCGACCTCTATCCGTTCGAACGCACGGTCGCCGACGGCGGCGACGCCCCTTCCTGTGTGGAGAACATCGACATCGGCGGACCGGCGATGTTGCGCTCGGCGGCGAAGAACCACGCTTTCGTCGCGGCGATCGCCGACCCCGCCGATTACGGCGCGGTCGTCGCCGCGCTCGACGCTTCCGGCGGCGCGCTCGACGGCGCGCTGCGGCGCCGGCTGGCGCAGGCGGCGTTCGCCCGCGTCGCCGCCTGCGATGCGGCGATCGCGGCATGGCTCGCCGAGCGCCTCGACATGCCCGCGCCGCCGCGCCTCACGGTTGCAGGCAGCGACGGCAAGCCGCTTCGCTATGGCGAGAACCCGCATCAGCGGGCGGCGTTCTACCGCTGCGAAAACGGCGAACGAGGGGTCGCCGGCGCCGAGCGGATTCAGGGAAAGGCGCTGGGCTACAACAACATCGCCGACATGGACGCGGCCCTGGACCTGGCGCTGGAATTCGCCGAACCGGCGGCGGCGATCGTCAAGCACGCCAACCCGTGCGGCGCGGCTTGCGCCGGAGACCCGGCGTCCGCGTGGCGCGCGGCGCTCGCCTGCGACCCGCAAAGCGCCTTCGGCGGAGTCGCGGCGTTCAACCGTCCGCTGGACGAGGAGACGGCGCGCGCGGTGTGCGCCCTGTTCATGGAGGCGGTGGTGGCGCCGGCGGCCGACGAGGCGGCGCGCCGGGTGTTCGCCTCGCGGAAGAACCTGCGTCTCCTGATCGCGGGCGGCCCGACGGAGCCGGCCGCCGCCGGGGGCTCCACGCGATCCCTGCGTTCGGTCCGTGGCGGCCTGCTGGCGCAGGACCGCGACCGGCTGCGCATCGGCCCCGGCGACCTGCGGACGGTCACCCGGCGGGCGCCGACACGGCGCGAGATCGCCGATCTCGTCTTCGCGTTCCGCGTCTGCAAGCATGTGAAGTCCAACGCCGTCGTCTTTGCGCGCGGCGGCGCGACCGTGGGCATCGGCGCCGGCCAGCCCAGCCGCGTCGACGCGGCGCGCCTCGGCGCCTTCAAGGCCCGCGAAGCCGCCGCCGCGGCGGGCGAAAGCGTCTCCCGCGCCGCCGGTTCGGTCGTGGCCTCCGACGCCTTCTTCCCCTTCGCGGACGGCCTCGCGGCGGCGGCGGACGCGGGCGCCACGGCGGCGATACAGCCCGGCGGTTCGCGGCGCGACGACGAGGCGATCGCCCTCGCCGATGCGCGCGGTCTGGCGATGGCGTTCACCGGCGTCCGCCATTTCCGGCACTGAGCGGCGGCCTCGACGCGGCGGCGCCGGCGATCGGCCGGGCGAAACGGCGCCGCGCCCGACCGGTCACATCGCGGGGTCGGGCAGGCGGCGCGCTCCGTGCAAACGATAGAAATAGCCCGACAGCGAATCCTCGAGCATCTCCAGGCGGCCGGCGACCGCCATCGCCTCGTCGGTGAAGGCGATGGGATCGTCGGCGAGGAGCTCGACGAAGGTTTCCGGTCCGCCGGGAAGGCAGAAGGGGCAGCTGGGCGAGATCATGCTCAGCAAGAGGCGCCGCCCGTCCGTCGAAAGCGGTATCGGGAAGCCGACGAGAGTCACCGTCTCGCCGTTAAGAGCGCGCAATTCCGGGCGATAGCGGGGCACGAGGTCGATGCCCTCGTACTCCATCGCCACGTCCGCGAGCCACTGCCACGGCACCGCGCCCTCGACCTCCGGCAGGGGGTAGAGGGTCTCGGCGGGCGGCCCCGGCGGCGCGACGGTCGCGTCCTCGCCGAACGCCGGGGCGGCGGCGAGGAGCGTCGCCGCGACGCCGGCGCAGAAGCGCCTACATGCGGAACTGGCCTTCGCCCGCGAGTTTCCCATCGACGTAACAGTTGTTGTTGGCGAGACGGACTTCGGAGTCGGCGCCGGCGTCGCAGGACAGGCGCACGTGGCGGAGCTCGATCTTGATCCGCGTCGGGTCTTCGTGGGGGCGGAAACGCGCGCGTCCGCCGGCGGATACGAACTGGACCCAGCGTTCGATGACGATCTTCGCCGGCTCGTCATGGTCGTTGGCGATGTCGAGCGCCCCGGCGGGGGCGGACGCGGCGAGCGCCGCGCAGAGGGCGAACGCCGGAACCGCCGGCGTCCGCGCTCCGCCGGAGCGGCGGGTCATCGCCGCTCTCCGTCGTTTCCGGCGGCCGGCGTTACCAGATGGCCACCGGGTTGCCGGGCGAGCCGGTCGCGCCGACCAGTTTGAGCGGCGCCCACACGAACAGGAACTCGGTCACCCCCGCCTCGAGCAGCGGCGCGAAATCGAGGTTCTCGATGTTCCATATGCCGCGCCGGGTCTGCATTTCGGTGTGGCACGGCACTGCGTAGCCCTCTTCCTCGCCGACGGGCTGGGCGTCGTTGGCCGAGGTGTCGCCGCCGGTGAGGACGATCTTGCGCGACGCCATATATTCGCACGCGCTCACGCCGAAGCCGGGTTCGCCGGCGGTGAACGCGGCGCGCGCCGCGGCCCGCTCCTCCGAACTCATGGTCGGCCATTTCGCGTTCGACCACAGGTCGCCGTGGCCGGTGTAGAGGAACACGCAGTCGCCCTCGCCGATCGGGTCGAGCCCCTGCGCCTCTACCATCCCCTGCACGTCGGCGGCGGTGACGATGCCGGGGCTGTCTGTGGTCGTCGGCACCGGCAACGGGTTCATGCCCTTGTATGCGGGCGCATTCAGCAGCACGCCGCGGCAGACATAGCCCTTTTCGGCGATGAACTCGACGCCGAGCGCGCCCATGCCGACGACGCGCCCGCCGGCGCCGCGTTCGTAGGTCTCCAGCGGGTCGCGACCGTTGTAGAAGAAATCGCCCTCCGAGGTGCGCACGCCGATGTGGCCGGGGCCGTCGAATTGCGTCGACACCTGGCCGATTTCGGTGGTGAGCATTTCGTCGTGATAGACGAGGGCGTTCTTGCCGAACGGGCCGCCGGTGGGCGTGCCGGGGATCGTCATCTGATACGTCCGCGGCCCGAACAGCGGCACTTCGGACTGGTAGAGTTTGCCCAGTGTCGCGGTGCGCCCCTCCTCGACCAGGCCGATGGCGGCTAGGACGATCCCGGGCGTGGTGCGGTTCGCCGCGCCCACCTTGTCGTCGGCGCCCCACTCGCTGGGAGCCCAGTTTTCCGCAAGCGGCCTGTCGTCGACCTGCGCCACGGCGGCCGCGCCGAGCGTCATGGCGACCGCAGCCGCGGCGCCGGGTATCGTGCGTGAAAGTTGCATCGTCCGTTGTCCTCCCCGGTATGAACGCGCGGCGCCTCGCCCTGCGGCGGCGCCTTCGCGCGGCGCCGGACGCGCGCCTGTCCACGCCACCATAGCACAATCGCCGCGTTGTGCTATGGTGGCGTCGCGGCCCCAGCAATTCTCATTTTGGCCTGGAGCGATGCGGAGGATCTGTCGCGGCCGCTCCTGGGAGCGCCGGCGTCTCGCCGGCATCGACGTTGTTGCGCGCTTTGCGCGCATGCCGGCGAGACGCCGGCGCTCCCAGGACGGCGCGTCCATCGCCATAATGAGAATCGCTGTCGCGGCCCCGTAGCTCAGTCGGATAGAGCGGCGGATTCCTAATCCGCAGGCCGCAGGTTCGAATCCTGCCGGGGTCGCCAGCGCTCCCGCTGCACCGACAGCCGGCGCCGCGGTCAGGCCGCCAGCGACGCGAGAGAAGCGGCGAGATCGGTCACGCCGGCGAGGCGGTCGGCCTCCCGCCGCCAGGGGCGCGCGACCACGAGGGCGCCGTCGGGGCGCACCCGCATGGCGTCCGCATGGCGCGAGATGAAGGCGACGAGTCTCCCGGGCGCGGCGAAGCGCGAATCGCGGAAGGACACCACCGCGCCCTTCGGGCCGGCGTCGAGGCGCTCCACTCCCGCCGCGCGGCACAGCCGCTTGACGCGCACCAGCGCCAGCAGGTTCTCCGCCGCATCGGGCAGCGCGCCGAACCGGTCCACGAGCTCGGCGGCGAAGGCTTCGATCCCGGCGTCGGTTTCGATCCCGGAAAGGCGGCGGTAAAGGCCGAGACGGACGCCGAGATCGGCGACGTAGTCCTCGGGGATCATGACGGGCATCCCGATCGCGATCTGCGGCGACCATCGCTCTTCCGCGGTCTCGGCGCCGTCGCCGGCGCGCGCGCGGGCGGCGCGGACCGCGTCCTCGAGCATTTGCTGGTAGAGTTCGATCCCGACTTCGCGGATATGGCCGGACTGCTCTTCGCCGAGGAGGTTCCCGGCGCCGCGGATGTCGAGGTCGTGACTGGCGAGGGCGAAGCCGGCGCCGAGGGCGTCGAGCGCCTGCATGACGGCGAGGCGTTTCTCCGCCCGCCCCTCGAGCATTCGCGCCGAAGGCACGGTGAAATAGGCGTAGGCGCGCTGCTTGCCGCGCCCCACGCGGCCCCGCAGCTGGTGCAGCTGGGCGAGACCGAAGCGATCCGCGCGGTGGACAATCAGCGTGTTGACCCGCGGCATGTCGAGGCCGGACTCGACGATGGACGTCGACAGCAGCAGTTCGTAGCGCCCGTCGTAGAACGCCGTCATCGCGTCCTCGAGGCGTTTGGCGGCCATGCGCCCATGCGCGACGGCGATGCGTATGTCGGGGACGATGCGCCGGATTTCCGCCGCCGTCTCCTCGAGATCGGCGATCCTCGGGCACACGCAGAACGTCTGCCCGCCGCGGTGGCGCTCGCGCAGGATCGCCTCGCGCAGCACCGCCGGGTCCCAGGGCAGGACGAAGGTCCGCACCGCCAGGCGGTCGACGGGCGGCGTCGCGATCAGGCTCAGGCTGCGCACGCCCGAAAGCGCCATCTGCAAGGTGCGCGGGATCGGCGTGGCGCTGAGGGTGAGGACGTGGACATCGGCCTTGAGCGCCTTGAGACGCTCTTTCTGGGCGACCCCGAAGCGCTGCTCCTCGTCGATGACGAGCAGCCCGAGGTCCGCGAAACGCACCGACTTGCCGAGCAGCGCGTGGGTTCCGATGACGATGTCGACCGCCCCGTCGGCGAGCCCGGCGCGCACCGCGCCGGCGCGCTTTCCCGTCACCAGGCGCGACAATTGCTCCACGCGCACGGGCAGGCCGCGGAAGCGCTCGCGGAACGTCGCGAAGTGCTGGCGGCACAACAGGGTGGTCGGCGCCACGACAGCGGTCTGCTTGCCCGACAGGGCGGCGACGAAAGCGGCGCGCAGGGCGACTTCGGTCTTGCCGTAACCGACATCGCCGCACACCAGGCGGTCCATCGGCGCGGCGCCGGAGAGGTCGGCGAGACAGTCGTCGATGGCGCGCGCCTGGTCCTCGGTCTCGGAAAACGGGAAGCGCGCGGCGAAGGCGTCGTAGAGTCCTTCCTCGGCGGCGAGTCCGGCGGCGGTGCGGGTGGCGCGCTCGGCGGCGGTTCCGATCAGCGCCTCGGCCATGTCGAGCAGGCGGCGCCTGAGGCGCGCCTTGCGCGCCTGCCAGTTGGCGCTGCCCAGGCGGTCGAGCGCGGCGGTCGCGTCCTCGCCGCCGTAACGCGACAGCATTTCGATGTTCTCGACGGGCAGATAGAGCTTGTCGTCGCCGGCGTAGAGGATGACCAGGCAGTCATGCGGGGCGCCCCCCGCCTCGATGGTCTCCAGCCCCGCATAACGGCCGATGCCGTGGTCGACATGCACCGCCAGATCGCCTTCCGACAGGGCGCTCGCCTCGGTGAGGAAATTCGCCGGCCGGCGGCGTCGCGCGGGCGCCCGCGCCAGGCGGTCGCCGAGGATGTCCTGTTCGCTGAGCAGCGACAGACCGTCGCCGACGAAGCCGTGCTCGAGCGCCAGCACTACGGCGGCGACATCGCCCGGCGGCAGCGCTTGCGCCGCGGCCCAGTCGTCGACCTCCGTCACCCGCGCCGGCCCATGGTCGGCGAGCAGACCCGCGAGGCGGGCGCGCGAACCGGCGCTGTAACAGGCGAGGACGGCGCGGCGTCCGGCGGCCGCCTCGTCGCGCAGATGCGCCGCCGCGGCCGCATAGGGCGCGCTGCCGCCGGCCTTGCGTTCGGGCGCGAAGTCGCGCGCCCGGCGCGCCCCGAGGTCGAACGCGCCGGGCGAACGGAACGGCGTAAAGCGCAGCACGGCGCGCGGCGCCAGCGCGGCCTCCCACGCCGCCTCGTCGAGAAACAGGCGTTCCGGCGGGACCGGCTTGTAGGGCGCGGCGTCGCCCGGGGCCTTGTCCCCCAGCGCCGCGAGGCGAACGCGGTAATGGTCGGCGATCCCGTCGCGGCGCGCCGCCGCGGCGGCGTCGGCGCCATGGTCGAACAGCACCGCGGCGCCGGGCAGGTAGTCGAACAGGCTGTCGAGGCCGTCGTAAAACAGGGGCAGCCAGTGTTCCATACCGGGGTGGCGGCGGCCCGCGGACACCGCCTCGTAGAGCGCATCGCCGCCGGCGACGGCGCCGAACAGGGCCCGGTAGCCGGCGCGGAACCGCGCGATCGACCCGGCGTCCAGCCCGACTTCCGACGCCGGGACGAGCTCCAGCGCCGCGCCGTCGCCGGTGGAGCGCTGCGACAGCGGGTCGAATTCGCGGATGCTTTCGATCTCGTCGCCGAACAGATCGATTCGGACCGGCGCTTCGGCGCCTGCCGGGAACAGGTCGACGATGCCGCCGCGCACGGCGTATTCGCCGGCCTCGAGCACGGCGCCGACGCGCCGGTAGCCGGCGCCGGCGAGTCGCTTGGCGAAGCTGTCCATCGCCAGCGTCGCGCCCGGCGCGACGACGGTCTTCGCGCCGGCCAGAGCGCTGCGCGGCGGCAGGCGCTGGACCGCGGCGTTCGCCGTGGTCAGCACCAGGCGCCCCGTCTCGCCGCCTTCCCCGGCGGGCGCGGCGAGGGCGCTCAGGCAACGCAGCCGCGCCGCCGCCACGTCGGCGCGCGGCGACGCCCGGTCGTAAGGCAGGCAGTCCCACGCCGGCAGAACGGCAGGGCGCGTCGCCGGCGCGAACAGGGCAAGCGCCGCCGCCGTCCGGGCAAGCCGGGCGTCGTCGCTCAGGACATACACAAGGTCGCGTTGCGGCGCGGCGGCGCGCAGCTCGGCTATGGCGAGCGCATCGCGCCCTTCGGGGGCGCCGGCGACGGCGCGCGCGCCGGGGTCGTCGACGAGCGCCGCAAGACCGCTCACCGGCGCTCCTCCGGCGGCGCCGGGACACGGGCGCGCAGCAGCGCCAGCACATCGGTGTCGAACCCGGCGGGCGGAGTCGCGCCGCGCACCGCCCAGTCCCAGATGTCGGGGTCGTCGCAAGCGAGGAGCCGCTCGAGGCGGTCGAGCCGTGCGGCGTCGAACCTGTGGACATGCGAATCGGCGAAGGGGCCGAGCAGCAAATCCGCCTCGCGCGAGCCGCGACGCCAGCAGCGAAAGCGCAACCGCTTGCGGCGCGCAGCGAGGTTGCGTTCCAGGTTCATCGCAGGCGGTCCCGTGCCGGCGCGGAGCGGCGGTGTCGCCGGCGCCCCGATATAGGCCGCGGCGAAGGCGCTGTCAGCCCCGAAACCGGGCGATGTCCGCGCCGGCGCCGCGCTGCGATTGCCCCGACGACGGAAAGAACCCCGACCCGCACCGGGCGATGCTTGCTGCGCCGGCGGGGCCCGGAGTATGGATGCGCCGTCGTGAGCAGCCGCTTCCGGGAGGCGTCCATGAAGCTCTATACGAACCCGGTTTCGCCCCATTGCCGCAAGGCGCACGGGGTGGCGGCGCATGTCGGGACTGCGCTCGACCGCGAGATCGTCGATCTGCGCGCGGGCGCCCAGCGGTCTCTCGACTTCCTCGATCTCAACCCGATGGGCAAGGCGCCGGTGCTTGTGGACGGCGGAACCGTCCTGTGGGAATCCGCGGCCATCGCGGTCTACATCGCCGACAAGGCGGGAAGCGACCTGTGGCCGGACGACGAGCGACGTTACGATGTCCTGCGCTGGCTCGTCTGGGAAGCGGCGCACTGGACGCGGCCCATCGGCGCCATTCTGGGGCAGGTCGTGTTCAACGCCGACAACCCGGACGACGCGATCGTCGAGAAGGGGCGCGACGGTTTCCGCGTCCTCGCCGGCGTCCTCGACGGCCATCTGGCGACCCGCGATTTCCTGGCCGGGCGCGCGCCGACGGTTGCCGACTATGCGGTCGGCGTGTGGCTGGGCTATGCCGATCCCTGCGGGCTGCCGCTCGCCGAATTCGCCTGGCTTTCGGCCTGGAACGCGCGTCTCGGCGGCCTGCCCGGATGGCGGGAAACCGCGCCGCCGCAGTGACCGCCGCCGCCGCGGCGCTTCAGAACGCCGCGCGCAGCGACGCCGCCGCGTACAGACCCATCGCCGCGCCATAGGCGAGCCGCGCCCCCGCGTGCCGGGTCCCGTTGGCGAACAGGTCGCCGGCGCCCGCGTAACGCACCCGCGGCGCGTGCGACAGCGCCTCGCCCCCGGCCTCCAGGCCGAGCGTCAGCGCATCGGCGACGGCGGCGCCCAGGGAGACGCGAAGACGGAACGCTGCGGCGGTTCGCGAGTCGCGCAAATCCAGCGACGCCGCTACGTCGATCGGCGGGTCCGCGCCGAGACGCGTCCTCTGGCGCGCGCTGTAATCGGCGTTCAGGCGGTAGACCGCGACATCGCCGCCCACCGAAGCCGCCCAGCCTTCGTCGAGCGCGAGATCGAGGCGCCCGCCGGCGACCGCGCCCCAATAGACGCCCCGCAGGCGGTCGTGCAGCGTCATGAAATTGTCGTCCGGCGCGCGGTGGGTGACTTCGTAAGCGCGCAGATCGGCGCGCTGCGACAGGACCCGGACGCTCGGCCCGGCGAACAGCGACAGGCGCCGGTCTCCGGCGGCGAAGGGCGCGCCGGCGACCAGGTCGACGCCGTAAAACCGCGTCTTCCTCCGGCTGTGCGCGCGCACCGCGTCGCCCCACAGGAAATTGGGAGTGAAACGCAACGCCTGTCCGTCGACGGCGCCGATCCAGCCGGCGAATCTGAGGCCCGTATTGCCGCGCACAGCGTCGATCAGCGCGTTCCTGCGCGCCTCGTCGGCGAACACGGCGTCCCTCATCTCCTTCCTCTCGTCTTCCGTCAGCGCCCGCAGCCGCTCCGGCGTCACGCCGAGCTGCCGCGCCTCCAGGGCGTCCCACAACGCGCTCGTGCGCCGGAATTCCGCCGTCTGCGTCGAGCGGTGCAACGCCGCGAAGCCGCGCGCCTCCACGAACGGGTCGGACGGGTCCGGCCCGGTCGCGCCGCCGAGGGCCAGACCGACGCGGACGCCGCCCTGGCGCGAGGCGTCGTAATGGTCGAGGAAGGCGGTCGACCGCTCCGCCGAATCGGTCTCGACAAGGGGGCTGTAGCCCGGCAGGTCGAGCCGAAAGGCGCCCGCTTCGGCGCCCGCCCGGACGCGCGGCGGCGAGTCCTCTTCGGCCTGCGGCGCGACGGGCGACAGCGCCGCCGCGGCGGCAAGAAGAGCGCCGGCGATGCGCGGCGCGGCGCGGGAGAACGAGGCGTGCATCGGCGTCTCCGGCAATGTCGGGTTCGCGGCGACGATACACGATGGCGCGAAAACCCGGTTATGATGGCGCCTTGCGGAGACGACGACGGGAGGCATCGCCGATGACCGACGCGCATCCGCCGTGGCGTCCGGGCGACCCGGCGGCGACGCCGACGAAGGACCCGGAAACGGCGAAAGCCGATATGGCGCGCTTCGGCTATTGCGTGCTGGCGGAGGCGCTCGACGCCGCGACGCTCCGGGCGGCGCGCGAGCGGCTTGTCGCCCAGGCCGAAGCCGAGCGGCGCGCCGGCATTGCCTTCGCCGACCAGGGGCCCTCCCAGCCGCCGAAGCGCGACTATGGCGCGCAGCCCGGAGACGCCTTCACGGAAGAGGCGGGCGGGGTCAACCAGAGGGTCTGGATGCTGATCAACAAGGGGCGCGTTTTCCGCGACCTGGCGCTGCATCCGCGCACGTCTCCCATCGTCGAGGCGGTGCTGGGGCCGGACTATCTGTTGTCGACCCTGTCGGCGAACATCGCGAAGCCCGGCGGGACGCTCATGGGGCTGCACACGGACCAGTGGTGGATGCCGCGGCCGCAGCCGCGCCGGGCGCCGCCGGTGCGCCCCGGGGCGATACGCCGCGGCGAGTTCCACGGCCCCGACGACGGCGACGAAGCGCGCGCCATCGCGCCCCCGGCGGCGTGCAACGTAATGTTCTGCCTCAACGATTTCACCGAGGCCAACGGCGCGACGCGGATCGTGCCCTTCAGCCATCTCACCGGCGCGCAACCGCCGCCCGGGACGCCGCACAGCGTGCCGTCGGTCGCCGCTGAAGCGCCCGCCGGAACCGCCGTCGTTTTCGAGGGGCGGGTCTGGCACGGCACGGGCGCCAACCGCGCCGACGGCCCCCGCCTCGGCCTGCTCGCCACCTATTGCGCGCCGCAGTTCCGCACCCAGGAGAACTATACGCTGGGCGCCGACCCCGCCGTTCTGGAAGACGCATCGGAGGAGCTCCTCGCGCGCCTCGGCTTCAGGACATGGAACGCCTACGGGCGCACCGGAGACCCCCACGAGCGGTTCGTCTGGCCGCCGCGCGCGCCGGTGGGCGAAATGGAGTGACGACGGAGGTTCCGCTTGACCCGACCGTCGCCGCGCGCGCGACGTTGCGTTCGGGGCAACGGTTTCGATGGAAAACGGGGAGAGGCCGGTGTCGAATCTCGATGTGCTGATGGCTGCCCGCGGCGGAGCGGCGATCGATACGCTGCCGGAGCCGCCGCGCGATGTCGAGGCGGCGTATGCGGTTCAGGGCGCTCTGGCGGCGCGCATCGGCAAGCCGGCGAACGGCTGGAAGATCGGCTGCACCAGCGCCATGGCGCAGCGGATTTCGCGCGTCGACGAGCCGTTCTTCGGGCGCATGTTCGCCCATACCACGGCGCCTTCGCCGGCGCGGCTGTCGGCGCGCGATTTCCACAACCCCATCGTCGAACCGGAGATCGCGTTCCGCATGGGGCGCGACCTCCCCGCGTCCGGCGCGCCGTGGGACGCGGACGCCGTGGCTGACGCCGTAGCGGCAATGTTCCCGGCGATCGAACTGGTGGACAGCCGTTACGCGCGCGGCTGGAAGATCGACATCCGCGAAACCGTTGCCGACAACGGCGTGCACGCCTTCTTCGTGACGGGCGAGGAATGCGCCGACTGGCGGGCGGTGGACCGCGCGGCGACGCCGCTGGAGGTCGCCGTCAACGGCGTCGCGACGGCGCGCGGCGTCGGCGCGAACGCGCTCGGCGACCCGATGAACGCGCTGGCGTGGCTGGCGAACGGCCTCGCGCGGCGCGGCCTGTCGCTGACCGCCGGCAGCCTCGTGACCACGGGCAACATTTGCGACGATCCTCTGCGTCCCCAGGCGGGCGATGTCTTTACGGCGGATTTCGGCCCGCTCGGCAGCGTCGAACTCGCGTTCGACCGGGTGCTTCGCCGGCGCGCAGCCAGTCCGGAGCGGCAGGCGTGACGCAGGTTCCCGTGCGCGCCGTGCTGTGGGACTTCGGCGGCGTCATCCTGTCGAGCCCCTTCGATGCCTTCGCGGCCTACGAACGGCGCAACGGCCTGCCTGCCGGTCTGCTGCGGCGCATCAACGCCGCCCGGCCCGACGACAACGCCTGGGCGCGCCTCGAACGCGGCGAGATCGACATCGCAACGTTCCGCCGCCTGTTCGAGGCGGAGGCGGCGACGCTGGGGCATGAGGTGGACGCTCTGGCGGTGCTGGGGGCGCTCCGGGGGGAGATCCGCCCGACGATGGTCGCGGCGTTGCGTTCGGTGGCGGCGCGCTACAGGACCGCGTGCCTGACCAACAATATCCGCTGCGCCGGACCGGCGGACGAGCGGGCGGCGGCAGTGGCCGAGGTCATGGCGCTTTTCGACGAGGTCCTGGAATCGAGCAAGCTCGGCATCCGCAAGCCGGACCCGCGGTTCTACACGCTGGCGTGCGAACGCCTCGGCGTAGCCTGCGAGGAGGCGGTGTTTCTCGACGATCTCGGGGTGAACCTGAAGCCCGCGCGGGCGCTCGGCATCCGCACCGTCAAGGTCGTGGACCCCGAGACCGCGCTCGACGAGCTCGAAACGCTCCTGGGCCACCCGGTTCGCGACGCCGCCGGCTTGCCGCCGGCGCAACCGGCGCGTAACGATCATCGCCGTCCCGGGAGTGCTTGAGAGACGCCGATGAAGGTCACGATCTATCGTCCGACGAAGACGGCGACGCAATCGGGGCGCGGGCGGACCCGCCGCTGGGTGCTGGAGCCGGAGGCGGAGACGGCGCCCGGGAACGACCGGCTGACGGGGTGGAGCGGTTCGTCGGATACGCTCCGGCAGGTGCGTTTGCGCTTCGACAGCCGCGAGTCTGCGGTTGCCTGGGCGCGGGCGAACGGCATGGATTACGAGGTTGCGGAGCCCCGCGAGCGCCGGCCGGTCGTGCGCTCATACGCCGACAATTTCCGTTACGACCGGGTGTCGTGACCCTGCGCCCTTAGCTCAGCCGGATAGAGCGGCGGACTTCTAATCCGCAGGTCGAAGGTTCGAATCCTTCAGGGCGCGCCAGCCCCTTTCCCGCCGGCGAGCGGGCGCCGGCCCGACAGGGCGCTGACCGCCGCCGCCGGGTCTTCTCCCCGACCTGTCGAGGCGCGCGTCCGCGGCGGTTTTCTGCGGGCGGGGCGCAGTGCGGCAGCGCGGCTACAGGAGTTTGACGGCAGCGACAACGACGCCGACGATGGCCCCGGCCTGTATCCACAGTGTCCGATAAATCCGGGCTTCGAGACCGGCGATGTCGGCGCGTATGTCGGCGCGCACAGCGATGACATCGGCCTTCGCGGCGAGTGTGTCGCGGCCAGCATTGACGGCGTAGCGGACCACGCCGGCGACCGCTTCAGCCTGGCGATCCTCGAACCCGGCTTCCCGAAGCGTTCTGGTGGCGTCGAGCGCGTCGACGGTCGTTCCGTTCATGCCGCCACGATAGGCCGGGCGACACGCAAGCGCAATAGCGTCTCCCATAGCCGCCCTTGTTCCCCGTTTCGATGAGGGCGGTTCCGATGGCGGCATCGCCGCCTGGAAGAGGAATATCGCGGTGTATTGACCGGTTATCGAAACCGAACCGCCGATTCCAGTCCGCAGGTCGGATGCTCCGCCAATTCAAATAGACACGGAAGTTCGCGTTCATACTGCGGTCTCCAACTCGGCGATTTCCTCGTCCTCGGGTTCGATATCGTGCTCGACTTCATCGGTCCCGGCTTCCGCCACGACCTCCTTGCCCATCGCTTTGCCGACGATTGCGGACAGTGCCCGGGTGCGAGTGTCGAAGAAAGATTCGAAATCGTCTTCGCGCAGATATTTCGGTTCGATGAGGTGAGAACGGAGAATATCGTCCAGCTCGGCAGACGACAATTTTTGCTCCTTCTTTATGCGTCGAAGGTATACCGAAGGGGCGTGCCCACTGATCGATATGTTCGAGGCTTTGGACAATGGGGTTTTGTTTACTATGGAGTTGTAGGTTTTGGACGAGATACCCTGTTTTTTACACCACGCCTGCGGAAAGATGTGATGAATATCGATCCGGTCATTGAAGAAGGTCATAATATCTATAGGGCGGTTCGTCTTGAAGTCACGACAGCCGTGGCGCATCACCAAGGCGTGAATGCCCTTGTAAGCCGCTGAGGCTCGGGTGCGAAGCGAAGCGAGACGCTCTTGTTGAAAAAACGCTGTCTCAAGCGTTTGGGGGAGTTCGGACCCCCGACCCGTGATCCAATCCACAACTTCGGGCACATCTTTGGCAAGCAGCGTTTCGGTGCTGGAACCGAGTATTTCCCCGAGGGTGACCGACCAGAACCAGCGCGCGATCTTTTTCTTCGCCGCAGTGCTCCGGGCCTTCTTGCCGAGGATGGCAAAAATCGAAGCAAGACCGACAATCAGCGGAGGGTATGGAATATCCTTTTTCCACATGATCATGTTTTCGTTGAGGAAGGCTCCAGCTTCGATGAATCCGGCTTCGACGGCGTCGGCATGGGTTTCGAACGCGTCGAGCGGAAGCGCCAACAATGCGTCGCGTTTGCAGCTGATCTGGGGGAGATTCCTTCCCTCAATCCCTTCGTCAGCCCGGGCGAGGCGGCGTTCCCGTGTGTGGAGGAGGGTGCACGCTTGGAGAAAATCCGTAGCTGGCAACTTGTGTAAGCACGTCACGCGGGTGCGGAGAGCCGACGATGCGGCCTCTTCGACCGGTATGGGACCGATCCGCAGGGCCATTCCAGTCGTGTCGGAGGTCGAAATCGCTTGCGGCGAAGATTGCGGTCAGGAGTTCGAACGCGTCGAGCTTCTTGCCGCCCACGTTGACCTTTTCGAACACGAGGCAGATCGCCTCCCGGCCGTTATCCTGGCCAAGTTGGATGATCGGCATCTCGTACCGTGCGATCCGTCGAACGACGCCTCGGTCGAAACGCTTCTGCAAGTCGGAAATATCCCTTTCCCCTTTCCAGTAATCCCGCCAGTCGTAGAACCAGTCGGCGCTTTCAAAAGCGCAATTCAATGGGAACATGTGATATTTAAATTCTTTCTCCGGCGTCGACAGGTCGAGTATGATGTCACGATCGAATCTCTTTTTTTTATTACGCGATTAACCGGCACGCCGATAATCGCGTCTTCAATATCCTCTCCAGCGCTTACCGCTTTCTCGATATCGAGATAGTAAAACCGGTCCACACCGGTTCCGCTCAGGCTTCGCGTTCGAACGGCTTTTTTGGAGAAAGTGGCTTGATACAGCGAGGTAATTCGCTGTTGGCCATCGAGCAGCAGATGCTCCGGTCTGGTATCCCTGGACGGCACGCCAGCGAGAAGGCGGGGTTTGAATCGAATTTCGCCGCCCGTCTTGAGCGTCAGCAACGCTCCGACGGGGAAACCTTTGGCGACCGAGGCGATCAAGCTACGCACATCCATGTCGCCCCAAACATAATCGCGCTGGAAATCGGGAAGCTGAAGGCGACCGTCGTTGGCGTCTTCAAGTAATTTGCTGAGATCGGTTTTATCGGCTGTGAACATCGGTCCAGAATCCCGTGTGCAAGCGGCGTTCAGGCGAACAGGTCGAGCGCCGCAGCGATGGCGATGAAGCCGCCGACGACAGCCACGATCCCTACCCCTTGAACCCACAAGGCGCGGTAAAGGCGGGCTTCAAGTCCAGCGATGGCTAATTCGACGTCCGCTTTGGTGGCCAGCGTATCGCCGCCAGCGGTCGCTGCGCTGCGCACCTCGTCGGCGATCGTTTCAGCTTGCTTCTGATCGAAGCCAGCTTCCCGAAGCCGTCTCGCTGTAGCAAGCGGGTTGTAGGCGGTAGCGTCCATGCAGTAATCATAAGCTGGCGGCGCCCGCGACGCAACCCCCCCAAGCGCCTTCCGATTTCGAGCAATGGACTTCCTACCGCTGCCGACGTCGATGATCTGACCGGGTGCGCGGCTACGCACGGGCGTGAACCGTATCGAGGCGCGTCCAGCCGATGCATCGACAAACTCGACGCACGCATGGATGGCGTTGAAGGTCAGCTCGCCATGTTCGAATAATGCATGGCGCGGCCGGAAGGCATATTCGACAGCTTGCGAGAAGCCATCGCGATGGCGACGGGCCACGACGCCGCGTGACGCCGCTACCGGGTGCGGATCGGCGCCGCCGTCGGCGGGGAGGCGGTAGGCTCCGCCCACGACGCCGCGTGACGCCGCTACCGGGTGCGGATCCACCGCAACCGTAACCCGCGGCGGTTCGTTCATTGGCGTTGACGCGGAGCCCCGCGCGGGAGGAACTGCTCGCTATAGAAGTTGAGACGGGCGGGTTCGGGGCTGTCGCCGCGTGGGGGATCGGCCATACAGAAAGCGTCCCTCTCATCGCCGTCGACATCACGACCGCGTTGCGTTCGCCGAACGGCTGTCCGTAACCGGACACACGCCCCCCGAATCGATGCACTGCCTGAGCCGAAGGCCCCGGGACAACGATGCCCTGGCGCGCCACGCTCCGTCGAAGGTTGCATTCGTGTCGACCGCCGTCGAGCGCGCAGCCGCCCCCGAATTCGTAGCAGTCGAGGCCGATACGCTCCCTCATCGGAACCCGCGACACGTGCTCGCGTCGACGTGGTAATTTACGCCACGCGGCGATCCTCAACGTGCTGAGTAATTTGCACCACGCGGCGATCCTCAATATGCTGGGACGTTCAGGCTCTCAAACCACAACATGTAGGCGGAATAACCGAGCATGCGAATCGAACGGCGGTTCACCGAATCGGGGGCGTCGCCCTATGACGGCGTCGCGTTCCGCGCGGCGACCAGCGAAATCCGCAACCCCGACGGATCGGTGGTGTTCCGGCGCGACGATATCGAGGCGCCGGCGGACTGGTCGCAGACGGCCGTGGATGTCCTGGCGCAGAAATATTTCCGCAAGGCCGGGGTTCCGGACGCCGTGGAGCCGGCGCCCGACGACCCGGCGCCGCCATGGCTGCGCCGCCGCCGGGCGGCGCCCGATTCGGGAACGCGCGCCGAGAGAAGCGCGCGCGAGGTCTTCGACCGCCTCGCCGGCGCCTGGACCTGGTGGGGGTGGAAGGGCGGCTATTTCGACAGCGAGGAGGACGCGCGCGCGTTCGGCGACGAACTGCGCTACATGCTGGCGCGCCAGATGGCGGCCCCCAACAGCCCGCAATGGTTCAACACCGGCCTGCACTGGGCCTACGGCATCGACGGCCCGGCGCAGGGCCACTATTGCGCCGACGACGCCACCGGCGAGGTCGCGCCCTCGGCCTCGGCCTACGAACGCCCGCAGCCGCACGCCTGCTTCATCCAGCGCGTCGCCGACGATCTGGTGAACGAGGGCGGCATCATGGACCTGTGGGTGCGCGAGGCGCGGCTGTTCAAATACGGTTCGGGCACCGGCTCCAACTTCTCCGACATCCGCGGCGAGAACGAACCGCTGTCCGGCGGCGGACGCTCCTCCGGGCTGATGAGCTTCCTCAAGATCGGCGACCGCGCCGCCGGCGCCATCAAGTCCGGCGGCACGACGCGGCGCGCCGCGAAGATGGTGGTCGTCGACGCCGACCATCCGGACATCGAGGCGTTCATCGACTGGAAGGCGGTCGAGGAACAGAAGGTGGCGGCGCTGGTCGCCGGCTCGAAACTCGCCGAACGCCGGCTCGACGGCATCCTCCGCGCCTGCCGCGAGGGCGGGCGCGAGTGTTTCGACCCGGCGGACAACCCCGCCCTGCGCAAGGCGATCCGCGCCGCGCGGCGGGACTCGATCCCGGAAGGGTTCATCCAGCGCGCGCTCCAGTTCGCGCGCCAGGGTCATACGGGGATCGCCTTCCGCACCTACGATGTCGACTGGGACTCGGACGCCTATCGGACGGTCTCGGGCCAGAACGCCAACAACACGGTGCGCGTGAGCGACGGTTTCATGCGCGCCGTCCTCGCCGACCGGCCGTGGCGGCTGACGCGCCGCACCGACGGCGCAACGGCGAAGACGGTTCCCGCCCGCGAATTGTGGGACCGCATGGCGACGGCGGCCTGGCAGTCGGCGGACCCGGGCATCCAGTTCGACACCACCATCAACGACTGGCACACCTGCCCCGAATCGGGGCGCATCCGGGCGTCGAACCCGTGCTCGGAATACATGTTCCTGGACGATACGGCGTGCAACCTCGCGTCGCTCAACCTGATGGCCTTCCGCACCGCGGACGGCGGTTTCGATATCGACGGCTTCCGCCACGCCGTGCGCCTGTGGACGGTGGCGCTCGAAATCTCGGTCGCCATGGCGCAGTTCCCGTCGCGCGAGATCGCCCGCCTTTCGTGGCGTTACCGCACGCTCGGCCTGGGCTTCGCGAATCTCGGCGGCTTGTCGATGGCTTCGGGGCTGGCCTACGACAGCGACGCCGGACGCGCCCTCTGCGGCGCGATTACGGCGCTGATGACCGGAGTCGCCTACCGCACATCGGCCGAGATGGCGGCCGAGCGCGGCGCCTTCGCGGGATATGCCGACAACCGCGACGCCATGCTGCGGGTAATCCGCAACCACCGGCGCGCGGCGCACGGACAAACGGAGGGTTACGAAGGGCTGAACACGCCGCCGGTTCCGCTTGATGCGGCGCGCTGTCCGGCGCCGGGCCTCGCCGCGGCGGCGGCGCAGGCGTGGGACGAAGCGCTCGCGCTGGGGACGGAGCACGGCTTCCGCAACGCCCAGGCGACGGTGATCGCGCCGACGGGCACCATCGGCCTGGTCATGGACTGCGACACCACCGGCATCGAACCCGATTTCGCGCTGGTCAAGTTCAAGAAACTCGCCGGCGGCGGCTATTTCAAAATCATCAACCGGTCGGTGCCGGCGGCGCTCGCGGCGCTGGGCTACGACGATGCGCAGACCGCCGATATCGTCGCCCACACGGCGGGACGGGGCACGCTGAAAGGCGCGCCGGGCGTCGATCACGAAAGCCTGCGCGCCCGGGGGTTCGACAACGACGCCATCGGGCGCCTGGAGGCGACGCTCGGCGAAGCCTTCGATATCCGCTACGCCTTCGGCAAGTGGACCCTCGGCGAGGATTTCTGCGTCGACCGGCTGGGCCTCGACGCGGCGAAACTCGACGACCCGGAATTCGACATGCTGTCGGCGCTCGGTTTCGACGATGCGGATGTCGAGGCGGCGAACGCCTGGTGCTGCGGCGCGATGACGCTGGAAGGGGCGCCGCATCTGAAGGCGTCCCATCTGCCGGTGTTCGATTGCGCGACGCCGTGCGGGCGGCAGGGAACCCGGGCGCTCGACTGGCGCGCGCATGTGCGCATGATGGCGGCCGCCCAGCCCTTCGTCTCCGGCGCCATCTCCAAGACCGTCAACATGCCGAATTCGGCGACGATGGAGGATTGCCGCGAGGCCTATCTCATGTCGTGGCGCTCGGGCCTGAAGGCGAACGCGCTCTATCGCGACGGCTCGAAACTGAGCCAGCCGCTGAGCGCCGCGATCTTCCGCGGCGGCGAGGAAGACGAGGAAGAGACCGCCGCCGCGCCCGCGCCGACCCGCGTGGTTCACGAGATCGTGCGCGAGGCGGTGCGCGCGCGGGTCCGCCTGCCGCACCGCCGCAAGGGCTATACGCAGAAGGCGACCGTCGGAGGGCACAAGGTCTATCTGCGCACCGGCGAATATGAGGACGGCAAGCTCGGCGAGATTTTCCTCGACATGCACAAGGAAGGCGCAGCCTTCCGCAGCCTGATGAACAATTTCGCCATCGCCGTGTCCATCGGCCTGCAATACGGGGTGCCGCTGGAGGAGTTCGTCGAGGCGTTCACCTTCGTGCGCTTCGAGCCGTCGGGCCTGGTGGAAGGCAACGACCGCATCCGCATGGCGACATCGATAGTCGACTACGTGTTCCGCGAACTCGCCGTCTCCTATCTCGACCGCGACGATCTCGCTCACGTGGGGGCGGAGGACCTGCGGCCCGACTCGGTCGGCCGCGGGCGCGAGAAGGAGCGCGTCGAGGCCGCGGTCAGCCGGGGTTTCATGCGACGGCTGCACGTCGTGCAGGGCGGCGCCCGGGGCGTAGCCGGGCCGGGCGCGGCGGTTTCGGGCGGCGGGGCGGGAAGCCGACGCGCGGCAAACGCGGCCGCCGCGGCGCGCATCAAGGGTTACGAGGGCGATCCGTGTTCGGAGTGCGGCAACTTCACCCTGGCGCGCAACGGCACCTGCCTGAAATGCGACACTTGCGGCGCCACCAGCGGCTGCTCGTAAGACCCGGAAGCACGCCCGTCGCGGAGTACCGCCGCAAGCCGCCGGATGCGGAGACCTCGCCGGGGCGCCCGCAAGAACGGCCCCGGCCGCCGGCGTCATGCGCGGAGCTATTTCCTGCCCGCGCTGCCTGAGGCCCCGGCGATCCGCGGGTCGGGGGCGATGTGCAAGTCGACAGCCTGCCCACAATACTCCGTCATTCCCGCGAAAGAGCGTGTGAAGAAATTGAAAAGCCCTACTACTCTTCGTCATTCCCGCGAAAGCGGGAATCTGTTGCGGCGTTTCCGTAAGAAAAGCCGGGCCGATATTGCGGACGGCCGCCTCCGGATTCCCGCTTTCGCGGGAATGACGAAGTATTTGTAAACCCGTTCGATTTCCTCACACGCTCTTTCGCGGAACGAATACGCCGGAACGACGACAACCCGGCTCGAATGGAAGCGCCCCGTTCATTCTGTCGACGCCTCGCAACGCAGCCGGTTTCCCGAAAAATCCGGGCCCCGGCGGAGGTCTCACGTGATCTCCTCGAGACGCGAGTCGCTCAAATTGCCGGGAACGACGATCAGCGGGATCGTCAGCCGCCTGGTGAGTTCGGCGGACAGCCCCCGCACAAGCTCGTTCGACCCCTCGCCTTCGGGCGCCGCGCCGAGAACCAGCGCGTCGATCGACGGGTCCTCGGCGATGAGCTTCAGGATCTCCTCGGCGCGGCGGCCCTCGCGAACCGCGAGCACCGGGCGGATGCCGGCGAATTGCCGAACCTCCTCCGCAAGCTCGATCAGCCGCGCCTCAGCCCGTTCGTGGCGTTCCTCCTCCATCAGCTTCTCGACCGCCACCCAATGCTGAAAATCGCCCGGCTCGACCACATACAACAACATCACATAGCCGGACGTGTTCCGCGCGCGCAGACAGGCGAAACGCAGCGCCGTGCGACAGTCCCGGCTGTCGTCCACGCACACCAGAAATTTGACCCGGCCCGCCTCGCGACGCCGTTCCGCGGCGGCCATCCGTCAACGCCTCCGGAACATCATGGCCGCCGCCCACCCCGCCATCAGCGCGACGACCGCCGCAACCAGGCCGTAAGCAAGCGGATGCGAATGGGCGAATTCGAACGCCGCCGCGCCGAACCCGGTCTTGCGGATCGTCAACTCCGTCTCGTGCCGGCCCGCCACCGCCCCGTCGGCGACCAGCAGCACTTCGGCCCGGTAGCGCCCCGTGGGCGACCCGGAGGGAAGCACGAAGGTCCCGCGAAACAATCGCTCGTCGACGAACTCCATCCCCTCGGAAGAAACCCGGTAGCGCCCTTCCGCCTTCATCAGGCGCGCCAGGGCGTCGCGAAACGCCGAGGCCTCGGCGCCGTGGGCGCCGCCGCCCGGCAGGCGAACCCGGTGCTCGAAGCCGATCTCCAGTTCGGCAAGCAGCGCCGCCGAGGCAACGTCCGACAGCGGCCGGGTGGACACGATGGCGTAATAGCCCGGCACGTCGTCGAACACCACCCGGCGATGGTTGAGCCACAGCCCGAAGCGCCGCCGCTTGCGCCGCACGACCGCCGGCGCCTCGGGGCCGCGCAGCACCGCCACCACATCGCCCGCGCCCTCGCGCACGCCGAAAAGGAGGACCTCGGCGCCGGTGAACCCGGCGGTGATCTCGATGCGGCGATCGCTCAGGTCGGCCGTGAGCGCCGACTCCTCCGCGGCGACGCCCGCCGCCGCGGCGGCCCCCAGCGCGGCGGCCACGGCGACCCCCGCACGCCTCATTCGAGGACCGGCGCCACGGAATACAGCTCGTCCGGCTCGACCGAGAGATCGAGGGCCAGTTTCACGCACACCGCGAGCACCAGCAAAGCCAGCAGGCCGCGCAGCTGTTCGCCCCGCAGCCGCGCCCCGGCGCGGCTGCCGAACTGCGCGCCGATCACCGCTCCCGCCAGCAGCAGCATCGACAGCACCAGATCGACCGTCTGGTTGGTCGCCGCGTGCAGGACCGTGACGATCGCCGTGACGAACATGATCTGGAACAGCGACGTGCCGATCGCCAGCGACGTGGACATGCCCAGCAGGTAGATCATCGCCGGCACCAGGACGAACCCGCCGCCCACGCCCATGATCGCCGACAGCAGCCCGGCGACGGCGCCGAGCGCAAAGGGCGCGACCGCGCTGATATAGAGTTTCGACCTCCGGAACCGGAGCTTCAGCGGCAGGCCGTGGACCCAATAGTGCTGGCGCAGCCGCCGCCGGGGCGCTCCGCGCCGGCGGCGCAGGATGGCGTTGGCGCTTTCGACCGCCATCAACGCGCCCACCGCGCCGAGAAACACCATATAGGAGAGGGAGATCACGGCGTCGATCTGCCCTGCGGCGCGCAGTTCCCGGAACGCCGCCACCCCCGCGGCCGCCCCCGCCGCGCCGCCGGCGAGCAGCACGCCGCCCATGAGGAAATCGACATTGCCGCGCCGGGCGTGGGCGAGCATCCCCGACACCGAGGCGGCGGCGATCTGGTTGGCTTCGCTCGCCACCGCCACCGGAGGCGGCACCCCCGCAAAGATCAACAGCGGCGTCATCAGAAACCCGCCGCCGACGCCGAAAAGCCCCGAAAGGAAACCCACCCCCATTCCCATGCCGAGCAGAAGCAGCGCGCTCACCGACATCTCGGCGATGGGAAGGTAGATATCCATCGGTTCGGGCGCGTCGCGTCGCGGTGCGTCGTCGGGCGCCCGCCGCGTCAGGCGCCGACGAAGCCGACTGCGGCGCGCGCCTCGGCCAGCACCGGTCCGGCGAGCGCGCGCGCCCGCTCCGCGCCGTCGTCCAGCACCGCGTCGATCGCCGCCGGGTCCGCCCGCAAGCGCCGCATCTCCGCGCCGAGAGGCGCCAGCGACTCCACCGCGACATCGACCAGCCGCGCCTTGAACCGCGAGAACTCCGCGCCGGCGAATTCGGCGCACACCTCCGCCTCCGGACGGTCGGAGAGCGCCGCGTAGATGCCGATCAGATTCGCCGCCTCGGGCCGGTCTGCGAGCCCCTCCGGCGAGTCCGGAAGCGGCTTCGGGTCGGTGCGCGCCTTGCGGATCTTCCGGGCGATGTCGTCCGCCGAGTCGGTCATGTCGATCCGCGAGTAACCGGAGGGGTCCGACTTGCTCATCTTCTTCGAACCGTCGCGCAGACTCATCACCCGCGCCGCGGTTCCGAGGATCACCGGGTCGGGCAGCGGAAACAGGTCGATGCCGAACATGCTGTTGAACGCCTGCGCGATGTCGCGGGCGAGTTCGAGATGCTGTTTCTGATCCTCGCCCACGGGCACCCGCGTCGCCTTGTAGAGGAGGATGTCCGCCGCCATGAGATTGGGATAGGCGTAAAGGCCGACCGTGGCGTTGTCGCGCCGCTTGCCCGCCTTTTCCTTGAATTGCGTCATGCGGTTGAGCCAGCCGAGCCGGGCGACGCAGTTGAATATCCAGGCCAGTTCGGCATGACCCGAAACCCGGCTCTGGTTGAAGACGATACTGCCTTTCGGGTCGATGCCCGCGGCGAGCAGCCCGGCGCAGGCCTCGCGCGTGTTCGCCGCGAGTTCGGCCGGATCCTGCGGCACGGTGATCGCGTGCAGATCGACGATGCAATAGATGCAGTCGTGGTCGCGCTGCAACCGCGCCCAGTTCCGGATCGCGCCGAGATAGTTGCCGAGATGCAGATTGCCCGTCGGTTGAACGCCCGAGAAGATCCGTTCCATCCTCGCTCTCCGTCCCGCGCGCCGCCGGGCCCGCCGGCGCAGTGATACACGCCGCCGCGGCGCGCCGTCACCTGTTTCGCGCCCGCGCCAGCGCCTCGCCGAGTTCGCCGCGCCCCACCGCGCCGGATACTCGCGCGGCGAGCGCGAACAGGGCGACGCCGAGGCCGACGACGACGGCGAGCGCCGCCGCCCGCGTCGCTTCCCCCGCTGCGAACCAGGGCTCGAGCCGCGCCGCCGCGAACCACACCGCCGCCGCCATCGCCGCCGCCGCCGCGGCGACCCGGGGGGCCCGCCGATACAGGCGCGAATCGCCGCGCAAATGGCCGCGGCGCGCCAGCACGAAAGCGAGGAGCCCGGCGTTGAGCCACGACGACAGCGTGCTCGCCAGAGCGATCCCCACATGCGCCAGCGGCCCGATAAGCGCGAGGCTCAGGGCGACGTTCGCCGCCAGGCACAACACGGCGATGGCGACGGGCGTGCGCGTGTCCTCGCGCGCGAAGTAACCCGGCGCCAGAGTCTTCACCAGCACGAAGGCCGGAAGCCCGGCGGCGTAGGCCGCGAGCGCGGCGGCGGTCGCCGCCCCGGCCGCGCTGTCGAAAGCGCCGCGTCCGAACAGCACGGTGACGATGGGGGCGGCCACCGCCGCCAGCGCCGCCGCCGCCGGAAGGGTGAGCAGCAATGCGTATTCCAGCGCCCGGTTCTGGCTGTCCCGCGCCGCGTCGGTCTCGCCGCCGCGCAACTGGCGGGCCAATGTCGGCAACAGCGCGGTGCCCATCGCCACGCCGACCACCCCGAGCGGCAGCTGCACGATGCGGTCGGCGTAATAGAGATAGGAGACGGCGCCCGTCGGCAGGAGCGACGCAATGACGATATCGGCGAACAGGTTGAGTTGCTGCACGCCGGCGCCCAGCGCCGCCGGCGCGGCCAGCGTCAGAAGCCGCCGCACGCCGGGCGTGAGCCGCGGCCGCGGCAATGGCGGCAGGAGGCCCGCGCGCCGGCAGTTCCACGCCAGCCAGACGAACTGCAACACCCCTCCGGCGGCCACTCCCGCCGCCAGCGCATGCCCCGGCGTCGCCAGCGAATCGTGGAACCCCAGCACGGCGCCGATCATGCACAGATTGAGCAGGATCGGCGCCGCCGCCGCCGCCGCGAAACGTTCGACGCCGTTGAGCACGCCGGACAACAGCGCTACCAGCGATATGAAGAGGAGATAGGGAAAGACGAGTCGCGCCAGCGCGACCGTCAACGCGAGTTTCTCCGGCTCGTCGGCGAAGCCCGGCGCCACGAGGCGCATGATCCACGGCATCGCGAGTTCCGCCGCCGCCACGACCGCGATGAGAGACCACAGGAGGATCGCCAGCGCCTCGCCGGCGAAGCGCCGCGCCACGGCCTCTCCCTCGGCTTTCGCGCGGCCCGCGAACAGGGGCACGAAGGCGAGATTGAACGCGCCCTCGGCGAACAGCCGGCGGAACAGGTTGGGGAGTTTGAAAGCGACGAAGAAAGCGTCGCCGACGAGCCCGGCGCCCACATAGCGCGCGATCAGAACGTCGCGGAGGAATCCGAAAACGCGAGAGGCGAGCGTCCACGCGCCGACCGTGGCCGCGAAGCGGACGAGCACGCTTGCGCGCCTATTCGGCCGCTACCGCGTCCGCCGCATCGACCGCGGCGCCCCCGCGGGCGGCTGCGAGCAGCGTCTCCTTCACCCGCGCGAGCCGGTCTTCGCCGGTGACCTTCATGCCGAAGGAGTCCTTGACGTAGAAGACATCGACCGCGCGTTCGCCCCAGGTTGCGATACGGGCGCTGCCGACGGCGAGTCGCAGCCCGACCAGCGCCCGCGCGAGGTCGAACAACAGGCCCGCGCGGTCGCGCGCGTTGATCTCGATAACCGTGCGGCTCGCCGAGGCGCGGTTGTCGACAAGGACCCGCGGCGCCACCTTGAACACCGACAGGCGGCTTGCGCGCAACGCCTCCTCGCGTTCGGCGATTCCCGCGCGCGGCTTGAGGTCGTTGGCCAGCGTCATTTCGATGGTCGCCGACAGGCGCGCCAGACGCGCCGCGCCGTCGAACGCGCGGCCTTCCATGTCCTGGATGCGGAAGGTGTCGATGACCATGCCGTCCCTGGCGCCGAAAATGCGCGCGTCCACAATGGTTGCGCCGCACACCGTCATCGCCCCGGCGACCCCCGCGAACAGGCCCGGATGATCGGGCGCGTAGACGGTGACCTCGGTGACCGAACGGAACGCATCGACGCGCGTTTCGACCGTCAGCGGCGCGCCCCCGGCGTCGGCGCGGCGCGTCAGCGCCGCATGGCGCGCATGAGCCTCGGCGTCGAAACCGAGAAGATAGTCGGGATAGCAACGGTCGATAAACCGGTCGACCTCCTCGCGCGGCCAGTCGGCAAGCGCTTCGCGAAGCGCCGCCTCCGCCGCCTCGAGGCGCCCTGTGCGGTCCGCCAGCGTTCCGCCGCCGGTCATCGCCGCTTCCGCGCGGTAGTAGAGGCCGCGCAGCAACTGCCCCTTCCAGCCGTTCCAGACGTTCGGCCCCACGGCGCGGATGTCGGCCACCGTCAGCACGAGCAGCAGCCGCAGGCGCTGCGGCGACTGCACCGCTGCGACGAAGGTCTCCAGGGTCCGCGGGTCGGAAATGTCGCGGTTGAAGGCGGTGGTCGAACACAGCAGGTGATGCTCCACCAGCCAGGCGACGGTTTCCGTCTCCTCGGCGGTGCAGCCGAGCCGCGGCGCCAGCTTGCGCGCGACCCCGGCGCCGAGCAGCGAGTGATCGCCGCCGCGTCCCTTGGCGATATCGTGGAGGAAAAGCGCGAGATAGAGCGCCTTGCGCGACAACACTTCGTGCACGATCTCGGTGGCCAGCGGCAGTTCCTCCGCCAGCGCCCCCTTTTCGATCCGCGACAGGACGCCGATGGCGAAGATCGTGTGCTCGTCCACCGTATAGACATGATACATGTCGTGCTGGGTCTGCGCGACCACGCGCCCGAAATCGGGGATGAAACGCCCCAGCACCCCCGCCTCGTTGAGGCGCCGCAGAGTCGTTTCCGGGTCCTTTTCGCCGGTCAGCATGTCCATGAACAGCCGGTTCGCCTGCGGGTCGGCGCGCAACCGCGCGTCGATGCGCGGCAGGTTGCGGGTGATCGCCCTCAGCGCCCGCGGGTGCACGTCGAGCCCGCGCGACTGCGCGACATGGAACAGGCGCAGCATGTCCACCGGGTTCCGCTCGAAAGCGTCGTCGTCGGCCGCCCCCACCCGGCCGTGTTCGACCCGGAAGCCCTCGACCGTGCGCCGCGCAAGACCCCATCGCGGCGCGCTGAAAAGCGGCCGGCGGACATGTTCGGATTCGATGGCGGCGCAGAATATGCGCGTCAGATCGCCGACCGTCTTGGCGATCAGATAGTAGTGCTTCATGAAGCGCTCGACGCCGAGGCCGCCGGCGCGGCGGGCATAGGGCGCGGCCGCGGCGACCGCCAGCTGGCTGTCGAAGGTCAGACGCTCCTCGGCGCGCCCCGACAGGTAATGGAGCCGGCAGCGCACCGTCCACAGGAAGCGATGGGCGCGGCGGAACATGCGGAACTCCGCCCGGGTCAGCACGCCGCGCGCCACGAGATCGCTCACATCCTCCACCCGATACAGATATTTGGCGATCCAGAACAGCGTGTGCAGATCGCGCAGACCGCCCTTGCCGTCCTTCAGGTTGGGTTCGACGACGTAGCGCGAGTCCCCCATGCGCGCGTGACGCTCGTCGCGTTCCCTGAGTTTCGCGGCGACGAACGCGCGGCCGCCGGCTTCGGCGTCTCTCGCGAAACCTTTCTTCAATTCGAGATAAAGCGCCTGATCCCCATAGACGAAGCGCGACTCCAGAAGCGCGGTGCGGATGGTGACGTCGCGCCGGGAGCGGGCCAGGCTTTCGCTCACCGACCGCATGGCCTGCCCCACGGTCAGGCCGAGATCCCACAGCATGTAGAGGATATATTCGACGATCTGCTCGCCGCGCGGGGTGGTCTTGTAGGGGGTGAGGAAGAGCAGGTCGACATCCGAGAACGGCGCGAGCTCGCCCCGTCCGTAGCCGCCGACCGCGACCAGCGCCAGCCGGTCGGCCGCCGTGGGGTTGGGTTCGGGAAACACGCGCCCGGCGGCATGGTCGAACAGAACCGCGATCAGGCGATCGATCAACAGGGCGAGGCCGGCGGCCGTCGTCCGCCCGTCGGCGCCGGCGTCGAAGCGGCGGCGGACTTCCGCCCGCCCCGCCTCCAGAGCGCCCTTGAGCCGGTCGAGCACCGCCGCGCGGTCGTCGGGCGCAAGCCCGCCGATCGCCTTGCCGAGGGCGCGGCGGTCCACGATGGCGCGCTTGTTCGTCAGTCCGGCCATGACGCAAACGGGTCGAATCCCGACTGGATCGACATTACGAGACCTCCGCATAACCCGTTTCGGATGCGGCAGGATCGAAATTCCCGCGCCTTTACCACGTTCCCGAAACGCCATCGATTCATCGTAGCGTGCGAAGAGATCGAGCGGGCTTCTTCCCGGGGGCGGCGCGCTGCCTCCAAACGGCTCCTGCATACCGAAACGGGAATTGCCGGTCAAACCTCGCCGTCCCGCCGGAGTTTCAATTGTTCGGGTTCGTCGATGGCGGCCGCCGTCTCCCCCTCCGGTTCGACCCCTGCGAACCGCCGGGAAACCGGAAGCGGCCGTCCGTAATATCGGCGCGGTTTTTCTTACGGAAACGCCGCAAGCAGATTCCCGCTTTCGCGGGAATGACGAAGAGTAGTAGCGTCTTCACACAGTCTTTCGCGAGAACGGCGAAGAGTAACAGGCAGGTTTGGCTTCCTCGCCATGCTCCGCCGGCGGGTTCGGATGCGTCGTAAAACGCAGGAACCCGATCCTGCCGCAAGCGACGGGTTATGCAGGGGTCTCATCATAGCCCGCATGGCGAGGCGGCGCAGAATCGACAGTGTCTTGCCGCCGGCGCGGCGGCCATGGCGGTCACCGCCCGCGGCGGCGCGCGGCGCCCGCCACCCGCATCGCCGCGCGGGCGCACAGCGCCGCCGCCGGCGCGCCGGCGGTCTTGCACGCGATTTCCGCGTCCAGAAGCACGTCCATCGCCCGCCCGACATCGGCCGGCGACCACCGCGCCAGCTGCGTCTCCATGCGGCGCCGGCGCTTGAAGAACACCGGCGGACGCAGCGCGTTCACGGCGGCGGCGCGCGAGTCGCCGCGCGCGACCCGCCCCGCCGCCCAGTGCAGGCGCTGGAAATGCCGCTCCAGGCCGCCGAGCGCCCGCACCGGGGACACGCCATCCGCCGCAAGCTTGTCGAGCGCCCGCCCGACGGCGTCCCGGTCGCCTTCGGCCGCGGCGTCGGCGAGGTCGTCCAGCGCGGCTTCCGAACTGTCGCCGACGCACGCCAGCGCATCGCCGTCTCCGACCGTCGCCGCGGCGCCGACGAACGACACGAGCTTGTCGAGCTCGGCCAGCGCCGCCTTGCGGTCGCCGCCCAGCCGCGCCGTCAGCGCGTCGAGCGCCGCAGGGGTCGCCTGTTTGCCTTCCGCCGCCAGCCGGTCGCGGATCACCGCGCGCAGCGTTCCGGGGTCGTCCTCGTAGCAGGCGACGGCGGCGGCGTTGGACGCGCGTTCGAACAGGGCGCGCAGCCGCGCGCGAGGGGCGAGCGCGCCGGCCTCGACGACGACAAGCGACGCTTCCGGCGCCGCGACCGCGAGCAGCGTTTCGCACGCCGCCGCCGCCTCGTTGCCGACGCCGCGCAGGCGCACCAGCCGCCGCCCGCCCGTCATGGACAGCGCGGCCGCCTCGTCGGCGAGCGCCCCCGGGTCGGCCGCGACCGCCGACGGCGTCAGATCGGCGACGCGGAACGGGTCGTCGAGTGCGCCCGCCACGGCGCGCCCCAGGCGCTCGGCGCGGTCGCGCACGAGGCCGAGATTGGGGCCGTAGAGCAGCACCGCCGCGACGCCCCCGGGGGGGCGCCCGACGAACCGCTCGGCCTCCGCCGGCTTGACGATCATTGGCTCCCGGCCCGTCTGCTCCCGGCCCGGTTGAAGTGGAGGGCAAGCCGCGCGGCGATCTCGCGGGCCGCGTCGCGCGCGGCGCGGTCGGCGGCGTCGCGCTGTGCGACAAGGGTCGAATAATCCTCGTCGGCGATAATGTTGTAGCTGGTCTCCGTGAACACCCTGCCGGAGGCGACCTCGCTCCCGTCCTCGCGCGACGCCAGCGACCAGTCGGCGTTGAAATTGAGGAGATGGCGGCGGATCTGCGTGTCCTTTTCGGTGATCTGCGCGCTCGCCCGGTAATCGATCTCCACCGTCAGTTCGTAGCGCGCCGCGCGCGGCGGCCCCGCCGTCAGGTGGTCCGCCAGGTGATTGCGCATCTCGAAGCCGAGCGGGCCGTCGACGCGCAAGACCTCGACCGACGCCAGGGCGGCCGTCACCTCCCCGCCGGAGTCGCCTCCGTAGAGCGGACTGAACCCGCAACCCGCTGCGCCCAGGGCGGCGGCGGCGGCGCACGCCGCCGCGAACCGGAGCGCCGGCCGGGGCCGCCGCATCGACTAGACCACCACATTGACGATGCGGTCCGGCACCACGATCACCCGGCGCACCGGCCTTGCGCCGATCGCCGCGCGCACGCCCGGTTCGGCGAGCGCCCGCGACTCGAGGACCGCCGCTTCGGACCCGGCCGCGGCGCGGATGATCGCGCGCTTCTTGCCGTTCACCTGAACGGCGACGACGGTTTCGGCCTCGGCGGCCAGGGCCGCGTCGGCGCGCGGCCAGGGCCGCCGGCACAGGAAATCGTCATGGCCGAGGCGGCGCCACAGGGTTTCGCCGAGATGCGGCGTCATCGGACCGATCAGCAGAACCAGCGTCTCCAGCGCCTCGCGCAGCGCCGCGCCCTCGCCGCCGCGATAATCGGCGATGGCGTTCGACAATTCGCGCACCCGCGCCACCGCCTTGTTGAAGCGGAAACGTTCGAGGTCTTCGCTCACCCCGGCGACGGTCCGGTGGGTCGCGCGGCGCAGGGCGAGCGCCGCGGCGTCGAGCGCCGCCGGCATGGGCGCGCCCGGTTCGCAGAGCGGCGCCGGAGGCTCGCCGACCAGCCGCCACAGGCGCTGGACATATCGCCAGGCGCCTTCGATCCCCGCCTCGGTCCATTCCAGATCGCGCTCCGGCGGGCTGTCGGAGAGCATGAACAGGCGCGCGGTGTCGGCGCCGTAGCGCGCGATCATGTCTTCCGGATCGACGACGTTGCGGTGCGACTTGCTCATCTTGCGCGACGGGCCGACCGTCACCGGCGCCCCGGTCTCGCGGTGGCGCGCCGCGCCGTCCGGGCCGCGCGTCACCTGTTCGGGGTAGAGCCATTCGCCGTCCCCGGCGCGATAGGTCTCGTGACAGACCATGCCTTGCGCGAGCAAGCCTGAAAACGGCTCGTCGAACGTCACGTGTCCGGTCTCGCGCAGCGCCCGCATGAAGTAGCGCGAATACAGGAGGTGCAGGATGGCGTGCTCGATGCCGCCGACATACTGATCCACCGGCAGCCAGCGGCGCATGGCGTCGGCGTCCAGCGGCGTCTCCGCCCCGGGGCAGGCGAACCGCGCGAAATACCATGAGGAATCGACGAAGGTGTCGAACGTGTCGGTGTCCCGCTTCGCCTCGCCGCCGCAATCCGGGCAGGCGACGCGCTTCCATTCGTCGTCCCGTTCGAGCGGGTTGCCGGGGATGTCGAAACGCGCGTCCGGCGGCAGCGTCACCGGCAGGTCGCTCCGCGGCACGGGCCGCGCCCCGCAGCGCGCGCAGTGGACGATGGGGATCGGGCACCCCCAATAACGCTGTCGCGACACGATCCAGTCGCGCAACCGGTAGGTCGTCCGCGCTTCGCCCTGCCCGCTTTCGGAGAGGCGCGCGACGACGGCGCGCTTCGCCGCCGCGACATCCAGACCGTCGAGGAAGTCCGAACCGGTCAGCGTTCCGTCGCCGGTCCAGGCCTCGCCGTCGGGAAGATCGTCGTTTTCGGCGCCGGGCGGGCGGACGACGACACGGACCGGCAAGTCGTATTTCCGCGCGAATTCCAGGTCGCGCCGGTCATGGGCGGGCACGCCGAAGATCGCGCCGGCGCCATAGTCCATCACCACGAAATTGACCGCGTAGACCGGCAGCGCGAGCCCGTCGACGAAGGGGTGCAGGGCCTTCAGACCGGTGTCGTAACCCCGCTTCTCCGCCTTCTCCAGGGCCGCCTCGGACGTGCCCGAGCGACGGCATTCGGCGATGAACGCGGCGAGCGCCGGGTCGGCGGCGGCGCATTCCGCGGCGAGAGGGTGATCCGGCGACACGGCGCAGAAACTCGCCCCGAACAGCGTATCGGGACGGGTGGTGAAGACTTCGAGACTGTCGGCGCGTCCCTCAAGGCGGAAGCGCACCGCCGCGCCTTCGGAGCGCCCGATCCAATTGGCCTGCATGGCGCGCACCGACTCCGGCCAGCGCTCCATGCGTCCGAGCGAATCGAGAAGATCGTCGGCGAAGGCGGTGATGCGGAACATCCATTGCGGCAGGCTGCGCTTTTCGACCGGCGCGCCGGACCGCCATCCCTTGCCGTCGATCACCTGTTCGTTGGCGAGCACGGTGCGGTCCACCGGGTCCCAATTGACCTGCGCCTCGGCGCGGTAGACCATGCCTTTTTCGAGCATGTCGAGGAACATCGCCTGTTCGTGCCGGTAATAGTCCGGCGAGCAGGTCGCCACCTCGCGCCGCCAGTCGTAGGACAGGCCCATGGATTTGAGCTGTCGGCGCATGACGGCGATGTTGTTCCGGGTCCACTCGGCCGGGTGCGCCCCCTCGGCCATGGCGGCGTTCTCGGCGGGCATCCCGAAGGCGTCCCAGCCCATCGGGTGCAGGACGTCGAAACCGCGCGCGCGCTTGTAGCGGGCGATGACATCGCCGATGGCGTAGACGCGCACATGGCCCATATGGATGCGCCCCGAAGGATAGGGGAACATCTCGAGCACGTAGTATTTCGGCCGGTCGCCCCGGTTCTCCGCCCGGAAGCAGCCCTCCGCTTCCCACGCCGCCTGCCATTCGGTCTCGGCCCGTCGGGCGTCGTAGCGCGCCGCAGCTGCCATGAACGGTCCTCTTCCGCAGGGCGACGGGCCGCCCGCCGCCGCTGCGGGGATCAGCGCGCGGCGGCGGCCGCGGCGGCGCGCACCCGCAACTGGCGCGCGCGCGTCAGGATGGTGTTCTCGAGGTCGGTCCCCAGGGTCTCGCCCACTTTCGCGTCGCGCCAGCCGGCGCCGTCCTCCGCCACCTGACGGAATACGGCGACCCGCACCCCGTCGGCGCGCAGCGTCCGTTCGAGGATGTAGGCCGTGGCCTTGAAGCGTTCGTCGGGGCTCGCCGGCGGCGTGTACCAGTCGGTAATGACGACTCCGCCGAAGGGGTCGGCGGAGGCGAGCGGCATGAACGACAGGGTGTCCAGCGTGGCCCGCCACAGATATGCGTTGACGCCGATCCCCGCCCCCCCGGCCGCCGCCTGCGCCGCCTCGTAGTCGGGGCCGCCGAACAGCACGATGCCGTCGCCGCCGAGCAGATGTTCGCTACGCACGTTGGAATAGGGCTTGGGGTCGTAGGTGCCCGTGGTCGCCGAGTCGTCCGACGGATAGTCAGCCCTGACATCGACATCGTCGCCGCCGCAGCCGGCGAGGCCGAGGCCCGCCGCCAGCGCCGCCGCGCCTGCGGCCATGCGCGCCGTCCGCCACGGAATCATGTGCATGTGCGCTCCTCCGTTCCTCCGCGAGCGCCGCCGCGCCGCCTGCCGGCGCGGAAAGTAGGCCGCGACGCGGCGCCGCGCAAGGGAGCGCGAAAAAATCGGGCGGGAGCGTTTGCGTATCCGCGCCCCTGGACGACGCCGAACAGGCGCGCCGCCATCGCTCACGGCCTTGCGCATGGTTGCGGCGATGGCTCTGGCTTGCGGCTCGGCCGGACCGGCGCGGGTCAGGGCGTCGACCGCCTCCAGCGTGTCGAACAACGAACCGGACATGCCGCATCGTCTACACTCGCTATCGGCGCCTGTCGAGCCGCTTGCGCTTCCAGCGGTTCTTCGGCGCCCGCATGACGCGGACGCGGAGTATCCAGTCCGGAACCGCTGCACAGAGTCCGAATTTCCGGGATTCGGCGACGGCCCGACCGCTCGTTCAAGCTCGGCCGACATCGCGAGGCGCCATGCCGCGGCGACGCCGTCGAAATATCCGGCTTCCCCGGGAGCGAGCGTGTGAAGAAATCGAGAGACGCTACTACTCTTCGTCATTCCCGCGAAAGAGCATGTGAAGAAATCGGACAGATTTACAAATACTCGTCATTCCCGCGAAAGCGGGAATCCGTTGCGGCGTCTCCACAAGGGAAACGGGCCGACATTGCGGACGGCCGCCTCCGGATTCCCGCTTTCGAGCATGTGAAGAAATTGAAAGGCCCCACCACTCTTCGTCATTCCCGCGAAAGCGGGAATCCGTTGCGGCGTCTCCACAAGGGAAACGGCCCGGCATTGCAGACGACCGCCTCCGGATTCCCGCTTTCGAGCATGTGAAGAAATTGAAAGGCCCCACCACTCTTCGTCATTCCCGCGAAAGCGGGAATCCGTTGCGGCGTCTCCACAAGGGAAACGGGCCGACATTGCAGACGACCGCCTCCGGATTCCCGCTTTCGAGCGTGTGAAGAAATTGAAAGGCCCCACTACTCTTCGTCATTCCCGCGAAAGCGGGAATCCGTTGCGGCGTCTCCACAAGGGAAACGGGCCGACATTGCAGACGACCGCCTCCGGATTCCCGCTTTCGAGCGTGTGAGGAAATCGAAAGACGCTACTACTCTTCGTCATTCCCGCGAAAGCGGGAATCCGGAGGCGGCCGTCCGCAATATCGATCCGGTTTTTATTACGGAACCGCCGCGACAGATTCCCGCTTTCGCGGGAATGACGAGTATTTGTAAATCTGTCCGATTTCTTCACGCGCTCCCGGGAAGACCGCGGCCGAACCGCCGCGGCGGCCGCTCAGAAGCGCACCGACAGGCTGAGCCCGCCGCCGAACCCGTCGCCGTCGCTGCCGCCGGCGGCGTAAGTCGCGGAAGCCTGCAACGCGAAGCGGCCCTCGTCCAAGCCGTGCGCAGCGCCCAGGGCGAAATGCGCGCCCGTCGTCTCCGGCGACGCCTTCAGCGACGCGTCCAGAACGCGCGCCTCGGTCTCCCCGGAGAACTCGTGCGTCGCCTCCGCCGAGCCGAACACACGCAGGCCGCCGGCGCCGCCGGGCGTCATCTCCACGCCCACGCCCGCGCGGCCCGTCAGGCTCTCCGCGTCCTGCATCGACACCGGGGTCGCGAGCCGCGAGTCCCTGAAGTCGCCCAGCGATGCCCGCGACCAGACGAAACCGGCGCGCGGCGTCAGCGTCACGCCGTCGCCCACCGCCACGGGCCGGCCGGCCTCGACCGCCAGCGTGTAGCCCGTCCCCGTCGCGCCGTCCTTCAGTATCCGGCCCGTTTTCGACGTCAGTTTCACGTCGTAGCGGGTCGCCCCCGCCTGCGCGTCGATATAGACGCCGTCGCCGACCTCCGCCGCGCCGGACACGCTCAGGCCCACGCCCGACAGTTCCACCTTGCCGCCGTTCTGCGTCATGTCCGCCGAACCGCGCAGGCCGTGCAGCGACAAGCCGAAAAGGCCGGTCTCGCCCACCGCGCCGTCGACGCCGACGCGCACGCCGCTGCGAGCGCGGTCGTAGGCGACGCCGGCGCGGGTCGACGAGTCCGCCGTCCACTCGCCGCGGGCGGTCTCCACCCGCGCCCAGCCGCCGGCCTCGCTGCGCGCCGCCGCCAGCCGCTCCCCGCGGGTCGGCAGGCCGTTCATCGCCAGCAGCACCGAAGGCAGCGCTTCGTAGAGACGGCAGCGATCGTCCGACGCCGCGTCGCAATTCATCGTCGTTGTCGTCGTCCCGGCTTGACCGGTCCCCGATCCCGACTGGCCGCCCGATCCCGAACCGCCTTCCCCCGATCCCGACTGGCCGCCCGATCCCGAACCGCCTTGCCCCGATCCCGACTGGCCGCCCGATCCCGGACCGCCGCCCAGTTCCTGCGGCCGATCGGGCTCCCCGGGCAGGCCGGAGATGTCCGGTCTGCCGTTCACGAGACGCCTGGGGACCTCCTGGCCGGCGACGCCTTCGTCGTCGGTCAGGCGGAAGACGACCGGGTTGTCCGCGGCCAGGCCCTCGCCGCCGATATCGCCTCGCACGCGCGCCGCGGCGTCGCGGGCGGCGGTCCATGACAAACCGTCCTCCACTTCCGCGCCGGGCGCATACAGGACCACCCTGGTCGGCGCGTCTTCGGGCGTCGCCCTGCCGGCCCGGATGGCGTGCGTCGCGCCGTTGGCGTCCACGCTCCCGGTGAGGCCGATCACGACCCTGCCGCCGCCGGTTACGTCTATCGCCGCCGGCGCGCCCGCGCCGCCCCTCACCGCGCCGAGGATGACGATCTCCGAACGGCCGGGGTCGTTGACCAGAATGGCGCGGCCCGAAGAGCCGGCATACACCTTGCCCTTCTCGCCGACGAGCAACGCGCCGCCGCCCGACAGGTGAACCGCCGCATCGGTCCCGCCCGTCACCGTGCCGTCCACCGTGACGAACTGCCGGCGCAGGGTCACGGTCGTACCCTCAGGCAGGTAGAGGGACCTGCCCCGGTCCGAGTCCGCCGCGACCTCGGCCATGCCCGCATTGGCGACATAGATGCCGGCCATGCCGCCGGCAACGCTCACGCCTTCGGCCACGGTGACCTCGATCGCGCCGTTGCTGTCGTGGGACGTTGCGTAGTGTGCCCGGATGGCCCGGTCGGCGCCGTTGGCGTCCACGCTCCCGGTGGGGCCGATCACGACCCTGCCGCCGCCGGTTACGTCGATCGCCGCCGGCGCGCCCGCGCCGCCCCTCACCTCGCCGTGGATCACGATCTCCGAATGTCCGGGGTCGTCGACCAGAATGGCGCGGCCCGAAGAGCCGGCATACACCTTGCCCGTCTCGCCGACGAGCAGCGCGCCGCCGCCCGACAGGTGAACCGCCGCATCGGTCCCGCCCGTCACCGTGCCGTCCACCGTGACGAACTGCCGGCGCAGGGTCGTGTCCCCGGTCAGGTCGAGGGCCTCGCCCCGGGTCGACTCCTTCCCGACCGTGGCCATGCCCGCATTGGCGACATAGATGCCGGCCACGCCGCCGGTCACGCTCACGCCTTCGGCCACGGTGACCTCGATCGAACCGTTGCTGTCGTGGGGCGTCGCGTAATATGCGCGGACGCCGTCGCCGCCGGAGTTTATGGAGCCGTCGTTCACGGCGATGCGGATGTTGCCCGCGTTGAAACGGTCGAGGAAGCCGCGCACCGCCGTTCTGTAGGCCGTGCCGGTGAAGCCCCCGGCGTCGAGCGCGGCGTCCAGCCCGGCGTCGGTCACCGCCGCCCGCAGCACCGCCTGCTCCGCCTCCGAGAGATGCTCCCGCAGGATATTGCGCAGGAACGCTCGGCGGTTGGCGTTGTCTGTCGTCAGATATGCCGTGATCTCAGCGTCGCTATGGGTGTTGTCGTTGTTCGCGTCGACGGTGTTCACGTCGGGAATCGCGCCGGGATTGTCCAGCTGCGAACGGAATGTGGCGAGGGCGGCGGCGGCTCGCGCCTTCGTCGCCGCGTCGGCCCCGGCGGCGAACAGCGCGTCCTGCGCCGCCTTGTCCGCGATCGCGCCGGGGTCGTCCCCCTTCGCCACTTCCTTCGCCAGGTCGCGCCACGACATGACGCCGGCCTCGATGCCCGCCGCCGTTCCGTATCGGGTGGCCGGCGCCGTCTCCGCCGCCGGAACTTCCGCATGAAGGGCGATCGGCCCGACGAACCCGCCGCTCGAGTCGGCCGCGGGGCGGCCGGCGCCAGCGGAGGTCGCCGCCTCCGGCTGCGCGAAGGTCCCCGTCCAGGCGATGTCGATCAGCGGCTGGGCCGACCCCGCGCGCGTTTCCCCCGCCGCGCCGGCGCGCAAGACCTCGGCATGGACGCCCGTGCGGCCCGAAATCGCCTCGCTCTGGGTGATCCTGATCCGGCCGGTCGCGTTGTCGGCATGGCCGATACGTGCGAAGACGCCGTAATCCGTCGCCATGATCGCAGCGCTGTTGGTCACCGTGACGTTGCCGGACGACCCGTTATGCGCGGCGAAAATGCCGCGGTCGACCTTCGAGGTCGCCGCGCCGAGGTTCCCGGTATTGGCGACCGTGACGTTGCCGCCGCCGCCCGCGGCCATGGCGGAAATGCCGTCGCCGCTCGCCTCGACGGCGCCTCTGTTGTTCACCGAGACGTTGCCGGACCCCGCCGCGCGGCTGGCGGCGATGCCGTGATAGACGCCCGTCGACATCGTCCCCGCCTTTATCGTCCCGGCGTTGATAACGGCGATCGTCCCGCTCGTATTGCCCGCGTCGGTCAGCTCGGTCCGGATGCCGTAGCCTTGCGTCGAGGTCAGCACGACGCCCGAGGCGACATCGACCCGGACCGACCCGGCCTCGTAGTTGAACGCCTGGACGGCGCTCCCCTTCGCGGAGACCGACCCGCCCGTGACATCGACCTTGGCGAGGCCCGCATTCAGGGGCGCGACATAGGAGGCGTGCATCGTGTCGGTCTCTTGCCGGGGGGCGCCCACGGCCGCATGGATGCCGGCGCCGCCCGAAGTCACCGAGACGGTTCCGGACGAAGTGACGGTCACGGCGTGGTTCGCGCCGGCCGAGTCCTTGCCGGTCGATACGGCCTCGATGCCGCGGTGGGTGGTGCTGCTCGCCGAGGTTATGGAGCCCGCGTGGGTGATCGTGACGTCGCCGGCGGAGCCGGTATGGGAAACGGAGACGCCGTCCTCGTCCGTCGCAATGGATGTATTGGCGGTGGTGGCGACCAAGACCGCGCCGGTCCCGGGGTAGTCGTCGACCGCGATGCCGGTTCCCTCGGAGTAGATATCGGGCTGGGCGCTCACGGTCACGGCGCCCGCGCTGCGCGCCGCCGTGGCGTGGAACTCAAGCAGAATGCCTTCGGCCTTCATCTTGGTCGTCGACGTCCCGATCGTCACCCAGTTTGCAACGGTCAAACGTGTCGTGCCGCCGCTTTGCTGGCGGATCAGGATACCGCGGTTGTTGTCGGCCCCGTCGGCCTGTGTCGTCGCGCCCTGACGGATGTCGGCCTCGCCCGCGCTGCCGACCGTGACTGCGACATTGTGGGAGCTGCTTGCGGAAACGGAGGTGCTGAGGAAGACGCCGCTGTCCCGCGTGCCGTCCGTGCCGGTCGTAATCACCGAGTGGTCGCTGGAGTGGCCGCCCTGCACGATGAGCGTGATGCTGCGCGCCTGGTTGTTGTAGACGATGCCGCCGGTATGGTCGGCGTTCGGACAGCTGACGCTGGCCGGATTGCCCGTAGCCGCCCCGCATTCGTCGTCCGCCCGCGCCGCGCCCGGCGCAAGCAGCAGCGTCGCGAGCGCCAGCCCCGCAAAACCCCGGACCGTCGAACGAAAACCGTTCCGCCTGTCGGCAGGCATGAGCGAGTCCCCCGTTCCCGCGCTATCGGCGCACTGCATCGAATTCTCATTTTACCCCCCCCCCCCCCGCGGGTCAACCGGAGCGCTCCGGCTTCGGCGTTTCCCGTTTTCGGCCCGTAGCGCCGCGCAACCGCGGACGATGCGGGCTGCCGGACATCGCGCAGGGAGAACCCGCGATGGAGCGTGCGAAGAAATCCAACAGCCTTACAAATACTCGTCATTCCCGCGAAAGCGGGAATCTCTTTGCGGCGTTTCCGTAAGAAAAAGGCGGACTATTCTTTCGGACGGCCGCCTCCGGATTCCCGCTTTCGAGCGTGTGAGGAAATCGGGCGGCTCTCGTCGTGACGGACGGATCGCCGAGGTATAGGCATTGTAAAGACAATACCCGCCGAATAATACTTCGTCATTCCCGCGAAAGCGGGAATCCGGAGGCGGCCGTCCGCAATGTCGGCCCGGTTTTTCTTACGGAAACGCCGCCTCCGGATTCCCGCTTTCGCGGGAATGACGAAGAGTAGTAGCGTCTCTCAATTTCTTCACACGCTCTTTCGCGGGAATGATGAAGTGTTGTCGTCTCCCACGGCGCCGTTTTTCCGGTGCTCCGACCGTCGCACTGAGAGGTGCTGGATTTCTTTACACACCCGAAGACGGGCGTGAAAAAGTCGCGAGACGCCTCTACTCTTCGTCATTCCCGCGAAAGCGGGAATCCGTTGCGGCGTTTCCGCAATAAAAACGTGCCGATATGGCGGACGGCCGCCTCCGGATTCCTGCTTTCGCGGGAATGGCGAAGTGCTATTCGATGACTATTGTCTTTTTACAATGCCGTTACTTCGGCGATCCGGCCGTCACGATCGGAGACGCCCGATTTCTTCGCACGCTCAATGACCGGGATCCGGACATCCGCGCCGCGAAGCCGCCGATGATGTAGGCTATCGGGAACCCGCGCAGGAGCACCCGCCATGTCGGACATCGACTACGAAGCCGCCACGCTCGCCATCCGCGAATGGACGCTGTGGGTCGCCGCCGCGTCGCTCGCCGTTTCCGCCGTCGTCGGCGGTCTCCAGTGTTTCCTTATCTGGCGCGGCCTCGTCATCATGCGCCGCGCCGCCGACACGCGCGACCGGGCGCTGGAGAACCAGCGCCGCGAATCCGACCAGCGCCACGCCGAAGCCATGCGGGCGAGCGCCGAACGCCACGCCGAGAACATGGCGGCGCTCGGGGCGCAATCCCGCGCGCTCGACGCTCTCATAGAAGGGCAGCGCGCGCAGACCGCCAGCCTCGAAACCCTGATCGAACGCACCGCGCCGGAGGCGGGCCGGTGACCGGTCGGCGCCGTCGCCCGTAATCCGCCTTTCCGTTCCCGGTCGGCGCCGATGGCTGTCCTGTCGCCTTGCGTGGGCGTCTGCCGCATCCACCCGGAGTCGCGTTTGTGCGAGGGCTGCCGGCGCAGTCCCGCCGAGATCGCCGGGTGGCCCGCCTGGTCCGACGAGCGGCGGCGCGCCGTCCTGGCGCGCCTCGCCCGCCGCGACCCCTTCGCGCCGCCGGCCGCGCCGGCGTCGCGAGGCCCCGACGCCGGTCAGGCGTAGACCAGCGTGCCGTCCTCGAGATCGGCGGCGGGGATCTCCGTCTTTTCCCGCTGGTAGTCCTGGCTGAAAATCCAGGGCTCGCGGTCCCCCTGCTTCGGAAACAGGTGGACGCCGCGCGCCAGATAGCCGGCGTTGAAATTCTCCGGCTCGATGAACGGACGCGCGGACATGCCGCGGTCCTCCTCGCGCAGCCGCGGGACGACGGCGCGCGCCCCGCGCGCGTCCATATGGTTGAGCAGACGACAGACGAAGGCCGACACCAGGTCCGCGCGCATCGTCCAGCTGGTGCGCAAATAGCCGAAGACCCACGCCATGTTGGGAACCCCGGTGAACAGAATCCCGCGATGGCCCCAGCATGACGGGAAATCCAGAGGCGCGCCGTCGACGGTGAAGTCGACGCCGCCCAGCGGACACAGATGGAACCCGGTCGCCGTCACCGCCACGTCGGCGGCGAGACGCCGGCCGGACTTCAGCCTGACGCCATCCTCTTCGAAATGCGCGATCTCGTCGGTGACCACGGTCACGCGCCCATCGCGGATGCGCTTGAACAGATCGCCGTCGGGCACAATCGCGAGGCGCTGGCGCCACGGCCGGTAGCGCGGCGTGAAATGGGTTTCTATGTCGTAGTCCTTGCCGAGGAACGCCGTCACCCCGGCGATCAACTCGCGTTTCAGCGCCTCCGGCTCCTCGAACGAACGGCGCGCGACTTCGTGCTGTTCCTGCAGGATCTTGCGGCGCACGATCTCATGCGTCCACTCGTCGGGGATGTCGAGCGCGCGCAACATGTCGGCGAGCTCGTTGCCGTTGGGGCGCGCGTAGAAATATGTCGGCGACCGCTGGAGCATGGTGACCTGCGCGCCTTCGTCGGCGAGCGCCGGGATCAGCGTCGCCGCGGTCGCGCCCGAGCCGATCACCGTCACCGCCTTGCCGGAACAGTCCAGCCCGTCCGGCCAGGTCTGCGGGTGCGCGACGGGGCCGCGGAAGCGCTCGATGCCCTCGAAGTCGGGCGTGTAGCCCTCCTCGTGGCGGTAATAGCCCTGGCACATCCACAGGAAGCCGCAGGCGAACGTTGCGCGCTCGCCCGTGTCCCGCCGGTCGACGCCCAGCGTCCAGCGCCCTTCCGCGCCCGACCACGACGCGGTCGCCACCCGGTGGCCGTAGCGGATATGGCGGCGGATGTCGTGTTCGTCGAGGGTTTCGTCGAGATAGGCGAGAATCTCGCCGGCGGTGGCGATCGGCGGCCCCGACCACGGCTTCCAGCCATAGCCGAAGGTGAACAAATCGCTGTCGGACCGGATGCCGGGGAAGCGGTGGGTGCGCCACGTCCCGCCGAAGCCCTCTTGCGCCTCGAGCAGGGCGAAGCTCTTGCCGGGGCAGTTGCGCAGCAGGTGCCAGGCCGCGCCGATGCCGGAAATTCCTGCGCCGACGATGAGCACGTCGAAAGACTCGACCGCGGCGTGGGCGCCGTCGCCGTTCGCGAAGTGGTTCATGCCACGAGTGCTCCGTCCGCGCTGGTCGGAGCGGGCGGATTCGAACCGCCGACCCCTTGTCCCCCAGACAAGTGCGCTAACCAGACTGCGCCACGCTCCGAACCGCCGCGCACCATAGGTCCGCCCGCGGGCGGGCGCAAGATCCGCGCCGGCGCAGCCGCGATTCTCATTATGGCGATGGACGCGCCTTCCTGGGAGCGCCGCGACAGGTCCGCCGCATCGCTATGGGCCAAAATGAGAATTGCTGCCGGCGCAGGCGCTCGGCCGGCAGCCGCGACGCGGTCCGCCGGCATCGCCGCAGGCCAGAGCGAGAACCGCCGCTCACGCCCGGCGCGGGGCCTCGCGCGCAAGCCGCGCCTCGAGCGCGTGACGCAGCACCTTGCCCGAGGTGGAGCGCGGGAAGTCCGCGAGGTCGATGAAACGGATCTCTTGCGGCCGCTTGTATCCGGCGAGCCGCTCGCGACACGCCGCCATCAGTTCCGCGGCGCCGAGGCGCGCATCGGCGCGGGCGACGAAGGCCACGGGCGCCTCGCCCCAGCGCTCGTCGGCGCGGCGCGCGACGGCCGCCTCGGCGACCCGGGGGTCGGCAAGCAGCACGCGCTCGATCTCCGCCGGATAGACGTTTTCGCCGCCGGTCTTGATGAGATATTTCGCGCGGTCCACATAGTCGAACGTCCCGTCGGCGTTGCGCCGGAAGACATCGCCCATGCGGAACCAGCCGTCGCGGAAGTCGCGGGCGTTCGCCGTATCGTCGCGCCAGTATCCGGAGAACAGCGTCGGCCCGCGCACCGCCATCTCGCCCGGGGCGCCGTCGGGCGCATCCTCGCCGCGGGCGTCGACAAGACGCGCTTCGCACAGCGAGTTCTGCCGTTTGGACAGACTCGCCGGCGCCTCGCCCGCGGGGATGAGCGCCGCCGACGCCGGCGCGATGCCGGTTTCGGTGGACCCGAAACTGTTGAGGAAGGGCGCGCCGAGGCGGCGCGTCGCCCCTGCGATATGGCGCGGCGGCGTCAAATCCGCCATCGCGCCGAGGAAGCCGATGCCCCGGGGGCGCAGCGGCGCGCGGTCGAGGCGCTTGAACAGACGCTCGTAGACGCCGGGGATCAGCACCAGCCAGTCGAGACGGCGGCTTTCGATCAGTGGACAGAGCCGGTCGAGGTCGAAGCCGTCGATCTGCGCCACCCGCCCGCCGATCAGAAGGCAGCCGATGGACAGATCGGTGGACGCCATATGGAACATCGGCGCCCAGGCGGCGAAGGTTCCGGCGCGCGACAGACCCAGATCGAGCGCGAAGACGGCGACCCGGGCGATGAACGCGCGATGGGAGATCAGCGCGCCCTTCGGGCGGCCCGTGGTGCCGCTGGTGTAGAGGATGACCAGGCCGTCTTCGGGGTCCGCGACGTCGGGCGGTGCGGACTCCGACGCAGCCCCGATCAGGTCTTCGTAGGCGCTTCCGAACACGATGGTTTTCGGCGGGCGGGCGGGCAGGTCGAGACGGTCCGCAAAGCGCGGCGAGGCGAACGCCAGACGCGCGTCGGCGAGTTCGAGGCAATGGTCGAGCTCCTCCGCCGCCAGACGCCAATTGAGCGCCGCTGCGACGGCGCCGATCCGGGCGCAGGCGAATTGAACCTCGACATACTCGCAGCGGTTTTCCGACAACACGGCGACCCGGTCGCCGCGCCCTGCCCCGTGTGCGGCAAGGGCGTTGGCGAGGCGGTTCACGCGGCGGTCGAAGGCGGCGTATGTCCGGGCGACGCGCGAATCCTCCACCGCGATCGAGTCGGGCCGGATGCGCGCCTGCTGGCGCAGAAGCCCGCCCACCGTGGCGCGCCCGGCCGCGGCGACGGAGGGAACCGTCATGCCGGCGTCCTGCCTCCGGGGTTCGTTCGACTACGGGCGCGAGTCTTGCGCCGGTTCACGACATACGGGACGCAGGCCGGGCCGCGGGGTCTCATCGGCTGCGAGGGCGCGAAGATATTCTGCGGGGGTTCGTCCGTCGAGGGCCGGGCGGGGCCGGGAGGCCTCGATCCGCCGGTCGCTTCGTTGGGGCGGCGATAACGAGCCTGCGCGCGACGGGCGGCGGGAAAGGCGGCCGCCGGGCGCGCCGGACGTGCTATGACGCCGAAGCGTCGCGTCATGGTCGCCGGTCCGGGGAGAAGCCGATGAAGGACGCCGCGAAAGCCCCGGCGCCGCCGTCGGGTTTCCGCCAGCACCTGTCGGCGATCGGCCCCGGGGTGGTGGTCGCGCTCACCTGGCTCGGCGCCGGCGATCTCGTGGATTCCGCCGTCGCCGGCGGCAATTACGGCTATACGCTGATGTGGGCGATGGCGCTCGCGCTGTTCGTGCGCTTCGTCTTCGTGTCCATCGTCGCCAAATACCATCTCTGCAACCGGCGCGGCGAAAGCGTGCTGTCGGGGCTGAAGCGCGCGCACCGGTGGATGCCGTTGTTCGTCGGCGTCACGGGGCTGGCGTTCGGCCACATCTACGGTTCGTTTCTGGTGCGCGGTCTGGGCCTCGCGAGCGAGCGGCTGCTGGGGTTCGGGGCGCCGCCGGCGTGGTCGGCGCTGTGGGTGACGCTGGCGGCGGTCTTCGTCTATCGCGGGCTCTACCGGCGTCTGGAGGTCGTGTTCTTCGTCTTCCTCGCGATGCTGAGCGTTTCGATCCTCGGCGTCGCGGCGTGGAGCGGCCCCGACCCGGCGGCGGCGGCGCGCGGCGTGCTGCTGTTCGACCTGCCCGAACGGCAGGGGAGTTACGGCGCGCTGCTCGTCGTAACGTCCCTCATCGGCGCCGTCGGCGGGTCGATCGCCAACTTGATGTATCCCTATTTCATGCAGCAGAAAGGCTGGCGCGGGCCGCGTTTCCGCCGCCTCCAATTGTGGGATCTGGGGGCCGGGGTGGGCGTGCTCGTGTTCCTCAACCTGGCGGTGTGGACCATCGGCGCCGAAGTGCTGCACGCGCGCGGCGAGACCATCGGGTCGCTCGACGACCTGGCGAAACTGCTCACCGTCGCGCTCGGCGACCTGGGCGCGCCGATCTTCTATATCGGCGTCTTCGCCGCGGTCTACAGTTCGGTAATCGGCCTGGCGATGGGCTTCGGCTACCTGTTCACCGACGCGCTGCGCGTGCATCGCGCGACGGGCGCGGTGGCGGCGGAGCCGTTCGACGCGGGGGCGTCGCCGGCCTATCGCCTCGTCGTCGCGTGGTGCCTGTTCTCGCCGCTGGCGTGGAGCCTTCCCGGCGCGCCGGATTTCATCGTGCTGACCCTCGTCGGCAACGCGGCGTCGGTGCTGGTCCTGCCGGTGCTGTGCGGCGCGCTGTGGTACATCACGGCGCGCGGGTCGCTGATCGGCGAGGAATGGCGCAACCGCTGGTGGGAGAACGTCTTCCTCGCGGCGCTGTTCGTGTTGTCGGTGTGGGGCGCGCGGGAATCCGCTCTCGCCATCGCGGGGGCGTTTTGAGCCGCGGCGCAGCAATCGATCCGGCGCCGGCCTCACCACAGGAGCGCCGGAATGGCCATGTCGGGGAGGACTCCGCGCCGGCGGCACAGGGCGGCGAGAGCGTCGGGCGCCGCGGACTCCCCCCAGGCGATCCGCAGGTCGGCGGCGAGCACGCCGCCCTGCACGAGGACGGCGGGGAGGCCGGCGGCGCGGGCGCCGGCGATGTCGGTCTCGAGATTGTCGCCGACCGCGAAGACCCGCGCCCGGTCGGCGCCGTCGAGCCGTTCGAGGCAGGCGCGATACACCGCCGGCCAGGGCTTGCCGAAATAGCGGACGGCGCCGCCGCGGGCCTCGTAGGCGTCGGCGAGCGCGCCGGCGCAAAGGGCGCGCCGCCCGTCGTGGCGCACCACCGCGCGGTCGGGGTTGGCGCAGAGCATCGGCAGGCCGCGCGCGCGCGCCGCATCGAGCTCGGCGCGGTGCGCCTCGACAGTGTCGTCGTCGTCGAAAAGGCCGGTGGCGAGCACGAAATCGGCGCGGTCGAGCGGCGCCGGTTCGACCGCGAGACCGTCGAACAACCCGTCGTCGCGCGGCGGGCCCAGATGATAGCAGGCGCCGCCGAGGCCGGGGACGCGCCCGGTCGCCACCGCTTCGCGGCACGCCTCGCCCGAGGAGACGATATCGGCGTAGAGCGACCCGGAGACCCCGATCTCCGCGAGACGGTCGGCCACCCGCGCGGCGCGCCGGGGCGCGTTCGACAGCAGCAGCACGGTCTTGCCGGCGTCGGCGAGCGCGGCGAGACATTCGGCCGCGCCGGGGTAGGGCGCCGCGCCGTCCATCACCACCCCCCAGACATCGAGGATGAGCGCGTCGAAACGGTCGGCGAGGGCCGAAAGGCGCGGGAAACAGGCGACGGTCATGGCGGGGCAGCGGACGCGCCGTTTTCCCCCGCGTCCGGGGCGCGGCCCGCGGCGGCGGCTAGCGGTTGACGGAAGAGGGCCGGAACGCGGCGGCGAGTTCGTCGCGCCCGGTCTCGGCGAGTTCGCTGGCGCGGTCGCCGGCGACCCGGGTGTGACGCAGGACTCGCGCCTCGTTGTAGTCGTAGGGGCGGGCGCGGTGCAGCACGCAGCGATTGTCCCAGATAACGACATCGCCCGGCCTCCAGCGATGAGACAGGGTGCGCGGCGGGCGGCAGGCGCGGTCGACGAGACCGTCGAGCAGCGCTTGCGCCTCATCGTCCTCCATGCCGGGGATGCGGAAGGCGTGCCGCCCGATGAACAGCGACTTGCGCCCGGTCACGGGGTGGGTCTTGACCAGCGGGCGCAGCGGCGCGCCCCTGGTGTGATAGCCGTAGCCGGCGCCGGTTTCGATCCGGTAGCCGATCTTCGCCTGCGACCGGTACAGCGAGTGATAGGCGGACAGCCCCTCGACGCGGCTTCGCGTCGCATCGTCCAGCGCGTCCCAGGCGGCGCGCATGTCGGCCCATTCGGTCTCCCCGCCCGACGGCGGGACGGTCTGCGCGGACAGCACCGACGCCTTGGCGGCGAGGGGCATGTAGGAACTGTCGGTATGCCAGCCCTCGTTGCCGCGCAGGGTCTTGTAGCGGAAGTCGTCGGCGCCGTAGACGCCGCCGTCGTCCCTGCGGTTGCTGATGGCGACGGCCTTGTCGTCGGGGTCGTCGCGCAGCAATTCGAGGTCGCCGAAGCGCTCGGCGAAGGCGATCTGCGCCTCCTCGCCCAGGTTCTGGCCGGGGAAGATCAACACGCCGTATTCGTGGAAGGCGTCCTCGACGCAGGTCCAGGAGTCGTCGTCCAGGGCGCCGAGGTCGATGTCGGCGACGACAGCGCCGAGGGTCGCGTCGGCGGGAGTGACGGTCGGCGGCATGGGGGTCCTCCGTGGGGCGGCGCGGGCGCGCATTATGGCGGCGCGGCGCGGCGCGGCGCAAGCCGCCGCGGCCGGATTGCATCGCGCGAAGATCGGCGCCATGCTGCGCGGCGCGTGGGCGCAAGGGCCCACGGCGGCCGTATCGTCCGCCAGGTCCGCAGCCCGCGTGGTCAAGGGGGCGTCGCCGCCCCCGCCGACAACAGGGAGGACGGGTCATGAACATGACCGGACTGACGGCATTGGCCGCGGGCGCTTCGGCCCTCGTGCTGGGCGCGGCCGCGCACGCCGATGTTTCGGACAACGATCTCGCACGGCCCGCGGGCGACGACTGGCTGCACGCCAACGGGAGCTGGGACGGAACCCGCTACAGCACGCTGAACCAGATCAACGACCGCAATGCGGGGAACCTGTCCGTCAAGTGGATTTACTCGATCGGCGGCGAAACCGACGCCCAGGCGTCGCCGCTGGAGCATGACGGTCTGCTCTTCCTGCCGCAGGACAACGCGGTCCATGCGGTCAACGCGGCGACCGGCGAACGGGCCTGGAAATTCGAATGGGAGCTGCCGGAGGACTGGGGCGGGCAGTTCATCCCGTTCTTTACCGGCAAGCACCGCGGCGTCGCCATCGCCGGGTCGAACATCTACTTCCTGTCCAACGAGTGCTCGCTGATCGCGATCAACTACCGTTCGGGCGAGGAGGTGTTCGCGCACAAGGTGGACCGCCCCTATCCGAAGGACTTCGAAAAGGCGGCGGACTCGAACGGCTACTTCTGCACCGTCGCGCCGCTGGCGATCCCGGGCCAGATCATCGTGCCGATGAACGCGACCGACACCGGCGGCCTGCAAGGCTACGTGCACGGCCACGATTCGGAGACCGGCGAGCAACTCTGGGCCGCGAACATGATCCCCGGGCCGGACGAGCCGGGCGGCGACACATGGCCGGGCGACAGCCGCCTCTACGGCGGCGCGGGGCCGTGGATCACGGGCAGCTACGACGCCGAGCTGAACCTCTACATCACCGGCACGGCGAACGCCTATCCGTGGAACCCCTATACCGAGCGCGACGGCGCCGGCGCGGGCGGCCAGGCCAATGAGGGCGCGGCGGCCATCGTCGCCGTGAACACCGAGAGCGGCGAGGTCGCGTGGCGCTACACCGTCGTGCCCGGCGACCCGTGGGACTACGACGCGATGAACACGCCCATGCTGGCGACCATCGACGGCGTGCGCACGGCGATCCAGCCCAACAAGACGGGCTTCACGCATTATGTCGACGCCGCCACCGGCCAGTTCCTGCAAGCGCCGGCGCACGCCGACCGCATCAACTGGGCCAAGGGCTACAACCCGGACGGCACGCCGATGTGGGACCACCCGATCCCGCCGGAAGGCGAGAGCGTGGTGATCTGGCCGAGCCTGCTGGGGTCGGTGAACATGTCGCCGGCGGCGCTCAACCCCATGACCGGCATGATCTATCTGCCGCGGCGCGAGACCAGCATGACCTATTCCTTCGAGAAGGTGCAGGTCACCAGCAATGTGCGCAATCTCGGCAGCGTGTTCGAAATCGACCCGGGCGGCTCGCAGGTCAACTCGGCGCATGACATCGCCAGCGGCGAGGAAATGTGGCGCATCCCGATCTCGCGCGACGGCGACGCGGGCGGAATGCTCACCACCGCCGGCAACCTCACCGTCTTCGCCAGCCAGGGCGGCATGGTGTATGCGGCGAACGCCGCCACCGGCGAGGTCCTCTACCAGTTCGCGACCGGTTCGGCGTCCCACGCCGGCGGCATCACCTATGAGGTGGGCGGCCGGCAGCAGATCACCTTCGCGCTCGGCGGTCTGCCCACCTTCGGCTCGGCGCCGGACGACAACCCGGTCAACCATGCGAGCATCATGGTGACCTTCGGTCTCTAGGCGCTTTCGGACCGATCCGCGTAACCGACGGGGGGCGGCGCCCCGGGGCGCCGCCCCCCGCCTTCTCCAAGGACAGCACGAGGATTGACGATGGGCAGGAATATCGCGGGAGCGGGCGGCCTGGCGCTTTCCCTGGCGCTCGCCGGGATTGGAGCCGCGGCCGGCGGGCCGGCGGACGCAGTCGCAGAGGAAGGCCAGCGGTCTCCCAACCCCCTTTCCGGCAATCCGGAGGCGGAGGCGGCGGGCAAGACGATCTATCGCGCCAACTGCGCCTATTGCCACGGCATGAGCGCCGACGGGCGCGGACGCGGCCTGCCGAATTCCGCCGACCTGCGGAAGTTCAAGCGCGGCTACACGCGCTTCGTCACCACGGTCAAGGAAGGCTACAAGACCATGCCGCCCTGGGGCGCGATGGGCGAACTGACCGACGAGGAGATCGACCAGGTCGGCGCCTATCTGGAAACCGTCGCCGGACGGCGGGCGAATTGGAACGACCCGGACGAGAACAGCGATCTCCGCGCTCCGGACCCGCTCCTGATCCTCGCCGCCTCGCATGAGGAAGCGCCGCCCGCGCCGAAAGAATACGAGGCGCATCTCGGCCACATCCTGACCTCCTGGGCCGATACGCCCGGGCAGGTCGGGTTGATCGCCATCCTCGAGGAGGAACTGGCGATCGCCGTCGCCCACGCGGGCTACGCGGCGACGGACCTCGAAAACCTGGAGAACATCCGGCTTCACACCGATCACGTCCGCCACGCCGTCGATCCGGCGTCGGTGCGTTCCGGCCAGGGGCCCGGCCGCGGCTACGGCCTGCGGCGCGCTACGCAAGGGGTTCTCGACCATCTCGGCTACGCGGCGGCGGCGGCGGACGCCTCCGAAAGCCTGAAACTGCACGCGGAGCACGTGGCCGCGTCGGCGAACAACGTGCTGTTCTGGGCCGGCAAAATCCTCGACAAGGCGGCGCAGATCACCGGCGGCGCGTCGCCCATCGTCTCCGCCTTTTTCGCCGAGGAGATCGTGGAGCATCTGCAATGGATCGCCGAGGGCCGCGATGCGAACGGGGACGGCGCAACAAGCTGGGAAGACGGCGAGGGCGGCCTCGCCCAGATGAAGGCGCATCTGGGATATATCGAATGACCGCGGGGCGCTGACGGGGAAAGCCGTGCCCCGGACTTCCGGGACTCCCGCTGTCTCGCCGACGGCCCCGCGCCCGGACGCTCCGGCGCCGGATGGCGCGCGCGGCGGCGGGCCGCCGGAGGTCCGGCTGGTCGCGGGCGACTGTCGCGACGTGCTGGCCGGTATGGAAGCGGACAGCGTGCATCTCGCGGTGACCGATCCGCCCTATTTTCTCGACCGGCTGGGCGACGACTGGGACCAGTCCCGCATCGAATACTCGAAGGGGCATGCGGACGTGGTCGGCGGGTTGCCGATCGGCATGAGGTTCGACCGGGCGCAGGGGCGGCGCCTTCAGGAGTTTCTCGCGCCCGTTGCGGCCGAACTGTTCCGGGTTCTCAAGCCGGGCGCGTTCCTGCTGATGTTCGCGGCGCCGCGCCTGTCGCACCGCGCGGCTGTGGCCGTCGAGGACGCGGGTTTCGAGATACGCGACATCCTCGCCTGGCGCTACACCGGCAAGGCGCAGTTCAAGGCGTTCACGATGGCTCACTTCGTCCGCCGGCGGGCGGACATGACGGAAGCGGAGAAAGCGGACGCCATCCGCCGGCTGGACGGCCGTCGCACGCCGCAGTTGCGACCGCAATTCGAAGCGATCCTGTGCGCACAGAAGCCGCGGGAAGGGACGTTCGTCGATAATTGGCTGACGCACGAAACCGGCCTGATCGACGCGACGCAGACGCTTGCCGGGCATGTTCCCGAAACCGTGATGACAGTCGAGAAGCAGCCGAAAGATCGCTTCAACGGGCATCTGACGGCGAAGCCGGTAAAACTGTGCGAGCATCTGATCCGCGTGTTCTCGGCGCCCGGGCAAACTGTCCTCGATCCCTTTGTCGGATCGGGTACTACCTGTTTGGCGGCGCGGCGTTGCGGGCGGGAGAGCATCGGGATCGACGCGAACCCGGACTATATCGAGATCGCGCGCAAGCGCCTGGAAGGGGCGAAGGCATGAGCATCCGGCCCCGGCAAATTCGCAAGGAGGCGTTCATGAAATCCTTCGGCATCTTTCTCGCGCTGGCGCTCTTGTGCGCCGCCGCTCCGTCGTCGGCGATGCAGGCCGGCGGCGCGCCGCCGCCGCCCGCCACCGAGGCCGCGGCCCCCGCCGACTGGCGCGTCGAGACGAACCGGACGGTGGCCGAGGCCAACCACTGGCGCTGGCGGCTGCGCGCCCTCGAACGGCGCGGCGACACGCTCACGGTCGGCCTCAGTTATCGCAACGGCGCGTCGACCGGCCGGCCCATCTATCTCGAACCCGACTATATGGACAGCATCGCCCTGGTGGACGGGGAGACGGGGACGCGGTTCGTGCTCCTCGGCGTGACGGGGGTGTCGGACAACGCCGTTGCGGTCGGGCGGCGGAGCTCGCAATCCGCCGAATTCACCTTCCGCTTCCCCGAAGGGGCGAGCTCGGTCCTCTTCGACAGCCGCTGGGTGTCGATGCAGATGCAGGGGGCGGCGGCGGCGATGGAGGTGGCGTTCCCGATCGCGCTGCCGTCGGCGGGCTCCTGAACCGGCGTTCCGCGAGGCGCGGCGATGTCCTGGCTGTGGCGTTTCCTCGGGCGCTTCCCGCGCACGGTTTCGGTCCTCATCGCGGCGTGTTTCGCGGCCGGCCTGTGGTCGGCGGCCGACTATGTGGAGAATGTCGTCAAGCCGCGCGAGGCGGCGGCGCGGCAAGCGCGCATCGAGGCGGAGATCGCCCGCGCCGATGCGCTCTTTGCGCGCGGGAAATACGACCTCGCCATCGCCGAATACGGCTACGTCCTCGACAGTTTCGGCGCCGAGATCGCGGGGTCGGAAACGGCGCGGCTGCACCAGCGCCGGGGGCTGGCGCATGTCGGCCTCGCCGAGGCGGGCGACGCGGCCGCCAACCTGCCGCGGGCGCTGGAGGCGTTCTCCCGGGCGCTGGAGATCCGCGCCGCGGCGGCGGATACGGCCGGGGAAATGGAGATCGGGACGCAGATCGGCGACGCCTGGCGGGCGCTGGCCCATGCGCGCGGCGATGCGGCGCCGCTGGACGCCGCCGCCGCGGCCTATCGCGCCGCGCTCGATCTGGCGGGCGATGCGGACCCGCCGCGCCGCGCCGCCGGGCTGCGCGCGGTCGCCAACACCTATCGCGACCGTTTCGAGATCGCCGGCGACAGGGCGGCGCTGGAGACCGCCTTCGCGCTCTACGAGGACTCGATGACCGCCGCCGATGCGGAGAACTGGCCCGTCGCCCGCGGCGAAACCCTGATCGAGGTCGGACTCGCCTGGGTCCAGGAAGCGGAGAACGGCTACCGCACGCGCAACCTGCTCAAGGCGGTGGATGTCCTGGAGGGCGCCAGGACGTTTCTGCGCCGGGAGAACGCGCCGCACCAGCGCGCGCTGCTGCACAAGCATATAGGGGATGTCTACGTTCTGCTCTCGCGCACCGAACCGCGGAGGCGGGCGGACAGGGCGTCGCACCAGCAATCCGTCGTGCGCTGGCAGAACCGCGCCGAGCTGGCCTACAAGGTGGCGCGCAGTTTCGGCTACACGCCGGCGAAGGCCAATATCGTGCCGGGCAACCCCCGCGCCGCGCCCGCCCCCGCCGAGGACGACGACAAGGAATAGCGTCGCCGCTCTCCGCCGGTTCAGATGAACAGGTCGACGATATTGTAGTCCTTCATCTCCGCGCGCGCCGCCTCGTTCCAGCGGAACGCTTCCTCGTCGCCCCGGAAGGGCTTGTAGACGAAGGGCGTCTCGTCGGGGAACCGCCGGCGTCGGGCGTCGATGGCGTAGCCGATGACGCGCGAGCGCCCGGCGATCAGGGCCTCGTCGTAGACGATGTTCCGGTTCTCGAAACTCCGCGTCTCGACGCCGAGCACCGAGGAGCGTCGATGGAAGCCGAAGTTCAGCGTCACGCGCGGGTCGGGGCTGGCGTTGGCGAACGAGCCGTGCACGACCTGGCGGCTGGTCATGGCGACATCGCCGGGGTCGCAGAGCAGCGGCACGGCGCCGGGAATGCGGTCGGCCTCGCCGTCCGCAAGCATCGACCGGATGTCGACCTTGCCGAGCCGGTGGCTGCCGGGGACGATCCACAGCCCGTTGGCGGCGGTGCTGCCGTAGAGCTGCGCCATGAAGTTGAAGCCGTGGGCTCCCTCGTCCCAATCGGGGCTGTCCCAATGGGTCTGGCCGTCCTGATGCCACGACACCGAGGCGCCGAGCCCCGGCTCCTTGATGAAGATCGCCTCGTTGAACGGCGTGAAGTCCTCGCCGTTGATCTGCGCTGCGACCGCCAGCAGGTCCGGGTGGCCGTAGAGGCGCAGGCAGGCGTCGGAGAACTGGAGGCTGCCGACGATGAGGAAGACGACCTCCTTCGGCGCGCCGTCGGCGGCGCGGGGTTCCGTCATCGCCACCTGGTGGCGCCCGTTGCCGATGTCCGTGCCGCCCCAGGGGTCGCCCAGGGGTTTCGACCAGTAGAGGCACTTCGCCGCATTGTCCGACGCCAGCGCCGGTCGCCCCTTCGCGTCGGCGGCGGCGCCGGGCGCGGTCGGCAGGCGGTCGCGGATGGCGCGGTAGTCGCGCTCGAGGTCGGCGAGCTCCTCCGGCCCGAGCACGCCTTCGAAAACGTAGAACCCGCAGCGCGACCAGGCTTCGAGGATGTCGGGCGCGAGGGCGCCGTCGGCCCCGAACCGGAGGGGGCCGCGGTTGCCGAGCGCCCGCGCCCGCCTCTCGCCGTCGCGCATATAGGTCTGCATGGCGCTTGAGTATGCGCCGGAACCCGCGCGCGCCGTGTCGCTCGTCGGCCCGTCCATCGTCCCCTCCCGCCCTGTCGTCGCTCGATGGCCCGCATCGTAGCACTGTTGCGCACGGAGATCAGCCGCGCCGGATCGGCTGCGGCGCTCCCGGGAGAAGCTTGAGCAGGCGCGCTTTCGATCGCGTGAGGAAACAAACCTGCCCATTACTCTTCGCCATTCCCGCGAAGGAGCGTGTGAAGAAATCGAAAGGCCCCGCCACTCTTCGTCATTCCCGCGAAAGCGGGAATCTGCTCGCGGCGTTTTCACAAAGAAAACCGGATCGATATAGCGGACGGACGCCTCCGGATTCCCGTTTTCGAGCGTGTGAAGAAATCGAGAGACGCTACTACTCTTCGTCATTCCCGCGAAAGCGGGAATCTGCTTGCGGCGTTTCCGTAAGAAAAACCGCGCCGATATTGCGGACGACCGCCTCCGGCTTCCCGCTTTCGCGGGAATGACGCAGTATTATATCGGGTTACTGTCTTTCACGGCGGAAATTCTTGAGTTGTCCAGCCGCCATATTGAGAGTCGTCCGATTTTTTCACACGCTCGAAAGCGGAAATCCGGAGGCGGTCGTCCGCAATGTCGGCCCGGTTTTTCTTACGGGAACGCCGCAACAGATTCCCGCTTTCGCGGGAATGACGAAGTATTGTCGGAGGGTTACTGCCCTCCATAGCGCCATTTCTTCGGTGCTTCGACCGTCGTCGTGCGAGCCGTCCGGCTTCTTCGCGCGCGCTTCCGCGGGAATGGCGCTTGCCCCGCGGCGCTCACGCTGGCATGACTGGCCCCATGCCGCAGCGAAACGCGACCGGGGCCGGGGAGCCGACTCCCTGGTGGGGAGAGGCGCGCCGCGCGCTCGCAGGCGCCGACCCCGTGCTCGCCGGCGTCATCGCGAACGCCGGCGGCGCCGCGTTGCGGCCGCGGCGCGACGCCTTCCACTCGCTCGCGCGTTCGATCGTGGGCCAGCAAATTTCCGTGAAGGCGGCGGAGTCGGTCTGGCGCCGGCTGGAGGCGCGCTGCGGCGCGGTGCGCCCGGCGGCGATGGCCGGGCTGACGGAGGACGACCTCCGTGGCTGCGGCCTGTCGCGTCAGAAGGCGCGCTATCTGGCGAGCCTCGCGGGGCATTTCGCCGACGGGACGATCGACCCGCCGGCCCTGCAGGCCCTCGACGACGAAGCGGTCGTCGAGGTGTTGTGCCGGGTTAAGGGGATCGGCCGCTGGACGGCGGAGATGTTCCTGATCTTTCACATGTTGCGGCCGGACGTGCTCCCCCTGGGCGACCTCGGCGTGCAGCGCGCCATCGCCGACCTTTACGCCGGCGGCGTGCGGCAGGACGAGCCCGCCATGCGCGCCGTCGCCGAGGCCTGGCGCCCGTGGCGGTCGGTCGCGGTATGGTATCTGTGGCGCAGTCTGGACGCGGTCCCGGTGGCGTATTGACGGGCATGGCCCGGCCGCGCGACCTTGCGCGTCGGACGGGCGCCGGAGTATCGTCGCCGCCGGTTCTCGGGAGGGCGGCATCAATGCGCGAAGGGCCTGGACGGGCGGCGTTCCTCGCCGCCGCGGCGGTATTGGTCGCGTGCGCCGCGGCGGCGCAGCAGCCGTCGCTGGTGGTCGTGGACGAGGTCCGCCATGAGCCGCTGTCGCAAACGCAGCCGGTGCTGGGGCGGTTCGTCGCGCGCCAGGGCGGCGAGGTGGCGGCGCGCATCGCCGGCCCGGTGACCGAGATGCGCGTCGAAGTGGGCGACCGGGTCGAGGCGGGCGACACGATGGCGGTGCTCGACCTCGAGCGGCTGAAGCTGCAACGGGATCTCGCGGCGGCGACGGAGCGCGAAATGACGGCGCTTCTGGAGTCGGCGAGGTCGCAGCTCGCCAAGCGCCGGCAGGACCTCGAGCGTCTCGAGGCGATCCGCGAGTCGGCGGCGTTCAGCCCGGCGCGCTACGACAATGCGGTGCAGGACGCGGCGATCAGCGAGAGCGCGGTGGCGGCGGCCGCGGCGGCCCTGGCGCGGGCGCGGGCCAGTTTGCGCATCGCGCGCGACGAGCTCGCCGACGGCGAGGTGGCCGCGCCCTATGCCGGCGTGGTGACGGAGCGCCATACCGAAGTCGGCGCGTGGGTCGGGGTGGGCGCCCCGGTGGCGACCCTGCTCAACGAAAACGACCTCGAGATCGAGGCCGATGTCCCCTACAACCGCATTTCGGGCCTGTCTGCGGGGACGGCCGTGACCGTGTCGCTGGCCGACGGATCGCCGCACGCCGCCGTGGTCCGCGCCGTCGGCGCCGAGCAGAACGCGCTGACGCATACGCGGCGGGTGCGTTTTACGCCGGAGGTCACGGGCGCGGCGGTCGCCAATGCGGTCGGCGAGTCGGTGTCGGTGAGCCTGCCGCTGGGCGCGCCGCGCCAGGTGCTCACCGTTCACAAGGACGCGATCCTGAAGCGCCAGGGGCTGTCGCTGGTGTATGTGGTCAACGACGAGGGCGCGGCGGAAATCCGCCCCGTCTCCCTCGGCGAGGCGGTGGGGCCGAGGTTCGAGGCGCTGGACGGCGTCGCCGTCGGCGAACGGGTGGTCATCCGCGGCAATGAGCGCTTGCGGCCCGGACAGGCGGTGAGCATCGGCGAGGCGGAAGCGGAAGAAGCGGCCGACGCGCCGGCAACGGAAGGCGAGACTCCATGAACCTGATCCGCGCTGCGATCCAGCGCCCGATCGCGGTGCTCGCCGCGGTGATGATGGTGATCATTTTCGGGCTGCTCGCGCTGCAACGCATCCCCATCCAGCTCGCGCCCGACGTGAACAAGCCGGTGATCGGCGTGCGGACGTTCTGGCCCGGCGCGTCGCCCTATGAGGTCGAGCGCGAGATCCTCAACCGCCAGGAGGAGAAACTCAAGGGCATCGAGGGGCTGGTGGAGACCGAGGGCACGGCGCAGGACGGCCAGGCGGAGATCACCCTGCGCTTCGCCCTGGGCACGAATATGGACCGCGCCGTGCTGCTGGTCGCCAACCGCCTCGATCAGGTGGAGGAGTATCCGGACGAGGCGCTGCGCCCGACCATCTCCACGACCGGGCTGAGCGACAACCCCGTGGCCTGGTTCATCGTCACCCGGACGCCCGGCAACGACCGCCCCATCGAGACCTACGGCGACTTCATGGAAGATGTCGTGCAGGAGCGCCTCGAGCGGGTGGAGGGGGTCGCCGCCACCAACCTCTACGGCGGCGGCGAACGCGAGATGCGCATCGTCATCGACCCGGATCTGATGGCGCTCTACGGGCTGACTGTCGAAAACGTAGTGACATCGCTGCGCGCCGCCAACGCCTCGGTGTCGGCGGGCGACGTGGACGAGGGCAAGCGCCGCTACGTGGTCCGCGCCGAGGGCGAGTTCGAGACCATCGACCATGTCAGGCGCGTCGTGCTGACGAGCGACGAGAGCAGCGCCACCGGGCGCATCGGGCGGGTCACCGTGGGCGACATCGCCGAGGTGCGCTTCGGACACAAGGAGCCGCGCGCCAACATCCGCTTCCTCGCCGAGGACTCGCTGGCGGTCAACGCGGTGCGCAGCAACGGCGCCAATGTCATCGAGACGATGGAGGGGATTCAGGAAGCCGTCCGCGAGCTGAACGAACGCGCGATCCCCGAGGCCGGCCTCGTCATGAGCCAGGTCTACGACGAGACGGTGTACATCAAGTCGTCGATCTCGCTGGTGCGCCAGAACATCTGGGTCGGCGGGACTCTGGCGGCGATCATCCTGCTGATTTTCCTGCGCTCGGTGCGCGCCACGCTGGTGGTGTCGATGGCGATCCCGATCTCGGTCGTCGCCGCCTTCGTGGCGATGGCGACGATGGGGCGGTCGATCAACGTCATCTCGCTCGCCGGCATCGCCTTCGCGGTCGGCATGGTGGTGGACGCCGCCATCGTCGTGCTCGAGAACATCTACCGCCACCGCGAATTGGGGCTGCGGCCGGCCGAGGCGGCGTTCAAGGGCGCGACGCAGGTGTGGAGCGCGGTCATGGTCTCGGCGCTGACCACGGTGATGGTCTTCGTGCCGATCCTGGTGATGGAGCTCGAGGCGGGGCAGTTGTTCCGCGACATCGCGGTGGCGATTTCGGTCGCCGTGCTGGCGTCGCTGGCGGTGTCGATCACCGTCATCCCGGCGCTGTCGAAGGAGATGCTCAAGCGCGCGGTGGTGACCGAATCGCGCGTGCGCCTGCCGGTGATCGACCATCTGGGGCGGCTGGTCGCCGCCACGGCCATGGGCTATGTGTGGGTCGTCATCCGCTCCCGCGCGGCGGCGCTGGCGGTGGTCTGCGGCCTGGTGGCGGGAACGATCTGGGCGAGCTGGCAGCTGCTGCCGAAACTCGAATATCTGCCGGCGGGGAACCGCAACCTGATCTTCGGGATCATGATCCCGCCGCCCGGCTACAACCTGGACACCATGACCGAAATCGGGCGCCGGGTGGAAGACCGCGTGCGCCACCTGTGGGGCAGCGAGACGGGGCCCGAGCCGGAGCCGGGCGGTCCGCCGAAGATTCGCAACTATTTCTTCGTCGCGCTGCCGTCGCGCACCATCTTCGGCGCCGGCACCTATGAGGAGACCGCCGACCGCGTCTCGGAGCTCATCCCGGTGTTGCAGCAATCGCTGCGCGGAGAGCCCGGGACCATCGGGTTCTTCACCCAGCCCAGCCTGTTCGACCGCGACATCACCGGCGGACGGTCGATCAAGCTCGACATTTCGGGCCCCAACCTCGAGGAAGTGGTTCTGACCGCGCAGAGCGCGTTCGGTCTGACCATGGCCGCGCTGCCGCCGCAGCAGGGGAACCAGGTGCGGCCGATCCCCGGTATCGAACTCGGCTCGCCCGAAGTGCGGGTGGTGCCCGACCGCGTGCGTCTCGCCGACAACGGGGTGTCGGCGCGTTCGCTGGGTCTGAGCATCGACGCCTTCAACGACGGGCTGCGGGTGGACGAGATCACCGTCGACGGGCGGCGCACCGACCTCACCCTGCGCGGCCCGGAGGACAAGATCGACCGCACGCAAGGCATCGACAACCTGCCGGTGGTGACGCAGAGCGGGCGCATTCTGCCCGTGCAGATGCTCGCGGACGTGCAGATGACGTCCGGCCCGACGGAGATCCGCCATCTCGAGCGCGAGCGGACGATTACGCTGGTGATCGGCCCCGCGCCGGGGATCTCGCTCGAGGAGGCGATCGGGATCGTCCGGACCCAGGTGATCGAGAAACTCCAGGCGGGCGGCCTGCCGGCGGGGATCAAACTGCGCATGTCGGGGTCGGCGGCGCAGCTCGACGTCACCTTCGACGCCATGGTGACCAACCTGCTGGTGGCGGTGGTGATCGTCTATCTGCTCATGGCGGTGCTGTTCGAGAGTTTCGTCTATCCGCTCATCATCATGCTGTCGGTGCCGCTGGCGACCGCCGGCGGGATGCTGGGGCTGTTCGCCCTCAACATCTATCTCGCCGCTTCGGGCAAGTTGCAGCCGCTCGACATGCTCACCATGCTCGGCTTCATCATCCTTGTCGGGATCGTGGTGAACAACGCCATCCTGCTCGTCGACCAGACGTTGAAGCACATCCGCGACGAAGCGATGACGCCGGGCGACGCCATCGTGGAATCGACCCGCAACCGGCTGCGTCCCATCTTCATGTCCACGCTGACCAGCGTTTTCGGGATGCTGCCGCTGGTGCTGGTGCCCGGCGCGGGTTCGGAACTCTATCGCGGGCTGGGGTCGGTGGTGGTGGGCGGCCTGTCGCTCTCGGCGGTGCTGACGCTGCTGATCATCCCGGCGATGCTCTCGCTCCTGATCCCGAAATCCGCACGGGCGCCGCGCGAGACCCTCGTCGCCGAGGGCGTGCCCGCCGAATAGCCGCAACGCCGGGGACGACGCCATGAACGCGACGGTCGAGACCATCGAATGCCGGGAATTGACGGCCTACGGCGCGCCTCTGTCGGCGGGGCGGCGCTCGATGCCGCAGCCGGTCGGGCGCGAGGCGCTGCTCCGGGTCCGTCACTGCGGCGTCTGTCATTCCGACCTGCACATCCAGGACGGCTATTTCGCGCTCGGCGGGGACAAGCGGCTCGACATCGGTTCGGGCCGGCCCATGCCGTTCACCCTGGGCCATGAGGTCGAGGGCGAGGTCGCAGCGCTGGGGCCGGAGGCGGAAGGCGCATCGGTGGGCGACCGCGCGGTGGTCTATCCGTGGATCGGCTGCGGCGACTGCGCGGTGTGCGAGGGGGGCGAGGAGCAGCTCTGCGCGCGGCCGCGCAATATCGGCGTCAATCTCCACGGCGGCTATGCGGACTACTGTCTGGTCCCCGACGCGAAATATCTGTTCGGTTACGGCGACACGCCGCCGGCGCTGGCGGCGACCTACGCCTGTTCCGGGATCACGGCGTTCGGGGCGCTGAAGAAACTCATGCGGCCGGCTTCCCCCGGGCCGATCATGCCCGAGCCGATCATGATCGTGGGTCTGGGCGGCGTGGGGATGGCGGGGCTGGCGTTCGCCCGGGCGTTGTTCCCCGAGGCGCCGCTGGCGGCCGACATCGACCCCGCGAAGCGCCGGGCGGCGCTCGACGCCGGCGCGCAGGCGGCCTTCGACAGCGCCGACCCCGCCGCGGCGAAGGCGGTGCGAAAGGCGACGGGCGGCGGGGTTGCCGGGGTCGTGGATTTCGTCGGCTCCGAAGCGTCGTTCGGCTTCGCCGACGCGGTGACGCGCAAGGGCGGGCGCATCGTCGTGGTCGGGCTGATGGGCGGACGCATGTCGATGCCGCTGCCGTTGTTCCCGTTGCGCGCGCTGACGGTATCGGGCTCGCTGGTGGGGTCGCCGGGCGACTTCGCCGAGGCGATGGCGCTGGTCCGCGCCGGCAAGGTGGACGCCACGCCGGTGCAGGTCCGGCCTCTGGCGGAGGCGAACCGGGTTCTGGACTCGCTGCGCGCCGGCGGGGTCGTCGGCCGCGCCGTGCTCGCGCCGGACGCGCCCGCCTGACGGCGAACGGCGCGGCCGTCAGGCCGCTTCGGGGGCGCGGTTGCGATAGGCGACGTTGCAGTGCGCGTCGCAATAGGGGCGTCCGGGCACGCGCGCGCTGCCGCAGAAGTGGAAATCCGCTTCGCCGGGATGTCCGATCGGCCAGCGGCACATGCGTTCGGTGAGGTCGAGGGGGCTCGACGGGCGGTCGGGCGCCCGTCGCGCGGCGGGCCGCACGGCACCCTTGTGCGCGAGGCCGAGGCGGTTCGCCTTGCCGATCACGGCGTTGCGGGTCATGCCCAATTTCTCGCCGATCTCGCGCGCGCTACGCCCTTCGCCCCACAGCGCCTTGAGCACGCCGACATTCTCGTCCGTCCACGCCATCGCACCGTCCTCCCGGTTCTCCAGCCGATGGCTTTCATACCATAGATATTGTGAGCGGGGGAAAAAATTTCACCATATTTTGTGATTTATCCACAGGAAGCCCCGCACTTATACACAGTTCGCCGGTCGTTCCGCAGCGATGCGCGCCGTCCCGTCGCCAACCGGACGGCGGATCCCCGGCGCACATGAGCGCAATCCGGTTGTCCCGGGAGCCGCCGGCCCGGGCCCGAAGCATGCAATGGCGAAGATACCGGCGAGACGCCGGCGTCCCCGGGGGCAACATCCATCGCCACAATGAGAGCTGCCGACGGAACACGCCGCGCTTGCCGGAGGCCCCGCGTCGGGCTATCGCTGCCGCATGGCTATCGTCGATACGGACCCTGAATTCGATACGCTCGCCTACGCGCGGACGCTCAAGGCGGCCGGCGTCGAGGAAAAGCAGGCGGAAGCTGCTCGCGCCATCCGCGCCGGCCTGGCCACCAAGGCCGACCTCGACGCGGGTCTCGGCCTCCTCGAAACCCATCTCAACGCGCGCCTCGATGCGCGTATCTCCGGTCTTGAAACGCGGATGCTCAGGGTCGCCATAGCCATCGTGTCGGCGCAAACAGCGTTGACCGCCGCCTTGACCGCGGGCTTGACCTTCGGACTGCTCAGGATGTTCGGCGGCGCGCCGTAGACGGAACCGGTTTCGAAGCGCTTGCCGCGACAAGGGCGCTCCGGGAAGCCGGGGACGACGGATGCCGGAGCGCCGTCGCCGGAGTCATACGCCGCGATGCCGCGGGGCCACTTCGATCATGCCGGGGCGGCAACGTCCGTCGCCGCAACGAGAGCCGCTGCATCGCAAGCAGCAATTCTCATTTTAGCCTGGAGCGGTGCGGCGGATCCGTTGCAGCCGCCCCTGGGAGCGCCGGCGTCTCGCCGGCATCTACGTCATCGCGCGCTTCGCGCGCGTGCCGGCGAGACGCCGGCGCTCCCAGGGAGACGCGTCCATCGCCATAATGAGAACCGTTGCGTCGCAAGGCGGCCGGTTGACACTCGGCCCGGCGGTTCGTATTAATGGTTTGTCTCATCTGCCATGCGCAGACGGAGCATCCGATAATCGTCAGGTTGCCTGTTCGCAGGCGCTTGTACCGCCGTGCTGCCGCTGCCGCGTAGAACGAGCATTCGAAGCCGCTCCCGGCTTGCCCGGGGGCGGCTTCAGTCTTCTCCGGCGCGGGGCGGAGACCGGCGGAACGCGTCCCGCTCGCGTCTCAGACCGGCGATCCGGCCGCTTCGCTCGGTGCAATATGCGGTCTTGAGCAACCGGTAACCCCCGCGTTGCGCCATCACGACCAGATATTCCTCGCGATACCAGAGCAGGGTGTTTCTCTCGGTGCGCCGGCGGTTTTGCCATTCGTCGATTGCCGGGTGCGTTGCGGCGTTTTCGATTACCCAGCGGACCCATCGGATGCGCTCGCACCGGCGCAAGTCCGGGGTTCTGTCCTCTTCCGCGCGGCCTTCCTGCACGAGATGCCAGAACGCCGCCCATCGCCCCGCCGTTTCCGGTATGCGGCGGCATCTCACCGGCAGGCCGCGAAACCGGAGGTCGCCGCCGGCTATCTCCTCCCGGAAAACGCGATACAGGGCGGCTTCCCAGGCGCTCCAGTCGCCGCCGAACGCTCCGAGGGGCAGAAGGGGCGGAGGCGCATTGCGGCCGTCCCTTACGGCCGCCACGTCGAGACGTGGAATTTGGGGTCGCGCGGGGCGAAAGAGTCGCCCGGCGCTTCCTGCCCGAACCGTTCCTGCAACCGCGCGACTATAGCCGCCTTGCCGGCATTGCCGCCGCGGCCCCTGTTCGCCCAGGCGAGCGCGCCGGTCAGGAGGTCGGTCAGCTGGAGAAGCTCGCTCTCTCCGGCCCGGATCTGCTGTATGCGTTCGACGCGCGGCCGGCCGTTGCCCGGCGGCAGGGCGTCGACCGTCTCGCGAAGCCGCCGCAACCGCGCTCCGCCGCGCGTGTCGGTGACGCCCGTATAGATGCGATAGCGGTGCGGGCCCTGAAGGACTGCGCCCAACAGCCGGCGGTCGAGCTCCTCGCGCATCCCGTGTCGCGGAATGCGCTCTTCTTCCTCCGGGGTTGTCCCGGGCTCTGCGACCGCCCCGACAAAGCGGAGAGCGTCGCGGTGAAAGAACAGGTCGATTATTTCCTTGTAGAAATCCGCCTTCGCCGGCGAAACCTTGGTCCATTTCACCTCGAAGTCCGGTTTGGCGCCATACCTGGCCTTGAGAGATCGCATCGCCTCGGCGCACGGATGCACCTCGGAGAGAGGACAGATCATGGCGCCGACAGTCACGCGAGCGCCGCCGCCGCGCGTCGTGCGCCAACTCTCGTCGCAGAAGACGCTGAAGGTTTGGACCGTGTCCGCGCCGCCATCCGCGCGGGCCAGGTTCGGGGCGGGTGCGGAAACGCTTCCCGGCGCCTGGCGGTCCCACGCCTCAAGAACGAGCCTCTGCGTCCGGTACTCCCCGAACTCCCGAATCTCATTCTTCTTCAGGACGCGAAACGTCTCTGTCGGATAATCGGCGCCGTGAGTATCGGCAGGGTCGAGGACGAAACGGAGTTCGTCGCGCGTCAGGCCGTAGAGACGGGCGTAAAAGGCGTCGAGCTCGGCGCGGAGGACGGCCCGACGTTCGGGATTCCAGGCGAAAGGCGGACCGGGATATCCAAAATCCTCGGCAAAAAATTGCATTTCTTTGCTTGTATAAACCAGTTCCAATACACGGGGAGCGATGAAATCCAGTTTAGCTGTATCGTAAGCAGAAGGAGGTAGAACGGGGAGTTGCTTGAAATAAAAGTATTTTGCATGTGTTCCGCCGATTTTCTGCCGCGCCACGTAGTCTAACGGAAGTGAAAGTAAATTGGCGCACAAGGCGGATAATGAACGTGCGATCCTCTCGGGGATTATAGCGAGGATTGTGTCACCCACAGCCGACCTCGGAAATACCGTTGCAATTACGGTTCGCTCGTTCGTCGCATTGGTGATGTCCCGCCACCCCATAAGCCAGTGGCGCCCCCAGGCAACATCTTCAAGTCGCCTATGCACTTCGATATGGGATACCCAATACCTTGGCGTTGGTTCGTATTCCGGATCCGCCTTCTCATACGCAGTCACGTCGCGGAAGGAGTTGCCGCTAAATTCGTATGTCGCCCAACGATGGTCGAATTGGTGGATCATCTTGGCTTCGTAGAGAGGGACATATGTAGCATCGCCCAGAATCCAGTTTTCTCCATCGCGTCTGCCGCCATATTCTTGCAACTGTTCATCCGCCCGAAACAGATTACTATCGTTGGCCGTATCAAACATCCTCATGAAGCGAATGCCCCAGGGGTTGTGTTGTCGGGTATCGTCGATCAGAGGAGGCACATGGCTGTATATCTTCTTCGTCAGTTCCGCGTCCGCCCGAGACCTGAATACGGGCATGGTGCGGGTGTTGGGGTTGATGCGATGGATGTCTTCCGTGGACAAGGTAAAGTGTCTGCGCCGATCGGCCAGGTGCTTAATGTTCGTGGCGAAGAGGGTGAAGTCCGCAGACCCGTTGCCGATCGCCCCGAGGGTGAGCAGGCAGAATTTCATCATTCTATGCACGCCGGGAAACAAGCCCTCCCTGTTTTCAAAATCATACAAGCTGATTAGCCGGCCGGTTTCGGAAACCTCCCGGAAAAAACGCCTTGTGCCGTAGTCGGTGGCGATGCCGGACTGGACGACGATGCCGGCGCGACCCGAGGGCGCCAGTAGTTGAAGAAAGGTTTCGGCAAACAACGCGTATGTGTTCATGTCGGCCACGGCGGTCAGTGGGAAACGGCCGCTGGAGCGAATGAAATGACTGGCGGCTTCGGCCGTGTGTTTGGTTTTCTGGAACTCGCCATAGAGCGCCCGGTCAGCCGGCGGCGCGTCCGTTGCAACGAGCGCCTGAATAAGGCGCTCGCGTGCGGCCTTGTTCCGGGCTCGGGCGATTTCGGGCGCTCGGGCAGCGAAAAATTCCTTCTCCTGGAGTTTGATGCGTTCCCAGGGCGGATTACCCAGCACGACATCGAACCCGCCGGCCGTCATGACCTCGGGGAACTCCAACGGCCAGTGGAAGTAGCGATGACGTAGCGCAAGGTCGCCGGCGGCGCGCTCTACGCGCCGGCGCATGGGCATGTCCCTGTCGAGCCGGTTCAGGTCCTCGGTGAGGGGAACAGCGTCCATGTCGTCGGCGGTTTTCGGAGCGAGGAAAGCGCCGGTAAAAAGGTCGCCCCGCAGGGTTTCCCGCCGGCGGGCGTCGGCGGTGCGGGCAGCCTCCCATGCCGCACGCTTCCGGTCGATGTCGGCGAGGGTGTCTTCCGGCATGTCGTCCAGCCCGGAGACGGCCGTCGCGACGCGCCGGACGCCGGCTTCGTCGAACAGACCGGGCTGGACCGAGGCGCCGGCGCGACGGTTCCGCGCCTTGAGGTCGCGGCAGACGGCCTTGTCGTCGCCGGTCAGCGGCTTGTAAGCCTGTCCGGGGACGCCGCGCGCCATGACGGCAGGGTCGAGAACGCCCAGCAGGCTGTCGCCGACGCGGATGCGGCGGTCGAGGAAGGACAGCGGCTTGCCGGGCTCCAGGGCTTCCAGCCACAGGCCGACGCGGCACAGTTCGGCGGCCATGGGGTTGACATCGACGCCGTAGAGGCAGCGCCCGATGACATCGCGCAACGCGCGCTGGTAGAGGAGCGGCGACGGCTCGCTTTCCCCGTCGGCAGTCGCGCGCGCCCGTGCGAGACGGCGGGCCAGGCGCCGCGCCGCGCCGATGAGGAAGTGCCCGGAGCCCACGGCGGGGTCGACGATATTGAGTTCGAGAATCGCCTTTTCCGCCTCCCGGCCGGACTTGCCGCGGACGGCGTCCTCGACAACGGGGTCGAGAGCGGAGTCGAGGAGGCATTGGACCAGCGAGTCGGGGGTATAGTAGGAGCCGGTGGTCTTGCGCTCGTTGCCGGCGAATTCGGCGAACTTCAAATCGGCGCCGTCGGCGCCGACCCGGAGGGTAAGCGCCAGCAGGCTTTCGTAGACGCCGCCGAGTTCCTCGGCGCCGAGGCTCCTGTAGTCCACGGGGCGCAGGGCGTTGCCCCGGCGGATGAAGGCGAGGTCTCGCAAGGCGTCGAGAAAATCGCAATTCGCGAGCTCCGCGTCGTTGAGCGCGGCGGTGGACTCCGGGTCCCAGAGGAAGCCGCCGAGGGCCGGAAGCGCCAGATGCCGGCGGGCCGGCGCGAGGGACGGATCCCCGGAAAGCGCCGCGGCGACGAGTCCGAATTGCCGCCACAGATCGCCGTGACGGCCGCCCTTGACGGCGCCGGCGAGGCCCCGCAGACGGGCCGTGCCGTAATGCGCCGCGTATCGCTCGCGCGCCGTGGCGGCGATCCCGGAACCGTCGGGAGGGTGAAGCAGCGGCCGGCCTTCGAGGGTGCGGTCTTCGGCGACGAACAGGAAGATCAGCCGATAGACGATGCGGAGCAATTGTCCGTGGAGGTCGGAGGGCGCAAGCGCGCCGCTGCGGAGCGCGTCGCGCAGCCGGAGGTTTCGGGGATGGCTCGTCAAGCCTTGCCCGAGCGTCCGCAGGGCCCGTTCGACGCCGCCCCGCAAGTCGCCCAGAGCGCGCGCGCCCTGTTTCCGCGCCTCTTCCGTCCACGCCTCCAGCCGGCAGGTTTCGGGTCCGCCGTCTCCGCGCGGCGCGAACCGCGTGGCGTGGGCCGTGAGCCAGAGAAGCACGAAGTCGGAATATACTTCGCCGGCGAACATGGCTTCCAGGTCGAACTCCAGGAACGACTGGCGGGAGAGCGCCCGGCTGTCGCGGAGCAGGCGTAATTGCAGGCCGTTCGAGACGATGGCCCAAAGATGCCCGTCGGAGCGGTTGAGGAATTCCTGCACGAGTCCGTGGGGATTGGCGCGGGCCGCGCCGCGCACGCCGGGGGACCTGCGGTCGAGGTTCACGTGGCATCCCACGAGGTGGACCGGCGCCGGGCCGAGGAAGCGGGCGATGGCCCAGCTCCGCCCCGCGACTGCGGGGGCGGCGCTCGCGAGGAGCGGCCCGAACCCCAGCTCCCGCAACAGCGGCAGGGTCCAGCGGTCGTTGGTGAGCGCGGTTCCGGCTTCGTCTTCGCGGAGACCGGCCGCCGCCTCGCGAAAGTCCGACCAGTGTCTGAGCAGCCGGCTCCAGCCGGGAACGATGACTTCGCCGAGACGCTCGCCGCGCCGCAAGTCGTAATCCTCGGGCCGAACGCCGGGGAGATCGCCGGCGGGATCGAGGACGCGCCGCAGCAGGTCGGGCGGCAGCAAGCCGCCTTCCGACCGGACGGTCTGGAATTCGGCGTCGCGGCGGGTCATGCCGCGGTCGCCGGGCCGGGTTTCGGCAACAGGACCCAGGCGCCGAGAATGTCCACCGGGAGCGCCGGTTCCACCGAGATGCGGCCGCTTGCGCGGGACGCCTGGCGGACGCGGCGGTGGGCGGTCAACTGGTCCCCGGCGCGTTCGCGGGCGACGGCTTCGAGCGCCTCCCGGTATTTCGGCAACGCGGCGAGAAGCCGGTCGATTTGCTGGTCGAACGCCGTCTTGACGAGGTTGGCCTCGGGACGCGCGTCGGCGAGCAATGTCTCGGCGTCGCCGGGCGCCAGCCACGACGGATCGTCCGCCGGGCCGGCGCAGGCGAGCGGGATAATCTCCTCGCAGAGGATGGCCGGAGCGTCGGGGCCGCCCGTCCGGAGATGGCGCCGGAAACGGGCGATCAGGACCGTCGTCCGCGCGGCGACCGCCGAGGTGGAGACGACGCCGCAGCGCGACACGGAGGGTTGCGACGCTTCCGGGTCGAGCGCCCGGTCCAGGGTCCATCCGGCAAGGCCTTCGACGATGGGGCTGGTGCGGCCCAGGTAGAGCTCGCCCTGCTTCAGGGGAAGTTCGAAGCGGCCGGAGAAAGGCTCGTCGCGGCCGACGGCCTGGCGAATATCCCGCGGCGTGTGGGGACCGATCCGGGCCGTAACGCTTCCGTTCATGGTTTTCAGGGGCGTTCCGGCGGCGCGCAGCACGGCATGGAAAAAGCGCTCGACATCGGCGCTCCGCCCGATGGCGGACTGCACGCTTGCGAGTTCGGCGGCGACGGCCTCCGGCTTCAGCGCGTGCTGTGCGAAGCGCGACCGGCTGGCCTTTTCGCGCCGGCGGGCATCGTCCCATTCGTCATGGACTGCCTGCGTCTTCCCGTCGAGGTCGTCGATAAAGTCCAGCGTCATCTGGGTCGCGCCGGCCCGTTCGCGGAACAACGCGCCCTCGAACAGGGTTTCCGCGATTTGCTCGCTCGACCCGGGCACGGCGACGGCGACGCCCAGATCGCTCTTGATGCTCTTGTGTTTGCGGATGAGCACGTCGAGGATCACGCCGTCGACGGGGTTGTCGGCGCCGTACCATGTGACGGTGCGGACCTCGTCGCTTTCCTGGCCGAACCGGTCCACCCGTCCTTCCCGCTGCTCGTGGCGCGTCGGGTTCCACGCCAGATCGTAATGCAGCGCCGCGTTGAAATGCTGTTGCAGGTTGACGCCTTCCGACAGGCAATCGGTGCAGACCAGCACATATTTGCCGGGCGTCTCCGTCAGCCGGGCGATACGGGCCTCGCGTTCGGCCGGCGGCAGGCGGCCCGTGACGGCCTCCACGCGGACGGCGTCGGGGAGCGCCTTGCGGAATCCCCCTGCGACATATTCCGCCGTGTCGACGAACCGGCAGAAGACGACCGGCCGGAAGCCGTCATCGACCAGGGCGCGTATCTCGCGGACGGCGCCCTCGAGCTTGCGGTCGGAGCCGGACGAAAGGGCTTCGGCGCGGCGGGCGAATTCGAGAAGCCGCCGCTGCGTGCGGCCGGACCCGGTTTCGCTGTCGGCGCCCGGGCTGAAATCGACGGCGGCGGCATCGTCGTCGTCGCCGTGATCGAGGACGGTGCGGCGCCCGACCTCGTCGATGTCTTCGGCGTCGTCGACCGCCGCCCGGCTCCGCAACGTGGCCACCGCCGCCGCCGGGCTGGAGGAGACACAGCGCAGAAGCGCCAGGGCGGACCAGTAGCGCACCCTTCGCCGCCGCCGTTCTCCCGCCTCCACGGCCACATATTCGCGCGCGAAGGAGAGTATGTCGTCGAACAGCGCCCGGTATTCCGGGCTGAAATTCCAGGTCGCCTCCTTGTCCATGCGCCGCGGGAACCTGGTGTCGGAGCCGAGCCAGCGGCGGATATCGGCGCGCCGGCGCTGCACCAGATGACGGGCGAGCCGGCGTCGCACGCCTTCGCGCCGGGCGCTGTCGAGGTCGGCCGGCAGATCGCGGAAGGCGGGATCGAGCAGGCCCAGCAGGGACCGGAAGGCGCCTTCGTTGCCGCTGTGCGGGGTCGCCGTGACCAGAAGGATATGACGCGCCTCGTCGGCGGCGATGCGCCTGAGCAGGTCGAAACGCTGCTGGCGCCCCTTCCCGGCGCCGGCCGCGAGCGTGCAACCGTGCGCCTCGTCCACGATCACGAATTCGGGGCATTTGACGATGAAGTCGTCCGCGCGCCTCGGGCTCTTGATGAAATCCGTGGAGACGACGGTGAAACGATGACGGTCGAACACCGAGACGCCGATCGGCAGGTCGCGTTCGAGACGGCGGACGGTGCCGCTCAGGACGAGTTCGGCGTCGATGTGGAATTTTTCCGACAATTCGCGCTGCCATTGCTCGGCGAGTTGCGGCGGACACAAGACCGCCAGACGGCGTATCTCGCCGCGGTCGAGCAGCTCGCGCGCGATGACGCTCGCCTCGACGGTCTTGCCGATGCCCACATCGTCGGCGATGAGCAGGCGCACCGGGTCGAGCCGGAGCGCCATCATCAGCGGGACGAGCTGATAGGGCCGGGGCTCTACGGCGATCCGTCCGAAACTCCGGAACGGCCCGGCGGCGGCGCGTGTCGACAGCCGGGCCGCCTCGCGAAGCAGCAGTCCGGACGCGAAGTCCCCCGCGTCGGACGCGGCGGGCAGCGGAAAGCTCGCGGAATCGACCGGCTCGACGGCGGGCATGATGCCCGCGGTCTCCTCGTCGAGGCCGCCGACCGGCCGCGCCATCAACAGTTCCCCGGTCGACTCCGGCAGAACGACCCATTCGCGTCCGCGGGCGCGGATGAGCGTTCCGGGCTGCGACAATTGCGCCCCGTTCATCGGTTCGCCGGCCCGAATATGTCCGGATGACGGCGGAATATGCCGTCCCAGTCCGCCCTGTGGTGGAACCGGAGGACGGCGTATCCGGCGTCCATCAGCCGTTCCGCGATCGCCTCGTCGTCCCGGATCCGGTCCTCCCCGTCGTGCGGCGGTCCGTCGATGTAGACGGCCGCGTTGTAGTCGCGATAGAAGAAGTCGGGTCTTGTCGAACAGGCTTCGATCGGGAGCTGGGCGTCGCTGGGCAAGCGGAGGCCCAGGGCGTCGAGGCGGTCGAGCCACCGCAGCTCCAGCTTGCTGTCGCAGGCTTTGCGCAAGGCCGCAAGCCGCTCCGTCCGCGACCCCGGGCCGCCGGCGGGCCTGGCCCTGGAGCGGGCGAGTTCGGCCAGCGAATCGCGGATCGCATGACGGTCCAGAAGCATGTGGTCGGGCTGATTCCCGTAATCCAGCAGGCACTCGTAACAAGCCTTGCCGCACGCATCGGCCTTGAGGTCGTCGAGCGTATCCGGGTCGAAGTGGCAGATTTCAAGGGCGCGCCGGGCGAGGGCCGGTATCGCTCCGGGGTCGTCGACGAGCTGCCGCAGCACCCCCGCGCCGCCCTCCGCGGCTTCGTAGAAAAGTATCTCCCGCCGGTCATCGGGCGTGGGCATCGCCTCGGCGGACAGTTCCCGCGGCTCGAGCTGGTAGCGTTTCCGTATCGCTTCGCGGAAGGCCGCCTGAAGCGCCGCCATCTCCGCCCTGTCCGGCAGCGGTTCGAAGGCGACGACAAGGACGTTCCGCGTGTCGATGACATAGGGCACGACCCGGGTTTTCCGACCGTCGGCCGTGGCGTCGTCCCGGTCTTCCCCGTCGGCTTCGTTGCGCGCCCAGTATCCTTTCTCCAGGTCGAGAACGAACCCGTCCGGCTGGTCCGGCCGGCGCTTCGCCCAGCCCAGGTTGATGCGGTAGAGATCCGTAGCGTCCCCATAGCTCAGGCGCATGACGCGGACGCCATCGACGGCGGCTTCGCTGTCGCTTCGGTCCATCTTGCCGCCGATCTCCGGGAACCGGTAGGCGCTGACAAGCCGGTAGCCGAAGCGCTGCCTCTCCTCCTCGTCGCAGGTGATGCGTTGCACCGACCGCAGGCTGACGTTCTGCATGCGGACGAGATCGCCGATAAGCGATTCCTCGTTCAGGCCCGCGCCGCATCGCTCGCAAACCTCCGTCAGGTTGACGCCTTCGGCGACATGCGCGTACCCGCAGCGCGAGCAACGCTTCATGGTCGCGGTGGGAAGGTTGTGGGCGGACTCGATCTCGTCCGATCCGAAATCCAGATTCACCTTGTAGGCCCGGTAGCGGGAGCCTTCGTGATAGATCAGCGCCCGCGGGCCGAACTCCGATATGGCAAGGAACCGGGGCCGCGAGATGAACTCGTCGCTGCCGGTTCGCAGCCGCCGGCCGGGCACATAGGCCGACAGCGGCAACCGGGGGAAATTGTAGCCCGGCAGGAAGCCTTCGGCGGCGAGATACCTGTAAGAATAGAAGTCGCCCCGATAGACGCTTTCGGCCTCGGTAAGCAGCCGTATCTGGCTCTCGGCCTGGGCGCGGAGGCGCCGCGAATGGGCGCGCTCGGCTTCGGGGCGCGACGTGTCCCCGATGATCCGGTGATGCAGCTCGCGTTGCCGGACGGCGGCGCGGTAAAGCCCCCGCCAGCGATTGCAGGCAGCTTCGAACGACTGGACGATCCCGTTCAAAATCTCGCCGACCCAGTCTTCGCGGAACCATGTCGCGGACTCCAGTTCCCGGCCGATGCTATCGATGAGCCGGTCGGCTCTCTTCAGGGCCGCAGCGCGCAGCGCGGGATCGTCGAGAGAACGCCGGATCGAAGCTTTTACGGGCAATTCGATGGCGCCGTCCTCGTGGCGGACATCGAGCAAGCTCGTCAGAGTCGGCCCGAAGTCGGGGTTCGCCATTTCCGTCCAGATCGCGTGAATGTGAGAACGGACGAGGTCCCGGTTGCGCAGGTCGATGCGCGGCGGCGTCACCGACCCCGCCACCATGTCGCCGGGCCGCCCGTAATAGTATTGGTCGTGGGGGCTTCGACCGGCGCAATAGGTGTAGACCAGCGCCGGTTGGCCGCTCCGTCCGGCGCGTCCGCTGCGTTGTGCATAGTTCGCCGGCGTCGGAGGGACGTTCCGCAGGTTGACCAGATTGAGCTGGGCTATGTCGACCCCGAGTTCCATGGTCGGAGAACAGAACAACAGCGGGAGCCCGCCCTCCCGGAAGCGCGCCTCGCGCTCTTCCCGGTCCTCGGACGCGACCTGCGCCGTGTGCTCGCGGGCTTCGAGGAGACATTCGACATCCACGAAACTCCTGTAGCATTCCAGGAAGTAGCGGTTGGCGCGGGCCGGGATTTCTCCGACCTCGAGCAACCGCGTCCGGTCGTGCGGGCGCGTCTCGCCGTCGCCGGCGACCCAGCGCAGCGCGCCGGGATTGATCCGGTAGCCGTCCGCGCTGCGGACCCGTTCGAGAATCCCGTACCGCGCCAGGGCGCCGAACAGGAAACGGATGGTTCGGTCGACGTCCTCCCGGCCGAACGGCCGGCCGGCGTCCGCATATTCCGCCAGACGGCGCCGGACGTAGCGGCCCAGCGCGCCCCAGGACGATACGAAGAAGCCGGTCTTGTCTTCGCGGGGATCCCTGCCCCGACGCGCGCGGGGGTAGGCGACCGTGGATTTCGCCAACTCGCCCGGGTCGTCGAGACACCACACGGTCCCCTCGAGAAGACGGGGCTTCGTTTGTCGAACGAGCTCCTGCTGCTTGCGGGGATCGAGCGCATCGACCTCGATCGCCAGCTGCTGGCGCAGCACGTCGAGCAGCGTCCGCAGGATTTCCTCGCGTAACGGCGCGTCGCACGACCGCAACGCAGGCGGCGTTTCCAGATATTCCCGGTCGCGGCCCTGTCCCGATGCGAATCCCTCTTCCCAGAGCTCTTTCTCGCCCAGAAGACCGTCCGCGCCGGTCAGCCCCTGATACTCGAATTCGAGGAGACCGCAGTCTTCGAGATTGGGCGCCGTGACGCGCCAGCCCCGTTTCAGATCCCGGTAGAGGAAGTAATCGATCGTCCGGCACAGGGCGTCTTCGGTGGCCTGCCGCGCGGGGCCGCGGACATCGGGGTCGGCGGCGTACTCTTCGAACCCGAGGCCGAGAGTCTCGAAGACGCTGCGGGCCAGAGAGCCGTGATCCAATCCCTCCGGGTCTTTCCGCAAGGCCGCCTTGTAAAGGGCGGAACGAAGCAGCGCGACTTGCGTGAAGTCATTGAAATGGCCCGCCTGCAATGAAGCGTCCTGACGGTTATCGGTGAAACTCAGCAATTTGCGCGGTTCGTCGGCCGAAGCGCCGGCGCCCTGCAATTCGACGAGGGAGCGGACGGCGAGGATCGTCGTGGCCGTGCTCCGGCTATCGACCCCCAGCGTGCCGAGTTTGGCCTTCTCCGACCGTTGCGTCCGCGCCCAGGCGATCCCGCAATCGGGGTTCAGACAGAACAGGAAGTTCTTCGTGACGAGGGCGGCGCCGAGACCTTCGCCTTCCGGCACGAGCCGCCCCGCCGCATCGACGAAAACCGTCTCGGGAACGTCCTTTCGCGCATCGGCCCGAACGCGCTCTCCGCCTCCGGCCGCCGGCTCCTTCATGAAGGCCGGCAGCCGCGGCAGCTGCTCCTCGCGGGCGCCGGGCCAGGGCGCCTTTTCCGAGACGTAAAGCCAGGCGTCCACCGAATCGTCGGACGAGTCCCGGCGGTCCTCACGAGGTTCGAGGCGAGTCTCCTCCCCGTCGCGGCAAAACGCGACCCTGTAATATTCGGCGCCGCAATGGCGACAAAAGACCAACGGAAAGAGCGGCTTGTCCGGCTCGCCCGGTTTCGCGCCGAGTTTCGCGATCTCTATATGCCGAACCGACTCCGGTTCCAGAGTGGTCCATACCGTGTCGCCGCGCGTGAAAAATTGATGCAGGCGAAACGCGAATATCGGGAAGCGGCTTTCTTCGTCGGCGCGGAGCCCGGACCCCTTGAGCAGATACTGTTGCAGAGCGGTCGCGCAGGCCTCTCGATCCGCCGAAACCAGCTCCGCGAGTTCCTCGGCCGCACCCGACGGCCCTCGCAGGGGCCGCGGAGATTGCCGCACGAGCCGCCCTGTTTCCGACTCGGTACGGATTCCGAACGCGGACTCGATCCACGACGCCAGCGGACACCGCCGAAAACCTTCATAGTTGTTCGGCGGCTCCCGACCCCGTGAGACTGCCGTTGTCAACGCCGCATGCATCGCCGGATCGTCGGGATCGAATTCCGGCGTCGACCGCTCGAGGGCCTCCTCGATCACCTGATCGGCGGCCATATCGTCGCCGAACAAGGCGGCGGCGGCTGCCGCCGCCTCGCGCTTCCGGTCGGCAGCGGACTTGCCGCTCGTCATCGTCGCCGAGGTGCCGACGCAGATCATATCGTCGCCGCCGGTAGCGAGTCGGCAGCGCCGGATGAGCAATGCGACATCGGCGCCCTGCCGGCCCCGATAGGTGTGGAGCTCGTCGAGGACCAGAAACCGGAGCCCGCGGGCGGCTCGCACCAGCTCGCGGTCCTCGCCGCGCGTCAGCAGGAGCTCCAGCATCATGTAGTTGGTGAGAAGGATGTCCGGCGGATCGGTCCGGATCTCTCTCCGCTCGGGCTCCCTCTCCTGCCCGGTGTAACGCGCAAAGCGCACCGGAGATTCGCCGTCGCCTGCCGCGAGGAACTTGGCGAGCTCCTCGTTCTGGCTGTTTGCCAGAGCGTTCATGGGATAGACGATGATCGCCTGTATCCCGTTCCCGGATCCGCGCCGCAGCACGTGGTCCACGATGGGAACGATATAGGTCAGGCTCTTGCCGGAGCCGGTGCCGCTGGTCAGGACATACGACTTTCCCGCCCCGGCCTTGCGGATGGCGTCCGCCTGGTGCGCATAGAGCGGGAGCTGCCTGCCTGCGGGGTCGGCGTCCGTCTTGTCCAGCCGGAAGATCCGGGCGCACTCTTCGTGGAGCACCCCCTCCGAGACCAGATCGTCGATCGTCCCTCCGGGTTCGAAGGCCGGGTTCAGTTGGAGGAGCGGTTCCGGCCAGAAAGCGCCGGCGTCGAGCTCCGTATCGACTTTGCGCCGGATTCGCGGATCGGCGATCTTGATGAAACTGCGGGTATAGCTCGCGTAGTCGTCCACGAGCCCGTCCCGGAGCGCAAAAACGTCCATAGTCCGCGCCGCCTTCCCGTCGCAACCGCCAATTCGGCCAGAATTCGCGCCGCCGGCGCGCCAGCCGGCGGCGCCCTGCTTCCGTAAGAACGTAACCTTGCGACACGCTGCCGCCAAGCAGGTTCATGATCGGCGAGAGGCTTCTCCACAACACCGGCGCAAGCGTGCGGACGGCCGAAGGTCTCACCGCTCGATGATCGAGGCTTGCAACAACTGCCGGCCGCTCCTTGCCGGGCTGCGCGGGAGTTGCTACGGCTTTACCCTCGGGAGCGACGTTCTGCGAACGGAAGGAGCCGAGAGATGGCGCAGCTGTCGCCGAATGCGGAGCTGGTCGGCGTCCCCGGCGGGCGGCAGCGGCTGCATACGCCGGCGCTCGTGCTCGATCTCGATGCGATGGAACGGAACATCGCGGCGATGGCGGCGCATTGCCGGGGCGCCGGCCAGGCGCTGCGCCCGCACGCGAAAAGCCACAAATCGCCGGACATCGCGCGGGCGCAAATCGCCGCCGGCGCCGCAGGCCAGTGCTGCGCCACGCTGCGCGAAGCCGAAGTCCTGACCGAAGCGGGGGTCTCCGGCATCCTCGTCACCTCGCCCCCCACGGGCGCGGCGAAGGTTGCGCGGCTCATGGCGCTGCATCGCAAGGCGCCGGACCTCGCGGTCGTCAGCGACACCGCCGCCCACCTCGCGGCGCTGGCGGACGCCGCGCGGGCGACGGACACGGCGGCGCCGCTCAGGGTCGTCGTCGATTTCGACGTAGGAACCCGCCGCACCGGCGCGCGGGACGCTGCCGCGGCCGTGGCGCTGGCGCGTCTCGCCGCGGCGGCGGAGAGGCTCGAATTCGCCGGACTGCAAGCCTATTACGGCCATTTGCAGCACATTGCGGATTTCGACGAACGCCGCGCCGCCGTCGCCGTGCAGAGCGCGCGCATCGGCGAGGCGGTCGCGGCGCTGACGGAAGCGGGTCTGCCGCCGGCGCTCGTTACCGGCGGCGGAACCGGCACCCACGACATCGACCACCGCGAAGGCGTCCTGAACGAATTGCAGGCGGGTTCCTACGTCTTCGCCGACGTGGAATACGACGCCTGCGCGCTGACGCCGGAGGACCCGCGGCCCTTCGCGCCGGCGCTGTTCGTCCACGCCACGGTGGTCAACGATGTCCACGACAGCCATGCGGTCATCGACGCCGGATTGAAGAGTTTCGCGACCGACGGGCCGGCGCCGGTTTTCGCCGGCGGCGCGCCCGCGGGCGCAACCTACCGCTTTCTCGGCGACGAACACGGCGCCGTCGATTACGGAACCGCCAACGAGCGCCTCGCGGTGGGGGCGCAGGTCGTCTGCCAGGCGCCCCATTGCGACCCGACGGTGAACCTCTACGATGTCTATCACTGCGTGCGGGGCGATACGCTGGCGGATATCCGGCCGGTGGCGGCGCGGGGCAATCCGTGACCCGGTTCGGCATCGGCCAGCCGCTGCGGCGCAAGGAAGACCGGCGCCTGCTCACGGGCGCCGGGCGCTTCGTCGCCGACATGGCGCCGCCGGGGCTGGCCCATGCATGGTTCGTCCGCTCGGACATCGCGCATGGGGAGTTGCGTTCGGTCGATTGCGCCGCGGCGCGCGCCGCGCCGGGAGTGCTGGCGGTCTGGACCGCCGCCGACCTCGGCGGCGCGCTCGGGCCGCTTCCCGTCGTCGCGCGCCCGCGCCAAAGCGACGGCAAGGCGCCGGTCTTCCCCGATCAACCCGTGCTCGCCGAAGACAGGGTGCGCTTCGTGGGGGACACCGTCGCCATGGTCGTCGCGGAGACCGAGGCGGCGGCGCAGGCGGCCGCCGAACTCGTCGCCTGCGACATCGCCGAACGCCCGGCGGTCGTCGACGCGGCGGAGGCTCTCGCCGCCGGCGCGCCGCAATTGTGGGGCGGCGTCCCCGGCAATCTGTGCTTCGACTGGGAGGCCGGCGACGCCGCCGCGGTGCGTGCGGCGATGGCGGCGGCGGCCCACCGGATCCGGCTGCGCGCCGCGAACCCGCGCGTCGTCGTCGGCGCCCTCGAAACCCGCGCCGCCCTCGGCTCGTGGGACGCCGCGAGCGGACGCTTCACGCTGCGTTGCGCGTCGCAGATGCCGCACCCGCTGCGCAGCGAACTCGCGCAGGTCTTCGGGTTGCCCGAAGACCGCTTCCGCGTTGTCGTCGAAGATGTGGGCGGGGGGTTCGGCGTCAAGAATTCGCTCTATCGCGAACAGCCGCTGTTGCTGTGGGCGGCGCGCGCGCTGGGGCGACCGGTCCGTTGGGTGGGGTCGCGGAGCGACGGCTTCCTCACCGACTATCAGGGGCGCGGCCGGGTGACGGACGCCACCCTGGCGCTCGACGCCGACGGGCGGTTCCTCGCGCTCGAGGTCGATGTCACGGCCGACCTCGGCGCTCATGCCAGCGGCCGCGGCGCCATCCCGCCAACGCTGAACGCGGCGTCGTTTTCGGGCGCCTACCGCACGCCGGCGATCCATGTCCGGGCGCGGGGCGTGCTGACCAACGCCGTGCCGACCGAAGTCTATCGCGGCGCGGGGCGCCCGGAGAACCTGCATCTGCTCGAACGCCTGGTGGACCTGGCGGCGCGCGAGACGGGGATCGACCGGATCGAGCTGCGGCGGCGCAACCTCGTCGCGCCGGACGAACTGCCGTTCCGCACGCCGCTCGGCCTGACCTACGACAGCGGCGACTACCCGGCGATGCTGACGCGCGGGATGGCCGAAGCCGACTGGAGCGGCTTCGCGGCGCGGCGGGCGGTTTCCGAAGCGCAGGGGCGGCGGCGCGGCATCGGCCTGGCGGTCTTCGTCGAACGCTGCGGCCACGGGGTGGCGGACAGCGCCGAACTGCGCATCGAGGCGGACGGTTCGGCGACGGTGCTGTCGGGCGCAATGGCCAACGGACAGGGGCACGAGACGGCGCTCGCGCAGATCGCCGGCGACTTCCTGGGCATCGACCCGGAGCGCGTGGCGGTCGTCCAGGGCGACACCGACCGGGTGGCGGAGGGCCAGGGGACCGGCGGCTCGCGTTCGATCCCCCTCGGCGGAGCGTGCCTCGCGGCCGCGGCGCGCGCGGTCGTCGACCTGGCGAAACCGCTCGCCGGCGACGCATTGGAAGCGGCGGCCGGCGACATCGCTTTCGAGGACGGCGCGTTCCGCATCGTCGGCACGGACCGCGCGGCGGACTGGGAGGCGGTGGCGCGCGCCGCGGCGGCGCGCGACATCGACCTGCGCGCGGTGGGCCGCTTCGCGCCGGAGAATCACACCTATCCCAACGGCTGCCATGTCTGCGAGGTCGAGGTCGACCCCGAAACCGGCGCCGTCGCCATCGAACGCTATACGGCGGCGCATGATTTCGGGCGGGTGCTGAACCCGCTGCTGCTCGCGGGCCAGGTGCATGGCGGGGTCGCGCAGGGCCTCGGCCAGGCCGGGTTCGAGGCGACGGTTCACGACCCGTCGGGCCAGCTGCTTTCGGGGTCCTTCATGGATTACTGCCTGCCGCGGGCCGGCGACCTGCCGCCCATCGATTTCGCGCCGGTGGAAACGCCGTGCCCGTCGAACCCGGCGGGTTTCAAGGGCTGCGGCGAGGCCGGAGCCGCCGGGTCGCCGCCGGCCTTCGTCAACGCCGTCGTCGATGCGCTCGCGCCGTGCGGCGTGCGCCATCTGGACATGCCGCTGACGCCGGAACGGGTGTGGCGGGCGCTCAGGGAGGCTCGGGGAGGCGGGGAATGACCGGCCGCAGGGCGACCGATAACATAAGCGACAACCCGGTCTCCGGCGTCCGGGCGCTGTGCTTCGACGTGTTCGGAACGGTGGTGGACTGGCGCGGTTCGATCATCCGCGAATGTCGGGCGCTCGGCGCCGCGAAGAAGATCGACGCCGACTGGGAGGCCTTCGCCGACGCCTGGCGCGCCGGCTACCAGCCGGCGATGACGCCGGTGCGCGAGGGGCGGCGGGACTATGTCCGTCTCGACGTGCTGCATCGCGAGATCCTCGACCGCCTGGCGCCGCGCTTCGGCCTCGAGGGGCTGAGCGAGACGGAAAAGGACCGTCTCAACCGGGTCTGGCATCGCCTGGAAGGGTGGATCGACACGCAGGACGGGATGGCGCGGCTGCGGCGCCGCTATCTGCTCGCCGCGCTGTCGAACGGCCATGTGGCGCTGATCGTGAACATGGCGCGGCGCGCAAAGGTCGTGTGGGACGCGCCGCTCGGCGCCGAAATGGCGCGGCAATACAAGCCGCGGCCGGAGGTCTACGACATCAGCATCGCCATGCTGGGGCTGAAGCCGGAACAGACGATGATGGTCGCGGCGCATAACGGCGACCTGCATGCGGCGCGGGCGCGCGGGATGCGCACGGCTTTCGTGGCGCGGCCCACCGAATACGGCCCCGACCAGACCGAAGACCTCGCCCCCGACTCGGACTGGGACATCGTCGCCGTCGATTTCCACGAGCTGGCGGCGCGACTCGGCTGCTGATCGGGCGGCGATTCTCATCGTGGCGATGGATATCGCCCCCGGGGAGGACCGTGACCGGACCGCGGCGTCGCTACGGGCCGCAAGAGAATTCCCGCCGATCGGTCCCTCCCGATTCAACGAGGGGAACGATGGCGCTATAGTGGCCTCGGCCAATCCACGAGGGGGGACCGCATAATGCGTGTTTTTGCTGTCGCCTTGAGCGATCCGAACCCGGATGTCGAGGAACGGGTCCGCGGCGCCTATCCGGAATGTTACCGGCTGTCCGACACTCTCTTCCTGGTTGCGGACAATACCATCGCGGAGAATGTCGCGATTTCCGCCGGCATCAAGGGCGATGACCGCATCGAGGGGGCGCACGGCGTCGTCTTCAAACTGAACGAGACGTGGTCCGGTTACGCCGCCCGTTCGCTATGGGACTGGCTGACGCTGGCCGAGGAGCGCGCGTGAGCGTTCCCGCGCGCGACGGCGCGGCGAGCCGGGCCTCTCCCGATCCCGGGGCGAAGTCGCATTCGGGTGTGGACCGGAGAGAGGCCGCGGACATCCGGTTGGTGCGCCTGGAAGCCAGGTTCGACTCTTTTCTCGAAAGGGAGGTTGTCCATCTGGCGACGAAGGAGGACGTCCAGAAATTGAAGGAGGATGTCCAGAAGTTAAAGGTCTGGGTGCTGTCCGGCGTGATCGGGGGCATGATCGCCGCGGCGGGGATAGCCACCGGGATCGCGGCGGTCATCTCCTGAATCTGCCGCCCGTCGGCCCCGACATGGAAATCCCCTTCGACAAGTCCATCGAGTTCGAATACGGCGTCGCCGCCCGTTTGACGCCGCTGGTGCGCCGCGTGGTCGCCCGCAACCCCGGGCCGTTCACCTTCCGCGGAACCGGGACCTATATCGTCGGCAACGGCGCGGTCGCTGTCATCGACCCGGGCCCGGCCGTCGACGAGCACGTCCGGGCCCTGACGGCGGCGCTGGACGGCGAGACGGTGAGCCATATCCTCGTCACGCATACGCATCTCGACCATTCGCCGGCGGCGGCGCGGCTTCGGGCGCTGACCGGCGCGCCGACTTGGGGCTACGGCACCCACGGCGCCGACCGCGGCGTCCCCGTGGAGGAAGGCGGCGATTTCGATTTCGTCCCCGACCGCGAGATGCGCGACGGCGATGCGGTGAGCGGCCCCGGCTGGACGCTAAGGGCCGTTCACACCCCCGGCCACACCTCGAACCATCTCTGTTTCGCGCTGGAGGAGGAACGGGCGCTGTTTTCCGGCGATCACGTCATGGGCTGGTCGACGACGGTGGTGTCGCCGCCGGACGGCGACATGGGGGCGTATATGGCGTCGCTCGCCAAATTGCGGGCGCGCGACGATGCGCGCTACTACCCGACGCATGGCGCGCCCATCGCCGAACCCGCGCCGTTCGTGCGCGTGCTCGCCGGCCACCGGCGGCGGCGCGAGGCGCAGATCCTGCGCTGCGTCGCCGACGGCGTGGGCGCGGTTCCGGCGATGGTGCGCCGGCTCTATGCCGGCCTCGACGCGCGTCTGCACGGCGCGGCCGGGCGGTCGGTGCTCGCGCACCTGCTGCATCTCGCCGAGACGGGCCGCGTCCGCCGCCACGGTCCGCCCGACGGGGAAGGCGTCTGGCGCCCGGCTGAGTGACCGCCGACGGCCTACGGGGCGCCGCCGCGCGCCTTGAGCAGCGCCGCATATTCGCGCCGGGTCCGCGGGCCGAAGGTCAGGAAATGCGGGTCCGGCGCGGCGCGGCGGGCCTCCCGTCGCCGGGCGAAGGGGTCGGCGCCCGCGCGAAGGATGACCTCGTCGGCGTCGATCCCGTAGACCGCCGCCGCGTTGAGGCCGAAAATGCGGGCGCGCAAGGCGTCGGTCATCGGCGCGTAACCGTGCGCCTCCTGGAGCGCCGGAGAAATCCGGAACGCGCGGAACGCCTGTATCTGGTCCTGCGGCGATCCGTACCAGATACAGTCCGACCCGTAGAGCACGTTGTTCTCGCCGATATGCTTGACGAGTTTGCCCACGGTGTGCGCCGCGCCGTCGGGGTCGCGCATCAGGAACCGCCAGGTGCTGCCGAGTTCCGCATAGACGTTGGCGTTGCGCCCGACGCCGTTCTCCTCCACCGACCGGATCAGTTCGTCGACGCCTTGCCCGCGGTCGGGGTCGTAGGGGCCCTCGGTCTCGCCGGCGATGTAGCCCGAGTGATAGACGAGGAAGTTCACGTCGGGGAACATGCGCGCCGCGACCCCGATATCGCTCGCGAGGCTGTGTTCCCACGACCGCCGGCCGAACGGCAGGCCCTTGTGGATGCAGATATTGCGGACGCCGAGGGCGCGCGCCTTCTCGATCAGGGCGACCCCGGGCGGGTCGTGCAGGAAGAAGCCGGGCGCGCCGTCCGGCCCCCATTGGGTGTAGGTCTTCCACGCCGACACGCCCCAGCGTTCGGCGAGTTCGTCCATGCCGTCGAGGTCGCCATCCTGGTTGGGGTTGACGCGGCCGTGGATCAGCAGGCGGCGGCTCCCCTCCATGGCGTCGATGACGCGGCGCGTCTCGTCGGCCTCCGCGATGGTGAGCAGTTCGCGCTCGCGGTTCGAGGGGATGAACGACAGCACCATCATGTCGGTGTCGGAATCGACGAAGATGTCGCGCACGAAGGCGTCGGCGCCGCCGAGGCCGACCCGCCCGCGGCCGTGCGCCCCGACGAAATGCCCCTGGACGTCGAAGACGAATTCGCGCCCGTCCAGGCGTTCTGCGGCGGCGTCGGGGTCCAGCGCGGCGGTTTCGGTCAGGTCGAAGAAGCCGCCGGTGCGCCCGGCGTCGGCGTTGGCGCGGTTGAGGGCGAGCAGCGCGGTCGCCGCGCCGCAGGCCGAAACCATGAAGGCGCGCCGCGACACGCCGTGACGGCGGGCGTTCTCGCCGGCCCATCGCTGCGCCAGCCGCGCGGCGCCCCGGTTGACGGCATCGAGCGGGATGGGCGCGAACTCGCCGTTCGACGTGGAGTCGACCTTGATCGGCAGGCGCGCGCCGTCCGGGTCGTTGACGAAGCGGCGCTTCGGGAAGGCCGTTGTCACACCGAGTCCTTCAACGCCTTGCCGGCCTTGAAGCGTATCGATTTCGACGCCTTGACCCTGATCGACTCGCCGGTGCGCGGGTTGCGCCCCTTGCGCGCCGGGCGGCGGACGATGGTGAAGGTGCCGAACCCGTAGATTTGCACTTTCTTGTTCTTCTTCAGCGAGACGGTCATCGTCTCCAGAAGGTCGATCAGCGTCTGCTTCGCCACCGCCGTGGTGCATCCGGCGCCGTCGCGGATGACCTCGATGAGATGGGCGCGGTCGCTGAGGTCGCGGGGCGTCGGCTTGTAGCGTTTCGTCGCCTTCGTCTCGCCGGTCGTGCTGCGGGCCATACGTCTTCTCCCTGGTGATCGCGAACGGGAAGGCATGACGGCGCGGTTCTCCCCGCGCCGCGCGTGACTCTCCTCCCCTGCGGCGCAAACCGTTAGGCAAATTCGGCGCGATTGTCACGCAATATGTGAGATCGCAATATGAAACCGCGCGATGTAGCTTACGATAGGGCGGCGACGGAGCATCGCAGCGCATCCCGGGAGAGGTCGAGATGGGAAGGCTGGAGGGCAAACGGGTTTTCCTGACCGGCGGCGCGAAGGGCATCGGGCGGGCGGCGGCGGTGCTGTTCGCGGCCGAAGGCGCGCGGGTGGCCATCGCCGACATCGACGAGGAAGGCGGCGCCGAAACCGCGGCGCTCGCCAACGCCGAAGGGGGCGAGGCGGTGTTCCTGGCGGCCGACGTCACGCAAGGCGACGCGGTGGCGGCGGCCGTCGGCGCGGCGGCGGAGCGGTTCGGCGGCCTCGACGTGCTCTACAACAACGCCGGCGGGGCGACCCCCGCCGACGGCCCGGTGACCGAGGCGTCGGAAGAAGAGTTCCGGCGCGCCATCGGTCTCGACCTGTTCGGCACGTTCCTCGTGTGCAAGCACGGCCTGCCGCGCCTGATCGCGGCCGGCGGCGGCGCGGTGGTCAACACGGCGTCGAGCGTGGCGCTGAACGGCCTTCCGGGGCGCGACTGCTACACGGCGGCCAAGGGCGGGGTTGCGGCGCTCACCCGGTCGATGGCGGTGGAATACGGCCCGCAGGGAGTCCGCGTGAACGCGCTGGCGCCGGGCACGGTGCGCACCGCGCGGGTGATCGCGATGCTCGAACGCGACGCGGCGGTGCGGGGCATGGCCGCCCGCCATCTCGTCGGCCTGATCGAGCCTGAGGACGTAGCGAGGCTCGCGCTCTACCTCGCCTCCGACGAGTCCGCGCGGACGACCGGCCAGGTCATCGCCGTGGACAGCGGCTTCACCATCGACTGAAGCGGGGGAGACGATGCCGACGCCTTTCAGAGTTTCCGCGCCCGACCGGGCGCTCGACGACATCCGCGCCCGCGTGGCGGCCTTCCCGTGGCACGAGGCGCCCGACGGCGGCGGCTGGGCCCACGGCGCCGACCTCGACTATATGAAAGCGCTCGCCGCGCACTGGCTGGACTCTTACGACTGGCGGGCGGCGGAAGCAGCGCTCAACCGCTTCCCCCAGTTCACGGCCCGGGTCGACGGGCTGGACCTGCACTATATCCATCTGCGCGGGAGCGGCCCGGACCCGACGCCGCTGCTCATAAGCCACGGCTGGCCGGGGTCGGTGTTCGAGTTCATGGAGGTCCTCGAACCGCTGGCGCATCCCGAACGCTTCGGCGGGCGCGCGGAGGACTCGTTCGACGTGGTGGCGCCGAGCCTTCCCGGTTACGGCTGGTCCGGCAAGCCGCCGCGCCCCATCGGCCCCCGCGCCGTGGCCGGCATGTTCGCGAAGCTCATGGCGGAGGTTTTGGGATACCGGCGGTTCCTCGCCCAGGGCGGCGACTGGGGCGCTGCGATCGCGTCGTGGATCGGCTTCGGGCACGCGCCGCCCTGCGCCGGCATTCACCTCAACATGATGGGCGTGCGCGCCGCCGGCGTCGCGCCCCGGAGCGACGAGGAAAAAGCCTGGGCGCGGGAGGCGCACAGGATTTTCGACGCCGGCGGCGCCTATCTGCGCCAGCACGCCACCAAACCGCAGACCCTCTCCTACGCGATGATGGACAGCCCCGTCGGCGTCGCGGCGTGGATTATCGAGAAGTTCCATGCCTGGTCGGATTTGCGCCGCGGCGGGCTGGACGCCGTCTATTCGAAGGACCGGCTTCTCGACAACGTCATGGTCTATCTGCTCACCCGCAGTTTCAACACGGCGACCTGGATCTATTACGGCCATCGCGAGTCGGGCGACAGGTTCCTGCCCCCGGGCGGGCGCATCGAGGCGCCGGTGGGCGTCGCCGCCTTCCCGGTCGAGTTCGTCCCCTGGCCGCCGCGTTCCTATGCGGAGACCGCCTACAACATCGTCCACTGGACCGACATGCCGCGGGGCGGTCATTTCGCCGCGATGGAGGAGCCCGAAGCGCTGGTCGCCGACATCCGCGCCTTCGCCCGCCCGCTGCGGACGTAGCTGGCCAAAAAATAATCGCAGCAGCCGGAAATAAACGGACATCCCCGGAGCGCCCCGCCCCCGCCGCCCCCAATCGTTCGGAATTCCCGCATCTTCCCGCAAATTTCCACGTCCAGAGACCCCTGCATAACCGGATTCGCTTGTCGCAGGATCGCGTTCCCGCGTTTTTACGACGCTCCCGAACTCACCGGCAAAGCATAACGATGCATATCGAACAATACTTCGTCATTCCCGCGAAAGCGGGAATCTGGAGGCGGCCGTCCGCTATATCGGCCCAGTTTTCCTTGCGGAAACGCTGCAACAGATTCCCGCTTTCGCGGGAATGACGAGTACTTGTAAGGCCGGCCGATTTCTTCGCAATCTCTGTCGCGAGAATTACCGAGGCAGGGGGCGGATGTTCCCAATTCCGTCACGCATCGTCATACGCCGACGGCGGGTTCGGAAACGTCGTAAAACGCCGGGAACGCGATCCTGCCGCAGGCGAAACGAGTTATGCAGAGGTCTCGTCCAACTAATTCTGGCAGCTAATTCTGGCCGTCTGCACTGGCGACGCGGCGCCCGCGAAGGCGAGTGCCGACCTGCCGACCGCGCCCGCGCGCCTCGCCTTCGACGGCGAGCGCCAGCCCGCGCCGGCCAGCGTCAACCCGCGCGCGGCCAGACGGGTTCTTTCCCGTCGAAATGGTCTTCGATGGCGTAGATTTGCAGCGCCGGAACGCCCATGAACCGCCCTGCGCTTGCCGCGGCGTCTCGCATCCCGCGCGTAATGCGGTCCTTGAAGCATATGAAAATGCCCATGTCGGCGCCGGCCTGGCGCATGGCGCCGGCGAACGCCTGCACGGCCGGTGCGCCCGCGCCGCCGCCTTTCACCTGCGAGACGACATCCACGAACTGGCCCCGTCGCAGCGCAAGCCGCCCGCGTCCGTCAATGCCCTTGTCGCCGCGTTGAACCGTGTTCGGTTCCATTCCGTCAATGAGCGCCGCCGCCCAATGTTCGAACCGGAATTTATCGAGGTCGGCCAGCGCCCGCGCGTCTTCGGCCGTCCTCGGGAAGCCGATGAACCGAATGTCTTCCCACAGCGCATCGAAGGCGGCTTTCAGGCGCCGTTCGATGATCCGACATGCGTTGACCGACACGTCGATCCCGATCCAGCGCCGCCCCGCCACCTGCGCAGCGTGAATGGTCGTTCCGCAACCGCAAAACGGGTCCAGCACCACGTCGCCTTCGTTAGACGCCGCGCGAACGATCCGATCCAGCAACGCAAGCGGCTTCTGCGCAGGGTAGCCGAGACGCTCGCGCGCCTTCGACGCCACAGCGCCCACGTCGACGATTACGTCTTGCGCCGCGATACCCTCCAGTTCGTCAAGATACCGCTTGAAACGTGGCATCCCTTCGCCGCCTTTCGGCCAAGCGATCCGGCCCGCGCGGTCCAGGTAATCCAGCGCTTCGAGAAGCGGTTTCGGAACGTCGTCCATACCGGGGAGTTTCCGCGGTATCGCCCAATGGCGTCCCTGCGCGGTCGGGTTCCGCCCGCGCCATTCCGAGCCCGACTCGCCCTGCCTCGTTCCAGGGCCCGTCAACGCAATATGTTGGTATCGGCGCCCGTCCGGGTCCATATGACGATAGGACACCTTCACATAGGCTTCATCGTGCGGTTGGAGAACGCGGTTCCACGTGTATCGATCCGTCTTCGTGTAGAAGAATATCGTATCGTGCACGGGTCCGAAGCGCCGCGCGCCGCCATGCGCGTTTGTCCGCTTCCATATGACTTCGTTTCGGAAATTCGACGCGCCGAATATCGCGTCCATCAACACCTTGAGATAGCGCGACGCCGTAGGGTCGCAGTGAAGATAGATTGAACCGGTCGGCTTGAGAACGCGCCGACATTCGACAAGGCGGTTGGCCATATAGGCGAGATAGGCGAGCATGGCGCCCTCGCCTAACATCGTCCGCAAGGCTTCCATGACGGGCGCGGTATCCACCTTGCCGGCCACTTCGTGCCAATCGTCGACGGCTTCCGCCCAGCGCGACGTGTCCGCGAAGGCAACCCACTGAGCCCCGCCCATGAAGGCGTTGTACAGGCGCTTGCTGTTGAAAGGCGGGTCCAGGTAGACGAGGTCGACGCTCTCATTGGGAATGTCTGCCCGCATCACCTGTAGGCAATCGCCGAAATACAGCGTGTTGCCGCCGCCTGTCATGGCGCGCCTGCCGCGTCGGCGATCTTGCTCATTTCGTCGGCGATCGCGCGCACCGCCCGCGCCGCGGTTGGCGAACGCGGTTCGTCGCCGCCGACATACAGCATGTCGGCGACGTCGTTCACGTTGCGGGCGGCGGCGGCCGTTACCCGCGCCGCGGCGCCCGAAGGCGACTGCGCATCGTCGGCCATCTTGCGTATTTCGTCGGCGATGGCCCGCGCCGCCCGCGCCGCCGTGTCCGAAGGCGGGTGCGCTTCGTCGGCGATCTCCTTCATGGCGTCGTCGATGGCGTGCGCCGTCTGCGCCATGGTGTCCGCGGGCGAGCGCGCATCGTCGGCGATGGCGCCCATGGCGTCGGAGATTGCCACCGCCGCCCGCTCGGCGATGGTCGGCCCCGCGGTATCCGGCGCAACGAGCGGACGCCCGAAGAAGCACGCGAGAGCGATCTTGCCCATTTCGTCGCCGATCCCGCGCGCCGCGTCCGCGATATGCGCGGGTTCGACGCGCGCCGAGCCGCCGTCCGTCATGGCGCGCGCGCTTCGTCGGCGATCTTGCTCGTTGAAGTCGAGGTAGCGATCTCGCGCGTCAGGACAGGTTTCCGCCAGCTTCCGAAGGTGCGACGCCCGCTCCGTCGACATTCCGGCGCGGCGGTGCGCCAGCATGAGTTCGCCGCGCGAACATTCGCGCACCAGTGCCTGCAACAGGCGCCCGGCTTCGAGATACGACTCGGCCGCCGGAACGGAACAATGCCCCGCCTTCGATTGGCGCGCCCAACCGCGCCGCGCCGCCTCGCCCGCCTTGTCCGTGATCGCCGCATGGCGATCCGAGAGTTCCGCCTTCGGCTTGCGCCCGCCGCCCGCGCCGCCGTCCGTCATGGCGTAGCGCCCCAACACAAACCGCAGTGAAGGTTGATCGTCTGGAACAACAACCGCGACTGCCGCTCGGCGCTTCGGGCGCCCGGCCGGTCCGCGGCGCGCAACGCCGCCAGCGCGTCCGCATGAGCATCCGCCAGATCGCACCACAACGCTGCCCCCTTGCCGGCGTCCATCTCCCACGTGCGATCCGAAAGCACCCACGTCGCCAGCCAGCCGCGCGCGTCGCCGTGTACCTCTCGCGCGTAGCCAAGTGCGTGATCGACGTCGGCCGCCCGGAAATCCGGATATTCCGCCTGCGTTGCCTCCAGCGCCCCGATCGAACCGCCCGCGCAGCCCCGCAGCCGCGCGATGTCGTCCGCGCTCCCCGTGCACCCGACGGCCGTCAGCGCCGCCAGCGCCGCCAGCGCGTGCGCTTTGCCTTTCGCCATTCCGGTTCCCCCTGCGGTCAAACGACAACCGCGCCCGCGCGCCCGGGAAGGCGAGCGCGCGCCGGTCCATGGCGCGCCCCGTGTTGCGGTCTTGCCGGTATGCTGCATGTGGTGACTCCGACTGCATCTCGGGGTCGCCGTGCGCCTTCTCAAGGCACGGGTAGCGGCCGCTCGCAACGGCCGTTACCCGCTTCCTACAACGTTCCGCCCGCGTTCGTCAAACCGCGCCGCGAAGGCGAGCGCCGCACCGGAATGGCGTTTTCTCATGCGCGCGAAGGTCCGGTTCGGCGCCGGAACGCGGGGAATTCGGGACATGGGAGGCGGCGCCTGCGGCGCGCCCTGTTTAGCGGGGTTTCAGGGGCCCTGTGAAACATCGCATAACGTCGACTCCGGCAAGTATCCCTGAGACCTCTGCATAACCGGTTTCGCTTGCGGCAGGATCGCGGTTCCGCGGTTTTGCGACGCTCCCGAACTCACCGGCGGAGCATAACGATGCCCGATGAGATTGCGAAAATCCGCCTTCTCTCTTTCCCGCAAAAGAGCGCGTGAAGAAACCGAGAGACGCTATTACTCTTCGTCATTCCCGCGAAAGCGGGAATCTGTTGCGGCGTTTCCGCAAGGAAAACCGATCCGACATTGCGGACGGTCGCTTCCGGATTCTCGCTTTCGCGGGAATGACGAAGTATTGTGGGCGGGCTGTTGACTTTCACAACGCCAATTCTCCGGTTCTCCAGACGTCATTGTGGGGGCCGTCCGATTTCTTCACACGCTCGAAAGCGGGAATCCGGAGGCGGCCGTCCGCAATATCGGCCCGGTGTTCTTACGGAAAACGCCGCAAGCAGATTCCCGCTTTCGCGGGAATGACGAAGAGTAGTAGCGTCTCTCGATTTCTTCACATGCTCTTTCGCCGGAATTACCGAGGCAGGGGGCGGATGTTCCCAATTCCGTCACGCATCGTCATACGCCGACGGCAGGTTCGGAAACATCGCAAAACGCTGGGAACGCGATCCTGCCACAGGCGAAACGAGTTATACAGAGGTCTTATCCCTGTTTGTTCGCGCGATTCGGTGCCTAGTGTCCCGCTTCTGAAGTTCGCATGATAATGTGTGTGATTATGTGGCTTGTGTGGAGGTCATGGGATGGGGCGTCGTGCGGGTCGGCCGGTTGCGTCCGTGGTGTTGAGCGACGAAGAGCGGTCGTATCTTGAGCGCCGGGTTCGCGGTCGTCGCGTTGGGCGTGCGCTTGCGGAGCGTTGCCGCATCGTCCTGCGTTGCGCCGATGGTTTGACGAACAAGGCGGTTGCTGCGGAAGTCGGCGTGCATGAACACACGGTCGGCAAGTGGCGTCGTCGCTTCCTGAAGGATCGCGTTGAGGGGTTGTCGGACGCGCCGCGTTCGGGGCGTCCGCGCAGCATAGAAGACGCCCGGGTGGCCGAGGTTGTCCGGCGGACGCTCGACGCGTCGCCGGTCGACGCCACCCATTGGTCGATCCGCTCGATGGCCCGGGAAGTGGGGCTTTCCCCGGCGTCGGTGCAACGGATCTGGAAGGCGTTCGGTCTGCAACCGCACCGGTCGGAGACGTTCAAGCTTTCCGGCGACCCGCAGTTCGTGGACAAGGCGCCGACATTGTCGGCCTCTATCTGTCGCCGCCGGATCGCGCGCCGGTGCTCTGCGTCGACGAAAAGAGCCGGATACAGGCGCTCGACCGCACCCGGCCCGTCCTGCCCATGACGCCGGGCATGGCCGAGAGGCGAACCCACGACTATCGGCGCAACGGGACGACCTCGCTGTTCGCCGCCCTCGACATCGCCACCGGTTTCGTTATCGGCAAGTGCTACAGGCGTTATCGGTCCCGGGAGTTCCTCTCCTTCCTCAAGGAAATCGACGCCCATGTTCCCGATGACCTCGATATTCACATCGTCATGGACAACTACGCCACCCACAAGACCGCAGCGGTGAAATCCTGGATGGCGCGGCGTCCGCGCTATCGTGTTCACTTCACGCCGACCTCGGCGTCCTGGATCAATCGGGTGGAACGCCGGTTCGCCGAACTGACGCGCAAGCAGCTGCAAAGGGGCGCGCATAACTCGACGAAACAGCTTGAAGCGGATATCCGCTCTTTTATCGACAAGCACAACCGGAACCCCAAACCCTTCAGGTGGACGAAATCCGCCGACGACATCCTCGCATCCGTCAAGCGCTTCTGCCATCGCGTCGAGCATACCCTATGCCACGAACTTTAGAGGCAGGACACTAGCCCAGGACTCATAACCGGAATATGACGGTTGCGGCGATGCAGATGGCGCTGAAGAAGGTGTGCGCGCAGCGGTCGTATCGCGTGGCAATGCGTCGCCAGTCCTTGAGCCGACCGAACATGCGCTCGACGAGGTTGCGTTGCCTGTAGAGCCCGGCGTCGCAGGCGACCGGCTTCTTGCGGTGCGCCCGCCCGGGGATGCAGGGGGCGATTCCCCGTCCCTCCAGGGCTTCGCGGAAGCGGTCGCTGTCGTAGCCCTTGTCGCCAATCGGGACATCGGCGTCCGGCGGCAAGACATTGAACATCATCGCGGCTCCGCGATGGTCGCTGACCTGCCCTTCGGTCAACAGCATGATCGGGGGCTTGCCGTCGCCGTCGCAGACCGCGTGCAGTTTCGAGTTGAGGCCGCCCCGGGTGCGTCCGATACAGCGCGAAAGAGCCCCTTTTTTAGCAGACTGGCTGCGGTGCGGTGCGCCTTCAGATGGGTGGCGTCGATTATCGCTGTCCCCGTCGCCCGGCCCTCCGCCGCCAGGGCCGCGAAGATGCGGTTGAAGACGCCGGCCTCGCTCCACCGCACGAAGCGGTTGTAGAGGGTCTTGTGGGGACCGTATTCGGAGGGCGCGTGACGCCGGATGAGGCCGTATCGGATCACGTGGATGATGCCGGAGATGACGCGCCGGTCATCGACCCGGGGCACGCCGCGGACCTTGTTGGGCAGCAGCGGCCGGATGCGGTCGAATTGAGCCTCGGAGAGCCAGACTTGGTGGTCGGACATGGTGCACCCCCTGTATCTGGTGGCAGCACACCACATACCCCAACCCAACGCAACCCCCTTTATGGGTACTGAGCCTGGTCGCCGAGCGTTGAAGATACGCCGGTTCGGGCGCCCGGTTTCCGGCCCCCGGCGCGCCTCAGGCCGCCGCTTCGCCGAGGGCGGCTTCGACGGCGGCGAGGGCGGCGGGGGCGGCGGCGCCGTCGGGGCCGCCGGCCTGCGCCAGGTCGCGGCGGCCGCCGCCGCCCTTGCCGCCGAGGGCGCGCGCCGCCGCGCGCGCCAGCGCCACCGAATCGAACCGCGACGCCAGGTCGGCGGTCACCCCCACGACCACCGCGCCCTTGCCGCCGGCGTTGCTGACCACGGCGACGACTCCGGAACCGACGGTCCGCTTCATCTCGTCGGCCATGCCGCGCAACTCGCGCGCCGGCACGCCGTCGAGAGCCCGGCCGGCGAAGGCGACGCCGCCGACCCGCTTGACCGCCGCCGCGCCGCCGCCGCCGGCCGCCAGCGCGCGGCGGGCTTCGGTCAGGGCGCGCTCGAGTTTGCGGCGCTCCTCCAGCAGCGCCGCGATGCGCCCGGCGACCGCATCCGGCGAGGTCCGCAGGACCGCGGCTGCGTCCTCGATCATGCGCGAACGCTCCGCCGTCCAGGCGAGCGCGGCCTCCCCCGTCACCGCCTCGACGCGGCGCACGCCGGCGCCCACGGCGCTTTCGCCCACAAGCTTGAACAGACCGATGTCCCCCGTGCGCGCGACATGGGTGCCGCCGCAGAGCTCGACCGAGAACCCGGCGTCCGCCCCGCCCATGGACACGACGCGCACTTCGTCCCCGTATTTCTCGCCGAACAGCGCGACGGCGCCCCGGGCCACCGCGTCTTCCGGGTTCGCGAGCACGGTGCGCACCGGCTCGTTGCGGAGGATCTCGCGGTTGACCTCCGCCTCCACCGCCGCGATATCCTCGCCCGAGACCGGTTTCGGGCAGCTGATGTCGAAGCGCAGCCGGTCGGGCGCGACCAGCGAACCCTTTTGCGTCACGTGGTCGCCGAGGCGCCGCCGCAGCGCCGCGTGCAACAGGTGCGTCGCCGAATGGTTGCGCCGCAACGCCAGACGGCGGGGCGCGTCGACCGACAGACGGACCGCGTCGCCGACCGCGACCGCGCCGCCTTCGACCGCGCCGACATGAGCATGCATGTCGCCGCCGCGCTTTACCGTGTCGCGGATGGCGATGCGCGCGCCCGACGCCGGGACGGCGATCGCGCCGCTGTCGCCCATCTGGCCGCCGGACTCGGCGTAGAACGGGGTCCGGCTCGCGAAGGCGAGGACCTCTTCGCCGGCTTCCGCGCGGTCGACGCTGCGGCCGTCGACGATGAGCGCCGCGATTTCCGCCTCGGCCTCGGCGACGGTGTAGCCGACGAACTCGCCGGCGCCGATGCGCTCGCGCAGGTCGAACCACAGGCGGTCGCCTCCGGCGTCGCCGCCGGCGGTCCAGGATTTGCGCGCTTCCGCCCGCTGGCGCGCCATCGCCGCCTCGAAGCCGGCGACATCGACGGCGCGGCCTTCGGCGCGCATCGCGTCCTGCGTCAGGTCGAGGGGAAAGCCGTAAGTGTCGTAGAGGCGGAACGCCACCTCGCCGGGGAGCGCCGCGCCGTCGGCGAGTCTGGCGGTTTCGTCGCCGAGCAGACGCAGGCCGCGCGCCAGGGTTTCCCGGAAGCGCGTCTCTTCCAGTTTCAGGGTCTCCCCGATCAGCGCCCGGGCCCGCCCGAGTTCGGGGAAGGCCTGTCCCATTTCGGCGACCAGGGCCGGGACCAGGCGCCACATGAGCGGCTCCTCCGCCCCCATGAGATGGGCATGACGCATGGCGCGGCGCATGATCCGGCGCAACACGTAGCCGCGGCCCTCGTTGGACGGCGTCACCCCGTCGGCGAGCAGGAAACATGCGGCGCGCAGGTGGTCGGCGATGACCCGGTGCGAGACGCGCCGGGGGCCCTGCGGGTCGGTGTCGGCGGCGTCGGCGACGGCGCCGATCAGCCGGCGGAACAGGTCGGTTTCGTAATTGTCGTGTTCGCCCTGCAGCACCGCGGCGATGCGTTCGAGGCCCATGCCGGTGTCGATCGACGGGCGCGGGAGGTCGACCCGTTCCCCCCCCTCGCGCTGTTCGAACTGCATGAAGACGAGGTTCCAGATCTCGATATAGCGGTCGCCGTCGGCGTCGGGACTGCCGGGGGGGCCGCCGGCGACGGCGGGGCCGTGGTCGTAGAAGATTTCCGAACACGGCCCGCAGGGGCCGGTATCGCCCATCGCCCAGAAATTATCGGACGTGGCGATGCGCACGATGCGCTCTTCGGGCAGGCCCGAGATCTTGCGCCACAGCTCGAAAGCCCGGTCGTCGGCGCTGTAGACGGTGGCCCACAGGCGGCCGGGGTCCAGCCCCAATTCGCGCGTGACCAGCGTCCAGGCGAGTTCGATGGCGGTGTCCTTGAAATAGTCTCCGAAGGAGAAATTCCCCAGCATCTCGAAGAAAGTGTGGTGGCGCGCCGTATACCCCACATTGTCGAGGTCGTTGTGCTTGCCGCCGGCGCGCACGCATTTCTGGCTGGTCGCGGCGCGGCTTCGGGCGCGCGTCTCCTTGCCGGTGAAGACGTTCTTGAACTGCACCATCCCCGCATTGGTGAACAGCAGGGTCGGGTCGTTGTGGGGCGTCAGCGGCCCCGAGGAAACGATTTCGTGATCGCGGGCGGCGAAGAAGTCGAGGAACGCCTGCCTGATCTCGCCGGCGCCCGGCCCCGCCACGGCGCCGCTACCCGCCGGCGCCGACACGCGCCGGCCCCGCGCTCTCGGCTTGCGTCAGCGCCGTGAAGTCTTCGATCATCCGGCGACAGAGGGTTCCCGGCTGGAAATGCAGGTCGCCGATCCGCCCCACGGGCGTGACCTCCGCCGCTGTGCCGGTGAGGAACACTTCGTCGGCGCGCTCGAGTTCCGAGGGCATGATGACCCGCTCGATCACCTCGATGCCGCGCTTCTCCGCCAGACCGATGACGCAGCGCCGGGTGATGCCGTCGAGGAAACAGTCGGGGACGGGGGTATGCAGCTTGCCGTCGATGGCGAGGAAGATATTGGCGCCGGTGGCCTCGGCGAGGCGGCCCCGCCAGTCGAGCATGAGCGCGTCGTGACAGCCTTCGGCCTCGGCGTCGTGTTTGGCGAGCGTGCAGATCATGTAGAGGCCGGCGGCCTTGGCTTTGGCGGGGATGGTCGCCGGGTCGGGCCGGCGCCATTTCGACCAGGCGAGGGAAATCCCCTTCGACCGCGCGTCGGGGTCGAAATAGGAGGGCCATTGCCAGGCGGCGATCGCTACGTGGATGGCGTTCTTCTGCGCCGAGACCCCCATCATCTCGGTGCCGCGCCAGGCGACGGGGCGCACATAGCCGTCCTCGATGCCGTTGCGGCGGCAGACTTCCCGGCAGGCGGCGTCGATCTCCGCGACGGTCCAGGGGATCGCGAAACCGAGCTGGCGCGCCGATTCGAACAGACGCTCGGTGTGCTCGGTGAGACGGAAGATCGCGCCGCTGTAGACGCGCTCGCCCTCGAAGACGCTGGAGGCGTAGTGAAGGCCGTGGGTCAGCACGTGCAGTTTCGCGTCGCGCCAGGGCGTGAAAGCGCCGTCCATCCAGATCCAGCCGTCGCGATTTTCGAAGTCGAGCATAAAGATCCCTTTCTCCCGCCGCGGCGGCGCAGGCTAGCAGAGGGGGCTTGCGCTGGCCAGCGCCGCGGCGCTTTACTCGCCGCCATGAGCGACGTGAAATCCCCCGCCAGCCCGCTGTTCCTGCGCGACCGCGAGCTCGACCGCGGCATGGAGTTGCTGTTCTTCGCCGGCCGCGACTTCATCGCCGAGTGCGACGGCGTTCTCGGCCCCCTCGGCCTCGGCCGCGCCCATCACCGGGTGCTGTGGTTCGTCGCCCGCAACCCGGGCGTCTCCATCGCCCGGCTGCTCGGCATCCTCAAGATCACCAAGCAGAGTCTGGGCCGCGCGGTGGCGACGCTCGTGCGCACGGGCCATATCGTCCAGGCGCGCGGGTCGGCGGATCGGCGCCAGCGCCTGCTGACCCTCACCGACAAGGGGCGCGAACTCGAGCGCCGGCTGTCGCTGGTTCTGCGCCGGCGCCTCGCCCGCGCCTACCGCGCCGCCGGCGGCCAGGCGGTCGAGGGGTTCGCCGGCGTCCTGCTCGGGCTGATCGCCGACGAGGACCGCGCCCGCTTCGCCGCGCGGCGGGCGGCCTGAGCCGCGCCGTGGCGGCGCCCGCAACCGCGCCGCCCGGGGCGCTTCCCCCCGAGGCGCGCCCGCACGTCCTCGTCGTCGACGACGACGCGAGGCTGCGGCGGCTGCTGAGCCGCTATCTCGGCGACAACGGCTTCCTGGTGGCGACCGCGTCCTCGGCCGCCGATGCGCGCGCCCGGCTCGCAAGCCTCGCCTTCGATGTCATGGTCCTCGACGTGATGATGCCGGGGGAGACGGGCACGCGCTTCGCCCGCTCGCTGCGCCGCGACGGCGACCTGCCGATCCTCATGCTGAGCGCGATGGACGCGCCCGACGAGCGCGTCGCCGGACTGGAAAGCGGCGTCGACGACTATCTCGCCAAGCCCTTCGAGCCGCGCGAACTGGCGTTGCGGCTGCGCGCCATCCTGCGACGCTCGGGCCGCGACCGGCCGGGGCGGCGCGTGCGGTTCGGCGCCTTCGTCTTCGACCCGGCTAGCGGGCGCCTGACGCGCGACGGCGCCGAGGTGGCGCTCGGCGTCACCGAGACGGGATTGTTGCGCGCCCTCGCCGCACGGGCGGGAGAAGCGGTGACGCGCGCCGCCCTGAGCGCCGAGACCGGCGTCGCCGAGCGTTCGATCGATGTCGGCGTCGCCCGCCTGCGGCGCAAAATCGAACCCGACCCGCGCGCGCCGGGCTGCATCGCCACGGTGCGCGGCACCGGATATGTCCTGCGCGCCGCGCAGTGACCGCGGCGACCGCCGCCGGCGGGCGCGGGGAGGCGAGCGGTGAAAGGTCCGCGCGCCTTCCTGCCGCGCGGACTGTTCGGGCGGTCGCTGCTCATCGTCGTGGTCCCGCTGGCGGTCGTGCAGGCGGTGTCCGCCTTCGTCTTCTACGACCGCCTCTGGGAGGATGTGGGTCGCCGGCTCGCGCAGTCGGTCGCCGGCGACATCGCGGTGCTGGCCGACGCCGTGGCGGCGCGGGGCGCCGCGGTGGACCCGCTCTGGCTGATCGACCGGGCGCGGCGGAGCCTCAAAATCGACGCCGTCTTCCGTCCGGGCGCGCGGCTGGCGGACGGACCGCCGGCACACCCGCATTTCGGCCCCGTCGACTGGACCCTGGCGCGGGTGCTGCCGGAACTTATCCACCGCCCCGTCCGTTTCGACACGCGCCGCGAACCGGGCACGGTGTTCATTTCCGTCGAATTGCCGTCGGGCGTTTTGGAGGCGGCGACGCCGCGCAAGCGCCTGTTCAGCTCGACGGTTTACGTGTTCATCGGCTGGATGGCGGGGACATCGCTGGTGCTGCTGGCGGCGGCGGTCTATTTCCTGCGCGGGCAGGTCGCGCCGATCATCGGTCTGGCGCGCGCGGCGGAGAGTTTCGGCAAGGGCATCCCGGCGGCGGACTTCAAGCCGCGCGGCGCGCGCGAGGCGCGGCAGGCGGCGCGCGCCTTCCTGCAAATGCGCGAACGCATCCAGCGGCACATTTCGCAGCGCACGGAAATGCTCGCCGGCGTGAGCCACGACCTGCGAACGCCGCTGACCCGCATGAAGTTGCAGATCGAAATGATCGCGGACGAAGAGGCGGCGCGCGAGCTGCGGGCCGATGTCGGCGACATGGAGCGCATGATCGAGGGCTATCTGGCCTTCGCCCGCGGCGAGGGCGGCGAGACCGCGGCGGAGACCGATCTGGACGCGCTGATCGACTCGGCGCTGGCCGGCGCGCGCCGGCGCGGCGCGGCGCTGGCGCTCGTCAACCGCGCGCCCGGCCTGCGTCCGACCCTGCGCGCCGGCGCCGTCAAGCGCGCGCTCGTCAACCTCATCGACAACGCGCTGCGCTACGGGCGCCGGGCGCAGCTGACCGTCGCGCGCGAGGGCGGCGCGCTGGCGCTCACCCTCGACGACGACGGCCCGGGGGTCCCCGAAGCGAGCCGCGAGGAGGTTTTCAAGCCCTTTTTCCGTCTCGACGCGGCGCGCAACCCCGACACCGGCGGCGTCGGCCTCGGCCTTTCCATCGCCCGCGACGCGGTGCGCAACCATGGCGGCGACATCCAGCTCGCCGCTTCCCCCTTCGGCGGCCTCCGCGCCCGCATGACCCTCCCGCTCTGATGCGCTCCCGCCCTGCGATGAAGACCGCCGAGCGCATTCTCGTCATCAAACTGGGCGCGCTCGGCGATTGGGTGCAGGCGACCGGGCCTTTCGCCGCCATCCGCGCGCACCATCCGGCGGCGCATATCGTGCTGTTGACCGGGCCGCTGTTCGCAGCTCTGGGGCGGCGCTGCGGCTGGTTCGACGATGTGTGGATCGACGACCGTCCGGGGCGCTGGCGGGTCTTCGCCTGGCGCGCGCTGCGCCGACGCCTCGCGGGGGGGGGGGGGGGGGGGGGATTCGACCGCGTGTACGATCTCCAGACCTCGCGCCGCTCCGCGCGGTATTTCCGCCTGTTTCCGCCGGGTCGCACGCCCGAATGGTCGGGCATCGCCGCCGGCTGCTCGCATCCTCACGCCAACCCGGGCCGTAACTCCATGCACACCCTCGACCGCCAGGCCGAGCAGCTCGCCATGGCGGGAATCCCGGAAACACCGCCGCCGGGTCTTTCGTGGCTTGACGGCGAGACCTCCCATTTCCGTCTGCCCGAGCGTTTCGCGCTTCTGATTCCCGGCTGTTCTCGGCGCCATCCGGCGAAGCGCTGGCCAGCTGAGCACTATGCCGCGCTGGCGCGGGCGCTCGCCCGTGAGGGGACTTCGCCTGTCCTGATCGGCGCCGCGCCGGAGGGCCGCGCGCTCGCGCGAATCGCCGCCGCCGCTCCGGAGGCGATCGACCTGTGCGGCCGCACGTCCCTCGGTCAGGTTGCGGCTCTCGCCCGCAGCGCGCACTGCGCAGTCGGCAACGACACGGGCCCGACACACATCATCGCCGTCTGCGGCTGCCCGACGGTTGCGTTGTTCGGCGCGGCTTCCAACCCTGCCCTCAGCGCGCCCCGCGGCCCTGCCGTCCGCGTCCTCCGCCGTTCGCCGCTCGCCCGCCTTAACGTGCCCGACGTGGCGGCTGCGCTCGCGGAGTTGCCGACGGCGCGGCGATAGCGCATGGTCGCAGCCCTGAATTCCGGGCGCACGCGCGAAAGAGGGTTGACCAAGATGCGAGGATGTGCTCCAATGCCTGATATCAACCGAGACAGCCCCAGATTGGCATGCGTACATCCGAAATGCGGCACGCAAAAGCCTCTCTACCATCACGGCGCATGCCGGAGTGGCACTGCGCCCGCATCATGTTGCGAATGTAGAGGGCAAAATGGCAAACGGAATCGGATATGAGGGCGAAAATTTCGAACATGAGGTTCGACGTATCGCTAGATCACTATGGCCAAGCGCTGAATTTTTTGGTGCCGCGATGGTGGATGGGCGAGAAACGGACGGTATATTCGAAACGGAAGATTGCATTCATATAGTTGAAGCAACGACATCTCGAAAAAAAGATAAGGCGCTACATGACATATCGAAGATATCCAAATTGGTGCAGCGCCGTCGGAGGAAAAGTAGTGACCGTGCGGTCAAAGGGTGGTTTATCACACTTGACGAACCCACCGCCGATCAGCGCAAAGTCGCGGAAAAATATCGCCAAGATATAAATACATTATCGTTCTCGCAATTTCAATCGCGGCTCATAAATTCAAGAGGCTATCTCAGCACAAGAGACGCATACTCCTTTGGCAGTGTTCGTGATCCGGCGACCGGAAAGCACAGCGTAAATGGCGCAGATATCAAATACGTTCCGATTGATTTGTTGGACATAAAGTCTAAGGAAGCATTCCCCCGAAGCAAACTCCGATCCGCGATCTCTGAGGGGAAAACCGTGGTTCTCTTGGGGGATTATGGTGCTGGCAAGAGCATGACACTTCGGGAAATGTACTACAGATTTAAGGAAGATCATTTGAGAGGTATGACGCATAAATTCCCCGTCTATCTCAACCTTCGAGATCATTACGGACAGCGGGACAGTGCAGAAGTTATTATAAGACATGCGACATCGATTGGCTTTGATCAGCCATCTCATCTCGTCCGAGCATGGCGGGCTGGATATGTTCACCTGTTGATAGATGGTTTTGATGAGATTTCTACGATCCCCATTCAGGGATCATGGCATAATCTTCGAGACAATCGCTATCGGGCGATGGAAGCAGTTCGACGTCTAGTTCGCGAGCATCCCAAAGGATCCGGATTATTAATTGCGGGGCGAGCTCATTTTTTTGATAATTCCGGCGAGAGACACGAGTCTCTTGGCCTCTCACAGGAGTCTATCGAACTATCTCTCACTGAATTTACCGATGATCAAATTGGCACATACCTAAGGCGTGTGGGACTTGTCGGATCGGTTCCGTCTTGGCTTCCCACTAGGCCGTTGCTTGTGGGATACTTAGCCGCTAAAGGGTTTTTGAATGTTTTTCTTGATAAAGAATCTACGGATAGCCCCAAGAGTCCAGAAGATGGCTGGGATACTCTATTGGATAGCATTGCAGATCGCGAGGCGGAGATCGAGGCAGGAATTGATGGAAGCACGGTGAGGAAAATTCTTGAACGCCTAGCAACAAAAGCCCGATCCTCGCACATGGGACTTGGATCGATTAGTCAGGATTCGGTGATTCAGGCGTTTAAGAGTGTCTGCGGATACAGTCCGGACGAGCGAGGCTTAGTTCTCCTTCAGCGCCTCCCGGGTCTTGGTGTTGATCGCGAGGAGGAAAATTCTCGGACTTTCATTGATGAGTCTTTTGCCGATGCGTGTAGATCCGGAGATCTTCTGACGTTTATACATGATCCATTCAATTTCCCGCTGTCCGTTTTGGAGGATATCGAGAGTTCAATGGGCCCTCTTGGTATCGGTGTGGCCTCTCGTAAGGTGAAGGCCGAAGGTTTTGGAGAGGGTAAGATTAATACAGCACTTGCGGAGGCGTATAAGTGTGGCGCCAATTACATGGCGTCAGATATAGCAAGGTTGATGCTGGAGAATGATTGCAGCATCCAGAAAGATATAAAACTGAGCGGCCTTTTCATAGCTGATCTTGAATTTGGAGATTCTAGGTCTAATTTGTCAAAATTGCGGTATGCCGACTGTTTTTTCTCCCGTGTGGAGATTGAGTCGGATGTCGATATCGCTAGAATGCCATCTTTTGAAGAATGCATGATCGATGAAATGGAAGGTCCCGTATCCAGATTGGATCTTCCTGCCGAGAAATTTGACGCCAAATGCGAAATCGGCAAATTCAATAAAGCGACGGATACTATATCTCAGATGCTAGCGCTTGATCTTCCTTTGGGGATTCGGGTGTGCCTAACCATATTGAGAAAGCTATACATGCAAACCGGGTCGGGGCGCAGGGAGAATGCCTTGTATAGAGGATTGGACAGTCGCGCGCGACGGCTGGTTCCTCGTGTGTTGCAGTCTCTTCAGTCGGAAGGTTTTGTGCTTCCAGATAAGTCGAGAAGAAACACCATATGGCGGCCATGTCGCAGTCATAAGAAGAGGGTTGGACGAATTTTGATGGCTCCAAGTGCAAACGAGGATGCCGTTATACAGCGTTGTAGAAATATTTCGGACTGAGCAATGGCGGCGAGCCGCTGCGGAAAGCCGTTCGATGGCGTTATGGGTGTTGCCGGTAGAATGCTGCCCGACTCGCAATTCGTAGCTCCCCACCGTATCTATTTCACACCGATGACGAAGGGAACCTGCCGATGAAACCCACCGCCCGCGCATTCGCCTGCCTCCTCGCCGTCATGATGGCGGCGCCCGCCGCGGCGCGGGATACGCTTACCATCGGGGTGACGCAGTTCCCGTCCACCCTGCACCCGCATATCGACTCGATGACGGCGAAGTTCTACGTGATCGCCGCCGCCATGCGGCCGGTCACGACCTGGGACCCGGACTGGCGACTCGTCTGCATGTTGTGCTCGCGCCTGCCGACCATCGAAAACGGCCTCGCAGTGCGCGAAACGCTGCCCGACGGCGGGACCGGAATCGCCGTAACCTACGATATTCACCCCGAGGCGACCTGGGGGGACGGAACGCCGGTCACCGCCCACGACGCGGTTTTCACCTGGGAAGTCGGGCGCCACGAACTGTCGGGCTTCGCCGGCAGCGAGGGCTTCCGGCGCACCCTCGCCATCGACATCGTCGACGACAAGACCTTCACCGTCCATATCGACCGCGTGACCTACCGCTACAACGACTATTCGTCGATGCTGCTCCCCCGCCACCTGGAGGAAGCGGCCTTCGCCGACCCGGCGGAATACCGCCATCGCACGCTCTACAACATCGACCCCACCAACCCCGGCCTCTGGTTCGGCCCCTACCGGGTCGCCGAAGTCGCCTCGGGCGCGCATGTCGTTCTCGAACGCAACCCCACCTGGTTCGGCGAGCCGCCGGCCTTCGACCGCGTCGTCGTGCGCACCATCGAAAACACCGCCGCGCTCGAGGCGAACCTGTTGTCGGGCGAGATCGACTATGTCGCCGGGGTGCTGGGCTTCACGGTCGAACAGGCGATGTCGTTCGAACGGCGCCACGGCGACCGCTTCCGCGCCCTCTACAGGCCGGGCCTCATCTACGAGCACATCGACGTAAACCTCGACAACCCCCGTCTGGCCGACCGGCGCGTGCGCCAGGCGCTGATGCATGCGCTCGACCGCGAGCAGCTCACGGAGCGGCTGTTCGGCGGCCACCAGCCGGTCGCGCATTCGAACGTCAACCCCCTGGACCGCGCCTATAGCGAGCAGGTCCCCGTCTATGCCCACGACCCGGAGCGCGCCCGGGCGCTGCTCGACGACGCGGGATGGACCGACGGCGGCGACGGCGTGCGGCGCAACCCCGCCGGCGAGCCGCTCACCCTGACCCTGATGACCACAACCGGCAACAAGTCGCGCGAACTCGTCCAGCAGGTGCTGCAAAGCCAGTGGGCGAATGTCGGCGTGCGGACGCTCATCCGCAACGAACCCGCGCGGGTGTTCTTCGGCGAGACGGTGACGAAGCGCGCCAATGACGGATTGTCGATGTACGCCTGGTTGAGCACGCCGGAAACCGCGCCCGTCTCCACCCTCAAGTCGGACCAGATCCCCACTGCCGAAAACGGCTGGTCGGGGCAGAACTTCCCCGGCTACCGCAGCGAACGCATGGACGAACTGATCGACGCCATCGAACGCGAGCTCGACCCGGAGGCGAGGCTGCCTTTGTGGGCCGAACTCCAGACTCTCTACGCCACCGACCTGCCGGCGCTGCCGCTGTTCTTCCGCGCCGAACCCTACATGTTCCCCCACTGGCTCGAAGGCGTGCGCCCGACGGGGCACGACGTGACGACGACGATGTGGATCGAGGAGTGGCGCGCCGCGGAGTGAGCCCGGCGGGCGCCGCGCCGGTGTTCGAGGTTCGCGACCTGGCGGTTTCCTTCGCGCTGCGCGACGGCGCGGTCCGGGCGGTCGACGGCGTCTCGTTCTCCATCGTCGCCGGGCGAACCCTCGGCCTCGTCGGCGAGAGCGGCTGCGGCAAGACCGCGACGGCGCTCGCGGCGATGGGGCTGATCGACCCGCCCGGACGGGTGACGCGCGGGCGCGTCTCGCTGCTCGGCGAGTCGCTGGAGGGGCTGTCCGAAGCCGCCATGCGGCGGGTGCGGGGGCGCCGCATGGCGATGGTCTTCCAGGAGCCGATGACCGCGCTCAACCCGGTGCAGCGCATCGGCGACCAGATCGCCGAAACGCAACTCGTGCACGGCGGGGCGGGGCGGCGCGCCGCGCGGGACGCGGCGGCGGCGCTCCTCGACCGCGTGGGCGTTCCCGATGCGGCGCGGCGGGCGCGCGACTATCCCCACCGCCTGTCGGGAGGGATGCGCCAGCGCGCCGCCGTGGCGATGGCGCTGGCCGGCGACCCGGCGCTGCTCATCGCCGACGAACCCACCACGGCGCTCGATGTCACCGTGCAGGCGCAGATACTCGAACTCCTCGCCGGTCTCGGGCGCGACCGCGGCATGGCCATGCTGTTCATCAGCCACGACCTGGGCGCGGTTTCCGAGGTCGCCGACGACATCGCCGTCATGTATGCCGGCCGCATCGTCGAACGCGGCCCCGTGCGCGCGGTTCTGGAGTCGCCGCGGCACCCCTATACGGCCGGGTTGCTGGCGACCCTGCCCCGGTTGGGGCGCAACCCGGCGCGCCTGCCGGCGATTCCCGGCAACGTCCCCGACCTCGCGGCGTTGCCGCCGGGCTGCGCCTTCGCCGACCGCTGCCCGCGGGCCGTCGCCGATTGCCGGCGCGCGCCGCCGCCACCGCTGGAGACGCTGGACGGCGGGCGCGCCGTCGCCTGTCCGCGCGCGTAAGCCGTGCCGCCTCCCCTCCTCGAAGGCGCCGGCCTGGTCAAGCATTTCAGCCTCGGCGGCGGCTTGTTCGCGCGCCGTCGCACCGTCCATGCGGTGAACGGCGTCGACCTCGAACTGCGTCCCGGCGAGACGCTGGGACTGATCGGCGAGAGCGGCTGCGGCAAGACGACGCTGGGGCGGGTGCTCGCGGGCCTCTACCCCGCCACTGCGGGGAGCGTGCGCTTCCGCGGCGAACCGCTGAAACGGAAGAAAGTGCGTCGCCGCGCCCGGCGGGCGGTGCAGATGGTGTTCCAGGACCCCTTCGCCTCGCTGGACCCGCGCATGACCGCGGGCGCCATCGTCGAGGAGCCGCTGCGCATCCACCGCGTCGGTTCGCGCCGCGAACGCCGCGACAGGGCCGCGGCGCTGTTCGCCGCCGTGGGCCTCGACGCCGCCTGGGCCGACCGCTACCCGCACGAATTCTCCGGCGGCCAGCGCCAGCGCATCGGGATCGCCCGCGCCCTCGCCCTCGAGCCGGCGGCCATCGTCGCCGACGAACCGGTGTCCGCGCTCGATGTCTCCATCCGCAGTCAGGTGCTGAACCTGCTGCTGGACCTGCGCGCCGAACGCGGCCTCGCCTGGCTGTTCGTGAGCCACGACCTGGCGGCGGTGGATTTCGTCGCCGACCGGGTCGCGGTGATGTATCTGGGGCGCATCGTCGAGCTTGCCGACCGCCGTTCGCTTTTCGCCTCGCCGCGCCATCCCTACACGGCGGCGTTGCGCGCCGCCGCGCCCGAACCGGGGCGCCCGCGGCGGGCGCGCGACCGGCGCGCGCCGGCGGGGGAGCCGCCCAGCGCGCTGGCGCCGCCGCCCGGCTGCGCGTTCCACCCGCGCTGCCCGAAGGCGGGGCCGGAGTGCCGCGTCCGCGTCCCGACGCTCGAAGCGGTCGGCCCGGAGCACGCGGTGGCCTGCCACCGCCCGGAAGCGCCCTGATCCCGTGACGCGCTACGCCGCCGGGCGGCTCGTCGAGTCGCTCCTCGTCGTCGCTTTGATGTCGTTCGTCGTCTACGGGCTGATGGCGGCGATGCCGGGCGACCCCATCGATGTCATGGTGCAGTCCGACCCCCATCTGACGCCGCAGGACGCGGCGCGGCTGAAGGCGCTCTACGGTCTCGACAAGCCGCTGCCGGAACGCTACGGCAACTGGCTCGCGGCGGCGGTCCGGGGCGATTTCGGCTATTCGCGCATCCACAACCGCCCGGTGCTGGAAATCCTCGCGCCGCGCCTGTGGAACACGCTGGCGCTGATGGGGCTGACCCTGCTGGTCTCGCTGGCGCTGGCAATCCCCATCGGCGTGGCGTCGGCGCTGAAGCCCTATTCGCCCGCCGATTACGCGGTCAATTTCGTGGCGCTGGCGGGGATTTCGGTGCCCGCCTTCTGGCTCGCATTGTTGCTGATCATGCTGTTCTCGGTGGAGCTCGGCTGGCTGCCGGCGGGCGGCATGGGCGGTCTCGACACGGGCGACGGCGCGCCGACGCTGTGGGAGCGCGCGCGCTATATCGTCCTCCCCGTGGCGGCGCTGAGCGCGGCGACCGTCGGCGGGCTGACGCGCTTCGTGCGCGCCGCGACCATGGAAGCGCTGCGGCAGGACTATGTGCGCACCGCGCGGGCGAAGGGGGCCGGGCGCTGGCGCGTCGTCTTCCGCCACGCCTTGCGCAACGCGATGATCCCGGTGACGACGGTGCTCGCGCTCGGCTTCGGGACGCTGTTCTCGGGCGCGCTCATCACCGAGACCATGTTCGGCTGGCTCGGCATGGGGAAGCTGATCTACGACTCGATCATCGGCAACGACTACAACATGGCGCTGGTGAGTCTGCTGTTCGCCACGGCGCTGGTGCTGTTCGGCAACCTCCTCGCCGACCTCTGCTATGCGTGGCTCGACCCGCGGGTGAGTTACCGGTGAGCGCGCCGCGCCGGCGGTCGCCGATCCGCCTGACATTCGAGCGTTTCCTTGAACACCGCATGGCGCTGGCGAGCGCCGCAGTGCTGGCCGTTCTGTCGCTGGCCGCGGCCGGGGCGCCGCTGATCGCGGCGTGGCTGGCGCTGGACCCCAACGAAGTGGACCTCCTGGCGCGTTACGCCCCGCCCTCGGCGGCGCACCCGCTCGGCACCGACGAATTGGGGCGCGACGTGGCGCTGCGGCTGCTTTACGGCGGGCGCGTGTCGTTGCTGGTGGGGTTGTCCACGGCCCTGATCGCGGCGGTTATCGGCGCCGTCATCGGCCTCGCCGCGGGCTATTACGGTGGCTGGCCGGACGCCCTGCTGATGCGCTTGACCGATACGGTTATCGCCCTGCCGCTGTTGCCGCTGCTGATCGTGCTCGCGGCGGCGGACCTGGAGAAACTCGGCGTGCCGGCGGAGCTCGCGGCGGCGCCGGAGGCCGGGGTCTGGCGCATCGTCGCCATCGTCGCGCTGGTGGGGTGGACGACGGTGGCGCGGCTGGTGCGCGGCGCGGCGCTGAGCCTGCGCGAGCGCGACTTCGTGCTGGCGGCGAAATCCCAGGGCGCGTCGGGCGCGCGGGTGATGTTCCGCCATATCCTGCCCAACGCCGTTTCGCCCATCGTCGTGGCGACCACGCTTTCGGTGGGCAATATCGTGCTTCTGGAATCGGTCCTGAGTTTTCTCGGTCTCGGTATCCAGCCGCCGGTCGCCAGTTGGGGCAACATGCTGACCAACGCCCAGGAGACGATCTACGAGGCGCCTCTTCTCGCCGTATGGCCGGGGCTCGCCATTTTCACGACCGTGATCGCCTTCAATTTCCTCGGCGACGGCCTTCAGGACGCTCTCGACCCGCGCGCCCTGGGCCGCTGATCGGCGCGGGCGGTTACGCGCAGGCCTCGCGGATACGGTCGGCGTTTTCCTCCTGCTGCTCCACCAGTTCGGCGGAGACCCCGAATTCGTCCGCCACGGCGTCGGTATCCAGGCCGTCATTGCGCATGGAGAGAATTTCGTCGATGGGCGCCAGAAACTCCGCCGCGAACGCGCGCCCGCAGGCCTGGCGCGACGCACGGTGGAGAGAGTTCACCGCCGACCGGCGGGTCGGGGGATTCGCGACCGCATCGCCGATCGCGCGGGCGAAGGCGAACAGCCTGGCGGGTCGGTTTTCCAACCGGCGCAAATGAACGCGGGCTTCGTCATCGACAGTCTCCACGAGCGCGCTGACCCCGGGCGCCAGCGGCGCAAGCTTGAAACCCGTCGCGCCTAGGCGCCGCGCCAGGACGGTAACCGACCGGAAGCGTTCGCTCTGGGGAGCGTCGAGCATCCGTCGCGCCTCGCGCGCCCATCGGTAACCGGGCTCCCAGGGTTTCCGCTTTTGGGCTCCGGAGTCGCCGGGCGCGGCGGCCCGCAGACTCTCGATCCCCGGTAGTCGGGACTTGTAACGGGGGCGGCTTTCCAGGCCCCGTATCGACTCCACCGCCGCCTTTCGCCAGCGGCCGCGCCGCAGGCCCGAGAGGAATTCCGCCAGCGCCTCCCCGTCGAACAGCGCGCGGCTGTCCTCAATGAACGCCGCGTCGGCGTCCGACATGTCGTAGGCGTCCAGGCCGAGCGCTCCCGCCGCTTCGCAAAGCGCCGTTTCCTCCGGGTCCTCGCGCGACGCCTGCACGAGGCGCCACTGTTGTTGCAGCCCCGAATCCCGGACTCCGCGCTCTTTGAGCCGGCCGATGACGCCGGTGAGAAACGCGCCCAGGGCGCGTTCGGCGTCCTTCCGCTCCAGACGTTCCGCAGCGCCGTTCGGAAAATATACCGGCGGGTTCTCATAGCGACAGGGCTGACACGCGACCTCGAACCCGACGCCGTCGAACTCCAGGCGGATGTCCGGCATCGCGTAACCGCCGCGATGCACGGCGGCGCGGAATTGCGCGTCGCGGCCCCCGAACAGGCGCCACCAGTCCATCGCGACCCCCTCGGCGAGAGGGTAGATCGAAACCGGAAGCGCTTCCCCGGCCTTGCCGTCCCAAGCTTCGCGAAACTCGCAAACGTTTGCCCGGTCGACAACAACGCGCAATGCGCCGGCGGCAAGCAGGTCAATATCGTCGGAGCTCCGATCGCCGCCTTCCCAGTCAATCGAAAATTCCATGCCGCTCCGCCTCCTCTATGGGCCAACCCTTATACGTGCCCAACTCGCGATTGATGCATCTACCGCACCATACCTTGCCGGTTTCATCCCTGTACCAGACATGTTTGGGGAAATCCAGGTCTCCGCGCACGAATTTGTATTGTCCGGAACGAATGGCCTGTCTCAACCAGGCCGTCGCCGTCCGTCTGTCCTTGTCGGAGGTCATGCGACAAATGGTGGTGAGCCTTGGCCCCCGGGCTCCCGCCTCAGGCAATCCGCCCCACCACCTGGCGTTCTTGTGCTCGGGGCTGCCCACATAACGAGCCCGTCGAGCCGCCGCCTCGCGTTCGGCTTGCGTCATAGGCGCGCTCCCGGAGGCGCGATGCGGTTTCTCACGTTCCTGCCGCGTCCGAATCATCCACGGCGCAGCGCTCTTTCGCCGAGTTCACCGCCGATGTCAAGCGAGAACGCACGGTGAGACCTCTGCATAACCGGTTTCGCCTGCGGCAGGATCGCGGTTCCGCGGTTTTGCGACGCTCCCGAACTCACCGGCGGAGCATAACGATGCCCGATGGAATTGCGAAAATCCGCCTTCTCTCTTTCCCGCGAAAGAGCGCGTGAAGAAATCGGACGGCTCTCATCGTGACGGACGGACCGCCGAAGTATCGGTATTGTAAAGACAAGACCGCCGAATAATACTTCGCCCTTCCCGCGAAAGAGCATGTGAAGAAATCGGACAGCCGTATAAATACTCGTCATTCCCGCGAAAGCGGGAATCTGTTGCGGCGTTTCCGCAAGAAAAACACCGGCGAGTCTTTCGGGCGGCCGTTCTGGATTCCCGCTTTCGAGCATGTGAAGAAATCGGGCGGATCTCATCGTGACGGACGGATCGCCGAGGTGTCGGTATTGCAAAAGAAAATACCCACCGAATAATACTTTGTCATTCCCGCGAAAGCGGGAATCCAGAGGCGGCCGTCCGCAATATCGGCGCGGTTTTTCTTACGGAAACGCCGCAACGGATTCCCGCTTTCGCGGGAATGACGAGTATTTGTAAATCTGCGCGATTTTTTCACACGCTCTTTCGCGGGAACGACGAAGTATTATTCGATGGGTATTTTCTTTTGCAATACCGGCGCCTCGGCGATCCGTCCGTCACGATGAGAGGCGCGCGATTTCTTCACAAGCTGGAAAGCGGGAATGACGAAGTATTGCCGGAGGGTTGTCGTCTCCCACGGCGCCGTTTTTCCGGTGCTCCGACCATCGCAGTGAGAGACGTTGGACTTCTCTACGCGCTCGAAGGCGGGCGTGAAAAAGTCGCGAGACGCCTCTACTCTTCGTCATTCCCGCGAAAGCGGGAATCCGGAGGCGGCCGTCCGCAATATCGGCGCGGTTTTTCTTACGGAAACGCCGCAAAGAGATTCCCGCTTTCGCGGGAATGACGAGTGTTTGTAACGCTGTTCGATTTCTTCACATGCTCTTTCGCGGGAATTACCGGGGCAGGGGGCAGATGTTCCCAATTCCGTCACGCATCGTCATACGCCGACGGCGGGTTCGGAAACGTCGCAAAGCGCCGGGAACGCGATTCTGCCACAGGCGAAACGAGTTATGCAGAGATCTCACGGTATCGAAACGACAGCCGCCGGCGGACCATGACGGCGAAGGGGGCTCATCCGGTATCCGCCCTTGTCGGCCGCCCGGCGCGCGGCGGTTATCGCAGTTCACGAGTTTCGCGGCGAAACGAGAAAGGCGCGCGCCCGCCGTCCCGCGGCGTTGCCCGAACCGGATTCCGTTCGTGCGCCGATCGGCATCTCTATTTTTTTCGAGCGGACGGTTTCCGGTCGCGCGAGCGGGGGGCGAAGGGCAGGTTGCCGTCTTCGTCGCGGGCCGCCGGGTCGGCGCCGGCTTTAATCAGCGCCATCGCCACCGCCGGATTGCGGTTCTTTCCCGCCGCCACGTGAAGCGGCGTCAGGCCCGACTCGGCGCGTGCGTTCGGGTCGCCGCCGCCTTCGAGCAGCGCCGAGACAACCGCCGCATTGTCGTTCCACGACGCCGCATGAACCGGCGTCGCGTCCTGCTCGGACCGAACGTCCGGGTCGGCGCCGGCTTCCAGCAGCGCCGAGACGACCTCCGGGTCCGCGTGTTCCGCCGCCGCCGCATGAACCGGCGTCCAGCCGTGTTTGGCGTCTGCGTTCGGATTCGCGCCATATTCGAGCAACGCGACGATGATGGGGAGGGCGCAGTTCTCCACCACCGCCGCATGAAGCGGCGTCCAGCCGTTTTCGGAGCGCGCGTTCGGGTCGGCCCCGGCCTTGAGCAGCGCCGTCACGATCATCGGCTCGCCGTTTCTCATCACCGCCGCATGAAGCGGCGTCCAGCCGCCTTCGAAGGATGCGTTCGGGTCGGCCCCCGCTTCGGCCAGCGCTGCGACGACCGCGGGATTCGCGTTCTTCGCCGCGGCTCCATGAAGCGGCGTCCAGCCGCTTTCGGAGCGCGCGTTCGGGTCGGCGCCGCCCTCGAGCAGCGCCTCGACAACCGCCGGGTTGTCGTTCTGCATCGCCGCCGCGTGAAGCGGCGTCACACCGGAGTCGAGGCGTGCGTTCGGGTTCGCGCCCGCTCTGAGCGCGGCTCTTACGTCCGCGGCGCCGCCTCTTCCCGCGGCGCGGAACAGTTTCGCCCGCGCCCTCACGCCGTCACACGGTTGCCGCAGCGGCGCATGGCGTCGCGGTCGCTCCGGCAGTTTGCCGACCGGACCTGGATCATGAGCGGATTATGCCCGTCGCCGGCTGCGGCGTAAAGGGGTATTCGCCGTTCCGGGCCGCCGCGCGCGGACATCGCCGATCCGCGCTACGTATGGCCGGGATCGAAGCCGGGTCGGCGGGATTGCGCGCCGACATCGCCGAAGTCCATGACCGCGCGATTCGCGTCGAGGCCCGCCGAAGCGTTGACTTTTCGCGCCGTTCGTGCGATAAGACGCAAGCAACGAAGAAGAGGATACCGGGTCATGAGCGAATCGAAGCAGCGGAAGCCGCAGGAAGAGACGTCCGAAAAAGCCCCTCGCGCGTCGTCCGAAATCGGCGACTCGGAACTCGAAAAGGTGTCCGGCGGCTTCGGACTCGGCGCCGACCCGCAGCCGCCGTCGCGGGGGAGGCCGGGACAAGCCTGGCACGGCTGGTCGCGCCCCAACGGCTGACCGGCGGCCTCCCGGCGGCGAAAGCCGGGGCGCGCCGGCCGGGCGACCGTGTTAGGGTGCGCTTTCCAGTCGTGGAACCCGGGAGGCGCGCGTGACCGTAGCGGTCGGTCTGGGGCTTGCGGATTTCCCCTTTTCCGGCGCCGCCGCATGGCGGCGCTGGGTGGCGCTCTGCGAAGACCGCGGGGTCGACTCGCTGTGGCAAACCGACCGGCTGGTGTCTCGCCACCCCGTGCTTGAATGTATGACCGCGCTGGCGGCGCTCGCCGGCGCGACGCGGCGGCTCAAATTCGGCATGAACGTCGCTTCGGTCGCGCTGCGGGATCCGCTGCTTCTGGCCAAGCAATGCGCCACTGTCGACGTGTTGAGCGGCGGACGGATGCTGCCGGCCTTCGGCATCGGCACGGCCCGCGCGCCCGACTGGAAAGCCACCGGGCGGGACACCGGAGGCCGCGGCCGGCGCACCGACGAGGGGCTGGAGATAATCTCCCGCCTGTGGTCCGAAGAGTCGGTGGATTTCGAAGGCGCGTTCTTCCGCTACCGGGGCGCCTCGATCTCGCCCCGGCCGGTGCAGAAAACCATGCCCCTGTGGCTCGGCGGGTCCAGCGACGCCGCCATCCGCCGCACCGCGCGGTTCGGCACCGGATGGCAAGGCGCGTTCGAGACCCCGGACGAGACGGCGCGCGTCGTCGCCGCCATCCGCAGCGCCGCGCGCGAGCGCGGGCGGCGCATCCCCGAGGACCATTACGGCGCCGCCTTCGCCTTCCGCTTCGGCGCATGGGACGACGAACCGGTGGCGCAAACCGCCAAAGCCTATCGCGAGCGTCTCGGCCGCGACCCGGCGCGCGCCATCGTCTGCGGCGGCGCCGCCGCGATCATGGACCGCATCCATGCTTACGTCGCCGCCGGAGTCTCCAAATTCATCCTCCGCCCCATCGGCGCCGGCGACGATGACATCACGGACCAGACCCGCAGGCTGATCGACGAAGTGCTGCCCGCGGTCGCCGGGCTGAACCGCGCCGCGGCGTGACGCCGCCCGCGCGCGGTCACGAGGACGCCGCCTCCTGCGTCCCGCGCGGGTCGGCGGGGGGCGGAACCGGCGGCGGCAGGACGAAGCGCCGATAGAGCCCGGCGATGGCGACCAGCGACGCTCCCAGGCCGAGAAACGACGCCACGCGCCACAGCCCGTCGAGCGTCCGCATGTCGAACAGGAAAAGTTTGACCGCGGTGAACGCCACCAGCACCAGCGCCGCCTGACGCAACGCCGCGTTGCCGCGCCACAGCCCGAACCCGAGCAGAACCCCGGCGCAGACGAGCCAGAGCAGCGAATAGGCGTACCACTCGGCCGCGCCCGGAAGGGCCGGCGCGCCGTCTCCCGCGAGCACCCCGCCGTGGAAGGCGCGGCGCGTTTCCAGAGTCAGCCAGTGCAGGACGAGCGCCAGCGCCATGACGCCCGCCACGCGCGCCGTCGGGAGGTCGCCGCGCGCGTCGGCCAGGCGCAGGAAGGCGAGGCCCGCCGCCGCCGGAACGCCATAGGCGAGGAGCAGGAGGTTGAGGACCGGCCGGTCGCCGACATCGACCGCGTGCAACAGCGGGCTGGCGAACAACATCTGCGCCGCGACGACTTCCGCCAGGGCGACGCCGCCGAGAACCCGCCAGCCGACGCCCGCCGGACCGCCGCCGGCGTCGCCGGCGCCGCGGCAGAGGCCCCAGGCGGCGGCCAGCCAGACCGCGATCCGCACGCTCCGTTCGCCGAAATCCGAACCGGGCGCCGCCCATCCGTAAAACGGCAGCGCCGCCAGCAGTGCGATGAAGGCAAGCGCGCCGGCCTCCAGCACGGGGACGAGCGCATCGCGCGGCCTTTTGCCGAAGCGCCGCGCCGCCCACAGGAAGGCCAGCGCCGGGATCCCGCAGCCGTAAAGCGTCCAGGCGAACCCCGCCGCCGCGGTTGCGGCGTAGTCGAAAACGTAGAGGTTGAAGGCCAGACGGACGATGACGGCGGCGGCCGCCGCCAGTGCGGCGAGGCGGAGGCCCGCCAGCGGCAGGCGGTCATGGATCGCCGCCAGCGCGGCGACCTGGAGCGACAGCGCCGCCGTCAGCCAGGCCTGTTGCAGCGACAACGCCATCGCCAGGCCGAGCGCCGCCGCCGCCCCCGCGGCGTAAGCGGCCAGCGCGCCCTCCATGCCGGGCCGTTCGCGACGGCGCGCCGTTCTTTCCGCCGCCGCGGCGCCGAGCGCGGCGACGCCGACCGCGACCGCCGCCCAGGAAAGATCGCCCTCGAACCCGCGGACCCGCCAGAACGCGACGGCGAGCAACGCCGGCGGCGCCGCGGCCGAAAGCCCCGCCCACAGCCAGGGCCGGCGCGCCCGCCACAGGCTCCAATAGCCGAACCCCGCGAACAGGGCGGCAAACGCCCCCGAGAACGCGAGGAACGGCTCCAGCGCCGGCGCCACGGGGCGGAGCCCGAGGTCGTAGCGCCAGCCGTCGACGCCGAGGGCGTTTCCCGCCGCGTCGGTCACGCTCCCGATGTGAAAGACGGCGGCGAGGACGAGGACGAGCGCCGCCGCCGCCGCCCCCGCGAGGTCTCCGGGTCCGCCGCGCCGCCGCCCCGCATCCATACAGACGAGGCAGACCGCGGCCAGGGCGGCGAGCGACGCCGCGCCGTAGCCGTCCACGCGGACCAGGGCGAAGGTCAGGGGCGCGAACAGCGCCACGGCCGCCCAGGGCAACGCATCGGCGAGGGCGAACCGTCCGCCGAACCGGCGCTCTCCCCGCGCCTGCGCCGGCAGATAGAGCGTCAGGGCAAGGGAGACGGCGAGATAGGCGCCGACGGCGGGCGCGTCGCAGGGACTCCACGCGGTCGCCAGCCACAGCGCCGGCCACAACCCGGCGCCTGCGAGGGCCGGGAACCCGACGCTCCACCAGGGGCGATAGCGCAGGATCCACATTGCGGCGCCGTTGAGAACGGCAAGGAACCCGAACAGCGCCGGCGCCGAGGGCGCGGCGTCGACATCGACGAGCGCCGGCGCCAGATAGCCGCCGACGACGCCGAGCAGGGCGATGAACGGGCCGTGCAACAGGGCCAGCGCCCCCGCGCCGGCGGCGACCGCCCCCAGGAGAACGAAAGCCGGCGCGGGGGGGAGCAGACCGTAAAGCGCGTGCGCGGCGTAGAGAGTCACGAACAGCACGGCCACGCCCGCGGCGGTCAGCGCCGCCGCGGCGGAGCCCGGCCCCGTCGACGGCGCGGCGCGCGCGCGGCGGCGCAGCCACTCCCCGACGAGAAGGAGAGCGACGCCGCCGGCCGCGCCGAGAGCGCAGCGCGTCGGCGGGCCGAGCCAGCCCCGCTCGATGGAATGTCCCACCAGGAACACCCCGGCGAGCGCGAGGGCCACCGCGCCGATTCTCGTCATCCAGTAAGATGCGAGTTCGTGTTCGTAACGCGCGGCCGCCGCGGCCGCGGTTACGCCGGCGCGCCCGGCGGAAGGCGCTTCCGTCGCCGGGACGGGAGGCGGCGCCTCCGTCGCCTCGCCCTCGAGGCGCGCCAGACGCTCGTTCGCGCGCGCCAGGGCCGCACGCAGCCGGCCCACGCGGAAGAAACTCACCCACCCCAGAAGCGCGCCGGCAGCGACGAGAAGAACGACCAGCCCGAAAAGAGCGAACAGGATTACGTCGAGCTCCATGTCCGCGTCCTCGCGTCAGCCGTCTTTCGTCCGCTGTGCGTTGTCCGGCGCCGGCGGTCGGACCCGCGCCGGCGTCGCGGGCGCGCAGGCCGCGACAACCGGGGCCCCGCGCCGCGGCCGTGGAATCGAGCGCCGAAACGCGCATTCGCCGCCTGAAATTCGCAATCCGCCGAAGCAATGGCGGTCTTCGCGACAGCGCCGCGATCCCCCCATATTTTCATCCCCGGTTCGGAAGAGCGAACCCGATATCGCTCGATATCGTACGACACCATACGGAACGCTACTGCGCTTGTCGGCAACCCCGCGCCGGGCCATTGTCTCCGCATGGAGGCCACGGAACGCGATGCCGATTTCGATACGCTCGCAGTTGCGCGCGACCTCGAAGCGTCCGGGATCGGAAAGGAACCGGCGGAAGCTGTCGCAAGGGCGATCCGTCAAGGACACGCCGGGGCTCGCCACCAAAGCAGACCTTGAAGCCTTGCGCGCCGCCCTGCGCGCCGATGTCGCCGCGCTCGAAACCCACCTTACCGTACGAATGGTCGCGGTTGGCGGCTTGATCGTCGCCGCCGTCAAGCTCTTGTAGGACGCGCGCCTTCGTCCGGCCCCGGCGCCCGGACCCGCGCCGCGGGCGCGCCGCGCACCGCTTCGAACATCGCGCGGTAGCCCGACGGATCGACCGGCGCGTCGATCAGCAGCGGCCCGGCGGCGTCGCGCGCTTCCGCGAGGGCCGCCTCCAGCTCGCTCGCGTCGCGGGCGCGCAGCCCGCGGCAGCCGAGGCCCCGCGCCGCGGTGGCGAAATCCAGCTCCGGATAGCGCATCCCGCGCGGCGCGAAGCCGCGCTGCTCCTGCTTGGCGTCGATGAGCGCGAGGCGCGCGTCGTTGAAAACGACGACCGCGATCGGCAGCGCGCGACGCGCCGCGGTGGCGAGCTCGCCCAGGCACATGGCGAGGCCGCCGTCGCCGGTGAACGCCACGACGCGCCGTCCCGGCTCGGCGAGAGCGGTGGCGATGGCGGCGGGCAAGGCGAAGCCCATCGTCGACAGGCCGTTCGATATCTGCGCGTCGAAGGCCCGGCGGGCGGGCCACTCGCCCATGGGCGCCAGCATGTGGGCGCCCGCGTCGACGGCGATCCGGGCGTCCGGCAGCGCCGCAGCGGCCGCCCGCGCCACCGCTTGCGGCGACAGGCGTCCGGCCGCCGCCGGCGCTTCCGGAAGGGGCAAGGGGCGCGGATCGAACGGCCAGTTCGCGGGTTGCGCGGCGCCGGCCGCCTCCCGCGCCAGCACCGCGAGATCGCCCTCCAGCGAAACCGCGATGTCGGCATAGTGCGGGCGCACGGTCGCCGTGACGAGTTCGAGGACCGGCATCGCATAGGGCCAGGGCGACGCGACGAGCTCCACCGGGTCCACCCCGAACAGGATGAGCAGGTCGCATTCGGCGAGCCAGGGCGCTTCCGCCGCACCCCCGGTGAACAGTCCCGCATGGCGCGCGGCGCCGTCCGCATAGACGCCTTTCGCCTTGTAGGTGGTGAGCACCGGACAGGCGAGCGCCTCGGCGAGCGCCGCCAGCGCCTCCGCGCCGCCTCGCCGCGCCTGGGCGCCGGCGACGATAGCCGGTCGGCGGGCGCCGGCGACAAGCGCCCGGGCGGCGTCGGCGTCGGCTTTCGCGATTTCCGCGCCGCGCGCCGCCGGCGTCGGTTCGGGTGCGGACGCGCCGTCGCGAACCGCCGCCGCCGCGTCGGGCGCCGAAAGATCGCAATGCACGGGACCGAAGGGCGGCGTCAGCGCCGCGCGCAACAGGTCGTGAAGCAGGGGCGCGACGTTGTCCGCCGTCGCCCGCCCGCCCGCCTTGGTCAGCGGCTCGAACAGCCGCGGATGATCGATTTTCTGATGCGTCACATGGGCATGGACGCGGGAGTCGTAGGAGTCGGTCAGGATCAGCAACGGCGCCCGGTCGAGGGCGGCGTAGGCGACGCCGTTCACGGCGGCCGCCGCGCCCGGCCCCAGACCCGTCGCGACGACGCCCGGCGCGCCCATCAATTCGCCGGTGACCGCCGCCATGATCGCCGCCGCTGTCTCAGTATGCGCGAGCACGTAGTCGATGCCGCGAACCGCGCAGGCGTCGATGATCTCGAGGTTCGAACCGCCGCCGGGAACCCCGAAAACCCGGGCAACGCCGTATTGGCTCAGGACATCGGCAACGGTCCCGGCGACGGTTGCGCAGGGCATCGCGCGGTTATCCGGCGCCGGTCCACACGATGCGGTAAATCGCCCCGAAGTCGTCGTCGGAGACGAGAAGCGCCCCGTCGGGCATGACCAGCACGTCCGCCGGGCGGCCCCAATTGCGTTCGCCTTGCAGCCACCCCGACGCGAAGGGGAGGTATTCGACCGCGTCCCCCGCCGCGTCGAGGCGGACGCGAGTGACCCGGTAGCCGATCTTGCGGCTCCGGTTCCACGACCCGTGCTCGGCGATGAACACGTCGCCGCGATATTCCTCCGGGAACGCGGCGCCGTCGTAGAACGCCATGCCGAGCGGCGCCACGTGCGGCCCCAGCGCCCGGGCGGGGGGCGTGAACTCGCCGCAGCCGCGCCCCCCGTATTCGGGATCGACGATGGTCCCGGCGTGGCAATACGGGAAGCCGAAATGCAGCCCCGCCGTCGGCGCGCGGTTGAGCTCGCAAGGCGGCGCGTCGTCGCCGAGATAGTCGCGTCCGTTGTCGGTGAACCACAATTCGCCGGTCTCGGGATGAAAGTCGAACCCGACCGAATTGCGCACGCCGCGGGCGAAGACCTCGCGCCGGCCGCTCTCCGGGTCCAGGCGCAGGATGGCGGCGTAGGGGTCGGGACGCTCGCAGACGTTGCACGGCGCGCCGACGGGGACGTAGAGCTTCCCGTCGGGTCCGAAGGCGAGATATTTCCAGCCGTGCCAGCGGTCGCCCGGCAGCGAGTCGGTCACTACCGTCGGCTCGGGCGGGTCGTCGAGCCGCGTTTCGATCGCGTCGTAGCGGAGGATACGGCTGATCGCGGCGACGTAGAGTGCGCCGTCGCGGAAGGCCACGCCGGTCGGCGACCTCAGGCGATCGTCGACGATGAACCTTTCGTCCGCGCGCCCGTCGCCGTCGTTATCGACCAGCGCGTAGACCTTCCCGGCGTCCCGCGAGCCGACGAACAGCGCGCCGCGGTCGCCGAGCGCCATCGCCCGGGCGTTGGGCACGTCGGCGGCGTAGAGGTCGATGGCGAAACCCGGCGGCAGCCGGAGGCGGTCGAGCGGCGCCTCGTCGGCCGCCGCCGCCGCGCTCCCTGCGAAGAACGGCGCGGCGAGCGCGGCCGCTGCGATAACGTGGAGCGAAACCGGTCGCCGGTTCATGGCGGTCCTCCCTGTGCGAACGTCGCGGCGCCGGTCAGGGGCGGGTCTGGCCGGCGCCGCGCACGACATATTTGTAGCTCGTCAGTTGTTCCAGCCCCACCGGCCCGCGGGCATGGAGCTTGCCCGTGGAAATGCCGATCTCGGCGCCCATGCCGAACTCGCCCCCGTCGGCGAATTGGGTCGAGGCGTTGTGCAGCACGATGCCGCTGTCGACCTCGCGCAGGAACCGATCCGCCGCCGCGCGGTCCTCGGTGACGATGCTGTCGGTATGATGCGACCCGTGCGCCTCCACATGGGCGATGGCTTCGTCGAGGCTGCCCACCGCCTTCACCGAAACGATGGCGTCGAGATATTCGGTGTCCCAGTCCTGCGCGGTCGCCGCGACGGCGCGGGGGTCGACCCCGCGCACGGTCTCGTCGCCGCGCACTTCGCAACCGGCGGCGACCAGCCCGTCGAGAACGCCGGGGAGGACTCCGGAGACCGCGTCGCGGTGCACCAGGACGGTCTCCGCGGCGCCGCAGATCCCCGTGCGCCGCATCTTCGCGTTCAGGGTGACCGAGGCCGCCATCTCCGCATCCGCCGCGCGGTCGATATAGACGTGGCATATGCCGTCGAGATGCTTGATCACAGGCACGCGGCTTTCTTCGGCGACGCGCGCCACCAGAGACTTGCCGCCCCGCGGCACCACCACGTCGATATGGTCGGTCATCGTCAGCATTTCCCCGACCGCGGCGCGGTCGCGCGTCGAAACGCGCTGTATCGCGGCTTCGGGCAGGCCCGCTTCCTTCAGGCCCCGCACGAGGCATCGATGGATCGCGGCCGACGACTCGAAACTCTCGGAACCGCCGCGCAGGATCGCCGCATTGCCCGACTTGAGGCACAGCGCGCCCGCATCCGCGGTGACATTGGGGCGCGACTCGTAGATCACGCCGATGACGCCCAGGGGCACGCGCACGCGGCGGATGGCGAGGCCGTTCGGGCGCGTCCATTCGTCCATGCAGGCGCCGACGGGGTCGGGGAGCGCCGCTACCGCATCCAGCCCCTGCGCCATCGCCTCCAGACGCGCGTCGTCGAGGGCCAGCCGGTCGAGAAACGCGCCCTTGACGCCGCGCCCCCGCGCGCGCTCCATATCGGCCGCGTTGGCGTCGAGAATCGCGCCGGAGTCGCTGCGGATCGCCGCCGCCGCCGCGGCCAGCGCCGCATTTTTCGCTTCGGACTCCTGTTTCGCCAGCGCCGCCGCCGCGGCGCGCGCCGCCTTGCCGAGCGCGCGCATCTTCTCGCGCAGCAGATGCGCCTCGATCTGGCCGGCCAGACTCATCGCTCTCCTCCTCCCGCGTCCGCCGCCGGCGCCGGGCCCGCAGCCAGCACCAGATCGTCCCTGTGGATGATCTCCTCGCGGCCACGATAGCCCAGGAGGCGTTCGATTTCATCGCTTCTGCGTCCCAGGATGGCGCGCGCGTCCGCGCCGCCATAGGCGCACAACCCGCGCGCGATCTCCCTCGCGTCCGTATCGCGCACCGCCACCAGATCGCCGCGCCCGAAATCCCCTTCCGCGGCCGTCACCCCGGCCGGCAGCAGGCTCTTGCCCGCCGCCAGAGCGCGCGCGGCCCCGGCGTCGACCGTCAGCGCGCCGGCCGGCCGCAGGCCGCCGGCGATCCACTGCTTGCGCGCCGTGAGCGGACTCGCTTCGGCGCGGAACCAGGTGCAGGGCGCGCCCGCCTCCAGCCGCGTCAGCGGGCGCGCCGGCGCGCCTTCGACGATCGCCATGTGACAGCCCGCCCGCAACGCGATCCGCGCCGCCTCGATCTTGGTGATCATCCCGCCCGAACCCGTATCGGTCGGACTGCCGCCGGCCATGGCGGCGATCTCCGGGGTGACGGCGCGCACCTCGTCGAGGCGCCGCGCCTCCGGGTCGCGGCGCGGGTCCGCCGTGTAAAGGCCATCCACGTCCGACAACAGAACGAGGACATCGGCCCCCGCCATCTGCGCCACCCGCGCCGCCAGCCGGTCATTGTCGCCGAAGCGGATCTCCTCGGTCGCGACGGTGTCGTTTTCGTTGATCAACGGCAGCGCGTCGAGGCGCAGCAGCGCGTCGATGGTGTTGCGCGCGTTGAGATAGCGGCGGCGGTCTTCGGAATCCTGAGGAGTCAGCAGGAGCTGCGCCACCGTCGCGTCATGACGCGCGAAGGCCTGTTGCCAGGCGTGGGCGAGGCGGATCTGCCCCACCGCCGCGCAAGCCTGCTTTTCCTCCAGCGCCAGCGACCGGCGCGCCGGGGCGAGGCGCCGCCGCCCCACCGCGATCGCGCCCGACGACACCAGCAGCACGCGCACGCCGCGCCGCCGTAACGCCGCGATATCGTCCGCCAGCGACGCGATCCAGTCGTGATGCAAACCGCCGCGTCCGTCGCTGAGCAGCGCCGACCCGACCTTGACGACGACGCGCCGGGCGTCGGCGAACGCCGCCGTTCGCGTCGATGTCGCGGGCGTCACGGGCGCCACGGCGTCTCCGGCGCCGGCGCGCGCGCCGCCCCGGCGACCGCGGCGAGCGCCGCCATGACATCGGCGACCCCGGCGCCGGTCGCCCCGGACAGGACGCGCGCGTCCGGCGCGCCCGCCGCCGCGAGCGCCGCCCGCGCCCGCCGCAGCGCCTCGCCGCCCGCGGCGTCGCACTTGTTGAGACCGACGAGCGCCGGCTTTTCGGCGAGTCCCGCGCCGTATTCCGCGAGCTCCCGGCGCACGGCGCGCCATGCGCCGCCGACATCGGGGCCGGTCGCGTCGACAAGGTGCAACAGGACCGCGCAACGCTCCACATGGCCGAGGAACCGGTCGCCGAGGCCGGCGCCCCGGTGCGCCCCCTCGATCAGACCCGGAATATCCGCGACCACGAGCTCCCCGTCGCTGGCGGCGGCGACGCCGAGTTGCGGCGCCAGCGTCGTGAACGGGTAGTCGGCGATCCGCGGCCGCGCGCGGGTGACGGCGGCGAGAAAGGTCGACTTGCCGGCGTTGGGAAGGCCCACCAGTCCCACATCGGCGATCAGGCGCAGGCGCAGGCGCAGGCGTCGTTCCACCCCCGGCTGGCCCTCTTCGGCGACCCGCGGCGCCTGGCGCGTCGGCGACTTGAACGCCGCGTTGCCGCGCCCGCCGCGCCCGCCTTCGGCAAGCACCGCGCGGTCGCCCACCGCCGCTAGGTCCGCAACGGCCGCGCCGTCTTCATCGAGGACCGTCGTCCCGGCGGGAACTTGCAGCGTCAGCGCTTCGGCGCCGGCGCCGTCGCGGTCGTTACCCTCGCCGTCGCCGCCCCGGCGCGCCCTGAAATGGCGCCGGGAGCGGAAGCCGCGAAGCGTGTTGAGACCGGCCGCCGCTTCGACGATCACGTCGCCGCCGCGTCCGCCGCGTCCGCCGGCCGGCCCGCCGCGCGGGCGGCGGCGTTCGCGCCGGAAGGCGACGCAACCGTTGCCGCCGTCTCCCGAGCGCACGAGGATCGCCGCTTCGTCGAAAAAACTCATCGCCGTTTCGCCCGCCCGTCGCGGACGCCGCCCCGCTCGTGCGGAGCGGGAGGGGAGGTCAGCCGCCCGGGTTCGCCGCGGCAGCGCCCGCGGCGTCCACCGACACGTAGGTGCGGCCCCGACGCCCGCGGCGGAAGGCGACCCGGCCCGGCGCGGTCGCGAACAGCGTGTGGTCGCGGCCCATCCCCACGTGACTTCCGGGGTGGAACCGCGTGCCGCGCTGGCGCACGATGATGTTCCCCGGGATCACGATCTCGCCGCCGTATTTCTTGACGCCGAGGCGCCTTCCCGCCGAATCGCGGCCGTTGCGCGAACTCCCGCCCGCTTTCTTATGCGCCATCGCGCGTGCTCCCCGACTCGCCCGGGTCGATATCGCCGATGCGCAACACCGTCTTCGCCTGGCGGTGTCCGCGCTTGCGGCGATGGCCCTTGCGCCTGATTTTCCTGAATACGGCGATCTTGTCCTCGCGCATCTGCTCGAGCACGGTCGCCGCCACCGACGCCCCGGCCACCATGGGCGCGCCGATACGCACCTCTGCGCCGTCCACGACCATGAGCACGTCGCCGAGCGTCACCCGGTCTCCGGCCGCGCCGGGGAGGGTTTCGACCTTGATCACGTCGTTCCTCGACACCCGGTACTGCTTGCCACCGGTTTTCACGACTGCATACATCGTTGCGCCGCGCTTCGCGCCCCCGTCTTTCGCAAGCCGCGACTATAGCCGCGGCGCCCAGCCTGTCAACGGACTGTCGATGCGCCGTCGATGCGGCGATTGCAATCCCGCGGCGGCGCGCGCATGATCGACTCCGCATCCGCCGTATTCGGGAGGGCGAGCATGGCCAGCGGCATTCACGGCGAGAAACGTCTGACCGCTCTCGGAACCCTCGCCTGTCTCGCCGGCGTCGCCGCGCTCGCGGCCCTGTGGGTCGCCGCCTGGGGCTATCGCGAGGGCCGCTGGGACTATGGCTTCGCGCTGTTGACGCTCAGCCGCTACGCCGCCCTGGCCGGGGCCGGCGCGGTCGTCGTCGGCCTCATCGGTCTCGGCGCCTCGCTCCCCGGCGGCGCGCGGCGCGGCGCGGTTATCTCCCTCGTCGGCATTGTCGCCGGGGTCGCCGCCGCGGGCCTCATCGGCGAGCGCTACGCCACCGTGCGCACCAGCCCCTTCATCCACGACATCTCCACCGACCTGGAAGACCCGCCGGCGTTTCTGGCGCTGCTCGAGCGGCGCAGCGCCGAAGGCGCGAGCAATCCGCCCGGACACCCCGGCGCCGAAGCAGCGTTGCAGCAGCGCGCCGGATATCCCGGCGTCCGACCGCTTGCCGTCGTCGCCCCGCCGCTGGAAACCTTCGAACACGCGCTCGCCCTCGCCGAGGCCAGCGGCTGGGAGATCGTCGCCGCCGACCCCGCCGCCCTGCGGATCGAAGCCGTCGACACCAGCCGCTTCTACGAGTTCAAGGACGACATCGTCATCCGCATCGCCCCCCGGGCCGGCGGCTCGAAGGTCGACATGCGCAGCAAGAGCCGCGTCGGCCGGTCGGATGTGGGCGTCAACGCCGCCCGTATCGAGAAGTTTCTCGCCGCGCTGCGCGACTCGGCCGGCCCTGCCGACTGACTCCTCAACCCGCGGCGAGCGGCGCGCAGGCCGCTTCCAGCCAGGCCGCGTCGACGCTGTCGAGAAGCGGCGCGAGCGCCGCGAAAACGCGCGCGTGATAGGTGTCGAGCCATCGCCGTTCCCCATCCTCCAGCAGGGAGAGGTCGATGGCCCGGCGGTCGATGGGCGCCAGCGTCAGAGTCTCGAATTCGAGGAAATCGCCCGCCTCGCCCTCCGCGCTTTCGACGACGGCGACGAGGTTCTCGATGCGAATCCCCCACGCGCCGGTCTTGTAGTAGCCGGGTTCGTTCGAGACGATCATGCCCGGCCGCAGCGCTATGTCCGTCGCCGCGGGGGAAATGGCGTGCGGCCCCTCATGCACGCCGAGATAGCTGCCGACCCCGTGGCCGGTCCCGTGACGATAGTCGAGGCCCGCCCGCCACAGCGCCGCGCGGGCCAGCGCGTCGAGTCGGGCCCCCGTCGCGCCGGCGGGAAACCGCGCCCGCGCCAGCGCGATATGCCCCTTCAACACGCGCGTGAAGCGGTCGCGCATTTCCGCGTCCGCCGTCCCGACCGCCACGGTGCGGGTTACGTCGGTCGTCCCGTCCGGATACTGCCCCCCCGAATCCACCAGGTAGAACGTCCCCGGCGCGAGGGGACGGTTGCTCTCCGCGCTCACGCGGTAGTGGACAATTGCGCCGTTCGGCCCGGCGCCGGAGATGGTCGGGAAACTCGGTCCGCGGAAATCCGCGTCCTTGCGGCGCTCGGCCTCGAGACGGTCCGCGGCGGCGATCTCGTCGACTCCGCCGCGCGGCGCGTTCTCGTCGAGCCAGCGCAGGAACCGCGCCAGCGCCGCGCCGTCGCGGCGATGGGCGGCGCGCGCGCCGTCGAGCTCCACGGCGTTCTTCACCGCTTTCGCGAGCACGCAGGGGTCGGCGCTTTCCACCGCCTCGGCGCGCCCCGCCGCGAGCGCGCGGAACACCTGTTCGGCGGCGCTGTCGGGGTCCGCCGCAACGCGCCCGCGCAACCCCCGCAGCGCCGCCTCGAACGCCGCCGGCTCATGCGCGCGCACGCCGGCGCCGAGATGCGCGGCCACGCCCGGCGACAATTTGCGCCGGTCGATGAACAGGTCGACCGTCTCGTCGACGCGCAGGACCGCGAACGCCAGCGCCAGCGGCGTGAAGGCCACGTCGCCGCCGCGCAGGTTGAGCAGCCACGCGATCGAGTCCGGCAGGGTGAGCACCGCGGCGTCGAGCCCCTCGCGCGCCAGCTCCGCGGCGCAGGCGGCGCGCTTGTCGGCGGCGCTCCGCCCCGCATGGCGCTCCTCATGCGCGACGACCGGGGCGATAGGCGGCGGCGGCCGGTCCTCCCACACCGCATCCAGAGGGTTGTCCCCGACCGGAATCAGCGACGCGCCGGCGCGTTCGCACGCGGCCTCGAGCGTCTCCCGCCCGCGCCGGGTGTGCAGCCACGGGTCGTAGCCGAGCCGCGCGCCGGCCCCGAGGGCGGACGCCAGCCAATCCGGCAGGTCGCCCGGCGCCGCCCGCTCGAATTCTTCCGCCGCTTCGCTTTCCGCCTGTAGCGTGTAGCGTCCGTCGACGAACAGCGCCGCGCGTTCGCGCAGCACCGCCGCCACGCCCGCCGACCCCGTGAAGCCGCAGATCCAGGCGAGGCGGTCGGCGCGCCGGGGGACCCATTCGCCCTGATGTTCGTCGGCGCGCGGGACCATGAACCCGTCGAGCCCGCGCCGGGCGAGTTCGCCGCGCAGCCGGGCGAGCCTCGCGGCGCGGTCGGGCGCCGCCGCCGGGACGGCCCGCGCCGCCTCGCGCGCGCGGCGCAGACGGGCCCGCAGCGCCGCGTCCGCCTCCGGCGCGACAAGGTCGATCCAGGCGTCCGGGTCCGGCCCCTCGGGCGCCGCCGCCGCGCCGCGCAGGAAGTCGCCGAGCGCCTCCGGCGACACCGCGCCGCCGGCCCGCGACGCCGCCGCCGCCAGATCGACCGTGTCCGCGTGTTCGGAAACCGTCATGCGCCTCTCCCGCCGCTCAGAACCGTTCGGAGAGCCGGATCGCCGCGCGGCAGCCGCTGCGCACCAGCGCTCCGAGCGGCGCCGGCGCAGCGTCCGCGCCGTGGGCCCGCGCGGCGTCGCGATGGGCGATCTCGTCGTCCCGGAACGCTCTCAGCACCGCGCTCAGCCTCCGCTCCCCGCCGTCTTCGCCGTCCTCGCGGTCGGCGTCGGGGTCCGCTTCCAGCGCCGCGATCTGACGCGCGTAATGCGTCTCGATCGCTTCCTCGATGGCGGCTGTGCACGCCATCGCCGCGCGCGGACCGGCGAGCGCGGACGCGGCGCCGAGCGCGAACCCGACCGCATGCCACAGCGGCGCCAGGACCGTCGGGCGCACCCGGTCGCGCGCGACCAGGCGCTCGAAGGTTTCCAGGTGACGCCGTTCCTGCGCCGCCATCTCGCGGATCGGCGGCGCCGCCGGGGCGTCGCCGAGCACGGCGAGCTGGCCTTCAAGGATGCGCACCGCCGCCAGCTCGCCGGCGTGATCGACGCGCAGCGCGCGCGCCCGCAGATCCGCGCCGGCAAGGTCGCCCGGCAGCGGCCGCCGCCTCACCGCAGCCGCCCCGCGACGACAACCGCCGACGCGCCGCCCAGGGCCAGCGCCGCGAGGCCGTTCCACGCCGCCATGGACAGCCCCGCGAAAGACCACGCCACCGCGTCGCAAAAGACCGCGGGCGCGGCGAACACGGCGTCGCGCAGCGCGTCCAGATCGTCCGCCGGCGCATCGGCGGCGGCGCAGCTCGAGGTTCCGGCCCACCAGCCCTGTTCGACCCCGACATGGAAGCCGGCGATGGCGGCGTCGGCGAAGAACAGCGCCGCGCACCCGGCTGCGAACGCCGTCGTCGCCCCCGGCGACAGTCGCCCGCGCAGCAGCAGGCCGGCCGCCGCCAGCACGACGACCGCCGCGTAGGGGACGCGCTGCCAGTGACACAATTCGCAGGGCGCGAGGCCGCCGAGATACTGGAACCCCAGCGCCGTCGCCAGCATTCCCGCGGAGCAAAGCCCCGCCAGCGCGAAATAGCGCCCCGGCGGCGCGAGCGCGCGCACGGCCTCGAGGGACAGGACCATCGCCGGGTCCGGCGCGCCGCCGGCGTTACGCGGCGAGAGCGAAACCGTGCGCGGCCAGCGCCCCGGCGAGCGCCGCCGCGGCGGCCGCGTCCAGCGCTGCGAGCGGCGGCCGCACCCGCGCCCACCCCGGCGCGCCGGTATGGGCCGCGAGAATCGCCTTGAGCGCCGGGATCATGGGCCGCGCCTGCACGGTTTCGCGCAACGCGGTGATTTCGGCTTGCAGGGCGTCGGCTTCGGGCGTCCGCCAGCGCGCGTAGAGCCCGCGGATATTCGCGAGGTTCACATTGCCGGTTGCGGTGATGCAGCCGGCGCCGCCGGCGCGCAGATTCGCGAGCAGGAAAACTTCCGACCCGGAAAACACCGCGAAGCCCGGAAACGCGCGGATCAGCGCCCCGGTGTTGCTCCAGTCCCCCGAACTGTCCTTCAACCCGACGACGGTCTGCGGGTAGGCTTCGATCAGGCGCCCCACGACATCGAGCGAAAACCCGACCCCGGCCATCGGCGGGATGTGGTAGAGATAGACCCGCAAACGCGCGTCGCCGATACGCTCGATCGGTTCGGCGATGCTGGCGAACACCCCGTCGTCGCTCACCCCCTTGTAGTAGAACGGCGGCAACGTCAGCACGCCGCCGCAACCGGCGTCGAGCGCATGGCGCGTCAGCCGCACCGTGTCGGGGAGCGCGCAGCACCCCGTCCCCGGCATCAGCGCGGCGGCGTCGATGCCGTCCTCCGTCAGCGCGTCCAGCAGCGCCATGCGTTCGTCCGCCGACAGCGAGTTCGCCTCGCCGGTGGTGCCGAACACCGCGAGTCCGTCGGCGCCCTGTTCGAGCAACCGCCGGCAATGCGCGACGAAGGCGGCGCGGTCGGGCGCCAGATCTTCGTCGAACGGGGTGACGACGGGCGGCAACACGCCCGCGAACGGCTCGAACCCGGTCATCGCCGCGTCCTCCCTTGCCGAAACCTCACGAAGGCGCGCACCCTACGCAATCCGCCCGCCCCCCGGCAAGCCGTTGCGTCCGGGAACGATAGCGGCAGGGGTGGCGTCTCCGAAAGAACGGTGCGAGAAGACGCCGCCGACAGGATTCGAACGACCGTCCGTGTCGCGCGCCGACCGGCCCCGCATTTTGCAGGACAGCGCATCGCGATGGAAGGAAGCGGATTCCTCGCCGATCTCGCGCCCCGGCACTGGTCGCCGCGGGCCGGGAGCGGCTTCGCGGCGGCGGGGCTGTTCCTCGGCGCCGGCGCGAATGCGCTCGAGGTCGCGGTCGCCCGCGCTCCCCGGGCCCCCGGACGGACGGCGCTGCTGGAGGCATGGAAAGCCCGGCGCAAGGGCCGGCCGGCGCCCGTTCTTCTGGTCGTGCTGCATTCCGGGGGCGCGGCGCTGTGCGGCGCCGCCGGCGAAGCGCCGCCGGTCCATACCGGCATGGATGCGGATCGCGTCGAACGGCTGTGCCGCGAGGCCCTCGGTCAGCCCGACCGGCACGCGGCGCTGCGCTTCCTGTCGCAGGCGCTGCCGTCGCTGGAAACCGCCTTGCCCGGGATCGCCAACGAAGGGCTTCTCGCCCTGCACGAACTCCAGCATGGCGTTCCGCGGCGCGACGACTGGGCGGCTGCCAAACGCAAGGCGGCGAACGCGCTCGGCAAGCGCGACGGCGAGCTTCTGGCCGCGCTCGGCTTCCGGGTCGAGCGGATCGACAACCTGACCTGGCGGCTGCGCGCCGGCGACCGCAGCGCCGCGCTGGCGGTGATGCTGCGGGAGAACGAATCGCCGGAAGCCGCGAACCGGCGTTTCAACAGCCTGTCGCCGGTTTCTTACGCGCTCAAGAAAGCCGACGACGAGAACCTTCGCTGGGCGCTCCTCACGCAGGGGAGCCGCTTGCGCCTCTACGCCGCCGATGTCGATGCGGGGGTCGGCCGGCGCGGGCGCACGGAGACCTGGGTCGAGTGCCAGCCGCCGCTGCTGGCGGACGAGCATCTGCCCTGTCTCTGGCTGCTCTACTCGGCGGAGGCCCTGACGCCCGGCGGGAGTCTCGACCGGATACTGGCGGACTCCCGCCGTTTCTCCGGCGGTCTGGCCGAGCGCCTGCGGGAGCGGATCTACGACCGCGTCGTCCCCACGCTGGCGCGGGGCATGGCCGCCGCGCGCAACCTCGCCGCGCCGTCGCCCGGGGAACTCGCGCGCGCTTACGAGATGGCGCTGACGGTCCTGTTCCGCCTGTTGTTCATCGCCTATGCCGAGGACCGGGACCTCCTGCCTTACCGCTTCAACGACGCCTACAGGCGGCGGTCGCTGAAGCAGAAGGCGCAGGAGCTCGCCGCGCGCGTCGCCGGGAGCACCTGCGTGACAGGTCCACCTTGCCGTGCTTTGCGCCGAGGATCGCGTTCCGAGATGTAGCGAGGGCTTCGGCTCGCGAACGGTGATCGCCTGTCTCGTGCCGCCCGGGATATTCATCACCCACAAAGGGCCGTATCTGCTTTGGCCGCGCGGCGATGAGAAAGACGAGGCGTTTCTGCTCGGAATTCTCTGTTCGATACCGCTCGACTGGTATGCGAGGCGGTTCGTCGAAACCAATGTTACATACTTGAGACCTCTGCATAACTCGTTTCGCCTGTAGCAGGATTGTGTTCCCGGCGTTTCGCGACGTTTCCGAACCCGCCGTCGGCGTATGACGATGCGTGACGGAATTGGGAACATCCGCCCCCTGCCTCGGTAATTCTCGCGAAACAGCATGTGAAGAAATAGGACGGCCTTACAAATACTCGTCATTCCCGCGAAAGCGGGAATCTGTTTGCGGCGTTTCCGTAAGAAAAACGGGCCGATATAGCGGACGGCCGCCTCCGGATTCCCGCTTTCGCGGGAATGACGAAGTACTATTCGGTGGTTATTGTTTTTACAATTCCGTTACTTCGGCGATCCGTCCGTCACGATGAGAGCCGTCCGATTTCTTCACACGCTCTTTCGCGGGAATGGAAGTATTGTTCGATATACATCGTTATGCTCTGCCGGTGAGTTCGGGAGCGTTGTAAAGACGCGGGAAGACGATCCTGCGGCAAGCGAAACCGGTTATGCAGAGGTCTCATACTTCATATTCAACTGCTTCCCGATCCCCCGTCCCGGGCGCGACGACGCCCCATGGCGGCGCGTCGTCGAGCTCGCCGGGCGTCTCGCTTGCCCGGACGACCGTTTCGCCGCCTGGGCCGGGGCCGTCGGGGTCGATTGCGGGCCCCTCGCGGCGGACGAGAAAGACGACATGATCCACGAACTCGACGCCGTCGCCGCCCGCCTCTACGGCTTGAAAGAAGCGCAGCTCGTCCATATCTTCGAGACCTTTCACGAAAAGTGGGACTATGGCGCGCGGCTCGAGGACGTGCTGCGGCATTTCCGCAAATGGGGGCGGCGATGACCACCTTCCGCGTCGATGTCAAACCGGAGATGCTGCGCTGGGGCCGCGAGCGCGCCGGGGTAAGCGTGGACGCGCTGGTCCGCAAATTCCCCAGATACCGCGAGTGGGAGAACGGCGATGTTCGCCCGACCCTCAAACAGCTCGAGAAATTCGCGAAGACCGTGCACGCCGGAGTCGGATATTTCTTCACGTCCGAGCCGCCCGACGAACCGTTCCCGATCCCTGATTTCCGCACCGTCGGCGGCGCGCCGGTCGGCCGGCCCAGCCTGAACCTCCTCCACACGATCTATTTCTGCCAGCAGCGCCAGGACTGGTACCGGGAGTTCGCCCGCTCCGAGGGGGAAGACCCGCTGCCGTTCGTCGGTTCGGCCCGCTTGACGGACGATGTCGAAACGGTCGCGGCGCGGATGCGCAGGGCGCTCGGGTTCGATCTGGAGGAATGGCGCGACCTCCGGACCTGGACGGAGGCGTTGCGCCGCTTCATCGAGCAGGCGGACGAGCTCGGCGTCCTGGTCATGGTGTCCGGCATCGTCGGCAGCCACACTCGCCGCAAGCTCGATCCAGAGGAGTTCCGGGGGTTTGCGCTGGCCGACGATTTCGCCCCCCCCCCCCCCCTCGTTTTCGTCAACGGCGCCGACACGAAGGCCGCGCAAATGTTCACGCTGGCGCACGAGCTCGCGCATCTCTGGCTCGGAGAGACCGCGCTTTCCGACAGCCGCCCCGACTCTGCGCCGACGGACGAGATCGAATCCTGGTGCAACCGGGTTGCGGCGGAGCTGCTCGCTCCGCTTTCGGTCGTGCGCGACGAATATCGAGGGGGAGAGGACTTGCAGGCCGAGCTCCAGCGCATGGCGCGGCGCTTCAAGGCAGGGCAATTCAAAGAACCCCGTATTTTGCGGTGGCGATGGCGTGGGGACGGTCTTCCGCGAAGGCTTCGCGGATCGCGGCAAGCGGACCCGGCAGGGAATGCACAAGCCGCAGCATGGTGTTCCGCAACGCCGCCAGCGCCTGCGGCGCGTTGCCGGCGCGGATACGGCTCGCATCCTCGCGCAAGGCGACATCGCGGCGGTAGTGGAGGCGGTTTTCGATGCCCCAGTGCTCGCGGACGAGAGCGAGCAGCTCTTCCGGGCCGGCGCGGGCCCGGGGCAGGCTCGTCACCGCCCAGGAAACCGCGCGGGAGGTCTTGCCGGCGCGCTCACAGGTCCGCTCGATGCGGCAGACCCGGGCCGCACCCGGCCGATGGGGCACGACCTCGCACGACAGCGCAAGGCGGCGCATCTCGATGCGGCTATGGCCCTTCTCCACGGTCTCGGCATATTCGACGTCGGGCGGCGGGGCGGCCAGGAGGGCCTGCGGCGAAGCGCCGCCCAGCGCCGCGTTCAGCTCAGGGGGGAAAAGCATCGCCGAAGGAAACGGCGATGTCGGACATCGAACCCGGCCGGTTCGCCTTGACGGCGAACAAATAGTCGCCGCCCCCGTCGCGGATCGCCTCGCACAGGGCGCGCCGGCAAAACGCCGCATCGCCGGTCACAACCGCACCCTTGAGAGGCAGACGCTTGAGCAACGCCAGAGCCGCCGTCGCCTCGTTGCCCTCCGGCGCAACCCGCAACTGCCCAATCACAGCCCCCGGACGACCGGCAAACGCCGACACAAGATGAACCCCCTTGCGCCCGTCGTGACCCGCCGGCGCGCTGCTCCGCAGGCGCTTGCCGTCCAGAGCAACATGACCCGGAGCATCGCAGCCGCAAGCCCACGACCCCAGCACACGCTCCGCCGCCTCCACATCCAGCGCCTTGAAAAAATAGCGATACGTCGCATGGCGCGGAGCATCCGACAGACCCAGAACAGACAACGCATCCTCCGGCAGCCGACGGCCCCAGCGATACACCGCGCGCAGGTCGTTGGCCCCCGAAAGCATCGCCGCAAGCGTCAGAACCAGAACCGAACGCAACGAATACCGACGCCCCTTCGCCCCGCGGCGATCCGGTATCTCGCCCAAAACATCCCACAAACTCTCGCCCGAACCCTCGGAAGCCGACATCCTGGACACCCTCGAAACCAAACCCACAACACCTTGTATATCGTCCCGAAAATCCTGTCACCCCCTATGGCCCATCGCTTCATTGAATCGCCCTGCGCTTCAAGGTAAGCACACTGGTTATCTTGCGCCGCATTTACGATGTTGGAGATCTCACCGAACGGCAATTCCATATCGCATACGACGCCGAGCTTGAACGGTTGCGATCGCGTCCGCGACCGAGCGGCGGGAATTTCTATCCAACTCTCAAGATGCGCGTCGGACGCCGCTTCGGTCATGCACTCGTGACCCGCACGCTGGAAGGGCGTAATTCCTTCAGCGAGTCTTTCCGTCTTCTCGATATCAAGAAGACGAAAACGTTCCGCGATTTCGCGGCGTATCTTCAACGCTCGGCGACCAGGCTCAGTACCCATAAAGGGGGTTGCGTTGGGTTGGGGTATGTGGTGTGCTGCCACCAGATACAGGGGGTGCACCATGTCCGACCACCAAGTCTGGCTCTCCGAGGCTCAATTCGACCGCATCCGGCCGCTGCTGCCCAACAAGGTCCGCGGCGTGCCCCGGGTCGATGACCGGCGCGTCATCTCCGGCATCATCCACGTGATCCGATACGGCCTCATCCGGCGTCACGCGCCCTCCGAATACGGTCCCCACAAGACCCTCTACAACCGCTTCGTGCGGTGGAGCGAGGCCGGCGTCTTCAACCGCATCTTCGCGGCCCTGGCGGCGGAGGGCCGGGCGACGGGGACAGCGATAATCGACGCCACCCATCTGAAGGCGCACCGCACCGCAGCCAGTCTGCTAAAAAAGGGGCTCTTTCGCGCTGTATCGGACGCACCCGGGGCGGCCTCAACTCGAAACTGCACGCGGTCTGCGACGGCGACGGCAAGCCCCCGATCATGCTGCTGACCGAAGGGCAGGTCAGCGACCATCGCGGAGCCGCGATGATGTTCAACGCCTTGCCGCCGGACGCCGATGTCCCGATTGGCGACAAGGGCTACGACAGCGACCGCTTCCGCGAAGCCCTGGAGGGACGGGGAATCGCCCCCTGCATCCCCGGGCGGGCGCACCGCAAGAAGCCGGTCGCCTGCGACGCCGGGCTCTACAGGCAACGCAACCTCGTCGAGCGCATGTTCGGTCGGCTCAAGGACTGGCGACGCATTGCCACGCGATACGACCGCTGCGCGCACACCTTCTTCAGCGCCATCTGCATCGCCGCAACCGTCATATTCCGGTTATGAGTCCTGGGCTAGTGTCCTGCCTCTAAAGTTCGTGGCATAGGGTATGCTCGACGCGATGGCAGAAGCGCTTGACGGATGCGAGGATGTCGTCGGCGGATTTCGTCCACCTGAAGGGTTTGGGGTTCCGGTTGTGCTTGTCGATAAAAGAGCGGATATCCGCTTCAAGCTGTTTCGTCGAGTTATGCGCGCCCCTTTGCAGCTGCTTGCGCGTCAGTTCGGCGAACCGGCGTTCCACCCGATTGATCCAGGACGCCGAGGTCGGCGTGAAGTGAACACGATAGCGCGGACGCCGCGCCATCCAGGATTTCACCGCTGCGGTCTTGTGGGTGGCGTAGTTGTCCATGACGATGTGAATATCGAGGTCATCGGGAACATGGGCGTCGATTTCCTTGAGGAAGGAGAGGAACTCCCGGGACCGATAACGCCTGTAGCACTTGCCGATAACGAAACCGGTGGCGATGTCGAGGGCGGCGAACAGCGAGGTCGTCCCGTTGCGCCGATAGTCGTGGGTTCGCCTCTCGGCCATGCCCGGCGTCATGGGCAGGACGGGCCGGGTGCGGTCGAGCGCCTGTATCCGGCTCTTTTCGTCGACGCAGAGCACCGGCGCGCGATCCGGCGGCGACAGATAGAGGCCGACAATGTCGGCGCCTTGTCCACGAACTGCGGGTCGCCGGAAAGCTTGAACGTCTCCGACCGGTGCGGTTGCAGACCGAACGCCTTCCAGATCCGTTGCACCGACGCCGGGGAAAGCCCCACTTCCCGGGCCATCGAGCGGATCGACCAATGGGTGGCGTCGACCGGCGACGCGTCGAGCGTCCGCCGGACAACCTCGGCCACCCGGGCGTCTTCTATGCTGCGCGGACGCCCCGAACGCGGTGCGTCCGACAACCCCTCAACGCGATCCTTCAGGAAACGACGACGCCACTTGCCGACAGTGTGTTCATGCACGCCGACTTCCGCAGCAACCGCCTTGTTCGTCAAACCATCGGCGCAACGCAGGACGATGCGGCAACGCTCCGCAAGCGCACGCCCAACGCGACGACCGCGAACCCGGCGCTCAAGATACGACCGCTCTTCGTCGCTCAACACCACGGACGCAACCGGCCGACCCGCACGACGCCCCATCCCATGACCTCCACACAAGCCACATAATCACACACATTATCATGCGAACTTCAGAAGCGGGACACTAAACCAATTCCAGGAGATGTATCGAAAAGACGTTTTCTACAGCTGGTTCGGCCTGGACAATCCCATGATGTACGCCGCCCACAGGGCAGCGGGCGGAATGACAAGCATTTATCGCCAGATCGGGATTGGCTGCGAAAAAGTCTTTCGCCGCGCCATAAAAGATTTTCTGGGGCTGTCTGAGAAAGACGTGATTTGGTCGTATCGGGTAACATCGACGAGCGGCCGGAAGCGGACATTGTATATGGACGGCCGAGTTCCTCTCGAAAGAATCGGTGATAACGACAAGCGAAATTCGTTTCATCGATGGATGCGTAACTCCGCGAAGATGCTGGACGTTGACGATGATGTTCTAGAGGGGTTGACGGGCGCGGTTTTTGAAGTGCGACAGGGATACAAGAGCAAAGATTCCAAGCGGCAGAATGCGGATATCGCAAACGCAGCCACAGCTTATACGAAGGGTTACCTCCCTTGCGCCGTGATTTTGTCGGGGCAAATCGACGGGGATATATTGATGCGATATCGCTCTGAAAAATGGTCGGTTATCACCGGGGTCATGGGTGCGGGAGATCCCTCGATATCGACCTATGATTTCATGCGCGACGTCGTTGGATATGATTTGGCGGCGTTTTTTGAGCGGAACAGATCCATTCTCCGTCAAGAAATAGATACAGTTCTGAACGTTCTTTTGTCTCCGGAGGCGACATGAGCGTGGTTCATGGCGAAAAGCTGCGACAGAGAGCCGACTACACGCATAAGTTCAACACGAACATCGGGCGTCATGGCTGGCTGCGGCTCACACCGGCATACTCCGTCAAGATGGTCGAGGAATTGACGGAGCGGCATGAGCAGCCGTTAAGAGTTTTGGACCCATTCTGCGGAACAGCGACAACAGCGTTAAGTGCTGCGTATCATGGACACGAAGGGGTGACAACGGATATCAATCCGTTCCTGATTTGGTTCGGTCGGGCGAAGACGACACGATACACTGGAGCCGCGATAGACGCAGTTCGCAGCGCATGCGACCGGATCATCGGAGTTGTAAAGCGGGGAACGGTTGGCGCCGCGGCGGCCCCTCCTATTCGCAATATCGAGAGGTGGTGGCGTCCGGATGCTTTGGAATTTCTTTGCAAACTCAAGGCCGGCATTGAGGTGGAGAGCGAACCGAAATCTCCGGAACGCGATCTGCTGCTGGTGGCATTCTGCAGAACTCTGATCGCACTGTCTAACGCGGCCTTCAACCACCAGTCGATGTCCTTTAAGTATGATGATCAATTGTATATCCCGTTCGAGATCGATATGGGCGACGTATTTCGCGAAGACGTGCGAGTCGTATTGGGAGGTGCGGAAGAAAGCCCGGAGGGAATGAGCCACGTCGTATTCGGGGACGCGAGAATGTTACCGAAGTGCGTGGAAGGGTTTTTCGATCTGGTGATTACGTCTCCGCCATATGCGAACCGGATGTCGTATATCCGTGAGCTGCGACCGTATATGTACTGGCTTGGTTTTCTACAAAATAGCCGGGATGCCGGCGAGCTGGACTGGTCGGCGATAGGCGGCACATGGGGCATTGCAACCAGCAGGTTGGGGGACTGGGAACGTCCGCCGGGGGCGTTCGGACATCCGATGATCGATACCGCGTTGGACGGAATAGCGCGCAGCGATAACAAGAGTGGAAAGATATTGGCGAACTATGTAGCGAAATATATCGAGGATATGTGGAAGCACTTCAACTCACTGATTCCAATGTTGAACGACAGCGCCGAATTGCATTATATTGTCGGGAATTCCAAATTTTATGACGTGTTACTGCCCGTAGAGCAGATATACGCTGCGATGCTGGAACGTTTGGAATTTGAGAATATTAAATGCAGGGCCATTCGGAAGCGTAATTCAAAAAAAGAGTTGTTTGAATTCGATGTCTCGGCGTACTGGCCTGGACGGACGCGGCTATAAGCGCAGACGTTGAGAATTAGCCCGGGCTTCTCATACTCTTTCGGTTCTTCGGCGAACGGCGTGGCGAACCGCCGTCATGGCGCCGCCGACGAACAGGCGCCGCAGGCCGCGTCGACCTTTTCGCGCCGCCGGTTCCCGTCATGGCGGTCGGCGCGCCCGCCGGCCGACGCGAAACCCCGGATATGACGCAACGGCGGCGGTCAGAAGCGCATCGAGAGGCTGGCGCGGGCACCGTAGTCGCGCGCATCGCCGCCGGACATCGCATAGTCCAGCGCGCCGCGCAGCGCGAAGCGGCCATCCTCCCAGCCATGCTCGCCGCCGACCCCGACCATATAGCGCGTCTCCTCGCCCGCCGTCTCCAGCGATGTCCCCGCGACCGACATCCGCGTCTCCGCCGAGAACTCGCGCTCCACATCCACCGAGCCGAAGATGCGGCCCCCTTCGCCCAGGACGCGCTCCGCCAGCGCCCCGGCGCGACCGGTCAAACTCCGGCCCCGGTCCAGAGACACCCGCGCCCCCGCCGCGTCGTCGACGAAGCCCGAAAGCGACAGCGACGACCAGGCCACCCGCGCCCGCGGCGTCACCGTAACGCCCTCGGCCACGGGAACCGTGCGCCCCGCCTCCAGCGCCGCCGAAAGGCCCTGCGCCCCGACATCGTCCTTCAGCCTCCCGCGCAGCGTCGATTTCAGGTCCGCATCGTAGAGCGTCGCCGCCGCCTGGCCGTCCACGAAGAACGGCCCCGGAGACCATGTTGCCGACAGACCCACGCCCGCGCCCCGGGCCTCGATCTCGCCGCCGTTGCGCGACACCTCCGCCGTCGCCCGGCGCCAGTGGACCGACAGACCCGCGCGCGTCTCCTCGCTCAGGACCGCGTCCAGGCCGGCCTGGAACGAGAAACCGCGACGGTCGTAGCCGGTCCCCGCATTGGCCGAACTCGCCGCCTCCCACGACCCCCGCGACGCATCGACGCGCGCCCACGTCCCGTCCGACGCGCGGGGCGCCGCCGCACGGTCGGCGTGCGACGCCGTGCGCTCCATCCCCAGAAGCAGCGACGGCAGAGCCTCGTAGACGCGGGTGCGCGCCGCCAGCCGGCTCACCGCGCGCAACGCGCCCGACGCCGTGCGCACCACGCCCACATCGTAGGCGCCTTCGGGGATCGAGCGCGCCGTTCCGAGCCCGCCGAGCGTTATCGACCCCGTCTCGCCCTCGCGGCCGAGCATCACCGAAGGCTCGCCCTCGGCTGCGACGATCGCCCCGCCGACGCGCCCCACCGCATCGCGCAGCGACTCGCCCGCCGACGCCACGATGGTCACCGCCGGGGCGCCCGAACGGCTCTCTATCGACACGCCGTCTCTGCCGGAGATGCGGCCCTCCGGCCCCACCGTCACGGCGCCGTCGCGCTCGAAGTCAATCCTCCCCGCCATGCCCTCCACCGTCACAGCGCCGTCGCCGGCAAGGTCGACGGTCCCGGTTATCGCGCCGCCGCGCGCCACCGTCACCTCGTGTTCGCCGGCTTCGCGTCCGAAGACATCGCCGTCGACCCTACCCGACACCATGACCGTCAGGTCGCCGCCGCCGCGCCCGTCGATGTCGCCCATCGCCAGGCCGGCCACCGTCACCGTCAGGTCGCCCGAACGGCTGTCGACCGCGACGCCGTCGATACCGGAAATCCGGCCCGTCGAACCTACCGTCGCCGCGCCGCCGCGCTCGAAACGAACCCGCCCCACGGCGCCGTCCGTCGTCACAGTGCTCGCGCCGAGGTCCACGGTCCCGGTTACCGCGCCGCCGCGCGCCACCGTCACTGTGTGTTCGCCCGCGCCGCGCCCGAAAATGTCGCCGTCGACCGTCCCCGACACCGCGACCGTCAGGTCGCCGTCGCCGCGCGCGTCGATGTCGCCCGTCGCCAGGCCGGCCACCGTCAGGTCGATGTCGCCGGCGTCGCTGCGCAGCGCCACGCCATCCACGCCGGTGAGGCGCCCCGTGTCCGTCACCGTTACCGCGGCGCCGTCGGCATAGAGGAGGCGTCCAATGCTGCCCGCCACCGTCAGCGGGCCGACGGGGTCATGCACCGTCCCCGAAATCGTCCCGCCTTCCTTCAGGTCCAGGGTCAACCGGCCGCCCCCGCGCGCCCGGACATCGCCGGTCACCATGCCCTTGTCGGCAACGGTCAGGCTCAAATCGCCCGACTCGCTGCGCAACGCCACGCCATCGACGCCGGTGAGGCGCCCCGCGCCCGTCACCGTCACCGCGCCGCCCGAACTGTAGAGCACCCGCCCGATGCTCCCGGCCACCGTCAGCGGGCCGGCGGGGTCGTGCACCGTCCCCGAAATCGTCCCGCCTTCCTTCAGGTCCAGGGTCAGCCGGCCGCCCCCGCGCGCCTGGACATCGCCCGTAACCATGCCCATGCCGGCCACCGTCAGGCTCAGATCGCCCGACTCGCTGCGCAACGCCACGCCGTCGACGCCGGTGAGACGCCCCGCGCCCGTCACCGTCACCGCGCCGCCGTCGGTGTAAAGCAGACGCCCGATGCTGCCGGCCACCGTCAACGGGCCAACGGGGTCGTGCGCCGTTCCCGAAATCGTCCCGCCTTCCCTCACATCCAGCGTCAGTTTGCCGCCGCCGCGCGCCTGGACATCGCCCGCAACCACGCCCATGCCGGCAACGGTCAGGCTCAGATCGCCCGACTCGCTGCGCAACGCCACGCCGTCGACGCCGGTGAGACGCCCCGTGCCCGTCACCGTCACCGCGCCGCCGGACGTGTAGAGAAGGCGTCCAATGCTGCCGGCCACCGTCAACGGGCCAACGGGGTCGTGCGCCGTTCCCGAAATCGTCCCGCCTTCCCTCACATCCAGCATCAGCCGGCCGCCGCCGCGCGCCTGGACATCGCCCGTAACCACGCCCTTGTCGGCAACGGTCAGGCTCAGATCGCCCGACTCGCTGCGCAACGCCACGCCGTCGACGCCGGTGAGGCGCCCCGTGCCTGTCACCGTCACCGCGCCGCCGTCGGTGTAAAGCAGACGCCCGACGCTGCCCGCCACCGTCAGCGGGCCGGCGGGGTCGTGCACCGTGCCCGCGACCGTCCCGCCTTCCATCGACCTGAAATTCAGGACGCCGTCGTCGAGCACGCGGATGTCGCCTTCGACCGTCCCGGCCACCCTCACCTCGAGGGTGCGGGGCGCTGCCGTGTCGCAATCGACCGGCGAATCTATGTTGACGAAATCGACCTTGCGGTAATCGGTGAAGCACCCGCCCGAAATCGCAATGCCGGAGTCCGCGCTGACGCGCCCGTTCGCCCCGACGGTAACCAGCCCGCCGCTCTCCAGCCAGATGGCGGGGTCCACGCCGGCCTTGCCGCCGACCGTTTCGACAGTCCCGTCGACGAGCACCTGGTCCCTCAAGCCGTCGGCGTTGGGACTCGACGAGAAATCGCGGACCGCGATGCCGGTAATGATCGGCTCCAGCCGCTTCACCGTCACGGTCGCGCCGCTGTCGGTCGTCTGCTCCACGTCCACTCTCCGCCATCCGTGATAGCGGTAGATGCCGGAAATGATGTATGGGCTTCCGTCGGCCCCCAGGGTTTCCTGCGTGAGGGCGCCGTTCGCATAGTCCTCGTCCGTGAGCGCCTGGGCGCGGACGGTGGCGCCCTCCGCCACCCGGACCGTCATGTGGGAGTTGGCGCTGCCGGTGGAGGCGTAGACGGCGGTGGTCCCCCGGGTCTCCATCGTCCCGGCCGTTACGTCGACGATGTGCCCTTCGATCTCCGCGGTGTCGGGGTCGTCGCGGTGCGTCTGGGTGCTTCTCCATGCCCTCGCGTCGATGGCGGGGCCCTGCACGGTCTCGATGGTTCCCGACGAGACGACGCGAACCCGGCCGGTGTGTCCGCCCTGGTCGGCGAAAATGCCGTAGCCGTGCTGGAAGCTTTGCACCCGGCTCCTCGCGGCCGCCCTGATCGTTCCGGCTGCGTTGACGATGAGGTCGCCGGTTCGCTGGCCGTTGTTGTTGGCGGCGTCCCTGCGAAGCAGCGCCGTGACGCCGTAGCCGCCCCCTTCGGAGACGTCGATCAGCGAGCCTTCGGCCAGGTCGATCCTGATGTCTCCCTCCTCGCTGAAGTTCTCCACGTAGATGCCGCTCAGGCCGTCGGAGCCCTCGACATGCCGGATGACGCCGGTGGCCCCCATCTCGATGAGAACGTCGAGGTCGGCGCGCGCGGCGGAGGCGCCGCCGGTGTCCTTTACCTGCACATCGATGGCGCGGCCGGCGCTGGCGTCGTAATACCCGTTCTTCCCGTAGGTGCCGCCGATGTCGATGTCGATGTCGATGACGCCGTGGTGCCCGATCGTGATGTCCGCGTCGCCGTCCGCGCCGGTATACGAATAGGCGCCGATGCCGACGAGGTTGTCCAGGGCGTGCCGCCAGGTCGGGTACCATGCCGGGTCGTATTGGGGCGTCGCGGACATCGGGCGGTCCGGATCCGTCGCTGTCCAGTAGGCCGGCGTCCGTTCGAGCTTGATGACGGCGCCGTCCTCCATGGTTACGGTCTTGGCGCCGGCGTTCCACAGGAGGATGGCGCCGTCCGTGACCGTGAGCCTGTTGTCGTTGTAGCCGTCGGCGGTGAATATCACGCCGCGCCCGATCGTGAGGGCCAGGTTATTGTAAGCGTTGTTGTTCGCGAGGTTCGCGTCGCGGTCGGCCGGGTTCGTCCCGTATGCGGCGCCATGGTTGTAGTGGAGCTGCCGGTAGTCCGCCGCCCCCGCCGCCGCGGAAGTGTCCGCGCAGGTCAGCGTGGTGGTGTAGACGCCGTTCGCGTCCGCCTGCGCGCTGACCGTTTGCGTCGGCGTGCAGGCCGCCGCTTGCGCATGCGCCCCGTCGGACGCGGGAAGAAGCGACGCAAGGAGCGCGGCCGCGAAACCGCCGCGGCGGATGCGACGGATGACAAGGTCGATTCTCGGCATGAAAGGGGCTTCCTCGACAAATCTGAAGAGGCCCCGATGAAGAGGCCCCGATGAAGAGGCCCCGATGAAGAGGCCCCGATGAAGAGGTAGCCCTACGCTACCATGAGCGCAGCTGGCGATCAACGTGCCGGTTCGCCGCTCCCCGCAGCCCGTCCCGGCGGCAAGCGGGCTTCCGGCCACGGATAAGGGCCCGGACGCGCCGTGTCTCGCGTGTGTCCGGACAGGGTCGGCCCTTGCCGAGGCGCGGCGGGCCGGCTGCGATCGTCTCCGGGAGCGCCGACGCGACATATCCGGGGGTCCGATGCCGGGACCCGCCGACAGGGACCGCCGGCCGTCGCCGGCGATTCCCGTTTCGACCCGCAAGAACCGTTTCGAGGCGGCGCGCCGTCGCATCCGCGGGCGTCCGGCGCAGTTCCCCGCCTTGCCGCAACGCTGCGGGGCCCTTGCGGTCGTTCCCCCGGGTAACGCTCATCGTCGTGACGCGGGTCGCCGGCCCGTTGCCGCGGCGCGCGGCTTGCGCCACCATACGCCCGACAGGGAGGAAGCGATGAACGGAAAGGAACGCGGCGGACGCGGCGCTATCACCTGCCGCTGATATTCTTCCTGGCGGCGGCGTTCTGGAATCTGGTCGGCGCCGGGGTGCTCGGCTTCCTCATCAACCCGCCGCTCTCGCTCTATTACCTGCAAGGGCTGACGACGACTCCGGCCCACGGACACGCGGCGCTGTTTCGAAGGCGAGGGCGTGATGGCGCAGGTCGCGGACAGGTATCGCGCAGACCCCGCGCGGGACTATTCGGCGGCTGCGGCGTCCGCGGGGCGCGTCATGAGTTCCGGGAAGGGGCGTCCGAGGGCCCCGGCCACTGTGCCTTCGGTGCGCCATGCGTTCGTTGATGCGCGACAGGTCGGCCCGCGCGGCGTGCAGTTCGGCGTCCAGTCCGTCCATACGCTCGCGCAACTCGTGCTGTGTGGCCTCGATGCGTATCAGGCGTTCGCCGTGCGCCGACAGCGTTGCGCCGTGTTCGGACAGCGTCGCCTCGATGCGCGTCAGGCGCTCGCCCTGTGCGGTCTCGAGACGGTCCATGCGCCCGTTCATGTCGATGCGCAGCCACGCCACGAGCGTCACCATCAACGCCGCAAGGCCGATGAAGCCTGCCAGGTCCGGGTCCATGTCGGCCTCCGTTCGTAGCCCGCGCGACGGGGCGGACGATGGCGGAGCATAGGGGACGGCGCATCGTCCCGCAATGTTGCGGACGACGAGACCTCCGTGCGGTGCGGGACTATTCGGCGGCTGCGGCTGCGGCGTCGGCCGGGCGCGTCATGAGTTCGGGGAAGGGGCGTCCGAGGGCCCCGGCCACAGTGCCTTCGGTGCGCGCCATGCGTTCGTTGATGCGCGCCAGATCGGCGCGCGCGGCGTGCATTTCGGCGCGCAGTTCGGCGTCCATTCCGTCCACACGCTCGCGCAACTCGTTCTGCGCGGCCTCGATGCGTATCAGGCGCTCGCCCTGTTCGGCTTGCGCCATCTCAACGCGCGTCAGGCGTTCGCCCTGTTCGGCCTGGGTCGTCTCGACGCGCGTCAGGCGTTCGCCCTGTTCGGCCTGGGTCGTCTCGATGCGCGTCAGGCGTTCGCCCTGTTCGGCTTGCGTCGCCTCAATACGCGTCAGGCGCTCGCCCTGTTCGGCTTGCGCCGTCTCGACGCGCGTCAGGCGTTCGCCCTGTTCGGCCTGGGTCGCCTCGATGCGCGTCAGGCGTTCGCCCTGTTCGGCCTGGGTCGCCTCAATGCGCGTCAGGCGTTCGCCCTGTTCGGCCTGGGTCGCCTCGATGCGCGTCAGGCGTTCGCCCTGTTGGGAGAGCATTGCGCCGTGCGCGGACAGCGCCGCGCCGTGCTCGGCCTGCGTGGTCTCGATGCGGCCCATGCGCTCGTCGAGGCGGTCCATGCGTCCGCCCATGTCGACGCGCAGCCACGCCACGAGCGTCACCATCAATGCCGCAAGGCCGATGAAGCCTGCCAGGTCCGGGTCCATGCCGGTCTCCGTTCGCAGCCCGCGCCGGGAAGCGGACGATGGCGGAGCATAGGGGACGGGGCGCCGTCCTGCAAATGTTGCGATCAACTCGTTTGGTACCTAGGCTCAGGACCCATAAAGGGGGTTGCGTTGGGTTAGGATGTGTGGTGTGCTGCCACCAGATACAGGGGGTGCACCATGTCCGACCACCAGTTCTGGCTCTCCGAGACCCAATTTGATCGCATCCGGCCGCTGCTGCCCAACAAGGTCCGCGGCGTGCCCCGGGTCGATGACCGGCGCGTCATCTCCGGCATCATCCATGTGATCCGATACGGCCTCATCTGGCGTCACGCGCCCTCCGAATACGGTCCCCACAAGACCCTCTACAACCGCTTCGTGCGGTGGAGCGAGGCCGGCGTGTTCAACCACATCTTCGCGGCCCTGGCGGCGGAGGGCCGGGCAACGGGGACGGTGATAATCGACGCCACCCATCTGAAGGCCCACCGCACCGCAGCCAGTCTGCTAAAAAAGGGGCTCTTTCGCGCTGTATCGGACGCACCCGGGGCGGCCTCAACTCGAAACTGCACGCGGTCTGCGACGGCGACGGCAAGCCCCCGATCATGCTGCTGACCGAAGGGCAGGTCAGCGACCATCGCGGCGCCGCGATGATGTTCAACGCCTTGCCGCCGGACGCGAATGTCCCGATTGGCGACAAGGGCTACGACAGCGACCGCTTCCGCGAAGCCCTGGAGGGACGCGGGATCGCCCCCTGCATCCCCGGACGGGCGCACCGCAAGAAGCCGGTCGCCTGCGATGCCGGGCTTTACAAGCAACGCAACCTCGTTGAGCGCATGTTCGGTCGGCTCAAGGACTGGCGACGCATCGCCACGCGATACGACCGCTGCGCGCACACCTTCTTCAGCGCCATCTGCATCGCCGCAACCGTCATATTCTGGTTATGAGTCCTGAGCCTAGATCGATCATTGCGCCGACCCACCACCCTAACGTACAACCGCTGGACAGACATCAAGCATCCGTGCAAGAAAAGTTTCAGGACGGCACCGTTACAATTGCCGTCGATAGTTTTGATTGGAATTTTTTACTTCCACATGCTGTATTCCGTGCTTTGTCTTGGCCAGATACTCAATATAGGCTCGCGCGGCACCGCCGTTGGGCACGGTTGGCCCTATCGTTATGACCGAAGCAGAACTCAGAATTTCCTTCAGACAAGGGCCCTCAATGTACCGTCTAATCAGACCTCCTCCCGTCGTATCGAATCGAATTGCTTCCGAATTCGGCGCAACCTTAATCATGCGCCACTCGCGCTCCACTGCGTAATTCTTATGTTTGACCAAGTGATAACATCCACGAACGATCTCGCGAAGTCTTCTTACAATGAATTCTGCCTCAATCGGATATTTGCCGTTAGTTTTACTGACAATATCCGTGCAGACTGCGAAAAATTTGCGCAATCGTACGGCGATCTCTCCATCCTCAATCTCTTCCTGATCGCACCTATCGGAGGAATCCTTGTCACGGTAACACACCCTTAATATATCTTGTTTATGCGTGCTCGGCGACGTTAGTTTGCGCGCACTCGGGGGAGTTATTTTCAAAGAACATCCTTCCCCATTATTTCCGTACATCCTCCAGTACATCAGGTCATCCTCGACTCCCTTTCCACCGGAAGAAAACGAACATCCGTATGTATTTCTGTCGTATTCGAAATCATTTTTCCTGCCGTCGTTATCTTTCTGACTTTTGTCAATCGGATCAACGTTTCTTTCCACTTCTTCCCATTCTTTAGGTTTGATTTTACCCTCGTCCGGGTCATTAGACTGCTCATAATTATACATTCTCATTACCGGGTTACCATATTCATTGAACATGTTCAGTGCGTTTTCCCATGACGTATAGTGAACCAAGCCAGCGCCTGTTTCCGGTAAGTTCTGAAACAGCGCGCAAAGAATCAAATTGTCGTGTAGCAGGCCGTGCATTTCCCCAATGTAGAGCGGCCTCCTGGATACGCGCTTGCTAACGTCATGTAGTTTCTCCATTAACTCGCACCAATTTTCGTCTGTTGTTTTCATCATAGCCTTACCAACCGCCGGAAAATGTTTGCAACCCCATTCAGAACGGCGAATCCCGGACGGACGTCCCTGTCGCGGAGATATAGAATCGCGCCCGCATCGTCGCCCGCCCACTTCTGCTGGCTTACCGAGCAGTTCTTATGACAGCCGCCGATTCTCTTCTTGGTCCTACCGGTTACGAAGTTACGTTCTACACCCTCCTGCTCTGGCCACCACTCTTCGGCGATCGGCATCCGCAACGTCATGTTCAACATCTCGCTCGCCGCCGATAAACTCAGACAAAAGACGTTCTCCGCCCCCTTCTCCGATCCTGCCGACCCCTTGATGTAGTCGGGGTTCCGCCATGATCCATCTAGCTCCAGCATCACGTCGCTCGATATGTACTGGCCTTTGCATCTCAGGCATTCCGTATAGGGGTTCGCCACATGCGATTTCCATCGTGCGGCGTTCATGTTTCCGCTTTGCGGATCTTTTCGTACTTCCACACCGCCATCCACAACTGGAATGGCGTCTCTGTAGGATATTCTGTTGAGGATATCTCGCGCTACAGGACTATCGACGCAACTTACCAGAATGTCGCAGTCCCGCGCAGCCGCGTATGCGGTTTTATCTCTTATGCTTCTTCTATGATTTACGATCCGGATTTCGTCGGCGGTGCTGGCTCGTCGCGCCGCCTTCTCGGCAACGTCGGTCTTGAAGCGTCCGATATCCCTTGCACTGGTGTTCAGCATACGGTCCAGATTATGCGGCTCTATAACGTCATGGTCGATCAGCACCAGTTCGCGTAAGCCCGTTCGCGCGAGGCCTTCCGCTACGACGCTGCCTACACTGCCGACGCCGACAATGCCTATCCGCAACGCTTCCAAGCGACGCTGTCGTTCCTCTCCCCAACTGTCGACGGTTCGTCGCTGTTTTCGACGATCGGCACTCCTTGATACCGGTCGCTCCCAAATCAGCAACCGGCTCCTTTCCAGAACCCTGACCTTCCTGGACCATATCCTCGTTTTGCCGGCCGTCCCGTCTTTCCAGACCCTGGCGCTCCAATGGCCGTCGGTTCCCACCGTCATTCCGACCAGCGGCTTGCCGGTCGCTCTCGCGGTGTCCGCAATGCGATCCCTCTCCGCCTCGACGTCTGTCGCGCTCATGCCTTGCCATCCGGCGCTCATATGGCTGTGCATGAACGCCAAACCCTGACCGCGCCTGATAGCCGCCCGGACGACCCTTGTCAGGTAGCGCGATTCGAAGCTCGCATTTCCATGCAGGCTTCGTTCGCCCTTGGCGGGCGGCAAAACGGCAGTGACGATGGCTGTCTCCCGCTCCGCTCCGGTGCTCGGAGTCCACAAGCCGAAGCAAAGGTCTTCCTGCAATTCTCCACGCCGGTGGTGCCGGAGGAGATGGTCGCATGCCGCGTCGTTGGCCTCCGATGTCAGGACGACCTCATGCCAGTCTGCCCGCCTCATATCCGGGACCAGACCCTGGAAAGATGCTCCAGATACGCTCTCATACCCTTGTGCCGGACTCTGTCCCAAAATGCGCCCGGAGGGCGGCTCAACGCGACCCATTCTCTCCCGGCAAAGCTGTTTACTCCGTGGTGGCCGCCGTCTTTCGTATCGGTTATCGGAGGGCTGATGAATATCCAGTGTGGCGGAGTTTCAGGATATCCGACCGCCTCGCACTGTGTGGAAATACCGACATTCCGTATCTCGCCCTTGAATCGGCCGACGCCTATGCGATATGGGAATGTCACGACTCGCTGTTGACCGCCCGATGTCTCGGCATCGAATATCTCGGGTCGATAACCCAAAGCCTCCAATTCGCCGGCGATCCGACCGTCGACGCTCATGTACCCTTCTCCGGTCACGTGAAGTTACGATTTAGCTATGCGACCGGAGTCGGTTCTGTCGGCACGGCCAAGAATTCCTCAAACTCCTTCACAGTGATGATTTCCTCAATCCCGATTTCCCCTTCCTCCTTGACCCTTTCAATGGCGTACTCTTTGACCAACCCTTCAATAGCACCTTCGTTTTTTGCCGCTTCCAGCATTTCGCGTATCAAGACGGTCTCTGTGACCGTGACGGAGACTCCGTTCACCTTGATTTGCACGCGGTTACTCTCCGTTGCATCGCCTACGGTGGCCACCGGCCCCGCCCCGCGTTTGCCGCCGCCCGGAACATCACTCATGGGTCAGGCCTCCCGTTTGGTGCTGGGCCAGCATGTGGGGAGGGCGACGCCTTTTGTCAAGCTCGAAATTACCGTGCGGACCGGAGTACATCCCGAGGGTAGCGCGTCGCGACACCCGCCCCGGCGCGCCACTGCCCCGCGCGCGGCCTCCTCGACTGCAGCGCGTTGCGGCGCCCGCGCGCCGGCGGTTGCCGGAGCCTGCGGCTTGCGCCACCATGCGCCCGACGGGGGAAGGAGAAGGCGATGGACGGAAAGGAACGCGGCGAACGCGGTGCGGTCGTGGTCTCCGGGGCGGACGCCGGGCGCAGCTACTGGCAGCCTGTGCCGGCGAACGGATACGCCGAGGTCAAATTGTCGCCGCGCGACAACCCCGGCGTGCGCGGGTTCTCGGCGGGCGTCCAGACCATCGCCCCGGGCGGCCATGTGCGCGAACACGCCCATGCGCGCGAGGCGGAGGTCCTGTTCTTCTTCGCCGGGACCGGGCGCGTCGAGGTGAACGGCGCCGCGCACCGGGTCGAACCCGGCGCCATGGTCTTCCTCGGCCCCGGAAACGCGCACCGCATCGTCAACGAGGGCGCGGACGAGCTGAAGATGACCTGGATGCTGACGCCCGGCGGCCTCGAGGACTTCTTCGAAGCGGTCGGCCGCCCGCGGGTCCGCGGCGAGGCCGCGCCCGCGCCGTTCCCGCGCCCGGAGAACGTCGAGGAGATCGAGCGCGCGACCGTGTTCGCTCCCGACTCCGGCGGCTGAACGCGGGGACGGCGTGACGGACGCCGCGCGCGCGGTCGCGAAGGGCGCCCGGCGGGCGTTCCGTCTGGCTTCGGAATTCCGGCCGGCCGGCGACCAGCCGCAAGCCATCGACGAACTCGCCGAGGGGCTGAAGCAGGACGAACGCGATCAGGTCCTGCTCGGCGTCACCGGATCGGGCAAGACCTTCACCATGGCGCACGTCATCGAGCGCCTGCGTCGCCCCTGCCTCATCCTCGCCCCCAACAAGACCCTCGCCGCCCAGCTCTACGGCGAGATGCGCGCCTTCTTCCCCGACAATGCCGTCAACTATTTCGTGAGCTATTACGACTACTACCAGCCCGAAGCCTATGTGCCGCGCACCGACACCTATATCGAGAAGGACGCCTCCATCAACGACCGCATCGACCGCATGCGCCACGCCGCGACGCGCGCGCTGCTCGAACAGGAGGATGTGATCATCGTCGCCAGCGTGTCGTGCATCTTCGGCATCGGCTCGGTCGAGACCTATTCGCGCATGGTGATCGACATCGAGGCCGGCGCCGCCCGCGACCGCGACACGCTCTTGCGGCAATTGGTCGAACTGCAATACCGCCGCAACGACACCGCCTTCGCGCGCGGCTGTTTCCGCGCCCGCGGCGACGCGGTGGAGATCTTCCCCGCCCATTACGAGGACCGCGCCTGGCGGCTGTCGTTCTTCGGCGACGAGGTGGAGGAGATCGTCGAGTTCGACCCGCTCACCGGGCAGACCACCGACCGCCTTTCCGGCGTGCGGGTCTACGCCAACAGCCACTATGTGATCCCCCGCCCGACCGTCCGCCAGGCGGTGAAGGGCATTCGCGAGGAATTGCGGCTGCGGCTGGCGGAACTCCAGGCGCAGGGCAAACTCCTCGAGGCGCAGCGCCTCGAACAGCGCACCCTTTTCGACCTCGAGACGATCGGGACCACCGGCAGTTGCGCGGGCATCGAGAACTATTCGCGCTATCTCACCGGCCGCCGGCCCGGCGAGCCGCCGCCGACCCTGTTCGAGTATCTGCCCGAACGCGCCCTGCTCATCGTCGACGAGAGCCACGTCACGGTCCCCCAGCTCGGCGGCATGTATCGCGGCGACTTCAACCGCAAGTCCACGCTCGCCGAACACGGGTTCCGCCTCCCCTCCTGCGTCGACAACCGGCCGCTGAAATTCGAGGAGTGGGAGACGATGCGCCCGCAGACGGTCTATGTGTCGGCGACGCCGGGGCCGTGGGAGCTGGCGCGCGCCGGCGGCGTCTTCACCGAACAGGTCATCCGCCCGACCGGCCTCATCGACCCGGTGTGCCTCGTCCGCCCCGCATCGTCGCAGGTGGACGACCTGCTCGCCGAATGTCGCGCCGCCGCCGACAAGGCGCAGCGCGTGCTCGCGACGGTGCTGACCAAGCGCATGGCGGAAGACCTCACCGAATATCTCGGCGAAGCCGGTTTGCGCGTCCGCTACCTTCATTCGGACATCGACACGCTGGAGCGCATCGAGATCATCCGCGACCTCAGACTCGGCGCGTTCGACGTCCTGATCGGGATCAACCTCCTGCGCGAGGGCCTCGACATCCCAGAATGCGCGCTGGTCGCCATCCTCGACGCCGACAAGGAAGGCTTCCTGCGCTCGCGGACCTCGCTCATCCAGACCATCGGGCGCGCCGCGCGCAACGTGGAAGGACGCTGTATCCTCTACGCCGACGTCATGACCGAATCGCTCACGGCGGCGATCCGCGAGACCGACCGTCGCCGCGAAAAGCAGCAGGCGTGGAACGCCGCCAACGGGATCACCCCCGAATCGGTGCGCAAGGACATCGGCGACATACTCGAAGGCGTCTGCGAGGCCGACTATGTCACGGTCGAAACCGGCGCCGGACCCGCCGCCGCGGTCGGGCACAACCTCCAGACCCATATCGCGGGCCTCGAGCGGCAGATGCGCGAGCACGCGGGCAACCTCGAATTCGAGGAGGCGGCGCGGCTGCGCGACGAGATCCGGCGCCTCGAGTCGACGGAACTGGGCGTCGGCGAGCCGAAGGCGCGCCGCGCCCCCGGCCGCGGCGCGCGCGCAACCGCCCGGGCTTCCGCGCGGCGCGGCGGCGCGAAACCGGGCGCCCGCCGCGCCCGCCGACAGGCCCCGTAAGGCCGCCCGGGAGCGCCGGCGTCCCGCCGGCCCGCGCGAAGCGCGCAATGACGCAGATGCCGGCGAGACGCCGGCGCTCCCAGGGGGGATGTCCGTCGCCATAATGAGAACCGCCGGTCCCCAACCGCGAGGAACGCGCCATGTCCGAAAAACTCACCGCCGCCGCGCTGGCGAAAGCGCTCGCCGGTCTCGACGGCTGGTCCGTCGCCGACGGCCGCGAGGCCATCGTCAAGACCTACCGTTTCGCCGATTTCAACGCCGCCTTCGGCTGGATGAGCCGCGTCGCGCTCAAGGCCGAGCGCATGGACCACCACCCGGAATGGTTCAACGTCTACAACCGCGTCGATGTCGCGCTGGCGAGCCACGATGCGGGCGGCGTCACCTCTCGCGACATCGAGCTCGCGGCGTTCCTCGACAGCCTGTGCGCCGCCGCCCGATGACCGGAGCGCCCGCGCCGCCCCTGCCGCGCGCGGCGCTGCGGCTGGGAGCGGCAGGGGCGGTTCCGTTCGCGCTCGGCGCGGTCTGCGTCGCCGCGGGGCCGGACTGGTTGCGCGCGACGGCGTTCTTCCACCTGACCAACTACGCCGCGCTCATGCTCGCCTGCGCGGGCGCGGCGCTGTGGGGTTTCGCGGCGGCGGGCGGCGCGGCCGGAGTCTGGCATCTCGCCGGGGCGGCGCCGCTGGCGATGGCGTGGGTTTCGCTCGCCGCCGTCCACCCGCTCTTGCGGGTGTCGCTGCTCGTCGCCGGCTTCGCGGCCGCCTTCGCGATCGATCTGCGCGCGGCGAAAGCGGGAATCGCGCCGCTCTGGTATATCCGTCTGCGCAAGCCGCTGACCGCGGTCGCGCTCGTCGCGCTGGGGATCGTCGCCGTCTTCGCGACGTGAACCCGCACCGGGCGCGCGGCGCCGGAGCATGGGAGGATGCCATGAAGTGGGGCGTGTTCAGCCTGAGCCAGATCCCCGAACTCGACAGGACGGTCCAGTCGTTCGACGACGACATGGCCTATTTCGAGCGCGCCGAGGCGCTCGGCTACGACACCGTGTGGCTCGCCGAGCACCTGTTCTCGAACTACGGCGTGGTGACCTCGACGCAGGTCTACGCGGCCGCCGTGGCGGCGCGCACGAGCCGCATCCGCATCGGCACCGCCGTCGTCGTCATCCCGTTCAACCATCCGTTGCGCACCGCGTCGGATTTCGCGCTGGTCGATGTGCTGTCTCACGGGCGGCTCCTGTTCGGCGCCGGCCGCGCCTATCAGCCGCACGAATTCCTCGGCCTCGACCTGCCGATGGAGGCGAGCCGGCCGATGTACGAGGAAGGGCTGGAAGTCGTCCTGCGCGCGTGGACCGAGGACAGGATCGCCCATGACGGCGAATTCTGGAAGGTGCGCGAACCCGTCGAGGTGCTGCCCAAACCGGTGCAGCGCCCGCATCCCCCGGTCTATCAGGCGTGCATTTCGCCGGAGAGTTTCCGCAGCGCGGCGCGCGCCGGCGCCAACCTGCAACTCGCCTCGCCCTTCAGCTACCGCACCTACCGCCAGGACTGGGTCGACAAGCTCGCCGAAAGCGTGGACGCCTACGAAAGCGAACGCGCCGCCCGCGGGCTGGACCCGAAAGGCGGCGAGCGGATGATGCTCCTGCCCTTCTATGCCGACGAGGACGGGGCGCGGGCGCGCGAGACCTTCGGCGAACGGGTCGAGTGGTTCTATTCCAAGGTCACGCGCAACCAGCAGTCGGTCGCCGACCAGCCGGACACGATCCGCGGCTACGAACTGACCATGAGCGAAAGCCGCAAGACCCTCGCGGGAGGATGGCTGTCTTTCGAAAAACTGCACGAGCACGGCGCGGCGATCGCCGGGACTCCGGCGGAATGCGCGGAGCGTCTGGCGTTCCTGCGCGACCGGCTGGGGATCACCGAATTCGCGCTGTGGCCCAATCTCGGCGGGATGCCGGCCGCACAGGCCATGCGCTCGATGGAACTGACGATGCGCGAAGTGGCGCCGCGCGTGAACGCCGCCGGGTGACGCGCCGCTATCTTCATCCCGGGAGCGCCGTCAGGGTCCGGTCACGGATCGGCGGTTGCCTGTCCGGCTCGACTTCCTGCGGCGTCGCGAGGCGTCGGCGGGATGACCGGGCGGCTCGATTCGATCCGGTTTGTCGTTGTCGGGACATATTCGTTCCGAGGAAGAGCGTGCGAAGAAATCGGGCGTCTCCGATCGCGACAGCCGGATCGCCGAAGTAACGGCATTGTAAAAGACAATAAACATCGAATAGCGCTTCGTCATTCCCGCGAAAGAGCGTGTGAAGAAATCGAATGGCCATACAAATACTCGTCATTCCCGCGAAAGCGGGAATCTGTTGCGGCGTTTCCGTAATAAAAACGGGCCGATATAGCGGACGGCCGCCTCCGGATTCCCGCTTTCGCGGGAATGACGAAGAGTAGTAGCGTCTTTCGATTTCTTCACACGCTCTTTCGCGGGAATGACGAGTACTTGTAAATCTGTTCGATTTCTTCACACACGCGAAAGCGGGAATCCGGAGGCGGCGCGCGCAAGACTCTCCGATGTTTTCTTGCGGAACCGACAGACCGGATTCCCGCTTTCGCGGGAATGACGAAGTATTGTCGGCGGGTTATTGTATTTCTCTACGGCGAATCCTCGGCGTCCCCGCCGTTATTTGTGAGAGGCGTCCAATTTCTTCACCCGCTCTTTCTCGAGAATCATGGAGAGAGGGCGGGTTCGGAAAGGTCGTAAAAGCGCAGGGATGCGACCCCGCCGCAGGCGAAGGCCTTTGCCGGAATCCTCTTGACTTGCGGGCGGCAATGCCGATAAGTGCCGCGCTTTCTCCGGAGGAGCGCCGTCATGGCCGTCATGCCCACCTACGGACGCATCGACCTCGCTTTCGAGCGGGGCGAGGGGGCGTATCTGATTACCGCCGACGGGCGGCGCTTCCTCGACTTCGCCACGGGCATCGCGGTCAACACCCTCGGCCACTGCCACCCGCGCCTGGTGTCGGCGCTGACCGCCCAGGCCGAAAAATTGTGGCATTGCTCCAACCTTTACGAGATCCCCGGACAGTCGCGTCTGGCGGAGCGCCTGTGCGCGGCGAGCTTCGCGGACAAGGCGTTCTTCTGCAATTCGGGCGCCGAGGCGATGGAAGGCGCGATCAAGGCGGCGCGCCGCTACCATCACGGCCGCGGCGCCCCCGAACGCTGGCGCATCGTCGCGTTCGAAGGGGCGTTCCACGGGCGCACCCTCGCAACCCTCGCCGCCGGCGGCAACGAAAAGGCGCTGGAGGGGTTCGGACCGCCGATGGACGGCTTCGTCCACGTCCCGTTCGGCGACGCCGGCGCCGCGCGCGCCGCCACGGGCCCCGACACCGCGGCGATCCTCGTCGAGCCGATCCAGGGCGAGGGCGGCGTCCGCGTTCCCGCCGCGCCCGGCTTCCTCGCCGAACTGCGCGCCATCGCCGACGAGGCGGGCGCCCTGCTGGTGTTCGACGAGGTGCAGACGGGGGTCGGCCATACCGGCAAACTGTTCGCCTATCGGTGGCAGGGCGCCGCCCCGGACATCATGGGGCTGGCGAAGGGCCTCGGCGGCGGCTTCCCCATCGGCGCCGTGCTGGCGACCGACGCCGCCTGCGCGGCCATGACCCCGGGCAGCCACGGCTCGACCTTCGGCGGCAACCCGCTCGCCGTCGCCGCCGCCAACGCCGTGCTCGACGTAATTGAGGGCGAGGGCTTTCTCGACCGAGTGACGGAGACCGGCGATTACCTGTTCGAGCGCGTCCGCGCGGTCGCGGCGCGTCATCCCTCCGTTATCGGGGCGGTGCGCGGGCGGGGTCTGATGCTCGGCATGGTCTGCAAGGCGTCGAACGCCGATCTCGTGGCGGCGATGCGCGAGCGCCGCGTGCTGCTGGTTCCGGCGGGCGAGAACGTCGCGCGCATGTTGCCGCCGCTGACCATCGACCGCGCGCATGTCGACGAGGCCTGCGCCGCCCTCGACGAGGCCTGCGCCGCCCTCGCTTCATGAGCGCGCCGCGGCATTTCCTCGACCTCGACGCTTTCGACGCCGCCACGCTGCGCGCCATCGTCGATCTCGGCGCGGCGGCGAAACGCGGAGACGCCGGGGGCGCCGCCGGGGGCGCCGCGCCGCTCGCCGGGCGCGCCCTGGCGATGGTGTTCGAACGCCCGTCGACGCGCACGCGCCTGTCGTTCGAACTTGCGATGGTTCAGCTCGGCGGCCACGCCGTCGGCCTCGGCGCCGACGAGAGCCAGCTGGGGCGCGGCGAGAGCATCGGCGACACCGCGCGCGTGCTCTCGCGCTACGCCGACGCCATCGTCTTCCGCGCCGCGCGCCACGAAACCCTGCTGGCGATGGCGGCGGCGGCCACGGTCCCCGTCGTCAACGGCCTCACCGACCGCAGCCACCCCGTGCAACTGCTCGCCGACGTCATGACCGTCGAGGAGCGGCGCGGCCCCATCGGCGGCCTGACCGTCGCCTGGTCGGGCGACGGCAACAATGTCGCCGCGTCGTGGGTGCACGCCGCCGTGCGGTTCGGCTTCGCGCTGCGCCTCGCCTGTCCGCCGGCGCTGGCGCCCGACTCCCGCCTTCTCGCTTGGGCGCGCGACGAGGGCGGCAACGTCACGCTGCACGAAGACGCCGCCGCCGCGGCCCGGGGCGCCGATTGCGTCGTCACCGACGCCTGGGTGTCGATGGGCGACGAGCCGGCCGACCGCCGTCGCCTGATGGTCCCCTATCGGGTGGACGAGGCGCTGATGGCCAGGGCCCGCCCCGACGCCCTGTTCCTCCACTGCCTGCCGGCGCATCGCGGCGAGGAGGTGACCGACGGGGTGATCGACGGGCCGCGTTCGGCCGTGTGGGACCAGGCGGAAAACCGTCTGCACGCCCAGAAAGGGTTACTGCTCTGGTGCCTGGAAGCATAGGCGAAAAACCGTCTGCACGCCCGGAAAGGGTTGCCGCCCCGGCGCACCGGGGCACAGGCGGCCGCGGGGAGGCGGCGCGGCGCGCGCCCTGCGGACCGGCGCGCCTGCTGCCGGTCCTGTGCCTTGCGGTCATGGCGCCGCTGGCCGCGTGCGGCGGCGGGGGCGGCGGCGGCGACGCAGCCCCGCAGGCGCAACCTGCGCCGCAACCCGCTCCCGAACCTCAGGAACCCGAGCCCGATCCGGAGCCCACAGAGCCCGTGCGCGAAGAGCCGGCGCCGCGCGACCCCCCCCCCGAAGACGTCGTTGTCGCGACGGAGCCTGTGCCCCCGCAGCCTCCCTCGCCTGCGCCTGCGCCCGCTCCCGCGCCCTTGCCCACGGCGGCGGATTTCGCCGGGCACGGGGAGTATTGCGCCGGCCGCGTCCTGCGGCTCTACCAGGACGGCGAGGCGACCGTGCCCTGCCGGAACTGGGGTCTGGGCGCCGTCGGCGCAGCGGCCGCCTATGCGCGTATTGCGGAGCGCGAAGGCGCCTCCGCGGCGCCCGGCAGCGGTGTGACGGTGGGGTTCATCGACACCGGCCTCGACACCGGGCACTGGGAATTCGACGGTTCCCGGGTCGCCATGAATATAATCGCGGGGGACGGCGACGTATCGGGGACTTCGGTGAGCCACGGCACCCAGGTCGCCAGCACCGTCGGCGCAAGGCGCGACGGCGGCGCGCCGGAGTCGGTGGAACGGTACGATTTTCACGGCGTCGCCTGGGGCGCCAGGCTGCATATGTTCGCCATCCAGCTCGGATCCGGCGACCGCGACTACGAGCCCGTGACCGTCGACTACCTGAAGGACGATGAGAACGGCTTCGACCCCTGGCTGACCGGACGCCTCCGCGAGGCGCTGAGAGACAGTCACGGCGTCGATATCCTGAACATGAGCTTCTCCGTGCAGGGCCTCGTGGAGAACTACGATGCGGACGACATAACCGACGCCCTGGACGACGCCATCGCGGTCGCCTCGCAGCCGGGACGGGCGGACGCGGACAAAACCCTGCTGGTCTGGTCCGCCGGGAACATGCACGGGGCGACGTGCGACGCCGACGCCGGAATCGCCGAATGCGTGGGCGGCAATGTCGTCGCCAGCTCCCCGGGGGTCGCCAACGCTCTTCCGGTTTTCGTCGAGGCGTTGCGCGGCCACGCCGTGTCCGTGGCGGCGACGCGGCCCGACGGCAAGCTGGCCTGGTTTTCCAACCGCTGCGGCAAGGCCGCGAAATGGTGCATCGCCGCCCCGGGCCGGTGGGTGTCGGCCGCTTGGTACGGTCCCGAGAAAGATCGGGAAACCGGTCGGGTGCTGCGGTACGGCGCGCGAGGCTATAACTCGGTGAACGGCACGTCGTTTTCGGCGCCTCTGGTGGCGGGCGGTCTCGCCGTCCTAAAGCACTATTTTCGCGATCAGCTGGGCAATACCGAACTGCTCGCCCGCCTCTACGCGACGGCCGACGTCACGCCCGACCCGGTTGCCGACGGCGCGCAGTGCCCCGCCTGGCTGGACCTCGACGGCGACCTCTCCGACTGCGAACTGTCCTCGACCCACGGGCGCGGCCTCATGGACCTCGACGCCGCAACGCGGCCCGTGGGGACGACATTTATCGCTCTGGGGAGCGCCCTCGCCGGGGACGGAGCGCCCGCCCCGGCGAGCCTGCTGCGCGGCGGCGCCGCCGCAGGCGACGCCCTGTCCGCCGCGTTCCGGGGGCGCGAGATGGCGATCTTCGACTCGCTGGGCGCCCCCTTCTGGCTGGACATGGGCGGGTTCGCCCGCGCTGCGGCGCGCCCGGCGATCGGCGACCGCCTCGCCCGCTTCACCGCCGGCGGAACGGCGACAGGCGCCCCCGGCGGCGCGTCCGTCGCGGGCGGCGTCGTCGACCTGAACCTGGCGTCCGCGCGGCTCCGGATCGGCGTCAACCGCCCCGGCGGCGACGCGGACCGGTCGGACGGCCACGCCTCGCTGGTCCCGGTGCGCGAGGGCGGGGTGTCGCTGACGCTGGGCCGCGGCGCGTTGCGGGCGTCGGCTTTCGCCGCCGCGCCGCCGCCGCGCGGGCTCTGGCAGGCGCCGGAGACCGCCCCGCGCCCGACGGCGGCGGGCGCCGAACTCGCCTGGGCGCCGCCCGACTCGGCGTTCGCGCTGCGTCTGGGTTCGGTCCGCGAATTCGAAAGCGCGCTGGGCGCGACCGCAGCCGGCGCTTTCGGAAAGCTGGAATCGGGCCTGGTGTTCGCCGGAGTCGGCGCACGCGGCGCGGTCGAGGGCTGGAGCGTCGCAGCCGGGGCGGAACTGGGCATGGCCGCCCCGCAGACGTCGCGCGGCCTGGTGAGCGACATCTCTTCCGTCGCCACCTCGGCCTTCTCGGTCTCCGCCGAGCGCCCGATCCGCGACAGCGGGCGGTTGCGCCTGTCGCTCTCCCAGCCCCTGCGCGTCGAAAGCGGGCGGATGCGGCTTTCGGTCCCCGTGGGCCGCACGAAGCAGGGCGGCGTGGTGCGGCGCCTCGTCGACGCGCCGCTGTCGCCCGGCGGCCGCCAGCTGGACATGGCGGCGGACTGGCGCGCGCCCGTCGATGCGGCGGGCGGCGAGGCGCGTCTGGGCGCCACGCTGTCGGTCCACCCCGGCCACGCCGTCGCCGGCGCCCCGGAGCTCATCCTGCTCGCGGGCTACCGGCTCCCGTTCTGATCCGGCGCCCGAGGGCGCCGGCGCCGCTCGTAGCCCTCCCCGGCCCCGATAACCGCGTCGGGGCCTTCGGCGGCGGCTTCACAGGAAACTGTAAGGATCGACATCGACCCGCACGCGCACGCCGGCGCGCCCCGCCGGGCCGCCGCGCGGCGGCTTCAGCCACGGCTTCAGCCACGGCGCCAGCCGGGCGTTCAGCGCCCGCCCCTGCGGGCCGCGGACGAGCAGACGGAAGCGGTAACGTCCGCGCATGAGAGAGAGCGGCGCCGGCGCCGGGCCGAGCACCGACAGCCCCGGCGCGCGCGGCGCCGCACGCGCGATCTCGACCGCCGCGGCCCGCGCCGCCGCAGCGTCGCGCCCCGACACCACCACCGCCGCCAGCCGGCCGAAAGGCGGCATCCCCGACGCCCGCCGCGCCGCCGTCTCCGCCGCAACGAAACGGTCGCGGTCGCCCGACACCAGCGCCCGGATCACCGGGTGGTCCGGCGCATGGGTCTGCAACAGCGCGCGCCCCGGCCGCTCGCCGCGCCCGGCGCGCCCGCACGCCTGCAACAGAAGCTGGAAGGTCCGTTCCGCCGCCCGCAGATCGCCGCCCGCAAGCCCGAGGTCGGCGTCCACCGCCCCGACCAGCGTCAGGCCCGGAAAATTGTGCCCCTTGGCCACGATTTGCGTGCCGACGATCAGGTCGATGCGGCGCTCCGCCACCGCCGCCACGGCCGCCGCCGCCGCGCCGGGGCCGCGCAGCGTGTCGCTGGTCATCGTCTCGTAGCGCGCCCCCGGAAACAACGCCTCCACCTCTTCGGCGAGGCGCTCCACCCCCGGCCCGCAGGCGACCAGCGCGCCTTCCGCGCCGCACTCCCCGCAGCGCCGCGGCGTCGGGCGGCGCAGATCGCAATGGTGGCACCGCAACTCGCCCGCAAGGCGGTGCTCGACCAGCCACGCCGCGCAATTCGGACATTCCAGCCGGCTGCCGCAGGCGCGGCACAGCGTCAGCGGCGCGTAACCGCGACGGTTGAGGAACAGCATCGCCTGTTCCCCGGCGGCCAGCGTTTCGGCGAGCGCGTCCGCGAGGCGAGGCGACACGAAACGCCCCCGCGGCGGCGGGTCGGCGCGCATATCGACCGCATCGATCCGCGGCGGCCCGGCGCCGCCGTGGCGGCTCGGCAGGCGCACCGCGCGGTAGCGTCCCGCAGCGGCGTTATGAAGCGTTTCCAGCGACGGAGTCGCGCTCGACAGCACCGCCGGAACCCCGGCGAGGCGGGCCCGCACGACCGCCATGTCGCGGGCGTTGTAGACCGCGCCCTCCTCCTGCTTGTAGGAAGCGTCGTGCTCCTCGTCGACGATGATCGCGCCCAGCGCCGGGAACGGCAGGAACAGCGCCGAGCGCGCCCCCACCACGACCCGCGCCTCGCCGCGCGACACGGCGCGCCAGACATCGCGCCGCCGGCCCGCCGCCAGCTCCGAATGCCACACCGCCGGGCGCGCCCGGAAGCGCCGCTCGAACCGCTCCAGCCATTGCGCCCCGAGCGCGATTTCGGGCAGGAGCACCAGCGCCTGCCGCCCCGCCTCGAGGGCCGCCGCCACCGCCTCGAAATAGACTTCGGTCTTGCCCGACCCGGTGACGCCGTCCAGCAACGTCGTCGAGAACCCGCCGCCGACGGCGCTCCGCAACGCGGCCGCCGCCCGCGCCTGCGCCGGCGACAGCACCGGGCGCGCCGCCCCGGCCGGCGCAGCCCTCTCGCCGAAGAAAGCCGCCGCATCGCCGCCCGGCCGTTCGACGATGCGCAAGACTCCCGCCGCGACCAGACCGCGCACGACTCCCGCGCCCACGCCGGCGCGGCGCGCCAGCGCCGCCTGCGACTCCGCCGCGCCCGGCCCGGAATCGAGCGCCGCGAGAACCGCGGCGCGCTGCGGCGACAGGCGCGCCGGGGCCGCGTCGCCGCGCACGAGGACGCGCGCCGGGCGCGGCGGCTCCAGCGCCGCCGCCACGCTCATCGCCATGCGCAGCACCGCGCCGCGCGGGTTGAGACCGTATTCCGCCACCCAGTCGACGAAAGCGCGCAGCGAATCGGCCATCGGCGGGACATCGAGCACCGCTTCGACATCGCGGAGACGCGCCGCCGGCGCGCCCCCCGAGGCCGCCCCCCACACGACGCCGACGGCGCGCCGCGGCCCCAGCGGCGCCCGCACGAAACTGCCGTCGCGCCCCCCCGGCGCCGCCGGAAGGCGGTAGTCCAGGGGACCGACCGCCGCCAGCGGAAACAACACCGAAACCGCGCGGTCGCCGACGGGTGGCGCCGTCATCCTGTCGGTCTATCTTGCGGGGAAGACGGGCCGCCGCCGGAAAGGCGCATGGGGAGCGACATGAAATTCTTCGTCGACACCGCCGATATAGACGAAATCCGCGACCTCGCCGCCACCGGTCTCGTCGACGGGGTGACCACCAACCCTTCGCTCGTCGCCGCTGCGGGACGTCCCTTCGACCGGGCGCTCGCCGACCTCTGCGCCGCCGTTCCGGGCCGCCCCGTCAGCGCCGAGGTCGCCGCCGTCGACGCCGACGGCATGGTCGCCGAGGGCCGCCGCCTGGCCGGCCTCAACCCCAATATCGTCGTCAAGGTCCCCCTGACATGGGACGGTCTCGAGGCCTGCCGCCGCCTGCGCGCCGGGGGCGCGACCGTCAACGTCACCCTGTGCTTCTCCCCCGCGCAAGCGCTGCTCGCTGCGAAGGCGGGCGCGAATTTCGTCTCTCCGTTCATCGGCCGCCTCGACGATCTGGGCCAGGACGGGATGAGCCTCGTCTCCGACATCCGCGAGATATTCGACAACTATCCGCAGTTCCACACCCAGATACTCGTCGCCTCGGTGCGCGGACCGCGCCATGTCGTGGAGGCGGCGCGGCTCGGCGCCGACATCGCCACCCTGCCGCCGAAGGTTCTCCGCAGCCTCGCCGCCCACCCGCTGACCGACAAGGGCCTCGCCGCCTTCCTCGCCGACTGGCGCGCGACGGGACAAAGCATTGTCTGACATGCCCGACATCCCGGTCGCCGTCGGCGCCGCGGCGCCCGACCTCGCGGCCGCCATCGCCGACTGGCGCGCCTGGCTCGCCGGCGAACGCCGCGCCTCGCCCCATAGTTGCGACGCCTATGCGCGCGACCTCGCCGCCTTCGTGACCTTCGTCGCCGACCGCCGCGGCGACGCCGCGACCGTGGGCGCGCTGGCCGACATGAAGGCCGCCGACTTCCGCGCCTGGCTGGCGGCGCGGTTCTCCGCCGGGTTCGCGCGTTCGAGCACCGCCCGGGCGCTGTCCGTCGTGCGCGGCTTCTTCGCCTGGCTCGACCGCCGCGGCGTCGCCCACAACCCCCACGCCGGCGCCGTGCGCACGCCGAAACAACCCCGCCTGATGCCGCGCCCGCTGGCCGAAGGCGACGCCCGCTCGCTCATCGACGAGATCGCCGAAATCGCCGACGAACCGTGGATCGCGGCGCGCGACCGCGCCCTCGTCACCCTGCTCTACGGTTGCGGATTGCGCATCGGCGAAGCCCTCGCCCTGGACTGCGCCGCGGCGAAGGGAAGCCCCGAACTGCTGCGCATCGCCGGCAAGGGCGGCAAGGAGCGCCTCGTCCCCGTGCTGCCCGCCGTGTGGCGGGCGGTCGCGCGGTATCTCGACCTGCGTCCGTGGCCCGCGCCCGGCGCCTCTCCCCTCTTCGTCGGCGTGCGGGGGGGGCGCCTGGCGGCCGGAGTCGCGCAAAGACAGGTGCGCCGCGTCCGCGCCCTTCTCGGCCTGCCCGACACCGCAACCCCCCATGCGCTGCGCCACAGTTTCGCCACCCACCTGCTCGCCGACGGCGGGGACCTGCGCACCATCCAGGAGCTCCTCGGTCACGCCAGCCTGTCGACGACCCAGCGCTACACGGCGGTCGCCGGCGCCGAAATGCTCGCCGCCTATCGCGCCGCCCATCCCCGCGCCGCCCTCGGGCGGCGATGACTCCGGACAGCGACGCCCCGGTCGACCGCCGTCGCCTCAAGCGCCGGCTGGCGCTGTGGCGTCTTGTCGCCTTCGTCGCCCTGGCCGCCCTCGTCGTCGTCGCCTCGTGGCCGTTGCCGGGACTGCCCGGCGGGGACCGCATCGTCACCCTCGGCATCGACGGGATCATCCTCGGCGACCGCGAGCGCGAACGCGCGATCCGCGATCTCGCCGGGGACGCTTCGGCCGCGGCGCTCATCTTGCGCATCGACAGTCCGGGCGGCGCCACTTTCGCCAGCGAAGCCCTCTATCGCGCCGTCCGCACGGTCGGCGAAACGCGGCCCGTGGTCGCCGTGATGGACGGCGTGGCCGCCTCGGGGGGCTATATGGCGGCCCTCGCCGCCGACCGTATCTTCGCCCGCGAGAGCACCGTCACCGGCTCCATCGGCGTCGTCCTCCAGGCGCCCGACATTTCCGGGCTGATGGAAAAGATCGGCGTGGCGAACGAACTCGTGCGCAGCGGCCCGCTCAAGGCGGAGCCCAACCCGTTCGCTCCCCTGTCGCCGGAAGCGCGCGAGGCCGCAAGCCGGGTCGTCGGGGACCTGCACCGCATGTTCGTCGGCCTCGTCGCCGAACGTCGCGCCCTTGCCCCGTCGGAAGCGGCGCGCCTCGCCGACGGGCGCGTGTTCACCGGCGCCGCCGCGCGCGACGCCGGCCTCGTCGACAGCCTCGGCGGGGTCGAGGACGCGGTGGCCTGGCTCGAGACCGGGGCGGGCGTCGCCCGGGGCCTGCCGCTGGCCGAATTGTCGATCCCCCGGCGAGGAAGACCCCTGTGGCGCGACCTCCTCGACGCGGCGTTCTCTTTCGCCGGATACCCCGCATTGACCGAACGGCCCGGACTTGACGGCCCGCTGTCGCTCTGGCAGCCTTTCGCGGCGCAATGACTCCGTCGGCGCGCCGCGGGCGCGCCGTCCGCAACCGGATCGCGACGACCGCGCCGCCATGATCGTAAAGCCATGACCAGATCGCAACTGGTGCAATCGCTGATGCGCGACAACCCCCATCTCTACCACCGGGACGTCGAGCGGCTGGTGGCGACGGTGTTCGACGAGATCGCGTTCGCGCTGGCGCGCGGCGACCGCGTCGAACTGCGCGGCTTCGGCGCCTTCTCCGTCAAGCGCCGGAACGCGCGGGTCGGACGCAACCCGCGCACCGGCGAAGCGGTGCGGGTGCCCGAAAAGGGCGTTCCCTTCTTCAAGCCCGGCAAACGATTGCGCGAGCGCGTCGATGCGCGCGCCTGACCGCCGGAGAACCCCGTGACCGCGCCCGGCGAGCGCATCGTCTGCGCCATCGACACCGCCGACCTCGACGAGGCGAAGCGCCTCGCCGACCGCGTCGCCGGCGCCGTGGGGTCGCTGAAAATCGGTCTCCAGTTCTATGTCGCCCACGGCGCCGCGGGAGTCGCGGCGCTCGCGAAGACCGGGCTGCCGATCTTTCTCGACCTCAAATTCCACGACATTCCCAACACCGTCGCCGGCGCGGTGCGCGCCGCCGCCGCCGCGGCGCCGGCGATGCTCACCGTCCATGCCGGCGGCGGCGCGGCGATGATGCGCGCCGCCGCCGCCGCCGCCATGCGCCTCCCCGACCGCAGCGGCGGCGCCCGCCCGAAAGTCCTGGCGGTGACCGTGCTGACCAGTTTCGACCGCGCCGACGCCGAAAGCGTCGGCCTCGCCGGGTCGATCGAGGAGCTCGTGACCCGCTCCGCCGCGCTCGCGCAGGCGAGCGGCCTCGACGGCGCCGTCGCCTCGGCGCGCGAAGTCGCCGCGCTGCGCGCCCGCTGCGGCGCCGATTTCACCCTCGTCGTGCCCGGCGTGCGCCCCGGATGGGCGTCCGCCGACGACCAGAAGCGCATCGTCACACCGGCCGAGGCGCTGCGCCTCGGCGCCGATTACCTGGTGATCGGCAGGCCCATCGCCCGCGCGGACGACCCCGCCGACGCGGCGCGGCGCATCGCCGACGAAATGTCCGGAGCGCTGTGAGCCCGGTCGCCGTCAAGATCTGCGGTCTCGGCGCCGCCGACGCCCTCGCCGGCGCTCTCGACGGCGGCGCGCGCCGGGTCGGCTTCGTGTTCTACCCCCCGTCGCCCCGCAACATCGCCATCGACCGCGCCGCGGCTCTCGCCGCCCGCGTCCCGCGCGGGGTGGAGGCCGTGGGCGTGTTCGTCGAACCCGACGACGCTCTCCTCGACGAGGTCCTCGGCCGCGTGCCGCTCTCCGCCCTCCAGCTGCACGGACGCGAGACCCCGCGCCGCGTCGCCCAGCTCCGCGCGCGTTACGGCCTGCCGGCGATCAAGGCCGTCGCGGTGGCCGTCGAGGACGACCTGGCGCAGGCGAACGCCTACGCGCCCGTCGCCGACCGCCTGATGTTCGACGCCAGGCCGCCGGCGGGCGCCGCCCTCCCGGGGGGCAACGGCGTCGCCTTCGACTGGCGTCTGCTCGCCGGGCGCGCATGGCCCGCGCCGTGGGCGCTGTCGGGCGGGCTGACCCCCGACAACGTCGCCCGGGCGGTCGCCGAAACGGGGGCGCGGGAAGTCGATGTTTCGTCCGGCGTCGAAAGCGCGCCCGGCGTGAAGGACCCGGCGCGCATCGCCGCGTTCTTCGCCGCCCTCGCCGCCGCGTGACGGGACCGCCGGTGTCGCAACCCAATTCCTGGCGCGCGGGACCCGACGAAAAGGGGCGTTTCGGCGCCTATGGCGGGCGCTTCGTCGCCGAAACCCTGATGCCGCCGGTCCTCGAACTCGAGGCCGCCTGGGCCGCCGCCAGAAACGACCCCGCCTTCCGCGCCGAACTCGACCGGCTGCTCGCCGACTATGTCGGGCGCCCGAGCCCGCTCTATTTCGCCGAACGACTCACCGAACATTTCGGCGGCGCGAAAATCTACTTCAAGCGCGACGAACTCAACCATACCGGCGCGCACAAGATCAACAACTGCATCGGCCAGATCCTCCTCGCCCGCCGCATGGGCAAGACGCGGGTCATAGCGGAAACCGGCGCCGGTCAGCACGGCGTCGCCACCGCCACCGTCTGCGCCCTCTTCGGAATGAAGTGCGTCGTCTACATGGGCGCCGTGGACATCGAACGCCAGCGGCCCAACGTCTTCCGCATGAAACTCCTCGGCGCCGGGGTGGAGCCCGTATCGTCCGGCTCGTCGACCCTCAAGGACGCCATGAACGAGGCGCTGCGCGACTGGGTAACCAACGTCGCCGACACCTATTACCTCATCGGCACCGTCGCCGGGCCTCACCCCTACCCCGAACTGGTGCGCGACTTCCAGGCGGTCATCGGGCGCGAGGCGCGCGAGCAGATGCTCGCCCGCGAAGGCCGCCTGCCGGATATCCTGACGGCGTGCGTCGGCGGCGGCTCCAACGCCATGGGCCTGTTCCACCCTTTCCTCGACGACCCCGAGGTGCGGATGATCGGGGTGGAAGCCGGCGGCGAGGGCGTCGAAACCGGGCGCCACGCCGCTTCGCTCACCGCCGGGCGGCCCGGAGTCCTGCACGGCAACCGCACCTACCTCCTGCAGGACGACGACGGGCAGATCGTCGAGGCTCATTCGATCTCCGCAGGTCTCGACTATCCCGGCATCGGGCCCGAACATTCCTGGCTCAAGGACATGGGCCGCGTCGAATACGTATCCGCCACCGACGCGCAGGCGCTCGAGGCGTTCGCCCTGTGCTCGCGTCTCGAAGGGATCATCCCCGCGCTCGAGCCCGCGCACGCCCTCGCCCACGTCGCCCGCATCGCCCCCGACCTTTCCCCGGATACGCTGCTGGCGATGAACATGTGCGGCCGCGGCGACAAGGACATTTTCGCCGTTGCCGACCGCCTCGGGGAGGCCCTGTGAGCGTGAGCGCCGGACGCATCTCGCGGCGCTTCGCGGCGCTGGCGCGCGAGGGCCGCGCCGGCCTCGTCGCCTTCGTTTCCGCCGGCGACCCCGACCGCGGCCGCTCCGCCGCCCTCGTCGAGGCGTTGCCCGACGCCGGCGCCGACATCGTCGAACTCGGGATGCCGTTCACCGACCCCATGGCCGACGGGCCGGCGATCCAGGCCGCCGGCCTGCGCGCCCTCGCCGGCGGGCAGACAATGGCCCGCACCCTCGACATGGCGCGACGCTTCCGCCGCGCCGACGACCGCACCCCCATCGTCCTGATGGGCTATTTCAACCCCATCCACAATTGGGGCGCGGAGCGCTTCCCCGGCGACGCCGCGCAAGCCGGGGTCGACGGCCTCATCGTCGTCGACCTGCCGCCGGAGGAAGACGAAGACCTCTGTCGCCGCGCCGGCGACGCCGGCGTCAATCTCATACGCCTCGCCACCCCGACCACCGACGATGCGCGCCTGCCCGCCGTGCTGGGGCGCGCGAGCGGCTTTCTCTATCATGTGTCGATCGCCGGCGTCACGGGCGCCGAAGGCGCCGCCGAAAGCGCCGTCGCGGCCGCCGTCGCGCGCCTGAAGGCCGTGGTCGACCTCCCGGTCGCCGCGGGCTTCGGGATCAAGACGCCCCGACAGGCGGCGGCGGTCGCCCGCCACGCCGACGCCGTGGTCGTCGGTTCGGCCTTCGCCGAGCGCATCGCCGCCGCTCTCGACCGCGGGGGCGACCCCGTCGCCGACGCGCTTGCGCTCGCGCGCGGCCTCGCCGACGCGGTCCGCGGCGCCCGCGCCGCCGCAGCCCCGGAGACCTCGCCATGAGCTGGCTCAACAATTTCGTGCGCCCCCGCATCCAGGCGCTGGTCACCCGCCGCAGCGTTCCCGAGAACCTGTGGGTCAAGTGCCCGTCCTGCGAACAGATGATCTTCCACAGCGAGCTGCCGGCGCATCTCCACATCTGCCCGCACTGCGAACACCATATGGCGATGTCCCCCCGCCACCGCTTCGAGTCGCTGTTCGACAAGGAAACGTGGGAAACCATCGAACTCCCCGAAGTCCCCCTCGACCCGCTCAAATTCCGCGACAGCAAGCGCTACGCCGACCGTTTGCGCGACGCCCGGGCGAAATGCGGGGCGCGGGACGCCGCGGCCGTCGCCCACGGCGCCATCGGCGGTCACGACGCCGTGGCCTGCGCCTTCGACTTCTCCTTCATGGGGGGGTCGATGGGCCTCGCGGTCGGCGAGGCGGTCGTCAGCGCCGCCCGCCTCGCGGTCTTGCAGCAAGCGCCGCTCATCGTCTTCCCCGCCTCCGGCGGCGCGCGCATGCAGGAGGGAATCCTGTCGCTCATGCAGATGCCTCGCACCACCGTCGCGGTCGACGAGGTCCGCGAGGCCGGGTTGCCCTATATCGTCGTGCTCACCAACCCCACCACCGGCGGCGTCACAGCGTCCTTCGCCATGCTCGGCGATGTCGCGTTCGCCGAACCCGGCGCCCTGATCGGGTTCGCCGGCCCCCGCGTCATCGAGAACACCGTGCGCGAGAAACTCCCCGAAGGCTTTCAGAGAAGCGAATATCTCCTCGAACACGGCATGATCGACGCGGTCGTCCACCGTCGCGAACTGCGGGACAGGCTGATCCGCCTCATCGGCCTCCTCGTCCACAGGCGGCCGGCCGCCGATGTCATCGCCCTGCCGCGCCCCGCCCCCGCCGCAAACGACGCGGACGACGCGAAACCCGAAAGTGGGGGCGGCTGACCCGCTGGCCCGCCTCGCCGGGCTGCATCCCAAATCCATCGACCTGTCGCTCGGCCGCATCGAGCGCCTGCTCGCGCGCCTCGGCAAGCCGCAAGACCGCCTCCCGCCGATCGTCCACATCGCCGGGACCAACGGCAAGGGCTCCGTCGTCGCCCTCCTCCGCGCCTGTCTCGAAGCGGCCGGCAAGCGCGTCCACGCCTACACCTCGCCCCACCTCGTGCGCTTCAACGAACGCATCGTGGTCGCCGGCCGCGAGATCGACGACGACGCCCTCGCCGCCCTGGTCGACGAAGTCGAGTCCGCCAACTCCGGCGACCCCATCACCTTTTTCGAGATCGCGACGGCTCTGGCGATGCTCGCCTTCGCCCGCGAACCCGCCGACGCCGTGCTGCTGGAAACCGGCCTCGGCGGGCGCCTCGACGCCACCAATGTCGTCCGCCCCGCGGTCGCCGCCATCGCTCCCGTCGGCCTCGACCATCAGGCCTGGCTCGGCGACACCATCGCCGCCATCGCAGCCGAGAAAGCGGCGATCCTGAAGCCCGGCGCGCCGGCCGTCGTCGCGCCGCAGCCGCCGGCGGCGCGCGAAGTCATCCTCGCCTGCGCCCGCCGCGTCGGCGCCCCCGTCGCCGACTGGTCGGCGCGCCCCCGCGGGGACGGCTTCGAATTCCGTTCGCGCGTGCGCGAAACCCGTTTTCCCGCGCCCGCCCTGTTCGGCCCGCACCAGATCGTCAATGCCGGGGTCGCCCTGGCCTGTCTCGACGCCTTCCACCCGCTGTCGGACGCCGCGCTGGCGCGCGGCCTCGCCGCCGCGCGCTGGCCCGGACGCCTGCAACGCCTTGCCGGACCGCGCGAGATATGGCTCGACGGCGGCCACAACCCGTCCGCCGGCGAAGCCCTCGCCGCCGTCGCCGAAGGCTGGAGCGACAGGCCCCTGCGCCTCGTCGTCGGCATGATGCGCGGCAAGGACCCGCGCGGCTTCCTCGCCCCCCTCGCCCGTCACGCCGCGGCGCTCACCGCCGTGCCCGTCCCGCGTCGGGAGAACGCCTTCGAACCGGCGGAGATCGCCGCCGCCGCCGCGGCCGCCGGCCTCGCCGCCGACACCGCCGGCGCGGCGGACGAAGCCGTCATGCGCATCGACCCCGACGCCCGAATCCTCGTTTGCGGTTCGCTCTACCTCGTCGGCGCCGTTCTCGCGGACGAACCCCGTCGGCCGCTCGGCGCCGTCAAAGGATTCTGAACACCCGGTAGAGCGGCCCCGAAGCGCGCCGGTCGCCCACGCCCACGGCGACGATCCGGTTCAGCCAGGCGTATTTTTCGGACGCGGTCTCGAAGACGGGCGTCGTGCGGAAATAGTATTCCGACGGGTCCACCGTCTCTCCGGCCGCCAGCCGCGCCGCCACGTCCGGCGAGGCGTCGCGGATGCCGCGATAGGTCATATAGATCGACGCGCCGTCGTCGGCGATCAGCGTCACCCGCACGTCGAGCTCGAACACGCCGTCGGCCCGTTGCAGCAGCCAGTCTCCGCCCGGCGCCGCTTCCACCGTCCCCTTCAGCCGCGGCCCTTCGAAACGGCCGCCGGTGACCGCAACGATCCGCCGCAAACCGAAAGGCGTCGCGCCGACATCGCGCGGCGCGTCGACCGCAAGTTCGATCTCGAACAGGAACTCCGATTTCAATTCCCGCATCGCCTCGCTCTCCATGTCGTATCGCCCGACTCTGCACGCCGGGACCCCTGCATAACCCGGTTCGGATGCGGCAAGGTCGAATTTCCGCGCCTTTACGACGTTTTCGAACCGCCGTCGGTTCGTTGAATCCTTCTGCGTCCCGGGGCCGGAAGGCGCGGAGCGTTACGACCGGCCGACGGGATATTTCAACGCCGGGGCGCTCACGCCGGCCGCGCGCGGGGTCTGAGGGGCCGGCGCGAAAAGGGGTGCGTTCGCGGCGCGCGGGGCCTATCGTGCGGGGGCAACCGGAGGGAGCGAGCGACACCATGAACCGACCGATCCTGGCCGCGCTGGCGGCGTGCCTCGTCGCGCCGGCCGGCGCCGCGTCGGCGCAGGACTTCGTGCCGGCCATCGTCTACGACATGGGCGGCAAATTCGACAAGTCCTTCAACGAAGCCGCGTGGAACGGCGCCGAACGCTTCCGCGCCGACACCGGAATCGACTATCGCGAATTCGAGGTGACCAATCCGTCGATGCGCGAACAGGCGCTGCGCAACATGGCGCGGCGGGGCGCCGCGGTCGTCGTGGCCATGGGCTTCGCCCAGGCCTCCGCCGTGGAGACGGTGGCGCAGGAGTTCCCCGAAACGCGGTTCACGCTCATCGACATGGCGGTCGATCTGCCGAACGTGCAGTCGGTGATCTTCAAGGAGCACGAAGGGTCGTTCCTGGTCGGCGTGGCGGCGGCGCTGGCCTCGCAAACCGGCAGGATCGGCTTCATCGGCGGCATGGACATTCCGCTGATCCGCAAATTCGCGCTCGGCTACGCCGAAGGCGCCCGCTACACGAACCCCGCTATCGAGATATTCGAGAACATGACGGGCGCCACCCCGGCGGCGTGGAGCGACCCCACCCGCGGCGGCGAGCTCGCGCGCAGCCAGTTCGACCGCGGCGCCGACGTGATCTACGCCGCCGCCGGCGGCACCGGCGTCGGCGTCTACCAGGCGGCGCGCGACGCGGGCAAACTCGCCATCGGCGTCGACAGCAACCAGAACTACCTCCACCCGGGGACCATGCTCACCTCCATGGTCAAGCGCGTGGATGTCGCGGTCTACGACGCCTTCGCGACGGCGCGCGACGGCAGCTGGACGGCGGGAACGCGCATCCTCGGCCTCGCCGAGGACGGAGTCGGCTGGGCGCTCGACGAATACAACCGCGCTCTGGTGTCCCCCGAAATGGAAGCGGCTGTCGAAAAGGCGCGCGCCGACATCGTGGCGGGGCGCATCCCGGTGACCGACTACACCGCGCGCTGACGGCGGTGGCGGCGGGAGACGGCGGCTCCCCCCTCGCTCTGGAGGTCGTCGGCGTCCGCAAGCGCTTCGGCCCCGTTCTTGCCAACGACGATGTGTCGATGGCGGTGGCGCGGGGCTCGATCCACGGCGTCATCGGCGAAAACGGCGCCGGCAAGTCGACCCTGATGCGGATCGTCCACGGCTACTACCGGGCCGACAAGGGCGATATCCGGATCGACGGCAAGCGGGCGCGCATCGCCGGCCCGCAACAGGCCATCGCGCTCGGCGTCGGCATGGTGCACCAGCATTTCATGCTGGTCGACAATTTCACCGTGCTGGAGAACACGGCGCTGGGAGCGGAAGAGGGGTTCCTTCTGGGGCGCGGCCTGGCGCGGGCCCGGCGGGCGCTGCTGGCGCTGGGGCGCGACCACGGCCTGGAGGCCGACCCCGACGCCGTCGTCGGCGACCTTCCCGTGGGTTTGCGCCAGCGCGTGGAGATCCTCAAGACGCTGTACCGCGGCGCGCGGCTTCTCATCCTCGACGAGCCGACCGGCGTCCTGACCCCGCGCGAGGCGGACGACCTGTTCGGCATCCTGCGCGCCCTGCGCGCGCGCGGCCGCACCGTCGTGCTCATCACCCACAAATTGCGCGAGATCATGGCGCTGTGCGACCGGGTGACGGTCATGCGCGGGGGGCGCGTCGTCGGCCATGCGGAAGTCGCCGACACCGACCGCGACCGCCTCGCCGAGATGATGGTGGGCCGCGCGGTCCCGCCGGGCGCAGGCCGGAGCGCCTCGCGCCCGGGCCGGACCGTCCTGGACATCGAGCGGCTGACGGTGCGCGACCGCAGCGGCGCGGAGCGGGTGCGGGGAGCGAGTTTCTCGGTGCGCGCGGGAGAGATCGTCGGCGTCGCCGGGGTCGCGGGGAACGGGCAGTCGGAACTGCTGGAGGCGGTGGCGGGGACGCTCCCCGTCGCCGGGGGCACGGTCCGCATCGACGGCGCGGCGCCGCCGCGGGCGGGGGGCGCCGCCGGCGCGGCGGCCGCGCGCGGGCTCGGCCTCGCGCATGTTCCGGAAGACCGCCAGCGAGTCGGCCTGGTGGGGGCGTTCGACGCCGGCGAGAACATCGTCCTGGGGCGCCATCGCGACCGCCGCTACAACCGCGGCCCGTGGATGGACCGACGGGCGACGGAGGCGCGCGCGCGTCGGCTCATGGAGCGCTTCGACGTGCGCCCGCCGGCGCCGCGGCTCCGGGCGGCGCGTTTCTCGGGCGGCAACCAGCAGAAGATCGTCGTCGGGCGCGAGATCGCGGATGAGCCGGCGCTGCTCCTCGCGGGCCAGCCGACGCGGGGAGTGGACATCGGCGCCGCCGCGTTCATCCACCGCCGCCTCGCCGCGCTGCGCGACGCCGGCGCGGCAATCCTGCTGGTATCGGTGGAGCTCGACGAGATCCTCGCGCTGTCCGACCGCATACTGGTGATGTTCGAAGGCCGGATCGTCGGCGAGGCGGCGGCGGGCGAGGCCGACGCGCGCACCCTCGGCGCAATGATGGCGGGCGCCGGTCCCGGGCGGGGCGCCGTTCGCCGGACCGTCGTGTGAACAGCCCCGGAGAGGCCGGCGCAAAGGCCGTCCGCGCGGTCGATATCGTCGTCCCGCTGCTCAATCTCGCCCTCGCCCTGGCGGTCGCCGGGATCGTCGTCGCGGCGATCGGCGAGGACCCGACGGAAGCGCTGGCGCTGCTGCTGCACGGCGCCGCGGGCTACCCGGAAGCGGTGGCCTGGACCCTCTATTACGCGACCAATTTCGTCTTCACGGGCCTTGCGGTCGCGGTCGCCTTCCACGCCGGGCTGTTCAACATCGGCGGCGAGGGGCAGGCCTATCTCGGCGGGCTGGGCGCCGGCCTCGCGGCGCTGGCGCTCGGCGGCTGGCCGGCCTGGGCGGCCGCGCCCATGGCGGTCGCCGCGTCGGCCGGTTTCGGCGCCCTGTGGGCTTTCGTTCCCGGCTGGCTGCGGGCGCGGCGCGGCAGTCATGTGGTGATCACCACCATCATGTTCAATTTCCTGGCGGCGGCGCTGATGACCTGGCTGCTGGTCGAGGTCCTCGCGGAGCCGGGCCAGCAGGCGGCCCAAAGCCGGCCCTTCTCGCCGGCTGCGCGGATCCCCTTCGTCCACGACATCTTCGCCGGGTTCGGGGTGGATATCGGCCGTTCGTCGCTCAATGCGAGCGTCCTTCTCGCGCCCCTGTGCCTCGCGCTGTTTCATGTTTTCATGTGGCGGACGCGCTGGGGATACGAGATCCGCGCGGTGGGCCATAACGAAGCCGCCGCGGTCTACGCCGGCATCTCGCCGGCGCGCGCCATCGTGCTGGCGATGACGATCTCCGGCGCGCTCGCCGGCCTGGTCGGGGCGAACGAGATCCTCGGCGTGCACCGCCGGTTGTTGCCGGAATTCACCGCCGGCTACGGTTTCGTCGGCATCGCCGTCGCGCTGATGGGGCGCAACCGCCCGATCGGCATCCTTCTCGCCGCCCTGCTGTTCGGCATGCTCTACCAGGGCGGTTCCGAACTGGCGTTCGAGATGCCCCGGGTCTCGCGCGACATGGTTGTGGTGCTCCAGGGCCTGATCATCCTGTTCTCGGGGGCGCTGGAGCACATGTTCCGCCGCCGTGTGGGCGCCCTGCTGGCGCGCGCGGGCGGCGCGCGCAAGGCGGGCTAGGCGTGGACGCGGCCGGGTGGGCGGTGCTGGTCGCCGACGCGACGCTGCGCACCGCGACGCCGCTGGTGCTGGCGGCCCTGGCGGGCATGTTCGCCGAACGCTCCGGCGTGATCGACATCGGGCTGGAAGGCAAGATGCTGGGCGCGGCGTTCGCCGCCGCCGCCGCGGCGTGGACGACGGGTTCGCCGTGGCTCGGCCTTCTCGCCGGCGTCGCGGCGTCGATGGCGCTGGCGATGGTTCACGCCTTCGCCTGCGTGACCCATGACGGCGACCAGGTGGTTTCGGGGATGGCGCTCAACGTCCTTGCCGCCGGCCTTGCGCCGGTGCTGGCGCTGGCGTGGTTCGGACAGGGCGGGCAGACGCCGCTGCTGGGGGACGGCGCGCGGTTCCGCCCCGTCCATTTTCCCTTCGCCGACCGGCTCGGCGACACGCCGCTCGTCGGCGCGCTGTATTCGGAACTCGCGAGCGGCCATAACGTCATCGTCTATCTGGCATGCGCCGCGGCGCCGGCCGCCGCCTGGGCGCTCTACCGCACCCGCTTCGGGTTGCGGTTGCGGGCGGTCGGCGAGGCGCCCGAGGCGGCCGATGCGGCGGGCGTCCCGGTCGCCCGCGTGCGCTATGCGGCGCTCGCGGTATGCGGCGCATTGTGCGGCGCCGCGGGAGCGTCGCTGTCGATCGCCCAGAACGCCCTGTTCGTGCGCGACATGACGGCCGGCATGGGCTATCTCGCCCTTGCGGCGTTGATCTTCGGCAAGTGGCGCCCCCTGCCCACGGTGCTGGCGTGCCTGCTGTTCGCCTTCGCCGACGCGGTGCAGGCGCGGCTTCAGGGCGTCGATATTCCCGGCGTCGGAATCGTCCCCGTGCAGGCGATCCAGGCGCTTCCCTATCTTCTGACCGTGTTGCTGCTGGCCGGGTTCGTCGGCAAGGCGGTCGCGCCGCGCGCCATCGGCAAGCCCTGGATAAAGGAGCACTGACGCCGGCCTGCGGCTCCCGTTGTCGCGGTTGCGCGGCGGAGGGCGCCCGTTTGCGGTCGGCGGCGTTACCCTGCGGGACGGCCATGCGACCGGAATCGCTCAACCCGCTTTTCGCGCCCGTTTCGGCGCTCGACGGAGTCGGCCCGCGGCTCGCGCGCGGGCTCGCCGGGCTTGCCGGCGAGCGCGTCGTCGACCTGTTGTGGCATCTGCCCACCGGACTCGTCGACCGTCGCTTCGCGCCGAAAGTCGCCGACGCGCCGCCCGGGACCGTGGCGACGCTCACGGTCAGGACGGTCGCGCACCGCCCGCCCGAACGGCCCCGCCGGCCCTACAAGGTCGTCTGCGCCGACGAAACGGGCGAAGTGGACCTGGTGTATTTTCACTCCCGCCGCGAATGGCTGGAGCGCCTGTTGCCGCCGGGCGAAACCCGGGTCGTTTCGGGCCGCGTCGAGCGCTTTTCGGGACGGGCGCAGATCGCCCATCCCGAGCGCGTGGCGAAGCCGGCGGACCTCTCGCGCATCGCCCGCGTCGAACCGGTCTACGCGCTCGCTTCGGGGGTTTCGGCGCGGCCCCTCGAGAAGGCGGTCGAAGGGGCGCTGGCGCGCGCGCCCGATCTGCCGGAATGGACATCGCCGGACATCCTCGCGCGCGAGGGCTGGCCGGACTGGCGCACGGCGGTGCGGCAGGCGCACGCTCCCGAAGGGGCCGCCGACCTCGACGCCGGCGCGCCGGCGCGCCGGCGCCTTGCGCATGACGAATTGCTGGCCAGCCAGCTGGCCCTGGCGCTGACGCGCCGCCATGCGCGCCGCGGCGCGGGGCGCTCGCTGCGCGGCGACGGGCGTCTGCGCGCCGCGGCGCTCGCCGCGCTGCCCTTCGCCCCGACGCGGTCGCAAACCGCCGCCATCGCCGAGATCGTCGACGACCTCGCCTCGGAACGGCGGATGCTGCGCCTGTTGCAGGGCGATGTCGGCAGCGGCAAGACCCTGGTGGCGCTGATGTGCCTTCTCGTGGCGGTGGAGGCGGGGGCGCAAGGCGCGCTGCTCGCCCCCACCGAGATCCTCGCACGCCAGCATCATGCCGCGCTCGCGCCGTCGCTGGCGGCGGCCGGCGTCCGCGCCGCGGTCCTCACCGGGCGCGACAAGGGCAAGACGCGCCGGGCCGCGCTGGCGCAACTCGCCGACGGCGCCGCAGGCGTCGCGGTGGGGACTCACGCGCTCTTTCAGAAAGGCGTCGCGTTCCGCGATCTCGCGGTGGCGGTCATCGACGAACAACACCGCTTCGGCGTTCACCAGCGGCTGCGGATGCAGCGCAAGGGGCGGGCGCTCGATACGCTGGTAATGACGGCGACGCCGATCCCGCGCACGCTCATGCTCACCGCCTATGGCGACATGGACGTCTCGCGCCTGCGCGAGAAGCCGCCGGGCCGGGCGCCGGTGACCACGGCGGCGCTGCCGCTCTCGCGACTCGACGAGGTGGTGGCCGCCGTTGCCCGCGCCGTGAAGGCGGGCGGGCGCGTCTATTGGGTGTGCCCGCTGGTCGACGAATCGGAAGCGGTGGATCTGGCCGCCGCCGAACAGCGCCACGCCGCGCTTTCCGAACGTTTCGGCGGGCGCGTCGGGCTGCTCCACGGCCGGATGGCGGCGGCGGAGCGCGACGCGGCGATGACCGCCTTCGCGTCGGGCGAGCGCCGCATCCTGGTCGCGACCACGGTGATCGAGGTCGGGGTCGATGTGCCCGAGGCGACGGCGATGATCATCGAGGGGGCGGAGCGCTTCGGCCTCGCGCAGCTGCACCAGCTTCGCGGGCGGGTCGGGCGCGGCGGACGGCGGTCGAGCTGCCTGCTCCTCTACCGCCCGCCGCTCGGCGAGATCGCGCGCGCCCGGCTCGATGTCCTGCGCGAAACCGGGGACGGGTTCCGCATCGCCGAGGAAGACCTGAAGCTTCGCGGCGCGGGGGAGCTGCTGGGCACCCGGCAGAGCGGCGCCCCCGATTTCCGCCTCGCCGACCTGCCGGCGCAGGACGACCTTCTGATGTCGGCGCGCCGCGAGGCGCGCGACATCCTCGACAACGACCCGGAACTCACCGGTCCGCGCGGCGCCGCGTTGCGGGCGCTGCTCTATCTGTTCGAACGCGACGTCGCGATCGGCTTTCTCCGCTCGGGTTGACGATGCGCCGGAAGGGAGGCGGCGACATCCGCGGCTTCGCGCTCGCGCGCGCCGTCGCTCGCGACGAGGGGGCGCCGCCGCGCTTCCGGCCGGGTGTCGGGCGGCGTCACGATGCCGGCCGACACGACCATCTTGATCCCCTCCTCCACCGTCATGTCCAGCACCACCAGATGCCGCCGCGGCACGAACAGAAGGAACCCCGAAGTCGGGTTCGGCGTGGTGGGGAGGAAGACGTTGACCACCTCGTCGGCGATGGTCGTCTGCACCTCGCCTTCGGTGGCGCTGGTGATGAAGCCGATGGCCCATATGCCGCGCCGCGGATATTCGACGAGGACGACCTCGCGGAACGAGCGCGACGAGTTCTCCAGAACGGTCTGGAAGATCTGTTTGAGGGCGCCGTAGATGCTGCGGACCACCGGCATCCGCCCGAGGATGTTCTCGCCGGTTCGCACAACCATCCTGCCGACGAAATTGGCGGTCAGGAGGCCGATCGCCGTCAGCCCGGCGAGCACGACAACGAGCCCGATGCCGGGGATATGCGCGCCGATGCCGAGATATTTCTCGATATAGGTCTGCGGGTTGTAGGCAGGGGGCAGGAGCGGCACGACGCTGTTGTCGATGAGCTCGATGACGCCGAAGAGGATCCACAGCGTAATGCCCAGGGGCGCGGTCACGATGAGGCCGGTCAGGAAGTAGTTGCGCAACCGCCCGAAGGACGGGCGCCGCGACGCGGGCGCGCTCGTATCCCGGTCGGGGGACATCGCCGGCCGCCTATGGGGCGAGGAATTCGAGCAGCGCCGCCGCCGTTTCCTCCGGGGCCTCCTCGGGGAGGAAATGGCCGCAGGGGAGGGCGCGCCCGCGCACGTCGACGGCGCGTTCGCGCCAGCAGGCGAGCACGTCGAACAGGCGCTCCATGACGCCCTCGGCGCCCCACAGCGCCTGCACCGGACATTGCAGGCGACGGTCGATGTCCGCCTCGTCGTGTTCGAGGTCGATGCCGGCGCCGGCGCGGTAGTCCTCCGTCGTCGCGTGGATGGTTTCGGGGCGGGAGAAGCAGCGGACATATTCCGCCATCGCTTCTTCGTCGAAGGCGTCCGCCTGCGCGCCCCACTTGCCGACCATGGAACGCAGGAAGAATTCGGGGTCGGCGCCGATCAGCCGTTCCGGCAGCGGCTCGGGCTGGATCAGGAAGAACCAGTGATAATACGCGGTCGCAAGCGCCCGGTTTGTATTCGCGAAGACGGTGCGCGTCGGCGCGATGTCGAGGACGCTCAGGCGCTCGACGGCGTGCGGACAGTCCAGGGCGAGGCGATGGGCGACGCGCCCCCCGCGGTCGTGACCGGCGACGGCGAAGCGCGAAAAGCCCAGCGATTCCATGACCTCGACCTGATCGCGCGCGACGGCGCGCTTGCAATATCCGCTGTGGTTCTCGCCGTCCGCCACGCGCCCGCTGTCCCCGTATCCGCGCAGGTCTGCGGCGACGACGGTGAAGCGCTTCGCCAGCCGGGGCGCGACCTTGCGCCACATGAACCGGGTTTGCGGGTATCCGTGCAGCAGCAGCAGGGGCGGGCCGGAACCGCCGACGAAACAGGCGATTTCGCATTCGCCGGTCGCCACGCGCCGGTCGTCGAACCCTTCGAACGCCATCGCCGCCTCCTCCGGTTCGGCCCCGCCCACCATAACCCGGGATCGGGTCCGGGGGCAGGCGAAAAAGCGAGGCCTCGCGATGTCCGCGACCGTCCGGCGCAAGCCCGCATCTTGCCGCGGCGCCGCGGCAAGATGCGGGCTTGCGCCGGACAGCGGGGCGGCGTAGATTGACGGCCATGTTCGATACTTACGCCGCCAACAAGGCTCTGCGGGACGCCGGGTTCGACGAGCCCCAGGCGGAGGCGGCCGTCGCCCTGGTCCGCGACGCCGTCTCGGAAGGCGTCGCGACCGGGGAAGACGCCGCCCGCCTGGAAAGCAAGGTCGACGCCGGCCTCGCCGAGGTGAAGACCGATGTCGCCGAGGTGAAGGTCGAGGTCGCCGAGGTGAAGACCGATGTCGCCGAGGTGAAGGTCGAGGTCGCCGAGGTGAAAACCGAGGTTGCCGAGGTGAAGATCGATGTCGCCCGCCTGGAGAGCAAGGTCGACGCCGGCCTCGCCGAGGTGAAAGCCAACGCGACCCGCCTGGAGAGCAAGGTCGACGCCGGCCTCGCCGAGGTGAAAGCCGACGCGGCCCGCCTGGAGAGCAAGGTCGACGCCGGCCTCGCCGAGGTGAAAGCCGACGCGGCCCGCCTGGAGAGCAAGGTCGACGCCGGTCTCGCCGAGGTGAAGACCGACATCGCCGAGGTGAAGACCGATGTCGCAGGGGTGAGGACCGACATGGCCCGACTCGAAGGCAAACTCGAATCGGAAGTCGCCCGACTCGAAGGCAGGATCGAGTCGGCGATCGGCAAGATCGAGACGCGCCTGACAGTGCGGATGTACGGCGGGTTGATCGCCACATCCGCCGTCGTGATCGGGCTAATCAAGCTCCTTCCCTGACCGACGCTTCGTTTCTCGCGCCGCCCCGACGGATGGCGCGTCCCGTCGCGGAACGGCGCCCCGGGAAAGGCGAGGTTCGATCCCCGCCGCAGGGTTTGCGAAGAAATCCGCCGCTGCGGAGGCGACGAGGCCGTCGCAAGGCGGCGCCAATGGCCATAACGAGAGTCGCCGGGCGAAACGCGAGGCGCCGACATGTCCGACCCCGAACTGCTCGCGAGATTGCGCGCCGCGGCCGCCACCGTGCGCCGGCGCGTGCCGGAAACCCCGCAATATCCGTGGCCGCTGCTCGCCCGTCACGCCGGCCTCCGGGTCTGGGTGAAGCATGAGAACCACACCGGCATCGGGTCTTTCAAACTGCGCGGCGGCGCGGTGTATATGGAGCGCCTGAGGCGGCGCGAACCCGACTGCGCGGGCGTTGTCGCGGCGACGCGGGGCAATCACGGCCAGTCCGTCGCCGTCAACGCGCGGGCCGTCGGCCTGCGCGCGGTCATCGTCGTCCCGGAAGGCAACAATCCCGAAAAGGATGCCGCGATGGCGGCGCAGGGGGCGGAACTCGTCGAACATGGCGGCGATTTCCAGACCGCGTTCGAACATGCCGGGCGGCTGGCGGCGGCGGAGGGCCTGCACATGGTTCCGTCGTTCCATCCTGCGCTGGTGGAAGGAGTCGCGTCCTACGCTCTCGAATTGTTCGAACGCGCCGAGCCCCTGGATGCGGTCTACGCGCCCATCGGCCTCGGTTCGGGGATTTGCGGCGTCATCGCCGCGCGCGACGCGCTGGGTCTCGCCGTCGATGTCATCGGCGTCCAGGCCGCCGGCGCCCCCTGCTATGCGTTGTCGTTCGACGCCGGGCGCCCCGTGTCGACGAACCGCGCCGAGACTATCGCCGACGGGGTGGCGACCCGGACGCCCGTGCCGGAGGCGGTGGAGACGATCAACCGCGGCGCGACGCGGGTGGTAACGGTGACCGACGAGGAGATACTCGAGGCGCAGCGGCTGCTGTTGCGGCTGACCCACAATCTCGCGGAGCCTGCGGGCGCGGCGGCGCTGGCGGGGTTGCTGACCGAACGGGGCCGCCAGGCGGGGCGTTGCGTCGCCGTCATCCTGAGCGGCGGCAACGCAGACGAGGCCAATCTCCGCCGTCTCTTCGTCGCCCCGCCCCCGGCGGGCGCGTGAGGTCGGCGACGCATCAAGCCGCTTCGCTGCTCCTTCGCTGCGTTCCGGCCCTGCGGGCGACCCCGCCGTTCCCTGCGGCCCGGAGGCCGACGGCCCGAACCCGTCGCGTCTCGAATGTGTCCGAACCGGGTCATGCCGGCGCGCCCCGGTGAGGTAACGTCAATCGCCGCGGCGGGAGGCGGCGATTCCGCACGCGGGACCTTTCGGTTCGCCGGCGCGCGCAGGCGCTCGCGGAAGTCGGGCCGAGCGGACGAATTGCCGGGTCGCGACCGGAAGCCGGGAAATCCCGACCTTGCGCAGAAGTCTCGACAGCGGGGCTACTGGAACGCCTGAATGCCGGTCTGCGCGCGCCCCAGGATCAGCGCGTGCACGTCATGCGTGCCCTCATAGGTGTTGACGGCCTCCAGGTTCGCGACATGGCGGATGACGTGATATTCGTCGGCGACGCCGTTGGCGCCGTGCATGTCGCGGGCCATGCGGGCGATGTCGAGAGCCTTGCCGGCGTTGTTGCGCTTGACGAGCGAGAACATTTCCGGCGTGGCGCGGCCTTCCTCCTTCAGCCGTCCGACGCGGAGGCAGGCGGCGAGGCCCAGGGCGATCTCGGTCTGCATGTCGGCGAGTTTCTTCTGGATCAGCTGGTTGGCGGCAAGGGGGCGGCCGAACTGCGCGCGGCCGAGGACGTAATCGCGCGCCGCGCGCCAGCAGAATTCCGCCGCGCCCATGGCGCCCCAGGCGATGCCGTAGCGGGCGCCGTTGAGACAGCCGAAGGGGCCGCGCAAGCCGCGTATTTCGGGGAAGACATTGGCTTGAGGGACGAACGCGTCGTCCAGGAGGATCTGCCCGGTGGGCGAGGCGCGCAGCGCGAATTTGCCTTCGATGCGCGGCGTTTCCAGCCCCTTCGCGCCGCGCTCGACGAGAAAGCCGCGGATCGCGCCTTCGTCGTCGCGCGCCCACACCACGAACAGGTCGGCGACGGGGCTGTTGGTGATCCACGTCTTCGCGCCGGAGAGGCGGAAACCGCCGTCCGCCGCGCGCGCCCGCGTGACCATCGCCCCGGGGTCCGAACCGTGGTCGGGTTCGGTGAGGCCGAAGGCGCCGACGATCTCCCCCTTCGCCAGTCCGGGAAGGAATCGCGCGCGCTGCTCCTCGCTGCCGTAAACGGCGATCGGCCACATGACGAGGCTGGACTGGACCGACAGGCACGACCGCCACGAGGAGTCGACGGCTTCGATCTCGCGCGCGATCAGGCCGTAGGCCACGTCGCCGGCGCCGGCGCAGCCATAGCCGCGAAGATTCGCGCCGAGCAGCCCGAGCGCTCCCATTTCGCGCACGATCCCGCGGTCGAAGCGCTCGCGTCGCCATGCCTCGACGACGCCGGGCATCAGACGCTCGCGCGCGAAGCGGCGCGCCGTATCGCGGACCAGGCGTTCGTCTTCGGACAGGCTGTCCTCAAGGCGGAACGGGTCCGTCCAGTCGAACGGTTCGGCGGCGCCGGCGGGCGGGAGAGGCGCGGGGCGGGCCGGCGCAGTCGCGGCGGTCATGGCGGTCTCCGGCGAGCGAGGGGAGAGGCTCACGGCGTCGCGTCGCCGCGGAAACTGTCGGCGATGCGCAGGAGATCGGCGAGTCGCCGCGCGTTCATCGTGCTTATGCGCGTGTAGTACCAAGTCCCCTCCACATCCTGGAGGCGCATGACGAGATAGCGGCGGAACGGCCCCAGGGGCAACGCACAGCGCATTTCCCGGAATTCGCCGAGCGCGTTGGCGGCGGTCGCCGGCGCGTCGCAGAATTCCAGCGGCAGGTCGCCGAGCCCCGCGACCCCGTCCATCCACCGCGCGAGGACGCCGCGCAATTCGTCGAACGCCGGGTCGCCGAAGGGGCTGTCGGCGCCGTCGAGCAGCGTGCGCGGGTCGGGGAGCACGCCCTCCAGCGAGGCGGTGACGCGCCGCCGCAGCCAGTCGTCGGGGTCTGCGACCGTCTCCGGCAGGGGAGCGAGGTCGATATGGCTGAGTCCCGCGAAGTCCCCCTGCGCCGGCTTCACCCGCAGCACCGAAACGCGGTTTTCGGCCAGGCCCGCCTTGCGGACGATCTCGGTCGCGAACCCCTGCGGGACATCGAATTTCTGCGCCGCCGCGGGCAGGGCGACGGCCGCAACGGCGGCTGCGACGGCGAAACGGACGAGCGTGTCTCTCATGCCCGCAAGGTGGCGGCGGCGCGCGGCGCGGTCAAGCGACGTCGAAGCGGGCGGCGCGACCGCAGGGGGGGCCGAACAGCCGGTCCTCGCGCATGACGATGCGCCCGCGGACGACGGTCGCCCGCGGCCAGCCGGTGACCTCGACGCCGGCAAAGGGGCTCCAGCCGCAGCGACTTGCCAGCCACGACTCCTCTATGACACGGGTCTTCCCGAGATCGACAAGGGTGAGATCGGCGTCGAAGCCGGGGGCGATGCGCCCCTTGCCGCGGACGCGATAAAGCCGCGCCGGGGCTTCCGCGACCAGATCGACCAGGCGTTCGACGGTCAGCCGTCCGGCTGCGACGTGGTCGAGCATCACCGGCAACAGGGTTTGCACGCCGGGCATCCCGGACGGGCTGTCGGGGTAGGGGCGGGCCTTTTCCGCCCGGGTATGCGGCGCGTGGTCCGACCCGATGACATCGACGACGCCCGAGGCAACGCCGCGCCACAGCGCGTCGCGGTGTCCGGCGCCGCGGACCGGCGGATTCATCTGCGCGAAACTGCCCAGGCGCTCGTAACAGTCGGGCGCGGCGAGGGTGAGGTGCTGCGGGGTGCATTCGACGCTGGCCCAGACCGGCTTCGCGGCGAGCATCTCCATCTCCTCGGCGGTCGTCACATGCAGCACATGCACCGGCCTTCCGGTGGACAGGGCGAAGCGCATCAGGCGTTCGGTGGCGCGGCGCGCGGTCTCGACATCGCGCCATTCCGGGTGCGCCGCGACGTCCGCCGCCGCCGCGGCGATGGGGCGCCGATCGACAAGGCGCGGCTCGTCCTCGGCGTGGACCGCCACCCGCCGCGCGCCCGCTTGCAGCGCCCGCTCGAGCAGCGCGTCGTCGGGGACCAGCAGCGAGCCCGTCGAGGACCCCATGAACAGTTTGACGCCGCAGCAGCCGGGCAGGCGTTCGAGCGCGGCGAGGTCGTCGACATTTTCCGCGCAGGCGCCGACGAAGAACGCGAAGTCGGTCCAGGCGCGCCCCTCGGCGCGCGCGCATTTGTCGGCGAGCGCCGCGGCGGAGATCGTCGGCGGGTCGGTGTTGGGCATTTCGAACACGCAGGCGACGCCGCCGAGCGCCGCGGCGCGGGTGCCGCTTTCGAGGTCTTCCTTGTGTTCGCCGCCGGGTTCGCGGAAATGCACCTGGCTGTCGATGACGCCGGGCAGGACGTGCAGCCCGCGCGCGTCGATGCGCTCCGCCGCGTCGGCGGCGCGTAACGCGCCGACGGCGGCGATCCGCCCGTCGGCCACGCCGATATCCGCAGCCGCAGAGCCGCGCGCGGAGACCGCCGTGCCGCCGGCGACGACGAGATCGAAGCGCTGGGCCATCGCCGCGGCGGTTCAGCCGGAGGCGCGGAGCGGCGTCAGCAGGAACGCCGGGACGTGGTCGCCCATGCCGACGACGCGGCCTTCGGCCGGCTCCCGCGCGGCGTCCTTGCCGGCGCCCCGGGCGCGGGTCCCGGGGCGTTCCTTCGGGCGCGGTTCCGCACGCGGGGCGGCGGCGCGCGCGCGGCGCGCCGGCCCTTTCGCCGTTCGCGCCCGGGGCGCCGGGTCGGCTTCCGGCTCGTCGCGCGGCGCCCCGTTCGCGCCTTGCGGGGGCGCGACGCGCGGGATGTCGCGCCCGATCAGCGCCGCGATCGCGGCGACGAATTTGCCGTCTTCCGGAGTGGCGAGGGTAACGGCGATGCCGCGTCGCCCGGCGCGCCCCGTCCGCCCGATGCGGTGGACGTAATCCTCGGCGTGCAGCGGCACGTCGAAATTGAACACGTGGCTCAGCCCCCGGATATCGAGGCCGCGCCCGGCCACGTCGGTCGCCACCAGCAGGGTGACGGCGCCCGCCTTGAACGCCTCCAGCGTCTCGATACGCGCCGGCTGCGGCATGTCGCCGTGCAGCGCCGCGCTGGAGAAACCGTGCCGCCGCAACGACCGGTCGAGGACATCGACATCCCTCTTCCGGTTGCAGAAGACGAGGGCGTTCTCGACCGCTTCGGCGCGCAGCAGGGCGCGCAGCGCGCTCCGCTTGTCGCGCCCCGTCGTCCCGACCAGGGACTGCTCCACGAGGTCCGCCGGCGAGGCCGGCGGGGCCACCGATATTTCCTTCGGGGAAGAGAGGAACTTGTCCGCCAGGCGGCGGATCTCCGGCGGCATGGTGGCGGAGAACATGAGCGTCTGGCGGACCGTCGAAACCAGGTCGACGATGCGCTCCACATCGGGGATGAAGCCCATGTCGAGCATCCGGTCGGCTTCGTCGATGACGAGAATCTTCACGCCGGTGAGCAGGACGTTGCCGCGTTCGAACAGGTCCAGGATGCGGCCCGGCGTGGCGATCAGCACATCGACCCCGCGCTCCAGGGCGGCGCGCTGGTCCGTCATCGACACGCCGCCGATGAGCAGCGCCATTCCGAGTTTGCGATATTTCCCGTAGATCTCGAAATTCTCGGCGATCTGCGTCGCCAGTTCGCGCGTCGGGGCGAGGATCAGCGACCGCGGCATCCGCGCGCGGGCGCGGCCGGCGCTGAGGATGTCTATCATCGGCAGGGTGAACGAAGCCGTCTTGCCCGTGCCGGTCTGCGCGCACCCCATGACATCGCGGCCCTGAAGCACTATGGGGATCGCCTGCGCCTGGATCGGCGTCGGCTCGCGATAGCCGGCGTCGGCCACCGCGCGCAGCGTTTCGGGGACCAGCCCCAGTTCATCGAAATTCATGCGTGTTTCTTGCGCGTCCTTCTTTTGCGGATACAGCTCGCCCGGAGGCGAGAGCCGACTATCGCCGTTCGCGGCGACGGAAGCAATCGCGAAAACGCCTGCGCAGCCTCGCCGCCTGCACACCATATCTTGTTTGCGTTCCGGGTTCGACCACCATATAATCGCCGCGGAATGGGCATTGTCGCGGCGTCCGGCGCGCCGGGCCGAAGCGTCGAGGCCGTATCGGGCAGCCCCGGAGCCCCTTTGGAGCCATGGCGGACCTGTTTTCCACTCCCGATCCCTCCGCCGCCGGCGGCGGCGATTATTCGGCCCGGGACATCGAGGTCCTCGAGGGCCTGGAGCCGGTCCGCCGCCGCCCCGGCATGTATATCGGCGGGTCCGACGAGGCGGCAATGCATCATCTGGTCGCCGAGCTCCTCGACAACGCCATGGACGAGGCGGTCGCCGGCCACGCGAGTTTCATCGACCTGGAGCTCGGCGCCGACGACACGGTGACGGTGCGCGACAACGGGCGCGGCATCCCCGTCGACGCGCATCCGAAATTCCCCGACAAGTCGGCGCTGGAAGTCATCCTCACCACGTTGCATTCGGGCGGCAAGTTCTCGGGTTCGAGCTACGACACGGCGGGCGGCCTGCACGGCGTCGGGTTGTCGGTCGTCAACGCGCTTGCCGATACGCTGACCGTCGAGGTCGCGCGCGACCGCCGCGCCTGGCGCCAGACTTACCGCCGCGGCGCGCCGACGGGCGGGGTGGAGGCCTGCGGCAACGCGCCGAACCGGCGGGGGACGGGCATAAGCTTCACGCCCGACCGCACGATCTTCCCCGAAGCGGCGCGATTTCGCCCGGCGGCGCTCTATCGCATGGCGCGCTCGAAGGCGTATCTGTTCCGCGGCGTGGAAGTGCGCTGGAAATGCGCGCCCGGCGCGCTTCACGGCGACGATGAGACTCCGGCGCGCGCGGTGCTGCATTTCCCCGGCGGCCTGGGCGATTATCTCGACAGCGTTCTCGAGGGGGCGGAGTGCGTCACCGCGCGGCCGTTTTGCGGCGAGGCGGCGCTCGCCGGCGGCGCGGCCGGGCGCGTCGAATGGGCGCTGGCGTGGGGCGCAGACGGCGACCGCGGCTTCTTGCGCAGCTATTGCAACACCGTGCCGACGCCGGCCGGCGGGACCCACGAGGCAGGGTTGCGCGCGGCGCTCGCGAAGAGCCTGCGCGGCCACGGCGAACGCGCGAAGAACCGGCGCGCGAAAGATATCGCCGCCGAGGACGCCCTCGCCGGCGCGCGCGGCCTGCTCTCGCTTTTCATCGCCGACCCGCAATTCCAGGGCCAGACCAAGGAGCGCCTGTCGTCGCCCGACGCGACGCGGCGCGTCGAGGCGACGGTGCGCGACCATTTCGACCACTGGCTGGCGCAGGACCCGGAAGCGGCCAACGCCTTGCTGGCGCATGTTGTGGAGCGCGCCGGGGAGCGTCTGCGCCGGCGTCGCGAGCGCGAGATCGCGCGGCAGTCGGCGACGCGCAAACTGCGCCTTCCCGGCAAGCTCGCCGATTGCTCGCGCGCCGCCGCGGACGGCACCGAAGTCTTCCTCGTGGAGGGCGATTCCGCCGGCGGTTCGGCGAAACAGGCGCGCGACCGCGAGACGCAGGCCGTCCTCGCGCTGCGCGGCAAAATCCTCAACGTCGCCTCGGCGACGCCGGAAAAATTGCGCGCCAACAAGGAGCTCGTCGACCTCATCCGCGCCCTCGGCTGCGGCGCCGGCGACAGTTACCGCGAAGAAGACCTGCGTTACGAGCGCGTTATCGTCATGACCGACGCCGATGTCGACGGGGCCCATATCGCATCGCTGCTGATCACCTTCTTCTACCGCGAAATGCCGGAACTCGTCCGCAACGGGCATCTCCACCTCGCGCAGCCGCCGCTCTACCGTCTGACCCACGGCGCGACCACGGTGTATGCGCGCGACGACGCGCACCGCGAGGCATTGCGCAAGAGCGCGTTCAGGGAGGGAGCGAAGGTGGAGATCGGCCGTTTCAAGGGTCTCGGCGAAATGCCGCCGGCGCAGCTCAAGGCGACGACGATGGACCCGCGCACGCGGACGCTGCTGCGCGTGGAGATCGACCCCGAAGCCGAGGCGCCGACGGCGCGCCGCGTGGAGGACCTCATGGGGCGCGTCGCCGACCGGCGCATGGCCTTCATCCGCGACCGCGCAGCCGAAGTCCGGGACCTCGACATATGACGCGCAATACGACCCGCGCGGCCCGCGCCGCGCTGCGCCTCTGCGCCGCGGCCGCGCTGACGGTCGCCGCCGGCGCCTGCGGCGGCGACCGCATCACCGACGTCAAGCGCTACCGCGAGGACCCCATGGGTTACCTCGTCGGCGCGGGAACCGGGAGCCGGACCGTCGCCACTGTCGTCGCCGGCAACCCCTTCGGGACATCTCCGGAAACCCTGGCGAGCGTCGTCGCCGCGGCGCTGCACAGCGCCTTTCCGACGGCGGACGTGCGTTTCGCGGTCCGCCCCGAACCGGGAGTCCGCGACGATGTCTCCCTGATCGTGGCGTTCGGGCCGCCGGCGTGGGTGGGACCGAAGACGCTGTGCGCGCGCGGCGGCCGGGTCCCGACCGCGGCGCACGCGGCGGAGGTCCCGACGGTCATGGCGTTCTGCCGTTCCGACCGGGCGGCCGCCGGGGTCCGCGGGCGGTTTTCGAGGAGCGCGGGGCTGGGCGACCGCGATTTCGTGTCGCTGCTCCGCGACATGGCCCGGCGCATGTTCGGGGGACGCTGAGTGTCGGCGCGCCCGCGGTCGCGGCCTGCGGCGGTCGCGAAAGGCGCCGCGCGCACGCTCGCCGCCGTCGCCGCGACGCTGTTCGGCCTGTTGCTGGTGACCTTCCTCATCGGGCGGGCGGCGCCCATCGACCCGGCGCTCGCGGCGGTCGGCGACCGGGCGGGGCCCGAAGCCTACGAGGCGGCGCGGCGGGCGCTGGGGCTCGACCGGCCGCTGCCCGAGCAGTTCGCCGCCTATGCCGCCGACGCGCTGCGCGGCGATCTGGGCGTCAGCACCGTCACCTCGCGCCCGGTCGCGGAGGACATCGCCCGCTTCTTTCCCGCCACCGTCGAGCTCGCCACCGCGGCGATGGCGATAGGGCTGGCGTTCGGGGTTCCCGCCGGCGTCGTCGCCGCCGCGCGCCGCGGGCGCTGGCCCGATTTCGTTCTGCGCGTCGTTACGCTGTTCGGATATTCGGCGCCGACGTTCTGGCTCGGGATGATCGCGCTGCTGGTCTTCTACGCCACCCTCGGCTGGGCGGCGGGACCGGGGCGCCTCGACGTGATCTACGAAGACCTCGTGCCGGCGGCGACCGGATTGCTGGTCCTCGACTCGATGCTCGCCGGGGAATGGAGGATCGCCCGCGACGCGCTGGCGCATATGGCGCTGCCGGCGTCGATACTCGGCTATTTCTCGATGGCCTATATCGCGCGGATGACCCGCAGTTTCATGATCGAGCAACTGGCGACGGACTACGTGCTGGCGGCGCGCGCGCGGGGACTTTCGGAAGCGCGCGTGGTGTGGCGGCACGCGCTGGGCAACACGGCCGTGCCGCTGGTCACCGTCGTCGCGCTGTCCTGGGGCGCCTTGCTCGAAGGTTCGGTGCTCACCGAGACGGTCTTCGCCTGGCCCGGCCTCGGCGGCTACCTGACCGCGGCGCTGCTCAACGCCGACATGAACGCCGTCCTCGGCGCGACGCTGGTGATCGGGGTCGTCTTCGTCGGTCTGAACCTCGCCGCCGACCTGCTCTATCGCCGGCTCGACCCGCGGATCGGCCGGGCCGCCGCGTGACCGGGCGCGCGGCGGCCTGGCTGACGAGCGACCGGCCCTCCTCGGCGCTTCAGGCCCGTTGCGCGCGGCTCTACGCCGGCGCACGGGCTCTGGCGCGCAACCCGCTGGCGCTGTCGGGACTCGCGGTCGTCGCGCTGTTGCTCGTCTGCGCCGCCGCCGCGCCGTGGCTCGCGCCGCACGCGCCCGACGCGCAGGACCTCGCGCGGCGTCTGGCGCCCCCCGGCGCGGACCACTGGCTGGGCACGGACGCGCTGGGCCGCGATGTCGCCTCGCGCCTGATCCACGGCAGCCGGACAACGCTCGAAATCGCCTTTCTGGTCCCGCTCATCGCCGCGCCGGCGGGGCTCGCGCTGGGCTGCGTCGCAGGCTACGCCGGGGGCGTCGCCGACATCGTTCTCATGCGTCTGACCGATGTGGTGCTCGCCTTTCCGCGCCTCGTGCTGGCGCTGGCGCTCGCCGCGGCGCTGGGGCCGGGGCTGGAGAACGCCGCGTTCGCCATCGCCGCGACGTCCTGGCCCGCCTATGCCCGCGTGGCGCGCGCCGAAACGCTCCGCCTGCGTCGCGCCGACTTCATCGCCGCCGCCCGTCTGGCGGGCGCCTCGCCGCCGCGCGTGGTCTTCCGCCACGTCATGCCGCTGTGTCTCGACTCGGTCGTCGTGCGCGTCGGTCTCGACATGGCGGGGATCGTGCTGGCGGCGGCGGGCCTCGGCTTCCTCGGCCTGGGCGCGCAGCCGCCCGCCGCCGAATGGGGCGCGATGATCGCGGAAGGCCGCGAATATCTGTTCGACAGCTGGTGGCTCGCCGTCGGCCCCGGCGCCGCCATCGTCGTCGTGAGTATGGGGTTCAACCTGCTGGGCGACGGTCTGCGCGACCTGCTCGACCCCCGCGTGCGATGACCGGCGCATCCGCTCCGCTCGTCCGGGTCGACGAATTATCGGTGGAACTGCCCGGCGCCTTCCGCAGCGTCCGCGCCCTCGACCGCGTCGCCTTCCGCATGGGGCGCGAACGCCTCGGAATCGTGGGCGAGTCGGGGGCCGGCAAGTCGACCGCGGGGCGCTGCCTTCTTGGCCTTCTGCCGCCCGACGCGCGCGTGACCGCGCGCCGCCTGAGTCTGGACGGCCACGAACTGTGCGGCGGGGCGCCGCTGCGTGGCCGCGAACTGTCCCTGCGCGCGGCGCCGCTTCGCGGGCGCACGGCGTCGATGATCCTTCAGGACCCCCGGCAGGCGCTCAACCCGGTCATGCGGGTGGGGACGCAGATTGCGGAAACCCTGCGGCATCGTCGCCGTCTGTCCCGCCGCGCGGCGCGCGAGCGCGGCCTGGAGACTCTCGAGTCGGTGCGCGTCGCCGACCCGGAGCGGGTGTGGCGGGCCTTCCCGCACGAACTTTCCGGCGGACTGGCCCAGCGCGCGGCGATCGCCGCGGCGCTGGCGCCCGACCCGGCGCTGCTGATCGCCGACGAACCCACATCGGCGCTCGATGTCATGGCGCGGAGCAGCGTGCTCGCGGTTATCGACGAACAGGTGCGCGCGCGCGGCATGGGGGTGATCCTGATCGGCCACGACCTGCCGCTCGTCTCCCGCTATTGCGACCGGATGCTGGTCATGCGCGACGGCGGCGTCGTGGAGGAACTGCCGCGCGGGGCGCCGGCCCGGCATCGATACACGCGGCATTTGCTCGCCGTTTCGCCGCGGCTCGACCGCCCGGCCCCGGCGCCCGGCCCGTCGTGATAGAGGTTTCCGGGCTGCGGGTGGCGTTCGACCCGGTGGGCGCCGCCGTCGACGGCGTGTCTTTCGTCGTGCCGCAGGGGGCGGCGTGGGGGCTGGTCGGCGAATCCGGCTGCGGCAAGACCACCCTGTTGCGCGCTATCGCCGGTCTCGTTGCGCCCCAGGCGGGGCGCGTGACCCTCGCCGGGGCGTCGCTGGCGGCGCTCGACCGCCGCGAACGGGCGCGGCGCGTGCAGATGGTGTTCCAGGACCCTTCGGACTCGCTGCATCCGCGCCGGACCGTCGCCGGCGCGCTGGCCGAGCCCTTGCGGATACACGGTCTCGGCGACCGCGAGAAGCGGGTCACGGAAGCGCTCGCGCGTGTCGGTCTCGACGCCGGGCTCCGCTTCCGCTACCCGAACCAGCTGTCGGGCGGCCAGCGGCAGCGGGCGGCGATCGCCCGGGCGCTCATGCTGGCGCCGTCGGTGCTGCTGCTCGACGAACCCACCGCCGCGCTGGACGTGTCGAACCAGGCGCGGATTCTCGAATTGCTGGCGCGGCTGCGGCGCGAGAGCGGCGCGACGATGTTGTTCGTGAGCCACGATCTCGCCGTCGTCGCCGGCTTTTGCGATACCGCGATGACGATGCGCGCGGGCCGCACGGTCGACATTGTCCCCGCGGCGCGCCTGCGTTCGGGCGAGGGACTTCACCCCTGGACGCGAGCGCTCGTCGCCGCCAGCCGGGGGAACGCGGCCGCGTAGACGCGAGGGACGCGGGCGCCGCCGAATTGAACCGCCGCTGCGCCGCGCCTATGTTCGCCATCCCGCACGCGACAGAGAGGCCGCATGGTCCGGCCGCTGAAGATCGCCCTGCCGATCCTCATCCTCGCCGGCGCTTTCGCCATAGCCGGCTTTCTCACCGCGACCCGTGAGCGCACCGAAGCCCGTCCGGCGGCAGAGCGCGCCTGGCCCATCGAGACCGTCCCGGCGCATTTCGAGGATGTCCGCCCGATACTGCGGTTCTACGGCGAGATTGCGGCCGGGCGGGAGATCGAACTGCGCGCGCCGGCGGCCGGACCGGCGATCCGCATCGGCGAGGCGTTTGCGGACGGCGCCGAGGTGAGCGCCGGGACCGAACTCCTGGCGGTGGACCCGTTCGACTACGAACAGGCGCTCGCCGAACGGACGGCGGCGCGCGACGAGGCGCGCGCGCAGCTTGCGGAAACCCGCGCCCGCCTGAGCAGCGAGCGCGAGTTGCTCGTCGAGGACGCCCGGCAGGTGGCGATCGGCGCCCGCGACCTCGCCCGCCGTGAGTCGCTGGTCGGCGCCGCCGTGTCGGAACGAGGACTCGACGAAGCGCGCATGACGCTCAGCCAGGCGCGTTCGCGGCATATCCAGCGGCAGCGGGACATCGACGTGCTGACGGCGCGGATCGCGCAGGGGGAGGCGGCGATCGCGCGCCTTGAAGCGGCGACGGCGCGCGCCGCCAGGGCGCTCGAAGACACCGTTCTGCGGGCGCCGTTCGACGGCTGGATCGCCGACCCCGCGGCGCAGCTGGGAGAGCGGCTGCGCGAAGGCGACCGGGTCGGTCGGCTCATCGGCAGCGCGGGCCTCGAGGCGCGGTTCCATCTGCCCGACGCGGCGTTCGGGCGCTCGCTCCAGGAGTCGCTGGGGCGCGAGGCCACGGTCCTGTGGCGGCTCGGGCCGCGGACCGAGCGCTTCGCCGCGACGGTGACCCGCATCGACGGCGAGGTCGACCCCGGCACGGGCGGGGTGGCCGCTTACGCCCGGCTCCACGCCGACGACAGCGCCGCCTTCGCCGCCCTGCGCCCGGGCGCGTTCGTCGAGGTGCTCGCGCCGGACCGCCTCTACCGCGGCGTCGCCCGGCTGCCCGCTGCGGCGCTGCACGGCGACCGGGTTTATGCGGTGGTCGACGGACGTCTGGAGGCGCGCGAGGTCGACGCGGTGGCGCGCGACGGCGGGACGGTCCTCGTCGCGGGCGCGCTGGAGGAAGGCGACGCCATAGCGGTCACCCGCCTGACCGAGATCGGGCCCGGCCTGAAAGTGGTCGCGCAGTGACGACCGGCGGCGCGATCGGGTTCTTCGCGCGCCACCCGACCGCGGCCAACCTCCTCATGCTGGTCGCCATCGTCGCCGGGATCGTCTCGGTCGACCGCAACAACACCCAATTCTTCCCCGATTTCGACCTCGATCTGGCGACGGTCTCCGTCGTCTGGCCGGGGGCCGGCGCCGCCGATGTCGACGCCGCCATCGTCGCGGCGCTCGAACCCGGCCTTCGCGCCGTCGCCGGGGCGAAGAAGGTGAGCGGAACCGCGCGCGAGGGGGCGGGGCGGCTCGTTGTCGAGTTCGAGCCGGGCGCGGATATCCAGGCCGGCCTGTCGGAAGTCGAGAACGTCGTCGCACAGGCGACGACCCTGCCCGAGGGCGCCGAACGCCCCGTCGTGCAGCGCGTCGCCTTCCACGACACCGTGGCGCGGGTGGCGGTCTCCGGCGATTACCCGGAGGCGGTGCTGAAGGCGCGCGCCAAGCGCATCCGCGAGGCGCTGCTGGCGCGCGGCGTCGACCGGGTGACGATGTTCGGCGCGCGCGACGAGGAAATCCTCGTCGAAGTCGCGCCGGAGGCGCTGCTCCGGCTGAACGCGACGCCGGGCGACATCGCCGCCGCCATCGCCCGCAGCAGCCGCGACCTTCCGGCGGGCGACACCGCCGGCGCGAGCGAGTTCCAGATACGCGGCCTCGGCCTCCGCGCCCGCGCCTCGCAGCTCGCCGATATGGAAATCCGCGCCGGGGGCGACGGCGAGCGCGTCCTCCTCGGCGACATCGCGCAGGTCCGCGACTCGTTCGACGCCGGCCAGCCGACCGCTTCGGTGGACGGCGCCCGCGCGGTCGAACTGCACATCCAGCGCGCGGCGGGGAACGACGCCCTCGAACTCTCGGAGATCGTCGACCGCACGCTCGCCGAACTCGCGCCGGAACTGCCGCCGGGCATGGCGGTCGAGCAATACGATGTCGCGGCGCAAGCCATCGACGACCGCATAAACCTCCTTCTGCGCAACGGCTTCGGGGGGTTGCTGCTGGTGCTCGCGGTGCTCTTCGTCTTCCTCGACCGCGCCGTCGCCCTGTGGGTCGCAGTGGGCATCCCGGTGGCGGTGATGGCGGCGCTGGCGACGATGCTTGCGGCGGATCAGACGATCAACATGGTGACGCTGTTCGCGCTGATCATGATGCTCGGCATCGTCGTCGACGACGCCATCGTGGTGGGCGAACACGCGCTGGCGCGGCGCGCCGCCGGGGCCGGCGGGCTGGAAGCGGCGGTGACCGGGGCGCGGCGCATGCTGGCGCCGGTGACCTGCGCGTCGCTCACGACCATAGCCATGTTCCTTCCCATCGCCCTGGTCGGCGACACCATCGGGCGCATCCTGTTCGCGATCCCGGTCGTTGCGGCGGCCATGCTAGCGGCGAGCCTCGTGGAATGTTTCCTCATCCTGCCCGGCCATATGCGCGGCGCGCTGGCGCGCGCAAGCGACCGGCCCGCGGGGTTCCGCCGCGCCTTCGACGCCGGCTTCGCCCGGTTCCGCGACGGGCCGTTCCGCCGCCTCGTCGCCCTGGCGGTGCGCTGGCGCTACGCCACCCTTGCGATAGCTCTGGCGAGTTTCGTGGTCTGTATCGGCGCGATCGCCGGCGGGCGCCTCCAATTCGTGTTCTTCCCCTCGCCCGAGAGCGACACGGCGATCGCCGGTTTCGCCTTCGCGCACGGCGCGCCGCGCAGCCGCAGCGAAGCGATGGTCTCCGAGCTGGAGGAGGCGCTGCGGCGCGCCGAGGCCGCGCTGGCGCCGGAAGGGGAATCGCCGGTGCGGCTCGCGGTCGGCAAGGTCGGGAGCACGATCGGCGGGTCCCCGGGGGCGCCCGCCGACACGGGCGACCATCTTGGCGGGGTGCAGGTCGAACTGGCGCCGTCGGAGCGGCGCGACGTGCGCACGGCGGACCTCATCGCGGCGTGGCGCGACGAGGTCCGCGCGCTCCCCGGCCTTGAAACCCTGACCATCCGGGAACGCCGGGGCGGACCGCCGGGACGCGACATCGACGTGCGCCTGTCCGGCGATTCGGTCGCGGCGCTGAAGGCGGCGGCGCTCGACCTGCGCCGCGCGCTGGCGGACTACGACGGAGTCCACGACGCAGACGACGACCTGCCCTGGGGCAAGCGCGAGCTGGCTGTCTCGGTGACGCCGCGCGGGCGCGCCCTCGGGTTCTCGACCGCAAGCGTCGCCGGCCAGCTGAGCGACGCCTTCGAAGGCGCGGTGGCGACGCGGTTCGCGCGCGGCGACGAGGAGGTGGCGGTGCGCGTGCAACTGGCGCGCGACGCCGCGGGTCCGGAGGCCCTCCGCCTCTTCCGCCTGCGTTCCCCCGGCGGGGCCGAAGTGCCGCTGGCGCATGTCGCCGAGCTCCGCGAAACGCGCGGCTTCGCCGTCATCCGCCGCGAGGACGGCAGGCGCGAAGCGGCGGTCGTCGCCGATGTGGACACTTCGGTCGCCAACCCCGCGGAACTGACGGCGGCCCTGGCGGCGCACGAGATGCCCGCCATCGCCGCCGCGCACGGAATCGAATACCGCTTCGCCGGCAAGGCGGAGGAACAGGGAGACACCTTCGCCGACATGCGCCTCGGCGCGCTCATCGGCTTCTGCGCGGTGTATGTCATCCTCGCCTGGGTGTTCGCGAGCTACGCGCGGCCTTTCGTCGTCCTGGCGATCGTGCCCTTCGGCCTGGTCGGCGCCGCGGTCGGCCATCTCCTGGTCGGTTTCGACCTCACCATTCTGAGCCTGATCGGCCTGCTCGGCCTGTCGGGGATCGCCATCAACGATTCGATCATCCTGGTGAGCACCATCGACGAACGCCTGGCGTCGGGCGAGACGCCCGGCGAGGCCGCGGCGCAGGGCGCCTGCGACCGGCTGCGCGCGGTGACGGTGACCTCGCTGACCACCATCGGCGGTCTGTCGCCGCTGCTGTCGGAAACCAGCCTTCAGGCCCAGTTCCTCAAGCCGATGGCGTTGACGCTGGTGTTCGGTCTGATGTCCACGACCCTGCTCGTGCTGTTCGTGGCGCCGGCGCTCGTCGCCGTGCAGGAGGACATTGCGGGGGCGCTGCGGCGGCGCTCGCGGTCACGGCCGCCAGAAGCGCGGCAGGAACAGGATCAGCACGGTGAACAGTTCGAGACGGCCGAGCAGCATGGCGGCGGATAGAATCCATTTCGCCGAATCATCGAGGCCGGAAAAATTGCCGCCGGGGCCGATCTCCGCGCCGAGGCCGGGGCCGACATTGGCGATGGCCGTCGCCGCGCCCGAAACGCTGGTGATGAAATCGTGCCCGTGCGCCGCCAGAGCCAGCGACACCGCGGCGAAGGCGGCGAAGAAGAGGAAGTAGAACCCGAGGACCGCGGCCGTCGTCGCCTCCGACACGGGTTTGCCCTCGTAATGCGCGGGGAAGACCCGGTGGGGCTGCACAAGCCGCGCCATTTCGGCGCGGACGGTCGAAAACAGCACCTGAAAGCGGAATATCTTGATACCGCCCGTTGTGCCGCCGGTGCAGCCGCCGACGAACATCAGGAAAAACAGCACGCCGACCGCCAGCCCTCCCCATCCGCTGTAGTCGGCGGTGCTGTAGCCGGTGCCCGTCATGACGGCGACGGTGTTGAAGACGGCGCGCCGCAGCGCCTCCGCAGCCGGCGCATCGCCGCGCAGCCAGAGCCAGGCGGCGAGGAACAGCGACGCCGCGGCGGCGGCGGCGAGGAACCAGCGCACCTGGCTGTCGCCGAACAGGACGCGGACGCCGCCGCGCAGCGCCGCCAGATAGAGCATGAAGGGCAGCGAACCGGCGATCATCCCGGCAATGACGACGACTTCGACCGCGGCGTCGTCGAAATGGCCGATGGAGGCGTCGCGCGTCGAATAGCCTCCCGTGGCGATGGTGGTCATGGCGTGGCACAGCGCGTCGAAGCGGCCCATGCCGGCGGCCCAGAGCAGGCAGGCCCACAGGGCGGTCAGCGCGGCGTAGGCGGCGCCGATCTCGGCGGCGATGCGCGCCGTGCGGGGCAGCACCTTGTCGGTGCGGTCGGAGGATTCGCTGCGGAACAGCTGCATCCCGCCGACGCCGAGGAAGGGCAAGACCGCCACCGCCATGACGATGATGCCGATGCCGCCGAGCCATTGCAGCAGCGCGCGCCAGAGGAGCAGCGCCCTGGGCATGCCGTCGAGGCCGTCGAACACCGTCGAACCGGTGGTGGTCAGACCCGACATCGCCTCGAAATAGGCGTCGCCCCAGGACAGACGGGGGTCCGCCAGGGCGAACGGCAGGGCGGCGAAGGCGCACAACGCCACCCAGCTCGCCGTCGTCAGGACGAAGGTCTGGCGCGCGGTCACCGTCCATCGGGGACCGCGGAAGGCGAGCACGAGAGCGCCGCCGGCGAACAGCGATACTCCCGCGGAGACGGCGAAGGCGCGCCAGACGCCGCCGCCGGCGGCGAGGTCCGCCGCCACGGGCAGGGCCATGGCGGCGGCGAGGGCGATCGACAGCGCGCCGACGGCGAAGAAAACCGGGCGCAGGTCGGGCATCGGCGCGCGAGAGGAGCGGCGGAGCGGTTCAGCCGCGCTCGATCATCGACAGGAATTCGCGGCGCGTGCTGGGGTCGTCGCGAAACGCGCCGAGCATCCGGCTGGTCTTCATCGTCACCCCCGGCTTGTGGACCCCGCGGGCGGTCATGCACTGGTGCGCCGCTTCCACGATCACGGCGACGCCCTTCGGCGCCAGCACCTTGTCGATCGTGTCGGCGATCTGCACCGTCATCTTCTCCTGGATTTGCAGCCGGCGGGCGTAGACATCGACGACGCGCGCGAGTTTGCTGATGCCGACCACCCGGCGGTCGGGCAGATAGGCGACGTGCGCGACGCCGGCGATGGGCGCCATATGGTGCTCGCAGTGGGATTCGAAGCCGATGCCGCGCAGCGCCACGATCTCGTCGTATCCGTCGACCTCCTCGAAGGTGCGGGTGAGCAGTTCGCCGGCGTCGACGCTGTAGCCCCCGAAATACTCCTCGAAAGCGCGCGCCACCCTTTCCGGCGTCGCCGCGAGGCCCTCGCGCGCGGGGTCGTCGCCCGCCCATCGGATCAGGGTGCGCACGGCGGCTTCGGCTTCGTCGCGGCTCGGTCGCGCCGGCGCCGCGGCGCCGGGGTTTTCGCGCATATCGGGCGTCAATTGACGAGCCGGGCGCCGTCCGGCGCGTCCAGCGAAAAGGCGGGGATGGTCACATCGAAACGCTCGCCGTCCCCCGTCACCATCTCATAACTGCCGAGCATGATCCCCGACGCCGTGGCGAGGGGAGTCCCGCTGGTGTATTCGAAACTTTCCCCGGGGGCGAGAACAGGCTGTTCGCCGACCACCCCCTCGCCATGGACTTCATACGTGCGCCCCCGGGAGTCGGTGATGCGCCAGTTGCGGTTGCGCAGCTGCACGGTTTCGCCGCCCCGGTTGCGGATGCGCACGCGGTAGGCGAAGACATACCGCTCCTCCGGCGGCGACGATTGTTCCGGGAGATAGAACGGTTGCACCGTCACCTCGATCTCGCGCGTTACGGCGCTGTATCGCACGGGCGCGTTCATGACGGCGCAACTTGCGCCGGCCGCGGCGCGATGTCCAGCGCCGGCGGGGCGTTGCACGAGCCGCCGCCGAGCACACAGAAGCGCGCGCAATGCGGGTGGTTCAGGGTGACCGTGTCGGCGACGCGGGCGAGGGAGTCGCCCATCTCGAAGCGCGGGTCGTAGGGGAGAAGGGTGCACGGAACCAGCACCGCACGGGCGGCGCCCCTGCGCTTGACGATCATGCGCGCGCTCGCGCACATCATGGCTTCGGGCCGCGCTCCCAGCGTGTCCCAGCAGGTTTCGCCGATCTCCGGCGCATCGGCGCCGGCGTCCATTTCCGGGAACAGCACGAGCGCGGAAGGGTCGTCGGCGTCGATGAAAACGCCGAGCCGCGCGAACAGGCGCCGGTAGCCGGCCCGCATTGCGCGTTCGGGTTCGCCCCATTTGAGCCGCCCGGCGACACGGACCGCGAAGCCGTGGCGCGCGAGCCATTGCAGCCCCTCGACCGCCGGCGCCCACGAACGCGGGCCGCGCTCGATCTCATGCAGCGCCGCCGTGTAATGGTCGAGCGAGACCCGGAGCGTCAACCGCTCGACCGGGAGGTCGCACAGGCCGAGCAGCGCGTCGGCGACCTTCATCATCGGCCGCATCGCGTTCGTCAGAACCAGCACGCGGTGGCCGCGGGCGAGGCCTTCGCGCAGCATCGGCACGAATTCGGGGTTCATGAAGGGCTCGCCGCCCGTGAAGCCGATCTCGTCGGGCGTGCGCCCGAGCGCCGCCGCGTCGTCGAGCCACGCGCGCACGTCGCCCGGGGTCAGCCATGCGAGGCGGTCGTTGCGCGGGCTGGATTCGATGTAACAGGTCTTGCAGGCGAGGTTGCACAACGATCCGGTGTTGAACCACAGGGTGCGCAGCGTATCGAACGCCACCCGCGCCCGCCGGGCGCCCGTCGCCGTCGTCTCGGGGTCGCGGAACTTCGCGGGGCGGGGCGCAAGCTCCGCCGCCGGCAACGCTGAGGGCATGGGCGCGAAGCTCCTCGGTGAACGGCGCAGCGGGGCATGCGAGCATCCGGGGCGCGAAGCCGCCCGTCAAGCGACAGCGCGGCCCGCAAGGGAAAGGAGAAACCGATGGACCGTTACACGAAATGCGTTCTCACCGTCATCGCCGTGGCGTTGTGCGCGATCGCCGTCCAGAACCGGGTATCGCCGGCGCGCGCCGTGGGCGACGATTGCGGCCAATGGCACAACCCGTGTCAGGTGGAGGTTCGCGGCGCCGTCCCCGTCACCGGGACCGTTTCGATCGGTCACCGGGTCGAGGTTTTCGGGAGCGTCCAGACCCGCTGAGGCGCCCACAGAGGCAACGGCCGCAGCGATTCTCATTTTAGCGATTGACGGCCCCCTGGGAGCGAGCCTGCCCTCGCGTATGCGGGGGGCGTCTCGCCGGCACGCGCGCGAAGCGCGCGAAAACAGGCTCGCTCCCGGGAACGACCGCAACCGACCCGCCGCTGCGCCATGGGCCAAAATGAGAATTGCCGCAACGGCCGTTTCGGGCTTGCCTCCGGATGTGCGCGGCTTTAGGCTTTCGCCGTTCGCGGGCGTAGTTCAGTGGTAGAACGTCAGCTTCCCAAGCTGAATGTCGGCGGTTCGATCCCGCTCGCCCGCTCCAGACGACCCCCCTCCGGAAACCGCGCGTCGCGACCCCGAAACGCACCGGTTCTCGACATGGAGCGGTGCGGCGGAAAAGCCCGGATACCGACCGCGCGAACGCGCCATGTCTCAGTGTCCGTTTCGGACCGGGGTGTTGTTTTTTCCGGCGTGTCAGCCTTCGCAACAGGATTTGGACGCTTCCGATAAAGAGCCATGTCCGGGCCGCGGCGACAGTCGCCTCGGCCAACCGCCGGTTGCAGCTCAGCCATGCCGGCGTCCGCTCCACCGCCCAGCGCCGCGGCAACGCCTGGAACCCCCGACCGCCGCGTGCGCGCCCGACGACCTCGACCCGCCACCGCCCCTTGCCTTCCAGTGCCGCCTTGAGTTTCGGACCCGCGTAGGCGCCATCGGCGAAAATGCGGCGCAGCCACGGAAACCGGTAGCGTAGCGAAACCGGCAAGGCGGGCGCGCCGGCGCGGTCCCGGATGTCGGCGGGACGGACCGGGGCCGCGACGAGCAACCCGCCGGTGTCGGTGACGATATGCCGCTTGCGGCCCTTGACCTTCTTGCCGGCGTCGAAGCCGCGCGGACCGCCGCTCTCCGTCGTCTTTGCCGATTGGCTGTCGACGATGCCGGCCGACGGGCCGGTCGACCGTCCCCCGGACACGCGCGACGCCATCGCCAGGCGACGGTTGAGCGACACCCATAGGCCGCTATCGCGCCACGCCGCGAAATACCGATACACCGTCCGCCATGGCGGAAAGCCCTTCGGCAACATGCGCCACGGGCAACCGCACCGCAGGACGGACAAGATCGCGTTCGCGACCTCGCGCAGGTCGGTCCGACGCCGCCGCCTGAGCGGTTTGCTCGGCGGCATGGCGGGCGCGACCGGGCGCCATTCGGCGTCGTCCGGGTCGCTTGCATGGCATCGCCCTTCGCGCGCATACTGCGACCGAGTGGTTTCAGTCCACATGTCGCGCCTCACCGGGTTGCCAGCCACAACCGGTGAATCGCAACCGCCTGAAATCACTCAACTCATTTCGATACGGACACTGAGAAGGAATCGCGCGCCTCTCATCGTGATGGACGGATCGCCGAGGTAACGGTATTGTAAAGACAATACCCATCGAATAATACTTCGTCATTCTTGCGAAAGAGTGTGTGAAGAAATCGAATAGCGTTACAAATACTCGTCATTCCCGCGAAAGAACGTGTGAAGAAATTCGGACGACCCCCACAATGACGTCTGGAGAACCGGTAGAATTGGCGTTGTGAAACTCAACAGTCCGCCCACCACTCTTCGTCATTCCCGCGAAAGCGGGAATCCGGAGGCGGACGTCCGCTATATCGGCCCGTTTTATTACGAAAACGCCGCAATAGATTCCCGCTTTCGCGGGAATGACGAAGAGTAGTAGCGTCTCTTGATTTCTTCACGCGCTCTTTCGCGGGAAAGAGGGAGAGAGGGTGGATTTTCGCGATTTCATCATGCGTCGTTATGCTCTGCCGGCAAGTTCGGGAGCGTCGTAAAACGCGGGACCGCGATCCTGCGGCAAGCGCAACCGGTTATGCAGAGGTCTCATATATGTGTCTGAACGAGGTCATCCCCCTACGCTGTCAATTCGGACAAGTGCGATCCGCAGGGTTCGGGCAGGGACGACGGCTGCAAAAGCCGCCCGGCCCGAACGATCCGTTTCCGGAAAGCCCCGCGAAGCGGCGCGCCTCCAGGGGCGGAGTACGCGGCGAGGAGAGCGCGTTCGCGCGGTTGTCCGGAACGCTCGCTCGGTGGCGAATGTCGCCAGAGTTTCGTTCTCGGCCCTTGTATCGTTAACGCAAGCGTCCTCGGGGGCGCGGGCGCGTCCCCGGTTTCGCGGCAGCGCCCGAAGGCATAACCGACGCATTCGCCGTTCACCGACGACCCGTCCGCATCGACGGCAGCGAAAGCAGGAAAGCGCCGAACATCGCCTGCGCGCCGATGACCGGCAATATCCCGGCGGCGTTAGACAGCCGACCCGCGCCGGCGTCGTGGAACCGGGAGAGGTTGTTTCCATCCCTGGCGTATCGTTTGAGATACCGGGAAACCTATGCCCTCAACGTCGAAAGTGTCCGTTATTTCGTCCCGGGATCCTCCCTCAAGCATGAAAGAGAACACAAACTTGACTCGCCGTCATTGACATGCACGGCATATGTCATTGCATCATCCCCATAGACCCGTCCGGCGGCGAGATCGCCGCACAGGGCGAATGGGCCTGTCAGGTCGCCGCCCGTGAATTCCATAGCGACAGACCATAATGTACCTCGTCTGTCAGACTGTCCGGTCTCAACCGATTTCAAGTTATGGAGCGGAGACGGAAGCGACTTCATCGCAACGCATTGCGAACCGTTGCGCATTGCGAAGTCCGCTCCGAAAAATTTGAAATCGGTGCGATCCCGGGACGCCCCGCCTTTCGGGCGCGAATACAAAAAGAAGCGAGGATGCCAGCCTCCCTGGGGCTTCTCGACCCAGGGAGACCGACCGCCATCGACGCAATTCTCCTTCACGTAGATTATCCTTCTTCCCCCGTTTGCGAGGTAGACGTCGAAATCGGCGCGCGCGACCGGCGTCATCGCACCGGCGACCGCCGGCTCAATATCGTCCCGCCATAGACTTTGTTTGAACAGAACCAACGCTCCGGGCAAAGCGGCGACAATCGCGGACGGCCTTGACGATCATCTCGGTCGCGCACTCCATCCCCGGACATCGGAGCCCGAGCGCCCGCGCCGCCTCGACGCGGAACCCGCGCAACCCGCAATGGAAATCCCCGAGCGGCGCGCCGCTGAGCAGTTTGCCGACGCCCGACAGCAGGGGGTTGCCGATGCGGCGCCGGAGAAACGGCATCGCGCCGGGGTCGATTCCCCCGGAGAAGCGGTTGCCGAACACGAAGTCATGCCCCTCGCGCAGCTTGTCCAGAAAGACATCGAGCGCGCCCGGATCGTGCTCCCCGTCGCCGTCTCCGAGAATTGCGTAACGACCGGCCGCCGCCTCGACGCCGGCGACGATCGTGTTGCCGTATCCCGCCCGCGCCTCGTGCACGACCCGCGCTCCGGCCGCGCGCGCCACGGCCGCCGAACGGTCGCGACTGCCGTTGTCCACGACCACGACTTCGCCGGCGGCGTCCCGGCGTTTCAGGAACCCCGGCGCCTCGCCCACGCAATGCGCTATCGCCTTCTCCTCGTCGCGACAGAGGATAAGGACAGACAGCTCCAGCTCGCCGGCGCTCCCGGGAAAAACCGCGCGGGTCCCGCAACGACGCGCAGCCGGGCGCGCCGTCGGCCGGACCGTGCGGTCAGCGCGGCAACCGGACGACGAAGCGGGCGCCGGCGACGGCGCCGGGGGTCGCGCCGGGGCGGTTCTCCGCATGAAGGCGGCCGCCATGCGCCTCGACGATGCGGCGGGCGATGTTCAGGCCGAGGCCCGAATGCAGACCGAACGCCTCGCCCGGCGGACGCTCGCTGTAGAAGCGGTCGAAGACCGCCGAGAGCTTGCCCGGCGGCAGCCCCGGGCCGTCATCCTCCACCGAAACGCGCGCGTCGTCCCCGTCCGCGGTCAGGCGTATGCGGATCGCGCCGTCCGGCGGGCTGAACGAAACCGCATTGTCGATGAGATTGCGGAAAACCTGGCCCAGGCGGTCCTCGAGCGCCGTCACGGGGACGGCGCCGGACGGCTCGGCCTCGAAGACGATCTCCGGCCCGCGGTCATCGCGTTTGGCGCGCTCGACCGAGACCAGGGTGCGCAGCAACGCGGCGAGGTCGACGGCGCCTTCCGGCGCGCGCGTCAGTTCGGCGTCGAGCCGCGAGGCGGCGGAAATGTCGCCGATGAGGCGGTCCATGCGTCCGATGTCCTGGACGATCACATCGCCCAGGCGCCGCCGCGCGTCCGCGTCCTCGACGCGGACGAACGTCTCGGCGGCGCTGCGCAGACTCGACAGCGGGTTCTTGAGCTCATGCGCGACATCGGCGGCGAAGCGCGCGATCTCGTCGACGCGGTCCCGCAGTTCCGCAGTCATGCGCCGCAGGGCGAGGGAAAGGTCGCCGATCTCGTCGCCGCGGCCGCTGAGGTCGGGGATCGCCGCGGGCGCGTCGCGCCCTGCGGTGACGCGCTCCGCCGCGGCGGCGAGCCGGCGCACGGGCCGCGTCAGCGTCCCCGCGAGATAGAGCGACAGGAGGACCGTCACGCAGAGCACGCCGAGCGCGAGCAGAAGCACATCGCGCCGGGTCTCGCGCACCATGTCCTCGACGCCCGGGGTCCCCGCCGTGATCAGGAGCGCGCCCACGACCTTCTTGAAGCGCGCGATGGGGACGCCGACGGAAAGGGCGATCCGCCCGTCGGAGCCGCGCCGCGCCTGGGCGCCGACCTCGCCGCGCAGGGCCGCGACCGCCTCGGCGTAATACTCCGCCCGCCGGTGCTCCTCCTCGACCGCGCGCGGCAGATAGCGGGTGAGCTGGCGGTCGAGGAAACCGGCCGCGCGGCGGAGGGGCGAACCGGCGGTCTCCGGAGGAGGCAATTCGCGAATGGCGACGCCGGCGCGGGCGGCGCCTCGACTGTCGGCGACGAGCTCGCCGCGGGCGTCGAACACCCGCGCCCGCGGCCCGGCGGGTCTCATCAGCGCCGCCGCCAGCTGGCGGGCGCGGCGGATATCGAGGAATTGCGGCGCCGCCGGGTCCCCCGGCACCGCCGTCTCGGCGAGGGCGGCGGCGACGATCCGCCCCTGCGCGACGAGCACGTCGAGCCGGCCCTGGATCAACCCGCGCCGATACTGGTCGAGATGGAACACCCCCACGACGACGATGCCGACGGCCAGCAGATTGACCGCGAGGACCTTGCGGGTAAGCGCCGAGAAACGCCGCCGTCGCCGCGCGCCGCCGGGCGCCCTGCGCGGGTTACGCCTCGCGGTAGCGATAGCCGATCCCATACAGGGTCTCGATCTGCGCGAATTCGGGGTCCGCGGCGCGGAATTTGCGCCGCATCCGCTTGATGTGGCTGTCGATGGTCCGGTCGTCGACGAATATGCCTTCGCCATAGGCGGCGTCCATGAGCTGGTTGCGGCTGCGCACATGGCCGGGACGGGACGCCAGCGCCTTGAGGATCAGGAACTCGGTGACGGTCAGCGCGACCGTCTCGTCCTTCCACGCGCACAGATGACGCGCCGGGTCGAGAACCAGCGCGCCGCGGCGCAGGGCGGGCTCCTCCTCGCGGCCCGCCGCGCCGGCGGGAACGCCGGAGAGCGCGACGCGCCGCAACAGGGCGCGCACCCGTTCAATGAGCAGGCGCTGCGAGAACGGCTTGGCGATGTAGTCGTCGGCGCCCAGTTTGAGACCCAGAAGTTCGTCGAGCTCGTCGTCCTTCGAGGTGAGGAAGATCACGGGAAGGGTCGATTCGCGGCGCAGGCGGGTCAGCAATTCGAGGCCGTCCATGCGCGGCATCTTGATGTCGAGGATGCAGAGGTCCGGGGGGTTGCGAAGGAACTCCCGGAGCGCGCTCGCGCCGTCGGGGTAGCCGCGCGCCTCGAAGCCCTCGGCCTCGAGGGCGATGCCGACGGAGGTCAGGATATTGCGGTCGTCGTCGACAATGGCGATGCGGGTCGTCACGGCGCAGCCCTCCCCGCCCCGAATATGGGGCGCCCGGGGCGGATGGGAAGCCCGGGCCGCGCAAGGCGCGCCGAGGTTCTCGTCGCGGCGATGGATATCGCCTCCCTGGAGCGCCGATTCAGCAATTCTCATTTTGGCCTGGAGCGGTGCGGCGGATCCGTCGCAGCCGCCCCTGGGAGCGCCGGCGTCTCGCCGGCACGCGCGCGAAACGCGCGAAAACAAGATGCCGGCGAGACGCCGGCGCTCCCAGGAAGCAACGTCCATCGCCATAATGAGAACCGCTGGCGCCGATTGCGGCGGCGGGCGAACGCCTGTAACTTGCGCCGGAGGACAGCGGCCGGAAACCGGACGGGAGCGGGGCGATGGGCAAATTGTTGACCGAGGCGCAGACCGGCGCCTACGAACGCGACGGTTACGTAGCGCCGCTGCGGGTGATGTCCGAGGAAGACGCGGCCCGCCTGCGCGCGAAACTGGAAGCCGCCGAGGCGGAAACCGGAGGGCCGCTCGCCGGCAAACTGCGCTTCAAGCCCCACCTCATCTTCACCTTTCTCGACGGGCTGGTGCGCAATGAGCGCGTGCTCGACGGCGTGGAGGACGTGCTGGGGCCGGATATCCTGTGCTGGGCGTCGTCGTTCTTCACCAAGGAGGCGCGCGACCCCGGCTATGTCAGCTGGCATCAGGACTCCACCTATTGGGGGCTCAGCGCGCCCGATGTGACGACCGCCTGGGTGGCGTTGAGTCCGAGCCGGCGCGACAACGGCTGCATGAGGGCGATCCCCGGCAGCCACAAGCGCGACCAGATCGCCCACACCGACACGCACGCCGGGGCCAACATGCTCAGCCGCGGCCAGGTGGTGAATTGCGAGGTGGACGAGAGCGAGGCGGTGGATATCGTCCTGCGCCCGGGCGAAATGTCGCTGCATCACGTCCGTCTCATTCACGGGTCGGAGCCGAACCCGTCCGACGACCGCCGCATCGGTTTCGCCATGCGCTACATACCCCCCCATATCCGCCAGACGAACGGGCCGCGCGATTCCGCGGTTCTGGTCCGCGGGGAAGACCGTTTCGGCAATTTCGAACCCGAGCCGGCGCCCGCCGCCGACCTGCATCCGGAGGCGATGGCGGCCCATACGCGCGCGGCCGCGCTGCACGGCCAGCTTCTCTACCGGGGAACCGAGCGCGCGGCCTATTCGTGAAGCCGTCATGACCGCCCTTGCCCGGTTCCTGAGCTGCGCCCTGCGCCGCGCTCTCGTCGCCGGCGCACTGTGCGGCGCCTTCGCCTCGGTCGCGGTTTCGGCCGGCCCGGCGGCGGCGCAGGAATTCCGCTGGAAAATGCAGTCGATCTGGCAGGCGGGCACGATCAATCAGCGGGTGTTCGAGGACTTCTGCGCGAAAGTGGAGTCGCTGACCGGGGGCCGGCTGGCGATCGACCCGCTGCCGGTCGGCGCGGTGGTGGCCTACAACGAAACCCTCGATGCGGTGTCCGTCGGCATTCTCGACGCGCAGCACGGAGGGTCGGGCTATTTCGCGGGCAAGGATCCGGCCTTCGCCATCCTCGCCGACCTGAACGGCGGCTACGAGGACGCGCGCCAGATCCACATGTGGCTGAACTACGGCGGCGGCATCGAACTGGCGCGCGAGCTGTACGCGCGCTACGGCCTCCATTACGTGGGCGGGGTGTCGTGGGGGATCGAGTCGATCCCGTCGAAAACCCCGATCCGCACGCTGGAGGATTTTCGCGGCGTGAAACTGCGCGCGCCCGAAGGCATGTCGCAGATCATCTTCCAGCGTATCGGCGCCGCGCCGGTGAACATCCCCGGGGCGGAGGTCTATACGGCGCTCGAACGCGGCGTCGTCGAGGCGGCGGACTGGGGCACGCTGGGGATGAACGACGATCTCGGCTACCACGCCATCGCCCCCTATCCGCTGTTTCCGGGCTTTCATTCCGCGCCGATGGCCGATGTCGCGGTGAACATGGAGCGCTGGAACGCGCTGCCGGACGACATCGCGCTGCTGGTGGAAATGGCGGTGCGCGACTTCAACCGCGACATGGTGGAGCGCATCGGCATGCAGGACGCCGCGGTCGCCGCGGGCGCGGCGGCCAACGGCGTCGAACTCATCGACTGGAGCAGCGAGGAGCGCCGCAAATTCCGCGAGGTCGCGGTTCCCGTATGGGCGGAATACGCATCGGGCAGCCCGATGGCGCAACGCATGTACGAGTCGCATATCGCGTTCCTGCGCCGGCTCGGCCTGCTGGAGGACGGGGAATGAAGCCGCGCGCGGCGGCCGGCGCCCTCTCTCTGGCGCTCGCCGCGCTGGCGCCGCGGCCGGGCGGCGCGGCGGATACGGTCTGGACGGTCCAGGCGGCGAACACCGCCGGCGACATCGCCTATACGATAGCCGAGGAGTGGGCGAACGGCGTCGAGGCCCTCACCGGCGGGCGGCTCGGCATCCGCCTCGCGCCGGTGGGCTCCATCGTGCAATACAACGAGACGCTGGACGCCATAGCGGCGGGGATCCTCGACGGACATCTGACCGCGACGGTGTATTTCTCCGGCAAGGACGCGGGGTTCGCGCTTCTCGGCGACCTCATCGCCGCCTACGAACACCCGGACCAGATGCTGGCGTTCATGCGCCGCGGCGGCGGCGACGAGCTGCTGCGCGAACTCTACGCGCGGCACGGGGTCCACTACATCGGCGGCAGCACCACCGGCAAGGAAGCCTTCGTCTCGAAGATCCCGCTGCGCGCGGTGGCGGATTTCCCGGGCGTGAAACTGCGCGCGCCGGAAGGCATGGCGCAGGACATCTTCCAGCGCATCGGCGCGGCGCCGGTCAACCTCCCGTCGGCGGAAGTGTTCACCGCCCTCGAGCGCGGGGTGGTGGACGCCGCCGACTGGTCGACCTTTTCGATGAACCATCACCTCGGCTTTCACGAAGTGGCGCGCTATCCGATCTACCCCGGCATCCACTCCATGCCGATCATCGACATGGCGGTGCGCCCGGCGCGCTGGGAGGCGCTGTCGGACGACCTCAGGGCGATCATGGAAACCGCGGTGGCGGACTTCGCGCGCGACATCACGCGGCGCCTGGAGCTGCGCGACCTCGACGACGCGCGGGCGGCGCGCGCGGCGGGGGTCGAGGTCATCGACTGGCCGGCTGCGGAACGCCAGAAATTGCGCGATATCGCGATCGGCGTCTGGCGCGAATGGTCGGAGCGCAGCCCGATGGCGGAGCGCGCCTATGCCGCGCAAACGGCGTTCCTGCGCCGCATCGGCCTGCTCGGCGCGGAATAGGCGGCATGACCGGCGGCGGCGAACGCGAGACCGCCATCGACCGCATCGCCCGCCGCACCGGCGAGCTGACGAGCTGGCTGTTCTTCGCCTGCATGGTCATCATCGCGTGGGAGGTGGCGGCGCGCTACGGCTTCAACGCGCCGACGATCTGGGCCCACGATCTGACCATCGCGCTGTGCTCGGTCGGCTTTCTGCTGAGCGGCCTCTACACCCTGCAACGCCGCGCGCATATCCGCATATCGCTGCTTTACGACAAGTTCCCGCCGCCCGCGCGGCGCGTCGTCGACGCCGTCAACGGGGCGATCATTCTGGTCTTTCTGGGCCTTCTCGGCTACCGCTCGGCGATCGACGCGCGCAAGTCGCTGGCGATCATGGAGGACGCGGGCACCGCGTCGCAGATCCCCCTGCCGGCGATCGCCAAGACGGCGATCTTCGTTGCATGCGCGCTGATGTTCCTGCTGGCCGCCTCGCAGTGGCGGCGGGGCCTGCGCGACGGCGCGGCCTCCGACCCGGCGCGCTAGCGCCGGCGCTCTCCCGCCCGCACCCTTCGCCGTCTCTGCGCCGTGGGCATCGAGTGGATATCGCTTCTTATGGTCGGCGCCATCGCCGTCCTGCTGGCGATGGGGCTGCCGCTCGCCTTCGTGACAGGGGCTGTGGCGATGGCGTTCGCGGTCGGCAATTTCGGCCTCGCCGGCCTGTTCCTCATCGAAAGCCGCATCCTCAGCCTGGTGCGCGAATTCGTCCTGGTGGCGGTGCCGATGTTCATCCTCATGGCGTCGGTGCTGGAGCGGTCGGGGGTGGCGCGCGATCTCTACCGCGCCATGCACATATGGGCGGGCGGCCTGCGCGGCGGGCTGGCGGTGCAGACGATGATCGTGGCGGTGCTGATGGCCGCCATGACCGGGATCATCGGCGGCGAGATCATCCTTCTCGGTCTGGTGGCCCTGCCGCAGATGCTGCGGCTGAACTACGACCGCGGCCTCGCCATCGGCACCATCTGCGCCGGCGGCTCGCTCGGCACCATGATCCCGCCGAGCATCGTGCTCATCATTTACGGGCTGACGGCCGGCGTGGACATCGGGCGCCTGTTCGTCGCCACCATCGTCCCCGGGCTGCTGCTGGCGACGATCTATATCGGCTACATCGTCGTGCGGTGCCGCCTGAACCCGGCGCTGGGGCCGCCGGCGCCGCCGGAGGAGCGCAACCTGCCGCGCGCCGAGAAGGTCAGGCTGATCGGCGGTCTCGTGCTGCCCCTCGGCGTCGCCGGCGGGGTGCTCGGCTCGATCTATCTCGGCATCGCGTCGGTGAGCGAGGCGGCGGGAATGGGCGCGGTCGGGGCCATTCTGTCGGCGGCGGCGCGTCGCGAGCTGAACTGGCCGATGCTGCGCGACGCGCTGTATCAGACCATGAACACCTGCGGCATGCTGCTGTGGATCACCTTCGGCGCGACGGCGCTGATCGGGGTCTACAACCTGATGGGCGGGGACGCCTTCGTGAAATCCCTGGTGACCGGCCTGCCGCTGCCGCCTCTGGGGATTATCGCGGTGATGATGGCGGTTCTGATCCTGCTGGGCCTGTTCATGGACTGGATCGGCATCTGCCTTCTCACCATGCCGATCTTCGTGCCCATCGTGATCTCGCTCGGCTATTCGCCGGTGTGGTTCGGCATTCTTTTCTGCATGAATATGCAGATCAGCTATCTGACTCCGCCTTTCGGCCCAGCGGCGTTCTATCTCAAGGGCGTCGCGCCGCCGGGCATCGAGCTGGGGCACATCTACAAGGCGCTGTGGCCGTTCATCGGCCTTCAGGCATGCGGGCTGGCGGCGGTGCTCTTCTTTCCCGAAGTGGCGCTGTGGCTGCCCGACACGCTGCGCAACCGATAGAATTCCCGGATATTGCTTTTGCACCGGTCTCCCCGGGTTCCGGACGACAGAATTCGCCGATACGCAACGCGTCGCGCGACAGGGCGGGCGCCGCGCTCCGATTTGCGAATTGACGCCAGTTCCCGTTCCCAATAGAGTGAGCGATCATTCCGCCCCTTGCGCCGCGGAGTCGGCGGGGGCGGCACTCGAACCTTGGGAGGACACTATGCACGGGAAATTTGCCGTATTCGCCGGCGCCGTCGTGGCGGCGGGACTCGCGGCCGCGCCGGCTCTTGCCGGCGGCCATCTCGAAGGCGAAGCCGGGTTTCCGATGCCGGTCGGCGACCCCTCCATCGTTCCGGAAGGCTCGGCGCTGGTCAAGGTGTTCGACGGCGGCTGCATCCTGACGGAAGGCGTCGCCGCCGGCCATGACGGCTACATGTATTTCAGCGACATCACCTTCTCGGCCTTCTGCAAGGACGAGAGCGGGATGTATCCCATGGCCGGAGCCATCTACCGGCACGACCCGCAAACCGGCGAAACGACGGTCTGGCGCTCGCCCTCGGGCATGTCGAACGGCATCAAATTCGACCGCGACGGCAACATGATCGCCGCCCTGGGCGCCGACTATGGCGGCCGGATGCTGGTGAAGACCGACATGTCCACCGGCATGAGCTACATCCTCACCGGCCTCTACAACGGCAAGCCCTACAACGCGCTCAACGACATCAGCATCGACGAAATGGGGCGGATCTACTTCTCCGACCCCCGCTATCTCGGCCACGAACCGGTCATGCAGCCGGGCTTCGCCGTCTACCGCCTCGACCCCGACGGATCGGTCGACCGCATCATCACCAACGGCGGCAAGACCAACGGCGTGCTCGTCTCGCCCGACCAGAAGACGTTCTATCTGGTGAGCAACGACAATGGCTGGCTGGGCTTCATGCAACTCGACGACACCGACCAGGCGCCCATCGTCGGCCTCCACCTGCTGCAAGCCTACGACCTGCACGAGGACGGCACGGTGAGCAACCGGCGCGTGCTGGTGGATTACGCGACCGCCTACGACACGCCGTGCAGCGGGCCGGACGGACTGATCGCCGACGAGGAGGGCAACATCTACGTCACCTCGCGCTGCGAACACCGGCCGGGCGTGGTGGTCTATTCGCCGGAGGGCGAGGAACTCGCCTATATTTCGACCGGCGAGGAACTGCCGACCAATGTTGGCTTCGGCCGGGGCGACGAGAGCAACGTGCTCTATCTCACCTCGGGCAAGAGCCTCTACAAGATCACCCTCGGCAAGAACGGCTACCAGCTGCCGTAGGCGGACGCCCGGCGTCGGGAGCCCGGGCGGCTTCGGCCGCCCGTTCTCCCGGCGGCAAGCGAGAGGAAGACCGATGGCGAGTCACGCGACCGGCGACGGCGGGATCCCGCCGAGAGACGCGGCGAAACGCGGCCTGAAACGGGTCATGACTCTCGGCGGCGCCTACGGAACCCGCAACTACACCGTGCGCGATCTGCGCGCCGCCAAGGGCCGGAAGGTCCTTGTCGAAACCCTCCCCTTTTCGCCGGAGGAGGCGGCCGCGGCCGAGGAAGCCGGCATCGATGCCATGAAGGTGCGCTTCGACCCGCGGCAGCCGGAGCCGGCGGCCGCGATCCGGCGCGCCGCGCCCAACACCTTCATGGCGTTTTCGGTGCCGCTGGTCGCCGCCGCCGGCGCCGACGAGGCGGTGCGCCTCGCATACGAAGCGATGGCGCTCGGGGCGGACGCGGTGATGTGCCAGTGGAGCCCGCGCTTCGTCGCCGCGGCGGCGGAAGCGGGGGTTCCGGTGCAGGGCCACGCCGGGCTGGTCCCGCGCAAGAGCACGTGGACCGGCGGCCTGCGCGCCGTCGGGAAGACGCTCGACGAAGCCGTGAAGGTGTTCCGCGACATCGAGGCGCTGGAGAACGCCGGCGCCTACGCCGTCGAGGTGGAGGTGATCCCGGACGCGCTGCTCGCCGAGATCACCCGCCGCACGACCCTTCTCACCTCGTCGATCGGCGCCGGCGGCGGCGGCGACATCCAGTTCCTGTTCGCCGACGACATCCTCGGCAACAACCCGCCGCCCTGGCCGCGTCACTCGAAACAATACCGCACTCTCTACAAGATGAAGGAGGCGATGCAGAGAGAGCGCGTCGCCGCGTTCGGGGAGTTTGCGGAAGATGTGCGGAACGGCGTTTTCCCCGCCGCGGAGAACGTCATCGCCGCGCCCGACGGCCTGCTCGACGCCTTCCGCGAGGCGCTGGACTCCACGACCTGACGGGGTTCGGCGCCGGATGGCCGGCCTGACCGGTCGGCGATCCGCGGTCTTTCTGTCATACGGCGACCTCTGCGCAAGGCCCGGATTTTTTTCGGGGCGCGGCTCGGGGGTTGCCCGTTCGGCTCGACTTCCGGAGGCGTCGACGGGACGACCGGGCGCCTCGATTCGATCCGGCTTGTCGTTGTTCGGACATGTTCGTTCCGCGAAAGAGCATACGAGGAAATCGAAAGGCCCCACTAATCTTCGTCATTCCTGCGAAAGAGCGCGTGAAGAAATCGAACAGCGTTACAAGTACTCGTCATTCCCGCGAAAGCGGGAATCTCTTTGCGGCGTTTCCGTAAGAAAAACCGGGCCGACATTGCGGACAACCGCCTCCGGATTCCCGCTTTCGCGGGAATGACGAGGTATTATTCGATGGATATTGTCTTTTACAATGCCGATACCTCGGCGATCCGGCTGTCACGATGAGAGACGCGCGATTTCTTCACACGCCCGAAAGCGGGAATCCGGAGGCGGCCGTCCGCAATATCGGCACGGTTTTTTGTGAAACCGCCACAAGTAGATTCCCGCTTTCGCGGGAATGACGAAGAGTAGTAGCGTCTCTCGATTTCTTCACACGCTCGAAAACGGGAATCCGTTGCGGCGTTTCCGTAATAAAACGGGCCGATATAGCGGGCGGCCGCCTCCAGATTTCCGCTTTCGCGGGAATGACGAAGTATTGCCGGAGGGTCGTCGTCTCCCACGGCGCCGTTTTTCCGGTGCTCCGACCAATCGCAGTGAGAGACGTTGAATTTCTTTACACGCTCGAGGGCGGGCGTGAAAAAGTCGCGAGACGCCTCTACTCTTCGTCATTCCCGCGAAAGCGGGAATCCGGAGGCGGCCGTCCGCAATATCGGCGCGGTTTTTCTTGCGGAAACGCCGCAAGCAGATTCCCGCTTTCGCGGGAATGACGAAGAGTAGTAGCGTCTCCCGATTTCTTCACATGCTCGAAAGCGGGAATTACCGGTGCAGGGGGCGGATTCTCGCAATTCCGTCACGCATTGTCATGCTCCGACGGCGGGTTCGGAAACGCCGTAAGGCGTCGGGAACGCGATCCTGCCGCAGAAGAAACGGGTTATGCAGAGGTCTCATACGAACAACCGCTCGGGCGTAATGACGAGTTCGGGACTGCATTTGCCGTGTCCGTTCTTCATGGAGAGACGCACCGCGTGGAAACCGTGCCGTCGCACCAGCGAGACGATTTCCGGCGCCGCATCGTAGGTCATCAGGAAATTCGAACCGTGCTCCGCGAGCATGGCGAACAGCCGCCCATGATCGATTCTCGAACGTGCGTAGAGCCGCGACCCCGCCCGCTTGCCGCCCTGCGCCGTGTACGGCGGGTCGACGAACACCGCGGCTTTCCGGCCCCACCCGCGCAATAGTTTCGGCAACGCCTTCTCGCTATCGTCTTCCATGAACATGAGGCGGCTCGCATGTTCTTCGATCGCAGCGAGCCGCCTGACGAGAGTTTCCGGGTACCAGCGCGAGAGCACGCCTCGTCCGTTCTCGCCGAGGCGGAGGAACGAGGCGCCCGGCGCGAGTATGCCGCCGCGCCGCGTGCGGTTGAGGACCAGGGTGCGGAATCCGTGATCCGCCAGCGTCGCGGGCGGGGTTTTTTCCAGTTCGCGAACCCGTTCGATAGTCGGTTCGAACCGGCGGATCCGACCCTGCAATTCCGCTCCGTGCTCCAGCGCCGAGCGCCAGAACGCCGCGACATCGCGGTCGATCTCCATCATGACCGCCTTCGTCGCCAAATCCTCCATGACAGCGGTAAGCGAGACGACGGCGCCGCCCGCGAAGGGCTCGATCAGGATCTCCGGATTCGTCCGTTTCAGCCACTCGCGGATGTGCGGGATCAACCACGTCTTGCCGCCCGGGTAGCGCAGGGGGCTTCTCTGCGGGACGGAGGCGACGTTGACGACAGGGACATTCGAGGCCGGAAACGCCGGATCCGGCGCGCTCATGCCGCCGCCGCCGACGGCTTGCTCTTGCAGGCGATCCATCCGATCGTTTTTTCTCATCGTTCCCGCGAAAGCGTGTGCGAAGAAATCCGTCGGTTGCATCGTGGCGGTTGTCGCGTCCAGGGGGCGGCAGCGTAAAACGCCGGAACTCCCCCATGACATAAATTGCCCGAACACCCCTTGTCGCGCCGGCAGAATAGTATTCGAGACAAATAACCTCGAAGCGATACCTTTCCGGTCCGGCGGGGCCGTCTTGCAGGGGCGAACCCGCGGACATCGGAAAGGACGCCTGCGCCAGCCGGTTTCATAGCCTCCCGCGGCGCAGCATGCCACAAGGGGCGGCGCGGTCGTCGCGCAGGCGAGCCGATTGCCGCACCGCAAATCGCGCGCCGCAGCGTGCTGCAACGGCGGCGCCGGCAAGGCGGAGGAACGGGCAAGGGCAAACGGTCACCGAGACGGGGTCGGAAAAATCGGCGGCCCGGCACGGTCCGTTCTTCGCATTGCAAGGCCCCCGGCCGTCGCAGCGGCGCAATTCCGCAAGCGCCCGGCGCCAGAAACGAAACGCCGGTCAGGGCATGAGCTTGAGGAATGCGAGCAAGACAACGACCACCGCGCCCAACCCGCCATACATCCGCACGGTCAGGCGCGTTTCGAGCCCGCCCATGTCGGCCTTTATGCCGCCGACCTCGGCCTTCATGCCGCCGATCTCGGCCTTTATGCCGCCAATCTCGGCCTTCATGTTGCCGATCTCGGCCTTCATGCCGCCAATCTCGGCTCTCATGTCGGCGATCTCGGCCTTCACACCGGCAATGTCCGAATCGATCTTGCCTTCCAGGCGGGCGATGCCGGCGTCGATCTTGCTTTCCAGGCGGGCCACGTCCTCCTTCGTCGCGGCGCCTTCGGATATGGCGTCGCGGACCATGGCGACGGCCGCCTCGGCCTGCGATTCGTCGAACCCGGCGTCCCTGAGCGTCTTGGCGGCAGCGTAGGTATCGAACATGGCCGCGACCCTACGCGGCCCCGCCGCCCGGCGCAAGCCCGCCGGCGCCGCACGGAGCGCGAGGTCTCCCGCGACATCGCTATGCGCCTATGCGTCGTCGTCTTCGCCCGGCGCACGGCCGGGGATGACGTACATGCCCTTCAGCCAGCGCCCCAGATCGACATCGCGACAGCGGGCCGAACAGAACGGGCGGTGCTCCGGGACCGCCGCGCGCCCGCATTCCGGGCAGCGGCGGGCGGGGCGGCCCTCGCGGCGCGGCGGGGCCGCGTTCACGGGCCGCCCTCGGCGGAGACCTCGAAGCGCTCCCGCGCCCATCCCGCCTCGGCCCGCCATACGGCGGCGCAGGCGGCGTCGACCGCGGCGCGCAAGGGGCCCGCCAGCGCCGCCAGCGCTTCGGGCGCCGCACGCACCGCCAGCCGCCGACCGGGGCGCTCCGCCGCCTCCGCCAGGCACGCGCGGACGATCTCGCACGCCACGGCGAAGGCCGTCTTGCGCCGCCCCCCGCCGCCGCAAGAGGCGCAGGCTTCGGTCAGGAGGTCGGCCACCCCCGCGCCGGCGCGCCGCCGCGACAATTCGACCGCGCCGAACGGCGACATGGGCGCCACCCGCACCGTCTCATGGTCCCGCGCCACGGCGCGGCGCAACGCGCCCACGACCGACTCGCCGTCCCGCCGCCCCGCCATCCCCGCGAAGTCGACGACGACCAGCCCCGAGATATCGCGCAGCCGCAACTGCCGCGCCGTCTCGACCGCGGCGGCAAGGTTCAGACGCAACGCGCCGTTCCCCGCCGCCAGCCCCGAAAAACCGGCGCTGTCCACGTCGATCGCCCACATCCCCTCGGTGCGTTCGATCGTCAGCGCACCGCCATTGGCGAGCGGCGTTCGCGGCTCCGACAGACCGTCGACATCCTCCGCAACTCCTTCGGCGACGAACAACGGCCGCGGCCCTGCGTGGCGCACGATGCGGCCGGCGAGATCGGGCGCGAAGCGTTCGGCGTAGCGCCGCGCCCGGCGGGCGGCGTCGGCGTCGTCGAGGATCACGGCTTCGGTGTCGGCGGCGGCGAAATCGCGCAGCAGGCGCTCCACCGCGCCGGGGCCCGGCCGCAGCCGACGGGGCGGCGCGGCGCCGGCGGCGGCCCGCGCCGTCTCGTCGGCGGCCGCCGCGAGCCTCGCGATGTCGGCCGCCAGGGCGTCGGCGCCCGCGCCGGCGGCGGCGGTGCGGACGACCGCCCCGCCCGGACGCGACCGCAACGCCGCCGCCGCCGCGGCCGCGAGACGCTCGCGGAGCGCCCCGTCGGCGATGCGGCGCGAAACCGAAACCCCCGGCCTGTCGGGCCGATAGACCGCGAAGCGGCCGGCGAAGCGCAGACTCGCCGACAGCCGCGCGCCCTTGCCCGGCGCGGGGTCGCTCACCGCCTGCACGGTCGCCGCCTGTCCCTCGCGGCAGCGATGGCGCGACGCGCCGGAAAGAAACCCGTCGCGCTCCAGCCCGCAATCCACGAAAGCGGCGTCGAACCCGGGGAGCACGCGCGTCACCCGGCCGAGATATATGTCGCCGACGACGCCCGGGCGGTCGCGCCGTTGCCAGCGGCAGGCGTCGGCGCGCCCGTCGACCGCGCGCACCGCGCGGATCAGCCCCGGATCGACGGAGATCGTCAGCCGTTCGGTCATTGCGCCGCAGCGGGCGGGTAACCGAGCCCGCCGAGCAGCATCCGCGTTTCGTAAAGCGGCAGGCCCACAACGTTCGAACAGGAGCCGTTCACCGAAACGACGAACCCTCCGGCGCGGCCCTGGATCGCATACCCGCCGGCCTTGTCCTCCCATTCCCGCGACGCGAGATAAGCCGCGACCTCGCCCGGCGACAGGCGTTTGAAACGCACCTGGGTCGCGACGACGCGCGACGCCGCGCGCCCGTCCGGCGCCACCGCCGCCACCCCCGTGTACACCCGGTGGCGGCGCCCCGACAGCAAGCGCAGGAACGCGCCCGCCTGCGCTTCGTCCGCCGGTTTGCCGAGCAGGCGACGACCGCAGGCGACGACCGTATCCGCCGCCAGTATCCAGCTTTCGTCCTTCGCCTCTTCCTCTCCGACAGCGGCGCGGACGGAGGCGGCCTTCGCGACGGCCAGCCGCAACGCCAGGGCGCGCGGACGCTCGCCGGGAAACGGCGTCTCGTCGATTTCGGCAGGCCGCGCCCGGTGCGGCGCCAGCCCCACCGTCCCGAGCAATGCGCGGCGGCGCGGGGAGGCCGAGGCGAGCACCAGAACCGCGCCGCCCGGCCTCACTTGTGGCGGAAGACGATGCGGCCCTTCGTCAGGTCGTAGGGAGTCATCTCGACCGTCACCCGGTCGCCGACCAGGACCCGGATGCGGTTCTTGCGCATCCGTCCGGAGGTGTGAGCCAATATCTCGTGCTCGTTCTCGAGCACCACACGAAACATGGCGTTGGGCAGCACTTCCTTTACTGCCCCCTGAAACTCGATCATTTCTTCTTTCGGCATGAAGACTCCGCTGTCGACGCTTCTCCGCCCCGCGCCACACTGCGCAACTCCGCGCGCCGGGTCAACCCGTTCGCGTCCGCCGCAGCGGGCGCCGGCGCGGCGGCCCCCCCCCTCACCCCCGCATGAGAAGCGCGCAGACCAGGGTGAACAGGCGCCGCGCGGTGTCGTGCTCCATGCGTATGCGGTCCGCGAGTTTCGCCGCGAGCAGCCGCGCGCCGTCGTCGTGTATGGCGCGCCGGCCCATGTCGAGGGCTTCGATACGCGACGGCGGGGCGGTGCGGATCGCCTCGACGTAACGCTCGCACACCGTGAAATAATCCTTCACCGCGCGACGCAGCCCCGACAGGGCCAGGGAAACCCGCGCCGCCTCCCGGCCGTCGGTGCTCGCCAGCACCCGCAGCTCGATCCGCTCCCCGGCGACGGCGAGACGCAGCACCCACGGACCGGCGCCGGCGTCGCGGGGCTCGAAGCGGTTGTCCTCCAGGAGATCGGCAATGGCGACGCGGCGTTCGTGCTCGGTTTCCGGGCTCCAGCGTGCGGGGTCGGTCTCTTCGACGATGACATCGACAAGCCGCGCGGCCGGCGCGGGCGCCCGCGCCGATTCCGTCACCGCCCGCCGCCGGCGCGGAGCCGCAGCGATACCGAAAGCGCGTGCGCGTCCAGTCCCTCGCTCGCGGCGAGGCGCGCCGCCGCCGGTCCCAGGGCGGACAGGCTGTCGGCGTCGCAGCGCAGAAAGCTGGTTCGCTTCAGGAAATCGTAGACCGAAAGTCCGGAGGAGAAACGCGCGGTCCCCCCCGTCGGCAACACGTGGTTCGGGCCGCCGACATAGTCGCCCATCGCCTCCGGCGTGTGGCGGCCCAGAAACACCGCGCCGGCGTGACGCACCGCATCGGCGATCGCTTCGGGGTCCGCCGTCGCGATCTGGAGATGTTCGGGCGCTGCGCGGTCGATCAGCGCCGGCGCCAGATCGAACGACGGCATAACGACGATCAGGCCGCGGTCCCGCCAGCTCGCCCGCGCGACGGCGGCGCGCGGCAGACGCCGCAGCAGCGCCTCCGCCGCGGCCTCCACCCGGTCGGCGAACCGCGGGTCGTCGGCGAACAATATGGACTGCGCCCGCGCGTCGTGCTCCGCCTGCGCCAGCAGATCGGCGGCGATCCAGTCGGGGTCGTTCTCCCGGTCGGCGACGATCAGCACTTCCGAAGGCCCGGCGATCGAGTCGATGCCGACATCGCCGAACACCAGCCGTTTCGCGGCCGCCACCCAGGCGTTGCCCGGCCCGACGATCTTGTCCACCGGCGCGAGGGGCCCGGCGCCGTAGGCGAGCGCGGCGACGGCCTGGGCGCCGCCGAAGCACCAGACCTCCCCGACTCCGGCCACCGCCGCCGCGGCGAGGGCCGCGGGCGCCGGCCTGCCCCGCGGGCCCGGCGTCGCCATGACCAGGCGCTCCACCCCGGCGACGCGCGCCGGCACGGCGTTCATCAGAACCGAGCTGGGATAGGCCGCGGCGCCGCCGGGGACGTAGACGCCGACCGCGGCGAGCGGCGACCAGCGCTCGCCCAGCTCCACCCCCGCGCCGTCGCGCCACCGGCGATCGCGCGGCGCCTGGCCGCGGTGAAACGCCTCGATGCGCGCCGCCGCCAGCTCCAGCGCGCACAACGTGTCGCGGTCCAGCGCCGAGCGCGCCTCTTCGAGCCGTTGCGGCGCCACCCGGTGGTCCGCCACGGACGCGCAGGCGCCGTCGAAACGCCCGGTCCATTCGAGCAGGGCCGCGGCGCCGCGGTCGCGCACCGCGGCGACGATCTCCGCCGCCTCCGCCGCCGCCGAGGCGTCGTCCGCCCGCCGCGCCGCCAGCGCGGCGGCGAAGCGCCCGGCGAAGCCGGCCTCGGCCGCGTCAAGCCGCGCCGGCATCCACCGCCTCGCGAAAGCGCCCGATCCACGCACCGAGTTCGTCCGGCCGTGTCTTCCATGCCGTGCGGTTGACCACCAGACACGAGGTCACGTCGGCGATCTTCTCCACCTCCACCAGACCGTTCGCCCGCAGCGTGCGCCCCGACGACACCAGATCGACGATACGCCGGCACAGTCCGAGCGCCGGCGCCAGCTCCATCGCGCCGTTGAGCTTGATGCATTCGGCCTGGACCCCGCGGGTCGCGAAATGCCGGCGCGTCGTTTCGGGATATTTCGTAGCGACGCGGACATGGCTCCAGCGGCCCGGGTCGTCGCCGCCCGCGATCTCCGCCGGCTCCGCCACCGCCATGCGGCAGCGGCCGATACCGAGATCGAGCGGCGCATAAAGGTCCTGGTAGTCGAATTCCATCAGAACGTCGCGACCGGCGACGCCGAACTGCGCGGCGCCGAAGGCGACGAAGGTCGCCACGTCGAAACTGCGCACCCGAACGAGCGTCAGACCGGCCACGCTGGTGCGGAAGGAGAGCTGGCGGGCGTTCGGGTCGGCGAACGCCGCTTCCGGCTCGATCCCGGCGCGCGCCATCAGCGGCGTCAGTTCGGCGAGGATGCGCCCCTTCGGCACCGCGACGACCAGCCCGTCCCCGGCCCGGGGGCGGCTCACGCCGGATCCTCGCCTTCGTCGTGGCGCGGCGCTGCCGTCGCGAGGCGGCGCGGCCCGATGTCCTCGAGCCACGCCTCGATCCCCTCGCCCTCGAGGCGGATGGCGCCGCCGCCGGCGAAGAGCAGCGACACCGAGCGCCGCCCCGGCGACAGCGTCAGCAGTTCCAGCGGCGCGCCGCCGGGCCGCAGGTCCAGCGCCCGCGCGCGCGCCGCGCCGACGCCCTCGAAACGGATGGCGCTCTGGACCACAAAGCGCGGCCGCGGCGCGCGCGCGCGCCCGCCCGCGGCGGCCCCGCGCTCCCACGAAGACTCCCATGAGAAACGGTCGAACACGGCGACGAAACGCTGCGCCCGCCGCAGCCACGCCATTTCGGAAACCGGCATCAGCGCGTCCTGGACGCAGGCCGCGAGCAGGTCGTAGTCGCCCGGCGCCGCCGCGCGCAACCGTAGCGGCGGCTTCACGAACGCAGCCTTTCGATGTCGGCGCCGCAGGCGGCGAGCTTGCGCTCCACCGACTCGTAGCCGCGGTCGAGATGGTAGACCCGCCGAACCACCGTTTCGCCGCGCGCCGCCAGGCCGGCAAGCACGAGCGACACGCTGGCGCGCAGATCGGTCGCCATCACCGGCGCCCCGGCAAGCGCCGGAACGCCGCGCACCATCGCCGACCCCCCGTGCACCGTGATGTCCGCCCCCATGCGCGCCAGTTCGGGCACATGCATGAAACGGTTCTCGAAAATACGCTCGGTGATGAGCGACGCGCCGTCGGCGATGGTCGTCAGCGCCATGGTTTGCGCCTGCATGTCGGTCGGGAAGCCGGGCCAGGGCGCCGTGATCGCGTCGAAACCGCGCACCCGCTCGCCATGCCGGGCGACCCGCACGCCGCCCTCGACGGCGGCGACCTCCACCCCGGCGGCGGCGAGAGCATCCATGATCGGGGCGAGCGCGGCGGCGTCGACGCCGGTGAGTTCGAGACAGCCCCCGGCGATCGCCGCGGCGATTGCGTAGGTTCCCGCCTCGATGCGGTCCGGCGGCACGGCGTGCCGTGTCCCCGACAGCGACTCGACGCCCTCCACCGTCACCGTGCCGGACCCGGCGCCGTCGATGCGCGCGCCCATCGCCGCGAGACAGCGCGCGAGGTCCGCGACCTCGGGCTCGCGCGCCGCATTGGCGATAATCGTGCGCCCGCGCGCCAGCGTCGCCGCCATCATCAGGTTCTCGGTCGCCCCGACCGACACCGACGGCAGGGCGATGCGGGCGCCGGCGAGGCCGCCCGGCGCGCGCGCGTCGATATAGCCGTCGGCGATCGCGATCTCCGCGCCCATGCGTTCGAGACCGAAAAGATGCAGGTCCACCGGGCGCGGCCCGATGGCGCAACCGCCGGGAAGCGAAACCCTCGCCCGCCCGGCGCGCGCCAGCAGCGGCCCCAGCGCCAGCACCGAGGCGCGCATCTTGCGCACCAGGTCGTAAGGCGCCGTGTGCCGGCGCAGTTCCGCGGCGCGGAGCGACAGGGTCCCCTTCCCGCCGGCGCTCGTCTCGACCCCGAGCTCGCCGAGAAGCGCCATCATGGTCGCGATGTCGCCGACCTCCGGCAGGTTGTCCAGGGTCAGCGCGTTTTCGCTCAGAAGCGAGGCTGCGAGCAGCGGCAGCGCCGCGTTTTTCGCGCCGGCGATGGGCACCGCGCCGTGCAACGGCCGGCCTCCGCGGATCCGCAATTTGTCCATCGACCGGCCCCCGCCGCCGTTCACCCGCGCGGCGGTTCGCCGGCGTCCGCCCCTGCGCTCCCGCGGGCTGCGTCGGCGCGCTCGCGCGCCTGGCGCTTGCGCTTTCGGAGGTTCTCCCGCAGCGCCGCCGACAGCCGCGCAAACCGGTCGTCGGCCCGCCCGCCGCGCCGCGCCGGCGACTGCCGCCCGTCCGGCGCCCCGGCGCCCGCGCCGTCCTTGCCGCCCTTGCCGCCGCTAGCGGCCACGGCTCGCCGCCTTGCGCGGTCGCGGCCCATGTGTCATATCCGGTTCTTTCCCGCGCCGCCGTAGCTCAGTGGCAGAGCGCGCCCTTGGTAAGGGCGAGGTCGAGTGTTCGATCCACTCCGGCGGCACCACCCGGCTGTCCGGCGCGGCAACGGCGATGAATGCGCGAACGCAAGGCTCCTCCTCACCCGGAAGCGTCGCCCGGCTCGTCGGCGAGGGGAATGACGCCGCAGGCGGCCACCGTTGTCGCCCCGGGGGACGCCCCGGCCCCGCCGCGGAACACCAGCGCGTGGCCGCGCATTTCGGTGACCGTCAGCCGGCCGTCCGGATGACTCAGGAACTCGGGCTTGACGCTCAGCGTGCGCGTCGTCGCGCCGTCCGGCGCCACCACGAAATCCCCGAACGCGCCGGCGGGGACCGAGTCCGGCGGCTCGCCGGGACGGCGATAGGGGCGCCCCTCCGCGGCATGTTCGCAATCTTCCTGTTCGAGCATCACCACCGCATAGGCGCCGGGCGGCAGGCCCTCGACCTCGAACATCAGCGTCGCCAGCGTGGTGAACCAGCTGTCCACCGCTTCTATACGGCCCACCGGCGCCGCCGCGTCGCCGCCGCCGGCCCTCATTTCGATCTCCAGCCAGTCCGCCGCCGCCGGAACCGGCGCGCCGGCGAGGCCCGCCGCGACCGCCCAGACCGCGCATCGCCGCATCGCCTTTCCCCCTCTTCCGCCTGTCGGTCACTGTGCCCGCGCCGCGGCGCCTTGTCCAGCCTTTCGCGAGGGCGGACGGGCGCATGAAGATCGACGGCAAGCCCCGGCGCAGCATCCGCCCGGCCGAAGACGGGCGCGGCGTCGAGATCGTCGATCAGACGCGGCTCCCGCACGAGTTCGTCGTGGAGAGATTGAAGACCCTCGAAGACGCCTGCGTCGCGATCCGCGAGATGAAGGTGCGCGGCGCGCCCCTGATCGGCGCTACGGCGGCCTGGGGAGTTTGCCTGGCGATGGCGGTCGAGGCCGACGACGACGCGCTCGACGACGCCTGCCGGCGCCTGTCGGCGACGCGCCCGACGGCGGTCAACCTGCGCTGGGCGCTCGACGAAATGCAGGCCCTCCTGCGCCCCCTCCCCCCCGCCGCCCGCGCCGCCGCGGCGCGGGCGCGCGCCGCTGCGATTTGCGACGAGGATGTCGCCGTCTGCCGCGCCATCGGCGAACACGGCCTGCCGCTGATCCGCGCCGCCGCGGCGCGCAAGCCCGCGGGCGATCCGGTGAACGTCCTCACCCACTGCAACGCCGGCTGGCTCGCGACCGTGGATTGGGGCACCGCGACCGCGCCCCTCTACATGGCGCACGACTCCGGCGTCCCGCTCCATGTGTGGGTGGACGAAACGCGCCCCCGAAACCAGGGCGCGAGCCTCACCGCTTTCGAACTCGGCCGGCACGGCGTGCCGCATACGGTGATCGTCGACAACGCCGGCGGCCATCTCATGCAACGCGGGATGGTCGATCTTTGCATCGTCGGCACGGACCGCACCACCGCCGCCGGCGACGTCGCCAACAAGATCGGCACCTATCTCAAGGCGCTCGCCGCCCGCGACAACGGCGTCCCGTTCTATGTCGCGCTGCCCGCCGCCACTATCGACTGGACGATCTCCGACGGCGTCGCCGACATCCCCATCGAGCGGCGGGGGGCGGAAGAGGTCGCCGAAGTCGCCGGACTCGCCGCTTCCGGCAAGGTGGAGCGCGTGCGCCTCGTGCCCGAAGGCAGCCCGGTGGAGAACCACGCCTTCGATGTCACCCCGGCGCGGCTGGTGGACGGCCTGATCACCGAGCGCGGCCTGTGCGAAGCGTCGCCCGCCGGTCTCGCCGGCCTGTTCCCCGACCGCGCCGCGGGCGGCGGCGGGGCGCGGCGCTCGACAAGCGAGGCGGATTCGGCTATGGCTCCGCGCCGTGGTCGGGCGCATAGCTCAGTTGGTAGAGCAGCTGACTCTTAATCAGCGGGTCCAAGGTTCGAGTCCTTGTGCGCCCACCATGAGATCGCCGCCGGCGGCCTGCCGGCGACGGCGGGAGAAGAGGGGGCGAACATGGTCGAAATGACGCGCCGCGAACTCGTGCGCGGCCTCGCGGCCGGAACCGTCGTCGCGATGACGGGGCCGGCCCTTTCCGGCTGCCGGCAGAACCCGGCGCTGGGGCGCGACCAGCTGCTTTTCGTTTCCGACGGCCAGCTTGCGGCGCTGGCCGCCGGCACGTGGCGGGAGGCGGTCGCCGCCACGCCGCGCAGCCGGGACCCGCGGGTGCCGCGAGTCGGAGAACGCATCGTGGAGGCGGCCCGGGCCCGCTTCCCCGACCGCGGCCTGGGGGACCACGACTGGGAATTCGTCGTGTTCGACGACGACCAGGTCAACGCCTGGGTGCTGCCGGGCGGCAAGGTCGGGTTCTACACGGGCATCCTCGACATTATGGAGAACGAGGACCAGGTGGCGACGGTCATGGGGCACGAGGTCGGCCATGTCGTGGGCCGGCACGCGGCGGAGCGCTTCAGCCAGCGGCTGCTCGCCCAGGGCGCGCTGGTCGGCGTCGGAGTGGCGCTGTCGCAAGCCGACACGGGCTATGCCGACGAGATCGCCGCGGTGCTCGGCGCCGGGGTCACCTTCGGGGTTTTGCTTCCCTATTCGCGCAAGCACGAATACGAAGCCGACCGTCTCGGCATCGACTTCATGATGGGCGGCGGCTACGCCCCTCGCGAGGCCCTGCGGTTCTGGGACTCGATGGCGCGGCGGTCCGACGGCAAGGGCTTCGAATTCATGAGCACCCACCCCTCGGACGCGAACCGCATCGCCGCCATGCGGCAGCATCTCGGGGCGCGCGGCGCCGCCTGACGGCGTGCCTCTCCCCACCCTCGGCGAGGGGCGCATTCCCACCACCCATGCCGGCAGCCTCCCGCGGTCTGCGGAACTCCTCGAACTGCTGGCCGCGCGGCAGGCCGGGCGCGCCGGCGCCCGCGAGGCGTTCGACGCGCGCGTCCGCGAAGAGGTCGCCGCCGTCGTGCAGCGCCAGGTCGACGCCGGCATCGACATGGTGGGCGACGGCGAGCTCGGCAAGGCGAGCTACTCCTCCTATGTGACCGAACGCCTGAGCGGCTTCGGCGGAGAAGCCCGGGCGCGCCGTTCCGCGCGCGACTTGCAGGACTATCCGCGCTACGGGCGACGGCTGGTCGCATCGGGCGGCACCGTGCCGGCCGTGGCGACGCAAGCCTGCATCGCGCCGGTGGCGCCGGCCGACCGCGCGCCGCTCGAAGCCGACCTGGAGAATTTCCGCCGCGCCGTGGAGCGCGCCGAGCCGGCCGCGGCCTTCCTCACCGCCGCCTCCCCCGGGGTCATCGCGATCTTCCTCGAGAACCGCCATTACCCCAGCCACGACGCCTATGTCGCCGCCCTCGCCGACGCCATGCGCGACGAATACGAGGCCATCGCCGCCGCCGGCTTTATCCTCCAGATCGACGCGCCCGACCTCGCCATGGGGCGGCATCTCATGTTCAAGGACGCCGACGAGGCGGCGTTCCGTCGCGCCGCCGCGATGCAGGTCGAGGCGATCGGCCACGCCACGGCGAACATCGACCCCGAACGCATGCGGCTGCATCTGTGCTGGGGCAATTATCAGGGGCCGCACCACCGCGACATCGCCCTCGAACGGATTCTGGACATCGTGCTCCGCGCGCGGCCGGCGTTGATCTCGGTCGAGGGGGCGAACCCGCGGCACGAATTCGAATGGACCGCCTTCCGCGACACGCCGCTTCCCGACGACAAGGCGCTGATCCCCGGCGTGATCGACTCCACCTCGAACTTCATCGAACACCCCGAGACCGTCGCGCAGCGCATTCTCCGCTATGCCGGGGTCGTCGGCAGCGACCGCGTGATCGCCGGGTCGGACTGCGGGTTTTCCACTTTCGCCGCGCTTCCCAACGTGGATCCGGACATCGCCTGGGCGAAGATCGACTCGCTGGTGGAAGGCGCGGCGCGCGCCACCGACGCCTTGCGGTGAGCCGCCGCTATCGCGGCGCGGCGGCGGACCGACGATCGAATATCGGGTGCAACACCCGGTCGCCGGCGGCCAGGCCCAGACGGTCGGCGGCGCCGCCGCGCAGTTCGAGCACCGCGACGACCGGCGCCCCCGACGATATCGGGTCGAGAGACAACGGCGCGGTCCAGCGCTCGATGCGGACCACCGCGCCGTCCGCGTCGATGAACAGCATGTCGAGCGGGACCAGCGTGTTCTTCATCCACATCGTCACCGGCCGGGGCTCGCCATAGTCGAACAGCATCCCGGCGTCGGGCGCGACCTCGGCGCGGAACATCAGCCCCCGGGCCTGTTGCGCCGGCGTCTCGGCGATTTCGACGCGAAAGCGATGGCGCCCCCCCGCACTGTCGATCCACAGGTCGGAGACGGCGAACGAAAGCTCGTCGGCGCCCGCCGGCGCTGCGGACGCCAGCGACGCGGCGAACAGAACCCGCGCCGCGCCTTTCGACAGCCGGCGCCTCATGCCGCGCCCTGCGCGCGCGCCGCGTCGTAGCGCGCAAGGCCGGCGGCGAGGTCGGCGATGAGGTCGTCCGTATGTTCGAGCCCGACATGCAGGCGCAGCAGCGGCCCCGACCGGACCCAGCGCGAACGGGTCGCCGTGCGCGCCCGCGCCGGCTCCGCGAGGACCGCCAGACTCTCGTATCCGCCCCAGGAGAACCCCATGGAGAACAGTTCGAGGCCGTCGAGGAGCGCAGCGACGGCGCGCCGCGGGCCGGGGACGAGCTCGACGCCGAACAGACCGCTCGCGCCCGAGAAATCGCGCCGCCACAGCGCATGGCCGGGGTCGTCGGGCAACCCCGGGTGCAGCACCCGCGCCACCTGGGGGCGCCCGCGCAGCCATTCCGCGACGGCGAGGCCGCTCTCCATGTGGCGCGGCATCCGCACGCCCAGTGTGCGCAGGCCCCGCTGCGCGAGATAGAGGTCGTCCGGCCCCGCCGGCGCGCCGAGTTCGAAGGCCGCCTTGCGCACCTTTTCCTGGAGCGCTTCGGTCGCCGTGACCGCGCCGAGCATGAGGTCGGAGTGGCCGGCGATGTATTTCGTCGCCGCCTGGATCGACACGTCGACGCCGAGCGCGAAGGGCCGGAGGAACGCCGGACTCGCCCATGTGCTGTCCATCGCCACGACGCAGCCGGCGGCATGGGCCGCTTCGGCGATCGCCGGGACATCCTGCACCTCGAAGGTGAGCGAGCCCGGAGACTCGACGAACACCAGTCGCGTATTCGGACGGATGAGCGAGGCGACTCCGGCGCCCGCCAGCGGGTCGTAAAACGTCGTCTCCACCCCGAAGCGCGCGAGGAAGCGTTCGCAACATGCGCGGGTCGGCCCGTAGGCGGAGTCGGTGACGAGCATGTGATCGCCGGAGTCGACGAACGCCGTCAACGCCGCCAGCACCGCCGCCTTGCCCGACGCCAGCGCCACCGTCCGGTGTCCCCCCTCCAGCGCCGCCACCGCCTTCTCGAAAGCGAACGTCGTCGGCGTTCCGTTGCGCCCGTAATACGTCGCGTCGAGCTTGCGCTTCTCCGCTTCCTCGAGAGCGGCGAGGGTCGGGAACGTCACCGTCGAGGCGCGATAGACGGGCGGGTTGACGATTCCGAAATTGGCCGCCGGGTCGCGCCCGGCGACGACCGTCAGAGTCTCCCGCTCCATTGCCGCACCATAGCGCCCGGCCTTGCCACGCGCCAGCGCGCGATGATAAGAGACGGGCAGCGAGACAACGGGAGGAAGGGGCAAGACATGCGCATCGTGGGGACAATCGCGGCGGCGTTCGCGGCGGCGTGCGCCGCAGGCGCCGCGCAGGCGGGCGACACATTCGACGCGGTCAAGGCGCGCGGCGAACTGGCGTGCGGAGTCAGCACCGGGCTGCCGGGGTTTTCCTTCCCCGACACCGAGGGGAACTGGTCGGGCCTCGACGTGGACGTCTGCCGCGCCGTCGCGGCTGCGGTGTTCGGCGACGCCGGGCGCGTGTCCTACCGGCCGCTCAGCGCGCAGCAGCGTTTCGTCGCCCTGCAATCGGGCGAGGTGGACCTGTTGAGCCGCAACACGACGGTCACGCTCACGCGCGACACTTCGGTGGGTCTCGATTTCGCCCCGGTCGTTTTCTATGACGGCCAGGCGTTCCTGGTTCCCGTCGAGCTCGGTTTGAACTCCGCCGCGGAGCTCGACGGAGCGAGCGTGTGCGTGCAGACGGGGACGACGACCGAGCTCAATCTCGCCGATTTCTTCCGCAGCAACGGGATATCCTTCGAACCCGTGGTGTTCGAGAGTCTCGACGAGCTCAGGGGCGCGTTCTTCGCCGGGCGCTGCGATGCGTTCACCGGCGATTCCTCGGGTCTCGCGTCGACGCGCACCGTCGCCGGCAACCCCGACGACTATGAGATCCTCCCCGACCGCATCTCCAAGGAGCCCCTGGCGCCGGCCACCCGGCACGGCGACAACGAATGGACCGACGTGGTGCGCTGGGTGGTGAACGCGCTCATCCAGGCGGAGGAAAGCGGGATTACGAGCGCCAACGTCGAATCGATGCGGGAGAGCGAGGACCCCACGATCAAGCGCCTGCTCGGCGTCACGCCGGGGTTCGGCGAGGCGCTCGGTCTCGACGAGGCCTGGGCCTATAACGCCATCGCGGCGGTCGGAAACTACGGCGAGATGTTCGAACGCAATGTCGGGGCCGGGTCGCCGCTGGGTCTGGAGCGCGGCCTGAACGCGCTCTACAGCGACGGCGGGCTGATGTACGCGGCGCCCGCGCGGTGAATTTCGGACAGCGCGCGCTGGCCACGGTCGGCGCGCGCAACCTTTTCTATCAGGTTCTCGCGGTCGGCGCCGTCGCAGCGCTGTTCGCATGGCTCGCGCTCAACACCGTCGACAATCTCGAAAAGCGGAACATCTCCACCGGGTTCGGCTTCCTCGAGCGCGAGGCCGGAATGGAGATCGGCGAGAGCGCCATTGAATACGCGCCGTCCGACAGTTACGGGCGCGCCTTCGTCGTCGGCCTGCTGAACACGCTGCGCGTCGCGCTCATCGGCATCGCGCTGGCGAGCGTCATCGGCCTCTTCGTCGGCCTGGCGCGCCTGTCGCGGAACTGGCTGGTCGCGCGGATGGCCCTCGCCTACGTGGAGACCTTGCGCAACGTCCCGCTGCTCCTCCAGCTTTTCTTCTGGTATGCGCTGATCACCGAGGCCGCGCCGGCGCCGCGGGAGGCGCTGAACCCGCTGCCCGGCGTCTTCCTGTCGGCGCGCGGCCTGCAAGTCCCGGCGCTGGAGACCGACCCGGTCCACCGCTGGGCGGTCTGGGCGTTCCTCGCCGGCGCCGTCGCCTGCTGGCTGTTGCTGCGCCGGCTGCGGGCGCTGCGCGAGCGCACGGGGAACGCGCCGCCGGCCTGGCCTCTCGTCGCGGCGCTTCTCGTCGCGCCGCCGGCGGCGATCCTGGGGCTGTCCGGGGCGTCGCTCAACGTCGAGCTGTTCGGAACGCCGCTCAGCGTCGTGTTCCCCGGCGCGCCGCTCGGCGTGGAATTGCCCGAGTTCCAGCGCTTCAATTTCCGGGGCGGGACATCGCTCACTCCCGAATTCGCCGCTCTGCTGCTGGGTCTGACCCTCTACACCGCGAGTTTCATCGCCGAGATCGTCCGCAGCGGCATCCAGGCCATCCCGCGCGGGCAGTGGGAAGCCGCGCGCGCCCTCGGCCTGCGCCCCGGGCGCGTCATGAAGGACGTAATCCTGCCGCAGGCGCTGCGCGTCATCATCCCGCCGCTTACGAGCCAGTATCTGAACCTCACCAAGAATTCGAGCCTTGCGGTCGCCATCGCCTATCCCGACCTCGTGTCCATCGCCAATGTGTCGATCAACCAGACCGGCCAGGCGATCGAATGCATCGCCATCATCATGGCGGTGTATCTCGCCATCAGCCTGGCGATTTCGCTGGCGATGAACCTCTATAACCGCGCCGTGGCGCTGGTGGAGCGCTAGCCGTGAAGGACCCGGTCAGCGTCGCCCTGAACGCCTTTCTCGCCTGGGCGCATGAGAACCTGTTCGGCAGCGTGTGGAACAGCGTCCTCACCATTGTCACGCTCATCGCCCTCGTGTCGGTCCTTCAGCCGCTGGCGGTATGGGCGCTCGCGGCGGCGCAATGGGTGGGGACCGCGGCGGACTGCCGCGCGGCCGACGGCGCCTGCTGGGCGATCGTCGGCGAGAAATATCGCTGGATACTTTTCGGCCGCTATCCGCCGGACCAGCACTGGCGCCCCTTCGCCGCCATGGCCCTGCTCATCGGCGCGATCGCGTGGAGCCTCGACCGCCGCAGCCGGAGCCGCTCCCTGTTCGCCCTGTGGCCGGTCGTCGCGGCTGCGTTCTACTGGCTGATGCAGGGGGGCGCGCTGGGGCTGGACTTCGTGCCGGTGCAGCGCTGGGGCGGGTTGCCGCTGACCCTGATGCTGTCGATCGTCGGCATTGCGGCGGCCTTTCCCCTGTCGGTGGTCCTCGCTCTGGGGCGGCGGTCGCGCCTGCCGGCGGTGCGCGCGCTGTGCATCGCCTATATCGAGCTGATCCGCGGCGTGCCGCTGATCAGCCTCCTCTTCATGGCGACGCTCATGCTGCCCCTCTTCCTGCCCGAGGGGGTGAACCTGAACGATCTGATCTGCGCGCAGATCGCCATGATCCTCTTCTCCGCCGCCTATTTCGCCGAGGTGGTGCGCGGCGGGCTGCAAGCGATCCCGCGCGGACAATACGAGGCGGCGGACGCGCTCGGCCTGTCCTACGCGCAATTCATGCGCAAGATCGTCCTGCCGCAGGCCCTCACGCACGTCATCCCGCCGCTCGCCAACACCTGCATCGGCATCTTCAAGGACACTTCGCTCGTGGTGTTGATCGGGTTGTTCGACCTTCTCGGCGCGGCGAAGGCGGCGCTTGCGGACCCGGCGTGGCACGGCTTCCCCGCCGAGGTCTATCTCTTCGCCGCGGCGATCTATTTCGTGTTCTGCTACGGCATGTCGCTCTATAGTCGCCGCCTGGAGGCCGAACTGGCGAAGGGCGCCGCGCGATGACCGGGACCGTCCGATGATCGAACTGATCGACGTACACAAATGGTTCGGCGACTTCCACGCCTTGCGCGGGGTTTCCCTGACCGTGGGGGAGCGCGAGAAGGTCGTCGTCTGCGGCCCTTCGGGCAGCGGCAAGTCGACGCTGATCCGCTGCATCAACCGTCTCGACATCCACCAGGAGGGGCGCATCGTCGTCGACGGCGTCGAGCTCAACGACAAGGTCGCCAATATCGAGCGGGTGCGGTCCGAAGTCGGCATGGTGTTCCAGCAGTTCAACCTGTTCCCGCATCTCACGGTCATGGAAAACCTGACCCTGGCGCCGGTCTGGGTGCGCAAATTGCCGCGCGCCGAGGCGGAAGACGTCGCGCGCCATTATCTCGGCCGCGTCGGCATCCCCGAACAGGCGGACAAATTCCCCGGTCAGCTCTCCGGCGGCCAGCAACAGCGGGTGGCGATCGCGCGGTCGCTGTGCATGAGGCCCCGGGCGATGCTGTTCGACGAACCCACCTCCGCGCTCGACCCGGAGATGATCAAGGAAGTGCTCGATGTCATGGTCGAACTCGCGGACGGCGGCATGACCATGATCGTCGTCACTCATGAGATGGGCTTCGCGCGGCGCGTCGCCGACCGGGTGGTGTTCATGGACGGCGGCCACATCGTCGAAACCGCGCCGCCCGCCCAGTTCTTCGAGAACCCCCGCGAGGAGCGCAGCCGCCTCTTCCTGAGCCAGGTCCTCGCCCATTAGGGCCGGCGGCCGCCGGCGGAGTCAGAAAACCCCCAACACATCCGCCAGCAACACGCGCAGAAAGAACAGGAGCGCGATACAGCCGAACAACTGGCGCACCCAGTCCGCCCTGCCTTCGGCGTCCCTCCACGCCAGGGCGTGCCACGCCACGCCGCCGGTCAGCGCCAGAAACAACACGTCCGCCGCGTCCGGCACCGCGTCGCTCAGCCTTCCCGCCGGAGACGGCGCCCGCGAATTCCCATCGCCATAGTGAAAACCGTCGGTTCGACAGTCGTTGCGTTCGCAAGGTCCGCGCGCGACATTACGGCCGCGCGCCGCGGCGGGCCACCCCGCCCCGGCGGACGGAAAACGGGCGGAGGGCGAAACCGTGAAGGAGGAACACCGCGTCGACATAGGGCGCTGCCGCGGGCGCGCATCGGCGTCCTGCGCCGGCGAAACCATCGCCGACAGCGACCGCGCCCTCGCGGTGCGGGAGACCGGGCATCCGCCGGTCGTCTATTTCCCCGTCGCCGATGTGGCGATGCGCCGCTTGCGGGCGACCGACCGGCGCACCCGCTGCCCGTGGAAGGGCGAAGCGTCCTACTGGACGGTCGTCGCCGGCGGCAGCGAGGCCGTGAACGCCGCCTGGGGCTATCCTGACCCCATCCCCGCCGTCGCGGCGCTGAAAGGACACATCGCCTTTTACGGCGACCGCATCGACGTGCGCGGCGGAGACGGCGGATCCGCGTGACGGGGGCCGCGCCGCCCGCATGGTGACCGATGACGCGGCGGCGTTCGCCCGGCGCCTCGCCGCCGGCGCGCGCCTCCTCGGCGTCGACCTGGGAACGAAGACCATCGGCCTCGCGCTGTCCGACCCCGGGCGGGTAGTCGCCAGCCCCGAGGCGACGTGGCGCCGCGGGCGTTTCCGCGACGACTCGGCGCGCTTGCGGGCGCTGTGCGCCGGCGCGGGCGTGGGCGGGTTCGTCGTCGGCCTGCCCCGCCGTCTCGACGGCGGCGAGGGCGCGCGGGCGCAGTCGTCGCGCGCCTGGGCCGCGAACCTCGCGGCTCGTCTCGGCCTGCCGGCGCTGATGTGGGACGAACGGTTCTCCACCGCCGCGGTCGAGCGCGCGATGATCGAAGCCGATCTGAGCCGCGCGCGCCGCGCCGCGCGTCTCGACCGCGCGGCGGCGGCCTATATCCTGCAAGGCGCGCTCGACGCCCTGCGGCGCTGCTGATCCCTCAGCGCGGGGCGAGGCGCACCGCGCCGTCGAGGCGCACGACCTCGCCGTTGAGCATGTCGTTGGCGACGATCGCCGCGACCAGGTCCGCATATTCCTCCGCCGCGCCCAGCCGCCGGGGAAACGGCGTGTTGGCGGCGAGCGAGTCCTGCACATCTTCCGGAAGGCTTTCCATCAGCGGCGTGCGGAACAGGCCCGGGGCGATGCACATCACCCTTATCCCGTGTTGCGCGAGGTCGCGCGCCGCCGGCAGGGTGAGGCCCACCAGCCCGCCTTTCGACGACGCATAGGCCGCCTGCCCCACCTGCCCTTCGTAGGCGGCGACCGAAGCGGTGTTGATCACCGCCCCGCGGCAGCCGCCGGGGTCGGGCTCGTTGTGGCGCATGGCGTCGGCGGCCGCCTTCATCGCGTTGAAACTGCCGACCAGGTTGATCATGACCACCGCCTTGTATGAATCCAGCGGCAACACGCCGTTGCGGCCGAGGATGCGCCCCGGGTTCGCCACCCCCGCGCAGCTGACCATCAGCGCGAGGGGGCCGAAGGCGGCGACCGATTCGCCGACCGCGGCCGCCATGTCCGCCTCGTCCACGACATCGAGGCGGCGGAACCGCGCGGCCGCGCCCAGCGACGCGGCGTGAGCCTCGCCCCTTTCCGCGTCGCGGTCGAACAGGGTGACGCGCCCTCCGTCGGCGACGATGCGCGCCGCCGTCGCGGCGCCCAGCCCGGACGCGCCGCCCGTGACGATGGCGTGAGAGTCGGCGATGCGCATGATCGTTCTCCTTCGGGGGGCAGGTTCGGGGTCAGGGCAGGGTCTGGAATTGCTCGGCGACGATGCGTTCCTCCAAATTGTGCTCCGGATCGAAGAGAAGCGCCAGAGACATATCGCCGTCCTGTTCGATGGAGACGCGGGTGACTCCGCGCACTTCGGTGTAGTCGGCGGTCGCGCTCACCGGCCGGCGGTCGGCGTCGAGCACGTCGAGGACCACCGCGGCGGATTCGGGAAGCAGCGCGCCGTGCCAGCGCCGCGGGCGGAACGCACAGATGGGGGTGAGCGCCAGCAGCCGCGACCGCAGCGGCAGAATCGGCCCGTGCGCCGAAAGGTTGTAGGCGGTGCTGCCGGCCGGGGTGGACACGATGGCGCCGTCGCACATCAGGCGGTCGAGGCGCACGCGCCCGTCCACCGACACCCGCAAATGCGCCGCCAGGCGCGTTTCGCGCAACAGCGAGACCTCGTTGATCGCCAGCGCCTCGGCGGTGCGCCCGCCCTCCGCCGTCGCCGTCATGCGCAGCGGATGCAGGGTGCTCGACACCGCCGCCTCGATGCGCGCCGGCAGGTCGTCCGGCAGGGCGCCGTCGGGATAGCGGTTCATCAGAAAACCGACCGTGCCGCGGTTGATCCCGTAGATCGGCACGGCGCGCCGCATGAAACGGTGCAGGGTCTCGATCATGAACCCGTCGCCGCCGAGGGCGACGATGACATCCGCCTCTTCCGGCGGGCGCTGCCCGTAGCGCCGGCGCAGGCTCTCCCCCGCCTCCGCCGCGGCGGGAAACTCCGCGGCGAGAAAACTTATCGCCGGGTCGCGCACCGAAGGGTCAGCCGCCGGTGACGCTCATATGCCGGGCGAGCGCCGGGCGGCGGTGGCGGCGGTCGATCACGAAGTCGTGGCCTCTGGGCTTGCGCCCGATCGCCTCGTCGATGGCGGCCAGCAGGGGTTCGTCGCTCTCGCCGCGACGCAGCGGCGCGCGCAGATCGGCCGCGTCCTCCTGCCCGAGGCACATGTAAAGGGTCCCCGTGCAGGTCAGGCGCACCCGGTTGCAGGACTCGCAGAAATTATGCGTCAGCGGGGTGATGAAACCGAGGCGTCGCCCGGTTTCCCCGACGCGCATGTAGCGCGCCGGGCCGCCGGTCGCATAGTCGATATCGGTCAGCGTCCAGCGCTCGCGCAACCGCGCCCGCACCATCGACAGCGGCAGATACTGGTCGGTGCGGTCCCCCGTGATGTCGCCCAGCGGCATCGTCTCGATGAGGGTCAAGTCGTAGCCCTCGCGGCCGCACCAGGCGATCATCCCGTCGAATTCGTGTTCGTTCACGCCCTTGAGCGCGACGGCGTTGATCTTGACCGCCAGCCCGGCCGCCCGCGCCGCGGCGAGACCGCCCAGCACCTTGTCGAGACGCCCCCATCGGGTGATCGCGGCGAAACGCTCCGCGTCCAGCGTATCGAGCGAGACGTTCACCCGGCGCACGCCGCAGTCGTAAAGCTCGTCGGCGAAGCGCGCGAGCTGGCTGCCGTTGGTGGTCAGCGTCAGTTCGTCGAGCGCGCCGCCCCGGCCGTCGCCGCCGTCGAGATGGCGCGACAGGCTGCGGAACAGGCTCATGACGTTCTTGCGCACCAGCGGTTCGCCGCCGGTCAACCGGAGTTTGCGCACCCCTCGGCGGACGAACGCGCTGCACAGCCGGTCGAGTTCCTCGAGGTTGAGGATCTCGGCCTTCGGCAGGAACGTCATGTCCTCCGCCATGCAGTAGACGCAACGGAAATCGCAGCGGTCCGTCACCGACACCCGCAGATAGCTAATGCTCCGCCCGAACGGATCGATCATGCCGCCGCCTCCCTGCGCGCCGCCGTCCGGAATATACGGCCCGGCCCCTGCCCCGGCAAGCGGGCGCCGCCGACGATTCTCGTTACGGCGATGGACCTTGCTCCCTGGGAGCGCCGGCGCTCCGCCGCGTCGCTACGACCCCGTGAGGTCGACAATGAACGGGTTGGCGGGAAAGACGCGGCACACGCCGGCGCGCGTGTCGAACATCCTGCGCTCCGGCAAATGCGCGATCGAGCGGCCGTAAAGATGAAAACCCAGGGTCGGCGCGGGGCGCGGGCAATGGATCGAATGGATGTCGTCGGGCGCCAGGGCGACGGCCGTCCCCGCCGTCACCGTCGCCTGTCCGCGCTCGCGGATTTCGGCCCGTCCCTCCTCGCGCCCGTCGTCGAGGCGGTCGTAGAACCGGTTGACCTCCTCTCCCTCGACGCCTGCGAGAACCGCCCAGGTGGTGTGGTCGTGCGGCGGCGACATGTTGCCCTCGACCCCGGACACGGCGAACAGCGCGAAGGTGCGGTCGTCTTCCTCGTCGAGCAGATAGACGCTGCCGCGTCGGCCGCGCTCGCGCCCGAGCACGGGAAAGCGCTCGTAACGGAACAGATCGCGCCGCGCCGCGAGCCGAAGCAGACGCGTCTTCACCCCTTCGAGCGCCGCGCGCCCGGCGCCCCGCGCGGCGACATGCGCCTTGACGTCGTCGAGGCAAGCTCGTATCGCGCGCCGGTCGGCGGCGCGCAGTTCCGGCGGCGCGCTCCCGCTCCTCACGCCGCCCCGCAGGACGCGCGGCGGATGCCGGGCGGCCGGAGAACGCAAGGGGAGAAGAACCGCTTCATGCCCCGCATCGTGCCGCCCGCCCGCCGGCGCCGCAAGCCCCGGAGACGGCCGGACCGCCAGCAATGACCCGCCGCCTCGCCGCCGAGGCGGTCGGCGCCGCCCTGCTGCTTGCGGTCGTCGTCGGCTCGGGGATCATGGGCGAGCGCCTCGCCGGCGGCAACGACGCCCTCGCGCTCCTCGGCAACACCGTCGCCACCGGCGCGATCCTCGTCGTTCTCATCCTCGTCTTCGGGCCGGTCTCCGGCGCCCATTTCAACCCTGCGGTCACGCTGGCGTTCGCCGTGCGCGGGGAGATCGCGCCGCGCGCCGCCCTCCTTTACGCAGCGGCGCAGCTCGTCGGCGCCCTGTGCGGCGTGGCGCTCGCCCACTTCATGTTCGGCGATCCGCTCTTTACCCCCGGCGTGAAGGAACGCACGGGACCCGGCCAGTGGGTCGCCGAGACGGTCGCCACGTTCGGCCTCCTCGCGGCCATCCTGGGTTGCCTCAAGACGCGGCCGGACGCCGTGCCCTGGGCGGTCGGACTGTTCATCTCCGCCGGCTACTGGTTCACCTCGTCGACTTCGTTCGCCAATCCTGCGGTCACGGTCGCGCGCGCCTTCACCGACACCTTTTCCGGCATCCTGCCGGCGGACGCGCCCGCCTTCATCCTCGCCCAGATCGTCGGCGCGTTGCTCGCGACCGCGTTCTTCGCCTGGCTCCACCGCGACCGCGCCGCATAGCGCCCGCCGGGCGGGTTCGCCGCGCCGCCTCGCGAAACGCCGTCTTCCGTTGTATCTCCATCGCAGCGCCGGAAGCGGCGCCTGCCGAAGGGAAGGAGAGGGCCATGCGCCTCGTGCAACTGATCGATTCCGGCGGCGCGCGCGCCGTCGCCGTGGCGGAAGACGACGGCTTGCGGATCGTCGACGGCGCCGGTCGCCTCTACGACCTCGCGCTCGAGGCGGCGGAGAGCGGCGAGGCGCTCGCGGCGCTGGCCGCCGCCCGCGCCGGCTCGACGGTCGAAGATTACGACCGCGCCCTCGCCGAGGAGCGGGTGCTGCCGCCCCTCGACCACCCCGACCCGGCGCATTGCCTGGTGACCGGCACGGGGCTGTCGCATCTCGGCAGCGCCCAGGCGCGCGACGACATGCACGCCAGACTGGAAAGCGGCGAGAGCCTCACCGACTCGATGCGCATGTTCCGCGACGGGCTGGAGCGCGGGAAACCCGCGGACGGCGAGATCGGCGCGTTGCCCGAGTGGTTCTGGAAAGGCGACGGCGCTGTCGTGGCGGGCTGCGGCGCGCCGCTCGAGCGGCCCGGCCATGCGCTCGACGGCGGCGAGGAAGCGGAGATCGCCGGGGTCTACGTCATCGACCGGGAAGGCCGCCCGCGGCGCCTCGGCTTCGCCCTCGCGAACGAGTTCTCGGACCACGTCCTCGAACGGCGCAACTACCTGTTGCTCGCGCACTCCAAATTGCGGCCCTGCGCGCTCGGCCCCGAACTCCGCCTCGGGTCGTTGCCCGCCGCGGTCTCGGGCGCCGTGCGCGTCCTGCGCGGCGGGGAGACGCTGTGGACCGGGGAATTCCTCAGCGGCGAGGACAACATGTCGCATTCGGTGGCGAACCTCGAACACCACCACTTCAAATACGAACGCTTCCGCCGGCCGGGGGACGCGCATATCCACTTCCTCGGCGCCGGCGTCCTCAGCCATGCGGCGGGAATCGTCGCCGCCGACGGCGACGTGTTCGAGATCGACGTCCCGGCCTTCGGGAGGCCGCTGCGCAACCCGCTCCGGGCGCGCACGGGAGAACGGCGGGTTTCGGTGCTGCCGCTGTAATCCTCCGGCGCGGCGTGCTATGGCTGGTCCATGTCCCTAATCGCCGACAGCGGCGAGCTCGCCGCGCTGTGCCGCAGCCTTTCGGCGCAGCCCTTCGTTTGCGTGGATACCGAGTTCATCCGCGACAAGACCTATTTCCCGCGTCTGTGCCTGGTGCAGCTCGCCGGGCCGGACGGCGAGGCGCGGGCGGTCGACCCGCTCGCCCCCGGCCTCGACATGGCGCCGCTGCTCGACCTGATGGGCGACGGGTCGGTGCTGAAGGTGCTGCACGCCGCGCGTCAGGACATTGAGATATTCTTCCACCTTTCGGGCCGGGTGCCGGGGCCGCTGTTCGACAGTCAGGTCGCGGCGATGGTTTGCGGTTTCGGCGAGGCGATCGCCTATGAACGCCTCGCGCGCAAGATCGCCGGCGCCGTCATCGACAAGTCCTCGCGTTTCACCGATTGGGCGGCGCGGCCCCTGAGCGACCGCCAGCTCGCCTACGCCCTCTCCGACGTGGCGCATCTGCCCGACATTTACCGCGCGCTCGAGGCGCGGCTGGCGAAAACCGGCCGCGCCGCATGGCTGACCGAAGAACTGGAGACGCTCGCCGACCCGGAGACCTATCGCCTGCTCCCCGAACGGGCGTGGCTGCGGATCAAGACCCGATCCGCCAAGCCGCGTTTTCTCGGCGTCCTGCGGGAGGTCGCGGCGGCGCGCGAGCGTTTCGCCCAGGAGCGCGACCTGCCGCGCAACCGGGTCCTGCGCGACGAATCCCTGCTGGAGATCGCGGCGCAGGAGACTGTCGAACTTGCGGAGCTCGAACGCATCCGCGGCGTCACCCGGGGGCTGGCGAAGGGTCCCGTGGGCAAGGCGCTGACAGCGGCGGTGGAGCGCGGACTCGCCCTGCCCGAAGACGCGCTGCCGCAAGCGATCAAATCGCCGCCGGTCCGGCGCGGCGTCGGCCCGGCCGTCGAACTCCTCAAGGTGTTGCTGAAACTGCGTTGCGAGGAGACCGAAGTCGCCCCGCGTCTGGTCGCCAGCGCGAGCGACCTCGAGCGTCTCGCGTCGGACAGGAACGCCGACGTGGCCGCGACCCGCGGCTGGCGACGCGAATTGTTCGGCAAGGACGCCCTGGCGCTCCTGCGCGGCGATTTCGCCCTGACCGCCGACGACGGCCGCCTCGAACTCGTGGAACTCGAGGGCCCGCGCTGACCCTCCGCCTGCCGGATCGCCCGCGCCCGATTACCTCGATTTCGGCTCTTTCCACAAGCGGACAGTGAAGCGGTGCTCCTCTGCGATCAGGTCGGGTTCGGTGCCGTTATGCGAGCGCATTCCCGGAACGATCTTGTTCCGCACCCCCATGCCCCGCGCGTCGACATAACCGTAGTCGCGCATGACGTTGACCAGGGTTTGATTGCGCGCGTAGCGGGCGCCGGCTTTCATCCCCTCGACCGTCACGGTGTTCGGTAGCCGGCCGGGGCTCTGGATTTCGAGGCGGTCTGCGTAGATGGCCAGCATGACATCTGTTCCGGCGATGCTGTAATCGCGATGGACGAGCGCGTTCACCAGCGCTTCCCGAACGACGCTTTCGCTATATTCCCAACTGTCGAACCGGCGCGCGCCCTCGAGGCGGGCCGTCGGAGCGGTATTGCGGCGCACGAAATCCCACGCCCGGTCGACGAGGCCCGTTTCGACAATGGCGCCGTCGGCGGCGCCCAGCGGCGCCAGGGGGCCTCGAAGATCTTCGTCGGCGCGCGTTGCGTAATCGGGTTCGACGCCCGGATAGCAGATCGCGCGGATGCCCGACTGCGGCAGGTATCTCTCGGGCGATCTCCCGAAGAGGAGCAGCCCATCGACAGTCGCAACGCACGCTCCGGCGGAAACCGTCATTAGCTTGAGATTGCACAGCAGCGTTTCCCAACCGGACCGGTCGTTCGCCGCCGGCGCGTCGCCGTCGAGAACGCGGGTCAGGTAATCGCGCAGGCGGCGGGAGTCGAGCGCATCGAAGCCGGCGCCCGGCACGGGTTTCATGCCGTAACGCAGGCGGCCCGACGTCCGGTACATCCTCTCCATCTCCTCGCGGCTCTCCTCCCGCGAGACGCCGCCGACGCGGATGTAATGGGTCCGGCGGTTGTCGTGGACACGCGCATAGGGCTTGTCGGGGCCGGCCGCGAGGCGGACGGCGAGCACGTCCCGGCCCGGCTCGGCGTTTCGTATCCAGGCCAGACCCGGCACGACCGGGGGTTCGATCTTGCTTCGGCACAGTGCGACGACCCACTCTTCGAGACGGTTGCAGGTCGTGCCGGAGATACTTCCGTCGTCTTCGACGCCGAGCAGAGCGACGCCGCCGTCGAGGTTGAGAAAGGCGACGAGATCGCGGGCGAGATCGTGGTTCCGCACCCGGTCCCGCTTGAACTCCACGGTCGAGTCTTCGCCGCTTCGGATCAGGTCGAACAATTCGATTCTGTTCACCGGACGCTCCCGGAATCCGTATTTCAGCCGACGGGATCCGACGGCGATCCTGCTACCTTCAAGGATGCCCTCTACCGCATCCGGAGTCGGTTTTGGGTCGGTCGATCCGGCGCGCTCGGGTTCGGTAGAGACTTTACCCCGGCCGCTTCGCCTTCCGTCGTCGCTCCCGAGAACGAGTGTGCGAAGAAATTGGCGGCGCAAGGGAGGCATTGCGATTCAACGTCGTCCTGCGCAAGACGATGGCGGATCGGTTCTTCTCACCGGGAACGGCTCCCGCAGCCGGAAAAAATGGGGTTGTAGCGTGTCGCGCTACACGATACGGTGTCTCGCAACAGTCGCCCTCGCGGAGAGCGGACCCGTGCCGCAACGACCGGATATACCCTCGCATCCCGGCGCCTTCGTCCGGGAACATGTGATTCCCTCGGGTATGTCGGTGACGGACGCCGCGAAGAAGCTCGGCGTGGGCCGCCCGGCCCTGTCGAACATGTTGAACGGCAGATCGTCGCTGTCCCCGAAAATGGCCGCCCGGCTGGGGAAGGCGTTCGGGGCCGACGGCCGGGAATTGCTCGATCTCCAGGCGGCGTTCGACCGTCATGCGCGACGGGAGGAGGAGAAGCTCATTGCGGTTCGTCCCCACGTCCCCGACTTCCTGACCGTCACGGCCCGGGACATCGATCGTTGGGCGGATAGCAAAGCCGCCCGCGACCGTCTGCCGGTTCTGCTGCGCAAACTGATCCATTCGACCGGCCTCGATCTCCGCCATGTCGATTTCCCGGGTTACGACAACGCGGAGCGAAAGGGATGGGACGGCCGGATAGAGACGGACGCGGCCACGCCGTGGATCCCCGAAGGCAAGTCCGGTTGGGAATTCGGCGTTGGCAAGGAGCCCCGCCGTAAAGCCGAACACGACTACGCGGCCCGCCTCCGATCCGTCCCCCCGGACGAAAGGGCGGAGTGCGCCTTCGTTTTCGTCACGCCGCGCAACTGGCCCGGCAAGACCGCATGGACCGGGAACAAGCGGGCGGCGGGCGACTGGAAGGAAGTGCGGGCGTTCGACGCCAGCGATCTCGAACAGTGGCTGGAGGTGTCGGTCCCCGCGCGGATCTGGCTCGCCGAGGAACTCGGTCTGCCGGTCGATGGATTCGAGACGCTCGATGCGTGCTGGCGGCGTTGGGCGGAAGCGAGCGAACCGGCATTGACCCCCGCGATATTCGCCCCCTCGCTTTCTGCCTATCGAGACGCTTTCCGGGGCTGGCTCGGGAAACAGCCCGACCGCCCGTTCACCGTCGCCGCTGATTCGAAGGGTGAGGCGCTGGCGTTCCTTGCGTGCCTGTTCGAGGAAGACGGCGCCAATGCGCGGTGGCAGGACTTGGCGGCGGTGTTCGATTCGGTGGAGGCGCTGCGCAAACTGGCGGCGTCGAACGCGCCGTTCCTCCCGGTCGTCCACACCGATGAGGTCGAACGCGAACTGGCCGCGGTCTATCGCCAGCGGCACTGCATCGCCGTGCGTCCACGCAACGCCGTCGATTTCAAACCCGACATCGCGCTCGAGCTGCTCGACCACGGCGCTTTCAGGAAAGCGCTTGTCGATATGGGCATCGACGAGAGTGACATCGACCGACTGGCGAGGGAGTCGGGACGCTCGCCGACGATCCTGCGACGGCGGCTCTCGGAGATCCCCGCCGTCAGGAAGCCCGAATGGGCTGCGGACGACAGAATCGCGCGGGCGTTGATCCCGATGGCTCTGGTCGGGGCATGGCGTGGCGACTTCGACGCCGACCGGGAAGTGGTCTCCTTCTGGGGTGGCGAAGGTTATGATCGGATCGAAGAAAATACCGCGCAGTTTCTGCAATTCAACGACTGTCCCATCTGGTCGGTCGGGCCGTATCGCGGCGTTGCCTCGAAGATCGACGCCTTGTTTGCCATCGCCGAATACGTAACTGAACAAGACCTCACGAATTTCTTTTTTCTCGTTGAGCATGTGCTCTCCAAAAATGACCCCGCGCTTGAACTCCCGGAAAGCAGACGGTGGGCGGCCGAGCTCTATGGAAAAGTGCGCGATCACTCGCCGGCTTTACGCGAAGGTGTCTGTGAAACGCTGGTTCTGCTATCCGTCCACGGCAATGATCTGTTTCGACATCGACTCGGCACCGATGTCGAGGCGTGTGTCTCGCAGACGATCCGCAATCTGCTTGCGCCGCTGACCCTCGAAAAATTGCTTTCGCACGAGAACGATCTCCCGCGTTATGCCGAAGCGGCTCCGGAGGAATTCCTGGATATGATCGAGACGGATCTCCGGCAACCCGAGCCGACCGTGCTCGCCCTGTTGAAGCCCGCCGGGAGCGCCATGTTCGGTAGATGTCCCAGAACCGGTCTTTTGTGGGCTCTGGAGTGTCTGGCCTGGAAGCCCCGGCGTCTTGGGCGGGTAAGCGCGATACTCGCCCGGCTATCGAGAACCGTGCTCGACGACAATTGGACCAATAAGCCGATCGCCAGTCTTGAGGAGATATACAGGTCATGGCTGCCGCAGACCGCTGCTTCGTTCGAAGAGCGTATGCGAAGCCTCGAGACGCTCGTGATGCGGTTTCGGGATATCGGTTGGCGGATATGTATAGGACAGTTCAATAAAGGCATGCCGCAGATGGCGCGCCCCACCTATCGGCCGCGCTGGCGTAGCGATGCCTCGGGCGTGGGCTGTGCTCGCGTACCGGCAGAGGAATTCCACCAATACAGACGTAAAGCACTCGATCTTGTTCTGGCATGGCCCAAACACGACCACAACCACAACACGCTTGGCGATCTCGTCGAACTGGTCGGGGAAATGCCCGACGAAGATCGATCCCGAGTCTGGGATCTGATCGACCAGTGGGCAACATCGGATGCTGACGACAAGGCCAGGGCCAATCTCCGGGATCGGATTCGTCGGTTCGCCTTTGTGAACCGCAGCCAGAGATTTCTGAATGGCGAGACGAGGCATCGGGTAGCATACGCAAAACTGGAGCCAGCCGACCTTGTTGTTCGACATGCCTGGCTCTTTGCAGACGGGATCGGGTTTTCCGTTGACGAAACCGAAGAATTTGATATGAAAAAGCAAGCGGGAGAAATTCGGCAACTCCGTGACAAGGCGATGACGGAAATATGGGAAACCCGTGGATTCGAAGGCGTGATGGCGTTAGTTGTCTTCGGAGGACATCCGAAAGTCATGGGAATTTCTCTGACGTCGACTATTGAGAATCCGGTTGATCGAATCGATTTCCTTCTGAAATGTCTGTCCATCTCCGGTGATCGGGAAAAACAGATGGACAGCTGCCTGCAAGGTTTCTTGCGATCCCTCGGCGATGACGCGCGCGAGGCGCTTATCGTATCCACCGCCGCGCAAGCGAATACGGATCGGATTGTGCGGTTGGTGCGGAGCGCCCCGTTCAGGCAGGGGACGTGGCGGCTTCTTGATCGCTTTGGCGCCGGGATTCGCGAGCGATATTGGAGGGAAGTTACCCCGGAATGGGATCTCCACGGCGAGGCGGAGTTGGCTGAACTCATCGATAGGTTGATCGCAGCAAAGCGTCCTCACGCGGCGTTCGGCGCTGCCCCGTGGGACTGGTCTCTGATCGAGACATCGCGGTTGAAGCGTCTCCTTTTCGAAGCCGGCGCCGTAGATGCCGAACGAAAGGAGCTGTATAGACTCCAGCCCTACCAGATATCGAAAGGCTTGGACACGCTTGCCGGACGCGCCAGCGTCACCCCGGAGGAGATGGCGCGGCTCGAGGTCATATATATTGACGCGCTCGAGCTCGGCAAACATGACATCCCCAATATTGAGCGTCGCATCGCTGAATCCCCGATGTTCTTTGTCCAGATGCTGGCTGGTGGATTCGAGCGTAACGATAGCGGAGAAGACCCACCCGAATGGAAGATTGAAGACCCGGAACACCATCGCAGAATTGCGATCACGGCACACCTTTTTCCTCGTCGAATCCGGCGGGTTCCGGGTGTTGGAGAAGATGAGAAGATCGATACCGGCAAATTGTTCGCCTGGGTGATCAAGGCGCGACAGCTCTGCGCCGAATACGGCCGCACCAAGATCGGCGATATATATATCGGCCAGATTCTTTCCAAAGCTCCACACGACGAGGACGGATCGTGGCCATGCCTGCCCGTATGCAAAGTGATGGAAAGGATCGCGATCGCATCCCCAGACATCGGCCAAGCGTTCGCTCTCGATGTGCGCAATAGCCGTGGCGCGACCATGCGGGCAATGGGCGAAGGCGGTGCTCAGGAACGCACCCTTGCCGACAAATACAGAAACTGGGCAAGGCAACGCGCCTTCAGCTATCCCCGTGTTGGCGGCATTCTTGAGAGCATTGCCGAATATTACGACCGGGACGCGGTGCGAGCCGACAATAACGCGGAGATCAGAGCACGGATCGAGGACTGAAGCGCCGCCGCGCCGCCGTGTTCACTTTAATTTCCACCCCTCCGACGCTTTGGCGAGGAGGGCGTTGATGCGGGCGATGGCGTCCGGGGCGGGCGGGGGGTCGCCGCCGAGCGCGATGCGCACCCGGAATTCGAGACCATGGCCCACCGCCGCCTTGAGAAGATCGGGGACCTGATCCGCAAGGTCCTGGATGCCGTCGGCGCTCAGCGTCGCCTCGGCGGCGAGCGCCCCCGGGTCCCGGTTGTCCGTCACCGCCTCCGGCCCCACCGACTCCGGCGCGCGGAAGACCACTTTGCCGGCTTCGGCGAATTCGCATGGCCACGGGGCGCGTTGGTCGGCGAGCGCGATCCAGCGGCCCCGGATGCCGGCGTCCAGCGCGTCGCGCACCGCCGGCCAGGGGAGAGGCTTGCCGAATTTGTGCGAAAGCGCGGCCGAAATGCCGAGCGCCGTGCTCGCGCCGTCCCGCCACGCGTCGGGAACCGCCTCGGCCGTCAGGTCGCTCACGGCGACCGGGTCCGGCGGCGCCTGCAACACCGCGCCCGGAGTGAGCACGCCGGGCGGGACGGTCTCGCCGCAAAGGGACGCCGGGCCGTTCGTTAACCACAGGACGCCCTGCGCGACCGCCGCCGAAACGGCCTCCTCCACCGCCGGCGCAGGGCATTTCGGGATGACCGCCGTCTCGTCGTAGCCTTCCTTCGGCACGGTCACGGTCCGCCCGCCGGCGAAATAAGCGACCGCGTCCGCGACGGTAATCTCGCCCGCCGCGCTGTCCGCCGGATCGGCCGTCGGCCAGAGGCCCGGCAGGCGCCCCGGCGCCAGGAGTTCGGGGGCGAGGCCGTGCAGCGTCGCGCCCGCGGGCTGCACCGCCTCCAGCCCCGGGTCCGCGAGCGCCGCTCCGTCGATGTCCGTCCGCCAGAACGTCTTGACGGTGCGGTCGGGCCGCGGGAGCCGCGCGACCCATGTCCCGTCCCGCACGCCGTTGACGACCGTGTCGAGGATCCCCTGCCGCCGCAGCATCTTCGGCAGTCGCGGATACTGGGCGAACGCGCCGACGAGGTCCTTGACGCGGCGCGACTCCTCGTCCGCCCGCCACAGGTCCCAGGGGCCGCCGGGCATCAGCGCCCCGGCGCTGACCGCGGTTTCCTGGATGCGCGCCCGCCTTTCGGCCTTGACGGTCGCGAACAGCGGATCGTCGGCGACCGTTACCTTGAACGCATGGACGGCGTCGCTGTCGTTGACGGTAACGACGATCGACCAGGCTTGCCGGATGGCCTCGGGGACTTGCCGCGCGGCCGCCGCGGTCTCGCGGGCGAGCATCTGCTCGCGGACGGGGTCGACAGGCCGGTCCCTGAGCTGCCTGCGGACCTCGAGCCAGCCGAGATGTTCGCGGACGCGCATCCGGGCGACATCGAGGCCGGCGCCGGAGGGACAGGCGAGGACGACGGCGTTGCGGAAGACGCGCGGGCGCTGCGGCCCGGCGGTCTCGTCGATGAACCGCTTCGCCTCGGCGCCCGGCTTGCCGGGGGCGGACACCGCCTTCGGGCCCAGCACGGCGTAATGGAATGCGCCGTCGTCCTGAATGTCGCCCGGCCTGTCCGGCAGGTTGTGGACCCTGGCGCCCGCCGCCGAGGCGCCATCGGTGAGCGACTTCAGTTTCCCGACCGCCTCGATCAGCTGCGTTTCGACGAGCGCCTGCGGCACGCGGTTCCGGCAGGCGTCGGCGTGCATCTGGCGGAGGTTGGGCCGGCTGCCGAGGCGCCACGCTCCGGGCAGCCGGTCGGGGCGGGCGGTTTCCGACTCCGCCTCGTCGAGGAACCACGAGACTTCGATCCAGCGCAGCAGCGCCTTTTCGAGTTCGATCCGGTCCGGCCCGCCGGCGCCGAGCAGCGCCATCAGGTCGCGCGTCGACGCCTTCTGGCCGATGGGTTGCGAGCTCAGGAACACGGCGAGCACCGCCTGTTCGACCTCGCGCTGGCGCAACCCCGCCGCTTCCGACTGGATGGCGCGGGCCTTGTCGAGTTCGCCTTCGACGATGGGCGCCCACCGGTGGGCGGCGCCGTCGCTTCCTTCCACGCTCGCGACCAGGCTCAATTCCCGCGCCGCCGCCGCCAGCCCCGTCTCTCCGGGCGCGGCGAGGAACGCATTGGCGCCGACGAGCGGCCCGGTGTCCCATTGCGCAGCGTCCCGCAGCGCGATCGCGAAGGTCCGCAGGATGCCGCGGGCGCGCTGGAACCCGTCGAGCTGGGTCCAGCGGGCGTAGAAAATCTCCGTCAGGTCGGGGTGGAAAGGGTAGCTTGCCAGATAACGCTCCTCCGCCGCGCGGCGCTGCTTCCCGGTCTCCTCGTCGAGGGCGGCGAGGTTGCCCACCGCCCGGGCGACATGCGGCCGGAAGGCGTCGATGTCGCGGACCGAGCCGGGTTCGAAGAAGCGCCGGCGCAAGACTTCGGCCACGTCTTCCTTCTGCACCGGGCTGGCGGCGACTTCCATCTGCCGCCCGAACACGTCCTCCAGTTCGGCGAGGAGTTCGCGGCCCAATTCATCGTTCCTGCCCGGGTCCGAGGCCAGCAGCGAAGCGACCATGGCGCAGCGGTCGACCTTGACCGCCGCTTGCGTCAGATACTGGAAGAAAGCCGTGAGACGGCCGCGCCATGCGGGGGCGGACTCGACCCGGGCGCGGACATACATCAGCACCTCGTCGATGAGGACGAGGGTCGCCATGCCGTCCCGCTGCGGTCGGGACAGCAGCTCGACCAGCAGCGGCTCCGCCGGCGGCGTGTCGCGCTCCTCGTCCCTGCCGTCGCCGTGGATGGACGCGAGGCCTTCGGCCCCCGCGATCTGGAAGGCGAGGATGCTCCAGGGTTGCCTGAGCATGCGCGCCGCGCCGTCGGGCGCCCGCGTCTCGACGCCTTTCTCGAGGTCGATCTTGTCGAAGCACAGCGCCGCGACGCGCGCCCGGGGCGGCGCGAAGCCGGTATGCGCCTCGAATTCCCGCACGGCGGAGATGTCGGGCAGGCCGTCGGGGTCGTGCGCCAGATGCCGCAACGCGATCAGCGTGTGGGTCTTGCCGCCTCCGTAATTGACGGAGAGTTTGCGGTAGGCCTTGTCGCTCCGGCCGGCGAGCCGCAGGGCGACGTCCCTGACGAGGTCGCGCAGGTTCAGGGTCGGCCAGGTGAGGGCGAAGAACGCCGCCGGGTCTTCGTAGACCGGTCGCCGGCCTTTCTGCATGACGGCATCGTGCAGATCGGCGGCGAACATGGCGAGCGAGAGTTCGCCGGTCTTCAGGTCGTCGCGCAGCCGGACGACCTCGCGCCACGGCGTCCAGGGGAGTTTCCGCGCCATTGCGTCCTCTCTCACCGTTTCTGCGCCGCCGCCTCGAGGCGCTGCGCGAGTGTATCGAAATCCTCAGGGCATTTCCTGCGGATATTGTCGATGTTGCGCGCCGCTTCCTCGCCCAGCGCCTTGCGGCCGCGGCCGAGGCGATCATCCGCGACGCCGCGATCTTCGGCGAGCGGCTCGAAATATCGTTCCTTGACGTGGGGCTCGGCGCGGACGGCTTGCCAATCCCACTCTTTCGGCAGCTCCAGGCCGGCAAGAACCCAGGTTTCGATCTCTTCCCAGGCGTTCACGGCGAGAAAGGCCCCGTCGTTTCTGAACTCGGTCTCAATGTCATTGAGCCGCGCGCAGCGCCCTTCGTCGCCGTCGCGGTCCACGCACAGGATGAAGATATGCGTCATGCCTTTATACTGATCTACGATCTCGCCTATGCGCGTCGATTTCAGCGCCTGCCCTACTCCGCCGAGCACCGGATCGCAGCAAATTCGAACATGCGCGCGTGGTTTTCCGATGGATCGAAAGAGTCGTTCGAACAACGGCTTCAGGATATATTGATCGTTGCGGGAATCCTCGGGAATGACAAGAACATTCATCCCGGGTCCTCCGCGCCGCCTTCGGTGAAGGCGAGCGCGTTCTCCATCCAGCCGCCTTCGAGAAGCCGGCCCAACCCCTGCGTTTCCCGCAGCTTCCGGGCGTTCGGCAGCGCGCTCACGGGCCGGATAACGGCGTCGGACGTATCGGGCAGACGGCAGACAACGGACGCGTTCTCGAATGTGCGGTCGCCCATCGCGTTGAACAGGGCCGGCGAATGGGTAGTGGCCACGACCCGAATTTTTCCCTTCGCGGTCTGCCGTTCGATCAGGTCGAGCAGGAGATGAAGCCGCGAGGGGTGGATGCCGTTCTCGATCTCCTCGATGAAATACAGGCCTGCCGGATCCGGGCCGAGCAACGCCGCCAGCATGGCGAGGAAACGCAACGTGCCGTCCGACGCGCTATAGGCGGATATCTCCCTGCCGCCTTTCTCCCGTATCATAAGATGGATTCTGCCGGACGGGTCGGAAGGAAACCGGAAGTCCGCAACGTCCATCGGCGTCAATTCCCGAATCCATTCGGTCAGTGTGAATTTGCGCTTCTCGTCGGCGCAAATATACTGTAAGACCGTCGGCAAGTTCTCGCCGCCGTGGCCCAGGACGGTTCGGCCGCGAAGGGAGGGGCGTCGCATGAGACCCGGTATCGGATCGAGGACGTGAATGCCGAGAAACGCGGTTTCGATTTCCGCTCTGAGAAGAAACGCCTTCGAACTCCGCCCGGGGAAGGAGTCGGGAAGCGGTCCTTGACCCGCCAAGCTCAACCCGTCGGCCCGCCGCCAGTCCTGCGGCCTCTCCCAGGCATAGCCCTTGTCGGCGCTGAAAGTCGTTCCCCTAATCGAAAACCATTTTTCTCGCGATGCGTCGTGATCGATCCGGATGAAGTAGCTTGTCTTGGTCGGCACGGGATCGTCCGGGTCCCCGAAGATGCGCAGGAACTCTTTCATCTCGGCTTTTCGAGAAGAGAGGTCGATCATGGCTTCGAGAGCGAACCCGGATTCCCCGAACCGCACGATTTCGTTGGCCGCGCCCCTGATCGGCTCCCATTCGGCATGGCCGCCCGCCCCATAGCGCCCGCCGACGATATCCGCCAGCGAGTAGCCGCGGCCGACGCCGTGAAGGAAGCGGAAGGCGTCGCGGATGTTGCTCTTGCCGCTCGCGTTCGCCCCCACGATCACCGTGAACGGGCCGAGAGGCAGCGTCTCGTCGGCGAAGTTCTTGAAGTTCTTGAGACGGACCGAGGTAATCACGGCCTTGCCCCCGCCCGCCGGGGCGTCTCGCGCGCCGGGGCGTGGGCGACGTGCCGGATGCGGTCGGACAGCCGGGGGTGGGCGCGCGCCTTGTCATGGAACCGCACATCGGCGGTCACCACCGGATAGCCCGTCCGGACGGCCAGGGCGAGATAGAAACAGTCATAGACCGGATGGCCGATGTCGACGGCGATCCTTGCCGCGTCGGCGGCGAGACGGGACATGGGGAAAGGGACCGCGATCGGCGCCGACATCAGGGCGTCCACCGCTTCCGCCATGTCGGCGGGCGCGATGTCGCCGCGCCGGCGCATCGCCCACAGCGCATTGGCGGCTTCGGCGAAAACCAGCTCCGGCGCGACCAGCGTCGAACCGCTATTCAGAAGGCGGGCCGCGTCGTCCGAGTGCTCCTCGGTCACCAGCCACTTTACGACCACGCTGGCGTCGACGACATGGCCCGTCACGCCGTTACGCCGCTGCGCCGTCCCGGTCCCGGTCGGCGCGGATGGTCTCGACGCTGTCGACGGACGAGCGGAGCCGCCGCCGCAGCGCTTCGGCGCGCGCGGCGAAATCCTCCTCCGTCCCGAACAGCGTCGTGCTCATGTTCCGGTGTCCGGCCCCGGCGGACCGTCCGTGCGCGCCGAGCATTTCGTCGCGCGCCTCCCGCACCGTCAGCTGCGCCATCGTCCGCGCCCCCCGTGAAGCGTCTTCATTGCCGGGGACTATAACCGCCCCGTACGCGCGCCGCAAGGCCCGCCGCAGCCGCCCCCCGGGAAGGTCTCTCGTCGCAACGGGAACCGTCCGCCGCGGCGTCTACAGGCGCAGCGCCGCCTGGCGCGGGGCGCCTGTGCGCTCGTGGGCGGCGAGGTGGTTGCTCAGGGATTCGAGGATGGCGCGTTCGTCGGAACCGGCTTCGGCCAGTTCTATCAGCGCTTGCAGGACCCGCGCGAACAGCGCGTCGCGCTTGAGGGCCCGGGCGTCGAGATAGCCGTCGACCTTCGTCCGGTCTCCCGCGCGCCAGAGCTGCATGAGTTTGTGCGTCCGGTCGATCAGCGGCGGCGGGCGCCCGCCCGGCCCTTCGAGGCCCAGGCCGCGGCCCTGCCGCCGGTCCCACGGCGCAAGCCGCAGCCGCGCGCCCGAGGCGCCGCCCCCGCCCGCCTCTCCGGCCTCGCCAGCCTCCGCATCGTCGTTCCCGGCGCCGGCGCGCCCCGGCCGGGCGAGCAGACCGAACCGGTTGACGAGATCGGAATCCGACAGGTTGCACGAGAGCGCATAGAGGATGCAGGCGCCCGCCGGCGCGTCCGCCATTCCGAAATCGTGGCGGTGGAGCAGGTAATAGGCGGTCGCGTCGTCGAGGCCGGCCGCCGCGTCGCCGTCGCCGTCGGGGGCGAGCAGGCGGCCGACCACGAAATCCACCACCGTCCGGCGCACTTCGCGCAGGAAGGCCGAGACGGACAGCGCGCGGTCGGGCGCGTTCGCCGCCTTGACGACAGGGTATACGCTGAAGGCTTCGAGCGCCGGCCCCGTCGCCGCCCACACGAAATCCGGCCCGCGGACGCCGGCGTCCCAGAAACCGCGCAGCCGGCGGGCGACCTTCGCGCGCATATCGGCGAGGACGACATTGTCCCACCCCGGCCGCGCGCTCGCCGGGCGCTTGCGGCAGACCAGCCAGACCGAGGACGACAACGCCGCCGACGCCAGCGAGCGCTGCCGGGTCTGCATCTCGGTCCGGATCGGCCATGAGGCGTCGACGACGAAGCCGGCGCGGATCAGCGCCGCCGCCAGAGTCTCCCAGGCGTCGGGCGATTTGTTGGCGAAGACGACGACCAGCCGGCCTTCCGGGTTCAGCGCCGCATGACAGGCGCGGAAGGCGCGGGCCATGCCGTCCTCATAGGTCGCCTTCGACGATGCCCGGTCGCCGCCGAAGCGGCTGGCGTCGTCGATCAACTCGCCGTCGCCCGCCTCGCGGTCCCATTTCGGGCCGAGGGGTTCGGCGAAGGCGGCGTCGGTCTCGTCCGAAAGCCCGCGCAGCGCCCGCCGCAGCCAGACATGGAAGAAATCCATCAGGTCGGAATAGGGGATGGCGTCGTAATAGGGCGGGTCGGTGACGATGGCGTCGAACCCGCCGGACGGCGGCGCTTCGACGGCGGAGCGGGCTTCGACATCGGGAGCGGGCGCCCCGGCCGTCGCCGAAACCGCATGGTCGAGATAGCGCGCCACCCAATCCGCCATCCCGGCGAAGCCCCCGGTGGCGGCGGAGAGCGGGTTCGCCTCGCAGAAATCCCACACCATCGGCAGGGCGAAGCGGGCGAAGGTGTGACCGATGGTTTCCCTGCCGTTGTGCCACGAGCAGAGGGCGCTGCTGTAGTCGGCGGTCTTGCTGAGCGCGATGCAAAGATACGCGGTCAGGGCCTCGCGCCATTCGTCGGGATAGTCGTCCATCTCGCCGGCGCAGCGGCGCAACTCCCGCACGAAGGTTCCCAGCGCCAGAAGCTGCCGGTCGGTGAAGAGACTGCGCCAGCGGTCGAGGCCGTAGCTATCCACCGAAAAAGCGCGCGACGCGCCCAGGCCGCGGCGTGGAGTCGGCTCCTCGGGCATACCGAAAGGAATGTCCGCATAGAGCGCCTCCAGCGCCTCCCGCGAGACTTCGGCGGCGCGCCGCTCCTCGTCTTCCGGCGGGCGGTATTCCTTGCCCTTCGGGCCGTCCACGACGACGGCCGTCAACGCCGCGCCCAGGCGTCTGGCGCGGCCTTCGAGCCGGATGTCCTCCATCGTATTGACCGTCCCGCAATGCGGGCAGGTCGCCCCGGCGCGGCTCATCGTGCCCGCGCCGAGGCGCCGGTCGCTCTCGCGCCGCTGCGCCCCGTTGCCGCCGTTGCGGGGCGGGTCCGCCAGCACGCCGAAGGCGACGCCGCCCTCGCCGTCGGGCTCCGTCGTCAGCAGAACCCGCTTGCCGTCCTTCCGGCACAGCCAGCGCGTCTTCAGCAGCGGCGCGCGCGCCCGGCAGCGTTTGCAGACGACCGTCCGCGCCCAGAGATACGCCACCGTCGGCTTCGCGATCCAGCGCGGGTTGCGCGGGTCTTTCAGATACGCCTCGTCGACGCCGGCGTTCAGGGCGCCGGAGCGCGGCAGGCCGTCCGCGCCGGTGTCCAAAAGCCGCAACGGGCGCTTCTCCCATTCCCCGCCCGGCTCGAGGGGCGCATATTCGGCGAAGGTCGGATAGCGCGCCGCCAGCGCCCGCCGCGCCCGGGCGAGCGCGCGCCGGCCCCAGGCGCGGACATGCCACGGAAGCCCCGCCTCGGGCGCCGGGCTGTCGGCCGGCGGGGTTCCGAGCCGGAGCGCCGCGCCGCCTCCGCCCGGGCTCTCCAGCATGGCGCGCAGCCTTGCGCCCCTGAAGCCTTTCGCTTTCAGGAACGCCTCCATGAGCGCGCCGTCCTCCCGCGCGAAGGCGGGCAGCGGGCGCGTCTGCCCGGCAAGCCGGCGCGGATAGTCGAGCGTGCATTTGAGGAGGAACCAGGCGACCGGGTTGATGTCGACCGCCGTGGCCTCGCAGCCGAGGCGCATGGCCTCCAGCGGGATGGCGCCGCCGCCGGCGAAGGGGTCCAGCACCCGCGGCGCCCGTCCGCCATGGGCCTCGCGGATTTCGCGACGGAACCGGTCGAGCTCGGGCCCGTTCTCGCGGCCCCAGTGGAGGATGCCGCCGACGGTCTCTTCCCGTGTCTCCTCGACCGTGCGCCCGCCGATGCGTTTGCGCCGGACGGTTTCGACGACCCGCCCTCCCATGCGTTCGAGGACTTGCTGTCGCGCTTCGGGCGTTCCGGGGTCGGGCAGCAGCGCCGCGATCAGCGCCGCCCGCGCCGCCGCCAGCGGCCGCCGCGCCGGCCAGATATGCAGCGTAGAGACATGCCCATGCCGCACATTCTTCTCATGCACCGAATCCAGCGACGCCTGCCTGAGCGGAAACGCGACTTCGATAAGACGGCGGTCGGTCATGGGGCGGGCGGCAAACCGGCGGTCATAAGTCCGCGCCGAACAATTCCTTCAGCTTTTCCGCAAGCTTTCTGGAATCGTCGAATTGCGCTTTCACGGTCGCTATGGTTGCATTCACCGAATGTCCGTGTGCTATGTGATTCCGCAAATTGACCACGCTATCGACGCTTTCCTTGATTCCCTCTTGAGATATGAATTTCTCCAATTCCTTAGCGCGGCTTTCGTCAAAGGAACCAACTAATTTCAGAATCTCTTGGGTTTTAGGGTTACGAGATCGGCTGAGATTTTGGCTCACGAACCTCACGATGCTTTCGTTGGACGTGCTTTCCACGTAAGTCAACAACACGTCCCTGCATATAACCTCGAGATAACCAGAAACCCAAATCGCCATCAGCTGGGCAAGCCTAGACTGACGTTCTTCCGAAGCCCCGAGCGCGTCTTTATACGCGGAATCAATGGCGAGTACGAGTCTTTGAGCGTTGCGAGCGCTCATTGGACAGGCTCGTAAGCCTCGCGCGCATATTGGATACGTTTGAGGACGCGATCCTTGTTAGAAGTCCCCACCGTGTGTAGATCTTCCTCCCGTAACCGCCCCAGCAATTCCTCGTGACGCGTTCTCAAGGCGGCATAGTTCATGATTCTCCCTTTTCTCAATCTGTGTGCGAGTCCCACCAGGGCGGCGTCCGCGACCGCCACATTGAAAGCTCTTTCCGGGCGAAAAGCGCTCCTTTTGAGTCCTTTCGATGCAACCTTTACAGTCTTCGTAAATAATCTGCAAAATTTCTTCACCCTTTTCTTTTTCAGATTGCGGTTTTCTTCCATGAAGCGATTTAGAAATTGCTTCATCGGCTGCTCATAATTCCTCAAGCTGTAGTAAAGGGCAAAGAAGCGCAGGATGATTTCTTCGCCTTTTTTCCGTACATTTCTTCTCCCGTACAATTCCTGCCATGACGGTTCCTCTGCGAATTCGGACAAAAGGTCATTGAAATTTCCCCTATACACGCAGGCACGAATTTCTTGTGGGTTAAGTGACGTTCCACCCGTATTCAAGCGTTCGAAAACCGAATATATGGAGCTCTGATCATTGCCGGGTTCGGCCTGCTGGAATATGATCGCGTGAATGATCGAATCGTCGAGGCGTATCCGGTCGACGGGAGAAAGGTTATTGTAGGTCCGGTTTTCGAATTCCGGCGAGACGCCGATCAGATCGAATTTCTTCTCTTCGAACGTTCCCTTGTAAAACCTGTGAAGGGTTCGTAATCTTTGCTGCCCGTCGACGATCATCAATTTTTGTGTGTCCGGCTCCTTGAACAGGAAAATCCCGGGAACCGGAAGCCCCAGAAGGAGAGATTCGACGAACCGCGACGATTGCGCTCTCGTCCAGACGAAATTCCTCTGGAACTCCGGGATGAATATGTTCCCGACATCGAGACGCTTTATGAGCGCATCGACCGGCATGTCGGCCCCGTAACTCGTGATGATGTAGCGGACGGGATCGGCGAATTCGTCGTCGCTCGCGTCCTCGCCCTCATCCTGTATGAGGTCGCCGTCCTGGACCATCGAGGATTCCGTATCGGGCATGGCCGTCTCGCCTGTTTCGCGTCGGCGGCGCAAACCCGCTCCGGCGACGCTCGCCAGCTTCACTATACCCGCGCCGCGCCCGGGCCGCAAGCGCGCCGCCCCGCACCAGCAATTCTCATTTTGGCCTGGAGCGATGCGGAGGGCCTGTCGCGGCCGCCCCTGGGAGCGCCGGCGTCTCGCCGGCGTGCGCGCGAAGCGCGCAACAACGTAGATGCCGGCGAGACGCCGGCGCTCCCAGGAAGGCGCGTCCATCGCCATAATGAGGATCGCTGGCCCCGCACAGCGGGAATCCGCCCCGACGACGGAGCGCGCGCCCGCTCAGGACCGCTCGTAAAGAACCCTCCCTTCCCGCAACGCCCGCGCGAGGACGTGGTTGAGGGAGTCGCGCCAACGGTCCACATCGTCGCGGCTATAGACCAGCACATCGGCTTCGGCCTCGAACTCCGCCAGCGCGCGGTAGAGGCGGGCCGCCTCGGAAATTCGGCTCCGTCCCTCGTCGAAGGGCGCGGCTTCCACGACGATGAGGTCGTAGTCCGACTCCGCCGTCGCGTCCCCCCGCGCCCGCGATCCGAACAGGATGACCTGTTCGGGAGCGACCTCATCGACAATCGCCCGCACCATCCGTTCGAGCAACTCCGCGTCGGCGTCGTATTGAGAACCGGCAATTGTCATTCCGGCACCCATCGGACTTTCAAGGGGGGGGGCGGCGAGTGCGCAACGAAACCGGGCGACCCCGCCATTCCCCGTCATTCCCGCGAAAGAGCGTGTGAAGAAATCGGACGCCTCTCACTACGATGGTCGGAGCACCGAAAAACGGCGCAGTGGGAGACGACAACTTTCCGACAATACTTCGTCATTCCCGCGAAAGCGGGAATCCAGAGCGGCCGTCCGAAAGACTAATCCGTCTTTTTCTTGCGGAAACGCTGTGCTGGATTCCCGCTTTCGAGCGTGTGAAGAAATCAACGCACCCCGCTAACTCTTCGTCATTCCCGCGAAAGCGGGAATCTAGAGGCGGCGCGCGCAAGACTCTCCGATGCTTTTCTTGCGGGAACGAAAGACTGGATTCCCGCTTTCGCGGGAATGACGAAGTATTGTCGGTAGGTTATTGTCTTTCTCTACGCCGACTCTTCGGCGTCCCCGCTGTTATTTGTGAGAGGCGTCCAATTTCTTCACACGCTCTTTCGCGGGAATGACGAGTATTTGCAAATCTGTTCGGTTTCTTCACACGCCCCTTCGGGGGAATGGCGAAATGAAACGAGCGACGCCGTTGCGATCAAGGCCTGGTTTCTCATGGCGTCAATCCCCCGGGCGGGCGGCGTTTTGCCGGCCTTCCCGCAACCGACCGGCGACTTCGCTACGAGCATCGTACTCTACGAAAAGCGCGATGTCACGCATCGAAATCGCCGCGCATGACGCGCTGCGAGACGGGAAGGCGTGCTTCCCCGTCGTCCATCGTGCGGCCGATGTCCCCGCGGCACCCCAGCGGCCCCCAGGCGGAAAAGGGATCGATCCGGGTCCGCCGCCCGGATCGCCGCACCGCCAGCAAGGAGTCGTCGGGCAACAGATCGGGCAGGACGGGCGAATGTGTGGTGACGATATATTGGGTGGCGCCGAGGCTCGCGCGCGTCTTCAGCAGTTCGGCGATCAGCTGAATGCGGCGCGGGTGAACGCCGTTCTCCGGCTCTTCGAAGCCCACCAGCGCCGGGCCCTCGCCGATGCCGGATAACGCCAGAAGGCCGAGCACCCGCAGCGTGCCCTCCGACAACACGCGCGCAGGGATGGCGACGCCGTTTTCCCTGAGACGGAGCTCGACCTCGCCGAGATCGCTCACATCCACCTCGATGCCTTCGACATTGGGCATCAATGTGTGCAGCGCCTTTTCGAGAGCGGCGAATTGCCGCGGTTCGAGGGCCTGAAGCGTCCTCAGGAACGCCGCGAGCTCCTCGCCCATCGGCCCGATATGGCGCACCTCCTTGACGGGGTTCGCCGCGCGCATGCGTTCGCGCGGCTCGAAATAGAAGAACAGCCAGCTCTCCAGTTCGCGCCGCGCCGCGACCAGATGCGGGTAATGCGGCGGATAGTGGGGCATCGACAGGATCGTGCGGTCGAGATAGCGGTCGTAATAGGTCGGGTGCGCCTGGCCCTCCAGCCGCAGATGTATCTTCTCCCCCTGGCGTTCGACGAAAGGCTTGCGCTTGCCGGTGGGCTCTCCCCGGGCGTTCAGCGCCGCCAGATACTCATCGGTCACGCGCAGAACCCCGGACGCAGGCAACATTTCTATCTCGACCCGATAGCGCAGGTTGCGTTCGCGCACCCGCGCCGGCGCGCGGTCGTCCCCGTCGGGCGGCGCGTCGGCGCCCGGACGGCGCATGTCCCGTATCTGCGTGTTGACCGCATCGACCACCGTGTCGGACAGTTTCAAATCGACCTCGATGGAGAACGCCAGACGTTTGCTCTTGAACAGTCCCTTGAGTCCGCGTTTGCCGATGGTGAAGGATTCGAGCGGCTTGCCGCGATATGGCGGATCGAAAGCCTCCTTGACGGTGCGGCTGGTCCCGAGTTCGGACAACAGTTGCAGGGCGTCGAGGAAGTTGCTCTTGCCCGCGGCGTTCGGCCCGAACAACACGGCCAGAGGCTCCAGCCGCACTTCGACTCCGTCCAGCGACTTGTAGCCCTTGATGCGGGCCCGCGTCAGCATGTCGCAACTCCCTTGAGCCGCACGGCGGGACGCCGCTTCAATCTCCGGTCGAGCGCATCGACCTCGACGCCCGCCGACTCCAGCGCCGTCATGCCGAGCACGGGATCGGCGTCGGCCGCGCCGAACAGGATCGTCCCGCCGACCGTCTCCCCCATGAACTCGATCTCTCCGACCGCGATGTCCATCGCGATTTCGTTCCCGTCGGCGAGTCCGTAGACCCGCCGGCCCTTCGGTTCGAGGCCGATGGCCTCCAGCTGCGGCCCGGGCGTGAGCGAATCCGTCGCGCCTGTAACCCGGAAAAGCCCTTCCCAAAACCTGTCGGGATCGGCCGGATTGCGGACCGTCGCCGTGACGCGCATCGCTCCCATCGTCTCCAACCTTTCGCACAGCGGCGCCCAATGCGCAGCAAGCAACGCCTGCGCCCTCGCGTCAATCGGCGGCGGCCGACAGGATCGCGGATTCGGCGATCGCGACGCTGCCTTTCGACCGCGCCAGGAGCTTGCCGAAGGGGTCGCGGACCCGCACGAGGCGCGGGCGCGGCGCGGCGCAGTCGAAGACGACATAGAGCCAGTAGCCCTCCCGCAGATTGCAGGCCTTGCCCCATTCGTTCTCCGAAACCTCGATCTCGCCGGCGCCGGCCCGTCCCTTGACCTCGATGGCCCGCCGTTCGCCGTCCGGCCGGATCGACAGGAGGTCGAAACCCGGCCAGTCGGTCAGACCGGCGCGCCGGGCGAGGCGCGGCCGCGACACGTCGCTGACATCGGCCCCGAAACTCTCCTCGTAAGCGGCGGCGATCTTCATGGCGACCGCCTCGACCTCGGCGTCGAAGCGCCGCGCCTCGCCGGCGTCCTGCGACGGGACGACGAGGGCGCGGGCGAGGAGCGCGACCTCGCCGACGCGCAGCCGCCCGGGCCCGGCGCGCAGTTCGGCGAGGCGGCCGTTGCGCTCGGCGGCCAGGCGCCGCTGGCGCTCGCGGATCCGGTCGATCTCGCCTGCGGCCCCGGCGTCGCCGGCCCGCGCCCGCGCCCTCGCGGCGGCGCGGGCGGCGGCGAGTTCGGCCTCGCGGTGGTCGAAGCCGCGACCGACGGCCTCCAGTCGCGCGGGAAGATCGCCCAGAAGGCGCGCGCGGCGGGCTTGCGCGAGGCCTTCGGCGACCTCCTCCCGCGCGAAGGCCTCGGCCTCCGCCGCCTTCCGGCGCGCCGCCGCGGCAAGGGGAACCCGGCCCGGCGCGAACCGCGGCAGGCCCCGCAACAACAGGAAACGCTCGACCGGCGACTCCTCGATCGTCCCGTCTGTGGTCTGCCGCAGCCCGACGAGGCGGGATTCGACCGTCTCCGGCGGCGGCGCGCCGCCCGCGCACACGACCGTCACGCGCGCGAGATGGAACAGATACGGCGCCTCCGCAGCGGGGTCGACGAACGCGGCGCCCCGCAGCGCGTCGCTCCCGAACCGCTCCAGTATCGCTTCCGAAAGCCGGTCGAAGACCGGTTCGCCCGGGTGGAGCCAGACCGCGTCGCGCCGCCCGTCCGGCTTGCGGACGGTGAACCGGGCGCGCGCCTCTTCGGGATAGGACTCGAGGGCCGGCAACAGCGGGTCGAGCGCGCGCGGCCGCGCCGGGGCCAGGGCGAAGGCGCCGTCGAGCGCCCCGTCGATACGGACTCCCAGCAGCGGCGCCGCCTGCTCCACGAACCGGCGGACATAGCCGGGCAGCAGGCGCCGACAGGCTTCCCGCTCCACCGCCTCCCCCAGCACGGCGAGACCGCGGCGGACGTCCCCTCCCTCTCCGAACAGCGCGCGCTCGCGCGCGTCGAGCGCGCGGACCTGCTCTTCGGTCAGGCGGCCTTCGAGGCGGCGCGCGGCGGCGTCCGGCCCGTCTCCGGCGACGGCCTGTTCGAGATAATCCTTCAGCGACGCGCCCTCGAACAGCCGCCCGATGACGTCGAACACCTTGTCCGACCGGAGCTGCCGGCGCATGGCTTCGAGCTTGTCGAGCAGAATCTTCAGAACCCGCCCCTCGCGGGTCTCCGCGGCGACCAGATTGACGACGATCACGGGGTCGTGCGCCTGCCCGTAGCGATGGATGCGCCCCATACGCTGTTCGAGCCGGGCCGGGTTCCAGGGGATGTCGTAATTGACCATCAGCCAGCAGAACTGGAGGTTGATCCCCTCGCCGGCCGCATCGGTCGCGACGAGGTAGGTCGCGCCGCCCTCGCCGGCGGGCTTGCGGAAGAACTCGACCTGACGCTCGCGCTCCCGATACCCCATGCCGCCGTGGATCGACGCCACCCGGCCCGTATGGCCCAGGCCCTCGAGGCGTCGCAGCAGGAAAGCGGCCGTGTCCCGGTGCTCGGTGAAGATAATGAGTTTCCGGTCGACATATTGAGGGTCGCGGAGGACTTCGCGGAGTTTCTCGAACTTGGACTCCTCGCCGGCGTCGCAGAGCCGGCGCGCCCTGGCGAGCAGCTCCGCGACCTTGAGGCGCTCCGCCTCGAGCTCGGCGAGGGTGACCGCGACGGTTCCGCCCAGGGCTTCCGACTCGGCGTCCTCGTTCTGCTCGAGGTCGGAGTCGGGGGCCGCTTCCTCGTCCGCGGTCCGCGTTTCGAACGGGTCGCGCAGCCCGTCGAGGCGGCGCTGCCGTTCCGCGAGCCGCTCCTCGGCGGTCCGTCCGCTGCGGATGTCGTCGATGAATCCTTCGAGTTTCTCATGCCGGCGCTCGAACGAGCGCATCAGCGCCCAGGTCGAGCTGACGAGGCGCCGCTGGAACACGCTCATCGCCAGGCGCGCCGCCGAGCGGTTCAGGAGGCGCGCCCGGTTGTAATGGTCGCGGATATAGTCGCTGGTCTCGTCATAGAGCGCCCGTTCGCCGTCGGGGCCGGGGCTCAGACGGTAACCCAGGGTGGCGCAACGGCGTTGCGGGAAGAGCAGAGTCCCGTCGAACCGGACCATCTCTTCCTTGGTCCGGCGGATGAAATGTTCCCGCCGCGCCTCCGGGGGGAAACCGGCGAAGGCCTCCCAGGTCGACAGGACGTCCGGCAGCAACAGCCGCCACAGGTAATACCAGGGGCGGTCCTTGCCCATATGCGGCGTCGCCGTGAGCAGCAGCAGATGCCGCGCCGACCAGGGAAGCGCCCAGCGGGCGTCGTCCGCGCCGGCGCCGGCGAGGGCTTCCGCCAGCCTGTAGCGGTCGGTCTTGCGCACCCGGAAGTCCGGGCCGCGGTCGGCGGACAGTTTGTGAGCTTCGTCGAAGACCGCGAGGTCATAGGGTTCGGTCGCGTCCTCGCGCAGCCGGCCGAACATGCGCTCGCCGGCCAGTGTGTCGATGCCGACGATGGTCAGATCGCTCTCCGGCCCGGCGAAGGGGTTGCCGGCGCGGGCGTCGGCGCCCGAGGCGATGCGGAACCGGAGGCGGAACAGGTCCTGCATCTCCCGCCGCCAATTGCCGACCAGACCGGCGGGCGGGACGACGAGAACCCGCCGGACGAGACGCCGCGACAGCATCTCGCGCACATAGAGCCCGGTCATGATCGTCTTGCCCGCGCCGGCGTCGTCGGCCAGCAGGAACCGGAGCGGCGACCGTTCGAGCATGCGTTCGTAGACGGCGATCCGCTGATGGGGGAGCGGGTCGATGAGCGAGGTCTCGGTCGCAAAGGCGGGGTTGGCCATATGGCCGTAGGACAGACGCCATGCCTCCGCGACGGCGGCGACGGCCTCCGGGTCGGCGGCGAAATCCGGCGCCCGGGCGGCGGACGGGCTCGGTCCGGCGGGACAAATCATCGGGAACGACAACCGGTTAAGACGGACGGCGTCCGGGGCGCTTCATGGACCGGCGAGGGAACCCGGACGGTGAATCCGCTCCGCACGAATGTCAAGACGAGACCTCTGCGCAAGCCCCGGTCGCGCCGCAACCGGGGCTGATCCTTGACGTGAATCTCGGCGCGAACGTCCTTCCGGCGCCACCCTTTCGGCAGTTTCAGGCCGGCGAGAAGCCAGGTTTCGATCTCTTCCCAGGCGTTCACGGCGTGGAAAGCCCTGTCGTTTCGGAACCCGGCCTCTATGTCGTCGAGTCGCGCGCGACGACCTTCGTTGCCGTCGCTGTCGATACACAGGATAAAAATATCCGTCGCGCGGCCATACCGGTGCACGATCTCCCCGATACACTGGATCTTCAGGGTTTCGTTCACACCGCCCGGCAGTGGATCCCGACATATGTCGACTTTCGCCCGCGGCCGACCGATCGACCGGAAAAGACGAGAGAATAACGGCTTCAGGATGTGCCGGTCGTTGCGAAAGTCCTCCGGAACAACAAGAATGAGGCCTCTGCACAAGAGCCGGGTTTTGGCGGTCCGGCCACGGTTCGGCGGGCGCCTGTCCGGGCCGACTTCCGGCGGCGGCGCGGGGCGTCGACAGGATGACCGGACGCCTCGATTCGATCCGGGTTGTCGTTGTTCTGGCATATTCGTTTCCTGAAAGAGCGTGCGAAGAAACCGGACGGCTCTCGCCGCGACGGTCGGAGCACCGAAGAAATGGCGCGGTGGAAGACAGCAACCATTCGATAATACATCGTCATTCCCGCGAAAGAGCGCGTGAAGAAATTGAAAGGCCCCACTACTCTTCGTCATTCCCGCGAAAGCGGGAATCTGTTGCGGCGTTTCCGTAATAAAAACGGGCCGATATAGCGGACGGCCGCCTCCGGATTCCCGCTTTCGCGGGAATGACGAAGTACTATTCGGTGGTTATTGTCATTTACAACGCTGTTACTTCAGCGATCCGGCTGTCACGGTCAGAGACGCCCGGTTTCTTCACATGCTCGAAAGCGAGAATCCATCTGCGGCGTTCCCGTAAAGAAAACCGCGCCGATATTGCGGGCGCCGCCTCCGGATTCCCGCTTCCGCGGGAATGACGAAGTATAGCGGATCCCCTCGACTTCTTCGCACACTCTTCTACGGAAACGGCGGGGAGAGGGCGGGCTTTCGCAATTTCATCGCGCATTATTACGTTCCGATGGTGGCATCGCAAAAAGGCGCATGAACTCGGTCCTACCGCAAGCGAAACGGGTTATGCAGATGTTTCAAGAATGTTCATATTGCGGCTTCCTCGCGACCCCGGTCGTCTTCCGCAAATCAAGCGATGTTTCTATCCAGCCGCGAGAAGCCGGCCCAACCCGTCCGTTTTCCGCATCTCCGGAGCATTCGGTATCGCGCTCACGGGTCTGGCGACGGCGTCGGCCGCACCGGGAAAACGGCAGACGACGGATGCTTTCTCGAATGTGCGGTCGCTCATCGCGGTGAGCAGTGCCGGCGAATGGGTGGTGGCCACCACCTGGTTTTTTCCCTTGCCGGTCCGCCGTTCGATCGGGTCGAGCAGGAGATGAAGCCGCGAAGGGTGAATGCCGTTCTCGATCTCCTCGATGAAATACAGGCCTGCCGGATCCCGGCCGAGCAACGCCGCCAGCATGGCGAGGAAACGCAACGCGCCGTCCGACACGCTATAGGCGGATATTTCCCTGCCGTCTTTCTCACACATCATAAGATGGATTCCGCCGGACGGGTCGGAGAGAAACCGGAAATCCGCAACGTCCATCGGCGTCAATTCCCGAATCCATTCGGTCAGTGTGAATTTGCGCTTCTCGTCGGCGCAAATTTCCTGCAAGACCGTCGGCAGATTCCTGCCGCCATCGCCCAGAACGGTCTGGCCGCGGCGGGAGGGCTGTCGCATGAGATCCGGAATTCGGATCCAGGAAGCGAACGCCGCCAAACACATTTTCGATTTCCTCTCTGAGGAGAGGCGTCTTCAGACCGGGACCGGAAAAACGGTCGGGAAGCGGGCTTCGATTCTTCATGATCGATCTATCGGCCCGCCGCCGGTCTCCCGGCCCCTTCCAGGTATAACCCCGATCCGCATATAAACTTGCCTCCTTGATCGAGAATCCGTCTTCAGGCGCTGCGTCGCAGTCGACCCGGATAAAGTACTTCAACCCGGTTGGCGCGGGAGAATTCGACTCCCCGAAGACATGCAGGAAATCCTTCATCCTGGCTTCTCGAGAAGAGAGGTCGATCATGGCCTCGAGAGCGAACCCGGATTCCCCGAATTGCACGATCTCGTTCACCGCGCCTCTAATCGGTTCCCATTCGGCACGACCGCCCGCCCCATAGCGCCCGCCGACGATATCCGCCAGCCAGTAGCCGCGGCCGATGCCGTGGAGGAAGCGGAAGGCGTCGCGGATGTTGCTCTTGCCGCTCGCATTTGCGCCCACAATCACGGTGAACGGGCCGAGCCGCAGCGTTTCGTCGGCGAAGTTCTTGAAGTTCTTGAGACGGATCGAGGTAATCACCGCCGTCCTCCCGTCCGCCTACACATGGCGGGCGAAGCCGCCGAGTTTGCGTCCGCCGACGATGTGGACGTGAAAGTGGGGCACTTCCTGGCCGCCGTCGGGGCCGTTGTTGCTGACGGCGCGATAGCCCGCCCCGGCGACATCGAACCGCTGCGTCACTGCGCCCAGGGCGCGGAAGAACGCCGCGAGTTCGGCGTCGCTCGCGCGGTTCGAGAAGTCGTCCAGAGAAGCGTATTGACCCTTGGGAATGACCAAGACATGCACCGGCGCGAGGCGGGCGATGTCGTGGAACGCCAGCGCGTGTTCGTTTTCGTAGACCTTTTCGGCGGGGATTTCGCCGCGCAGGATTTTCGCGAACACGTTGTCGTCGTCATAGGTCATGGCGATGTTCTCCCGGTCGTCGCGTCGCTCCGGCTGCGCTTTTCGTCGAGGCCCGACACGCCCTCGCGGCGCTCCAGGGCCCGCCAGACGCGCTCGGGCGCGACGCCGGCGTCGGCCCACAGGAGCATCAGGTGGAAGATCAGGTCGGCGCTCTCCTCGACCAGCGCGTCCGGCCCCTCGCGCAGGGCGGCGACGACGGTTTCCACGGCTTCCTCGCCGACCTTGCGGGCGATCGCGGCGGTCCCCTGTTCGAGCCGCCGGGCGACGTAGGAGCCTGCCGGGTCGGCGCCGCGCCGCGCCTCGATGACGGCGAACAGACGCGCGATCACCGCTGCGCTATCGTCCGCCATAGAGCGCCTCCGGGTCGATGAGCGGAGCGGCGGTTTCCGTCGCGCCGTCGGCGTCGAGCGCCGTGTAGAAGCAGGAGCGCCGCCCGGTGTGGCACGCCGCGCCGTTCTGATCGACGAGGGCGAGCAGCGCGTCGCCGTCGCAATCCACCATGAGCCGGACGAGATGCTGCGTCTGGCCCGAAGTCTCGCCCTTGCGCCACAGCGCGCGGCGGCTGCGCGACCAGTAGCACACGCGCCCCGTCGTGAGCGTTTCCGCCACGGCGTCGCGGTTCATCCAGGCCAGCATCAGCACTTCCCCGGTGTCGTGTTGCTGCGCGATCGCCGGCGCCAGGCCGTTGCGATCGAAAGCGATGCGCGCGAGCGCCGCTTCGAGCGCCGCCTCCGGCGCCGCTTCGTTCGCGGCGGAGGGAGGGGGGTCGGGGTCAGCGGTCATCGGCGTCTCCGTTTGCGGGCGCGGCGGGCGGGCGCACGGCGACCCCCGCCGCCGCCATATGCGCCTTGGCTTCGGCGATCGAATATTCGCCGAAGTGGAAGATCGACGCGGCCAGCACCGCGCTCGCGCCGCCGTCGCGCACGCCTTCGACCAGATGGTCGAGGGCGCCGACGCCTCCCGACGCGACGGTCGGGACGGGCACCGCGTCGGCGATGGCGCGGGTGAGACGGCAATCGAAGCCGCGGCGCGTGCCGTCGCGGTCCATCGAGGTGAGGAGGATCTCTCCGGCGCCGTATTCCGCCATGCGGCGAGCCCAGCCGACCGCCTCAATCCCGGTGGGGCGACGGCCGCCATGGGTATAGATTTCGGCGCGCGCCGGCGCGGCCCATTTGGCGTCGATCGCCACCGTGATGCATTGCGAGCCGAACTTCCGCGCCGCCTCCGCGACGAATTCCGGGCGCGCCACCGCCGCGGTGTTGATCGACACCTTGTCGGCGCCCGCCAGAAGCAGGCGACGGATGTCGTCCAGGCTGCGCACGCCGCCGCCCACGGTGAGCGGCATGAAACATTCCTCCGCGGCGCCCGCGACGACATCGAGAAGGATGCCGCGGTCGTCGCTCGACGCGGTGATGTCGAGGAAACACAGCTCGTCGGCGCCCTCGGAATCGTAAAGGCGCGCCTGTTCCACAGGGTCGCCGGCGTCGACCAGGTCGACGAAATTGACCCCCTTGACCACCCGGCCGCCCTTTACGTCCAGGCAGGGGACGATGCGCGTCTTCAGCACGGTTCCGCCATTGCGGCGAGCGCCTCGGCGAGGTCGATGCGCCCGTCGTAAAGCGCCCGTCCGGAGACGGCGCCGGCGATGCCGCAACCCGACCGGCGCTTGAGCGCGCGCAGGTCGGCGAGGCTCGCGACGCCGCCGGAGGCGATCACCGGCGTGTCCAGGGGCGCGGCGAAGGCCGCGCAGGCGTCGGCGTCCACCCCGCCCATCGCGCCGTCGCGCGCGATGTCGGTATGGACGATGGCGGCGGCCCCCGAGTCCTCGTAGGCGCGGGCGAGGTCGCCGGCCGCGATGTCGGTCTCTTCGGCCCAGCCCTGCACGGCGACACGCCCGCCGCGGGCGTCGATGCCGAGCGCCACGCGGCCGGGAAACCGGCGGCAGGCTTCCCGCGTCAGCGCCGGGTCGCGCGCCGCCGCCGTGCCGAGGACCACCCGGGCGACGCCGCGCACGAGCCATCCCTCGACCGCCGCGAGGTCGCGGACGCCGCCTCCGAACTGCACCTTCAGGCCGGTTTCGTCGACGATGCGCGACACCGCCCGGTCGTTCACCGCGCCTCCCGCGAACGCGCCGTCGAGGTCCACGACGTGCAGCCAGCGCGCGCCCGCCGCCTCGAACGCCCGCGCCTGGGCGGGCGGGTCGTCGGAAAACACCGTCGCCCGCGCGGGGTCGCCCCGGACCAGGCGCACGCACTTGCCGCCCTGAAGGTCGATCGCCGGATACAGGGTGAACGCGCTCACTCGAGGTCCTTGACGTAGAAATGCCCGGCGACCATGGCGCCGTTGACGCGGTGATAGCGGTCGAGGGTTCCCCATCGCCTGTAGCCGGCGCTTTCATACAGGTCGATGGCGCGCGTCTGCGTCACCCGCACGTCGAGGCGCATCGCGGTGTAGCCCTGGCGGCGCGCCGAGTCCTCGGCCGCTTCCAGCAGCGCCCGCGCCAGACCGTGGCCGCGCGCCCAGGGGGCGACGAAATGAGTGTCGATGGACGCTGCGAAATCCCCCGCCTCGTAGGTCGGGGCCGGCTTCACGAGCTGCACCGACCCGACCGCCTCGCCGTCGAGCCGGCCGAGATGGAGCTCGCGTTCGGGCACCAGAAGCACCCCGCGCCAATAGGCGGCGAGTCGCCGCCGCGGCGGCGGCTTCACCCAGCCGAAACCGATGCGGTCCTCGATCGCCGCGACTGTGGCGCGGGTCAACGCGGCCACATCGGCCCCCGTCAGCCGTTCGGGGCGTTCGACCGACAGCTGCGGCGTCGCAGGGGTCACGGCCGCCACCGCAGGAAATTCGCCAGCACGCGCAGGCCGACGCGCTGGCTCTTTTCGGGGTGGAATTGCGCGCCGGCGAGGTTGCCGCGAGCGACCGCGGCGCAAACCCGCCCGCCATGATCCGCATACGCGACGACATCGCCCCCGTCGCCCGCCACGAAGGCGTAACTATGCACGAAATAGGCGTGGGCGCCGGCGGGCAGGCCCGCCAGCAACGGGTGTTCGCGGTCGATCTCCAGCTCGTTCCACCCCATATGCGGGACCTTCAGCGCGCTATCGTCGGGGGTCAGACGCCGCACCGCCGCGTCGAACCAGCCGAACCCCTTGTGAACGCCGTGTTCGAAGCCGCGCGCCGCCATCAGCTGCATCCCGACGCAGATGCCGAGCAGGGGCCGCCGGCGCTCCCGCGCCACGCGCTCGAGGGCGGCGCGCATCCCCGGCAATGCGTCGAGGCCCGCCAGACAGTCCGCGAAAGCGCCGACCCCCGGCAACACGACGCGCTCCGCCTCGGCCACCCGGTCGGCGTCCGCAGTGACCGCGACCCTCCGCCCGGCGCCGCAAACCCGCTCGAGCGCTTTCGCCACGGAGCGCAGATTCCCCGAGCCGTAATCGACGACGGCGACGGTCACGGCAGGGCGGGCGGAACGGAGCGGGCGGCGGTGTCGAAGAACCGCCGGTCGGCCTCGACGAGCGAGCGCGCGGCGACCAGCCCCACGAGCGCGAAGCCGCGGCGTTCGAGTCGGGCCCGCCGCCAGTCATTGCCGTTGCAGGCGGCGAACAGTGCGACCAGCGCGACGAGGCCCGCGGCCGCGGCAGGCGACGCGCCGAGCGCCGTCGTCGCCCGGGTTATCAGCAACGGCGCCGCGGCCAGGGCCGCCGCCTCCAGCCAGAGTCCGCGCCACAGGGACCAGACGAAGCCGAACGCCAGAGCGCCCCAGCAAAACCCTTCGGCCAGCGCCACCGCGTCCTCGGGCGCCGTGCGGCCGGGGATCATGTAGTAGCCATAAACGCGCATCGGACCTCAGGCGTCGCCGAGCCGTCCCTTGGTCGAGGGGACCGCGGCCGGCGCGCGCGGGTCGATCTCGACCGCCGCGCGCAGCGCGCGCGCGAGGCCCTTGTAGCAGGATTCGGCGATATGGTGGCCGTTCTCGCCATACAGCGTCTCCACGTGGAGAGTCGCGCCCGCGGCGAAGGCGAAGGCGCGGAACCATTCCTGGAACAGTTCGGTGTCCATCTCGCCGAGTTTGGGGCGCGCGAACGCGACCTTCCACACCAGGAAAGGCCGGTTCGACAGGTCGACGGCGACGCGGGTCAGGGTTTCGTCCATGGGGATCAGCGCCGCGCCGTAGCGGCGGATGCCGCGACGGTCGCCGAGCGCCCTGGACACCGCGGCGCCGACGACGATGCCGGTATCCTCCGTCGTATGATGGAAGTCGATATGCAGGTCGCCTTCGGCGGCGAGATCGAGGTCGATCGACGCGTGACGCGAGAACTGTTCGAGCATGTGGTCGAGGAAGCCGATCCCCGTGGCCACCCGATAGCGCCCGTCGCCGTCGAGGCGCAGGGTCGCGGAAATCCGGGTTTCGCGCGTGACGCGCTCGATGCTGGCCTTTCGCATGGGGGGCGCCCGCCGGTTCGAAGCGCCGCCTTTCTACCAGCATGGCCCCGCCGGCGAAAGCCCGCCCCTTGAACCGCTGCGCGAAATGGCCAATCTGGGGCGATGAGGCAACCCGTCCCCGAACCCGTATTCCCCATGCATGAACGACCCTCGACGCCGTGGCGCGGCACCACGATCCTTTCCGTGCGCAAGGGCGGGCAGGTGGCGCTCGCCGGCGACGGCCAGGTAAGTTTCGGCCAGACGGTGATCAAGGCGCAGGCGCGGAAAGTGCGCCGCCTCGGCGCAGACGGCGACATTCTCGCCGGGTTCGCCGGGGCGACGGCGGACGCCTTCACGCTTTTCGAGCGTCTCGAGGCGAAACTCGAACAATATCCCGGTCAGTTGCCGCGCGCCTGCGTCGAGCTCGCGAAGGACTGGCGCACCGATCGCTACCTGCGCCGGCTCGAGGCGATGATGGCGGTGGCCGACGGCCAGGTGTCGCTGGTGCTTACCGGCGCCGGGGACGTGCTCGAACCCGACGACGGCGTCATAGGCATCGGTTCGGGCGGCTCCTTCGCGCTGGCGGCGGCGCGGGCGATGCTGGACCGCGAGGACATGAGCGCGCGCACGATCGCCGCGCGCGCGATGGCCATCGCCGCGGGAATCTGCGTCTATACGAACGACTCCGTGACGATCGAGACTATTGGCGAGACCACTGGCGAAACCATCGAGGCCGGCGAATGACCGATTTCAGCCCGCGCGAGATCGTTTCGGAGCTCGACCGCTTCATCGTCGGCCAGCACGAAGCCAAGCGGTCGGTGGCGATCGCGCTGCGCAACCGCTGGCGGCGGATGCAGCTCGACGACGATCTGCGCGAGGAGGTGCTGCCGAAGAACATCCTGATGATCGGCCCGACGGGGGTCGGCAAGACCGAGATCGCGCGCCGCCTCGCCCGGCTGGCGCAGGCGCCGTTCGTCAAGGTCGAGGCCACCAAGTTCACCGAGGTCGGCTATGTCGGGCGCGATGTCGAATCGATCGTGCGCGATCTCGTGGAGTCGGCGATCTCGATGACCCGCGAACGCCTGCGCGCCGATGTGCGCGCGCGCGCCGAGGCGGCGGCGGAAAAGCGCGTGCTCGATTCCCTCGTCGGCTCCGGCGCCGGCCAGGAGACCCGGCAGAAGTTCCGCAAGATGCTGCGCGAAGGCACGCTGAACAGCCGCGAGATCGATCTCGAGGTGACCGAGACCGGAATGCCGGGAATGCCCACTTTCGACATCCCCGGAATGCCGGGCGCGCAGATGGGGATGATCAACATCAACGAAATGATCGGGAAGGCGCTGGGCGGACGCACCCGCAAGCGGCGCCTGTCCGTCGGCGAAAGCTACGACATCCTCATGGAGGAGGAGAGCGACAAACTGCTCGACGAGGACAAGATGATGCGCGAGTCGATCGCGGCGGTCGAGCAGAACGGGATCGTCTTCCTCGACGAGATCGACAAGATCTGCGCGCGAAGCGAGAAATTCGGCGCCGATGTGAGCCGCGAGGGCGTGCAGCGCGATCTGCTGCCGCTCATCGAGGGGACGGTGGTGGCGACCAAGCACGGGCAGGTCCGCACCGACCACATCCTGTTCATCGCCTCGGGCGCCTTTCACGTCGCCCGACCGGCGGACCTGCTGCCCGAACTTCAGGGCCGCCTGCCGATAAGGGTCGAACTCAAGCCGCTCGACAAGGCCGACCTCGTGCGCATTCTCACCGTTCCCGAGAACTCGCTGATCCGTCAATACACCGCGCTCATGGCGACCGAGGAAGTGACCGTGAAATTCACGGAGGACGGCATCGACGCCATCGCCTCGCTCGCCGCCGAGGTCAATCGGGGGGTGGAGAACATCGGCGCCCGGCGCCTCCATACGATCATGGAGCGCCTGATGGAGGACATCTCGTTTTCGGCGACCGACAAGCCCGGCATGACCGTCACTTTCGACGCCGCATCGGTCGAGAGCGGCCTCGGCGACCTCGCGCGCAGCGCCGATCTGAGCAAATTCATCCTCTGATCTGGTTCAGACACATGTGAGGGGGGGGGCTTGCAGGCGGGGTGGGGGTCTCCGAAGCTGTTTGGTGTGACGAAACAGCCGACGGAGGCCCCCATGCAGGTTATCGGCCTGCCGAGACAGATTACACAAGGAGCACGCCTGGCGTCGCGTCTGTGCGCCGCTGAGCGTAGCGAAGGGGCGCACAGACGCGACGCCATCGAACGCTGGAAGCAGGCCCGCGAAGACGGCCTGAACGCCCGCTCGGCGGCGGCTGCGGTCGGCGTGCCCCTGTCGACCCTCTACCGCTGGCAAAAACGCGCCCAAAGCGGGCGCCTCGAACCGCTCTCGCGCCGCCCCCGCCGCGTGCGCCGGGCGCAATGGGCGCCGGCGCTGGTCGCGGCCGTGCGCGAGGCCCGCAACGACTATCCCATGTGGGGAAAGGCCAAAATCGCCGTCCTCATCCAACGCCAGGGCTTCGACGCCAGCGAAAGCACCATCGGCCGCATCCTCAAAACCCTCGTCGAAAAAGGGGACGTCTTCCCCGTCCCCGACCTCCGCCGAAACGCCCCCCGCGCCGCACGACGAAAACGCCCCTGGGCCACGCGCCTGCCCAAAGGACGCAAACCCTCCCAACCCGGAGAAATCGTCCAGCTCGACACCCTCTCCATAACCCGGACCGCAGGGCGACCGACCATCAAGCAGTTCACCGCATACGACCCCGTCACCCGCTGGACATGCGCGCAAGCCTGGAGGCGCGCAACCGCTCACAACGCCAAACGCTTCCTCGACAAACTCCAGGAAGACATGCCCTTCCCCATCCGAGCCATCCAGGTCGATGGCGGCGCCGAATTCAAAGCCGACTTCGAACGCGAATGCCAACGCAGGGGAATCGACCTCTTCGAACTCCCGCCCCGATCCCCCAAACTCAACGGCTCCGTCGAACGCAACAACGGCGCATGGCGATATGAGTTCTACGCAACATGGGACCTCCCCGACAACGACCTCAACCGAATCAACCGCTGGATCGACGCCTTCGCCGACGAGTTCAACAACTTCCGACCCCACCAGGCCCTCGACAACCGCACCCCCGCTCAATACCTTCAATCCCTCACAGCAAACGAGACCCCCACCGACCGCCCCACGTCTCATATGTCGTGAACCAGTACATCCTCTAGCGCAACGGCGCCCGGGCGCCTATGATGCGCGCCCCGGCGACGAACCCCGGCGACAGGATCCAGCGATGAACGTCACCCGTCTGTTTGCCGCGAGCCTCGCCGGCGCCGGTCTGGCGGCGTCCGCCGCTGCGGAAGAACCCCATCGCATGAAGATCGCGTTCCCGACGCCGCCGGCGGTGACCGTGGAGGCAGACCCGATCACGGGCGAAGAAGCGTTCTACGGCGTGATATCCGGAGTGGTCGAGGCCGACGACGCGGGGCTGTTCGCAGGCGCGTCGGTGGATTGCGAATTCGACGGCCACACCTTCGAATCGCGCGGTTTCTCCTGCGGTTTCACCGAGGCGGAAGCGGTGGCGGGGGTGTGCCGGTTCGCGACCGGAAACGGCGATGCGGCGGTCGCGGAATGGCGTTGCAGCACCGGCGCGACAATGACCTCGGACGCGCGCTGCGAAGGGACGGCGCGCTGGGTGGAGGGGACGGGCGCATTCGCCGGCATCGTCGGCGAGGCGCGCATCCACAGCGACCTTTTCCTGTATCCGACCGAGGGGTTTGCGCTGTGGAAGGGCCTCTGGCGCGCGCCGCTTCTGGCGTCGCTCGTCTACTGACGGTGCGCGCCGGGCCGACAGCCGCCGCTGCGGCCGTCCTCTGGCAGATCCTCGCCGCGCCCGCCGGCGCGCTCGACCGGGCGGTGGAGACGCAGTCGTTCACGGTCCCCTATTTCACGACGACGGCGGGCGCGCTGGTCCGCGACATGACCATTGCGTGGGAAAGTTACGGACGGCTGAACTTCCGCGGCGAGAATGCGGCGCTGATTTTCGCCGACCTGCATGGCGGGCCTCATGTCGCCGGGCGCCATGCGGGCGAAAGCGGTCCGCCGACGGCGTGGGACGCGCTGATCGACCGCGGCGGCGCCCTCGATACCGGGCGGCTGTTCGTACTGAGCGTCGGCGCGCCCTGCGGCCCCGGCGACACGACGACGGGGCCGTGGAGCGTCGACCCCGAAAGCGGCGCTCTCTGGGGCGACGATTTCCCGGTTCTGGTCCTGCGCGATGCGGTGGCGGCGCAGAAAGCGCTTTCCGACTCTCTGGGGGTTGCGCGCATCCGCGTCGCGGCGGGCGTCGGGTTCGGCGGTCTGCTGGCGCTGGAGTGGCGGCGGCGCTACCCGCACATGGTCGAACATGCGCTGGCCATCGGCGCCCCGCCGCGCGCTGCGGCGGACGACGAGTCGTGCCAGGCGGACATTTTGCGCCGTCACGATCCCGGGGAGGCCGACTGGATCGCCGACGACCCGTCTGCGATCGCAAGCGCCCTCGCCGCCGCCCTCGCCGACTGATCGGCGTCTCCGTCGCAGCGACCGGCCGGCGCCCGACGGCGCCCTTTGCGCAGACATGGCGGCCCTTGAAACGCGCCTCGCCGTCCGGTTCTTCGGCGGACCGATTGCGGTCGGCGGGCCGATCGTCGCCGCCGTCGAACTGGTGCAGGCCGCGTTCGGCGAATCGCGGCGGCCGGCTCGAGGCCGGGGCGGTCACGCTCGCAGTCCGCGAAGGGACTGCGGGCGAGGCCGCCGCGCCATCCCGGCGTCGCGTGTCAGCGCGGCGCGATGACCATGGTCATCTGACGGCCCTCGAGCCTCGGAAATTGTTCGACCTTGCCGATCTCGTCGAGCTGAACCTTCACGCGGTCGAGCACCCGCAGGCCGAGGTTCTGGTGCGCCATTTCGCGGCCGCGGAAGCGCATCGTCACCTTGACCTTGTCGCCCTCGCCGAGGAATTTGACGATGGACCGCATCTTCACGCCGTAGTCGTGGTCGTCGATGCCGGGACGCATCTTGATTTCCTTGACGTCGATGGTCTTTTGCTTCTTGCGCGCCTCGGCCGCGCGCTTCTGCCCGTCATACTTGAACTTGCCGTAGTCGAGCACCTTGCAGACGGGGGGTTCGGCGTTGGGCGACACCTCGACCAGGTCGAGGCCGGCTTCGCCGGCGTGGAACCGGGCCTCGCGCAGCGCGACGACGCCGATCATCCGTCCATCGAGGTCGATCAAGCGGACCGGGTCGGCCTCGATCTGTTCGTTGGCCCTCGGTCCGTCCCGCTGCGGCGGCAGCGGGGGGTAGAATCTGGCTATGCTGGGGCTCCCTGCTTCTTCATGCGCGCCTCGTCTCCCCGGGCTGGTTCACACGGCGGGCGGCACCGCCTCGCGCGCGAGCATAGCCGCCGCATCGTCGAGCGCAAGCGTTTCCTGCGGCGCCCCGCCCAGGCGGCGCAGCGCCACCGTTCCGTCCGCGGCCTCGCGGCGTCCGACGACGGCGATGACGGGAACCCTGGCGACGCTGTGTTCGCGCACCTTGTAGGAGATTTTCTCGTTGCGGAGGTCGCGCTCGACGCGCAGCCCGGCGGCGGCGAGGCATTCCGCCGCCGCCTCGGCGTGGGCGTTCCCGTCATCGGTCACCGTCGCCACGACGACCTGCACCGGAGCGAGCCAGAGCGGAAGACGCCCGGCGTAATGCTCGATGAGGATGCCGAGGAAACGCTCGAACGAACCGAGGATCGCGCGGTGCAGCATCACCGGGCGGCGGCGCGCGCCGTCCGCTCCGACATAGCTGGCGTCGAGGCGTTCCGGCAGCACGAAATCCACCTGGAGGGTCCCGCACTGCCAGTCGCGGCCGATCGCGTCGCGCAGCACGAATTCGAGTTTGGGGCCGTAGAACGCGCCCTCGCCGGGGTTGCGCTCGGCGTCCATTCCGACACGGGCGCAGGCGTCGGTCAGCGCCGCCTCGGCGCGGTCCCACACGGCGTCGTCGCCCACCCGTTCGGGCGGCCGGTCGGCGAACTTCACCGTCACCCGGTCGAAGCCGAAATCGCTGTAGACCTGCCGCAGCAGGTCGCAGAACCGCGCCGTCTCCGAGGCGATGTCCTCCTCGGCGCAGAAGATGTGCGCATCGTCCTGCACGAAGGCGCGGACGCGCATCAACCCGTGGAGGGCGCCCGACGGCTCGTTGCGGTGGCAGGAGCCGAATTCGGCCATGCGCAAGGGCAGGTCGCGGTAGCTCTTCACCCCCTGGCGGAAGATCTGCACGTGACACGGGCAGTTCATGGGCTTGAGCGCGAACACGCGGTCTTCCGACCCGGCGGTGAACATGTGTTCGCGGAACTTCTCCCAGTGGCCCGAACGCTCCCACAAGCTCCGGTCGACGAGCTCGGGGGTGCGCACCTCGACATAGCCGGCGGCGTCGAGCCGGGCGCGCATATAGGCCCGCGCCGCGCGGTAGAGCGTCCACCCTTTGGGGTGCCAGAAGACGCTGCCCGGGGCTTCCTCCTGGAAATGGAAGAGGTCCATCTCGCGCCCCAGGCGGCGGTGGTCGCGCTTCTCCGCTTCCTCGAGGCGGCGCAGATAGGCCGCGAGGTCCTTCGGGGTCGCCCAGGCGGTGCCGTAGACGCGCTGGAGCATGGGGTTGCGGGAGTCCCCGCGCCAATAGGCGCCGGCGACCTTCAGGAGTTTGAACGCCGTCCCGAGTCTGCCCGTGGACGGCAGGTGGGGGCCGCGGCAGAGATCGGCGAAGGCGCCCTGGCGATAGACGGTGATCGGCTCGCCTTCCGGCAGGCCGCGGACGATCTCGGCCTTGTAGGTCTCGCCGATGCGTTCGTAATGGGCGGCGGCCTCGTCGCGGTCCCAGACCTCGCGGCGGACGGGTTCGTCGCGCGCCACGATCGCGCGCATGCGCTCCTCGAGCCGCTCGAGGTCGGCGGGGGTAAAGGGTTCGTCGCGGGCGAAGTCGTAATAGAAGCCGTCTTCGATGACGGGGCCGATGGTCACCTGGATGTCGGGCCAGAGCTCCTTCGCCGCCTCGGCGAGGACATGGGCGGCGTCGTGACGCAGCAGGTCGAGGCCGTCGGCGTCGCGCGCGGTCACGATCTCGACGCGCGCGTCGTCCGCGATTTCGCGCGACAGGTCGCGCAGCTCGCCGTTCACGCGCGCGGCGAGGGCGGCGCGCGCCAGGCCGGACCCGATATCGGCGGCGACCCGGGCCGCGGTCACGGGCGCGTCGTAACGGCGCGTCGCGCCGTCCGGCAGGGAGATGACGGGACCGGAAGTCATGGTGGAAGCGGAACATGGGCGTCGCCGCCGGGGCTGTCAACGCGCGCAACCGCGCCGATGTCGCGCCGCGCGGCGCGGACGCGGTATGGTGAGCGGCGATGAAGGAGCGTCTTCGCATCGGCAGCGGCGCGGGGTTCGCCGGCGACCGCTGGGAGCCGGCGGTGGAGCTCGCGGAGCGCGGCGAGGTCGATTATCTGGCGTTCGAATGTCTGGCTGAGCGCACGATCGCCCGCGAAACCCTCGCCATGCGGCGCGGCAAGCATGACGGGACCAGCCCCCGGCTGGAGGAGCGCCTGCGCGCGGTGCTGCCGGCCTGCGTCGGGCGCGGCGTGCGGGTGGTTTCGAACATGGGGGCGGCGAACCCCTTGGCGGCGGGCCGGCGGGCGGCGGCGCTGGCGGCGGAGGCGGGGTTCGCGGACCCGCGCTGCGCGGTGCTGCTGGGCGACGACGTAAGCGACCTGGTCGCAACGCGGGGCGGGCTGCGGTCGCTGGAGACGGGGGAGCCGCTGGAGGCGGTCCTGCCGCGGATGGCGGCGGCGAACGCCTATCTCGGCGCCGACGCGGTGCGCGACGCGCTGGCGACCGGGGCGCCGGTGACGATGACCGGCCGCGTCGCCGACCCGTCGCTGTTCGTCGGGCCGATGCTGCACGAGTTCGGCTGGTCCTACGACGACTACGGACGCCTCGGCCAGGCGACGGCGGCGGGCCATCTGCTGGAATGCGCGGGGCAGCTGACGGGCGGCTATTTCGCCGACGCCGGCGCGAAAGACGTCCCCGGTCTCGCGCGCCTCGGTTTCCCCTTCGCCGACATCGACGCCGACGGGTCGTTCGCCGTCGGCAAGGCCGCCGGGTCGGGCGGGCGCATCGACGCGCGCACCTGCACCGAGCAGCTGCTTTACGAAATGCACGACCCGGCGGCCTACGTCACGCCCGACTGCGTGCTCGACGCGACGGCGGTGACGTTCGGGGAAGAGGGGCCGGACCGGGTGCGCGTGAGCGGCGCCCGGGCGCGGCCGCGCACCGACAGCTACAAGGTGAGCGTCGGCTATTTCGACGGCTACGCCGGGGAAGGGCAGATTTCCTATGGCGGGCCGGGCGCGGTGGCGCGGGCCCGCCTGGCGGCGGAGGTCGTCGCCGAGCGTTTGCGCCTGCGCGGCTTCTCCTACGACGAATGGCGTGTGGACCTGATCGGGCTGGACAGCCTGCACGGGCCGGGCGAAGGGCGGCCCGATCCCTGGGAGACGCGGCTGCGGCTGTGCGGGCGTTGCGGCGACCGGCGCACTGCGGAGGCGGTGGGTTGGGAGGTGGAGACGCTCCTGACCAACGGCCCGCAGGGCGGCGCCGGCGACTCGAAGAGCGTGCGCGAGATCCTCGCCGTGCAGTCGGTCCTGCTGCCTCGCGCGCTGGTGAAGACGCGGGTGGAGGTGGTGAGCGCGTGACCCGGGTGGGCGACCTGGCGCATGCGCGCGCCGGCGACAAGGGGCGCACGGTGAACGTCTCGGCGGTCGCCTGGGACCCGGCGGGCTATGCGCGACTGGAGCGCGAGCTCACCGAGGCGCGGGTGGCGGCGGCGTTCGCGGCGGTCGCCGACGGTCCGGTGCGGCGCTATGCGCTGCCGCGCCTGCTGGCGCTCAATTTCGTCGTCGACAACCTCAGGGGAGGCGGGGTGACCCGCACACTGGCACAAGACCTGCACGGCAAGAGCCTGAGTTCGCTCCTGCTCGCCATCCCGCTTCCCGGAAATCGGGAGGAGGACGGCGCATTCAGCCGCCCGGGGCCAGAACCTCGGGGTTGACGACGACGGCCGGGTCGAGCCGGCCGGCGAAGAAATCCAGCACGTTGTCGGCGCAGCGCAGCGACATGCGCTCCGCGCATTCCACCGTCAGCCCCGCCACGTGCGGGGTCAACACGGTGTTGGGCAGGCCGAACAGCGGGTTGTCGGGCACCGGCGGTTCGCGCTCGAAGACATCGAGGGCGGCGACGCCGACTTCGCCGTCCCGCAGGGCGTCGATCAGCGCCGCTTCGTCGACCAACCCGCCGCGCGAGGCGTTGACGACGGTCGCCTCGCGCGGCAGGGCGGCGAGCGTCTCACGGTCGATTATGCGCGCGGTCGCATCGTCGAGGGGCGCATGGAGGGTGAGATAGTCGGCGTCGGCGAGACCGTCGGCGAGGCGCGACAGCGGCTCGCCGCCGAGGGCGGAAATTCGGGCGGCGTCGACATGGGGGTCGAAGACGCGCACCCTCATGCCGAAAGCGCGGCACAGGCCGACCACGAGCCTGCCGACGCGCCCCTGGCCGACGATGACCGCGGTCTTTCCGTAGAGGTCGCGGCCGACGACTCCGCCGTCGCCCTGCCACTCGCCGGCGCGGGTCATGCGGTCGAATTCGAGGCCGCGCTTGGCGGCGGCGAGCATGAGATAGAGCGTGTGTTCGGCGACCGTGCGCGCATTGGCGTCGCCGACCGTGGCGAGCGGAATGCGTCGTTCGCCGAGCGCCGCGACATCCACCGTATCGAAGCCGACCCCGTGGCGGGCGACGATTTGCAGCCGGTTGGCGCGGGCGATGAGGCTGCGGTCGACCCGCGCGGTGCGCACGATGACGGCGTCGGCGGCGCCGATGGCGTCGGCGAGGGCCTGCGCCTCCTGCTCGATCTCCGTCACCGAGACGCCGGGCGCGGCGGCCAGTTTGTCGATCCCCGCCGGGTGGATACGCCCGACCGCCAGCACGTTCCGCGTTTCGCCCTGTCGCATTTCGCCGTGTCGCGCCTCGTTCATGGCATACTCCCTGTGTGCGGCCGCGTCATAGTGACGGGAGACGCAGGGCGATGCACGAAAAAGCGGCGGTGTGCGCCTGGACGGCGAGCCTGCGCGCGTCGGCGCCGGCGTTCGGAGCGGTGCTGGAGCGGGCGTTCGCGGGCGCGCAGTCGCTGGACGTGACGTTCGAGGCGGACGGCGGGACGCGATTCCGCGCCATATGGGAGGCGCCGCCGCCGCGCGTCGAGGTGGAGGCGGCGGTGGCGGTCGCCGCGGCGGCGGCCGGCGTCGCGCCGCCGCCGGTCGCCTGGGAAGCGCTGCGCGACCGAGACTGGACGGCGGCGGGTCCGGAGGCGCTCGCGCCGGCGCGGGGCGGGCGCTTCCGCGTGCGCGGTTCGCGCCATCCGCCGCGCCCGGGGCCGTGGGACCTGTGCATCGACGCCGGCGCGGCGTTCGGCACAGGGCATCACGAGACGACGCGGGGGTGCCTGCGGGCGCTGTGCGCGCTGGCGCGGCGTCGCCGCTTCATGCGGCCGCTCGACCTGGGGTGCGGCAGCGGGGTGCTGGCGATGGCGATGGCGCGGCTGTGGCGCCGCCCGGTGACTGCGGTGGACAACGACCCCGCGGCAGTGGCGACGGCGCGGGAAAACGCGCGGCGCAACCGCCTCGCGCCGCTGGTGCGATGTCGCTTGAGCGCGGGCTTTTCGGGCTTGCCGCGGGGCCGGCGTTACGACGCGGCGGCGGCGAACCTGCTGGCGGGTCCGCTCGTCGCGCTGGCGCCGGCGCTCGCCGCGCGGCTCGCGCCCGGCGGGGTTGCGGTCCTGTCCGGGCTGCTGAAATCGCAGGCGTCGGCGGTTCTCATTGCCTGCCGACGCAGCGGCCTGATCCTTCGCCGGCGGTGGGACGAGGGCGCCTGGTCCACCCTGTGGGTCGGCAGGCCCGCCGCGCGGCGCTGGCTGGGGGACCTGGATTCGAACCAGGACTGTTCGGGTCAGAGCCGAAAGTTCTACCGTTAAACTATCCCCCACCGGCAAGACCGACGGTAGCGGAGCGACGGCGGGCGAGTCAAGCGGCGGAGGGCCGGACATGCAGGCGAACGAAGGCTTCGATGCGGGAAAGATCGCGGGGTGGCACGCGCACGTCTATTATGGGGAAGGCGACAGCCGTCGCCGCGCGGCGACGTTGCGGGCGGCGATCGGGACGCGGTTCGCGGTGCGCATGGGGCGCTGGCGCGACGAACCGGTGGGGCCGCACCCGCGCCCGATGTATCAGGTGGCGTTCGACGCGCCGCTGTTCGCGAGTTTCGTGCCGTGGCTGGCGCTGAACCGGGACGGGTTGACGATTCTGGTGCATCCGCGCACCGGCGACGATGTGGCGGACCATACGCGGTTCGCACTGTGGCTGGGCGCGGTCCTGCCGCTGAAGGTGGGATTTCTCGAAGAGCTCGGGGCGCGAGAGCCGCGGGACGAGCGGGCGTGACGGAGCGCGCGCCGCCGCAGACCGGGGCGCTGTGCGCCGCTCTGGCGGCGGCGGCGGCGCTGGCGGCCGCCGCCGCGGGGCATGGCGCGGAGAAGGCCTGGCTCGCGGTCATCGGCCTGGGGCTGGGCGCGACGCTCTATCACGCGAGTTTCGGCTTCGCCGGAGCGTGGCGCCGCGCGGCGACGGAGCGCGACCTGTCGGGAGTGGCGGCGCAGGCGGCGGCCATCGCCCTGGCGATCGCGCTGTTTGCGCCGGTGCTGGCGTCGGGGGCGACGCGGGGAGCGCTGGCGCCGGTGGCGGTTTCGGCGGCGATCGGCGCCTTTCTTTTCGGCGCAGGAATGCAGATCGGCGGCGGTTGCGCGTCGGGGACGCTCTATGCGGTCGGCGGCGGGAGCGCGCGGATGGCGGTAACGCTGGCGGCGTTCTGCGCGGGAGCTTTCGCCGGCAGCCTGCATCTGCCGTGGTGGCGGACGCTGCCGGAGGCGGCGCCGGTGTCGCTCGGCGCGGCGCTGGGCTGGCCGGCGGCGGTCGCCGTGCAGCTGGCGCTTCTCGGTCTCGCGGTGGGGGGACTGCGGCTCGCCGGCGCGCGGGCGCGGCGACCCCTGTGGCGGCGGATGGACGCGGGCGCGTTGTGGCGGGGCCCGTGGCCGTTGCTGTTCGGGGCGGCGGCGCTGGCGGGGTTGAACTGGCTCGTCCTGGTCGTTTCCGGCCATGCGTGGTCGATCGTGTGGGGGTTCGCGCTGTGGGCGGCGAAGGCGGCGGCGCTTCTCGGCTGGGACCCGGCGACGAGCGCGTTCTGGGCCGGGCGCGCGGCGCTGGACCGGCCGTTGCTGGCGGACGACACGTCGGTGACGAATTTCGGCATTCTTCTCGGCGCTTTCGCGGCGGCGGCGGCGGCCGGCCGTTTCCGGCCGGGATTCGGGGTTCCGGCGCGGGCGCTGGCGGCGGCGGCGGTCGGCGGCCTGTTGATGGGATACGGCGCGCGTCTCGCCTACGGCTGCAACATCGGCGCGCTTTTCTCCGGCGTCGCGTCGGGCAGCCTGCATGGCTGGCTGTGGCTGCTGGCGGCGGTTCCCGGCAGTCTGCTGGGCATCCGCCTGCGCCCGCTTTTCGGCCTCGACGGCGGGCGGCGACTCCGCCGGCGGGGAGACATCGTATGACGACGCGGGACCGCATCCCGATTGGCGGGTTCGCGTCGCCGGTCGTCGCTCCAGGCGGCGCTGCGCCCGGCCGGCGCAGCCGGGGCGCGACCTCGCGCGACAGCGCAACACGGCGGACCTCGATGCGACCGTCGCTTCGTTGAATCGCCCTGCGGGCGTTGTCCGCGGGCCGGGTTTCGCGCACACTTGCGGGCGGCGGCAAAGGGAGACCGGTCATGGAATTCGTTCTCGACAGCAACATCGTCCTGCCGGAGGACGGCGCGCGCGGGGCGCTGGTCGGACGTTGCTGGGTTCCCGCCGCGAACGGACCGTCGGTGGTCGCGCTCGCGGAGACGGGGGTCTACGACATATCCGCCGCATGGCCGACTTCCGCGGCGTTGATGAATGCGGAAAACCCGGCATCCGCCGCGGCGACGGCCGACGGCGCCGTGCGGCTGGGCGCGGTCGACGACATCCTCGCCAACACCGCGCCGGATTCGCGCGACCCGGGAAAGCCCTGGTTCCTCGCGCCCATCGATCTCCAGGCGATCAAGGCCGCCGGCGTCACCTTTCTCGACAGTTTGATGGAGCGGGTGATCGAGGAACACGCGAAGGGCGACCCGGACGCAGCCGAGGATGTCCGGGCGTCCATCGCGAAGGAGATCGGCGCCGATCTGCAAGGGATAAAGCCCGGCTCCGACGCGGCGGCGAGGCTCAAGGAGTCGCTGACGAAGCGCGGCCTCTGGTCGCCCTATCTCGAAGTCGGGATCGGCCCCGACGCCGAGATATTCACCAAGGCGCAGCCGATGAGCGCCGTCGGCCTGGGCGCCGAGATCGGCGTCCCGCGCCACTCCACCTGGAACAACCCGGAACCCGAGGCGGTGCTGGCGGTCAACGCCCGCGGCGAGATCGTGGGCGCTGCGCTCGGCAACGACGTCAACCTGCGCGACATGGAGGGACGAAGCGCGCTGCTGCTCAACCGCGCCAAGGACAACAACGCCTCCTGCGCCATCGGCCCCTTCATCCGCCTGTTCGACGCGACCTTCAGCCTGCACGACCTGGAAGGCGTCGACATCAGCCTGGCGGTGGAGGGAGACGACCAATTTTCGCTTCTCGGATCGTCGTCGATGGGCCTGATGAGCCGCACGCCGAAGGAGCTGGTCGCGCAAACCATCAACGAAACCCACCGTTACCCCGACGGTTTCGTGCTGATGACGGGGACGATGTTCGCGCCCACCGAGGACCGCGGCGAACCGGGGCGCGGCTTCACCCATCGGGTCGGCGATGTCGTGCTGATCTCCACCCCGCCGCTCGGCGCGCTGGTCAACCGCGTGCGTCATTGCGAGGACACCGAACCGTGGACGTTCGGCGTTTCGGAACTGATGACGAACCTCGCCGGGCGCGGCCTGCTCGGCCGCTCCGCGCCCTGAACGCCTCGCCGCGACTGTCGTTTCCGCGTCACGTTTTCCGGTTGCGAGGCCGGAACGGATTTCGACCTTGCGACGACACGGTCCGGGATGGAACCGGGTTCGGGCGTTCGGGGTTTTCCGAAGCAGGGCGCGGCGGGCCTCAGCCGGGCGGTCGGCGTGGAGGCGGGGCGTCGCGTGGCCCCGGTCCGGCGCCGCCCGGGTCAGCCGGAAACTGCGGGGTCTCCGGTCAGCCGGTCGATGGCGGCGAGGATGCCGCGCGGGTCGTGGGGGACGCGCGCCTCGGCGAGGGCCGCCTGCACCGCCGCCAGGGCGCCCAGAAGCATGGGGGCATTGAGGTCGCCCATATGGCCGATGCGGAAAACCCGTCCCGCCAGCCGCAGGATCCCGACGCCCAGCACGACATCGTGACGCTCGCGGGCGATGCGCCGCACCGCCTCGGCGTCGTGGCCGTCGGGCAGCCGGACGGCGCTCACCGAATCGGACGCCTCGCGCCCGTCCCGCGCGTTGATTTCCAGCCCCCAGCCGGCGACCGCGCAGCGCGTCGCTTCCGCGAGCCGGCGATGGCGCGCGAAACACGCCTCCAGCCCCTCTTCCTCCAGCATGTCGAGGGACTCGGCAAGGCCGAACATCAGGTTGATCGGCGGCGTGCACACGAACCCCGCCGTTTCGCCGTCGGGCATCGTCGCGCGCCAGTCCCAATAGCTGCGGGGCGCGGGGTTGGCGCGCGAGGCGCGGAACGCCTTTTCGCTGACCCCCGTAAAGCCCAGGCCGGGCGGCAGCATCAGCCCCTTCTGCGAGCTCCCCACCGCCACGTCGACTCCCCATTCGTCCATGCGGAAGTCCATGGACGCCAGCGAGGAGACGGTATCGACGAGGAGCAGCGCCGGGTGCCCCGCCGCGTCGATGGCTTCGCGGATATCGGCGATGCGGCTCGTCACCCCGGTCGAGGTTTCGTTGTGGACCACGGCGACGGCGCGCAGATTGCGGCCCCGGTCGGCCGCGAGATGCGCTTCGACGGCCGCCGGGTCGGCCCCGCTTCGCCAGTCCCCCGGCAGGTAATCGACCGCCAGGCCCAGCGCCTCCGCCATCTCCTTCCACCATTGCGAGAACGCCCCCGTCTCGCACATCAGCACCCGGTCGCCGGGCGCGCATACATTGGCCAGCGCCGCTTCCCACGCGCCGTGCCCGGCGGCGGGATAGATCGACACCGGGCGCCCGGTGCGGAAAACCCCCTTCAGCCCCGCGAAACAGCGCTCGGCGATACGCAGGAACTCCGGCCCGCGGTGATCGAGCGCAGGGCGCGCCATCGCTTGCAGGATCCGATCCGGCATCGCCGTCGGTCCGGGAGTGTGGAGGAACTGCCTTCCGCGCCGCGCCGCCATCGCGCTGCCCTCGCGCCGTGAATTCGCGGACAGGGCCCGCGACTCCAATCCCGTAACATACTGAACCGAATATCTGTCCTCGTTCAACACCCATGAGACGCCGGGCGGTCCGCCATGGCCGCAAGCAGGCTTCCGGCCATGGAGAAGCCCGGATACCGACCGCCCGAACCCGCCGCGTCTCATATGTGTCCGAACCGGATCGCGCGCCGATTGCGGCGACGGCCAGCGTTGCCCGTGACCCGCCGCCATGCTATCCGACGCCCGACGGCGGCGCCGCGGAAAAGCGGTTCGATCCCCGAGCCGGCCGGACTATGGGTCGACCGACACGGTTTCCGTGCCGAACCGAAAGCCAATGCCGTATCGACGGCTGTAACGCCGGAATCGCTTCACGGCTCGCAAAGGCATGGCGCGCGGTCCGGCGATGTCGGGCTGCAAAATGGCGGGTCGGCGCGCTCCATCGGGAGCGCTGCACGGAGTCGACGGCATGACCGACTTGTCTCATTACGATCTTCTCGAAGACGGTCGCAAGGAAAGCCCACAACAGCGCCCGGCGACCGGCGCACAATACAACCCCATCAGCAGCGTTTGGGAGAAAAGCGACGGGGCGCTTCTCGAACGGATGCTGCTGTTTTATGCGTCGATCCCGCCGGAACCCATTCTCGACTCCACGTACAACACGGGGCGGTTCTGGAAAAATTCGAGCCGCCGCATCGTGTCGATGGATATAAACCCGAAGTACAAACCGATGATCGTCGGCGACAACCGGGAAATGACGGGAGTCCCTGCGTCCACATTCGGGACCGTCGTCTACGACCCGCCCCATGTGGGGCCGCAGGGGCGCGACAAAAGCAGGAAGAGGTTCGAAGAGGATTTCGGGGCCACCGTCGAATGCGGCAAGAACCAGGGATGGAGCCTGAGCTATCTGTATCCGCCTTTCCTGAAACAGGCGAAAAGGGTGTTGAAGCCTCGCGGCCTTCTGTTGGCGAAAATAACCGACATGGTGAATTGCCACCGGTCGAAATGGGCGCATTGCGATTTCATGCGAATGGCCGGGGAGGCCGGTTTCACCGTTTGCGATCTGATCGTCAAAATTCGAACCGGGCCGATGGTCTCGACGAAATGGAAGACCGCCCACCATGCCAGGAAGCGACATTGCTTCTGGATCGTCTGTCGCAACGGAAGCAGTTGCGAGAGATGAATCCGTGCGGATCCGTCGCCCGCCCGGTGTGGACGAATTCGGGCGCGACGCGGCGCTCGAGGGCCGGTGGAGCATCCCCGAACGATACCCCACCGAAAGAAGCGTCGGGAAACACCGCGTCCATGCGCCGCGCCATATTGGATCTTTTCCCGCCTGAGCGGACGTGGATGATGAGGATCCGGTCGGAATTGGCGCGCCGACGTGGCCTCTTTCGGCTTCACTGTGTCGGGTCGCACGCTACCCGTTCCTGCAGCGTATAACGGAGAATTCGGGCGAGACGCCATCGCCCGCGGAGCGCCCCAACCGCCGGCCGGGAGCGGGATCCCGGACCGATCGACGCAGGCGCACGTTGCGTACGGCCGGGTGTCGTGCTATTCATCGTCGTGGCGACGGGGTTGAATGCTTCGGAAAAGACGCATTTGAAGAATGGCGGAAACATGTCCACAATTGTAAAGAAGAGGCAAGAGGAGCGATATGCGTATTATCGAAAGAAAAATTCTGAGTAATTTCTGTCGTCGTCATGCGGACGCCGAGGGCCCGCTGGTCACGTGGCGCGAACGGGTCAAGAAAGCGGGGTGGAAAAACCCGGCCGAGTTGAAGCAACAGTATGGGAGCGCGAGCATTACAGGAAACAACGGAGTGGTTTTCAATATAAAGGGGAATACCTACCGTTTGCGGCGGAGATCAATTATACGATTGGTGTGGTTAACGTGTGTTTCCTGGGAACTCATGCTGAGTACGATGCGGTGGATGCGAAGACGGTGCGGCATGGCTGAGATAAAACCCATTCGAAGCGTAAAGGATTACGAAACCGCCCTCGATCGGATCTCCGAGCTCATGGGGGCGGCTTACGGCAGTCCCGAAGGGCTGGAGCTCGATATCCTTGCCGATTACGTCGTCGAGTACGAAGGCGCGCACGTTCCGATGATCCCTTATCGGTCTCAAGAAGCGGATAGCGGCGTCGACCCGGGAGAATTGGCGGAGCGCTATCCGCGATTGTTTCACATGGCGGCTGCGGGGAGCTGGCCCTCGATCGAACGCCACGGTCTGCTCAGCCCCTCGGCCTTGCTCGATATTTTCGGCGTCTCGGAAGAACGGCGAGTCGCATTGGAGACACGCCATCGTCCGACATCGGTTCCGATACGCCGTCCGGGGCTTGGCCGCGCAGTCGTGCGCGACCGGAAACCGATGAGCGACAAAGCTCTTTGCAAGTGCCTGCGCGACGGTTTGAAACCGCGCGATTGGTATAGGACACTGAATTCCAGGGTGTTTTTCTGGGTCACTCGGGAACGCCTCGAGAGAATGCTGAAAGCCTGTCGCGACGCTCCACAGGTCGTTCTGATTGTCGATACCGAAAGCCTGATCGCGACTCATTCGGATCGTGTGACCCTGTCCCCCATCCACAGCGGTTCGACGTTGTTCAATCCGGCGCCTCGCGGCCGCAATACCTTTCTTCCCCTTGACCGGTATCCGTTCCGCAACCGCCTGAAAAAAAGAAATCCGCGCGACGCTATCGCCGAACTCGCGGTCGAGGGCGGGCTACCCGATATCCGCGACCATGTCCTCCTGGTCGAGGAACGGCAAGCCGGCGCGCCGCCGAAATCGATCTGGCGCCGCCCGTCGGGCGGCGTTTCGCCATGCGCGGGCCGCTCCTGATCGACGCGGAATTGCGCCCGCACCGGTCGCTCGGGCGGGCCGGATTTCTGGCGCTGATGGGCAGCGTGGCGCTGGCGAGTTTCGGCGCCGGGCTGGCCTTCGCGCTCGCCGGGGCCTGGCCTGTGCTCGGGTTCTTCGGGGTCGACGTGGCGCTGATCTGGCTCGCCTTCCGTCTCAACGAGCGCGGCGGACGGGCGGTGGAGCGCCTGCGACTGTCGCCGGAGCGCTGCGATGTCGAACGCATCGGGCCGACCGGGCGGACCGAGTGCTGGTCGTTTCAGCCGTTCTGGCTCCGGGTGGCGCTGGAAGCCCCGGACGAGCATCATTGCCGCGTCACCCTGTCGAGCCGCGGGACGCGGGTGTCCGTCGGCGCTTTCCTGACGCCGGACGAGCGCCGCGAGCTCTACCGGACGCTGCGCGAGGCGCTCGACGGGTTGCGTTCGAGCCCCAGCACGTCGCGCATGTCGTAGAGGCCCGGCGGGCGGCCGCGGGTCCACAGGGCAGCGCGGACGGCGCCGTCGGCGAAGACATCGCGCGAGGCGGCGCGGTGGCCGAGCTCCACGCGCTCGCCCTCGGCGGCGAAAATCGCCGTGTGGTCGCCGGGCGCGCCGCCGCCGCGCAGCACCGCATAGCCGATGTCGCCGGCGCGGCGCGGGCCGGTATGGCCGTCGCGCCCGCGCGCCGCGACCGAATCGTGGTCGACGCCGCGTCCTTGCGCCGCGGCGCGCCCCAGGCCGAGCGCCGTCCCCGACGGCGCGTCGACCTTGTGGCGATGGTGCATTTCGACGATCTCAATGTCGTATTCGGGGCCGAGCACGCGCGCCGCCCGCTCCACCAGCGCGAACAGCAGGTTCACGCCGACGCTCATATTGGGCGCCCAAACGATAGGCGCGCGCTGCGCCGCCTCGCGCACCGCCGCCGTCTGCGCCGCATCCAGCCCTGTGGTGCCGACGACGTGCGCGGTTCCCGCAGCGGCGGCGAGCGCCGCATGAGCCGCCGTCGCTTCCGGCAGAGAAAATTCGATTGCGACATCGCAAGCGTCGAACACGGCGCGGGGGTCGGTTCCGATAACGATCCCGGAGTCGCCGACGGCGCGCCCCACCGCAGGGTGGCCCGCGGCTTCCGCCGCCGCCGCGAGCGCCGCGCCGGGGGTCGCCGCGATGCGGCGGACGAGGGTCGTCCCCATCCGTCCGCCGGCGCCGAGCAGGCCGATCTTCATGTCCGTCACGGTTCTCGCTCCTTCACGCCGCCTCCGACGCCGCTTCAGGCGCCGCCTCAGGCGCCGCTCCGGCGTCGGGAAGTTCGTGGACGCGCACCGACGGGCAAACCTCCCGCGCGATGTCGCACAAATGCCGATGGTGGCTCAGATAGACGACCTGACCGTATCCCGCCATGTCGGCGAACAGCCGGAACGCCTCCTCGGCGCGGAAATCGTCGAAGGTTTCGAGTATGTCGTCGGCGACGAAGGGCACCGCGCCGTGGCGTTCGGCGAATTCGCGGTAACCGGCGACCCGCAGCGCGAGATAGAGCTGGAAGCGCGCTCCCTTCGAAAGTTCTGTCGCGAGTTTCGCCCCGCCGGCGGCGGGGACTCCGACAAGGACCTCGCGCTTGTCCCCGAGCTGCGCCTCGAGCCGCGAATAGGCGCCGCGGCTGACGATGCGGAACGCTTCCGAAGCGTGCTCCATCATCGAGCTGCGGTGCGCCTCGCGCCAGGCGTCGAGCGCGCGCTCCGCCGCCAGCACGCCCAGCCGGACGCGCAACCATTCGCGGGCGCCCTCTTCGATTTCGAGAAGCGCCGTCCGTCTCTGCTGTTCGAGCCGCGCCGCGTCGTCGCCGCTCCCGACCGCGGCAAGCTTGTCCGAGATCTTTTGCAAGGCGTGGAAGAGCTCCTGCTTGCGGGCGGCGGCATCCTCCAGTTTCGACGCGGTTTCGGCGGCCCCGGTTTCCAGAGCGTCGCGGTCGGCCTCCGCAAGCGCCGCCTCGGCGTCCTGCGGCGAGGCGGCGCCCATCGCGTCCGCCAGTTTCGTTTCGTCCGCGGCGAGAGTCTCGCGCAGTTCCGCGCGCCGCTTCGCCTCGCGCAATTTGCCCTCCGCGGCGCGCAGCGAGTCGACCCCGAACGCTTCGAACATACGCCCGGCCTCGGCCTGCAACTCCGCCATTTCGCTTCGGGCGCGGGCCAGTTCCCTGTCGGCTCCCTCGATCTCTTTCGCCAATTCGTCCCGCCGCTTGCGCCTGTCGCTTTCTTCGGCAAGGCGCTTCTTCAGGGCGTCGTCATGCGCGAGCGCCCGCGACGGGTCGAACCTCTCGCCGGCCAGTTCCGCCAGCGCGCCCACTTCGGCGACGAACGCCTCTCGGTCGCTTTCCATCGCGGCGATCCGGGCGGCCAGATCCGCATGTTCTCCATGCGCCGTCTCCAGTTCCACGGCGTCTTCGAGGATGCGCGGCGCCTCGGCCGCCGACGGCGCCGGGTCGATCGCGCCCAGCCAGCAGCGGGACAGCGCCGCCGCCCAATCGCGGCGCCAGGCGTCATCGTCGCTCTCCGCTCGCTGCGCGTCGCCGTCGCGGCGTTCGAGTTCGGCGCGCGCGCGCTCCAGCCGCTGCCGCGCCGCGTCCGCCTGCGCCCGGCGGTCCTTGTCCGCCTGGACCGCCGCCTGCGCCGCCGCCGCGAGCTCCTCGATGTCCGCGTCCTGCGCCGCCGGCGCGCCGGCGACGGCAAGGGCGGAGGCGAGCCGCGCATGCAGACGCGCGCCGTCCTCCCGCGCGCGTCCGATCTCGTGTTCCTCTCCCCCCGCCTCGGCGAATTTCGCGAGTATCTCCTCGCGCCGGTCGACCCACGCGGCGAGACGGGGAAGGCCGATGTCGGGCGGCAGGTCGGCAGCGCCGGTGCGGGTCATGGTCGCGACCGACGCGGCAATCCCGTCCATGACCTCCTGTCGCCTCCGCCGCGCGCGAGCGAGCTCTGCGGCGTTGGCCTTCGCGTCCGCCTCCGTCGTGCGCCGCTCCTCGCCGGCCTGCCGCAGCCGGGCGAGCGCCTCTGCGTTCGCGAGGCGGCCGTCGGCCGCGGCGTCGTAAGCCTCCATCCGCTCCTCGAAAAGGTCGGCGGACGCGGCGTCCAGCGCCTTGATGTGGCTTTGCCACGCCTCGTCGCGCGCCGCGCGCCGCGCCGCCGCCTCGACGTCGTCGGCGACGCCGGTTTCCGCCTTCGCCGCGTCGGCGCGGGCGGATTGCCGGTTAAGTTCCGCCGCGAGGCGGGCCTTCCCGGCCTCGAGGCGCTCAATATCGCGTTCGGCGGCCTCCAGAGACGCCCGCCAGGCGTCCAGTTCGCCGCGTTCCGGTATTTCGACCCGGGCGAGGCTGTCCGCGCCGCCGCTCCACGGACGCAATTGCCGGAGATTGTCGTCCAGTTCGGCCGCCAGGCGGCGGCGCTGTCGGGTATGGAGATCGAGACGCGCGCGCCAGTCGTCGCCCTGCGCATCGTCGAGCGCGGCGCGGAGGCGTTCGAACGCCGCTTCCGTTGCGGCGCCCGCGGCGGCGCCCGTGGCGGCGCCGATTTTCTCGAACGCCGCCGCCGCGCGCGCCTCTTCGCGCTTCGCGGTTTCCAGTTCGGCCGCCGTGGATTTCAGGCGTTCGTCGACTCCCGACCGGCTCTCGATCAGGGCGCGAAGGGCGCCGGCGGCGGCTGCGGGAACCGCCAGCGAGGCGGGATCCGTATCGGGCGCCCGCTCCAGGCGGCGGAGCAGGGCCGCGATGGTTCCCCGCAGCCGGGCCAGCGTTTCGCGCCGGCGCGGCAAGTCCTGCTCGGCCGTGAGGTAACGCGCGCGGGCAGTGTCGACCCCGGCGACGCGGTCCTCGATGGCCAGTATCTTGTCGTCGGTCGGGGCGGCCTCCCGCTTCTCTTCGAGACGCGCCGCCTGCTTTTGGAGGCCATCGATACGCGCGGCCAGCCGCGGTTCGCTTTCCAGCAACGCGCCGATACGCTCGAACCAGATCTGCGGCGGTTCGGGCAAACCTTCCAGGCCGGCGAGTTCGTCGCGCAGGCGGCGGACTTCCGAGAGCCACGGCAGCGCGGCGATCCGGCGTTGGGCGTCGGCGCGCGCCGCCTCCAGCTTCCCGCCCTCCGCCGCCGCTTCGTCATAGGCCTTCCGCGCCGCGTCGCGCTCTTTCACGAGAGCGGCCCAGGCGCCGGCCGCAATGTCGAGGCGCTTCTTCTCCCCGGCGAGGTCGGCGAGACGCTTCTTCAGATCCCTGAGAATCGTATTCTGGGCCCTGCCCTTGTGAAACGCCTCCGTCCCTTCCCGGAGTTCGTTCAGCGTTTCGCGCAGTTCCACGAGTCCGGCGCCGCCGGCGAACAGCAACTGGCCGAGATCGCCCTCGCTTTTCAGGATCTCGTCGCCGCCGGCCTCCAGCGTGTCGTCGTCGAGCGAGAACGTCGCCTTGTAGGTCTCGCGGGTCATGCCGCCGAGGGCGTTGGCGAGCATGCCTTCGGGGACCGGCCGGCCGGCGCCGCCGAGAAGACTCCCCTGCTTCTTCTTGATGCGGACGAAGCGGCGCGCCTCGCCGTCGATCTCCAGGTCGCCTTCCACCCGCATCGTCGGGTAGGGATGAAGGAAGGCGTATGGATTGATACGGCCGAACCCGAACAGCAGGTCGAGGAAGCCGGCCAGCGCGGTGGATTTCCCCGCCTCGTTCGGCCCGTAGACCAGGTGCAGGTCGGGGGCGTTCGCCGGCGCCGGCCCGAAATCGATCTCGCGGTCGGTGAACATCCCGTATCGCGACAGGTTCAGCCGGCGCAGGCGCATCAGTCCGCTTCTCCCGACCCGCCTTCGCGGAGACGGACGAGCACGGTTTCGCATCCCTCGCCGATCAGTCCGGCGAGCGTCTTTTCCCGTTCCTCCGCGCTGTCGCCGAGCGCCCGGCGCACTTCCGGCGGCAAGACCCGTTCGATGTCTTCCATCGCCTCGAGCGCCTGCGTCCTGAAGTCTTGCGACTGCGCGACAGGGCCGCGCATCTCCGCCGCGAGCTCCGCGACGGCGCCCGCGCCCGCACGAGCGCCCGCGGGCTCCCCGGTGGCGAGTTCGACCTTCTCGATCCATGTGTTTCCGGCCGCGCCGGCGCGATGGCGGGCCTCGCCTTCAACGCGCTCCCTTTCACGGCGCAAGCGCCAGTTCAACGGAGTCCCGCCGGTCAATTCGAGACGCGCCACCAGACGGTCGGCCCGGGCCCCGGCGCGCGCGCGTTCCAGGCTCGCGCCGATGCGCTCGGTCATCTCGCGCCAGTCCCCGACGCCCGCGAGATCGACCGTGACGCGCTCGAATTGCGCGACGCTCACGGCGCGCTCCTCGCAAGCGACGCTCCCGTCGTCGGCGACGCGGACGAGGGTGACCGATTTCGGCCCCGCTTCGCCGATATGGCGCCCCTGCGGCATTCCCGGCATGACGACATGCGGCTTTTCATGGTGAACCGCGCGCTTGTGGATATGGCCGAGGCACCAGTAGTCGAAGCCCGCGCCGACGAGATCGGCGACGCTGCACGGCGCATAGGGGTCGTGCCCCGGCGCGCCGCCGAGGCTGGTGTGGAGCAGCCCGATGTTGAACGCGTCGGGAACCGGCGGCCTGAATTTGGGGACCAGGCTTTCCGGCGCATGGGGCTTGCCGAAACTGATCCCGTGCACCGCGACGGGAAGCGCGCCGTCGGGTCTGTCCAGCATCGCGGCCTCGCTCCGGCCGCGGAACGCCTTCGCGCCTTCCGGCAGCGTGAGCTCGCGTGTGATCCGCGACTCGGCGTCGTGGTTGCCGCGCACGATGAACGTGCGAACCCCCGCCTCGTCGAGCCGGCGCAAGCGGTCGGCGAGGAACAGCGCCGTCTTCATCGATGTCTGGTCGCCGTCGTAGAGGTCGCCGGCGATCATGAGCGCCTCCGCCTCCTCGTCGAGGCACAGATCGACGAGGTTGGAGAACGCCTGGCGGGTGGCGTCGCCGATCAGCCCGGCGAGGTCGGGGTTGCGCAGCGCCAGCGAGCGCAGCGGCGAGTCGAGATGGAGGTCGGCGGTGTGGACGAAGCGGAACGGCACGGATCAGAGGGGTTCGGGCGGCGGCACGTTCAGGCGCGCGAGGGTGTCGCGGATCTTTTCCCACACGGCGTCGTCGACGGGGATGCCGTGTTCGGCGCGCCCGGCGCGGTTCTCGGCCTCGAAATCGCCGGGCATCCGCACCCGGTCCACCCCCGGCAGCGGCCGGCTGGAGCGAAGATGGCCGGCGAGGCGGCGCAGTTCGGCGTTGTAGGCCTCGCGCGACAGGAACGCTTCCGGATCTATGGCGATGTGAAAGGTGCCGTTGTCGATATCGGTCTCGTGGCGGTTGGCGGCGCTGCCCGAGCCGCCGATGACGCCGCACAACAGGTCGCCGACGACGGCGAGGCCGAACCCCTTGTGTCCGAAGGCGAGGCCGCCGAGCGGCAGCGCCGCGCCGGCGCGGTCCATGAACGCGCCGGGGTCGGCGGTCGGCGCGCCGTCTTCGTCCAGCATCGCCCCTTCAGGCAGCGCAACGCCGCGATCGCGCGCCTGGCGGACCTTGTTCATGGCGATCTGCGAGGTGGAGATGTCGAGGAGCACAGGGGCGCCGTCGGGGTTCGGAAAGCCCGCGGCGACGGGGTTGGCGCCGATGCGGCGCCCGAGGCCGCCATGCGCGGCGACGGAAATCCCCCGCCCCTGTGCGTTGCAGAAGGTCAGCCCGACGAAACCCGCTTCGGCCGCCATTTCGGGATAGGCGCCGACCCTCCCGACATGCTCGTTGTTGCGCACGGCGACCGCGGCGATGCGCGTCGCGCGCGCCTTTTCGACGGCGAGCGCCATGCCGAACCCGGCGGCGAGGTGGCCGAGGGCGCGCCCGCCGTCCACGACCGCGGTGGCGGGGGTTTCGGAAACCGCGCGCGGCGCGCCGGCGGGGTCGATCAGGCCGTCGCGCACCCGTCCGACATAGACGGGGAGGTGGCGCACCCCGTGGCTGTCGTGGCCGGCCAGGTTCGATTCGACCATGAGACGGGCGACGGTTTGCGCGTCCCGGCGGGCGAAGCCGACCGATTCGAAGGCGTCGGCGCAGGCCCGGCGCAGGCTTCCGGCGCTGAAACGCGGCATCGCGGCTTTCCCCTCGCTGGCGCGGCGCACTCTGTCGCACCCGCCGCGGGCGGTCAAACCGCGTCCGGCGCCGCTGCGGGGCCGCGCGGGAAGCGCCCGTAGCGGCTCATGACGGCGGGCAGGACGAGGAGGTTGAGGACGGTCGAGGTCGCCATGCCGCCCACTATCACGCCGGCCATGGGGCCGATGATCTCGTGGCCCGGATTGTCGCTCGCGACGGCGATGGGCAGCATCGCGAGCGCCGTGGCCAGCGCCGTCATGAGGATCGACGGCAGGCGCTCCTCGGCCCCGCGGACGGCGGTCTCGGGCGACCACGGCAGCCCCTCCGCAACCACCAGATGGCGGTAGTGGGAGACCAGCATGATGGCGTTGCGCAAGGTGATGCCGAACAGGGTGACGAACCCGACGAACGACCCCAGCGACAACACGCCGCCGGTCCACAGAGCCGCCAGCACCCCGCCGGCGAGCGAGAACGGCAGGTTGGTCGCGACCAGCGCAACATTGGCGACGTGGCCGAGGGCGATATGGAGCAGGATCAGCACGCCGGCGCCGACCAGGAGGGCGCGCAGAATCAGCTCGCCGCGGGCCGCGCCCGCTTCCACGGCCGCGCCGGCGATCTCGAAATGAACCCCCGCCGGCAGGTCGAGCGAAGCGCGCAGACGCTCTTCGAGCCGCGAGACGAAGCGGTCGGCGTCGACTCCCGTCAGGTTGCCCGTCACCGTCCGGACGCGTTGCCCGCCCTCGCGCAGAATCGCGTAGCGTCGCGAATCCGCGGTCACCGACGCGACATCGCCGAGAGCGACGACGCCTCCCCCGCGCGCCGCCACGGGCAGCGCGGCGACCCGTTCGGGCAGGGCCCTTGCGTCGGACGCGACGGTGACCGCCAGCGGCACGGCGCGGCCGCCTTCATGGACCTCGCCGACGACGCGCCCCTCGAACGCGATGTTCACCGCGTCGTAGACGGCGCGCGGGCGCACCCCGTGGAACGCCATCCGTTCGTTGTCGACCTCGACCGCAAGCGCCGGCACGGCGTGGGTCGCGCGCACGCGCACGTCGACCGCGCCGGGCAGCGAGCGCATGACGGCCGCCGCTTCGCCGGCCTTGCGCTCCAGCAGGTCGAGGCTGCCGCCGAACAATTGCACCGCCACCGCTCCGCCGTAACCCGTTATGGTTTCCTCGACGCGCTCGACGAGGAAGGTGTTGACCTCGGTGGCGAGGCCGGGGAAGCGGTCGAGGAGGCCGCGGATCGAGTCGAGCACGCGCTGTTGTTCCGGCCCCGGCAGCGGCTCCAGGTCGACCTCGTATTCGGCGTAGTGGCTCCCGTAGGTGTCGGCGCCGCGCTCCGCCCGCCCCGCCCATTGCGACATCTTGCGCACGCCGGGGATCGCCATGACCCGTTCGGTCAACCGCGTGCCGAGGCGGATGTTCTCGTCCAGCGCCATCCCCGGCACGCCCGATGTGTGGATCATGTAGTGCCCTTCGCGCAGTTCCGGCAGGAAGCGGCTCTGCAACAGCGGCAGCGCGGCGAGGCTGGCGGCGACCGCGGCGGCCGTCGCCGCCATCGCCAGGCGGTCGCGCCGCGCCACGGCGCGCAACAGGCGCCCGTAGGCCGGTTGCAGGCGGCGGACCAGCGGCGGCGGGCCCTCGCCGGCCCGCCCGCCGCGCAGCAACAGAACGCAAAGCGCCGGGGTCACGGTCAGCGCCACCGCAAGCGACGCGCCGATCGCCAGGATGTAGGTCGCGCCCACCGGAAAGAACATGCGTCCGGCGACGCCCGACAGCGACAGCAGCGGGACGAAGGCCAGCGCCACGATGAGGCTCGCATGGACCATTGAGCCGCGGACCTCCATCGAGGCGTCGAACACGACATCGCGGACCGGGCGCGGCGCCGGCAGCGCCCGGTTCTCGCGCAGGCGGCGCAAGGCGTTTTCGGTGTCGATGATCGCGTCGTCCACGACCTCGCCGAGGGCGATGGCCAAACCGCCCAGCACCATGACGTTCAGGTTCGCGCCCGCCTCGATCAGCACCAGCGCGGCGGCGATCAGCGACAGCGGAATCGCGGCCACCGAGATGAAGGCCGCGCGTCCGTTGAACAGGAATGCGGCGAGGACGGCCACCACCAGCGCCGAACCGACCGCCAGATGCTTGAGCAACCCGGCGAACGAACGCTGGATATATCCCGCCGGACGGAACAGGTCGTCGTGAAGGACGACGCCGTGGCGTTCGAACGTCGGCGCCAGTTCGGCCAGCGCAGCGTCGATCTCGCGGCTGACGGCCAGTGTGTCGGCGCCGAATTGGCCGATGATCATCATCACCACGCCCGGTTCGCCGACGATAGCCGCCTTGCCGATGGACGGCGCCGCGCCGGGGACCACGGCGGCCACGTCGGCGATGACGAGGGGCCGGTCGCCCCGGCTGCGCAACACCGCGTTCGCCACCGAGCGCGGGTCGAGCGCCTGCCCGCCGCTGCTGAGCGCCAGCCGCTGCGTCGGCGTGTCGAGGAAGCCGGCGCCGCGCGCGTCGACGGTGTCGGCAGCGGCCGCTGCGAGCGCGTCGAGAGACACGCCGTGGCGCCGCAGCGCCGCCGGATCGGCCTGCACCTGCCATTGCTTCCCGGCGCCGCCGAACACGTTGATGTCCACCACCCCGGGCGCGCGGAGAAGACGCGGCGCGACCGCCCGGTCGGCGAGGTCGCGCAACGCCGTCGGGGAGCGCGTCGCCGACGTCAGACCGATGGTCATGACCGTGGCCGACGACGAGGAGAAGGGCACCATCGCCGGCGCGGCGACGCGCGGCGGCATCGCTTGCGCGAGCGCTGCGAGACGCTCGCCGACCGCCTGTCGCGCGGCGCGGCGACCCACCGAGTCCTCGAACACCGCTTCGACCACCGACAGGCCGGGAATCGACTGCGAGCGCACCGACCGGAGGCCGATCAATCCGCCCAGCGCCGCCTCGACCGGCAGCGAGACGAGGCGCTCCACCTGCTCGGCCGTGTAGCCGGGCGCCTCGGTCTGCACGATGACCAGCCGCGGCGAGAATTCGGGGAAGATGTCGAGGCCGACGGTCGCCAGGCGGTATCCGCCATAGCCCAGCAGGAGCGCCGCGAGCGCGGCGACGACGCCGGGTCGCCGAACCGAGGACCTGACCGCGAACGCCAGCACGCGCGCGCTCAGTCGTCGTCTTCGTCGCGGACCTGCGAGCGGAACTCCTCCGCATACAGGACCAGTGCGCCCGCCACCGCGGCCTCGGCGCCCGCGTCCAGCCCGGCGGCCAGATAGCGCCCGTCGGGGAGAACATGGTCGAGCGAGACTTCGCGACGCACGAAATGGCGCTCGTCGAGGCGCGCATAGACCCAGTCGCGCCCCAGCGCGCGCACCACGGCGGCGCGCGGCAGCGCCGCTCCGACGATCGGCGCGACCGTCAGCGGGGCCCGCAATTCGAGCCGCAGACCGGCCGGCAGCGCCAGCCCCGGCGCCAGGAAGAAATGGCTTTCCCCGGCCCCCGCCTCGGCGCGCGGCGCGGGCGACAGCCAGGCCGCGGGGACGGCGCCGTCGCCGCGGGCGACCGATGCCTCGCGCAGCCCCTCCGCCCACGCGCGGCCGACGGGCAGGACCGCCCGCAACAGGCTGTCGGCGCCGGAGGCGAGGCCGGCGAACCGCTCGTCGTCCGCGGCGAACGCCCATTCGGCGAGCACCGGTCCCCACTCCCGCGCGGCCTGCGCGCGCAGGGAATCGAGACCGGCCCAGACGCGGTGACGCTGCGTGCGCGCGGTTCGCCAGGCCGCCTCCGCCCGCGACACTTCCTTCTGCGCCACGTCGGCGTCCTCGCGATAGAGCGCGGCGAGGCGCTCATGCTCGGCGGCGGCGGTCGCCACCGCGATGTCCGCGGCCTCGGCGTCGAAGAAGCGTTCGCGATAGGCGTCGCGCAGCGCCGCCAGCGGCTGGATGTCCACGACCTCCGCCGCCGCGAGGACGGTGGGAACGAAACTCGCCGCCTCGAGCCGCGCGGTCTCGACGCCGGCCAGCTCCTGCCGTTCCGCATCGAGGCGCACCGCCGGCACGCCGTCGACCAGCGGCAGCGGCTCCTCGTCGTCGTCTTCGTCGTCTTCGTCGTCCTCGTCTTCCGCGTCGTCGTCCCCGTCGGGACCGGCGCCGGGCGCGGCCTCGACGAGCGCAGCCCAGGCGCGGCCGGCGGCCTCGCCCAGCGCCGCGCGGCGGTCGTCCCCGGCGAGCGCGAAGAACCCGGCCGCGAGCGCCGCGGCCGCGACCGCCGCCCAGACCGCGAGCTTCATCGACGCGTCGTTTCCGCCAGCAGGGCGAGGCGGGCGAGGTCGAAGTCCGGCGCGCCGGCGGCGGGGCGCTCCAGGACATCCTCATAAGCGGCGACGGCGGCCATGACGGCGAGGCGCGCTTCGGTTTCCGCGCTCGCCGCGGCGGCGACTCCGAGCTCGGCCTCGAGCACCGCGAGACGCCCCGCCTCGCCGCCGGCGCGGCGCGCCTCCGCCACGCCGAGCAACGCCCCGGCGCGCCGCGCCGCCGTGCGGGCCGCCTCGCGCCGCAGCCGCGCCGCCGCCAGGGCGGCGTCCGCCGCGGCGAGTTCGGCGAGAACCCCCGCCTGTTTCGCCAGCACCGCCCGCGCCGCCGTCTCGCGCGCCGCCGCCGCCTCGCGCACCGGCCCCGCATCGTCGAACAGAAAACCGAGTCCGATCTGGCTGCCCAGGCTCCAGACAAGGCCGCCCCGGTCCCAGAACAGGCCGGGTTCGAGCGCGATCCCGGGGCGGCGGCGGGCGACCTCCAGCGCCAGGCGCGCTTCCGCCGCGGCGTGCCGGGCGAGCGCGGCGCGGATGTCGAGGCGGCCCGTGAGCGCCGCCCGGCGGGCGCCCGCCGCCGGCGCGGCGCGCGGCGCGGCGTTTTCGAGGCCGCTTGCGTCGAGGCGGAGCGACGCGACCGCGGCGAGCGGGGCGCCGAGCGCCGCCGCCAGATGTCCACGGCAGGTCTCGCGGTCCCCGGCGAGAGCGGCCTCTTCGCGCGCCGCCTCGTCGGCGTCGCGGCGGGCCCGCGCAACCGCGCCCGCCCCCGCTTCGCCGAGCGCATGGCGCCTTTCGTGAAGCGCAACGATGCGCTCGAGCGCGCCGCGCCGGATACCGGCGTCGGCGAGGCGGAGTTCGGCCGCCCGGCAGCCGACGACAGCGCGGCGCACGACGGCGCGGCGTTCCCAGGCGAGACGCATGGTCTCGAAGGCGAGGGCGTCGGTCTCGGCGCGCGCCAGCGCCAGCCGCGCCGCGCGCCGGTCGCCCGCCGCGGGCGGCAAGACCAGCGAGAATCCGACCGTGAGCGGCGAGTCCTCCCCCCCGTCGGGCTGCGTGTCCCACGCCAGTTCGGGGGCCAGCGCCGGCGCCGCGCGGCGCGCCGCCGTGGTTTCCGCGGCGACCGCCCGGCGCCACCGCGCCCGCGCCTCGGCGATGCCGGCGTCGAACCGGATCGCCGCCGCGGTCAGCCCGTCCAGGGTCCACAGCCCTTGCGGGCCGGTCCCTTGCCCGTCGAGACCCGACGCGGCCAGAAAGTCGCGCAGCCCCTCGTCGGACAGGTCGCGCGCGAGCAGGCGTTCGGCGTTGCCCGCGAGGTCGACCGGCGCCGGCGCGGGGGCCTCGCCCGCGCATCCCGCGGCGGCCAGCGCGGCGATCGCCGGCGCCCACGCCGACCGGCGCGCCGCAAAACCGGAAAAGCCCCTCATGACCGGCCGAAATCTACCGTAAAGCCGCATGAAAACAACCGACGCGGCTACGGGGATACAGGCTGCGCCCGCCGGCGGGCGCGCCGTCTTGACGCCGCCGCGGCGGGCGGCACTGTGGCGCCGATGCCCGATTTCTCGCTCGAAACCGGTCTGGACGGCGTCGTCTGCGGCGTGGACGAGGCGGGCCGCGGTCCGCTCGCCGGCCCGGTGTTCGCCGCTGCGGCGATCCTCGACCCGGCGCGGATACCGGAGGGGATCGACGATTCCAAACGTCTGGACGCCGCCCGCCGCGCGGCGCTCTGCGAGGCGTTGCGTGCGGTCGCCACGGTCGCGGTCGGCGAGGCGTCGGTCGAGGAGATCGACCGCGACAACATCCTGCGGGCGACGATGACGGCGATGCGCCGCGCCGTCGCCGGGCTGGCGCGCCGCCCCGACCATGCGCTGGTGGACGGCAACCGCGCCCCGGACCTGCCTTGCGATGTGCGCACGGTCGTCGGCGGCGACCGCCGCAGCCTGTCGATCGCCGCGGCGTCGATCGTCGCCAAGGTCTGCCGCGACCGGCGGATGGCGGCGCTGGCCCGCGCCTGGCCCCATTACGGCTGGGAGCGCAACGCCGGCTACCCCACCCGCGCCCATCTCGCGGCGCTCGCACGGCACGGGCCGAGCCCGCACCACCGCCGCAGTTTCGCGCCCGTCCGCGCCGCGGGCCTTGCGCGTCCGGCGCGATGACGTTCCGGCGGCGGCGCTACATCGCGCTCACCGGCCGCGTGTCTACCGCGAATTCGTCTTCCCAGCGGTAGCCGCGGCGGATGGTCGGCGGGCGGGCGGCGAGGTCGAATATCCCCGCTTCGGTGTCCGCCGCCTCGACGCGCACGCTCGCCTGCATTTCGGGGAGGTCGAACATCAGCGTCGGGTCCGCGGAGACCGAGGCCCACAACCGCAATTCGACCAGCGCGCCCGCGGCGCCGCCGACCGTCACCCGGTCGATATAATGCGCCGGGACCACCTCATCGGTCGCCGCATCGACGGCCAGACCCGTGTGCATGGGGTGGCCGATGCGCAGTTTCAGGCGACTGACCCCGTTGGGCCGCACGAACTGCCGCATGGCGATCTCGCCCACGGGCATTCCGCCGCCCCCGCCCGCCGAACAGCCGCCGGGGTTCGCCACGCGCACCTCGCGGCTCGCCACATGCCACACGCCGGCTTCGTCGCGCGCCGCGGCGCGCACCGGGGTCGACCGTTCGAGGCGGATATCGAGGCCGATGGCGTGCAGCGGAGCGTTCGGCACGGCGCGCATCACTTGCGGGAACGGGTTGTTCTCGGCGAACAGCGCGACCTCGCGCACGTTGTAGGGAGTCTCCGAGAGCCCGATGACGACGGGAACGCTGAACGCTTCCTCCACGCGTTCCGGCGCGACGAGATGAACGCTGTCGTCGTAGACCACCTCGGCCCCGGCGAATTCGAGATCGAGGACATCGCGCCACGCCTCGGTTGCCGGCGCTTCCGCCGCCGCGGCGATCGATGTCGCCAGCGCGCACGCGGCGCCCGCAGCGGCTCGAAGAAACGCTTCCCTCATCGCACAACCCTCCCTGTTCCGTCCGCCGGACGGCGCACACTACCGCCAAACGCGGGCGCGTGGTAACGCCTTCGGCGGGAGGCCGGGAGCGGAAAATGATCGGGGTCGGAATCGTCGGGCTGGGCCTGGCTGCGGCGGCGCATCTGAAGGGCTACGCCGCCTGCGCGCAGGCGCGCGTCGTCGCCCTCTGCGACCGCGACGGCGAGCGCTGCCGGCGGGTCGCCCGCGACTGCGGCGTCGACGGCGTTCACACCGACTACGAAGACCTGCTGGCGCGCGAGGATGTCGACCTCGTGGACATCGCCACCCCGACCTTCCTGCACGCGCCGATGTGCCTTGCGGCGCTGGAGGCCGGCAAGCATGTTCTCTGCGAGAAGCCGTTCTGCGCCGGCGTCGGCGAAGGCGAGGCGGCGACGGCGCGGGCGCGCGAGCGCGGCCTCGCCCTCGCGGTCGGCGAGACCTGGGTCTTCCACACCTCGCATATGAGGGCGCGGGGGTTGATTGCGGCGGGCGCCATCGGTCGGCCGCTTCAGATCCGCTGCCGTCAGGGCGCCTGGCTGCGACGCGCCCGCCCGGCGATCGACACCGGTCCCGACGAGCGCGGCTGGCGCGTCGACCCGCGGCTGTCGGGCGGCGGCGCCTGGCCGTGGTTCTTCGATCACGCGGTCCATTTCTTCGCCGCCGCTGAGTATTTCGCGCTCGACGACGCCATCGCCGAGGTCCACGCTCTCGTCAGCGCCGATCCGCGCGGGGCGGGGCGCGCCGGCGCCGCCCACGACCCCTATGCGGCGCCCGAAGCCGACATTCCCGTCGTCGTTTTCCGCTTCGCCGACCCCGCGCGGCACGGCGTGTGGACGCGCGCCGAGAGGCTCAACGGGAAATACGACGCGAGACGCGGCTTCAGCACCTGCATTCACGGCGACGAAGGGATGATCGAAGTCCTGGGCGAGGGCGGCGGCGGGCTGTCCTGGCGCGGCGAGGAGCGGCACCTGCTGCTGCATCGCGAGGGCGCGCCGACGCGCGCCTTCCGCTTCGACGAAGGCGGCGACGATGTCTGGGACTCGGAGATCGCCTATTACAGCCGCGGCCACGCGAACCGCGTGCGCGATGTCGTCGACGCCATACTCGAGGGCCGCGCGCCGCGCTATGGCGGCGCGGACGGCGTGCGCGCGGTGCGCTGCGCGCTCGCTGCGATCCGCTCCGCCGAGACCGGCCTGCCGGTCGCCGTCGCCTCGGTGCCGGCGGACTATACGGCGTTCGGCGCTTCCCCGGCCCCCGAGCCGGCCTCGTCGGGCGCCTGACCGGGCGCGGCGTTGCGTCCCCGCCTTCCGCAGCGGCGGCAGGCGGCAAGCAGTCGATCCGCCCGTTCGAGCCGGCGTGCGAGATGCGCGGTCGTTGCGCCCTGATCTTCGCTCTCGTCGTCCAGCCACACGCGCAGCGCGGACAGGTAGATCGCGGCGAGGCCGGCGGCGCGGACGAACCCGCCCGGCCCGTCGCCGGGTATCCCCGCCGCTTCGAGGGCGGCGGTCATCGAACGCATCAGCGCCGGCGCGGCGCCGACGGCGGCCGCCGGGTCGCGGCGCACCGCGCGCAGCCCCTCGCGCCACGGGCGCAATGCGTCGAAGCGCCGCATGAGCGCGTCCAGCAGGCGGTCGCGCGCCGGCTGGTCTCTGTCTCCCTCGCAGGCGCCGGCAAGAACCGCAAGGTCCGCCCGCTGCGCCAGGCCGTCCAGAATGGCGCCCTTGCCGGGATAGCGCGCCGCGACCTCGGCGAGCGGCAGGTCGGCGGCCGCGGCGATATCCGCCAGCGCCAGACCGCGCCACCCGCGCGCCGCCGCGAGCGACAGCGCGGCATCGACGATCCGCGCGTCGCGGTCGCCGTTCGCGCCCGTTTCGCCACCGTCGGTCATGCGGCCACGATACCGCGCCGCCGGCGCTGTCCGCAAGGTTTTCGCGACGGCGCGCGCTCAGTATTCGTTGATGTCCGGCCGCCCGCGCCACCGCTGGAACACGCCCTTGATCGCCAGGACCGACGCGACGGAAAGGGCCGCGAACCAGACCGCGAGGCCGCGCCAGCTCCCGATCGCGATCGCGTCGACCGCCCACGGGCCCTGCTGCGCGAACAGCAGGCCGGCCAGAACGAGGCAGGCGACGCCGATGGAGAGCACGAAAAAGTGGAAGCCGAACAACATGTCGGCGCCCACGAGCACGATCGCGAGAGCCACCCAGAGCGCCGGCAGGAAAAGCCAGGCCTCCAGCGCGCTATCGACCGCCATCCCGCGATCCGCCCATGTTTCGGCCCATGTTTCCGGCGCCCGGATTCTCGGCGCCCAGATTCTCGGCGATCGTGTGCAGCGACCCGATGACGCCGGTGACATCGGTCGGCACCACGACCGTCTTGGCGTTCGGCGACGCGGCGAGCCGGGCGAGGGCGTCGACCTGGCGCTTGAGCACTTCGAAATTCACCGCCGGCTGGCCGTCGTCGGCGATAGCGCGGGCGACGACCCGCGTCTGCTCGGCGTCGGCCTCGGCCTTAATCCGGACTGCATAAGCCTCCGCGTCCGCCGTCAGGCGCAGCGCCTCCGCTTCTTTCTGCGCTTCGAACAGTTTGGCCTCGGCGGCGAGTTCGACGGCGCGCTTCTCGCCTTCCGCGCGGGCGATGGCGGCGCGGCGTTCGCGCTCGGCGTTCAATTGCTGGCGTTGCGCCGCCTTGGTCAATTCGTCGACGACGACATCGGTGATCGCGGTCGACGTGATGTCCAGACCCCACTCGTCGGCCTTGGACTGGAGGTTGCGGCCGATCTCCTCGTTCATCGCCTCGCGCGACGACTGCAACTCGTCGAGCTCCAGCCGCCCGGCGGCCGAACGCACGATCGACGTCGCCTCGGTATGCAGCGCCCCGTCCACGTCGCGGATGCGGTAGATCGACCGCGCCGCGTCGACGATCCGGTAGAAGACCGTCGCCTCGAGATTGACCTCCACATTGTCGCGGGTGATCACGCTGATCTCGAATTCGGGCAATTGGCGCTCGAGGATCGATATGCGGCGCGAAACCCGGTCGAGGAACGGCACGATCAGGTTCAACCCGGCCGGAAGCGTCCGCCGGAATTTCCCGAACCGCTCGACGACAAAGACCTCGGACTGCGGGACGATCCTCACGCCGCGCCAGAGCAGGACCAGCGCGAAGACGACCAGCAGAACGGCGTTGACGCCGGGCAGGTCGATCAGGTTCCGAAGGAGGGCGAAGTCCATTCCCTGTCCTGTCCCATGCCTTTCCCGCGTCGGGGCGAACGGCGCCCGGGCCCGCTCGCCCGGGAAGCCCTATGGATATAGCGGTTCCCTGCCGATGCAAGGGCGCCTCGCCGGCGATTCCCGAGGCGACCGCAGCCGGTCCGTCGCATCGCGGCGAACGGCCCCGCCGGGTCTTCGTGGACGCGGCGCGCCGCTACGGACCGAAATGAAAATCGCCGATGACGATGTGCAGGCGCCGCGGCCCGTGCGCGCCGAGTTCGATCCTGAGGCCGATATCGCCGGTGCGCGACGGACCGGTGACGAAGGACAGGGTCCTCGGCAGGCCGCCGCGAAACATCGCCCAGACATCCTCGAACGCGCCGACGATGCGCTGCGCCGGCAGGACGGCGATCTGCGTCTCCGGCGCAAAACTCGCCAGATGCGGGTTGTCCGCCCCGCCCGCCATCGCCAGGGAGCCCGTTTCGGCGACGGCCGCGAAGGCGCGCGACAGACCGACCATGTCGTGCTCGCCATGAGCGCCGCGGCGCACCTCCAGGGCGGGGCGCCGGTCCCACGGAACGCGGTCGAAGAACGGGTCCGGCGTCGCCAGCACTTCGGCGGGAAGATTGCGGGCCGCCAGATATTCGGCGACCGCGCCCGGCAGGTCGCCGGGCCCGGCGATGCGCGTCACGGTCGCGCTCACCGCTTCGGCGTTCTCCCGAAACCGCGCGACGCGCTCGTCCGCGGCGACGCGCCCGCGCGCGGGAATCGCCCGACCGTCGGCCTCCGCCGTCTGCGCGGCGAGGCGCTGCGCGGGCGCGGCGTCGAGCGGGCCGCGGCCGAGACCGCTGCGGACCGCGGCGAGGACGCCCTTGCGGGCCGCGCTCATCGGGTTCGCGCGCCGGCCGCGGCGTTGCGTTTGGCCCACAGCGCCTGAAAGGTGGCGCCTGCGGGCGCCGGCAGATCGCGTCCCGCGGTCCATCCGCCGGCGCCGGGAAGCCGCCGCAAGCGACGCCGCCGGCCGCCGAGCGCCGCCAGCAGGCGCGCCGCCAGGCGCGCGCCCAGGCGATAAAGGCGGGGCCGCCGCACCGCCCACGACCACAGGCCGAGCGCCCGGCGCTGGCGCGGCGGAGCGAGCCCCCGGGAGAACTCTTCCGCGCGCCATTCGCGCATCAGGTCGGGCAGGGGGATGCGCATGGGGCACACTTCGGCGCAACGACCGCAGAAACTCGAGGCGTTGGGCAGATGCCGTCCCGCCTCCAGCCCCACCAGGGCCGGGGTGAGCACGGCGCCGATGGGACCCGGATAGACCCACCCGTAGGCGTGGCCTCCGACGGCGCCGTAGACCGGGCAGTGGTTCATGCACGCGCCGCAGCGGATGCAGCGCAACACATCGCGGAAACGCGTGCCGAGCAGGCCGCTGCGCCCGTTGTCGAGCAACACGACGTGAAGCCGTTCGGGGCCGTCGCTCTCGCCCGCGCGCCGCGGCCCGGTGACGACGGTGGTGTAGGCCGCCATGTCCTGGCCGGTGGCCGACCGCGCGAGCACGCGCAGGATCGTCGCGGCGTCGTCGAGGCTCGGCACGACCTTTTCGATACTCGCCAGCACGATATGCGTGCGCGCCAGCCCCTGGGCGAGATCGGCGTTGCCTTCGTTGGTGACGATGACGATCGAGCCGGTTTCGGCGACCAGCATGTTCGCCCCGGTGATCGCCGCGTCGGCGCGGAAATAGACGTCGCGCAGCATTTCGCGCGCCTCGCCGACGAGGGCGGCGCCCTCGCTCTTGCGGCTCTGGCCCCGGGCGGCGTGGTGTTCGTGGAACAGGTCGGCGACCTGGTCGACCGTCTTGTGCACGGCCGGCCCGATGATGTGACTCGGCGGCTCCCCGGCCAGCTGAACGATATATTCGCCGAGGTCGGTCTCCACGGTCTCGAAGCCCGCCGCCTCGAGATGAGGGTTGAGGCCGATCTCCTCGCCGATCATCGATTTCGCCTTGGCGACGACGCGAACGCCGGCGTCGCGGCACAGTCCGGCGATGGTTTCCCGGGCCTCGGCGCCGTCGCGCGCCCAGTGAACCTCCACGCCGGCCGCGGCGGCGGCGGCCTCCCAGGTCTCCAGGTAAGCGTCGAGATGCGCGAGGACATCGTCCTTGATGGCGCGGGCGCGGTCCCGCAGCGCGTCGAATTCGGGCAGGCGTCCGATCGCGGCGCTGCGGTTGCCGGAGAAGTTGACCTGCAACGTTTCCAGCGCCCGGCGCAACTGCGCATCCGCCAGCGCGTCGCGGCTCTTCTCCCTGAAACGCCGGGTTTCGACCTTCATCGGTCGTCCGCGCCGGCGATCGGCGCCTCGTCGCAACGGCCGGCCAGCACTTCGGCGACATGACGGACGGCGAGCGGGTCGCCGCGGCGCGCGAGTCTGCCGGCGATATTGAGCAGGCACCCCATGTCGCCGCCGAGCAGCAGCCGCGCCCCGGTGGCGGTAGCGGCGGCGGTCTTGTTGTCCACCATGCGCAGCGAGATGTCGGGATATTTCACGCAGAACGTTCCCCCGAACCCGCAACATTCCCGGGTATCGGCCATTTCGGCGAGGGACAGGCCGCGAACCGTCCGCAGGAGCCGCCGCGGTTGCGCCTCGATCCCGAGTTCGCGCAGGCCCGAACAGGAATCGTGATATGTAACGGTGCCGTCGCAGCGCGCGTCCACCGACTCGACGCCGCGCACGTCGACGAGGAAGGAGACCAGTTCCCACGTCCGCTCCGCAAGGGCCTCGGCGCGGCGCCGCCATGCGGGTTCGTCTTCGAACAAATCCGGATAGTGCCGGCGAACCATGCCGGCGCAGCTTCCCGAGGGCGCCACGATGTAGTCGTAATCCTCGAACGCCTCGACGACCTGGCGCGCGACCGCCCGGGCGGTGTCGAAATCGCCCGAATTGTAGCCCGGCTGACCGCAGCAGGTCTGCGGCGGCGCGTCGACCCGGCAGCCGGCGCGTTCGAGCAGCTCCGCGGCGGCGAAACCGACGCCGGGGCGGAACAGGTCGACGAGACAGGTCGCGAGGAGGCCCACGCGACAGGGCGCTTCGGTCATCGGTTCCCGGGTCGGAAGAGGCAGGACGCGAAACCCTACCCGCCGCGCGGAGCCGCGGCAACCGCGACCGTCAGTTCCGCTGCTTGCGCTCCTTGTTGACCCGCGCCTGCTCGTAGACCGCGGCGACGACCAGCGCCGTCGCGCCGGCCCAGATGGCGGCGAGAATCAGGCGCGCCAGGAGTTCCACCTGCGGCGGCGTGCCGAATATGGCGGCCGTCGCGCCGGCGACCGCGCCGATCGAGAGAACGCCGAGAAGCCCGACCAGATAGACCGCGAACACACGTATCAACCCGAGTTCGAGCACCGCGCGCCAGCTCGCGCGCATGGCGGCGACGGGGCCGAGCTGGCTTTCCATGATGACGTAGAAGCCGAGCGAGAAGCCGACCGCGACGACAATGCCCGGCAGGATCAGCACCAGCAGCCCGACGAACACCGCAGCCGTATAGGCCAGCGCGTAGACCGCCAGGGTCACCGCCCGCCCGAGGCCCGCGAACACCAGGACGACCGGCGCCGCTTCGCCGCGCAGCACGCGCAGGGTGAAAACGCAGAATCCGGCGCGCAGCACCACCCCGAAGACGATGCTGCCGATGAGCCACAACGCCGCATGAGAGGGAATCGGGGACGCCTCCGCTCCCTCCGCTCCGTCCGCTCCGGCGCCCGTCAGCAGCAGCTTGGAGAAGACCAGCGAGTTGGCGGCGAACGCCGCCGCCACGTAAAGCCCGGCGCCGATGGAGACGCGGAAGGGCGCGCGTCGGAACGCGGCGACGGCGTCATCGACCGCGCGCCCGACATCGAGGCGCCGCGAGCCCGTCGCGGAAACCGTGCGGGCCGCCGGGCTGTCTCCGGCCGGCGCGCCTGCGGGGGCCGGGGGCGGCGCCGCGGCGTCCGCCGCGCGCGCCGCGAAATGGCCCGAGAACTCAACGAAACTCGAAGCCGGCGCCCAATCCTCCATGCCGCTCTGCCACAGCGGCGTGTCGGGCGCGATCCGCCCGCCGGCGATCATCCCGATCACCCTGGCGCGCGAGAACGGTCCCTCCGCCTTGCCGTCGATGGCGACGTGATAGCCGCTCACGCCGCCGCCTCCCCGTCGCCGGGCGCGACGCAGGCCGCCGCCCAGACGCAACTCGCCGCCGACAGCGAGAGCAGCACGCCGGCGGTTCCCGCAAGGCGAAGGACGCCGAGACTGTAAGGCGCGACGGCCTCGGGCAGGGCGGCCGCGAAGCCGGCGCGGGCGTGGGTCTCCAGCAGCAGCCACAGGGCGGGGCCGGGGACGGCGACCGCGGCGACGACCGGCGCCAGGGCCAGGCCGCGACGCCATCCGGGGGCGCGCGCACGGCGCGGCGCCATCGCCGCGAAGGGGATCGCCAGCGCCGCCGGAGCCGCCGCCCAGCCGGCCGCGACAGCGAACGCGGCGCCTGCGCCGGGCGCCAGATGGGCGGCGGCGCGGCAGGCCAGCCACGCCGGCGCAGCAACAACCGCCGCCGGCCCCAACCCCGCCGCCAGGCCGCGCAACGGGTGGGCGAAGCCGGCCGTCAGGTCGGCCCAGCGCGCCGCGCCGCCGCCCGCTACCCGGGCGCAGAACCGCCACCATCCGGCCAGCGCCAGACCCGCGACGACGGCGAACGCCGCCAGAGTCGCCGCGCCGGCGGGACTCGCAACGATAATGACGGCGTAGCCCGCCGCCGCGACGGCCAGAGTCGCGCCGAAGCCCGCGGCCAGCGCCGGCGCGCTTCCGGCCCAGACCTTCAAACCCGCCGTCAGGGCGTTTCGCGCCATGATGCGCCTCGTTCCTTCCATCCTCGACACAGCGCGGGCCGGCCCGCGACAACGCCCCGACATTACCCCATCATGGCCCCCGGCGGTAACGGCGGGAGGAAACTTGCGTGGCGATGCTGTTCGCGAGCGCGGTCGACGACGCGGCGGCCTGGTCGGCGGCGCTCGCGGCGCTCGAACCGGGCCTCGAATTGCGCGTGTGGCCGGAGGTCGGGCGCGTCGAAGACATCGATTCGGCGCTGGTGTGGCGCCCCGAGGCGGGGATGCTCGGGCGCCTGCCGCGCCTGCGCGTGATTTTTTCGCTCGGCGCCGGGGTGGACCACATCTTCGCCGACCCGGCGCTGCCGGCGGCGCCGGTGGTGCGCCTCGTCGACCCGGCGCTGACCCGCCAGATGGTGGAGTATGCGACGCTCGCGGTGTTGCACCGCCACCGCCGCATGGGCGCCTACCGGTCGTTTCAGGCGCGCGCGCTGTGGCGGCAGCTGCCGCCGCGCGACGCCGGCGACCGCCGGGTCGGCGTCATGGGCATGGGCGAGATCGGGAGCGCCTGCGCGGCGGCGCTCTCGGGGCTGGGCTTCGCGGTCGCGGGCTGGCGCCGCGGCGCGGAACGGCCCGCCGGCGTCGAATGTTTTCACGGGCCGGAGGGCCTCGGCCCGTTCCTCGCGCGCAGCGACATTCTGGTCTGCGTGCTGCCGCTCACCCGCGAGACCGCGGGGATGCTCGACGCGGCGCTGTTCGCCCGCCTGCCGCGCGGCGCCTATGTGGTGAACGCGGCCCGGGGCGGCCATCAGAACGAGGCCGACCTGCTCGCCGCCATCGATTCGGGACAGCTGTCGGGGGCCTGGCTCGATGTCTGCGAGAGCGAGCCCCTGCCGCCCTCGAGTCCGCTGTGGCGGCATCCGCGGGTGGTGGTGACGCCCCACATCGCCGGGCAGGTCACGCCCGGGACGGCGGCGGCGGGGGTGGTGGAAGAGTTGCGGCGGGTGCGGGCGGGGGAGGCGCCGCGGCGCGCGGTCGACCCGCGGCGCGGCTACTGACGGCGGCGCGCCTTTGTCGTATGGTCGCGCTTCGCGAGGCCGAAGGGCGGCCGGCGGGCGCCGCCCAGGGGAGGAGAGCATGAACGGATCGACGATAGCGGTAGGCATAGGCGGGCTGGTCGTCGGCGTGCTGATCGGCATGTATGCGCTGGCGCCGAAGGACGCCGCACAGGACACGGGCGCGCCGGCGGAGACGACAGCCGAGGCGCCCGCGGAGCCGGCGGCCGACGCCGCGCCGGGGCCGCGGGTGCGCTGGAAGATGGCGAGCGCCTTTCCCGGCGAGATGGTCCAGCTGGGCGACCAGGGGAAGATGATCGAGGAGCGCCTCCGCCTCCTGTCGGGCGGGACGATGGAGTTCAAGTTCTTCGAGCCGGGCGCGCTGGTGCCGGCGTTCGAGATCTTCGATGCGGTGTCGAACGGGTCGGTGGACGCCGGCTGGTCGGCGGCCGGCTACTGGGCCGGGAAGATTCCCGCCGTCCAGTTCTTCACGGCGGTGCCGTTCGGTCCCACGGCCGGCGAGGCGCTCGCCTGGATGTATTACGGCGGCGGCCAGGAGCTGTTCGAGGAGCTCTACCACGCCAACAACATCCACGGCATGCCGTGCAATCTCCTCTCTCCCGAAGGTTCGGGGTGGTTCCGCGACCCCATCGAGAGCATCGACGACCTCAAGGGGCTGAAGATGCGTTTCTTCGGCCTCGGCGCCAAGGTGATGGAGAAATTGGGCGTTTCCACCCAGCTCCTCGCCGGCGGCGACATCTACCCGGCGCTCGAGCTCGGCACCATCGACGCCACCGAATTCTCGATGCCGGCCATCGACCAGGACCTCGGGTTCCACGAGATCGCCAGACATTACTATTTCCCCGGCTGGCACCAGCCGACCAGCATGGGCGAGCTCATCATCAACCTCGACAACTGGAACGGCCTGACCGACACGCAGCGCGAGCTCGTCAACGCGGTCTGCAAGGAAAGCATGTTGCGCGGTTTCGCCCAGGGCGAGGCGATCCAGTTCGGCGCCATGAAGGAGCTTCAGGCGGCGGGGGTGACCTTCCATCGCTGGTCGCCGGAGATCCTCGAAGCCCTCGAGGCGGCATGGTCCGAGGTGGTCGAGGAGATCGCGGCGGAGGATGCGGACTTCGCCCGTGTCTGGGCGTCGCTGAAGTCGTTCCGCGACGACTACAAATTGTGGGGCGACTACGGCTATCTCGACTGACGGAAGCGGCGGCGGGCGGTTTTCCGCCCGCCGCTGCGCGGCTTTCCCCGATAGTCCGACCCCGGCGCCGCGACGCAGACGCGGCGCCCCCGCTATCGGGTTGCGCCGGGCCCGCGGAAGGACGGCGATACTCGGCCGCCCTCCGGCCGGGCGATACGCAACCTCGCAGCGAGACCCGGCGCTTCGATTCGATCCGGGTTGTTGTCGTTCCGGCATATTCGTTCCGCGAAAGATCGTGTGAAGAAATCGAACAGATTTACAAATACTCGTCATTCCCGCAAAAGAGCGTGTGAAGGAATCGAAAGACGCTACTATTCTTCGTCATTCCCGCGAAAGCGGAAATCTGGAGGCGGACGTCCGCAATATCGGCCCGTTTTTATTACGGAAACGCCGCGACAGATTCCCGCTTTCGCGGGAATGACGAGTATTTGTAACCTGTTCGATTTCTTCACATGCTCTCTCGCGGGAATGCCGAAGTATTATCGGAGAGTCATGTCTTCCAATGCGCCATCTTTTCGGGAGTCCGATCGTCCCGGTGAAAGCCGTCCGATTTCTTCACGCGCTCTTTTGAGGGTAAAGATGGAGAGAGAACGGATTTTTGCAATCCCATCATGCATCGTTATGCTCCGCCGGTGGGTTCGGGAACTCGTGAAAACGCGGAACCGCGATCCTGCCGCAAGCGAAACTGGTTATGCAGAGGTCTCAAAATGAAAATTGCCGCCGGAGACAGAACGCCGCCGCTCCGGCCCCGGCGCCCGGGGCGCGCCTCGAGGGCGTCGTCGCCGCCGGTGTAAGGGAATTTCGCCGTGTCGAACGAGAACGGTTACGATGTCTCCGCGGCGGCGCTCGCGCGCATGGCCGGGAAACTCCGGGAGTTGCTCGCCATACGGACGCTCCCCATAGGGCTGAAACTGTTCGAGGATGTCGCCGAAATGATGGCGGTGCCCGGCATCCGCACGCCGACCGAAGGGTTCCGGTTCACCGGTTGCCAGCTCGTCACCCAGGCGCGCATTGCCGGCTACACGCTGGGGATCGTGCACGACAATGTGCGGCCTCACAGCAATTGCGGCGGCGTCTTCGGCCTCAACGCGCCCGGCGAGGACTATCTTTCGGGCGCACAGATGGACGGCGTCTGGTTCGAGAACCGCGAGGCCGCGAAGGCGCATCAGGAGCGGATGACCCGCGTGCCCGCGGGCCGCTATCGCGGAGTCTGCGCCTCGCCGCTGCGCGCCGCGCGGCTCGACCCGCCCGACGCCGTGCTGATCTACGCCAATCCGGCGCAGACCATCCTCATCGTCAACGGCTTGCAGTGGAAGCGCTACCGCCGCTACGACATGACGATCACCGGCGAGACCGCGTGTTCGGACTCGTGGGGCCGGGCGCTGGCGACCGGCGAAACCAGCATCTCGATCCCGTGCTACGCCGAACGTCGCTATGGCGGCGTGGCCGACGACGAAATGCTGGTCGCCCTGCCTCCCGACGAACTCGCGCGCGCCATAGAGGGCCTCGAGGGACTGTCGAAAGCGGGCCTCCGCTACCCCATCCCGCCCTATGGCGCGCATATGGACCCGGCGCTCGGAATGGCGCGCAGCTACCCCTCGGCCCGAGCCGAAGCGGGCGCCTAGACCGCGCGCCGGTCAGGACCCGCGGGGCGGCGCGAAGAAGGGCGCGGGCACGAGCACTTTGGACTCCATGCTCTCGAGCAGGGGGCGCACCTTCGGGAGGAATTCGAGCCATTGCGGCTCCCGGAACAGCGCGGCGCGGCGGGCGACGCGGTCGTCGAGGCTGTCGTAACCCCACATGTGGACGATCTCGTTGAGCGGCCCGTGCTCCGTGTGGTAGTAGCCGACCATGTTGCCGAGCACGCGCTTCTGGGTCTCCATGCCGTGCTTCCGGTAATGCTCGTACCATTCGGCGTGGCCGCCGGGCTTCAGGCGATAGGTCCGCATTTCGACGTATTCGCTCATCCTTGTTCTCCCTCCCGTGGCTGTCCGGCGGCGCGCGCCGGTCGCGGGCGACGAAACCAGCCCCCGCGGATCCTGTCAACGAGGCGACCGTGACGACCGCAGCGGCGCCGGAGCGACTCGACCTCGGCGGCGGCGGAACGCTCGCCTTCCGCCGCACAGCGGGACGCGCGCCGGCCGTCGTGTTCTGCGGCGGCTTCATGTCCGACATGACGGGGACCAAGGCGACGGCGCTCGAAACTTTCTGCCGCGACCGCGGCCAGGCTTGCGTCCGCTTCGACTATCGCGGCCACGGCGAGTCTTCGGGCGCTTTCGAGGACGGGACCATCGGCGGCTGGACCGACGATGCGCTGGCGGTCCTCGACCGGTTGACGGAGGGGCCGGCGATCCTCGTCGGCTCGAGCATGGGCGGGTGGATCGCGCTGCTCGCGGCGCTGGCCCGCCGCGACCGCATATGCGGGCTGATCGGCGTCGCCGCGGCGCCCGACTTCACCCGTCGCATGATGGAGAGCGAGTTCGACGCCGCGCAGCGCGAGAGCTTGCGCCGCGACGGCCGCGTCGCCTTCTCCTCGCCTTACGACCCGCGCCCTTACGTCGTCACCCGGGCGCTGATCGAGGACGGCGAGACGCGCTGTCTGCTCGACGCGCCCATCGCCCTCTCGTGTCCGGTGCGCCTGCTGCACGGGATGCGCGACGAATCCGTGCCGTGGGAGACATCGCGGCGCGTTATGGAGCGCCTGGAGAGCGACAATGTCACTCTGACTCTGGTCGGGGAAGGCGACCACCGGCTGAGCGAACCCGGCGACCTCGACCGCCTGCGCGCCGCGGCGGCGGAGCTTTCGGACCGCGCGATGCGCGGCGGGGCCTGACCGGCGCTTCACGAATCGGCGAGCGGACTGGCGGAACCGCAAGCGCGTCTCCATATCCGTGGCGTTCCCCGACGCTGCGGGAGGAGGCGAAAATGACCGTCTACAGCAGTCTGAACATCCCCGGTTACGAGCGCGTGCTGCGCTGTGCGGACCCCGAAAGCGGCTTGCGCGCCATCGTCGCGGTTCATGACACGACCCTGGGCCCGGCGCTCGGCGGCTGCCGCATGTGGCGCTACGACAACGAAGACGCGGCGCTGGCCGACGCGCTGCGTCTGGCGCGCGGCATGACCCGCAAGGCCGCCGTTGCGGGTCTGGCGCTCGGCGGCGGCAAGGCCGTCATTATCGGCGACCCGCGGCGCGACAAGACGCCCGCCCTGCTGCGCGCCTTCGGCCGCGCGGTGGAGCGTCTCGACGGCGCTTACGTCACCGGCGAGGATGTCGGCACGTCGGTCGAGGACATGGCGGTGGTGCGCCGCGAGACGCGCCATGTCGTCGGCCTCGCCGGCGCCAGCGGCGACCCCTCGCCGGTGACCGCGGCGGGCGTGCGACACGGCATCCGCGCGGCGGCGGAGCGGCGTTTCGGCGCGGCCACGCTCGCCGGCGTCACCGTCGCGGTGCAGGGCCTGGGCCATGTGGGCTATAATCTGTGCCGGCTGCTTCATGAGGACGGCGCGCGGCTTGTCGTCGCCGACCCCGTGGCGCAGCGCGCGGCGCGCGCGGCCGACGAGTTCGGCGCCGCCGCGGTCGAGCCCGACGCCATTCTCGACGCGGAAGCGGATGTGTTCGCGCCTTGCGCGCTGGGCGGGGCCATCGACGCCGGGGCGCCGGCGCGGCTCAAGGCCGGCGCGGTCGCCGGCGCCGCCAACAACCAGCTCGCCGATGCGGCGGCGGGGGAGGCGCTGCGCCGACGCGGCATCCTCTACGCGCCCGACTACGTGATCAACGCCGGCGGGCTGATCAACGTGTCGTGGGAGGCATTGCGGCCCGGCGTGGCCTATGACCGCGCGTCGGCGCTGGCCGAGGTCGCGGCGATCGGCCCGCGGCTTGCGGCGATCTTCGAGCGCGCCGGGCGGCTCGGCATCGCGCCGGAGCGCATCGCCGACGAGATGGCCCGCGAACGCCTCGCCCGTCCGACCGCCGCCTGACGGCGGCTTTACGGGCCGGGGGAGTCGACGATGTCGCGCAGGGTTGCAACGACCTTGTCGGGCGCGCCCACATCGACCGTCGCGATGTCCAGGGCGCAATTGGAGTGAGCAACGGTCCACTGGCGGAGTGGACCGTTTTTATCGGAAGTTTCCTTCCGCCACGGGTAGAGAAGAATCACGCGAGTTGCGCCCCAGGCGCGGGCATAGGCGAGCATCTGGTAGACATCGCCTTGTTCGACGCCCAGTTCTTTCTTGTCGGGTTTGAGATTCTTCCACTTGGTGTCGAAGACGATAGTTCGATCCGGCGCGTCGAACACCGCGTCGGGACGGATGGCGAAGAGCGTGTCGCCATCGGCGTCGGTGATCGCGTGGCGCCCGCCCGGCTGCAAGCGAACGGCGCCGGGCGCGAGCGCTCGCTTCAGGCAACGCCCGACGAATTTCTCGAACAGCTTGTTCATGGGGAACAGCAGCGCGAAACCGTCCGCGGCGCCGCTCTTCGTGCTCTGCCACTCGTCGTCGAGGAAGAGGCAGGCCATCCGGTAAAGGTCGTGGAAGGCGGTGTTGGTGCGGTCGAGGCGCACGGCTTTGCGCGGCGGATGGGGCGAGTCGCTCACGGCCTCGAAACGCGCCGCGAGTTCCGCCAGCGACCGGATGTTCGCCGGCGCGCGCACCAGGCGCGCAAGGCGCTTCACCGCCGCCTTCAGGACGCGGTTGAGGGGCGTGTCCTCGGAGAGTTCGTCGTAGCGGCAGGCGAGCCGGTCGGGCCGGACAGCGAGATGCGTGACCTGTCGCGTGACGTTCAGCCGGCCCCGGAGCACCGGCAGGTCGTCTTCATGGGCAATGTAGCGGCGGGGCAGGCCGCGCCGGACGGCGGCGAGCAGCCGGTCGGCGAACAGCCGGGCGAGGAGTTCGAGCAGGTCGCGTCGCTGGGTATCGAGCGCCGAGAGCTCGCCGGCGGCAATGCGGACATCCAGCGCCACGGCGAGCATGCGGATGAACGCCTTGCGCACGGCGTCGTCCTCGCCATCGATCTTCGGAAGTATCTCGACGGTCCGCCCCGGAACCGAGAGGATGCCGACGGTCTGCCCGGCCTTCAGGCCGTCGGGCGTGCGTGCGAGAACGTCATGCTGGGGCGCTTTCAGCCGCCGCGCAACACGGGCAGCGGCGGCGTGCAGCCGATCGGCCTCGCGCGCCGTCAGCCCGTCGTCGCCGGTCTTCAGCTGTCCCCACTCCCGGCAGGTGAGAGTCATGATCCGTGGGCTATTCGTCGTCGCCTGGCTTGGCGGCGTTGCGTCCCGATACGAGGCGGTCGTATGCGTCGTCATCGAATGCGGGGCGAATGGTCCAGCGATAACGGTCGTCGCCCGTATCGTCCTCGATACCGGGCGGCAGGCTGAGTTTCCTGCTTTGCACGAAGTCCCCGCCGCCGCCGAGCACCGCCTGCACCTTCGTCCAATCGTCGTAGAAATACTCGGCAATGAGCGGGATGATCTTGTTGCGCATGATGCGGTCAAGGCCCTCCCGGTCGCTCGCGCTCATGAACCACGCATGGCCGATGAGATGATCGCGGTCGTGAAGCCATTCCAGACGTTCGTTGATCGCCCGCAGGACCTTCGGCAAATCGACTCCATCGACGTTCGACAATTTGTCCGGGTCGGGCGCGAGTTCCTCGAATGTGAAGCGCCTTCGCAGGGCGGTATCGAGAAGCGCAATGGACCGGTCGGCGGTGTTCATCGTGCCGAGAATGTGCAGGTTTGGCGGCAGGGTGAAGCGCTCTCGGGAATGTGGCAACGTCACGCCGATCTCGTTCGGCGCGCCCTCGCGCTTGTCCTCTTCCAGGAGCGTGACCAGCTCGCCCATGACCTTTGAGACGTTGGCGCGATTGATCTCATCGATGACAAGAACATGCGGCGTGCCGTGGGCTTCCCGCGCGCGCTCTGCAATGCGCTTGAGAACGCCGTCTTCGGCCACGAGAGCGAAACCCGCCGTTCCATCGCCCGCGCGTGGGCGCAATCCCTCGACAAATTCCTCGTATCCGTAGGACTGATGGAAGGTGACGAATTCGACCTGCTCATCGTCGACCAGTTCTTCGTAGCGGTCCCGAACGTCGTCGTCCGAAAAATCACCATCGGCATCGTCGCATATGCTGACACAACGCTTCCTGGTGGCATAGGTTTTCCCCGTGCCGGGTGGACCGTACAGAATGGTGTTGAGTGGGCGTTGGAGATCAATATCAGTCTGCGGCGACTCCACCTCGCTTGGCGGATCGATTGTTTCATTTGCGTCCATAGCATCATCCGCAGTTCGGATCACACGGTAATAATAATCTGCCGCTCTCCGGACAACGAAGCCGTCCGGCGGAGCCTTCCTATACTGTTTGCTTGTTCGGTCGAATTTCAAGAATACATTTCCGGCCGACCCTCGACTTTCGCTCGACCGTCGCCAAGCGGCAATGTAGTGACTCCGCTTAGCCCCCAATCCCTTACGCGCATACATGGCCATCGCAAGGCGGTGACCGGCCTTTTTCCCGGTTAATCCGAATTGCTCCGCAATCCAGAATTCGCGCGGTCCCGGAGGGGGCCCGCCGGTCGCTTCGGCATCCCACATTTCAGGGTCGAGGACGTCCGGATACTCCTTCGCGAGGGCTGCCTCGGTGAGATCGGGTCGGTTTGCCCAAGGAGTACCCTCCGCCGGATCGCGCAGTTTATCCAAAAGATCGAAAGATACTTTGTATTCCCCCGCGCTGCGAAATGCTTTTTCAACGCCAACCGCCTGACTGAACCCATGCCGTCTCATGGCCGGGAGACCGTCCACCGATGTCTTGTTTATCCAGAAAACATGGATCGCCGCGTCTTCGCGGAATCCACCCACATCGCTGTAGCCGTTTTTCTCGACGATACCGATAGCTCTACCCTGCCTCTGTTTGAAGCGCACGAGGACGACGTCCCCGCGCTCAGGTTCGTCCAGCGGATATTTGAAACCGCGCCCGGGCCCCCCAACATACACGCAATGGTCTTCGTCGAATGTGCGTCGCCCGTCACTACCGCCGCTGCTGAGCTGACTCCACAGATCCTTGGGACGGGGCTCATCGAATACATTGCTGCTCACCTGAAACACGCCGGGATCGGGTCCGACAAGCGCTTCCTGTCCGTGATGAAAAAGGAAAGCCTGAATTTCATAAGGATGGCAGCCCGGGAACGCACGCCGAATCCGGCCAACAATTTCCTTATAGAGAATATAACCGTCCTGCTTGATCGACTGTTCCACCTGAGGGAAATTCGTATCGAGATAGCGACTCATCGGGTCTATTATCTGTCTATCTACAGGAAGGAATTTCTCAGGGTCGATCAGAAACAATGTCTCCGTCAATTTGTCTACGCTCACGTCCGGGACAGACAAAACATCCGCAAAACCTTCACTCATTCGGTCTCCGTTCGCCGAATCGGCGTCAGCGGCGTGCCGAAACAAATTCCAGAGCAGCTCCGTAGAAGACGGTTCCCCGTCATGAAACAGGAAATTCGCAGACGGCGCAGGGATAACCAGATTGTTTTCCTCGCACGCTTTCGGGAACTCCTCTCCGATGTCGAATTTATCGTGAACGCTCTCATAAACGGGGCGCAGCAAAGTCGCGCGCGACTCTCCGGCGTAGCCCGCGAGGAAATAAAGGAAAGAAAACGGATCGACATTCTCCGCGCCATGCTGCAGAATGGCGGGGTTGTCATTACCCCAGTGAACCGAGCGCGCCCGGTCGACAAGCCAATCCCTGCCATTGGCAAGGATGTTGGCGACCAGTGCCCGGAACCAGGGAACCCAGCTATAATCCTGTCTCATATCGATCCTCCGTCGCACCCGTCCAGGGCCACGGCGTCACGGCGCGGGTGGGGGTGCACTGCGACGCCGCCCGCCGCCGTAGAGACCCGCCCAACGTTCGGGTGCGCATCGTAGCGGGGTGTCTGCGGCGCGTCAAACAGGCGCTCGGCGACTTACCCGCCGGGAAGCGGGCGTTCGCCCTGGGGGGCGAAAATTCCGGTTGTCTCGGCCCCGACGCGCACCGCGGCGTCAGCGGCGCGTTTCGTCGTCACTTTCCCGCTCCAGCCCGGATTTTGTCGAAGACGAGCATTCCCGCCAGGAACACGTCCGCTTGCAGGGTATCCCGCACTTTTCCCCACTCCGCGAACGCTTCTTCGGCCAGCGCTACCATTCCTTCCGCCCATTCCGGGTCGACCGGTTTGGAGAGATCGTAGTCCGCCGTGTGACGGGCGTCCTGAAGGGCGATGAAGTTTCTGGCCACCTTACCGATCTCGGGCTGAACCTTCAGACCGCCCAACGCCGGGCGAAGCCGGTCGCCGAGCAGCCTCTTTCGCGCCACTCCGGTCATCGCGAAATCCTTCGCTACTTTCGCCATGGTGGAGTGGGCGAACGCGCGCGCAAGGCAAACACGAAGAGCGGCGCGGTCGTCCCGCGATCCGAACATGCGCCGGGTGGCGTCATCCACCAACAGGTGAAACAGCGCATAGTAGGCGGCCGAAACGGCGCGACGCAAATGCGCTTGACCTTCACCGGAAACAAGAGATCGGGCAAGAATCAGCAGATCGTCATGAAGATTCATCACGCTGCACTGGATTTCGATCCAATGAAGTAGACATAAATCCAAATTTTATCGTCGTACTCCTTGACTCTTTCCCAGACCGTGTCAATAATCCTCTCTTCCAATGCGTTTCTTTTTTCCCTGTCATCGCGGGCGCATGCGGCGCCCGGCTCCAACGTGGTCCAAACCCAAACGGCCGGGTCGTCGGTGGTGTCGAAACCCGTTTCAACACGCCAAGACACAACGCGCAGCGGCAGCGACTCCCTCTGCAATTCGTGAAGCGCAAATTCGGCTGCCTCCTTCACAGTTATCGCTTCGTCTCCCAGCCAGATTACACGATAATTGCCGTGTTCGGTAATGGCGGTTCTGAAGCCATACGGCATTGCCTTGCTGTCTTCCCGGGTTTTGACATGGAATTGGCGGAACACATTTTCCTGAACAAGCTTCTTACCGGATACGCCGTGCCCAGCGTTTTCCCTGACCTTCTCGTAGTGATCGGGCTTGGCGCCCAATCCCCTGCGCGCATACATCGCCATCGCGAACCGCGCGATGGGACCTCGCCTGCTGCAACCGAATTGTTCGGCAATCCAGAATTCGCGCGGTCCGGGCGGAGGACCGCCGGCGTCGTCGCTGTTCCACTTGCCGGGGCCGAGCACGTCCGGGTACTGCTCGGCGAGGGCCGTTTCGGTGAGATGCGGGTAGTCTTCCCAGGGCGCGTTGCCCCGCCTTTCGGCACCGTCGGATGTTTCCGGGCGCATCGGGTGTCCGCCGCCGGCGTTCACCGGGCGAGCGCCCGCGCGACGGCGTCGGGTTCGCGGTCGATGACGGCGAGGAGGGCGCGGGCGGCGCGGTTGGGGGTGTGACGGCCTTCCTCCCACTCATGCACGGTGCGCGCATCGAGAGCGAAACGCTCGGCGAATTTCCGGCGGCTCAGACCCATGCGTTCGCGGAGCGCGCGGATGCGCTCCGCCGGCGGGTCGGCGGCGACCCGGGACGGCAGCTCTACCTCTCCGCGCACATGGGAGAGAACCTCGTTCAGGGCCGCTTCGACCTCGAGACCCAGCGGCGTCCGTTCGGCGCTCATTTCGCTTCTTCCTTCTTTATCTCCGCCACCGGCCGCGACCGCGCCTTCCTGTCGGCGGGCTTCGTATCCTCGCAATCGGCCTTCGCGCAAGCCATCGGCAGATAGGCGGCGACGGGGTCGGCGCGATAATAGCAGGTTGTCCGGATACCGCCCAGCGCAATTTGCAGATCCCGCCCGTCCCCTGCACGACCGCCGCCGCCGAGCGGGCATGTTTCCGGCGTCCCGGGGCCTGCTCCTTGTGTAATCTGTCTCGGCGGACCAACAACCTGCATGAGGGCCGTCGTCGGCTGTTTCGTCGCACCGGACAGCTTCGGAACCCCCCGCCCCGCCTTCAAGCCCCGTCTCTCGAGCGTGTGAAAAAATCGGGCGGCTCCCATTGTGACGGCTGGATCGCCCAAGTAACGGCATTGTAAAAGACAATACCCACCGAATAGCACTTCGTCATTCCCGCGAAATATTGTGTGAGGAAATCGAGAGACGCTACTACTCTTCGTCATTCCCGCGAAAGCGGGAATCCGTTGCGGCGTTTCCGTAAGAAAAACGGGCCGATATTGTGGACGGCCGCTCCGGATTCCCGCTTTCGCGGGAATGACGAAGAGTAGTGGGGCTTTTCAATTTCTTCGCACGCTCGAAGGCGGGAATTCGGAGGCGTCGCCCGAAAGACTCTCCGGTATTTTCGCGGAACCGCCAGGCCGGATCCCCGCTTTCGAGCGTGTGAAAAATCGAACGGGTCTACAAATACTCGTCATTCCCGCGAAAGCGGGAATCTGTTGCGGCGGTTCCGTAAGAAAAACCGGATCGATATTGCGGACGGCCGCTCCGGATTCCCGCTTTCGCGGGAATGACGAAGTATTATTCGATGGGTATTGTCTTTTACAGTGCCGATACCTCGGCGATCCATCCGTCACGATGAGAGGCGCGCGATTTCTTCACACGCTCTTTTGCGGGAATGGTGAGTATTTGTGGGGTTGTCCGATTTTCTTCACACATCCTTTCTCTGAAACGACGAAGTATTATCGGAAGGCTATTGTCTTCCACTGCGTCATTTCTTCGGTGCTCCGACCATCGTAGTGAAGGTCTTTCGATTTCTCCGCACGCTCTCTCACGTGTGTCCGAACCGGATCGTTCGCAATGAGGTGACGGTAGAGCGGCGCATATTTGCCGCGCGCCGCAGCCTTTCGCAAAAGCCGTTCCCGATCCATGAGCTATCGTTTCTCCGTTCCGACGCCGACGATTCTGCGTCGCTAGCTTGAATGTGAAGCTGCAACCGCCTTGCGTCAACGACGACGCCGGGCGGTCGCTTTCGGGCTGCATGGGCAGCGCGGCGTCGGGTCGGACACTGTCGTGTCGCGACGGCGCGGGCGACTCGCCCGTTTGCGGCTGGCGCGGCGCCGGGCGATGGCGTATGAGCGCGCCATGCGGGACATGGTGCTGATCGTCGATTTCGGCTCGCAGGTGACGCAGCTGATCGCGCGGCGCGTGCGCGAATCCGGCGTCTATTGCGAAATCGTCCCGGCCGGCGCGGCGGCGGACGCGCTCGCCGGCGCCCCGCCGCGGGCCGTGGTGCTTTCGGGCGGCCCCGGGTCGGCTGCCCGCGCCGATGCGCCGCGGGCGCCGCGCGCGCTTTTCGACCTCGACGCGCCGGTGCTCGGCATCTGTTACGGCCAGCAGGCGATGGCGGCCCAGCTCGGCGGCCGCGTCGCCGCCGGCGGGCGCCGCGAGTTCGGGCGCGCCGAGGCGACCGTCACGCGCCCCAGCCCGCTGTTCGAGGGCGTCGCCGAACCGGGCGACAAACTGACCGTGTGGATGAGCCACGGCGACAGTGTGGAGCGCCTGCCCGACGGCTTCGAGGCGTTCGCCGGGTCGCCGGGGGCCCCCAACGCCGCGATCCAGGACACGGCGCGCCGCCGCTTCGGCGTCCAGTTCCACCCCGAGGTCGCGCACACCCCCGCCGGCGCGGCGATATTGCGGAACTTCACCCACCGCGTCGCCGGCTGCGCGGGAGACTGGACGATGGCCGCCTTCCGCGGCGCCGAGGTGGAGCGCATTCGCGCCCGGGCGGGCGCGGGGCGGGTGCTGTGCGCGCTGTCGGGCGGGGTCGATTCCGCGGTGACCGCGGCGCTCGTTCACGAAGCGGTGGGCGATCGGCTGGAATGCGTTTTCGTCGATACCGGACTGTTGCGCGAGGGCGAGGCCGACCAGGTGGAGCGCCTGTTCCGCGACCGCCTGAACATGCGTTTCCATCGCGTCGACGCCGGCGCGCGTTTCCTCGCCGCGCTTGCCGGCGTGCGCGACCCCGAGGCCAAGCGCAAGCGCATCGGCGCCGCTTTCATAGACGTGTTCGAAGACCGGGCGCGGGCCCTCGGCGGCGCCGATTTCCTCGCCCAGGGCACGCTTTACCCCGATGTCATCGAATCCGCGCCGCCGTCCGGGGGCGCCAGCGCCACCATCAAGTCGCACCATAATGTCGGCGGTCTGCCGGAACGCATGAGCCTCGCCCTCCTGGAGCCGTTGCGCATGCTGTTCAAGGACGAGGCGCGCGCGCTGGGGCGGGAACTCGGCCTGCCCGAAGAGGCGGTCGGGCGCCATCCGTTTCCGGGCCCCGGCCTCGCGATCCGCATCCCGGGCGAGGTGACGGCCGACAAGCTCGCCATGCTGCGCCGCGCCGACCGTATCTTCATCGACGAGATCCGCGCCGCCGGCCTCTACGACGCCGTCTGGCAGGCCTTCGCCGTGCTGTTGCCCGTGCGCACCGTGGGCGTGATGGGCGACGGACGGACCTACGATTACGCCTGCGCCCTGCGCGCGGTCGCCGCGACCGACGGCATGACCGCCGAGTCGTTCCCGTTCGAACACGCCTTCCTCGCCCGCGTCGCCGGGCGCATCGTCAACGATGTCCCGGGCATCAACCGGGTCGTCTACGATGTCACCTCCAAGCCGCCGGGCACGATCGAGTGGGAATAGGCGGGTCGGAGCGGGCGCGGTTCCGGGAATCGGCGATTCTCTTTTTGGCCTGGAGCGGTGCGGCGGATCCGTCGCGGACGCCCCTGGGAGCGAGCCTGCCCTCGCGGATGCGGGGGGCGTCTCGCCGGCACGCGCGCGAAGCGCGCGAAAGCAAGATGCCGGCGAGACGCCCCCCGCATCCGCGAGGGCAGGCTCGCTCCCAGGAATCAACGTCCATCGCCAAAATGAGAATTGCTGTCCGGGAATTCCGGGCCTTGTCCGGGGGCGCGCGCCGGGCTAGGCTCCGCCCCGGTTTCGGCGCGACGCCGGCGCCAGGGGGAGAGGCTGCATGAGCTACGATCCGGACGAATTTCTCGACGAGCGCCGGACGGTGTGGGACCGGTTCGTCAAACTGACGGCCTGCACGACCGCCGTTATCCTCGCGACGCTGGGGCTGATGGCCATCTTCCTGACCTGAGGCAAGGCCGTATGGCGGCGGAGCGGCGGCGGCGGGCAATCCTCTTCGCCCGCGCCGCGGCCGCCCGCCTGCGCCGCCCCGGGCCCGCCCCGCAGGAAGGAGACGACGCATGAGCGCGCTCGCCGAACGCTTCGGCAAACTCTATACCGGCGTGGTCTACGACACGCTGAGCGACCTCGGACTGCCGGACCGGGCGTTGCCGCCCGCCATCCGGGCCCTGGTTCCGGGGCCCGTCCTCGCGGGGCCGGTATGGACGATGACCGGGGTCCGGGCGCCGGCGGCGTCGCGCGACGAGACCCTGCGCGCGTGGACCGGCTTCCTTTCGGAAGCGCCGGCCGGCCACGTCGTCGTCTGCCAGGCCAATGACGACACTATCGCCCTGATGGGCGAGCTCTCGGCGGAGACGCTGAAATCCCGCGGCGTGCTCGGCTATGTGGTGGACGGCGGCGCGCGCGATGTCGATTTCATCGCGCGGCTCGGCTTCCCCGTGTTCTGCAAGTTCGCGACCCCCGCCGACATCGCCGGGCGCTGGCTTGTCGGCGAGATGGGCGGGTCCGTGCGCATCGGCAATGTCGACATCGCCACCGGCGACTATCTCGTCGCCGACCGCGACGGCGTTGTGATCGTTCCCCGCGAACATGCGGAAACCGTCGCGGAGCGCGCCGAGGAGGCGGTCGCCGCCGAGAACAAGGTGCGCGGGGCGATCCTCTCCGGGATGGACCCGCGCCAGGCCTATATCGCTTTCGGCAAGTTCTGACGGGAGGGGCCCGGACCATGGCTGCGAAAGGGTTCTCCGTCCTCGCGCAATTCCGCGTCGACGGGCGGCGCGCCGTCGTTACCGGCGGCGGCAAGGGCCTGGGCCGCGTCGCCTGCCAGGCCCTCGCCGAGGCGGGCGCGCGCGTCGCCGTGCTCGACATCGACGGCGAGACGGCCGCGCAAACGGCGGCGGATATCGGCGCCGACGCGCGCGCCTGGGTTTGCGACGTGGGCGAGGAAGAGGCGGTCGCGGGCGTATTCGGGGAGATCGAAAAGGCGTTCGGCGGAGTCGACATCCTCGTCAACAACGCCGGCGTCGCGCGGCGCGACGCCACGGAATCGATGCCGAAAGAAACCTGGGACCATCTCGTCCGGGTGAACCAGACCTCGGTCTTCCTGTGTTCGCGGGCGGCGGCGCGGTCGATGCTCGCGCAGGGAAGCGGCGTCATCATCAACGTGGCGTCCATCATGGGCGTCACCGGCGGCGGCTACCACCCGAACCTGCCCTATCACGCGACCAAGGGCGCTCTGGTCAACATGACCCGCTCGCTGGCCGCCGAATGGGGACGGCGGGGGGTTCGCGTGAACGCCATCGCGCCCACCTATACCGAGACCGACCTGACCCTGCCGCTGCGCCAGGACCCCGAGATACAGACCTATCTCGAAGAGCGCACGCCGATGGGCCGCTTCGCCCGGCCCGAGGAAATGGCCGGCGCGATCCTCTATCTCGCCTCGCCCGCCGCCTCCGCCGTCACCGGCGTTCTGCTGCCCGTGGATTGCGGTTGGCTCGCGGTGTGAAGGCGCCGGCCCGGCTCGCCGCGGCGGCGCTCGCGGCGGTCGTCGCGACGGCGGCGGCGCCCGAGGCGCGGGCGCAAGAGGGCGCGCCCGCCTACACCGCCGGCCCCTACGACTACGAGACCACGGCGGACGAAATGTCTCCGGCGCTCGGCCGCGCCTATGTGCTCGCCATCCAGAACGAACTCATTGCCCGCGGCTATTCGCCGGGCGTCGTCGACGGCGCCGAGGGCCCGCGCACCCGGAGCGCCATCCTCGCCTACCAGCGGGACGCGGGCTTGCGGCAGACGGGCCGCGCCAGCCGGGAACTGCTCGACCACCTCAAATTCGCGGCGCCGCGGCGCGACGCGGGCGGGGCGACGGTCCGCGAAATCCAGCGCCGCCTCGCCTCGCTCGGCTATTATGCGGGCGCCGTGGACGGCGTCGTGGGGCCGATGACCCGCGCGGCCATCCGCGGCTTTCAGAAGAGCGAGGGGCTGGCGACGACGGGGGCGGCGGACCGGGCGCTGCTGAGCGCCCTCGACCGCGCGCGCCGCTAGGGCGCTCCGGGGAACGCCGCCCTACAGCGCGTTGCAGGGGCGGCGCAGCGTGCGCCACATGTGCGAGGCGGGGGTGTTGTCGTTGCCCAGCCCTTCGGGCGGCTGCCGGAAATGGCGGCCCACGATGTCCTCGAACTCCTCGAGGCCAACCGTCAGACCGTCGTCGAACGCATAGAGGTCGTTGACGCAGATCATGCGCGCCGACATGTACCAGCGGTGTTTGCGCGCCCTTTCGTATTCCGCGACGATGTAGGGTTCGGGTTGGTAGTCCGCGCCGAACATGCGCGCATACATGTCGGGGACGGCGTAACCGGCCGACTCGTCGGGGAAGAACCGCAACGCCTGATGGGCGCGGATGGCCCAGCTGACTTCCTCGTCGACATAGGGTTCGACCAGCTGCGCCCCCCAATAGCCGTGGTCGGAGCGGATGAAGCCGGCGACCGCGATGTCGTGCAGCAGGCAGGCCAGGATCATGTTTCCCGGCAGGCCGTTGTTCCGCGCCAGCCGCGCGCTTTGCAACAGATGTTGCTGCGCCGGGGCGAGGCGGAGGCGGAAGAAGTCGAACAGCGTGGGCGCGTCGGGCATCGCCGGCAGGCGCGGGTCTTCGCCCATCAGCAGCCGCTGTCCCGCCCCGAAGCCGGCGCCCAGCGTCCGTTCGCCGTCGGCGAGATGGTAGAGGAACGATTTGGTGACGAGGCTGTCGCCCAATTCGCGCATCCGCCGCTCTTCGAGGGCGTCGGCGCGCTGCGACAGGGTGAGCGTATCGTCCATTCGGGGACTCCCGTGTGCGGCGTCGATCACGCTATCGCGCCGCCGCGCCCCCCGTCAACGCGCTGACCTAGCGATTCTCGTTGCCCTTCCTGGGAGCGCCGGCGTCTCGCCGACTTGCGCGCGATGACAAGGATGCCGGCGAGACGCCGGCGCGACATATCCGGGCTCCGATAAAGAGAATCGCCGGGAGCAGGCACTGCTTCTTGACAGCGCGCGCCTCGACCGGTACATTCGCGTGTAGTGTGAGGAGCTGTGATGAGCATGGCGCGCGCCTGATTGCCGGATGGTCCGATGACGCGGACGGCCCAGTATAGACCATGGTCGTTTTCGATAGCCTACGGTGCGGTAAAATGAACAAGGGAATTCCCTCGAGGTTCGTCTGGACGAAGATGGGCGTCCATGCTGGAGAGCCGTTGGATAATATAATTCGCCGCAAGAAGCTGGAATGCGAAGCTGGCAAATCTGGCGAGGATGAGTTTGCCGACACGTTCTGGTGGGAAGTCGGCGACCCCATAGGGCCGGCGATTTGGATTCACCTTGCCAATCGCAACCCGGAAATTCTGTTTTCCAAAATGCGGAGCGATCCGGGACCGGAGGACAGCAATCCCGACGAATGCATCGTTTGGACAACTTATCGCGTTTCGAATAAAAGTGGATACGGTGGGAAACAACTCTCCATACCGAAGAACATCATTGTTTCCTCCGGAGCAAAGAGAAAAAACGGATCGAAAAAGGAAAAAAACTATGCCCTCGTGTGCAGCAACCTGCGACAGTGCGAACCGTCGGAAGTGAATCAATTATATGTGGACAATATGATAAACTTGAACAGGGATGGAAACTGCGGGAACCGGCCGGGATCAAGTCAGACGACGTGCGTGGTTAAGTATTCTCAGTGCGCCGAAGCGGGCGGGGATCCGTATCCCGTCGAGATGCGCGCGAATTTGGCGCGCCCCTACTTCGTTGAATTGGGAACGCCGACGCCGTTGGACGACTCGCAGCTTCAGTTGATCAAAGAAATTGGCGACAAGGGCAGGACGGTTGACTACCGCGACGTTGCGCGGAAGATAAGGGGGTGACCGAAACCTGTCTCCGGTTGGGCGCCGGAAGCGGCCCGATGTCCGCGACCGCCGCGGGCAGTTCCGGCGCGCTCCGTTCCCGGGCAGTGCGAGATCGAGCCGGCGTCGGTTCCTTTCTCGACCGGGTTCGGAGTGTTTGGGACTGGCTGGCGGAAACAGCCGGTTCCATTCCCCAGGATTCAGGTCGGGAAGCCTGACCGGGCGTTATGGAACCCTGTCTCGACGGTGGTCTTCACCCCATTCCTCTCGAACTCCGGGTCGGAAGATCCGAAATACCGACACTCTGCCGCCGATTTCGGCGAGCGGCCGGTTTGCGGACGCATCCCCCGACGTGCGGATGGCCGCGATTCCGGTCGCGACGCCGGGATGCGCGGCTGCGAGCGCCCATTACACCAGCGTCGCTTGGGCGAGCGACAGCGGACTGCCGCGCGTCCCTACGGTCAACCGCCTCATCACCGCCGCAACCCTCAGCCTCTCGCGATACCCGCTGCTGCTTCCGCAGCCGGCCGCGCCTTCAGTTCCAGCACTCGACGAGGACGGCGAAGACCTGCGCGGCAGCCGTTGCCGCCGATGGCGGTGAAGTTCGCACTCATTCGACGCCTTCCGATCCGACGCCGGGTCGCCACTCCCGCGCCATCCGCTGCGCACGGGCGAGCGCGTTACGGGAGAGAAGCCGCGCGACATCGTCCCGGTTTCGCTCCAATTGATTTCGCTCGTCCGTTTCCCCCGCTGGAGTTCCCGCGACGGCGAGATTGTACCACATGTGCGCCAGGACATAATCTTGTGGGACACCCTGCCCGTATTCGTAAAGGACCCCGAGATTATTCTGGGCTGTGGCGAAGCCCTGTTCCGCCGCGAGCCGATACCACTGCGCCGCCTCGACGTAGTCTTGGGGAACGCCCTTGCCATTGCTGTACATGACCCCGAGACGGCCTTGGGCGGCGGCGAAGCCCTGTTCCGCCGCGAGCCGATACCACTGCGCCGCTTCGACGTAGTCTTGGGGAACGCCCTCGCCATTTGCGTACATGTACCCGATACCGGTCTGGGCCATGGCATCGCCCTGTTTCGCCGCTCGCCGCCACCATTTCAGCGCCTCGACGTAGTCTCGTGGAACGCCCTCGCCATTGTAGAACATGGACCCGATACCGGTCTGGGCCATGGCATTGCCCTGTTTCGCCGCTCGTCGCCACCACTTCATCGCCTCGACGTAGTTTTGTGGGACACCGTTGCCATTGTGGTACATGAGCCCGAGATTGAGCTGAGAGGTGGGATGGCCTCGGTTGGCAAGGCGGTGAAACCCACGCCAGGCCGTGGCGTAATCGCCGCGATTGACGGCCGCTAACGCTTCATAGAATAATGCTTCATCGGGCGTTTGGGCCGTGGCCGGAAGGACCACAAAAGCCGCCAGCAGGAACAGCGCTCCCGCGGCGGCAGTTCGCAGCGCGCGATACATCGTCGCCATCGCCCCTCTCCCGTGTCGAACGGTTCGTTCATCGCCGGTGTCATGAGTTTGCCCGTCATCCGCGCGGGCGCCCCTGCGAACGCGCATGGTCGGAGTATAGCACCATGCCCCCGTTCCCCCGGACGCGACTCTCCGGTGGCGAGGAGGCGCGCGGCTACGCCACAGCGCGACGAGCCGCCGTCACGAACGGCTCTCGCACAAGGCGTTTCGGTGAACCGCTGCACGGCCAGCGGTTGCCGCTCCCTTGAGCGACTCTGGCGCCGCCGTCGCCCTCCGAACCGCCTGCAATTGGCCCATCGTGGCGCTCGGACAGCCGAATGATCCCCGCTGTCGTCAATGCTCCAGAGCGGCGCGCTGGGGGATGGCGGGTTGTTATACGACAAAAAATCCGACATAATTTTCTCTATAATTCGCCATTTTGTCGTTCCGCCGCGTCGCTGGCCGTGCCACACTGTGCGGAGTGCAAAACCGGAGGACGGATCATGACGAAATTTTCGAAGCACGCGGAACGACGCATTCGGCAACGCGGGGCGACCCTCGAGGATGTGAGGCGGCTCCTGGAGCACGCGGACATCGATGTCCCCGTTGAGGGGAATTGCCGGGCGCTGCGGGTCCGCCGACACACTGCGCGCTTTCTCGAAGGGGGCGACCGGTTGCACCGCTACGCCGTTATCGTCAGCGACGAGACAGGAGATATCGTAACGGTTCTCCATCACCGGCGGGGCCGGCGCGGCCGGCGTTACCGCAAGGGAGTCGCGTGATGAACAATGATCGCACGGTCGACAACGTCATCCGGCCCGAACGTTTCCGGCTGCGGCGCGACCCGAAGGACCGCGCCACCGCGCTCGAGAAACGCCGGAAACGCGAAGCCGAACAGCGGCAGCGGGATATCCTTAAACTTCGGCGGATCGAGAATGGCGCCGGTTACGGCAAGAAGGGACCGGTATTCAATCTTTCCGACCGGATCGCGGCGGCCCTCGCGAATGGCGAGCTCGTCGAGCGGGCGCGTGAAAAGGGCATCGGGATCGCCGAAATCGATGAATATTTCGGCGGCCGCTCGGATCGCTACCGGCTTGCGCCGGGAGTCGACCATTCCACACCGGAGGTTCGAAAAAGGGCCAGCCGTCAACTCATGCAGAAGGCGCGGGGATACCTTCGCCTCGCCAGGGTCGTCGCGAAACTGACGGGGGAAAACGCCGACGACGACGCGCTTCGCGTCATGCAGGGCACGGCCTTGTGGTGCTCTCCCGGCAACGGGGGAAACGACGATGCCGTCGATGAGCGGGCGGATCGCCTTCAAGAGCTGATCCATGCGATGTCCCGATCCGTCATTCGCAAGGGGAAATTGGAGAAAGCGTTCGCGACGCTCGCGAAGATACCCGACTCGCACTGCAACCCGTTCGCTCGCAGATTTGAAGGTGTCGACATTAATTGCATCGCCGACTACGATGCTTCGGGACTCTTGCCCGGCGTGCGGCTGACGCGTTTGTCCGTCGCCGAATTGCCCGTGACGGCATATCCGATCAAGAGAACGAAAACCGGCGTTTCCGGGGGCGAGGCGTTCGGCGCCGCGTTGCGGCTGTCACTCGACACCCGCCTCGTGATCGGGCCCCGGACGGCGCCCACGAACCTCGGGCCGATGTTCGAATCCCGCCCGCATATCGAATTGCTTCCCGCAAGCGACATGAATGACGAAGGAGCGGAACCGGCGGCTTACGCCATTGCCCCGGACTGGAGTTTGGAATTCGACGCATGGAGGGAAACCTTCATGGACGAAGCCGCCGCCATTGAACCCGACACGGGCGACGACGCGTTGTGGACCCTGGCCGCATTCTTCATGGAGGCGGATGAAGAGGAGAGGGTGCGCGAATTTTATCTGAAGACAACAGAATGCGTCCGCTTGATCGGGGACGCGGACGACCCGCCGGGCGAACGCTTTGCCAATCTCTACTGGCGGGAATGGCCGCGTGTGTCGAACGCTCTCGAATTCGATCCGCGCAAATGCTGGTGCTGGGAAGACATCTCTTGGAGGCCCGTCGACGCCGACCACGTCAGCGTCCTTCTCGACTGGGAGGCCCCGCATATGCACTATCATGACTTGCAACACCATTACGGGATTGCCGCCCCGTCGACGGCCGCCGATCCGGGGCGTGCCCACTGTTTCCCGCGCGGGACGGTCGCGTTCGATTTCGAGAGTCGGCTCGAGACCGGCGATCTGGAACGGACCCTGCTTCTTGACAGCGAGCGCATCGACCGATACATCCGGGAGTGGCGGGAGGAGCTGGACGACAGGGACGCGCGCCTGATCGCCGAATGGTCCGACGATGCCGGAGACCCGGAATGAAGCTTGGTCGTTTTTGACAACCCGTGGAAGGGAGAGAGAAATGAACAAGGGGATTCCCTCGAAGTTCGTCTGGACTCGAATGAATACCGACGCCGGCGAGCCGCTGGAGAACATCGTTCGCCGCAAAAACCTGGAGCGCGAAGCCGGAAAGAGCGGGTTCGCGGACACCTTCTGGTGGGGCGTCGGCGAAAGAAAAGGACCGGCGGTTTCGATCCATCTCGCGGACTGCGAACCGGAAGTTCTGTTCTCCCGGGCGTTGGGCGACGCGGTACCGCGCGATACAGATCCCGAAGAGCGCTTCTTCTACACGACCTGGCGCGCCTACGACCGGCGAAAGCGCGATTACGGCGGGAAGCCGCTTCCCGTGCCGGAAAACGTCATCGTTCAGTCGGGAAAGAGAAGAGATTATTTTGCCCTCGTGTGCCGCAGTCAGTGGTCGCTGGAGCTGTCGGGATCGGCTCAGCTGTACCGGGGCGAAATGCGCAATCTGAACAACGACGGAACCGAGGGTAAGACGCTGGAGAGATCGCAACAGACAACTTGCGTGGTGAAGTATTCGCAAGGAGCTGGCGCGACCGGCAGGCCGTATCGTGTCAATCTGCGGGCGGATCTCGTGTCCCCCCGCTTCGTCAAACTGGGAGGGCGGAAGCGGTTGAGCGGTTCGCAGTGCCGATTGCTCGATGAACTCGGAAACGAGGGCAAGACGGTTGACGACTATCGCGATGTCGTGCGGGAGATAAGGGGGTGACCGCCGCCGAAAGGTGTCACTGGTCGGGCGCCGGAAACGGTCTGGCGTCCGCGACCGCCGCGTGTGGTTCCGGCGCGCCCCGTTCCCGGACAGCGTGAGGTCGAGCCGGCCTCGGATTCCTTCTTAACCGGAATCCGGGTGTTGGGACTGGCTGACCGAAACAACCAGTCCCGTTTCCCAGGATTCAGGTCTGGAAGCTGATCCGGAAGCCTAACCGGGCGTTATGGGCCCCTATCTCGACGGTGGTCTTCACGCCGTTCCTCTCGAACTCCGGATCGGAAGATCCGAAATACCGATACTCAATGAACACCGTGGCGGACTCGTTCATTCTGTACCCTATGCCGGCCCCGACCTGGTAAGCGAACACCCTGTCGCTCTCGTCGAAATCAACCTCCTTGACCTCCGCGCCGATGCGGGCCCAGCCCGCGCCGCCGCCGATATAGGGGGTCCATGGAGAACCCGTGTCTACATCAAACCAGGCGTTGGCCATGACGCCCAGGACGGACACGCTTCCGCTGACGTCAACGGTCAGCCCGGTGGGCGCGTGGGTGACCTCGTCCAGCGATGCGCTCTTGAACAACGCCTCGCCCTCGACCCGGAGTTGGCCGAACGCATACCCCAGCGCGCCGCCCGCGGCGAAGCCCGGATCGAGGGAATATTCCTCGGTGACCGTCGACTTCGCGGTCGCGTCGTTGATCAGCGTCACGCCGGCTTGTATGGCGGCGTAGGGCGTGTCGGTTTCCTGGGCGGCAGTCGGGGCCGCAACGGAGGCGGCGACAAGCAAGGCTGCGAAACAGCGTTTCATGAGGATTCTCCCGTGTACGGTTCGTGCATGACCCGAGGTGTCGGGTCGTTGCACGAATCGCACGGGTAGCGATACCCCGCCTGTTCGCCGGGCCAGGGGAGCGACCCCCGACCGTGCTTGCGGCTGTTCTATTCAGCGGGCGACCCGACATAGCGGGTGCCCGAACGATTCGTGCGGAGCCTGCGTATCGGGTCGGGATCGGGTTGTCAACCGGAACGACCTTGTGCCGCCCGCGCGCATGGCCCATAATCCGGGCGCGCTCGGGAAGAAGACTTCTCGGATCGACGCTGGCCCGGAGCAGTTGGCGCGGGGCTGAAGCCATTCAGGACGCCCGGGCGCCATTGCGTGCAGACATTTTTGGCGCCTTGAGACCTCTGCATAACTCGTTTCGCCTGCGGCAGGATCGCGTTCCCGGCGCTTTGCGACGTTTCCGAACCCGCTGTCGGCGTATGACGATGCGTGACGGAATTGGGAATATCCGCCCCCCCCCCCGTCTCGGCAATTCTCGCGAAAGAGCATGTGAAGCAATCGGACGGCCTTACAAGTACTCGTCATTCCCGCGAAAGCGTGTGTGAAAAAATCCGTCGGCCCTCATTACGACAGTTGGAACGCCGAAGAAATGGCGCAGCGGAAGACAATAGCCATACGATAATACCTCGTCATTCCCGCGAAAGCGGGAATCTGTTGCGGCGTTTCCGCAAGGAAAGACGGGCCGATATTGCGGACGGCCGCTTCCGGATACCCGCTTTCGAGCGTGTGAAGAAATCGGGCGGCTCTCATCGTGACGGACGGGTCGCCGAGGTGTCGGCACTGTAAAGACAATATCCATCGAATAGTACTTCGTCATTCCCGCGAAAGCGGGAATCCGGAGGCGGCCGTCCACAATATCGGCTCGGTTTTTCTTATGGAAACGCCGCAAACAGATTCCCGCTTTCGCGGGAATGACGAATACTTGTAAGGCCATCCGATTTCTTCATACGCTCGAAAGCGGGAATCTGGAAGCGACCGTCCGCAATGTCGGCCCGGTTTTCCTTACGGAAACGCCGCAAACAGATTCCCGCTTTCGCGGGAATGACGAAGAGTAGCGGGGCTTTTCAATTTCTTCACACGCTCTTTCGCGGGAAAGACGGAGAAAGGGCGGGTTTTCGTAATTTCATCGTGCGTCGTTACGCTCTGCCGGCGAGTTCGGGGGGGAGGCGTGTCGGTGTCGCCCGGGGCCGGCGGCCTCCGCGCCGTGTCCGTTGGGGGCGTCGCCCGCATGCGCTGTGGTCCTGCACGAAGGTCCGACCGTTGCCGACGCGGCGACGCGCGGCAAACCCCCGGGCGGTCGGAAACATGGCGCTGCGGGCCGTCCGTTCACTGCGGGGGGCGCTTGCTGCGATCCGCGGAGCCGGCGCCGCCGCAAAACGGGAGGCTTCAAATCGCCCCGCGCCCCCCGGCGCGGGCGGGGTGCGTCGATGCGCTGCGCGCGTTAGGGTGCGGACTCTCGGCACAAAGGGGGAGTTACGTCATGACGCGCAGCGCACCGCTCGACCCGGCCTTTCCGAAAGGCCGGTTTCACCTGTCGCAACCGCAAGAGGCGGACTGGCGGCCCGGACTGCGCGGGCATTTCGCCTATCGCGACCTCGGAGTTGCGGAAGCGACGCGCGGCAAGGTGCTCGCCCAGGTGATCAAGGCTGCCGAAAGCAGCGCCGAACCCGGCGACACGCACCGCCACAAACTCGACTTCCACATGGTCTACATGCTCAAGGGCTGGGCGCGCATGAATTTCGACGGAGTCGGCGAGGTGCGCCTGGAAGCCGGCGCCTGCTGGTATCAGGAGCCGGGCATTACCCACAGCGTCGTCGAATACTCCGACGACTTCGAAGTGCTCGAAATCACCGTCCCGGCCGATTTCGAAACCGAGTCGCTGGACGGATAGCGCCGTGCCCGAAGTCCACAGCGAGGTCCGCAAGATCGATGGCGCGTCCGTCGGTTGGGTCGTCCTCGACAACGCGGCGAAGCTCAATACCGTGGACAGCGCGCTGTGCCGCGCGCTTGCGGACGCGGTCTCGGAACTCGCGGCCATGCCCGACCTGCGCGCGCTGGCGCTCGCCGGCGCCGGCGACCGCGCCTTCATCGGCGGGGCGGACGTCCGCGAGATGGTCGGCCTGGACCCGGACTCGGCGCCCGCCTTCATCGGCAGCCTGCGCTCGGTGTGCGCGGCGTTGCGCGCCGCGCCCGTGCCCGTCATCGCCCGCATCGCCGGCTATTGCCTCGGCGGCGGCCTCGAGATCGCCGCCGCCTGCGATTTCCGGATCGCCGCCCGCGGGGCGCGCTTCGGGATGCCCGAAGTGAAGGTCGGCGTTCCGTCGGTCATCGACGCCGCCTTGCTGCCCGACCTGATCGGCTGGGGACGCACGCGGATGCTCGTCTATACCGGAGAGACCATCGACGCCGAAGAGGCCCTCGCCTGGGGGCTGGTGGAGAGGCTCGTTCCCGCCGACGCGCTCGACGATGCGGTGGCGGGCGCGCTCGGACATATCGTCGCCGCCGGCCCGCGCGCCGTGCGCGCGCAGAAGGCGCTGGTGCGCGAATGGGAGCGTCTGCCGCGCGAAGAGGCGATCGAGGCGGGCAAGGCGGTCTTCGCGGCGGCGTATCGTTCGGACGAACCGCGGCGCCTCATGCGCGCCTTCCTCGACCGCCCGCGGCCCTGACCCCGGGGGCCGCCGGGGAGGGACGTCAGAGCAGCTGGCGCCGCGCGAGGCGGGCGAAGACGCCGTCGCGCTTCATGAGTTCGTCGTAGCGGCCGGTTTCGACGATGCGCCCCGCCTCCATGACATAGATGCGCTCGGCGTCCTGGACCGTGCTGAGCCGGTGCGCGATGACCACGCGGGTGGCGTTGATGGCGTTGAGCGATTTCTGGACAATGGCCTGGGTCCGGTTGTCGAGCGCGCTGGTGGCTTCGTCGAGAAGGATGATGCGCGGCTTGCGGGCGAGCGCGCGGGCGATCAGCAGACGCTGTTTCTGGCCGCCCGACAGGCCGACGCCCCCTTCGGGCAGGACGGTGTGGATGCCCATCGGCATGGCCTCGATGTCCTCCCCCAGGCCGGCGGCGCGAATGGCCTCCCACGCCCGGTCGAGCGGAAGCGGCGCCCCGCCGGCGACGTTGTCGAGGATGCTTGCGGCGATCGTATGCCCGTCCTGCAGGACCACCCCCATGCGGCCCCGCACCGCCGCGAGGTCGAGGCTCGCGATGTTGAGCCCGTCGATGAACACCGACCCCGCGTCGGGGGTCTCGAAGCCGAGGAGCAGGCGGTAGATCGTCGATTTGCCCGACCCCGAAGCGCCCACGAAGGCCACGAATTCCCCTGCGCGGATGTGGAACGAGACCCCGTCGATCGCGTTCGGCACTTCCGGCAGATAGCGGAAGAACACGTTCGAGAACTCGATGTCGCCCGTGAGCTCTCCGGGGTCGATCGCGGCGTCCGCCGTCTCCGGCTCGGCCGCCATGACGGGTTCGACGCGCTCGAACATGGGGATCACCGAGACCGCCGTGGTCCACGCCGCCGTCATCGCGACCATCGACGCGACGAACTGCGCGAAGGCGGCGTTGAAGGAGAGGAAATCGGCGAGTCCGAACGAGGGGTCCTGCTGGCCGCGGATGAGGGCGAAGAAAATGAAGGCGAAGATCGCCATCGCGGACGCCGATTCGAACATGCTGTTGAAGGTGAGCTGGCCAGCGATCCAGCGGCGCGCGGCGAGGGTTTCGCGCTTCAATTCCGCGAAGCGCTCGGCCCAGCGCAGCAAGGCGTAATTTTCGGCGTTCGCTATCCGCAATTTGGAGATGCCGGTGATCATCTGGAAGACCAGCCCGTCGATCGCGCCCTGCAAGGCGAAAGCCGTGCGCAGATGGCTCATTTGCGCCCGCCCGATGAACACCGTCACCGCCATCAGCACGGCGATCAGGCCGGTCGCGATCAACGCCAGGGACCAGCTGTAATAGAACAGCAGCGCGAAACTGAAGATCGAGAACACCCCGCCGATGACGGCGCTCGCGATAACCCCCGTGAGCACCTGGCGGATACGCGAAATCCCGTTGGCGCGGTCGGCGAGATCGCCCACCGTGTAGCGGCGGAAGAACCCGGTGGGCAGCGACAGCAGGCGGCTCCACACGGCCGACTGAAGATGTTCGTCGAGACGGCTTTCGATGCGAAGGAGCGCCAGCGCGCGCACCGAGTCGAAGACCGCGGTGCTCAGGGCGGCGAGCAGGAGCGCGCCGAGAATGGCGATCCACATCGGCGTATCGACCCGCGGCACGACCTCGGCGAGAAGCTGCCCGGTGAGAACCGGCGTGACAAGCGCCAGCAGCCCGCCGAGCGTGGCCATGGTCGCGATGACCCGGAAATCCCTCCCGAAACCGCCCAGGAAGTGGAACAGGGCCGCCTTGCCGTCGCGGATGCGCGACGGGATCGGCGGATACAGCATGACGGCCCGGTCGGAGACATCGGCGGCCACGCGGCGGTCCACGTCGACGCTTTCGCCCGAATCCGGTTCGACCGCGCGGTAGCCGTCATGGTCGGCGAGCACGGCCACGGGGGTTTTGTCCTCGCCGCGCAGCCCGACGAAGGACGGCCCGGACCGCCGCTGCCAGCCGGGCGCCAGGCCGATCTCGCGCGCCCGCAGGCCGGCGGGGCGAACGAGGGCGCTCACCGAGCGGATGAGGGAGTCGCTGCCGCGCCCCGCCGGCGGCGGGATGTCGGTCTCGACGGCGCCGATGAACCGGGCGACGATTCCGGCGGCGGCGCGCAGCGGCGTATCCCCGGCGGCGGCGCCCACCGTGTCGCGGGCGGCGGCGGCGAGCGCGTCGCCGCGGCGCGCCGGCCCCAGAACGCCGCCGAGGCGGCGGAACATCGCCGTCGCGCTCGCCTCGCGCACCGCCGCGGCGCCGCTGTGGCGCGCCGCCAGCGCCTCGGCGCGGCGCTTGCGCGCCGCCACCGTGCAGGCGCGCACCACGCCGTTGAAATGATCGATGGACGGCCACACCCGGTCCTGAAAAAAGACCGTCGGCGTGTAGAGCGCCGAGACCGAAGCGTCTTCGTCGATCTCGAACCAGGTCAGTTCGGTCAGCGGCATCGGCGGCGCGCCCGGCGGCACCGCGAGGTCCGCCCGCCCCAGATAGCGCATCGGACGGTCCGCCCACACCCAGACCACGTCGAGATGGCGCGCGCCCAGCGATGCGCCGGCGGGATACGCCACCTCCGGCTCGGCTTCGAGGAGAAGCGTTCCCGGCGGCGGCGGCCCGGCGCCGCGGGCGAGATATTCCGAGAAGCGCGTCACCCACCCCTCGATCCAGATGGTGGTGTCGAGATCGAACGACTCGATCGACTTCACCCCCGCGCGCTGTCCCTCGACGATGGTCGATTGCTGCGACGGCACCGCGACGAGGCCGAAGGAATCGGCGCCGTCGCCGGGACGGAGCGAACTCCCGAACGTCATCGCGCCGGCGTCCAGCCGCGCCATGAAAGGCCAGCGGCCGACCACCTTGCGGTCGGCGTCGACCTCGGCGCCGAACACGTTCACATAGCCTTCCTCGATAAAGAACACCTTGTCCGAATCGTCGAGGAAAAACGGCTCGTGCGCCCCCGTGACGTGGGCTTCGCCGTGGATACGCTCGACAATCCGGCTTTCGGCCATGGCGTTCAGCTCGAGGAGACGAGGTCGCGATAGACGCCCGCCTCGGCGATCAGTTCGTCGTGACGTCCGCGCTGGACCAGCTGGCCGCGGTCGAGAACGACGATCTCGTCGGCGTCCCTGACCATGCTCAGGCGATGCGCGACGATGATGCAAGTGCAGCCGCGGCGGCGCAGACGCTGGTCGATTTCGAGCTCGGTCACCGGGTCGAGCGCCGATGTCGCCTCGTCGAGGACGAGGACGGGGGGGTTGACGGCGAAGGCCCGCGCGATCTCGAGCCGCTGGCGCTGCCCGCCGCTGAAATTGCGCCCGTATTCGCCCACCGGCGCATCGTATTTGCCGGGCCGCGACATGATGTCGTCATGGATGGCGGCGTCGCGCAGCGCCAGGGTCACGTCGCGGTCGCCGACGGTGGGGTTCCACAGCGTCACATTGTCGCGCACGCTGCCGTCGAACAGGACGATCTCCTGGTCGATATAGGCGACGGTCTCCACGAAATGGCTGGGCGGAATGTCCTCGACCTTGCGGCCGTCGATGCTGACCGTCCCCGACCATGGCTGGAGCAGACCGCAGATCAGCCTGCCGAGGGTGGATTTCCCGCTGCCCGACCCGCCCACCAGCGCAATGCGCTGGCTGGGGCGGATCGACAGGCTGAAATTCTCGATCAGCGGCGCCTCCTTGGCGTTGTAGCCGAAGGTCACATTGTCGAGCTGGACGAACCCGCGGACTACCGGCGGCGGGTTCTCGGTGCGCTCGTTGAGGCCCAGCGCCGCCCGCGCGTCGGCCTTGTAGTTGAGGACATCGTCGAGGCGGGCGATCTCTCCCTTGATGGTTTGCAGCTCGGCGCCGAAGCGCACCAGGCCGTCGAGAGGCGCCGCGAAACTGCGCGCCAGCGCCTGAAACGCCACCAGTCCGCCGACCGTAAGCGCGCCGTCGAGAATGCGCAGCCCGCCGATCCCCAGGATCGCCACCGCCGAAAGCCCCGTCAGCAGCGGCGGGACGACGCTCAGCAACCCCGTCAGCACGCCGAGCTTCTGCCGCGCGACGAGGGTCTTGGTGTGCAGCCCGGACCATCGGGTGAAAAAGTCGCCCTCGGCGCCGTTCGCCTTCAGCGTCTCGATCATGCGGATGCCGTTCACCGACGCGCCGGCGAGGACGCCTTCTTCCTTGAGCAGGCGGCGGTTGCTGTCCTCGCGGGCCCGCGACACCATACGCAGCGCCGCGACGTTGAGAGCCGCCATGACGAAGGCGACGAGCGTGAGCACCGGGTCGTAGGACAGCATGACCGGCGCGTAGACGGCCATCGTCAGCGCGTTGATCGAGTTGGTGGCGAACTCGCCCGAGATCATCTGCGCTACGCGGTCGTTCGAGGCGACCCGGTTGGCGATGTCGCCGGCGAAACGCTGGCCGAAAAACGTCATCGGCAGGGTGACCACGTGCCAGAAGAAGCGCGAACTCGCCACCAGCGAGAGCTTGGCCTCCATGCGGGCGATGCAGATCTGCTGCAACCAGGTGAGCACGCCCTGCGCGACCGACGCCACGCCGAGGCCGATCAGCAACGGCGTCATGAGCGTGTCGCTGCGGGGGATCAGGACATCGTCCACGAACACCTTGGACAGGGTGGGGATCGCCAGCCCCGGAACGACGAGCAGCAGAGTCGCCGCGACGACGAAGAAAAGCGGCGACCGCGCCTTGCCGAGGCGCGAGAGCAGGCTCGACAGAACGTTCGGACGGCTGCCGCCGCGGCTGAATTCCGGGCCGGGCTGGAACGCCAGGCAGACGCCGGTGAAACCCTCGTCGAACTCCTCGAGCGACAGTTTGCGCCGGCCCTCTCCCGGGTCGTTGATGTGCACCGTCCGCCCGGTGACACCTTCGAGAACGATGAAGTGGTTGAAATTCCAGAAGACGATCATCGGGAAGGGGAGGTCGAACAGGTTCGCCGGCTCGCGCCGGTAGCCCTGCGCGGCAAAGCCGTATTCCCGCGCCGCGCGCAGAACGTTCACCGCCTTGCTGCCGTCCCGCGAAACGCCGCAGCGCACGCGCAGTTCCTCGAGCGGAACCCAGCGCCCGTAATAGGCGAGGATCATCGCGAGGCACGCCGCGCCGCATTCGGTCGCCTCCATTTGCAGGATCGTCGGCACCGCCCGGCGGCCGCCGCGCCGCCCCAGGTTCGGACGCAGGATCGGCCTGTCCTTGCCGCCGGCGCCGGACGGTCCCGGTGACGCCGCCGCCGTCACAAGCCCAACGCTTCCTTGATGAGCGGGACTGCGAGGGTGATGGGAGCGCGGGCGCCCGTTCTGACCTCGGCGGTGGCGAGGGTGCCGGCCTCCAGCGTCTCGTTGGACGCCTTCGGCGAGGTCCAGGCGAAACCGCTCGCCGTCGACGGGTCGCGGATCAACGCAACCCGCCCCGCATAAGGGGCGCCGCTGGCCGAAACCCTCTGCGCCAGGGCGGGGTTCTGCAAGGTGGCGACGATGCTCTCGAGGCTGGACGGAAACTCCGAGACATATTCGACGACCCCGCGCACGGAGCCGTACTCCTCGCGCCTCGCCGTGCTCGGCGAGACCAGCACCTCCATGCCCTCCTCGACCTTCTTGCCCTCGGTCGCCGGCAGATACATCAGCATTTCCAGCTGTTCGGCGCCGGTCTCGATGCTGGCGACGGGCTGGCCGGGCCCGAGCACCGCGCCGATGGCGGCCTTGACCTCGGTGACGATGCCCGAGACCGGGGCCATGATGCGCTGGGTGTCCACGAGGGCCGCTATTTCGTTGGCGGCGCGCTCCGCCGCCTGAAGGCGCGCCTCGGCCTCGGCGAGGCGGACCCGCTGATCGTTCCGGCGGCGGATGTCGGCGGCCTCGAGATCGTCGCGCTGGCGCAGCGTGTCGAACAGTTCGCGCTGCGCGCGGTCCACGGCCTGCTGGCTTCGCTCCACCGTGACCCGCGTGATCACCCGTTCGTCGAACAGGCGGAGATGGTCTTCGAGGCGCGTCTGCGCCGTCTCGACCGACTCGCGGGCGCTGCTCTCGAGCTGCTCCAGACGCTCGCGCTGGCGGACCACGTTCTCCTCGACGAGAGCATTCTCGGCGGCGATGGCTTCACGCAATTCGGCGACCGCCGTGGCGCGCTCGCCGACCAGCGCGCGGGCGCTGCGAAAACGCTCCGCGGTCTCGAAATTGGCGGTTTCCGCCACCACCTCGCCCGCTTCCACGGCGTCCCCCGGCGCCGGCAGGATGCGCGTCAGCGTGCCGCTGCCCGTCGCCACGGCGTCCACGATGGTCCCGCCATGGTTCACCAGGATCCCCTGCGACGGCACGTAGCTCGACACCTCGCCCTCGAAGGACCAGACGACGACCGCGGCGACGATCGCGGTCACCGCCACGACCGCGACCCACCCCTTCGGCGTGGTCACCGAGAGCGACCTGTCGAGCTCCTCCGGGCTCGCAAGCCGCTTGAGCGCCGACTGGCGAAACGGACTCGTCATCGTCTCGGCTCCGCGGCCGACATTCCGCTCCCGCGTAGCGACGCCATCGGGACGCGCGCGGGTTCGGGACGGACGATAGCACGGTTCGGCCGCCGGGGCGAAACGGAAGCGCCGCGCGTGCTGCGCGGCGCCGCGAAGTCAGGCCGGGCGCCGGGCCCCGTTGCCGTCGGCCCCGCCGCTGTGCGACGGCGGGCGCTCCGCCGGCGCCCCCGACCGCACGCAAGCGACGCAGCCGGCGAACGAGCCGAACGAACTCGCCATCGACGCAAGCCCCGCGCCGACGCCGCCGGCGATCAGCTGGAGAGTCTCGTCCGACAGGGTCGCGTTGGGGTTCGGCGGGAAAACGATGTGCATCGTCCGGCGGGTGTTGACGTGAAAACGCACGTCCATCTCGGGCGGAATGACGAGCCCTTTCTCGGCGACCGCGGATTCCGGATCCTCATCCATCCGGGAGCGGAACTCGGGATCGCTCAGATGCGATGTCCACACGTCCTCGAAAGCATTCTCCAGAATGCCGGGGTCGAATCCGTTCATGCCTCGCCTCCCCCGATCCGGGCGCGTCTCCGGCGCGCCGACATGCCGGAACCCTTAGACGAAACAGGGCGAATTGTCAACGCCGTTTGCGGTTCCGCGCGCAATTCCCGCCCGCCACGTCTCAACAGGGTTCGGCGCCGGCCCAGGCGCGGGTTTCGTGACCGGGCGCGAAGGCGGCGTTCGTCTGCTCCGGGTTGCGGTTGACCAGCGGCCGGGCGAACAGCGGATGCGTCATCGACCGCACCTCGTGCTCGACCCGGTGCAACAGGGCGCCGCTTTCGGGGTCCACCACCCGCTCGAAGCGATACTGATAGCGGTCGCTTTCCTCCGAGACGAGCCCGCGCGCGGCGAGCCATGCGTGGGGGCCGGAGAAATTCGCCACGTAAATCTGGAAGTGATGGCCGTCGTAGCCCGCCGGCGCGGAGTCGGTCTCGACGAAGACCAGTTCCTGGCCGTAGCCCGCCGGCGCCCGCGCGGCCGGCGCGCCCTCCCAGACATCGGCGCGCGCCGCGGCGCCCAGCGCCTCGCGATAGAAGCGCGCGATGCCGTCGGCGCTGCCGGGCGCCGCGTCGAAGGCGAGATACGCCACGCCGAGCGCCGCGCGCCCGGTCTCCGGAGACGGCGCATGGCAGCGCACGCGGTTGCCCCACGGACAGACGGCTTCGACCGACCCGTCGCGTTCGGCGAAGTCGAATGCGGTTCCCGCCAGCGCGCCGCGCAGCTTTTCGAGACGGTCCGGCAAGGCTTCGAGGTCGGGAACCACCAGCCCGACCCGCCCGCGCAGCACCTGCGCCTTGCCGGTCGGCAGGTGGAACTGGCTGCGCCCGGCATTGACCCACATATTGCCGACGCCGGTCATCAGATAGGGGTCGCGGGTGAGGCCCAGCCCGACGACGTAAAACAGCGTCGCCAGGCGCTGGTCGGGCACGCGGACATTGACGTGCTCGATGGCCACGATGTTGCCGATGTCCTCCCGGGCGCGGTCGTAGCGGGCTTCCATTCGCCGTCCTCCGTTCTCTCCCCGGCCGGGGATCACAGAAAATCCGCCGGCGGGTCGCCGAGCAACACCCGGCCGACACGCTCGTAATGCGCCTCCCGCGCCTGTATCTGCTGCGACAGCGTATGCAGATCGCGGAACCGGCGCTCGAAAGGGCCGCCGGGAAAGATGGCGTCGACGCCTGCGTCCCTGTAGACGCTGTCGGCGACGGCGACCGCCGCATGGATCGCATGGGTGGCGGCGAGACGCACCCGGGCGCGGTCGGGGATGTCGATGGGCCGGTCGGCGACGGCGCGCGCCTGCGTTTGCGCCAGCACCTCCATGAGCCAGGCGCGAGCCGAACCGATCCGCGCTTCCGCCCGCGCCACCGCAGCCTGCGCGACCGGCCGGTCGGCGAGGCGCCGCAAGCCGCGCGGCGTCTTGCGCACAGCGAGGGCGACGAAGGCGTCGAGCATGGCCCGCGCCGCGCCGAGCGCCACTGCGGCGACCCCCGCCGCATAGAGACTCTGCATCGTGAAGGCGTAGAGCGGCCCCGGCTCGCGCCGCAACGCAGGGTCGCCCCGCCGCCCGCTGTGCGATTCGGGAACGAACAGGTCGTCGACGCGGTAGGACTCCGACCCCGTGCCCCTCATGCCGATGGCGTTCCAGTCGTCGAGCAGCGTCGCCCTGCGGGCGGGAAACAGCACCGTCAGCACGACGGGTTCGCCGCGGGCGTCGCGGCGTGTCCCGCCGTCGGCCTCCATGACGCAGCCATGCGCGCCCATCCACGTCGCGTGACGGCAACCGCTGGCGAAACCCCAGCGCCCGCTTACCCGGAAGCCGCCCGGCGCGGCTTCGAACGCATGGTCGCCGGGCGGTCCCCAGGCGACGAGGGCGCGGGGCGCGCCGAACACTTCGCGCGCCGTCTCCGGCGGGAGATACGGAGCGATGAGCGCGGCGGCGTTGGCGACGAACACGTTCCAGCCCACCGACAGGTCGCGCCGCGCGATCTCCTCGATCGCCGCGACGGCCTCGACGGGCGCGACCTCGTCGCCGCCGACGCTGCGCGGAACGAACATGCGCGCCAGCCGCAAGCGGTGCATTGCGTCGAGAACGTCCGGGACGAGGCGCCGGCGGCGTTCGATCTCGTCGGCCGCGGCCTCCGCCGCCGCCCCCAGACAGCGCGCGCGCGACAGCGGGTCCGCCTTCGCCGGATCGTCCATGAACGCTCCCCGGGGACGCCGCCGCGGACGCCCCCGCGCCGTTTCGCGGCCATTGCGGCGGAACCGCCGCGGCGTGTCAACACCGCCCGCGACGGGATTCGGACACGGGAGCGTGCGAAGAAATCCGCCGCTACCACGAACGGCGAACGCCGTTTCGAGACAACGCGCCGCTGTATCCACAGGTTCGCTCCCGGGAAAGCCCGATCGGTTTTTTTCACGCGCTCGCAGGCGGGACACTCTCTTGACGGGGGAAAGGACTGCGATAGGGTGCGCTGCGCCCGCGCTGTTGGCTGAAAATCGGGGATGCGGTTCGGGGACGGACGATGAGCTACGATGTCCCGGACATTGAGCGACGGCTGCGGTTGGGCGAGGACAGCCGTTGGGAGTTCAAACGGGTCGAGTTCGCGGGTAACCGGCCGAAGAGCCCGAAGCGGGACGATTGGGCGGACGAGATCGCGGCGTTCGCCAATACGGATGGCGGCTTCGTGCTCTGCGGCGTCGCCGACGACGGAACGCCGCAAGGCATGTCCCGCGAACAGGTCGATGCACTGGATTCCCTTCTGACGGAGATCTGCACCGACTCCATAAAGCCGCCGGTGCGCGTTCGCAGCCGGCGCGAGGAGCTCCCCGGCGGCGAGCGAATCCTGCTTCTTGAAGTCCCCGGGAGCGATTCGCAGCATGACAGCCCGGGCGGAAGCTACGTCCGGGTGGGCGCGTCGAAGCGTCCGATGAACCCCGACGAACGGGCGCGCCTGGCACAGCGACGGGGTCAAGCCCGCTATCGCTGGTTCGACGAGCAGACCATGGCGGGTACGGGGTTCGGAACGCTGGACGAAGCGCTCTGGAAACCGCTGTTGAGCGCCGAGGGCGCAGCGAACCCCGAGGCGGCGCTCGAGAAGCTCGCGCTTCTGGCGCCCGACGAAAACGGCGTCGTGCGCGCGACCGTGACCGGCCTGTTGCTGTGTACACGGGATCCCGAACAATGGCTGCATAACGCAAGCATCGCCGCGACCCGGTACAGGGGAAGGGATCGCGCCTCCGGCCAGGTCGACGCGCAGGAGATTACCGGCCCGCTGAACCGGCAGATCGCCGACGCGGTGGCTTTCGCGGTTCGCAATATGCGGGTCTCGGCGCGCAAGGAGCCGGCGCGCGTGGACATGCCGCAATACAGCGACAAGGCGTTGTTCGAAGCCGTGGTCAACGCCGTGGCGCATCGCGATTATTCGATGAGGGGCGCCCGGATTCGCCTTTCCATGTTCGAGGACCGTCTGGAGATCCAGTCGCCGGGCGCACTGCCGAACAACCTGACGGTGGACGGCATGGAAGTGCGGCAGTCCACCCGCAACCAGACACTGGCGTCCATGCTCGGACGAATGTCGGTGAGCGGCGTTGGCGGCTCCGGGGACAGGCGGTATTTCATGGAGCGCCGCGGGGACGGCGTGCCGATCATTCTGCGCGAAACCCGGGAGCTCTGCGGCAGAGCGCCCGAATACAGCGTAATCGAAGGCTCGGAGGTTCGTCTCGTCATTCCCGCTGCGCCGCAGGAGCCGAACCCTGCGCGCGCCGTCGTCGCCGTCCGGTCCGACGGCCGCCCGTTGTCCGGCGTCGATTTGCTGGTCCTGTTTCCGAACAAGACATGGAAGCGCGCGACGACGGACGAAAACGGCGAGGCGGCTGTCGACCTGTATACGACCGCCCTCCCGATGACGGTGTTCGCGGCCGCTCCCGGCCACGCAGCGCATGTGGAGCGGGAGTGGATACCGGGCCGGGGCGGGCTCGCGGTCGCGTTGCGCGGTCTGCCGGGGGGCGGAGCCGTCGTCTTTCCCGAGGCAACCGGTCATCTTCCCGGGCTCCGGGGCAGGCTCAATCCCGTTCGCGACACCCTCGACCGGACATATCTCTACGCCTCCAACGTCGCCATCGACCGGGGCCGGCTCCAACCCGTCCCGTTCGTCTTCGGCGAAGATCTGCGCCTGACCGACGCCGACGGAAACGAGTTGCGGGGGCGCATCGTGGCCATCGAGGGCCGGTCGGCGCTGGTGGAACACCGCCCGTATTCCGAAGGGAAAAGGCAATGACCGGCGGGGAGCGGCGACGGAGAACCGACGCCCGCCGGCGACATCGCGGACGAACGTCGCAAGGGCGGACGAACTCGATGCTGCCGCAAGAGAAACGGGTTATGCAGAGGTTTCGGCCGGAATCGCGGCCGACAGCGGAGCGGCTGTCAGCGGTTCTCCCCGATGGCGCGGTCGAAGGCGCGCACCGCCGCTGCGGGGCCGTCCGGGCGGCTCCACACCGCGCCGACGACGGCGATAAAATCGGCGCCGGCGGCGACCAGGGGCCCGCAATTCTCCGGCGTCACCCCGCCGATGGCGACGCAGGGCGTCGTGACCGCGTCCCGCCACCAGCGCAGGATATCGACCCCGGCGCGCGCGCGGGGGCGTTTGGTCGCGGTCGGAAAGAACGCGCCGAAAGCCGCATAGTCGGCGCCGGCCCCGGCCGCGTCGAGGCCGCGATCCCGCGAGTCGTAGCAACTCACGCCGACGATGGCGTCGGGGCCGACGGCGGCGCGCGCGGCCGCATAGCCGCCGTCATCGGCGCCGATATGGACTCCGTCGGCGCCGGCGGCAGCGGCCAGCGCCGGGCGATCGTTGACGAGGAACGCCGCGTCGCGAGCATGGCAGACGGGCATCAGCCGGTCGGCGGCGCGCCGCACCGCGTCATCGTCGGCCTCCTTCCAGCGCAGCTGGACGCAGGCGACATCGCCGGCGTCGAGCGCCGCCGCCAGCCGGTCGGCGAACGCCGCGGTTTCGACCGGGGGCGCGCTGGGAGTCAGCAGATAGAGCCGGCAGCCCTCGCCCGCATTCACGCCTTGCCCCGGTATATGCGGACGATGGCGTCGAGCATCGCCAGCGCCTCGTCGCGCGGGCGCTGAAAGGTGTTGCGGCCGATAATCGAGCCGGCGCCGCCGCCGTCGCGGATCTGGCGGATTTCCCCGAGCAGCCCGTCCTTTCCTTTCGCCGCGCCGCCGGAAAACACCACCAGCCGCCGCCCGGCGAACGCCGACTCGATGACGTGCGCCACCCGCGCCGCAAGGGTGGAGACATCGATCCGTCGCTCCTCGTAGACCTTGCGGGCCTCGTCCTGCTCGATATGAGCGGTCGGCGGCTTGACCTTGATGATGTGCGCGCCGACCAGGGCGGCGATCTGCGCCGCATAGGCGCACACGTCGACGGCGGTTTCTCCGGCTTTCGACAGTTCGCCGCCGCGGGGATACGACCAGACGACCACCGCGAGCCCTACCGATTTCGCCTCTTCGGCGAGTTCGCGGAACTCTTCGATCATCTCGTACTGGTCCCCGGCGCCGGGATAAACGGTGAAGCCGACGGCGGCGCAGCCGAGCCTCAGGGCGTCCGACACCGAGGCGGTGACCGCCTGGTCCTTGACGGTGGAATGGCTGTTCGCGTTGTTGAGTTTGAGGATGGTCGGCACGGCGCCGGCGAAACTGTCGGCGCCGGCCTCGAGCATCCCCAGCGGCGCGGCGTAGGCGCTGAGACCCGCATCGACCGCCAGCTGGAAGTGATAATGGGGGTCGTAGGCGTCGGGGTTGGCGGCGAAACTGCGCGCCGGCCCGTGCTCGAAGCCCTGGTCGACGGGCAGGATGACGAGCCGCCCGACGCCGCCGAGCCGGCCGTGCATGAGGATGCGCGCGAGACTGGCTTTCGTTCCGGGGCAATCGCTTTCGTATTTGCGCAGGATGTCGCGCACCTTTCGGGTAATTCTCATGCGTCGCTCCCTCGCTCGGTCTCCCGGTTCCGGTCTCCGTCGCTCGCCGCGGCGCCCGCCGGTCGGCGCTGCGCCGCCCAGGCGCGCAGCCGCGCCGCGGCGTCGTCCCCGACGGCGAGGACGATATCGGGCGCCTCGGGCGCGTCGATGAGCGCAGCCCCGGCTTTCCTCGCCATGTCCGCCAATTTCCGGCGCACGGGCCGCGGCCCCGAGAAAGCGATGCGCGTCCACCCCGACCGCAGGGCGGCCATCGCCGCGCCGGCGTCTGCGCCGCAATCGAGAACCGCTTCGCCCGCCTCGATGCCGAGGACTCCGTAAGCGCCGGCCATCCAGGGCGCGGTGAAGACGCGCAGCGGGCGCGGGAAACCGGGCGCGACGGCGCGCGCCGCCGCGATCTGGTCGGGCGTCTGCGCGACCACGGTGACCGGCGCTTCAGTCACGTTCGCCGCGCCCGGCGCCGAGCGCCGCAATTCCCGGCAGCGTCTTCCCCTCCAGCCACTCGAGAAACGCGCCGCCCGCCGTCGAGACGTAAGTGAAACCCGACTCTGCGCCGGCGTGGGCGAGAGCCGCCGCAGTGTCGCCGCCGCCGGCGATGCTGACCAGGGCCCCGGCGCGGGTCATCGCCGCCGCGGTGCGCGCCACCATGACGGTCGAGCGGTCGAAGGGGGGCGTTTCGAACAGTCCGAGCGGCCCGTTCCACAACAGAGTGCGGCAGGCGGGGATGCGGTTGCCGATGAGGTCGGCCGTGTCCGGCCCCAGGTCGAGGATGCGGGCGTCGGCGGCGATGTCGTCGACGCCGACGAACGCGGGCTCCTCGCCCGGCGCCCGCGCGACCGCGGCGTCGACGGGGAGAAGGATTTCGCAGCCTTCCGCCTCCGCCCCGGCGAGCAGGCGCCGCGCCGCGTCGAGCATCCCCGGCTCGTGCAGCGAGGCGCCGACGGCGACGCCCCGGGCGGCGAGAAAGGTGTTGGCCATGGCGCCGCCGATCGCCAGGACATCGACGCGGGCCGCCAGGTTGCCGAGAAGCTGGAGTTTGGTCGACGCCTTGGCGCCGCCGACGATGGCCATCATCGGTCTTTCGGGGGCGCCGAGCGCCGATTCGAGGGCGTCGATCTCCGCCGCCAGCGCCGGCCCGGCGGCGGCGGGCAACAGGCGCGGCAAGCCGACTATCGAGGCGTGCGCGCGGTGGGATACGGAAAACGCCTCGTTGACGTAGACTTCGCCCGACCGGGCCAGGGCGGCGGCGAAAGTCGCATCGTCGGCGGTCTCTCCGGAGTGGAAACGCAGGTTCTCGAACAGGGCGACGCCGCCGGGAGGCAACGACCGGGCGAGGCGTTCCGGCCCGTCGCCCACGCAGTCGGCGGCGAAGGCGACATCGGCTTGCAGCGCGGCGGCGAGGGGGGCGGCGAGAAAGCCTGCGGACAGCGCCTCGTCGCGGCCTTCCGGTCTGCCGACATGGGTGAGGACGACGGTGCGGGCGCCGCGCCCGGAGAGGTCGCGCAGCGCCGGAAGCGCGCGTTCGAGCCGGGTGGAGTCGGCGACGCCGCCATTGTCGTCGCGCGGCAGGTTGAGGTCCAGGCGCAGCAGCGCCGTCCGTCCCTCGACGTCGAGACCGTCGAGCCGGGGGAGGAGGCTCACGGCGCGCCTACAGGCCGCCCAGCGCCGCGGCGACGTCGTTCATGCGGTTCGAGAACCCCCATTCGTTGTCGTACCACGACAGCACCCGCACGAGACGCTTGTCGACCACCTGGGTCTCGCCGAGATCGACGGTGGAGCTCGCCGGATCGTGGTTGAAGTCCATCGACACCAGCGGCGCGTCGCTGACGGCAAGGACGCCGGCGAGAGGGCCTTCGGCGGCGGCGCGCGCAGCTTCGTTGATCTCGTCCGCCGATGTGTCGCGCGCGGACGAGAAGGTGAAATCCACCAGCGAGACGTTGGGCGTGGGCACGCGAATCGCGGTTCCGTCGAGCCGGCCGGCGAGTTCGGGCAGCACCAGGCCCACGGCGCGCGCCGCCCCGGTGGAAGTGGGGATCATCGACATGCCGGCGGCGCGGGCGCGGCGCGGGTCCTTGTGCAGGGTGTCCAGCGCCGGCTGGTCGCCGGTGTAGGAGTGAACGGTCGTCATGAAGCCCCGCTCGATCCCCACCGCCGCATGCAGCGCGCTGGCGACCGGCGCCAGGCAATTGGTGGTGCAGGAGGCGTTCGAGACTACCTCGTGAGCCGCGTTCAGGCGGTCATGATTGACGCCGAAGACGACGGTCAGGTCGGCGTCGGCGGCCGGGGCGGAGATCAGCGCCTTGCGCGCCCCGGCTTCGAGATGCGCCGCGGCCGCGCCCCGGCTCGCGAACACGCCGGTGCATTCGAGAGCGACGTCGACGCCCAGTTCGCGCCACGGCAGTTTCGACGGGTCGCGTTCGGCGGTCACGCGAATCGGCCCTGCGCCCACATCGATGAAGTCGCCGTTCACGGCGACATCGCGGGACAGGCGGCCATGCACCGAATCGTGCCGCAGGAGATGGGCGTTGATTCCGACCGGTCCGAGGTCGTTGACCCCCACGACCCGTACATCGTCGCGTCCCGACTCGACCGCGGCGCGCAGGACGAGCCGTCCGATGCGTCCGAACCCGTTGATCCCCAGCCTGACCGTCACGGCGTTCCTCCCTCGTCTTCGGCTCCCAGGGCGCGTCTGGCGGCGGCGGCGACCGCTTCGGCGGTGATCCCGAAATGGGCGAACAGCGCCGCCCCCGGCGCCGACGCGCCGAAGCCGCGCATGGCGACCATCTCGCGTTCGTCGACTCCCCAGCGCGCCCATCCCGACGGCGACGCGGCCTCGACGGCGACGCGGGGACCGGGGCCGAGCAGCGCCTCGCGGCGCGCTTCCGGCGCCGCCTCGAGCAGTTCCCAGCACGGCATCGACACCACCCGGACGGGAATGCCGTCCGCCTCGAGCCGCGCCGCCGCATCCACGGCGACCGCCACTTCGGACCCGGTGGCGAGAAGGTTCGCTCGCGCTTCGCCATTTGCCGGCCGCACCTCATAGGCGCCCCGGGCGCAGAGATTGTCGTCTCCGGCCTCCGCGCGCACCGGCGGCGCGCTCTGGCGCGCGAGGGCGATCGCCGACGGGCCGCGCCGGGCGAGGGCGAGCTGCCAGCATTCCGCCGTCTCGATAGCGTCGGCGGGGCGGAACACCGCGAGGTTGGGGATCGCGCGCAACGCTGCGAGGTGCTCGACGGGCTGGTGGGTGGGGCCGTCCTCTCCGAGACCGATGGAGTCGTGGGACATGACGTAGACGACGCGCAGGTTCATGAGCGCAGAAAGGCGCATCGCCGGGCGCGCATAGTCGGAGAAGACGAGGAAGGTGCCGCCATAGGGAACGAAGCCGCCGTGAAGGGCGATTCCGTTCATGCATGCCGCCATCGCCTGTTCGCGGGCGCCGTAATGGATATAGCTCCCGGAGAAGGCGCCGCGGGCGACCGCCTGTTGCGACGCGGTCCGGGTGTTGTTGGAGCCGGTGAGGTCGGCGGAGCCGCCGATGGCGTTGGGAACGGCCCGGACGATGGCGTCGAGCGCCAATTGCGACGCCTTGCGGGTGGCCATCGGCGCCGCTTCGGCGGCGAGTTCGCGCTTGAGCGTCACGATCCCGGCGTCGAGGGCGGGGGGCAGGGCGCCCGAAAGCGCGGTCTCGAAAGCCTCGCGCTGCGGCGCCGCGGCAAGGCGCTCCTCCCACGCCGCGCGCGCCGCGCGCCCGCGCGCGCCGGAGGCGCGCCAGGCGGCGGCGACGGGCGCCGGCACGACGAAAGGCGGATGCGGCCAGTGCAGCGCCGCCCGCGCGCCGGCGACCTCCTCTGCGCCGAGGGGGGCGCCGTGGCTCGCCGCGGCGCCCTGGCGGGTCGGCGCGCCGAAACCGATTTCGGTGCGACAGGCGACCAGCGCCGGCGCTTCCGCCTCTGCGGCGCGTTCGAGGGCGGCGCGAATCGACATCGGCTCATGACCGTCGCATGCCTCGACATGCCAGCCCGAGGCCGCGAAACGGGCCAGCTGGTCGTCGGACACCGACAGGTCGGTGGGACCGTCGATGGTGATGCGGTTGTCGTCGAAGAGCACGGTGAGTTTGCCGAGACCGAGATGTCCGGCGAGCGAGATCGCCTCGTGGCTGAGGCCCTCCATGAGACAGCCGTCGCCGGCGACGACCCACACCCGGTGGTCGACCAGCGCCGGCCCGAAACGCGCGGCGGCGAGGCGTTCGGCGATCGCCATGCCTACGGCGTTGGCGAGGCCCTGGGCCAGCGGTCCGGTGGTGGTCTCGATCCCCGCGGCGAGGCCGTATTCCGGGTGGCCGGCGGCGCGCCCGCCGAGCTGGCGGAAGCGCCGCAGCTCCTCCATGTCCATATCGGCATGGCCGGTGAGGCACAGGAGCGCATAGAGGAGCATGGACCCGTGTCCGGCGGAGAGCACGAGGCGGTCGCGGTCGGGCCAGGCGGGCGCCGCGGCGTCGAACTTCAGGAATTCGCGCACCAGCACCGTGGCGACATCGGCCATGCCCATAGGCATTCCCGGGTGCCCCGAACCGGCCTTCTCGACGGCGTCCATGGCCAGCGCGCGCAAGGCGTTGGCGAGCGCCGCGTGGTCCGGCGCCGCGTCGGCGCCCGTCCCGTCCCGCATATCGAGGTCCGTATTCAAGACGCCTCGCCGCTCCCGCGCGGGCGCCCGGCGCGCCCCGTGCTCCCTTATGCCACGCGAGCGCCGAAACTCAAGGGATTCCGCACCGCCTCGCAGGGCGATTCAATGACGCGACGGAAGGGGGGCGACACGATTTGCGGGATGACGCACACGGGATCGCAGGTTGGGTTTCGCGGCGGCCGGGACATCGGTTTCCGAAAGTGCGGACAAGAGTTTGCGGGATGTTCCGGGAGACGAGGCGACGGCGTTGGGGGTATCCGTTCGCCGTCTTGCGCTGTCGCGCGAGGTCGCGCCCCACCCGGGCTGGCCGGACACGGCCCGGGTCTGTCGCATCGAGCGGACGCGCGAGCGCGCCGGCCCCGAAGACCCGCTCGCTCTCGCCCGCCGGCGCCGGGGCATCGAGAACCGCCTCCGCTATCGCCGCGACGTTTCCCCGCGTGAATCCTTGCGCGAAGACGCCGGCCCTATCGGCGCCGGCGGCGCTCCGAAGCGCCATGCTGCGGCTCGTCTATTCCCTGCCGGCTCCCCTTGCCGCCATCCGCGAAGCCTTCGCCGAAGACCGTTCCCGCGCCATCGCCGCCGCAAAATACGGCGTTCGTCGAATTGCCCTGTGACCCGGTTCGGCACATGCGATATCGTTCCGATCCGGACTCGCCTGGACGATGTCGGGTCTCGTGCGATTTTGCGGTCGATATGCTGTGTTCGGGAATGGGGTTCGGAGGGGCCGGCGCCGGCCCGCAGGCCCATGATTTCCGTCTTCGCCGCCGTGCTGCGCCGCGACTTGCGGCTGGCCCTGCGTCGCGCCGGGGACATGACGACCGTCGCCGCCTTCTTCGCCGTGGCGGCGGGCCTGTTTCCGCTCGGCGTCGGGCCGGATCCGGCGACCCTTGCGCGCATCGCGCCGGGAGTCCTCTGGGCGGCGGCGCTCTTCTCCGCCATGCTGTCGCTGGACCGTCTGTTCGCCGCGGACCATGAAGACGGGTCGCTCGACCCGATGCTCCTCGCTCCGGCGCCGCTGGAGGTCCCGGTGCTGGCGAAATGCCTCGCTCACTGGCTGACCGGCTGCGCGCCGCTGGTCGCGGTTGCGCCGTTTCTCGGCGCCGCGTTCGGCCTGGACATGCAGGGCGCGGCCGCGCTTGCGCTCTCCCTTCTGATCGGCACTCCGGTCCTCAGCCTGATCGGCGCCGTCGGCGCGGCGCTGACCCTCGGCGCGCGGCGCGGCGGCGCGCTGACGCCCCTTCTCGTCATGCCGCTATGCGCGCCGGTGCTCATATTCGGGGCGGCGGCGGCCGATCCCGCCGCCGCGAGCGGTCCGGCGGCGCCGCTCATGGCCCTCGGCGGGCTCGCGCTCGCGGCGCTGGCGCTGGCGCCGCGGGCGGCGGCGGCCGCCTTGCGCCTGGCCGCCGAATGACGATAGAAAAGGCCGCCATGGCCGCCTCGTTGCATCGCTTCGCCAATCCCGGCCGCTTCGCCCGGCTGGCGCGCGCGGTCCGTCCCTGGGCCGCCGGCGCGGCCGTGGCGCTGTTCGCCGCGGGCCTGTGGCTCGCTCTCGTCGAGTCGCCGCCCGACTACCGCCAGGGCGAGTCGGTGCGCATCATGTATGTCCACGTCCCCGCGGCGTGGATGGCGCTGTTCGTCTATGTCGCCCTGGCGGCGGCGAGCGCGGCGGCGCTGGTCTGGCGGCATCCCCTCGCCCACATCGCCGCGCGCGCCGCCTCGCCGATCGGCGCCGGCTTCACCGCCGTGGCGCTGGCCACCGGCGCGTTGTGGGGCCGGCCCATGTGGAATGCGTGGTGGGTGTGGGACGCGCGGCTGACCTCGGTATTGATACTGCTCTTCCTCTATCTCGGCCACATGGCGCTGTTCGACGCTTTCGACGATGACGAACGCGGCGCCCGGGCGGCGGCGATCCTCGCTCTCGTCGGGGTCGTGAACGTGCCGGTCATCCACTTCTCGGTGGACTGGTGGAACACGCTGCATCAGCCGGCGAGCATCCTGCGCTCCGGCGGCCCCGCCATTGCCGGCGAGATGCTGTGGCCGCTGTTCGTAATGGCGGCCGCGTTCAAGGCCTATTTCGTCGCCGTGCTGCTGCTGCGCATGGAGAGCGCCCTCGACGCGGCGCGGCTGCGCGCGCTGCGGCGCGCCCGGGCCGCGCAGGCCGCCGGCGGCGCGCCGGGCGACGGCCTCGCGGGCGAGGCGCCGTGAGCGCGTTCCTGGCGATGGGCGGCTACGCCGTCTATGTCTGGTCGTCCTACGCCGTCGCCTTTGTCGCGCTCGCCGCTATCGCAGCCCACGCGGCGTTGCGCGCCCGCGCCCGGCGGGCCGCGCTCGGGAAGCTGCGCGAGCGCCCCGGCGACGGGCGCGGCGCCCGTCGGCGGCCGTGATGCGCGGGGCGAAACGCAAGACGCGCCGGCTCTACGGGGTCGTCGCCGGCCTCGCGCTGCTCGGCTCGGCGGCGGCGCTGGTGCTCGCGGCGATGGAGGACAAGCTGGTCTTCTTCTACGGGCCGTCGGAACTGTCCGCGGTCGACGCCGAAGAGGGACGGCGGATCCGCATCGGCGGTCTCGTCGAGGACGGCAGTCTCGAACGCGCCGGCGACGGCCTGACCGTGCGCTTCCGTGTGACCGATACCGTGGCGTCGCTGCCGGTGCGCTATTCGGGGATGTTGCCCGACCTGTTCGCCGAAGGACAAGGCGTGGTCGCCGAAGGCCGCCTGGGCGCCGACGGCGTGTTCGCCGCCGACGCCATTCTCGCGAAGCACGACGAAAACTACATGCCGCCCGACGCGGCGGACGCTCTGGAGAAGGCCGCCCGCGGCGCCGGCGGCGGATGATCGTCGAAGCCGGCCACTTCGCGCTCGTTCTGGCGCTCGTTGTCGCCCTCGTCCAGGCGACCGTGCCGCTGGTCGGCGCCTGGCGGGGCGACGCCGCGGTCATGGCGGTGGCGCGGCCCGCCGCCGCGGCGCAGCTCGCGGCCGTGGCGGGCGCTTTCGCCGCCCTTACCTACGCCTATCTCGTGTCCGACTTCTCGGTCCTGAACGTTGCCGCCAATTCCCATTCCGCCAAGCCGCTGCTCTACCGGTTGACCGGCGTATGGGGCAATCACGAGGGTTCGATCCTCCTGTGGGCGCTGATCCTGGCGCTGTTCGGCGCCGCGGTCGCCGCGTTCGGCGGCAACCTGCCGCCGAGCCTGCGCGCGCGCGTGCTGTCGGTGCAGGCATGGATCGCGGTCGGCTTCCTGTGTTTCGCGCTCTTTACCTCCAACCCGTTCGAGCGCCTGGTTCCGGCGCCGGCGGACGGCGGCGGCCTCAATCCCCTCCTCCAGGACCCCGGTCTGGCCTTCCATCCGCCCTTTCTCTATCTGGGCTACGTCGGACTGTCGGTGACCTTCGCCTTTGCGATCGCCGCATTGATCGAAGGGCGCGTGGACGCCGCATGGGCGCGCTGGGTGCGTCCGTGGGCGCTCGCCGCATGGTCGTTCCTCACCCTCGGCATCGCGCTCGGCAGCTGGTGGGCCTATTACGAACTCGGCTGGGGCGGCTGGTGGTTCTGGGACCCGGTGGAGAACGCCTCTTTCATGCCGTGGCTGGCGGCGACGGCGCTGCTTCACTCCTCGACCGTGTGCGAAAAGCGCGACGCGCTGAAATCATGGACGGTGTTGCTGGCCATCCTCGCCTTTTCCTTCAGCCTTCTCGGCACGTTCCTGGTGCGTTCGGGAGCGGTGGTTTCGGTGCACGCCTTCGCGTCGGACCCGGAGCGCGGGGTGTTCATCCTCGCCTTTCTGGCGCTTGCGGTCGGCGGTTCGCTGGGGCTTTACGCCGTCCGCGCCCCGCGGTTGCGCGCCGGCGGCCTGTTCGCGCCGGTGAGCCGCGAGGGCGGGCTGGCGCTCAACAACCTGCTGCTGGCGACGGCCGCGGCGACGGTGTTGCTGGGCACGCTCTACCCGCTGGCGGTGGACGCCTTCGGCGCGGACAAGGTGTCCGTCGGCGCGCCCTGGTTCAACGCGGTCTTCGTTCCGCTGGCGGCGCCGCTGGTCCTTCTGGCCGGCGCCGGGCCGCTGCTGTCGTGGAAGCGCGCCGATGCGGCCGGCGTCCTCGGCCGGCTGAAGGGGGCCGCCGCCGCCGCCGCCGCCGCGGGCGCGACGGCGCTCGTCGCGGGCGGCGAGGGGTCGGCCCTGGGCGCGCTCGGCGTCGCTCTCGCGGCCTGGCTCGCCGTCGCGACCCTGGGCGAATTGGCGGGGCGCGTCCGCCTCGGCCGCGTCGCCGCCGGCGAAAGCCTGCGTCGCGCCGCGCAGCTGCCGCGCGCCGCCTGGGGGATGAGCGTCGCGCATCTCGGCGTCGCCGTCGTCGTCGCCGGCATCGCCGCGTCCAGCGCATGGCGCACCGAGAGCTACAGCGTCATGCGCCCGGGCGATTCCGTAACCGTCGCCGGTTACGACTTCGCCTTCCGCGGCGTCACGCAAGCCGAAGGGCCGAACTACGCCGCCGAACGCGGGCGGTTCGAGGTCGCCCGCGGCGGCCGGCCGGTCGCCGAACTGTATCCCGAGAAGCGCGTCTATCCAGTGTCGGGTATGCCGACCACCGAGGCGGCGATCCACACCACCTGGCTGGCCGATCTCTACGCCGTGCTCGGCGACGCCGACGGGGCGGGCGGGTGGAGCGTCCGCATCTACCACAACCCCCTGGTGCCCTGGATCTGGCTCGGCGCGGCGACGATGGCCCTCGGCGGCGCGCTGTCGCTGTCGGACCGCCGCCACCGGGTGGGGGCGCCGCGGCGCGCGCAAGGGGCCGCGCCGATGCCGGCATGAGGCTCCTGCCGTGGCTCCTCCCGCTCGCGGGGTTCGCGGCCGTGGCGGCGCTGCTCGCCTTCGGACTCGGCAACGACCCGGAAGCGCTGCCGAGCGCGCTGACGGGCCGGCCGGCGCCGGCCTTCGCGCTCCCCGCCCTCGACGGGCAAACGCGCGGCCTTTCGAACGAAGACCTGGCGCCCGGCGAGGTCTCGGTCATCAACCTGTTCGCGTCGTGGTGCGCGCCGTGCCGCGCGGAACATCCCTTTCTCACCGGGATCGCGGCGATCGACGGAGTGTCCCTCTACGGCATCGCCTACAAGGACGACCCGGCCGACACGCAGCGCTTCCTGGACGAGCTGGGCGACCCCTTCGCGCGCGTCGGCGTCGACCGCGACGGGCGCGCAGGCATCGAATTCGGCGTTTCCGGGGTGCCCGAAACCATCTTCATCGGCCCCGACGGGGTGGTGCGCTACAAGCATGTGGGGCCCATCGTCGCCGACCACATGGAGAAGCGCATCCGCCCGCTGATCGCCCGCCTGACCTCCCCCGGCGAGTGACGCCGACGCGCGACGCGGTCAGCGGGACTCGCCCCGCAGGCGATCGCTCGCCGCGCTGAACCCGCGCAGCGATCCTTCGAGGCGGAAGGGTTCCTCGCTCCCCTGGGTATCGGCCTCGATGCGCAGCGTCTCGCCGGCCCGGAAGGCCGCGAGCATCGTGTCGTCGAGGACGCCCCGCGCGATGCAACCGTCGATATAGCAGGTCTCGAAGCCCAGAGTCGTGGCCGGTCCGTCGTCGGCGATCAGGCGCAAACCCGGCTGGAGGAGCAGCCCGAACGGCGCCAGCGCCGTCGCTTCGACGCCGCCGTCCTCCGTCGCGACGAGAACCACCGACAGGAGGAGGCGCTGCCCGCCCGCCGCCTCGTCGCGCACAATGAAGCGCTGCTCCATCGAGCAGCGGCGAAGGCTCCCGCCGTCCCCCGTCTCCTCGATGGCGCAACTCACGACCCAGTCGCCATAGGTCTCCGTAAAGGCGCTCGGAGCCTGTGCGGCGAGCGGGCCGGCGACGAACGGAGCCGTCGCCAGAATCGCCGCCGAACACCGGCGCGCGACGCGGCGGCGCCGTTCGCCGGACCCGAAACGCGCGGACAACGCCGCCAGAAAACCGCCATCCGCCATCGTCGTTCCGCCCCCTGTCGGAAATTCGGGATCCGCGGAACCCGCGCCGGAACGCGGGTCCGCAGCCGTCGTCGCGTCCGTCGCATTCGGCGGTCCCGCGTCGGCCGCCTCGCGCAGCCTTCCCCTGTCGGGGCGGTTTCGCCGCCCGGCGCGGCCGCAATAGACTTGCGGCGCCTTTTCTGTCAACAATGAATGTTCCGCCCGGGCGCGGCAGTGCGGAACCGGCGCGCGTTCGCGCCGCGGCAAGGAGCCTTGCGCGCTGTCGGACGGACAGGGACAAGCGGGTTTCGGGATGACCGGCGGGCGGCGATTCCAGTGCGGGGCAAGGCGATTCCGGGGCGGCGCGCAGGCGATGTTCGCCGTCGCGCTGGCGCTCTGCGCGTCGGCCGCCCAGGGTTTCGAGAACGACACGCCCCTCGCGGACCCGGCGCTGGAGGCGCGGGCGGTCGCGCTGGCGCGGGAGCTGCGCTGTCTGGTGTGCCAGAACCAGTCCATCGCCGAGTCGGACGCGCCGCTTGCGCGGGACTTGCGCGCGCTGGTGCGCGAGCGCGTCGCCGACGGCGACAGCGATGCCGAGGTCGAGGCGTTCGTCGTGGCGCGCTATGGCGATTTCGTGTTGTTGCGCCCGCCTTTCAAGCCGCGGACATGGGCGTTGTGGCTCGGGCCGCCGCTGATTCTGCTCGCGGCGGCGCTGGCGCTGGCGCGGATGCGACGCCGGGCGTCGCCGCCGCCGCCGCTTGACGCCGCCGAACGTCGCCGCCTCGCCGCGCTCGCGGGGCGCGACGGCGACGCATGACAGCCTGGGCCGTCTTCGCCGTCGCCGCGGCGCTCGCGGCGGCGGCGCTGGCGCGGCCGCTGCTGGGCCGGCCGTCGGAGCGGGCGGCGGACGCCGGACGCGCCGATTTCGACATGCGGGTGTTCCGCCGCCAGCTCGCCGACCTCGAGGCCGACAGGGCGCGCGGGCTGATGGCGCCCGGCGAGGCGGACGCCGCGCGCCTCGAGATCGAGCGGCGCATCCTCGCGGCCGCGGCGGAGGCGGAGCGCCACGACGCGGCCGGGTCCCGCGGCGCCGGCGGGCGGCGGCGCGCCGGGGCGCTCGCCCTCGCCGCGGCGATCGGCGCGGGCGTGCCGGCGCTCAGTCTCGCGCTATACGCCGCGGTGGGGGCGCCGGGAGAACCCGACCGGCCGCTGGCCGAGCGCCCGCAGCAGCCCCCTCCGGCGATGAGCGCCGAGGGAATGCCGGCGGACGTGGAGGCGGCGATGGCGCGGCTTGCGGAACGCCTGCGCGAAGCGCCGGACAATCTCGACGGCTGGTTGTTGCTGGCGCGGTCCTACGCGGCGACCGGGCGCTTCGACGAAGCGGCGGAGGCGTTCGCGAACGCGGCCGCGCTGGCGCCCGGCGACGCCGACATCGCGGCGTCTCACGGCGAGGCCCTGTTCCACGCGGCCGGGGGCGTTATGACCCCGGCGGCGGCGCGTCGTTTCGACGAGGCGCTGGCGCTCGACCCGGCGCATCCCGGCGCGCGTTACTATCGCGGCGTGGCGGCGCTGCAAGCCGGCGACGGGCCGGCAGCCCTCGCCGTGTGGACGGCGCTCGCCGCGGACGCCGCGGCGGACGCGCCCTGGCTGCCCGAAATCCGGCGCCGGGCGCTGGCGCTGGCTGCGGAGCTCGGAGTCGACCCCCCGGACGTAAAGGGCGGCGCAGACTGAGCGCTGCGCCGCCGGTTCGCACCCTCCCATATTGCCGCCGCGATCATGGGGGCCGTCCGTGGGTGGTGCCGGTCCAGTAAACCGTCCCGTCGTCCGCGACCTTGTAGCCCGCCCCCGCCGACACGCCCTCGAGCTCCCGGTCCGACAGGTCCAGGGCCGGCAAGGCGACGTGCCAGCGCCCGATTTCGTTGCGGTGGACCACCACATCGATGTCGGAAGGCAACTCATGCCCGCACCACCGCGAGATCGCCGCCTTCGGGTTTTCGTCGAAGACGCCGCGGAATTCTTCGTCCCTCGCGTAGCGGTCGGCGACCACCGCCGAGAGCGTCTCCCGCGACATGTCCAGCGTTACCGCGTTCTTGTCTCGCTGCGCCATGACTCCCTCACGCGATTTCCCTGCTCGATACGGTTCGTATCATAGCGCGGCGCGGCGGAAAATGCAAGCATAAACTCGCGGAGGAAACCTGGCCCGGCGCAACGGGGCGCGCTTTCGGGCGCCGCGGGGGCGGAGACCCGGGAGGGAAACGATGGAGAACTTCTGTCTCGACGCCGCGGGCGCCGACTATCGCGCAAGGCGGGAAGCGCTTCTCCGGGCGGAGATCGCGCTCAGGGACCGGTGCGAAGAGGTCGCGGCGCTGCGGCGCGGCTTGCCCGCCGACACCCCGGCGCCCGAGGACTACGAGTTCCTCGAAGCGGCGCCCGGCGACGCCGGCAGCGCAACCGGGGTGCGCCTGTCGGAGCTCGTCGCGCAGGGGAACGGTCGCCTCGTGGTCTATCACTTCATGTGGGCGCCGGAAGACGCCGATCCCTGCCCGATGTGCACGCTGTGGAGCGACGGCCTCGCGGCGATGCGGGCGCATGTCGAGCGCAAGGCGGCGCTGGCGCTGGTCGCGAAACAGGCGGCCGGGGTAGTCCGGCGCTTCGCCGACGGTCGCGGCTGGGGCGGGCTGCGCGTGCTGTCGAGCGGCGGGACGTCGTTCAACCGCGATTTCGGCATGGAGACCCCGGACGGCGGGCAGCGCCCCGGCGTCAGCGTGTTTCTGCGGGGGCCGGCAGGGGGCGCGCCGCGGCATTTCTACACCGCCTCGGCCTTCATGGGCGACGGTCGCTATCGCGGGCTGGACCTGTTGAGTCCGCTGTGGAATCTGCTCGACCTCCTGCCCGACGGGCGCGGCGATTTCATGCCCCGCATCGACGCGCGGGAGGCGCCGTGAGCGACACTCTCGGCATCGTCGTGCACGGCGCCACCGGGCGCATGGGCGCGAACCAGCATCTCGCGCGTTCGCTCGTGGCGATCCGCGACGCCGGCGGGGTCGCGCTTTCGGACGGACGCCGCATCGTCCCCGACCCGTTGCTGGCGGGCCGCGACGCGGCGAAGCTGCAAGCGCTGGCGGAGACTCACGGCATCGACGACTGGACGACCGACCTCGACGCGGCGCTCGACGACCCGCGTCCCGTATTCTTCGACGCCGCGGCGACGGCGCCGCGGGCGGCGCTGCTGGGGCGCGCCCTGGCGGCCGGCAAGCACGTCTATTGCGAGAAGCCGGCGGCGACCCGCGCCGACGACGCGCTGGCGCTGGCGCGGCGGGCGCGCGACGCCGGTCTTCGCCACGGGGTGGTGCAGGACAAATTGTGGCTGCCGGGCATCCGCAAGCTCCGGCGCCTGCTCGCTTCGGGGTTCTTCGGGCGCGTCCTCTCGGTCCGCGCGGAATTCGGCTACTGGGTGTTCCCCGGCGACCGCCGGCCGGCGCAACGCCCGTCGTGGAACTACCGCGCGGAGGACGGCGGCGGCATCGTGCTCGACATGCTGCCGCATTGGGATTACCTCATCGAAACCCTGTTCGGCCGCATCGTCGCGGTGAACTGCTGCGCGACGACGCACATCCCGCGGCGGTGGGACGAGTCGGGCGCGGCCTACGACGCGACCTGTGCGGACGCCGCCTACGCCACGTTCGAGCTCGAGGGCGGCGCGGTGGCGCATTTCAACAGTTCGTGGTGCGTGCGGGTGCGCCGCGACGATCTGCTGACCATCCAGGTGGACGGGACCGACGGTTCCGCGGTGTGCGGTCTGCGCGAATGTCGCACCCAGGCGGACGCGGACACGCCCCGCCCGGTGTGGGACCCCGATGCGCCGGCGACCGCGGACTACATGCGCGACTGGTCGCCGACGCCGGATGCGCCGGACACGGAGGCCTGCGGCAACGCCTTCCGCGCCCAGTGGGAAGCGTTCATCCGTCACGTGTGCGAGGGCGCGGCGTTTCCGTGGGACTTGTTCGCGGGGGCGCGCGGCGTGCGTCTCGCCGAGGCGGCGCTACGCAGTTCGGCGGAGCGCCGCTGGGTCTCGCTGCCGCGGCGCGAGGAGTGATCTCCATGCCGACCCTGACCCTGCCGACGCCCGGCGGCGCGCTGGCTCCCTATGCGCTGGCGGCGCCGCGCGCCTGGCCCCGCTGCGCCGCGCCGGAATTCGACCGCGTCGCCTTCGCCGCGGCGCATGTCGTGGCGGACGCGCGCGCCAACAACGACCCGTGGGCGACGCCGGCGCTCGACTGGGACCGCACGCTGGCGTTCCGCGAGCGGCTGTGGGCGCTGGGCCTGGGCGTCGCCGAGGCGATGGATACGGCGCAGCGGGGATCGGGGCTGGACTGGCCGACGAGCCGCGAACTGATCCGGCGCACCCTCGACGCGGCGCGCGGCGTCCCCGGGGCGCGGGTGGCCTGCGGCGCCGGGACCGACCATCTGGACCCGGCGGCGGCGCACGGGCCGGACGCCGTCATCGCCGCATACGAGGAACAGACGGGCTTTGTCGAGGGCCTCGGCGGCCAGGCGGTCGTCATGGCCTCGCGCGCGCTCGCGGCGCACGCCTCCGGCCCCGACGATTACCTCCGCGTCTACGACCGCATTCTCGGTCAGGCGTCGCGGCCGGTCATCCTCCACTGGCTGGGGGACATGTTCGACCCGGCGCTCGCCGGCTATTGGGGGCATGACGACCCGGCGGCGGCAATGGAGGTTTGCCTCGACGTCATCGCCGCCCATGCCGGCAAGGTGGACGGGATCAAGGTGTCGCTGCTCGACAGGGAGCGCGAGATCGAAATGCGCCGTCGCCTGCCGGAAGGCGTGCGTATGTACACGGGGGACGATTTCCACTACGCCGAACTGATCGCCGGCGACGCGGCGGGCTTCTCCGACGCGCTGCTGGGAATTTTCGACCCCATCGCGCAACCCGCCTCGGCGGCGCTCGCCGCCCTGGCGGCCGGCGACCGCGCGCGCTTTCACGACATTCTCGCGCCGACGACGCCGCTTTCGCGCCACATCTTCAAGGCGCCGACCCGGTTCTACAAGACGGGCGTGGTGTTCCTGGCGTGGCTCAACGGGTTTCAGGACCATTTCGTCATGGTCGGCGGGCAGCAGAGCGCGCGGTCGCTGGTCCATCTCGCGGAACTGTTCCGGCTCGCGGACGCCGCCGGAGTCCTCGGGGACCCGGAGCGCGCCGCGGCGCGGATGCGCCATTTCCTCGCGGTCCACGGGGTCGCCGCGTGAGACGCGCGAGGCCGGCGGCGAGACCGGGGTGAACGCGGCGCCGCGTCTGTCGCTCGTCGAGGCCGGGCTCTGCGAACGCGATGTCTCGCTGCGCCTGCCCTTCCGCTTCGGCGTCGTGACGATGACCGAAGCGACGCAGGCGTTCGTGCGCGTCCGCATCCGTCTGGAGGACGGCCGCGAGGGATGGGGCGCGGCGGCCGAACTGCTCGCGCCCAAATGGTTCGACAAGGATCCGGCGCTGTCGAACGACGACAATCTGTGGCAGTTGCGCGACTCCCTGGTCGCGGCGCTGCACATCTACGCAGCGGCGGGGCCGGCCACGGCGTTCGGCCTGTGGCGGGACAGTTACGGCGATTGCATGGCGGCGGGCGCGGCGGCGGACCGCAACCCTCTCGTGGCGGGGTTCGGCCCGGCGCTGCTCGACAAGGCGGTGCTGGACGCGCTGTGCCGCATCGAAGGCGTGTCGGTGTTCGGGGCGATGGCCGGCAACCTCGCGGGCGTGGAGGCGAGCCCCCTGACCCCCGACCTGGCGGGGTTCGACATCAATGCGTTCGTTCGTTCCCTGCGCCCCGCTGCGTCGATCGCCGTGCGGCATACGGTCGGCCTCGTCGATCCGCTCACGGGACCCGGCGCGCTCGGCGACGGCCTGCCGGAGACTCTGGAACAGGCCGTGGACGCTTACGGCCTGCGCTATTTCAAGATCAAACTGGGCGGCGAGGCGGACGCGGACCTCGCGCGGCTCGCCGCGGTCGCCGCCGTCCTCGACCGCATCGGCGACCGATACCGGGTCACGCTCGACGGCAACGAGCGATACGCCGACGGCGCGGCGCTGGAAGAGTCGATGCGGGGCGTCGCCGGGTCGTCGGCGCTGGCGCGGCTGAGCGACGCTATCCTGTTCGTGGAACAGCCCTTCCCGCGGGACATGGCGCCGCCCGCCGATACGGCGCGCCTCGCCCTCGGCAAGCCGCTGCTCCTCGACGAGGGGGACGGCGCGATCGACGCCTTCCCGCGCGCCCGGTCGCAGGGCTATGCGGGCGTGTCGTCCAAATCGTGCAAGGGGTTGTACAAGTCGCTCCTCAACGCGGCGCGGTGCGCGCGCTGGAATCGCGAGGGCGGGGGGACGCGATATTTCATGTCGGCGGAAGACCTGATGACGCAAGGCGGCCCGGCGCTGCAACAGGACCTGGCGCTGGCGAGCCTGATCGGTTGCGGACACGCTGAGCGCAACGGCCATCACTACGTCCGCATGTTCGCGGGAGCGCCGGCGGCGGAGCGGCGGTCCTTCATCGCTGCCCACCCCGACCTGTATCGCGAAGCCGACGGCGGCGCGCGCCTGGCGGTGGAGGACGGACGACTCGCGCTCGGATCGCTCGCGTGCGCGGGATTCGCTTGCGCCGCGACGCCCGATTTCGGCGCGATGCGCGCGATGCCGGAAAGGGAGTGACGATGGCGGCGCCCGGGCGCCTTTCGTGGAATCTCGCCACCACCCGCGAGAAGTGGGGTCTGCTCGAGGCCGCGGAGGGACTCGCGAAGGCGGGGGTGGGCGCGATGGCGCCGTGGCGCGACGCCGTCGACGCGGCCGGAATGGCGGCGGCGAAGCGCGCGCTCGCGGCCAACGGGTTGCGGCCGTCGTCGCTTTGCCGGGCCGGGATGTTCCCCGCGCCCGACGCCGCCGGCCGCGCGGCGGCGCTCGACGACAACCGCCGCGCGGTCGACATGGCGGCCGAGATCGGCGCGCCGGTGCTGACGCTGATCGCCGGCGGTCTGGCGCAAGGGTCGCGCGACCTCGCCGCCGCGCACGGCATGGTGGAGGACGGCGTCGCGGCGTTGCTGCCCCATGCGCGCGCCGCCGGCGTGAAGCTCGCCATCGAGCCGCTGCACCCGATGTACGCCGCCGACCGCGCCTGTGTGAATTCGCTGTCGCACGCGCTGGACATCTGCGACCGTCTGGCGGACGACGGGCTGGGCGTCGCGGTCGATGTCTATCACGTTTGGTGGGATCCGGCGCTGGAGGCGCAGATCGCGCGCGCCGGCGCGGCGCGTCTGTTCGGTTTCCACGTGTGCGACTGGCTCGTGCCCACCCGCGATCTTCTGCTCGACCGCGGCATGATGGGCGACGGCGTTATCGACATCCGGCGCATCCGCGGCCGGATGGATCGCGCGGGTTACGACGGCCCCATCGAGGTGGAGATATTCTCGTCGCGGAACTGGTGGCGCCGCGACCCCGCCGAGGTCGTCGAGATCGCCAAAACCCGCTTCGCCGACTGCGTGTGAGGCCTTCGGCGGCGGTGAGGCAAGCGAGTTCGTCAAGGGGACGGTGAACGGGCCGCGGCGGTGTGCAGCGATGGACGAGACGACCGGTAGAGAGCACTATCACGGACATCGCGAGCGTCTGCGGGAGCGCTTCCGGAAAAGCGGTCTGGCGGGCTTCTCGGAGCATGAGGTCGTCGAGCTGGTCCTGACGCTCGCGATCCCCCGTTCCGACGTCAAGCGCCCGGCGAAAATTCTGGTCGAACGCTTCGGGAGCCTGCGAGGCATTCTGGATGCGCCGTCGACCGAGTTGCAATCGGTGACCGGGATCGGAGAAGTCGCCGCGTGCGCGTTGCACATTGTCCGCGAATCGGCGACGCTGTATCTGCGTGAGGCGTCGGAGGAAACGGAGGTGCTGCGCGAGCCGGAGCGTCTCGATTCCTTCTGGCGGATGAGGATTGGGGGTCTCAAGCACGAGGTCTTCGCGGTGGCCTATCTCGACTCGGCGTATCGGTTGCTCCGCGACGGCGCCGAGACGCTTCAGGAGGGCACGGTCGATCGGGCGGCGGTATATCCCCGCCGGGTTGTCGAGTCGGCGTTGCGGCGTCGGGCGGCCGCTCTGGTGCTCGCCCACAACCATCCGAACGGCGATGTCACGCCGAGCGAACACGACAAGACGCTCACACGCGCCATCGTACTTGCCGCCGAAACCGTCGGTCTGCGCATCGTGGATCACCTGATCGTCTCCCCGAGCGCGGTTTTCAGCTTCCGCAAGGCGGGCCTTCTGTGATAGCCGCAAACGGCATTGACGCCACAGGTCGGTCGGCTTCCATTCCCCTGTTACCGGTCTCGCCGGAACGGGATCGGGGCTGCAGACCGCGTGAACGCATAAGATGGGATAAACCGCGATGCCGAAAGTGGATATAAACAAAACTGAGCTGGTCTGGCCGGGTAAATACAATACCGACGGCAGTCCGAAGGACGTGCCGAGGGTGAACTTGCCGTTTCAGATCATTGAAACGATCAATGAAAATCAGTCTGCGCGCGAGGGAGCGAAGAATGGCGCTCAAGCAACCCTGTTCGATATTTATACCGGAGAAGAGGGGGACGGATTCGATGACGGTTGGAAAAACAAACTGATTTGGGGCGACAACCTTCAAGTCATGTCTTCCCTTTTGGATAAATTTGCGGGGAGGATAGACGTCATCTATATTGACCCGCCATTCGGGACCGGCACCGATTTCACTTTTTCCGCAACTGTGGGGGAGGCTCGGGGAGGTATATCGCGGGGGAGAACAATCGTCGAGGAGAAGGCATACAGAGATACGTGGGGAAGAGGGAAAGATTCTTGGTTCGATATGATATACGACAGGCTGCGCCTGATAAGGGAGCTTCTTAGCGATCATGGAACTTTTTATCTCCATCTGGATTGGTATCTGGGCCACCACATGAAGCCCGTAATCGACGAAATCTTTGGAGAACATAACTCGCTTGGCGAGATTGTTTGGGCATATGGGTCGCCTTCCGGAGGACGGGTATCCGGATCCAAACTGGTCAAGTCGCACGATATAATATACGTAGTTGCGAAGAACTACGGCAAGCACAAATATAACAAAGTGTTCTTGCAGTATTCCGAAAAGTATAAAAAGAATTGGTTCAGACACATTGACGAGAACAATCGCCGCTACCAAAGAAGACAGCGTAGAAACAAGGACACCGGCGAGACATATTGGGAAAGACAATATCTTGACGAGAGCAAAGGGGTTCCGGTATCGACCGTATGGAAGGATATCCAACAGTTATATGCGGATCCCCAAGCACATAAAGTGGGGAAGATTTCGGAGATTACCGGCTACGCCACTCAGAAGCCGGAGAAATTGCTTGATAGAATGATAAAAATCTCCAGCGACCCGGGCGACCTTGTCGCCGACTTCTTTTGCGGTTCGGGCACTGCCCTTGCAGTGGCCGAGAAACTCGGTCGTCGCTGGATTGGGTGCGATCTGGGCCGCTGGGGCGTCCATATCACGCGCAAGCGTTTGCTCGACGTGCCGAATTGCAAGCCTTTCGAAGTTCTGAACCTCGGGAAATATGAGCGCCAATATTGGCAAAGCGCCGCCTTCTCGAGAGGGAAGAAGGGAGCGCCCGCCGAGCGCGCGCTATACGAATATCTGGCGTTCATTCTGAAACTATACGGAGCCCAACCTCTCTCCGGTCTGGAACACCTGCACGGCAAGAAGGGCAACGCGTTGGTCCGCATCGGTTCGATCAACGCGCCGGTGACAATCGACGAAATCGATGAAGCGCTGACCGAATGCGTTCGGTTGAAGCAGCGCGAGCTCCACGTCCTCGGGTGGGAATGGGAAATGGGCGTGGCGGGATCGGCCGGCACGACGGGAGGCGGCGGTCCCATGCTGTCGCTGGCCCGTTCCCGAGGCGTGGATCTAGTGCTGTTGCAGATACCCCGGGAGGTCATGGAGAAGCAGGCCGCCGACAAGGGCGACGTGCGCTTCTTCGAACTCGCATATCTGGACGCCAAACTCGAGATATCCGGAAATATTGCCACGGTCTCCCTGTCGGACTTCGTGATACCCAATCCCGAGCTCGTTCCCGACGAGCTGCGAACGAAGGTCGCCGCGTGGTCGGATTTCATCGACTACTGGGCAGTCGACTGGGATTTTCGGGACGACACCTTCATGCAGGGATGGGTCGCGTACCGGACCCGCAAGGACCGCGCGCTACCGCTTTCCACAGCGGCGCACTCATACGAGCGGCCGGGCAAGTATCGCGTTCTGGTCAAGGTAATCGACATCTTCGGGAACGATACTTCCAGACTGCTCGAGGCGAAGGCGGTCTGACCGTGGCGACCTCCGTCGTTCCGTATGACAGGGCGCTCCCGGAAGTGCGGGACCGTCGCCCGTGGGAGAAGCCGACATCGCACCTGGTCAAGGCCGACGGCGCCGTCGGCGCCTGGCGCGAGGACCGTTCGGGCCGGCGCCCAAGTCAGCTTCTGCTTGTGCCGAATATCCGCCAAGCGGTGGACGCGTGGCGCGAAGACGGCTACCGCGGCGCGTCCGAAGTCGCCGAACGGCTGTTCAATTACTGGTTCGAGGAGCACCACGAGGTCCGCGGATACGACGCGCCGTTCCGGTATCACTTTTGCCAGCGAGAGGCGATAGAAACCCTGGTGTGGCTGGTGGAGATCGCGGGCCACCGAGACACGGCGGCGCTCGTCGAAGCCCATGCCACGGCAGCGCGACGCGACCTCGCGGCCGCAGTCATCGAGTTCGAAACCGGGATGGATGGAAGGCAGCGCCTCCGCCGTCATTCGTCGGAGCCGGGCATATCGAGAGTTCAGGACCTGCCGCCCGAAGATCTGCGCCGCTTCGCCTTCAAGATGGCGACGGGTTCGGGGAAGACGTGGGTCATGGCGATGGCGGTCGTCTGGTCGCATTTTCACAAGCTCGCGATGCCGGATTCGGAGCTTTCCACGAATTTTCTCATCCTGGCGCCGAACGTGATCGTGTATCAGAGACTCGAGAGGGATTTCGCCGACAACCGGATATTCCATGAGCTGCCGCTGATCCCGCCGGAATGGAGGAAAGCGTTCTCCCAAAAGGTTATCCTCCGCGGCGACGTCGCCGATCCGGACGCTTCGAGAAACCTGTTCCTCACCAACATCCATCAGCTATACGACTTGCAATCCGACGAATGGCGGCCGGGCAACGCCGTCGAAGCGATGCTGGGCAAGCCTCCGCCGCCGGACTTGGCCGGCCGGCGCTCGATGCTCGAACGCATAATGTCGGTCGACGATCTCCTCGTAATCAACGACGAAGCTCATCATGTTCACGACGAAGCGCTTGCGTGGAGTCGGACCTTGCTTTCGATCCACCGGAAGCTGCCGGAAGGCCTTGCCGCATGGCTGGATTTCTCGGCTACGCCCAGGGACCAGGACGGCCTGTATTTTCCCTGGACTGTCTGCGACTACCCCCTGGCCCAAGCTGTCGAGGACCGTATCGTCAAGGCGCCTCTCATCGTTTCCGAAGGAGGCGATCCGGCGCGGCCCGTTGCGGATCCCTCCGAAGTGACCGGGGGCAATGCGGCCGAGAAATACGGCTTCTGGCTGGAGGCCGCGGTGCGGCGCTGGCGGGAGCATTGCAAGGTCTATGAGAAGATCGGCCCGAAGCCGGTCCTGTTTATCGTGACGGAAAAGAACAATCATGCCGACGCTTTGGGCCAGTATCTATGTACCCCGGAATTCGGGTTGGAAGAGAAGGAGATTCTCGTCATACACACTGATACGACCGGGGAGGTCAGAAAGGGAGACATCGAGAAAGCGCGCAGGGCGGCGCGCGATATCGACAGACCGGACAACCGGATCAAGGTCGTGGTCAGCGTGATGATGCTTCGCGAGGGCTGGGACGTCCGGAACGTGACCGTCGTTCTCGGCTTGCGACCGTTCACCGCCAGGGCGGAAATTCTTCCCGAACAGATTGTCGGCCGCGGCTTGCGCCCGATGACGGAGATTAGTCCGGATCGAACGCAAACGCTGGAGGTTCTGGGCACGCCCAAACTGCTCGAAATTCTGCGCGAACAGCTCGAAGCCGAGGGGGTCGGCAGCGCGAGCGTGAAGACTCCGCCGGCGCCGCCCACTGTTGTCGAACCGCTGATGGAAAAGCTGGGTTACGATATAGCCATCCCCGTCGTAAAGCCGAGTCTCCATCGCGATATGCGGAAGATATCCGAACTGCGGCCGGAATCGCTTGCCGCGATCTTCGACCGGGAGGAGCTGGCGGAACCGTTTCGAATCAAGCTCAAACTCGAGTTCGCTACCCTGGAGACCGAGGTCCATCAGGACGACGTATTTATTGAGCCGCCCCCCGCCAGAGAGAATCTGGCGAGAATAACCCGCGGTGTCTCGGAAGGCGTAGGGTTGCCTGCGGGCTTTGCCGCACTGTATCCGGTCGTGCGGGATTACGTAAGGGATCGCTGCTTCGGGAAGGTCATCGACCTGGATGACAAACACTTGAGGTCTCACCTCAATCGCCTTGAGTTGCGGGAGGGCGTGGCCGAATATCTCGTTCGTGAGATCGCCCGGATCGCGGTGGAGCGCCGGACCATCGAGTTCGACAGGGCGGATTTCCGCCTGTCGGAAACGAAACCCTTTGCCTGGCGGAGGAACCTGCCTCTCCCCCGCGCGACGAAGACGGTTTTCAATTTCGTAGCCACTTACAATGGCTTCGAGCGTCAGTTCGCCGAATTTCTCGACCGCGCCGCCGACGTTTCCCGGTTCGCGGCGCTCGGCACGACGGAGCAGGGCGCGTCGGGGACCTCGTTCCGGGTGGATTATCTGAAGCCGAGCGGAGCCATCGGCTTCTACTACCCGGACTGGATAGCGATTCAGGAAGCGGATGGCGGGGAGACGAACTGGATTATCGAGACGAAGGGCCGCGTCTGGGAGGGAACTGCGGAGAAAGACGCCGCGATGCGTGAATGGTGCCGACGGGTCGGCTCCGCGACCGGCGCGCGGTGGCGCTACATCAGGGTGAATCAGACGGAATTCCGACCGGAGTGCGAGACCCTCCGCGCATTGGTCGTGGGGATCGTGAGCAGAGCGATGTTCGCGGAACGGGACCAGAGGGACACCGTTATGTCGCGAGACGAGGTGCGGGCGGCGCGCGACGACGGCCGCGCCTGATGGCGGTCGTCATCGACGCTTCCGTAGCGGCGGCATGGTGTCTTCGCGACGAAACCCGGAGCGCCGAAGCGGACGAGGTTATGGGCCGTCTCTCGGGTGAGATCGGGATCGTTCCCGGGATATTCTGGCATGAACTGCGCAACATCCTGATCGTTGCCGAACGCAGGCGCCGCATCGAGAAGGAAGCGGCGGAGCGCCACATGCGCCGCCTGCGCGACCTGCCGCTCGTGACCGACAACGATCAGGACGACTCCGAAACCCTGGCCCTCGCGCGACGGCACGACCTCAGCGCCTACGATGCGGCATATCTCGAAACAGCCCGTCGCCGCGGCGCGGAACTCGTCACGTTCGATCGGAAATTGGCGGCTGCCGTTTCCGACCGGGCAGCTGCCGGTTCGTCCGGGTAAAGGGACGTCCTCCATCCCGCCGAAGCGCGCGCACACTCCGCTACGCCGCGGCGTGGCGGCGACGTGCGGCGAGGGGCGGGCAGCGGTGCGCGTCGCCGTAATCCACCTGACAGTCGAGGCATTGCAGACATTCGTTCATGTCGATGGCGCCGCTGCGCGCGATCGCGCCGACCGGGCAGGAATGCGCGCAGACCTGACACGGATTGCCGCATTCCGGGCGGCGGCGCAGCCAGTTCAACAGGCGGAAACGCCCCAGCAGCGCCAGGACCCCGCCGAGCGGACACAGGTAGCGGCAGAAGAAACGCTCAATGAACAGGCCCGCCGCCAGCAGCGCCCCGGCCCAGACGACGAACGGCCAGGCGCGCGCGAACTTCATGGTAATCGCCGTCTTGAAGGGTTCTATTTCGGCGGCGACGGACGCGACCCCGGGGGCGACGGCGGCGGCGCCGAGGACGACCGCCGCCACGACGTATTTCACCGCCCACAGCCGCTGCTGCGCGCGCTCCGGGACCGTAATCTGCGGCAAGCCCAGCCGGCGCGCGGCCGCGTTCGACAGTTCCTGCAACGCGCCGAACGGACACAACCAGCCGCAGAACACCCCCCTGCCCCAGAGAACCAGGGTCAACAGCGTGTAGCCGCCCAGCATGGCGAGCAGCGGGTCGAACAGCAGGACCTCCCATTCCGCGGCGCCGAAAACCGCCCGGAACCAGCCGATCGCGGTGAGGACGGTGAGCTGGCCGCCGGCGATCCAGCCGAGCCACAGGAGGGTGACGGCAAGCAGACCGAAGCGAACGATGCGGTGGGCGCGGCGCGAGCGGGTCAGCTCGTCCTGGAACGCCATCGCCGCCGTCACCGCCAGCAGCAGGGCGGCGAGCGCCGCGATGTCCCATTGCCGGTCGATCCACAGGCGCTGCCAGTCGGCCAGCGTGCTTTCGCGCCACCCGCCGACGCCGACGCGGACGGGGTCGCGGAACCCCGCATCTTCGAGCGCCACGAGGTCGCCGCGCACGAGGTCGCCCGGAACCCGCCAGGGGAGCGAAAAGGATTCGCCGTCGGCGTCGATCTCCAGCGCCCAGGGGGCCAGCGGGTCGAACCCGCGGTCGCCGGCGACGGCGAAGCGGGCGAGGCCGTCGAAGTCCGGCGCGCCGGCGACGGGAAGCGCGCGCGCCGGCGAAAAATCGCGGGTCAGGAGGTCGAAAGCGCTCTCTCCCTGCACGAGGCGCGCGCCGTCGACCTTGTCGACCAGCCACGGGTTCGCAGGCAGCCATTTGCGCGGCCCCACCGAGCCGACCACGATCTGCTGGGCGTCGTGGGCAGCGGTCTCCATGACCGTGCGGAAGCGGCGCTCGCCGAGGAGATTGCGCCCGATCATCGGCGGCGTCGCCAGTGCCGCGTAGAACACCGTCTCCGCCTCTCCGGCGGCGCCGGGGACGGCCATGCGGCGCACCGAACCGTCGGCGAGCAGCGACCCCCAGTCGCGCGGGGCGAAAGAGGCCCGGTCGAGCGACAACCCGCCCCGGTCCGACAGCACGCCGACCCGGTAGCCGGTCGCGGACGCGGCGTTGAGCACTGCGCGCCGCATGGCGGTCACGCTGACCGTCGCGCCCGAGACCCCGTCCACGTGGCGGGGCGCGAAGCGTTCGCCGCCCGCGAGGTCCAGTCCGTGAGTCTGGGCGATATAGCGGTCCGCCGCCCCGGGCGGGATCATGCTCGGGTCGATGAGCGGTTCGCGTTCCTCGAGGATGACGTGGCCGCGGATCGCGCCGGCGCTGTCGAGGCCGACAACGATGTCGAAGGACTGGCCCGAGTAGCCGCGCGGGCGCACGGTCTCATGGGTGGAGAACAGCCAGCCGATGACTTCGCCGCCTCCATGCACGGCGGCGAAGGGCGGGTCTCCCTCGACGGGCGCGCGCGCCTCGGCCTCGGGGAATATGCGTGCGAGGACATCGGCGTCGAGGCGAGTCTCCAGCGGGTCTTCCATGCGCGCCTCGGCGCCCGCCGCCGCCGAGAGCGCGAGCGCCGCGCCGACGACGAACCGCGACGCCCTTCCCGTCGCCGCTCCCTGCGCCCGGCGCGGGGGCCCGGCGCAGGAGACGGTCACCAGACTTCGCCGAAGGGGCGCAGTTCGACGTCGAACGACCAGGCCGAGCGGTCCTGGTGCGCGACATGGAACATCTCCTCCGCGATCGCCGCCGGCCTGGCGAAGAATTCGTCGGGCTTGTCGGGCGCAAGGCGCGGGCGCGTCGCCGGCGTGTCGATCAGCGCGTCCACGGTGACATAGGCCACGTGGACGCCTCTGGGGCCGAAGTCGCGCGCCAGCGACTGGCAGAGAATGCGTTGCGCCGCCTTGGTCGGCGCAAAGATCGGCGTGTGCGCCTTGCCGCGATGCGCCGAAGTGTTGCCGGTCACGAGGATGACGCCGCGCCCGGCCGCAACCATGTCCGGGACGACCGCGCGGCAGAGGTGGAACAGCGCCGTGACGTTGATGCGGAAATTGCGTTCGAGCAGAGCCGGGTCGGCGTCGAGGAACGATATCCAGCCGCCGCCGACGGCGTTGTGCAGCACGGCGCGCGGCGGCCCCATCTCTTCCCTTATCCGCGCCGCCGTGGCCGTCAGCAGCTCGATGTCGGCGACGTCGCAGACGTAGCCGCGCGAGCCGGGCAGTTCGGCTTCGAAGCGGCGCAAGCGCTCCTCCGAGCGCGCCAGCATGGCGACCCGGTAGCCGCCCTTCGCGAAGCGCCGCGCCGCCGCGCCCCCCGTGCCCTCGCCCAGCCCGGTGACCAGGAAGACGGGCTTCGGATCGTCTGCTGCGTGTCGGATGTCCGCCATGCGCCGTTCCTACCCGAGCGGCGCGCCGGGCGCAAACCCGGCGCCGCCGCCGCCCGGCCTCCTGTCTCCGGGATTCGCGGTCCGATGTGCGTTCGATTTCATCCTTCGCCCACGAGCGGGAAGGGATCGGCAGGATATTCCGGCGGCGCTTCCGATTTCCCGACGCCGCCGAATTCCCGGTTGCGCGTCGGCCTGTATCTCCATGCGGCCGCCGGCGGGCTTGACGGCGACCGGTTCCGCGTGGGAACCGTCCGAGGCATCCGACTGCGCCCGGGGCCGGAGCGCGGGTTCGCGAAACGCAGCCCATCGACCAGCGGGAATCTCTCCCATGACACCCGAAGAGTTCCGTCGTCACGCGCACCGCATGGCGGACTGGATGGCCGACTACATGACCGGCGTCGAGGCCTTTCCGGTGCGCGCGCAGACGCCGCCGGGGGCGGTCGCCGCAGTGCTTCCCGAAGCCGCGCCCGAAGCCGGCGAGGCGATGGAGGCGATCTTCGACGACTTCCGGCGCATCGTGCTTCCCGGCGTCACGCACTGGCAGCACCCCCGCTTCTTCGCCTTCTTTCCGGCCAATTCGAGCCCGCCCTCCGTCCTCGCCGAAATGGCGACGGCGACGCTCGGCGCGCAGTGCATGATGTGGGAAACCTCGCCGGCGGCGACCGAAATGGAAACCCGGGTGCTCGACTGGCTGCGCCGCGCCATCGGCCTGCCGGAGGGTTTTTCGGGGGTCATCCAGGATTCCGCCTCGTCGGCCATCCTGTGCGCGTTGCTGACGGCGCGCGAACGCGCGACCGGCTGGAAGAGCAACGAGTCGGGCCTTGCGGGGCAGGCGCCGCTCACCGTCTACGTGTCCGACCAAGCTCATTCGGCGACCGAGAAGGGCGCGAAGATCGCCGGTTACGGGCGCGAAAACGTCCGCCATATCGAAACCGACGCGGCCTTCGCCATGAAGCCTTCGCGTCTGGCGGCGGCGGTCCGCGCCGACCTGCGGGCGGGTCGCCGGCCGGCCTGCGTCGTCGCCAGCCTCGGCGCCACCGGCGTCGGCGCGGTCGATCCGCTCGCCGGGATCGGCGAGATCGCCCGCGAACACGGGATGTTCTTCCAGGTGGACGCGGCCTGGGCCGGGAGCGCGCTCCTTTGCGAAGAGCACCGGGAGATGCTCGCCGGCATCGAGTCGGTCGACGGTTTCGTCTTCAACCCGCACAAATGGCTGCTGACGAATTTCGACTGTTCGGCCCATTTCGTGCGCGACCCGGACGCGCTGGTGCGGACGCTGGCGATCCTGCCGCCGTTCCTGAAGAGCCGCGAGGCCGACCGGGTCATCGACTACCGCGACTGGAGCGTCCCTCTCGGGCGGCGCTTCCGCGCGCTCAAACTGTGGTTCGTGCTGCGCAGTTACGGGCTGGAGGCGCTGCGGGCCATGGTGCGGCGTCACGTTGCGCTGGCCGAATGGCTGGCCGGAGAGATCGAGACGGCGCCCGATTTCGAACTCATGGCGCCGCGCTCGCTGGCGCTGCTGAACTTTCGCTACGCCCCCGCCGGGGCCGACGACCTCGATGCGTTGAACGCTCGCCTGCTGGAGGCGATCAACGACGACGGGCGGACCTATCTCACCCGCAACGCCGTCCGCGGCCGTTTCGCGATCCGTTTCTCGATCGGCCAGACGACGACCCGGCGCGTTCACGTCGAACAGGCGTGGACGGCGGTGCGGCGGATCGCCCGCTCGCTTCCGGCGGCATAGCGCTTTCCGCCGCGGTCAGCCCGCTTCGCGGGGCCCTGCGGCGTCGAGCAGCGGCGCGACGACCTTGCGCTTGAGGTCGATGCCGACGCCGCACTTGCAGCCGGGGCAGCCGCGGCAAACATCGAGGCCGAGGTCGGTCGCCGCCCCGAGGGCGCGCGTCCGGTCTTCCGGCGCCGCCGCAGGGTCGAGCTGCCGCAGCCGCAGTTTGAGCAGCGAGAACGGGTTGCCCCAGCGATAAGCGCCGGTTTCGTCGCGCGCTTCCGTCCCGCCGTCGAAATTGCGTTCGTGCATCGGGCAACCGTCGAGGCAGGCGTAGCATTCGATGCAGGCGGTGAGCGCGTGGTAGTCGTCGGGAGCGGCGACATCGAGGTCGTTGCCGCGCACGGCGCCCGACAGGCGGCCGCGCAACTGCCGGGCGACCCCGTCGCGGCGCGACACCATGTCGCGCAGGGTCGGCAGCGCGCCGGGCGCGCTGAGCGCATCGCCCTCGCGCACGCGGGCGCGGCAGGCGATGCGCGGGCGTCCGTTGATGTCGACGGTGCAGACGCCGCAAGTCCGGTTGCGACAGCCGTAGCGGAAAGCGAGGTCGGGCAAGGCGGCGGCGCGCGCCTGCAACAGGACATCGAGCGCCATCGGCCGTTCGCCGGGGACGCGCGGGCGGTAATCGAAGACGACGTCTTTCTCGACCCCGTCGCGAACCGTCAGCAGCGTGACCTTCATGCGCCCCGGGCGCGCGCCGGCGCGGGGATTTCGCCCATGGTCGCGCGGTAGCGCTTTTCCAGGATGCGGTCCTGGGCCGCGGCGGGCAGCAGGCGGAGCAGTTTCAGCCACAATTTGCGCTTGCGATCCTGGACGAGGTAGGGCAGCAGGCGCCGCCAGGGGGTCTTCGGGCGCGGCGTCGGATGGACCGTCAGCCCGCCGGCGGCGTCGCGGCGCACCGAGACCGAGCGCGGCGCGCCGGCGAAAAGCGGCGCGCGGCCGCTGTCCAGACGCACATGCGCGCCGAGGCTGCGGTCGCGCGCCAGCGCCGACCGCGCCACCGCCTGCGCGGTGTCGAGCATGTTCTCGAGTTCGACCGAGTCGATGAAAGACTGGTTCCACAGCGCTTCCGGGGCGACGGGGGCGTCGCTCGCCTCGCGCCGCAGCCGTTCGAGGACGGCGACGAAGCGCGCCAGTCCTTCGCCCGTCCGCGCCGGCCCGATGCCGTCCCAGCACGCCGCCTGAAGCCGATCGATCAACGCCGCGGGCGGGGCGGCTCCGCGGCCGCGGCCGAGCCGCGCGCGCCAGTGGGACAGCCGCGCTTCGAAGGGGGCGGAGTCGGACGGGCTGTGCGGTTCGCCGGCGAGCGCCGCGGCCGCGCGCCCGGCGCGGGCGCCGAAGATGGGGCCTTCCGACAGCGAGGTGGACCCCAGGCGGTTCGCGCCGAACACGCCCCCCATCGCCTGCCCGGCGGCGAACAGGCCGCGGGGCGCGCCGGCGGCCGCGGCGCCCCGGGCGTCGGCGCGGACGCCGCCCATGGCGTAATGGGCGCCCGGGCGCACTTCCCACATTTCGCGGCAGCGCGCCGCCTCGCGGCCCCACGCCTGGCGGACGGTCGCCATCACCCCGCTCAGCGAGGTGTGCAGGAAAGAGTTGAAATAAGCGCCGGCGCGGGGGAGTTTCGCGTTTCCGGTGAGGTCGAGCCAGCAGCCGTCGCGCTCCGTCCCGCGCCCGTCGGCCACGGCGCGGACGATGGCGGCGGAGCATTCGGCGCGGGTCCTCAGCATCACCCCGTCGAGGATCACCTTGCCGCGGCTGTCGCGCAGCACGCCGAGATACCCGGCGGTGGCCGGTTCGCCCGCGCACAGCCCTTCGTAGGCCGGCGGGTGGGTCATGCAGAAAGGCAGGAACTGCACCTGTTCCATGTCCACCAATTCGGCGCCCGCCCGCAGCGCCAGCGCGTAGGAATCGCCGGTATTGCCGCGCATCGTGTCGGTCTTCGGAAAATAGAGCGTGCCGAGGCCGCCCGACGCGATGACGACGGCGGGCGCGCGCACGGCGACGAAGCGGCCCTCGGCGGCGTGATAGACGACCCCGCCGACGACCCGCCGCGCGCCGTTCGCGCCGGCGACCGCGACATCGAGAAACCAGGCGTCCTCCAGATAGTCGATCCGCTGTCCGTGCACCACGGCGCTCCATGCGGCGTGGCCGACCGCGAGCCCGCCGTTGCGGTGGCCCACCGAACGGCGGCGCGTGTGGCCGCCGAGGGGCAGGCCAAGAGCTTTCGGGCGCGCGCGCCCGGCCTCCATGTCGGGGCGGACGCCGTGGCGGCGCATCCAGTCGTAGGCGTCGCGCGTGTCCTGGGCGAAGGCGGCGGCGATTTCGGGATCGGGCAGGTCGGCGCCGGCGACGCGCAGGTTTTCGGCGAGCCCGGCCTCGGGATCGTCATCGTCGCCGCTCGCGCGCACGGTGACGATCCCCTCGGCGATTTTGGTGTCGGAACAGGCGACCGGGTCCTTGACGACGACGAGCACGCGCGCGCCGGTTTCCGCCGCGGCATGAGCCGCCGCGCTCCCCGCGCCGCCGGACCCGACGACGATGACGTCGCAGTCGCGCCATTCGGTCTCGACGCTCACCGGCTCCTCCCGTCTCCGGTCGCCCCCCGGGCCGAAGGGGCGGATCATGCCCGCCGCGGGCGCGGAATACAACGCCCGCGCGACATCGGGCGGCGCGGCGCTTTTCGTCGTTGACGGCACCGGCGAAGCGGTTAGACTTGTCGATTGCCCCTGTGTCGCCGGGCCGGGTTCGCGGGCCGGACCCGGGCGCGGCGGCGCCGGGGGCGCCGAGCGCGCTTGTGAAATTTCTCAGGGAGGAAACCGGGAACCATGGGAACCACACGGGGAATGCGGCCGGGCGCGGCCGCGGCGGCGGCAGGCGCGCTGGCGCTGGCGCTCGCCTGGCAGGCGTCGGCGGCGGAGATGACGACCAGCGACGACCTGCTCAACGCCGCCGACAACGAAAGCGACTGGCTGACGGTGCACCGGACCTATGACGGCCAGCGCTATTCGCCGCTCGATCAGATCGATAAGAGCAACGTGTCCGGTCTGAAGGTCGCCTATACGGTGGCGCTCGGCGGAACGGAAGGCGGCGGGTTCTGGCGTTACGGCAATATCGAAGCCACGCCGATCGTCGAGGACGGCACGATGTACGTGCCGAACGGCTGGTCGGAACTGACGGCGATCGACCTGCGCGCCGCGGGCCAGGGCGTCGACATGATCAAATGGGTCTACGACCCCGGCGTCGACAAGGACTGGGCCGGCAACGTGGCCTGTTGCGCCATCAACAACCGCGGCGTCGCGCTGTGGAACGACAAGGTCGTCATGAGCGTTCTCGACGGGCGGATGATGGCCATCGACAAGGACTCGGGCGAACAGGCCTGGGAGATCCAGCTCGCCGACCCGGCGATCGCCGAGACCATCACGGTCGCGCCGCTGGTGATCGGCGACCTGGCGATCACCGGCGTGTCGGGCGCCGAATACGGCATCCGCGGCTGGCTCGCGGCGGTCGACCTGAACACCGGCCAGGAGCGCTGGCGGCGCTACACCATCCCCGGTCCCGGCGAACCCGGCCACGAGACCTGGACCGACGACCACGACGCCTGGCTGACCGGCGGCGGCTCGACATGGCAGACCGGCTCCTACGACCCGGAACTCAACCTGGTCTATTGGGGCATCGGCAACCCGGGGCCGGACTGGGATCACGAATATCGCCCCGGCGACAACCTCTACACTTCGGGGATGATCGCGATCGATCCGGATAACGGAAAGGTCGTGTTCCACTTCCAGTACACCCCGAACGACCCCTACGATTTCGACGGGATCAACGAGAACGTCCTCGTCGACGTCAACATCGCGGGGCAGGAGCGCAAGGCGTTCATCCACGCCGATCGCAACGGCTTCTTCTACGCCATCGACCGGCAGGACGGCTCGTTCATCTACGGGCTGCCCTTCGTCAAGGACGTGAACTGGACTCTCGGCCTCGACAAGGTGACGGGAGTGCCGCTGGACTACGACCCGAGCTCGGACCTGCAAACCTACGTCTCCGAGTTCACGCCGAACCGGACGAACAAGTCCGTGAGTTTTTGCCCGAACCTCATCGGCGGCAAGAACTGGATGCCGATGTCCTACAGCCCGCGCACCGGCATGGCCTATGTGCCCACGATCGAGAGCTGCATGCTCGTGAACAACGAGGAGGAGATCCCGGGTCCCGACGGCAGTTACGTGCTGCGCGAATGGTTCTCGGGCGGGCTGCCGGACGTGACGACGGCCAAGAGCCTGGACGGCGAGTGGCTGCACGGGAGTCTGACGGCGGTCGACATCGCCACCGGCAGCATCGTGAAGAAGCTGGACACCCGATATCCGCTGATCGCGGGCGTGCTGTCGACGGCGGGCGGTCTGGTGTTCGTTGCGCAGCATGAGGGCAAATTCTGCGCCTTCGACGACGAAACGCTCGACGAACTGTGGTGCTTCCACATGAACACGCTGATCGACGCGCCGGCGATGACCTTCGCGGTCGACGGCAAGCAATATGTGGCGGTCGCCTCCGGCGGCTGGGGCATCATCCCGACCTACTTCGCGCCTTCGGTGCCGGGTCTGGAGAAGATCCGCAACGCCAACCTGCTGTGGGTGTTCTCGCTCTAGACGAACGGGAGCTCCCGACGGTTCGGAAGCGCCCCTTCGGGGGCGCTTCTTTTTTCGCTCCCCCGGCGCTGGCCTGCGATTGAGCGTGCGAAGAAACCGGGCGGTTCTTGTTGTAAAAGACAATAACAACCGAATAATACTTCGTCATTCCCGCGAAAGAGCGTGTGAAGAAATCGAACAGCGTTACAAGTACTCGTCATTCCCGCGAAAGCGGGAATCTCTTTGCGGCGTTTCCGTAAGAAAAACTAGGCCGACATTGCGGACGGCCGCCTCCGGATTCCCGCTTTCGCGGGAATGACGAGGTATTATCGTATGGCTATTGTCTTCCACAGTGCTATTTCTTCGGCGTTCCAACTGTCGTAATGAGGGCCGCCCGATTTCTTCGCACGCTCGATTGCGGCGCGCGGCGGCGCCGAATCCCTTTCGCCCGCGGGCGCGGCCTATGACTGCGGGGCGCGGCGGATTTCGAACGCGGTCCGGCTGACGATCTCCTCGCCTCCGGCGCCGTGGCGGCGATAGAAGCGCGCGGTCATGTCGAGGACCCGTCCGCCGAGGTCCTTGACGCAGCGCTCCTTGACGAACAGGCCGCCGACCGGGCCCTCGCCGGCTTCGCGGTCCAGGCGCTCGCAGCGCCAGCCCCGGGGGCCGAAGCGCGCGCGGACCGCCGTCGCGAGGATGCGCGCCCGGCGCTTCTGATAGGGCCGGGCGAAGGGGTCGGTGAACACGCGCACTCCCTCGACCGTCCCTCCGGCGGAGAAGAGAAGCGAGATCAACACGTCATGGCCGGCGATCTGCGTGCCTTCCAGCTCGTCGTATTCGACATCGCTGTCGTCGTAGCGGAAGGCGACTTCGTGCAGCCCCTGCGCGTCGGCGGGACATTCGGCGAAGGCGCTCCAGCCGTCGATCTCCGGCCCCGGACGCTCGCCGTTCGCGCCGCAGGCGAAACCGGCATAGCCTTCGGCGGGGAGGTCGCCGACCGCGAGTCCGGTGGTGAATTCGCGGATGTCGTCGCCGGCGGCGGGCGCGGCGAGGATGCAAAACGCCGCCGCCGCGAACGGACGGCGAAAGCGGGTCGGGGTCATGGGTCGGGGGCCTCCGTGTCGGCGACGCCGCGAAAAGAATCGCGCGCCAGCTTGCGCGGCGGGAATCTATGGCTATTGTGGCGCGGTCTCAAGGGGCCGTGGCGGGGTGTCCTGTCGCCGCCGGATGCGGTTGCGCGCTTGGGCCGGCGGCGCGGACAGGTCTCGGTTCGAGGGGCGATGCGTCGCGCTCGCGGCCCGCGTGGGCGCGCTTCGTTTCCGCAGGGAGGATCAGGATGAGAAAAACGCTTGCCGCGGTCGCGATGTCCGCCGCGTTCGGCCTTGCCGCCGGCGCCCTGGCGGACGGCCACGGGGACATTCCGCACGAGGAGCAAACCTCGCCGGAACAAGTGAAAATGTGCGACGACAATCTGGCGACCTGCGCCTCGGGCGCCGACAGTTGGGCCTGCGTCACGGCGCTCAAGACCTGTGTCGGCGACAAGCGCCAGGAAGCCATGGCGCTGATGGAAGAACACGGCTGACGGCGTCGGCTGCAGCGCGGCCCGCGCCCCGTCGGCGCGGGCCGCCGGTGTTCGGCGTCGTCGTCGCGGCGTCGGTCTGGGCGTCGTCCGCGGCGGCCGATTTCGAGACCGGGCAGGCGGCCTACGACGCGGGAGATTTCGCCGCCGCGCGGGCGGCGTGGACCGAGGCCGCCATCGGCGGGGACGCCGATGCGCAATTCGCGCTCGGCACGATGCTCGCCAACGGAGTCGGGGCGCCGCGCGACGTGATCTCCGCCTATGCCTGGTTCGCGCTCGCCGACGGCGCCGGCGTATCCGGCGCCCGCGAACGTTTCGAGTTTCTGTTGCGCGAGTACATCCCGCGCCATTGCCATTACGACGCCATGAAACTCGTGCGCGACTTCGAGAAGGGCCGCACGGAACGCCTTGCCCGGGGCGGGCGGCAGAACTCGCGCTGCTGGCGCATTCGCTGACCCGGGCGACTGCGGGAGGGACGGACCTTGAAGATATATCGGCGCCTGCGGAGGCGCGTGCGGAGACAGGGCGCGCTCGCGCTGTGTCTGCTCCCGACCCTTGCCGGCGCCGCGGCGGCGCAGGTAACGGCGAGTCATCCGGGCGTGTCGGTCTACAAGGACTCCGGCTGCATCGCCTGCCACAAGTGGCACGGCATGGGCGGCCCCGGCTATGGGGGGACGAACGCCAACTTCCGGGAGATCTGGCTCGACCGCGAGCAGATCATGGAAGTCGTGGCGTGCGGCCGTCCGGGCACCGCCATGCCGTTTCATCACCGCGACGCCTACGGCAAATTCGAATGTTACGGGGGCATGACCCTCGACGAGTTCCTGCCGGAGGACCGGCCCGGGCGTTCGCGCACGATCCTCAACACGCGCCAGGTGCGGCATGTCGCCGAGTTCATCCTGGCGCATTTCAAGGGGCGTCCGAACGAGCCCGCGGCGGCGGATTGCGAGTTGTTCTTCGGCCGATCGCGCATGTGCCGCAACATGGAGCGCGCGATGGACGCCGGCGGCGGGGGACATTGACGATGACGATGCGCGCCCGCGCCGCGGTCGCGGCGCTCTGTCTGTCGCTCGTCTTCGCCGTCGGTCCGGCGCGGGCCGGGCTCGACCCGATCGCCGAACGCGACGCCGGAAACGCGGCGTGGAAGGCGCAGCAATACGACATCGCGGCGCGCCACTGGCGGGCCGCCGCCGAAGCGGGCAACGCTGCGTCGCAGAACAATCTGGGGTTCCTCTACCGCAAGGGTTTCGGCGTCGGCAAGGACGAGCGCGAGGCGGCGCGCTGGTATCTTCGCGCCGCCAATCAGGGCCTGGTCGACGCCATGACCAATCTCGGTATGCTGTACGACGAGGGGTTCGGCGTGCCGCGGGACTATATCGAGTCCTACAAGTGGTTTTTGCTCGCGGAGCGCGGCGGCCACACGGGCGCGCGCGGGCATCTCGACATCCTGGAGGACGAATTCCTGTCGCCCGGAGACATCGCCGAAGCGACCCGGCGCGCCGACGCCTGGAAGGCGGCGATGGAACGGCCGTCTTCGGAACCTTGACTCGCGGCGGCGCGCGACCCACATCGTTCGCACCGCCGGCGACCGAAACCGGGGACAGGGAGGACCGCGGGCGATGAGCGGCGAGACCGGCACCATCGAAACTCATGAGTTCCAGGCCGAGACGGGCAAGCTCCTCGACCTGATGATCAACTCGCTCTACTCCGACAAGGAGATTTTCCTGCGCGAGCTGATCTCGAACGCTTCCGACGCCTGCGACAAATTGCGCTACGCCGCCATCGCCGCCCCCGACCTGCTCGCGGGGGACCCGGAACTCGCGGTGACGATAACGGTCGACAGGAAGAAGCGCCTGGTCACCGTGGCCGACAACGGCATCGGCATGGACCGGGCCGAGGTTATCGACAATCTCGGCTCCATCGCGCGGTCGGGCACCGAGGCGTTCGTCGCCGGCCTGAGCGCCGGGGAGGCCGCGGGGACCGGCCCCATCGGCAAATTCGGCGTCGGGTTCTATTCCGCGTTCATGGTCGCCGACCGGGTGACGGTGACCGCCGCAAAGGCGGGCGAGGAGGAAGCGTGGCGCTGGCGGTCCGACGGGACCGCCGCCTACACGGTCGAGACGGTCGCGCGCGAGGGCCGCGGCGCGTCGGTGGAGCTGCGCATCCGCCGCGGCCTCGACGAATTCCTCGACACGGAGCGCCTGCGCGCCATCGTCAAGACATGGTCGGACCACATCGCATTGCCGATCCGTCTCGCCCCCGCCGGCGAAGAAGCGGAAACGATCAACGTGGCCTCGGCGCTCTGGACCCGCCCGAAGAAGGACATCGAAGCGGCGCAATATGCGGAGTTCTACCGGCACAACGCGCACGCCTTCGACGAGCCCTGGCTGACCCTGCACAACAAGGCGGAGGGGCGGATCGAATATACGAGCCTGCTGTTCGTCCCGTCCGCCGCGCCGTTCGACCTCTTTCATCCGGAGCGCAAGCACGGCGTGAAGCTTTACGTAAGACGCGTGTTCATCGCCGACGATTGCGAAGGGCTGATGCCGCGCTGGTTGCGCTTCGTGCGGGGGATCGTCGATTCCGAGGACCTGCCTCTCAACATCAGCCGCGAAACGCTCCAGCGCAACCCGGTGCTGGAGCGCATCCGGACCGCGCTCGTCAAGCGGGTGCTGGGGGCGCTCGAACGGAAGGCGGACAAGGAGGCGGAATCCTACGCCGAATTCTGGGAGAATTTCGGCGCCGTGCTCAAGGAGGGGATTTACGAGGATGGGGACTACCGCGACCGCTTGCTGAAACTGTTGCGGGCGAAGTCCACCCGCGGCGACGGTCTCGTCGGCCTCGCCGATTACGTCTCGCGGATGAAGGAAGGGCAGGACTGCATTTACACCATGACCGGCGAGGACGCCGGGGCGTTGCGCGCGAGTCCGCAGATCGAGGGGTTCGCCGCGCGCGACGTCGAAGTGCTGCTTTTCGACGATGCGGTGGACGATTTCTGGCTCGGCGCGGTGTCGGAGTTCGACGGCAGGCCTTTCCGCTCGGTAACGCGCGGCGACATCGATCTGACGGCGATAAGGGGCGCCGGCGAGGACGGCGGGGAAAAGAAGGAAGCGCCGCCGCCGGCGGGCGCGGGCGCGCTGGTCGCGGCGTTCAGGGAAGCCCTCGAGGACAAGGTGAAGGACGTGCGCGCATCGTCGCGGCTGACCGACAGCGCGGTTTGCCTGGTCGCCGACGAGGGCGCCCTCGACATGCGCCTTGAGCGCATGTTGAAGCAGCACCGCCGACTGGATTCGACGAGTCGGAAGATTCTCGAAATCAACCCGTCCAACCCGTTGATCGCGGCGCTGGCGGCGCGCGCCGAGGCGTCGCCGTCGGATCCGGCTCTGGCGGAGGCCGCGGCGCTGCTTCTCGACCAGGCGCGCATCGTCGAGAGCGAGCCGCTCCCCGACCCCGCCGCCTTCGCCCGCCGCATGACCGAAACGATGGTCCGCGCGCTGGGGGCGTGAGGTTCGAGCCGATGAACGAATATATGCCGTATGCCGGCGAACATTCCGTTCAGGAAGCCGTGGTTGCGGTCCATTTCCGGAGTGCGTTCGAAGCCCGCGTTGCAGAGCGCGTGCTGGAGGCGGTCAAACCCGTTTTGACGGTCGGACTGCCCCACTCCGGGATCGTTCGCAAACTGCCGTCCGTGAACATACAGGAGAATGGGGGCGGACTGACGGTTCGCCGGATGGAAAACGAAACCCTTCTCGCGGGTTTCGAGTTCGCGAGGATACAGGCGAATGCGAAACCCGCGCGCGTCGTTCGATTCTTCGATAATATGCTGACGGCGAATTTCCTGGATTACAAAAACTGGATGACAACCCGGGAAGATAGCCTGGACTATATCAAGACCATCTTGTCTGCCCTGACATTGGAAGAAAACCCGGCCGTGAGCTTTGGTTTGCGATACATCGACAGGTATACATTCGACGGACCGACCGAATCTTCCCATGCGGATCTTCTTATGCAAAGAAATAATGATTATTTGTCCGCGCGGTGCTTCGGCTCCGGCCCCTACTGGCACTGTAACACCGGATGGTTCGAACGTCTGAACGAAGGAGACCGGGTTCTCAACCAGCTTGAGGTCGGAAGCGGCGAGGTCGATCGGGCGCCTACCGTGACCATAAATCACAACGGTGTCTGTCAATTGAAAACCGTTCGGCAATCTGTCGATTCGATCTTCGACCCGCCTTCGGACGCCGGCGTCGGAATTGGGTCTGCGCTGGATTACATGCACGGAAGGAACAGGGAAGTGCTCGGAAATATGCTTCTCGAGGAAGTTGCACAGCGAATTGGATTGTGAGGCATGCAACGCTTCTTCGAAACGACAAAAAATTACGGCGCTCCGATAACCGGAACGGCGTCGGGCCTTCAAGACGTTCCGCGGAGTACGGGTCTGGCGGCGCCGTTCGTAACGATCCGGACGGGAATCGAATCTGCCGCGGTGATCGGGGACAGGGTTCGTTTGGTAACCATAGAAGGGTATGGAGTTTTCGATCGCCGGCGCGACGATCGGACGATGCGCGAACGTCGCGACAACTGCCTCAAGGCCATATCGGAGTATCCGCTTCGCATGACGCTGTCCTGGGATGAATTGCGGAAATCGACCCGAGAGATATGATACTTCTGGATACCAACGTCCTCATCTATGCCTCCAGCATTTCTTGTCCGCATCACGTTTGGGCGTCTCGAATTATTGCCGACGCGGCGGCAACGGAGGGAGGCGTCATAAACGGCGTCGTTCTTGCGGAAATTCTCGTTGGCGAAGAAGAACCGGAAACGGCTGAAGATCGTATTCGCAGGTGGGGAATCGGGGTCCGTGACGTTCCTGCCGCCGCTGCGAAAATTTGCGCCGAAGCGTATCGTAAGTACATTCAGGAGAGAAAAAAGGCGGCGAATCCGCTTGCGCCTCGCACACCGCTGCCGGATTTTTTCATCGGAGCGCACGCTCAGGCTATGGGGTGGCGTCTTGCGACCGCCGATATATCGAGATTCAGGAGATATTTTCCTTCGGTAAAGCTGACGACTCCATGATGTCCGGTTTCCTTCATCGCGCTCGGCGAGAGCGTCGTCTTCAAGCGCGCGCTGCCTGACGGCTCACGCGCCGGCCCCGGGGACCGGCTTGCTCCCGTGCGCCGGCCGAGGCACCGAGAACCGCCTCGCTATCGCCGCGACATCGCCTCGCGCGAAGACGCCGGACGTATCCCCATCGGCAACGGATCTCGCGCCCTCGCCGCAATCGGAAGCGCCATGCTGCGGCCCGTCCATATCCCTGCCGGGCCCCCTTGCCGCCATCCGCGAAGCCGTCGCCGCCGCGAGACACGGCGCTGCCTGAACTGCTCCGGGCGGTTTCGCCGCCGCCTTTGACCGCGGCGCGCGCGCACTCTACGGTGCGCGCTGCGACCATCGCAGGGGAGGCGGCAATGGCGGGCAACGGCAGAAACGGCAAATTGCGCAGCGCGGGCTGGTTCGGCGGCCGCGACATGCTCGGTTTCCTTCACCGTTCGTGGATGAAGAACCAGGGGTTCGCGGCGGCCAATTTCGAGGGCCGGCCGGTGATCGGCATCGCCAATTCGATGTCGGAGGTCACGCCCTGCAACGCCCATCTCGGGCGCGTGGCGGAGGCGGTCAAGCGCGGCGTGTGGCGCGCCGGCGGCTTCCCGCTGGTGTTCCCCACCATGTCGCTGGGCGAACCGGTGATGCGCCCCACCACCATGTTGTTCCGCAACCTGATGTCGATGGATGTCGAGGAGTCGATCCGCGCCAACCCGTTCGATGCGGTGGTGCTCCTCTGCGGTTGCGACAAGACGACCCCCGCACAGGTCATGGGGGCGGCGAGCGTCGACCTGCCGACGATCGTGGTGACGGGCGGGCCGATGCTCAACGGCAAGTTCCGCGGGCGCGACATCGGTTCCGGAACCGACGTATGGCGTTTCTCCGACGATCTGCGCACCGGCAAGATGTCCCTCGAGGACTTCCTCGACGCCGAGGCGTGCCTGAGCCGCTCCGCCGGGCATTGCATGACGATGGGGACCGCCTCGACGATGGCCAGCATGTGCGAGGCGCTCGGCCTTCAATTGCCCACCGGCGCGGCGATCCCGGCCGTGGATTCGCGGCGCTACGCGCTCGCCGAATTCGCCGGCGGGCGCATCGTCGAAATGGTGGAGGAAGACCTGACGATCTCGAAAATACTGACTCGCGACGCCTTCGAGAACGCCATCCGGGTCAACGCGGCGATCGGCGGCTCGACCAACGCCATCGTGCACCTTCTCGCCATCGCCGGGCGGGTCGGCGTGCAGCTCCGGCTCGACGATTTCGACGACCTCATCCGCGACGTGCCCTTCCTCGTCAACCTCCAGCCGTCGGGCGAATATCTGATGGAGGATTTCTATTACGCGGGCGGCCTGCCGGCGGTGATGAAGGAACTGGGCGACCTGCTGCACACCAATGCGCCCAGCGTTTCCGGGCGCACCCTGGGCGAGAACGTGGCCGCGGCGAGGAACTACGACGACAAGGTGATCAAGACCCGCGCCGAACCCCTGAGCGCCGGCGCCGGCACCGCGATCCTTCGCGGCAACCTTTGCCCCGACGGGGCCGTGATCAAGCAGTCCGCCGCCAGCGCGTCGCTGATGAAACACCGCGGGCGCGCCGTCGTCTTCGACAATATCGAGGACCTGCACGCCCGTCTCGACGACCCGGGCCTCGACATCGACGAAACCTGCGTGATGGTGCTCAAGAACGCCGGTCCCCGCGGCTATCCGGGAATGCCGGAAGTCGGCAACCTCCCCCTGCCGAAGAGGGTTCTGGAGAAGGGGATCGACGACATGGTGCGCATTTCCGACGCGCGGATGAGCGGGACGTGTTTCGGCACCGTCGTGTTGCACGTCGCGCCCGAGTCGGCGCTGGGCGGGCCGCTTGCGCTGGTGGAGGACGGCGATATCGTCGCCCTCGATGTCGAGAAGCGTTCGCTGACGCTCGAAGTGTCCGACGCGGAACTCGCGCGCCGCCGCGCCGCGTGGCGGGCGCCCGGTCCGCCGGCGGAGCGCGGTTATGCGCGGCTCTATGCCGACCACGTCCTTCAGGCCGACGAGGGAGTCGATTTCGACTTTCTGCGCGGCGGCAGCGGCAGCGCCGTGCCGCGCGCCTCGCACTGACGCCGTGCCGGGTCTCCTTGCCGGATCGTTGAGGCCGGCGCGTGGCTACATGAGTTTGACGGCGGCGACGACGAACCCGGCCGCGGCGACGATGGTTCCGGCGATCGCGCCGGTCTGTATCCACAACGCGCGGTAGAGGTCGGCCCGCAGTTCGGCGCGCAGCGCATTAAGGTCGGCCTTCGTCGCCAGGCTCGCCTGACTGCTGCGCGCGGCCGCGGCGTGGGCTTCCGCCTGCCTCAGCCTGCCCTCGCGAAAGCGGGGGACGCCGGCCTTCCTGAGCGTCTGCGCGTAGGCGAGCGTGTCGAAGCCCGGGTCCGTATCGGTAACCGCCATATCGCGACGATAGGCCGCCGCGGGGCGACTCGCAAGCGCGGTTATCGTCCGGTATCGTCCGGCAAGCGACGGGGGCCGTCCGTTCGAAGCGCGGGCGGCGACGCGGGACGGCGAATCCGGCCGTTCCGCATATTCCCGAAGTTTCCGTGCGTCAGGAGTTTCCGTTGCGGATACTCTACCCCGATGTGAAGTCGGTCGACGATTTCGCGGTCGAGCGGGCGGCGTTGCCCGCTTCCGTGAGTCTCGTCCAGCGCTTCGAATCCGACCCGGCCGCAATCGACGCCGGCGAATGGCGCGCTGTCGACGCCCTGGTCGCCGGCCTGAAGATGCCCATCGACGACGCGGTGTTCGAGCGGGCGCCGAACCTCCGCATCGTCTGCCGCCTCGGCGTCGGCTACGACCTGGTCGATATCGAGGCCGCCGGGCGGCGCGGCGTCGCCGTGTGCAACGTGCCGGACTACGGGACCACCGAAGTCGCCGATCATGCGGTGACGCTGGCGCTGTCGCTGGTGCGCGGGATCGTGCGCTACGACGAGGCGTTCCGCGAGGACCCGCAGCGCGGATGGAGCGTCCGGCGCGCGCCCTGCGTGGCGCGGCTCGGCGAACTGGTCTTCGGCGTGGTCGGGCTGGGGCGCATCGGCACGGCGGCGGCGCTGCGCGCCGGGGCGTTCGGCATGACCGTGGTCGGTTACGACCCGCACATACCCGGCGGCTACGAGCTGGCGCTCGGCATCGACCGCGTCGACTCGCTCGAAGACCTGCTGGCGCGGGCGGACATCGTGACCCTTCATTGCCTGCTGAACGACGAGACGCGCCATCTGATCGACTCGAGCGCGGTGGCGGCGCTGAAGCCCGGCGCGATCGTCGTCAACACCGCGCGCGGCGGCGTCGTCGATCTGGACGCGCTCCATGAGGGGCTGAAATCGGGCCGCATCGGCGCCGTGGGCCTGGACGTATTCGAGACCGAGCCGCCGCCTGCGGCGCATCCGCTGATCGCCGCCTGGCGGGCGCGCGAGGACTGGATCGCCGGGCGCTGCGTCATCACGCCCCACGCCGCCTTTTACAGCCCCACCGCGGTCCGCCGGATGCGCGAGAGCGCCGCGCTGACATGCTACGGGTATCTCGCCCGCGGCGAACTGCGCAATTGCGTCAACGCCGCATCCCTGCGGCGGACGGACGCCCGCCCGGCCTGATCGGTCGTCGGCGATGGCGGACCTTCCGGCCCCGGCGCGGACGGCGCTTTTCGCCGAGAGGCCGGAAAACCCTGCGGGGCCCGCCCCCGGCGAGGTCTATGCGCGCGGCGACGTATCCATTCATTTCGACCGCGCGGAGAACTTGTACGAAGGATGGCCGACTCCGACCTGCATCGTTTCCGACGGTCCTTACGGATTAGGAGGATTCCCGGGGGACAGCCATGAGGCCGGGCCGCTCGCGCAATGGTACGAGCCTCACATCCGGGCGTGGTCCGCCTGCGCGACGCCCGGGACGACGCTCTGGTTCTGGAATTCCGAATTGGGGTGGGCCAGCACGCATCCCGTGTTGGCGGCGAACGGCTGGACCTACCGCTGCTGCAATGTATGGGACAAGGGGTTGGGGCATGTCGCCGGAAATGCGAATACCCGGACTCTGCGCAAATTTCCCGTCGTTACCGAAGTCTGCGTGCATTATGTAAGGGCTGCCGAATTCCGGATGGGCGACCGGACGCTGACGATGCAGGAATGGCTCCGGCGCGAGTGGAAAAGGACCGGTCTTCCGTTTCGGCTGGCCAACGAAGCGTGCGGCGTGCGCAATGCGGCGACCCGGAAATATCTTACGGACGATCGTCTCTGGTATTACCCGCCCCCCGACGCTTTCGGGAAGATGGCGCGATACGCCAACGAACGGGGCGATCCGGCCGGTCGTCCCTATTTCGGCGTGGACGGCCGGCGGCCGCTTCGGGCAAGCGAGTGGGCGAAGCTTCGCGCCAAATTCAACTGCGATATCGGCGTCACGAACGTCTGGCGCGAGCCGCAGGTCGGCGGGGCGGAGCGCATCCGGGGCGCGCGCGAGCGAATGAAATACAAATTCAAGAGTCTTCACGGCAGTCAGAAGCCGTTGAAATTCATCGACCGGATCGTCCGTTCGTCGACGGATGCGGGCGATGTCGTGTGGGAGCCGTTCGGCGGCCTGTGTCCGGGCGCGGTCGTTTCCCGTCTCTCGTCCAGGCGGTATCGCGGCGCGGAGATCATTCCGGAATTCTACGCCGTCGCCGTCGAACGTCTTGCGCGGTCATGACGGGCGAGGGTTGAGAACATTTCCGACTTTACCCGGCGCTGCGTGAGGCAATTCCGCGCCCGCCCGTTCGTTCCCGGAAGGAAACCCGGCGCGCGGGAGTCATGGCGACCGATTTGCGCACGCCTGGCGGCGCGCCGGAAGCGGGAGTAGAAGAGCGAGCAAGCCGTACGATCCTCCCGGGCGTCGAACCGAAGAGCCGGCGTTTGCCGGCCGGGGAGGGCAATCCGGACTTGCGGCTTCCTCGGCGCCGCGACCCGCAGGCCAGTCAGCCGCCGGGGTTGACGAACGCGCTCAGGGCCTCCCACCGGGCGTCGGTTTCCGCCTGGGAGCGGCCGGCGATCATGCCGCCGTCGACGAGGATGTCCGTCGCCGTGACGAAGCGCGAGTCGTCACCGGCGAGATAGAGAGCGGCCTTCGCGATGTCGTCGGGAAGGCCGGGGCGCGGGAGGGGTTGCGCCTGCCCGAAGCGCGCCTCGAGCGCGGCGACGGCATCCTCGGCGCGCGAGTCGTCGAGACCGAAAGCCTTGCCGAAAATCCCGGTCGCAATCGCCCCCGGCGAGATGGAGTTCGCCCGCACCTTGTGCGGGGCGAGCTCCATCGCCACGCAGCGGGTGGCGTGAATCACCGCGGCCTTGGCGGCGCTGTAGACGAGAGAAACCCCGTAACCCGCCCTTTGACCGGCGATCGAACCGGTGTTGATAATGCTCCCCGACCCTTGCGCGCGCATGATCGGGGCGGCGTGTTTCATGCCCCACAGCACGCCGTTCACCAGCACCGCCATTTCGGCGTTCACGCGCTCCGGCGTCAGCGCCTCCACGCCGCCGCGCGCGCCGGGGATTCCGGCATTGTTGAACACGCAATCGAGGCGCCCGAAACGGTCGCGCGCCATCGCGATCGTCGCCGCGACCTGCGCCTCGTCGGCCACGTCGGCGGGAGCGAAGACGGCGCGTTCGCCGAGTTCCGCCGCCAGAGCCTCGCCCAGGGCCGCGCGCCGGCCCGAGAGCACGACGGCGGCGCCTTCGGCGACGAAAACCTCCGCCGTGCGCCGCCCGATCCCGCTGGTGGCGCCGAAGATCGCCGCGACCTTGCCGTCGAGTCTGCCCATGCTTCAGGCCTCCGCGCTCGGGCGCGCCGCCACGGCGTCGCGCCAGCGCCGGACATGCGCGCAATCTTCGGGGATGTCCAGATCGGCGCGTTCGCCGAACCGGAGCGTGACGAAACCGGTAATGTCGGCGACGGAAAATCGCGCGCCGGCGAGGAATTCGTTGTCGGCGAGACGCCGGTCGAGCAGGCGCAGGAAGCGCGCCAGCGCAGCGCGGCCGCGCGTCGCCAGTTCGGGTATCTGCGGCACGCCGCCGGCGACGCCGGGCAGCGCGCGGTCCTCGAACATCGGCGACGTGTTGCGCACTACGTCCGCGACCGGAAGGAAGCCGTGAATTTCCGCCCGCCGGCTCCACATTTCCACCTGCGCGCGCTCCAGCGCGCCTTCGCCGAACAGCGGCGGGCGGGGGTGCGTTTCCTCGAACCAGCGACAGATCGCCACCGACTCGCAAATTACCGCGCCGTCGTCGAGCACCAGAGCAGGCGCGAGGGAAAACGGGTTGATCTCCCTGTAGGCGCCGGCGAACTGCGCGCCTTCGCGCAATTGGACCTCGACCGTCGGAACCGAGAGACCCTTTTCCGCGAGGAACATGCGCACCCGCTTCGGGTTCGGCGCGAGGGCGAAGTCGTAGAGTTTCACAGGGTCGCTTCCTTGAACACCCGAGCGCATTCGCTTCTATACGTCGCTTCGGCGCGCTGCAAGCCCCGGTTGCGGTTCGACCGGGGCGTTCGGAAGGTTCTCCTGCCGGACAAGCTGCGTTTCGCAGGCGTCCGGCTTGTCAATTCTCATTTCGGTCGATAAACGGCTTTCAAAAGATTATATGCAGCAGAGACCTCTGCATGACGCCTCCCGGCTGGGTCCGACTCACCGGGGAGGCATCGATTTTCGTGCGGTTTTACGGGTTCTGGCGCGTTGGGGAATGGACGCGAGGCGGAACGCTCGTCTTCCGATGGCGGCTCCGGTTCTGGACGGCGGCGGCGGGGCGGATGGCGGGCATGGACCGTCGGGCGGTTCGCGACCGGGGGCCTCGCTACGACGCAGAAGTGTCCCGAGGGTCGTCGGAATCGTCGGCGCCTGCGGGTGTCCGAACCGGGCGCGGGATACGGGTTTTTCGCGTCGCCCCGACGACGCCCGCGGGCGCGGGCTTGGCGGCGGGCGCGCCGGGGGTTAGTCTGTGTCTCCTGCGGTTTTCGAAAGCGGGGATGTCATGAAGGTTCATCAGGCCAAATTCCGGATCGGCTCCATCGTCCGCCACCGCGTTCACCCGTTTCGCGGCGTGGTGTTCGATGTGGACCCGGAATTCGCGAACACCGAGGAATGGTACCGTTCGATTCCCGCAGCGGTGCGCCCGCGCCGCGATCAGCCCTTCTACCATCTGCTCGCCGAGAACGAGGAAACCACTTACGTCGCCTATGTCTCGGAGCAGAATCTTCTGCCCGACGCCGATTCCGGGCCGGTGGGCCACCCGGAAACGGCGCGCATGTTCGAGGGGCTGCGCGACGGGCGCTACGTTCCGCGCCCGGGCCTGGCGCACTGAGGCGTCGCCGGCATGTCCGGCCCGCCCGACCGCGCCCTCGACATCACGCGCCTTGTCTGCCCGATGACCTTCGTGCGCACCAAATTGGCGCTGGAGTCGATGGCGGCGGGAGAATGTCTGGAAGTGCGCCTGAACGCCGGCGAGCCGCTGGAGAACGTGCCGCGCTCGGTCGTCGAAATGGGCCACGAGGTGATTTCCCTGGCGCCGGAGGCCGGCGCTCCGGGAGTCCACCGCCTGCGGGTTCGCCTGCGCGCTTGACGGCGCGCGCGCGCGCGCTATCGTCGCTCCCGGTTTCGCCGCGATCGTGCGGCGGAGCGACGCGGGGAGCGCGAGATGGCAAAGCCGACATCCTTGAAGATACGTCTGAACTCCACCGCCGGGACGGGCCATTTTTACGTGACCCGCAAGAACCCGCGGAACATGACCGGGAAATTCGAGATCAGGAAATTCGATCCCGTGGCGCGCAAGCATGTGCTCTACAAGGAAGGCAAGATCAAATAAGAGTCGAACGGCCGCGCGTCCCTCGTCACCGGCGCGCATAGTCGGGCATGGGCTCGGCGATCCCTTCCGGATCCTGATGGACGATGACCTCGGCGCCGGGGAAGGCGGCGATGATCGCCGCTTCCACGCGGTCGGAGATCGTGTGCGCCTCCAGCAGCGTCATCGACCCGTCCAGTTCGAGGTGAAGCTGGACGAAGGGCTGTAACCCCGCCCGCCGGGTGCGCAGGTCGTGCATACCGCGCACTTCGGGATGCGAGCGCACGATGGCGACGATGCGCGCGCGGTCGGCGTCGGGGAGCTCGCGGTCCATCAGCCCGTCGAGCGCGGTGCGCATGATCGCCCACGCGCTGTGCAGGATATAGCCGGCCACGAGAAGCGCGACGAGAGGGTCGATTAGCGACGTATCGAGCCAGGTCGCGGCGGCGAGAGCGCCGACGATGACTGCGTTCACCAGAAGGTCGGCGCGGTAGTGGAGCGAATCCGCGCCGATCGCCGTCGACCCCGTGCGCGCCACCACGAAACCCTGGAAACGGACGAGAGCGAAGGTCAGGACCATCGACAGGAGGATGGCGGCAACGCCCAGACCGCCGAAGGCAATCTCCTGCGGGCGGATCAGCCGCGATACCGATTCCACCGCCAGGAACAGGGCCGAGCCGGCAACGAACGTCGACTGCGCAAGCCCGGCGATGGCTTCCGCCTTGCCGTGGCCGAAACGGTGCTCGCGGTCCGCCGGCTGAAGCGCATGACGCAAGGCGATGAAATTGACCGCCGAGGCAATGGCGTCGAGCGCGGAATCGATCAGCGACGACAGCACGGCGACCGATCCGGTGGCGATCCACGCCGCGAATTTGACGGCGATGAGCACCCCCGCCACGGCGAGCGAGGCCCAGGCCGCGCGCCGGACAAGGCGCGCCCGCGCCGCGGCGTCGAGGGGCGCAGTCACGGGAACAGGCGGCGGCCCGACCACCGGCCCGCCGGGTCGGAGCGGGAAAAGACCACCCGGTCGTGCAGGCGGAACGCGCCGTCGCGCCAGAACTCGATGCTCGCGGGCGCAAGCCGGAACCCGGACCAGAAGGACGGCCGCGGGACGTCGCCGGCGGCAAAGCGGGCGGCGAAGCGGGCGGCCCGGGCCTCGAGCGCGAAGCGGCCTTGCAGCGGCTCCGACTGCCGGCTCGCCCAGGCGCCGATGCGGCTGGCGCGGCTGCGGCTCGCGAAATAACCGTCGGCCTCGGCGTCGGAGACCGGCGCGACGGCGCCCTCGATGCGCACCTGGCGGCGCAGACTTTTCCAGTGACAGCACAGCGCCGCGCGCGGGTTTGCGGCTAGCTCGCGCGCCTTGCGGCTGCCGAGATTGGTGTAGAAGACGAAACCCGCGTCGGCGACGCCTTTCAGCAGCACCATGCGCGCCGACGGCGCCCCGTCGCGCGTCGCCGTCGCCAGGCAGGCCGCGGTCGGGTCATTGGCCTCATGCGCCCGCGCTTCGTCGAGCCACGCGTCGAACAGCGCCAGGGGGTCGGCGCCCAGGGGGATCGTCATGTCCGTCGCGCTCCCCGCGGCCGCTCGCCAACGGCCGAACCGGCCGCTTCATCGCGCGCTTGTCTCCTTTCGTCAAGAACGTCGCGAGCGGCGCGGCGGTTTCCGGCCGGTGTTCGCAGCGGCTCGCAAGCCGGCGGCGCAATGGGCGCTCCTCCCCGGCAGGGCGCCGGCGTCTCGCCGGTCCGCACGCGAACCGTCATGGCGAGGACAGGCGGTTGACGGGGTTGTGCGGCGCGGATACGGTCCGTCCCGATTCCGGTCGAAAAGAGGCCGAACCCCAACAGACGCTGCGTCCGGGGAACTCCCCCGTCGTTTTCTGCCGCGAGGAGGATCGAACATTGAACAAGCAGGAACTCGTCTCCGCCGTTGCCGATGAAACCTCGCTGCCGAGGGCCGATGCCGCGGCCGCCGTCGACGCGGTGTTCGAATCCATAACCGACGCCCTGAAACGCGGCGACGACGTGCGCCTGATCGGTTTCGGGACCTTCAACGTAACCCGCCGCGCCGCGTCCGAAGGGCGAAACCCGCAGACCGGCGAGAAAATCAGGATCAAGGCGTCGAACCAGCCGCGTTTCAAGGCCGGCAAGACGCTGAAGGACGCGGTCAATTGACGGCGGGACGCTGACCGGGGGCGATTAGCTCAGTCGGAAGAGCGTCTCGTTTACACCGAGAAGGCCGGCGGTTCGAACCCGTCATCGCCCACCATGCGTCGCCGCGCCGTTCTCACCATGAGGTGTCGGCGGCGGCCAGAAACGCCGCTTCCCCGGCGGTGGTTTCGCGTCCCAGAACGGCGTTGCGATGCGGGAAGCGCCCGAACCGCATGATCGCGTCGCGGTGGCGACGCGCGTAATCCAGCACGCGGTCGTCGCGCAGGCGTTCCGCGGCGAGGGCGACGCAGCGTTCCTGATCGGCCATCGCTTCCGAGTGCATGAAGGGCATGTAGAAGAACTGCCGCCATTCGTCGGCGAAGGCGGCGTCGCGATCCCACCCGCGGGCGAGCGCGTGCGCCGCAATCTCGCGGGCAGCCTTGTCGGTGGCGAAGGCGAGCGCGCCGCCGCGGTGGAGATTGCGCGGGACCTGGTCCAGCAGAACGATCAGCGCGAGGCAGCCCCGCGCGCTTTCCCGCCACCCGTCGAGGGCGCCCGCCGCGGCGCGCTCGTAAGCGAGACCCAGGCGCCGGCGCACCGCCGCGTCGAAGGAGGAGTCGCGCTCGAACCAGCGCTCCGGCCCCGCTTCGTCGAACCAGAACGCCAGCACGTCGTCGATGGACGTCGCCGCCGTATCGCCGAAAACCCGCTGGAACAGCGTATCGACATGCCTGAAATGGCGCTCCAGGTCGAAAAGCGAATCGAACGCGGGGGCGTCGAGGCGGTCGGCGATTTCCGGGTCCGCGCCGAGAACGGCGCGAAAATCCCCGCCTTCGCGCCAGATACGCATGGCGTTCCGCTGCACTGCCGCATAGGCGGCCTCCCGGCTCATGCCGGCGTCTGTCAACGCCAGCAACACCCGCTGCGAGTGGACCAGCCCGCCGAGCAGGTTCAGGTTGCGCCGCATGGCGTCGGGATACACGACAAGCCTGTCGATCACGCCGGTCAGACGCGCCAGCGCGAAATCGAGAACGGCGGTGGCGTCGGGGCCGATACCGCGCTCGACCGAGGAATGGGAAATATCGCGTTCGTGCCACAACGCCACGTTTTCCAGGGCCGGCGCGACCGAGGCGCGCACCATCCGCGCGAGGCCCGTCAGATTCTCCGAAAGCACCGGGTTGCGCTTGTGGGGCATCGCCGACGACCCTTTTTGTCCTTCGGAAAAAAACTCCTCCGCTTCGCGGACCTCGGTGCGTTGCAGGTGCCGGATTTCGGTCGCCAGGCGTTCTATCGACGCCGCCACGACTCCGAGCGTCGCGAAGAACGCCGCATGGCGGTCCCGGGGGACGATCTGGGTGGAGATCGGCTCGACCGCGAGACCGAGCCGGCGGGCGACATGCGCTTCGACGGCGGGGTCGATGTCGGCGAAAGTCCCGACCGCGCCGGAGATCGCGCATACTGCGATTTCCTCGCGCGCGGCGACGAGGCGCGCGCGGTGCCGCGCGAACTCGGCGTAAGCCTGCGCCAGTTTCAGGCCGAAGGTCGTCGGCTCGGCGTGGATCCCGTGGCTGCGCCCGATGCACGGCGTGCGCCTGTGTTCGCGCGCGCGGCGTTCGAGTGCCGCGAGCAGTGCGTCGAGGCCGGCGAGGAGGAGGTCCGAAGCGCGCGCCAGCTGGACCGCGAAGCCGGTGTCGAGAACATCGGAAGAGGTCATGCCGCGGTGCATGAACCGCGCTTCCTCGCCGACATGCTCCGCCACTGCGGTCAGGAACGCGATGACATCGTGTTTGACCTCTCTCTCGATGGCGTCGATGCGCCCGATTTCGAAACGCCCCCGCTCGGCGATCGCGGCCGCGACGCCGCCGGGGATCGCCCCCAGCCGCTCCTGCGCCTCGCAGGCGTAGCGTTCGATATCCAGCCAGATTCGGAACCGCGCCTCCGGCGCCCAGATCGCGGCCATTGCGGGCCGCGTGTAGCGGGGAATCACCGCGTCAACGCGGCGCCGCCGCGAGGTTGCCGCCGTCCACCGTGAGCACCGCGCCCGTCGTCTTCGGGGCGAGGGCGAGATGCACGAAAGCTTGCGCCGCGTCCCGCGCGAGCACTTCGCGCCCGAGCAGGTTGCCCCGCATATAGTCGTCTTCGCTCACCCCGCGCGCGGCGGCGCGTGCGGCAACCGTCTCCCCGGTCAGCAGGCCGCTCCGTATGCGGTCCGCGTTGACGGCGTTGGCGCGAATGCCGTCGCGTCCGTAGTCGAGCGCGTATTGCCGGCTCAGCGCCAGAGTCGCCGCCTTGGGCAGCCCGTAGGGGCCGAAATCGCGCCCCGGATCGAGCGCCTGCTTGGACGCGTTGAACAACAGCGCGCCGCCCGTGCCCTGTACGCGCATGATGCGCACGGCGTTCCGCGCCACCGTCTGGTGGGCGAAGAAATTGAGTTCGAAACTCTCGCGCAGCACCGCGTCGTCGACCTCGCCGATGCGGCCCTGCCACGCCGCGCCGGCGTTCGAGACCGCGATGTCGACCCCGCCGAAGCGCTCGCACACTTCGTCGAAGGCGGCGCGGACCGAGTCCGGCGAGGTCACGTCGCAGGCGACGCCGAGCGCCGCGCCCTCGACCGCCGCCGCCGCGCCGCGGTCGAGATCGAGCGCGGCGACCGCCGCCCCGGCCTTCGCGAACGCCGACACGCAGGCGCGCCCGATGGCGCCCGCGCCGCCGGTGACGATGACGGCCCGGCGCCCGAGCGGCGGTTCGGCGGCCTTGCCGATCTTGGCCTGCTCCAGGGACCAGTATTCGATGTCGAACAGGTCGTCCTCGCCGATGCTCTCGAAGCGGCCCAGCGCCTCGGCGTCGGAGACCACCCGCACCGTCGCCTCGGCGAGATCGGCGGCTATGCGCGCGTCGCGCAGCGACTTGCCGAGGCCGAACAAGCCGACGCCGGGGACCAGAATCACCCTCGGAACGGGGTCCAGTTCGGTCTTCGGCGCGCCGCGCCGGCCGTTGTGACGGGCGAAATAGGCGCGGTATTCGCGCGCAAAGCTCTCGAACGCCTCGCGCGCGCGGGCCCGGAAACGTTCGGGGTCGCCGTCCGGCGCCGGCGCGAGCAGCGGACGCCCCTTGGTGCGGATGGCGTGGTCGGGGGTAACGACGCCCGCCTGTGCGTAACGCGCCGCCTCGTCGCCGCCGACATAAGCGAGAATCTCCGGCGTGACGCGATGGTCGAGCAGCCAGCGGCGCGGTCCGCCGCAATGCGCTTCGGCGGCGAGGCCGCGCAGAACCGGCGCAATCTCCGCCGCGCGCCCCGGCGGCGCCTGCGTGTTCCGCGCCTGCGCCGCGGGGGCGGGGCGCCGTGCGGCGGCGATCCGATCCTCGGCCAGGCCGACGAGGCCGATCATGCGCTCATAGGCTTCCTCGGCGCTTTCGCCGAACGCGAAGAGCCCGTGCTTGAGCAGGATCAGCCCCTCGGCGTCGGGATGGGCGGCATGAGCCGCCCTCGCCGCCCTGGCGAGCGCAAAGCCGGGCATGACATAGGGCACGACGGCGGCGCGGCCGCCATAGACCTCGGCGGCGCGCGCGGCGCCGTCGGGCTGGTCGGTCAGCGCCAGGACCGCCCGGGCGTGGGTGTGGTCGATGAATTTGTGCGGCAGGAACGCATGAAGCAGCGCCTCGACCGACGGGTTGGGCGCCGCGCTGTCGAGCAGGCTCCGGCGCTGGGCGTTGACCATGTCCTCGTCGGACAGCGACTCGAGCGCGGCGAGGGGGAGCACGGCGTCGAGCCGCATCGCCGGGAAGCCCTCGGGTTCGATGGAAGCCATGTCGTGGCCCGATCCCTTGACGCACATCGCCGCAACGGAGTCGCCGGCGAGGTCGGGCAGGACCGTCTTGACCGAACTGTTGCCGCCCCCGTGCTGAACGAGGCGCGGGTCGCCGCCGAGCAGGCGGGCGGAATAGACGCGCAGCGCCAGATCGGCGCCGACCCCGCGGGCGCCGTAGCGCGCCACGAACGCCGCGGCGTCGCGGCTCGACCAGAGGCTATCCACGAGGCCGACTCCGGCGGGCGCCGTCGCCCGCCCGCGGCGCCGGAAGGAAAGGCGGCGCGGGGCGGGAACGGCGCGACCGGCGGGCGCGGCCGGCGTGGGCGAGGTCAGACCGAGTAGTAGAGATTGAACTCGATCGGATGCGGCGCATGTTCGAAGGCGTAGACCTCTTCCCACTTGAGGTCCATGTAGCCCTGCAACTGGTCGCTCGAGAACACGTCGCCCTGGGTCAGAAAATCGTTGTCCGCGGCGAGCGCGTCGAGGGCGTTGCGCAAACTGTGGCAGACCGTGGGGACGTCCGTGATCTCTTCGGGCGGCAGGTCGTAGAGGTTCTTGTCGATGGCGTCGCCCGGGTGGATGCGGTTCTGGATGCCGTCGAGGCCGGCCATGAGCATGGCGGCGAACGCCAGATAGGGGTTGGCCGACGGGTCGGGGAAGCGCACTTCGACGCGCTTGCCCTTCGGGCTGGAGGCGTAGGGGATGCGGCAGGCCGCCGAGCGGTTGCGCGCCGAATAGGCGAGCAGCACCGGCGCCTCGAAGCCCGGCACGACGCGCTTGTAGCTGTTGGTCGTGGGGTTGGTGAAGGCGTTGAGCGCCTGCGCGTGGCGGATGATGCCGCCGATGTAGTAGAGCGCGGTATCGGAAAGGTCGGCGTAGCCCGACCCGGCAAACAGCGGCGCGCCGTCCTTCCAGATCGACTGGTGGCAGTGCATCCCCGAACCGTTGTCCTCGACCACCGGCTTGGGCATGAAGGTCGCCGTCTTGCCGTAGGAATGCGCGACCTGGTGCACGCAGTATTTGTAGATCTGCACCGCGTCCGCGCATTTCGTGAGCGACAGGAACCCGAAGCCGAGTTCGTTCTGGCTCGGCGCCACCTCGTGATGGTGTTTTTCCATCGCGAGGCCCATTTCCATCATCGAGCCGACCATCTCGGAGCGCAGGTCCATCATCGAGTCCACCGGCGGGACCGGGAAATACCCGCCCTTCGGCGCCGGCCTGTGACCGATATTGCCGCCTTCCATCTCGGCGCCCGTGTTGTAGGGGCCTTCCTCGTGGTCGATGCGGTAGCTCGTCTCGCGCTGCGACACCTGCCAGCGCACGTCGTCGAACACGAAGAACTCGGGTTCGGGTCCGAAATAGGCGGTGTCGCCGATCCCCGAGGCCTTCAGATACGCTTCGGCCTTGCCGGCGGTCGAGCGCGGGTCGCGCGGATAGGGCTGGCCGGTCTGCGGTTCGAGGATGTCGCAGAACAGGACCAGCGTCGGCTGGGCGGTGAACGGATCGAGCACGGCCGACGACAAATCCGGCATGATGCTCATGTCGGATTCGTGAATCGACTTCCAGCCCGCGATCGACGAGCCGTCGAACATGAGGCCGTCCTCGAGCATTCCCTCGTCGATCGATTCGGCGGTTTGCGCGGTGTGATGCCACTTGCCGCGCGGGTCGGTGAACCGGAAGTCGACGATGGCGACTTCGTCGTCCTTGATTTTTTCGAGAACGGTCTGTGGGTCGGACATGGCGTCTTCCTTCTGCCTGGCGGACTTTGCGCGTGACGGGGGTCGGTCGCGCCGGGGTTGCGGCGCGGGCGGAGTCAGATCGCTTCGCTGCCGGCTTCTCCGGTGCGGATGCGCACGGCGCCCTCCACCGCGCTCACGAATATCTTGCCGTCGCCGATGCGCCCCGTGTGAGCGGCCTTCCGGATCGCTTCCACGGCGCGTTCGAGAAGGGTGTCCTCGAGCACGATCTCGATCTTGATCTTGGGCAGGAAATCGACGACATATTCAGCGCCGCGGTAGAGTTCCGTGTGCCCCTTCTGGCGGCCGAAACCCTTCGCTTCCGTGACCGTGATACCTTGCAAGCCGACCTCGTGCAAGGCCTCTTTCACCTCGTCGAGCTTGAACGGCTTGATGATTGCTTCGATCTTCTTCATGGGGCGCCTCCGTCGGGTGGAGCGGGGGACGTTTGCTGACACCGCTTCGGGGTGCACGCAGCGTGCCAGACGCCGCAAGTCGCTCCGAACGCCGCCGGCGCTCGCCGAAGCGAGCACGATTGCCCGTATTTTCATCGATCTGCCCAAAACGCGGGCATCGGATCGGCTTGACGCAGGGGCGGCGACGCCCTATCGAAAGGCGCCTCGGCGAGTGTAGCTCAGTTGGTCAGAGCGCCTGACTGTGACTCAGGAGGTCGTCGGTTCGAGACCGATCACTCGCCCCACCGCCGACCGGCGGCGGGACGGCGCGAACAGGGGGAGACGAGATGGGGCGGCTCGAAGGCAAGGCAGCGGTCGTTACCGGCGGCGGTTCGGGCTTCGGCGAGGGGATAGCCCGACGCTACGCGCGCGAGGGCGCCGGGGTGATCGTGGCGGATATCGATGAAGAGAACGGCCGCCGCGTGGCCGACGATATCGCCGCGGCCGGCGGCGCGGCGCGGTTCGTAGCCGTCGATGTCGGCGAGGAGGCCGATAACGAGAGGATGTACGCCGCCGCGGGCGAGGCGTATGGCGGCGTCGATGTCGCGGTCCTCAACGCCGGTCTGGGGATGGCCCCCCGCCCTCTCGCCGAGACCGAAGCGGAATTCTTCGACCGGGTGTTCCGCGTCAACGTGCGCGGGGTGTTCCTCGGCGCCAAGCACGCGGTCCGCGCCATGCGCGCCCGGGGCCGCGGCGGGTCCATCGTGGCGACGGTGTCGACCGCGGCGCTGCGGCCGCGCCCCAACCTCGCCGTGTACAACGCCACCAAGGGCGCGCTGGTGCCGATGTGCAAGGCGCTGGCGCTCGAGGTGGCGGACGACGGAATCCGCGTCAACGGCCTCTGTCCGGTCGCCGGCGAAACGGCCATGCTGACCGCCTTCCTGGGCAATTCCGACCCGGTCGAGGGGCGCGATCGCTTTATCGCCACGGTCCCCATGGGCCGGCTTTCGACGCCCGAGGATATCGCCGCCGCGGCGCTGTTCTTCGCCGAGGACGAGTCCGCCTTCGTCACCGGGACCATGCTCGAGATCGACGGCGGGCGCTGCATCTGACGCCTGCCGCCGGCGCGGGACGAGCCGGGGGGGCCGCGGCCCCCCGGGCCCTCCGGCGTCGATTCAGGTCTGGGTCATCGCCTTCAGCACGGCGTCCGGCGTGATGGGCATGTGGCGCACGCGTGCGCCCACCGCGTCGAAGACCGCGTTGGCGACCGCCGGCGCGACGACTGTCGAGGACGGCTCGCCGACTCCGCTCGGGTGGTGGCCCGTGTAGGCGGCCAGAAATAACCGGATTCCGGATCGGTAGCCGTCGCGGGAACGGTCGGAAATGCGGCGGATTCGGCCGGCCGAATGGGGCGGAAAACGGCGAGGCAAGCGCCGTGCAGCGGGCGTGCAGCGGCTATGCGGCGGGGGGCGTCCCGGGCATGGGCAGGTCGGGCTCGAATTCGCGGACGGCCTCGGTGGCGTCGTGGAGCTCCTTGATGACGGCGTCGTAGTCGGGGTCGTCGGGCTGGGCGACCATCGCGTCGTCGACGGCGTTGCGGTAGCGGTCGGAGGCGGCCTTGTGTTCGGGGGAGTGGGGCGGTCGCGGCGGCCAGGGTGCGCTTGAAGTTGGCAACGCGCTGGCGCGGCTGTGGGTCTGCGGACCGCAGGGAGCTGTTGAGCGGTCGATATCCGCTGCCTGTGTAGTGCCAGACAGCGACGAGCTCGGGGTCGGTCATGCCGTGCCGGGCGGCGTTGACGTCACGGACGCGGCGCTGGGCGGCGGCGAGGCTGCGTTTGAAGCGCTCCTCGCCAACTTCCTTGCGGTATTCGATCTCGAAGGCGGGGAGGTCGCGTGCGGCCTTGCGGGCGCGGATGGCGGCGCGGACGCGGGGGGCGATCTGCGAGTCGAGCAGGGCGGCGCGGCGCTGGAGCAGGTCGAGGATGCGGTCGGTATCGGCCTTGTCGACGCCCTTGACGGCCTTCGCCAGGTCGCGGAAGCCGTGGGTGCTCTCGCCGAGCTTGCGGATAGCGGCGATCTGGCGAAGCGCCTTGTGTCCGAGTTCGTCGGCGTCGGCGACGCCGGCGCGCTCGAAGACGCGGGCGTAGGCGGGGTTGACCCCGCCGGGGGCAAAGCCGTCCCACTCGCGGAGCGTTTCGAGGTCGGCCGCGCGCTTGCGGCCCTGGAGGCCGCGGAACGGCAGCGCGCCGCCCTGGTCGATGCGGGCCACGGCGTTGCGGCCCTTGCGGCTGCGGACGACGTTCTCGCCGGCGTGCTGGCCGCCGACGACATCCCAGTTTGCGAGCCAGCAGTCGGCGGCGTATCCGCGCAGTATGCGCTGGGCCCGGCCCTTCGTCGCGACCCTCGAAGACATGGTGATGACCGCCTTGCTGACGGGGCAGCGGCACAATTATTCGCCCTGTTTCGAGAAACCGCCCGCCTCGATGGCCCGGTCCGGCGTCGAACGGGTGGAGGAGTATATCCGGGCGGACCCGACGCGCCCCTTCGCGATGACCGACCTGGCGGCGCTTGCCGGGGTGAGCGGGCGCACGCTCTATCGCGCTTTCCGCACCCTCCGCGGCTACTCCCCGCTGGCCTTCGCGCGCGCCTTGCGGCTGGAGACGGCGCGCGAATGGCTGACCCGCGGCGAGCCGGGCGCGACGGTCACCGGAATCGCGCTCGATTGCGGTTTCGACCATCTCGGGCGCTTCGCCCGGACCTACGCCGCGCGCTACGGCGAGCCGCCGTCGCTGACCCTGCGCAAGGCGCGAGGCGCGCGCAGGCCCGAAACCCGCCTTCAGCGCCGCGCTTTCCTGAGATAGACGTAGAACGCGCCGGCGCCGCCGTCGCGCGCGCGGGCGGGCGCCATGTCGAGAACGCGCGCGGCGTTCTCCCCCTCGCCGAGCCAGCGGGGCGCCGAGCGCCGCAGCACCCCTCTCTCGCCGTCGATCTCCCCCTTGCCGGTGATCACGAGAACGCAGCGCTCGCCGTGCGCCTGCGCCGCGGCGAGGCCGCGCGTCAGGGCGTCATGGGCCTGGCTTCGGGTCATGCCGTGCAGGTCGAGCCGTGAATCGATGGGGATTTGTCCCCGGCGCAAGCGCTGTTGCGTGCGTCGGTCCACCCCGCCCGGCGCAGCCGCCGCGGCGCCGCCGCGACGCGACACCTGCGCTTGCGGGGCCGCTCCGGTGCGGGCGGGAGCGTCGGGCGGGGGCCTCCTGTCCGCCGCGCGGCCGTGCAGCGGCGCGGTGTCTTTCATGACGCCGCGCCACAACGCGGCGTCTTCCTCGGTGAGCCCCGGTCGCCGGTCCGGTTCGTTCATCGTCTGCGGCCTTGTCCCGATTCAGACGCGTGCGAGAGGCGGGGTGGGGGTCTCCGAAGCCGTTCGGCGCGACCGAACGGCCGACGGACGGCCCCATGCAGATTGTCGGCCTGCCGGGACAGACTACACGAGGAGCACGCCCGGCGTCGCGTCCGTGCGCCGCCGGGCGTAGCGAAGGCGCGCACAGACGCGACGCCCGCGAACGAGCGCGTGAAGAAATCGAACGGCCTTACAAATACTCGTCGTTCCCGCGAAAGAGCGTGCGAAGAAATCGAGAGACGCTACTACTCTTCGTCATTCCCGCGAAAGCGGGAATCTGCCGCGGCATTTCCGTAAGAAAAACCGCGCCGATATTGCGGACGACCGCCTCCGGATTCCCGCTTTCGCGGGAATGACGAGTATTTGTAAACCTGTTCGATTTCTTCACATACTCATTCACGGGAATAACGAAGAGTAGTGGGGATTTTCAATTTCTTCGCACGCTCTTCCACAAATATGTTCCAACGACGACAAGCCGGACCCCGTGAAATCCGGACCTCATGCAGAGGTCTCAGATGAGAATCGTCGCATCAAAACGGCTCGACGACCGCGAGAACGACGATAGCGACCATCAGCAATGCCGGCGCCTCATTGACGAGCCGGTAAAAGCCGGCCGAATGGCGGTTGCGGTCGGCGGCGAATTCGCGCCGCCAGCGGCCCATGAACCCGTGCAGACCGGTCATCGCCAGGACCAGCGCGAATTTGGCGTAGAACCACCCGGTCCCGATAAGGGCGCCCGGCGCCGCCGCAACGAGAAGCGCGCCCAGCGCCCACGCGCCCGCCATCGCAGGGGTCATGATCCCGCGGAACAGTCGCCGTTCCATGACCTTGAAGACCTCGCCATTCCCGGAACCCGGCGCGACGCCGCAGTGATAGACGAACAGGCGCGGCAGATACAGCAAACCCGCCATCCATGCGATTACGAAGACGATATGCGCCGCCTTGATCCACAGGTAAGCGGCGCCCAGGGCGTCGGTCACGGCGCCGCGCTCCGGCGCGGACAGACGCGACAGTCTTCCGGGCAGGAACCGCCCTCCCCGGCGACGATTCCGCCCGGAGCCCGCAGCGCAGCGCGGACCAGCCCGGCGAGCGCGTCGATGAACCCCGCGCGCACGCCGAGCGCCGGAACCCTGACGAAAAAGGGCGCTCCGCAGCGTTCGGCGAGCGCCCGGTATTCGATATCGAGCTCGACCAGCGTTTCGGAATGTTCGGAAACGAACGAGATCGGCGCGATAACGACGCCGAGCCCCGCGGCGCCGGCGCGACGGATTTCATCGTCCGTCGAGGGGCCGATCCACTCCAGAGGCCCGACGCGGCTCTGGTAACAGACCCGCCAGTCGACGCCGGGGTTCCGCAACCGGGCGGCGACCGCGGCCGCCGTCCGCTCGACCTGCCGCCGGTAAGGGTCGCCGCGGGCGACGATCCGTTTCGGCAATCCGTGCGCGGAGAACAGGAGCCGCCACGGCGCGCCCGCCGGCGCCGCCGCAGCGGCCTCGTCGATCGCCGCGGCGTGAGCCGCCGTGAAACCGGGGTCGACGGGATAGCAGCACACGGCCGAGACCGGGGCGCGCAACCCCGCCTCCTCCGCTCCGCGTCGCCATGCCGCCATCGACGACGCCGTGGTCGTCGTCGAGAATTGCGGGTAGAGCGGCAGAAGAACCACCCGGTCGGGGCCGAACGCCGCCACCCGGCGCGCAGCGTCCTCGACGAACGGTCGCCAGTAGCGCATGGCGACGAAACTGCGGATCGGTCCGATGTCGCAAAGGCGGGTTTCCAGCGCATCCGCCTGTTTCCGCGTTTCCGCCAGGAGCGGCGATGCGCCGCCGATCCGGCGGTAGATGTCGCGCGCCGTCGCGGCGCGGCGAGAGGCGATCAGCCGCGCAAGGCACCACCGCACCGGCCGCGGCGCCGCTACGATTGCAGGGTCGGAAAACAGGTTGCGGAGGAACGGTCGAACCGCCTCCGGACTGTCGGGGCCCCCCAGATTGAACAGCACGACGGCCGTTGCCGTCACAACGGCGGATCCGAGCGCAACGACCGCGCCAGCGCGGCGACGTGTTCCGGCGGAGTCTCCGGCAACACGCCGTGGCCGAGATTGAATATCCACGGCAGCCCGGCGAAGCGGCGCCGCAGGTCCCGCACCTCGCGCTCCATCGCTTCGCCCCCCGCCGCCAGCACGACCGGGTCGAGATTGCCCTGGACCGCCATCCCGGTCGGCAGCGCCTGCGCCGCCCACGCCGCCGGCGCAGCGGCGTCGAGGCCGACGGCGTCGACCGCGCTTTCGCCGATGTACCGGCTCCAGGACAAACCCGCGCCGCGCGGGAAACCGATGACGGGAACGCCGGGACGGGCGGCCCGGAGCGCTGTTGCGATCCGCGCTGTCGGTTCGACGCACCAGCGCGCGAAATCGTTTGCCGGAAGGACACCCGCCCAACTGTCGAACAGCTGCACGACCTCCGCGCCCGCGTCGATCTGTGCAACGAGATGCCGGACGACGGCGGTTTCGAGGAGACCGATCAAGACCGAGAACCCCTCCGGGTCCTCGACCGCCCATCGTCGGGCGCGCACGAAGTCCCGCCCGCCTTTCCCCTCGATCATGTAGGCTGCAAGCGTCCACGGGGCGCCGGCGAACCCGATGATCGCCACATGCGGCGGCGCCGCCTCGCGCGTGAGCGCGAGGGTTTCGCAGACCGGCACGAGGCGGTCGGCGAGACCTTCGAGATGCAGCTCCCGTGCGCCGATGCGGCGGTCGAGCGGATCGAGCCGCGGCCCTTCGCCATCGATGAAATCGACGCCGACGCCCAGCGCCCGCGGCAACAGGAGAATGTCCGAAAACACGACGGCGCCGTCCATGCCGAACCGCCGGACGGGCTGCAGGGTCGCCTCGGCCGCGAGTTCCGGAGTTTCGCAGAATCCGATGAAACTCGCGGCGCGCGCCCGCAACGCCCGGTATTCCGGCAGATAGCGCCCGGCCTGGCGCATCAGCCAGAACGGCGGACGCGGGCTCGCCTCGCCGGCGAGAGCGCGGAGCATGGGTTTTTTCAACGCGGCTTCGTTCATACCGATCCCGGCGGGTTATCGACAGACGCGCAAGCGGCCTTCTTCATATCGTATTAGAGAAGAGAGAAATTAATGCGAAGGTTGCGCTGTGGATAGCGTGAATCCCCGCTCGCGCAGCATTGCGCACAGCGCGGCGCGGACGACCTCGCGCGCATTCGCGCTACGCTCGCCGGAAACGTTCCCCGTTATCCTCTCGACGGTCATGACTGTTTCCCCCGGTTCGATGGACGGGGAAGGGACGGGGGCGAACCCCCGTATCGCGCGACGGCGCCGCCGGCGCCGGGTTTTCCACAATTGGCTCCATTGCCCGGCGAGGGTTATCCTCCGCTACCTGAACGCGCCGTCGCCGGTTATGGTCGCGCCATGACGGTCTGTCATCTCCATCTCATATCGGACTCGACCGGGGAGACGGCGAGCGCCGTCGCTCGCGCCGCGCTCGCGCAGTTCGACTCCGTAGAGGCCGTGGAGCACAGCTGGGCGCTGGTGCGCACGCGCGACCGGCTCGAACGCGCTCTCTCCTCGGTTCGTCGCAACCCGGGCGTGGTCCTCTATACGCTCATGGAGCCGACCCTGCGTTCGACGCTCGAGGACGGGTGTCGCGACCTGGGCGTGGTGTGCATCGACGTTCTGGGGCAGGTGATGTCGGAATTCGTGCGCGCTTTCGGCGCCGAAGGCGTGCACGTGCCGGGTCGCCAGCATCTCCTCGACAGCGAGTATTACCGCCGTATCGACGCGATGCAGTTCGTTCTTGCCCATGACGACGGCCAGGCGCCCGAAGACCTGTCGGACGCCGATGTCATCGTGGTCGGCGTGTCGCGCGTGTCGAAGTCGCCGACCTGCATGTATCTGGCCAACCGCGGGGTGAAGGCGGCGAACGTGCCGTTCGTTTCCGGCGCGCGTTTCCCCGAACGCGAGATCGCCGGGGCCGGTCCTCCCGTCGTCGGCCTGACCGCGAGCGCCGCCCGGCTGGTGGAGTTGCGGCGCAACCGGCTCCACGGCCTCGGCGAGCGGGGCCCCAGCGCCTATGCCGACATGCGCGCGGTGCGCGACGAGGTCGCCGACGCGCGTCGCCTCTTCGCGCGGCGCGGGTGGCCAGTGATCGATGTATCGCGGCGCTCCATCGAGGAGACGGCGGCGGCGATCCTCGAACTCCATCGCGACAGGATCGGCGGAGAATGACCGACCGGGCGCCGCCGCGGCTCATCCTCGCCTCCGCGTCCGCGGCGCGGCGCCGGATGCTGCGCGACGCGGGCGTGACATTCGAGACATTTCCCGCCGGGATCGACGAAAGCGCCGTGCGCGACTCGATGGCGGCGGAAGGCGCGGGCGCGGCGGACATGGCGGCGGCGCTCGCGGAACTCAAGGCCCTGCGCATATCGCAACGCGAGCCGGACGCGCTCGTCATCGGCGCCGATCAGATACTTGCCCTCGACGAGCGCCGGTTCGACAAGCCGGACGGTCCCGCAGCGGCGCGCGAATGTCTCCTTGCCCTGCGGGGGCGGGAGCACACTCTCGACACCGCGGCGTGCGCCGCGCTCGGGGGCGCCGTCGTCTGGCGCGTCCGTGCGAAGGCGCATCTGACCGTGCGCGATTTCGGCGACCGCTTCCTCGAGTCGTATCTGGCGGCGTGCGGGGCGGAGGATTTCGCGACGGTCGGCGCCTACCGGGTCGAGGGTCGGGGGGCGCAGCTGTTCTCGCGCATCGAGGGAGACCGGTTCGCGATACTCGGTCTTCCGTTGCTGGAACTCCTCGAATTCCTGCGTGGGCACGGGGCGGCGGATCGGTGATCCTGTCGGCGAAGGCGCGGGTTGCGGGGATCGTCGGCTGGCCGGTCGGGCATTCGCGCTCGCCGCGGCTGCACGGCTACTGGCTGGAGAAGTATGGCGTAGACGGCGCCTATGTGCCGATGGCGGTTCCGCCGGGGCGTCTCGGCGAGGCGTTGCGGGCGCTCCCCGCGCTCGGTTTCGCAGGCGCCAACATCACCATCCCGCACAAGGAAGAGGCGCTTCGCATCTGCGACGAAGCGGACGGCGCGGCGCGGCGCATCGGCGCCGTCAACACCGTGTCGGTCGGCGCAGACGGCGTGTTGCGCGGGAGCAACACCGACGCGTACGGGTTCGTCGAAAGCCTGCGCGCCGCGCTTCCCGACTGGCGAGCGGAGGGCGCCGCTCTGGTCGTCGGCGCCGGCGGCGCGGCGCGGGCGCTCATCGTCGCACTGCTCGATGCGGGATACGGCGAAGTGCGCCTCTGCAACCGCACCGACGCCCGGGCGACGGCGCTGGCGCGGGAGTTCGGAGCGCCATGCATGGCCGCGCCGTGGGCGGACCGCGCCGCCGCCGTCGGAGGGGCTGCGCTCGTCGCGAACGCCACGGCAGGGGGGCTCGCGGGCAAGCCGGCGCTCGATCTGCCTCTCGACGCTCTGGCGGAGGGCGCCGTCGTCGCCGACATCGTCTATACGCCGTTGACCACCCCGTTGCTGGCGGCGGCGGCGCGGCGCGGCGCGCGCTGCGTGGACGGGCTGGGGATGCTGCTGCATCAGGCGAGGCCGGGTTTCGCCGCATGGTTCGGAGTCGATCCCCGGGTCGACGACAGTCTGCGGCGGTTCGTCCTCGCTGCTCTCGAATGAAGCGACGCCCGTTGCGGGTCGGCCTCACCGGCTCGATCGCCATGGGCAAGAGCGAGACGGCGCGCATGTTCGCGCGCCTCGGCGCGCCGGTGTTCGACGCCGACGTCGAGGTCCACAAGGCGCTCGCGCCCGGCGGCGCCGGTTTTGCGCCGGTTGCCGAAGCCTTTCCGGACGCGGTGCGGCGCGGCGCCGTCGACCGTCGGGCGCTCGGTCGCTCCGTGTTCGGGAACGATGCTGCGCTCGCCCGGCTCGAATCCCTGCTTCACCCTCTCGTCGGCCTGGCGAGGGCGCGCTTTCTGCGCGCCGCGCGCGCCCTCGGCGCGCCTGTCGTCGTGCTCGATATCCCGCTGCTCTTCGAGACCGGCGGCGAGCGCCGCTGCGATATCGTCGTCGTCGTCTCGGCGCCGGCGTGGGTGCAGCGCCGCCGCGCGCTCGCCCGGCCGGGGATGACCGTCGCGGCGTTCGACGCGATCCTGAAGCGGCAGACGCCGGATGCGGAGAAACGGCGACGGGCCGATTTCGTCGTGCCGACGGGGCTCGGCCGCCGCGTCGCCTTGCGCGTCGTGCGCCGCGTCCTCACAATCGCGGCGTCGCGGCGGAGTCGGATATGCGCGAGATCGTGATCGATACCGAAACCACGGGGCTGGACCCCGCCGCGGGGCATCGCGTGGTGGAGGTCGGCTGCGTCGAGATGGTCAACCGCATAGCGACCGGCGCGACCTTTCATGAATATGTGGACCCCGAACGCGACGTGCCGTCGGAAGCCGTCGATATTCACGGTCTCGACGCCGCGAAACTCGCCGGCAAGCCTCTTTTCGCCGCCGTGGCCGACGGGCTTCTGGCGTTTATCGGCGATTCCCGGGTGGTCGCCCACAATGCCGGGTTCGATTTGGGGTTTCTGAACGCCGAGCTCGAGCGCGCAGGCAAACCGCCCATCGACGCCGGACGGGCCACGGATACCGTGACCCTCGCGCGGCGGAAATTTCCGGGATCGCCGGCAAGCCTCGACGCCTTGTGCCAGCGCTTCGGCATCGACAATTCGGCGCGCACGCGGCACGGCGCACTGCTCGATGCGGAACTGCTCGCCGATGTCTATGTAGAGCTCATCGGCGGCCGGCAACCGTCCCTGACCCTTCCCGGACAGAGCGCGACGGCGCCCGGTCCGGCCGTCGAGGCGGAAATTCGCGCGCCGCGTCCGCACATGCCCGGCGCCGCCGAGCTCGCTGCGCACGAAGCGTTCGTCGACAAGCTGAAGGACCCGATATGGCGGCAGTGAACGACGGAGCGGATGACTCGCCCGTCTGCGGGGCGAGCGTGTGGCGCGGCGCCGATCTCGAACGCGACCGCTCATGGGAGTTCGTCCTCGACGGCGCCGGGCGCGACGAATTGCGCGCGGCGATGGCGACGGCGCGCAAAGCCGGACCCGGTTTTGCGGACATCGACGCCGCGGCGTTTCCGCTGCCGCGTCTGGCGTCCGTCGCCGCGCGTATCGGGCGCGAATTGCGCGACGGGCGCGGGTTCGCGTTGTTGCGCGGTTTCCCCGTCGAAGGTCACGGACTCGACGAAATCGAGGTCATGTATTGGGGCTTCTGCGCCCATCTCGGGACGGCGGTGAGCCAGAACGGCGACGGCGGGTTGATCCACTATGTCACCGAGGGACCGCTGCGCCCGAACCAGGGGACGCGGGCGGTCGGCTTCCCGCGCGAGGCGCCGCTGCATGTCGACCTCGCCGACGCGGTTTCCCTGTTGTGCGTGAGACAGGCGCCCGACAACCCGCCGAGCCGCGTCGCGAGTTCGATGACGGTTCACAACGCCGTCCTCGCCCGCCGCCCGGAGTGGATGGCGGGGGCGCGGCGGGGCTTCGTCTGGGACCGCATGGAGGAGCACGGCGCGGACGAGGCGCCGGCGTCGGAATATCGCGTGCCGCTGTTCAGCCGGACGGGAGAAACGGTGTCGGCGCGATACAACCGTCACTGGATCGAATCCGCGGCGCAGAGGGTCGGACGGCGCCTCGCCGCCGACGAGGAAGCGTTGTTCGATTTCGTCGACGAGGTCGCGCGGGAGACATGCTTCGAGTTCGCTTTCGGCGCGGGCGACGCGCAGTTCTGCAACAACTACACGGTCATGCACGGGCGCGCCGCGCATGAGCCGCAAGCGGAAGCGGAGCGCCGCCGCTTGCTCATGCGCATCTGGTTCGACGCGCCCGGGTTCCGCGCGTTCTCCGACGAAGCGACGGTGCGTTACGGCGTCGGGCGTCACGGCCGGCTCGGCTGGACGGCCGACGAACTCCGCCGCGGGGCGGACCGGCGTCCGCGGCGCCGTCGCGCGGACGGCGCGGTCGACCCGGACGCCATCGCCGGCGCCTCATGACGCCACGCCCATGGCGCGGCGCATGAAGACCCGCTTGAGCGCCGGCGTCCGGTTCACTGCGGCGAGGCCGAGACGGCGGGCCGCCCGCACCGGCGCGGGCCCGGCGACGAACAGGCGGTTCAGACCATCGGTGGCGACGGTCATGGTCAACGAGTCGGAGCGCCGCCGGCGTTCGTAACGCCGCAGCGCATCGCCGCCGCCGATATCGAGGCCCAGGCGGGCGGTATCGAGCACCGTGTCGGCGAGCGCCGCGACATCGCGCAGGCCGAGATTGAGACCCTGGCCGGCGATGGGGTGGATCGCCCGGGCGGCGTCGCCGGCCAGCGCCAGCCGCGGCGCGGTAAGGCGTCGCGCGCGCACGCGCTCCACCGGGTAGCGACTGCGCGGCCCGGCGAGCGACAGCGCTCCCAACCCGTCGCCGATGCGGCGCCGCACGGCGTCGAGGAAGCGGTCGTCGTCGAGCGCGGCGACGGCGTCGCCGGCTCTCTCATGCTCGGTCCACACCAGCGACGACCGGTCGCGCGTCAGGGGAAGGACGGCGAAGGGACCGCCGGGAAGGAAGCGTTCCTGCGCCGCTCCGCCGTGGGGGAATTCGTGCGCGACGGTGCAGACGAACGCCGTCTGGCGATAGCGGCGACGGTGCGCGGCGATGCCGGCGCGCGCGCGGGCGGCGGAGTGCTTGCCGTCCGCCGCGACGGCAAGCCGCGCCTTCACGACCGTCCCGTCGTCGAGGGTTGCGCGCAGGCGGGGTCCGGCGGATGTCATCGCCGCAACGCGCCGCGGCGCGAGGAGGGCGACGCCGTCCAGCGCCGCGGCGCGAAGGTAAAGGGCGCGCCGAAGAAACCGGTTCTCGACCATGTAGCCGAGCGGTCCCCGACCGAGTTCCGCTCGGTGGAAATGGAGGAACATCCGCGAGTCGCCGTCGCTGACGCGGATCTCGTGGATCGGTTCGGCGTCGCCGGCGAGGGCGCTCCAGACGCCCGCGTCTTCGAGGATGGGGACGGACCCGGAGGCGATGGCGGAAGCGCGGCCGTCGAACGCCGCGTCGAGACCGGCCGCCGGGTCGCGCGCGTCCATGAGGATTACGGAAAGCCCCCGGTTCGCAAGGGTGCAGGCAATACCGAGTCCGACGGGGCCCGCGCCGACGACGAGGAGGTCGGCATCGTATCCGGGCATGACATTCTCCACCGGTTATGCGAACATGATGTTCGCCGCAGGCGCTTGATACGCATCGGGTGGGGGCATGGGCAACAACGGCAGGCGGGGGGTCGACACGCTGACGGCGGTCCGTGCGATGGAAGCGGCCGGCGTCGAGCGTCGGCAGGCGAAGGCTATCGCTGCGACCGTGCGCGATGCCGTAACGCATGAGATGGCGACGAAAACCGATATCGGCGACGTCAGGGTGGCTATCGCCAGCATGGAAACCCGTTTGTTGAAGGTTATCTTCACCGTCGCGGTCGTTCAGACCGCCGTTATCGTGACGCTGGTCAGACTGCTTTAGCTGCGCCTCGCGGGATGCGAACGGGTCGAAGCCGGATTTCCGCTGTCATTCGCCGGGAGGCCTGACCGGCAGACGGCACGGTCGCCGGCAATTCTCATTTTGGCCTATGGCGCCGCGGCGGATCGGTTGCTGTCGTTCCCGGGAGCGAGCCTGCCCTCGCGTATGCGAGGGGGGGCAACGTCCATCGCCAAAATGAGAATCGCTGCACGGTCGCGTTCGGGAGTGACATTCCCCACTGGATATGTAACCATGGAGCTTGACGCACGAAGAGGCAGCGGTATGGGCAACGGACAGGCGGCGGGCGGGTTCGACACGCTGGCGGCGGCCCGTGCGATGGAAGCGGCCGGCGTCGAGCGTCGGCAGGCGGAAGGCATTGCCATGACGATGCGCGACGCCGTGACGTTCGGGGCGGCGACGAAGGCGGATATCGGCGACATCAGAAGGGAGAACGCCAGCGCCAAGGCGGAACTCAAGGAGGATATCGCCGATGTCAGAAGGGAGGTCGCCGCCGTCAAGGCGGAGCTCAAGGCGGACATTGCCAACCTCGATAACCGTATGTCCAACCTTGAAACCCGCCTGGTGAAGATTATCTTTGCCGTCGCGGGCGGTCAGACGGCGCTCATCGTCACCCTGCTCAAACTGTTCGAATAGCGCGCGGGGTTCGCGCGGTCGGGCGCGCAAGCGGCCGCCCGTCGTCGCGCATGTCCGGGCTGGGCGACAACGGACAGGCGACAGGCGGGTTCGACACGCCGGCGGCCGCCCGCGCGACGGAAGCGGGAGGCGTCGAACATCGGCAGGCGGAGGCTATCGCCGGCACGGAAGCACGTTTGCTGAGGGTTATCTTCGCCGTCGCGGTCGTTCGAACCGCTGTCACCGCGGCCCCGGTCAGGCTGCTTGAATCGTCCAGACGGGTCGAAGCCGGATTTCCGCCGTCATTAGTCGGAAGCCTCGACCGGGTGTGACATTCTCCACCGGTTATGCGAACATGGCGTGCGTTGTAAGCGCTTGATACGCATCGGGTGAGGGCATGGGCAACAACGGACAGGCGGGGGGCGGGTTCGACACGCTGGCGGCGGCCCGCGCGATGGAGGCCGCCGGCGTCGAGCGTCGGCAGGCGGAAGGCATCGCCATGACGATGCGCGACGCCGTGACGTTCGGGGCGGCGACGAAGGCGGATATCGGCGACATCAGAAGGGAGAACGCCGGCGTCAAGGCGGAACTGAAGGAGGATATCTCCGACGTCAAGAGAGAGGTCGCCAGCGTCAAGGCGGAACTGAAGGAGGATATCTCCGACGTCAAGAGAGAGGTCGCCAGCGTCAAGGCGGAACTGAAGGAGGATATCTCCGATGTCAGAAAGGAGATCGCCGGCGTCAAGGCGGAACTGAAGGAGGATATCTCCGAGGTCAGAAGAGAGGTCGCCGATGTCAAGGTGGAGCTCAAGACGGATATTGCCAACCTCGATAACCGTATGTCCAACCTTGAAACCCGCCTGGTGAAGATTATCTTTGCCGTCGCGGGCGGTCAGGCGGCGCTTATCGTCACCCTGCTCAAACTGTTCGAATAGCGCGCGGGGTTCGCGCGGTCAGGCGCGCAAGCGGCCGCCCGTCGTCGCGCACACCCGGGCGACGATGGCGTCGGCGACGGCGCGGATCTCGTCGTCGGTCATTGTGCGGTCCCGGGGGTGGATGGCCAGCGACACCGCAAGGGACTTTTGCGAAGCCGCCACTCCCTTGCCGCGGTAGTCGTCGAACAGCATCGCGTCGGAGAGGACGTGCTTCCCCGGAACCTTACCGGACAGCCCGCGCAGGAGGCGCAACAGGTCGCCGGCGGGAAACGCCGCGTCCACGACGAACGCGAAATCGCGCCGCACCGGTTGCAGCCCGGCGTCGGCTCCGCCCGTCTTGCGGGGCTTGCCGGAGCGCATCGGAATGCGGTCGAGGAACACCTCGAAGGCGGCGACCGGGCCGTCGAGATCGAAGGAAGCGGCGACGCGCGGGTGCAGCATCCCGAACCGGGCGACCGTGTTGCGCGGTCCGAGACGCAGCGCTCCCGACTGGCCGGGACGATACCAGGCGGGCGCTTCCGCCGCCGTTTGCAGGCTTTCCGCCGGGCCGCCGAGCGCGGCGACGAGGGCGAGGGCGTCGGCCTTGGCGTCGAAGGCGTCCACGGGGCGCGGACGCGCGAGCCAGTGGCGCGGTCCCGTAGCGCCGCAGCGGACGCCCCCCGCCGCTGCGGTCTGGTCTTCCGGGGCGCGGCCGGCATAGACGGGGCCGACTTCGAACAGGCCGAAATCGGCGCGCCCGCGGGCCCGGTTGCGCGCCGCCGCCGCCGCCAGATTGGGCAACAGGCTGGGCCGCATGTCGGTCAGCGCCTCGCCGATCGGGTTGGCGAGGCGCAGCGCCGGCGCGCCGCCGCCGAACCGCCGCGCCGCGTCGGCGGACAGGAACGACCAGGTGACGCATTCGTCGAGGCCGCGCGCGGCGAGCGCGCGCCGCGCGCGGCGTTCGCGCCGTTGCGCGGGGTCCAGGCCGGGCCGCGCCACTGCGCGGGGGCGCGGCGGCGACACCGCGGGGATGGCGTCGTAGCCTTCGACGCGCAACACTTCCTCCACCAGGTCGGCCTCGCCGTCGATGTCGTGTCGCCATGACGGCGCGCGGCACAGCGCATGGGCGCGGTCGGGCGAGGGTTCGGGCGCGAAACCGAGCGCCTCGAGAATGGCGAAGGCGCGGGCGGGCGGCATGTCGAGGCCGCCGAGCGCGCGGACCCGCGACGGGCGGAAGCGGACAGGGCGGCCGTCCCCGGGCGCGGCGCCGGCGACCGTCGGGTCGCTCGCCTCGCCGCCGCACAGTTCAAGGATCAGACGGGTGGCGCGTTCGGCGCCTTCCGCCGCCCCGGCGCGGTCGACGCCGCGCTCGAAGCGGTGGCGCGCGTCGGACTCGATGCGCAATTTGCGCCCCGTCGCCGCGGTCCGCACCGGGTCGAACAAGGCCGACTCCAGGAACACGTTGACGGTGTCGGGCGCACAGGCGGTCGCCGCGCCGCCGACGATCCCGGCAAGCGCTGCGGGGCCGCGCCCGTCGGCGATGACCGTCATGTCCGGCCCGAGCTCGTGCGTGCGGCCGTCCAGCGCTTCGAGGGTTTCGCCCGCGCGCGCGAGGCGGGCGCACAGGCGGTTTCCGGACAGCCGGTCGGCGTCGAAGACATGCAGCGGGCGGGCGCGCTCCAGCGTCACCAGGTTGGTGATGTCCACGAGTGCGGAAACGGAGCGCAGGCCCGCGGCGCGCAGGCGGTTTTGCAGCCATGCCGGGCTGGGGCGGTTGCGCACGCCGGAAATCGTGCGCCCGACGAAGAGCGGGCACGCGCCGGCGGCGTCGGCGGGGAAGTCGAGCGCCGCCTCGATACGGGAGGGGCCGCTTCCCGCCACGGGCGCGACGGGCGGCGGCGCGAAGCGGCCCAGCCCCGCCGCGGCGAGGTCGCGGGCGATGCCGAGAACGCCGAGGCAGTCCCCGCGGTCGGGCGTGATCGCGAGGTCGATGACGGGGTCGTCGAGGCCGAGGACGGGCGCGAAGGGCGCGCCGACGGGGGCGTCGTCGGGCAGTTCGACGATCGCCGCATGGTCGTCGGAGAGGCCGAGCTCGCGTTCCGAGCACAGCATCCCCAGGCCGGTCACGCCGCGGATCGCGCGTTTCTCCAGCACCGTTCCGGTTCCCGGCAGGCGCGCGCCGAGCGGCGCGAAAACCCCCTTCATGCCGGCGCGCGCGTTCGGCGCGCCGCAGACGACATCGACCTCCCCATTCCCGGCGTCGACGCGGCAGACGCGCAACCGGTCCGCGTCGGGGTGCGGGCGCGCTTCGGTCACGCGCGCCACGGTGAAGGGCGCCAGCGCCGCGCCGCGGTCGACGACCGATTCGACTTCGAGACCCAGCGCCGTCAACCGGTCGACGATGCGGTCGAGCGTCGCGTCGGTATCGAGATATTCGCGCAGCCAGCCGAGGGTGAACTTCATCGGCTCAGGCCCTGGCCGAGAGTCGGGACATCGAGCGCGGGGAAGCCGTGGCGCCGCAGCCAGCGCAGGTCGCCGTCGAAGAAGCCGCGCAGGTCGCGGATGCCGTATTTCAGCATGGCGAGCCGGTCGATCCCCATGCCGAAGGCGAAGCCCTGGTATTCGGCGGGGTCGAGGCCGCAATTGCGCAGCACCCGGGGGTGCGCCATCCCGCAGCCGAGAATTTCGAGCCAGTCGTCGCCGGCGTCGCCGCGATGCCCGGCGCGGAACTCGCCGCCGTCGGCGTTGCAGCCGATATCGACCTCGGCGGACGGTTCGGTGAAGGGGAAATAGCTGGGGCGGAACCGCAACGGGACCTCGGCGGTTTCGAAGAACGCGGCGACGAAATCGGCGAGGCACCCCTTGAGATGCCCCATATGCGTCCCGCGGTCCACCAGCAGCCCCTCGAGCTGGTGGAACATGGGGGTGTGGGTCATGTCGAAGTCGCGCCGGTAGGTGCGGCCGGGGACGACGATGCGGTGCGGCGGCGGAGCTTCGGTCATGCGGCGGATCTGCACCGGCGAGGTGTGGGTGCGCAGCAGCGGCCGCGCGCCGTCTTCCCCCGGCGCGAAATAGAAGGTGTCGTGCATCTGCCGCGCCGGGTGTTCGGGGGGGATGTTGAGGGCGGTGAAATTATGGAAATCGTCCTCTATGTCCGGACCTTCGGCGACCGAGAACCCCATATCCGCGAAGATCTCGGTTACTTCGTCGAGGACCTGGCTCACCGGGTGGACGGTTCCGACGGCCTCGGGGCGCGCCGGCGCCGTGACGTCGACCGTCTCGGCGGCGAGCCGCGCTTCGAGGGCGGCGTCGTCGAGGGCGGCGCGGCGCGCCTCGACGGCCCGGGCGATTTCGTCCTTGAGGGCGTTGAGCGTCGCTCCGGCGGCGCGGCGCTCCTCGGGCGGCAGCGCGCCGAGGCCCCGCATGAGAGCGGCGACGGCGCCCTTGCGCCCCAGCGCGGCGACGCGCGCGGCGTCGAGCGCGCCGGAGTCGTCGGCGGCGGCGACGGCGGCCAGCGCCTCGCCGCGCAGCCGTTCGGCGCGTTGGGCGAGGCCGTCGGCGTTCGGCGCGTCGGGCATCGGCGCGGGGCGGTCGGGCGCGGTCAGTCCTCCAGCGCCGCGCGCGCCGCGGCGACGAGCGCGCCGAACGTCTCCGCATCGCGCGCCGCGATGTCGGCGAGCGCCTTGCGGTCGAGTGCGATGCCGGCGCGGGCGACGCCGTGCATGAACGCGCCGTAGGTCATGCCGCGGGCGCGCGCGCCGGCGTTGATGCGCTGGATCCACAACCGCCGGAAGTCGCGCTTGCGGTTGCGGCGGTCGCGATAGGCGTATTGCGCCGCCTTTTCGACCGCCTGCCGGGCGACGCGGACGGTGTTCTTGCGCCGCCCCCGATAACCCTTCGCGGCCTTGAGGACCTTGCGGTGGCGGGCGTGTTTGACGACGCCCCGCTTGATGCGCGCCATGTCGGGCTCCTCAGCCGTAGGGCAGGTAGTGTTTCCGCACCGTCCGGGCGTCGGCTTCGGCGAGGACGGTCGACCCCCGGGCGTTGCGGATGAATTTCCGGGTGCGCTTGATCATGCCGTGACGCTTCCCCGCCTGGAAGGTCCGCACCTTCCCCGTAGCGGTCAGACGGAAGCGCTTCCGGGCGCTGGATTTGGTCTTGAGTTTGGGCATCGCCGCCTCGCGTCGAACCGCGCGCGCCGTGTTTCTAGCCCCGTCTCCGCCCGGACGCAAGGGTTCGTTGCAGCTGTCGGCGGCGGGTCCGTCCGGGTTTCCGTCCGGTATCGCGAAGCGTCAGTTCGCGGCGTTTTCGCTCGCCTCGGGCGCCCGCGCGACGCGGTTCGCGCCCGGGAACGGGCGCCCCAGCGCGCCGGCGACCGTGCCTTCGATGCGCGCCATGCGTTCGCCGGTCATGGCTTGCCCGGCTTCGACGCGGACCACGCGGTCATGGACTTCGGAGATGTCGGCGCGCAATCCCTCCAGTCCGGCTTCGACTCCGGCCATCCGGTTTTGCAGTTCCGTCTGCCCGGTTTCGAGTCCGGCGACGCTGTCGCGCAATCCGGCCTGTCCGGCTTCGACTCCGGCCATCCGGTTTTGCAGTTCCGTCTGCCCGGCTTCGACTCCGGCCACCCGGTCGCCGAGTTCGGCGATGTCGGCGCGCAATCCGGCCTGTCCGGCCTCGACTCCGGCCATCCGGTTTTGCAGTTCCGTCTGCCCGGCTTTGAGTTCGGCGACGCTGTCGCGGAGTTCGGCCTGCCCGGCTTCGACTCCGGCCATCCGGTTTCGCAGTTCCGCCTGCCCGGTTTCGAGTCTGGCGACGCTGTCGCGGAGTTCGGCCTGCCCGGTTTCGAGTCCGGCCACCCGGTCGCGCAGTTCCGCCTGCCCGGCTTCGAGCCGCGTCAGGCGCTCGCGGTTCTCCCGCTGCCCCGCCTCCAGCCCGGCCATCCGGTCGCGCAGACCGGCGATGTCGGCGCGCAGTTCCGCCAGCCCCGTTTCCAGACGGGCCATGTCGGCCTTCTGCCAGCCGAAAAGCGCCACGAAAACCGCGACGATCGTCACGGTCTGGCCGACCCATGGATTGATCTTCGGCATTTTCGGCATAGCCCGCTCCCCGCTGCCGCTTGCCCGGCCGGACAGCCGGGAAAGCCGTGACGCATACTAACGGCGGCCTTGCCGTCTGTCGAGCGGCGCCGGCGGCGGTTCTCGTCATGAGACCTCCGCGCAAGACCCCGATTTCCGGGGGCCGGTCGTGGCCCGGTCTGTCTGTCTGTCCGGGTTTCCGTCCGGTATCGCGAAGCGTCAGTTCGCGGCGTTTTCGCTCGCCTCGGGCGCCCGCGCGATGCGGTCCGCGCCCGGGAAGGGGCGTCCGAGCGCGCCGGCGACCGTGCCTTCGATGCGCGCCATGCGCTCGCCGGTCATGGCTTGCCCGGCTTCGACGCGGACCACGCGGTCATGGACTTCGGAGATATCGGCGCGCAACCCCGCAAGTCCGGCTTCGACCCCGGCCATCCGGTTTCGCAGTTCGCCCAGCCCGGTTTCGAGTCCGGCGACGCTGTCGCGCAATTCCGCCTGTCCGGCTTCGACTCCGGCCATCCGGTTTCGCAGTTCCGCCTGCCCGGCTTTGAGTTCGGCGACGCTGTCGCGGAGTTCGGCCTGCCCGGCTTCGAGTCCGGCCACCCGGTCGCGCAGTTCCGTCTGCCCGACTTTGAGTTCGGCGACGCTGTCGCGGAGTTCGGCCTGCCCGGTTTCGAGTCCGGCCACCCGGTCGCGCAGTTCCGCCTGCCCGGCTTCGAGCCGCGTCAGGCGCTCGCGGTTCTCCCGCTGTCCCGCCTCCAGCCCGGCCATCCGGTCGCGCAGACCGGCGATGTCGGCGCGCAGTTCCGCCAGCCCCTTTTCCAGACGGGCCATGTCGGCCTTCTGCCAGCCGAAAAGCGCCACGAAAACCGCGACGATCGTCACGGTCTGGCCGACCCATGGATTGATCTTCGGCATTTTCGGCATAGCCCGATCCCCGTTATCGCCCGCCCGGCCGGACAGCCGGGAAAGCCATGACGCATACTAACGGCGGCCGCGCCGTCTGTCGAGCGGCCCGGTCGGTCTGTCCGGGGTTCCGTCCGGTATCGCGAAGCGTCAGTTCGCGGCGTTTTCGCTCGCCTCGGGCGCCCGCGCGACGCGGTTCGCGCCCGGGAACGGGCGCCCCAGCGCGCCGGCGACCGTGCCTTCGATGCGCGCCATGCGCTCGCCGGTCATGGCTTGTCCGGCTTCGACGCGGACCACGCGGTCATGGACTTCGGCGATGTCGGCGCGCAATCCCTCAAGTCCGGCTTCGACCCCGGTCATCCGGTTTCGCAGTTCCGTCTGCCCGGCCTGGAGTCCGGCGACGCTGTCGCGCAGTTCCGCCTGTCCGGCTTCGACTGCGGCCATCCGGTTTCGCAGTTCCGTCTGTCCGGCTTTGAGTTCGGCGACGCTGTCGCGCAGTTCCGCCTGTCCGGCTTCGACTGCGGCCATTCGGTCGCGCAGTTCGACCAGCCCGGCTTCGAGCCGCGTCAGGCGCTCGCGGTTCTCCCGCTGTCCCGCCTCCAGCCCGGCCATCCGGTCGCGCAGACCGGCGATGTCGGCGCGCAGTTCCGCCAGCCCCGTTTCCAGACGGGCCATGTCGGCCTTCTGCCAGCCGAAAAGCGCCACGAAAACCGCGACGATCGTCACGGTCTGGCCGACCCATGGATTGATCTTCGGCATTTTCGGCATAGCCCGCTCCCCGCTGCCGCTTGCCCGGCCGGACAGCCGAGAAAGCCATGACGCACACTAACGGCGGCCTTGCCGCCTGTCGAGCTGCTGTACTGGTTCACGACATATGAGACGTGGGGCGGTCGGTGGGGGTCTCGTTTGCTGTGAGGGATTGAAGGTATTGAGCGGGGGTGCGGTTGTCGAGGGCCTGGTGGGGTCGGAAGTTGTTGAACTCGTCGGCGAAGGCGTCGATCCAGCGGTTGATTCGGTTGAGGTCGTTGTCGGGGAGGTCCCATGTTGCGTAGAACTCATATCGCCATGCGCCGTTGTTGCGTTCGACGGAGCCGTTGAGTTTGGGGGATCGGGGCGGGAGTTCGAAGAGGTCGATTCCCCTGCTTTGGCATTCGCGTTCGAAGTCGGCTTTGAATTCGGCGCCGCCATCGACCTGGATGGCTCGGATGGGGAAGGGCATGTCTTCCTGGAGTTTGTCGAGGAAGCGTTTGGCGTTGTGAGCGGTTGCGCGCCTCCAGGCTTGCGCGCATGTCCAGCGGGTGACGGGGTCGTATGCGGTGAACTGCTTGATGGTCGGTCGCCCTGCGGTCCGGGTTATGGAGAGGGTGTCGAGCTGGACGATTTCTCCGGGTTGGGAGGGTTTGCGTCCTTTGGGCAGGCGCGTGGCCCAGGGGCGTTTTCGTCGTGCGGCGCGGGGGGCGTTTCGGCGGAGGTCGGGGACGGGGAAGACGTCCCCTTTTTCGACGAGGGTTTTGAGGATGCGGCCGATGGTGCTTTCGCTGGCGTCGAAGCCCTGGCGTTGGATGAGGACGGCGATTTTGGCCTTTCCCCACATGGGATAGTCGTTGCGGGCCTCGCGCACGGCCGCGACCAGCGCCGGCGCCCATTGCGCCCGGCGCACGCGGCGGGGGCGGCGCGAGAGCGGTTCGAGGCGCCCGCTTTGGGCGCGTTTTTGCCAGCGGTAGAGGGTCGACAGGGGCACGCCGACCGCAGCCGCCGCCGAGCGGGCGTTCAGGCCGTCTTCGCGGGCCTGCTTCCAGCGTTCGATGGCGTCGCGTCTGTGCGCCCCTTCGCTACGCTCAGCGGCGCACAGACGCGACGCCAGGCGTGCTCCTTGTGTAATCTGTCTCGGCAGGCCGATAACCTGCATGGGGGCCTCCGTCGGCTGTTTCGTCACACCAAACAGCTTCGGAGACCCCCACCCCGCCTGCAAGCCCCCCCCCTCACATGTGTCTGAACCAGATCAGCTGCGCCGGCGGCGGTTCCCGTTATGGGGCAGGATCGGCGTCCCGGGCTTTTGCAACGCGCCCCTGCCCGCCTTCGGAGCACAACGATGCGCGATGAAACTGCGAAAATCCGCCTCCCGTTGCCGCGAGAGAGCGTGCGGAGGAATCGGACAGATATACAAATACTCGTCATTCCCGCGAAAGCGGGAATCCGGCGCGGCGTTTCCGCAAGAAAAACCGCGCCGATATTGCGGACGGCCGCCTCCGGATTCCCGCTTTCGAGTGTGTGAAGAAATCGAACAGATTTACAAATACTCGTCATTCCCGCGAAAGCGGGAATCCGTTGCGGCGTTTCCGTAATAAAACCGGGCCGATATGGCGGGCGGCCGCCTCCGGATTCCCGCTTTTGCGGGAATGACGAAGTGCTATTCGATGGTTATTGTCTTTTACAATGCCGTTACGTCGGCGATCCGGCTGTCACGATTCGGAGACGCCCGATTCGTTCACACGCTCTTTCGCGGGAATGACGAAGAATAGACCGGTTTCTTGCCATTCTTCACACGCTCGAAAGCGGGAATCCGTTGCGGCGTTTCCGTAATAAAACCGGGCCGATATTGCGGGCGGCCGCCTCCGGATTCCCGCTTTCGCGGGAATGACGAAGTGCTATTCGATGGTTATTGTCTTTTACAATTCGGTTACGTCGGCGATCCGGCTGTCACGATTCGGAGACGCCCGATTCGTTCACACGCTCTTTCGCGGGAATGACGAGTATCTGTAAGACCGTCCGATTTTTTCACATGTTCTTGCGCGGAACGAACATGTCCGGACAGCGACAAGCCGGATCGAATGAGGCGCCCGGAGCTCCCCGGCTGCGCGGGAGTGGGCCCGCGCAGCCGGAAACGCCGGTTCTAGAAGCGCATGGCGAGGCTCAGCGAGCCGCCGAAGCCGCTGTTGTCGCCGCCGCTCGCGGCGTAATGCGCCGCGCCCTGGAGCGAATAGTCCTCGCCCCAGCGCCGCGAGGCGCCGAGGCCGGCGCGCAGACCCGTCTTCTCCGATGTCGTCTTCAGGGCGGTGTCGGCGGCCCGCGCCCCGGCGCCCTGCGACAGCAGGTGCGAGACATCCAGCGCGCCGAACAGAAGCACGCCGTCGGCGCCCGACGGCGCCGCCTCCACGCGCGCGCCGACGCGGCCCGTCAGCGCCTGCGCCTCGTCCACGGACACCGCGACGCCCGAACCGACATTGTCGATGAAGGCGAAGGTCGACATCGAGGCGTCGGACCACTCGAGCGCCGCGCGCGGGGTTACCGACAGGGCGCCGGAGACGTCGATGCGCTTGCCGGCCTCGAGGCCCAGCGCATAGCCGACGCCGTTCGCGTCGTTCTCCAGCACGCCACGACCGGCGGAGGAGAGTTTGGCGTCGAACCACGTCACGGCCGCCTGCGCGTCGGCGTAGAAGCCGTCTTCGGCGAAGGCGGCGTTGACGCCGGCGCCGGCGCCGGAGAGTTCGATCTCGCCGATCGGCGACATCTTCGCATTGCCGCGCAAATGGTGCGCCGAGACGCCGACCCGGAGCTGTTCGCCGGCGGCGATTTCGACTCCGGCGCGCACGCCGTGTTCGCGCAGGTCGTAAGCGACTCCGCCGGGTCGGGTGGCGCTCTCGGCCTTCCATTCGCTGCTTGCGCCTTCGACGAGCGCCCATCCGCCGTTGGCGTCGCGCGCCGCCGACAGCCTGTCGTCCCGGGCGGGCAGGGCGTTCATTGCCAGCAGCACCGAAGGCAAGGCCTCGTAAAGGCGGCACCGCTTATCCGTCGTTTCTTCGCAATTGAACGCCGTCCGGACCGGCGGCTCCATTCTCCGGGGTTCAGGCTTGGGCCCCTCGTCGGGCGGAGGCCCGCCTTCCTCCTCGTTGTCGGGTCTGACAGACACCCCGCTCACGCTGTGCCCGGTGGTCTTGCCGTCGACGAGCTCCACGTAGCGATAGACGATCCGGCCGCCCTTGATGGCTCCCTCCACCCGCTGCTTGCGGATCTCGTCCCTGGTCGCCTGTGTGTGTTGAGAGATCGGGATTTCGGTGGGGAAGGTTACTTCGATCGTGTGGTCGTCGGCGCCGGATCTCTCGCATTCGGCGCTGGAGATCGCGCATTCGGCGCCGTTCGCCTGGATGAGCCCATCCGGCCCGACGGTCACCCTGCCGCCGCCGGTCAGATGCACGGCCGCGACCGCCCCCGGGCCGCCGCGCACCAGGCCGTCAACGGTGATCTCGGCGCGGCCCGGGTCGTTGACCAGCACGGCCCTGCCCGAAGACCCGGCGAGGACCCGGCCCGTCCGCCCGACGGTCAGCCTGCCGCCGCCCGCCAGATGGACCGCGGCGTCGCTGCCGCCGGTGACCGTGCCGTGCACCTCGACGTGCTGTCTGCGGACGCTGCCGTTTCCGAAGCCGGCATTGGCGACGTAAATGCCGGCGCGGCCCCCGGTTATCTTCGCTCCCTCGCCCACGATGACGTGGATCGATCCGTTGTCGTCGTCGGCGAAGGCGAACATGGCGCGCACGGCGTCGGTCGCGGAGACGATCCGCTCCGTTATATTCATGCCGCTCATGCCGCTCGGGGCGTTCACCTCGATGTGGATATTGCCGTCATTGCGATACCCGGCGATCGCCATCACGTCGCTCCGGTATTCGTTTGGCAGGGTTCCGACGGCCGCCTCCAATTCGTTGAGAGCCGTCGCGAGGTTGGCGTCGTTCCCGTCCGCCAGCGCTTCGAGGACGGCCCTTTCCTGTTCGTTAAAGGCGTATTGCAGGGCTTGCTCCATGACCGTCACGCGGTCGCTCCGACCTTTCAGCCACTCGGCGAGTTTATTGTCGTCATCGATGTCGACGCCGGTCGTGTCCACACCCGCAATGGTGTAGCTCGTATTGGTGAGCGCTTCCCTGATCTCCCTCAGGATATTACGCTTGAGATCCGCCATGTCCCCCGACGTGCTGTCGAGGATCGCGTCGGCGGCGTCGGCGTCGGCGATGTCGGGCTTGTCGGCCACCGATACGGCGTGCGACGCTATGCGCCAGGACATGACTTCGGCCTGGATTCCCGCCCTCCCGCCGACGCGGAAGAGTTCTTTCGCCGTGGCTTCGTGGTCTATCTCGAGCGCGTGACCCAGATTGTTCGCCTGGACGACATCGGCGCCCCTGTCGACCTGCGTGAAGGTTCCCGTCCACGTCACGTCGACGACGCGCTGATTGGCGCGCGTCGCGCCGGTGACGTGCGGCGTGACGAGGGCGTAGACGCCCCCCCGCCCCGAGATCGTCCCCGCCTGGTCGATCGCGATCCCGCCCGTCCTGTTGTTGGGATTGTTTTCGATGACGGCGAATATCCCGACATTGTTCTTTGAGGTCAGCGTGGCGCCCGCATCGATATCCACGTTAACCGACCCGAGGCCCCAAGTTCCGGCGCTGACCGCGACGCTGTTGCGGATCGGGGAGGCGGTCACCGACCCGCCGGTCACATTGACCGTTACATCGCTCGTATTTCCCCGGGAATTGGCGTTGCCGACCACGGCGGCGATGCCGACGCCGCGTCGGGAAGTAATGGCGCCTGCCGAGTGTGTGACCGTAACGGCGCCGCCGGCGCCGCGGCTGTTGGCAAAAACGCCGAAGGTGGAAGCGGCGATGGTCGCGCTGTTGGCGACGGTGATTGCGCCGGCGCCGATATTGACGACCCAGATACCCGCGTCTCCTTCTCCGGTGTTGCTCCCGGCCCTGATCGTGCCGGCGCTGGCGGTGATGTCGATAGCGCCAGCGGCGCCTGAACGTATGGCGTTGACGAAGATTCCTCTCGCGTTTTCACCCGATGCCGTGATGTCGCCCGAGCTTTCGATCCTGACAGCATCGGTTCCGGCGGCGCCGTCGTGAAAACTGGCGTTGACATAGATGCCGTGGCCGTTCTCACCCGACGCCATAATCTTCTTCGTGCCGGTTCCGCTGTGGACAACCCTGTAAAGCCCCAGTCCGTCGGCGTCCACGTGAATGCCGTGCGCACCCGCGGCGCTCACGGTAATGGCGCCGGAGTTCGTTACCGTGGTCGTGGTGTCCGCCGTTCTGTTGGCGCCCCGGTTGCCGCTCCAGTCGAGGACGCGGATGCCGGACTTGTTGTAGATGGTGCCGCCCGTCGCCTCCGTCGTGATGGAGCCGGTGTTCGTGATCGCCGTGTTTCCGCGACCCCGGTTGTCCATCATGAGGCCCCATTCCGTCGAATGGATCGTCGCCGCGCTGGCGATCGTCTGGGTGGCGGTGTTGGTCCCTATCTCAACGAGCACGGTGACGCCGAATTTCTTCATCGGCGCCATCGACGTGCCGATGGCCACGTTGCTCCCGAGGGTCACCGTCGTCGCATCGGCGGCGTTGCCCCGCTGATGGATGACGACGCCACTGTTGTCGAAGCCGCCGGTGAGGATGTTGTTGCTCTGGGTGATTACCACAGCGGGCGCGCCCGCGCCGGCGTCAAGGCCGGCGTCAAGGGTGACGGTGCGCGACGTGGCGTCGCCGCTCCCTTGCACGGCTGTCCTGAGGACGATGCCGCTCGCCCAGCCGCCGGCGGCGGCGGTGGGGCTGGTAATCGTCGTCGCCGCGCCGCCCGTGACGGTGAGCCCGACATCGCCGGCGACGCCGTTGACCCAGCCGTCCGCCACATCGTAGCGGATGCCGCCGTCGGCAGCGGTATAGGCTTGGTTCGCACAGGTTGCGGCGCCGCTGCTCAGCGCCCCGCACTGGTTTCTCTGCGCCCCCGCCTCGCCGGACGGGAGCGCCAGAACGGCCGCGCAAACCAGCGCCGGCAGCGCCCCGGAAAGGGAGGTTTTCATTCTACCCCCCCCCCCCGGGCGCGGGGCGGTTTCATTTCGCGACAAGCGTGCGGGAACTCCGGCGATCATGTTCATGACGGCGTCTCTTCGCAAAAAAACGGGAATGCGGGCGGGGCCGCAAGGGCAGGCATCGTCGACTATAGACCATTACCGCCCGAATGCAAGGGTTCGTTCGGCGGTTGTCATCGAACCGTCATGGGACGGCTGCGACCGGCGGTCCGTCGCCGGCGGAAGGCGCGGCCGTCAGGGACGGCCCGGCGGAAGGCGTTCCCGGCCGGGTTCGTCGGGCGTCTCGTTCAGGCCGACCAGAGCCGCAACCGCGGACAATGTCCCCTCGAAGCGTGCCATGCGCTCTCCCAGCTCCCGCACCGCTTCCTCCAGCCGCGCCATGCGCGCCTCGCCTTCGTCGATGCGGGAGTTCAGGCCGTCGATACGGGAGTTCAGGCGTTCTTCCACTCCGTCGATGCGGGAGTTCAGGCGTTCTTCCACCCCGTCGATGCGGGAGTTCAGGCGTTCTTCCACTTCGTCGATGCGGGAGTTCAGGCGTTCTTCCACTCCGTCGATGCGGGAGTTCAGACGCGCTTCCACCCCGTCGATCTGGACGAACGTCAAACCGCCGAGAGCGACGACCAGCGCGCCGAGCGAGATGAACCCGCCAATTGTAATGCGATCCTGCATCGTCATCGTCATGCGGCGCCTCCCTGCCCGCCCGGCGAGACCCGGCCCCGAAGATAGAACGCCGCCCGCTCCGGCGCAAGCGCTTGTGCCGGTTCGCGGCGCGGGCGCGGTTCAGCCGCCGGGAGCGTCTTCGGCGTCGGGCGCGCGGGCCATGCGCTCCGGGAAGGGCCTGCCGAGCGCGCCGGCGACCGTGCCTTCGACCCGCGCCATGCGTTCGTTGGTGACCGACAATCCGTCGCGCAGCTCCGCCAATCCGGCCTCGAGCCGCGCCAGGCGCTCGCCATGCTCGGCCTGCACGGCCTCGATGCGCGCCAGACGCTCGCTATTGCCGGCGATATCCTCGCGGACTTCGGAGATTTCCCCGCGGACAGCCGCGATTTCCCCGCGGACTTCGGCGATGTCGGCGCGCAGCCAGACGAACATGCCCGCGTTCAGCGCCGCGATGGCCAGGAACAGACCGACAAACGGATTGATCTTCTCCATCTCGTTTCCCCCGGGAAGGACGCCGCCACGATACCGGCTCGCGGCGACCGCGCCAACCCCGCATCCCGGTTCGCGGCGCGGGCGCCGGCGCGGAGTTGCGCGCGGTTCAGCCGCCGGGAGCGTCTTCGGCGTCGGGCGCGCGGGCCATGCGCTCCGGGAAGGGCCTGCCGAGCGCGCCGGCGACCGCGCCTTCGATGCGCGCCATGCGTTCGTTGGTGACCGACAACCCGTCGCGCAGCTCCGCCAATCCGGCCTCGATGCGCGCCAGCCGCTCGCCATGCTCGGCCTGCACGGCCTCGACGGTCGCTTCGAGGCGCGCCAGACGCTCGCTATTGCCGGCGATTTCCCCGCGGACTTCGGCGATATCGGCGCGCAACCAGACGAACATGCCCGCGTTCAGCGCCGCGATGGCCAGGAACAGACCGACGAACGGATTGATCTTCTCCATCTCGTTCTCCCCCGGGAAGGACGCCGCCACGATACCAGCTCGCGGCGACCGCGCCAACCCCGCATCCCGGCTCGGGGTTGCGCGCGGTTCAGCCGCCGGGAGCGTCTTCGGCGTCGGGCGCGCGGGCCATGCGCTCCGGGAAGGGCCTGCCGAGCGCGCCGGCGACCGTGCCTTCGATGCGCGCCATGCGTTCGTTGGTGACCGACAACCCGTCGCGCAAATCCGCAAGCCCGGCCTCGATGCGCGCCAGCCGCTCGCCATGCTCGGCCTGCACGGCTTTCACCGCTTCGACGGTCGCCTCAATGCGCGCCAGCCGCTCGCCATTGCCGGCGACATCCTCGCGGACTTCGGCGATTTCCCCGCGGACTTCGGCGATATCGGCGCGCAACCAGACGAACATGCCCGCGTTCAGCGCCGCGATGGCCAGGAACAGACCGACGAACGGATTGATCTTCTCCATCTCGTTTCCCCCGGGAAGGACGCCGCCACGATACCGGCTCGCGGCGACCGCGCCAACCCCGCATCCCGGTTCGCGGCATGGGCGCCGGCGCGGGATTGCGCGCGGTTCAGCCGCCGGGAGCGTCTTCGGCGTCGGGCGCGCGGGCCATGCGCTCCGGGAAGGGCCGTCCGAGCGCGCCGGCGACCGTGCCTTCGACCCGCGCCATGCGTTCGTTGGTGACCGACAACCCGTCGCGCAGCTCCGCCAATCCGGCCTCGAGCCGCGCCAGGCGCTCGCCATGCTCGGTCTGCACGGCTTTCACAGCTTCGACGGTCGCCTCGATGCGCGCCAGGCGCTCGCCATTGCCGGCGACATCCTCGCGGACTTCGGCGATTTCTCCGCGGACAGCCGCGATTTCCCCGCGGACTTCGGCGATATCGGCGCGCAACCAGACGAACATGCCCGCGTTCAGCGCCGCGATAGCCACGAACAGACCAACGAACGGATTGATCTTCTCCATCTCGTTCTCCCCCGGGAAGGACGCCGCCACGATACCGGCTCGCGTCAGCCGCGCCAACCCCGCACCCGGTTCGCGGCGCGGGCGCGGTTCAGCCGCCGGGAGCGTCTTCGGCGTCGGGCGCGCGGGCCATGCGCTCCGGGAAGGGCCGTCCGAGCGCGCCGGCGACCGTGCCTTCGACCCGCGCCATGCGTTCGTTGGTGACCGACAACCCGTCGCGCAAATCCGCAAGCCCGGCCTCGATGCGCGCCAGACGCTCGCCATGCTCGGCCTGCACGGCCTCGACGGTCGCTTCGAGGCGCGCCAGCCGCTCGCCATTGCCGGCGATTTCCTCGCGGACTTCGGCGATTTCCCCGCGGACTTCGGCGATATCGGCGCGCAACCAGACGAACATGCCCGCGTTCAGCGCCGCGATGGCCAGGAACAGACCGACGAACGGATTGATCTTCTCCATCTCGTTTCCCCCCGGGCAGGACGCCGCCATGATACCGCCTCGCCGCGACCGCGCCAACCCCGTGTCCACGTTCAGCACATATGAGACCTCTGCGTAACCCGTTTCGCTTGCGGCAGGATCGAACTCATGCGCCTTTTACCGCGTTCCGCTTTTCTTTGTGGAAACGCCGCAATGGATTCCCGCTTTCGAGCGTGTGAAGAAATCGGACAGATTTACAAATACTCGTCATTCCCGCGAAAGCGGGAATCTGCCGCTGCGTTTCCGTAAGAAAAACCGGGCCGGTATTGCGGACGGCCGCCTCCGGATTCCCGCTTTCGCGGGAATGACGAAGAGTAGTAGAGTCTTTCGATTTTTTTCACCCAATCGAAAGCGGGAATCCAGTCTGGCAGTTCTGCGAAAACATTGGCGCGCCTTTCGGGCGGCCGCCTCCGGATTCCCGCTTTCAAGCGTGTGAAGAAGTCACGCGCCTCTCATTGTGACGGACGGATCGCCGAGGCGCCGGCATTGTAAAAGACAATACCCATCGAATAATACTTCGTCATTCCCGCGAAAGAGCATATGAAGAAATCGGACAGATTTACAAATACTCGTCATTCCCGCGAAAGCGGGAATGACGAAGAGTAGTGGGGCCTTTCGATCTCCTCACACGCTCTTTCGCGGGAATGACGAGTGTTTGTAGTTTGTAACGCCGCCCGATTTCTTCGCACGTTCTTGCGGGAAACGAATATGTCCGGACAACGACAATCCGGATCGAATCGAGGCGTCCGGTCATCCTTGTCCCGGTTCGCGGCTATTCTCATTATGGCGCGCAAGAACCGTTCGAGGCGGCGCGCCGTCGCATCCGCGAACGTCTCCTCGCGCGGGGGGCGCTCTTTCGATAGGCTGGGCGCGGGAGGCGCCCATGGAAGCGTTGCGCGCGGTCTTTCCCATGTCCATCGCCGTCGCCCTCGCGGCGGTGCTCACGGTGCTCGTCGTCGGCGTCGTCGGCATGTTGCGCGGCGGCGCCTTCAACCGGCGTTACGGCAACGGGCTGATGCGCTTGCGCGTGATCCTGCAAGGGGTCGCCGTGGCGCTCATCCTCATCTACGTTTTCCTCGTCCGCGGCGCATAGGCGGGCGCCGCCGCCGCTAGAAGCGCCAGGTCAGCGACAGCTGCGCCATGTCGTCGTCGCGGAAGCTCCATAGCGGCGCGCCGGCGGGCGCGCCCTCGAACAGCCGCGCCTCCGCCTTCAGCGTGAGGTTGTCGCTCACGCGGCGCCCCGCTTCCAGCGTGAACAGCCGGGCGCCGTGCGAGAGGTCGCGGACGACGCCGACCAGCGCGGCGGTGTCCGCCGCGTCGTTGAGCGTCAGACGCGCCGCCGCGAAAACGTCGTTCTGAAACGGCGCGGTCGCCGCGGCGCCGCGGCTGTCGCGCAGATGCTCGACGAGAACCCCTATGTCCGCGCCGTCGCCGAACGGGTCGTAAAGCGTCCATTCGAACCCGGCGACGTAAGCCGCATACGGCCGCTTCGCCCCGGCGCCGTCGCGCTGCCCGCGCCGATACAGCGCCTCCAGTTTCCACAGCCAGGCGCCGGCGGTGTACTGGATATCCGTCGCCGCCTGTTCGACGATGTCGTAAAGCGGGATCGGCCGGGCGGCGCCGCGGGCGTCCGCGCGCAGGCGGAAGGACGGGTCGCGCGAGACGCCGCGGAAGCCGTAGACGCCCACGTCCCAGCCGCCGAAACTGCCGGAATAGCGCAGCGCCGCGTCCACATGACGCCGCCCCGCCGCCGACCCGTATTCGGCGGCGTCGCCATCGACGGCGGGCTCGCTGCGCAACCGCCCCCGGCGCCCCGGAAAACTGCGCTCGCGGAACCATGGCATGACCACGGCGTCGATATACCCCCAGTCGCGGACCAGCGTCAGCACGGCCATCGGCTGGCCCAGTTTCTCTTCGAGGTCGATGTTCTCGACGAGGTCGGTCTGGTTGACGATATCGACCAGGTGAAAAGACTCGGCGACGCCCCAGAACAGTTTGCCGACGCCGGCGCCGAGTTCCCAATCGTCGCGCACGACGCGCAGCCAGAATTCGCGCAGGTCGCCATGGGTGCGTTCCGGGTCGGCCGAGTCGATGCGCAGAAACGGCGTTATGGCGAACGACGTCAGATCGTCCCACTCCAGATAGAGTTCGGATTCGAAGGCGACCGAGGCGCTGTGCCGCCGCTGGCCGGCGAAGCGCGGCGGATGCGGAAAGCCGCGGCCCTCCACCGACACGCTGCCCGAGGTCTCGGCCAGCGCGGGGCCGGCGCGCGCCTCGCACGGCGCTCCGGCGACCGCGACCGCCGTCGCCGCCGCCCCGATCGCCATCGCCGCCCGCGATCGCCGGTATTTCATGGCCGTCTTCTCCCCGTCTTCTCCCCGGCCCGTGCGCTGCGTCATAATACGCGCCCGCCGGCGCGAGGCGGGATATCCGGATCGGAGCGGGAGGGGAGCGCCATGAAGGTCGGGATCGCCGTCGGCGGCTACGACCGGGGGGACTTCGCCGCCGCGGCGGAAGTCGTCTGCGAGGCCGAAAGGATGGGCGTTTCCTTCGCCTGGTCGGCGGAGGCCTGGGCGCGCGACGCCGCGACCGCGCTCGCCTTTCTCGCCGCGCGCACCGAGCGCATCGCGCTGGGAAGCGGCATCATGCAGATCAGCGCCCGCGCGCCTTCGATGACCGCAATGACGGCGCTGTCGCTTCACGAACTCTCGGGCGGGCGCTTCATCCTCGGACTCGGCGCCAGCGGCCCGCAGGTCGTCGAGGGGCTGCACGGCGCGCCCTACCGCGCGCCCCTGACCCGCTTGCGCGAAACCGTGGACATCGTGCGCATGGCGTTCCGCGGCGAAAGGCTGCGCTATGCGGGCCGCCGTCACGTCCTGCCGCGGCCCGGCGGCGCCGGCAAGGCGCTCCGCCTCGACTTTCCGCCCGCCCGCATCCCCGTATTCCTCGCGACCCTGGCGCCGAAATCGCTCGAATATACCGGCGCCGCCGCCGACGGCTGGCTGGGGACGTCGTTTTCGCCCGACCATGCGGAGGCGCATTTCGGCCCTCTCCGGCGCGGCGCCGAGGCCGCCGGACGGACCCTCGACGACATCGCCCTGCATGTCGCCTGCCATGTCGCCATCGGCGACGACCCGGAGCCCCTTGTCGCGGCGCGCAAGCCGGCCGTCGCCTTCAATATGGGCGCGATGGGTTCGCCGACCGTCAATTTCTACAAGGACGCCTTCGCCCGCGCCGGTTACGCCGACGACGCCGAAGCCATCCAGCGCCTGTGGCTCGACGGCAAGAGGGAACAGGCCGCCGCGCGGGTCCCCGACGCCATGGTCACGCGCTTCGGCGCCGTCGGCGCGCCCCGGGAGGTGCGCGAGAGGCTGCGGCGATACCGGGACGCCGGCGTCGACGCCCTCGTTCTGCGCCTCGAGGGCCGCGACAACGCCGACCGCCTTTCCCGCCTTGAACATATCCTCGACCTCGTGCGGAGCCTCGACGACTGAACGCGCGTTTTCTTGCGGCGACCGGCCGGCGTTCGGCGAGGAGCGCCGGATCGGGCGCCTCTCTTGACTTTTCCGCGCGTTTCGGGTAATGAAAGAAAAGAAAAAGCACAGGAGAGGACAAGGAAATGAGCGGACATCCGTTCGATGGCGTCGTGAAGGCGTGGCGCGAGGATCCGGCTTACCGAGCGCGGGTCGAAGAGGACCCGAAGGCGGCGCTGGCGGAGAAGGGCGTCGACATGTCGGGCGTGGACGAGGTGCGCATCGCGGTCGACACGCCGGAAACCGTCCATGTGGTTTTCCCGGACGGGAGCGCGCCGCTGTCCGACGACGCGCTGGAGCGCGCCGTCGGCGGGACGAGCGTGTGGGATCCCGATACCGGGCACTTCCTCGGTTACACGCGGGAGATGACGCCCGCATGACCCGGCCGATGGAGGGCGAGGACATGAACGAGAATGCATTCGAGGGTTTCGTGGAGGCGTGGCGCGAGGATCCGGCCTGGCGCGCGCGGGTCGAGGCGGACCCGAAGGCGGCGCTGGCGGAGAAGGGCGTCGACATGTCGGGCGTGGACGAGGTGCGCATCGCGGTCGACACGCCGGAGACCGTCCACGTGGTCTTTCCCGCTCCGGAGGCGCCGCTGCCGGACGGGGCGTTGAAGCGCGTCGTCGGCGGCGTCAACGGACGGCAGTTGTACGGGGTCTGGGACGATGACGGCCGGTTCCTCGGCTACTCCCACGGCGGGCGCCCCTTCTGACGAACCCCGGGGCGCGCGGCGGCGTCGCGCGCTCCCGGAATCCCGCGATTATCGTTCCGCGATGAGGGCCGCTGCGCAAATGCGCCCGGCGGCGACGCCGGCGGAGCGGACATGCGAAACGACCGGCAAGGAATCCGTGCGGCGCCGGGGCGGCCCCTAGAGGACGCCGAACAGGCGCGCGGCCATCGCCAGGACGATCGCAAGCACGAAGCCGAGCACCCACTTGACGGCCCACACTTCCGCCTTGACGGCGGCGATGTCGCCCTTGAGCTCGGCCTTGACGGCGCCGAGCTCGGCCCTGACTTCGGCGACATCGCCCTTGAGTTCGGTCCTGACGGTGTCGATCTCGGCTCTGACGGTGTCGATCTCGGCTCTGATGGCGTCGATCTCGGCTCTGACGGTGTCGATCTCGGCTCTGACGGCGCCGATCTCGCCCCTGAGTTCGGCGACATCGCCTTTCGTGGCGACGCCATCGCTCACCGCCTTGCGCATGGTTGCGACGATAGCTCTGGCTTGCGACTCGGCCAGACCGGCGCGGGTCAGGGCGTCGACCGCCTCCAGCGTGTCGAACAGCGAACTGGACATATCGCTTCGTCTACATCCGATATCGCAGCCCGTCAAGCCGCCGCGCGCTATTTCCGCGGCGACCAGGCCGACGGGAGCAGCAGCGTCGACGTCATGGTCTGCAACGCCGAAACGTTTGCGGCGAGGAAGGCGCTCCATTCCGGGTCGGCCTGCGACGCGCGCCGCGCTTCCATGCGCGCCCCGAAGTCCGGATACGCCCACAGATGCACGACCTCGTTGGGGTCCGGCAGTTGCGTCACCCACAGCCCGATGTTCTTCGAATACTTTTCGCGCGCCGGCAGCGCTGCGGCCATTTTCTCCGCCCACGGCGCCGCGCCGCCCGGCGCCAGACGGTAGATGCGCAACTCGTAAAGGTTCCCCTCGCCTTCGGGCTCCGCCATCGGGCGCACGGGGTTGAGGATGCGCACCGTCTGTTCGAGGATGTTCGGACGGATCAGCGGGACGTAGTCCCTCCGCCACGCTTCGAGACGACCGAGTTCGCCGCGCAGCCGGGCCATCTCGCCCATGTCCTCGTAGCGCCACATATGAACGAACCGGTTGAGCGGACCGATCTCGCTCGAAAAATGACCTTCCAGCACGCCATAGCGGTCGCCCTCGCGGATGCGCCGGGCTACCGTCCCGCTGGCCTCCAGCACCTTCGCGACCGTGCCGGGCTTGCACGCATACATGCGCAATTCGTGAATCATCGCCTTTCCCCGTGTGCGGAGCGCCCTCGACGGCGGGCGCGCAGCGCGATACCCGAACCGCGCCCGGCGCGCAAGAAGAATCCGATCGTGCGAGGGAATCGGGCCGTCCCGTCTCTCAACGGCGTCTCCGCGGGATAATGTGCGAAGGATTCAAGAAAACCGGACACTACTTCGCCATTCCCGGTTTCGAGGGTGTGAAGAAATCGAGAGACGCTACTACTCTTCGTCATTCCCGCGAAAGCGGGAATCTGTTGCGGCGTTTCCGTAAGAAAAACCGCGCCGATATTGCGGACGGTCGCCTCCGGATTCCCGCTTTCGAGCATGTGAAGAAATCCGACAGATTTACAAATACTCGTCATTCCCGCGAAAGCGGGAATCTATTTGCGGCGTTTCCGCAAGGAAAACCGGGCCGGTATTGCGGACGGTCGCTTCCGGATTCCTGCTTTCGCGGGAATGACGAAGAGTAGTAGCGTCTCTCGCCTTCTTCACACACGCGCAAGCGGGAACCCGGAAGCGACCGTCCGCGACAGATTCCTGCTTTCGCGGGAATGACGAGTATTTGTAACGCCGTTCGATTTCTTCACACGCTCTTTCGCGGGAATCCGTGCGCCGGCGCTTCCGGGGACAAGGGCTTGCGGCGGGCCGGCGAAAGCGGGATGGTGAGCCATGGGCGACAGGGAGGCGGAAATGCTCGACGGGAAGATCGCGATCGTCACCGGCGGCGGCAGCGGCATCGGCAAGGCGATCGCCGGGGCGTTCGCCGAAGCGGGCGCGCAGGTCACGGTGGCCGGACGCCGCCGCGACCGGCTCGACGCCGCAGCCGCGGAAATCGGAAACGGCGCGGAGGCGGCGGTCTGCGACGTCACCGACAACGCCCGGGTCGAAGCCTTGTTCGAGGGAGTCCTGTCGCGCCGCGGACGGGTCGATATCCTCGTCAACAATGCGGGCATGTCGGCGCCGACGCCGACCCACGAGCTCGACCCCGAGGTCTGGCGCCGGGTCATCGACGTGAATCTCACCGGCGCGTTCCTCTGCGCCCGCGCCGCGCTGCGCTGCATGATCCCCCGAAAATCGGGCCGGATTATCAACATCGGCAGCATCTCGGCGCAGATGTCGCGCGCCCACGCCGCCCCCTACACGGCGAGCAAATTCGGCCTCGACGGGCTGACGCGCTCGCTCGCCCTCGACGGGCGCGAGCACGGCATAGCGGCCGGGATCATCCATCCCGGCAATGTCGGCACGGACATCTGGCGCGGGCGCGAGGACATCGCCGAACGCGAAGGCTTGATCCCCCTCGCCGACATCGCCGGGGCCGCCGTCGCCATGGCGACCATGGACCCGGCGGTGAACATGCTCAGCGCGGTGATCCTGCCGATTACGCAACCCTATATCGGGCGGGGCTGACCCCGGCGCTTCCGGCGCGCGCGGCGCGTCAGCCCGCCTTTTCCCCGCCTTGCCGCCAGCGCAGCACGGGGCGGCGGGCGGCGCGGGTCTCGTCGAGCCGTCGCCGCGGCGCATGCCGCGGCGCCTCGCGAAAGAACGCCGCATCGCCGGCGGCCGCCCGCGCCGCCAGCGTCCGCATCGTCGAAATCAGCGAATCCAGCGCCGCCTTGCTCTCGGTCTCGGTCGGCTCCACCAGCATCGCGCCGCGCGCCACCAGCGGGAAATAGATCGTCATCGGGTGTATGCCTTCGTCGATCAGCGCCTTGGCGAAATCCAGGGTCGTCACCCCGCTGTCCCCGAAGGCGCCGTCGTCGAACAGCGCTTCGTGCATGCACGGCCCCGCCCAGGGGGCGCCGAGAGCGCCGTCGAGGCCCGCGAGCACGTAATTGGCGCTGAGCACGGCGTCCTCGGCCGCCTGCCGCAGGCCGTCGCCGCCCATGCTCATCATGTAGGCCAGCGCGCGCACGAAAGTTCCGAACTGCCCGTGGAAGCCGCGCAGCCGCCCGATCGTCGCCGCGGCCTCGCCTTCCGCGCGCTCGATCAGGTCGAACCCGTCGGGCCCGCTCGTCACCCACGGCAGCGGCGCGAACGGCGCCAGTTCCGCGGTCATCGCCACCGGCCCCGCGCCCGGTCCGCCGCCGCCATGCGGAGTCGAGAACGTCTTGTGCAGGTTCAGATGCATGACGTCGATGCCGAGATCGGCGGGGCGGACCCGCCCCATTACGGCGTTGAAATTCGCGCCGTCGCAATAGAACAGCGCGCCGGCCTCGTGCACCGCCTCCGCGACCTGCAGGATATCGCGCTCGAACAGGCCGCATGTGTTCGGGTTGGTGAGCATCGCCGCCGCCACGTCGGGGCCGAGCCGCGCCCGCAGCGCCGCGACGTCGACCCGCCCTTCCGCGTCGCTCGCCACCTCGACCACCCGGTAGCCGCAAGCGGCCGCTGTCGCCGGGTTCGTGCCGTGCGCCGACTCGGGCACGAGCACCGTCTCGCGCGCGTCTCCCCGCGCCTCCAGACGCGCGCGCACCGTCATCATCCCGCATAATTCGCCCTGCGCGCCCGCCGCCGGGGGCAGCGCCACCGCGGGCAGCCCCGTCAGTTTCTTCAGCCACTCCGCCAGCGTGTCCATCAGCCGCAGCGCGCCTTGCGTCGTCGAGACCGGCTGCAACGGGTGCAGGTCGGCGAAACCGGGGAGCCGCGCGAGTTTTTCATTGAGCCGCGGGTTGTGTTTCATCGTGCACGAACCCAGCGGATACGTGCCCGTGTCGATGGCGAAATTGTTGCGCGAAAGCCTTGTGTAGTGACGCACCGCCACGGGTTCCGACAGGTCCGGCAGTCCCACCGGCTCGCGCCGCGCCTGCCCTGCCAGACGGTCGGGACCGCCGGCGCGCGGCGCTTCGGGGAAATCCACGCCGCGGCGGCCCTCGGCGTGCAGTTCGAAGATCGGCGGCTCCTCGATGTCGAGGCCCCGGTTTCCGGTCACCGTCGCGGTCATGACAGCGTCTCCTCCAGTCCGCCGGCGAGCGCGTCGATATCGGCGTCCGCGGTCAGTTCGCTCGCCGCCACCAGCAGCAGGCGCGACAGGTCGTCGCGGCCGGGCGCAAGCCGCGACATCGGCACGCCGGCGAGCACGCGCCGCGCCGCCAGCGTCTCCACGACCGCCGCCGCATCGCGCGAAAGCCGCACGGCGAACTCGTTGAAGAAACCGCCGTTCAGCACCTCGACTCCCGGGACCGCGTCGAGCCGGTCGGCGGTGCGTATCGCCGCGGCGTGGTTGAGACGCGCGAGCTCGGCGAACCCGGTCTCCCCCAGCAATGTCAGATGGATGGAGAACGCCAGCGCGCACAGACCCGAATTGGTGCAGATGTTGCTCGTCGCCCTGCCGCGGCGGATGTGCTGTTCGCGCGCGTTCAGCGTCAGCACCCAGCCGCGCCGCCCGTCGGCGTCCACCGTCTCGCCGGCGAGCCGCCCGGGCATCTGGCGCACGAAGCGCTCGCGGGTCGCGAACAGGCCCACATGCGGGCCGCCATAGCCCAGACCGACGCCGAGGCCCTGCCCCTCCCCGGCGACGATGTCGGCGCCCCACGCGCCCGGCGGCTCCAGCGCCCCGAGCGACACGGGTTCGCACACCACCGCCACCAGCAGCGCGCCCCGCGCATGGCACCGTTCGGCGAGCGCCCGGAAATCGCGCACCGCCCCGAAGACATCCGGCTGCTGGACCACCACGCACGCCGTTTCGTCGTCCACCAGGGCTTCCAGCGCCGTCGTCCCGTGCGGCGCGCGCGCGGGCGCCGTCGGCCGGTTGCGCGTCACCTCCAGACTCGTGAACCGCGCCAGAGTCTCCACCGTCCCGGCGTAGTGCGGATGCAGCCCCCCCGACAGCACCGCCCGGGAGCGCCGCGTGCAGCGGCCCGCCATCAGCACCGCCTCGGCGCAGGCGCTCGCGCCGTCGTACATCGAGGCGTTGGCGACTTCCATCCCCGTAATCAGCGCCACCTGGGTCTGGAACTCGAACAGCGCCTGTAACGTCCCTTGCGCGATCTCGGGCTGATAGGGGGTGTAGGAGGTCAGGAACTCGCCGCGCTGGATCAGCGCGTCCACCGCCGCCGGGATATGGTGGCGATAGGCCCCGCCGCCGAGAAAACACGCGGCCGCGCCCGCCGGCAGGTTCTCGGCCGCCATCGCCTCCAGCGCGCGGGCGACCGCGATCTCCCCCGCATGGCGCGGCAGGTCGAGCGCCTCGCGCAGCCGCGCCGCCGGCGGCACGTCGCGATAGAGGTCGTCGACCCCCGCGACCGCGCCGCCCCCGGACGCCAGCGGGCTGGCGGCTACGGCGGCGAGCATCGCCGCGCGGTCGGCGTCGGTGAGCGGCAGATAGCGCATGGCCCGTCCCTCCGCCGCTACTCGAGCGACGCGACGAAGCGCCGATAGGCCTCGCCGTCCATCAGCCCGTCCAGCTGCCCGCGGTCGGCGACGCGCAGCCGGAGGAACCACCCTTCGCCGGTCGGGTCGCTGTTCACCAGTTCCGGCTCGTCGGCGAGGCGGGGATTCACCGCCGTCACCTCGCCATCGACCGGAGCGTAGAGTTCGCTCGCCGCCTTGACCGATTCGATCGTCGCGGCCTCGTCCCCGCGGGCGAGGGCGCGGCCGACCTCGGGCAGTTCGACGAAGACGATATCGCCCAACCGGTTCTGCGCGTAATCGCTGACGCCGACGGTTCCGATATCGCCGTCGAGAGCGATCCACTCGTGCTCGTCGGTGAATTTCCGTTCGTTCATCCCCCTGGTCTCCCGGTCCTGGGCGCCGCGCCGGCGCGGCGCGCGACGAAGGGCAGCGCGACGACGCGGCAGGGCGCGTTCCTGCCGCGCACCGAAATCGCGAGTTCCGCGCCCGCCTCGCCCCGGGCGCCGTCGACATAGCCCATGGCCACGGGCGCCCCGAGGGTCGGCGAGAAGCCGCCGCTCGTCACCTTGCCTGCGGGTCGGCCGCGGCCGTCGAGGATCGCCGCGCCGGCGCGCGCGGGGACCCGGCCCTCGGGGCGCAGGCCGACGCGGCGCCGCGCCGGACCCCCGGCGAGCTCGCGCAGGATGCGCGCCGCGCCGGGAAAATCCGCCGCCTTGCGCCGACGCGCCGGAATCGTCCACGCCAGCCCCGCTTCGACCGGCGATGTCGTCTCGTCGAGGTCCCGGCCCCACAGACACAGCCCCGCCTCGAGGCGCAGCACGTCCCGCGCGCCGAGCCCCGCCGGCCCCACATCGGGGTGCGCCAGCAGGCGGCGCGCTATGTCGCCGGCGCGGTTCGCGGGCATCGAGATCTCGAAGCCGTCCTCCCCGGTGTAGCCGGAACGGCTGACGGCGCAGGCGATCCCGTCGATCGCCAGTTGCGCCGACCGCATGAAGCGCAGCCCGTCCGCCGCCGGACACAGCGCCGCCAGCGCGGCCGCCGCCCGCGGCCCCTGCAACGCCAGAAGCGCCAGCCCCTCCGCCGGCTCGACCCGGGCCCGCCCCGCCAGGCGCTCGTTCAGATGGCGGTAGTCGGTCGCCTTGCGCGATGCGTTGACGACCAGAAACAGTCTTTCGCCCGCGTCGGGGCGGGTCACGATCAGGTCGTCCACCGCGCCGCCATCGTCGTTGAGCAGCAGGGTGTATCGCATCGCGCCCGGCGTGAGACCGGCGATATCGCCGCAAACCCGGGCTTCCAGCGCTCCCGCGGCGTCCGAATCGGCGACGAGCCACGCCTGCCCCATATGCGAGACATCGAACAGCGCCGCCTTGCCGCGGCATTGCCGGTGTTCGGCGAGGATGCCGCCCGGATAGGACAGCGGCATCTCGTATCCGGCGAAGGCGACCATGCGCGCGCCGAGCTCGAGGTGCAGCGCGTGCAGCGGCGTGCGGCGCAAACCGGCCGATGCGCTTTCGCTCATGGCTCCCCCCGCGCGAGGCCGTGCCGCCCGCGCCGTGCGGGCCCGCGCCCCCTCTGTCGAGGAACCTGAGAGCTTCGCCCGCTGCGCGGGTTTGCACCGTCGGTGAGAAGCCGAGCCTTGCGGCTTCTGCTTTCCAGAGCCTCCCGGCCGCGCGGTCCTTTTGCCTGAGAGATTCCGGGGCGGTTGCTCCTTCGGCGCCGGCGGTCCGCCGGTCTCTCCCGCGAGGCCGGGGCGAACCATATCCCCCTCTCGCCGCGCGGGCAACCCGTTGTCCTCGTTCAACGCATCGAACCGCCCGTAGCCGCCCGGCGCGGCGGCGCCTATAGTGGCCCCATGGCGGACAAGCCCGACCCGGCGGCGCTGGCCCGCGCCTATCTCGACCTCTGGGAACGACAGGTCGAAACGGCGGTCTTCCCCGACCCGGTCGCGGTCTTCGCCGCCGCCCCGCCGGGCGAGACGACCGATGTCGAAACCGCACGACCCCGGCCTGCGCCCGCCGCCCCTCTATGCGGGGCTGGCCGCGGGCCTCTGGCTCGGCGCTCCGGCCGCGCTGCCGATGGCGCGGGCGGGCCTCGCGCCGTGGACTCCGGCCCTCGCCGCCGAGGGCGCTGAACTCGCGCAGCGTCTCGCCGCCGCGGATTTCGACGCCCTCGCCCGCGCCGTCGAGGCCGAAGCCCGGGCGCGCTGCGACCGATTCGCCGCCGGCGTCGCCCGCTACCGGGCCCACCCCCATCGCCGCAACGCGGAGCCGCGGCCGGTCCTCTGGAGGCGCGGCGCCGCAACCCTCCGCGACCATGCTTCTGCGGCCGCGCCGGGGCCGCCGGTTCTCCTCGTGCCGTCGCTCATCAACCGTTCGTACATCCTCGACCTTTCGCCCGGCCGCAGCCTCGCTCGCGCGCTGGCCGGGCGCGGCCTCCGCCCGCTGATCGTCGACTGGGGCGAACCGCGCGGCGAGGAAGCCGGTTTTTCGCTCGGCGATTACGTCGTTCGCCGTCTCGAACCGGCGCACGAGGCGGCCTGCGCGATCGCCGGCGGACCGGTTCCCGCGATCGGATATTGCATGGGCGGGTTGCTTGCCCTCGCCCTGGCGACGCGCCGCGCCGGCAGCGTGTCCGCCCTCGCGCTGCTGGCCACGCCGTGGGATTTCCATGCCGATGGCGGCGCTGCGGCGGCTTTGCTGCGCGCGGCCGAACCCTGGATAATCGACGAGATCGACCGCGGCCGGGTCCTGCCCGCCGCGGCGCTGCGGTTCCTGTTCGCCGCCGTCCAGCCGGCGCAGGTCGCCGCGCGGTTCCGCGCCTTCGCCGGGCTTCCGCCCGACGATCCGGACGCTGCCGCTTTCGTGGACATCGAGGACTGGCTCAATGACGGCGTCGCGCTCGCCGGCCCGGCCGCGCGCGAATCCCTGTTCGACTGGTACGGTTGCAACGTCACCGCGGCGGGGCGCTGGCGGGTCGCCGGCGAACCGGTGGCTCCCGCCGCGCTTGAACTCCCGGCCCTCGTTTTCGCGCCGCGGCGCGACCGTATCGTGCCGCCGGAGTCCGCCGGCGCCCTCGCGGCGGCGCTTCCGCGCGCGCAGCTCCGTCGCCCCCGCGCCGGCCATATCGGAATGGTCGCGGGCCGCCGCGCCGTCGAGGACTGCGCCCGTCCCCTCGCCGACTGGCTGCGCGCCGTCGCGGAATAACGCGGACGCAGCGCGAGACGGCTTGACGCGCCGCCGCCGGAAGCTCATTCGACAGGGCGGCCGCGGCGGACGACGGGAGAGAGCGATGACGGCAAGGGTAGCGGCGGTGACCGGCGGCACGCGGGGGATCGGCGCTGCGGTGGCGCGGGCGCTCGACGCCGGGGGCTATCGGGTCGTCGCGGTCTATGCCGGCAATGACGAACGCGCCCGCGCGTTCGAGGCCGAAACCGGAATCCCCATATACAAGTGGGATGTCTCCGACTTCGCCGCCTGCGAGGCGGGCGTCGCCCGCGTCGCCGCCGATGTCGGGCCGGTGGAGGTGCTGGTCAACAATGCCGGCATCACCCGCGACGCCACCATGCACCGCATGACGCGCGACATGTGGCGGGCGGTGATCGACACCAATCTCGGCTCGTGTTTCAACATGGCGCGCTGCGTCATCGACGACATGCGCCGGCGCGGTTTCGGGCGCATCGTCAATATCGGCTCGATCAACGGACAGGCGGGCCAATACGGGCAGGTCAACTACGCCGCCGCCAAGTCGGGCATTCACGGCTTTACCAAGGCGCTGGCGCAGGAGGGCGCGCCGCGCGGCGTTACCGTCAACGCCATCGCGCCGGGCTATATCGACACCGACATGGTCGCCGCCGTGCCCGACCGCGTGCTCGAGCGCATCGTCGAGCGCATTCCCGTGGGGCGGCTCGGCCGCGCCGACGAAATCGCCCGCGCCGTGGTTTTCCTCGTCGCCGACGAAGCGGGGTTCATTACCGGCTCGACCCTCTCGATCAACGGCGGCCAGCACATGTATTAGGGACCCGTATCGGGGACCGCCCCGCCGCAAACCCTGCGAACCCGCAAGCGAGGCCGACATGACCGACATCCCCACCGTCCGCATGGTGGAATACGAGGACGCCGACGATACGCAGCGCGCAGTCTACGACGACATCATGGCGCGGCGCGGCATCTCCTTCGTTCCCAATTTCTGGAAGACCGTCGCCGTCCACCCGCCGACCCTCGAAAGGCTGTGGAAGCAGCTCGACGCGGTGATGGCGCCGGGGCGGCTGGATACGCTCACCAAGGAAATGATCGCCATCGCGGTGAGCGCCACGAACGGTTGCGAATACTGCACGTGGTCGCACACCGCGGCGGCCCGCAAGCTCGGCCTCGACGACGAGACTCTCGGCGAACTCATGAGCGTCGTCGGCCTCTTCAACCAGACCAACAGCATGGCCAGCGGAATGCGCGTTCCGCCCGACGAGGTCTTCAAGAAGAAGCTGGAGCGGACCCCGCCCAGGAAGCGCGGGGGCAGGCGCAGCAAGTGGGCCGGCAAGACGGTCGTGGCCGCCCGCGCCGAAAATCCCCGCAGGCCGGGGAGCCACGGCTGGCGCGCCTATCAGTGGCTGCTGGACCGGGGCGGCCGCGCCACCTATGAGCAGTATCGCGAGGCGGGCAACGGCTTCCATCACCTTCGCTGGGACTACAACCACGGGTTCGTGACCATCGAAGACTGATCGCGGAGCGGAGCCGAAAACGGGGCCGCTTTCGGGCGGCCCTTTCTTGCGTGCGGCCCGCTCCGCGTCCGGTTCGCACCTTCCCGACGGATTCGGCGGCGAGCCGGGCGATTCGTTCGTCGGCCGCTGTTCTTCCGGCGGAGCATAACGATGCATGATGGAATTGCAAAAATCCGCTCTCTTCATCTTTCCCTCGAAAGAGCGCGTGAAGAAATCGGACGGCTTTCACCGGGACGGTCGGACCCCCGAAAATATAGCGCAGCGGAAGATATGGCTCTCCAATAATACTTCGTCATTCCCGCGAAAGCGGGAATCTGTTTGCGGCGTTTCCGTAAGAAAAAACAGGCCGGTATTGCGGACGGTCGCTTCCAGATTCCCGCTTTCGAGCGTGTGGGGAAATCGGGCGGCTCTCGTCGTGACGGACGGCTCGCCGAGGTATAGGCATTGTAAAGACAATACCCACCGAATAATATTTCGTCATTCCCGCGAAAGCGGGAATCCGGAGGCGGTCGTCCGCAATGTCGGCCCGGTTTTTCTTACGGAAACGCCGCAAAGAGATTCCCGCTTTCGCGGGAATGACGAGGTGCTATCGTATGGCTATTGTCTTCCGCTGCGCCATTTCTTCGGCGTTCCAACTGTGGTAATGAGGGCCGTCCGATTTTTCACATGCTCGAAAGCGGGAATCCATTGCAGCTTTCCGCAAAACAAAACGGGCCGATATTGCGGACGGCCGCCTCCGGATTCCCGCTTTCGCGGGAATGACGAGTATTTGTAAATCTGTTCGATTTCTTCACATGATCTTTCGCGGAACGAATATGCCGGAACGACGACAGCCCGTCCCTGCGGCCCGGAATCCTCCATCGCCGGCTGCCGTCACCCGGCCTCGCCCGAGGGCGCGAGGGGGCCGCGCAACCGCGCGATCACGAAATCGAGCTGTTCGAGCGAGCGGTAGGCGATGCGCAGCTCGCCCGCTTCGCCGCGCTCCACGAGCGAAACCGGGAGACCGAGCGCAAGGGCGAGATCGCGCTCGAGTTTGGCGGCGTCGGCGCTGGGCGCGCGCCGGGGCCGCGGTTTCGGTTTCTCCGCCGAATCGCGCACAAGTTTTTCTGTCTGGCGGACGTTCAGGCCGCGCCGGCGGGCTTTTTCCGCGAGCGCCTCGCAATCCTCCGCCCCCAGAAGCGCGCGCCCGTGCCCGGCGCTCAACGCGCCTTCCTCGACCAGCCGGCGCACCGCCTCCGGCAGGCCGAGCAGGCGCAGGGTGTTCGCTACGTGGCTGCGACTCTTGCCCACCGCCGCGGCGAGCGATTCCTGGGTCCCCCCGAATTCGTCGATCAGCCGCCGATAGCCTTCCGCCTCTTCCAGCGCGGTCAGGTTCTCGCGCTGAACGTTCTCGACGATCGCGAGTTCGAGCGCCTCGCGGTCGTCGAGGCGGTCGACGATCACGGGGATTTCGTGCAGTCGCGCCCGCTGCGCCGCGCGCCAGCGCCGTTCGCCGGCGACGATCTGATACGGGGTCTTCCGTTCCGGGTCGGGCCGCACGAGCACCGGCTGCACCACCCCGCGGCGGCGGATCGAATCCGCCAGACGGTCCAGCTCCTCGTCGTCGAAACGGCGGCGCGGCTGGAACGGCCCGGGCGCCACGTCGGCGATGGGGACGACCCGCGCGCCCCGCCCGTGACGCGCCGTCCGCTCGCCATACAGGGCGCCGAGGCCGCGCCCGAGACCGCGCGCGCTCATGAACGAACGCCCGCGCCGGCCCGCGAGAGCGCCTCGCCCCGCTCCTCGCGGTGCAGGAGTTCGCTCACCAGCGCAATATACGCCCGGGAGCCGGCGCAGCGGAAATCGTAGACCAGCACCGGCTTGCCGTGCGACGGCGCTTCCGACACCCGGACATTGCGCGGGATCGTCGTCGCGAACACCTTGTCGCCGAGATAACGGCGCACATCTACCGCCACCTGTTCCGACAGGTTGTTCCGGCGGTCGAACATCGTCAGCAGAATGCCCTCGAGAGCGAGGCCCGGGTTGAAATCGGCGCGCACGCGCTCGATCGTCCCCAGCAACTGGCTCAACCCTTCCAGGGCGAAGAATTCGCATTGCAACGGCACCAGCACCGTCGCCGCCGCGACCAGGCCGTTCAGGGTCAGCAGACCCAGCCCCGGCGGACAATCGATGAACGTGTAGTCGTAGGAGCCGGACAGACGCGCCAGCGCGCGTCGCAGACGGAACACGCGATCGTCCCGGCCCACCAGCTCGGCTTCGGCGCCTGCAAGGTCGATTTCGGCCGGAACGAGCGACAGGCCCGGCACTTCGGTGGCCACCGGCGCGTCCGCCGCGCTGTCGGCCGCCATCAGCAGGTCGTAACTCGTCCGGCCCCGGTCGGCCGCGAAAATTCCCAGGCCGGTGCTGGCGTTTCCCTGCGGGTCGAGGTCGACGATAAGGGCGCGCTTGTTGATCGCCGCGAAGGCGGTTGCGAGATTGATCGCCGTCGTCGTCTTGCCGACGCCGCCCTTCTGGTTGGCGACCGCAATTACCCGCGCCGACGCCCCCGCCGGCGCGGCCGCTTTCGCGTCATTCAGCATTCGCCACGCCGTCCGCCGACAGGCTCGAAGGCCCTCACCGTCAGGATTGCCCCGTCCGGGTCGCTCAGACTCGGATACCGGGTCGCGTCCATCTTCCAGAACCGGCGCGCCGCGGTCAATTCGGCGTCGACGCGCCGGCCTTTGGGCAGAATCGCGACGCCGCCCTCGGCAAGCAGGGGTCGCGCCCAGGCGAGGAGTTTCGCCAGCGGCGCGCAGGCGCGCGCCGTTACCGCCGGCGCCGGCGCCACGGGTTGCGATTCGACGCGCGCGCAGACCGCCCGCGCCCGCGCTCCGGTTTCGCGAATCGCCGTTTCCAGAAACGCCGCCTTGCGCCGGTTGCTCTCGATCAGATCGACCCGCGGCCCGGCGTCGCCGCCGAGCAGTGCGAGCACGAGGCCGGGAAACCCCGCGCCGCTGCCGATGTCGACGATGCGCGCGGCGCCGGCGGGGACGAACCGCGCGAGCTGGGCGCTGTCGAGCACATGGCGGCGCCACGGGTCGTCGAGGCTGCGCGGGCCCACGAGGTTCATCCGCCGGCGCCAGCGCCTCACAAGGTCCAGATGCAGCGCCAGCGGAGCCAATGTTTCATGTGAAACATCGGCGAGGCGCGCGAACTCCCCGGCGCTCAGAGGGGCTGCGCTCACGCCGCCGCGGCGGCCGCACGGCGCCGCAGATGCGCGAACAACGCCGCCACCGCCGCCGGCGTCACCCCCGGAACCCGCGCCGCCGCCGCCAGCGTCGCCGGTCGCGCCTCGGCGAGCCTCTCCCGCGCTTCCGACGACAGGCCGCCGACGCACGCGAAATCCAGCGCTTCCGGCACTTCGAGAGCCGCCTCGCGCCGGAACGCCGCGACCTCCGCCCGCTGGCGCCGCAGATAGACCGCATAACGGCAGTCGATCTCGATCTGCCGCGCCGCCTCCGGCGGACACGCCGCCAATTCCGGCCACGCACGCGCCAGGTCCGCGAACCCGACATCCGGCAGCGCCAGCAGTTCGAGACCGTCGCGCGCGCGTCCGTCGGCGCGCAACGCTATCCCCCATCGCGCCGCTTGCGGCGGAGTCAAGCGCCGCGCCGTCAAAACCCGCCGCGCCGCCGCCATCGCGTCGCATTTCGCCCGCCAGCGCCGGGCGCGCTCGCCGTCGACACAGCCCGCCTCCACCCCGGGGCCCGTCAGCCGCAAATCCGCGTTGTCCGGCCGCAAATGCAGCCGGTACTCGGCCCGCGCGGTGAACAGCCGATACGGCTCCCGTGTCCCCAGCGTCACCAGATCGTCGATCATCACGCCGATCATCGCCGTCGCGCGGTCGAGGACGAACGGCGAGCCGCCGCCCGCCGAACGCGCCGCGTTGATCCCCGCCACGATTCCCTGACCGGCCGCTTCCTCATATCCGGTCGTGCCGTTGATCTGCCCGGCCAGAAACAACCCCGGCGTCCGCAACGTCTCCAGAGTCGGGCGCAGTTCGCGCGGGTCGACGAAATCGTATTCGATGGCGTAGCCGAAGCGGCGCACAGCGGCGTTCTCGAGACCGGGCACGGTCGCGATCATCGCCGCCTGGGCCTCCGCCGGCAGCGAGGTCGAAAGGCCGTTCGGATAAACCGTATCGTCGTCGAGACCTTCCGGTTCGAGAAAGACGCGATGCGAGTCGCGGTCGGCGAAGCGCACCACCTTGTCTTCGATCGACGGGCAATAACGCGGCCCGCGGCCCTCGATGGCGCCGGAGAACATCGGCGCCAGATGCAGGTTCGCGCGCACGACCGCATGAGTCGCCGCCGTCGTGCGGGTCACATGGCACACCGTTTGCGGGGTCGTTATGGCGTCGGTAAGCCACGAGAACGGCCGCGGCGGCGAATCCCCGCGCTGAACCTCCAGCCTCGCCCAGTCGACGGTCTTGCCGTCGAGGCGCGGCGGGGTGCCGGTCTTCAGCCGTCCGACCCGAAACCCCAGGCCCGCGACATTGTCCGCCAGGGCGACCGATGGCGCCTCGCCGATGCGCCCCGCCGCATGGTTGCGCGCGCCCACATGGACTCGCCCGCGCAGGAACGTTCCGCCGGTCAGCACCACGGCCGCGGAATCGAACTTCTTGCCGTCCTCGCAGACGACCCCGCCGACGCGCCCGTCGGCCCCGACCGCGAGTCCGCCGACCGCCGCCCGCCGCAACGTCAGGTTCGCCTGTTCGGCGATCATCCCGGCGATGGCGCGGCGGTAGAGCGCGCGGTCGGCCTGGCAGCGCGGCCCGCGCACGGCCGGCCCCCTTGCGGCGTTGAGCTCGCGGAACTGGATCCCCGCGGCGTCGGCGGCGCGGCCCATCAGCCCGCCGAGCGCATCGACCTCGCGCACTACCGTTCCCTTGGCGATCCCGCCGATGGCGGGGTTGCACGACATCGCGCCCACGGTTTCCGGGTCGTGGGTGAGCAGCAGCGTCCGCGCCCCCAGCCGCGCCGCCGCCGCCGCCGCCTCGCACCCCGCATGGCCGCCCCCGACCACGATGACATCGTATCGGTTCATGATCCGTCGCCGCACTCTCGACCGAAAATCCGGGCTAATTGCTGCGCGATACGCCGAACACACGCGCAACAAGAAACAGCCCCCCGAGACCCGTCACGGCGACCGCGCTCCCGATCCACGACTCGCCCACATAAGCGCAACCGAGTATGACGGCGAGCATCAGGAACAACGAGAGCATTGCGTAGTGTTGTCCGCGCTTCTCGCGCTCCCGTCGATGGGCGCCGTTCGCCGCGAAATTGTCGATAATAATCTTCCCGCAACCGGGCATGAGTTTTTCATAATCCGAAAGTGCTTGCGCGGGCGGTAACGGACCGCTGTATCGCTGAGAAATCGAAGTAACGGTTACCTCGTCGGATATCGCCTTTTCAAGAATCTCCCGGGGAACCAGGTCTCTCAACTGCTCGGGAGACAGGCCGGCGAGCGGCGAAACGATTTTGGAAGAAGGAGTTTCCCCGTCGTTCCCGTTGGTCGACGCCTCCTTTCTCCCGGCTCTCTCGGCCATTTCGTCGCGCGCGTCACTCGCCGGAGTCCCGGTGTCGTCCGTCCGCATCGATCGTCTCCATCGCTCGCCACATATCCTGACCGGTAACCTCGAAATCGCGGCGCACCTCGAGCCAGTCCCAATACCACGGATGCGTTTTCCGAACCGGCTTCTGAAACAGATCGAACGCAGAGTTCATGCCCACCGCCATATCGCGAAGACGGGCCGATATTTTCATCTTCGACATTCGTCGATCTCCCCGATGGCCTGCGTCCGGGGCGCATGACGCGCGTCCGAGCGCCGCCGTTCCGCCGAACCCGCGCGGCTATCGTATTTCATCTCGGCCTGAAACGCTATACACAAGATGTTGTGTTTCCATGGCGCTTCGTCCCAGCGGCGCCGCGCGTGTTTCACGGGAAACACCCTCACTTGCCGATGCAGAAACCGGCGAAAACCGCGTCCAGAACGTCCTCGACGCCGGCGCGGCCGGTGATCCGGCCCAGCGCCCGCACCGCGTCGCGCAGCTCCTCCGCCGCCAGTTCCGGCTCGGACGCGCGCGCGAAACGGCGAAGCGCCGACGCGCACCCTTCCAGCGCGTTGCGGTGCCGCGCCCGGGTGAGCGGCGGGCCGTCGCCCGCGCCGCCGGCGGCGCCCAAATCCGCCGCCAGCGCCGCCGTCAGATCGTCGATTCCCGCGCCCGTCAGGCACGAGATCGCCACCGCCGGCCAGGCGCCCACCCGCGCCGGCAGCGCCGCCGCCGCGCCGGCGTCGAGCAGGTCGCACTTGTTCAGCGCCACGATCCCCGCGCTCCCGGGCCGCACCGCCGCGGCGGCCGCCGCCGCGCCTCCCGTCGCGTCCGCCACCGCGAGCACCCGGTCTGCCGTTCGCGCGCGCCGTTCGGCCCGTCGCACCCCTTCGCGCTCCACCGCATCCGGCGTCGCGCGCAACCCCGCGGTGTCGGCGACCGTCACCGGCGCCCCCCCGAGGTCCAGCCGCACCTCGACCACGTCCCGCGTCGTCCCCGGCGTCGCGCTCACGATCGCCGCATCCCGTTTCGCCAGGCGGTTCACGAGGCTCGACTTGCCGACGTTGGGCGGCCCCACCACCGCGACCTCGGCGCCGGCGCGCAGACGTTCGCCGCGACCGCCATCGGCGAGATGCGCCGCCACTTCGCGCGCTACCGTCGCCGCGTCGTCGCGCGCCCGTTCCAGAATGTCGGGGGGCAACTCCTCGTCGGCGAAATCGAGCGCCGCCTCGACGCAAGCCAGCGCCCCGACGAGCCGTTCGCGCCATCCCTCGTAAAGCGCGCCCAGCGCGCCGTCGAGCTGACGCAGCGCCTGGCGCGCCTGCGCCGCCGTCTCCGCCGCCACCAGATCGGCGAGTCCTTCCGCCGCCGTCAGGTCGAGCTTGCCGTTGACGAAGGCGCGCCGCGAGAACTCTCCGGGCTCCGCAAGCCGCAACCCCGGCAGCCGGCCCAGCGCGCCGAGCACGCCGTCGATGACCGCGCGCCCGCCGTGACAATGCAGTTCGGCCACGTCCTCGCCGGTGAAACTCGCCGGGGCCGGAAACCACAGCGCCAGCGCACGGTCCAGCGGCGCCCCGGAAGACGGGTCCGACAGCCGCGCCAGCGCGGCGCGGCGCGGCGACGGCAACCGCCCCGCCAGGGATTTCAACGCCTGTCCCGCGCCCGTTCCCGAAAGCCGGACGACGGCGACGCCCGCGGCGCCCGCCCCCGACGACAGCGCAAAGATCGTGTCGGCGCCGCTCAATCGTCCGCGCGCAGCATCAACCGTTCGACAGGGCGCCCCCCGACCACATGGTCCCGGAGCACCGCGTCGACATCCTCGCGGGTCTCGCAGCGGTACCACACGCCGTCCGGATAGATCACCATCGCCGGCCCGTTCTCGCAGCGGTCCAGACACCCGGCGGCGTTCACACGAACGCCCTCGATCCCCATCTTTTTCGCCCGGGCCTTCATGTAGTTCCGCAGCATCGCCCCGCCGCGCGCGTCGCAGCAGCCGCGAGGGTCGCTTTCGTCCCGCACGTTGGTGCAGCAGAAGACGTGCAGGCGGTAATAGGGGTCGCTCCGGTCGGCGGCCACGGCTTCCCTCGCACGGTCGGTTGGCGTTATGCTGGCCACTCTAGCCGATGGCGCTTTCTGCGCAAGGTCGGCGCACGAACTCGCCCGTCCCGGAGGCCACATGGCGGAAAATCTTCTGGCGCGGGAAACGAGCCCCTATCTGCTCCAGCACAAGGACAACCCGGTCGCCTGGCGCGCCTGGGGGCCGGACGCTCTCGCCGAGGCGCGCGCGGGCGAACGGCCCATCCTGCTGTCCATCGGTTACGCCGCGTGCCACTGGTGCCACGTGATGGCCCACGAGAGTTTCGAGGACCCCGAAATTGCCGCGCGCATGAACGCGCTTTTCGTCAACGTCAAGGTCGACCGCGAGGAACGCCCCGACCTCGACGCCATCTACCAGCACGCCCTCGCCCTTATGGGCGAACAGGGGGGCTGGCCGCTCACCATGTTCCTCACCCCCGACGGCGAGCCCTTCTGGGGCGGCACCTATTTCCCTCCCGCGCCGCGTTACGGCCGTCCCGGCTTCCCGCAGGTCCTCGAAAGCGTTTCCCGGGTGTTCCGCGACGAACCGGAGCGTTTGCGCGAAAACGTCGAGACGATCCGCGGCGGCCTCTCCCGCCTGTCCCGCGCTCCGGGCGACGCCGATCTCGGCCGCAGCGAACTCGACGCCGCCGCCCGCGCCCTCCTCGCCATGACCGATACGATTCTGGGCGGTCTGCGCGGCGCCCCGAAATTTCCCCAGGTCCCCGTCTTCGAGGCGTTGTGGCGCGCCTGGCTGCGCACCGGCGAGGCGTCGTTCGCCCACGCCGTCACCGTGACGTGCGAACGCATGTGCCAGGGCGGCATCTACGACCATCTCGGCGGCGGCTTCGCGCGTTACTCCACCGACCCGCTGTGGCTGGTCCCGCATTTCGAGAAGATGCTTTACGACAACGCGCAGATTCTCGACCTCCTCACCCTCGTATGGCAGGGAACGAAGACGCCCCTGTTCGAGACCCGCGTCCGCGAGACCGTGGACTGGTTGCTGCGCGAGATGGTCGTCGAATCCGGCGCTTTCGCCGCCACCCTCGACGCCGACAGCGAGGGCGAGGAGGGGCGTTTCTACGTCTGGGACGAGAGCGAGGTCGAGGCCGCGCTGGGCGCCGACGCGCGTCTTTTCAAGGCCGCCTACGACGTTTCCGCCGGCGGCAATTGGGAAGGCCGCAACGTCCTGAACCGCCTGCGCGCGCCGAGTCTCGAGGCGGACGACGAAGCGCGCCTTGCCGGTCTGCGTCGCCGTATGCGGGCGCATCGCGAGAAACGCCCGCGGCCGGCGCGCGACGACAAGGTTCTGGCCGACTGGAACGGCCTCGCGGTCCACGCCCTCGCCCGCGCCGGCGCCGCCTTCGACGAACCCGCCTGGACAGCGGCCGCGCGCCGCGCCTTCGACGCCGTAACCGGCGCCATGAGCGACGGGGATCGCCTTTTCCATGCGTGGCGCCGCGGCGAAGCGCGCCATGCCGGGATGCTCGAAGACTACGCCAACATGGCCCGCGCCGCCCTTGCGCTTTACGAAACCGACCGCGCGCCGCGCCTTCTCGACCTCGCCCGCCGCTGGGTCGCGGTGCTCGAAGAACGCTTCCGGGACGGCGACGGCGGCGGGTATTTCCAGTCCGCCGACGACGCCGGCGATGTCATCGTCCGCGCCACTTCCGCCGCCGACGGCGCGGTCCCGCCCGGCAATGCGGTCATGCTCGGCGTCCTCTCCACCCTCGCCGCCGTCTCCGGGGAGGACGCCCGGCGCCGCCGCGCCGACGAATTGATCGCCGCTTTCGGCGCCCAGGTCGCGCGCCATCCGGCATCCGCCTGCGCCTTCATGAACGCCCTCGAACAGGCGCGCGAGGCGCCGCAGATTGTCGTCGTCGGCGACGATAGCGATCCCGATACCGAAGCCCTCATCCGTTTCGTCAACGCGACCTGCCTGCCCGGGCGCGCGCTTTCCGTCGTCGCCGACGGAGACTCGCTCCCCGCCGGTCACCCCGCAGCCGGAAAGCGCCGGGTCGACGGCAAGACAGCGGTCTATGTCTGCCGCGGGCAAACCTGTTCGCCGCCGGCGACCGACACGCAAGCGCTTGCCGGGCTCCTGCAACGGAGGGCCCCATGAGCGCCGTATTTCTCGACACCCCGGTGGGACGGCTGCGCATCAGCGCCGCCGGAGGCGCCATCGCCGGCGTGGCCTGGCGCGGATCGGCGCCTGCCGGCGAAGAAGACGCCGGCGAAGAAGATGAACGCGACGCGCTCATCGACGAAGCCGCGGCGCAGATCGGCGCGTATTTCGCCGGCCGTCTGAAGCGCTTTTCGCTGCCGCTGGCGCCCGCCGGCACGCCCTTCCGGGAGCGCGCGCGGGACGCCATGGCGGCGATCCCTTACGGCGAGACGCGGAGCTACGCCGAGCTCGCCGCCGCCATCGGCAGCGTCCCCCGCGCCGTCGGCGGCGCCTGCGCCGGCAACCCGGTGCCGGCGGGGAACTCGGCGGCTGGAGCGGCGGCCCCGGCGCGAAACGCGCTCTGCTGGCGCTCGAAGCCCGCTACGGCGCCGCGCCGAACCCGATCCCAAGCCCCGCAACCTCGATACAGGGAGGACCGTGAGATCATGAATACCCGTGCAATCCGCGCCTACGACACCGGCGGTCCGGAGGTCATGAAATGGGAAGAAGTCGAGCTCGGCGAGCCCGGCCCCGGCCAAATCCGCGTCCGCCACGCCGCGGTCGGCCTCAACTACATCGACACCTATCACCGCAGCGGCCTTTACCCCATTGCCGAGCGCCCCTTCACGCCGGGGCTCGAAGGCGCCGGCACGGTGGAGGCGGTGGGACTCGACGTCGCCGACCTCGCCCCGGGCGACCGCGTCGCCTACGCTGCGCCGCCCATGGGCGCCTATGCCGAGGCGCGCCTCATACCCGCCGACAAGGTTGTCGGAATCCCCGACGGGATCGACGACGAGACCGCCGCCGCGATGATGCTCAAGGGCATGACCGTGGAGTATCTCCTGAACCGCACCTGCAAGGTGAAGGCGGGCGACACCATCCTCTTCCACGCCGCCGCGGGAGGCGTCGGCCTCATCGCCTGCCAGTGGGCGAAGGCCATCGGCGCCACCGTCATCGGCACCGTGGGCACCGACGAAAAAGCCGAACTCGCGCGCGCCCACGGTTGCGACCATCCCGTCGTCTACACCCGCGAGAACTTCGTCGAGCAGGTGTGGGAGATCACCGACGGCAACGGCGTGCCCGTCGTCTACGACTCGGTGGGCAAGACGACCTTCGCGGGGTCGATAGACTGTCTCGCGCCGCGCGGGACGCTCGCCCTGTTCGGTCAGTCGTCGGGGCCGGTGGAATCCTTCGACCCCGGGCTGCTCGCCGCCAAGGGGTCGCTCTATCTCACCCGCCCATCGCTGATGACCTACAACGCCTCGCGCGCCGAACTGGTCGCCAGCGCCGATGCGCTTTTCGCCATGGTGTCCGGAGGCCGCGTGCGCGTCGAGATAGAAAACCGCTATCCGCTGAGCGAAGCGGTGACCGCCCATCGCGACCTCGAGGGCCGCAAGACAATGGGGTCCACCGTCCTGACGGTGTGACCGCGGGCGCGAGGGGCGCCCGCCCCTCTCCCTCCCCACGCGGAGGAGGCGCGGCGCCGGCGGCGCCTACTGATTCATCGAGCGGAAGAATTCCGGGTTGGATTTCGACCCTCTGAGCTTGTCGAGAAGGAACTCCATCGAGTCGGTGACCCCCATCGGCGTGAGGATGCGGCGCAGCACCCACATCTTCGACAGCTCGCCCTTTTCGACCAGCAACTCTTCCTTGCGCGTCCCCGACTTGCCGATGTCGATCGCGGGGAAGGTCCGCTTGTCGGCGAGTTTTCGGTCGAGCACGATCTCCGAGTTGCCGGTGCCCTTGAACTCCTCGAAGATCACCTCGTCCATGCGCGATCCGGTGTCGATCAACGCCGTCGCGATGATCGTCAGCGACCCCCCCTGCTCGATATTGCGCGCCGCGCCGAAGAAGCGCTTCGGGCGTTGCAGCGCGTTGGCGTCCACCCCGCCGGTCAGCACCTTTCCCGACGACGGGACGACAGTGTTGTAGGCGCGCGCCAGACGGGTGATCGAGTCCAGCAGGATCACCACGTCGCGCCGATGCTCGGTGAGCCGCTTCGCCTTCTCGATCACCATCTCGGTGACCTGGACGTGCCGCGTCGCCGGTTCGTCGAAGGTCGAGCTCACGACCTCGCCGCGCACCGAACGCTGCATGTCCGTCACTTCCTCGGGCCGTTCGTCGATCAGCAGCACGATGAGATAGGCGTCCGGGTGGTTGGCCGCCAGCGAATGGGCGATGTTCTGAAGGATTACCGTCTTGCCCGTCCGCGGCGGCGCCACGATCAGCGCCCGCTGGCCCATGCCGATGGGCGCCACGAGGTCGATCACCCGCGCGCTCATGTCCTTGATCGTCGGGTCTTCGATCTCCAGGCGCAGCCGCTGATCCGGGTAAAGCGGCGTCAGATTGTCGAAATTCACCTTGTGCCGCGCCTTCTCCGGCCCTTCATAGTTCACCGTATTGACCTTGAGCAGCGCGAAATACCGCTCATTGTCCCTCGGCTGCCGGATCTCCCCCTCCACCGTGTCGCCGGTGCGCAGCGCGAAACGGCGGATCTGGTTCGGCGATACATAGATATCGTCGGAGCCGGGGAGATAGTTCGACTCCGGCGAGCGCAGGAACCCGAAGCCGTCCTGGAGGATTTCCAGCACTCCTTCGCCGAAGATCGCGACTCCGCTTTCGGCGAGTTGCTTGAGAATGGCGAATTGCAGGTCCTGCTTGCGCAGCGTGCTGGCGTTCTCGACCCCGCATTCCTCGGCATAGGCGAGGAGATCGGTCGGCTTCTTCTGCTTCAATTCTCTGAGGTTCATGGGCTTTCGCCGGATAGGGCGCCGGAAAACGGGAGACGACGGCGCGGGGAAAGAAGCGCGGCGCGCACTCGCGGTCGCGCGCGGCGGACACGCGGCGCGTCCGCGGCCGGGTCGCTCATCGAGCCGACCGAAGTCGAATTGGAGAGCCGCGAGCGGCCGAAGGAATGTTCACGACGCCTGACGCGCCGGTTGTCCGGTTAGCACAAGCGGCGCAAGCCGGTCAAGCGCCTGTTCTCGTTCGACACTCCTTCGTTCGCGCGGCCGCGATAGCGACGCCGGCTACGCGATCGCATCGCCGAGCGCGATGGCGACGTAAACCGCATAGGCCGCCATCAGAAGCCCGCCCTCGACCCGCGCCATGCGCCGCTCGCCGCGCAGGAGGAACAGCAGCAACAAGGTGGCGGCGAGCATCGCCCACAAGTCGAAACGCACCAGTTCGCCCGGCACCGGGACCGGCGCGACGGTCGCCGCAACGCCGGCGATGCCCAGCATATTGAACATGTTGCTCCCCAGCGCGTTGCCCAGCGCGATGTCGCCGTGACCGCGCAACGCCGCCATGCCTGCGGCCGCGAGTTCGGGCAACGAGGTGCCGAGCGCGATCAGGGTCAACCCTATCGCCGCTTCCGACAGGCCCGCGGCGCGCGCCACATCGACCGCGCCGTCGATCAGCAGTCGCGCCCCCACAAGAACGCCGACGATCCCGCCCGCGGTCGCGAGCGCCGCGACGGCGGCCCCGCGCGGCGCCGCCTCGGTCTCCGGGGCTTCGCCGCCGCGCCGCCGCGCCGCGCGGAACGACCACGCCGTCCACAGGACGAGCGCCGCCACCATCGGCGCGCCGACGAAGGGCCCCAGGTCTCCCAAGAGGCAAACGGCGATGAAGCCGGCCGTCGCGACGAGCAACAGACCGCCGTCGCGGCGCAGCGAACCCGGCGCCGCGCGCACCGCGCCCAAAGCCGCCGCCGCGCCCACGATCAGAAGGATATTGGCGACGTTGGAGCCCACCACATTGCCGAGAACGATGTCCGGGTGGCCGCCGAGCGCGGCCTGAAGACTCACCACCAGTTCGGGCGCCGAGGTCCCGAACGCGACCACGGTGAAGCCGATGACCAGCGGCGTCACGCCCAGGCCGCGCGCCAGTCCGACAGCGCCGCGCACCAGCAGTTCGCCGCCCGCGAGCAGCAGCGCCAGGCCGCCCGCGACCAGCGCCGCGGTCACCAACGCCGAAACCAGCGGCGGCGCCGGGGAGGAAGTCCGGCGTTCAGCGGCGTTCGACCAGCGCTTGCTTGATCGCGCCGATGGCCCGGGCGGGGTTCAGCCCCTTGGGGCAGGTCCGCGTGCAGTTCATGATGGTGTGGCAGCGGTAAAGTTTGAAGGGGTCTTCCAGTTCGTCCAGCCGCTCGCCCGCCGCTTCGTCGCGGCTGTCGGCGACCCAGCGCCACGCCTGCAACAGCGCCGCCGGCCCCAGATAGCGGTCGCCGTTCCACCAGTAACTCGGGCAGGCGGTGGAGCAGCAGAAACAGAGAACGCACTCCCACAGCCCGTCCAGCCGACGCCGCTCCTCGCGCGACTGCGGGCGCTCGCTCCCCGGCGGCGGCGAGTCGGCGCGCATCCACGGGCGCACCGATTCATATTGCGCATACGCCATGTTGAGGTCGGCGACCAGGTCCTTGACCACCGCCATGTGCGGCAGCGGGTAGATTTTCACCTCCCCTTTCGACTCGTCGACGAAGCGGGTGCAGGCCAGGGTGTTGACGCCGTCTATGTTCATCGCGCAGCTGCCGCACACGCCCTCGCGGCATGAGCGGCGGAAGGTCAGCGTCGAATCGATCTCGTTCTTGATCGCGATCAGGGCGTCGAGGACCATCGGCCCGCAACGGTCCATGTCGACCTCGTAACGGTCGAGACGCGGGTTCGCGCCGTCGTCGGGGTTCCAGCGATAAACCGCGAAGCGGCGCAGGTTCGTCGCCCCTTCCGGCGCCGGATGCGCTGTCCCCTCGCGGACGCGCGATCGGGGGGGAAGCCTGAATTGGGCCATTCGCCTCGGTCCTCCGCAAGCCGGCGCCGAAGCCGGTCAGTAGACCCGCGCCTGGGGGGGGATCGCCTCGATGTCGTTGGTCAGCGTGTGGAGACGCACCGGGCGGTAGTCGAGAACCGGACGGCCGTCCTCGCCGAGCCAGGCGACAGTGTGCTTGAGCCAGTTCCCGTCGTCGCGTTCGGTGAAATCCTCGCGCGCGTGGGCGCCGCGGCTTTCCTCCCGCGCCCGGGCGCCGGCGACCGCGACCACCGACTGCGCCAGAAGGTTTTCGAATTCGAGGGATTCCACCAGGTCCGAATTCCAGATCATCGAGCGGTCCGACACCCTGATATCGTCGCGCCCCCGCCACAGCGCATCGAGTTTTCCGGCCCCCTCGCGCAGCACCTCGCCCGACCGGAACACGGCGCAATGGTTCTGCATGACGCGCTGCATGTCGAGCCGCAGCGCCGCCGTCGGGGTGTCGCCATCGGCGTGGCGCAAGCGGTCGAGGGAAGCGAGCGCTCGTTCGCCGGCGTCCTTCGGCAAGGGCCTGTGGCTCTCGCCGGGATCGATCGTCTCGGCGGCGCGTATCGCCGCGGCGCGCCCGAACACCACGAGGTCGAGCAGCGAATTCGACCCCAGCCGGTTCGCCCCGTGGACCGAAACGCAGGCCGCCTCGCCGATCGCCATCAGGCCCGGAACCGTCGCGTCCGGGTCGCCGTCGCGCACCGTCACCGCCTCGCCGCGATGGTTCGTCGGCACGCCGCCCATATTGTAGTGACAGGTGGGGAGCACGGGGATCGGGTCGCGCGTCACATCGACGCCGGCGAAGATGCGCGCGGTCTCGGCGATCCCCGGCAGGCGCTCGGCGATCAGGTCGGCGTCCAGATGTTCGAGGTGCAGATGCAGGTGATCCCGGTCGGCGCCGACGCCGCGGCCCTCGCGTATTTCCACCGTCATCGACCGCGAAACCACGTCGCGGGACGCCAGGTCCCTGGCGGCGGGCGCGTAGCGCTCCATGAAGCGCTCGCCTTCCGAATTGGTGAGATAGCCGCCTTCGCCGCGCACGCCTTCGGTGATCAGGCAGCCCGCTCCGTAGACCCCCGTCGGGTGGAACTGCACGAACTCCATGTCCTGGCACGGCAGGCCCGCCCGAAGCGCCATGGCGTTGCCGTCGCCGGTGCAGGTATGCGCCGAAGTGCATGAGAAATAGGCGCGTCCGTAGCCGCCGGTCGCCAGGACCACGCGATGGGCGCGGAAACGGTGGATCGTGCCGTCGTCGAGGTTCCAGGCGATGACGCCGCGGCACGCGCCCTCATCGTCCATGATCAGGTCGAGCGCGAAATACTCGACCATGAATTCGGCGCGGCAGCGCAGCGCCTGCTGATAGAGCGTGTGCAGGATGGCGTGACCGGTCCGGTCGGCCGCGGCGCAGGTGCGCTGGGCGATCCCCTCGCCGTAGCGGGTCGTCATGCCGCCGAACGCGCGCTGGTAGATCTTCCCCTCGGGCGTGCGCGAGAAGGGCACCCCGTAATGTTCGAGCTCGATCACGGCCGGCGCGGCCTCGCGGCACATATATTCGATGGCGTCCTGGTCGCCCAGCCAGTCCGACCCCTTCACGGTGTCGTACATGTGCCAGCGCCAGTCGTCCTCGCCCATATTGCCGAGCGCCGCCGAAATTCCCCCCTGCGCCGCGACGGTATGGCTGCGGGTCGGGAACACCTTGGTGATACAGGCCGTCTTCAGCCCGCGCTCCGCCATCCCGAAGGTCGCGCGGAGGCCCGCGCCCCCGGCGCCCACCACCACCACGTCATGGGTATGGTCGGTGATCGGATAGGCTTCGGGCACGGCGGTCAGCCGCCCAGCGCGATGTCGAGGACGGCGAAGACCGACCCGGCCCCGACGGCGACGCAGGCGAACAGGTTCGCCAGCAACAGGACCCGCCGGCGCAGTCCGCCCCCGACATAGTCCTCGATCGCCGTCCGCAGGCCGAGTTGAAGGTGGTAGAACGCCGCGCCCAGCGTCAACGCCAGCGCCACCGCCACCGGAGGCCGCGCAACCCAGGCCGACGCTTCCTCGTGGCCGGCCCCGGCGAGCGACGCCAGCGACGCCGCCAGCCACAGGGTCAGGGGCGCAAGCGCGATCGCGGTCACGCGCTGCGCCCACCAGTGCGCCGTTCCCTCGCCCGCGGCCCCGAAACCCCGCGCCCGCGCAAGCGGCGTGCGCAGCCCGTTCACGAGCGGCACGCCGCGGCGTAGCCGAAGCCCCACGCCGCCGCCGTGAGCGCTGCCGACGCCGCCACGACCGCCCAGCCCGAACGATAGACGTTGGCGATCTCGTAACCGTAGCCGGCGTCCCACGCGAGATGCCGGACCCCGTTGCACAAGTGGTAGAAGAGCGCCCAGCTGCCGGCGAACAACAGGAAACGACCGGGGACCGACCCGAAGAAAGCCTGCGCGGTCGCGAACGCTTCCGGCCCCGCGGCCACGGCCGCCAGCCACCCGGCGAACGCCAGCACGCCCGCGCCGAGCGCGACCCCCGTGAACCGGTGCAGGATCGACAGCACCGACGTGAGTTGCGGGCGATAAACCGACAGATGAGGAGAAAGCGGCCGACCGGCCCCGGACATGCGGAACTCCCTGGAGACGCCGGGCAGCTAGACCGCGCGAGTCGGCGAGTCAACCGCGCTCATTGCGCCGCCGCGGCTTCGAGCTCCCCGTCGCTCATCAGCTTCTCGAGACGGCGGCGCCACGGCTCGAGATAGTCGTCGCCCGCCTCGATCGCCTCAGTGAGCCAGCGCCATGCCTGCACGAAGTCGCGATGGGTCCCCTCGCCCATCTGCACATAGACCATCTTGAGCAGCATCCTCCCGCCGCGGTAGCCCGCGTCGCGCGAACGCTGCGCCCAGGCGAAAGCCTCCGACAGGTCGCCCGACTCGCGCCCTGCCGCATAGGCTTCCCGCGCGATCATGTACGCCGCCAGGGCGTCGCCGTTCTCCGCCTTGCAGCGGTTGCCGTCCGGCCCCGCGGGACAGTCGGCCTGCGCCGCCGCCGCGAACGCCGCCAGCACGAGGCTCAAGGCGGGAAACCATGCCGCTTTCATCGTCCGTTTTCTCCTTCGCTTCGACGGGCCGCATTATGACCCGCCGGCGGGCGCGGTCAAACCGGCGCCGGCTTGCGCGCGACGATATGGAACAGGTGCCAGTGCTTCGCCGCGCCGCGCGGGGTGACCGAGTCGGTCTCCTCTTCCTCCAGCATCTCCACGTCGAACGGCGCCAGCAGCGCCTCCGCCTCCGCCCGCGAGTGGAAGGCGATGGAGCCGTCGCCCCTCCAGCCGTCGCGATCGCCGAACAACTGGCAGGCCAGGCGCCCGCCCGGCGTCAGCGAGGCGACGAGGCGCGGCCACATGGCGGCGAACCTGGCCGGCGGCGCCAGCGGCAGCGCGAAACTGGCGTTGACCAGCGCGCGGGCGCCCCACGTCGCATCCTCGAAGCGCGCGATGCGGGTCTCCAGTCCGGCGCCGGGGGGCAGGTCGCGGCGCGCGCGCAGGGCGGCGATCGCGGCCGGCTCCGCGTCGATCGCGAGCACCCGCCAGCCGCGCGCGAGCATGGCGGCCGTGTCGCGCCCGGCGCCGCATCCCAGATCGACCGCCCGCCGCGCCGCGGCCGGCGGCGGCCCGGCGTCGAAGCGGTCGAGAGCGAAGACGAGCGTCCTGCGCGGCGCCCGCGCGCCCGTAGCGGCGTAGTAGCGGCGCCACGCCGCGCTTCGGTCCTCGCGCCGGACATCGCCCCGCTCCGTCATCTCTCGCCCCTCCCGGCGACCCGTATGTATCGACCCCGCCGGTTTGACAACCGCGCGCGGCGAAAGCTAAGGTGCCGCCGCTCGCGCCGGGGGCCGCGGCCGCGCGGCGCCGGGGCGGGTCCGGCGGACGCGCCGCCGCCCGGCCCGCTGCGAACGACGAAGGGACGGGTCGCATGAACAGCCCCAACGCGCTGCTCTACAAGTGGTTGATCGTCAATTCCTTCGCCGGCCTGCTGCTCTATGTGGCGTGGCTGCGCGACTGGGTGGCGCTGGTGGTCGAGAGCGACGCCAGCTATCTCAGCATCGTCATCGGCGTCGTCTTCCTCGTCTTCTGGGCCGTCAGCTCGTTCCATATAGTCAGTCTGAACCGTGAGATCGTGCTGTTCGTCAAGCGCGCGCCCTCGGGCCTGGCGGCCGCCTATATCGGCAAGCTCCGCGCCAAGGCCGCCAAATCGAACGGCGGGCGCGTCGAACACGGAATGCTCGCGGGCGCCCTGCGCGCGCGGCTCTTCCTGCCCATCCAGATCGTCAGCTACGTGGCGAACGTGTTGATCCTTCTCGGACTGATCGGCACCGTCGTCGGTTTCGTCATCGCCGTCAGCGGCCTCGGCGACAGCATCGCCGGGGGCACCAACCTTGAGCGGGTTCAGGGCGTCCTCGGCCAGATCGTCAACGGCATGGGCGTGGCGCTGTTCACGACTCTGGTCGGCGCCATCCTCGGCGGCCTGTGGCTCGAGATCCACTATCAGATGCTCAGCCGCGCCGCCGGCGGTCTCGCCATCGACATCGTGGAATACGCGGATATCGAAATCGTTCCCGGCCTCGCGGCGCCCTCCGGCGGCGGCGCCGCCGCGCCCGCCGAATAGTCCGTCCGCCCGGAGGCGCGCCCCGGCGTCATGTACGATTTCGAGATATTCACCGACCGGAATCGCGACCCGGCGGGCATCGCCTTCCGCGACGTGCTGTTCCTGATGGTGTTCAGCCTCGTCGTCGTGATCTTCCTTCTCACCTTCCTGATCAACCCGGTGCAGAAGCCCGACGAGGTTCCGCTGCGCACGCAGATCCTGATCGAGATCACCTGGCCTTCCGGCACCGCCTACGACATCGATCTCTGGGGCATGGGCCCCGACGGCGTGCCCGTCGGCTGGGGCATCTACGAAGCGGGGCCGTCGCTCAACCTCGAACGGGACGACCGCGGGAAGATCAACGACACCTCCGACCTCAATTACGAGTGGATGTCGATCCGCACGCGGGACGCCGGCGAATACACCGTCAACCTCCACCTCTATAACGAATACCGGGAACCGCTGCCCGTCCCGGTGAAGGTCCGCGTCACCGGCAAGGGAGACCTGGGCGAGATCTATAACGAGGAAGTGCTGCTCAACCGCCGCAAGGAAGAAACGACCGTGCTCCGGTTCACCCTCGACGAGGACGGCGCGCTGATCGAAGACAGCATTCACGACCTCTACAAGTCGATCATCTCGCAACGTTGATCCCGCAACGCCGGGAGGGGCCGCCATGTCGGAACTGATGGTCACCATTGTCCTGTATGCGATCTATGCGGCGACCGTCGCGTTCCTCTTCGCGATGCTGTTCATCCGCGACTGGCGGCGCTGGTGGTTGCGACTCGCCACCGTGGCGGTGGGCGCGGCGGCCGTCGTCTACCCTGTGCTCACGGCGCGGACGACCCTGGGCTACCCCGACCCCTGGCCCGAGGACGGCCGCTACGACATGCTCGGCTGGCAGATCGACGAACCCAACCGCGCCATCTACATGTTCCTCGAACGCCCCGGCGTCGTCGAACCCCTGCACTACCGCGTCCCCTTCGATCTCAGGACCGCAATCGCCCTGCAGGACGCGGCGATGGAGATGGGAACCTTCGCGGAGAAGACCATCGACATCCGCCGCGACCCGGAGACCGGCGAGGTGCGCTACGACATCGCGCTCGAAAAGCGCTTCTATGGCGATTACCGGAGGGACCGATAGCCATGCCCCAGCCTGCGCTGCCCGAATTCCTCTCGGAAACGGACCACTGGTCGCTGCTCGCGGCGCACGCCGCGTGTATCGGTCTCGTCGTTCTCGCCGTCCTGACGCGGAAGCGCTGGCTCCGGCCGCCCGCCGTCGTCGCCGGCGCTGTGGCGCTGTGGCTGCCGCTGTTCGCGCTGATCGGCACGCTGGGGCGCCCGAACCCCTACCCGCCCGAAGGCAACTACAAGGTGCTGTCGTCCAAACTCGACAAGGATACCGGGCGCTTCTATATGTTTCTCGACACCCTCGGAGTCGACCCGACGCCCCGGGTGTATCGGATACAGTTCGACCTGGACGACTACGAACGTTTCGAAGCCGCCGCATCCGACTACGAGCAGCAGGTCGTGGAGTTGAGCGGCGGCGACGGCGAATACGAGGTCGTCTATGTGGATTACGAACCGCCCGACCTGCTCAAGGACGGCGTGACGCGCGGCTGGCAGGAGCCGCGCGAGGACGATTGACGCCTTCCGCCGACATTTCCGCGCCGCCGGGGAGAAAGCCATGAGTCGAATCCGGGCCTTCGCGTTCGCGGCGTTCGCCGCCTCCGCCGCCGCCCATGCGGCCGACGTGACGCTGACCGACCCGTGGAGCCGGACGGACCCGGCGCGCCCGGGCGTCCTTGCGGTCTATTTCACCGTCGAGAACCGGGGCGGGGTCGCGATGCTGGTCGGCGCGGAGAGCGATCTCGGCGGCGTCGCCGTCATCCGTTCGGACACCGACGGCCGCCCGGGCGGCGCGTCCCGCACAGTCGACCGGATGATGATCGCGCCGGGCGCCGAAATCGCGTTTGCCCCCGGCGAATACGCCGTCGTTCTGACCGATCTCCCGCGCCCGCCGCGCGACGGCGACCGCTTCGTCCTGCGCCTCCTTTTCGCCGACGGCGCCGTCGCGGAGACCGAAGTCGTCGTCGCCGGCGGCGGCGCATAGCGTCTCTCTGCCCGCGGGCGCGAGCACGGAACGCCGCGCGCTCGACGGTGACGGGAAACGCCATATGGAGGGCTAACCTGTGCGCCTCTTGAGAAGATTGCTGGCAGCCGTCGCCGTTGGAGCGCTGACGTCTGGAGTGGCGGAAGCCGAGACAATGAGCAAGCATCGGGTGATCGGGTGTTACAACTCGATCGCTCACTCGCTGCGCGGAATTAGCCATCCGGACGCCGGATACGCGAGTAGCAGCGTAGATGACATGGTGGATGCCATGAGACAGGTGTCCAGCGACGCCTTCAAGGTTCTGACGGACGTTTACGAATCCGAGTTCCGGTCCGCTTGTTCGCTTGCCCCTCTTCTTCGACGACAGGTTTCACGTTATCGGAACGGAGAAATAAGCGAGACGCAGCTGGCTGCCTTTCTGCGGTTCGTGACTGAGCACGCACTGTCGCTGTAAGGCCGCGTCTATGCCGAGTTTGAGATCGCCTTCGCCGGCGCCGGTCTGTGGGCCCGGGTGGGCGCCCTTGAACCGCGCGTGAGCGCGGCCGGCGCCGGCCGCGCGTCGGGACGCGGGCCGATCCGGTTCGGACAGATGTGAAACGCGGCGCGTTTGTCGGTATCCGGGCCTTTCCGTGGCCGAAGCCTGCTTACGGCCATGGCGGCCCACAGTCCGCGGTGAGGCGGGTCGCCCGAAGAGCCGGAGCGCAGCAAAGGAGCCGCGAAGCGGCTTGACGCGCCGTTCCCCGCAGACCGCCCGGCGTCTCATATGTCGCGAACCGGTATCCGGGCTGATCTGGTTCGGACACATGTGAGACGCGGGGCTTGCAGGCGGGGTGGGGGTCTCCGAAGCTGTTTGGTGTGAGGAAACAGCCAACGGAGGCCCCCATGCAGGTTATCGGCCTGCCGAGACAGATTACACAAGGAGCACGCCTGGCGTCGCGTCTGTGCGCCGCTGAGCGTAGCGAAGGGGCGCACAGACGCGACGCCATCGAACGCTGGAAGCAGGCCCGCGAAGACGGCCTGAACGCCCGCTCGGCGGCGGCTGCGGTCGGCGTGCCCCTGTCGACCCTCTACCGCTGGCGAAAGCGCGCCGAACGCGGACGCCTCGAACCGCTCTCGCGCCGCCCCCGCCGCGTGCGCCGGGCGCAATGGGCACCGGCGCTGGTCGCGGCCGTGCGCGAGGCCCGCAACGACTATCCCATGTGGGGAAAGGCCAAAATCGCCGTCCTCATCCAACGCCAGGGCTTCGACGCCAGCGAAAGCACCATCGGCCGCATCCTCAAAACCCTCGTCGAAAAAGGGGACGTCTTCCCCGTCCCCGACCTCCGCCGAAACGCCCCCCGCGCCGCACGACGAAAACGCCCCTGGGCCACGCGCCTGCCCAAAGGACGCAAACCCTCCCAACCCGGAGAAATCGTCCAGCTCGACACCCTCTCCATCGCCCGAACCGCAGGACGACCCACCATCAAGCAGTTCACCGCATACGACCCCGTCACCCGCTGGACATGCGCGCAAGCCTGGAGGCGCGCAACCGCTCACAACGCCAAACGCTTCCTCGACAAACTCCAGGAAGACATGCCCTTCCCCATCCGAGCCATCCAGGTCGATGGCGGCGCCGAGTTCAAAGCCGACTTCGAACGCGAATGCCAAAGCAGGGGAATCGACCTCTTCGAACTCCCGCCCCGATCCCCCAAACTCAACGGCTCCGTCGAACGCAACAACGGCGCATGGCGATATGAGTTCTACGCAACATGGGACCTCCCCGACAACGACCTCAACCGAATCAACCGCTGGGTCGACGCCTTCGCCGACGAGTTCAACAACTTCCGACCCCACCAGGCCCTCGACAACCGCACCCCCGCTCAATACCTTCAATCCCTCACAGCAAACGAGACCCCCACCGACCGCCCCACGTCTCATATGTCGTGAACCAGTACACGGGCTTGTTGCGCAGGCCGGTTCGCGGGTAATCTGCGCGCCCGACGCCGGTTCGCGCCGGCGGGCAGCGAAGCGAGGCCGCTCCCAGCGGCCGGGGAAAGCGATGGACCGTTCGGCCGGCGCCGCAGACGCCGCGGCGCACGATACCCTGCCCAGACGGCTCCGGGCCCGGGCCGGGGAGAGCGGCGATCGCGTCTTCCTTCGCGAGAAGGACCTCGGCATCTGGCAGTCGTGGACCTGGCGCGAAGCGTGGACCGAGGCCCGCGCCCTCGCCCGCGGTTTTGCGGCGCTCGGCATGGAGCGCGGCGACAAGGCGGCGATCGTCGGCGACAACAGGCCCCGCCTCTATCTCGCCATGGCGGCGACGCAAATGCTCGGCGCGGTTCCCGTGCCCATCTATCAGGACTCGGCGGCCGACGAGATGAGCTTCATCCTTGACCATGCCGATGTCCGCTTCGCCATCGCCGAGGACCAGGAGCAGGTGGACAAATTGTTGCAGGTCCGCCCCCGCCTGCCTGCGCTCCGCCGCATCGTCTACGACGACCCGCGCGGGCTGCGCCATTACGACGACGACGCGCTCGCCCCCTACGAGACGCTGCGCGAGGAAGGCGCGCGCGCCGACCGGGAGGACCCCGGCGTCCTCGACGCCGAAATCGACCGGGGCCGCGGCGGCGACCTCGCCATCATGCTCTACACGTCGGGGACGACCGGCAAGCCCAAGGGCGTGATGCTCAGCCACGACAACCTGATCCGCACCTCGATCAACGGCGTCCGCCACGATGCGCTCACGGAGCGCGAGGAAGTGCTCGCCTACCTCCCCATGGCGTGGGTGGGAGACCACCTGTTTTCCTTCAGCCAGGCCATCGTTGCCGGTTTCACCGTCAACTGCCCCGAAAGCGGCGCCACCGTGCTGTCGGACCTGCGGGAGATAGGCCCCACCTATTTCTTCGCCCCGCCGCGCATCTGGGAGAGCATCCTGACCACCGTCCTGGTGCGTATCGAGGACTCGGCGGCCTTCAAGCGGTTCATGTTCCACCGCTTCATGAAAGTGGCGGAGCGCGTCGGCGCGCGGCTGCTCGACGGCGCGCCGGTGCGCTTCGGCGACCGGCTGCTCTACGGCCTCGGCGCCCTCCTGGTCTACGGGCCGCTCAAGGACAATCTCGGCTTTTCGCGCATCCGCGTGGCCTATACGGCGGGCGAAGCCATAGGCCCTGAAATCTTCTCCTTCTACCGATCGCTCGGCGTCAACATCAAGCAGATATACGGGATGACCGAAGCCACCGCGCTCGTCTGCGGTCAGCGCGACGGCGAGGTCGATCCGGAAGCGGTCGGCGTCGCCATGCCGGAAGTGGAGCTGCGCATCGCCGACGGCGGCGAGGTTCAGTTCCGCAGCCCCGGCGCCTTCATCGGTTATTTCCGTGACGAAAAGGCGACGCGCGAGACGCTCGACGGCGACGGGTGGATATCGTCCGGCGACGCGGGATATTTCGGCGCCAACGGCCAGCTGCGCATCATCGACCGCGCCCGCGACGTGGGCCGCCTGAACGACGGCACGATGTTCGCGCCCAAATATCTCGAGAACAAACTCAAATTCAGCCCCTACGTCCTCGAGGCCGTGACGTTCGGAGACGGACGCGATTTCGTCTGCGCCTTCGTCAATATCGACCTCGAGGCCGTCGGCAACTGGGCCGAAAGACGCAGCCTCGCCTATACCAGCTATACGGATATCGCCGGCAAGAAGGAGGTCCTCGATCTCGTGGCCCGCGAAGTCGCTTCGGTCAATGCCGGCCTCGCGGCGGACGAGGCCATGGCGGGCGCGCAGATCCGGCGCTTCCTCGTCCTGCACAAGCAACTCGACCCCGACGACAACGAACTGACCCGCACGCGCAAGGTGCGCCGGCGGTTCGTCGCCGAAAAATACGCCGCCCTCATCGACGCCCTGTTCGGCGGCGCATCCGAGGCGCGGATCCGGGCCCGCGTCGCTTTCGAAGACGGGCGCGAGGGCGTCGTCGACGCCACCCTCGTCATCCGCGACCTCGAGCCGGCGTCGCCGGTCGCCGCGGCGGGTTGACTGCGGTGCGCGCCGGGAAACCCGTCGGCGGAGTTCTCCTCGACGCCGAAAATATCTCGCTGCGCTTCGGCGCCGTGCGCGCCCTCTCCGACGTCTCGGTCTCGGTCCGCGAACACGAGATCCTCGCCATCATCGGTCCCAACGGCGCCGGCAAGACATCGCTGCTGAACTGCATCAACGGCGTCTACCGGCCGCAGGCCGGGCGCATCGTCTTCGACGGCGCGCCGCGCGGGAAGCTCTCCCCCGCCGCGATCGCCCGCCAGGGCATCGCCCGCACCTTCCAGAACGTGGCTCTGTTCCGCGGCATGACCACGCTCGACAACATCATGACGGGTCGCAACGGCAAGATCGCCGGCAACCTCTTCGCCCAGGCGGTCTATTGGGGGCGCTACCTCCGCGAGGAGCTCGTCCACCGCCGCGCCGTCGAGGAGATCATCGACTTTCTGGAAATCCAGGACATCCGCAAGACCCCCGTCGGACGCCTGCCCTACGGCCTTCAGAAGCGCGTCGAACTCGGCCGCGCGCTGGCCGCTGAGCCGCGCCTCCTCCTCCTCGACGAACCCATGGCCGGCATGAACGTCGAGGAGAAGGAAGACATGTCCCGCTTCATCCTCGACGTGAACGACGAGTTCGGCACGACCGTCGTGTTGATCGAACACGACATGGGCGTCGTCATGGACATCTCGGACCGCGTCGCCGTGCTCGACTACGGACGCAAGATCGCCGACGCCGCCCCGGGCGAGGTGCGCCGCAACCCGGCGGTGATCGACGCCTATCTCGGAGTCGGCGCATGAGCCGGAAAGGACGCGCCTGCGATGACTGAAGGTTTCGCCGTCGAATTTTTCCTGTTCCTCGAGGTGCTGATCGGCGGGCTGATGTCCGGCGTCATGTACTCGCTGGTCGCCCTCGGCTTCGTCCTGATCTTCAAGGCGTCGGGGGTCTTCAATTTCGCCCAGGGCGCGTTCGTCCTGTTCGCCGCGCTGACGTTCGTCAGCCTTCTCGAAATGGCGCTCGTGGGCGCTTCGGGGGTCTGGTTCGTCGTCTGCCTCCTCGCCACCCTCGCGGCGATGGCTCTCTACGGCGTCGCCGTGGAGCGCGTCGTCCTGCGCCCCCTCGTGAACCAGCCGCTCATCATCCTTTTCATGGCCACTATCGGCCTCAATTTCTTCACCGAGGGGTTCGCCCAGCTCGCCTGGGGGACGGAGGTCCACGCCCTCGACATCGGCATCCCCGACGAACCCTGGGGGTGGCTGCTGGCCGCCGCCGGCATGTACATCACCCTGTTCGACATGGCGGCGGCGGCGATCGCGGGCGCGCTGGTCCTCGCGCTCAGCCTCTTCTTCTCGCGGACCCGCACCGGCCGCGCCCTGCGCGCCGTGTCCGACGACCACCAGGCCGCCATGTCGGTCGGCATCCCGCTCCAGCACATCTGGGCCGTGACCTGGGGGGTCGCCGGCGCCATCGGTCTCATCGCCGGGGTGCTGTGGGGCGCCAAACTCGGCGTGCATTTCAGCCTCGCGCTGCTGGCGCTGAAGGCGCTGCCGGTGCTCATCATCGGCGGCTTCGACTCCATTGCCGGCGCCATCGTCGGCGGCCTCATCGTCGGCGCCGGCGAGAAACTCGCCGAATTCTACCTCTCGGATTTCGTCGGCGGCGCGCTGGAGAACTGGTTCCCCTATATCCTCGCCACCCTGTTCCTGCTCGCCCGCCCCCAGGGCCTGTTCGGCGAGCGGATCATCGAGAGAGTCTGAGACCGACCCGACAGGGAGCCGAAACGTGATCTACCGCGAGGCCGGGCAGTTCAAGGCCACCTACAGCGCCGACCAGGGCATGTTCCCCATCCGCCAGGACCGGTGGGGAGTCGCCGTCCTGTGCGTCCTCGCGGCCGTCGCGGTTCCGGCCGTCGCCAACGAATATCTGCTCCATTCGGTGCTGTTGCCGTTCCTGCTTTACGCCATCGCGGCGATGGGGCTGAACATCCTCCTCGGCTATTGCGGCCAGATTTCGCTCGGCACGGCGGGGTTCATGGCGGTCGGCGCCTTCACGGCCTACAAATTCGCCACCGCCTTCGAATTCCTTCCCGCTCCCGTGCTGTTCGTCCTCGCCGGCGTCATGGCCGCCCTCGTCGGCGTCGTTTTCGGGCTGCCGTCGCTGCGCATCAAGGGATTCTATCTCGCCGTCACCACCCTGGGCGCGCATTTCCTCATCGAGTGGATCCTCACCAATTTCGGGTGGTTCAAGAACTATTCGCCGTCCGGCGTCATCACCGCGCCGCCGGTGACGCTGCTCGGCTATCCGGTGGAGTCGGCGGAGGCGAAATATCTGTTCACGCTCGCCGTCGCCGTGCTGCTCGCGCTGTTGATGAGGAATATGGCGCGCAGCGCCATCGGCCGCGCCTGGATGGCCGTGCGCGACATGGACGTCGCCGCCGAGGTTATCGGCATCGATCTGCTGCGCACCAAATTGATCGCCTTCGCCGTGAGCTCGTTCTATTGCGGCGTCGCCGGCGCCCTGTATGTGTTCTTCTACGTCGGCACGGTGGAGCCGCAGGCGTTCACGATCAATCTCGCCTTTTTCGTGCTGTTCATGGTCATCATCGGCGGCCTGGGCACGGTGCTCGGCTCGTTCCTCGGCGCCGGCTTCATCGTCGTGCTCCCCATCGTCATCAGCAACGTCCTCGGCCTCGTCGCGCCCAACGCCCCGGGTGGCGTCGCCTCCAACGTCGAACTCATCGTTTTCGGCTGCCTCATCGTTTTCTTCCTCATCGTGGAGCCCGCGGGCCTTGCCCGCCTGTGGGCCATTGCGAAGGAGAAACTGCGCATGTGGCCGTTCCCCTACTGACCCCGCGCCCCGCGCGCGCCGCCCATCGACACGCCTATCGACAGGAGAAAGACATGAAGCCCGTTCCGACCCTGGCCGGTCTCGCCGCCGCGGCCGCGATCGTCGCCCTCGCCGCCCAGGCGCCGGCGCAGAGCGAGGAGGACATGCAGTTCTTCCCGGTCAACGCCTACTGGACCGGACCCTACGCCGCCGGCGGCTCCGCCTTCGGCGGCGGCCTCATCGACTACATGAAGATGCTCAACGCCCGCGACGGCGGCATCAACGGCGTCCGGCTGTTCTGGGAGAAATGCGAGACCCAGTATCAGAACGACCGCATCGTCGAATGTTACGAACGCCTGAAAAACCGCGGCGCCGGCATGGCGCTCTTCCACCCCATGAGCACCGGCGGAACCTATTCGGTGTTCGAACGCGCCGCCGAGGACCGCATCCCCGTGCTCACCATCGGCTATGGGCGCACCGACGCCTCGGACGGGCGGGTCTTCCCCTATCTGTTCCCCCTGCTGACCAATTACTGGTCGCAGAACACCGCCAAGATCCGCTTCATCGGTCAGCGCGTCGGCGGCATGGAAAACCTCGCCGGCCTCAAGATCGCCAACATCTATCACGACTCCGCCTACGGCAAGGAGACCATCCCCGTCCTCGACCGTCAGGCGGAGCTCTACGGCTTCGACGTGCGCCACTTCCCCGTCGTCCATCCCGGAGTCGACCAGAAGGCCACCTGGCTCCAGGTGGCGCGCCGCTACCGCCCCGACTGGGCGATCCTGCGCGGCTGGGGAGTCATGAACCCCACCGCCATCAAGGAAGCCGCGCGCGTCGGCTTCCCCCGCGACCGCATGGTCGGCGTCTGGTGGTCCGGCGCCGAAGAGGACACGGTGCCCGCCGGCGACGCGGCGGAAGGCTTCATCGCCGCCGGCTTCCACCCTTCGGGAACCGACTTCCCCGTCATCCGGGAGATCGTCGCCCACGTCTACGACAAGGGCGAAGGCGAAATGCCGCGCGAGCGTCTGGGGTCCATCTATTACAACCGCGCCATCGTCTGGGCCATCGTCTCGACGGAAGCCATCCGCAAGGCGATGGACATGTTCGGAAACCGTCCGGTCTCCGGCCCCGAAGTGCAACAGGCGCTGGAAACCCTTTCGCTCACCCCCGAACGCATCGCCGAACTCGGCGCGACCGGCCTTGTGCCGCCGTTCGAGGTCACCTGCTCCGACCATGAGGGCGGCGCCGCGGTGATGTTCCAGCAATGGAACGGCGGCAAGTGGGAGCGCATCTCCGACTGGATCGAGACCGACAGGGCGCTGGTGCGGCCCATGATCGAGGAGTCCGCCGCGCAATACGCCGCCGAACAGGGCGTCGCGCCGCGCGACTGCCCGGCGACGACCGGATAGCCGCAGTCCCGTGGCCTCCCCGCAACCCGCCGACGCCGCGCCCCTGCTGTCGGTCAACAATATCGAGGTCGTCTACGACCGCGTCATCCTGGTGCTCAAGGGGGTGTCGCTGGAGGTGCCGGAGAGGGAGATCGTCGCCCTCCTCGGCGCCAACGGCGCCGGCAAGTCCACGACCCTGAAGGCGATCTCCAGCCTGCTTCGCGCCGAACGCGGCGAGATAACGAAGGGCCGGGTGGACTATGACGGCGCCCGCAGCGACCGCTGGAACGCCGCCGAACTGGTGCGCCGCGGCGTCGTCCAGGTCATGGAGGGCCGTCACTGCTTCGAGCATCTGACGGTCGAGGAGAACCTCATGACCGGCGCCTACACCCGCCGCGACGGGCGCGAGGCGGTGCGCCGCGATCTGGACCTCGTCTACGGCTATTTCCCGGCGTTGAAGCGCCGCGAGAGCAGCCTCGCCGGCTACATTTCGGGCGGCGAGCAGCAGATGACCGCCATCGGCCGCGCCCTCATGGCCCGCCCGCGCCTGATCCTCCTCGACGAACCCTCGATGGGCCTCGCCCCCCAGCTGGTCGAGGAGATTTTCGAGATCGTCAAGCGCCTCAACGAGGAAGCCGGCGTGAGTTTCCTTCTCGCCGAGCAGAACGCCACGGTCGCGCTGCGCTATGCCGGTTACGGCTACATCCTTGAGAACGGCCGCGTCGTCCTCGACGGCCCGGCCGAAAGCCTGCGCGAAAACGAGGATGTAAAGGAGTTCTATCTCGGCCTGGGCGAGGCCGGCCGCAAGAGCTACCGCGACGTAAAGCACTACCGCCGCCGCAAACGCTGGCTGGCGTAACGGCGCGGGCGGCGGGACTGTTCACGCGAGGGGTATGCGATGGAAATTGAGGCGTCGATGGAACTATTCGTAGCTGCCAGCACGGGCGGTGCTGTCGACGTTAGGACCGCGCTCGAAGCCGGCGCGGATCCGAACCAGCGCTTCATGGCCGGCATGACGCCGCTTCACATCGCAGCAATGGGCAACGAGAATCCCGCTGTCGTCACAGCACTGCTTGATGCTGGCGCGGACCTGAGTGCGCGTTCCGAAGACGGCTCGGCGCCGCTTCATTTGGCGACAGCGGCGAACGAGAATCCCGCTGTTGGCGCGACATTGATCGAAGGTGGCGCGGATCCGAATGTTCGCCTTGAAGACGGCTCGACGCCGCTTCATTTGGCAGTATTGCAGAACGACAATCTCGCTGTCGTCGTGACATTGCTCGAAGGTGGCGCGGATCCTAACGCACGCACTGAAAACGGCTGGGCGCCGCTTCATATGGCGGTATCGGAGAACGAGAATCCCGCTGTCGTCTTGACATTGGTCGAGGCGGGCGCATATCCGAACCCACGCACCGAAGACGGCTTCACGCCGCTTCATCGCGCGGTACTGAGCAACAATCCAGCCGTCATTTCGGCGCTGTGTAAGGCCGGTGGGGATCCTAACGCGCGCGGCGAGATGGGCGTCACGCCGCTTCACTTCGCAGCAACGAGGAACGAGAATCCCGCTGTCGTCACAGCGCTGCTTGAGGTTGGCGGAGATCCGAACTCGCGCAATGACGCCGATCTGACCCCGCTTCATAGGGCAGCAGCGGAGAACGAGAACCCCGCTGTCGTGGCGGCGCTGCTTGGATCCGGCGCAGACCCGAGCGCGCGTTCCGAAGACGGTTCGACCCCGCTCCACGTGGCGGCGGTGAGCAATAGTAACCCGGCAGTCGCGATCTCATTGCTCAGGGCTGGCGGAGATCCGAACTCGCGCAATGACGCCGATCTGACCCCGCTGCATATGGCGGCAGCGGAGAACGAGAATCCCACTGTCGTGGCGGCGCTGCTTGGAGCTGGCGCAGACCCGAGCATGGGTTCCGAAGACGGTTCGACCCCGCTCCACGTGGCGGCGTTGAGCAATAGCAACCCGGCGGTCGTGATCTCATTGCTCAAGGCAGGTGGAGATCCGAACTCGCGCAATGACACCGATCTGACGCCGCTTCATATGGCGGCAAACAAGAACGAGAATCCTGCTGTCGTCGCGGCGCTGCTTGAAGCTGGCGCAGATCTGGGCGCACGTTCCGACGGTGGCTTGACGCCGCTGCACGGAGCGGCGTCGGGGAACGCGAGTTTGGCTGTCGTGGCCGCGTTGCTTGACGCCGGGGCCGATCCGAACGCCGTTTCCGATGAGGCAGCAACCCCTGTTCATGCGGCGGCGCTGAATGAAAATCCGGATGTCGTCACCGCGCTTATGGAAGCCGGCGCAGACGTAAACGCGCGCGCCGATGCGGGTCTGACCCCGCTTCACTTGGCGGCGGGGAGAAATGACGACCCAGCGGTCATCGTGGCGTTTCTCGAATCCGGCGCGAACCCGGGATCCCGTGACGAAGACGGTAAAACACCCTTCGATTACGCGACCGAAAACGAGTCACTGGAGGGCACTGACGCATATTGGCGCCTGAACGATGCCCGGTTCGGGTAGCATGGAAGGGAGGCATGTACGACCCGTTCGCTCAACCCGGACTTTGGCGACCCCGATAGTCGCCGAAATGGCGTCGTCGCGTTGTGCCGCCACCGGCGACCGGTATAGTCCGCTCGTTACCCTATGTTCGGTTTCGGTTCGCAGAACCGGCGCGCCGACGCGGATCCTCCTCGCCATCACCCCGCGGGAAACGGCGGGAGTGAAATTTTTAGCCAAGCGCCTGACCTAGTCCAACGGAATCCGTCCTGGAAAATTCGTTGAGAGACCGACCGGACAGGGTATGCTGCAATTGAGGCGTTGCCATCACGTTGGACGCTGGATGGCGCGGATGGCGGCGCTTCCTGATCGCCCCTGGAATCGCGATTCGATATCCGAAGCAGGAGAAGAATCATGATGGCCATCCGCGTCGTTCTCATGTTGGTCGTGATAGCTATCGCGCCGCGTCCCGTTCTCGCCGACGCCAATGCGGATCTGTTCAGGGCTGCCGAAACCGGAACTGCCGCTGACGTAAAAGCCGCGTTGTCCGCTGGTGCGAACGTGAACACGCGCGAGGAGAACGGCGGAACGCCGCTCCATGTAGCAGCGGCGTTCAACGACGCGACGGTCGTCGCCGCGCTACTTGACGCTGGTGCTGGTGCGAACCTGAACGCTCGCGTTGCAAAAACTACAGACGTGTTCAAGGAAGAAATTCGTACTGGATGGGCGCCGCTTCACGCCGCGACAAAATTCAACGACGCGGCGGTTGTCACGCTGCTGCTTGATGCTGGCGCAGATCCGAACGCTCGCGACGGTTTTGTTTGGACACCGCTTCACGTAGCGGCGGCGTTCAACGACGCGACGGTCGTTATGGTGCTGCTTGATGCCGGTGCGGATATGAATGCCCGCACTGCAATTGATCAGTATCCGGGGGAGCAGACGCCACTTCATGTTGCGGCGAGATTCAACGGAGTAGCAGTTGTCACGGCGTTGCTTGAAGCTGGCGCTAACCCGTCGGCCCGTGACCAGTATGGAGCAACCCCCTTCCGGTGGGCAGCCGAAAACGAGGCGTTGAAGGGAAGCAAGGTCTATTGGCGGCTGAACGACGCCCGGTTCAGGTAGTGTTTCGGAGCGGCGGGCGCACGCGCCCGTCGGCTTCCTGCATAATTTCGTCAACGTCGATAACCGCCGCGTCGCGGAGACGGCTCAACCCGAGGCGGTCGGCGAGTTGCTCGACATCGCTGTCGAGGTCCGACCCGAGCGTGAGATGCATAGTCATCGGTTGGTTCTCCGTTGCCGAAAGGCAAGGAACCGATCACGGAGTGTCATTTATACAAGGTTCGACCGCGGCGGCCCCATGGTCGCATGCACGAATAATTCCTCGGTCTTTCTCACGGCGCCTGTCCTCGGAGATGCGGTTATTCCGCCCGCATTTTTTCAAGACCGAAGCGCGATTTGTGCCCACTCTACCGGTGCGAACGGGGGCGCTGCGGAGCATGAGACGCCGCGTCATCGGGCAGCCGCGGGGAACGACGATACGGCGACCGTCGCCGCGCCGCTCGACGCCTGCGCCGGCGTGAACGCACGCGCCGGACGCACCCGGACGGCGCGGCTCAATGGGGCGGCGATGGAGAACCGCAATGCCGCAGTCGTCATGGCGTTGTCCGACGCGGGCGCGGATCCGGTTCCGCCCTGACCTGCATGACGGAATCCATGAAATATCGTTATGAGGGAAAGGATAATTGCGCCGGCTTGTCGGCGCTGTCGCTTGCCCGCCCCGTTGCGGCGGCGTTGGCGCGGCTCCTGAGCGAATATCTCGATGCGCCCTGCGACACCGGGATCGTGCAAACCAAGGTCGTCGGTCATACGGGGGCGAACGGCTACGGCCGCATCGCCCGGCAAGCGGCCTTCGAGGGCAAGGTGGAAGAAGGGCGGGAATATGTCGTTGTCGACGACTTCATCGGGCAGGGCGGCACGCTGGCCAATCTGCGCGGCTGGGTGGAAAAGCGGGGCGGCGCGGTCGTCGGCGCAGTCGCATTGACCGGCAAGCCTTATTCGGCGAGGCTGAATCCTTCGGAGGAGCAACTCCATGAACTCAGGGAAAAGCACGGCGCCCGCTTCGAGAGATGGTGGCGGGAGCATTTCGGACACGCCTTCGATTGCCTTACTCAATCGGAAGCTCGGTATCTCGCCCGCTCCCCGGATATTGACACCATCCGAGATCGCCTTGCTGCGGCAATGCGCGAAGGAGGCTTCCGACGTCACCGGCGAAGTCCTCGCGAGCAAAGGCGATACATAAAGATTTTGGAGGCGCGTTTGGCGGACAGGTTCCCGGACGGTCCGCCGCGTTCGCCGGCGCGCCCGGTCCCCGGCAGATGGCAGGGATACGCCCGCCCGCAGGCGTCATCGGCGTCGTCGCCCGGGTCCGCGCCCCGTCCGGTTTTCGATCCGCGCCTCATCGTCCTCGCGCTCGGCGGCGACGGCGTGTCTCTCCCGGCGACGCTCAAGCTCACGGCGGCGCTGCGCGGTCTGCTGATGCGCGAGTGTCCCGAACAACCGCCGCCGGAGTGGTTCAGCGGCCATCGCCCGGCCGGCGGACCCGCCGCGGGGCCGCACCTGGCCCTGGCGCCCTTGCCGTTCGTCGGCTCGCGACACGCCGACGGGAGGATCATGGGCCTGGCCGTAATCCTGCCGCGCGGGTTGAGGCCCGAAGAGGCCGGGGGTTGCGTCGAACCCGTCCTGCGGGATCCGGAAACCGGCCTCCCGCGCGAACGGCGTCTGTTCATGGGAAACGGGTTCGAGCGCGCCGTCGAACTCGAAACCCGCGACAGGCCGCCGAAAAATCTCGACCCGCGCACCTGGACACTGCCGTCCCGCATCTGGGCCAGCGTGACGCCCGTGGTCCTGAACCGGCACTTCGACGGCAGGGACAAATGGGAACGGTCGGCCGAGAGCCTGAAAGAGATGTGCGGGCATATCGGTCTTCCACGCCCCCGGGAGGTCCTGTTACACCCTGTCTCCCGGGTCGAAGGCGCTCCCCATGCGCGGGAGTTCCCGCAGCTGATCCGGAAGCGCGACGGCGGCCGCCAGAGTCACTGCCACGCGGTCGTCGTTTTCGAGGCGCCGGTGCGCGGCCCTGTGCTGATCGGCGCCGGGCGTTTTCGGGGGTATGGGTTGTGCCGGCCGATGGAGCGGGACAGCTGCTTCGCCCGGGGCGAGTGAGCCGTCTGTCCGACCGGCAATCCTGGCGTGTCCGGCCCCGCCGGTTCCGAAGGCCGTGCCCTGGCGGCGTATGCGCTCAGCGTCCCTCTGCGCGCCAGGCGAGCAGCAGGCCGCCGAGGGCGAGGAGGACCAGCAGCCAGCCCGGCATCAGGGGGGTCTGTTCGAGGCCGGTGACGACCGAGCCGCGGCGGTCGGCGAGGCCGATCCAGCCGCGCCCGACAAGGTCGCGGCCGGCGCGCACGCGGCGGATGTCCGGCAGGCGCTCCCCGGCGATCCAGCGGACGCTGCCGCCGGTCGCTTCGGCGAGGGGGCCGAGAACCCGCTCCGTGGCGCGCACATCGCCGAGTTCCGCGCCCTGCGCCGCGCCGACCACCGCGATGGCGGTGTGGCCGTCATGCTCGAAGCGGTAAAGCCCCGGCGCGTCGGCGGCGAGTTCGGCGCTCGCCCTGCCGTCGCCGCCGTCGTCGAGCGCCAGCGCCCGGCGCTCCCCGTCGGGGCCGACGACGGCGACGGGCCCCGAGATCGGCTCGAGACTGCGGCGGGCGATCTCGATGCGTCCGTCGACCGCCTCCGCCACCAGGGTCTCTTCCTCGAGGTCGGGCTCCTTCATCAGCCAGTGGACGAGGCGCCGCAACAGGTCGGATTGCGGTCCGCCGCCGCCGTATCCGCGCGCCCAGAGCCACGACTGATCGGAGAGGAGTTGCGCGACCCGCCCCTCGCCGATGCGGTCGAGCACGAGGAGGGGGCGGTCGGCATGGCCCGCCATCAGGACGGCGCCGGAACCGGGTTCGACGTCGATATGGCGAAACCACGGCCCCCAGCCCGGCGCGTCCTCTCCGCCGTCCGCAGCCCGGCTGCCGCTTCCCGGCAGGCGCCGGGTGACGGGGTGGCGCCGCCCGTCGGCGGTGAGGCGCGGGCGGAACTCCTCGCGGAAGACGCGCCCCGTGGGTCGCCCCGGCAATATCGCGCCGAGGGGAGTCCCCGAGAGGCTCAGCGGCGACGCGAAAGCCGGCCCCGCGGCGTCGAGCACCGCGCCGCCGCCCACCACATAGTCGACCACATTGCCGAGATACATCATCGGCAGGATGCCGCGGCGGTGATAACTGTCGAAAACGATGAGGTCGAATTGCTCCAGACCGGCGTCGAACAATTCGTTGGCGGGAAACGGGATCAGCGACAATTCGCGCACCGGCGTCGAGTCCTGCTTGTTGGGCGGGCGCAGGATGGTGAAGTGCACGAGGTCCACCGACGGGTCGGCCTTCAGCAGGTTCCGCCACGCGCGCAGCCCCTGGTTGGGTTCGCCGGAGACGAGCATGACGCGCAGACGGTCGCGCACCCCGTTCACGACGGCGACGGCGCGGTTGTTGTCGAGCGTCAGTTCCGCATCGCCGGGGGCGACCCGAAATTCTATCGCCGTCGGCCCGGCGCGCTCCACGGGCAGGGTCAGGACCGTGGAGCGGCCGATTTCGGCAAAGCCGGAACCCGCAGGCGCGCCATCGACGCGGATATCGACCCGGGCCGGCGCGTCCGAGGCGTCGTCCTCCACCCGCACGGCGACGCCGATATCGTCGCCCACCACGCCGTAGCCCGGCGCGCGTTCGATGACGATCCGGCGGTCGCGCTCCCCCGGCCGGCCGGTAAGCAGCACGTGCAGCGGGCGGATCCCCGCAGGCGCGTCGGCGGGCGCGTCGTGCGCCTGTCCGTCGGTGATCGCAATGGCGCCGGCGATGCGTTCGGGAGGCGCGTCGGACACCGCCCGGACGAGAGCTTCGAACAGGCGGGTCGATTGCGCCCCGCTCCCGCCGTCGACGACGACCGTGCGGATCTCCAGGCCGGGCAGCGAGGCGAGCGCGTCGGCGACGGCGCGGGCCGCCTCGTCGGTCGCGGTTTCGCGCCCGTCCAGGCGCTGGCTCGGCGAACGGTCGATGGCGAGGACCGCGATATCGTCCAGGGGCCGGCGCTTTTCGTCCATGAGTGTGGGGTTGGCGAGCGCGGCCGCCATCGCCGCCAGCGCGAGCGCGCGCCACCCGGCGCCGCGGGCGCGCCCGGCAAGCGCCGCCGCGAGAACCGCCGCCGCGAGGGCGCCGAACAGCGCCAGCGCCCAGGGGGCGACCAGCGGGTCGAAGACGATGTCGGCCGCCATCGGCGCCCGCGCCTACTCCATCGCTTCCGGCGCCGCGCGGCCGAGACGGCGCAGAATGGCCGGAATGTGCACCTGGTCGGCCTTGTAATTGCCGGTCAGGGCGTACATCGCGAGATTGATCCCGAATCTCAGCGCCCATTCGCGCTGGCGGTCGACGCCGGGGACCACCGGATAGAGCGGAAAGCCGTCGGCGTCGCGCGCCCATGCGGCGGCGTAGTCGTTGCCCCCGACCACGATCGACGATACGCCGTCATTGACGCCGCCTTCGTAGCGCTCGACCCAGACATCGCCGCCGTCCCAGCGGCCGGGGAAGCGGTCGATCAGGTAGAACGCGCGGGTCAGCGCGTGGTCGGGCGGGACCGGACGCAGCGGCGGGATGTTCAGCCCGCGCAACATCCGGCGCAGGCGATCGCCGCGCGGAGTCTCCGCAGCCCGCATCGACGGCGACCCGTCCCGGGTGTCGAAAAGGATCAGGCCGCCGCGTCGCAGCCAGGCGTCGACTCGGGCGAGGGCGGCGTCGCCCGGCGGCGGCCCGCTATCGGTCGCGGGCCAGTAGATCAGGGGGAAGAAGGCAAGTTCGTCGACCGCGGGGTCGATGGCCACCGGCGGGCCGGTCTCGATGGCGGTGCGCGCGCGCAACACCCACGACAGGCCGGCGAGGCCCTGGGCGCTGACGCGGTCGACGACGGGGTCGCCGGTTTCGACATAGGCGAAGCGCGTGTGCCGGGCGATGTCGGCGGCGGCGAGGGAAGACTCGCCCGCGGCCTCCTGCGCCGCGGGGTCGGTCGGGGCGGCGACGAAGGCCAGCGCCGCCAGCGCCGCGGCGCGGCGGCGGAAGAAGGCGGGCAGCCGCCCGCGCAGCCGCAGGCCAATAAGCGTATCGGCGAGGGCGAGAGCGAGCGCGGCGGCGAGCAGCCATGGGCGCAGGTCGCGCAGCCGCGCCTGGGCGTAGGTCTTCACGACGGGGTCGCCGGGCAGGGCGCCGAGGGCGCGCACGGCGAGGTCGTCGCTGCCGAGATTGAGAGCGCGGCGGTGCGCCGGCTCCCCGTATTCGCCCGGCGGACGCGCGGGGCCGGGGCGGGCGGCGGCGAAATCGCGCCCGGGGATCGGCGCCGCCAGCGGGTCCGGCCCGCCGAGGCGGCCGAAGCCGTCGAGGGACGACACCGGCGGCAGGCTCGCCGCGGGATCGCCGCCGGCGACGCCTTCGCCCAGCAGGGCGATGCGCTTCATCATCTCGACGAACAGGCCGGACAGCGCGAGGCTCGACCATTCCGCGTTGGCGGTGGTGTGGAACAGCGCCAGCCAGCCGGCGCCGCGGCGTTCGGCGGTCACCAGCGGCGTGCCGTCGTCGAGCTGCGCCCAGGTCTTGCCGTCGAGCTCCGGCGACGGTTCGGCGAGAACCTGGCGCCGCACCTCGACATCGGCGGGGACGGCGAGACCGGCGAAGGGCGAACCGTCGGGGAAGGGGCCGAGTCCCCGCGCGGTCTCCCAGGCAAGGGCGCCGCCGAGGGCGCGTCCGCCGCCGGCGCGCAGACGCACGGGAACAAGGGCGTCGACGCCTTCCGCCACCCGCGGCCCGGCGAAGCGCACCAGCACGCCGCCCGATTCGATCCAGCCCGCAAGACTCGCCGCCGCGTCGCCGGCGAGCCGTCCCAGATCTGCGAGCGCGATGACCGACAGGTCGCCGTCGATGGGCGCGTCGAGGCGGATGCGCCTCACATCGCCGGACGGGGCGAGCGCGCGCTCGAGATAATAGAGGTCCGACAACAGCGGCTGACTGCTCTCGAAACCGCCGCCGGACACCAGCCCCACGGGGCGGCGGCGATAGCGCTCGTCGAGAAAGACCGTCGCGGCTGCGCTGGCCTGTCCCTCGACGGTCAGGCGGACGATCTCGTTGCGCAGGTCGGGGGGGATGTCGAGGGCGCGTTCGGCGGTCGCGGCGCCGGCCTCGAATTCCACCGTTTGCCGGGCGAGTATGCGGCCGTCGGCGGCGACAGCGCGGACCTCGGCGCGCTGCGCCGGGCCGGGCGCCGGGCGGACCAGACGCAAGGTCAGGCCGGCGCCGTCGGCGGTCGGCGGCAGCATCGCCGGCGCGCGCTCTTCCGGCGGGTCGAGATACACGGTGAGCGGCCCTGCCGCCGCCAGCGCGGCGACGAAGCGCTCCGTGTCGGCGGGGTCGCCGTCGGCGACGCCGTCGCTCAGCCATATGGTTTCGGCGGCGTCCATCGCCGGCAGGGCGGCGAAAGCGTCGGCGAAGGCGGCGCGGTCGACCGGCCAGGGGCGGGGTTCGAGCGCGTGGAGCGCCGCCATTGCGTCGGCGGCGCGGCCGGGCGGACCGATGGCGAAACCGGCGCGGGCGCCGCTCGCCGACGGCGCCGGGGCGGTGGCGGCGACGAGGACGGCGCGGTTCTCCAGCCGCGCGGCTTCGATCGAGGCTTCGCCCAGCGCGATGCGCCGCTCCCACCCCGGCGCCGCGGCCCAGCCGTTGTCGATCACCAGCGCCAGCGGCCCGGCGCGCTGCGCGCCGGGCGGCGCGTCGAGGAGAGGGCGCGCCGCCGCGACGACGATCAGGGCGGCGATCAGGAGCCGCAGCAACAGCAGCCAGGGCGGCGTGTGCGCCGGCGTTTCCTCGACCTCGCGCAAGCCGAGGAGCAGGCGCACGGCGGGAAAGGTCAGGCGGCGCGGCGGCGGCGGGTGGATGCGCAGCAGCCACCAGACGACGGGGAGCGCCGCCAGCGCCGTGAGAATCCACGGAGCGGCGAAGGCGAGGCCGCCGAGGCTCAGCATGGCGCGCGCCGCCCCGCGCCGCCCTCGAAACGGGCGGACAGCGCGAGATAGAGGGCGAGCAGCGCGGTTTCGGGCGCGCGGTCGCTGCGGTGCGAGAGGAAGGTCCAGCCGGCGCGCCGCGCAATGGCGGCGAGGGCGGCGCGCTGCGCCGCGAGACGGGCGCGATATTCGGCGCGCGCGGCTTCGACCCGCCCGATAACGGGCTCGGGCCCGCCCTCGAGGCCGGAAAAGCGGATGCGGCCCCGGAAGGGGAGCGTTTCTTCCGCCGGGTCGAGGACTTGCAGGAGGCAACCGGCGACGCCGAGACCGGCGAGCCGGCGCACGGCGCCGTCGACCGCCTCCGGCGGATCGAGGAAATCGCCTATCAGAACCGCATGGGCGTGGCGCGGCAGCCAGTCGCGCGGGGGCAGACCGGCGCCCGGGCCGGCGGGCGGGTCCGGTTCCGCGCACAGGGTTCCGGCGAACCGGGCGAGCGCCGCCGCGCCGCGCGCCGGCCGCCGGTCGACGCCGAACAGCGCCACCCGTTCGCCGCCGCCGAGCAGGAGCGACGCGACGGCGAGCAACAGCAGCGAGGCGCGCTCCTTCTTCGTCTCGCCCGTGCCGGCCGATGCGAATTCCATCGACGCCGAACCGTCGCGCCACAGCCAGACGCCCTGGGAGGCTTCCCATTCGCGCTCGCGCACGTAGAGGCGCGCGCTCCGGGCGGACTGGCGCCAGTCGATGGCGGCGGCGGGGTCGCCGGGTTCGTAGCGGCGGAACTGCCAGAACGTTTCGCCGGGCCCGGGCCGGCGGCGTCCGTGCACGCCCTGGTGGACGGTGGCGGCGACGCGGCGCGCGGCGACGAGAAGCGGCGGCAGCGAGGCCGCGGTGCGTTCGGCGCGGCGGCGGACGCGAAGGGCGGCGGCGCTCATCGCGCGCGGGGGCGCGGCTCCGCCGGCGTCAAGCGAGGGGCTCGCACATGCGCGCGACGATGCTCTCGACGGTGACGCCCTCGGCGCGGGCGGCGAAACTCACATCCATGCGGTGGCGCAGGATGGGCGGCGCGAGAGCGATCACATCGTCCACCGAGGGCGACAGGCGGCCGTCGAGTATGGCGCGGGCCCGCGAGGCGAGCATGAGCGCCTGGCCGGCGCGCGGGCCGGGCCCCCAGGACACCGCTTCGCGCACTTCGGCGATGTCGCTGTCTCCGGGGCGGCCGGAACGCACGAGACGCAGGATCGCCTCGACCACGCTTTCGCCCACCGGCGCGGCGCGCACGAGGCGCTGCGCGCGCATGAGTCCGTCGGCGGTCATGGCGGGGCGCGCCTTCGCGGTTTCGGCGCCGGTGGTCGCCAGCATCATCCGCCGTTCGGACTCGGGCGCCGGGTAGCCGATGTCGATCTGCATCAGGAAACGGTCGAGCTGCGCTTCGGGCAGGGGGTAGGTCCCTTCCTGCTCCAGGGGGTTCTGCGTCGCGATGACGTGAAACGGCCGGGGGAGGCGGTGGCGCGCTCCGGCGACCGACACTTCGTTTTCCTGCATCGCCTGCAAGAGCGCCGACTGGGTGCGCGGGCTGGCCCGGTTGATCTCGTCGGCCATGAGCAGCTGGCAGAACACGGGTCCCTGGATGAAGCGGAAACTGCGGCGTCCGCTTTCCGATTCCTCAAGGACTTCGGAGCCGACAATGTCCGCCGGCATCAGGTCCGGAGTGAACTGGATCCGCTTTTCGGACAGGCCGACGACGGCGCCGAGGGTTTCGGTCAGTCGCGTCTTGGCGAGGCCGGGCACGCCGACGAGCAGCGCGTGACCGCCGGCGAGCAGCGCGATCAGCGACCGGTCGACGACCTCCTGCTGGCCGTAGATCAGCTCGCCGACATGGGCGCGGACCCGCGCCATATCCCGCCCGAGGGCTTCGATCTCGTCCGCGAGACGGGTTTCGGCGTCGTCGTGGAGGGGGCGGGCCGGGGCCGGCTCGGTCATGCTGTCACTCGCGCGTGCAATGGTTTAGGCTGACGCTCAGGCTGGCCGAACGGCTTCCGGCAGGCCCGAACATGCGGAACGGGCCGCCGTTCGTCGGCCCGCGGGGCCGGCGTGCGACGATCATGGCGATCAACACGGGAACGGCGATATCGACCTGCGGATCGGGCGCGACGGAACGCATTTCTACCACGGTTCGCCGCTGCGCCGCAAAGCCGACAACGACTCTCGTCACCGGCTGCCCGGCCGTGTCGCGGCGGCGTCGGCGCAAATCTTCTCCCGGAACGATGGCGTGACTCGCGCGCGGCTCGCTGCGCGCCTTGCCGGGCGCACGCGGCGCCCCGCGGCGCCGGCGCCCGGCAAGGCGGGTCCGGTGCGCGACGCGGCGGTCCTGGTGCCGCTGATCGACAGGGCGGACGGCATGACGGTGTTGTTGACCCGGCGTTCCGAGCGCCTCGACTCGCATCCCGGGCAGATCGCCTTTCCCGGCGGGCGGGTCGACCCCGGCGACCGCGACGCGGTGGACACCGCCTTGCGCGAAACCGGGGAGGAGGTCGGGCTCGCGCGGGCGCGCATCGACGTGGTCGGGCGACTCGACGACTGCTGGACAGGGACGGGGTTCCGCGTCGCGCCGGTGGTCGGCGTCGTCTCCGAGCCGTTCTCGCTCGACGAACTGACGCTCGACGATGTCGAGGTGGCGGAGGCGTTCGAGACGCCGCTCGCGTTCGTCATGGACCCGGCCAACCATATCCGGCGCACGGCGGTTGCGCGCGGGATGCGGCGCCGGTTTTACGTGTTGCCCTGGGGCGACCGTTACATCTGGGGTGCGACCGCCCATATGCTGGTGGACTTGTCCCGGGCGTTGCGGGAACCCGCATGAGTTTCATCCTCCTCCGCGCGCTCCTTCTGGTCCTGCCGCTTGCGCTGTGGCTCGCCTGGTGGCGATGGATCGGCCGGCGCGCGCGCACGGGCGCCCGCGAAACCCCGTGGGCGCTGCTGGGCCTGTGCGGAGTGTTTCTGGTCCTGCTCTCGCTCGTGGGTTCGACCCTGTTCGACAGCGGGGCGCCGGGTTCGACCTACCGCCCGACGCGCGTGGACAGCGACGGCGGCGTCGTGCGCGGCGGTTTCGAGGAGTGACCGCAGCGCCCGCGGCGCGCCTGTCGCCGCCGGCATGGTCGCAGGAAGCGCCGGTCGCGGCCCTGGTCGCGGCGCTGCGTTCGGGCGGCGAAGCCGTGCGTTTCGTCGGCGGCTGCGTGCGCGACACGCTGCGCGGCGCCCCCGTGAAGGACATCGATCTGGCGACTCCGCTGCCGCCGGAGAGCGTGCGCGAACGCGCGGAAGCAGCGGGCTTCCGCACCGTCCCGACGGGGATCGCCCACGGCACGGTGACGGTCGTGGCGGCGGGGCGGGGCTTCGAGGTCACGACGCTGCGGCGCGACGCGAGGACCGACGGACGCCATGCCGAGGTCGCCTTCACCGACGACTGGGAAGCCGACGCGGCGCGGCGCGACTTCACGGTCAACGCCATGAGCCTGGCGCCCGACGGGGCGCTTTACGACCCCTTCGGCGGGCGCGCCGACCTGGCGGCGGGGCGGGTGCGCTTTGTCGGCGACGCAAGGCGGCGCGTCGTCGAGGACTATCTGCGCATCCTGCGTTTTTTCCGTTTCTTCGCCTGGCTCGGCCGCCCGCCGCCCGACAGCGGGGCGCTGGCCGCCTGCGGCGCGCTGGCCTCCGGGGTGGAGCGGCTGTCGGGCGAGCGCGTGCGGACGGAGACGCTGCGGTTGCTCGCGGCGCCGGACCCGTTGCCGGCGCTGGAACTGGCGGCCGATGCGGGGGTTCTGGGGCGCGTGGTTCCTCGCCTTCGGGATGACTGGCGCGCGCGCCTGGGTCGGCTGGCGGCGCTCGAGGGGGAGGCGGGCGACCCGGTGCGGCGGCTCGCCGCGCTGGTTGCGGGCGATGCGCCGGCGTTCGCCCGCCGCCTGCGCCTGTCGCGGGCGCAAACCGAGCGGCTCGCGGCGCTGACGGCGCCGCGGCACGCCGTCTTCGGTCTCGACGCGCGCGGCTCGCGGCGCGTGCTGCGCCGTGTCGGCGCCGACCGCTACCGCGACCTCGCGCTGCTCGCTTGGGCGGACGCCGGATCGACGGAGGGCCTCGACGCCGCTCTGGCGACGGCCGAGGCGTGGCGGCCGGTGTCGCTGCCTGTGAGGGGGGGCGACGTTACGGCGCTCGGCGTCCCGCCGGGGCGGCGCGTCGGCGCGTTGCTGCGCGCGGTCGAGGCGTGGTGGGAGGCGGGCGACTTCCGCGCCGGGCGCGCCGAGACGCTCGCCCGGCTGCGCGAACTGGCGGCGCAGGAGACGCGCGGGGGCGGCGCGCGGCGATCACGGTGACCGCGGCGACCGGTCATGGCCATTCGGCGACGGGCGGCATCGACATGAGGATGGCGTCGGGGTTGCCGTCGGTGGCGAGGCCGAACCTGGTGCCGCGGTCGTAGAGCAGGTTGAACTCCACATAGCGCCCGCGCCGGCGCAGCTGGAGCGCCCGCTCGGCGGCGGTCCAGCCGCGGTCGCGGTGGCGGCGGACGAGGCGCGGATAGACATCGAGAAAGGCGTCGCCGACATCGCGGGTGAAGGCGAAGGCGGCGTCCCAGTCGCCGTTCAGGTCGTCGTAGAAGATGCCGCCGACCCCCCGCGTCTCCTTGCGGTGCGGCAGATGGAAGTATTCGTCGCAACGCTTCTTAAGGCGCGCGTAGTCGGCAATTTCATGGCGGTCGCAGGCGGCCTCGAGCGCGGCGTGGAAGGTTGCGGTGTCGGCGTCGTCGGGCGCGGTGGGGGTCAGGTCGGCGCCGCCGCCGAACCAGGCGCGCGCGGTGACGATGTGGCGCGTGTTCATGTGCGCGGCGGGGACGTGGGGCGAGAAGGGGTGCGCGACGACGGAGACTCCGGAGGCCCAGAAGCGCGGGTCGTCGCGGGCGCCGGGGATTTCGCCGCGGAAGCGTTCGGAGAACACGCCGTGGACGGTCGAGACGTTGACGCCGACCTTCTCGAACACCCGCCCGCGCATAATCGACATGACGCCGCCGCCGCCGCCGGGCCGGGACCAGGGCGCGGTTTCGAACCGCCCCGGCGGCCGGTCGGCGTTGGGGCCGCCGTACAGGCCGTCCTCCAGCGCTTCGAAGGCGCTGCGGAGGCGGTCGCGCAGCGCCTCGAACCAGGCGCGCGCCGCCGCCTTGCGCGGATCGCTCGCCGGACTGTCCATCGGCGCGGCTATTCCGCGCCGGCCGCGACGCGCGCCTCCCAGGCGTCATAATCGAGGTCCGGTTCACGCACGGCGCGCATTTGCGCGAGTTCGCGGCCCTTGAGCAGGGCCAGGAGAGCCTCGTTGGCGGGAACCGGCACGCCGAGCGCGTGAGCCTCGCGGACCAGCGCGCCGTTCAGGGAGTCGATCTCGGTGCGCCGTCCCGCCCGGACATGCTGGAGCATCGACGGGAGGTTGAAGCTCTTCCTCGCGCCGGCGCGGACGGCCCCGGCGACCCCGGGGTTGGGGAGAGCGACGCCCTTGGCGTCGATGACCGCCATGGCTTCGTCGAGCAGGCGGGCCTGAAAGGCGGCGGTTTCCGGCAGGCGGGCGAATTCGCCGGGGCGCAGGCCGGTGGTCGCGGCGAGCGCGTTGGTGGCGCAATTGACGACGAATTTCTGCCATATGCGCCCCATGATGTCGGGCGCGCGTTCGACCGGCAGACCGGCGGCTTCGAGGGCCCGGACGAGGGCGTCGGCGCGCGGCCGCGCGACGCCGTCGATCTCGCCGATGGCGGTCGCGCGCAAATGGGTGAGGCGCACATGGCCGGGGCCGATGCAGGCCGCCGAACACATGCTCGACCCGCCGAGGACGCGCTCGCTTCCCAGAACCTCTTGCAGGGTTTCGACATTGCCGACGCCGTTCTGGAAGGTGACGGCGAAGCCGCCGGGGGCGAGCAGCCCGGCGGCGGTTTCGGCGGCGGCGCGGGTGTTGTTGGCATCGGTGAAGACGATGGCGACATCGGCGGTCTCGCCGGGCTCCGGGGCTTCCGCCGCCGGCAGCCGGACGGTGCGGTCGCCGAGGGCGCCGTCCACGCGCAGGCCGTCCGCGCGGATCGCCGCGACATGTTCGGCCCAGCTGTCGATGAGGCGGACATCGGCGCCCGCCGCGGCCATGAGGCCGCCATAGGAGCCGCCCATGGCGCCGGCGCCGATGACGGAGATCTTCACGATTCGGCTCCCGCCTTCGCCATGATCGCCTCGGCGAAGCGGCTCATGCGGTCGCGGGTGGCGGACAGCGTCCCCCCGACAAGGTTGAAATTGAGGCTGCGCACGCCGCGCCCGGCGAAGGCCGCGATGTCGCCGAGGACCTCCTCGTCCGAGCCGCTGAAGAGGCAGCGGGCGCCGCCGCCGGCGGCTTCGAGGCGCTCGCCGGCGCGATGCCGCATGGCCCAGTAGGCGAGATGGAGGCTTTCCGGGTCGCGGCCGGACTCTTCGGCGATGCGCTTCACCCGGGCGAGGCGCGCGTCGTAGCGGTCGAGGGTATCGAGGGGATAGCGCGGGTTCGAGCCGACGGGATACCAGCCGTCGGCGACGCGCCCGGCGCGGCGCAGGGCGGCGGGGCTTTCGCCGCCCGACCACACCGGGATGGGCCGCTGCACGGGTTTCGGCAGGAAGACGATGTCGGCGAAGCGGACATATTCGCCGTCGAAACGCGGGTCGTCGGCGCACCACAACTCGCGGAAGGCGGCGATATATTCGTCGGTGACGCGGCCGCGGGCGACGAAGGGCGGCGCGCCGATGGCCTCGAACTCCTCGCGCATCCAGCCCGCGCCGACGCCGAGGGTCACCCGTCCGTCGCACAGGGCGTCGATGGTGGCGAGCATCTTGGCGGTCGCCACGGCCGGGCGGTGGGGGACGACGAGCACCGAAGTCATGAGACCGATGCGCGAGGTCGCCGCGGCGAGGAACGCCATGATGACGAGGGGGTCGGCGAACTCTCCGGCGGCGCCGGGAAACGCGCCGTCCTCGGCGTAGGGGTATCGCGAACCGATGTCCCGGGGCACGACGATGTGGTCGGGGACGGTGAGACGGGCGAAGCCGAGCGCCTCGGCGTGCGCGGCGATGGCGAGGATGGCGTCGCGCCCGGCCAGGGGGCCGCGCGGGGGGATGTTCAGTCCGAATTGCATGGCGCCTCTCAGACGGGGGTTGCGGTCGGTTGCGCGAAAGGTTCGCGGCGGAGGTCAGACCGCCGCGAGGTCGGGCTCGTGTCCGAGCCGCCACGCGCCGACGGTCTGAAGGTGGAGTTTGCGGCCCTGGAGCTGCTGCGCGACGGTGTGCAGATCGCGGAAGCGGCGCTGCATCCCGTTCGACGCGAAGATAGCGGTCGCGCCGGCGGCGTCGAAGACCGCGTCGCCGACCGCCTTCGCCTCGCGGATGGCGAAGGTGGAGGCGAGGCGGATGCGCATCCGGTGTTCGACGGTGACGCGCCGCCGCGCCGCCGCGTCCTCCCACACATCCTCGAGTTCGCGCAGGAGGAACGCGCGCGCGGCGCCGAGGCGCGCCTCGCATTCGCCGACCTCGAATTGCACCGCGCCGTTGTCGGCGAGGCGCCCGGAGCCGAGGCGGGGAGTCTTCGCGCCGGCGAGGGCGACGAATTCGTCGAACATCGCGCGGGCGAGGCCGAGCGCGGTGGCGGAAAAGCCGGTCGCATAGGGGCTGTTGAGGGGGAACCGGTAGAGCGGCCCCTCTTCGCGGCAGGCGGCCGGTTCGTCCCGGTCGTAGACATATGCGGCGGGCACGTGGAGGCCGGCGACCGAGAACCGGTCGCTGCCGGTGCCGAGAAGGCCCAGGACATCCCATATCTCGGCGGTTTCGGCGCGGTCGGCGGGAAACAGCATGGTGCGCACGGGCGCCGGCCCGCCGCCATTGGCCTCGGCGGGGACGCTGGACATGCCGCCGAGCCAGGTGGCGTGGCGCATTCCGCTGGCGAAGGCCCAGCTGCCGGACACATCGTATCCGCCGTCGCGCGGCGCGGCCTCGCCCTTTCCGGGCCCCCAGGCGAGGACGGCGCGGGGGTCGTCCCCCCAGATCTCGCGGGCGACGGCGGGGTCCAGGAAGGCGGCGGTCATGGCGCAGCCGTTCCCCTGACCGAGGCACCAGGCGGTGCTGCCGTCGATTCCGGCGACGGCCTCGACCACCGGCATGTAGCGGGGGAGGGGCATTTCGGCGCCGCCGAAGCGCTTCGGGAGCAACATGCGGAACAGGCCCGCGCCGTGCAGCGCGTCGAGCAGGGCCGGCGGCAGGCGCCGCGTGCGCTCGGCCTCGTCGGCGGCGGCGCGGATCGCCGGGGCGATGCGTTCGACATCGGCGACCGAGGGTTCGGCGGCGCGCGCGCGTCCGGCGCGCAGGCCCGTCGCCGCGGCGGGAGCGGGCGCGTTCATGCGCGCATTGTCGCGCCGCGCCGGCGCCGGCGCAAGCGCCCGGCGACGCCCCGTCCCCGGAAGCCGCGCCTATTTCGCGGTCAGGCCGCCGTCGAGCACGAGTTCGGCGCCGGTCATCAGCGACGAGTCGTCGGAGGCGAGAAACACCACCGCGCGCGCCACCTCGTCGGCGCGGCCACGGCGGCCGATGGGCTGGAAATCGCTCAGCCATTGCAGCGCGCCTTCGTAGTCGGCGCCCCGGATTTTCATCGCCTTGCGCGCGACCTCGGTCATCATGTCGGTTTCGATAATGCCCGGATGGACCGAATTGACGCGGATTTTGTAGCCGAAATGCGCGCATTCGAGCGCCGCCGACTTGGTGAGCAGGCGCACCCCGCCCTTGGTGGCGCTGTAGCCGGCGCTGAGCGGCGACCCCACGATCCCCGCCACCGAGGACAGGTTGACGATGGAACCCGACGGCCCGTCTCCGGCGCAGGTTCGCTTGAGCGTCTTCATGGCGCGCCTGACGCCTAGGAACACGCCGTCGAGGTTGACGGACGCCTGTCGCCGCCATTCTTCGAGGGTCATTTCCTCGATCGATCTCTGGACGAACACCCCGGCGTTGTTCACGACGATATGGGGGCCGCCGAAACGCTCCGCGGCGGCGGCGAAGACATGCTCCCACTCCGCCTCGCGCGTGACATCGTGGCGCAGGAAGGCGGCGGACCCGCCGGCGGCGCGGATGGCGGCGGCGGTCGCCTCCCCCTCCTCCTCGAGGATGTCGGTGAGCGCAACCGCGGCGCCGGCGGCGGCGAGCGCCTTTGCGGTTGCTGCGCCGATGCCGCGCGCCGCCCCGGTCACTACCGCCGTCCGCCCGCCCAGATCCGCCATCGCCGCGCCTCCGTGCCCCGGGGCCTTATCCGCGCGCGAGCGTAGCACGCGGCCGCATGGAGATGCGCGACATATTCGGCGGGCGCGGCCCCTGTCCCGGTTCGGACACATGTGAGACACGGCGCGTTCGGGCAGTCGGCATCCGGGCCTTTCCGTGACCGGAGGCCCGCATACGGCCGTGGCAGCCCTCGGGGCCGCGGGAACACCGGGTCACCCGCAGGGCCGAAGCGCAGCGAAGGAGCGGCGAAGAGGCTTGACGCGCCGTTCCCCGCGGTTCGCTCGGCGTCTCGTACGGGTTGAACGAGGACAATGGCTTCCATGATTGCCGTCCGGGCTATACGGTCGAAGAACGCCGCCGCCGCAAAACGGGTGAGACATGGCCCGCATCGTCTCCGCCACAACCGAAGTTGCCCCGTCGTCCGCGCATCGCGGCGAGCTGGCGACGCTTGATCTTTTGAAGACCGGTCTCGGCCCTGAATTTACCGTATACCACGGCGTGGACTGGACGCGGGCGCATGAGCGCAGCATGGAGTATGGGGAGATCGATTTCGTGATTGTGAACCGCGACGGGCGAATATTCATCATCGAACAGAAGAATGGGTCGCTCGTTGAACGCGGGGCCCTCATTGAGAAGTGGTATCAGGGAAAGAAAACGGATGTCCATCGGCAAGTCCGGCGCAACGTCAACGCGATCTGGGAAAAATTCAAAATGCAGGACCGACGCAAACGCACCCTTGAGATCGATTATCTGATCTATTGCCCGGATCACCGCCTGGTCAACGTCACCGCCGCCGGCCTGGACAGGGACCGCATCGTCGACGCATCGCGCCGCGACCGCCTCGTCGAGACGATAGCCGACAGGCTGGGCGCAGGGAGCGGCGCGGACAGCGATTTGTCGGAAAGAGTCCACCGCTTCTTCAGACAGGAATTCCAGATCGTTCCGGACGTCCATGCCCGGATCGACGCGCAGGATCGTTCTATCGCGCGGCTGGACGCCGCTCTCGTCGATGCGATCGGCAGCATCGAAATGTCGCCGCTGAGGCTGCGCGTGCGGGGCGTTGCAGGTTGCGGCAAGACCGGCATTGCCGTGTATTTCTACCAACGCGCCCTGAAGGCGGGCAAGCGTCCGCTCATGGTCTGTTTCAATCGTCCGTTGCGCGAAAAATTGAAAGCGATTGTTCCGGATTGCGGACTGGTCCAGACCTGGAACGGTTTATGCGGATCGTTTCTGGAAGATTGCGGCATGGCGCCCGATTATCGGCGTATGTTCGAAATTCCCGATTTCTGGACGAAAGTGGAAGAGGATGTCAGGGACCGCGTCCTCGAGGGACCGCTGCCGGAAGCGTGGAAATTCGATAGTCTGATTGTCGACGAGGCGCAGGACTTCGATCCGGAATGGTTTCAGATACTGACGCTCTTTCTGAACGACGACCCAGATATCCTCTGGCTGGAGGACCCCGACCAGAATATCAGGCGGACCGCCCCGCCCGACGAGGCGGGGTTCGTCGGCTGGCGCGCGCGGCAAAACCATCGCTCGCCGAGAGCCGTTGCGCGTTTCGTCCGTTCGGTCCTGCCGTTCGATTTCGAGTGCGCCGGCGCCGCGGCCGGGTTCGATGTCTCGGTCTGGCCGTATGACGCCGCCGAAGACCAGCCGAGGATCGCGGCGAAGCGTGTCACCGAGCTCGTGCGCCGCGGCTTTCGCAAGACGGATATCGTGCTTCTGACGATGCGCGGTTTCGACAAATCGGTCATGAGCGACCGCGGTCTCCGTCTCGGCAATTTCACCTTGAGTCGCTTCGAGGGCGACTACGACAGGTTCGGCAATCAGAAGATGTCGAAGGGCGATATCCGTTTCGACAGCATTCACCGTTTCAAGGGGCAGCAATCTCCGGCGGTGATCCTGTGCGATGTCGACCCCGAACCGGAGCGGTTGGAGGATTGGGAAAAGAGACTTTATTGCGGCATGACCCGCGCGACGGTGCACCTTGAATTGCTGGCGGCTCGCTCGAACCCCTGGTGCGAGCGGCTGATAGAGGCCGCCCGGTCATGACGCGCCGCCCGCAGGTCTCGCGCCCGACGCCGGCTTTCAGCCGAAGGGGATGAACAGGGCCAGAGGCGGAAAGGCTGCGACGGCGACGGCGGTCGACAGGATCAAGGCGACGAACGGCGCCGCGCCCCGCACCACATCGCCGAGAGACGCTTCGGCGTCGCTCCCCGGCAGAGCCTGGGCGGCGACCGCGCGGATAACGAACAGGTTCAGACCGACGGGCGGGGTGATCAGCGCGCACTCGATCATCAGCGTGAAAATGACCCCGAACCAGATCGGGTCGATGCCGAGAGCGTCGAGAGACGGGTCGATGACGGGCAGCATGAGCAGCATCATCGATAGCGTCTCGAGCACGCATCCCATGATCAGAAGCAGCGCGCAGACCGCGGCGACGAACCCTTCGGGCGCCGTCGCCGCCGCAACCGCAGCGCGGGTAACTTCCTGCGGGACTTGATAAAGGGCGATGGCGTGTCCGAACACCTTCGCGCCGGCGACGATGAACAACACCATCGCCGCGGTCCGCATGGAGTCGCGCGCCACCGCCGGCAGGTCGCGCAAGCGCAGACTCCGGTGGACCCCCAGCACGACGACCAGCGCCAGCGCGAACCCGACCGCGGCCGCCTCGGTCGGGGTGAAGACGCCGGCGTAGATCCCGGCGACGACGGCGACGGCGAGAGCGAGCGTCGGCAGCGCGGCGAGGCTGCGGCGCCGGCGCTCCTCGCGGCTGGCGCGCGGGATCCGGCGATGCCCGCCGAGGCGCGCATGGACGACGGCCCAGCCGACGAACAGTGCGGTGAGCAGCAACCCCGGACCGATGCCGGCGAGGAAAAGGTCGACGATCGATTCCTCGGTGAGGAACCCGTAGACGATCATCGGTATCGACGGCGGGATGAGCACCCCCAGCGTGCCGCCGGCGGCGAGCAGGCCGAAGACGAAGCGCCGCCGGTAGCCGCGCGCCACGAGTTCGGGAATGGCGACCGTGCCGATGGTGGCGGCGGTGGCCACCGACGATCCGGAAATCGCCGCGAAAAGAGCGCAGGACAGGACCGTGGCGACGGCGAGCCCGCCGGGCCAGTGACCGACCCAGCTCTGCGCGGCCGCGAAAAGCCGGGCGCCGGCGCCGCCGCGCAGCAGCACGTTCGACATCAGGATGAACAACGGCACGGCGAGCAAAATGAAATTGTCCATGCTCGACATCAGCGCCTGGGCAACGACCAGCCCCGAAGAGCCGTCGAGCAGCAGCAGCGCCGCGCCGAGGCCGACGAGGACGAACGCGATATCGACCCCGGCGAGCAGCAGGGCGATCAGGGCGAGAAAGATCGCCGCCGCGGTCACGGCGCTTCGAGAAGGTCTTCGATAAGGCTGGCGCAAACCCGCGCCGCCGTCAGCCCCAGGCCCGCCGCGACCGGCGCATGAAGCGCCCACAGGGGCAGCGCCAGCGTCGAGTCGGTGTATTGCCCGGTCGCCGCGGCGAACCGCATCAGCGTCGCCGAATACCACGCGCCGCAGAGCGACGCGGCGGCGACGAAGGCGAGCGCAAAACGCTCCGTCCAGACCCGCGCGGCGGCGGGCAGAACGCCGGTGAGCAGGGAAATGCGGATATGCGCGCGTTCGCCCGCCAGCCATGCGCAGGCGAGGAAAACCCCGTAGATCTGCAGGACGCGCGCGAGTTCCTCGACCCAGCGCGTGGGCGACAGGAACGCATAGCGCATGACGGCTTCGTAGCTGACGATCAGGCCGATAGCGACGAACGCGGCGGCGGCGGTCCAGGCGGCGGCGCGGCTTGCCGCGGAGACCGCGGCCGCGGCGCGCAAGGCGGCGCTCCGCAAACCGGCCCGGATTCGCGGCGCCTCAATCGGCGACGGCAAGCGCTTCCGCTGCGGCAAGCAGTTCGGCCCCCAGCGCTCCGGCCCGTTCGAGATAAAGCGGGCGCAGCGGCTCCGCAGCCCGGCGCCACGCCGCTTTCTCGTCGGCGGTGGGGCGATGGACGGTCATCCCGTTGGCCTCGGCCTCCGCCAGCGCGGCGGCGGCGAGAGCGGGAAAGGCGTCCCGCAGCCCGACCTCCGCGGCGCGCGCCGCGCCGGACAGCAGGGCGCGCTCGCCGGCGTCCAGGCCTTGCCACAGCGACTCGTTGATCAATACGAGGAATTCGACCGCGGAATGGTCGGTCAGTGTCGCCGAGTCGAGCACCTGCCAGAGTTTCCGGTCCTTCACCGTCAACGGTCCGGTCATGCCGCCGTCCACGGCGCCGCGTTCGTAGGCGAGGAACTGGCGCGAGCCCGAAATGTTGACGGCGCCGCCGCCGAGGACATCGACGAAGGCTTCGAGGGCCTTGCCGAAGGTGCGTATCTTGCGGCCTGCGAGGTCTTCGGGGCGGCGCGCGACGCCGTCGCGCAGCATGATCAGCGAAAAACCGTAGGGCTGCCACCACAGCGGGCGGGCGCCTTTCGCCGCCATCGCCTCGTCGAGAGGCGCGCGCACCGGCGAGCCGGGAGCGGTCGCGGCGCGCACCCGCGCCTCGGTGTCGAACAGGAACGGCACGGTGAAAATGTCCACGGCGGGGACGGCGCCGGCGAAACGCATGAGCGACGAGACCCCCATTTCGATCTGGCCCGAAGCGACCGCCGCGGGGACCTCGCGGTCGGTGTAGAGCTGGGCGCCGGGGTAGATCTCGATGTCGATGGCGCCGCCCGACTCCGCCTCCACCCGTTCCTCGAAAGCGAGAAGGTTCTGGCCGAGAGGCGAGGTCAGCGGCAGTTGCAGGGTGACGCGCAAGGTGCGGGCGGCCCCGGCCTCCGCCGCCGCGAAGACCGCGAGCAGGACGCCGACCGCCGCGCCCGCCGCGCGAAAGGGGGAGTGGGGCGTCGGCATGATCGTCCTTGTCTTCCTCCGAAAAGGGAACCGGGGCCGAAGCCCCGGTCCGCGAATATCCGGCGAAGCGCGCGCGTTACGCCGTCCTGCGGGCGATATACCCGTAGCTGCGGTTGGCGCGGAGGCTGTCCAGAGTGCCCGCTTCGCGGTGTTGGCGCCTGGTCTCGGCGAAAGTGTCGCGGTCGATGCGCTCTCTCTCGGCGCGCAGGTCGAGGTTGTAGAGGCGCGCGGAGTTGTAGCCGAAGATCTGGCTCTTGACGGTTCCGTTGGCGGGGCCGAGCGGCTCGAAGCCGTGCGCTTCCCGGAGCTCCTCGGGGATTTCGAGGCGGCGCAGCGCCTCGATCTGCCATTGCGGCGACCCGTGGAACACCGAGTCGGTGCCCCAGACCACGTTCGACGGGCCGAGGCCCTTGACCCATGTGCCGAGCACGGCGGCCGCGAAGCGCGGGTCCGCCACCGCGGTGGAGGCGAAACTGGTGCCCATCTCGGCGTAGATGTTGCTGACCCCGGCTTCCTGCGCGACCTCGCCCATGTCGGTCGCCCATTCGATCCGTCCGGTCTCCTGGAAGGCGCGGAAGGGTTCGCCCGGGGCGTCCATGAACGGACGCAGACAGCCGTGATAGATGACGAAGTTGAGCTGCGGCCAGTCGGCGGCGGCCTTTTTCAGGTCGTTCGGCGTCTGGTACTTCCACACTTCGGGCCAGCTGTCGCGATAGTCCGCCGGCATCAGCCCCTTGTGGATGCAGATGGTCCGGATGCCCGCCTTGTCCGCCTTCTCGTAGAACGGATAGAGCAGGTCCTCGTCGTCGAGGTTGAAGGGGTATTTGGTCGCCGCCGAGAGCGGGTCGCCGATGGTGTAGAGCTTCCAGCTGGCCGGCGGGCGCTCGGCGAGGGCGCGGTCGACCTCGTCCATCCAGCCCGGCTGGCCGGGCCGGACGACGGCGTGGCCGAGCAGCCGCTTGGACCCGGCGGTCGTGTTGACGACATCCACCGCGTCCGCGATCTGCTCGTTGGACAGGAACTCCCACGACGCATCGTCGAACGGGGCGCCCGACAGCACCGCGAGGTCGGTGTCGCTGTTGAGATACATTTCGCGGACGTAGTTTTCGAACTTCAGGTTGTACATCGACACCGTTTCGGCGTCGACGCCGCCGCTCTGCCAGACCTCGGCGCCGTGCTTGATGAAGCCGAGGAAGCCTTCCTGCGTGTAGTCGTCGCGCACGAAGTGGGTCTGCACGTCGAAAATGAACTGTCCGTCATTGTCGGCGGCCATCTCGGCGGCCATTTCCCGGTCGGCCGCCTCGGCCTCCGAGACCTTGAAGACATCGCCGTAGACCTCGTTCATCGCCAGGAAGGCGGCGGCCATGCCCGAACCGGTGCGGAGGAACTCGCGCCGGTCGAGACCCTGCTTTGCCCCGTGGCTGTCGGCGAGCTCCTTGATGCGCTCCTCGACCTGCTTCTGCCGCCGCGACTGGGGCGGCGGGTTGAATTCGCCGTTCGACACCACCTGGGTGGGAATCGGCGACTGGAACGCGTTCTCGGCGGGTTCGACCCGCCCGTACTCGCGTTCGGTAAAATAGCTGCCCATTCGTCTTCTCCCTTGCGTCCCGGCGCCGGGGAGCGGCGCCGGCGGCCTTGTCGGGGAAGCGCGCCCGCGCCGCCCCGTCTCTCACGCCACGATACGCCCGTCGCCGCGCCGGGGCAAAGCCCGCGCCGGCTCAGGCGAACTGCGCCGCCCGCCCGGCGAGATAGCCCAGCGCGCCATAGGGCTGCATGGCGATCATCCGGTCGCGGAACGCGCTCCAGCTTTCGTGGATGCGCCGCGCGATCGGGCTCGCCGCGCCGGCCTCGGCGACCACCTCGGCGGACCGTTCGAGCATCGCCGACAGAACCGGCGCCGGGAAATGACGCAGATCGACGCCGTGACGGTCGACCAGCGCCTCGAGCGCCAGGGCGTTGCCGTTCATGGTCTCGGCGTACATGCGCATGTTCTCTTCTCCGGCGGCGTAGCGCAGGATCGCCCGGAGGTCGCCGGGAAGGGCGTCGTAAGCCTCGCGGTTCACGGTCAGCGAGAGCGAGGGGCCGGGTTCGTGAACGCCCGGCCCGTAATAGTAGGGAGCGACCTTGTAGAAGCCCATGGCGAGATCGTTGTAGGGGCCCGCCCATTCGGTGGCGTCGATGGCGCCGGTCTGGAGCGACGGCAGAACCTCGCCGCCCGGCAGGTTGACGGCGACGGCGCCGAGCCGGTTGAGCACTTCCGCGCCGAGACCGGGAATGCGCATGCGCAGCCCGTTCAGGTCGTCGACCGAGTCGATGCTGTTGCGGAACCAGCCGCCCATATTGGGGCCGCCGGTGCCGGCGAGGAACCCGCGCAGGCCGAATTCGGCATAGAGCTCGTCCCACAACGCCTGCCCGCCGCCGTAAAGGAGCCATGAGTTCTGCTCCGGCGGCGTCAGCCCGCCGGGGACCGAACAGAAGAACGGGATCGCGCCGTGTTTCGCGATCCAGTAATAGGGCGCGTCGTGACAACACTCGGCGACGCCGTCGCGCACCGCGTCGAACGCCTCGAAGGCGGGCACCAGCTCGCCGGCGGCGTAGAGCTTGATCGTCAGCCGCCCGTCCGACATTTCGCCGACCGCGTCGGCGAGGCGCTGCGCGCCGACGCCGATGGCCGGCAGGTTGCGCGGCCAGCAGGTGACCATGCGCCACTGGACGCGCCCCTGGGCGAGCGCCGGCGCGGGCAGCGCCGCAGCGCCGGCGCCGGCTGCCGCGGCCGTCTTCAGAAAGCGTCTGCGTTCCATCGTCCATCGCCTCCTCGGGTTCGCCGGCGCGCAGTCTAGCGGATTCGCATCCCGCGCGCCGCCTCTGGCCCCGCGCGCGCTTCTCGGTCACAGTGACGCCGGCGACCGGAACACGGGAGGGACGACGATGACGACCGCACGGACAATACGATCGAACGCCGGGGCGGGCGCCGGGACCAGCCGCCGCCGCGTCCTCGCGGGGCTGGCCGCGAGCGCCGCCGCGGGCCTGGCGCCGTTTCCCGCCCGCGCGCGGAGCGACGGCGCACTGCGCGTCGCGGCGCTGTTGCCGCTGACCGGAGGACTCGACGCTCACGCGGCGCAAATGCGGCTGGGGCTGGAAACCGCCGCCGACGAGATCAACGGCGCCGGCGGCGTTCTCGGGCGGCCGGTGGAGCTCGTCTACGCCGATACCGCGGGAACGCCGCGCGGCCTGGCGCAGACCTGCGACCGGCTGGCGCGCGAGGAAGGGGTCGCGGCCGCCGTCGGGCCGTTCATCGCCGCCGGGCGCAAGACCGCCGCCGCGGCCCTCGGCGCCCACGGCGTCCCCGTCGTCTCGGCCTCGAACAATGAGGGTCTGTTCTGCGCCGACAACTATTTCTCGGTCGGGCCGACGCCCAACCAGGACATATTTTCGCTCATTCGCCAGCTCGACGGCGGCGAAGGACGCGCCTATTTCCTCGTCGGCACCTATTCGAGCTGGCAATTGTCGAGCTTCCGGCAGTCGATCCTCAAGGTCATTTACGGATTGGAGGGCACTGTCGAGGGGCAGGCGCTGACCCCCGTCGGCGAGGAGTCGTTCCAGGCGATCATCCGCTGGATCGCCGACACGGGCGCCGACACGGTGGTGTTCTGCGTCCCGCGCATTCACGGCGCGAGCTTCGTCCATCAGGCGCGGGCGCTCGGCCTGCTCAACCGCGTGCGTTTCGGCTGGGTGGGGTTCAACGAACTGCACGCGGGCGAACTGCCGGAAAACGAAGTGTCGCAGGTGACGACGGTCTCTCCCTTCGTCGCCTCCGACGGCGAGGGCGGGGTTCCGGACCTGGTGGCGCGCATGAAGCGCGTCGGCGGCGACGCGACTCCCGTGACCTTTTACGCCTATACCCACCATAACGCGCTTGCGGCGGTCGCCGCCGCGGCGGCGGCAGCGGGCGAGGCGACGGCGCCGGCGATCCTGGAGGGTCTCAAGGGACTGCAATTCGACAGCGCGACGGGACCGGTAACGATCGACGCGCGGAACCGCCACGCGAGTTTCGAGGTGGCGGCGGCGCGGGGCCGCGGCGACGGGCTGGAAGTGACGCGGCGACTCGGCAGGGTGGCGCCGGAACCGGGGTGCGCGGCCTGACGCAGCGCGCGCCGGGGGTCAACAAATACTCGTCATTCCCGCGAAAGCGGGAATCCCCTGACGCGGCGCGCGCGGGGGGTCAACCTCCGTCCGCGCTCTCCAGCGCCTCCTCGGCGGCGAGCCATTCCGCCTCTGCGGCGGCGAGCGCGCGAACGGCCGCGGCGCGGCGCCGGTTGAGGTCGGCGGCGCGCGCAACGGCGTCTTTCCCGCCATAGAGCGCCGGGTCGGCGATCTCTCGCTCCAGCGCTGCGATCTCTGCGCCCAGGGCCGCCGCCCTCGCTTCTGCGGCGCGAGCGGCGCGGCGCAAGGGAGCGGCGGCCGTGCGCGCGGCCGCGGCGCGGCGCCGCTCGACGCGTCGCGCGCCGCCGCCCCTGCGCGACCGGCCTTCGCCGCCGCGGCGGCGCAGCGTGAGCGCCCGGTAGTCGTCGAGATCGCCGTCGAAGGGGCGGCATCCGCCGTCGGCGACCAGCCACAGCCGGTCCGCGGCGCGCATGATCGTGTCTTCGTCGTGCGACACGAGGACCGCCGCCCCCTCATAGTCGGCGAGCGCGGCGACGAGCGCCTCGCGCGAATCCATGTCGAGATGGTCGGTCGGCTCGTCGAGCAACAGGATCTGCGGACGCGAACAGCATATCAAGGCGAGGACCAGCCGCACGGTCTCGCCGCCCGACAGCGCCGCCGCGGGGATGTCTGCAAGCGTTCCGGAGAGGCCGAAACGCCCGCAATGGGCGCGCCGGACGGTTTCGTCGGCTTCGGGCCACGCCGCCGCGACATGGCGTTCCGCGCTCGCCGCCGGGTCCAGCGACTCGGCCCGGTCCTGGGCGAAATATCCGACGGCGAGGCGCGGCGCCCGGCGCAGCGCCCCGGCGGACGGTCGCAGCCTTCCCGCGAGCAGGCGCAACAAGGTGGTCTTGCCGTTGCCGTTGGCGCCGAGCAGGGCGACGCGGTCGCCCATGTCCAGGCGCAGGTCGAGGCCGCGCAGCACCGGGCGGCGGGCGTCGTAGCCCACGGCGACGCCCTGCAGGTCGAGGAGCGGCGGCGCCAGGGGAAGCGGTTCGGGGAAGCGCAGTCGCACCGGCGCTTCGGCGAGCGGCGGCGGCGGCGCGGCAAGTTTTTCCAGCGTCTTGAGGCGGCTTTGCGCCTGCCGCGCTTTCGTCGCCTTGTAGCGGAAACGGTCGACGAAAGCCTGCATCCGGCGGCGCTCGGCCCCGATGCGCTCGCGTTCGGCGGCGTCGCGCGCGAGCCTTTCGCGACGGGCGCGGACGAACGCGCTCCAGCCGCCGCGGTAGAGCCGCGTCCGGCCGCGATGGAGATGCACGGTTTCGGTGGCCGCCTTGTCGATCAGCGCGCGGTCGTGACCGCAAATCAGAAGGGTGCGGGGCCATCGCGCGAGAAAGGCGGCGAGCCAGAGGTTCGCCTCGAGGTCGAGATGGTTGGTGGGTTCGTCGAGAAGCAACAGGTCGGGCTCGGCGAACAGCGCGGCGGCGAGGGCGGCGCGCATCCGCCAGCCGCCCGACAGCGAATTGAGCGGCGCCGCCTGGGCGCGCGGGTCGAAACCGAGGCCGCCCAGGATCGCCGCCGCGCGCGCCGGCGCGGCGTGCGCCGCGATCTCGTCGAGACGCGCATGAACCGCGGCGAGGCGCGCGCCGTCCGCGCTGTCCGCGGCCTCGGCGAGCAGGCGCTCGCGCTCGCGGTCGGCCGCGAGGACGAACTCGCGGACGCTTGCGGCGCCGGAAGGCGCGGTCTGCGCGACGTGGGAGACGCGCGCGCCGCACGGCAGTTCCACGGCGCCGGAATCGCATTCGATCTCGCCGGCGATCAGACGCAACAGGGTGCTCTTGCCGGCGCCGTTGCGCCCCACCAGCGCCGCGCGATGGCCTTCGGCGACGGCGAAGGTCGCGCCCTCAAGCACCGCCTTTCCGTCGATACGGCAGTGGACGTCCCTGACCTGAAGCATCGCCGATACGCGCCCCGGAACGGCGGGCGACCCGTGCGGCCTTCCCCCCGCCGCGAGGGTTTCATTCTACAACCGACGGCGCGGCGAGGCCCCCGGCGAACTCGGGGAACGGCGGGAGCGCCGCATTTGCGCGCGGTTCCGCGCCGCGATATTGTGACGGCGGAGTCGGGAGCCGTCGCGTGGCGGCGTCGGACGCGGAGGAGGCGCTATCGTGCCGAAGATCAACCCCTTCGTTGCGCTGTTTCTCTCCATCGCGGCGCTGTTCGTCGGGCTGACCGTTCCCATGTTCATTGTGATCCTCGGCGAAATATCGGCCCTGCGCACGGAGATGCGCGGCGAGATCGGCAGCTTGCGCACGGAGATGCGCAGCGAGATTGGCAGCTTGCGCACGGAGATGCACGGCGAGATCGCTACTGTCAGAAGCGAGATTGACAGCTTGCGCACGGAGATGCGCGGCGAGATTGACAGCTTGCGCACGGAGATGCGTAGCGAGATTGGCAGCTTGCGCACGGAGATGCGTGACGAGATTGCCGCCGTCCGGGGCGAGATCGCCGCCTTGCGTGAGGAACGGCGCAGCGAGATCGGCGATCTGCATAGCCAGCTGGGCGATATGGGCGAGCGAATGGCGCGGCAGGAAGGGATGCTGGCCGCCGTCGTCGCCGTCGTCGACCTTCCGGCGGCGCCGGACGCGGAAGGCGCGAGTCCCGGCCCGTAGCGGCTGCCGCGGCGCCCGAGCGGTTGTCGCCCGCCGTTCCGCGCCGCTATAAGGCCACGCTCCGCAACCGCGAACGGACCGCCCATGGCGCTCGAACGGACCCTGTCGATTCTCAAGCCGGACGCCACCCGGCGCAACCTGACCGGAAAGATCAACGCGCGCTTCGAGGAAGCGGGGCTGCGTATCGTCGCGCAAAAGCGCGTCGCGCTGACACGGGCGAACGCGGAAGCGTTTTACGCGGTCCATCGCGAGCGGCCGTTCTTCGACGAATTGTGCGCGTTCATGAGCTCGGGCCCGGTCGTCGTCCAGGTGCTCGAAGGGGAAGGCGCCATCGAGCGCAACCGCGAATTGATGGGCGCGACCGATCCGGCGAAAGCGGAGGACGGAACCATCCGGCGCGATTTCGCGGAATCGATCGAGGCGAATTCGGTTCACGGATCGGATTCGCCGCACAGCGCGGCGACGGAGATACGCTTCTTCTTCGGCGAGCTCGAAATCGTCGGCTGACCTGCGATGCGGCGCGCCCGGCGGCGTCTGAAGACTGCGAAGGGACGTTCGCTTTCGTCGGCCCGCTGGCTGGACCGCCAGCTCAACGACCCGTATGTCGCCGCCGCCCGCGCCGCCGGCTATCGCAGCCGCGCGGCCTTCAAACTGATCGAAATCGACGACCGTTTCGGGTTGCTGCGGCGCGGCGCGGCAGCGGTCGATCTCGGCGCCGCGCCCGGCGGCTGGACGCAGGTGGCGCGCGAGCGCGTCGGCGAGCGCGGACGGGTGGTCGCCTGCGACCTTGAGGCGATGGAGCCGGTCTCCGGCGCCGTCTTCGTCCAGGCCGATTTCCTGGCGCCGGAAGGAGCGGCGGCGGTGCGCGCAGCGCTTGCCGGCCCCGCCGACGCCGTGCTCAGCGACATGGCGGCGCCGGCGACGGGAACGGTCGCCGACCGGTTGCGCGCGGCCGGACTGTGCGAGGCGACGTTCGAATTCGCCGCCGATGCGCTGAAGGAGGGCGGCGGCCTCGTCGCCAAGTCCCTTCAGGGCGGCGAAGGCGCGCTCGTCGCCCGCATGAAACGCTCGTTTCGCGAAGTGCGGCGCGTCAAACCGCCGGCGAGTCGCGCCGGCTCGTCGGAAGTCTATATCGTCGCTCTCGGCTTTCGCCGTTGAAAGAGCGGATGTCCATCGCGGCGCCGCCGCTGCGTTTCGGGGAAGAAAATTTTCGTGTTCCGCCCGAATCCGTCATTGTATATCGTCGGCGTCGGGCAAGCGGCGGGACGGGAGGCGGGACGGACGATGCGGAACATGAGAAGGGGCGCCGCCCTGGGCGCGGCGGTTCTGTTCGGCCTCGCGGGGTGCGCCGCGACGCCGGATCCGGAGATCGCAAACGCCGCGGAGCGCCCGACGCTGGAAACCTTGCGCGCCGGGAACCCGGCGTGCCACGACCGGACGGCGGGGCCGCAGACGCCCCTGGTGGACACGCATGTGCATTTCCGCCCGTTCGGCGGCCCGGCGCTCCCGTTCGAGGAGGTGATCGACTATTTCGAGGACACCGGCGTGCTTTTCGCCAATGTCTACGGCATCGGCCAGATGCTGCCGCTGGATTCGCCCTGCGCCTATTATCTCGACTGCATCGGCACGCCGGTGACGCCGACGCTGAAGAACGATTTCGTCAACGCCATGAATGCGGTCCTCAAGGGGCGGGACTCGGTCCATCTGACGCTGTCGATGACCTTTCCCGACCTGGCGAAACCCGATTCGGTGATCGCCGGCATGGAGCTGCTCGATGAGGAGTTCCCGGGCATTTTCCGGTGGATGGGCGAGGTCAACCTCGTCAAGCAGGCGCTGTTCGGCAACGGTCATGAAGCGGTGCCGCTGGAGACCATCGCCGAATGGGCGCCGTTCATGACGGTGTTGCGCGAACGCGGGATTCCGCTCGCCCTTCATTCGGACCTCGGGAACGACGCCGAGCCGACGCGCTATTTGCCCTGGATCGAGGAAGCGCTGCGTCTCTACCCCGACAACAGGGTAATCTGGATGCATCTCGGTCTGTCGCGCGAACTCTCGGTCATCGACCCGGACGTGCATATCGGCATTCTGGAATCGCTCTTCGAGCGTTATCCGAACATGATGGCGGACATTTCGTGGCGGGTGATCGACGACAACCTGTTTTCCGACCCTGCGCTGCGGGCGCGTTATGTGTCGTTCCTGAACGCACGTTCGGACCGCATCCTGCCCGGGACCGATTTCGTGGCGTCGGACAACAAGAATTTCGATATCTACCGCGAGGAGCTCGACATCACCAGTCGCATCCTCGGCTATCTGGACGACGAGGCGTTCCGCAACATCGCGCTCGGCGAGAACTATTTCCGGCTTCTGGGCCTCGAGTACCAAGCGCCGCCGATTTGCGCACGCCCAAGCTGAAACGCGGCGACGATGATGATCTCGCAGGGCATACAGACACGCAAGCGATGACTCAATCGATGCGAGACGCGCAACGACGCGATGCCGAACCGGCTCCGACCGATGTGTCTTTGAGTCAGCCGGTGGCGAGCGTTTTCAGTGGGGTGAGGACGGCGAGAACGCCGCTCATAGATGCGCCTCCGGGGCTGATATTCAACAAACGTATGGAGATGGACGGGCTGGAATTTTTGGAGAGGTTGCCGGGCGCCGCGATTCCGGCTGCGTTTTTCGATCCGCAGTACAGGGGAGTTTTGGATAAACTCAAGTATGGCAACGAGGGCGAGAAGCGTGGGAGAAGACGTTTTCTCCTGCAACAAATGTCCGCGGAAACTATAAAAGAATTCATCGAAGCCATAGACCGCTGCCTTATTCCGTCGGGCCATATGTTTTTGTGGATCGATAAATTTCATCTGTGCGAGGGATTCCAGAGATGGTTTGACAACACAAACCTGAGCGTTGTCGATCTCGTGAGCTGGGATAAAGGCAGGATTGGCATGGGCTACAGGACCAGGAGAAGAACGGAATACTGCATCGTACTGCAAAAGCACCCTCGCAAGGCGAAAGGCGTTTGGAGGATACACAATATCCCGGATACGTGGCTGGAAAAATCGAATAACGGGCGTGGCCATCCGCACAAAAAGCCCGTCGAATTACAAGGTCAGCTGATCTCGGCGGTTACGAATGAAGGAGACGTGGTTATCGATCCGGCCGCTGGCGATTTTACGGTCCTGGAGGCCGCCAATCGACATCGCCGGAAATTTCTGGGCTGTGACTTGAACGGGTAGTGTCATGGCTCGTATAGAAGATACGAATGTCAAGGAACGTTCGGGTGGCTACGAACGGCTTTTCGGAATCCGAGAATTGGGTATCCTGATCAGCCGGGTTCAGTCCGCCGTTATATCGTCAGGCACAGAGCTCGAGAGAATCATTCTCTCCCGTGTCAATCAGATAGAGGATCTGGACAAATTTTTGGGAAAGGAAACCATGCCGGACGGCGTTCTCGTGGCGTCCAAGAGAAAAATTAAGCAGTGTACAACGCTGCAATTCCCCGATTCCGAGCCGGATTTTTTGATATTCAAAAGGCGTAAAGATAGACAGGCATGCCACGTGGTCGAATTGAAGGACGGGCATGTCTTCGATACCAAGAAAGCCGCTGCCGAACGTCGAGCCATTCACTTGTTTATCGAGCACAACGCCTCTCGGATGCCCTATCGGGTATCCTGCCATTTCTGTTGTTTTAATCAAGATAGCCGTAGTACCATCGTAACCGGCTTCAAACGCAGAATCACTGAGGAAGAGGCTATGACGGGTCGGGAATTCTGCGGTCTTTTGGAAATAGACTATGATCGCATCGTCACCGAGCGCAAAAGCGAACAGCCAGAAAACGTGCGCTTTTTCTTACGGAAGCTGGTCGAAATTAAGACGGTGCGGCGTGAACTGAAAAAGATGCTGAAAAATTACGATGGTTGACCTACGTTCTCTGGGTCTGGAAACCCTGCCGTTGGTCATCGATCCGAGTTTCAAGGCGACAGCGAGGCCAATTGCTTTCGACTTCTACCCAGAACTTACCCGGGAATTCAACGGGTTTGGTGGGTGCCTTCTCGTTTCCCGGCAAGCCTTTTCCGAACCCTCGCCGCATTGGGAGCGTAATCCGGACGGCGACGAGATGGTCTGTCTGCTCTCCGGGGACGTGGATTTCGTGTTGTGGATCGTTGATGCGGAGACCGTCCTGGGCCTGTCGAGGTCCGGCGCGTATGTCGTGGCGTTGCGGGGCGTGCGGCATTGCGCGCGTCCCCACGCGCCTTCGCGGATGCCGTTCGTCACCCCCGGCGCGGGTAGCGAGCACGGCTCGCCTCATGGACGCGCGGGGCCGGACTCGCGATGACCGGTTCGGCGCATTGCGGCAGAATCCCGTCTTCAGGCGGAAGGTTTCACGTGCTCCAGCAATTCTCATTTTGGCCTGGGCGATGCGGCGGACCTGTCGCTCCCAGGAAGGCGCGTCCATCGCCATAATGAGAATCGCTGCACGTGCTCTTGATATCTCGCGATGAAGCGCATACACACGGCTCGCACCGGCGAAGCGGTAAATGTGACAGGAGCTTGATGGTTGCGAGGCGCTGTCGGACACGACGATGAGTCGGGGAATGCGTCGGAACGCGCGGAGGTATGGCAGGAATGAGTTGGGCATCCAGCGAGGCGGTCGGCGTACTAACATTCCTTCTGCCGGGGTTCCTGGCGGGAACGAGTTTTTATTCCCTTACGTCCTATCCCAAGCCCGGCGTCTTCGGTCGCATAATCCACGCATTGAGTTTTACTGTGGTTGGGCAGGCGCTAACGGCGTTATTACTCTTAAGCGACAGCACAATTGATGAACCTGTCAGGCGGAACGATGGTTACGATTTTCTTTTTAGTATTTGTGTTTCGGTCGCACTTGCGCTGATCTGTGTCTACATTATGAACAACGACACCCTGCACAGCGTCCTCCGTCGTATCGGCGTAACCAAAGAAACATCATACCCATCCGAATGGTATTCAACTTTTACACGACACCCCGATTGTTACGTAATTTTGCATTTGGACGGGCAACGCCGTCTGTATGGATGGCCCGAGGAGTGGCCCAGCGACCCGAACGAAGGTCACTTCCGTATGGCCGAGACCGAATGGTTGACAGACGACGTTGCAGACGCTAACGGGCTTGCCGGGACGGACGTTTCGGCCATACTCGTAACCCGTGACTCAGGTGGAAATGGTGGAATTTCTGAGCACGAAAACGGTCGAAAGGCCAAAGGAGTAGACGATGGCAAAGGAACCGACGCTAGCGCCCTCGAAAAGGCGGCCGGCAACCAAATACGTGGGAGCCGGAGTATCTCCGAAACCCCTAACCGCCGTGAAACCGAAACCGCCGCCGGCGCCGCCGCCGAAAAAGCCCGGTTAGCATCCGGAACGCCCGTGCGGATGCGCCGCCTCACCGTTCGACCGGGGTTATGCGAAGGCCGCCGAACGCCTGTTCGGTGGGGACGATCTCGATGGTCGAAACGTTGACCCGCCACGGCGCGCCGACCGCATAGACGATGGCGTCGGCGATGTCCTGCGGCTGCAACTCGTCGAACGCGCCATAGGTGCGCCGCGCCTCCTCCTCGCCCGCGGCCGACGCCAGGAACTCGGTAACCACCCGGCCCGGACAGATTTCGGTCACCCGGACGCCGCTGCCGGCGAGGTCGATGCGCAGGTTCTGCGAAGCCCGCCGCACGGCGCCCTTGGACGCGCCGTAGATCGGCGAACGGATGGCGTAAAGCCCCGCAACCGAGCCGATGTTCACCACATGCCCGCGCTTGCGGTCGCGCATCCCCGGCAACACCGCGCGCAGGGTGTGAAGGAAGGCCGTCACATTGGTCTCGACGGTCAGGTCGATATCGCTGCGCGCCGCGGCGAGGAAGTCGTCCATCCCGCGCCCCAGCCCCGCATTGTTGACCAGCACGTCGATCTCGAGCGGTTCGAGCGCCGCGTAGAGGGCGTCGGTGTCCCGCAAATCGAGCGCCAGCGGCGTCGCGCCGGTTTCGCGCGCCAGCGCCTCGAGGCGCCCGGCGCGCCGCGCCGCCGCCGTCACTTCCAGCCCCCCGGCGCGCAACGCCCGCACCGTCGCTTCGCCGATCCCCGCCGAGGCGCCGGTGACCAGCGCCGTCCGATACCCGTTTATCGCCATGACGCCGCCCCTCTTTCCGTCGCCTTGCCGGGCGCATCATAGCAGCCTAAGGTCCGGCGCCCGCGCCGCGGCGAAGGAACTCCACGATGATCATGGACAACCGGCTTTACGAGAAATTCGCGTCCGGCGCGCCCACGGTCGGCACGCACTTCCTGTCCTCCGACCCCGACGTGGCGGAGATCGCCGGCGACAGCGGTCTGTTCGACTATGGCGAGTTCTGCGCCGAGTATTCGGCCTTCGACATGGCGGGGCTGTATCACATGGCGCGCGCCGCGCAATGCGGCGGCCTGCCGCTGATGATCAAGCTCGATCAGGAAGCGCAGGGGTTCTGGGCCCAGGCGGCGCTCGGCGCGGGTTTCAAGGCGGTATTGTTCACCGATATCCGGACCCCGGCCGATGTCGCCGCGTGCCATCGCGCCGTCCGCCCCGACACACCGGGAACGCGCGGCCTGATGGGGGTGAAATTACGCCGTCCCGGCTTCGGGAACTATGAGCCGACCGCGTATCTCGAGGACCTCGAGCGCATACTCCTGGCGATCATGATCGAGAAGGCCGCGGCGCTCGACGACATCGACGCCGTCCTGGCCGAGGCCCGGGACAAGGGGGTCGCCATGACGCAGTGGGGCCCGGCGGATTTCGGTTTCTCCCGGGGCGAGCCGGGATTGATGGGGACGCCGGAGATCCGCCCCTTCGAGGAGCTGCTGATCCGCAAGTCGCTCGAATACGGGGTCCAGCCGCGCTGGGAGATCGCCGAGGTGGAGGACGCCAGGCGCTACGCCGATCTCGGCGTGCGCCATTTCTGCATCGGCTGGGACCGCTTCATATACCGGTCCGGGCTGAAGAAGATCGGCGAGGGGATGCGCAAACTCGTCGAGACGCTGTGACCGGGCGCAGCGCTCGCGGGCTTCTCCTTCTGGGGGCCGGGCTCGGCGCGGCGGCGGCGCTCGCGGGCGCCGCGGAAGCGCTGACCCGGGTGATCGTTCTCGACCAGGGCCGCCCGGTGCGTCTGCTCGCTGCGGTTCACGACAGCCGCGAGGAGGTTTTGATCGCGCTCGGCGAGCTCGCCTTCAAGTCGGAGTTCCTGCTCGAGGGGTCGCCGCTGCGGACGCTCGGAGCGCAGATGACCTGCGATTCATGCCATCCCGACGGCGGCGCCAGCCCGGTGGTGTTCTTCGAGGGCCTGTCCGACAAGCCCGGCAATCTCGATGTCACCAACCGCGCGATCTCGTTGATCGAGGACAATGTGCACAACCCGATCAACGTGCCCAGCATCGTCGGCGCCCGCCACAGTGCGCCGTTCGGACGCGACGGACGTTTCGAGTCGGTCGAGGACTTCACCCTGTTCGCGATCGCCAATGAGTTCGCCGGCGGGATTCCCTCCGACCTGGTGATCGAGGCGCTGGTGGCGTTTCAGAACAGCCTCGCCTTCCCCGACAACCCGTTGCTGGGGGCGGACGGACGGCTGACCGACACGGCGCCCCGCGCCGCCCGGCGCGGCGAGGAGATATTCCACCGTCCGTTCCCCGGCGACCCGGCGCGCAGTTGCGCGTCCTGCCACCGGCCCGACAATTATTTCCTCGACGGCAAGGTCCATGACGTGGGCGTCGGGCGCGGGTCGCGCGCCGGCAAGGCGTTCGAGACGCCGACCCTGCTCGACACCCTCGCGACTCCCCCGTATCTCCATGACGGCCGGTTCGACGGCCTTGCCGAGGCCGGGGCGTATTTCGCCGGTTATTTCGGCCTCGACCTCGACGCGGGCGAGCGCGCGGACCTCGGCGCTTATCTCGAGGCGGTCGGCGGCGGTTCGCGCCCGGCGCCGCCCCGCGGGGCGGTGCATCCCGAGACCGCGGCGGCGCTGCTGGATGTCGCGCTCGAGGCCGACGACTGGATGCTGACGCGCATGACGGTGCCGCGCGCCGCTACCGAGCTCGACGACTGGCGCGAACGGCCCGGAGCGCCTCCGGACGCGACGATCGACCGCTGGATCGGCCTCCTTCGCCGCGTCGAGGCGCGGACCAAGGTGGAGGATTTCGACGGCGCGCGCGCCGCGCTCGCCGAGTATCGCGCCGCCGTCGCCGCGGGCTCTTGAGCGGGCGGGTCGGCGACCCCGCCATTCCTGTCGGCTGCGGAATCGAACGGGAGGAGACGTCTTGCATATCGGCGGATTCGAATTGGCCGGCGGCATGGGCCGCCTCGGCACGGAAAGCGCGTTCGAGGTTCTGGCGCGCGCCGGCGAGCTGGAGCGGGAGGGGCGCGAGGTGGTCAATCTCGGGATCGGCCAGCCCGACTTCCGCACCCCGGACCATGTGGTCGAGGCGGCGAAGAAAGCCCTCGACGACGGCCATCACGGCTACACCCCCGGCAACGGCATCCTGCCGCTGCGCGAGGCGGTCGCCGAGGACATCGCGGCGCGGCGCGGCGTCGAGGTCGACCCCGGGCGCATCGTTGTCGTGCCCGGCGGCAAGGTGACGATGTGGTACGCGATCCTGATGTTCGCGCGCCCCGGCGCCGAGGCGATGTATCCGGACCCGGGCTTTCCGATCTACCGATCGGTCATCGAATATGCCGGCGCGAAAGCGGTTCCGATCCCGCTGCGCGAAGCCAACGGCTTCGCCTTCGACGCCGACGAGGTGTTGTCGCTGATCGGCCCCGACACGCGGTTGATTATCCTCAACAGCCCCGCGAACCCTACGGGCGGCGTGGTCCCGCGCGCCGAATTCGACAAGCTCGCCGCGGGGCTCGACCGTCATCCGTCGGTTGCGGTCATGTCGGACGAAATTTATTCGCGGCTGACCTACGATGGCGCGGAATTCGTCAGCCTGCTCGGCTACGAAGGGTTGCGCGACCGGCTGATCCTCCTCGACGGCTGGAGCAAGACCTGGGCGATGACCGGCTGGCGGATCGGCTACGGGGTCTGGCCGGAGCCGCTGGTCGATCTGGCGACGCGGCTGAACATCAATTCGGTGAGTTGCACCAATGCGGCGACGCAACACGCCGCTATCGCAGCGCTGCGGGGACCGCAGGATTCGGTGGATGTCATGAGGCGCGCCTTCGACGAACGGCGGCGCGAGATCGTCGCGCTGACGAACGCCGTGCCGGGCATGAGTTCGATTACGCCGCACGGCGCCTTCTACACCATGCCCAATATCGGCGACACGGGACTCGGAGCGAAGACGATGGAGCGTTTCCTGCTCGAGGAATTGTCCGTAGCGACCGTCGCGGGGACCAGTTTCGGCGCCCTGGGCGAGGGGTATATCCGCCTGTCTTACGCCAACTCGCTCGAAAACATCCGCGCGGCGCTCGGGCGCATCCGCGATTTCGCGTCGTCCGAAGGCTGGGACGAGGCCGCGGCCCGCGCGGGAGCGGCGGCATGAAGCGCCTTGCGGCGGCCCTCGCGATGGCGGGGATGGCGGCGATGGCCGGCGCGGCTTCCGCGGCCGACGACCCCACTCGGCGGCCCGTCGCGTCGGGGCGCGACCTGCATATCGCCTGCGGTCAGGCGCTGGACGGTTTCGAGGACCGCATCTGGGAGCCGGTGGCGCGGTCGATCATGCTCGTGCAATGCCATGCGATCATCGGCGCCGCCGCCGAAATGCTGCGCCACGGCGTCTATATCCTCGACGGCAAGCCGGCCTGGACCTGTGTGGACATCCCCGAACGGGCCGGCGAATTGGCGGACGACTTCGTCGCCTGGATCGGTCGCAACCCGCGTGCGGGGCGGGAGCCCGCGGTGCTCGCCTTCCTGCAGGCGATCGAGGAAGCTCATCCCTGCGCCGAATAGGGCGTCGCCGGTCGCGACGGTCGGGCGCGGAGAAATTCGCCGAAGGTTGTCATCTCCGCCGCGGCGGGGGAGACTGAAGGGGAATTCAGGCGGCTTCGGGGGAGCGTGCGCCCGTGGAAGCGTTCGAGAAGTTCCGGCTGAGAGCGGTCGCGCGCGTCGGCGGCGCCGAAGCGCTGGCCGGTCTGCTGCCGAAACCCGCCAGCGCGGAAGAACTGCGCGCGCGCAGCGACGACCGTTATTTGTCCATGATGAGTTTGCGGGTGTTCTCGGCCGGCCTCAAACTCTCTATGGTCGAGGCGAAGTGGCCCGCTTTCGAAGAGGTCTTTTCGGGTTTCGACCCCGGCAGGGCGGCGGCGATGCCGGAACCCGATCTCGAAGCGCTGATGAGCGACCGCCGGTTGATCCGCCACTGGCCGAAACTGTCCTCCGTGCCGGCCAATGCGCGGGCGATGCTCGCCGTCGCCGCGCAGGCGGGCGGGATGGGCGCATGGCTCGCCGCCTGGCCGGACGACGATACGGTGGGGCTGTGGGCGGAGATCGGCAAGCGCTTCCGACAGATGGGCGGCCGGTCGGCGCCCTGGTTCCTGCGCATGGCGGGCAAGGACACGTTCATGCTCTCGCCCGACGTGGTGCGCGCGCTGCGGGAGGCGGGGGCGGTCGACCGCGCGCCGTCGGGCAAGCGCGATCTCGCTCGTGTGCAGACGGCGTTCAACGCCTGGGCGGCGGAGTCGGGCGCCCCCCTCTGTGCGATCAGCCGCACCCTGGCCCTGGCGATGGACTGATGTCCGCCGGCGGCGGCGCCGTCCCGGCGTTCGGTCGCGACGGAGGCCGCAAGGCCCGAACCGGACCGTGCGAATTCTTGCGCCGCGTCATTGCGCCGGAACCGCAGGCGGTCCGGGTTAAATTCCGCTTCTTTGCGCCGCGATCGGATATTCGACATTGCCGGCGGGGCCGGTTATCGGGCTTTCGCACAGGCCGAGGACGCGCCAGCCGGGGCGGGAGGCGAACCAGTCCCGGACCCGCGAACACACGGCCTCGCGCGTCGTTGCGTCGCGCACCACGCCGCCGCGTCCGACGGCGTCGCGACCCGCCTCGAACTGCGGCTTGATCAGCGCCACCGCCCAGGCCCCCGGCGCGCACAGCGCAAGCGGCGCCGGAAGCAGCGTCGCAAGGCCGATGAAACTCGCGTCGCACACCAGCGCCCCGACCGGTTCGGGAACCAGCGCACCGTCGAGGAAGCGCGCATTCGTGCGTTCCAGCACGACCACGCGGGCGTCGTTGCGCAGCCGCCAGGCGAGCTGGCCGCGGCCCACATCCACGGCGTAGACCCGCGCCGCGCCGTTCGCCAGCAGCACGTCGGTGAAGCCTCCCGTCGAGGCGCCGATGTCGAGACATACGCGCCCGCGCGGCGTCAGTCCGAACGTTTCCAGAGCGTGCGCGAGTTTGATCCCGCCGCGCGAGACCCAGGGATGGTCGCTCCCGCGCACGTGTAACGGCGCGTCCTCGTCCAGCCGGAGGCCCGGCTTGTCGAGCCGGGTTTCGCCGCCGAACACCGCCCCGGCCATGACCAGCGCGCGGGCGCGTTCGCGGCTCGCCGCCAGGCCGCGCGCCACGAGCAGCGTGTCCAGCCTTTGTTTCGGCATTTCCCCGGCGCCGCCCCGGCGCCGCTCAATACCGCCGGGAGACTGCGAACCCGGCGGCGGCGCGCAAGAGGTCGGCGCGCGGGCCGAAACCGGCGAGCGCCGCCGCCGCCTCGCGCGCCAGCGCTTCCGCCCGCGTCCGCGCCCGCGCCGGACCGAGCAGCGATACCAGCGTCGCCTTGCCGGCGCCGGCGTCCTTGCCCGTCGCCTTGCCCAGCGCTTCGGCGTCGCCTTGGATGTCCAGCAGGTCGTCGGCGATCTGGAAGGCGAGGCCGAACGCGCGCGCATAGTCCGCAAGCGCCCGTCGCGCGTCGGCGTCGGCGCCGCCGATCAGCGCGCCGATCTCGCAACTCGCGCCGATCAGCGCGCCGGTCTTGCGGCGCTGGAGGTCGACGATCCCGGCAAGGTCGGGCGCGCGCCCCGCGGCGGCGTCCAGGTCCATCGCCTGCCCCCCCGCCATGCCGTGACAGCCGGCCGCCCGCGCCAGCGTCAGCGCCAGCGACGCGCGCACTTCCGCGTCGGCGTGGGTCGCCGGGTCCGCCAGCACTTCGAAGGCGAGGGTGAGCAGGCAATCGCCGGCGAGGATCGCCGTCGCCTCGTCGAACGCCGCATGGGTGGAAGGGCGGCCGCGGCGCGTGGCGTCGTCGTCCATCGCCGGCAGGTCGTCATGGGCGAGCGAGTAGCAATGCGCCATCTCGACGGCCGCGGCCGCGCGCATCGCCCCGGCGCCGCCGACGCCGAACAGCCCGGCGCATTGCAGCACCAGGAACGGGCGCAGGCGCTTGCCGCCGCCGAGGCTGGCGTAGCGCATGGCCTCGACGAGACGGCCATAGGGCAAGCCGGCGGCGTTCGGGAGCAGGTTGGAGAGAGTGTCTTCCACGGCGCCGGCGGCGGCTTCGAGCGCCGGCCCGAGGGCGGTCACAAGGCGGTCTCGGCGTCGTCGAGGGGTTTGTCGCTCACCGTGCCGTCTTCGGCGACATCGATGAGGGCGACGCGCCGTTCGGCGACGCGCAGTTTCGCGTCGCAATGGCGTTTCAGCGCCGCCCCTCGCGCATACGCCTCGATCATGCTTTCGAGTTCGATGTCGCCGCTTTCGAGCCGCGTGACGATGCTTTCGAGCTCGGCCATCGCCTGCTCGAAGGTCATGGCGGCGATGTCCCCGAATGTCTCCGCGCGCCCGTCGCCGTCCACCGTTCCGTTCATTCCGGCCCGCTCGCCTCCAGCGTTCCTGCCTGTCGCGCTTATAGGCGCAGGGCCGGCCCCGATCAAGGCGCTGGCCCAAGTCAAGCGCCTGACGCGCATCGAGGCGGCACGGCGCGATGTTCTCCGGATACGTCGAGCTTCTGGCGCACACCGGCGAGTGTGGCGCATCGGACGCTCTGTCGCCGGTGCGCCCGATACCGTCAGTGCTCCTCTCGCACACTGCCGCAAGACGCCGATACTTCCTGAAAGCAGGAAAAATACGGGTCAGCCCATGCGCGGACCTGTGAGCGACTGGTCGCCACCTGGCTTGTCGTCGACGTTTCCTGCTTCGCGACGCGGAGCCGGGATCCGCGCACCGTTTCTGCCGCCGCGTTTCCAAGATTGAGGTCGGCAACGCGGCCCTTCCGATGGAGATTCAAGCGGTTCGCCGGCCTACGATGGCCAAAAGCACGCTAAGGGTGCCGCTCGCGGATACAAAATCGAAAACCGATTGGGTTCCGCCGCATATGAACCCCGCCGCGGACGTGCGCGATTTGCGCCGACGCTGCCCGCGCCTGTTTTTGCCGGATGTCCGGCGCAGCCACTAAAGACGCCATTCCCTTATCAGGGTTGCACAGATTTCTTTCTGACGGCGGTCCAATACCTCCGGCGTCCAGACGCTTTCTTTCAGCACCTCTACCGTAAGCGCATAAGTCGTGACCCCGCTTTTGGGCGAAAAATATACGTCCTTTTTCCTGTCAAATTCGTAGTTTCCTGCCTGTGTGTTCTTTTTCCTGGAAAGCAGCACCAGATTCGCCATACTATTGGTCCATCTGTTCCGATCCTCCAAATTCGGGAACCACCTGAACCACTCGGAGCTCCGGTTCGGATTCTGCGGAAGCACGTGCTCGACGCTTATCGTCTTCCCGTAATCATGGATGGGGCCGTCGGTTCGTAAATCGTTCAAGCGTAACAGCAACGGCCGGATGACCCTCGGCTGAAGATAAATCGGGCCATTGATCGCCACGCGGACTTCTTTCTTTTCCTCGAACGTCAATTGGAGCGCCCCGCCGTCTCCGAACAGGTCGGCATCGCGTTCAATCATATCAATAATTTCTGCGTATCGGCGATAGCGTCTGTTGATATTGGCTCGACAGATAAACAGCGCGTAGACCAGCCTCTCCAAATCCCTTACGAATTCCAGCACCCTCTTTCCTCTCCCCGAATGTCGGTGGAGAAACGCCATAGCTGGCGCTATCCACTCGAAATGATCGACACGGCCGAGATACCTCAGCAACGAGTTAATATTTTCGCGGGCTTCGGGGTCCGGCGACTCATAGTTGTCGTCCAAAATTGAAGAGTAGTGTTCGGAATAAGGTTCCAAAACGCCATCGATAAATTCCCTGCCATGGCAGGAATTCAACACATGATCCTGGAACTCCGTGATTAACGACTTGCGGAGCTTGTCCTTTGCGTAAATCATCCGGATGTGCGAAAACAGTCGTTCGAATCGATCACGCCCCAATTCTTCTTCGATACCCTCCCATTTATCGGTGTAGTCGGGCTGATTGCCGCCTGGCACGTTGCCGATAATCTTGGCCTTGAGGATGTCGGTTGGGGACAGGTCCAGCCCACGGGCGTTCATCACGGAGAACATCCTGTAGGCGGAATCCAGATTGGAAGCAGTCACCACGACGAGGTAAGTGTTTTGCAACAGGAATGCCGTCAGCCTGTCGCGTCGATTTTGCGGTTCTCCTTTCAGCGCCTTCCAGAGCCATTGTGTATTTTGGAAAAGGCGCATTTGGCTGTCAGAAAATTTCGTCAAGCTGCCCTTATCCAGAAAATTGGCGATACGGTCACGGGCCTGGATATTGTCCTGAAAAAACACTCTATCGCGTTCACGAAGAGTTAGCCGGTAACCATCCTCAATTCCAGAAAATTTGTCCCCTCTTTTGCATATGCGTCGATCAATATTATCTTGGTCCTGAGAGTCGCTCGACAGATCCCGGAGAACCGAAAGAAGCATGGTCAGCGTCGTTAGCCGTTGCTGTCCGTCGACAATATCAGAATCGGGTTTTCCAACCTCTTTCATCAAGACGATGGATCCCAAAAAGTAGGAAGGGCCATCTTCTCCATGCCCGCCGCCCGCGTCGATCTCGGAAAGGATGTCTTCGAAAAGCTCCTCGGTTTCCTTTTGAGTCCATGCGTACGGACGCTGGTAATCCGGAACGCGGAACGAGTAGTCATCGCAAAAGACATGGCTCAGGGCGTGCTCCGTAGCATTAATTTGCGGCATTGATATTCTCCTATCGGCGCGCACGAGAGGCGCGGGCGACGTTGCGTCCACCGAGCCACCGTTCGCGCCCTTCAAGGCATAGCGAAATTTCGGAAGCAGCATACGTGGCGGCCCAACCGGGTGTCAAGGCGCCGGTCGGGCGCGCAACGACGGGGCCGGCCGGCGGGCGCTATCGCAGGAGGTGGAGGGATTTGCCGAAGGCGGCGAGGGAGGCGGCTTCCATCAAGGCCTCGCTCAGCGTCGGGTGGGCGTGGCAGGTGCGGGCGATGTCCTCCGCCGAACCGCCGAACGCCATCGCGAGAGCCGCCTCGGCGATCAACGCGCTCGCGTCGGCGCCCAGGGCGTGAACGCCGAGAAGGCGGTCGGTGCGCGCGTCGGTCAGCACCTTGACGAAGCCGTCGGCGCGCCCCAGCGTCGCGGCGCGGCTGTTGGCGGAAAAGGGGAAGCGCCCCTTGCGGAATTGCGCGCCTGCGGCCGCCAGTTCCTCCTCGTTGCGCCCGACCCACGCGGCTTCGGGTTCGGTGTAGATCGCCGCCGGCACGGCGTCGTAATCGACGGCGCCGCGGCCCCCGGCCAGGGTTTCGACCAGGGCATGGGCTTCCGCCGTCGCCTTGTGCGCCAGCATTGCGCCGCCGATGACGTCGCCGATGGCGTGAACGCCTTCGACATTGGTCTGAAAGTCCCCGTCCACCATGACGAAGCCGCGTTCGTCGAGCGCCACCCCGGCCTCTTCGAGACCGAGGCCGCCGGTGCGGGGGCGCCGGCCGACGGCGACCAGGACCGCATCGACCTGCAAGGTTTCCGCCGCGCCGCCGGCGGGCGACAGCGCAAGCGCCACGCCGTCGTCGCGCGTTTCGGCGGCGGACACGCGCGTCGACAGCCGGAAGGCGAGGCCCTGCCGCGCCAGCAGCCGGCGATAGCGTTCGGCGAGTTCGCGGTCCATCCCGGGCGCGATGCGGTCGAGCGCCTCGACCACCGTCACCTCCGCGCCGAGGCGCCGCCAGACCGAACCGAGTTCGAGGCCGATATAGCCCGCGCCGATCACCGCCAGGCTTCCGGGAACCCGCGGAAACGACAGGGCGCCGGTCGAATCGACGATCCGTTCGCCGTCCGCGGCGACGCCCGGAAGCGCCGTCGGCTCGGACCCTGTGGCGACGACGACGCGCCGCGCCGCCACGGTCCGGCGCTCGCCGTCCGCGCCGTCCACGGCGACCGCCGGCCGCCCCTCGACGCGGACGAGGCGGGCGGCGCCGACGATCCGGTCCACCCCGTTCCCCTCGAACAGGCGGGCGACGCCGCCCGTCAGCCGGGCGACGGTGCGTTCCTTCTCCGCCATCATCGCCGGCAGGTCGAGTTCGACGCCGGCGAGGCGGATCCCGCGCGCCGCATAGTCGCGCCCCGCCTCCTCGAAGCGCTCCGACCAGTGGAGCAGCGTCTTGGAGGGGATGCAGCCGACATTGAGGCAGGCGCCGCCCAGCGTCTCGCGTTCGTCGATGCAGATCGCGCGCAGACCCGCCTGGGCGGCGGCGATGGCGACGGCGTAGCCCGCCGGCCCGCCGCCGATGACCGCGAGATCGCAGGCGCCGCCCTCCGCCGGCGCGGCGTCAGACATCGAACAGGACCCGCCGCGGGTCTTCGATGCATTCCTTCACGCGGACGAGGAAGGTCACCGCCTCGCGCCCGTCGACGATGCGGTGGTCGTAGGAGAGGGCGAGATACATCATCGGGCGCAGCGCGATGGCGTCGCCGGCGGCGACGGGGCGCTTCTCGATCTTGTGCATTCCGAGGATCGCCGATTGCGGGGGGTTGAGGATGGGGGTCGACAGCAGCGAGCCGTAGACCCCGCCATTGGACACGGTGAAGGTGCCGCCGGTCATGTCCTCGACGGTAAGGGTTCCGTCCCCGGCGCGGCGGGCGAAATCGGCGATGGCGCGCTCGATGTCGGAGAACCCCATGCGCCCGGCGTCGCGCAGCACGGGCACCACCAGCCCGCGCGGCGCGCCGACCGCGACGCCGATGTGGCAGGCGTCGTTGTAGACGATGTCGTCGCCGTCGATGCGCGCGTTGAGCGCCGGCTGTTCGCGGAGCGCGACCGCGGCCGCCTTCACGAAGAAGGACATGAAGCCCAGGCGCACGCCGTGCTTCGCTTCGAACGGCTCGCGGTAGCGGGCGCGCGCGTCCATCGCCGCGGTCATGTCCACCTCGTTGAAGGTGGTGAGCATCGCCGCGGTTTCCTGGGCCTGCTTCAGCCGCCGCGCGATGGCCTTGCGCAGGCGCGACATCGGCACGCGGCGCTCGCCGGCGGATGCGCCCGCCGGCCGGTTCGCGGACTCGTCTCGCGCTAACGGCGGGGCGTCGTCGCGCGCGGCGGGGCCCGGCTCCGGGGCCGCCGGGGGGGCGTCTCGCAGAGCGTCGAGGATGTCTCCCTTGAGGATGCGCCCGCCCTTGCCGCTGCCCTTCAGCGCCGCCGGGTCGAGGTCGTGTTCGGCGACCAGCCGGCGCACCGCCGGCGAGAGCGGTGGCGCGGGCGGCGTGTCCGCCCGGGCGGCGGGGGGCGTGTCGGCAGGCGCGGCGGGGGCGGGCGACCCCGGGGGCGCAGCGGCCGCGCCTTCCTCTATGCGCCCCAGCACGGCGCCGACCGTTGCGTCGCGTCCGTCGTCCACCAGGATTTCGGCCAGCACCCCGGCGGCGGAGGCCGCGACTTCGAGATTGGCCTTGTCGGTTTCCAGCTCGACCACCGGCTCGTCGCGCGCGACGGCGTCGCCGGGCGCCTTGAGCCAGCGGGCGACCGTCGCGCCCGTCACCGACTCGCCGAGGTCGGGGACGGCGATATCGACGCTCACGGCGCTTACGCCTGTCCGGAGGTTTCGGGAGCGTCGAGCGCGCGCCGCACCAGGTCGGCCTGTTCGCGGCGATGCGCCTTCACGGCGCCGGCGGCGGTGGACGCCGACGGGGCGCGCCCGACATAGGCCGCCCGCGCGGCGTCGCGGCCCCGGAGCAGCGTTTCGAGATGCGGAGCGACGAACCCCCAGGCGCCCATGTTGTGGGGCTCCTCCTGGCACCAGACGGTTTCGGCGTCGGGATATTTCGCCAGTTCGGTAGCGATCGAGCGTTCGGGGAATGGCGTCAATTGTTCGATACGCACGAGCGCCACGTCATCGACTCCGCGTTCCTCGCGCGCTTCCGCAAGGTCGTAATAGACCTTGCCCGAACACAGCACGACCCGGCGCGCGCGGGCGGGCGCCGTCGGATCGGGCAGCACGCGCCTGAAGCCGCCGCCGGGGCCGAGTTCGTCGAGGCGGGACACGGCGCGCTTGTGCCGCAGCAGCGACTTCGGGGTCATCAATATCAGCGGCTTGCGGAATTTGCGATGGATCTGCCGCCGCAGGATATGGAAATAGTTGGCGGGCGTCGTGCAGTTGGCGACCTGGATGTTGTCCTCGGCATAGAGCTGCAAATAGCGTTCGAGGCGGGCCGAACTGTGTTCCGGCCCCTGGCCTTCGTAGCCGTGCGGCAGCAGCATGACGAGGCCGGACATGCGCAGCCACTTGCTCTCGCCGGCGGCGATGAAGTTGTCGATGACCGCCTGCGCGGTATTGGCGAAATCGCCGAACTGGGCTTCCCACAGCACCAGCGCGTTGGGGTCGGCGAGGCTGAAGCCGTATTCGTAGCCCAGCACCGCCGCTTCCGAGAGGATCGAATCGGTCACTTCGAAACGCGCCTGGTCGGGCGCGAGGAAGTTCAGCGGGATATGCCGTTCCTCGGTGCTCTGGTCGACGATCACCGAGTGGCGCTGCGAAAACGTGCCGCGGCCCGAGTCCTGGCCGCTGAGGCGCACCGCGTGCCCCTCGAGCAACAGGCTGCCGAAGGCGAGCGCCTCGGCGGTCGCCCAGTCGAGGTTCTCGCCGGCTTGCAGCGCCGCGCGCCGCGCCCGGTTGAAGCGGTCGATCTTGCGGTGCACCGCGAAGCCCTGCGGATAGCGGCACAGCGCTTCGCCGATCTCGCGCAGCCGCGCCGTCTCCACCCCCGTGTCCCCGGCGCGGCGTTCGAGCGGCGCGGGCGCCACTTCGAAGCCCGCCCATTTCCCTTCCAGCCAGTCCGCCTTGCGCGCCGGCCGCGCGCGCGTCGCGTCATGGTCGCGTTCAAGGCTCCGGGCGACCTCCGCCACCCGCTTTTCGGCCTCGCGCGGCGTCAGCGCCCCTTCGCCCACCAGGCGTTCGGCGTAGATCTGGCGCGTCGTCGGATGGTCGGCGATGCGCCGGTACATGAGCGGCTGGGTGAACCCCGGTTCGTCGTTTTCGTTGTGGCCGTGGCGGCGGTAGCAAAAGATGTCGAGCACCACGTCGCGATGGAAGCGGGCGCGGAAATCGGCGGCCAGCGCCGCGGCGTGCACGACCGCCTCCGGGTCGTCGCCATTGGCGTGGACGATCGGCGCCTGCACGGTCTTCGCCACGTCCGACGGATAGGGCGAAGAGCGCGCATAGCGGGGGCTGGTGGTGAAGCCGATCTGGTTGTTGACGATGATGTGCACGGTGCCGCCGGTGCGGTGGCCGCGCAGTTCCGACAGGCCGAGGGTTTCGGCGACCACGCCCTGGCCGGCGAAGGCGGCGTCGCCGTGCATGAGCACGCCCATCACCCGCCGGTGTTCGTTGTCGCCGATCGTTTCCTGCTTGGCGCGCACGCGGCCCATCACCACGGGATTGACCCATTCGAGATGCGACGGGTTGGCGGTCATCGACATGTGGACGCGCCGGCCGTCGGGCAGCACGCGGTCGGACGAGGTGCCGAGGTGGTATTTCACGTCGCCCGAGCCCTGCACGTCTCCGGCGTGCGACAGGTTGCCCTGGAATTCGGCGAACACGTCGCCGTAACTCTTGCCCATTACCGTCGTCAGCACGTTGATGCGTCCGCGGTGCGGCATCCCGAAGACGATCTCCTCGACGCCGCCGGCGGCGGAAGCGCGGATGATCGCCTCGAGCGCCGGCACGAGGCTTTCCGCCCCTTCGATGGAGAACCTCTTGGTGGCCGGATATTTGACGTGGAGGAAGCGTTCGAAGCCTTCGGCGCGCTCCAGTTCGTGCAGGATGTCCAGTTTGCGCTCGCGCGAAAAGCGGGTGCGGTTCAGGCTGTTTTCCACCCGCCGCTGAATCCACGCCTTTTCCTCGGGGTGCTGGATGTGCATGAACTCGATGCCGATGCGGTCGCAATAGACCTGCTTGAGCACTTCGAGGATCTCGCGCAGGCGCGCGGTCTCGCGCCCCAGCACGCCGTCGATGAAGAATTCGCGGTCGTAGTCGGCGTCGGTGAACCCGTAGCTCGCGGGGTCGAGTTCGGGGTGGTGTTCGCGGCTGTCGAGGCCGAGGGGGTCGAGATTGGCGATCAGATGCCCGCGCACGCGATAGGCGCGGATGAGCATGAGCACGCGCAGATTGTCGCGGGTCCGCGCGAGCACCGCGCCTTCGGGCGCTGCGGCTGCGCCGGGTTCGGGCGCCGGCGCGGCGCGGTCGATGTCGCCGAACAGGTCGCGCCAGCTGGGGTCGAGAGCCGCCGGGTCGCGGCGATAGCGGGCATAGAGGTCTTCGAGAAAAGCGGCGTCGCCGCTTATGGGCACGCCGGAAACGGTCGCCATTTGCGCCATGTCGCGCCTTCCCCCTGCATATGCGGCGCGGGGCGTCGGCGGCCTAGCCCCGCATCGCCTCGACCGCGGCCTCGCCGAGGCCCGCCGGCGAGTCGGCGACGGTGACGCCGGCCGCGCGCAGCGCCTCGATCTTCTCGTCCGCCGCGCCGGACCCGCCGGCGACGATGGCCCCCGCATGGCCCATGCGCCGGCCGGGCGGCGCCGTGCGTCCGGCGACGAACGCGGCGACCGGCTTGCGCCGCTGCGAGGAGGCGATGAACGCCGCCGCTTCCTCTTCCGCGCCGCCGCCGATCTCGCCGATCATGATAACCGCGTCGGTGTCCGGATCCGCAAAAAACATCTCCAGGCAGTCGACGAAACTCGTCCCCGACACCGGGTCGCCGCCGATGCCGACGCAGGTCGACTGACCGAGCCCCGCCGCTGTCGTCTGCGCCACCGCCTCGTAGGTGAGAGTGCCCGACCGCGACACCACGCCCACCCGGCCCGGCTTGTGGATATGCCCCGGCATGATGCCGATCTTGCACGCGCCGGGGGTGATGACGCCGGGGCAGTTCGGGCCGATCAGCCGCGTCGGCGAGCCGTCGAGAACGCGCTTGACGCGCACCATGTCGGCCACCGGGATGCCCTCGGTGATGCACACGGCGAGGGCGACCCCGGCGTCCGCCGCTTCGAGAATTGCGTCGGCGGCGAAACGCGGCGGAACGTAGATCGCCGTGGCGTCGGCGCCGGTTTCGGCGACCGCGTCGCGCACGGTGTCGAACACCGGCAGGCCGAGATGCGTCGCGCCGCCCTTGCCCGGCGTCACCCCGCCGACCATGCGCGTGCCGTAGGCTATGGCCTGTTCGGAATGGAACGTGCCCTGCCTGCCGGTGAACCCCTGGCAGAGGACTTTCGTGTCCGGTCCCACGAGAACCGCCATCAGGCCTCCTCCTCCACGGCCCGGACGATCTTCCGCGCCGCGTCGTCGAGGCCGTCGGCGGACAGGATGCGCAGGCCCGAGTCGGCGAGGATCTTCTTGCCGAGCTCGACGTTCGTCCCTTCGAGGCGCACCACCAGCGGCACTTCCAGACTGACGCCGCGGGCGGCCTCCACGACGCCTTCGGCGATGGTGTCGCAGCGCATGATGCCGCCGAAAATGTTGACCAGAACGCCGTCGACGTCAGGGTCCGAAAGGATCAGTTTGAACGCTTCGGTGACGCGCTCGCCGGACGCGCCGCCGCCGACATCGAGAAAATTCGCCGGCGCGCCGCCGCGCAGCTGGATGATGTCCATCGTCGCCATGGCAAGGCCGGCGCCGTTGACCATGCAGCCGATATTGCCGTCGAGCTTGACGTAGTTGAGGTCGTGGCGCGCCGCCTCGCGTTCGCGCGGGTCTTCCTCGCTCTCGTCGCGCAGTTCGGCGATCTCGCGCCGGCGGTAGAGCGCGTTGTCGTCGAAGGTCATCTTGGCGTCGAGGGCGACCACCGCGCCGTCGCCCGTCACCGCCAGCGGGTTGATCTCCACCAGGCTCGCATCGGTTTCCGCGAAGGCGCGCCACACGGCCAGGGCGAGTTCCGCCGCCCGCGCCGCCTGCGCGCCTTCCAGCCCCAGGCCGAACGCCAGACGGTCGGCATGGAAGCGCCGCATCCCCGTCGCCGGGTCGATAACCGCGCGCAGGATGCTTTCGGGCCGTTGCGCCGCGACTTCTTCGATGTCCATGCCGCCGGCCGCCGACGCCATCACGGCGACGCGGCCCGCCGCGCGGTCCACGAGGACGCCGAGATAGAGTTCGCGGGCGATGTCGCACCCTTCCTCGATATAGACGCGGCCCACGGTCTGGCCTTGCGGGCCGGTCTGCGGCGTCACCAGAGTCGAACCGATAAGGGCCTCGGCGGCGTCCGCGGCTTCTTCGACCGAGCGCACGACCTTGACGCCGCCGCCCTTGCCGCGCCCGCCGGCGTGGATCTGGGCCTTGACGACCCATGTCGGGCCGCCGAGTTCGCGCGCCGCTTCTTCGGCTTCGGCCCGCGTCCAGGCGACGCGCCCGCGCGGCACGGCGACGCCGAAGCGCGCCAGCAGCGCCTTCGCCTGATATTCGTGGACGTTCATGGGGCGGGGCGAAAAGCCCTACCGGCCGCGACGGCGCGGGGCGGCGGCGCGCCGCCCCGCCGCGCTCTCCTGCCGTCCGCGCGCGGGGCCGCGCGCCGCCGGCGCCGGCTTGTGCGTGGCGTTGCGCCGCAGCATCGCCCGGGTGGTCTCCACGAGCGCGCTCACGGCGGCGACCGACCGGTCGAACTGCTTGCGCTCCGTGGCGTTCAGCGCGATCTCGATGATGCGCTCCACCCCGCCGGCGCCGATAACCGCGGGCACGCCCGCATAAAGCCCGTTGACGCCGTATTCGCCCGTCAGCCATGCGGCGCAGGGGAGAACGCGCTTCTTGTCCTTGAGATACGCCTCGGCCATCTGGATGGCGGCGGAGGCGGGGGCGTAATAGGCGGACCCGGTTTTCAGCAGGCCGACGATCTCCGCCCCGCCGTCGCGCGTGCGCTGCACGATCTCGCCGAGGCGCTTGCGAGTGGTCCAGCCCATCTTCACCAGGTCGGGCAGGGGAATCCCGGCGACGGTCGAATAGCGCACAAGCGGCACCATGGAATCGCCGTGGCCGCCGAGCACGAAGGCGGTCACGTCCTCCACCGAGACATCGAACTCCTCGGCGAGGAAGTAGCGGAACCGCGCCGAGTCGAGCACCCCCGCCATGCCGACCACCCGTTCGGGCGGCAGGCCCGAAGCCTCCCGCAGCGCCCACACCATGGCGTCGAGCGGGTTGGTGATGCAGATGACGAAGGCGTCCGGGCAGTGCTTGCCGATGGCGCTGCCGACCGTCTGCATGACCTTGCAATTGACCTCCAGCAGGTCGTCGCGGCTCATGCCGGGCTTGCGCGGCACGCCGGCGGTGACGATCGCCACGTCCGCGCCTTTGACGCCGGCATAGTTGGCGGACCCGCTGAGGCGCGAATCGAACCCTTCCACCGGCGAGGATTCGGCGATGTCGAGGCTTTTGCCCTGGGGAATTCCGTCGACGATGTCGAACAGCGCCGTATCGCCGAGCTCCTTGAGGCTGGCAAGGTGGGCGAGCGTGCCGCCGATATTTCCGGCGCCGATCAGCGCGATCCGGTTGCGGGCCACGTTTCCTTCCTCCCCTTCCGGCGCGCCGACGACTCGCGGAAGCCGCGCGCCCGATAGCACCGATTTCCGCGCCCTTCAACCCGCCGCGCGCGGTTCTCCCCGGGAGCGCCGGGAAGCGCCGGCGCATTTCGCCGGAGGCGGTCGCTCCTGTAGACTGAACCCGCCGCCGGGCGAACGGGCGGAGCGACAGGAGCCGGCATGACCGTTCCGAAGATATTCGAAACCTGCCGTCCGCGCGCCGATGTCCTCAAGGGAAGCCTCGTCGAGGCCGATTTCGCGGCGGATCTGGCGCAGGTCGTCGTCGGCAAGGGGAGCGACCAGTATCGCGACCCGGCGCTCTTTTTCGCCAACAGCTACCCGACGCGGGGCCTCCGGAGCCTGCTCGCCCACACATGCCGGAGGCTGAGCGGCGCGGGCGGCGGGGTCGCCGCGGTCTTCCGGCTCGACACCGCCTACGGAGGCGGCAAGACCCACGGCCTGATCGCCCTCGCCCACGCCGCCCGGGGCATGAAGGGCGTGTCGGACGTCGCCGAATTCGTCGACCCGACTCTGGTCCCGAAGGCCGCCGTCCGCGTCGCCGCCTTCGACGGCGAGAACGCCGACCCGGCCAACGGCCGGGCGATGGGCGACGGCGTGCTGGCCCACACCCCCTGGGGCGAGATCGCCTTCGCGCTTGCCGGGAAGGCGGGCTGGGAACGGGTCCGCAAGAGCGACGAAGACCGGACGGCGCCCGGCGCCGAAACCCTGCGCGAATTGTTCGGCGGCGAACCCGCGCTCGTCCTGCTCGACGAACTCTCGGTCTATCTGCGGAAGGCCGGCGAGCGCGGCAGGGGCCAGCTCACGGCGTTTCTGACGTCGCTGTTCAAGGCGGTGGAAGGCGCGCCGAACGCCGCCCTGGTCTACACTCTGGCCATCGGCAAGGACGGGACCGCGACGGACGCCTACGCGCAGGAGAACCGGTTCATCGCCGACGCCATGGCGGAAGCGGCAAGCGTCTCGGGGCGCAAGGCGACGCTGCTCGACCCCACCGAGGAGGACGAGACCGTCCAGGTGCTCCGCCGCCGCCTGTTCGAGTCCATCGACGGAGCGGCGGTCGCGCCGGTCGTCGACGCCTATCGCGAGCTCTGGGCGGCCAACAGCGAGTCGCTTGCCGACGACGCGACCCGGCCGGAAACCGTCGCGGCCTTCCGGTCGAGCTACCCGTTTCATCCCGAAGTGCTGGAAACCCTCACCGGCAAGACGGCGACGCTCGACAATTTCCAGCGGGTCCGCGGCATGTTGCGGCTGCTGGCCCACACGGTCGCGCATTTGTGGGAGGAACGGCCCGCCGACGCGGCCGCGGTCCATCTTCACCATATCGACCCGGGCTACGACCCTGTCCGGCAGGAGCTCGTCACCCGCCTGGATCAACGCGCTTTCGACCCGGCGATCTCCAGGGACGTAGCCGGCGGCGGCAAGCCCGCCCTGGCCGAGGAGATCGACTCCGAGCGCCACGCCGGCATGCCGCCTTATGCGGCGTATGTCGCCCGCACCGTCTTCATGCACACGCTCGCCTTCAACGAACCGCTCAAGGGCCTCTCGCCGGAGCATTTGCGCTTCTCGGTCCTCGGTCCGGGGATGGACATCGGCTTTGTCGAGGAGGCGCGCAGGCGGTTCATCGGCGAGTCCGCCTATCTCGACGACCGGCCCGGCGCGCCGATGCGCTTCCTCGCCGAGGCCAATCTGCGGCAGATCGTCCGGGGCGAGGAACGGCATGTCGATGCGGGCGAGGTCCGCGCCGAGCTCAACGACCGCATCCGCGGGATATTCAGCGGCGAGACCTTCGACATGACGCCGTTCCCCGCCGGCCCGTGGGACATCCCCGACGAGGTCGGCGACGGCCGGCCGAAACTGGTCGTCCTCGCCTATGACGGCGTGGCCGTGGACGGCGTCATCGAGCGGGTTCCCGAGCTCGTCGCGCGCATATACGGCCGCAAGGGCGCCGAGGGGTCGGCGTTCCGCATGTTGCGCAATCGTCTCGTCTTCGCGGTCGCCGACGACTCCCGCATCGGGGAAATGCGGGGCAGGACGCGCTCCCGCCTGGCCCTGCGGGAGCTGAAGAAGCCCGAACGTCTGGCCGAACTGGCCGCCCATCAGCGAGCAACCGTGCTCGAATGGGAAGCGCGCTCCGAGCAGGAATTGGCGCTCGCGATCCAGCAATGCTACCGGCATGTCTTCTATCCGTCCCGCAACCGCCTCGGCGCGGGCGATGTCGATCTGGAGCATTCGGTGATCGACATACACTCCGCTTCGGACAAGCCCGGCGCCGGACAGCGGCAGATCGTGCGGGCCTTGCGCGACCTGAAGAAGCTCCGGCTTCCCGACGACGAACCCGACTCGCCCGCCTGGGTGCGCGACCGGACGCCGCTCAGGAAGGGCCGGATGACCACGCTGGCGCTGCGCGACGAATTCCGCCGCGACCCCGCATTGCCCATGCTGATCGGCGACGATGTCTTCGTCCGCGGCGTCCGGCTCGGCGTCGAGAACGGCGATTACGTCTACCGGCGCGGCGAATTGCTGTTCGGCCCCGGCGACCCGCCGGCCGCCATCGGGATCGACGAACAGGCCGAGGTCCTGACCATGACCTGGGCCAGAAACAAGGAGATCTGGCCCCGGAAAGAGACTGGCGGGGAAAAAGCCGACGACGAGGACGACGATGCCGAAACGTCTCCCTCGCCTCCTCCGCCGTCGCCGCCCCCGACACCGCCGACCCCGGAATCGTTCACGGCCGAGGGCCTCCTCAAGGAAGCGCTGTTCAAATTGTGGGAGCAGGCGCGGGCCGGGAAGGTCGAGGCGGTCGGCGTCCTGACCGTTCGCATGTTCGAGGCCGGGGACGGCTTCAAACTGCTCGGCGCCGTCGGCGCCGTGCCGGGAGCGGCGAAGGTCGTGACCCTGACCGGCGGTTACGAAACCGCCGACGGCGGTTCGTTCGAGCTCGAATTCCGCGGGTCCGTGTCGGACGCCCAGCCGGTGAAGGATTTCCTCTTGCCGCAACTCCGGGCCGCGGAGTCGCGCACCCTGGAGGCGGGGTTCGAACTGACCTTCGATGAGGGCTTGCCGATGGCGGGCGACGCGGCCGAGAAACTCACGGAGCGCCTTTCCAGATTCGCCGGCGGCGCGGCATATGTCTCCGCGATGGCGCAGGCGAAGAGCGGATGACGCGCCCGGTCCGGACCTCCCCCGCGGAGAGGCGGGAGTCGGCGCCCCGCTACGAATTGCGGGTGCGTCGCCGCGGGCCGGCGCACGCCGAATACGAGGTCTGGCAGTTGCCGGCGGCGTCGACGCCGCAGGTGACCTCCGCGCTGCGGGTCGCGGGGCTCCGGGGCCGCAACCTGGAGCTGGTCGAGCACCGGGTTCTGAAGCGGCTTTCGCGGTCGGGCGTCCGCCTCGGCCGGGTTGCCGGCGCCGGCGCGCGCGGCTACCCTCTGACCGAAGACCTTGCGCTGGCGCTGGGCCTGCTGTTTCGCGCGCTTGCGCCCATGCGCAGCCGCGACAACATGCGCGCGGTGGCCGAGGGCATCGAGGCGATGGGCCGCGAGGAGGCGGCCTACTGGCTCGGCATGGCGATGCACCGCAAGAACCCGCGCCGGGTGCTGACCGCGCTGCGGGTTCTGTTGACGGAACCGAAACGGCGACCGGGAGCGTGATGATGCAAGAAGATCTGAACGATAATGTCGCGGGGCCGATTCGACCGGAATCCGGTTCGCAAGGCGGCGCGGAAGAACCCCAGGAGGGGCTGGACCTCTCCGGCGGTTCCTGGGGCGACTACCCCATCGACGACCTCTTGATCCGGAATGAAAGCAGGACCATTTACGACGTGATCCGGAGGATCGACAATGGTTTCTATGTGATGAACCCGGAATTTCAGCGCGATTTCATATGGACGGAAGACAAGCAAAGCAAACTGATCGAATCCGTAGTCATGCGGATTCCCCTTCCGGTATTCTACATGGCGGAAGACAACGAAGGTCGGATGGTGGTCGTGGACGGTTTGCAGCGCCTGTCCACGTTCAACCGGCTCCTGAAAGACGAATTGAAACTTGATCTGCCGGATCGGAAAGAACTGCACGGTCGGAAATTTTCCGATCTGAAGCCCAAATTCAGAAACCGCATCGAGGATTGCAATCTAATTTTCTACACTATCGATTCGAAGGTGCCGGAGCGCGCCCGTCTGGACATTTTCGAGAGGGTCAATAGCGGCGTTCCGCTGAGCAGGCAGCAAATGCGCAACTGTCTGTACACGGGCGAAGCGACGCGTTTTCTGAAGAGGGAAGCGCAAACGAAAATTTTTCGCGATGCGACAGGTAACAGTTTGAATGTTAAAGCAATGAGAGACCGCGAATTCGTCAACCGCTTCTGCGCCTTTCAGATGTTCGATATAGATGAATATCGCGGCGACATGGATGGCTTCCTTGCCAGCTGCCTTCGCAGGATGAATAAAATGGCAGAGTCGGAATTATCCCAATTATCCGCTGCATTCCGTCGGAGTCTTGCCAACAATTTCACGCTGTTCGACCGGCACGCATTCCGCCGGAGTCTTGCCAGCAATTTCACGCTGTTCGACCAGCACGCATTCAGAAAGCGCGCCAGAAGACAGAATCGGCGTTCGGTGTTGAATGCTTCCGTGTGGGATGTGATGTCCACGGGCCTGTCCCGCTATTCCGAGGCCCGGGTCCGGGCCCGCGCCGCTCCGCTTTGCGAGGCAATGTACGATCTTTTCGAGGACCAGGACTTCAATACCGCGATCACCCATAGCACCAACAACACTGGGAGAGTACGTGTCCGGTTCCGGATGACGCGGAAGATACTCGAGGAGGTATTGGGTGCTCACACAAATTGACCTGCAACATTTTAAATGCTTTGAGCGCCTGAGGCTGCCGCTGTGTCCGCTGACTCTGCTGTCCGGCGCCAATGCCTCCGGAAAATCGTCGGCGATGCAGGCGCTCGTTCTCTTGCACCAGACGATGCGCGAGCACGAATGGTCGTCGCGCCTGATGCTCAACGGCGCCGCCATGCGCCTCGGCGCCGCAGCCGACGTGATCGATCAGGTTCACGGAGACCGCGGCTTCGGCATCGCGCTGGAGAGCGGCGACGGCGCGCAGTTTCAATGGGAGTTCAAGGGCGAGCCCGACGCAATGTCGATGTCGGTGCAGAAAGCGCGGGGGCGAACGGGTGACGGCGCCCGGTGGGACGCCGATGCGACCGGCCCGTTTCGCTACCTGCTGCCGGCGCCGGCGAGCGACCATCTGTTGATCGACCGTTTGCGCGGGCTTACCTACCTGACCGCCGAGAGACTGGGACCGCGCGAGCACTACGCATTCGACGATCCCCAGCTGACGCCCGTCGTCGGCCCCCGTGGAGAATACGCCGTGAGCGTTCTTCACTCCGGACGCGATATTCGTGTTCTGGACCGATTGGCGATTCAAGACGCGCCGCCTACCCGGTTCCGGCAGGCGGAGGCCCGGATGGCGCAGTTCTTTCCGGGTTGCGTGCTGGCGATCGAGCGGGTGCCGCGCGCGAACGCCGTCACGCTGGGGATCCGGGTATCCAGCGGCACGGATTTCCTCCGCCCCGTTCATACCGGGTTCGGACTGACGCAGGTTCTGCCCATCGTGGTGGCGGCCTTATCCGCCACCGAAGGCGATTTGCTCCTGGTCGAGAACCCCGAAGTGCATCTCCATCCCGCCGGGCAGGCGACAATGGGCGAATTTATGGCCGAGGTCGCGGCGGCGGGTGTGCAGGTCATAATTGAGACGCATAGCGATCATGTGCTGAACGGGGTTCGGCGCGCGGTCAAGGAGCGCACGCTGCCCGGTCACGATGTCGCGTTGTATTTTTTCCGCCCGCGGAGCGGGGACGCGGCGGACGGCGAGGCGCAAGTGTACACGCCGAGCATGGAAGCGGACGGCAACATCGGCAGCTGGCCGGAGGGATTCTTCGATCAGTTCGACAAGGACATGAACTATTTTGCCGGCTGGAGTTGACGTGGACCTTTTCGTCAACGACCTGTCGATTCACGGGCAGTTTCATATGATGTGCGCGTTTCGCCAGGCGTTCGGCCGTTTGATGGATTTGCGGGCGGTCGCGCGGCGTTACGGACGGGAGGCGCACTGCCATCGAATGTTTGTCGACGCCAGACCGGCGCCGGACGTGACGATGCAACAGGCGCTTCAAGGCATTGGCCGCAACGAATTGCGCGCCGCAATGAGCTGGATGACGCGCGGCGGCCCGTTCTGGGACGAACCGCGCCGGCACGGCGACGACGACTGGCTGGAGTGCCGCGGCGAGATCGTCACCGACACCGCCGTCGGCGAGGCCGCGTTCCGAGCTCTGCATGGCGCCGAGTGCGGGCTGCTGAGCATCGCCCCGTCCAATTGGAATTACTCGCCCCTCGATGTCGTTTGGCGACAGGACGAGAACGATCCCGGCAGAACCGCAGGCCTTGAAAATTGGTGGGACGACGCATCGCTGGAAGCGGGGCTCCGCAAGGCGGCGCCGCCGATCCGGTCATGGGTGGATTTGAGCGTCGCTGCCGCCGCCCGCTTCAAGCGCCTGACATTCGCCCCGGACTGCTTCGATCCGCTCGGCGGAATACCTTTCTCCGACAGCGCGACGGAGCGTTTTCTCGTGCTATTCGATATTCTCGATAGACTGGCGCAAGCCTTCGACAGGAACGGCAAACGCACACCAGAAGGCCACCGAATCCGACAAGATCATTTCAGGGGCCGTAATGCTTTGTTTTCCGATTCGTCGACATCGGAAAAGAATGATTTCCGCGATGAATTGACCTTTCCTCATCCGAACGACCCGGACGAACATCTGTTCTGTACGTGGCACGGCAAAATTCGCCATATGACGTTGCGCCTTCATTACTCGTGGTCCGGAAGCGCCGGCGAACCTGTTTTCGTCGTCTACGCCGGCCCGAAGATCACGAAACGATAAACGATGATTGCGCGCGAGTGACGCCCCGCAATCGCTCCCAGGGGGCAACGTCCGTCGCCATAATGAGACCTCTGCATAACTCGTTTCGCCTGTGGCAGAATCGCGTTCCCGGCGCTTTGCGACGTTTCCGAACCCGCCGTCGGCGTATGACGATGCGTGACGGAATTGGGAACATCCGCCCCCTGCCTCGGTAATTCCCGCGAAAGAGCATGTGAAGAAATAGAACAGCGTTACAAACACTGGTCATTCCCGCGAAAGCGGGAATCTCTTTGCGGCGTTTCCGTAAGAAAAACCGCGCCGATATTGCGGACGGCCGCCTCCGGATTCCCGCTTTCGCGGGAATGACGAAGAGTAGAGGCGTCTCGCGACTTTTTCACGCCCGCCTTCGAGCGTGTGAAGAAATCGCGCGCCTCTCATCGTGACGGAGGGATCGCCGAGGTATCGGCATTGCAAAAGACAATACCCATCGAATAATACTTCGTCATTCCCGCGAAGGAGCGTGTGAAGAAGCCGGACAGATTTACAAATACTCGTCATTCCCGCGAAAGCGGGAATCCGTTGCGGCGTTTCCGTGAGAAAAACCGCGCCGATATTGCGGACGGCCGCCTCCGGATTCCCGCTTTCGCGGGAATGGCGAAGAGTAGTAGCGTCTCGCGACTTTTCCACGCCCGCCTTCGAGCGTGTGAAGAAATCGCGCGCCTCTCATCGTGACGGAGGGATCGCCGAGGTATCGGCATTGCAAAAGACAATACCCATCGAATAATACTTCGTCATTCCCGCGAAGGAGCGTGTGAAGAAATTGCGCAGATTTACAAATACTCGTCATTCCCGCGAAAGCGGGAATCCGTTGCGGCGTTTCCGTAATAAAAACGGGCCGGTATAGAGGACGGCCGCCTCCGGATTCCCGCTTTCGCGGGAATGACGAAGAGTAGTAGCGTCTCTCGATTTCTTCACGCGCTCTTTTGCGGGAAAGAGAGAGCGGATTTTCGCAATTTCGTCGGGCGTCGTTATGCTCCGCCGGTGAGTTCGGGAGCGTCGTAAAAACGCGGGAACGCGATCCTGCCGCAAACGAAACCGGTTATGCAGAGGTCTCATAACGAGAATCTCTGGACGGCGACGACCCGTGTCGTATGATGGCGTCAGGGAACAGAGGATGTCGCTTCATGTCGCAGCCGGATCGCCCGTCCGAGGTCGCCCTTCACGCTCTTCAGGAGTGGGAAGGCTATGTCGTCGAGATCGGCGAGACGAAGTTCACGGCGCATTTGACGGACCTCACGGCCGGCGATGCGCACGAAAGCGAGGAAGCGACCATTCCCCGCTCGGCGCTCTCCGACGAGGATAACGCCAGGATGCGCGTCGGCGGTATCTTCCGCTGGGCGATCGGCTACGAACAATCCGCGGCGGGAACCCGCGGGTGCGTGTCCCGGATCGCGCTCCGCGAGTATCCGGTGTTCACCGAAGCCGGCCGGCAACGAGGCGAAGCGTGGGCGCAGGAGATGATGCGGGCGTTCGGACTCCGATAGCCCGCCGGGGCGCCGCGAAAAATTGTCCGCGACGGGGTTGACAGCCCACTGGCTTTCCAACAGAATCGTTTGCAACGAATCCGTTGGGGCTGTGCGATGGGACTCAGGAAGGCCGGAGGGAGATGGGTCTACGGGGGCGATTTCTTCGACCGGGAGGCCGAGATCGAAGCGCTCATGGAGCGGGTGGGGGACGGGACCCATACCCTGCTGACAGCGCAGCGCCGGATGGGCAAGACGAGCCTGGTACGGGAACTGCTGCGCCGCCTCGCGGAGGAGGAACGCTTCGAGACGATCTTCGTCGATCTGGAGGACGCCTCCGTTCCGGCGGACGCCATCGCGGCGATCGGGGTCGAGTCGGCGCAGGGCGCATGGGGCCGAGTCAAGTCGCTGCTCGCCAACATCCTGTCGGCGGTAGCCGGGATCGGCGGCCGGGTTCCGGCGCTGGCCGGCGCGGACCTTTGGGTAAAGATTCGCGCCGGGATCGACGCCGGCAATTGGCGGCATAAGGGCGACAGGCTCTTCGAGGCCCTGGCGGGAGGCGAGCGGCCGGTCGTGCTCGCGATCGACGAGCTGCCGATCCTCGTCAACCGGCTGCTCAAGGGGAACGATTACCGGATCACGCCGGAGCGCAGGCAGGCGGCGGACGAATTTCTGAGCTGGCTGCGCAAGAACGGCCAGACGCACAAGGGCCGGATATGCATGATCGTCTCCGGCAGCGTGAGCCTCGAACCCATCCTGCTACAAGCCGGGCTCAGCGCCCATGCAAACATATTCTCCCCCTACGATCTGAAACCCTGGAGCGAAGAGACCGCGATGGCCTGCCTCGGCGCCTTGGGGGAGACCTATGGCCTCGACCTCCCCCGCGATGTCCGCCGGGACATGTGCCGGCGGCTGCGCTGTCAGATCCCTCACCACGTGCAGCGGTTCTTCGATGTCCTTTACGAAGACCTGCGCCCGACCGGCCGGCGCGTCGCCTCTCTCGAGGATGTGGAGCGCGTGTATACCCACGAGATGCTCGGTGTCCGGGGACAGATGGATATGGAGCATTACGAGGGCCGGCTGAAAATGGTCCTCGGGGAGGAGGGGTGCCGGATCGCCCTCGAAATGTTAACCGAGGCTGCGGCCAATGACGGCCGGTTGCGCGACGGCGACATCGACCGGCGCCGCGAGTCTCTCGCCGCCGGGGCCGGGGCGGATCCGGTCGGGGACATACTGCGCACCCTCGAGCATGACGGCTATCTCGAGAGACAGGACGACGGCTACCGCTTCGTGTCCGGTCTGCTCGAAGACTGGTGGCGCGTCCGCTACGGCCGGGCCGCCCGGGGATGACCGTGATCGCCCCCCGGAAATACAACCCGGGATTCCTCTCCGACGACGAGCTGGTGGCGTCGTTCTGCGTGCGAACGGGCAAATTCGAGTCGATCATGGAGGTTTTGCGCGAGTGCACGGGACGCTCGAACACACACCAGATCGTGATCGGCCCGCGCGGCAGCGGGAAGACGAGCCTGCTCTTGCGGGTCGCGGCGGAACTGCGCCGGGACGCTGCGCTGTCCTCCGCCTTCTTCCCTGTCGTCTTCGCCGAGGAGAGCTACGAGATCGCCACCGCCGGGGAGTTCTGGCTGGAATGTCTGTCCCGCCTGGCCGACCGGGCGCCGCGGCGAGAGGGCGCCCCCGACCTGCGCCGCAGCTACGAAGACTTGCGCGCCATCCGCGACGACCGGACGCTCGGCGAACGCTGCCTCGGCGCCCTGCTGGACTTCTCGGACCAGGAAAACAAGCGGCTCGTGCTGGCCGTCGAGAACCTGAACATGATGTTCCGGGATATGGCGGATCCGCACGCGGGATGGCGGCTGCGAAAGATCCTTCAGACCGAGCCGAGGATCGTCCTGCTCGCGAGCGCGACCAGCCGGTTCGACGAGATCGACAATCCGGAGCACGCCCTCTACGACCAGTTCCGGACGCTCACCCTGCGCCCTCTCGATACGAAAGAATGCGCCGTTCTGTGGGAAGCGACGTCCGGCCGGAGTATCGCGACCAGGACGGTCCGGTCGCTGGAAATCCTCACCGGCGGCAGCCCGAGACTTCTCGCCATCGTGGCCCGTTTCGGCGCGGGGCGGTCCTTCCGCGACCTCATGGCCGACCTGCTCGATCTGATCGACGACCATACGGAGTATTTCAAAAGCCATCTGGAATCGCTCCCGGCCCAGGAGCGGCGGGTCTATCTCGCTCTCGCCGACCTGTGGAAACCGGCGCTCACGAGGGAGATCGCCGACCGGGCGCGGCTCGACACGAGCAAATGCAGCGCCCAGATCGCCCGCCTTGTCGACCGCGGAGTTGTTCAGGTCGAGGGCGGCAGCGCCCGGCGCAAGCAATACTATCTGAGCGAGCGCCTGTACAACATATATTACCTGCTGCGCCGCCGCGGCGGCTCGGACGGCCTCGTCGAGGCCCTCATCCGTTTTATGGCATCCTTTTACTCGCCGGACGAGCTGAAGGAAATCGGCGCCGGTATCGCCCGCGAGGCGCGCGAATTCGGAACGGAGATGCGAGCGCTGCACCGGTCTGCATTCATGCGATTGATGGAACTGCCGGCACTGGCCGGGGACCGTGAAGAGCTGCTCGCGATGGCGCCCCCGGGGTTCGCGGAGGTTCTTGCGCCTGGCATGGCGGAACTGGATCGCGATCAGGCCGGCAAACCCGGCGCGGATAGGGGAGAACGCGCGGAAGCGACCGCCGCGCAGGCGCTTTTCGACAAGGCAGTCGCGTTGCATAACCGGGAACGGGCGAAGGAAGCCCTAGCTGCCTACAACGAATTGGCGTCCCGGTTCGCGGCCAGTGGCACCCCCTTGGTTCTCGACCTAATCGCGAGGGCTCTCGTCAACCGAGGGAACTTGCTCGTCCGGATGAAACGACAAGAGGATGCGTTAGTCTCTTGGGATGAGGTGGTGCTCCGGTTCGGAGAGAGTCGACATCCCACTCTCCTTAAAGCAGTTGCGGCGGCCCTCGGCAACAAAGGGGGCGCGCTCCACGAACTGGATCGGCCGGAGGAGGCTCTGGCCGCCTGCGACGAGGTTGTGCGTCGGTTCGAAGAGAGTCGGACCCCCGCTCTCCTTGAGGTTGTCGCGAAAGCCCTCGGCAACAAGGGGGTCGCGCTCAGTCGGTTGAATCGGTGGGAGGAGGCGCTGGCCGCCTGTGACGAGGTTGTGCGTCGGTTCGGAGAGAGTCGGACCCCCGCTCTTCTCCAAGCGGTCGCGGGGGCCCTCTGCAACAAGGGGATCGCTCTCAGTCGGTTGAATCGGCGGGAGGAGGCGCTGGCCGCCTACGACGAGATCGTGCGTCGGTTCGGAGAGAGTCGGACCCCCGCTCTCCTTGAAGTTGTCGCAAATGCCCTGGGTAACGGTGGGAGTTTGCTCGCCGAGATGAACCGTGAAGAGGAGGCGTTGGTCTCCTGGGATGAAATAGTGCGACGATTCGGCAAGAGTCGAACCCCCGCTCTCCTTGAAGCAGTTGCGAAGGTACTTGGCAACAGGGGGCTCATGCTCAATATGCTGAAACGGCACGGGGAGGCCTTGACCGTCTGCGACGAGGTCGTGCGTCGGTTCGGAAAGAATCGCTCCCCTGTCTTCACCAAAACGGTTGCGAAGGCCCTCGGCAACAAGGGAAACGCGCTATGCGGGCTGAATCGGCCGGAGGAAGCCCTGGCCGCCTACGACGAGGCTGTGCAAAGATTCGGCAAGGATCAAAGCCCAGCTGTCCTTGAATCGGTTGCAAAGGTCCTCGGCAACAAGGGGATCGTGCTCAACATGCTGAATCGGCCGGAGGAAGCCTTGGTCGCTTGCAACGAGGTAGCGCATCGGTTTGGCAAGAGTCGGAGCCCTGCTCTTCTCGAAGCGGTTGCGAAGGCCCTCGTCAACAAGGGGATCGCACTCGACACGCTGAACCGGCCAAAAGAAGCCTCGTCTGCCTATGACGAAGCGACGCGCCGATTTGGAGAGAACGAATCTCCTATGCTCCAGACAATGATCGGGTTCGCGTTCGTCTGGAAAGCAGAACTGGAATTGGAGCGCGGACGCTACGAAGCAGCCATCGAAGCAGCCACCCGCGCGCTTGACCGGAATTTTACGGATCCGCCAGTGTATTGGAGGAGCCATCTGGCCCGAGCGAAAGCGGGCCTTGCGGCCGGCAACCCGACCGTCTACGAACGGGATATTGAAGCGATGCTTGCTATCCTGCCGAAGATCGCCCCTCTTCCGACGGGGAGCATGGATGCCTTGGTGGAATTTACCGCCGGGATCGGAGCGGAGCGGATGCGGGAGCTGATTCAGGCGTCGCCGGCGGCGGACCTTCTGTTGCCGCTCACGACCGCGCTGGAGTGGGAACTGGGGCTGAAGCCGCGAGTGGCGCGGGAGGTCGAGGAAGTCGCGGGGGACATCCGGCGGCATCTGAAGCGGCGTCTGAAGGAGCTGAGGGAGGCCCGGGCCGATGGCGTCGGGTAGGGAGAAGGCAAGCCGGAGGGCGGCGCCCCCCTCGGGCGAGCGCGTGAATAAGTCAAACCTGCCTGCTGCTCTTCGCCGTTCCCGCGAAAGAGGGTGTGAAGAAGTCGAGAGACACTTCTACTCTTCGTCATTCCTGCGAAAACGGGAATCCAGCGCAGCGTTTCCGCAAGAAAAAGGCAGATTAGTCTTTCGGGCGGACGCTCTGGATTCCCGCTTTCGCGGGAATGACGAAGTATTATCGGGGCGTTATTGTCCCCTGCTGCGCCATTTCTTCGGTGTTCCGACCATCGTAGTGAGAGGGGTCCGATTTCTTCATACGCTCTTTCGCGGGAATGTTGGGGGCATTTCCCTGCGCAGCGCCGATTTCCCGGCGCGCCTGCTGCCATAATGAGAAACATCGCGTTTTTCATGCGCCCGGACGTTCGGCGGGGCGGGCGGGATGGCTGATACGCGGTTGATCGAGCGCTGGTTGCCGATTGCCGAGATCGGCATCGAAAGCACGCGCGAGCGGACGCCGATGACGCCGTTTCCGGCGCCGAACCGCCTGCATGTCTGGTGGGCGCGGCGGCCGCTGGTGGCGTCGAGAGCGGCGGTGCTGGCGTCCCTCCTGCCGGCGGACGCGGATCGCGGCCGGTTCCTGCATGCGCTCGGGATACATGGGGACCCGGTGGCGGCGAAGAAGCGAATTGCCATTGCCGCCCGGACAGGCGAGCGGCTCGGGGCGGCGGCTTACGGTTATTCCCGCGCTTTCGGCTACACCCCGTCGAAGGACGACAGGAACTGGCTGGCGGGCGTTCTTCCGAAGGACATAACGGTCCTCGATCCGACAGCCGGCGGGGGCAGCATTCCCTTCGAGTCCGTGCGTCTCGGCCTTGAAACCCGTTCCAACGACCTGAATCCCGTCGCGGCTCTCGTCGAACGCGCGACGCTGGAGTGGCCCGCGAAGCACGGAATTGCCGTCAAGACAGAAGTGGAGGGCCTGGGAAACAGGCTGACGTCGGAAATTCGCGAACGTCTCTCCGGTGTGTTTCCCGAAGAGCCGGAAAGCGACACGCGCCCCGATGGTTATCTCTGGACGCGCACTATCGCGTGTCCGTATTGCGAGGGTCTGGTTCCGTTGTCGCCGAACTGGCGGTTGGCGCCGGATGGGACCGGCGTCCGGTTGATGCCCGCGCCCGGTTCCGGGCCGGGTTCCGAGGGGCGGGTTTGCGCGTTCGAGATCGTCGAGACCGCCGCCGAGCAATCGGCGGGGACGGCGAAGCGCGGCGACGGGACCTGCCCGTGGGCCGATTGCGGGCGGGTGATCGACGGCGACGAAATCAAACGGCAAGCCCGGGCCGGCGGCATGGGCGAGCAATTGTTCGCTGTGGTCTTCAAGAAGCGGGTGCTCGTCAAGACGAAGACCGGCAAGGCCCGCGAGAAGTGGGCGCGGGGCTACCGCGCGCCCCGGCCCGAAGACGACAACGGCGCCGAGATCGCGCAGAGGCTCGCGGAGAAACTGCCCGAATGGGAGGCGCTCGACATCGTGCCGGGCGAACGGATACCCGACGGCAACAAAACGACCGAGCCGCAACGCTACGGCATGCCGTTGTGGCGCGACCTGTTCTCGCCGCGCCAGCTTCTCTGCCACGGCGCGAGCGTCGAGGTCTTTCGGGAGATGCTCGAGACCGACCGGGAAGCGGGCGAGTTGAACGATGTCCGCAAGGCCGCGTACGGGTATCTCGCGCTGACGCTCGACACCGTTCTCAACTACAACAACCGGGCCAGTCGCTGGGGCGATACCATCAACCGGGTCCGGTCCATTTTCGACCGGCACGATTTCGCGTTCGTGTGGTCCTATGCGGAGATGGCGCCCCTGATCGCGGGCCTCGGCTACGAATGGGCCACCGACAAGACCGCCAAATGCATCAAGGAACTCGTCGCGCTGACTCGCCCCGAAGGGGAAGGATTGTTCGAGGCCGGGGAAGCGCCGCGGGTCACGATCACCTGCAAGCCCGGCGACGGCCTCGACCATATCGCAGACCGCAGCATCGACGCCGTGGTCATGGACCCGCCCTATTACGACAATGTCATGTATGCGGAACTCTCGGATTTCTTCTATGTCTGGCTCAAGCGCACCGCCGGCCATGTCTTCCCCGAGCTCTTCCGCCGCCATCTCACCGACAAGGACAACGAGGCGGTCGCCAACCCGGCGCGGTTCCGCGGCGAGAAAGGCGCCCATGTCCTCGCCGGGCGCGACTACCGGGCGCGCATGGCGTCGATCTTCGCCGAATGTCGCAGGGTCCTGAAGCCCGACGGCATCATGACGCTCATGTTCACCCACAAGGCGACCGGGGCGTGGGACGCGCTCGCCACGGGGGTAATGGAAGCCGGTTTCGTCATTACCGCGTCGTGGCCGGTGAACACCGAAGCGCCGGGCAGCCTGCATGTGCGCGACAAGGCGGCGGCGAAAAGCACCGTCTTCCTCGCCTGCCGTCCGCGCGCCGACCGCCCGTCGTCCGAACCGAATCTCTATTGGGAGGATGTGGAGCCCCGCGTCGCCCGGGCGGTGCGCAAGCGGGTTGCGGAGTTTCAGGAAGCGGGCATAGGCGGGGTCGATCTCTGGCTTGCGTGTTTCGGCCCGGCGCTCGAGGAATTCTCGCGTCATTGGCCCTTGCGGCGCGGCGCGCCGCGCGAGGCGCCGCAGGCGCGCCGGCGACGCAAGGCGCCGCTGCCGCTCGGAGAGGAACGGGACCCTTACGCCGCGACCCCGGAAGACGCGCTCGACGCGGCGCGGCGCGAGGTCAAGCGCTGGCGTCTCGAACAATTGTCGCGCCTGGAAGCCGGTTCCGATATCGACCCGCCGACCGCCTTCTTCGTGATGGCGTGGGACGCCTTCCGCGCCCCCGTTTTCGCCTACGATGAGGCGCTCCTGCTCGCCCGCGCGGTCGGCGTCGACCTCGACGGCGAGATCGTGGGCCGGCTGGCGGAAAAGAAGGGCGGCGATATCCGCCTGTGGGACAGCGCGCGCCGCGCGGCAAAGGGGGCGCTGGGGCCGCCCGACGGCTCGCGCGGCATGATCGACGCCCTCCACCATGTCGCCGGCATGGCGCGCAAGCGGAACCTCGCCGCCGCCCGCGAATTGATGGAGCGGGAGACGGGAGAGCGGGACCCGGCGTTTCTGGCGGCGCTCGAGGCGGTTCTGGAAGTGCTCCCGGTCTCCCGGCGGTTCACCGGGGTCGAACTGGAGGGGGAGACCGCGGCCGCCGCCGACGATTTCGAGGCGCTCTACAATCTTTCCCGCCTCGCCTTCCACGACGCCATCGACGAACCCGAACAGTTGAAACTCTGGCGGGACGGCGAGGTTTGACCGGCAATTTTCATACCGGTATGCAAGAACCGTTTCAGGGCAGCGCGCCGCCCCCGGGAGCGCCGCCCCCCTGGGAGCGCCGGCGTCTCGCCGGCATGCGCGCGAAGCGTGCAAAGAAAGATGCCGGCGAGACGCCCCCCGCATCCGCGAGGGCAGGCTTGCTCCCAGGAAGATAATGAGAATCGTTGACGGCTGATCATGCTCCGCGACCGCGCCTGGAAGCTCAAATACACGCCCGACGACGGGAATCTCATCGAATCCTTCTACGTCCCGGCGCTGGAAGACGCCGAGCGTTACGACCGGCTGACGGGATATTTCAACGCCGGGGCGCTCGCGCTGGCCGCGCGCGGGGTCGAGGGGCTGGTTCGCAACGGCGGCCGCATGCGTCTGATCGCCGGTTGCGTGCTGGCCCCGGAGGAGATCGCCGCCATCCAGCGGGGCGAGGAGTTGCGCGCGCGGCTCGAACAGCGCCTTGCCGAAGCGCCGCTCGCCCCGCCGGACGAGGCGACGACCGATGCGCTCGAACTGCTCGCCTGGATGGTCGCGCGCGGCCATCTTGACGTAAAAGTCGCGGTGCCCTGCGACATCGACGGGAATCCGGTCCACGACGCCGCCCTCTTCCACGAGAAGACCGGCATCGTCGAAGACCGCGCCGGGAACCGGCTCGCCTGGACGGGCAGCCTCAACGAAACCGCCGCAGGCTGGCTGTATAATTGGGAGAGTATCAGCGTCTATACGGGCTGGGGCCCCGAGCCTGAACGGGTCGACGGCGAGGACGAGAATTTCGCGCGTCTGTGGGCCGACGGGGCCCGGCGCGCCATCGTGCTCGACCTGCCCGAAGCGGCGCGGCGGGACCTGCTGCGCTTCATGCCCGCCGACGCCCCGCCCTCGCGGCTGCGGAAGCCGAAGGGCCCGCCGCCGAACCGGACCGAGGGCGTTGCGGACCCGCCCGACCCGCCGCCGGCCCCGCCCGCTCCGCCGCCGCTGTCCGACCTGTGCAAGCTGGTCTGGAGCTTCATCGCGGAGGCGCCGCGCTCGGGCCCGGGCGGCGCCCGGGTCGGCGAAGCCACCGCCGCGGTGACTCCGTGGCCGCATCAGACACGCGCCTTCGAGCGTCTCTACGGGCGCCGGCCGCCGAAACTCCTGATCGCCGACGAGGTGGGCCTCGGCAAGACCGTCCAGGCGGGGATGCTGTTGCGCCAGGCCTGGCTCGCCGGGCGGGCGGAGCGGATCCTGATCCTCGCGCCGAAGGCGGTCCTGGGACAGTGGCAGACCGAGCTCCGCGAGAAGTTCAATCTCAACTGGCCGGTCTACGATGGGCGCAAACTGGTCCGCTATCCGTCGCCGGCGCTGCGCGGGATGCACGAGCGGGACGCCGGCCCCCGGGGCTGGCTCGACGAGCCGGCGGTCATCGCCTCCAGCCATCTCATGCGGCGGCGCGAGAGGGCGGAGGTCCTGCTGACGGAGGCGGAACCGTGGGACCTGATCGTGCTCGACGAAGCCCATCACGCGCGCCGCCGCGCGGCCGGCTCCGGGCAGGAGGGCGGCCCCAACGCCCTGCTTGCCCTCATGCGGGGGCTGAAGGAGCGCACGTCCGGCCTGGTGCTGCTGACGGCGACGCCCATGCAGGTGCATCCGGTCGAATTGTGGGATCTGCTGGACTTGCTCGGCCTGCCGCCGGAATGGACGGCGGAAGCGTTCCTCCGGTTCTTCGAGGACATCGAACAACCGCACCCGCCGCCGGCGGCGCTGGACCGCATGGCGCGGCTGTTCCAGGCGGTCGAACGGGTCTGGGGCGAGGTCGGGGGAGAAGCGGCGCGCGACCTCGCCGGACTGTCGCGGCTGAAGACCCGCAAGGTCCTGCGCGCCCTCCGCGACGAGGCGGGCATCCCGCGCCGCCAGCTGGAGGCCGACGAACGCCGCGCGGCGCTCGCTCTCGTCCGCGCGCACACGCCGATCCGGCATCTCGTCTCGCGCCATACGCGGGAGGTGCTGCGCCGCTACTTCAGGGCGGGAATGCTTTCGACCCCGGTCGCGGAGCGCCGGGTCGACGACCGGTTCATCCCCATGACGGCGGCGGAACGGGCGGTCTACGACGATGTCGAGGACTATATCTCGACGGTCTACGACCGGGCGGACGCGGGCGAACGCGCGGCGGTCGGGTTCGTGATGACGGTCTATCGCCGTCGCCTCGCGAGCAGTTTCCGCGCCCTGCGCGCGACGCTCGAACGGCGCCTCGCGACCATCGACGCCGGCGACGCGGCGCGTCCGGCAGGCCTCGATGAAGACGCGCCCGACGACGAGACGGCGGACGAGATCCTCGACGCCGACGAGGTCGGCGAGCTCGAGCGGCGGGCGGCGGCGGCCGAGGAGCGCGCCGGCATCGAGAATCTGCTCGGGCGCGTCGGCCGCCTGCCCGCCGACAGCAAGCTCGGGCGCCTGGAGGAAACCCTCGCCGGGCTGCGCCGCGACGGCTACGCGCAGGCGATGGTGTTCACGCAATACGCCGACACCATGGAGTTCCTGCGGGATGCGCTGCGCGCGGGCGGCGAGGCGAGGCTGATGTGTTTCTCGGGCCGGGGCGGGGAGATCCCCGTCGCCGGGGGCGGCTGGCGCGCCATCGGGCGCGGCGACGCCCGACGCCGCTTCCGCAGCGGCGAGGCCGATGTCCTGCTGTGCACCGACGCCGCGGCCGAAGGGCTGAACTTCCAGTTCTGCGGCGCGCTGGTGAACTACGACATGCCCTGGAACCCGATGCGGGTCGAACAGCGTATTGGGCGGATAGACCGGCTCGGGCAGCGCCACGCCACGATCCGCGTGTTCAACCTCCATTACGAGGACACGGTGGAGACCGATGTCTACCGCGCGTTGCGGGATCGCATCGGCCTGTTCGAGACGGTGGTGGGGCCCCTGCAACCGATCCTCGCGCAATTGCCGCGCACCCTGGCCGACGCCGTGCTCGCCGGCGGCGAGAGCGCGAGTGCGGTCGAGACGATAGAGCGGCGCATCGAGAGCGCGGGTTCGGGCGGTTTCGATATCGACGCCCTGCTCGGCGACGGTCCCGCGCCGGCGGCCGGCGCGCCGTCGCCGGTCACCATGGACGATCTCGACCGGGTGATCGTCGCGCCCGACCTGATGCCGCCCGGCGTCGACGTCCGGCCGCTGGGGCGCCGCGAATACGGCCTGCTCGCGCCGGGGGCGGCGGAGCGGCTCCGGGTGACGACCGACCCCGCCTATTTCGAGGAGAGCGCGGAGAGCGTCGAATTATGGTCGCCGGGCAACCCGTCGTTCCGACCGCCGGCAACGGTCGCGCCCGCGCCCGCGCCGTTCTCCGGCAAGACGCTGAAGGACATTCTGGACGGGTGATCCGGCCCGCCGCCGGGGCCTTCCGCTCCCGCAAAAGAGCGTGTGAGGAAATCGAGAGACGCTGCTACTCTTCGTCATTCCCGCGAAAGAGCATGTGAAGAAATCGAACAGCGTTACAAACACTCGTCATTCCCGCGAAAGCGGGAATCTGTTGCGGCGGTTCCGTAAGAATAACTGCGCCGATATTGCGGACGACCGCCTCCGGATTCCCGCTTTCGCGGGAATGACGAAGTGTTATTAGCGGGTTATTGTCTTTTGTCGCGCCGAACTCTTCGGCGCTCCGACCGTCATGGTGAGAGCCATCCTTGCAAACACTCGTCATTCCCGCGAAAGAGTGTGTGAAGAAATCGAGAAACGCTACTATTTTTCGTCATTCCCGCGAAAGCGGGAATCCGTTTGCGGCGTCTCCGTAAGAATAACCGCGCCGGTATAGCGGACGGCCGCCTCCGGATTCCCGCTTTCGCGGGAATGACGAAGTATTATCGTATGGCTATTGTCTTCCGCTGCGCCATTTCTTCGGCGTCCCAACTGTCGTAATGAGGGCCGACGGATTTTTTCACACGCTCTTCGCGGGAATGACGAAGTGCTATTCGATGGTTATTGTCTTTTACAATGCCGTTACTTCAGCGATCCGGCTGTTACGATCGGAGACGCCCGATTTCTTCGCACGATCTTTCGTGGAACAAATATGTCCGGACGACGACAAGCCGGCTCGAATCGAAACGCCCGTTCATCCTGTCGACGCCCCGTAAAGCCGTCGGAAATCCGGGCCTTGCGCAGAGGTCTCGCCATATCGCAACCGGGACGAATTGTGCGGATGTCTCCCGTCCCGGGCGCGTCCGGCAATTTTCCCCGCGGCGCGCCGTCGCGTCGTTGACAAACGGCGCGGCATGGGCGAGCACCGCGCCATGCGTATCGGCGTCGGCGGTTTTCAGCATGAGACCAATACCTTCGCGCCGACGCCCGCGCGCTTCGGGGACTTCGCGCGGGCGGGCGGCTGGCCGCCGTTGTCGCGCGGGTCTGCGCTGGCGCCCGCCGTCGCCGGGATCAACCTCCCCGTGGCGGGTTTCCTCGAAGCGGCCGCCGCCGCCGGCCACCGGGTCGCGCCCCTGGTCTGGGCCGCCGCCGAACCCTCGGCCCATGTCGAGCGCGACGCTTTCGAGCGCATTTGCGCCATGCTGCTCGACGACATCGCCGCCGCCGGCCCCCTGGACGCCCTTTATCTCGACCTCCACGGCGCGATGGTCTGCGAACATCTGGAGGACGGCGAGGGCGCCCTGCTGGCGCGCGTCCGCGACGCCATCGGCGCCGTTCCCCTCGTCGCCAGCCTCGACCTGCACGCCAACGTCACCGCCGACATGGTCGCCGCGGCCGATGTCCTCGTCGCCTACCGCGCCTACCCCCACACCGATATGGCGGAGACCGGCGCCCGCGCGCTGGCCCCCCTCGAACGCATGGCCGCAGGCGCAAGACCCGCCAAAGCCTTCCGCAAGATCGACTTCCTCCCGCCCCTCCCCTGGCAGTGCACGTCCATCGAACCGGCCGCGTCGCTCTACGGCGCGCTGCGGGATTCGCCGCCGGGGGTGTGGACGCGGTCGATCTGCATGGGGTTTCCCCCCGCCGACATTTTCGAGGTCGGGCCGTCGGTCCTCGCCTATGCCGACACGCTGCGGGCGGCGGACGACGCCGCCGATCGTCTCGCCGCCGCCGTAGCCGCCGCCGAGGGCGCCTTCGCCGGCCCGGTTCTCGATCCCGCCGAGGCGGTGGCCCGCGCCATGCGCGTCGACAAGGGCCCCGCGATCGTCGCCGACACCCAGGACAATCCCGGCGGCGGCGGCGACTCCAACACCCTGGGACTGCTGCGCGCCCTGATCGCGGCCGGGGCCCCGAACGCGACGCTCGGCGTCTTCTGCGACCCCGAAACCGCGGCCGCGGCGCATGCGGCCGGGTGCGGCGCGCGCCTTCGCGTCTCCCTCGGCGCCGACCCCGGCTGGCAGGGCGAGCCGCCGCTCGTCGCCGACGCCGCCGTGCGGGAGCTCGGCGACGGCCGCTTCACCGCCGCCGGCCCCATGTTCGCCGGCGCCCGCATGGAACTCGGCCCCATGGCCCTTCTCGACATCGAGGGAGTCGGCGTTGTCGTCTCATCGGTGAAGATGCAGGCCGCCGACCGCGAGATATTCCGCCATGTCGGCGTGGAGCCCGCCGACATGGCCATCGTCGCGCTCAAGAGCTCGGTGCATTTCCGCGCCGATTTCGCGCCCATAGCCGCCGAAATTATCGTCGCCGCCGCGCCCGGCCCGGTCCCCGTGGACCACCGCGCGCTCGACTACCGCCGCATCCGCCCCGGCGTCCGCGTCATGCCCCGCGCCGTCTGAGCGCCGGCTCTACCCGGCCGCGGAGAAGGGACGCACGGGGTCGTTTCCGTCCCAGCCGCGCGCCGCCTCGGCGATTCGCGCGAAAAGCCGCGCCTTCGCGCCCCCCACATCCGAGAGTTCGATAACCGAGCCCGGGTGCGCTCCCGGCCCGCGGCCGGCGTCGAAATAGACGAACGGCCCCCATTCGCCGGTCTGTCCCTCATGGCCGATGCGCAAGCCGCGCTCCAGCGCCCGCGCCCTGTGCGCGACGAAATCGGTTGTCCAGTAGGCGATGTGTTGCAGCCCTTCCTGTCCCGTCGCCAGGAAGTCGCGATAGAGCGACGGCGCGTCGTTGCGCTGTTCGATCAGCTCCAGCTGCAAATCGCCCGAATTGGCCAGCGCGATCGACAGTTCCACCGGGGAGGGTTCGCCGCGATAGCGGAAATCGCGAATCGGCGCGCGTTCCGCGAAGAACCACGGCCCCACCCCGGCGACCTCGCTCCAGTGCCGCATGGCGGCGCGAATGTCGCGCACCACATAACCGTTCTGACGCACCGCGCCGAAAAGACGGCTCATTGTCCGACCCCCGTTCTCCCGGCGTCCCGAACCGGTTGCCCGCGGCGGGAACATGGTCTATACGAGCGGCGATGGCCAGAGACCGAACGCGCGGCGATGCGCCTCACCGACGCTGACATCGACCGCTTCCGCGACGAAGGTTACCTTTTTCTGCCGGGGCTGTTCCGCCCCGACGAAGCCGCCCCGCTCCGGCGGGAAACGGATCGGATCGCCGCACTCCACCGCGAGGAGGTCCTGCGCGACGATGCGGGCGAACTCCGCGCCGCCCCGGCGATGAACTGCGCAGCGTTCCTCGACGAAGCGATCGAATTCAACGGTCCCCTCATGCCGATCCCGGGGTCGCACGGCGCCGGTCTCCTCGACGACCGGGACTCGCCCCTGCCGGGCGGCAAATCGCCGTTGCGCACCCTCCCGCGGGCCGCGGTCGCCGCTCTCGCCGCCGGGCGCGGCATCGCAGCGCCGAAGGGGTCGGCCGGTTCCGTCATCTTCTTTTCCGGCGGCCTCGCCCATGCCTCGGCGCCGAACCCCGGCCCGTGGACGCGCTATGTCGTCGACGTCGCCTGCAACCCCGCGGGCAACGCCATCCCCCGGCCGACCCGGCCGGCATATTACGCGGAGCGCAGCGACTTCGCCCCGCTGCGCCCCCTCTCCGACGACTGCCTCGACAGGGCCGCAGCGTGATGGCCCGCCCCCCGCCCTTCCGGTATGATGGACGATATTTCCACACAAGCCGGAAGCGGGAGGACGGGCGATGAAAAAGATCGAGGCCATCGTCAAGCCGCACAAGCTCGACGACGTGAAGGACGCCCTCGCCGAAACGGGCGTCACAGGCATGACCGTCGTCGACGCCAGGGGGTTCGGGCGACAAAAGGGCCATACCGAACTCTATCGCGGCGCCGAATACGTCATCGACTTCCTGCCGAAACTGACGGTCGAGGTGGTTGTCGACGACGGCAAGGCGGAGCGCGTCGTCGAAGCCATTCGCGACGCCGCCCGCACCGGCAAGATCGGCGACGGAAAGATTTTCGTCACCGACATTGAAATGGCGCTGCGCATCCGCACCGGCGAGACCGGCGCGGACGCAGTGTGACCCCACAGGAAACGATTTCGGAGCGACACAATGAAAGATCGGAGCGACAAGAACGAAGAAAAGACGCGACTTCCGCACGCCGCCGCGGCGCTCCGCCGCCTCGCGGCGGCCGCGCCGCTCGCGCTTGCGGCGCTGCTCGCGCTTCCGGCGGCGGGCGCCCTGGCGCAGGAGGGCGCCGCGCCGGACAGCGGAGACACCGCGTGGGTCCTCACGGCCACCGCGCTGGTGCTGTTCATGACCATGCCGGGCCTGGCGCTCTTCTACGCCGGACTGGTGCGCGCAAGTAACGTGCTCTCCGTCCTCATGCAGTGCTTCGCCATCTGCTGTCTCTCTTCCATCCTCTGGTTCGCGGTCGCCTACAGCCTCGCCTTTTCCGATGGCGGCGGCCTCAACGCCGTCGTCGGCGGTCTCCAGAACGCTTTCCTCTCGGGCGTCGGCGCGGACGCGATGAGCGGCACGCTGCCGGAGACGGTCTTCTTCATGTTCCAGATGACCTTCGCGATCATCACCCCGGCGCTCATCGTCGGCGCTTATGTGGAACGCATCCGCTTCTCGGCGGTGCTGCTGTTCTCCGGCGCCTGGCTCATCCTGGTCTACGCTCCGGTGTGCCATTGGGTATGGGGCGGCGGCTGGCTCGCCGAACGCGGCGTGCAGGATTTCGCCGGCGGGCTGGTGGTCCACCTGACCTCCGGCGTCTCGGCTCTCGTTATCGCCGCGATGCTCGGCAAGCGCCGCGGCTTCCCCGACGAGATACGCCCGCCCCACAACCCGGGGATGGTGATGATGGGCGCCGCCATGCTCTGGGTCGGCTGGTTCGGGTTCAATGCGGGCAGCGCCGTCGCCGCCGACGCCGCCGCCGGCATGGCCATGACCGTCACCCACATTTCCGCCGCCACCGCCGCCTTCACGTGGATGGTCGTGGAGTGGATACGCTTCCGCAAGCCCACCCTGGTGGGCATCGCCACCGGCGCCATCGCCGGCCTCGCCACCATCACGCCCGCCTCGGGCTATGTCGGACCGGTGGGCGCGCTCGCGATCGGCGCGATTGCCGGCGTCCTCTGTTTCTTCGCCGTCGGCGCCGTGAAGAACCTTCTCGGAGTCGACGATTCGCTCGATGTCCTCGCCGTGCACGGCGTCGGCGGAGCGACCGGAGTCCTGCTCACCGCCGTCCTCGGCGCCGCCGCTTTCGGCGGCCTCGGCCTGTCCGAGATGACCATGGGCGGCCAGTTCGGCGTCCAGTTCATCGGCGTCGTCGCCGTTCTCCTGTGGTCCGGGGTCTTCACCTGGATCATCGCCGAGGCGATCAACCTCGTCACGCCGCTGCGCGTCGACCCGGACGCCGAGCTGGAAGGACTCGACCTCATCGCCCACGGAGAAAAGGGCTACGATCTGTAGCGGGCGCATCGCCGCCCCGTCGCAACCGGAGAGCACTGTCATGGCCGCCTATGTCGTCGCCCAAATCGATGTAACCGACCCCGAAGCCTTCGCGAGATACCGCGAGAAGGTCCCGCATACGGTCGCCCGCTACGGCGGGCGCTACAAGGCGAGGGGAGGCGACATGACGGTGCTCGAGGGGGAGGGCGTCAAGCCGCGCCTGGTCATCATCGAATTCGACGACGCCGCGGCCGCGCGCCGCTGGTACGAGTCGGAGGACTACGCGCCGCTGATCGCCCTCCGCCGGTCCGCGTCCGAAGGTTCTGTCGTCATCGTCGAGGGCGCCTGATCCGCGCGTTCCCGGGGGTGTTTTCCGCAGCGCGCAGGGGCGCCGCGCCGTGATCCGCCTCGAAAATGTGGGTATGCGCTACGGACGCGGCCCCGAAGTGCTGCGCGACATCACTTTCGAACTCGCGCCCGGCGGCTTCCAATTCGTGACGGGGCCGTCGGGCGCGGGGAAGACATCGCTCATGCGCCTGCTGTTCCTCGGCCATCGCCCGTCGCGCGGCAGGGTGGTGGCGTTCGGGGAGGACATCTCCCGCATGACGCGCCCGCGCCTCGCCGAGCTGCGTCGCAAGATCGGCGTCGTGTTCCAGGATTTCCGCCTTATCGATCGCCTGACCGCGCGCGAGAATGTCGCCCTGCCCCTGAAGATCGCCGGCGCCTCGCGAAGCGAAATCGAGGGACCGGTCGGCGAGATGCTCGACTGGGTGGGTCTCGGACACCGCCTCGACACGCCGCCCCCCGAACTGTCGGGCGGCGAGAAGCAGCGCCTCGCCATCGCGCGCGCGGTCATTATCCGCCCGCAATTGCTGCTGGCGGACGAACCCACCGGCAGCATGGACCGCGACAATGAGCGCCGCGTGTTGCGTCTGTTCGAGGCTCTCAACGGTCTCGGCACATCGGTCGTCGTCGCGACGCACGACGAGCGCGTGACCCGGGGCGTCGCACAGCCCTGCATCGCCGTCGAAGGCGGGCGGCTGGTCCGCGCCGACAGGAGCTCCATGGCGGACGGGCACGGGGCGGACGGACACGGGGCGGACGGACGGGAGGCGGACGGGCATGGCGCGGCTTGACAAGGCGCTGGCGCTCGGCCGCGGCGGGCGCGACCGATTCGTCTCCTGGTCGATCGCGCTGAAGGCGTTTTTCGCCACCCTCGCCCTCGCCGGGGTCATGGCGCTCGATCACGCCGTGGCGCGCTGGCAATCGGGCGACTACGCCGTGGTCACCGTCCAGCTTCCCGCGGCGGCCGCGCCCGGCCTCCGCGAGGCCGCCGCCGAGACCATGCGGCGCTTGCCCGGCATCGCCGCCGCCGAACCGATTCCCGAAGCCGATGTCGCAGCCTTGCTCGGGCCCTGGCTCGGCGGCGAGATCCTTCCCGTCGACCTCCCCCTTCCGGCAATGATCGATGTCCGCGTCGCGCCGGGGCGGGTCGTCGACTGGCCGGCGGCCGAGGCGCGCCTTCGCGATGTCGCGCCCGACGCCGTGCTCGACACCGGCGCCGCCTGGGTCGACGGCCTCGTCCGCCTCGCCCGCGCCGCGCAGGGCCTGATGGGCGCCGCCCTCGCCTTCGTCGCGGTCGTCGCCGTCTTCGCGGTCGTCTTCGCCACCCGCGCCGGCCTTACCGCCCACCGCGACGTCATCGAGCTGGTGCACTGGCTGGGGGCGCGCGACCGCGACGTGGCGAGGGCGTTCGAACGCCGCGCCTTCTCGCTCGGCCTGCGCGGCGGCGTTGCCGGCGCGCTCGCCGCCGCCGCCGCCCTTTTCGCTCTCGGCCACGCGGCGCGGCGCCTCGAGACGCCGCTGTTGCTCGACCTCGCCCTGCCCGCCCTGTCGTGGTGGGTCTTCGCCGCCGCCCCTGCGGCGGCGGCCGTCATCGCCGCGGCGGCGGCGCGCCGCACCGTCATGGCCGCGCTCGCGCGGATGCTCTGAGGCGTGCGCCTCGCGCGCGCCGGTTTCGTCGCTGTCCTCGTCCCGGGCGTTTGCGCCGCGGTCGTCGTCGATATCGCCCGCTTCGTCGACCGGCTGCCGCGCGCCCCGGCGCCGCCGCTGCCGGAGGTGGAGGCCATCGTCGTCCTCACCGGCGGCAGCGGGCGCCTCGAGGCGGGCCTCGCCGCCCTCGCCGCGGCGCCCGGCGCCACCCTGCTGGTTTCCGGCGTGCACCGGGCCACAGACCTCGCCGCCCTCGCCGCGCGCGCCGGCGTCGACCCCGATTTCGCGCGCGGGCGCATCGTCCTCGACAGCGTCGCCGCGGACACCCGCGGCAACGCCCGCGAAACCGCCCGCTGGGCGGCGGAACGCCGGATATCGCGCCTTGCCCTCGTCACCGCGGCCTACCACATGCCTCGCGCCGAGGCTGAGTTCCGTCGCGCCATGCCGGGGGCGGACATCGCGCCGCACCCGGTGTTCTCGCCCCACGTCAAACTCGACTCGTGGTGGCGCTACGGCGGCACGACGCGCCTCCTGGTCGCCGAATACGTCAAATTCCGCCTTGCCCGTCTGCGCCCGTGACCGCCCGCCCGCGACCGTCGCCGCCGGCCTGCGCTCTCTCGTCTTCAACATCGGCTTCCTGGGCGGTTCGGCGGTTCTCGCCGTCGCCCTGCTGCCGGCGCTGGCGCTGCCGCGCGGGGTTCTCGTCCGCGCCGGCCGCGTCTGGGCGCGGTGGACCGATCTCCTCCTGCGCCGGGTCGTGGGCGTCGAGATCGTCATCGAAAACCGCGAGCGCCTTCCCGTCGCCGGCGGGATCGTCGCCGCCAAGCATCAATCGGTCTGGGAAACGGTGGCGCTTCTCGGCCTGCTCCCCGACCCCGCCTACGTGCTCAAGCGGGAACTCCTGCGCATCCCCCTGTTCGGCTGGTATGTCCGCAAGAACCGTCAGATCGCGGTGGACCGACGGGGCGGCGCCCGCGCCCTGCGGCGGATGGTCGCCCAGGCCGCCGATGCGCTCGCCGCCGGCCGTCAGGTGGTCATCTTCCCCGAAGGGACCCGCGTCGCCCCCGGCGCGGCGCCCCCCTACCGCCCCGGAACGGCGGCCCTTTACCGCGCCCTCGGCGCGCCGGTGGTCCCCGTCGCGCTGAATTCGGGCGCCGTCTGGGGCCGGAACGCTTTCGTCAAGCGGCCGGGCCGCATCGTGCTGCGGGTTCTCGAACCGATTCCCCCGGGCCTCTCGCGCGACGCGTTCATGGCCGCCCTCCGCGCCCGCATCGAAACCGCCGTCACGGCGCTTTCGACCGTTCCGCCAGCCGACGCATGAACGCCTCGCACGCCGCAAGCTGGCCGCGGTCGATATATTCGTCCGCCTTGTGCGCCTGGTGAATGCTGCCCGGCCCGAACACCGCGCAGGGAACGCCGCCGCGCTGGAAGAGCCCGCCCTCGGTGCCGAACGAAATCGCCGCCGCGGGCCGGTTGTCGCCCGTCGCCGCGCGCACCAGCGCCTCGGCCGGCGAGCCGCGCTGCGGCGCCAGCGCCGGCACATCCGCCAGCCGCTCCGTCGCCACCCCCGTCTCCCGCGACACCCGATGCATCGCCGGCAGAACGCGCTCCGCGACGAAGGCGTCGAAAGGCGCGCCCACGACAGCGTCGAAATCCGCCCCCGGCAACAGGCGCGCTTCCCACGAAAAGGAACAATGCGCGGCGAGGATGTTCCCCGCGGACCCGCCTTCGATCGTCCCCACATGCAGCGTGTGACAGGGCGGGTCGAAGCCTTCCTCCGCCGCCTCGTCGCGGAAACTTTCGGCGAGGCCGTCGAGAAAGGCGATCAGTTTGCCGGCGACGAGGATCGCGCTGACGCCGCGGTCGGTATGCGCCGAATGCGCCGCCAGCCCCGTCACCGTCGTGCGCAGGGCGTGCACGCTCTTGTGCCGGTCCGCAAGCCGCATCTCCGTCGGCTCGCCGACGATCGCGGCGCGCGGCGCGAAGGGCGCGGCGCGCAGATACGACACCAGCCGCGGCGCGCCCAGGCACCCCACCTCCTCGTCGTAGGACAGCGCCAGATGGATCGGCGCCGCCAGCCCCGCTTCCAGGAACTCCGGCGCGAGGGCGAGAGCCGCCGCGACGAACCCCTTCATGTCGGCGCTGCCCCGCGCGTAGAGCCGCCCGTCGCGTTCGGTCAGGCGGAACGGGTCCTGCGTCCACTTCTGGCCGTCCACCGGGACCGTGTCGGTATGGCCCGAAAGCACCACGCCGCCGTCGCCCGGCGGGCCGACCGTCGCGAACAGGTTCGCCTTCGACCCCGAATCGTCGAACAGGCGCCGGCTCGCCACCCCGTGGCCGGCCAGGTAGTCGGCCACGAAGTCGATCAGCGCCAGATTGGAATTTCGGCTCGTGGTGTCGAACGCCACCAGCCGCGCCAGCATCTCTTCCGTGCCGATACGCTCGCCCATCGCCGCGCCTCCCGGCACGTGAAGAAATCCGGAGTATCGCATTATAGGGGTTGGAGCGCCAGGAAGCCGGCGCTGTGAAAAACCGGGATTCTCTCGTAATACCTCGTCATTCCCGCGAAAGAGTGTGTGAAGAAACAGAACAGCGTTGTAAGTACTCGTCATTCCCGCGAAAGCGGGAATCTATTTGCGGCGGTTTCACAAAAAACCATGCCGATATTGCGGGCGACCGCCTCCGGATTCCCGCTTTCGAGCGTGTGAAGAAATCGAGAGACGCTACTACTCTTCGTCATTCCCGCGAAAGCGGGAATCTGCTTGCGGCGTTTCCGTAAGAAAAACCGGGCCGATATTGCGGACGGCCGCCTCCGGATTCCCGCTTTCGCGGGAATGACGAAGTGTTATTCGGTGGGTATTGTTTTTTACAATGCCGATATTTCGGCGGTCCGTCCGTCACAATGAGAGCCGTCCGATTTCTTCACACGCTCTTTCGCGGGAATGACGAAGTATTATTCGATGGTTGCTGTCTTTTACAATGCCGATACCTCGGCGGTCCGTCCGTCACAATGAGAGGCCGCGCGACTTCTTCACACGCTCCGACCGTTTCCGTCAGCCGCGCGTCGACCATAGCAGAACGGCCGAAAGCGCGGATCGCTTCCCATGCCCGCGCCGATGCGGCATAGGAAAAGCCATGCTGCGACAGACTGCGCTTTCGCGCCGCGCGGCGTTCGCGCTTGCGCTCGCCCCCGCCGCCTGGGCCTGCGCGCCCGCGGCCCCGCCGCGCTCGGTTTTCGTCATGGCCCGGGCGCTCGACGACGTGATCGGCCTCGACCCGGCGGAAGTGTTCGAATTCTCCGGCGCCGAGATCGTCGCCAACCTTTACCCGCGGCTGTTCCGCGCCAACCCCGCCAACCCCGCATCGCCCCTCGGCGACGCCGTGGAGACATGGCGGCGCGACGGCGCGCGCTTCGTCTTCGCCCTGCGCCCGGGCGCGACCTTCGCGAGCGGCCGGGCCGTTTCCGCCCGAGACGTGGCGTTCTCGCTGCGCCGGGCGCTCGCCCTCGCCAGGGCGCCGGCGTTCATCCTCGCTCAATTCGGCCTTGCGCCCGAGCGCGTCCGCGCCGTCGACGACCGGCGTTTCGCTCTCGATCTCGACCGCGCCTGGGCGCCCTCTCTGGTGTGTAACGCGCTGAGCGCCGGCGTCGCGTCGGTGGTCGACCGTCTCGCCGTTCCCGCCGCCGAGCGCGCCGCCGACCGGGGCAATTCGTGGCTGCGCGCGCATTCCGCGGGCGGCGGCGCTTTCGTCCTCAAGCGCTGGCGGCCCGGCGAGTTCGCCCTCCTCGACGCGTCCCCCGCCGCGCGCCGGCGCGGCATGGCCATCAAGCGCGTCGCCCTGCGCGACATCCGCGAACCGGCGACCCAGAGGCTGCTCCTCGAACGCGGCGATGTCGACGCCGCGCGCAATCTCGGCCCCGACCAGATCGCCGAGGTCGCGCGCCTCGCCGGCGTGAAGATCCTCGCCGCGCCGCGGGCGCGCATACGTTATCTCGGCCTCAACCAGCGCCACCCCGTTCTGTCCCGGGCGCCGGTGCGCCGCGCCCTGCGATGGCTCATCGACTACCGCGCCGTCGCCCGCGGACTCCTCGGCGGGCGCGCGCGGGTCCATCAGGCGTTCCTGCCGATCGGTTTTCCCGGGGCGCTGGCGGACACGCCCTTTTCCCTCGACCCCGACCGCGCCCGGCGCCTGTTGCGCGAGGCCGGCCTCGGCGACGGCTTCCGCGTCGCCATGGATGTCCGCTCCGACCCGGAGTCGCTGCGCATCGGCCAGGCGCTTCAGGCGTCGATGGGCGCCGCCGGCGTGCGGCTCGAACTCGTCGCCGGAACCGGCAAACAGGTGCTCACCCGCTACCGGGCCCGACGACATGAAATCTTCATGGGACAATGGGCCGCCGACTATCTGGACCCGCACTCCAACGCGGCGACCTTCGCGCGCAACCCGGACAACCGCGACGACGCGCGCGAACGCACCCTCGCCTGGCGCAACGGCTGGGAGATCCCCCGGCTCACCCGCCGCGCCGAGGACGCCGCCCTCGCGAGCGACGACGATGAACGCGCCGCCATATACCGCGAGCTCCAGCTCGCCGTGCAGCGCGACTCGCCCTTCGTCGTCATGTTCCAGGAAACCGAACAGATCGCCTTGCGCGCCCGCGTCAGCGGCTTCGTCGCCGGCCTCGTCTCCGATCAGACCCGTTACGACGGCATCGCGAAGAGCTGACGCGCTTCAGATCAGACGCAACGACTTCATCGAGGAATGGCCCGCCCGGCCGACGACGATATGGTCGTGCACATCCACGCCCACCGCCTTCGCCGCCTCGATCACCTTGCGCGTGGTGGCGACATCGGCGCGCGACGGCGTGGGGTCTCCCGACGGGTGGTTGTGCACCAGAATGATCGAGCACGCGTCGTGCGCCAGCGCCCGCCGCACCACCTCGCGCGGATAGACGGGCGCGTGGTCCACCGTGCCCTTTTGCAGCTCCTCGTCGGCTATGACGTTGTTGCGCGCGTCGAGGAAGAGGACGCGGAATTGCTCCTGTCCGCTGTCCTGCAGGCGCGCCTTGCAATAATCGATCACCGCGTCCCAGCTGGCGACCGAGGGCCGGTCCATGGCGCGGTCGCGCAGCGCCCGGTGCATCGCCGCCTCCACGACCTTCACCGCCGTCGCGACCGAGTCGCCCACCCCTTCGACTTCCTTCAGGCGCGCCGGCTCCGCCCCCACCACATTGGCGAAACTCCCGAACCTCTCCAGCAACGCCTTGGCCGGGTCCTTGACGTCCAGGCGCGGCACCGCCAGGAACAGCAGCAATTCAAGAAGCTCGTAATCGGGCAGCGCGTCGCTTCCGCCCTCCAGAAAGCGCTTGCGCAGGCGGTCGCGGTGCCCCTTCCGGCGGTCGCGCGGACGCTCCTCCGCCATCGCGCTCAGCCGTAGGGCGGGCGGTGCAGGCCCGCGGGCGACAGGGTGAACACTTCGCGCCCGGTTCCGGTGACCCCCACCGTGTGCTCGAATTGCGCCGAAAGCGAGCGGTCCCTGGTCACCGCGGTCCACCCGTCGGCGAGGATTTTCACCTCCGCGCGGCCGAGATTGATCATCGGCTCCACCGTGAAGAACATCCCCTCGCGCAGCACCGGCCCCTCGCCGGGCCGGCCGTAATGCAGCACGCTGGGCGCGTCGTGGAACACGCGCCCGATCCCGTGGCCGCAGAACTCACGCACCACCGCGCAGCGCTGCGCCTCGGCGAAGCTCTGGATCGCATGACCGATGTCGCCCAGAGTCGCCCCGGGGCGGACTGCGGCGATGCCGCGCATCATCGCCTCATAGGTTATGTCGGTGAGCCGTTCCGCCTTGCGCGGCGCCTTGCCCAGCCAGAACATGCGGCTCGTGTCGCCGTGCCAGCCGTCGAGGATCACGGTGACGTCGATGTTCAGGATGTCCCCTTCCGCCAGACGCTTGCGGTCGTCGGGAATGCCGTGGCACACGACATGGTTCGCCGAGGTGCATACCGACCGCGGGAAGCCCTTGTAGTCCAGAGGCGCCGGGATCGCCCCGCGGGCGACGATGTAGTCGTGACACAGACGGTCGATCTCGCCGGTGGCGACCCCCGGGGCGACCTGCGGGGCGATGAAGTCGAGCACTTCGGCCGCGAGCCGCCCGGCGCGGCGCATCGCCGCGAAGTCTTCCGGCCGGTGAATCCTGATCGCCGGCTGCGGCGCGGCGGCCTCGACGGGCGCCGGCGCCTCGCCCCCTCGCGTCATATCGCCCGTCTGTCGGTTCTCGCGTCCATCCCGGCGCATTCCCTACGCGATCGGCATCGGCGCGTCGAGAACGATCGCCTCCTCCGTCACGCGGCATCCGTAGCACAGCGCCTCGACGCCCGCCGCGCGCGCCGCCGCAAAGGCGGCGTCATAGGCGGGATCGATGTCGTCCGCCACCCGGAAATCGCGGCAATCCGCACGCTGCACCGCATAGAAGACGACGGCGCGCCGCCCGGCCGCGGCGAGGCGCGACAACTCGCTCATATGCCGCGCCCCGCGCTTCGTCGTCGCGTCGGGGAACGCCGCGCCCGCGCCGCGCTTCAGATGCACGTTCTTCACCTCGACATGGCAGTCGCCGCGCGTATCGTCTTCCAGCAGCAGGTCGATGCGCGAACGCTCGCCGTAGCGCACTTCGCGGCGCGTCCGCGCATAGCCCGCAAGCTCCGGAATCCGCCCCTCGCGCAACGCCTCGGCGACGAGGGCGTTGGGCAGCGACGTGTCCACCCCGACCAGCGCTCCCTCCGCGCGGACCAGCACCCACGACCAGCGCAATTTCCGCGCCGGGTTGCGCGCCGGCGCCAGCCAGATCTCCGCGCCGGGTTCGGCGAGGCCGGTCATCGCTCCCGGATTCGCCACATGCGCCGTCTCCCGCCGCCCGTCCGACAGCTCGACATCGGCGAGAAAGCGCTTGTAGCGCCGGATCAGGCGCCCGCGCACGAGAGGGTCGGGGAATTCCATCGTCGCGCTACATAGGCGCGGCGCGAATCTGTCGCAAGCGGCGGCCGCGTCGGCTATGGTGCCGTCCGAAAGGCGACGCCCGGATCGAGACGCCATGACCGAAACCGCACAGCAGCCGAGCGCCTGCGCGCTCATCATCGGCAACGAGATCCTGTCCGGCCGGACTCCGGACTCGAATCTGAACTACATCGCCCGGCGTCTCGCCGAGCGCGGCGTGCGGCTCGCCGAAGCGCGGGTCATCCCCGACCTCAAGCCGATGATCGTCGGCGCCCTCAACGAAACCCGCCGCATCTACGACTATGTATTCACCACCGGCGGCATCGGCCCGACGCACGACGACATCACCGCCGAATGCGTCGCCGAAGCGTTCGGCGTTCCGCTCATTCTCAACCCGCAGGCGCGCGCCATCCTCGAAGAACAGTTCCGCGCCCGCAACATCGAGGTCAACGAGGCGCGCCTGCGCATGGCCTATACGCCCGAAGGCGCGGCCCTGGTCGAGAACGCCGTATCCGGGGCGCCGGGCTTTCGCATGGAGAACGTCTTCGTCCTCGCCGGCGTGCCGTCGATCATGAAGGCGATGCTGGAAGCCGCTCTCGAGGCCATTCCCGGCGGCGACCCGCTCATCTCGCGCACGGTGACGGCCTGGCTCCCCGAAGGCACCCTCGCGGGGCCGCTCAAGGACCTTCAGACGCGCTATCCCGACATCGACATGGGGAGTTATCCGTTTTACCAGGTGGGGCGCCACGGCTCGAACCTGGTGTTGCGCGGGATGGACGCCGCGCGCCTCGATTCCGCGGTCGCCGAACTCGTGCGCCTCGTCGGAGACCTGGGCGGCGACCCTGAGATGAAAGACTAGCCCGCTTGGCGGAACTGGTAGACGCACGGGACTTAAAATCCCGCGGCCTTGCGCCGTCCCGGTTCGAATCCGGGAGCGGGCACCAAGCCCTTGCCCCGACCCCATATCCCGCGGCGCGCCGGCTTCCCCTGCCGGCGCCCGTCGAGGCGGACGCGACCTGCAGGAGTTCGACGGCGGCACGGGCTGAGGCGACGACGGTTGCGACGATCGTCTCGCGAGGCGACAAGGCCCGCCTTGCGTAGCGACGCCTTCGGACACGGCGACGCGCACGGGGGAACAACGTCGCCATAGCGAGAACCGCCGGTCGACACCGGACAGACCGCGGCTTGCCGTCGCTTGACAGGGAGGCGAACGGTCGTTGAATCGACGTGGTTTTCGCCGTCCGGCGCGCGGCGTCAGGAGTGCGATGCGAATCCTCGCCCCTTCGGTTTCCGCCGTTCTGGCGCTCGCCGTTATCGGCCTTGTCGTCGCCGTCGTCGCGACGCACCGCTACAATGCCGGCCTCCCGCATCCGGAAGCGCTGGCGGCCTATCATCCTCCGACGCTGACGCGGCTGCACGCCGGGGACGGGCGCCTGCTCGCCGAACTCGCGAACGAACGACGCATTTTCGTTCCCGTCGACGCCATGCCGGAGCGCCTGGTCGAGGCGTTCGTGTCCAGCGAGGACCAGCGGTTTTACGAGCACCGCGGCGTCGACCCTGTCGGCATCGCCCGGGCGGTGCTGCAAAACCTGGCGAATCTCGGCAGCGGGCGGCGGCCGGTGGGCGCATCGTCGATCACCCAGCAAGTGGCGAAAAATTTCTTTTTGTCGAACGACATCTCGATCGAACGCAAGATTCGCGAGGCGCTGCTGGCGCTGCGGATCGAGCGCGCGATCTCCAAGCAGCGAATCGTCGAGCTCTATCTCAACCAGATCTATCTCGGCCGCCGCGCCTATGGCGTGGCGGCGGCGGCCCTGAACTATTTCGACAAGTCGCTCGACGAGCTCACGCTCTCGGAAACCGCCTTTCTCGCCGGGCTTCCCAAGGCGCCGTCCCGCTACAACCCCGCGACCGCTCCCCGCGCGGCCCATGCGCGGCGCGACTACGTCATCGAGCGGATGCTGGAGGACGGCTACATCGACGCGGCCGGGGCCGAGGCGGCGCGCGCCGAGACGGTCGCCATCCGCCCGCCCGACCCGTCGCGCCGGGCCGACGCGCCCTGGTTCGCCGAGGAGGCGCGGCGCATCCTGGTTTCACGCTACGGCTGGGACGCCCTTTACGACGGCGGCCTTTCGGTGCGCACGACTCTCGATTCCCGCCTTCAGACCATCGTCGACGCCGCCTTGCGCGACGGCCTTGCCGCCTACGACCGGCGCCACGGCTGGCGCGGGCCGGTCGCCGCCGTCGACGCCGACGGGGACTGGGCGGCGGCGCTCGCCGAAGTTCCGCCGCCGCCCGGTCTCGCGCCGTGGCGTCTTGCCGTCGTCCTCGGCCTCGCCGAAGACGGGGCGGAGATCGGCTTCGCCGACGGAACGCGCGGAGAGATTCCCTTCGCCCAAATGGCGTGGGCGCGGCCCTGGCGCGAAAACCAGCGGGTGGGAGCGGCGCCCGAGCGGCCCGGGGACGCGCTCGCCGTCGGCGACGCGGTGGCCGTCGAAGCCCTGCCGGAGGACGGCGAGGAACGGGCGCCGCGCTTCGCCCTGCGCCAGATCCCCGACGTGGAAGGCGCCGCGGTCGCGCTCGACCCCCACACCGGCAGGGTCCTCGCCATGAGCGGCGGCTGGAGTTTCGGCGGCAGCCAGTTCAACCGGGCGACCCAGGCGACGCGACAACCGGGGTCGGCCTTCAAGCCGTTCGTCTATCTGGCGGCGTTCGAGAACGGCTATACGCCGGCCGACATCGTCATGGACGCGCCGATCAGCATCGACCAGGGACCCGGTCTGCCGCGGTGGGAGCCGCAGAACTATTCCGAGGAGTTCTACGGCCCCACCACCTTGCGGCGGGGGGTCGAGAAATCCCGCAATCTCATGACGGTGCGCCTCGCGAACCGGCTCGGCCCGACGCGCATCTCCGAGATCGGGCGCCGTTTCGGCATCGGCGACTTCCCCGAGGTCCTTTCGATGGCGCTCGGCGCGGGCGAGACCACGCTTTTGCAGCTGACCGCGGCCTACGGGATGATCGTCAATGGCGGGCGGAGGATCGAACCCGCCTTCATCGAACGCATCCAGGACCGCTACGGACGGACCATCGAGCGTCGCGACGGACGCGCCTGCGCGCTGTGCGCCGCGGAATTGCCGGCCGACGGGCGCCCCCCCGTCCTGACCGAGGACAGGCCCCGCGTGACCGACCCCGCCTCGGCCTTCCAGATCGCCTGGGTTCTCAAGGGCGTGGTCGAGCGCGGCACCGGCGTCCGCGCCTCGCGCCTCGGGCGCCCGCTCGCCGGAAAGACAGGCACGTCGAACGACTCCTTCGACGCCTGGTTCATCGGCTTCTCGCCCGATCTGGTCGTCGGCGTTTTCGTCGGCTTCGACCGCCCCCGCACCCTGGGGCCGCGCCAGACCGGCTCGAACGTCGCCCTCCCCGTCTTCGCGACGATCATGGAAGCCGCCGCCGGCGGCGCGCCGGCGATGCCCTTTCGCATTCCGGCGAATGTTCTGATGGTGCGCATCGACGCCGACAGCGGCCTCTTGCCCGCGCCGCAAAGCGAACGGATAATCGTCGAGGCGTTCAAGCCGGGGACCGAGCCGACCCGGGCGGGCGCCGTCTTCGCCGCCGGCGGGGGGGACGAGGCCGGGATCGACGAGTCGCCGCTCGATTCCGGGCTGTATTGAGCCGCCCGCGCAGCCAACGGCAGCCAACGGTTGGGGGTTGCGAACATGCGCGCCGAACATCAGGCGGTCGTCGACGACATCGGGAGGTCGCTGGCGCTGCTGAGGAGGCATCTTTGACCCCGAGGCGGCGCGCCGGGAACTCGCGGCGCTCGACGCGCGGGCGGCCGAAGACGGCTTCTGGAACGCCGCCGCCGCCGCGCGCGCCGTCATGCGCGAGCGCGACCGCATCGCCCGCGCGCTCGACGGATACGACGGTCTGGCCGCCGAACTCGACGATATCCGCGAGATTCTGGAACTCGCCGAGGAAGACGGCGACGAGGCGCTGATCGCCGAGGGCGCGGAGACTCTCGCCGAACTCCGGACGCGCGCCACGGCGGCGGGCCTCGCGGCGCTGCTGTCGGGAGAGGCCGACGGCAACGACTGTTTCGTGGAGATCCACGCCGGCGCCGGCGGCGCCGAAAGCCAGGACTGGGCGGAAATGCTGCTGCGCATGTATCTGCGCTGGGCCGCCGCGCACGGTTGCGAGAGCGAGCTCGTCGAAGAGAGCCCGGGCGAGGAAGCCGGCCTCAAGAGCGTCACCGTCAAACTGCGCGGCGAAAACGCCTATGGATGGCTGCGGACGGAAAGCGGCGTCCATCGCCTCGTGCGCATTTCTCCCTTCGACGCTTCGGGGCGGCGCCACACCAGTTTCGCCAGCGTGTGGGTGTATCCCGTCGTCGACGATTCGATCCGGATCGAAATCGCCGACAGGGACCTGCGCGTCGACACCTACCGCTCCTCGGGCGCCGGCGGCCAGCACGTCAACAAGACCGATTCGGCCGTCCGCATGACCCACCTGCCCACCGGCATCGTCGTGCAATGCCAGAACGAGCGCTCGCAACACAAGAACCGCGCCGCCGCCATGAGCATGTTGCAGGCGCGGCTCTACGAGCGGGAACTCCAGGCGCGCCGCGAGGAACAGGCGGCCCGCGAAGCCGGCAAGGCCGACATCGGCTGGGGGAGCCAGATCCGTTCCTATGTCCTGCAGCCCTACCGGATGGTCAAGGACCTGCGGACCGGGGTCGAGACGGGCAACGCCCAGGCCGTCCTCGACGGCGACATCGACGCTTTCGTCAGCGCCGCCCTCGCCGCCCGGGTGGGCGACAAGCGCGTCGCGGCCGGGGAAAAACCGCCCTCCTAACCGAGCCCGCGCGCCGCCTCCAGAACCTCGTCGACGTGACCCGGAACCTTCACCTTGCGCCACACCCGGCGGACAACCCCGGCGCCGTCGATGAGGAACGTGCTGCGCTCCACGCCCATATATTTCCGGCCGTACATGCTCTTCTCCACCCAGACGCCGTAATCCTCGCACAACGTCCCCGCCTCGTCGGACAAGAGGCGCACCTTGAGGCCGTGTTTGGCCACGAATTTGTCGTGGCTGCGGACCGGGTCCTTCGACGCGCCGAGGACGACCGCGCCGGCGGCCTTGAAATCGTCGGTCTTCTCGCTGAACCCCACCGCTTCCTTCGTGCAACCGCTGGTGTCGTCCCGAGGGTAGAAATAGAGGACCACGTTGCGCCCCCGGAGCGATTCCAGCGAAACGGCGCCGCCGCCGTCGGTCGGAAGGTCGAAACCGGGGGCGGCGTCGCCTGCCGCGGGCATCCGGGTCATCGTCGGTTGTCTCCCTCCTCATGGTCCGCCGCGGATTCTATCAGCGATTCGAACAGCGCGCGCACCCGGGCCTGAACGCGCGCCAGTTTCCGCCTGAGGGCGGCGAAGTCGCCGACGCCGCCCGCGCGCGCCAGGATCCGCCGCAGCCCTTCGGGCGCCGCGTCCTCCTCCAGCCGCCCGCTCACGCTCAACCGCAGCATGGCCTGAACATCGTAATACAGGTCGCAGGCGCCCGTCAGCGTCTCCGTTTCGTCGCGGCGCAACACGCCGGCGCCGCGCAGCGCCAGAAAGGCCTCGCGCGTGTCGGCGCGAAGCGCTTCCGGGTGGCGATGCGCCTCGCGCAACAGCAGGAACTGGGCGATGAACTCGAGCTCGAAGAGACCCCCGCGGACATGCTTTATGTCCAGCGGGTCGTCGGTTCCGTGTTCGGCGAAGACGCGGCTGCGCATGTCCGCGACTTCGCGCGCCAGCCGGCCGGGGTCGCGCGGGCGGGTCAGGACCGCTTCGATCGACGCCCGAAGACGCGCCGCGAGGGCCGGCGGCCCGCAGACGACCCGGGCGCGGGTCAGCGCCATTTCCTCCCACGTCCAGGCGCTTTCGCGGTAGTAGCGCTCAAAGGCGGCGATATCGCTCGCAAGGGGGCCGTCGGCGCCCATCGGGCGCAAGCGCATATCGACATTATACAACATTCCGGCCCCCGATTGCGCCGACAGCGCGGTGATCAGGCGCTGACCGAGGCGCGCGTAATAGGCGGGCGGGGCGAGGCCGCGTCGACCGTCCGACGCCGTGGCCCCCGCGCCGTCGTAGACGAAGCCGAGATCGAGGTCGGAGCCGCGCGACAACATGCGGCTGCCCGCCTTGCCGAATCCGATCGCCGCCAGGCCGCCGTCGGCGAAACGCCCGTGGCGGGCGGCGAATTCGTCGCCGACCGCGTCCAGCATCGCCTCCACCGCGGTGTCCGCAATATCGCTCAGGGCCGGTCCCGCCTCGTGCGCCGTTCGTTTCCCGAGCAATTGCTGGACGCTTACGCGGAACTTCGCTTCCGCCGTCCATTTGCGCGCGATTTCGAGGCGGTCCTGGAGATCGGCGGCCGCCTTGAGCGCCCCGGCGAGGGAGCGCCGGCGCTCCGCGAGATCGGGCAAATCGTCGAAGAAACCCTCGGTCAGAACCGCGTCGAGGCTGTCGGCATGGGCGCCGAGGTGGCGCGCGATGCGCGGCGCGCTGCCGACGATCTCGGCGATGAGGCCGAGCAGCGCCGGGCGGGCGGCGAACAGCGAGAACAGCTGCACCCCCGCCGATAGCCGACGCAGAAAGGCGTCGAAACTCACGAAGGCCTGGTCGGGATTCGCCGTGTCGGAGAGCGCCTCGAGCAGGCCCGGCGTCAGTTCCGTCAGCAGTTCCCGGGCGCGGGCGCTGCGGGTCGCCGCCATCCGGCCGTGGTGCCACCCGCGGATCGCGGCGGAAATCGACTCGGCTTCGGCGAACCCCATGCGCCGCAGCGTCTCCAGGGTTTCGGGATCGGGGTCGGCGTTCGTGAACACCAGATTGCCGCCGCCGGGAAGACGGGCGCCGAGCGGCGCCGCATCGTCGAACAGCTCCTCGCAATGCTGCGCCACACGGTCCAGATGCCGGCGCAGCGCCGCAAGGAAGGAGTCGGCGTCCCGGTCGCCGAGGAAGGCGGCGATGCGCGCCAGCTCGCTTTCCCCTTCGGGCAGGCGATGGGTCTGCCGGTCCTCGACCATTTGCAGGCGGTGCTCGACGCGGCGCAGATACCAGTATGATTCGACCAGTTCCCTCGCTTCGCCGACGCCGACGCGACCCGCCGCCGCGAGCGCGTCCAGCGCCGTCCCCGTGTCTCTGGCGCGGAGCGACGGGTCGCGCCCGCCCCATATGAGCTGCTGGGTCTGCGTGAAGAACTCGATCTCGCGAATGCCGCCCCGGCCCAATTTGACGTCGTGGCCGGCGCCCGCCGTCCCGCCATTGTGCCGGCGGATCTGCCGCTTGATCGACTGGACATCGCGGATCGCCGCGAAATCGAGGTGCTTGCGCCACACGAAAGGCCGCAGGGCGCGCAGGAAGGCGTCGGCGGCCGCGAGGTCTCCGGCGACGGGCCGCGCCTTGATCATGGCGGCGCGCTCCCAATTCTGGCCCAGGCTCGCGTAATAGCCCTCCGCCGCCGCCACCGATACCGCGATCGGCGTCGCCGCGGGGTCCGGACGCAGCCGGAAATCGGTGCGGAAGACGTAGCCGTCGGCGTCGCGCTCCTCGAGCAGCCGGCCCAGACGCCGGGTCAGTCTCACGAAGATGTCCTGCGGCGACCTGCGTCCCGTCGTCGGCGCCGAATCGGCGTCGTAGAGAGCGATCAGATCGACATCGCTCGAATAGTTGAGCTCCCCGCCGCCGAGTTTGCCCATCGCCAGCACGACGAACCCGGAGCCCGGCCCCGGGGCGTCCGGGTCGCGGATCTCGAGTTCGCCCCCGCGCCGCGCCTGGCGCAACAGATGGTCCACGGCGTGCGCGATGGCCGCGTCGGCAAAGCGCGTGAGCGCCGCGGCGGCGCGCCGGTCGTCCCACACCGCGGCAATGTTCCCGGCGGCGATAACGAGCGCCGCACGCTGCCGGGCGCGCCGCAGCGCACGCGCGACTTTCGCCTCGTCGTCGCGCGCGGCCGCGACATCGTCGTCCAGCGCGTCGAGCAGATGCGACAGCGCCGCGTCCGGCCCGTTCCGCAACACCGCCCGCAAGGAGTCCGGCCATCGCAATGCGCACCGACCGAGAAAGGGGGCGTTGCCGAACAGGGCGGCGAGCATCGCGCGCTCGAACTCCGAGTCGGGGGCGCCGGCGGCCGCGCTCCAGTCGGCGAGGCCGCGCTCGGCGGCGTCGGGGTCGCCCGGCTTGGGCAGCATCGCAAGGTCGGCTAAAAGGTCGGGTGGCACGGTGCAGTATCCGGCTTGGTGAGAACGGCGGCCGCACCGCCCTCGAATTCGACGGCGCGAGACCATACATCATGACGGCGGCGGGCGTGGGCGACCCCGAGCATCGAAACCCGATGCGACAGACGCGGCGATGAACGCCCTCCTCCGGGCCGCGGGCGCCGTAGTCGCAGCAATGTCGCTGCTGTTCGCCGTCGGCGTCTGGCGCCTGTCGCAGGGGCCGGTATCGCTCGGCTTCCTCGCCCTCCCCCTCGAACGGGCGCTGGCGGCCGAGCGCCCGGAATTCGACGTTTCCCTGGGCGATCTGACGCTCGGGTGGAGCGGCGCGGCGCGCGCGTTCGGGATCGCGGCGTTCGATGTCCATGCGCAGCGGCGCGACGATGCGGCGCGCATACGCATCCCCGAAATGACGGTCTCCCTGGACGGTCTGGCGCTCCTGCGCGGGGCGGTCGCGCCGCGACGTCTCGAGATTTTCGGCCCCACGATACATATTCCGCATGAGCCGCCGCCCGCCGAAACCGATGGCGACGGCGGCGACGGCGACGGCGCGCTCGCCGGCGCGCTCGGCGAGACGCTTCGCCGGGCGCCCGAAATCCTGCGCATGGGAGACCGCCTGAGCGCGCTCGAAGTGTCCGACGCGACCATCTTCGCGCGCGACCCGGCTTCCGGGGCCGAGGATGTGTGGACGTTCGCCCGCATCTCCATCGAGCGGCGCGGCGAAAGCATTTTCGCGACGGCTGCGGCGACGGCGGCGCTGGATGGAGAGCCGATCGACTTCGAAGCGGAAGCGCGCTACGACCCCGGGGTCGGCGCGCTCGTTGTCCGGACAATGTTCGCCGACCTGGTCCCCGCCCGTCTGGCGGGGCTGTCTCCGGCGTTGTCCTCCGCCGCGGAATACGACCTCAAGGTCGGCGGCGACGTCACCGTGGAAAGCGCCGGGGACGGGCGTATCGAGGCGGTTTCGTTCGATCTCTCGGGTGGACCCGGCGTGGTTCCCGCGCCGCCTCCTTTCCGGCCGGGAATCCGGATGGCGGTGGCGGAGGTCCGGGCGGCGGGGCGTCTGGACGACGGTTTCCGCCGCCTTTCGCTCGACCGGGCGGAAGTCGATCTGTTCGGCCCCACCGTCGCCATGAGCGGCGAGATCGGCGGAGACTGGGCGAGCCCCGATGTCGCTGTGGATATCCTCGTGCGCGCGGCGCCGCTCGACGACCTCGATGCCTTGTGGCCGCATGAGACCGCGCCCGGCGCGCGGCCCTGGGCGATCGGGAACATGAGCGACGGCATGCTCGAGGCGCTCGAAGCGCGCATCGATGTCCGCGGCGACCAGTGGGAGGACCTCTATCTGCCCGCCGACAGCGTCGACGGGCGGCTTCGGGTCGTCGACGCCACCGTCCGTTACGCGGACGGCCTGCCGCCCGCCCGGGGCGTTCGCGCCGCGGGACGTTTCGACTCCCTCGGCCTGACGGCGGAGATCGAAGCCGGCCGGGCGGGGCCCCTCGAGTTGCGCAGCGGGACCGTCGAGATCCGCGACACGCCCGAAGACGCAGGCCGCGCGCGGCTCGATATTGCTTTCGCCGGCGATCTCGGGGAGACGCTCGCTGTCCTGCAACGGTCCTCGCTCGGTTTCGGGAAGGTCTCTATCGATCCGGCGCGCGTTTCCGGCGTCGCGGAGGGCGATCTGACGCTGGCCCTCCCCCTTGCCGCGGCGGAAGCCGCCGCGGTCGACTTCGGCGTCGCCGCGGCGCTGCGGCGCGTGGCTGTCGCCCCGGCGCCCGGGGGCGGCTTTTCCGGGGAGCGCGACATTCGCGCCGCCGCCCTGGACCTGAACGTTCGCGCCGACGGTTTCGAACTGTCCGGCGAGGTGACGGTGGACGGCGTTCCCGCCGGCGGCGTCTTGCGCGAGACCTTTGCGTCCGCCGCGGCCGCCCCCCGGCGCCGGATCGATTTCTCGACCGTGCTGGACACGGAGGACCGTGAGCGTCTCGGTCTCGATGTCCCGTGGCTTGCGGGGCCGGTCGCCGTGGAGGGGCGCATCGTCGCGACCGACGACGAAACGACGACCGTCGATATCGACCTCGACGCCGGCGGCGCGGCGGCCGACTTGCCCGCCTTGCCCTGGCTGAAGCCGGCCGGCGAAGCGGCCGCCGCCCGCCTCGCTCTTGTGCTCTACGGCGAGGAGATCGCGGCGGTAAGTCGTTTCGAACTGATCGCCGACGATCTCGCAGCGACGGGTTCCGCTTTCCTCAGCGACGAAGGCGTATGGGAGATCCGCCTCGAGCGTTTCGCGTCGGGGCTTACCGATGTCTCCGGCGAGATTCTGGCCGCCGGCGAGTCGGTTACGGCGCTGTTGCGAGGCGCCAGCCTCGACCTGCGCGCCGCCGGGCGGGACGCGGCGGCGGAGAGCGACGAGAGCGAATTGCCGGCTCTTCTTCTCTCCGCCGCGGTCGACACCCTGGCGCTCGACGAGGGTTTGACGCTGAACGCGGCCGAGGTGCTCCTGTCCTTCGACGGCCGCGAGATCGACAAGGCCGAGATCGAAGGCCGTCTGGCCGGCGGCGCGCCCGTCGCGTTGCGCGTGCGGGAGGATCCGGAAGCGGAGGCCGACCGGTCCCGGGTGCTGACCGTGAACACCGACGATGCCGGCCAGTTACTCCAGGCGCTGGAGATCACGCCGAACATGGTCGGGGGAAGCCTTGCCATGGAAGCGCGGGTCGAGGGCGATCTCGCCGGGCATCCCCTCAGCGGCGTGTTGCGCATAGACGATTTCCGCATGGTGGATGCGCCGGTCCTGGCGCAGCTGTTGTCGCTCCCCAGCGTCGATATCATCGGCACTCTTGAAATGCTCGGCGGTCAGGGGGTCAAATTCGACAGATTCGAAGCGCCTTACGTCTATCGCAACGGGGTCCTCACGCTCGACGGCGCGCTTGCGTCCGGGGTGTCGCTGGGGATAACGATGGACGGTTCGATCGATTTCCGCCGCGACGATGTCGATGTCCGCGGCCAGGTGGCGCCGTTTAACCTTCTCAACACTATCGTCGGCGCGGTTCCGATTGTCGGCGATATTCTCACCGGCGGCGACGGCGGGGGCATTTTCGCCTTTCCCTACCGCGTGGAGGGCGCGCGCGCGAACCCTTCGATTACCGTCAACCCTCTGGCCATCGTCCTGCCGGGCCCGTTGCGCGAACTGATGCCGGGCGGCTGACCTTGACGGCCTCCGCGCGCAACTCATATAGAGCGTCCTGCAAGGGCGGAGTAGCTCAGTCGGTAGAGCAGGGGAATCATAATCCCTGTGTCGGGGGTTCGAGTCCCTCCTCCGCTACCAGGCCTTTCCCGCATAACCCGGCGGAAACACCGGCGTTCCGGCAACGCCGCGAATTGGCGTTGAAACGGGTGCGGCGCAATGCGACGGGAGACGCTGCGAACCCGGAAGCGGGAGACCGTCGCGCGTGTTTCGTTATCCGGGGAAGGCCGCGGCGCCGGCCCGGGCGCGCGGCGGGATGCGCTTGACGGCGAGGCCTCCGGGCGCCTGCTCGGCGGCGATCAGTTCAACGGTCGCGACATGGACGTGGGAAGGCGCGTCGAGAGCGTAGAGCGCGGCGGCGGCCACGTCTTCGGGGTCGAGAAGCCGGAACGCGCCCGTGAGGCGTTCGGCTTGCGCCGGGTCGTCGATGGCGGCGGCGAAGAATTCGGTGGCCACGCGGCCCGGACACAATTCGGTCACGCGGATGCCCGACCCGAGCAGTTCGATGCGCAGGTTCTGCGAGAACAGATGCACGGCGCCCTTCGACGCGCCGTAGACAGCGGTGAACAGGGGGTAGAGGCCGGCCACCGAGCCGAGATTGACGATGTGGCCCCGCCCCCGCGCGCGCATTCCCGGGAGCACGGCGCGCGTCGCGTGGACGAGGCCGGCGGCGTTGGTGAGGAGCGTCGCGTCGAGGTCGTCGGGGGACGCGTCGAGGAAGGACGTCATGCCGCGCCCGACCCCGGCGGCGTTGACGAGGATGTCGATTTCGCGCTCTCCGAGCGCCGCGTAGACGGCGTCGCGGTCGCAAATGTCGAGGGCGAGGGTCTCGCATCCGCTTTCCGCGGCGAGCGCGTCGAGGCGGTCGCGGCGGCGTCCGGCGGCGACGACCGCGAGGCCGCGCGCGGCGAGGGCGCGGGCGCAGGCGCGCCCGATGCCCGCCGTGGCGCCCGTGACCAGCGCCGTGCGATAGTCGGCGACGGTCACGGCTTCACGCCTGCGCGCGCCGTTCGGCGTCCGCCAGCGCCTTCTTGCGGATGCCGGACAGGGTCGCCCGGGTGGTTATGGTTTCGAGATCGAGCCGGACCTCGATCACCGCGGGCTTGCCCGATGCGCGCGCGCGGGCGAGCGCGGGCGGGAATTCGTCGGTGGCGCGCACCGTCTCGCCGTGGGCCCCGCAGGCGCGGGCGAGGGCCGCGAAGTCCGGATTCGTGAGATCCGTCGCGATGGGGCGTCCGGGGTAGTCGCGCTCCTGGTGCATGCGGATGGTCCCGTAGGCGCCGTTGTTGACGACGATGACGATGATCGCGGCGCCGCAATGCACGGCGGTGGCAAGCTCCTGTCCGGTCATCATGTATCCGCCGTCGCCGACGAAGGCGAGCACGGCGCGGCGGGGGTGGGCGATTTTGGCGGCGACGGCGGCGGGGACGCCGTAGCCCATCGCCCCGGCGGTCGGCCCGAGTTGCGAGGGCCAGCGACGAAAGCGCCAGAAGCGCTGCGGCCAGCCGGAGAAGTTGCCGGCGTCGACGGTCACGATGGCGTCCTCGGGGAGCGCGTCCCGGGCGGCGGCGACGATGGCGGCCATGTCCACGGCGCCGGCGGACGCGGGAGGCTCCAGGTCGGCGAGCCGGTCGGCGCGCGCGGCCGCGAGCCAGCCGGCCCAACGGCCGCCGTCCACCGGGTCGAGGCCGCGCAGGGCGCGGGCGAACTCCGCGGCGCCCGCGGCGATGGACAGCGCCGGCTGGAAGACGCGGCCGATCTCCTCGGCCTCGGGGTAGACGTGGATGAGCGTCTGGCGCGGCGCCGGGATGTCGAGCGCCGCATAGCCGCGGGTCGTGATTTCGCCGAGGCGGGCGCCGACGACGAGCAGCAGGTCGGCCCCGGCGAGGCGCGCCATGAGTTTGGGGTTGGCCGAGGTCGAGAGATCGCCGGCATAGTTGGGGTGGTCGTTGTCGAACAGGTCCTGCCGGCGGAACGACACGCATACGGGCAACCCGCAGGCTTCGGCGAAGGCGCGCATGTCGGCGCAGGCGTCCGTGCTCCAGCCCGACCCGCCGAGCAGGACGAGGGGGCGTTCGGCGGCGGCGAGGCGGGCGCGCAGGGCGGCCATGGCGTCCGGCGCGGGGTAGGGGCGCACGGCTTCCCAGGGGCGCCCGTCGGCGGTTCGCGCGCGCTCGCGCAGCACGTCTTCGGGGAGGGCGACGACGACCGGCCCCTGGCGCCCGGAGGCGGCGACGCGAAAGGCGCGATGGACGAGTTCGGGGATGCGCCGCGGGTCGTCGATCTGGAGGACCAGTTTGGCCACCGGCTGGAACATGCGGCGATAGTCGATTTCCTGGAACCCCTCGCGTTCGGCGGCGCCGCGGGCGACCTGGCCGACGAACAGCGCCATCGGCGTCGAGTCCTGCATGGCGGTGTGGACGCCGATGGCGGCGTTGCAGGCGCCGGGGCCGCGGGTGACGAAGCAGACGCCCGGCCGTCCGGTCGCCTTCGCAAAGGCTTCGGCCATGAAGGCGGCGCCGCCTTCCTGCCGGCAGGCGACGACGTCGATGCGGTTGCGGGCGCCGTAGAGCGCGTCGAGCGCCGCGAGATAGCTTTCGCCGGGGACGCAGAACACGGTTTCGACGCCGTGGAGAAGGAGGGCGTCGGCGAGGATCTCGCCGCCGGTCCGCAACGGCGGTGTCTGGTCCATGGAGCTCTCCCGGAGGCTGCTTCGGCGGTTCGCCGCCGCGTGTGACATGCCGGCGGTTTCCGCATAGGTTGCGGCGACCCCGACGCTTTCAAGATACTTCAAGACACGGCCCATGATACGCGATCGCGCGCGACGGCGCCGGCCGGCGCCCCCTCGAGGCTGAGCCGATGGCCGACCCGGCGACCGACGCGGCGCCCGCGGCGCCGCGCCCGGCGGAGGTGACTCCGCTGCCGCGGCAACCGGCGGCGCGCCCGGCGCCGCCCTTGCGCCGCCGGCCGCCGGGGTGGGTCGCGCGGCTTCCCCGAACGCTTCTGCGCCTGGCGCTGCTGGCGGCCGTCCCCGCGGTCGCCGCATGGTTCGGCCTGGGCTACTGGATCGAGGCGGGCCGCTTCGTGACCACCGACAACGCCTATATCCGCGCCGACAAGGTGGCCGTGGCCCCCGAGGTCAAGGGGCGGGTGACCGAAGTGCCCGTGAGCACCAACGACGAAGTGGCGTGGGGGGACGTGCTGTTCCGCATCGACGACGAGCCGTTCCGCATCGCCCTGGAGGAGGCGGAAGCGCAGCTGGCGATGGTGCGCACCGAGATCGCGGTGCTGCGCGCGGGTTTCGCGCGCAAGCGGGAGCAACTGGCGCTGGCGCAGGCGGAGGCGCGCTATTTCGCGACCGAGTTCGACCGGCAGGCGGCGCTGGCGGAGCGCGGGGTGATCCCCGAGGCGCGGATCGACGAGGCGCGGCACGCGCTGGCGACGGCGCGCCGCGCGGCGGCGGTGGCGGAGCGCGAACTGGGCGAGGTCCTCGCGCAGCTGGGCGGCGACCCGGACCTGCCCGACGAGCGCTTCGCGCGCTACAACGACGCGCGGGCGCGCCGCGACCGCATGGCGCTGGCGCTGGCGAACACGGTGGTCCGGGCGCCGGCCGACGCCATCGTGGCGCGGGTCCCGATCAGGCCCGGCTCCTTCGTCGAGGCCGGAGAGACGGCGATCGGCCTGGTGGAGACGGCCGGCGTCTGGCTCGAGGCGAATTTGAAGGAGAGCGACCTGACTTATCTCGAGGTCGGGCAGGCCGCGACGGTGGAGATCGACGCCTATCCGGACCGGCTGTGGGACGCGCGGGTGACGAGTTTCAGCCCGGCGACCGGAGCGGAGTTTTCGTTGCTGCCGCCGCAGAACGCGACAGGCAACTGGGTCAAGGTGATCCAGCGGGTGCCGGTGCGCTTCCGCATCGCCGAACGCCCCGGCGACCCGCCCCTGCGGGTGGGGATGAGCGCGACGGTCGCCATCGACACCGGTCGCGAGCGCCCGCTTCCAGCCTTCGCGGCGGACGCGCTGGCATGGTTCGGACGCGCGACGGAGGGCGCGCGGACCGATCCCTGACCCGGGGGCGCGAACAATGGCGGCGAGAGGCGCGCTGCGCTGGCCGATCACCGTAACGGCGATGACGGCGACGATCATGCAGGCGCTGGACATGACCATCGCCAATGTCGCGCTCCCCACCATGCAGGGGTCGCTGCTCACGACGCAGGACCGGATCGCCTGGGTGCTGACGTCCTACATCGTGACGGCGGCGATCTTCATGCCGCCGACGGGGTTCCTGGCGGGGCGGTTCGGGCGCAAGCGGCTGTTCGGCATCGCCATCGCCGGGTTCACGGTGGCGTCGATGCTGTGCGGGATCGCCGCATCGCTGGAGGAGATCGTGCTCTACCGCGTGGCGCAGGGGGCGTTCGGCGCGTTCCTCGTGCCGCTCTCGCAGGCGATCATGCTCGACACCTGGCCGCGCGAACAGCACGGCTCGGCGATGGCGATCTGGAGCAGCGGGGTGATGATCGGCCCCATCGTCGGGCCGACGCTCGGCGGCTGGCTCACCGAAACCTGGGACTGGCGCTGGGTTTTCTTCATAAACCTGCCGTTCGGGATCCTGGCGCTCGCGGGGTTGCTGGTTTTCGTGCCGGAGACCGGGCGCGACCGCTCGCGCCGCTTCGACTGGTTCGGTTTCGCGCTGCTGGGCCTCGCCGTGGGCTGTTTCCAGCTGATGCTCGACCGGGGCGAACTGAAGGACTGGTTCGAAAGCGCCGAGATCGTCGTCGAGGCGTCGGTCGCGGCGGCGGCGTTCTACATGTTCATTGCGCACACGGCGACGACATCGGGACGGCCGTTCGTCGACCCGCGCATACTGGCGGACCGCAACGTCATTGCGGGGCTGGTTCTCGTCGCGGTGTTCGGGGCGCTGCTGCTGACGGCGCTGGCGTTGCTGCCGCCGTTTCTCCAGCACCTGATGGATTATCCGGTGCTCGCGGTGGGGTGGGCGCTGGCGCCGCGCGGCGTGGGGGCGATGGCGGCGATGCTGACGGTGAGCCGGCTGAGCGGGACCGTGGACATGCGTCTCATCCTGCTGATCGGTCTTGCGCTGATCGCGGGGTCGATGTGGGCGATGGCGGGGTTCAACACCGATGTGGATGCGTTCACGGTGGTGTGGACCGGTCTGGTGCAGGGGTTCGGGCTGGGGATGTTCTTCGTGCCGCTGAATGTGTGCACCTTCGCGACGCTGGACGAGCGCTACCGGACGGAAGCCGCCGGCATTTTCAACCTGGCGCGCAATCTCGGGAGTTCGGTGGCGATCTCGATGCTGGTGGCGCTGGTGACGCGCTACACGCAGATTAACCGCGCCGAGCTGGGGTCGCGGGTGTCGGCCTTCGACGCCGGGAGCCTCCCGGAATTGTGGTCGCCGGGGGCGGCGGCGGGGCCGGCCGCGCTGGACGCCGAGCTGGTGCGCCAGGCCGCCGCGATCGCCTATGTGAACGACTTCAAACTGATGACGCTTGTGGCGCTGGCGGCGATGCCGCTGGTTTTGCTGTTTCGCCTTCCGCGGGAGGGCGACGCGGCGCGGCGGTAGCGGCGCCGGGTCAGGCTTGGCGCCGGACGAGGGCCCGGGCGAGGCGGCGCTTGGAGATGAGGCCGAGCAGGCGCGAGTCCCCGTCGACGATGGCGACGGGCAGTTCGGCTTCGAGGATATCGGGAAGGGCGTCCTCGAGCATGGTGTCCGCCGGAACGGTCGGCGGCATCCTCGCGGCGTCGGCGAGACCGCCGCGCGGCGCGGCGGCGAGACCGTCGGCGTCGGCGAGGCCGACGAAGCGGCCGCCCTCGTAGACGGCCCGTATTCCGCGCCGAGGCCCCGCAGTTCGCGCGCCGCCTCTGCGGCCCCGGAGGCGGCGAGGCGCGGCGGCGGCGGCTCCATGGCCTTGGCCACGGTGAGGACGCGGGCGCGGTTCACATCGCCCACGAAGGCGGCGACATAGTCGTCGGCCGGGTCGAGGAGGATTTCCTCGGGGCGTCCGACCTGACTCACCCGTCCGTCCTTGAGGATGGCGATGCGGTCGCCCAGGCGCAGCGCCTCGTCGAGGTCGTGGGTGATGAAGACGATGGTCTTGCGGAGGCGTTGCTGGAGTTCCATCAGCTGGTCCTGCATCCCCGAACGGATGAGGGGGTCGAGGGCGCTGAAGGCTTCGTCCATGAGGAGGATTTCGGGGTCGCCGCACAGCGCGCGGGCAAGTCCGACGCGCTGTTGCATCCCGCCCGAAAGCTGGCTGGGCCAGGAATTCTCGTATCCGCCGAGGCCCACTGTGCGGACCCATTCCATGGCCCGGTGGCGGCGCCCGGTGCGGCTGACGCCGCGGATCTCCAGACCGTAGGCGACGTTCTCGATCACCGTGCGATGGGGCAGCAGGCCGAAGCGCTGGAACACCATTCCGGTGCTGGCGCGGCGGAACTCGCGCAGCGCCGCAGTGTCGAGCTGGAGGACATCGACGCCATCGACGGCGATGCGCCCGGCCGTGGGTTCGATGAGGCGGTTGAAATGCCGGATCAGCGTCGATTTCCCCGACCCGGAAAGCCCCATGACGACGAAGATTTCGCCGGCCTCGATGGAGAGCGTGACATCGTCGAGGCCCACCGTGTGCCCGGTTTCGGCGAGAATGGTCTCCTTGGATTGCCCGGCGCGGGCGCGCGCAAGGGCGTCCTGCGGCGCAGGGCCGAAGATCTTGAAGACTCCGTCGACTTCGATCTTGGCCATCGGCGCGCCGGAACTATCCGCCGGCGTCCCGGTGTCTCTGCATTCGCCGCCCGTAGGCCTGGGTCACGCGGTCGAGGACGATGGCGATGGCGGCGATGGCAAGGCCGTTGAAGACGCCGAGAGCGAACTGCTGGTTGTTGATGGACCTGAGCACCGGCTGGCCGAGCCCCGCCACGCCGATCATCGAGGCGATGACGACCATCGACAGGGCCATCATGATCGTCTGATTGACGCCGGCCATGATGTTGGGCAGGGCGAGGGGGATCTGCGCGCCCAGCAGACGCTGGCGGGGGCTCGCCCCGAAGGCGCTGGCGGCCTCCATCACGTCCTTGTCGACGAGCCGGATGCCGAGGTCCGTGAGGCGGATGACGGGGGGGATGGCGTAGACGATCACGGCGATGGCGCCGGGCACCCGCCCGATCCCCAGGAGCATGACGACGGGGATGAGATAAACGAAACTCGGCATCGTCTGCATGATGTCGAGGATGGGCGTAACCGCCGCGCGGGTGCGATCGGAGCGCGCCATGAGGATGCCGATGGGGATCCCCAGGACGATGGCCATGAGGGTGCAGACGGCGATGATCGCGATGGTGCGCATCGTGTCTTCCCACATGCCGAAGAGGCCGATCGCCACGAAGGCGACGACCACCGCGACGGCGAGCGCCAGTTTGCGGCTGGCGGCCCAGGCAAGGCCGACGGCGACGACGATGACCATCCACCACGGCAGGTCGAGCAGAAAGCGCTCGAACCAGATCATGAAGTGGAGCAGCGGGTCGAAGAAAGCCTCGATCGAGTCTCCCCAGGCGCGGGAGAATTCCCGGTATCCGTCGTCGATGCTCTTGCGCAGCGTGCGCAGCTCGTCGCGCGGAAGCGCCGGGAATTCGAACAGCCAGCCGGGCTGCGCCATGAGCGGCTCCCGCGGGCGCGGCGGCTCAGAGAGCCGCCTTCACCTTCGCCGCCGCCTCGTCGGAGAGCCAGGCGGTCCACACATCCCCGTATTTCTCGAGGAAGTAGTATGCGGCGTCCTCGCCCTGATACTGGCCTTCCTCCATATAGAGGAGCACGTCGAGGATGACGGCGTTGGGCCAGGCGCGGTTGCGCAGCCAGTCCATGGCTTCGGGCGCGGCTTCGGCGAACGGGCTGGCGACGACGGTGTAGGCTTCCGGCTTCGTCCAGGCGCTGCGCTGCGGGTCCCGACAGTCGGGCTGCGAAAGACACGAGTCCCAGCGTTCGGCGTCGAAGGGGACTCCGAAATCCAGCATGACCATGTCGTATTTCGCGATCATCCCGGAGGGAGTCCAGTAATATCCGAGCCACGGCTGGCTGCGCTCATAGGCGTGTGCGAGAGAGCCGTCGAGGCCGGCGGACGAGCCGGGGTCCACGAGTTCGAAGCCTTTGTCCTCGCCGCCCCAGGCGCGGAAGATGTTGTCGTTGACGTGCTGGCAGGCCCATCCGGAGGGGCAGCCGTAGACGGCGCCGAGGTCGGAATATTCCGGGTGCGGGAACAGATCGGGGCGCGCGAGAGCGTCGTCGATGGTCTGGATTTCGGGGTGTTCGGCCCGGGTATAGGCGGGGATCCACCAGCCTTCGGACGCTTCGGGGATGATCAGCGCCGCCTTGACGACGAGGCCCTCGGCGATGGCTTCCTCGAGGGTCGCGCCCACGGTGTTGGGCCACATTTCGGGGGCGATATCGGGTTCGCCCTTCTCGGTCATCGACGCCATGGTGGGCATGGTGTCCCCCGTGACCACCGTGACATCGCACCCATAGGCTTCCTCGAGTACGATCTTGTCCACCTGCGCCGCGAACTGGGCCGACGCCCAGTTCATCTCGGCGATGGTGACGGAGCCGCATTCGGCCGCGGCGGGCGCGGCCGCGGCGAGCGCAAGGGCGGCGGCGGAGCGGAACAGAGCCTTCATGAAACGACCTCCTTGAACGATGCGCGGCGCGCCGCCGGGTTGCGCGCCGCATCGTCGCGTTGTCGCGACCGAGGACACACAGGCTCAGCGTGCGGAGTCGGAACGCTACTCTGGTCCCATCCGCGCCGGATTGCAACGGCTTTGCGGGGAATGCGGCGATTCCCGTTATCGCGACGGGCGCCGGGGAGCGATCCCGTCCTCGCGGGAGCGGTGGGGGAGGCCGGGACGCGCCGGCCTCCCCTTGCCCGCTCCCCCGCCGAACCGCCGTCCGCCGCGCCGGACGGGCGGCGGACCGGCGGACCTCCCCCGGCGGGGGCGCGGGTCAGCCGCAGGCGGCGTCGAAACCGGCCGGCAGAACGAGCACCGTCACCTCGTCGTCGCCCGGCGTCGCGTCGCGCGCGAACAGTTCCGGCGCCACGACGAGATGCTCGCCCGAGTCGAGGCGACGGATCGCGATATCCGCCGGCCCGGTGAGATCGGTCATCGACCCCGAAGGCTCGATCTCGAGCACCGTGGCAGCCGCGCCGGGGCAATTCACGATGAGGCTTGCCGGCACGTCGCCCTTGATCTGGGTGTTGAGCATCGTGCCGCCGTCGGTGAAATCGAGACCGTCGAGCGCGCCGAGCCCGCTGTCGAACGGCTCGGGCAGGGCGCCGTCGATGTCGGCGAAGGCGTAGATGCCGCCGTCCGCCGGGTCCGGAACGCCGGCGACCGGGCCGACCGTGTTGACGTAGATCATGCCGTCCAGCGGCGAGACTTCCACCCCGTCGGGCTTGCCGGGGATGGCGGTGAAACTCGGCGCCGCCGGCGGCGCCGTGCCGGCGGCCAGCGCGTCGATCGATTCGTGCGGGATCTTCCAGACGCCGCCCCGGTCCTCGAACGGCGGATCGAACTGGCCGCCGCCGAACGCGGTGTCGACGACATAGAGATTGCCCGACGGATCGAAGCCGAGCGCGTTGGTCAGCGCGACCGGCGCGCCGTTCATGTCGTGGAACAGCGAGCCCGACCCCATGTCGATGGTCCCCAGCACCGTCCCCTCGACGTCGAACGCCATCACGCCGGTGCGCAGCCGCGCCCCGTCGGTCACCGTTTCGCCGTTCGAATCGACCAGCGGCGCGGCGCCGACGCACACGAAGATCGTCCCCGCCGGGAACGAGCCGGTCGCCACGGGCAGGACGCCCATGCCCAGCGGCGCGGTGAGGCCCTCGATGAGGCGCTCCTCGACCATTTCGAGCCGCCCGGACGGGGTGACCCGGAGCTTGCCGATATAGCCCTCGCCCTCGGTCCAGCCGAAGTTCTCGGCGCGGTCGCCGATTTCGGCGGCGTTGCCGATGAACACGAACTGCCCGTCGGCGGAGAAGATCGCGCTTTCCGGGTTGTCGAACGCCTTGATCACCTGGATCGCGGTCGCCGGAACCGGATGGACGCCGGAATGCACCTGCGCCTGCGCGGCGCCGGCGGCGAGCGCCAGCCCCGCAAGCAGGCCGGGCGCGGAACGGATACGCATGTCTGCCTCCCTGTGTTTCGCCTCGTTTCGCGGCCCCGCGGGCGCGGGGCCGGCCTCACCATATTGCGAGTGCTTCTCAGTTGCAATTCGGATTTGGGCGCGCCATATTGCGATTGAGAACCGGTCGCAACAAGCGCGGGAACACCCAATGCTCCAGACGTTCGACGCGAACCCTCCGGACGCCGGAAGCGGCGAGGCGCCCGCCGCCGCGCGCCGCCGCCGCCGCAAGATCTGGGAGATCGACAATTCCTTCCACTGCATGATCGTCGGCTCCTGCCTCGGCGCCGACGAATGCCGCAGGCTCGCTGCCCGGACGAAGCCGCGCCCGGCCGCGGACGCGACGGACTTCCTCGTCCACGGCCGGGTGGTCCACGCCATGGCGACGGCGGGCCCGGCAGCCAAACTCGCCCAGAAGATCCTCGACCGGAAATTCCGCTCGCATATCCGCCGTTGCGCGCCGCTGGCGACCGAGGACGACATGCGCGTCTACTGGGCGGAACAATCGACGCGGGGCGAATTCGCCGGTCCGTTCTGGGCGCTGCTGAGCCATCCGGAGACGACGCCGGCGCTGTCGGTCGTCCTGTTCGGCGAAATGCACATGCTGTCGCATCTCGAGGGGTCGACGAACCGCGCCTTCCAGCGCCGGATCGCGACGGCGGATCGCGAGACGGCGGCGGCCCGGCGCGACGCCGCCGCGGCGCGCGAACGCGCCGCCGAACGGCAGCGCGAGGTGGACCGCCTGCGCGCCGCGCTGCGCTGCGCGGAGGCCGAGAACCGCCGGCTCGAGGGCGCGCTGGAGCGCGGCGCGCGCCGCGAGGCGGACGTCGGCGTCCGCGCGCTGGAGGCGCGCGTCGCGGAACTCGCGCGGTTTGCGGAGGACAGCGCCCGGGAGGGCCGCGCAGCCGCTTCCCGCCTCGCCGAAAGGACCGCGGAATTGCGCGCCCGCGACGAGGAGAACGCCGCCCTGCGCCGGGCCCTCGACGCGGCCGAAAGCGAATGCGAGACGCTGACGACGCTGCTGCGCAGCGCGACGCCGGGCGACGAGGACGGCGACGACGCGGCGCGGCCCATAGACCTCGCCGGACGGGGAGTCGTCTATGTCGGCGGGCGTTCGGGACTGCTGGGGCATTTCCGGACGCTCGTCGAGAACGCGAACGGGCGCTTCATCCACCATGACGGCGGGATCGAGGACAACGACCGCAAGCTCGGCGGCTCGCTCGGCCGCGGCGACGCCGTGCTCTGCCCGGTGGACTGCGTGAGCCACGGCGCCTGCCTGCGGGCGAAGCGCTTTTGCAAGCGGACGGGGCGGACCTTCATTCCCCTGCGCAGTTCGGGCCTGTCGGCGTTCGCCGACGGCCTGCGCCGCGCCGCGGCGCAGCAGGCCGGCGACCGCGGGCGCCCCGGATTGTGAGTGCGCGAAGAAGTCCGGCAGCCGCCGTTATCGCGGAACGCCGCGCGCAGAGAAGAAGACAGACCGAAACCCGGATCCCCCTCACGATATAACATCCGGTCTCTTGCCGTTATTCCCGCGAAGAGTGTGTGAAAAGATCGAAAGACGCTACTACTCTTCGTCATTCCTGCGAACGAGCGTGTGAAGAAATCGGGCGGCTCTCATCGTGACGGACGGATCGCCGAGGTGTCGGCATTGCAAAAGACAATACCCATCGAATAATACTTCGTCATTCCCGCGAAAGCGGGAATCCGGAGGCGGTCGTCCGCAATGTCGGCCCGGTTTTTCTTACGGAAACGCCGCAAGCAGATTCCCGCTTTCGCGGGAATGACGAAGAGTAGTAGCGACGCCCGGTTTCTTCACGCTCTCGAACGCGGGAATCCGGAGGCGGTCGTCCGCAATGTCGGCCCGTTTTTCTTACGGAAACGCCGCAACGGATTCCCGCTTTCGCGGGAATGACGGGTGTTTGTAAACCAGTTCGATTTTTTCACACACTCTGTCGTGAGAATAACGAAGTGCTGTTGGAGAATCGCTGCCTTTCACAGCGATGATCTTTCGGCGTCCCGATATCCATAATGAGAATCTCCGGCGCGTTCGGGCTATCGGCGTCCGGGCCCTTCCATGACCGGAGGCCGGCTTGCGGCCATGGCCGCCCGCCCGGCGCCCCATATGTATCGAACCGGGGAAGCGCCGTTGACGTTCGTCGGGGGCGCGCCTATGTTCCGGGCCGCCGCCGGCGCCGCCGCACGCGCCCCGCCCCGCGTTGATTCACGAACCGGCCATGATCGACGAGCTCAACGAACGCTCGCGGGTTATCTTCTCGAAAATCGTCGAGAGTTTTTTCGAGAACGGGGACCCGGTGGGGTCGCGCACCCTGTCGCGGCGGCTGCCCATGAATCTGTCGCCGGCGACGGTGCGCAACGTGATGGCCGACCTCGAGGACCTCGGCCTGCTCTATGCGCCCCACACATCGGCGGGCCGCCTGCCGACCGACCTCGGGCTGCGGCTGTTCGTCGACGGCCTGCTCGAAGTGGGAGACCTGGCCGCCCACGAGCGCGAGCGCATCGAGGGCCAGTGCGCGGGAGACGGCCGCGCGTTCAACGAGGTCCTCGGCCAGGCGACGGAAATGCTCTCCGGCCTGACCGGGGCGACGGGTCTGGTGCTGGCGCCGAAGAGCGAAGCGCCCGTGCGTCACGTGGAGTTCGTGGGTCTGGAGCCCGGCAAGGCGCTCGCCATCATGGTGCTCACCGGCGGCCTGGTGGAAAACCGGGTGATTACGGTCCCGCCCGGCCTGACTCCGTCGACGCTGGTCGAGGCGGCGAACTATCTGAACACCCGTCTCGCGGGGCGGACCCTCGCCGAGGCGCGAAGCGAGATCGTCGACGAACTCGACGCCCGCAAGGTAGCGCTGGACGAGCTCGCGAGCCGGGTGGCGGCCAGCGGGGTCGCGGTGCTGTCCGGGGACGACGGCGGCCCTACCCTCATCCTCCGCGGGCGGGCCAGACTGTTCGACGATGTCGAGGCCTTGTCCGACCTCGAACGCCTGCGCCGCATGTTCGACGAGCTCGAACGCGGTCGCGGACTCGTGCGCCTGATCGACGCCGCCCTCGGCGGCGAGGGCGTGCAGGTGTTCATCGGCTCGCAGAACCGCTTGTTCGATCTCGCCGGGTGCTCGATGATCGTCGCGCCGCTGAACCGCGCCGCCGCCGGAGACGGCGACGGCATGACCTGTATCGGGGCGATCGGCGTCATCGGCCCGACCCGCATCAATTACGGGCGGGTGATCCCCGTGGTCGATTGCACCGCCAGGGCGATCGCGCGCCTGCTCGACTGAACCCCGTCTCCGCAGCCGGATATCCACCGCCGCGAAAGGACAGCGATGACCGCGACCGCCCGCCCGCCCGAGGCTCCCGACGCGCCCGAGGCCCCCGATAACGAAAACGCCGCGCCCGGGAGCGGCGCGGCGGAACCGGAAGCGCCCGCCGACGCCGCCCCCGGGGAGAACGGCGGAGAGGACGCGCCGCCGGACGGTTCGGAGGACCGGCCCGCGCACGACCCCGCCGCCGGGACCGCCGCGCTGAAGGACCGTCTGTTGCGCGCCGTCGCCGAGACCGAAAACCTGCGCAAGCGGGCGGCGCGGGAGCGCGAGGAGGCCTCGGCCTACGCGATTTCGGACTTCGCCCGCGGCGTCGTGGATGTGGCCGACGACCTGGCGCGCGCCCTCGACAACATTCCCGACGGAGTCCGCGCCGCCGCCGACTCGAAGGCGTTCGTGGAAGGCCTCGAACTGACCCGTCGCAATCTCGACGCCGTCCTCGAGCGCCGCGGCGTCGTGCGCATCGACCCGGCCGGCGAGATGTTCGACCACCATCTCCACGAGGCGATGTTCGAGGTGGAGGCGGCGGACGCCGAACCGGGCGCGGTGGTTCATGTGGTCCAGGTCGGCTATCGCATTCGCGATCGCCTGCTGCGCCCGGCCCGTGTGGGGGTGGCGAAGCGCCGCAGGGTCGACCGGGACGACAAGGACGACAAGGACAAGGGCGCGTGCGACGGGAACGGCGAGCCGGAATGACCGCGCGCGGGGCGCTTGCCGGCGGGGCTTGCGGCGCCGGCGCGCCGGCCCCATATGTCGCGACGACCGGAACGGCGCGGCGCCGAGCGGGGCCAGGCCGTCCGGACGGGGCGCGCGCGGCGCTCGATGAGGCCGGCGCGGCTCGGCCCGCTTTACGAACCGAGGGGCAAACGCAATGAGCAAGATCATCGGCATCGACCTGGGCACGACCAATTCCTGCGTCGCCGTCATGGAGGGCAAGGACGCCCGGGTGATCGAGAACGCCGAGGGCGCGCGCACCACGCCCTCGATGGTCGCTTTCGCCGACGATGAGAGACTGGTCGGCCAGCCCGCCAAGCGGCAGGCGGTCACCAATCCCGAGAACACGCTGTTCGCCATCAAGCGACTGATCGGCAGGCCCTGGGGGGACCCGACGGTGCGCAAGGACGCGGCGATGGTGCCCTACGAGATCGTCAAGGCCGACAATGGCGACGCCTGGGTGCGCGCCGGCGGCGGCGCGCACGCGCCGAGCCAGATCAGCGCCATGGTCCTGCAAAAAATGAAGGAGACCGCCGAACGCCATCTCGGCGAGGCGGTTTCGAAGGCGGTGATCACCGTTCCCGCATATTTCAACGACTCGCAGCGCCAGGCGACCAAGGATGCGGGACAGATCGCCGGCCTCGAAGTGCTGCGCATCATCAACGAGCCCACCGCGGCGTCGCTCGCCTACGGCCTCGAGAACAGGGAGAGCGGGATCATCGCCGTGTACGACCTCGGCGGCGGCACGTTCGACGTCTCGATCCTCGAGATCGGCGACGGCGTGTTCGAGGTGAAGGCGACCAACGGCGACACGTTCCTGGGCGGTGAAGACTTTGACCTGCGGCTCGTGGAGTATCTCGCCGACGAATTCCGCAAGGAGAACGGCATCGACCTGCGCAACGACAAATTGGCGTTGCAGCGCCTCAAGGAGGCGGCGGAAAAAGCCAAGATCGAATTGTCGAGCGCTGCCCAGACCGAAATCAACCTGCCCTATATCACCGCCGATTCGTCGGGTCCCAAGCACCTGGCGATGAAATTCACGCGGGCGAAATTCGAGGCGCTGGTCGACGACCTCGTGCAGCGCACGGTCGAACCGTGCCGCGCGGCGCTGAAGGACGCCGGCCTCGCCGCGAACGAAATCGACGATGTCGTGCTCGTCGGCGGCATGACCCGGGTCCCCCGGGTCATGGAGACGGTCAAGACGTTCTTCGGGCGCGAACCGCATCGCGGCGTCAACCCCGACGAGGTGGTCGCCATCGGCGCCGCCATCCAGGGCGCGGTGCTGTCGGGCGACGTGAAGGACGTGCTGCTGCTGGATGTGACGCCGCTGTCGCTCGGCATCGAGACCCTGGGCGGCGTGTTCACCCGTCTCATCGACCGGAACACCACGATCCCCACCAAGAAGAGCCAGACCTTTTCGACCGCGGAGGACAATCAGAACGCGGTGACGATCCGGGTCTTCCAGGGCGAACGCGAACTGGCGGCGGACAACAAGCAGCTCGGGCAATTCGATCTCGTCGGCATTCCTCCCGCGCCGCGCGGCGTGCCGCAGGTCGAAGTCGCCTTCGACATCGACGCGAACGGCATCGTCAACGTCTCCGCCCGCGACAAGGGGACGGGGAAGGAACAGCAGATCCGCATCCAGGCGTCGGGCGGTCTCAGCGACGCGGACATCGAGCGCATGGTGCGCGAGGCCGAAGAGCACGCGGAGGACGACAAGAAGCGGCGGGAGCTGATCGACAAGCGCAACAACGCGGATTCGCTCGTCCACACCACGGAGAAGTCGCTCGCCGAACACGGCGACTCGCTGGAAGCCGAAGACCGGACGGCGATCGAGACGGCCATCGCCGACCTCAGGGACGTCATGACGGGCGACGACGCGGCGGCGATCGACTCCCGCGCCCAGGCGTTGCAGGCGGCGTCCATGAAGCTCGGGGAGGCGATGTACAAGGCCAGTCAGGCCCAGGCCGACGAGCCGCCGCCGCCCGGCGCCGCCGGCGGCGGAGACGCCGATGCGAAGGTGGTGGACGCCGAATACGAGGAAGTGCGCGACGACGACAAGCGCTCCGGGTCCGCCTAGGCCGTCCGCCGCGCGTCGCCGGTCATGGCCAGGCGGGACTATTACGAATCGCTCGGAGTCGAGCGCGGGGCGGACGCCGCGGCGCTGAAGCGCGCCTACCGCAAACTGGCGATGCGCTACCACCCGGACCGCAACCCCGGCGATGCGGAAGCCGAGGCGCGGTTCAAGGAAGTGTCCGAGGCCTATCAGATACTCAGCGACGATGAGAAGCGCGCCGCCTACGACCGTTTCGGGCACGCCGCGTTCGACGGCGCCGGCGCCGGCGGGGGCGGCGCGGGGTTCGGCTTCACCGCCTCGAATTTCGCCGACGTGTTCGACGACCTGTTCGGCGAGGTCATGGGGCGGAGCCGCCCCACGCGCCGCGGGCGCGGCGCCGACCTGCGCTACGATCTGGAGATCGGTCTGGAGGATGCGTTCGCCGGCAAGCGGACGGCGATACGCGCGACCGCGACCGCCCGCTGCGACCCTTGCGGCGGGTCCGGCGCCGAGGCGGGGTCGCGGCCGGTCGAGTGCGCGTCCTGTCGCGGCCAGGGCAAGGTCCGCGCCCAGCAGGGGTTCTTCAGCATCGAACGCACCTGCCCGCGGTGCCAGGGCGCCGGTCGGGTGATCGAGTCGCCGTGCCGCGCCTGCCGGGGAAGCGGCCGCGTGGCGCGCGAAAAGCAGCTCCAGGTCGACATCCCGGCCGGCGTGGAGGACGGCACCCGTATCCGCCTCGCCGGCGAGGGAGACGCGGGCCAGCGCGGCGCGCCGCCCGGCGACCTCTATATTTTCATCGCCGTTGCGGCCCACCCGCTGTTCACCCGCGACGGGCGCGACCTGTATTGCCGCGTGCCGCTGCCGATGGTGCGCGCCGCGCTCGGCGGCCCCATCGACGTGCCGACCCTCGACGGCAAGCGGGCGGTGGTCACCGTGCCGGCGGGGACCCAGACGGGCCATCGGTTTCGCCTGCGCGGCAAGGGAATGCCGGTGCTGCGCGGCGCCGGCGCGGGCGACCTTTTCGTGCAGACCGTGGTGGAAACGCCTGTCGACCTCACCGACGAGCAACGCGACCTGCTGCGCCGCTTCGAAGCCGCCGGCGCCCCCGGCGCCCACCCCGAGTCGGAAGGCTTCCTCGCCAGGGTCAAGGAGTTCTGGGAAGACCTGCGGGATTAGCTCCGTCGATGCGGTCCCGCCGGCCGGGAGTGTGAAAAAGTCGGACTGACCCCGGGATCGCCGGCGTCCCGCCGGCATCTCTGTTTTCGTTGTTGCGCGCTTCGCGCACATGCCGGCGAGACGCCGGCGCTCCCGGGGAGAGGGCCTCTCGACATCTGCACACGGAACGGCCAGGCAGGAAAAGACCGGATTGCAGAGCGACAGACGCTTGCCATGCAAGCCGCAGGGGCTTACATCCGTGTCCGGAATCCGGAAGGGAGGGCGTGCAATGGCGACCCGCCAGACCGGAACCGGACGCGTGCAAATGCGCATCGACCCCGCCGCAAAGCGCATGCTGGAGCGGGCCGCGGCGTTATCGGACACGACAGTATCGGCCTTCGTTGTGAGCCATGCGCTCCAGGCTGCCGATCATTCGATCCGCGAACGCCAGCGGTTCGTCGTCAGCGACCGGGCCTGGAGCCTGTTCTTCGATGCCCTTGTCGACCCACCCGAACCGAACGCCGCACTGCGCGCGGCGTTTGCGGCGCATGGGCGCTTGATTTCGAGGACGGCCGACGCGTGACCTTCGCTGTCGAGGCGCCGGCGCGGCGCCACGACCGCTCCGGGTTCGACTGCGGCTCCGAGCATCTCGACCGATACATTCGCCGGCAGGCGTCCCAGGATGCCCGGCGCAAGGTGGCGCGTGTGTTCGCCGCCGTCCCGGAAGGCAGTTCGGAGGTGGCGGGATTCTATACCCTCAGCGCGGCCGGCATCGAACCGACCGCGTTGCCGACCGGGATGGTCCGGCGTTGCGCGCGGGCGAGGGCGCGGCTATGCGGGGCGTCATGCGCGCGGGGGTGATCGTGTTTCCGGGGTCGAATTGCGACCGCGACGTGGCCGTCGCGCTCGAAAGCGCGTGCGGCGCGCCGCCGCGCCGGCTGTGTCACCGCGAAACCGAACTGCCGCCGCTGGACCTCATCGTGCTGCCCGGCGGCTTCTCGTGGGGCGACTATCTGCGCGCCGGGGCGCTGGCCGCGCGGTCGCCGGTCATGCGCGAGGTCGCGGCCCGCGCCCGCGCCGGCGTCGCGGTGCTCGGAATCTGCAACGGATTCCAGATGCTCACCGAATGCGGCCTGTTGCCCGGCGCGCTCCTGCGCAACCGCGACATGCGCTTTCTCTGCCGCGATACGGCGCTCGAGGCGGTGGAAACCGACAGCCCCTTCACCGCAGGGTTCGCGCCGGGGGAGACCGTATCGATGCCCATCGCCCACCACGACGGCGCCTATTTCGCCGACGACGAAACCCTGGCGCGGCTGGAAGGCGACGGGCTGGTGGCGTTCCGCTACGCCGACGGCGCGCCGAACGGGTCGCGCGCCGACATCGCCGCCGTGTTCGGCCCCGGGCGGCGGGTTCTCGGCATGATGCCGCACCCCGAACGCGCGGCCGACCCGGCGCCCGGAGGCGGCGACGGCGCGCGTCTGTTCGCTGCGCTCGAGGCGGCGCTGTGACCGGCGTCGACGCGGCGGACGCCGAAGCGCTCGGGTTGACGCCCGAGGAATACGACGCCGTGCGCGTCGCGCTCGGGCGGACTCCGAACCTCACCGAACTCGGTGTGTTCGCGGCGATGTGGAGCGAGCATTGTTCCTACAAGTCTTCGCGGAAATGGCTCGCCGCGCTGCCCACCGACGCGCCGTGGGTGATCCAGGGGCCGGGCGAAAACGCCGGCGCGGTGGACATCGGCGACGGCCTCGCCGCCGTCTTCAAGATGGAGAGCCACAACCACCCGTCATACATCGAACCCTATCAGGGAGCGGCGACCGGCGTGGGCGGTATCCTGCGCGACGTGTTCACCATGGGCGCGCGCCCCGTCGCCCTCCTCGATTGCCTGCGTTTCGGGGCGCCGGAACATCCGAAGACTCGCCATCTCGTCGCCGGGGCGGTGGGCGGGATCGGCGGCTACGGCAATTGCGTCGGCGTGCCGACGGTGGGCGGCGAATGCGCTTTCGACCCGCGCTATGACGGCAACGTCCTCGTCAACGCCATGGCGGTGGGGATCGCGCCCGCCGACCGCCTGTTCCGCGCCGCCGCGGGCGAAGCGGGCGGAACGGTCGTCTATGTCGGGGCGAAGACCGGACGCGACGGCATCCACGGCGCGTCCATGGCGTCGGAGTCCTTCGCGACGGGGGAGGAGGAGCGCCGCCCTACCGTCCAGGTCGGCGATCCCTTCACCGAAAAACTCCTCCTCGAAGCGTGTCTCGAACTGATGGCGGGCGATGCGGTGGTGGGGATCCAGGACATGGGCGCGGCCGGCCTCGCGTCCGCATCGGTGGAAATGGCGGCCCGCGCCGGCGCCGGTCTCGCCCTCGATCTCGACCGCGTGCCCGCGCGCGAGGCGGGCATGACCCCTTACGAGCTCATGCTTTCGGAAAGCCAGGAGCGCATGTTGATGACGCTGCGCCCCGGCGCCGAGGAGCGCGCCCGCGCGGTGTTCGCGAAATGGGACCTCGATTTCGCCCCCGTCGGCCGCGTGACCGACACCGGCCGCCTGGCGCTGCGCGTCGAGGGGCGCGAAGTCGCCGACATGCCGGTCGCGGCGCTCGCCGCCGGGGTCGAATACGACCGCCCGCGCGCCGCGCCGCCGCCGCCGCCGCCATTGCCGGCGTTGCCGGAGCGGCCTCCCGACGCCGCCCTGCTCGAACTGCTCGGCGGTCCCGACCTCGGCAGCCGGCGCTGGATATGGGAGCAATACGACCACATGGTGATGGCGGACACCGTGCAGCGCCCCGGCGGCGACGCCGCCGTCGTCCGCATCCACGGGACCGGCCGCGGACTGGCGCTGTGCGCCGACTGCACGCCGCGCTACTGCGAGGCCGACCCGGAAAGCGGCGCGCGGCAGGCGGTGGCCGAAGCCTGGCGGAATCTCACCGCGGTGGGCGCCCTCCCGCTGGCGGTGACCGATTGCCTCAATTTCGGCAACCCCGAAAAGCCGCACGTGATGGGCCAGTTCACGGCGTCGCTGCGCGGCATGGCGGCGGCGTGCCGGGCGCTCGACATGCCGGTGGTCTCGGGCAATGTGTCCTTCTACAACGAGACCGACGGGCGCAACATCCCGCCCACCCCGCAGATCGGCGCGGTCGGTCTGATCGACGACCTCGCGTCGATGGCGACCGCCGCCCTGCCGGGCCCCGGCCTCGCGCTGGTGCTCGTCGGCGCCGCCGGCGACGCGGGGCATCTCGGCCAGTCGCTCTATGCGCGTCTGCTTCTGGGGCGCGATTGCGGGCCGCCGCCGGCGGTCGATCTCGCCGCGGAGCGGCGGAGCGGGGACCTCGTCCGGCGGTTGATTCGCGGGGGTTCGGCGCTCGGCTGCCACGATGTTTCCGACGGCGGGCTCTATGCATGCGTCGCCGAGATGGCGCTCGCCGGAGATATCGGCGCCGCCCTGGTCGCGCCCGGCGGCGGCCCCGCCCGCGCCGGCTGGCTGTTCGGCGAGGACCAGGGGCGCTATGTCGTCGCCGCGGCGGACGCGGCGCCGGTCCTCGCCGCGGCGCGGGACGCGGGCGTCCCCGCGGTCGAGATCGGGCGCAGCGGCGGCGCGGCGTTGACTTGCGCCGGCGCGGGCGCCATACCGCTGCGTGAGTTGCGGGCGGCGCACGAACGCTGGCTGCCCGCTTTCATGGCCGGAGACCCGCAATGGCGATGGACGCGAGCGAGATCGAGCAGCTGATACGCGCCGGCATTCCGGACGCCGAAGTGCGCCTCGAGGACTTGCGCGGCGACGGCGACCATTACGCCGCCTATGTGGTGTCGCCGACGTTTCGCGGCAAGACGCGGGTGCAGCAGCATCAGATGGTGTATCGGGCGCTGCAAGGGAACGTAGGCGCCGCGCTGCACGCCCTCGCCATCCAGACCTCGGCGCCGGAAGACGCCTGACCGCCGCCGGGCGGGCGCCGGCCTTGAACGCAGTCTGTTACGCAACCCTGGGGAGACCGACATGGACACCGACAGCGCGAACCCGGTTTTCGAGCGCATTCGGACCGAAATCGAATCCAGCCCGGTCGTGCTGTTCATGAAGGGCACGCCGATCTTTCCGCAATGCGGCTTCTCGGCGCTGGCGGTGCAGGTGCTGAGCCACCTCGGCGTCAAGTTCAAGAGCGTCGACGTGCTGACCGAGCCGAAAATCCGGCAGGGGATCAAGGAGTTCAGCAACTGGCCCACGATCCCGCAGCTCTATGTCGACAAGGAGTTCGTCGGCGGCGCCGACATCATCCGCGAGATGTACGAGTCGGGCGAGCTGACCGCCCTGTTCGAGTCCAGGAAAGTCGAAACGACGAACGCCTGACGCGCCCGCGGCCGGCCCCGGACGCGGCTCCCGTCGCCGGCGCCTCGCCCGCGCGCGGGGCAGGGGGCGACGATGCGATGGCGATACGTCCGGGCGCTCGCCCTGGGCGCGCTGGCGTCGGTCGCCGCGGCCGCAGCCGCCCCCGGCGACGAGGCGCCTCCCGTGCCGCTGGCGACGTGGACGGACCCCGGGCTGGGGGCCGACTGGCTCACCCTCGGCCTGGCGCGACAGCTGTTCGCCGGCGCCGACGAGGTCAAGCCGCTGGAGGCCGACCCGCCGGCCGCGCCCGTCTATTCGGCGGGGGTCTTGCAGGGCTATGTCTTCGTCACCCGCGACGTGACCGAATCGCTGGGCTTTTCGTCGCTGGAGTTCCTCATCGCGGTGGGTCTGCGGCTCGACGGGACCCTGGGCGGCGTGCGCGTCGTCGAACACCGCGAGCCGATCATCGACCTCATCATGCTCGAGGACCTGGTGCCGCGCTTCGCGAGGCAATATGCGGGGGTCGACATCCGGGCGCCGCTGCGGGTCAGCCTCAACCGCGTGCAGGAGCCCGGCGCGGTCGACGGCATTTCCGCCGCAACCATCAGCGCCGTGCTGTTCAACGAAGCGATCCTGCGCGCCGCGCGGCTGGTCGCGCAAGCCCGGGGCATCCGCCTGCACGACAAGCCGGTGCTGGATATCCTCCGCTACCGCCCCGCCGATTTCGCGAGTCTGGCGGCGGACGGCGCGCTCGGCCGCCTGCGTATCGACAAGGCCCGGGCGGCCGCGGCGGGCGTCCCCGACCCCGACCTGTCCGCATCGGGCGGCGTGGGCGACCTTTACGTCTACGCGCATGAGCGCGACAACGCGCCCGCAGGCCCCGCCTGGCCCGACGATCTGCTGCTCGATCTCTATGCGGGTCCGGTCATGACCCCGACCATCGGCCGCAACCTGCTCGGCGACAAGTGGTACGACCTGTTCGTGAGCGGACGCGACCCCAACAATCTGATGCTCGGGCTGATGAGCGTCGGCCCCTATTCGATCGACGGGGAGAAGCGCATCTCGAGCGGTCCGTTCAAGCGGTTGCGCCTGCTCCAGGACGGCGCGGCCCATGAGCTGAGCAAGGACAACTACCGCTATCTCGGCTTCCTGCACGGGGCCGACAAGCCGAAATTCGCCGAGATCGGGCTGTTCTGGATCCCCGCCGAAAGCGGCGTCGACCCGGTGAAGCCCTGGTCGCTGGAAGTCGCGGTGGAAAGCGCGGACGGCGCGGACCGGGCGGCGTTCCGGCTCGACTACGCGCTGCCCGACGAGTTCGTGCTCATGCCGAGCGGCCTCGACGACCTCGCCCTCGACCGGTCGCAGCCCGCATGGATGGCGGCGTGGCGCACCCAGGGCGTCAACCTCGCCATCCTCGCCGTAATGCTCGGCGCGCTGTGCGTCATCCTGGCGCGCATGGACGCGCTGGCGCGGCGCCCCGCGCTGCTGCGCTGGACGCGCATCGCCTTCCTCGCCTTCGTCGTCGGCTGGCTGGGATGGACGGCGGGGGCGCAGCTGACGGTCGTCAACATATTGACGTGGTTGCAGTCCGCCGTCCATGGCGAGGGGCTTGCGGTGTTCCTCTCCGACCCCCTCATCGTTGCGATCGCCCTGTTCGCCGCGGCGACGTTCTTCCTGTTCGGGCGCGGGATTTTCTGCGGCTGGCTGTGCCCCTTCGGCGCGCTTCAGGAATTGCTGGGCAAGGCGGCGCAGGCGCTCGGCCTGCGCCAGATCGAGCTGGGCCACCGCGCCCATCGCCTGCTGTGGCCGGTGAAATATGTCGTGCTCGCCGTTCTCGTCGGCCTGTCCTTCCACTCCATGACGATGGCGAATGAGGCGGCGGAGGTGGAGCCGTTCAAGACGGCCATTTCGCTGCATTTCGACCGCGCCTGGCCCTATGTGCTCTACGCCGCGGCGCTGCTTGCGGCGGGTCTGGTCGTGGAGCGCTTCTTCTGCCGCTTCCTGTGCCCCCTCGGCGCGGCGATGGCGGTCGCCGGCAAGCTGCGCGTCGCCAATTTCCTCAAGCGGCGCGCCGAATGCGGGTCGCCTTGCCAGTTGTGTTCGCGGCGCTGCCCCATCGGCGCCATCGATCCCGGCGGGCGCATCAGAATGAGCGAATGTTTCTATTGCCTCGATTGCCAGGCGCTCTACCACGACGAGCATGTGTGCCCGCCGCTGGTGCGCGCGAGGCGGGGCGCGCGGTCCGCGCCGGCGGTCGGCGGCGCGCTCGCCGCCGGCGCGGCCTCCGCGGGGAATTGAGCGGTCGCTTATGGGCGGGAGCGGACGGATCGAACGCGCGTCGGAGAACGACGGGGATCCGGTCTTCGACATGAACGGGATGGCGCGAACCGCGTTCGGTTCCCGTCGGGGCGGGAAGCGCGTCCGGGCCATGATCGGGAATTTGCTGGGCGAGAACCGTTCGGTCACGCTGGACTTCAAGGGCGTGGCCGTGTTCTCCAGCGGCTTCGCCGACGAGGTTTTCGGGCGCCTGTTCGTGGAGATGGGGCCGACGGCGTTCATGACGCGAGTGAAAATGCTGAACGTCGATCCGACCGTGAGCGGGCTGATCGACCGCGCCATCGAGCAACGGACCGGGCTTGGAAACGGGAACCCCGGCGCATGACGACCCCATTGTTCACGCACGGCGAGGGTTCCCCGAAGATGGCGCGTGCGACACGCGCCGGCAAAAGGTTGCGCAGCCATGACGGGATGCGCCGGCCGTTTCCGCGCTTGCGCTGCGTTGCATCGTTCGTTGCGCTGGCCGCTCTCGCTGCGGCGGGCGACGCCGACGCCCGGCCGCGCACGCTCGACCGCGAGGAGGTCGTCGAGCTGCTTGCCGGAAACACGGTCTTCGGCTTCGACCCGCGCGCCGGGAGCGAGTTTTCCATGTTCCATTCGAGCCAGGGGCGCGTCCGGGCGGAACTGCGCGGCGTCAACCGCAGGACCGACCGGTCCGACGGCCGCTGGTGGGTGACCGACGAGGGCAAATTGTGCGTCGACTGGACAAATTATCGATGGGTCGATTCCTGCGTGGCGGTCGTTCGCGAGGACGAGTCGGTGACGTTCGTCGACGATGGCGGGCGGATCGTTTCGTTCGGCGAGATGGCGCCGGGCAATCCCGACGACCTGTGAGCGACGCGAGGGAGAGCGCGGCATGAAGGCATTCGAGATGCGCGACGCCTGGGGGCTCGACCATCTGGTCGCATGCGAGCGTCCGGCGCCCGAACCCGGGCCGACGGAGGTCCTGGTGCGGATGCAGGCGGCCTCGCTGAACTATCGCGACCACGTGATGTTGCAGCGGGGCTACGGTGCCCGGTCGGGCGAACTGCCGATCGTCCCGGTTTCCGACGGCGCCGGAGAGGTCGTCGCGGTCGGCGCCGAGGTGTCGCGGGTCGCGGTGGGCGATCTCGTATGCCCCTGCTTTTCCCAGAGCTGGATCGCCGGCCCCCTCAGGGAGGAATACGGGTCGGGAGTGCTCGGCGGGCCGCGCGACGGCGTGTTGCAGCGGTTCATGGCGCTGGACGAGCGCGGAGTCGTCAAGGCGCCGGCGGGGTGGGACGCGCTCGCCGCCGCCACCCTGCCCTGCGCGGCGCTCACGGCGTGGAACGCGGTGGTCGAAACCGGCGGCGTGAAGGCCGGCGACACGGTGCTCGTGCAGGGGACCGGCGGCGTATCGCTGTTCGCCCTCCAGTTCGCGCGGATGCACGGCGCGCGCGTCGTTGCGACATCGGGGAGCGCCGAAAAGTGCGCGCGTGTCGAGGCGCTCGGCGCCGATCTCGTCGTCGACTATCGCGCGGACGCCGAATGGGGCCGCGCCGCGCGCGCCTTCGCCGCGGGCCGGGGAGTCGACCTGGTGGTCGAGGTGGGCGGCGCCGGCACGCTCGAACAGTCCCTGCGCGCCGTGCGGGTCGGCGGAACGCTTGCCATGATCGGGGTGCTGTCGGGGGCGCGCGCCGAAGTCAATCTCGGACTCGTGGTCACCCGCGACATCGACCTCAAGGGCATCACCGTCGGCAACCGCGACATGTTCGAGAACATGGTCGCGGCGATCGACCGCAACGGCCTTGCGCCGCAGATCGACGACCGGGTGTGGGAGTTCGACGAGGCGCCGGAGGCGCTGGCGGCGTTGCCGCAGGGCCGGCATTACGGCAAGATCTGCATCCGTTACTGACGGCCCGTCATGCGCCTCTTCGGCGCGGCGCGGCGCGAACCCCGCGCGCGGCTGGCGGCGGAAGCGGCGGACTCCGGCGCGTCGGAGCGTCTCGCCGACACATGCCGCAAGGTTCTGCTCACGCGCGTCGCCCAGGCGGGGGGGCGCGCCGCGGCGTTCGAAGACGACCGCGCCGCCGTGGACTTCGCCTCTCCGGCGCGGGCGCTCGGCGCCGCGTTGCGGGTGCAATACGACCTCGAAGCGGCGATGCGGGACCTGCCGGCGGGCGCGCCGCGCTACCGCTACCGGATTGGCGTCGGCGCCTCGGCGGCCGGTGCGGCGGCGCTGTGCGCGCGCGCCGAACCCGGCGGCATTTGTGTGGATGACTCCGTGCTGGCCGAGACGTCCGGAAAGCTCGATTTCGAGAGCGAGGCGCTCGGCCCGGCGGCGCCGGGGTCGCCGCTCCGCGCCCATGCCGTGACGGGAACCCTGACCGGGCGCGTCTTCCGCTACAAGCCGTGGACGACGCCGGGGCGTCGCCGCGCGAGCCTGGTCCTGGCCGCCGCCGCGGCGGCGGCGGTCGTCGCCGTTCTCGCCGCCGGAGGCTGACCCGCACAGGAGCGGAGGCGGTTCCCGATGCGCCGGCGCGCTTCCGGGGTATGCTGCGGCGGCCCGAAGCACATCGCCGACGCCGGGCGCCGAACGGGGGCCTCGCCATGGATGTCTGCCTCATCACCGGGACCAGCACCGGCATCGGCCGCGCGGCCGCCATCCATTTCGCCAGGAACGGCTTCCGCGTGGTCGCCGCGATGCGGTGCCCGGAACGCGCCGCGCCCTTCCCCGACATCGACGGCGCGCCGATCCGCGCGGTGACCCTCGACGTCACCGACGCCGCCTCGATTCGCGCGGCGATGGACGATATCGAGGCGACCGAAGGCCGCATCGACGTGCTCGTCAACAATGCCGGCCTGTCGAACGCATGTCCCGCGGAGACCTATCCGGAAGCCGAGCACCGGGCGCTTTTCGAGACCAATTACTGGGGGCCGGTGCGGCTGTGCCAGGCGGCGCTGCCGGGAATGCGCGCCCGCGGGCGCGGCGCGATCGTCAACCTGTCGTCGATCCTCGGCCGCGTCGCGGCGATCAACCAGGCCGCCTATTGCGCCTCCAAATTCGCCGTCGAGGCGTTCAGCGAGTCGCTCGCTCTCGAAGTCGCGCCGTTCGGCATTCGCGTGGTCATTGTCGAACCCGGCGTGACGGGGACCGCGATATTCGGGAACACCCCCGTGCATTACGACCGCGCCTCGCCCTATCGCCAGGCGATGCGCAAGGGCGGGCGCTTCTATGTCGCGACCGTCGGCCGCGCGACGCCGCCGGAGGAGATCGCCGCCGCGATATTCGAGGCGGTGACGACGCGCGACGCGAAACTGCGCTGGATGCGCGGCCTGGGGTCGGAATTCGCGGCCCGGCGGCCCGGCGTTTCCGACGAGGATTACATCGCCATGAGCGCGCTCGACGACGACGCCTACAACCGCCGTTTCGCCGAATTCTTCGGCGTCGATCTCACGTGGCGCGCGGATGCGGGGAAGTGACGCCCCGGCGCAGCCCGCTCTCCCCCGATTCGGCTTGATCCGGGCGTCGCCCCTCTTATTTTCGCACCGTCGCAAATCCTGTCGCGAAGAGCTGAGGGAGGTCGCCGGTGGCGCACCGGGTCACCGTCCGCAACGCCCGGCGGACCGTGGATGTCGACGACGGCGAAACGATCCTCGACGCGGCGGTCCTCGCGGGGATCGACTATCCGTGCAGCTGCCAGTCGGGGACGTGCGGGAGCTGCAAGTCGGACCTGTTTTCGGGCGAGGTGGAGATGATGCCCTATGCGGGCGTCGCGCTGTCGGACGCCGAGCGCGCGGGCGGCGCCATTCTCGCCTGCCGGGCCGTGCCGCGCTCCGATTGCGAGGTCGCCTGGCGCGTCCCCGACGAGGTCGCGCGTCACCCGGTGCGCAAGCTCGCCTGCCTCGTCGCCGATGTCGAACTGGCGGCGCCGGAGGTCTGCCGGCTGCGCCTCGAGGCGGCGGACCCGCGCCCCTTCGCGTTTTCCGCAGGGCAATACGCCAGACTGACCTTCGCGGGCTGTCCGCCGCGCGATTTCTCCATGGCCAACCGGCCGATCGACCCGCAGCTCGAGTTCCACATCCGCCGCGTCGCCGGCGGAAGGGTGAGCGCCTTCGTCGCCGACGGGCTGCGGCGCGGCGACAGGGTCGCGCTCGAAGGACCGTTCGGCGACGCGCAGCTGCGCCGCAAGCATCGCGGACCGATCTTCGCCATCGCCGGCTCCACCGGCCTCGCGCCGATCCTGTCGATCGTCGAGACCGCGCTCTCGATCGGCATGTCGCAACCGATCCATCTCTATTTCGGGGCGCGCGACGCGGCGGGCCTCTACGCGACCGACAGACTCGCGGCGCTCGCGCGCGCGCACCCCAACCTGCATGTCGAAACGACGCTCGCCGAACCGGGCGCGACCGGCCATCGCCGCGGCCTGGCGACCGACGCGCTGGCGGCGGACCACGCCGCCTTCGACGGCGCCAAAGCCTATGTCGCAGGCCCTCCGGCGATGGTCGAGGCGGCGACCGCCCTGCTGGTCTCGCGCGGGCTGGCGCGAAGCGATTGCCATGCCGACCCGTTCTTCACCGAAGCCGAAAAGGCCGCCCTCGAGCCGGCGGCCGCGTCCTGAGGCGCAGCGCGCCCCGTCAACACGGAGGTCGGACCCATGCCCCACGCCGATATCGACGGGGTGAAACTCCATTACCTGGACGTAGCGGGCGCGTCCGCCGGCGCGACGGCGGCGCCGATCGTGTTCGTGCACGAATTCGCCGGCGACGCGCACAGCTGGGAGGCGCAGATACGCTTCTTTTCCCGCACCCGCCGCTGCGTCGCCTACAACGCCCGCGGCTACCCGCCCTCCGACGCGCCCGCGGACCCGGCGTCCTACAGCCAGGAGACGGCCGCCGACGACGCGGTGCGCGTGATGGATCGCCTGGGCATCGAGCGCGCGCATCTGGTCGGGCTGTCGATGGGCGGCTTCGCGGTGCTCCATGCCGGGCTGCGTCACCCCGACCGCGCCCGCTCGCTGGTCGTCGCCGGCTGCGGATACGGCGCCGAGCGCGCCACGCGGGCGGAGTTCCACGAGACGGTCGAGGCGATGGCGCGCGGTTTCGAGACCGGCGGAACCGGCGCGGTGGCCGACGACTACGCCCGCAGCGCCACCCGCATCCAGTTCCGCAACAAGGACCCCCGCGGCTGGGCCGAGTTCCGCGACCGGCTGCGCGGACATTCCGCCGTCGGCTCGGCGGCGACGCTGCGCGGGTATCTCAAGACCCGCCCGTCGCTATACGACCTTGAGGACTCGCTCGCGGCGCTCACCGTGCCCACGCTCATCGTCAATGGCGACGAGGACGAACCCTGTCTCGACGCCGGCCTGTTCCTCAAGCGGACGATCCCGGGCGCCGGGCTCTGGGTGCTGCCGCGCACCGGCCACACCATCAACCTCGAGGAGCCGGCGCTCTTCAACCGCGGCGTCGCCGATTTCATCGCCGGCGTGGAGGCCGGCGCCTGGGGCCTGCGCGACCCCCTTTCGCGCGGCCCGGCGATGCGCGTCCCCGACCCGCCGCAACCCGCGTCCGGCTGACCCGCATCGCCCGCGCCGTCAAAGCCCATGTTTCTTCATGCGGTAGCGCATCGCCATGCGGCTGATCCCCAGACGCCTCGCGGCGGCGGAGACGTTCCCGCCGCTGGCCGCCAGCGCCTCGCGCATCGCCCGGCGCTCCATGCCGTCCAGGGTGGCGAGGGACGGCGGCGCGGCCGTCCCGGGCGCGTCCGGCGCGGAGAAGGGGGAAGGGGAAGGGGAAGGGAGATCGCCCGCGCCGATGACGCCCGTCGAGTCCAGCAGGACCGCGCGCTCGACGACGTGCCGCAGCTCGCGGACATTGCCCGGCCACGGATAGCGGAACAGGGCGGCGACGGCGTCGTCGTCGAGGCGCGGCGCGGCGCGCCCGTAGCGTCGGGCCGCCTGGTCGACGAAACGGCGCGCGAGCAGGGCGGCGTCGTCGCCGCGGTCGCGCAACGGCGGCATCCGCAGCGTCAGAACGTTCAGACGGTAATAGAGGTCGCGGCGGAACCCGCCCTCTTCCACCAGCGCCTCGAGATCGCGGTTGCTGGCGGCGACGAAGGAGGCAGCGACGGCGATTTCGCGGCGGCGGCCCGACCGGCGCGACCGCCGCCGCAATTGCCGCCCCTCGATGGCCGCGACCAGCGCCGCCTGCGCGTCGGGCGGCAGCGCCGACACTTCATCCAGCACCACCGTGCCGCGCTCGGCCGCTTCCACCAGGCCCGGCCCGTCGTCGTCGCCGAACAGTTCCGCCAGCGCCGCGCCCGGCGGCAGACCGGCGCAATCGACGTGCACATAGGGGCGGTCGGGCGCCGGGGTCGAGTCATGGAGAAGGCGCGCGGCGAGGGTCTTGCCCGTTCCGGTTTCGCCGAGAATCAGCACCGGCGGCGCGTCGGCGTCGGCGGCGCCGTCGAGAAGGGCGGCGAAGGCGGCAATCTCGCGCCGCGCCGCGGCGATGGCCGGGCTTTCTCCCGCCAGCTCGGCTTCGCCGCGGCGTCGCGCGTCGCGCTCGCGCGACCGGGCGAGACTGTCCTCCAGCCGCCGCGCCGCCAGCGCGCGCGCCGCCACGATCGCCAATTCGTCGAGGTCCACAGGCTTGCGCAGATAGTCCGCAGCGCCGCTTTTCATCGCCGCCACGGCGCTGTCCACGTCGCCGAAGGCCGTCATCATCACCACCGGAACGCCTTCGGCCTCGGCGAGGAAATCGAGCCCCGAACCGTCGGGCAGACGCACATCGAGCAACATCAGGTCGATGGGGTCGGCCAGCGCCGCCCGCGCCTGCGCGAGGTCGCCGACGACGGCGCAGGCGTATCCCTCGCGACGCAACCGCGTCGCCACCGCCTCGGCGAACAGGGTCTCGTCGTCGACGACGAGGACCGCGCCGCTCACGGGCTTTCCATCCCGCTTTCGGCGCGCCGGGCGGCGGGCATCGACAGCACGACGCGCGCGCCGCCGCCGCCGGTTCCGTCCGCGAATTCCAGGCGCCCGTCATGGAGTTCGCACACCTTGTAGGCGAACGGAATGCCGAGGCCGCTGCCGCGTTGTTTGGTCGTCGGGCCGGGGAAGGGACCGCCCGGACTCGGCGAAAAGGCGAGGCCCGGCCCCCGGTCCTCGATGGCGATCCAGCAGGTTCCGGCCCCCTGCCCGACCGCGAGCGCGATCTCGCCGCCCTTCGGCGAGGCCTCGGCGGCGTTCGCCAGCAGCCCGTAGAGCGCCTGTTCGGTCAGCCGGGAGTCGACCGACGCGACGCCGCCCCCGCTCCAGTCGCGCCGCGCGACCGTCAGCGCCTTTTCCTCGAGTTTCGGCGCGAGCATGGACAGCGCGTGGTCGGCGCAGGCGGCGAGCGTCGTTTCGACACGCCGCGCCGCGCGCGGGTCGAGATAGGTGAGGAGGGCGTCCAGCCAGGCGCTCAGACGGTCGACGGCGCCGATTATGCCCTGCGCCGCGGCGCCGTCGAGGAGTTGCGCCGAGGCGCGAATTCCGGCGAGCGGGTTACGGATATTGTGCGCCATGACCGGCACGAGCGCGCCGAGCGCGGCCTGTTTCTCGCCGCGCACAAGGGCGGCGCGGTGGCGCGCGAGGTCCGCCGCCATGCGGTTGATGGCGCGTTGCAGCGCGACGATCTCGGCCGCGCCGGACTCCCGCGCGCGGTGGTCGAAGCGACCTTCGCCATAGGCGGTCATCGCGTCGAGCAGCCCGGCGAGGGGGCGGACGAAGCGGCGTTGCAGAAAGGCGCGCGCGGCGATCAGCAACGCCGCGGCCAGACCGACCGGCGCCGCCATGAGGGCGAAAGCCAGCCGCGTCCGCTCGGCGACGCGCGCCTCGAGCGCGCGCTCGGCGCCGAAGAACGCCGCCTCGGCGCGTTCCAGCGCGGCTTCGACCGCCGTCAGACGGCCCTGTTCGAACTCGGCGTCGAGCAGCGCAAAGCGTTCGGCCTCGGCGATGGCGCCCAGGGGGCGCGCCATTACCGCTTCGGAAACGCGGCGGACCGCCGCGAGTTCGCCGCGCAATGCGGCGATGGCGGCGCGTTCGCCGTCGCCGCGCGCGAGACGCGAAAGGGCTGCGATATTGTCCCCGATGGCCGCGCCCCAGGCGCGATACTGGGCGAGGGCGTCCGGATCGTCGAGAAAATGGCGGTCGAAAATCTCCTTCGTCTGGCGATGGAGGTCGCCCCGCAGCGCCGCCGCCGACTGGCGCAGCGCATCGATGCGTCGGGCTTCCTCCGTCCACCGCGCCCCCAGGACCGTCCCCGCCGCGCCGGCGGCGCCGGTTATCGCGACAAGCAGAAAGAAGGCCAGCCCATAGGCGAGTTGCAGCGTGCGCAGGGACCGGAAGCGCCCGGGCGACGCCGTCGGCGGATCCGATTTTGTCCCGGGAGGTTTTTTCAAGGCGAGACCTCTGCATAACCCGGAAAATTCAATGGGGGAACGACAGTCGCGGCGATGCGCCTCCAGTCATCGAGCCGGAGGAACATACGCCCGACCGGGCTGCGCCGCCCGTGAAATTCGGCGTCCGGCAGGGCGGCGCAGTCGCGACCCCCGTCGTTGAGCGTATGAAGAAGTCGTGCGGCTCTCGCTACAACGGCCGGAGCGCCGAAGAAATGGCGCGCCGGGAGACAACAACCCCCGACGATACTTTGTCGTTCCCGCGAGAGAGCACGTGAAGAAATCGAGAGGCCGAATCACTCTTCGTCATTCCCGCGAAAGAGCTGTGAAAAAATCGGACGGCCTTACAAACACTCGTCATTCCCGCGAAAGCGGGAATCTCTTGCAGCGTTTCCACAAGGAAAAACGGGCCGGTATAGCGGACGGCCGCCTCCGGATTCCCGCTTTCGCGGGAATGACGAGTGTTTGTAAGGATGGCTCTCACCATGACGGTCGGAGCGCCGAAGGGTTCGCCGCGACAAAAGACAATAATTCGCCAATAACACTTCGTCATTCCCGCGAAAGCGGGAATCCGGAGGCGGCCGTCCGCAATATCGGCGCGGTGTTCTTACGGCGCAACGGATTCCCGCTTTCGCGGGAATGACGAGTGTTTGTAAGGTCGTTCGATTTCTTCACATGATCTTTCGCGGGAACGGCCTTGCAATGACGAAGTATTACTGGATGGCGATTGTCTTTCACGGCGCCGGCGCGACGCGGCGCGGTCGCCGGCCGGGGGCCGGACATCGATGCGCGGGGCGCGCGCGAGGCCTCCGATTCGGCGAGGGCCGTCCGGCTGCCCGATGGCCGCGACGCCGGGGCGGGGCATCGCCCGTGAGCGTCGGGAGCCTGCGGCCGACGGGCGGGCTTTCCGCATCGACCTCACGGGCGACCTCGACGCGCCCGTGCTTCCGGGCGTCCCCCCGCCACCCGCGCGGCTCCCGGCCGACCCCGGCGGCGCCGGTTCAGAATCGCAGTTTGAGGGCCATGCGTCCGCCATAGTCTTCCGCGCCCGTTGCGTATCGCGCCGCGCCATGCAGCGCGTAGCGGCCCTCGCCCCACTCCACCGAGCCGCCCACTTCCACGCGCGCCCGCGTCGCCTCCGACTCCGACTTCAAATCCGTCCCCGAAACCCGCACGCGGGTCTCCGGCGAAAACTCGCGCTCCACATCCACGGAACCGAACAGCAGACTCCCGCCGGGCGCGTCCGACGCCTCCACCCGGACGCCCGCGCGACCCGTCGTCGCGCCGCTCTTCGCCACCGACACGCGGGACCCCACGCGATCCGTAAAGGCGTCCATGTCCACATGCGAGCGCGTCGCGCCCACGCGCGGCGTCACGGTCACCTCGCCCAGCGCGCCCGGACCCAGGCCCACGCGACGCCCCGCCTCCACGCCGACCGCATGGCCGAAGCCTTCCGCATCCCGCTTCAGCGAACCCCGGACGCCCGAACCCAGACCCGCCTCGAACCATGTCGCCGATATCCGACCGTCCGCATACACGCCGTCGACCGGGCCGAACGCCAGCGACGCGCCGAAACCGGCGCCCGTCGCATCGATGCTGCCGGAATCCCCGGACACTTCCGCCACAATGCGACGACGATGCGCCGAAACGCCCATCGACAACCCGTCCCCGAGCGGGACGTCCAGCCCCGTCTCCACCGCATAGCCGCGATGGCGCCACGAGAGCCGGCCGGGCGCCGAGGTCGACCGCTTCGCCTCGCGCGAACCGCCCGACGCCTGCGCGCGCGCCCACACGCCGTTCGGCGAACGCGGCGCCGCCATCCGCGCATGGAACCCGGACGGCTCGTTCAGGCCCAGCATCACCGAAGGGAGCGCCTCATACACCCGCGCACGCGGCGCCCAGGCCCTGTCGAACCGGACGCCGGCGCCGTCCGCCACCACGCCCAGGTCGAAGGCGCCTATCGGCAACGAAGCCTCCGTCCCCGGCGCGCCGAGCGTCAACGGCGTTGTCGAACCGGCCGCCTGGAACGACACGTCCGGCACACCGCCCGCTTCCTCGATCCGGCCCTCTACCCGGCCCGCGGCGGCCTCCACGGTCTCGCCGGGGGCCTGCCGGATCGTCACCGCCAGCGAGCCGGCGTCGCTGCGGATGACGGCCCCGTCGTCGCCGGGCAGTCCGGTCACGCGGCCGACCTCGCCGAGCGTCACCGCGCCGCCGCGGTCGAGGCGCACCTTCCCGACCGTCCCCGCCACCGCCACCGCGCTCCCCGCCGCCGCTGCGCGCACCGTGCCCGTCACCCGCGCGCCCGACGCCACGGCGACCCGGTGTTCGCCGCTCCCCAGGGCGAGGACGTCGCCGGTCACCGCGCCCGCGACCGTCGCCGTGAAGTCGCCGGTCTCGCTGCGGACGCCCGCGCCGTCCGCGCAGGCGATGCGACCGGTCGCGCCCACCGTCACCATGCCGCCATTGTCGAGGCGCACGCAGCCGGCCGAGCCGTCCACCCGCACCGTGCTGGCCGCCAGGCGGATGGTCCCGGTCACCGTCCCGCCCCGGGAAACCGTCACCGCGTGGTCGCCTTCGCCCAGACCGAGAACGTCGCCCGCCACCATGCCGGCCACTGTCGCGTCCAGGTCCCCGTTCTCGCTGCGAATCGCCACGCCGTCGACGCCCGCAAGCCGCCCGGTCGCGGCGACCGCGACCGTCCCGCCATTGCTGTAGAGCAAACGCCCGACGCTCCCCGCAACCGTCAGCGGACCGACAGGGTCGTAGACCGTCCCGGCGACGGTTCCGCCTTCGGGGACTTCAAGACTCAGCGCGCCGCCGCGCGCCGCGCGGATATCGCCCGTCACCGTTCCGGCCACCGTCGCCTTCAGCGGACCGTCGGAGCCGTGCACCGTCCCCATGACGGCGCCGCCTTGCGGAACCGACAGCGTCAGCGCGCCGCCGCCTCTCGCGCGGATATCGCCCGCCGCACGACCTGCGACGGTCACGCTCAGATCGCCGGACTCGCTGCGGATCGCGTCGGACTCCCCCTCCACCCCGGCGATTCGCCCGGTCTCCGCCACCGTCACCGTCCCGCCGGCGCTGTAGAGAAGACGACCGATGCTCCCCGCTATCGTCAGCGGCCCGGCGGGGTCGTGCGCCGTCCCCGCGACGACGCCGCCTTGCGGAACCGACAGCGTCAGCGCGCCGCCGGCCGGCGGGTGCAGGTCGCCCGCTACGCGCCCCGCCACGGTCACGTCCAGATCGCCCGTCTCGCTGCGCAGCGCCTCGATCTTGCCGTCGGCCTCGACGCCGGTGAGCGCGCCCGTCCTCGCCACCGTCACCGTCCCGCCGGCGCTGTAGAGAAGACGCCCGACGCTCCCCGCGACCGTCAGCGGCCCGGCGGGGTCGTGCACCGTTCCCGCGACCGTGCTCCCGGCCAGGGACACGAAGGTCAGCGCCCCGGCGTCCAGCACCCGGACATCGCCTTCCACCCGGCCCGCGACGGTTACATCCAAATCGCTTTCCGGCTCCTCCCAGTCTTCCGGAAGCACATCGGGCGGCGGGCTGCCGCTCGAAACGGCGAGGCCCGAATCCGCGCTCACCCGGCCCGTCGCGCCGACGAACACCGCGCCGCCGTCTTTCATGAAGATGGCGGAATCCACGCCTTCCTTGCCGCCGACCGCCTCCACAGTCCCATGGACGACCACGCGGTCGGCCACGCCTTCCGACGCCGCCGCGCCGCGACCCACCGCGATGGCGTTGACGATGGGTTCGAGGGCGTCGTTCTCCCCGTCTCCGTCGGTGTCGAGCCGCCGCCACCCGTAGACCCAGGGGGTGTAGACATAGCGGTTTCCGTCGGCGCCGAGCTGCTCCCGGGTAATGGCGCCCGGCCCGGCGTCGCGCTCCGCGCGGACGGTTGCGCCTTCTGCGACGCGGACGGTAACGGCGGCGCCGGCGCCGGCGGTGCTTGCATAAATGGCCGTCCCGCCCCTTGTGTGGACCTTGCCGCCGGTTACGTCGATCAGGTGTCCCTCGATCTCCGCCGTCGCCGGGTCGTCGCTGTGCGCGCCGTTGCCGGAAACCTTGACCAGGATCGCATTGGCCTGCCATGTCTCGACGGTTCCCGACGAGTCGATGCGCACCCGGCCGTCAGAGGAGTGGTAGGCGGAAATGCCGACCCCCTGGAGCGTATTGGTGGTCGGGCTGTGTCTCACCGCGGCCCGGACGGTTCCCGCCGCGTCGATCAGGATGTCGCCGGTCTGCGGACCCTGGGTGTAACCGTCCCGCGGGAGTATCCAGGCGTTCATTCCCCTGCCGCCCGAGGTGGACACGTCGATCAGCGAACCGGCGGCGAGGTCGATGCGGATGTCGCCGTCCTCGGTGCGGTTTTCGGCGTAGATGCCGTTGACGCCGTCCGCTCCCTCCGCTTGCCGGATGACGGCCCGGGGGCCCAGTTCGACGACGGCGTCGAACTTCTCCCGCTCGCCGGCGTCGTCGTTGTTGTCCTGGACGTGGACCCAGACGGCGTTGCCGGTCCCGTGCCAGTGGGCGAACGTCCCGCGGACATCCGAATCGAGTTCGATGACGCCGCGATGCCGTATGGCGGCGCCGCTCGATCCCGACCAGATATAGGCGCCGGCGAGATTGGTCAGGGCTTCGCTCCAGCTGCGGTATTGCGCCGGATCGAACGACGGCGTCGGCGCCGGGCGGGCCGCCTGCAGCTCGGGCGTGCACCAGGAATCGGAGGCCTGGCACCAGTATTCCGGCGTCCGTCGCAAATAGAGGACGGCGCCTTCCTCAATGATTATGGCGTTGTTGCCGCGGCCGCGGACCCTCAGGATCGCGTCGAAGTCCACCGATCTGAAGTCGGCATGCCCTTCGGCGGAGAACACGAGGCCGGGCCCGACGGTCAGCACGGCGTGGTTGTCCGCATTGTTGTTCGCAGGCGACCCGGAAGCGGTCGCCTGCCGGTAAACGAGGGGTCCGTAGTCGGTCTCGCCGGCGGCCGCGGCGGTGTCCGCGCAGGTCGCCGTGGTGGTGTAGACGCCGTTCTCGTCCGGCTGGGGGCTGACCGTCAGCGTTGGCGTGCAACTTGCGGCCTGCGCCCGGGCGCCGTCCGGCGCGGGAAACAGGACGGAGGCGAGGATGCCGGCGAGGGCAAGAACACGCTGAGACATGGGGAACGGGACCTCCGGTCAAATTGGAAGAGGCCCCGTGAAGAGGCCCCGTGAAGAGGCCCCGTGAAGAGGCCCCGTGAAGAGGCCCCGTGAAGAGGCCCCGTGAAGAGGCCCCGTGAAGAGGCCCCGTGAAGAGAACAAATCTATCCTATCACGAACGGCGCCGCATAGTCAAAATCCGTTCCGGCGCCGCAGCGATTCTCATTATGGCGATGGACGCGCCTTCCTGGGAGCGCCGGCGTCTCGCCGGCATGCGCGCGAAGCGCGCGATGACGTAGATGCCGGCGAGACGCCGGCGCTCCCAGGAAGGCCGCGACAGGTCCGCCGCATCGCTATGGGCCAAAATGAGAATTGCTGCCGGCGCCGGGATTCACACCCGGAAAATATGACGGGAAAATGACAGTCGCGGCAATGCGTCTCAAGTCATTGAGCCGGCGGAACATATGCCCGACCGGGTTGCGCCGCTTGTGGGGTTCGGCGTCGCGTCCACGCCGGTCGGCGGCGCGGATCGTGGCGCGGACGCCGCAATGGACGATACCGGTCCGGGCGATGGAAACCTGCAGCGTCCGCTCGCGGACAGCGAGCGCGGCGGCGGCGTAGTCGACCCCGGTCATTGCAGTTCCCTCCTCGTCCGGCGCCGATAACCTTCGACAGGGGCGCTCCGTCAATCCGGGGCGCGCGGCGCGCGGCGCCCGATCAGCCAGGCGCCGAGCGCCGGAAGCAGAAGGACCGCGCCGATCATGTTCACCAGGAACATGAACGTCAGCACCTTGCCCATGTCCGCCTGCAACTGGAGCGGCGCCGCGATCCATGTCGCCACCGCCGCGGCGAGAGTCACGCCGGTCAGCGCCACCGCCGCGCCGGCGGTGGACAGCGTCTTCTCCCAGGCGGAGGCGAAGTCCAGCCCCTCCGCCAGATGCAGCCGCAAGCGCCCGTAAATATAAATCCCGTAATCCACCCCGATGCCGATGCCGAGCGCCACCACCGGCAGCGTCGACACTTTCAGCCCGATCTCGAGCGCCGCCATCAGCGCATAGGCCAGCAGCGACACCGCGGCGAGCGGCGCAACGATGCACAGCGTCGCCGCCGGCGACCGGAAGAACAGCAGGCACAGCGCGATCACCGCCGCATAGACATAGCCGAGAATGGGGAACTGCGCCGCCGCCACCTCCTCGTTGGTGGCCGCCATCACCCCGACATTGCCGGCGGCGAGGCGGAAGGCGACGCCGGCGTCCGGGTGTTCGCCGGAAAAGTGCTCGACCGCCGCGACGACGCGGGCGATGGTCTCCGCCTTGTGATCGGCGGTGTAGATCATCACGGGCATGACGCTGCAATCGGCGTTCAGCAGGCCGCTGCTCGTGGGCACATAGGCGCCCGCCTGCGCCAGCACGTAAGGGTCGCGCGGCAGAGTCCGCCACTTCAGGTCGCCTTCCTTCAGGCCCGAGGCAAGGCCGCGCACCACCGCCGTCAGCGCCGCTACCGACTGCACCCCCTCCACATTGCGCATCCGCCATTCGAAACGGTCGAGGGTCTCCATGACGCGGTAATCGATACACGCCTCGGGCGCGGTCTCGGCGATGACCGTCAACACATCGACGCCGATATCGAAGCGTTCGGCGATGGCCGCGGTGTCGAGATTGTAGACCGAGTCCGGCCGCAATTCGGGCACGCCCCGGTGCTGGTCGCCGATGCGCACCTCGGGCGCACGGACCGCGCCGACGGCGATGAGCGCCGCCGCTGCGGCGATCGTCGCCAGCGCCGGGCCGCGGCGCGACGCCCGCGCGAGGCGCGCCCACAGCGGCGCGAGGCGGCGGTCGCGGGCCCGCGCCGCCTCTCGCCGCCGCGCGTCCGCTCCGGCGTAGGACAACAATGCCGGCAACAGGCCGAGATTGGTGAGGATGATCGCCGCGACGCCGAGACTCGCCGACACCGCGATCTCCTGGATCACCGGGACCTCGATCGCCGCGATGGTCACGAACCCCACCGTGTCCGAGGCGAGGGCGACGGCCCCGGGCAGCAGCAGGCGGCGCAAACTGGCGCGCGCGGCGGCGAGCGGCGCCGCGCCGGCCGCCGCTTCGGCCCGCGCCGCGCCCACCATCTGCACGCCGTGACTCACGCCGATGGCGAACACCAGGAACGGGACCAGGATCGACATCGGGTCGATCCCGTAGCCCAGCGCCGCCAGCGCCCCCAACTGCCAGACCATCGCGCACAACGCGCAGCCCAGCAGCATCGCCGCGACGCGGAGCGAACCCGCATAGACGGCGACGAACAGCGCCGTCACCGCGAAGGTCACGGCGAACGACAACGCCACCTGCGCCGCCCCGGACGCGATGTCCCCCACCACCTTGGCGAACCCGATGATGTGGATGTCCACGGCGGCGCCGGCGCGCGCCGCGGCGTCGCGGCGGATGCCTTCCAGCGCTTCGGCGACCTCGGGATAGTCGAGACGCTCCCCCGTATTGGGGTCGAATTCCTGTAATTTGGCGCTCACCAGCGCGCCGGAGAAGTCGTTGGCCACCAGCCGCCCGACGATCCCCGCCTTGAGGATGTTCTCCCGCACGCGGGCGAACCCCTCCGCCGTCGGCGCGAAATCCGCCGGCAGCACGTCGCCGCTCGCCAGCCCGTCCTCCACGGCCTCCACGTAGCGCACGTTCGGCGTGAACACCGAATAGACCTGGGTGCGGTCCACCCCCGGCAGGAAGAACACCGCGTCGGTGACATCGCGCAACAGGTCGAAGAACTGCGGCGTGAACATGTCGCCTTCGCGCGCGACGAGCGCGACGGCGACGCGGTCGGCGCCCCCGAAATCGTCGCGATACTCCAGGAAGGTCTGCATGTATTCGTGTTCGACGGGCAGGAGTTTCGTGAAGCCCGCGTCCACCCGCAGCCCCGAAGCGAGCCATCCGAAAGCGAGCGTCGCCGCCGCGAAAACGGCGAGCGTCGCCGCGCGGCGGCCGAAAACCAGCCGGTCGACGACGCCCGCGGCCGTCACGGCGCGCGCCCCGGCGCGCCGACGGGACGGGCGCCGAACTCGCCGATGGACAACACGCCGCCGGCGTGCGGCAACACCGCCGCCGCCCCCTGGCGGGACGGCAACGGCCGCGGCGACACGCTCCGCCCCCCGTCGCGGCTGACGAGCAGCGTCCCCGAGAGTCCGGCGACGAAGACCCGCCCGTCGGCGGCGACCGCGATGTCGGTCAGGGCCGCATCGACGCCGGTCGCCACGCGGGTCCAGCTCTCGCCGCCGTCGGCGGAGCGGAACAGGCGGCCCCGCAGCCCCGCCGCGAGCACCGTCTCCGTGTCGAGCGCCAGCGCTCCGAACCACGAGCCGGCATAGGGCGAGGCGAGCGCCCGCCAGCTTTCGCCCGCGTCGTCGGAGCGGTAGAGCGCGCCCGCCTCGCCGGCGAGCCACACGCGCCGCGCCGCGCCGGAGTCGTCGGCGGGCGCCGGCGCGATGCGGTTCAGATGGGAGTCGTCGCCGAAGCCGTCGTCCGCCGGATTGCCGGCGCCGCCGCGCAACAGGGCCGGCCCCCCGCCGTCCGCGCAGCCGTTGCGGCAGGTCCAGCTGTCGCCGCCGTCGTCGGTGGCGAGGAACGCGCCGAAGCCGCCGACCGCGAACCCTCGCCTGTCGTCCCGGAACCACAGGTCGAGCAGCGGCGCGCCCAGCTCCGGGTCATGGTGCGCGAGCGTCCACGTCCCGCCGCCGTCTTCGGTGCGCAGCACGACGGCGTCGTGCCCTGCGGCCCAGCCCAGCCGCGCATCGTGCATGTGCACAGCCGTGAGAAGCGCCCGCGTCGGCGTCCGCGCCTGAATCCACGACCGGCCCGCATCGTCGGAATGGAGGATGTGGCCGCGCTCGCCGACGACGATCAGCCGCTCGCCGCCGGGAGTCGACACTGCGGCGCCGTCGAGGAGCAGCGACCGCGAAGCGAGGCGGGCCTCTTCGGCCCCCGCGGGCGGCGCCTCGTCCGCGGCGCCGGCGGGGGCCGCCGCGGCGAGAAGAGCGGCGAAGGCGGCTGCGGCCCCCCGGCGAACCCGCGCGCCGGCCGCGGGGACGGGGATGAAGCCCGCCCTGCCGCGGCTAGCGGCGGCCTTCGCGGCGCAACGCCGCCGGAGTGAAATCGCGCGAGGTGACCGCCACGTCGTAGGTGCACATGGGGAACTCGTTGTCGAGGCCCAGCGCCAGATAGCGCCCCGCCTGAAGGTCGGTGTGCACTTCCAGCGTCGGCCACACCAGCGGCTTCTCGTAATAGTTGATGACGTGCCCTTCCGAGACCCGCCACAGCTCGTCGCGGTTGTCGTACATGTCGGCGAGAAGGATCTGCCACGAATCCTCGTCGATATAGAAGGTCCGCCGCTTGTAGATGTGGCGCGCGTCCTCCTTCAGCGTCGCCTCAACCACCCACACGCGATGCAGCTCGTAGCGCAGGTGGTCGGGGTTGACGTGCAGCGGCGTGAGGATGTCGTCGAAGGCCAGCGAGTCGCTGTGCAGGCGGTAGGCGTTGTAGGGGACGTAAATCTCGCGCTTGCCGACAAGGGTCCAGTCGTAGCGGTCGACCGCGCCGTTGAACATGTCGAACTGGTCGGCCGTGCGCAGCCCGTCGGTGGTCGTGCCCGGGTTGTCGTAGGCGACGTTGGGCGCCCGCCGGACGCGCCGCTGCCCGGGGTTGTAGGTCCAGGCGTTGCGGGGTTCGCGCACCTGGTTCATGGTCTCGTGCACCAGCAGCAGATCGCCCGCCAGCCGCGCCGGGGCGAGCACCCGCTGCTTGAACAGGATCATCGTGTTGCCGAGTTCCTCCACGGTCATGCCGGGGAGCGAATAGCGCAGTTCGATCTCGAGGCCGAATTTCACCATCGTGTAATCGCCGCCCCGCGTCACCGCGGCCTGGCCGATAACGCAGGACACCGTCTCGCCCCGGTAGCGGAGCAGATGGTTCCACACCGCCTCGATCCCGTTCGCGGGGATGGGGAAGGGGACGCCGATGACGGCGCCGCCGACGCCGTTGCCGTCGTCCACCAGAGTCGCGGTCGCCGCGGTCTCGCGCGTCGCGTCGTAAATGCGCTGCGGAACCGAGGCGCTGCGCCGCGTCGGGTAGACCGGCATCCGGAAACTGTCGTAGGTCTCCAGCATCCGCCGGTGGCCCGCCGAGAGCCGGTCGCTGTAGGCGTCCAGATTCGCGCCGTCGATGACGAACAGCGGCGCGTCGCCGGCATAGGGGTCGCGGTGGTGTTCGCCGACCGTGTAGCCCTGGGGCGGGGCGACGATGCCGCCCGTCCATTCGGGGATGGTCCCGTCGGCGTTGGCCGCGCGCTCGCCGCCGAGCGGCGTCAGGTCCGCGCCCAGGCGCGCGATGGCGTCGGCCGACAGTTCGGCCGCCGCGGGGAAGGCGAACGCGCCGGCGGCTATCGCCGCGCCGACGCGGTATGCAAGCGCTCTCGTTACGTTCATCGTCACCTCAGAACGACCAGGAGGCGGAGACCGAAACGAAGTCGCGGCCCCGCAGATAGTTCGTGCTTCCCCCGAACATCGTGTAGCTCAGGTCCATCCGCATGTCGTCGAGATATCCCAGCCCCAGCCCTGCGGTGAACGCCGTCCGTCCCTCGAGGAAGGGGCCGGACGGCCCGGCGCTGTTGCCGTTCGCGTCGTGCTGGAACTGCGCGTAGGGCGAAAGCCGCACGGCGCCGACGGCGTTGTTGTAGTCGAGCCGCCCGGCGAGGCGGTAGCCCCACGACGTGGCGTCCGCGACCAGCGTGTCGCCGGAGCCGTGGGTGTCCAGCGGCAGCATGTCCTTGTCGGGCATGTCGTGGATGCGGGTCAGGGCGGACTCGGCGACGAAAACGCTGCCGTCGGCGCCGAAGCGCGGCCCGAAGGTCCTCGTCAGAGTCGCCTGCAACTGGCTTACGTCGCGCGGAACCCAGCCTTGCAGATAGGTTCCCAATTTGCTTAGCGCCTCGCGTGCGCGGGCAACGTTCGCCGGGGTCGGATTGCGGGCCGCTTCGGCCGGCGCGGTCAACGGCGTCAGCCCTTCGAGGAACAATGACCCCTCGGTGCGCTGCAAGGGCGTGTCCGGGTGATACGAATACTCGCCCTGCAACGCCCAGCCGGAGGAGCCGAGCACCGTATTGAAGCTGAAGCCGAAGACCTTGAGGTCCTCGGGATATTCGACGAAATACCGCGCCGTCTTCCCGTACTGGTCGGTGGCGAAGACTTGGCTGGCCCCGGCGATGGTCGCCGCGGTTCGATCAGCTGTCAGCTCGGCCACCTTCTCCTTGACCCCAGTGGCGATCAGCTCATCCTCTTTCATCTTAACGTTAACCTCGATCTGCTGCGCCATCTGATCCTGCACGCTAGTGGCTATCTGCTTCTGAAACTCGGAGGTCGCGAGCCGCGCCGCGACCAGCCGGGAGACCTCCGCAGGCGTCGCCGCGGGGACCTGTGCTTCCACCCCCGCGGTGATTTGCTGCCTAACCGCCTGCGTAACCATCTGCTCAATGAGCGGTTGCGCCGCCGCTACCTGCGCAGTGACTCCGGCCACGATCTTCGGGCGCTCCTCCGCTACCTTCGCGGCGACCCCCGCCTCGATTTGCGGCCGCGCCGCCTCCACCTGCGCGGCGACCCCGGCCCCGATTTGCGGCCGCGCCTTACGGATCCCATCCGCCGCGTAGGCGGCGTTGGTCACTCCCTCCCGCGTGCCGTAATACGCGCTCACCAGCGGCAGCCGGCTGTGATGGTTGATGAAATAGAAGCCGAATTCGGTGTCGTTAAGCGCCTCGGAATACCAGCGAAGCGCGACGCCCCACTGTCCCGAGTCGCGGGGCTCCTCGTCCGCCGCGCGCGCCACGCCGAGGAAACGCCGGTCCCTCTCGCGAACGCAGTCGGCGCCGACGAAGCTCCCCGTCGCCGTCGGGTTGCAGCCGGGGAGCTCAAAGTTCACCGCCGGGATCAACCGCGCGAGCCCGCGGCCCTCCTCGGTTGCCGGGTTCGGACCGCCCAGGTCCGAAACGAGGGGGCGGGTGTTGTCATCCGCCAGATACGCTATCGAGCCGCCCGGCGAGCCGTAGTCGTTGGTCGAGAAATAGGTGCCCGACGGGTCGACGCGGGTCTCCGCCCATCGCAGCTGCCAGAACCCTTCGACCGACAATTCGGGGGTCGGCGAGGCGGCGACCGACGCCATCGGAACCGGCAGAAGCCCCTCGCGCAACTCGGCCCCGGGCTTGCGCAGCCGGGTTACGTCGAACGGGCTGATAACGTTCACCCCCCCCTGGATGAACGTGCTCTCGCCCCAGTTCAGAACCAGATTGCCGACGCGCGCCTCCACCGGCATCTCGCCGAGGTCGCCCCCGGCCGACAGATACAGGTCGAGCACTTCCAGATCGTCCCCCGCACGGTCGCGCGCTTCGTCGGGGAGCGGCGTGCGGTCCCGCTCCTCGAGGTTCTCGAAATCGACGAAGCCCTGCACCCGCCCGAACGCGCCGAAGGCGCCGAGGTCCATGTCCAGCTCGCCGATGAAGCGCGTGGTGTTGCTGATTATCCCGCCGTCGTAGTTCAGGTCGCCGTCGTCGGAATTGACACCGATGACCTTGTCGTCGCGGTCGCCGACGCGATACGACACGCCGTGCGAGAGCGTGGTGTCGAGGCTCATCCGGGCCCCGCCGGTTTCGAATTCGACGGCCGCCGCCGGCGCGGCGGCGAGAGCCGCCAGCGCGAGGACTCGCGCCCCCGCCGTCGCCCCGCGAACGCCCGCGGTCCGCATCGTCGTGGCCGGCATCGATGACCCCCCTGGATTCCCCCGATCCGCGCTCCGGGCCGCGCCTTGCGGCGCGCCCCCCTTGCGTGTCCCCGCAGCGTAGGGAGTCGCATCCCCGTTGGCAAGCGCGAACGCAACGCCTACAAGGACGGAGAACGGCGGAGCGACGCGGAACCGGGGAGAGCCGAGATGGAAACCGACGCCGGCGCGTTTGCGGACCCGGCCGGAGCGGCCGCGAAACGGCGGCTCGCGCACATTCCCGGCGACGGCGGCTGGCCGCTGTTCGGCACCTCCGTGGAATTCGTGCGCGACCCCATCGGCTTTCACGAAAGGCGCCTCGCGGCGCACGGGCCGGTCTACAAGACCCGCAATTTCGGGCGCTGGGCGGTCGCCCTCCACGGCGCCGACGCGCTGGAGCGCGTGTTGATGGACCGCGAGCGCAACTTCTCGAGCGAGAAGGGGTGGGCGCTGCTGTCCCGCCTTTTTCCCGGCGGCCTCATGCTCCGCGACTTCGACAACCACCGGCTGCACCGGCGCATCATGCAGACGGCGTTCAAGCCGAAAGCGCTGGCCGACTACACGGCGCGCATGAATAGCGGCATCGCCGCGGCGCTCGACCGGTGGCCCCGGGGCCGGATGCGCTTCTACGACGCGGTCAAGGACCTGACGCTCGAACTCGGCGCCGCGATCTTCATGGGCATGGACCGCGGCGCCGAGGCGCGACGGCTCAACCGCGCCTTCATTACCGAACTCGCCGCCTCGGTCGCCGTGGTGCGCACGCCGCTCCCCGGCAACCGGACGTGGCGCGGCCTGCGGGCCCGCGCCTTCCTGCTCGACTGGCTCCGGCGCCGCATCCCCGAACGCCGCGACGGCGACGGCGACGACCTGTTCTCGCATCTGTGCCGCGCCCGCCTCGAGGACGGCGAGGACAAGGGCCGGCATTTCACCGACGAGGAAATCGTCGAACATCTCAATTTCCTCCTGATGGCGGCGCACGACACCACCACCAGCGGGTTGACGACCATGGTATGGGCGCTCGCCCGTCATCCGGAATGGCAGGACGCCGCGCGCGAGGAGATCGCGGGAGTCGACGCCGACCGCCTCGAATACGCGCTCATGGACCGCGCGCCGGTCGTCGAGCGCATCTTTAAGGAGGCGCTGCGGCTGCGTCCGCCGGTGCCGTTCATCCCGCGCTATGCGCTCCGCCCCTTCGCCTTCGGCGGCTACGAAATCCCCGGCGACACGCATCTGTCGGTCAGCCCCGGTCTCGTCGCCCGCGACCCGACCCTGTGGAGCGACCCCCTGGCCTTCGACCCCGACCGCTTCGGTCCCGACCGCGCCGAGGACAAGCGCCACCGCTTCGCGTGGTCGCCTTTCGGCGGCGGCGTTCACAAATGTCTGGGCCTGCATTTCGCCATGCTCCAGGCCCGCGCGTTCACCTTCCAGTTCCTGCGCCGGTTCCGGGTGTCGCCGGCAGGCGAGGGCGAGCCGCGCTGGCGCGTGGTCCCCATCCCCAAACCCGCCGACGGCCTCCCCGTCCTGCTCGAGCCGGTCTCCGGCGTAAACCGCCGTTCTTCCCGTCCCGACGGGAATTAGAAAAATGCAACGGGAGCGATTGCAGCTCGCCCTGGAACGTATCCGCCCCGAGCAATGGAAGCTGTTCGAAGACTTCGCCTCGGCATTTCTGTCGACTCTGTATCCCGACATCCGCACCGTCGCCTCGCCCGCCGGCGACCGGGGCAGAGACGCCGAACTTTTTTCGTACGACGGCAAGCCTCATACCCTTCTGCAGTACTCCGTATCTCGAGAATGGAAAAGGAAAATTCGTGATACGTCGCAGAAAGTGGCGGAGAATTTCCCCCACGCGCGCAGGCTGATCTACGTCACCAATCGGTTAATTCTTTCCGCCGCCGATTCGCTTAAGACAGACTTGTTGGAGGATTACGGGATCGTTCTTGATATCCACGACGCCGGATGGTTTCTCGATCGGGCTTCTCAAAATGAAAATAGCGAATTCGCGGCGGAAACCCTGGCGACAAAAATAGTCGACCCGTATCTGGCGAGCAGGGGAGTTCTTGAGCATACGGCCCCAACCTTATCGAACGCCGAATACCAGGCTGCGTTAATTTTTCTGAAATTGCAGCGGGAGGACGACACGCGCGATAAAGGTTTGACGAGGCTCTCCTTTCAGGCGCTGGTCAGAGCGGTTTTGCGAAATACCAACAATGAATCGAGGATGTCCAGATCTGATATACACAGGCGAATCGCCGCCATGTTCCCCAATCACGACACTGAACGGATCAAGTGCTTGACGGATTCTGCTCTTGGCAAACTGACTAAACGCCGTATACGTCATTGGAAAAAGGCGGATGAATTTTGCTTGACACATGACGAGGCAAAACGGGTTGGAGAACGCCTGTCCGAAGTGGAGATCGCCAACATATCGCTGGATGGTGAAATACGGTCCTGTGTCGCCCGCTATGAGGGCTACGAAGAGAGCCCGGAACAGGTGGATGCTCTTTGTTCGACGATCCGCTCGGCGTTGGATCGCTATCTGTTCGAGCGAGGCGAGGTGTTCGCGGATGCTATCACGAACAACAGGTTGGAAAAACTTGGCATCGACGAACTGCGGAATTCCGTCGCGCACGTGATAGAAACGGAGTACGACAGCAGTCTGGAAGACCGTAAAGAACGAACCGCCGATGTGATACATTCATGTATTGTGGAACTTCTAACGGAACCCTCGGAAGACGTGCAGAGCCATCTTCGTTCCAAGGCGGATGCATACACTCTTTTTGCTTTTCTGGGACAGACAACAGATGTTCAAACTGCCGTGTCAACAATGTTTTCCCACGGCGAGATCTGGCTGGACACGACCATTGTCCTCCCACTGTTCGCGGAAACGCTCATTCTGATCGAGAGGCAGCGAAGTTTTTCACAGATGCTGAAGGTGGCGTCGCAAGCGGGCCTTAAACTCCGAATCACACCCGGAGTAATTGAAGAAGTTGAGCGGCACATAAACATGTGCCGAGCGTATCTGCATATGCACCATTCCCATTCCCAATGGACGGGCAATGTCCCATTTTTGGCGGACGCATATCTAAGATCCGGTCGATCCCGAAGCGACTTTGGTTCCTGGAGCGAGAATTTCGTGGGACCGGAACGTCCGGAGGATGATATAGCTGACTTTCTGAAGGACGTTTTCGAGATAACACGTAGAAGTCTCGAAGAAGAAGTGGAAAAAGCGGGCGATGAAATTCGAAGGGTCGTACACGAAGCATGGCATTCCGCGCATGCCAGACGGCGCGGCCTAACGGGTGGGGAGCTGGACAAGATCACTAACCGTCTGGTCCGACATGACGTTGAAAACTACCTTGGGGTCGTGGAACTCCGGCGCACAGAAAATTCTTCTGCGCTTGGCTACTCGGCATGGTGGCTCACGCTGGACGGGTCTGCTAAATATGTGGACAGCGAGATCCGGAAGGAATTGGAGTCCAAGGCGCCGCCCACACCAGTCATGAGCGCAGACTTCCTTGTAAATTATCTGTCAATTGGGCCTGTTCGGTCCAAGGTTTCGAAGGATGCCGAGGCGACGCTCCCAATTGCACTGGACATGGGGTCGTTTGCGGAGCTTCCATCGGATTTGCTGGACAAGGCGGAGCGAATTCGTCGGGAAGCCGGGGATTTGCCAGAGCACATTGTCAGAAGACGCGTACGAGATTGTCTGGACGAGGCAAAGCGGCGGCGGGGCCATATGAGCAAGGAAGGTATCCAAACGGTTCTGGACACCATTTCTCCTGACGGGACCTGACGCTAACGCGCCGGGAAGGCGAGAGGTGCGCCCGAGCGGGATGGAATTTGGATCTGCAGGAAGGACGTAGCTTGACAGACCGCCAGCGCTAGCTGTTTATGTTTATTACGCCTTGGGCAGCGGCGAGGCGACAGCGGGCGGGTGGCGATGGCGCGAGCTCTGGCGTTCCCCGGTCAGGGGTCGCAACGGGTCGGGATGGGAAAGGCGCTCCATGACGCCTTCCCGGCGGCGCGCGAGGTCTTTCAGGAAGTCGACGACGCGCTCGATCTGAACCTCTCCCGCATCGTCTTTCAGGGGCCGGCGGAAACCCTCACCCTCACCGAGAACGCCCAGCCGGCGCTCATGGCGGCGTCGATGGCCGTCGTCCGCGTGCTGCGGGCGGAGGCGGGCCTCGAACCCGCCGCCCTCGCCGCCTTCGTCGCCGGCCACTCGCTCGGCGAGTATTCCGCCCTCGCCGCCGCCGGCTCGCTGCGCCTCGCCGACGCCGCGCGTCTGCTGCGCCGCCGCGGACAGGCGATGCAGGACGCCGTTCCGGTCGGCGAGGGCGCCATGATCGCCGTGCTCGGCCTCGCCCTCGAGGACATGCGGACGATCGCCGCCGGGGCCGCCCGCGACGGCGTCTGCGAGATCGCCAACGACAACGCGCCCGGCCAGACCGTCCTCTCCGGGGATGCCGCCGCCATCGGGCGCGCGGCGGAGGCGGCGAAAGCGCGCGGGGCGCGGCGCGTCGTCCCGCTTCCGGTGAGCGCCCCTTTCCACTGCCGCCTCCTGGAGCCCGCCGCCGCCGCCATGCGCGACGCGCTCGAGGGCGTGATCCTGGCCGCGCCGGACCCGCCCGTTGTCGCCAACGTCACCGCGGCGCCGGTCCGCGACCCCAATGCGATCCGCGGCCTCCTCGTCGAGCAGGTTACCGCCGCGGTGCGCTGGCGCGAAAGCGTGCTGGACATGAAGCGCCGCGGCGTCGACACCCTCGTCGAGGTCGGCGCCGGGCGCGTGCTCTCCGCCCTGGCGCGGCGCATCGACCGCGAGCTGACCGGCCTGTCGCTGCTCGAGCCGCGCGAGATCGAAGATTTCGCGGCCGCACTGTAGAACCTGTGGGGGCAGATCGCCCCGGGGGAGCCGCCATGTTCGACCTGACCGGAAAGGCCGCGCTGGTGACCGGCGCCACGGGCGGCATCGGCGGCGCCGTCGCCCGCGCGCTGCGCGGCGCCGGCGCGACGGTCGCCGTCTCCGGCACGCGCCGCGAGCGCCTCGAGGCGCTCGCCGGCGAGCTCGGCGAGGGCTGCGCCGCGCTCCCCTGCGACCTCGCGGACGCGGAAGCGGCCGCCGGCCTCGCGGCGCGCGCCGAGACCGCCCTCGGCGGCCTCGACGTGCTCGTCAACAACGCCGGGATCGCCCGCGACGCTCTCGCCCTGCGCATGAAGGAGGAGGACTGGCGGCGGGTCCTCGACGTGAATCTCACAGCGGCGTTTCTGGTCGCCCGCGCGGCGCTGCGGGGCATGATGCGCCGCCGCTACGGGCGCATCGTGAGCGTGAGTTCGGTTGTCGGCGCCGCCGGCAATCCGGGACAGGCGAATTACGCGGCCTCCAAGGCCGGTCTGGTGGGCATGAGCAAGGCGCTCGCCGCCGAGGCCGCCGCGCGGGGCGTCACCGTCAATTGCGTCGCGCCCGGCCTCGTCGACACGGAGATGACGCGCGGCCTGCCCGCGCCGGCGCGCGAGCGCATGGTCGACGCCATCCCGCTGGGCCGCGCCGGCGCCCCCGAAGATGTCGCGGCGGCCGTCCTCTACCTCGCGTCCGACGAAGCGGCCTGGGTCACCGGACAGACCTTGCACGTCAATGGCGGCATGGCCATGATCTGACGGGGCGTCCGACGACGCGCCGGCCTGTGGCCACGCCGCGCGGCCTGTGCTAGCACCCCGCACGGTTCGCCGCGGCGAACCGGGCTACGAACAATCCAACGGAGTGTGTCCGAATGACCGAGGCCAATGACGTCGCCGGGCGAGTCAAGAAGATCGTCGTCGAGCATCTGGGGATCGACGAGGCGAAGGTCACCGAAAGCGCGAGCCTGATGGACGACCTCGGCGCCGACAGTCTCGACGCGGTCGAGATGGTGATGGCGTTCGAGGAAGAGTTCGGCTGCGAGATCCCCGATGACGTGGCCGACAAGATCGTCACCGTGCAGGACGCCATTGACTTCATCAGCCAACAGTCCTGAAGCGGCGGGGGCCGCAGCGTGACCGCCGACGGCGGTTCCCCGGGTCCCCGGCGCGCGGTCGTCACCGGCCTCGGCCTGGTCACGCCGCTGGCCTGCGGCGTGGAAGCCACATGGCGCCGTCTGATAGCCGGGGAATCGGGGATCCGCCGCATCGACCGCGTCGATGTCTCGGACATGCCGTCGCGCATCGCCGGCCAGGCGCCGGGAGCCGACGCCGAGGACGGTTTCGACGCCGACGCCTGGATCGACCCGCGCGAACAGCGGCGGATGGACCCCTTCATCCACTACGCCATCGCCGCCGCGCAACAGGCGGTCGACGACGCCGGCTGGGCGCCGAAGGACCCCGAATCGCGCGAGCGCACCGGCGTCCTCATCGGCTCGGGCATCGGCGGCCTGCCGGGCATCGAGGCGGCGACGCTCACCCTCGCCGAAAAGGGGCCGCGCCGCGTCAGCCCCTTCTTCATTCCGTCCAGCCTCATCAATCTCGCCTCCGGGCAGGTGTCGATCCGCCACGGCTTCAAGGGGCCGAACCACGCCGTCGTCACCGCCTGCTCCACCGGAGCGCACGCCATCGGCGACGCGGCGCGGATGATCCTCCTCGGCGACGCCGACGCAATGGTCGCCGGCGGCGCCGAATCCGCCATCTCGCGCCTGTGCGTCGCCGGCTTCTGCGCCGCCCGCGCGCTGTCCACCGGCTTCAACGACGAACCCGAACGCGCCTCGCGCCCGTGGGATCGCGACCGCGACGGTTTCGTGCTCGGCGAGGGCGCCGGAATCGTCATGCTCGAGGAATACGGGCACGCGCGCCGCCGCGGCGCCCGCATCTACGCCGAGATCGCCGGCTACGGCCTGTCGGGGGACGCCCATCACATCACCGCCCCGGCGCCCGACGGCGACGGCGGTTTCCGCTCCATGCGCGCCGCCCTCGCGCGCGCCGGCATGACCCCCGCCGACATCGACTACGTCAACGCCCACGGAACCTCGACCCCCCTCGGCGACGAGATCGAGCACAACGCGGTCAAGCGCCTGTTCGGCGACGACGCCGGCGCGCTCTCCATGTCCTCCACCAAATCGGCGGTGGGCCATCTCCTCGGCGCGGCCGGCGCCGTGGAGGCCATCTTCGCCATCCTCGCAGTCGCCGAAAACATCGTTCCCCCGACCCTCAACCTGGAGAACCCTTCGCCGGGGTGCGACCTCGATCTGGTTCCGCTCCGCGCGAAACGGCGCCCGGTGCGCGCCGCGCTCTCCAACTCCTTCGGTTTCGGCGGCACCAACGCCACCCTGATCGTGCGTGACGCCGCTCCCTGAAACGCGGGGCGGAGAATGCGGCTGCTCAACGACCTCATCACCCTCGCGCTCGTGCTCGCGGCGGCCGCCGTCGGCGGAAACGTCTGGCTGTCGCGGGCGGCCGAGCGGCCGGGGCCGCTCGCCGAGGCGGCGGTCGTCGACATCGCGCCCGGCGCCAACGTCCGCGCCGTCGCTCGCCTTCTGGAGGCGCGCGGCGTCGTCGACAGCGCGTTTCTGTTCGAAATCCATGCCCGGCTGCGCGGCGAGGCCGGGGCGCTGCGCGCCGGCGAATACGAAATGCCGGCGGGGGTGGCTCTCGCCGGCGCGCTCGCGCGGATCGCCGGGGGAGAGGCGGTCGTCCGCCGCCTCACCGTTCCCGAGGGTCTGACCTCGGCGCAGATCGCCGCCCTCCTCGACGCCCGCGAGGACCTTTCCGGGACCTTGGCGCGCGTGCCCGAGGAAGGCAGCCTGATGCCCGACACCTATTATTACGAAAAGGGCGAATCCCGCGCCGCGATCGTCGCCCGCATGGAGAAACTGGCGCGCGAAACCCTGGAGCGCCTGTGGGCCGGGCGCGCGCCCGGCCTCCCCCTCGCCGAACCGCGCGACGCGGTCATCCTCGCGTCCATCGTCGAGAAGGAGACCGGGGCCGCGGAGGAGCGCGCGCGCGTCGCCGGGGTCTTCGCGACCCGCCTGCGCAAGGGCATGAGACTGCAATCCGACCCCACCGTGATCTACGCCGTAACCGGCGGCAAGGCTCCTCTGGGCCGCGGGTTGACGCGCGCCGAACTGGAGATCGACAGCTCCTACAACACCTACCGCTATCCCGGCCTGCCGCCGGGACCCATTGCCAATCCCGGACGCGCCGCCCTCGAAGCCGCGCTGAACCCCGTCGAGACCGGCGACCTCTTCTTCGTCGCCGACGGCTCCGGAGGCCACGCCTTCGCGCGCACCCTCGAGGAGCACAACCGCAACGTCGCGCGCTGGCGGCGCATCGAACGCGAACGCCGCAATCCTCGACAGCGCCGGGGCGGTCTGTTACGCAGCGCTTCGCCCCGCCGCCGCAGAGACCGGAGAGACCGCCGATGTCCCGCGACAGCCTGAAGGTTCGCCGCACGCTCTCCGCCGGCGGGCGCGAATACGGCTATTTCAGCCTCCCGGCCGCCGGGGACGCCCTCGACGCCGGGGCCGGGGCGGTCGCCCGGCTGCCTTACGCGCTCAAGGTGCTGCTGGAGAACCTGCTGCGCCACGAGGACGGCGAGACGGCGCGCCCCGCCGACGCCGAAGCGCTCGCGGCGCGCCGCGAAGGCCATGAGATCGCCTTCCGTCCGGCGCGCGTCCTGATGCAGGACTTCACGGGCGTGCCGGCGCTGGTCGACCTCGCGGCGATGCGCGACGCCATGGCGGCCCTCGGCAAGGACCCCGCGCGCATCGACCCCCGGGTTCCCGTCGACCTCGTGGTCGACCACTCGGTGCAGGTGGACCGTTTCGGCGCCGCCGACGCCTTCGCCGAGAACGTGCGCATGGAAATGGCCCGCAACCGCGAACGCTACGCCTTCCTGCGCTGGGGCCAGCGCGCCTTCGGCAATTTCCGCGTCGTCCCCCCCGGCGCCGGCATCTGCCACCAGGTCAACCTCGAACGCCTGGCGCGGGTCGTGTGGACCGACGACACGGCGGGGGAAGGGGCGATCGCCTACCCCGACACCCTCGTCGGCACCGACAGCCACACGACGATGGTCAACGGCCTGGCGGTGCTCGGCTGGGGCGCCGGCGGCATCGAGGCCGAGGCGGCGATGCTCGGCCGGCCTCTCTCGATGGTCGTGCCGGAGGTCGTCGGCGTGCGTCTCTCGGGCGCGCTCCCCGAGGGCGCGACGGCGACCGATCTCGTGCTGCTCCTCACCGCCATGCTGCGCGCCGAGGGGGTGGTGGGGAAATTCGTGGAGTATTGCGGGCCGGGCCTCGACTCCCTGCCTCTCGCCGACCGCGCCACGGTCGCCAACATGGCGCCCGAATACGGCGCCACCTGCGGTTTCTTTCCCATCGACGCGGAGACCCTGCGCTATCTCCGCTTCACCGGGCGCGACGAGCGCCTCTGCGCGCTGGTGGAAGCCTACGCCCGCGCCCAGGGCCTGTGGCGCGACCCCGGTTCGCCCGAACCCGACTATTCGAAAACCCTCGCGCTCGATCTCGCGACGGTCGAACCGAGCCTCGCCGGTCCGCGCCGGCCGCAGGACCGCGTGGCCCTCGGCGGCGTCCGCGCCGGTTTCGAAGCCGAACTGCGCGCGCGCCACGGCCGCGCCCCCGGCGAGACGCGCCGCGCCGCGGTCGCGGGGGCCGGGTGGGAACTGGCCGACGGCGCCGTCGCCATCGCCGCGATCACCAGCTGCACCAACACGTCGAACCCCGGCGCCATGATCGCCGCCGGCCTGCTGGCGCGCAACGCCCGCGCCCGCGGCCTCGCCGTCAAGCCGTGGGTCAAGACCTCGCTCGCCCCGGGGTCGAAGGCGGTCACCGACTACCTCGCCCGAGCCGGCCTCGCCCGCGACCTCGAGGCGCTCGGCTTCCATCTGGTCGGTTACGGGTGCACGACCTGCATCGGCAATTCCGGCCCGCTTCCCGAACCGGTCGAACGCGCCGTCGCCGAAGGCGGCCTCGCCGTCGCCGCGGTGCTGTCGGGGAACCGCAATTTCGAGGGCCGCATCCATCAGCGCGTCCGCGCCAACTACCTCGCCTCGCCGCCGCTCGTCGTCGCCTACGCGCTGGCCGGATCGATACTGACCGACCTCTCCGCCGACCCGCTGGGAACCGACCCGGACGGGCGCGCGGTCCGGCTGCGCGACATCTGGCCTCCGGCCCGCGAGATCGCCGATACCGTCGCCCGCGCGGTCTCGCCCGAAATGTTCGAGCGCGCCTATGGCGACGCTTTCGAGGGAGACGCCGAATGGCGCGCGATCCCCGCGCCCCGGGACGGCGCCTACGATTGGCCGGACTCCGCCTATGTGCGCAAGCCGCCCTATTTCGCCGGCATGACGCCCGAACCCGCCGGCGCGAGCGCCATAAGCGGCGCGCGGGCGCTGGCGGTGCTCGGCGACTCGGTCACCACCGATCATATCTCGCCGGCCGGCGCCATCCCCCGCGGCGGTCCCGCCGCCGACTGGCTGGAAGCGCGCGACATCGCCCCGGCGGATTTCAATTCCTTCGGCGCGCGGCGCGGCAATCACGAGGTGATGATGCGCGGCGCCTTCGCCAACGTCCGGCTCCGCAACGAGCTGGCGCCCGGAACCGAAGGCGGCTGGACGCGCGTCGACGGCGCCGGCGAACCGGTGGCGATCTACGACGCCGCACAGACCTACGCCGCGCGCGGCGCACCCCTCGTCATCGTCGCCGGACGCGAATACGGCGCCGGGTCGTCGCGCGACTGGGCCGCCAAGGGCCCCATGCTGCTCGGCGTGCGCGCCGTCATCGCCGAGAGTTACGAGCGCATCCACCGCTCCAACCTCATCGGCATGGGAGTCCTGCCGCTCCAGTTCCGACCGGGGGCCACGCGGCGCGACCTCCGGCTCGACGGCAGCGAGACCCTCTCCTTCCCCGGCGTCGAACGCGGCGTCCGTCCGGGAGCGGATGTCGCCTGCCGCATCGACCGCGCCGACGGAACGAGCGACGATATCGCCCTGCGCTGCCGCATCGACACCGATGACGAAGCCGCGCAATTCGCCCATGGCGGCATCCTGCCCTACGTGTTGCGCCAACTCGCCGCGTAACCCGCCCCGTAACCCGCCCCGTAACCCGAACGTGAATGGCCGTGCGCGGCGCGCGCGGTTAGCATCGTCTCGTTCGGGGGTTGCGCCCCCGACGCTGCCCGGGCGAACCGGAAGGGCAAGGCATGAAGGCTCGTTTCGCGCCGGCGTTGACGCTGGCCCTGTCCGCGGCGACGGTCGCGGCCGCCGACGAACGCGGCGCGACGCCGGTCCTGATCGAACTGTTCACCTCGCAGGGCTGTTCGTCCTGCCCGCCGGCGGACCGCCTCGCGGGCCGTCTGGCGCGGCGCGGCGACCTCGTGGTGCTTTCGTTCCACGTCAACTATTGGGATTACATCGGCTGGCGCGACCCGTTCGCCACCGAAGCGACGACGCGACGGCAATACGCCTATGCCCGCGCCCTCGGCCAGCGCGGGGTCTACACGCCGGAAATGGTCATCGACGGCCGCGACCACGTCGTCGGCTCCGACGAAGCCGCGCTGCGCCGCGCCATCGCCCGCCGCCGCGCCGCGCTGCGCCGCGCCGCCCCGTCCGTCGCCCCGACCATCGCCATGGTCCGCGACCGCGGGCGCGTATGGGTCGATATCGGCGCCGCCCCGTATGACGGCGAAGCCGATGTCGTCCTCGTTCCCTACGACAGGCGCCGCGAAACCCGCGTCCCCCGCGGCGAGAACCGCGGGCGCACCCTGGCCAATTTCAACGTAGCCCGCGGCCTGGAGCGTATCGGTTCGTGGCGCGGCGCCGCCATGCGCTATGCGCTCGACGCCGATTCCGCCGCCGCCGCGCGCGCCGGCGACGGGTGCGCCGTCATCGTCCAGGGCGCCGGGGCGGGTCCGGTGCTGTCCGCCGCCGCCTTCGACATGACGCCCGGCGCCGGGGACGGAGGCTGAAACGCCGCGCCCGCCGCTCCCTTCGCGCTCAGCCGGCGCGGGCCCGGCGGATCGCCTCCGCGGCGGCCGCTTCGGATCGCGGACCCATCACATGCGCGCCGGCCACTCCCGGCATCCCGCGCATTTCCTCGATCAGCTCCACGCAGACGCGAACGCCTTCCTCCTCCGCGTCGGGCGCGCCTTCCAGGCGGCGCACCACCGGCTCGGGAACATGAACCCCGAACAGATTCCCGTTCATCCAGCGCGCCGAGCGCGCCGAGCGCAGCGGCCCCACGCCGATGAGCAGCCACGCGCGTTCGGCGATACCGAGATCCGCCAGACGCCCCGCATAGCGCCGCATGACCCCGGCGTCGAAACAGAACTGCGTCTGGACGAAACGCGCGCCGGACGCGATCTTCCGCTCCAGCGCCGCCGGCCGCCAGTCGGCGGGCGGGTCCAGCGGCGAGTCGGCCGCGCCGATGAAAAGACGCGGCATGGCGGAAAGCGCGCGTCCCCCGGGGAGCCGCTGCGTCTCTCCCATGTCGCGCGCCATGGCCATCAGACCGGCGCTGTCGAGATCGAACACCTCCCGGGCCCCGGGCTGGTCGCCGGCCGCCATCCGGTCGCCCGTCAGACACAGCACATTGCGCACGCCGAGCGCCGCCGCGCCCAGAAGGTCTCCCTGGAGCGCCAAACGGTTGCGGTCGCGCAGGGTCATCTGCATCACCGGGTCGAGCCCCGCCCGCGCCGCCAGGACAGCAGCCGCCAGCGCCCCCATATGCGCGCGCGCCGAAGCCGCATCGGTGACGTTGACCGCATCGGCCACGCCGACCAGCGGCGCGACCCGCTTCGCCATGTCGTCGGGGTCGGCGGACGGCGGCGGCGTCGCCTCGGCGGTGAACGCGAACCGCCCGGAGCGCAACACCGATTCCAGCGACCCCGCGGCCGCGCCGGGTTCGTTCATCGCGTGCGGGAATTCCCTGTCCGGGGAAAGGCCGCCACCCTACGTCCCGCCCGCCCCCGAGTCAAACGACGCGGCGCGCGGGCGCTCCTTGCGGCGCTTCCCGTAGCTTTCCCTGTCGCGGTCGTTGCGCTTCCCGCCGCCGCCGGGACCGGCGTCGTCGACCGCGCCGACGCCGGGGCCTATTCCGCGCCGGCGCCGGAGCTGGACGCCGCCGCCCGCGTCGAATTCCTCGCCGGACGCGCGCTGTTCCGCCGCCAATGGCGCCCCGGCGACGGCGAAGGCGCCGGGCTCGGCCCGCTGTTCAACCGCCGCTCCTGCGCCGGTTGCCATGTCCGCGACGGGCGCGGCCGGCCGCCGCAGCCGGGGGCCCGGGGACCGGCGCGCGGCATGGTCGCCATATTCGGCGCGCATGAGCGCTTCGGACGCCAGTTGCAGGATCAGGCGGTCGTCGGCGCGGCGCCGGAAGGCCGGCTGTCGCTGGCCTGGGAATCCGTTGCCGGCGCTTTCGCCGACGGCGAACGCTTCGCGCTGCGGGCGCCGCGCTACCGCATCGAGGCCGCGGGCTGGCGCGGCGACGAGCCGTTTTCGCCCCGCGCGCCCCCCGCAGTGTTCGGACTCGGCCTGCTCGAATCGGTGGCCGACGAGGAGATCGAGAGACCCGACAGCGCGGCGCCGGGGCGGGCGGCGCGGGTCGACGGCGGCGTCGGGCGCTTCGGCTGGCGCGCCGAACGCGCCCGCCTGCGCGACCAGGTCATCGCCGCGGCGCGCGAGGATATCGGCCTCGACTCCCCGGCGGAAATCGACGCCGCCGCGATCGACTCCCTCGTCGCCTATCTGCGCGGCCTCGCCGTCCCCGCCCGCCGCCGCATCCACGCGCCCGAAGCGCGCCGCGGCGCCGCCGTCTTCGCCGCCGTCGGCTGCCCCGCCTGCCACCGCCCCGAACTGCGCATCGGGCCGTCCCCGCCCGTCGCCGCCTGGGCCGGACGCATCGTCCGTCCCTACACCGATTTACGGCTGCACGACATGGGGCCGGGCCTCGCCGACCCCGGAACCGACAGCGCCGAATGGCGGACGCCGCCGCTTTGGGGCCTCGGTCTGATCGAGACCGTGAACGGTCATTCCGCGTTGCTCCACGACGGACGCGCGCGCGGCGCCCTCGAGGCGGTGTTGTGGCACGGCGGCGAAGCGGCCGCGTCGCGCGATGCGGTCATCGCCCTCGATGCGCGACGCCGCGTCGACCTGCTCGCCTTTCTCGCCTCGCTGTAGGGCGCTCTCAACCTTTCGTGACTTGCCGCGGCGCCTCGCGCGCGCCTACTGTCGGCAACCGACGATACGTATCGGCAAGGAGGACGATGTCATGCTCCGCGCATTCGCGACGACCCTGGCGGCGATGCTGTTCGCCGCTTTCGCAGGCCCCGCCGCCGCCGGCGGCCCCGTCAACAAGACGCTGTTCGGCAACGCGATCGACGGATACGACCCGGTCGCCTACCACACACTGGGCGAACCGGTGGAGGGATCGGGCGATTTCGAGCACGAATGGATGGGCGCGACCTGGCGTTTCGCCAACGCCGAACACCGCGACCTGTTCGCCGCCGACCCCGGGAAATACGCCCCCGCCTACGGAGGCTATTGCGCCTACGGGGTGAGCAAGGGCTACAAGCCCGGCATCGACCCCAATGCGTGGGACATCGTGGACGGGCGCCTCTATCTGAACCTCAATCTGGACATCCAGGCGCGCTGGCATGAGGACGTACCCGGCTACATCGCCCTGGCGGACGAAGTCTGGCCGACCATCCGCGAGGAGTGAGCGGAACCCCGGACATCGCGCGCGGCGACCTCAGCACCCCATGACCCCGACGTGGCCGCGCGCTCCATAGTCCAGAATGCGACGGTCGCGGGTCACCAGCGTGTAGCCGTATTCCCGCGCCGTCGCGACGACGATACGGTCCGCCGGGTCGCCGCCCGGCTCGCCCGGCAGCGCGACCGACGCCATCAGCACCCGGGGCGGCATCGGCGCCAGAACCGCCCCCGGCCCGGCCAGGAAGCGCTCGAACCAGGCGTCCGGGTTCATCGCCAGCGCGACCCGCCCCTTCGATACGAGCATCGCGATCTCCCAGGCCGAGATGGGAGATACGGCGAGGCGCTCCCCGCGCGCCAGCGCCGCCGGCAATTCGCCCGCGGCGGGCGCGCGCAACCGGTCGCCGTTGGCGAACCATAGCGTCGCGCAGGTGTCGAGCAGGAACACGGCGGACTATTCCGCCGCCTCCCATTTCTCGTCCAGCGGATCGGTCAGGTCCGTGCCGGCCATCACCGTCACCGTGCCCGCAAGGGCGCCCGGCGGCGCGGGCGCGAGAACCGCCGCCGGAGCCTCCGCCACTCCCGCGCCCCCGGAGGGCGCCGGGAAAGGATATGTCAGCCCTTCGGGCGGGGCCTTGCGAAAGGAAAGCTTGCGGTTTTTCATGTCCACCTCCGTCGCCTTGTAACCCGCGTCCAGCCAGGCGCGGGTGCTCGTATTGTTGTTCGGGTTGTTCGACCACCAGGAGCGGTGCCTGTAGGCCGACGGGGGCAACGGCGCGCCGAGCGCCGCTTCGACCTCCTTGAAGCTCATGGCGACCGAATCGCGTTCCGATTCCTTCAGGTGCGCGGCCAGCGGGGCATATTTCGACATCGGCAACCCTCACTCATCACTCATACAGAATATATCATATTCTCAAAACAACCCTCTTGTCAAGCCCATTCCGCTCCAGCGCCGGAATCGGCTTCGAGTCGACCTCCATGAAAACATCAGTGATGTTAGATATGATTATACCGCCGCGTGGATCCCGTCAAGCCCGTCCGCGGCCCCGCGGGCGGCGGCGACCGCTTGCCGCCCGGCGCGCAGGCGTATAGGGTGCGCCTCGCAACAGGGCGCGTAGCTCAGCGGAAGAGCACCACGTTGACATCGTGGGGGTCGCTGGTTCGATCCCAGCCGCGCCCACCATCGCGCCGACGCTTCACCCTTCGGGCTTGCGCCGCGTCAGACGCAACCGGGCGATGCGGTTGTCCTCCCGCCCCACCACTTCGAAGACGTGACCGTCGATGGCGTATGTCTCGCCGATCTGCGGGATCGTTTCCGCGAGATCGAGCACCAGACCCGCCGCCGTCGCCGCCTCCTCGTCCGGCAGACGGGTGTCGAGCGCCCGGTTCAAATCGCGGATCGTCACCTCGCCGTCGACCACGAAGGACCCGTCGGACTGGCGCCGGATGCCGCTCGCCGGGCGATCGTATTCGTCGCTGATGTCGCCCACGATCTCCTCGAGGATATCCTCAAGGGTGACGAGCCCCTGCAACGCGCCGTATTCGTCCACCACCAGGGCGAAATGCTCGCGCCGGGCGCGAAACGCCGCCAGCTGTTCCGCAAGGCTGGTCGTGTCGGGAACGAAGATCGGCTCATGCGCCAGCGCCACGACATCGGCCTCCCCCGCGCCGCCGTCGCCGCCGCGCAGCGCCTGCAACAGCGCCTTGGCGTGCAACACCCCGACGATGTTGTCCGGGTCGCCGCGCCACAGCGGCACCCGGGTGAACGGGCTCGCCAGCACGAACGACGCCAGTTCCGACGCCGGAAGATCGGCGTCCGCGGCGGTCATGTTCTTGCGGTGGGTCATGATCTCGCCCACCTCGACATCGGCCAGGTCGAGGATGCTGCGCAGCATGTCGCGATAGTCCTTGCGCACCAGCCCCTCGCGCGCCCGCAGGTCGAACAGGCCGCGCAGTTCGTCCGCCGTGGACAGCGCGCCCGCCGCGGGCCGCCCGGCCAGTCCGATTATCCAGTCCGCGAGCACGCTCGCCGACCGGCTTACCGGCGCCAGCACCGCCACCGGCGCGCGCAACGCCGGCGCCACCGCGAGGGCCGCGCGGTCGGCGTGACGGATCGCCCAGGTCTTCGGCAACACTTCGGCGAACAGATAGACCAGCGCCGTCATCGCCACCGTCGCATAGGCCACGCCCGGTTCGCCGAACAACCCGATGGTCAGACTCGTGGCGAGCGCCGAGGCGAGGATGTTCACCGCGTTGTTGCCGAGGAGAATCGCGCCGATCAGCAGCTCCCGCCGCTCGATCAGCCGCACCGCCTGGCGCGCGCCGCGGTCGCCGCGTTCGGCGAGCTGATGGAGGCGCGACCGCGACGCGGCCGTCAGCGCCGTCTCCGACCCCGAGAAAAACGCCGAAAGCAGCAACAGCGCCAGGATTGCGGCAAGGGTGAACAGGATAGCGGCGGTCATCTTTCAGGTCCTTCAGGTCGCAAGCGCCGCCTCCAGCGTCGCCAGCACCTCCGCCTCCGGCGCGCCGCGATGCAGGAACGCCCGGCCCACCCCACGCGCCAGCACGAAGGTCGGCCGCCCGTCCCGCGCCTTCTTGTCGTTCGCCATACGCTCCAGCAGCCCGCGTGCGCTCCAGCCCGCCGCAAGCGCCGGCGGCGGCGTGCGCGGCAGCCCGACCTGCGCGAAATGCGCAAGCACCCGCTCGCGCTCCGCCTCCGCGCAGAAGCCCAGCCGCACCGACAGGTCGAACGCCATCGCCGTCCCCATCGCGACCGCCTCGCCATGCACGAGGGCGCCGTCATACCCGGCCGCCGCCTCCAGCGCGTGCCCGAACGTATGCCCCAGATTGAGAAGCGCCCGCCGCCCCGCCTCGCGCTCGTCCTCGGCGACGAGCCGGGCTTTCGCCGCGCAGCAGGCGGCGATGGCGCGAGTGCGCTCGGCCGGCGCGCCGGCGAGAAGCCGTTCCGCCTTCGCCTCCAGCCATGCGAAGAACGCCGCATCGTCGATGAGCGCGTATTTCACGCATTCCGCATAGCCCGCCCGCAATTCGCGCGGCGCCAGGGTGTCCAGCGCGTCGGTGTCGGCGATCACCAGCCGCGGCTGGTGGAACGCTCCGATGAGATTCTTGCCGTGCGCCGAATTGACCCCCGTCTTGCCCCCCACCGAACTGTCGATCTGCGCCAGCAGCGTCGTCGGCGCCTGGACGAAGCCGACGCCCCGCAGCGCCAGCGCCGCCGCCGCGCCGGCGAGGTCGCCCACCGCCCCGCCGCCCAGCGCCACTACCGTCGCGTCGCGGTCGATGCGCGTCGCGAGCAGCTCCTCGAGCAGCCGCCCGAGCGACTCCCATGATTTCGCCGCCTCGCCCTCGGGCACGAGATGCGCCGTCGTGACGAACCCCGCGTCTTCGAGACTCGACCGCAGGCGCTCGAGGTAGAGCCCCGCGACCCGCGGGTCGCTGACCACCGCCGCCCGCCGTCCGGGAACCGCCGACGCCAGCAGCGCGCCGGCGCGGTCGAGCGCCCCGGCGCCGATAACTACATCGTAGCTCCGCGCGCCGAGCGCGACGCGCACCGTCGCCTCCCGGTCGGCGACGCGGTTCATCCGGAGCCCCGCCCGCATTGCCGCGCCGCCAGCGCGGCGATGACGGCGTCCACCGTTTCCTCATGGGGCGCGTCGCGGCTTTCGACGGTGACGTCCGCTTGCGCATAGACCGGGTCGCGGACCGCCATCAGCGATTCCAGCACCGCGCGGGGGTCTCCTTCCGCGAGCAGAGGGCGGGTCCCGCGGCGCGACACCCGGCGCACCAGCACGTCGAGATCGGCTTTCAGCCACACCGACACCGCGCGCTGCGCGATCCGCCGCCGCGTCCGGAGGTCCATAAACGCCCCGCCGCCTGTCGCCAGAACCTGCCCCGAATTTTCGAGCGCCGCCGCGATCCGGCAGCGCTCCAGGTCGCGGAACCGCGCCTCGCCCCACCGCTCGAAGATCTCCGACACCGCGAGCCCCGTCCGCTCTTCGATCTCGCGGTCGGCGTCGATGAAGACAAGGCCGAGTCGATCCGCGAGCCGGCGCCCGACCGACGTCTTGCCCGCGCCCATCGCTCCCACAAGAGCGATGTTGGCGTCGGCGAACGCCCGCGGGCTCAGGTCCATGACCGCGAGCTTCCCGACGCTGCCCGGGCGCCGTCGATCCGTTGAACCGACGGGCGTTCTTCCTTATGCTTCCCGTCCACTTGCCTGTGCACGCTGCGCGGCCGGCCCACTACCGCCGTATAGCATGAACCGGAGTCTCATGCGCGCTGTCAAACGCCTGGCGCTTTTGCTGGCCGTCGCTCTCCTCGCCGGCGGGGGCTGGTATCTGCTCGCGTGGGACGCGCCGCCGCCTTCCAGGCTCATCGAAAAGCCGCTCCCGGATGTCCGCGTTCCGCGCTGAAACGGCGCCGCGCCGGGCCGCGCTCGCCGCCGCGCTGTGGCTCGCTGCGCTCTCTCCCGCGCCGGCGCAGGAGCCGCCGCCGGTTCCGCCGCTCCCCCCCATCCCGGACGCGGAGGCCGGAACGCCGTTGAGCCTGGCGCCGGAGGCGGCGCCGACGCCGCAGGCGGGCGAGGACGGGATATCGCTCGGCGCGCTGGGCGGCGACGCCGCCGGGGGTCTCGCGCCCGAGGCCCAGGCGTTCGGCGGCGACCTGTGGCGCGGCGACGGACGCCGCCTCGTCGGTTTGCTCGAGCGCCTGCCGACCGGCGCGCGGTCCCCGGCCATGCGCAGCCTCATGCGGCGCCTTCTCGCAGCCCCCGGCGCGCCCCCGCCCGGCGCGCTGCCGGAAGGCGCGTTCGTCGGCGCCCGCATCGCCCTGCTGTCGCGACTCGGCGCGTTCGACGAGGCGGCGCGCATCGCCGATTCGGCCGGCGACGCCGCGGCGCCGTGGCCGCGCGCCGAAGCGCGCTTCTGGCGCGGCGAGAACGAACGCGCCTGCGCTCTCGCCGACGCCGCCATTGCGGCGCAGCCGGACCGCCGATGGAACAAGGCGCTGGTGCTGTGTCTCGCGCGCCGCGGCGAAACCGCCGCCGCCGGCCTCGCCCTGGCGTTGCTGGCCGACCGCGCCGAAGACGGCGAGGCGCCGTGGCTGCGCCTCGCGGCGCGCGCCGTGGGACAAGTCGCCGAAGCGGCGCCCGTCCTCGACGACGCTTTGGGATACGCCGCGACCGTCGCCGCCGGCGCGGCGCTGTCGCCGGAGCACGCCGCCGCCGCTTCCGCCGCCGCGGCGCGCGCTCTTGCTCTCGACCCGGCGCAGCCCGCCGAAACGCGCCTCGCCGCGGCCGAACGCGCCGCCGCCCTCGGCGCGTTCTCGGGCCGCGAGCTCGCCGACGCCTACCGCGCCGCCGCCGGTCCGGCGGATCCGGTCGCCGGCGATGGCGAGACGGAAACCGGGAGCGACGCGCAAGAATCGGAGGCGCGCGCGCGCGCGCGGCTGTTCCTTCAGGCTGCGACCGCCGGAGAGGACGAGCGGCGCGCCGCGGCGCTCGCCGCGCTGTGGGCCGGCGACGAGACGCCGGAAGCGTCCGCGCCCGGCTTTCCGGCGCTCGCCCGCATGGCGGCGGAAACCGTGCTTCTCATCGCTCCGGATCCGCGTCTCGCATGGTTCGCCCCGGCCGCGATGCGCGCCCTGGCGACGGCCGGATACGGCGAGGCGGCGGCCGCATGGCGCCGCGCTCTCGGCGTCGCGGCGCCGGGCGACGCGGCGGCGGAAGAGGCGATCTGGCGCAGCCTTCCGCTCGTCCTCGCCGCCGGCGCCGACATCGTCTGGGACGCGGAATCGGCTGCCCGGTGGTGGCGCGCGGCGCCGCTCGACATGGACCCCTCCGCGCGCGCGTCGTTCGGGGAGCTCGCGTTCATGGTCCTCGATGCGTCGGGACAGCGCATCGGCGCCGAGGGCTGGGCTCCGTTCCTCGACGAACCGGCGCTCGTCGAGACCGCCATTCCCAATATCGGCCTCCGTTACGGGATGCGCGACGCGGCGCGCGCCGGCCGCGTCGGCGAGGCGCTGACGCTTGCCCTGATCCTCCTCGGCGACGGCGGCCCCGCCGCCGCCGGCCCCGTGGCGGTCGGCGCGGTTATCCGCGTCCTGCGAGCATTCGATCTCGAGGACGACGCCCGCGCAGTCGCCGTCGAGGCGTTGACCGGGGCGGCCTCCTGACCCCGTCCGCCGAACCGTCGGTCAAGGCGTTTCTCGACATGCTCGTCGCCGAGCGCGGCGCCGCGGCCAACACGGTAGCCGCCTACCGGCGCGATCTCTGCGATGCGCAGGCCGCCGCCGGCGCCCTCGCCACGGCCGATCACGACACGCTTGCGCGCTATCTGCGCGGCCTGAAGGCGCGCGGCATGACGGCGCGCACGGTGGCGCGGCGGCTGTCCTGTCTGCGCCAGTATTACGGATTCCTCGTTTCGGAGGGCCAGCGCGCCGACGACCCGTGCGCGACCATCGACGCCCCCATCGCCGGCCGCCGCCTGCCGCGCACCCTGGGCGAGGCCGAGGTCGAGCGTCTTCTCGACGCCGCGCGCGCCGCGCCCGGACCGCGCGGCGTGCGCCTCGTCGCGCTCGTCGAGACGCTCTACGCTTCGGGGCTGCGCGTGTCCGAACTGGTCGGCCTGCCGATGGCCGCCATCGGCGGCGATTCGCGCCTGCTGCTCGTGCGCGGCAAGGGCGACAAGGAGCGTTTCGTGCCCGTGGGAGACGCCGCCGCCGAAGCGCTCGCCGCATATCTGGCGGTGCGCGACCGTTTTCTCGGCGGAAACCGCGTCTCGCCCTGGCTGTTCCCCTCGCGCGGCGGCGCCGGCCATCTCACGCGCCACCGTTTCGCGCAGTTGCTCAAGGAGCTCGCCGTCGACGCCGGCCTCGACCCCGCCGCCGTCTCGCCGCATGTCCTGCGTCATGCCTTCGCCAGCCATCTGCTGGCCAACGGCGCCGATCTGCGCAGCGTCCAGACCATGCTCGGACACGCCGACATCTCCACGACCCAGATATACACCCACGTGCTGGCCGAACGCCTGAAAGCGCTGGTCGCCGGCCACCACCCCCTGGCGCGCCCTGCCGGAGCGGAAGCGGACCGCCCATGAACGAACTGTGCCGCCTGAGCGCCCGCGCCGCCGTCGCCGCATTGCGCAAGGGCGAGGTTTCGCCTCTGGAACTCGTCGACGCCGCGGCCGAACGCATCGCCGAAACCGACGGCGCCCTGAACGCGATGCCCACGCTGTGCCTCGAGCGCGCCCGCGAGCGCGCCCGCGCCCTTGCGGAAGCGCCCCCGGACGACCCCCCGTCGCACTGGCTCGCGGGCCTTCCCATCGCCGTGAAAGACCTGGAGGAGGTGGCGGGGGTGCGCACGACCTTCGGCTCGCCGATCCATGCCGACCACGTATCCGAACGGTCGGACTTCACGGTCGAAAGGCTGGAGGCGAACGGCGCCGTCGTCGTCGGCAAGTCGAACACGCCGGAATTCGGCGCCGGGTCGCAGACCTTCAACGAGGTCTTCGGCGCGACCGGCAACCCCTGGCGCACCGATCTCACTCCCGGCGGGTCGTCGGGAGGGTCGGCGGCGGCGCTCGCCGCGGGCCAGGCATGGCTCGCGACGGGCAGCGATCTCGGCGGGTCGCTGCGCAACCCGGCGAGTTTCTGCGGCGTGGTCGGGATCCGCCCGAGCCCCGGGCGCGTGGCGCACGGGCCGTCGGACCTCCCGTTCGGCGATCTGGCGGTGCACGGGCCGATGGCCCGCAATGTGGGCGACGCTGCGCTGATGCTCGACGCCATGACGGGGCTCCACCCCGGCGACCCCCTGTCGCGCGAGGCGCCGGAGACTCCTTACGCGCGCGCCGCCGCCGAACCGGAGACGCCGGCGCGGGTGGCTTTCAGCGCCGATCTCGAGGGCATCGCGCCGGTCGACCCGCAGGTGCGCGACGCGGTGCGCGCGGCGGCTGCGCGGTTCGCGGACATGGGCGCGACCGTCGAGGAAACATGTTTCGATCTCGCCGAGGCGCAACGCTGTTTCCACGTGTTGCGCGCGCTCGGTTTCGCGGCGTCGCACGGCGCCTTGCTGGCGGAGCGCCGCCGCGAACTGAAATGGGAGGTCGCCTGGAACATCGAGGCGGGCCAGGCGTTGCAGGTGGAGGAGATCGTCGCCGCCCGGCGCGCCCGCGGGGAGATTTATCGCCGCGCGGTCGAATTCTTCGAGACCTGGGAGCTGTTGCTGTGCCCGGCGGCGGCCGTGCCGCCCTTCCCCAAAACGATCCGCTGGCCCGACCGCATCGACGGCGCCCCGCTGCGCGACTATATCGACTGGCTTCTCGTATGTTCGGCGGTAACGCTCACCGGCTGTCCGGCGCTTTCCGTTCCCTGCGCGCTGACCGCGGACGGGCGTCCCGTGGGCGTTCAGATGGTCGCCCCGCCACGCCGCGAGGACTCGCTGATCCGCGCCGCCGCGGCGTTCGAACAGACCCACGATTTCGCCGCGATGGTCCCCCGCGACCCCGCCCCGCCGCCGGCCTGATCCCGGCGCGTCCGGGTCAGCCGCCCCACAAGTTCCGGCTCGCCAGGGCGGCGCCGTCGGCGAGCGCGCGCAGTTTCGCCCAGACCACATCCGGCGCGACGAAAGAGTCGCCCGCCGCGGTGGCGAAACCGCAATCCGTGCCGGCGATCACGCGCTCGCGGTCGCCCACGGCGCGCACCGCGCGCTCCAGGCGCTCCGCCACCAGTTTCGGGTGCTCGACATAATTGGTCACCGTGTCGATGACGCCCGGGATGAGGACCGTCCCGTCGGGAAGCGGGAAATCGCGGAAAGCGTCGATCTCGTGCGCATGCCGCGGGTTCGCGAACGGCAGCGACAGCGCGCCGGCGCGCGCCCGGTAGAGCAACGGCAGGATGTCGGGACACTCGATATCGAAAGCGTGCGGGCTGTTGCGGTTGCCGAAACAGGCGTGCAGCCGCACCTTCTCGCGCGGGATGTCGGCCGTTGCCGCATCGATCGCAGCGATGTGCATTTCCACGAACCCGAGGAACTCCGACCGGCTGTTGTTCTGGAAGAAGCAGGCGCGCTCCATCGCCAGGTCCGGCGCGTCGATCTGGATGACGAACCCCCGCGCGGCGACGGCGTCGTATTCGACCTTCAGCGCCCGGGCGAGCGCGAAGAGATAGGCTTCGTGGCTGTCGTAATGCCGGTTTTCCATGGTGGTCGCGACGATGCCCGGCGACGCGACCGTCATGAAACTGTCTGCGAAGGCGCCGGGGCGGGCGGCCAGCGCCGTCTCGAACGCCGCGCATTCGGCAAGCGCGCGGTCCAGCGAGGCGTAGGCGACGGGCCCTTCGGCCGCCGGCGCATCGAACAGCCGGGCGCGCCGCAAGCCGTGGTCGCGGATCCAGTCGCGCCAGCCGGGAAACGCCACCGCGTCCTGAAAGAGCGGGCGGTTCGAGCGCCCGGAGAAGCCGGTCATGCGCCGGCTCACATAGGTCGAGAAGGCGACGCGCGGCAGTTCGCCGTCGCCGGCGATGTCGACTCCGGCCTCGACCTGCGCGTCCACGACCGCCGCCGTCTCGCGCGCCACTTCGGCGTCGAAAGCGTCGCCGTCGATGGCCTCGCCCTCGTCCTCGGCGAGCAGCATCCGGGTCAGCGCCGCGCCGCGCGGCAGGCTGCCGGCGTGGGTGGTGAGAATACGCTCTTCGCTCGTCCGCATGGCGGCGAGACTCGGCGCCCGCCCGCCGCCCGTCAAGCGCACCGCGCTCTTGATTTTCGGCGCCGGCCCCGCTACAGTGCAATCCGTCCGGAGAGGAAGCTTCTCCGCAGACGGAAAATTCGGGAGGACGCCGCGATGAGCGAGTCTGCGCTCCGCGCGATATCGGACGCCTGGCATGGGGATGCGGACTTCCGCGCCGCTGTGGAAGAGGACGCGAAGGCGGCGCTGGCGTCGAAAGGGCTGGAAATCCGCGGGTCGACCGAAGTGAGCGTGGTCGTGGACACCGAAGACACGGCGCATGTCGTGTTCCCGCCGGACCCGAACGAGACTCTGTCCGACATTACGCTCGACGGCGTCTCGGGCGGCGCCACCTACGGCGATGCCTGGCGAGACAGGCTGGACAGGTACGCCCTCTGCTATATGCCCGGAACCGGGCCGACGGATCGGGGTTGATGTCGGCGGTCGACGACCGGGAGACACGAGGCGGCGCGCCGTAGCGTCCGCGGCGGGGAACCGCCGCAACCGGACACGGAATCGACTCGCTACCCGCCCGGCGCGACCGCGGACAATAATTCGGCGACGCCCAGAGCGGCGCCCCGGGCGATGGCGTCGGCGAGTGCTCCCCAACGTCCGTCGAGACGCCCTGCCGGCGCCGCCCCTTCTTGCGAGAATGCGCCGATCTCGCCCCCGTCGCGCGCCAGCAGCCGCCACGATACGGCGACGAGGTCGTTCGCGCCGCCGGCGCGCACCGAGACCGCCCCGACAAGAAGCGGCGCGCCGCCGCCGGGCGCGAGCCGGAACCCGGCGGCCGCGAGCGCGGCGCGGGTCGCGTCCGCCAGCGCGACGTTGCCGTCGCCCGGCGCGCCGGAAACCGCCCCGACGGCGATCCGGGGTCCGGCCGGCGGCGGCAAGGCCTCCTCCCGCGGCGCGGGACCGTCCCGGATCAACGCCGCGAGGCGCGGCGCCGCTTCCGTCGCCAGCGCCCGGGCGAGAGCGGGGCCGCCGCGGCGCCACGCCGCGGCGCCGCCGGGAACGGACTGGTCCATCAGAACGACGGCAACGTCGTCGGCGTCCACCAGCCGCCAGGCGATCCGCGCCGCGGCGCCGTCGAGAACGGCGCGCGCTTCCAGGATGCGGCTCGCGCGGTTCGCCGTCCGCGCGCTGGCGAGCACGTCGTGCGCCAGCAACCGCGACGCCAGCGCCGCCGTCAGCGCCGAGTCGAACGCTTCCGGCGCGCCGTCCACCCCGGCGACGAAAACGCCGAGCGCGCCGTCATCGTCCAGACCGCCGCCGCCCAGCGACTGCATCAGGGCCGCCGCATCGTCGGGTCCGGGCGCGAATACGCGCGGCCTCTCCTGACACGCGGCGAGCGCCGGCGCGGCGACGCACAGGACTGCCGCCATCCATGCCGGACCCGGCATGGATCACGGAGCGAGGGCAATGGCGGAAAGACACCGCCCGTAATCCGATTCTCCGCGGCGACGGGCGCGCCGATAGCTGAAGAAACGCGCCTCGTCGGCGCAGCTGTCGATGGCGAGCTCCTCGACCGCGCCGACCCCCGCGGCGCGCAGTCGCGCCGCGGCGTAACCGGACAGGTCGAACCGCCAGCGCCCGGCGCGGCGACGGAAATGGCGGGCGTCCGCGGCGTCGCGGGCGAAAACGGCGTTGCGCAGATCGTCGCCGACTTCATAGGAGTCCCGCCCGATGCACGGCCCCACCGCGGCGCGGACGCGCCCGGGGCGCGCGCCGGCGGCGACCATCGCCGCCAGCGCCGCCTCGACGACGCCGGCGAGCGCGCCGCGCCACCCGGCATGAGCGGCTCCCACCACGCCGGCCTCGGCGTCGGCGAACAGCACCGGCGCGCAGTCGGCGGTAAGCACGCCGACCGCGAGACCGCGCCGCGCCGTCGCCAGCCCATCGACCTGCGGCGGCGCGCCGGCGGGCGCGTCGATGACGAGCGCGCGCGCGCCATGCACCTGATATCCGGTCGCCAGGGAGGACGCCGGCAGTCCGAGCCGGGCCATGGCGCGGGCCCGGTTGGCGGTCACCGCGGCGGGGTCGTCCCGGGAGCCGGGGCCGCAATTGAGCGATTCGTGGATCCCGCGCGATACGCCGCCGCGGCGGGTGAAGAAGCCGTGTTTCACGCCGTCGAGCCGCGCGAGGCCCGGCGCGACCGCCGCTTCCGCCGCGCTCACGGGGGGAAACCGGCCGGAGCGGGGCCGTCGGGGGCGCCGAAGGCCAATGCCTGAAACGCGACGCCCATGCCGTCCGGCGAGGCGAGACGCGCCGCGGCGGCGTCGATTTCCCCGGCCCGGTGCGGCGCCGCGCTCTTCAGCCGCGCACAGCGTTGCCGCAGGCCGAGCGCCTCCAGGAACGCGCCCTGGCCCACCGGCCCCCGCACCGCCGCGCCGGCTTCGCGCGCGGCGCGGGCGAGGGCGCCGAAGTCCACATGCGCGCCGAGATCGATCTCGCCCGGCATGTCGAGCGGCGCGCGCGGCCGGTGGCGGCGCGTCCCGCGCAAACTGTCGGCGCCTCCGCCGCCCCCATAGTCCACGATGAGCGCCGCGCCGGGGCCTTCGACGACACGCTCCGCCAGTTCGCCGGCGAGCGCCAGGGCGGCGAAACTCACCTCGGCGACGGCGCCGGGCCGCGGCGTGCGGCCGAGTTTTTCGAGCAGGCGCGACGCAGGAGTCGGCGCGCGGGCGCATCCCATCGCCAGCCGCTCGCCGTCCTCCGTCAGCCCCACCAGCCTTTCGCGCCACCCTTGCGGGGCGGCGACGAACTGATGGACGGGCAGCGCATCGAACCATTCGTTGGCGATAAACAGCGCGGGACCGTGCGGGACCGTCGCCGGCGAGTCGTGCCAGACGGGGCGTTCCGGGGCGAGCGCTTCGGCCTGGATACGACGCAGCGCCGGAGAGATCTCCACCGGATGGAGGCGGATCGCGCGGCGGAACGCCGGCGCCGCCGCGGCGGCGCGCAGCAGGTCCGCCGTCAGCGCGCCGCGCCCGGGACCGAGCTCGACGAGCAGCACCGGGTCCGGCGCGCCCATGCGCTCCCACAGGTCGGCGCACCACGCGCCGATCAGTTCGCCGAACATCTGGCCGATCTCCGGCGCGGTCACGAAATCGCCGTCGCGGCCGAAGGGGTCGCGCGCCGCCGCGCCGCCGTAATAGCCGTGGCGCCGGTCGGCGAGGGCCAGCGCCATGAACTGGGCGACGTCCATCGGCCCCGTGCGGCGGACGATGCGCCGCAGACGCGCGGCGAGCGCGCTCACGCCGCCGGCCCGGACGGGCGCCGCGCGCGCAGGATCAGCCATGCCCCCGCCGCCGCCATCGGCGCCGACAGGAGTTGGCCCATGGTCGCGCCGCCGGCGAGGAAGCCGATATGCGCGTCGGGCTCGCGGAAGAACTCGCCGGCGATGCGCAGGACTCCGTAACCGGCAAGGAACGCCCCTGTCAGCAAACCGCGCCGCGCCAGACCGTCGCGCCGATGCGCGAGCCATGACAGGAAGGCGAACAGCGCCAGCCCCTCGAGCGCCGCCTCGTATAGCTGGCTCGGGTGCCGCGGCAGCGGCCCTCCGGCGGGAAAGACCACCGCCCAGGGCGCATCGGAGACGCGGCCGTAGAGTTCGCCGTTGACGAAATTGGCGATACGTCCGAAGAACAGCCCGATGGGCGCTGCGACCGCCACCGGGTCGGCCACGGCGAGCGGGGGGAGTCGCTCCTTGCGCGCGAACCATAGCAGCGCGGCGGCGACCCCGAGCAGGCCGCCGTGAAACGACATGCCGCCTTCCCAGATGCGAAAAATCTTCAGCGGGTCGGCGAAAAAACCTTCGAGTCCGTAAAACGCGATCGAGCCGGCGCGGCCGCCGACGATGGCGCCGAGGGCGACCCAGAACAGCAGGTCGTCGATCTGGGCGGGGGTCGGCGCGCCGCCCCGCCGCGCCGCGACGAAACGCAGGTAACGCCAGCCGAGCAACAGCCCGGCGATATAGGCGAGCGCATACCAGCGCACCGCCAGCGGCCCGATCTCCAGCGCCACCGGGTCGATGTCGGGAAAGGGGAGCCCGGCCGCCCACGGCATGGCTAGCGATAGGGGTCGCCGGTTGCGAGGAAACGGGCGACATAGTCGGCGACGCCCGCTTCGAGCGATCGGAACGGCGCCGCGTAGCCGGCGGCGCGAAGGCGGCCGACCTCGGCGCGCGTGAAATACTGGTACCGGTCGCGGACTCCGGGCGGCATGTCGACATAAACGACGCTGGACCGCTTGTCGCAGGCCGCCTGCAACGCGGCGGCGAGATCGGCGAACGCGCGCGCTTCGCCCGTCCCCACGTTATAGATGCCGTTCACTGCCGGGTTGTCGAGCAGCCACAACATGACCGCGACGCAATCGGCGACGTGAACGAAATCGCGCTTCTGGGCGCCGTCGGCGCAGTCGGGACGGTGCGAACGGAACAGGGAAACGGGGTCGCCCGCCGCCGCCGCTGCGAATTTGCGCGCCACGACGCTTTGCATCGGCCCCTTGTGATATTCGTTGGGACCGTAGACGTTGAAGAACTTCAGCCCGGCCCATTGCGGCGGTCGCGTGTCGGGGGACTCCGCCAGGGCGGCGGCGCGCCGGTCGAAGAGATGTTTGCTCCAGCCGTAGGGGTTGAGGGGACGCAGCCGGTCGAGCGGCGCGCTGTCGTCGAAGCCGGCGGCGCCGTCGCCATAGGTCGCGGCCGACGAAGCGTAGATCAGGCGGACGCCGCGCCGGGCGCAGACCCGCCACAGCGCCGCCGAGGCATGGAAGTTGCGCCGGAGAAGGAGGTCGACATCGGTTTCGGCCGTCGATGTCTCGGCGCCGAGATGCACGACCGCCTCGAGCGCGTCGGCTTCGCTTTCGACATAGTCGGTCAGCGCATCGGGCGCGACGATGTCGGCGACGGGATGTTTGGCGAGGTTGCGCCATTTGCCGTCGCTGCCGAAACTGTCGCAGACGACGACATCCGCGCCCCGTTCGCCGAGGGCCGCTACGAGATTCGAGCCGATGAACCCGGCGCCGCCGGTGACCATGAACATCGCGGGGGTTTATCGAACCCCCTGCGCCGATACAAGAAACGCGGGCGGAGAGTCGCCGGAACCGAAGCGGCGGAAGCCGGGGAGAAGCCGATATGGACCGGGAGAAACGGTTTTTCGACGATCTGGCGCGGCTTGCGGACGGCGCCTGGACATCGGCCAGCGCGTTGCGCGACGAGTTCGAAGCGCATGTCCGCGACAGGCTGGAAGCCGTCCTCGAACGCATGGACCTGGTGCGGCGCGACGAGTTCGAGGCCGTCCGCGCCATGGCCGCAAGGGCGCGGGAAGAGAACGAGGCCCTTGCGGAGCGCATCGCCGCGCTGGAAAAGGCCGCGCAGGACAAGCAAGCCGGCGGCGACCCCTGAACCGGGCTGCTCCCGGGAACGCCGGCGAGACGCCCCGGGGGGACGCCGCCGCTCCCCGGAGACGACCGCGCCCGGGCCGGGGCGTCGCGGGCACGCCGGCGCGCTGCGCCGCGTCCCGTTGTCGGCCCTGCGGAGACCGGCGCCGAGGCGGCGCGGAAATTTCGGAAAATCGATTGCCCTCCGGTCGCCATACAGTATCTTGTGGTCTGTCGAGCGTTGCCTACAATATCTCACTCCGCGAGGCGTAGCAGGGGAGGCGCCGCGTTGGCCGAACTCTGGACGACGGAGCGCGACGCGCCGTGCGACCCCATCGACCTGGTGGAAGAGCTCGCCGGCGCGCATGAGTGGCCCGGCGAGCGCCGGAGCGAAACCGAGATCGCCGTGCGGCTGGGCGGGCGATGGTGCGACCTCAACCTGTGGTTTTCGTGGACGCCGGAGAACCGTTCGCTCTTCGCCGCCTGCGCGCTCGACATGCGGGTTCCGCAACCGCGGCGCGGCGCGGTCTACCCCTTGCTCGCGGGGATCAACGAACGCCTGTGGCTCGGCCATTTCGAACTGTGGTCCGACGAGGGCTGGCCCACGTTCCGCCATACCGTTCTCGGCGGCGGCGACCGTCCGGTGGCGCTGGATGTCCTCGAGTCGGTGATCGACGCCGCGCGCGCCGAGTGCGACCGCTATTATCCCGCCTTCCAGCTCGTTCTGTGGGCCGGGGAGGATGCCGAACGCGCCATCGCGGCGGCGCTGATGGAGCCGAAGGGGCACGCCTGAATGAACCCGTCCATGCTTCTCGTCGGCGGCGGCCGCATGGGCGGCGCGCTGCTCGCCGGCTGGCTCTCCCGGGGCGCGCTTGCCGCGGACGAGGCGCTCGTTGTCGAACCCGACGCGACGGCGGCCGCGGCGCTCGGCGCGCGGCACGGCGTTCGGGTCGTTCCCGCGCCCGACGCTCTGGATGTTGCGCCGGAACTGGTGCTGTTCGCGGTCAAGCCGCAGATAATCGGCGCGGTGCTGCCGTCCTATGCGCCCCTGGCGGCGGCCGCGCGCCCGCCGGTGTTTCTGTCCATCGCGGCGGGCGTGACGCTCGCCGCCCTCGAAGCGGGGCTGGGCGACGGCGCGGCGGTCGTGCGCGCGATGCCGAACACTCCGGCGGCCATCGGGCGCGGCATTACCGTGGCGTGCGCGAACCCCCGCGCGACCGACGCCCATCGGGCGCTGTGCGCGCGGATGCTCGAAGCCGCGGGCGAGGTCGCGTGGGTCGAGGACGAATCGCCGATGGACGCGGTGACCGCGGTTTCGGGCAGCGGCCCCGCCTACGTATTCCTGTTGATCGAATGTCTTGCCGAGGCCGGGACCGCCGCCGGCCTCGACTCCGCGCTCGCCCGGCGGCTGGCGCGGGCGACCGTGGCCGGGGCCGGCGCGCTGGCGGCGGAGTCCGCGGAAAGCGCCGCGGACCTGCGGCGCGGCGTGACCAGCCCCGGCGGCACGACGGCGGCGGCGCTCGAAGTGCTGATGGCGGAGGACGGTCTGGCGCCGCTCATGACCGCCGCCGTGCGCGCCGCGGCCGCGCGCAGCCGCGCGCTGGCGCGGTAGCGCGGCGCGAACGCGCGGCGAAGCGGCGCGCCGCGGCGGCCCGGTATGTGGCGAGCGATACGCACCGCCGGCCTGGCGTTCGCGCGCCGGCGGGAGGCCCGCGCGGAGCCCGACGGCGAGGCCCCGCAGCCGACGCTGTCGATGTTCGACCGGCCGCGCCGGCTGTGCCGCCGCATCGCCGCCTCGCGCATCTTCGAAATCGCCGTCATCGCAATGATCCTCGTCACCGCCGTCGGCCTCGGTCTGGAGACGAGCCGGACACTGGGCGCGAGTTTCGGCGGCGCGATCCGCGTTGCCTACGCCGTCGCCCTCGCGGTGTTCGCGCTCGAGGCGGCGATCAAGCTCGTCGCCGTGGCGCCGCGTTTCGGGCGTTATTTCCGCGACGGCTGGAACCTGTTCGATTTCACCGTCCTCGTCCTCGCCCTGCTCCCCGAGGCGGGTTCCTTTGCGCTCATCGCGCGTCTGGCGCGTCTGTTGCGCGTGCTCCGCGTCGTCACCGTGGCGCCGCAACTGCGCCTCATCGTCTCGACCCTGATCCGCTCGCTGCCCGGGCTGGGCAATGTGATGCTGCTGCTGTCGGTGGTCTATTACGTCTATGCGGTTGCCGGCGTGCACCTGTTCGGCGCCCACGACCCCACCCATTGGGGTTCGCTCGGCATCGCTCTGCTGACCCTGTTCCGGGTGATGACGCTGGAGGACTGGACCGATGTGATGTACATCGCGATGGCGTTGCATCCCATGAGCTGGGTGTTCTTCGTGAGTTTCGTGATGCTCGCGGCAGTGATCATGATCAACCTGGTGATTGCCGTGGTCATCGACAATTTGCACAATGCCCGCCTCGAGGTCGCGACCGCCGGCGCCGAGGAAACGCTTGGCGCCGTCCGCAAGGAGGCGGCGGATGCGCGCGACGCGATCGAACGCATCGAAGCGATGGTCGCCGATCTGAAGAAGTAATCCGGTATCCTCGACGTATACGGATCGAGCGCCGTCGGCGCCGCTTCGGTGTGCCGGGAGGGAGCCTCCATGCCGCCCGGCGCCGCCTTATGCGGCGGTAACGGCGACGAGAGCGCACAGGGCGGCGGTTTCGGCGACCGCCTGGACGGCGCCGAACACGTCTCCCGTCGCGCCCCCCAGGCGTCGCGCCGCCAGGCCGCAGACAACGGTCGCGCCCAGCGCCGCGGCGGCGAGGGCGGCGGAGGCGGCAACGCCCAGGGGCGCGGCGCACACCGCCGCCGACAGCCCCGCCAGCGCCACCGCGGCGGGCGGCGGGCGGCCCGCGGACGCGGCGAGACCGTCGGCGCGCGCGCGCTTCATCCAGCGCATCGCCCCCGCCACAGCCGCGCGCGACAGTGCGCCCGTCGCCACGAGCGCTGCCAGCCCGGCGACCGCGCCGCCCGCCGCAAGTATCCCCGCAAGGGCGCCGACGCGGAAGCACATGACTCCGCCCAGGGCGAGAACCGCCCAGGCGCCGACCGCGCCGTCGCGCATGGCGGCGAGGCGGGCGGCGCGGTCGCGCCCTCCGAGACCGTCGGCGAAATCCGCGAGACCGTCCTCGTGCAACCCGCCGGTCAGGACGGTCTGGGCGGCGACGGCGAACGCCGCCGCGAGCCACGGTCCGAACCCGGCCCACAGCGCCAGCGCGGCCGCCGCGCCGCCGGCGGCGCCGACGAACGCGCCGACGACGGGAAAGAAACCCGCCGCGCGCGCCAGCCGGTCCAGCCCGCCGCCCCCCGGCGCCGGCGCGAGGGTCAGAAAACCGACGGCGGTTGCGAGGTCCACAAGGAGCGAAAAACGCATTATTTCATCTCCGCGGCGAAGACGGCCGCGCCGGAATTCGCACAGGACGACTCGCCGGTATCCCGCGGGGCGCATGGAGGCGTCATGAACCTCGACGACATCAGGGCGCGGATCGCCGACCCGCCGGGGCCGGACGCCGCCGCCGCGGCGGCGGCGCGGGCGCGCGAGGCGGCGCTGACCAAGCCGCCCGGCGCGCTCGGACGCCTCGAGGACATCGCCGTCTGGGCGGCGGCATGGCAGGGCAAACACCCGGCGACCGCCGAACGCATCGAACTGCTGGTGTTCGCAGGCAACCACGGCGTCGTCGCGCGCGGCGTATCCGCCTGGCCGGCGGAAGTGACGGCGCAGATGACGGCGAATTTCGCCGCCGGCGGGGCGGCGGCGAACCGGCTCTGCGAGGCGACCGGGGCGACATTCTCTTCGGTCCCGCTGGCGCTCGACTCGGCCACGGCGGACTTCACCGAAGCGCCGGCGATGAGCGAAGCGGAATGTGCGGAGGCCTTCGCAACCGGGTTCGAGCGCGTCGACGGGGGAACCGATCTGCTGTGCGTCGGCGAAATGGGAATCGGCAACAGCACCGCGGCGGCGGCGCTGTGCCTGGCGCTGTTCGGCGGCGACGCCGCCGACTGGACGGGGCGCGGCGCGGGGGTCGACGACGCCGGTCTGGCGCGCAAGCGCGCCGTCGTTGCGCAGGGGGCGGAGCGCCACCGCGCCCATATCGGCGACCCCCTCGAGGCGTTGCGGCGACTCGGCGGGCGCGAACTCGCGGCGATGGCGGGCGCCATTGCCGGAGCGCGCCGCAAGCGGACGCCGGTCCTGCTCGACGGCTTCATCTGTTGCGCCGCCGCCGCCGTCCTCGCGCGCGCGGCGCCGGGCGCGCTCGACCATTGCCTCGCGGGACACCGTTCGGCGGAAGCCGCGCACGGACGCCTGCTCGCGGCGCTGGGCCTCGACCCGCTCCTCGACCTCGGGCTGCGCCTGGGCGAAGGTTCGGGCGCGGTTCTCGCCGCCGGGACGGTCAAGGCCGCGCTCGCCTGCCATGCGGGCATGGCGAGTTTCGCCGAGGCCGGCGTCGCCCGGGGACGGGCCGACAAATCCGCTCTCACTTGAGCCTTTGGGGCAGGCCGGCGACGACGAAATAGACGCGGTCGGCGACCGCAGCGACATCCCGGTGCAGCAGACCGGCAGCGTCGCGGAAGCGCCGCGCCGCCGCGTTGTCCGGGACGATCCCCTGTCCGACCTCGTTGGAGACCAGGACCGTCGGGGCCGGAAGGCGGCGCAGCGCGGCGGTCAATGCGCGGCGCTCCGCATCCGGGTCCAGACCGGCCTCCATGAGATTGGCGAGCCACAGCGTGAGGCAGTCGACCAGCGCCGCCGAGTCGACATCGAGCGCCGCCAGCGCGCCCGCGAGGCGGATCGGCTCCTCGACCGTCACCCACCCTGCGCCGCGCCGGGCCCGGTGCGCGGCGATGCGCGCCGCCATTTCCGCATCGCCCGCGCTTCCTGTAGCGACGTAGACCGGGCGCCGGGCGCCGGCGGCGACGAGACTTTCCGCGAACCGGCTCTTGCCCGACCGCGCCCCGCCGAGCACCAGCGTGACCGGAGCGAGCGGCTCTCCGGCCCCGGGCTTGCCGTTCATGACGCGCCTCCCCGCTCGCATTCCCGACGGAACGCTGCCCCGAAAGGGTTGTATCGCCGCCCCGCCCCCGTCCGCAACGCGACCGACCGGTTGCGGTCGTCTCCGGGAGGGAGGACAACGCCTTGCGCGTCGCACCGCGCCGGTCCTAAGGTCGCGGCATGGTCGTCGCCGATGCCGATTTCGACACGCTCGCCCATGCGCGCACGCTCAGGGAAGCCGGAGTCGAAGAGAAGCAGGCGGAAGCTCACGCGGAAGCCGCGCGGGCCATCCGCGCCGGCCTGGCCACGAAAGCCGATCTCGATGCGGGTCTCGGCGGTTTGCGCGCCGATTTGCGGGCCGACATCGCTGCTCTCGAAACACGCCTCACCGTCCGCTTCTTCGGTGGCCTCATCGCAGTCGGCGGCGTGATCGTCGCCGCCGTCAAACTGCTGTAGGCAGCGGCATGAACGGAACGACCTTCGACACTCCGCACAGGGCTGCCCCGTCGCCCGCCTGACGCCGCCGGTCCGACCCGGTTCGGACACATGCGGGACGCGACGGGTTCGGGCTGTCGGCATCCGGGCCTTCCCGCGGCCGGAAGTCTGCTCGCTGCCCATCCGTCGTCTCATGTGTCGTGAACCGGTACATGTCATTGTTTCCCGCGCGCCGGGCCCTTATGGTGGCTGTCGCCGTTTCGAGAGGAGACCGATCATGAGGCCGACGGTTGTCGCGCAGGATGTCCCGACCGTTCGCGCCGCCGGCGCGCTCGTTCCGGCGTTGTGCGCTGCGGTTCTGGCGTTGGCCCTGCTGTACGGCGCCGGCTTCGCCGGCCCTGCGGCGTTACACGAAGCGGCGCACGACAGTCGGCACGGCCTGGCCTTCCCCTGCCATTGAACGGCTTTCGCCGAATCGTCCTGGCGGCGCTCTGCGCCGGCGTCGCCGCCGGGATCGCGCTTACGGCGGTCCAGGCGATAAAGGTGCTGCCGCTTGTCGCCGCCGCCGAAAATTTCGAAGACGACGGACACGGCGCCCATGGCGACGGCCACCGACACGCGGGCGGGGAAGGGGCGCGCCGCCTTGTCCTGACGGCGCTCGTCAATGCGCTCGCCGGTTGCGCCTTCGCCCTTCTGCTGGTGGCGGGGCTTTCTCTCGCGCCGCCGGCCGACTGGCGGCTGGGCTTCGCCTGGGGCGTCGCCGGATTCGCGGCGTTCTCGCTCGCCCCGGCGGCGGGCCTGCCGCCGCAGCTGCCCGGTTCGGTGTCGGCGGCGCTCGAGGCGCGCCAATTATGGTGGGCGGGCTGCGCGGCGGCGACGGCGGGCGGTCTCGCGTCGATCGTCTTCATCCCGACGCTGTGGGCGCGCGCCGCCGGGGTCGCGCTCATCCTCCTGCCCCATGCGGCGGGAGCGCCGCGCCCGGAGAGCGACGCCCATGGCGGGGCGTTGCCGGCGGAGCTCGCGGCCTCTTTCGTCGGCGCCGGTCTCGCTGCGAATTTCGTGTTCTGGCTCACGATCGGCGGACTCGGCGCGTGGGCGTTCATCCGGCTGGAGTCGCCGTCGCCCGGTCGATGAGGTGGCAAAACGAGCCGCAGACCCGGCCGCGGCGGAGTCCCTCGACGCCGCCCGCGCCGCCCGGCGCCGACCGGTCGAACAGCGCATCGGCGCGCGACCGGTCTTCCCGGACCGCGGCGGCGTAGTGAAACTCATGGCCGCGCCAGGCGCTTCCGGCGGGTCCGAACGGCCCGTCCGCGCGCGGCCCGAGGGTGCGGTAACCGAGACGGAGTTTCGGCGCTGCGAAACTCGTCTCCAGGGGAAGCAGCCCGGCCATCGCGTGACGCCTGCCGGCGCGGTCGGTCATGCCTTCGCCCAGGGTCATGTAGCCGCCGCATTCTCCATAGACCGCGGCGCCGCGGGCGGCGGCGGCGCGCAGCCCGTCCAGAAAGCCCGTGGCGGCGGCGAGCCGGCCGGCATGCAGTTCGGGGTAGCCGCCCGGCAGGTAGACCGCATCCGCGCCGGCGTGCGGCGCTTCGTTCGCCAGCGGGGAAAAGGGCGAGACCCGGACTCCCGCGCGCCGCCACGCGGCGCGCCAATGCTCATAGGCGAATCGGAACGCCGCGTCGGACGCGAGCGCGATATGACCGCCGAGCGCCGGCGCGGGCGCCGCCGCGGAGGCGGCGTCCTCATCCGGTAGATCCGGATCGCCGGCGAGAGCCGCCAGGCGGTCCAGGTCCACGGCGTCGCCGACGGTCCGGGCGGCGCGGTCGAGGAACCCTTCCAGGTCGGGGTGCTCCGACGCCTGGACGAGGCCGAGATGGCGCCCGGGCACGGCGAGCGACGCATCTTCGGGCACGAAGCCCAGCGGAGGCTCGGGGAAGGCGTCGCGAATCAGCCGGGCGTGGCGGCGACCGGCCACGCGGTTGACGACGACTCCCGCCACCGCGACGCCGCGGCGGTGACGGGCGAACCCCTCGAAGAGCGCGGCGGCGGATGCGGCCTGTCCGCGGGCGTCGATGACGAGCAGCACGGGAAGGGCGAGGCTTTCGGCGAGCGAGGCTGTCGACCCGGCGCCGCCGTCGCCGCCGTCGAACAACCCCATTGCGCCTTCGCCGATCACGAGGTCGGCGTCGCGCGCGGCGCCGCGGTAGCCGGCGGCGAGCGTCGCCGGACGCATGGCCCAGGGGTCGAGGTTGCCGCAGGCGCGCCCGGCCGCGGCGGCGTGAAAGGCGGGGTCGATATAGTCCGGCCCCGCCTTGAACGCCCCGACGCGCACGCCCTCGGCGCGCAGACGGCGCAGCAGTCCGAGCGCGATCGAGGTCTTGCCGCAACCGGAGGAGGGCGCGGCGACGATCAATCCCGGAGTCATTCGCCGTCCGCCGCGGCGCCGGCGGGCGCGGTTCCGAGCGGGTCGGGGTCGAGCGCGCGGCCGCGCAGGGCGCCGAGCCAGTCGAGCCCGGCGCGCAGCCGCACCGTTTCGCCGACGACGACGATGGCGGGCGGCCGGACCGCCGCCGCGGCCTCGGCGCAGGCGCCCAGCGTGGTTTCGACCACGTTCTGATCCGCGGTCGTGGCGCACGACACGATGGCGACCGGTTCGTCCGCGCTCCGCCCGCCCGCGCGCAGCCGCGCCGAGATATTCGCCAGGCGCCGGAGCGGCATGTAGACGACGATCGTCCGGGAGCCGCGGGCGATCGCCGTCCAGTCCGCTGTTTCCGGAATTTCGCCGCCGGCGCCGTGGCCGGAGACGAAGGTCACCGAAGCGTTGGTCTCGCGATGGGTGAGCGGGATTCCGGCCTGGGCGAGGCCGCCGAGACCGGCCGATATCCCGGGAACGACACGGAAGGGAACCCCGGCGCCGACCAGCGCCAGGGCCTCTTCGCCGCCGCGCCCGAAGACGTAGGGGTCGCCGCCCTTGAGCCGCACCACGCGCCGGCCGCGCCGGGCGAGAGCGACGAGACGGCGCGAAATGTCGGGCTGACGCGCCGACGGCCTGCCGCCCCGCTTGCCGGCGTAATGGCGTTGGGCGGCCTCCGGTATCAGATCGAGCACCCCGGCGCCGACCAGCGCGTCGTAAACCACGTCGTCGGCCTGCGCCAGCGCATACCGGGCGTGCAGGGTCAACAACCCCGGGTCGCCCGGGCCCGCGCCGACCAGCCACACCCAGCCGGGGAGCAGGGTCGCGGGCGCGAAGGCGGGGAGCGCGGGGGCGCGGCGGGACATGAAAGCCGTCTTTACACCCGCCGCCGGGCGGGCGGAACGCGGAAAGGACGGGCGGGACCGGGGCGGCGGGGCTAATGTGGAAAATGCGATGAACAAGCGACCGCTTCGTCACGGCTGGACTACGGGCGCCTGCGCCGCGGCGGCCGCGCGCGCGGCTTACGAAGCGCTGCTGACCGGAAGGTTCCCCGATCCGGTCCCGGTCGCGCTTCCGGGCGGACGGCGCCCGGCCTTCGCGCTCGCCCGCGAAGCGCTCGGCGACGGCTGGGCGACCGCCGGAGTGGTCAAGGACGCGGGCGACGACCCCGACGTCACGCATGGCGCGCTGGTCGTCGCGACGGTGCGCGAAGGGACGCCGGGGAGCGGCGTGACGTTCCGCGCCGGGGAGGGGGTCGGCACGGTGACGCGGCCCGGCCTTGCCCTCGCGGTGGGCGAGCCGGCGATCAACCCGGCGCCGCGCACGATGATCGCGGCGGCGGTGGCGGCGGCGGCGCGCGCCGCGGGCGGCGCCGGCGACGCCGCGGTCGAGATCGGCATCGAAAACGGGGCGGCGCTGGCCCGGAAAACGATGAACGGCCGCCTCGGCGTCCGGGGCGGATTGTCGGTCCTCGGCACCACTGGAGTGGTGACGCCCTATTCCTGCGCCGCATGGATCGCCGCCATTCACCGCGGCATCGACGTGGCGCGCGCCGCCGGCCACGACCGCATCGCCGCGGCGACGGGCCGCGCCAGCGAGGCGGCGGTGCGCGCGCGTTACCGCCTGCCGGAAACCGCTCTCATCGACATGGGCGACTTCGCCGGGGGCGTGTTGAAATATCTGCGCCGCCGGCCCGTCGCGCGCCTCGCTCTCGCCGGAGGGTTCGCCAAGATGTGCAAACTCGCCCAGGGACGCCTCGACCTCCATTCGTCGCGAGGACAGGTGGACATCGGCTGGCTGGCGGACCGCATGGCGGCGCTCGGCGCGGCGCCGCAAGCCGTCGCGGCCGCGCGCCGGGCGGCGACCGCCGGCGCGGCGCTCTCGCTCCTCGGCGACGCCGATGCGGCGCGCCTCGCCGGGGCCGTCGCCGAGCGCGCCCGCGCAGTGGCGCAGGAGACCGCGGGCCCCCGCGTCGCGGTGGACACGCTGATATACGACCGCGCGGGGCGGCTTCTCGCCGCGGCGGGAGAGGGCGACGTTTAGGCTGCTCATCCTCGGCGGCACGGCGGAAGCGCGCGCGCTGGCGAACGCGCTGGCGGATCGCCCCGGCGTCGCGACGATCACCTCGATGGCCGGGCGCACCCGGGCGCCGAAGCGGCCCGCCGGAGCGATGCGGGTCGGCGGGTTCGGCGGCGCCGCAGGCCTGGAGCGCTGGCTGGAAACGAACGCCATCGACGCGACGGTGGACGCGACCCACCCCTTCGCCGCGACGATTTCGGCGAACGCCGCCGCCGCCTGCCGCCGCCGCGGCCTGCCGCGGCTGGCGCTGGTCCGCCCCCCCTGGACCCGCCGGCCCGGGGATCGATGGACCGCCGCGGCCGACGCCGCCGCGGCGGCGGCGCAGGCGGAGAGGCTCGGGCGGCGGCCGCTTCTCGCTATCGGCCGAAGCGGCCTCGCAGCGTTCGCCGCGTGCACGGACGCGAGGTTCGTCGTCCGCGTCTTCGAGCCTCCGGACGAGACGCCGATCCCCGGCGCCGAGGTCCGGGTGTCGCGAGGGCCGTTCGACGAGGCGTCGGAGCGCGCTTTCCTGCGCCGCGAGGCGGTCGATCTGGTGGTGACGAAGAACGCCGGCGGACGCGCGGCCTACGGCAAGGTCGCCGCGGCGCGGGCGCTCGGTCTTCCGGTGCTGATCGTCGACCGGCCGCCGCCGCCCGAGCCGCCGCGCGTCCCGACGGTCGCCGCCGCCGCGGCGTGGGTCGACAATCTCGTCGCCGCGCGCCGCCGCGCGGCAGCGCCCTTCACGCCAATTCGTCGAGACGCGCGGCGATGAAGTCGGTCGAGACGCCGCCGGCGCGGAACTCCGGATGCGCGATCAGTCGCGAAAGGAATTCCAGGTTGGTCGCGAGTCCCTCGATGCGGGTGTCGGCGAGAGCGCGCTCCATGAGCGCGAGCGCGGCGTTGCGCGACGGCCCGCGGGCGATCAATTTGGCGAGCAACGGGTCGTAATGCGGCGTGACCGTGCTTCCCTCGCGCACGCCCGAATCGATCCTGAGGTCGGCGCCGGCCTCGGGCCATCGCAGGGTTTCGATGCGTCCCGGCGCCGGGAGGAAGCGTTTCTCCGGGCGCTCGGCATAGAGGCGGCATTCGACGGCGTGACCGGAGGCGACGATGTCGCCGCGCCGCAATTCGTCGAGCGCGTCGCCGCGCGCCAGGGCGAGCTGGCACGCCACGAGATCGACCCCGGTCAACATTTCGGTGACCGGATGTTCGACCTGGATGCGGGTGTTCATTTCGAGAAAGAAGAAGCGTTCGTCGGGCGCAACGACGAATTCGACGGTGCCGGCGCTGCGATAGCGCACGCTCCGCGCGAGCGCGACGGCGGCGTCGGCCATCGCCCGCCGCGCGTCGGCGCCGAGGCCGGGAGCGGGCGCTTCCTCGACGACCTTCTGATAGCGGCGCTGGACCGAGCAGTCGCGCTCGTGGAGATGAACCGCGCGACCGTCTCCGAAACCGAAGACCTGGACTTCTACGTGGCGGGCGGGGGTCACGAGGCGTTCGAGATAGATCGCGCCATTGCCGAAGGCGCGCTCCGCGAGCGTTTGCGTGGCGGCGGCGACGGCCTCGAGCGCCGCCGGTTCGTCGACGCGGCGCATGCCGATCCCGCCGCCGCCCGCCGCCGCCTTGACGAGCAGAGGGTAGCCGACCGCGTCGCCGGCGGCGGCGAGGCGCGCATGAGGGTCGCCGGGGCGGAAACGGGCGCTGCCCGGCATGACGGGCGCCCCCGACGCGGCGGCGACCCGGCGCGCGCGCTCCTTGTCGCCCATATCGGCGATGGTTTCGGGCGCGGGGCCGACCCACGCCAGCCCGGCGTCTTCGACGCGGCGCGCGAATTCGGGGCTTTCCGCGAGGAAACCGTAGCCGGGATGGACGGCGCCCGCGCCCGCGCGCCGCGCCGCCGCGAGGAGCGCGTCGGCGTCGAGATAGCTCGCGCGCGGAGGCGCCGCCCCTATGGGCTCGGCGGCGTCGGCGAGAGCGACATGGGGAGCGTCGGCGTCGGCCCCGGAATATACCGCGACGCTTCGCAGGCCGAGGGCGCGGCACGCGCGGACGACGCGGCACGCGATCTCGCCGCGGTTGGCGACCAGCACGGCATCGAACATGGGCGCTATTGCGCCCGGTCGAACGCGGCGCGACGGCGACTCACGAGGACCGCCGGCGACCGCATCGGGAGCCGCCCGCAGGGTCCGGTCAGTTGTGGCGGCGCAGTTCGAGACGCGCAACCTGGTTGCGGTGAACCTCGTCGGGCCCGTCGGCGAGCCGCAACACACGCGCATGGGCATAGGCGGACGCCAGGCCGAAATCGCTCGTCACGCCGCCGCCGCCATGAACCTGAAGCGCCCAGTCGATCACCTGGCACGCCATGTTGGGCGCGGCGACCTTGATCATCGCGATCTCCTTGCGCGCCTCCTTGTTGCCCACGGTGTCCATCATATACGCGGCCTTGAGAACGAGCAGGCGCGCCTGGTCGATCATGATGCGGGATTCGGCGATGCGCTCCTGCGTCACGGTCTGGTCGGACACCGGGCGGCCGAAGGCGATCCGCGACTTGGCGCGCTTGCACATCTTCTCAAGGGCGCGCTCGGCCTGGCCGATCAACCTCATGCAGTGATGGATGCGGCCCGGGCCGAGGCGGCCCTGGGCGATCTCGAAGCCGCGCCCCTCGCCCAGCAGCATGTTGGACGCGGGCACGCGGGCGCCGTCGAACTGCATTTCGGCGTGACCGTGGGGCGCGTCGTCGTATCCGAAGACCGGCAGCGAACGCACGATTTCGACCCCGGGGGTGTCGATCGGCACCAGGATCATCGACTGCTGCTTGTGGCGGTCGGGATTCGCGGGATCGGACTTCCCCATGAAGATCAATATCTTGCAACGCGGATCCGGGGCGCCGGAGGTCCACCATTTGCGCCCGTCGATGACGTATTCGTCGCCGTCGCGGCGGATGCGCGATTCGATGTTCGTGGCGTCCGACGAAGCCACGTCGGGTTCGGTCATGGCGAAGGCGGAACGGATTTCGCCCGCGAGCAGGGGTTCGAGCCACTGCTTCTTCTGCTCCGGCGTTCCGTAGCGCTCGAGCACCTCCATGTTGCCGGTGTCGGGGGCCGAACAATTGAAGACCTCCGGCGCGTAGGGCGAACGGCCCATGATCTCGCACAACGGGGCGTATTCGAGATTGGTGAGACCGCCGCCGCGTTCGGATTCGGGCAGAAAGAGGTTCCACAGTCCCGCCTCGCGCGCCTTCGCCTTGAGCTCGTCGAGGATGGGCGGCGGCGTCCAGCGCCCGCCGGCCTCGATCTGCTCGGCGAACGTGTTCTCGTTGGGGTAGATATGGGCGTCCATGAAGGCCGAGACGCGCTCCTGCAGGCCCTTGACCTTGTCCGAATACTCGAAATTCATCGATCGCTCCTCCTGCGGCGTGTCCCGACGTTCCGGTGGAATGCGCGCGCACTATCGCGAAGACGCGCCGCCGTCGCTACCCTTGTCCGGTTCGTCCGGGTTCCCCGCGGCGCGGGGACTACTGGAACAGGTTTAACGCGGCGAGCGCCGCGACGATGGCTCCGGCCTGGAACAACAGCCCCCGATAAAGGTCCGCCCTGGTCGCGGTACCCTCAAGACGAGCATCCACCCCGGCGAGACGAGCATCCACCCCGGCGAGACGAGCATCCACCCCGGCGAGACGAGCATCCACCCGGGCGAGATGAGCATCCATCCGGGCAAGGTCCTCCTTCGTAGCCATGCCTTCAAGACGCGCCTCTACCTGAGCGAGATCCGCCTTCGTAGCCATGCCCTCAAGACGCGCCTCTACCTGAGCGAGATCCGCCTTCGTAGCCATGTCCTCAAGACGCGCCTCGACCCGGGCGAGACGAGCATCCACCCGGGCGATGTCCTCCTTCGTCGCCATGCCTTCAAGGCGTTCGTCGAGACGTTCGTCGACGCGCTCGAGCCGGTTTTCCTGGCGCGCCATGTCGGCTTTGGTGACGGCGCTTTCGGAAACCGCGTCGCGCAGAGCGGTGGCGATCGCCTCCGCCTGGTCGACGCGGAAGCCCGCTTCGGCGAGCTCTTTGGAGGCCTTCAGCGTGTCGAACGTGGCGATGCTCATGGAGCGATCCTGTTCCGCATGTTCGGCGTCCGCCGACGAAAAGAGTATTCCCGCAACGCGACGGCAGCGTATCGTAACCTCCGGCTGTCGCCAAACGGTTTCGCGGCGAACGGCGCCGGACAAGCGGCGCGCTCCGGCGGAATGCGTGCGCACTATCGCGAAAATGCGCCGCCGCCACCCATGTCCGGTTCGTCCGGGTTCCCCGCGGCGTGGGAGATCACTGGAGCAGGTTCAGCGCAGCAAGCGCCGCGACGATGGCCCCCGCCTGGAACAACAGCCCCCGATAAAGGTCCGCCCTGGTCGCGGTACCCTCAAGACGAGCATCCACCCGGGCGAGACGAGCATCCACCCGGGCGAGGTCCTCCTTTGTAGCCATGCCTTCGAGACGCGCCTCTACCTGAGCGAGGTCCGCCTTCGTCGCCATGCCCTCAAGACGCTCCTCCACCCGGGCGAGGTCCGCCTTCGTCGCCATGCCTTCAAGGCGTTCGTCGAGACGTTCGTCGAGGCGCTCGAGCCGGTTTTCCTGGCGCGCCATGTCGGCTTTGGTGACGGCGCTTTCGGAAACCGCATCGCGCATGGCGGTGGCGATCGCCTCCGCCTGGTCGACCCGGAAGCCCGCGCCGGCGAGATCCTTGGCGGTCTTCAGCGTGTCGAACGTGGCGATGCTCATGGAGCGATCCTGTTCCGCATGTTCGGCGTCCGCCGACGAAAAGAGTATTCCCGAAACGCGACGGCAGCGTATCGCAATCTCCCGCCGTCGCCAAACGGTTTCGCGGCGAGCGGCGTTCGATGGCCGGCCGTCAGCGGTCGATGGCGGCGATCGGCGCCGGATAAGCGGCGCGCTCCGGCGGAATGCGTGCGCACTATCGCGAAAATGCGCCGCCGCCACCCATGTCCGGTTCGTCCGGGTTCCCCGCGGCGCGGGAGATCACTGGAGCAGGTTCAGCGCAGCAAGCGCCGCGACGATGGCCCCGGCCTGGAACAACAGCCCCCGATAAAGGTCCGCCCTGGTCGCCGTGCCTTCAAGACGCGCCTCTACCCGGGCAAGGTCCGCCTTTGTCGCCGTGCCCTCAAGACGCTCCTCCACCCGGGCAAGGTCCTCCGTCGTCGCCATGCCTTCGAGACGCGCCTCTACCTGAGCGAGGTCCGCCTTCGTCGCCATGCCCTCAAGACGCTCCTCCACCCGGGCGAGGTCCTCCTTCGTCGCCATGCCTTTAAGACGTTCGTCGAGACGCTCGAGCCGGTTTTCCTGGCGCGCCATGTCGGCTTTGGTGACGGCGCTTTCGGAAACCGCGTCGCGCAGAGCGGTGGCGATCGCCTCCGCCTGGTCGACCCGGAAGCCCGCTTCGGCGAGCTCTTTGGAGGCCTTCAGCGTGTCGAATGTGGCGACGCTCATGGAGCGATCCTGTTCCGCATGTTCGGCGTCCGCCGACGAAAAGAGTATTCCCGAAACGCGACGGCAGCGTATCGCAATCTCCCGCCGTCGCCAAACGGTTTCGCGGCAAGCGGCGTTCGATGGCCGGCCGTCAGCGGTCGATGGCGGCGATCAGCGCCGGATAATACGCCTCGCCCAGGCCCATCGCCGTCGCCTGCCGGAGAAGACCGCGCACCCTTTCGGCGCCGCGCAGCGGCAGTCCCGCCTCGGCGCCGAGCTCCAGCGCGCAGTCGAGGTCCTTGATGGCGCGCAGGCAGGAATGGGCGTGCTCGGGAAACTCGCCGGGAAGAAGCGCGTTCATGCCGTGATGGCGCAGGGCGAAACTGTCCGCCGAACCCTTGCCTAACGCCTCGAACAGGGTTTCCCCGTCGACGCCGAGCCGGCGCGCTGCGGACAACGCCTCGGCGAGCGCGGCGACGGTCTGCATCAGCACCATGTTGTTCAGTATCTTGACGATCTGCCCGGCGCCCGCAGCCCCGCAATGGGCGATGTCGGCAGCGAAGCAGGCGAGGAAAGGCCGCACCCGTTCGACGACCTCGCGCTCGCCGCCGACGGTGACGCTGAGCGCGCCGGCGCGCGCTGCGGCGCGCGTGCGCGCCACCGGCGCATCGATAAAGGCCTCCTGCGCCGCGGCGAAACGCGCCGCCAGGGCGCGCGCCACGGCCGCCGGCGCGGTGGAGCAGTCGGCGACGATCCGCCCGGGGCGCGCGTGCTCCAGCAGGCCCTGCGCCACGGCCTCGACTTCCGGACCGCCCGGCAGCGACAGGAAGACGAGGTCGGCGCGCCGGGCGACATCGGCGAGCGACTCCGCCGCCTCGACGCCGTCGTCGGCGAGGGCGCTCCGCGCGGCGGCGCGCACATCCCAGGCGAGCACGGGAAGGCCGGACTTGCGCGCCAGATGGCCGCACATCGGCGCGCCCATCGCGCCGAGGCCGACGAAACCCAGACGGGATATTCCGCGCCCGGCGCCGCTCACGCCGCGCCGTTCGCGGCGAATTCCGCCGCCGCCCGGCCGGCGCGACGGCCGAACACCGCGCCCGCGGTGAGACCCGCCCCGCCCGGATAGTTGAAATAGAAGAGATCGCCGACCATCTCGCCCGCCGCGTGCAGTCCCGGGATCGGCGCGCCTTCGGTGTCGAGAACGCGCGCGTCCGGCGAGATCGCCACGCCGCCGAAGGTGAAGGTGATCCCGCAAGTGACCGCGAAAGCCTTGTAGGGCGGCGTGTCGAGCGGGTTGGCCCAATTGCTCTTCGGAACCGCCAGGCCGTCGGTCCCGCGGCCGTCCCTGATCGTCGGGTCGAAGGGCGCATCGCGACGGACCGCGCGGTTGAAGGCGCGAACGGTTTCGAGGAACCGCGCGCCGTCGACGCCGTCGAGTCGGGCCGCGAGCGCCTCCAGCGTGTCGGCCTCGACGCGCGTGACCTGGCGGATGCGGTATTCGTCGCGCAACAGGCGGTCGACTTTCGCATCGAAGACTTGCCAGGCGAATTGGCCCGGCTGTTCGAGTATGGCGCGCCCGTATTTTGCGTAGGTGTAGTTGCGGAAGTCGGCGCCTTCGTCGCAGAATCGCTCGCCGGCGGCGTTCACCACGATGCCGAACGGGTAGCTGTGTTTCTGGAACCCGTCGCCGACATCGGGATCGCCGAAAGGGGGCGCATTGCGGTCCCAGGCGACGGCGTGACAGCCCGACCAGTTGCCGACGGGGAGGGCGCCGGCGTCGAGCGCCATGCGGATGCCGTCGCCGGTGTCGAAGCGGCTGCCGCGCACCCTCGCGAGGTCCCAGCCGGGGCCGAGATAGCGCGTCCGCCATTCGGCGTTGGCCTGGAAGCCGCCGGCCGCGAGCACGACCGCGCGCGCCGACGCGGTTTCGCGCGCGCCGGAAGCGGCGCGGACATGCACGCCGGCCACGCGCGCGCCCTCCATCGCCAGGCCGATGGCGCGCGCCCCGTAGCGGACTTCCGCTCCGGCGCGCGCGGCGGCGGCGAATTCGGCTTCCACCAGGCCGGGCCCCCCGCCCCAGGCCTCGACGGTCAGACCGCCCCAGAAACGCCGGCGCCCGCCGATCTCGAACGCCTGGCGGCCGTACATGGGCATGAAGCGCATGCCCCTGCCGCGCATCCACTTCAGAGTCGGCAGGCTCTCGCGGACCAGAACTTCCACGAGATCGGGATTGGCGCGGTATTCGGTCACGCGCGCCATGTCGTCGAAGAAGCGGTCGGCGGGATAGCTCCCGAAATCGGTGTTCGCCCGCTCCTCCTCGCCGAGGTCGGGGACGAGGGCGAGGATGTCGTCCGGGCCGTCATAGGCGACGCGCATGGCGCCGGCGGTGAAGCGCGTGTTTCCGCCGCGCAACGGTTGCGGAGCGCGTTCGAGCACGACGACGGAGGCGCCGCGTTCGCGCGCCGCCAGTGCCGCGCACATCGCCGCGTTGCCGGCGCCGACGACCGCCACGTCCCAAATCATCGCGCGCCCGTCAGCCGAAACGACCGGCGCCGCGACCGATAACGAGGTCGCGGTCGATGGAGACGCACAGCAACAGGCCGATGCCCCACATGGCGGTCAGCATCGCCGTGCCGCCATAGGAGATCAGGGGCAGCGGAACGCCGACAACGGGGATGAGACCGGTCACCATGGCGACGTTGATGAAGACGTAGAGGAACAGGGTTGCGGAGACGCCGACCGCCAGCAAGCGCCCGAATTGGGTGCGCGCGCGCAGGGCCACGGCGGCGCCGTAGACGAACAGCAGTCCGTAGAGCAGCAGCACCGTTCCCGCTCCGACGAGGCCGAACTCCTCGGCGAGCGTGGTGAAAACGAAGTCGGTCCGGCGTTCGGGCAGGAAATCGAGCTGGCTCTGGGTTCCGGCGAGGAATCCCTTGCCGAACAGCCCCCCCGAACCGAGGGCGATGGTGGACTGGATGATGTGATAACCGGCGCCGAGGGGGTCGCTCTCCGGGTCGAGGAACGTCATCACGCGGCTGCGCTGATAGTCGTGGAGCGTCCCCCAGATCACCGGCGCGGCGACGGCGGCGGCCGCCGCGGCCGCGGCGAATTTCCACCAGCGCACGCCGGCGGCGAACATGGTCGCCCCGGCGCCCAGCACGAGCATGGTCGCGGTGCCGAGGTCCGGCTGCCGGAGCACCAGCGCGGTGGGCGGAACGATCAACGCGAGCGGCGGGAGGAGGAGGACGAGACGCCCCATGTCCTCGGGAGCGATGCCGTGGTAATAGCGGGCGAGGGCGAGGACGAGGGCGATCTTCATCGGTTCCGAAGGCTGGAGCCGGAACGCATGGAGGTCGATCCAGCGTTGTGCGCCCATGCCCGTGGCGCCCGATATCTCGACGGCGATCACCAGCGCCAGCGCCAGCGCATAGACGACATAGGCGTGTCGCATCCAGAAGCGCAGGCCCACGACCGCGGCCGCAAGCATCAGGGGCGTGAAGACGGCGACCCGGATCGCCTGGCCTCGACACCAGGAGTCGACCGCGCCCCCGGCGGCGGAATAGAGCATCGCCACGCCGACGCCGGCGATGACCGTCACCAGCGCCACGAGACCCCAGTCGATTTCGCCGACGCGATCGACGAATGCGACATCGCGCCGCCCGAGCTTGCCGGAGAGCGACATCGTTCATACGCTCGCCGCGGGTCGTGCTTCGGGAAGCGGAAAGCGGCGCTGCGCCTCGATGAGGATATCGCGCGCGATCGTCGCGGCGCGTTTCGACGACCCTCCGTGCTCGATCACCACCGACAGGGCGAAGCGCGGCGAGTCGACCGGGGCGTAGGCGGCGAACAGCGCATGGTCCCGCTCTTCCCAGGGCAGGTCCTCGTTGGCGATGACTCCGGAGGCGCGCTCGGCGATGCTGATCCTGCGCACCTGACTGGTGCCGGTCTTTCCGGCCATGGCCTGCGCCGCGTCCTCGATGCGCGCCTTGTAGGCGGTGCCGCGGCGGTCGTTGACGACCTCGTTCATGCCCTTGCGCACGATGTCGAGGGCGGCTTTGGATATCCCCAGCGGCGGCGGCGGGCGGTCCGGGTTCGGGTCGCGCGCAAGGCGCGGCGCCACGGCGCGCGCGCCGTCGGCGATGCGAGCGGTCATCGCCGCGAGTTGCAGCGGCGTGGTCAACACGTAGCCCTGGCCGATCCCGGCGCCGATGGTGTCTCCAGGGTACCACGATTCGTCCCGCGCCGCCTCTTTCCAGCCGGGGGTCGGGATCAAGCCGCCGGCCTCGCTCGGCAGGTCCAGCCCCAGGGGGCTGCCGAACCCCAGGCGCCGCGCCATATCGGCGATGCGCCCGATGCCGACCTTGAGCGCGCGGTCGTAGAAATAGACATCGCAGCTCCCGGCGATGGCCTCGACCATGTCGACCGCGCCGTGACCGTGGCGTTTCCAGCAGTGATAGTAGCGATCGCCGTGCTTGACGCGGCCCGGACAGAACACCTTGTCGGCGGCGATCGCCGCGCCGCTTTCGAGCGCCGCCAGCGCCACCGCGAGTTTGAAGACGGAACCCGGCGGATAGCGGCCCGACACCGCCCGGTTGGTCAGCGGCCAGCGCGCGTCGCGGCTCAGTTCGGCCCAGCGTTCGTTCGTCATGCCCCGGCTGAACTCGTTGGGATCGAACGCCGGCGTGGACGCCAGCGCGCGAACGTCGCCGGTGGCGACGTCCATCACGACCGCCGACGCGACCTCTTCTCCGAGCGCCCGCACGGCGAAGGTCTGAAGGCCGAGATCGATGTTCAGCTCTACGTCGCGACCCGCCTCGCCTTCGCGCCGCGACAATTCGCGGACCACGCGGCCATGGGCGTTGACTTCCACCCTGACGCTTCCCGCGCCGCCGCGCAGCGTTGCGTCGTGTATCTTTTCGACGCCGTTCTTGCCGACGGGGAAGCCGGGCAGGGACAGGAGCGGATCGCCGGAAACGCGCTTTTCCTCTTCTGAGACCGCGGCGACGTAACCGAGCACATGCGCAAGCGCCGCGCCGTGGGGATAGTGGCGCGTCCGCCTTTCGTCGATCGACAATCCGGGCAAGCGGGGCGCATTGACTTCGATGGTGGCGACTTCGCGCCAGGTCAGATGTTCGCGGACCAGTATCGGCAGCGCCGGTCGTCCGCGCGCCGCCTCCCGCAGGACCCGCCGGCGCTCGTCGTCATCGAGCGCCGCATAGGGCGCCAGGGCGTCCAGCGCGCGCTCCGCCGCGCCCGCCGCCTCGGGCGCCAGGACGAGGCAGTAGTTCGGACGGTTCATGGCGAGCTCGGCGCCCGTGCGGTCGACGATCCGCCCGCGCCTGGGTTCGAGCAGCCGCAGATCGATCCGGTTCTCGTCGGACAACACGCGGTAGCGGTCGGCCTCGACAACCTGGAGATGGTAGAGCCGCGCGCCGAGCAGCGAGAACAGCGCCAGTTGTCCGCCGGCGAGAACGACCGCCCGGCGCGCAAAGGTCTTGCCGTTTCGCGTATCGCGGCGGTTCATCCCGGCCGCGCGGACGCGGGATTCGGCAAACCCCGATGCAGCGCCGCGAACCCCCACGCAAACAACGGATAGACGGCGACGGTCAGCCCCAGCTGCGCCGCCGCCGCCGCCGCGGGAAGCGGGACGAAATGGTAGGCGGAGGCGACGCACCAGGAAACCGTCGCCGCGCCCGAGGCGAGCAGCCCGAAGCCGAGCCAGGAGACCGGCAGCGTGCGCCCGACGAAGAACCGGCGGTAACGACCGGCGACGATCTGCAACAGCAGCAACACCAGGGCGGTCATGCCGAACGGCGCGCCGGTCAGGCCGTCATGGAGCAGGCCGATGGCGAAGGCCGCGACGCGCGGCATCAGGTCCGGTCTGTAGACCGTCCAGTAAAACACCGCGAGACCGGGCAGGAAGGGCATGACCGGGCCGAGATCGGCGGGCCCCAGCGGCAAGGCGGACAACAGGGTCATGAGCAGGGCGAGGCCGAGCGGGGCGGAAGTTCGCAACCGCGCCTCGAGGCGTTGCCAGAACGAGTCGTTCACCGTCAAAGCGTGGCGGAAGCGGACGCCGGGGCGGGCGCGGGCGGCGCGGGGTCGAGCGCCGGCGGCGTCCATACGATCAGGCGGACATATTCGAGTCGCCCGAGGTCCGCTATCGGGCGGACGCGCGCTCCGGCCTCCGACAGTTCGGACACGACGCCGACCGGCAACCCCGGCGGCAGCGCGGCGCCCTGGCCGGAGGTCACCAGCCGGTCGCCGACCGCCAGGCCGGCGCTGCGCGGGAGGTAGGAGAGCCGGGCCCATCGGCTGTTGTCGCCGGCGAGCACGGCATGGTGGCCGGTGCGCTCGACGACCACCGGGACCCGCGAGGTGAGGTCGGTGACGAGCAGCACGCGCGAGGCGCGGCGCCCGACATCGACGACGCGCCCCGCGAGTCCTTCTCCGGTCACCGCCGCGTGACCCTCGCGGACGCCGTCATCGCCGCCGGCGTTCACCAGCACGGCGCGCACGTAAGCGTTGCCGGAGTCGACGACGACGCGACCGGTCACGAAGACGGGAAAGCGGTCCGGCGCGAGGCGGGACAATGTTCTGAGCGAGGCGTTTTCCCGTGCGAGACGCCGCGCCCGGGTTTCCCAGTGCCGCAGGCGCTCCACCGCCAGGCGCAGTTCGGCGTTCTCGGCGCGCAGATTCACAAGCCCGACGACCTCGTCGACGGCAAGGTTGACGCTTTCCACCGGCCGCGACAGGGCGTCCATGACGGGAACGGCGGCGTCGGCGACAGCGGCGCGCAAGTTGCGCCCGGCCTCGAGCCCGGTCTTGTCGATCGCCATGAGGGTCGCCGCAACGCCGAGCAGGAGAGCGAGATTGAAGCGTCGAAGCAGCGTCCTGACGGGCGCGGGCAGACGGACGGCTGTTCCGCGCGGGAATCTCACCTCATGCGCCCTCGCGCCGGGCCGCGATCGTGCGGGGCAGGGCAGGTTCGGGCGTCAATAGGCACTGTGCAGCACCTGTTTGAGGCTGCGCATTTCCTCGAGCGCCCGGCCGGTGCCCAGCGCAACGCAGGTCAACGCTTCCTCGGCGAGGGAGACGGGAAGCCCGGTCGCCTGGCGCAGCACCATGTCGAGATTGTGGAGCAGACCGCCGCCGCCGGTGAGCATGATGCCCTTGTCGACGATGTCGGCGGCCAGCTGCGGCGGCGTATTCTCGAGCGCCACCTTGACCGTTTCGATGATGACGCTGACCGGCTCGGCGAGGCTTTCGGAAATCTGGCGCTCGCTGATCACGATCTCCTTGGGGACGCCGTTCATGACATCGCGCCCCTTGACCTCCATGAGCTTGCCGTCGCCGTCTTCGGGGGGCGCGGCGCCGCCGATGTCGAGTTTGATCTTTTCGGCGGACGCTTCGCCGATGAGCAAATTGTGGTTGCGCCGGATGTAGCCGATGATGGCTTCGTCCATCTTGTCGCCGCCGGTGCGCGTGGATTTGGCGTAGACGATGCCGCCGAGCGACAGGACCGCCACTTCGGTGGTGCCGCCGCCCACATCGACGACGAGCGACCCCGTCGCTTCGGTGACGGGAAGTCCGGCGCCGATCGCCGCCGCCATCGGCTCCTCGATGAGGAACACGCGGCGCGCGCCGGCGCTCTCGGCCGATTCCTGGATCGCGCGCTGTTCGACCGCGGTGGACCCCGAAGGGACGCAGATGATGATCTGCGGGTGGGCGAAACTGCGCCGGTTGTGCACCTTGCTGATGAAATGCTTGATCATTTCCTCGGCGACTTCGAAGTCGGCGATGACTCCGTCGCGCAGGGGGCGGATGGCCTCGATATTGCTCGGGGTGCGGCCGAGCATTTCCTTGGCCTCGCGGCCGACGGCGAGAACCTGCTTGCGCCCGCCCTGGTCGATGATCGCGACCACGGAAGGTTCGTTCAGGACGATGCCGCGCGCCGCCACGTAGACCAGCGTGTTGGCGGTCCCGAGATCGATCGCCATGTCGGCGGACATCATCCCCAGAATTCGTTGCAGCATCTCGCCGGTCTCCGGTTTTCCGCCCCCGTCTCGAGCGCCCGCCGCGCGTCTATGCGTAGAGCGCCGCCGGCGCCGATTTTTCGCGCTTGACGAGCAGTTTGTTGAGCGCCACGAGATAGGCTCGCGCGCTCGCCACCATGGTGTCGGTGTCGACCCCCTGCCCGACGACGGAACGCCCGTTCTCCTCCAGGCGCACCGACACTTCCGCCTGCGCGTCGGTGCCCTGGGTGACGGCGCCGATCTGGAACAGCTGCAAGCTCGCCTCGTGAGGGAACAGCGCGCCGATCGCCCTGAACACGGCGTCGACGGGGCCGTCTCCCTCCGCCGTCGTCTGCGAAACCGCGCCGTCGATTTCCAGCGACAACGCCGCCTGCGGGCGCAGGCCGGTGCCGCAATGCACGGACAGCGAAACCAGTTTGACGCGCTCGTTGCGCTCCGACACCGCGCCGTCCACCAGCGCGATCAGATCGTCGTCGTAAACGTCTTTCTTCTTGTCGGCGAGTTCCTTGAAGCGGCGGAAAGCATCGTTCAGCGCGTTGTCGCCGATCTCGTAGCCGAGTTCGACGAGTTTGGTGCGGAAAGCGTGGCGGCCGGAATGCTTGCCCATCACCAGAGTCGATTTCGTGAGGCCGACCGATTCCGGGGTCATGATTTCGTAGGTGCCGGCGTGCTTGAGCATTCCGTCCTGATGGATTCCCGCCTCGTGAGCGAAGGCGTTCGCGCCGACGATGGCCTTGTTCGGCTGCACCGCGAAACCGGTGACGGCCGACACCAGGCGCGAGGCGCGCATGATGTTTTCGGTGCGGATTCCGGTGCGGTAGGGGAAGAGGTCGGGACGGGTGCGGATCGCCATGACGATCTCTTCCATCGACGCGTTGCCCGCGCGTTCGCCGAGGCCGTTGACGGTGCATTCGACCTGGCGCGCCCCGGCCCTGACGGCGGCGAGCGAGTTCGCCACCGCCAGACCGAGATCGTTGTGGCAATGCACGGACAGCGTGGCCTTGTCGATGTTCGGCACGCGGTTACGCAGCATGGCGATGAGCGCCGCGAATTCGTCGGGCGCCGTATAGCCCACCGTATCGGGGATGTTGATCGTGCCCGCGCCGGCCTTGATCGCGCTTTCGACCGTTCGGCAGAGGAAGTCGGGGTCGGTGCGCGTGCCGTCCTCCGGGCTCCATTCGACATCGTCGCACAGGTTGCGCGCGAGGGTCACGCTGTCGATCGCCGCCCGATGCACGTCGTCGGGCGTCATGCCGAGCTTGTGCTTCATGTGCAGCGGGCTGGTCGAAATGAAGGTGTGGATGCGCTTGCGCCGGGCGGGCGCGAGCGCCTGGGCGGCGCGTTCGATATCCTGGCGCCCCGAACGCGCGAGCGAGCACACGACGGATTCGGTGACGATCTTCGAGATCTCGGAAATCGCCTCGAAGTCGCCGTTCGAGGCGATGGCGAACCCGGCTTCGATGATGTCCACGCCCATCGTTTCGAGGACGCGGGCGATTTCGATCTTCTCCTCGAGCGTCATGGACGCGCCCGGCGATTGCTCGCCGTCGCGCATGGTGGTGTCGAAGATCCTCACATGGTCGCGATTATCGACTTCGGTCATCGGACAACTCTCCCGTGGCGAAAGGCCGGTTTTCCCTGCGAACGCCCCGAGCGCGCCGCGCGGACGCGCTCAGGGGCGCCTAAGTCGCCGTCCTCCTCCGCCCGAACGCGCGCGGCCGCCGACGCATCGCCACCCGCCGTTTCGACGATCATCCGGGTATCGCATGTTCCGATATCGCTTCATCATCCGCCCACAACCCCTTGACCGAAGCGGCATAAGGCACATTACGCAACTTCCCTCGGCCGCCGCAACCCGCTTTTCGCGACGATCGGCATTTTTTTCGCCCGGCCCTCGCGGGGGCGTCCCGCAAGCGCAACATACCGACGGCCCCGGAAGCGCGCCAGAGTTCGTTCCCGATATTTCCGTTGCGGGGCGCCGCGGCCGGCCGCGCGGGAGCCGTTTCGATGTCGCGAATTACCGACGGTCGGACGAATCCGCCCGGCCGGGGCAGGTTGTCCGGCGTTCGCCGTCGTCAGGCTTCGACGCCGAGGATGCGACGCAGCCGTTCGAGGCGGCCGCGCACGCCCCTGGCGTGCGGATGCACCGCCAGCAGACGCCGCAAGGCGTCCCAGGCCTCCTGGGGGCGCTGCTGCGCCAGGCGGATCATCGCGAGGCCCGACAGGGCGCCGAAATGGCGCGGCTCCAGGGCGAGCGTGCGGTCGACATCGGCCGCGGACGCCTCGAAATCGCCCATGAGCCAGTAAAGCGTCGCGCGCTTGTTCCAGCCTTCCGCGAAATCCGGCCGGGCGTCGATCAGCGCGTTGAAGGACGCGAGGGCGATCGCGTAATCGCCGCCGCTCATGGCGCGCACGCCTTCCGCCATGACGGCGTCGAGCCCGGCATCGCCGGATTCGAGCCAGACAGCCCATATATCGCGTTCGATCCGCGCCATGTCCGCGGGCGGTTCGTCGGTCTGGAGCGCGGCGAACAACGAGTCCAGCCTCGGGTCGTCCTGCCCCGCAAACAGGGGGAGGCTCCCCATCGCGCCGGCTATCGCCAGCGCCGCGATGCGCAGCGTCACGCGGACCATGCCGGCAGTATGCGCTATCGGCGCGCTCATGCAAGGCGCCGTGCGACGCCGTATCGCGCTTGCCGGCGCCCCCGCCGCGGCCTGTCGTGGCGGCATGGCCGTCGCCGACAGCCCGGCCGACCTCTGCCGCGCGATGTGCGTCCGGACCGGGGCAATCGCCGGCCTCGACGGGCGGGGAGGGTTCGCCACCGATGCGGGCCCGTTTGCGGTTCGCGGAGCGCCGGGTTTTCTGCGGGGTTGTGCGGCGATAAGGGTTGGTGCCCAGGGGAGGAATCGAACCACCGACACGCGGATTTTCAGTCCGCTGCTCTACCGACTGAGCTACCTGGGCGCCAGCGGGCCATGGCGCAAAATACGGGAGGGGCCGCCGGTTTGTCCAGCGCCGGCGGCGCGCCCGTCAGGGGAAGAGGGGCTGCTGCTCCAGGCCGGCGGTTTCGGGCAGGCCGAACATGATGTTGAAATTTTGCAGCGCCTGACCGGCCGCGCCCTTGACCAGATTGTCGATCGCCGACACCAGCACCGCGTGGCCCGGCCGGCGGTCGTCGAACACGCCGATGCAACAGAAATTCGAACCCCGCACATGCCGCGTCGCAGGCGCCGCGCCCTCGGGCAGCACCCGCACGAAAGGCTCGCCGCGCCACGCTTCGGCGAGACAACGGCGCAGCGCGGCGCCGTCGCGCGCGCCCGCGAGGCGGACATAGATCGTCGCCAGCAATCCGCGGTTCATCGGCAGGAGATGCGGCGTGAACGACGCCGTGACCGGCGAGCCCGCGGCGGCGCTCAATTCCTGGTCGATCTCCGGGGCGTGACGATGCCCGGCCAATCCATAGGCATGAGCGCCTTCCGCGGCCTCGGCGTAAAGCGACCCCTCGCGGAGCGCGCGCCCGGCGCCGCTCACGCCCGACTTGGCGTCGATGACGATCGAGCCGGGGTCGATCGCGCCGGCCCGCGTCGCCGGCAGCAGCGGCAGGAGCGCCGCCGTCGGGTAGCAGCCGGGACAGGCGACGAGGCGGCTCCCGGCCACGGCGTCGCGCGCCCATTCGGTCAGACCGTAGACGGCTCCCGGCTGGAGCTCGGGCGCGCCGTGCTCGCGACCGTACCACCGCGCATAGACGGCCGGGTCGCGGAACCGGAAATCCGCCGAAAGGTCGATGACCCGGACGGTTTCGGGCAGCCCGCGAACGACCTCCTGGGTGGTGGCGTGCGGCAGGCAGCAGAACGCCGCTTCCACGCGGTTCCACGGCGTGTCTTCGATGGCGGCGAGGTCGGGAAGGTCCAGTCCGGCGAGATGGGGAAACACCGCACCGACAGGCTCGCCGGCGCGGCGGTCCGCCGTCAGGGCGACCGGGTCCATGGATGGGTGTCGCGCGGCGAGGCGCAGCGTCTCGGCGCCGGAATAGCCGCTGGCGCCGAGCACTGCGACGGCGATCCGCCGTTCGCCCATCGCCCTTCTCCCGATTGTCGGTTATCGCTTCGGCGCCGCGACGACGCAGGGGCGCCGGCTTTCTTCGAGATCAGCGCTTCGAGAACTGGAAGCTCTTGCGCGCCTTGGGTTTCCCGTATTTCTTGCGTTCGACCACGCGGGCGTCGCGGGCGAGGAAACCGCCGCGTTTGAGCGCCGGTCGCAGACCCGGCTCGAAGCGCGTCAGCGCGCGGCCGATCCCGTGACGCACGGCGCCCGCCTGACCCGACAGGCCGCCGCCGCGGACCGTGCAGGTCACATCGTATTGATTGTCGCGCTCTGCCGCGACGAAGGGCTGGCGCAGGATCATGCGCAGCACCGGGCGCGCGAAATAGACCTCCTCCGGGCGCCCGTTGACCGAGACCCGGCCGTGACCGGGTTTGATCCACACCCGCGCCACCGCGTCCTTGCGTTTGCCGGTCGCGTATGCGCGTCCGTGCTCGTCGATCTCCGGTTCGGGAAGCGGCTCGGCGGCCTCTTCTTCCGGCGGCGCAAGCGCTTCCTTCAGGTCGTCGAGACGCAATTTGGCGTCGGCCATGGTCACGCGCTCCGCCGGTTTTTGGGGTTGAGGGACGCGAAGTCGATGGCCTCCGGCCGCTGCGCCTCGTGCGGGTGTTCGGGCCCCGCATAGACGCGGAGCTTGCGCATTTGCGCCCGCCCCAGAGGCCCGCGCGGCACCATGCGCTCCACCGCGCGCTGCACCACGCGCTCGGGGCGCGGACCGTCCAGCAACGCGCCATAGGAGCGGCTGCGGATGCCGCCCGGATAACCGGTGTGCCAGCGATGCATTTTCTTTTCGCGCTTGGCGCCGGTCAGCTTTACCTTTGCCGCGTTCACGACGACGATATGGTCGCCGCAGTCGATATGCGGCGTCCACGTCGGCTTGTGCTTGCCGCGCAGCCGCACCGCCACGGCGCTGGCGAGGCGGCCGAGCACGACATCTTCGGCGTCGATGACATACCAGCGTCGTTCGATCTCCGCTGGCCTGGCGGAATAGGTCTTCATGGCGGCTCGCGGGCTCGGGTATCGTGAGGCGGCCCATGATGGCGACGCCGGGCCGCCTGTCAACACCGCCGGATCCGGATTGCCGGGGTGCGCCGGCGGGCGCGACGGCCTAGGATGCCGCGCCGCGCCGCCAGCAAGGGAGTATTGCCGCATGGCCGCCATAGCCGCCGCCGCGCCCGCCGGGCCGGAATTGTTGCGCGCCGACGCCGACGGCGTCGCGACGCTGACCCTCAACCGCCCCGAAGCGCGCAATGCGTTGTCGGTGTCCCTGATGACCGCGCTGGAGGCCGCGTTCGAGGAGCTCGGCGCCGCGGCGGACGTCAAGGTCGTCGTCGTCGAGGGCGCCGGGCCTGCGTTCTGCGCCGGCCACGACTTGCGGGAAATCCGCGCCAATCCGCGCCGCGAGGCGCACCGGGCGCTGTTCGCCCAGTGCAGCCGGCTGATGACCGCGATCGTGCGTTTCCCGAAACCGGTGATCGCCAAGGTGCGCGGCGTCGCGACGGCGGCGGGTTGTCAACTGGTCGCGTCCTGCGACCTGGCGGTGGCCGCCGAGGAGGCGCGCTTCGCCACGCCGGGCGTGAATATCGGCCTGTTCTGCTCGACGCCGATGGTGGCGCTGAGCCGCGCAGTGGGACGCAAGGCGGCGATGGAAATGCTGCTCACCGGCGACGCGGTCCCGGCCGCCCGGGCGCGCGAGATCGGCCTGATCAACCGGGCGGTTCCGGCGGCGGCGCTCGATCGCGAGGTCGCGGCGCTGGCCGGCGCGATCGCCGCGAAGTCCCCCGTCGTGCTGACCATCGGCAAGGAGGCGTTCTACCGGCAGCTCGAAATGGGGCTGGACGACGCTTACGGATACGCCAGCGAGGTCATGTGTCTCAACATGGCCAAGCGCGACGCTGCGGAAGGCATCGACGCCTTCATCGAAAAGCGCGCGCCCGTGTGGCGCGGCGAGTGACCCGCGGCGCAGGTTGACAGCGCGTCGCGGCGGCTGCAATGTGCGCGCGGTTCGACGAACTTTCCCCTGTTCCGACTTCTTGCGGTGTCCCCATGAACGAATTCCTGCGCCGCGCCGCGTTCGGCCTCGCGCTGCTCGCCGCGCCGGCGATGGCCGGCGATGGCGTGACCAATGTGGGCAACGCCGACAGCTGCGCCACCGTCCACGAAGTGGAGATCAGCTGGACCTTCACGCCCTCGCCGATCGGGATTGCGCAGGGCGACTGCATCCATTTCACCAACGTCCACAACATCGAGCACAGCGCCGTCGGCGGACAGCGCGAGTTCAACACGGGGATCATGATGCCCGGCGGCACCGCGCTGCTGCGTTTCGACGCGCCTGCGGAGATCCCCTATATCTGCGGCGTGCACCCGCCGATGACGGCGCATATCTCCGTCGCGCCCGCCGATTGATCGCCGTCCCCCTCGCGCCGTCGCGCGGGCGATAAATAGGGACTCGTCGATACGCGAACCGTCTGCTATCGTCGCCCCGTCGGGCGGGAACCGGCCCTGACGGCGCGACGGTCGCGAAAAGGCCGCGAAGCGCCGTCTCCCCGGGGCGCTCCCGCCTGAATCCCGGCGCGTCCGGGCAATGAGCCGCAAACGGGAGGAGAGGCGATGGAGTTCAATTTCCTCAATCACTTCAAGGGGTTCGAGAACGAGGGCGTCAACCCTGCGGACCCCTACCAGTCGGGGACGGCCTATTTCCGTTCCGGCGGGCTGGGGCGCCGGGTGCGCGAGAGCATGGACGAGATGGCGGGCAAGTCCGAATTGCCGCGCCGCGAGTTCTTCAAGTCGGCCCTGGGCTTCACCGGCGCCATGCTGGCGGTGAACGCCGCCACGGGCATGCGCTTCTTCAACGTCTCCGACGCCGAGGCGAAGGAGGTGGCGGCGCTCGACGAGGTGGCGGGGAGCATCCGCGACAAGATGGGCTACGTCATCGACATGCACAGCCACGTGTGCACGCGCCCCGAACATTACGTCCTGGGCGAGAACACCAGCGAACAGGGCATGTGGTTCGTCGATCTGCTCGACGGTCTCGGCCGGGCCATGGGCATGGAGAACGGCACCCGCGACATGAACGTCGAGAACTTCGGGAAGATGATCCTGGAGGGCAGCGACACCGATGTCGCGGTGTTCAACCCGTTCGGCTTCCGCGAGGACTATGGCGGACGCGACATGGTGCCGATCGAGTATCAGGCGCAGGTCAAGCAGAGCTGGCCGTCGCGGACGATCATGATGGGCGGCGGGCTGACGCCGAATCAGGGCGTCTCGGAGACCCTCGAGCGCCTCGACATGTTCGTCAGCGACTACAACATCTCGGGCCTCAAGCTCTACACCTTCGATTCGACCGATCAGAAGGGGTGGTGGTTCGACGATCAGGAGCGCGCCTATCCCATCTGGGAGCGTTGTCGCGAGCTCGGCATCAAGAACATCGGCTGCCACAAGGGCATCCCGTTCGGCCAGTTCATGGCGCGCTACGCGCATGTGGAGGATTTCGATCGCGCGTGCGACGACTTCCTTGACCTCAACTTCATCGCCTTCCACTCGGCATGGCCGTATCACGCCGAGCTCGCGGCGCTCAAGGGCTTCAAGCCGCAGCGCAACAATCTCTACTGCGAAGTCGGGTCGACCTTTGCCGCGACGGTGTCGAGCCGGCCCGTGGAGTGCGCGCATGTGCTCGGCACGCTGGTCCGCGATCTCGGCCCGGACTATGTGATGTGGGGGACCGACTCGCTGCTGTGGGGCAATCCGCAGTGGCAGATCGACGCCTTCCGCCGGTTCCAGATCCCCGACGAGCTGATCGAGGGTCACGGCTATCCGCAGCTGACCGACGAGATCAAGTCGAAGATCCTCGGCGGCAATGCGGCGCGCATGTGGGGTCTCAAGACCGCGATGAACGACCGGGGCCGCGAGGCGCCCGTCGTCGACTTCGGCTGAGCCGGAGCGAAGGGTTTGGGGGGCGGCCGATTCGGCCGCCCTTCCCCCGCCGCGTTTCCCCATCGTCGAAAGGGGGCATGCGAAGACCATGCCGACCTACGAATACCGCTGCGAGCCCTGCCTCACCATCTACCGCACGAGGCACGGCATGAACGAAAAGCCGGACCTCCGCTGCCCGGCCTGCGACGCCGCCATCGAGCGCATGGTGTCGGCGCCGAATCTGAGTCTCGGCGGCTGGCGCGGCCCCACCGAGGCGAAATACTCCAGGCTCTCGCACAGCGACGAGCTCGCGCGCGAGAAGGTGCTGCAACGCGAATACCAGAAAGTCTGGCTCCCCACCGAGGTCAAGCACAACCCGTGGGACCACGACCACTGACCCCGCGGGGCGCCGCGTCTCACGCCAGGAGCAGCAACAGGATGCCGGCGACGATCAGCACGATCCCGGCAATTTCCACGATGTTCGACCGTTCGCGGAAGAAGATCGCCGAAGCCAGGAAGGTGAACACCAGCTCGATCTGGCCGACGGCGCGCACATAGGCGGCGTTCTGAAGCGTCATGGCGGTGAACCACCCGACGCTCGTCACCATGCCGCTGGCGCCCACCAGTCCCGTCACCCGCCACGCCGCGAGCACCGCGGCGATCCGCCCCGGCTCGGCCCGGCGCAGATAGAGCGCCATCGCCAGCGACTGAAACAGCAGCACGCAGAGCAATGTCCACGCCGCCGGCATGAGGAACCCGTCGGCGTCCAGCGACAGCGAGGCGGCGCGATAGCAGACCGCCGACACGCCGAAGCCGGCCCCCGCCGCCATGCCGATCAGGGCCGGGCGTCCGAACAGACCGCCGAAGACCGAGCGTATCGACAGGCGCGCGCGCGCCGCCGAGATCGCCACGACGCCGCACAGGCTTGTCGCGATGGCGGCGGCGCCGACGGGGCTTACGGCGTCGCCGAGAACGACCAGGCCGAAGACCGCCGTCTGCACCGGTTCGGTCTTGGAAAAGGCCGTGCCCACGGCGAAATTGCGCAACGAGAACAGGTGCACGAGCAAGGCGGTCGCGGCGATCTGCGCGAGGCCGCCCACCGAGGCGCAGACGGCGAAGACGAGGTTCGGCGGCGGTATCGGGCGGTCGAACCCCGCGTGCAGGACCCACACATACAGGGCGGCGAAGGGCAGGGCGCAGACGAAGCGCGAGAAGGTCGAGCCCGAGGTCCCCAGACTCTCCTTCAGGTGCTTTTGCAGCGCGGACCGCAGGTTCTGGAAAAACGCGGCGCCGACCGAGATCGCGACCCAGAGCTCCATGCGGCCGGCGCGCCGGAACGTCGGGAACGGCTTGCCGCCCGCGACGGCTCCGGTCCGTTAGCCGGTGAGGTTGGCCTTGTAGAGGGCGACGGCTTCCGCCAGTTCGTCGTAGTCGTCGCAGCCGAACAGGCAGATGAGGTCGAGCGCCTGAAGATGCTCCTCGGCGCGCGCCAGGTCGCCGGTCTCCAGATACGCCTCGCCGATATAGTGATGCGCGCCGGTGTGCGACGGGTCGAGCGCCAGCGCGGTGCGGTAGTGGCCGAAGGCGCGCTCGAAGTCCTGCAGGCGGCGATGGATGTAGCCGAGCTGGTTATGCGCTTCCGCGTCCGCCGGGCGCCGGGCGATCGCGGCTTCGAACACTGCGATGGCGAGCTCGTAGTCGCCCGCTTCGATGGCGGCGTAGCCCGGCTGCGTGTCCGCCTCCGCCCCGGCGGGCGCCGGCGCCGCGTCGGCGGGCGCGAGAAGCGCATCGACGCCGCGGTTCGCCAGCGCCGCCGCCGTCGCCAGCGCCGCTCCGAGTCCCAGCGCCGTTGCGACAACCATGCGGTTCGTGCCGTGTATTCTCATCCTGCGCCTCCCGTCCGCCGTTCCGACCCCGCCAGCATAGGCGCCCGGAAGCGCGCGCGCCAGAGTTCCGGATCGAAACCGGCGATTCCCGTTCCGGCCCGTAGCGGCGCGCCGCCTGTATGAGCCTGCGAAGAAATCGGGCGGCTCCCGTTGCGACGGTTGGAGAACGAAGGGCCGGTCCCCTGAAAGACAATGACCCGCCCTTAATACTTCTCCATGCCCGCGAAAGAACGTGTGAAGAAATCGGGCGGCTCGCACGACGATGGTCGGAGCACCGAAGAAGTGGTGTGGCAAAAGGCAATAATTCGATAATAATACTTCGTCATTCCCGCGAAAGCGGGAATCTGGAGGCGGCCGTCCGCAATATCGGCCCGTTTTTATTACGGAAACGCTGCAACAGATTCCCGCTTTCGCGGGAATGACGAAGTATTATTGGAGAATCATCGTCTTTCATTGAGATGATTCTTCAGCCCTCCAACCGTCGCGATGAGATACGCCTAATTTCGAACAGCCTTGCAAGTATCTCGTCATTCCCGCGAAAGCGGGAATCTGTTGCGGTGTTTCCGTAATAAAACGGGTCAATATAACGGACGTGCGCCCCCGGATTCCCGCTTTGGCGGGAATGACGAGTGTTTGTAGGGATGGCTCTCACCATGACGGTCGGAGCGCCGAAGGGTTCGGCGCGACAAAAGACAATAATTCGCTAATAGCACTTCGTCATTCCTGCGGAAGCGGGAATCTGTTGCGGCGTTTCTGTAATAAAATGGGCCGATATAGCGGACGTGCGCCCCCGGATTCCCGCTTTGGCGGGAATGACGAGTGTTTGTAGGGATGGCTCTCACCATGACGGTCGGAGCGCCGAAGGGTTCGGCGCGACAAAAGACAATAATTCGCTAATAGCACTTCGTCATTCCCGCGAAAGCGGGAATCCGTTGCGGCGGTTCCGTAAGAACACCGGGTCGATATTGCGGACGACCGCCTCCGGATTCCCGCTTTCGCGGGAATGACGAAGAGTAGTAGGGCTTTTCGATTTCTTCGCACGCTATTTCGCGGGGATGGCGAAGTATTGACAGGGTGTGGAGTTTTTCGCGATGCCAATTCCTCGATTCTCCGACCGCCATAATGAATGGCGCCCGTTTTCTTTCCGGTAGCGTCCCGGAGACGGGAAGGGCTTGTCGCGGCGTGTTTTTCGGGTTGCGTCCGGCCGGCGCCGGAACGTGAATTGCTGTCGGCCGGACCTTGAACGGAGGCGCGGCGGCGCCCATATCGGAGGACGCCGCGTTGCCCCGGTAGTCGGAGACAGCCATGCTCATCGTCAAGCCGTACGGCCGGAGTTATGTCGAGCGCGGAGCGTCGGGCGGGCTGCGGCGCGTCGTCCGACGCAACGACGATCTCGACACGCCGGTCGACATGGCGGAATTCGCCGGGACCCACCCGGAACTCGTCGTCGCGCAATGGGTTTCGGTCATCGACAGGATCGCGACGAAGCCGCGCCGGGGCCGGAAGCCGACGACGGAGCAACGGGCGCTTCGCGACAAGCTCGGCAACGCGGCCTGGAAAATTCTGAAGAAGGATTTCCGTTCTGGCGCAAGCGAAGAAAAGGTTGCGGAACTCAAGCGCCTGTGGCGGCGGAAAATCCACCCCTACGGCGAAGGAACCGACGACGGAGAACGGCCGCCGAACCCGCGCGGGCGCTGGTTCGCGGCGTTCGCGGGAGAGGTTGAACCCGGTTGCGTCGACGCCGCCGGGGTGGCGGAGCGTATCCGCGACCATCTCCGCGTCGGACAACGCCGCCAGCACCGCGCCTCGGGCGCAAAACGCAAAGGGCTGATCGCGGCGCGCGCCGAAAGCATCGCCCGCAACGCGCCGCGCGACCCCGCGCCGCCGGCGGGCGCGGACGCGACGCCGTGGACCGACGCGGACAAGAACCGCTACAAGTCCGCAGGCGACATTGCCGGGGAGATCGCCGGCGAGGCGAAAACCCGGAGAGGCCGCCTGTCCCTGCGCGATGTTGCGCCGATCCTCTACCGGCGGTTCGGCGAACTGTTCGGGGACGGACATGGCCATGTCCCGACCGTCGCGAGGGCGCGCGAGCGCGAACCCGGGCTCTTTGCCCTGCACATGGCGGTCAAGGACGCCTATGCCCGCCTGCTGAAGGGCAGCCGGAGAAAGGACATCGCCCGGATATTGCCGCGCGACATGGAGGCGCTGATGCGCCTCGTGGACGCCCGGCGCCGCAACCGCGAGCTTGCCGCTCTGGTCCGCTTCGGGAAGGTCATCCACTACGCCGCCGCGTCGTTGAAGGGCACGGGCGACGCCGCGGAGCCGCCGGCCAACGCCATCGACGACTGGCCCGTAACGGTGGCCGACAGCCTTTACTGGACGAGCGAGGGGCAATCGGAAATCAAGCGCAACGAGGCTTTCGTGCGCGTATGGCGCGGCGTTCTCGCGCTGGCCGCGCAGACGGCGCGGGATTGGGCGGACCCGCATGGCGAGGTCGAGCGGGACATATTGGGATCCCGCGAGCGGAAGCGTGTCGCCGGGGAGGGCTTCGACGCCGGCGCTTACGGGAACAAACTCCCTCTCCTGTTCGGCGACCGGGAACATCTGTTCTCGAACGGGGACGGGAATTTCGGGAAATCCGTCCTGTTGCTGGCGCTGGAGGGGCTGGCGGAGCTGCGCGATTCGTCCTTCCACTTTACGGGGCGCAACGGTTTCGCGAGGGCGTTGCAGGCCGTCGGCGGGTGCGGCGACAGCGACGGCGCCGCCCGCAAGGCCGCGCACGAGTTATGGCGCCGCGACGAGGACGGCCGCGCCGGACGGCTGCGGGACGAAATGCGCGGCGCTCATTTCGACCGCTGTCTCGCGCCGGAACAATGCCGGTCGGTGTTCGGGGCGGTGTGGGACCCGTCGCCCGATCGTCCGCCGCTGCCGCGCTTCCGGCGTGTGCTCTTGCGGGCGGAAGATGCATGGCGCGTGAAGGGCTGGTCCCTCCGCCTCCCGGCGCCGGGCAACCGTTCCGAACTCGAAGACCCGGCGACGCTGTGTCGTTACACGGCGCTGAAACTGTTGTTCGAGCGCGCTTTCCCGGGCTGGCTGGCGCTCCGGCCCGCCGTCGACGTGAACCGCTGGCTGAAACGGGCGACCGATCGCGCGACGAAAGAGGCCCGGAAGATCAACAAGGACCGCGAGGCCCTGTCCCGGGCCGCCGGGCTTCCCCGCTTGCGCGACGGCGAAACGATCGATGTTTTCCTCGACCGGATTGCCGCCGCGACGGCGACCGAGTTCCGCGTGCAGCGCGGCTACGACTCTGACCCGAAAAAGGCGCGGGAGCAGTCGAAATATCTCGACAATATCCGGTGCGACACCGTCGCGCAGGCGTTCGAGCGTTATCTCGAGGCCGAGGGCTTCCCGTGGCTTCTGAAGGACATCGACCCGCCTTCGGGAGAGCCGCGTTTCGAGCTCGACGCGCTGGCGCCGCCCGACCGCGATACGCCTGCGGCGGAGGACTGGCAGGTCGTGCTGTATTTCCTGGCGCATCTCGCGCCGGTGGAGGAGATCGGCAAGTTGCGGCATCAGCTCCGCAAACTGGCGGTGCTCGAACCCCAACCGTCGCCGCAGGTCGCGGCGGTCGGGCGGGTGCTGGACCTCTATATCGACATGCACGACGCCAAATTCGACGGCGGCCGGAAGGTGGGGGGCGCCCGCGCCCTGGAGCGACTGTTCGAGACTCCTGAGCTCTTCGCGCGGGTGTGCCCGGAAGGAACCGAAGACGAGGCGGACCGCTATATCCCGTGGCGCGGTTTGCGGGAGATCCTCCGTTTCGGCGGTCTGTCGCCGCTGATGCCGGTCTTTGAGCGTCACCCCGTCCGAGGGAAGGACGTGGACGCCGTGGAAAAGGAGGAAGCCGGCGGCGACGGCGAAAGCGATTCCCCCGTCGCCGCCGCGCAGAAGCGGCGCGAGGAATTGCACGAGAAATGGACGAAGAAGAAGAAACTCTCCGAACGGGACAGGGAAGCGTATTGCAAGGCGCTTGACGAAGTCTCGAGACACCGGCTTCTCGCCGCCCATGTCCGGCTTCGGAACCATGCGCGGCTGCATCGCCTTCTGATGCAGGTTCTCGGCCGTCTGGTCGATTATGCGGGGTTGTGGGAGCGCGACCTGTATTTCGCGACGCTCGCTCTGCTCGCGCGCCGCGATGCGACGCCGCGCCAGACGTTCGGCGGCGACGGCGCGAAATACTTGCGGCAAGGCCGGATCGTGGAGGCGTTGCGGTATCTGAATCGATGGTCGGGGGAATCGAACCTTGTCCGGATCCTGAAACCCCTGTTCGGAGAACGTTTTCTCGATGGATGGGATGGATCGGCGGGAATTCGCAACGGGCTGGCGCATTTCAACATGCTGCGTTCGGTCGACGCCGTGAACCTGACCGACGCCGTGAACGACACGCGCCGGCTGATGGCGTATGACCGCAAGCTGAAGAACGCCGTGTCCAAATCCATCGTCGAGCTGATGGCGCGGGAGAATCTGGATCTGACATGGAAGATGACCGGCCATCGTCTGGGCGGCGCCACGGTCGCGACCCGAAGCGCGATCCACTTGCGAAACAAGCGCATTACGGAGGACCTTCACGGCGAGCAATTCGTCGCCATGGCCGCGTCGCTCTTCCGCGACGAGCCGGCGGAACGTTGCGCCGACGCTGCCGCAGCCCGTCGCGACGTCCGCGAGAGGCGGCGGGCCGGCCGGGCTGCAACCGGAACCCGCCGGGAAAACCGGCGAGAACGGTGAGCGCGATTCCGGCTACGGCTCTTTTTTTCGACCGTCGCGGCGGGAATCCGTTGCGTCGTAACAGGCGCTTATGGCAGTATCGGACAAAGACCACCCCCAAATGAAGGGGGACTACACCCTCGGCCGCGATCCAGGTGCGGCCGTCGAGGACAAAGACCACCCCCAAATGAAGGGGGACTACACCGCTCCGAGAAATCCTTTCAATAACTCCACCGACAAAGACCACCCCCAAATGAAGGGGGACTACACCCGTGAAGCCCGTAGAGCCGGTGCTGGATGTGACAAAGACCACCCCCAAATGAAGGGGGACTACACCTCGTCGTATCTCCAGAATTGTCCTCCGCTGACAAAGACCACCCCCAAATGAAGGGGGACTACACCTTTCCTCCCCGTCGTTCCTAACTACGTTGAGACAAAGACCACCCCCAAATGAAGGGGGACTACACCTGCTGGCGATTCAGGATCGCGTCGGCCGCGACAAAGACCACCCCCAAATGAAGGGGGACTACACCAAGTGGTACACTGAGGACAAGGGGTACGGCGACAAAGACCACCCCCAAATGAAGGGGGACTACACCCGTCTTCCTCGGGGATTTTGACCTTGTCCGGACAAAGAGCACCCCCAAATGAAGGGGGACTACACCGCCTCCAGCCCCTCGAGATAGCGGAGGGCGACAAAGCCCCCCCCCCAAATGAAGGGGGACTACACCCCCCGCGAAATTCACTTGGACTACGCCGTAGACGAAGACCACCCCCAAATGAAGGGGGACTACACCACGGCAGTTTTCCTAGACTTTCGGCCAAGGACGAAGAGCATCCCCAAATGAAGGGGGTTCACACTCGGTTGTTCGAGTGTCGCGCAAGGAACTGCGTCTGAGATCGAGATCGAATGGCGGGAGCGACCCGAATTGGAGCCCCGACCGGTCTACGGGCATGTCTGGGCGTCGCTCGTGACTCCCGGATGCTGCGACGAAACAGAGGCTGTAAATGCGCACAACGCTTCCCAGAGGAGGAAGCTGGTGTCCCGCGGAGGAGCGTGTGAAGAAATTGGATGCCTCTCACAAATAACGGCAGGAACGCCGAAGATTCATCGTGGGGAAAGACAACAACCCGCCGACAATACTTCGTCATTCCCGCGAAAGAGCGTGTGAAGAAATTGGACGCCTCTCACAAATAACGGCGGGACCGCCGAAGATTCGGCGCAGAGAGACAATAATCTACCGACAATACTTCGTCATTCCCGCGAAAGCGGGAATCCAGTCTTCCGTTTCCGCAAGAAAAACATCGGAGAGTCTTGCGCGCGCCGCCTCTGGATTCCCGCTTTCGCGGGAATGACGAAGATTAGATCGGTCTCTATGATTTCTTCATACGCTCTTTCGCGGGAATGACGAAGAGTTGGCGGGGTGCGTTGGTTTCTTCACACGATCGGAGGCAGCGCTGTTCGGATAGAGCGTGCTTTTGCGCGGCCGCGTCGGTGGGCGCGGTTCTCCGGGCTCCGCGTCCGGGAGCACGGTGCGGAGGGCGATGGCGGCGGCGCCGGACTCGCCGACCGGTACGCCGACATCACGGGCGCCTGTCGGGGGCCGGCCCTTGAAGAACTGAAGCCCGTCGGGATGGACGGGAGTGGGGATATGCCCGATCCGCCTTGTGGCGGGCGGCCCGCAGGCGAAGGTCCGCCTCAGCTCATCGGCGGAGATTGTCGATCAGCGCGATTTCTTCTTCGTCGAGGCCGTAGAGCGCACAGACCGTTTCGTCGATTTCGGCCGCCGGCTGCGCGATGTCGGCGGCGGGGTTCGCCTGTCTGGAGGTCTGGATGCGGTTCGCGAGGGCGGAAAGGCGCTTCTTCGTTCGCGCATCCGCAGTGGCGATGGGTGCGTGTCGCATGTTGACCGTCTTGAACCTCATGTCCCCGCCGTCGAACGGGTCGTCCAGGGATTGCATGGCGAAGCGGAACCAGAAATCCAGGACCTTCGAATTCAACACGGACAGAAGATAGGCGTCGTCTCCGGGAACAATAAAGCATGTTGAATCGGCGACGCGGGATTCTCGATCAAGGACGGCCCGCATCTCGGTTCCGATATCCGGATAGACGATCTTCGGTCGATTAAAGTCTTCATGGTATGCAATGGTGGCTTGAATCTCGAACCACCTATATGTTCCCGGCGCGCGTCCTCGGTCGTCGCTGCGCTTGGCCTTCGGTTGCAGGTCGGCGCGGAATTGGGACAGATGTCGTTCGATGGCGGGGTAGCGCCGGATGTTCGTTCCCTGGCGCGCGAAAATCAGATACAGACCCTTCCAGTCGGCGCGCCACCGGCGGACATCGCGACCGCGCAGCCACGGCTTTATGAGTTCGGCGCTCGCCGGGTCTTCCCCGATTAGCCTGGCGCGGGTTTCTTCATCGATGACGAAGGCCGCATTCAAACCCGTCTTGACGCCATAATTGACGCCGCCCTTCGCATACTCGCCGAGGGGCGTTCCCGCCTTCGCGATCTTGTCGCGCAGGCGCAGCAGTGCCGGTTCGGCCAGCGACCAGCCGCCTTCCGACAATGCGGAAACGGGCAGCGAAAAGCCGTGTTTCTCCATGAACGCGCCGGGGTCCGTCGGCTCGGCGTCGCCGCGGACGGTGGCGGCGCGCAACGCCGCGTGACCGCCGCCCTTGCGCGCCAGCAGCACCAGCGGGCGCACCGTGGCGTCGAACGTCCCCGTCCGCCCGAAGTCGAGGATGGAGAGCGGCGGCGCGCAGCGCGCGAGGAACGCCCGCAACGGGCCGCCGTAATCCGTCCGCATGAACTTGTTGGAGGAGATGTAGCAGAGTATCCCCCCGTCCGCCGTCAGCTCCGCGCCCTTGCGGAAGAAATAGGCGTAGATGTCCGCGGTCGCCCTGTAGAAGTCTCCATAGGCGGCGCGCAGCCGGGGCTTGGCCGTAATCTTCTCGCCGCGGATATAGGGCGGGTTGCCGATGGCGACGTCGAAACCGCCGGAAACGCCGAACATCCATTCGGGGTCGAACCAGCCGGCGCGGGCGTTGTGGTCGTAGGGGTCCCACCGCGCCACGGCCTCGGCGGCGGCGTGCCCGTATCCCCGCGTCTCCAATGCGTCCGCCAGTTTCTTCCTCAGCGTCCTGTCTTCCGCGCGCAGTTTCATCTTGTCCCGCCGCGTCCGCGCGTTGAAGTGGCGTTCGCGCACGCCCCGCAGCTCGTCCTGCACGGCGGTCACGGCGTCGCCGCCCAGCACCCCTTGCGCGCCCGCCTCGTCCAGCCCGATCAGCGCATCGGCGGCGACGAAGCGGGTCTCCAGATTGGGCAGCGGCCTTATGCCGAGATTGGGCGCGGCGGGGTCCGGCTGCTGCTCGATAACGAGCGAGATGAAGAAGCGTAATTTGACGATCTGACAGGCAATGGGCTGGACGTCCACGCCATAGACGCTGTTCTGGATGAGGTAGAGTTTCCGGCCGAAATCGGATTCGCGGTATTTCTCGAAGGTCGCGCTGATCTCGCGCAGCGCATCGTCGCGCTGCTTCTGGTCGCGGGTCTCGAAAGCCTCCCCGGCCCGCTCCTTCGCGCGCTCTATCTGGAACGCCTCCCACAGGGCGTTGTCGGGGTCCAGCCGGCGCAGCGCCAGGGTGAGCGTTTGCAACACGCCCATCGGGAAGGCGCCGGAGCCCACCGCCGGGTCCAGCGCGCGCAGGCCGGCGATGGCGGCGACCGCGGCGCGTTTCTCCGCCGCGTCCTCGAAGAGTTCGCTGGCGTCGTCCATGGCGTCCGAGTGATCGAGCAGATACGACAGCCGTTCGCGCAGCCATCCCGCATCGCCGTCCGCCGGCGTGGATTTCGCAGCCAAAGCCTCGGTCAGCGCCTCGTGGACCATGTAGTCCACCACCTGCCGCGGCGTGTAGTAGGAGCCGGTCGCCTTGCGCGCGGTCTCCCGCGTTTCGGGGTTGTAGGCGGCGAGGAGGTTCTCGAACACGCGACCGAGCAGTTCGGGGTCCAGCGCCACTTCGCGGTCGAGGGGCGTGCTCTCCTCGACGGTGAATTTGTAGCGGCGGAACAGCGGGAACAGGCCGTCCTCGGGGTCGAGGAACAGGCGCGCCGGCGCCTCCAGGTCGCCGCGCCGTTTCCCGTTGTCGGTAAAGACGTCGATGCGCTTGCCGCCCTTCCGGACAGCCTCGAAATCGTCCTGGCAATCGAACAGGCCGCCATTGACGAAGGGGACCCGCTTCAGCTCCTCGACGAAACGGTCCGGGTCGCTCAGCAGGTCGCGATAGCGGTATTTCGTGGGGTCGCGGTGGGAGCCGGGGTTCCTGCCGCTGAAGGCGCGCTTGTCGATCTCGGTGTTCAGGGTGGCGAAGAACAGGTTCTGGAGCACGGCGCGATAGTAGTCCGTGCGCTCCGGCGCGTGGTTCCCGAGCGCCGTTTCGGCGAATTCGTCCTCGAACAACTCCTCCGGAACGAGGCCCTTCTCCTTCAAGAACCAGATGAAGAGCAGGCGCGTGATCAGGCGGATGACGTGGCGTTCGGCGCTGCCCTCGCCGGCGCCGTCGTCGGGGAAGCGGCACGACGCGACGGCCCGCCGGAACCATTCGAACAACTCGCGGAAGAAGCGCCGGTTGAGCGCCTCGATGTCGAGCACGCGCTCCCATTCGGCGTGCAGACCGTCGAAGTCGCCGACTCCCGCCGCGACCATGCGGGGCAAGGCGAGGTCGGCCAGCAGCTCGACATGCGCCCGGTGCGGCGCCGCGATGCGGATATCCTTGACGAGGGTCACGCGCTCCAGCACGTCGCGGTCGTCGTCCCGCTTGTGGGCGCGGCGGTGGGCGACCCCCAGCGTCACGCTTTCGCCGTGGCGGAACAGCAGGACGACCGGCATCATCAGACGGGCGTTGACGGCGCGGACGGCGTCGGCGAGCCGCGCGCGGGTGCGGGACCCGTCGGCGAGGTCGACGGCGGCGAACAGGAACGACTTCTGCCGCCCCGCGTCGAACCGCGCGCCGTCGAGCAGGGCGCGCTGACGGTCGTCGATCTCGTCGTCGGTAATCTGGAACAGGACTTCCGCGTCGCGCCAGCCGGCGAGCGACTCGCGCTGCCTGTCGGTGAGCGGCTTGTCGCCGATCTCCTCCGCCAGCCACTTCACGACCGCGCCGGCGCCGCCGAAACCCGGCGTGCGGTCGCTCTCGTAGCCGAGCGCGGCGAACAGCGCCGTCGCCCCCTCGCGCAGCGGCCGGCCGCCGAGGCCGGCGAGCGCCGCCCTTACCGCCCTGCGCAGCGCCGCCCCGGCGGCGGCGTCAGCCACTGCGTTTCCCCGCCTTGCGCTTCGCGACGATCAGCCACGCGATCAGCGTGAAGTCCGCGTCCGGGCCCGGCGCCGCGGGTTTCCGGGTGAGCACGGCGGCGCGGTCGCGGCCCAGGGCGGCGCGTTCCGCCTTCCCGAAGGCGGTGGATATATCGCGCAGCGCCGCAGCCAGCATGGCCTCGTATTTCCCCATGGCGCGGCCGTGCCGGGTCTCGCGGTCGAAAGCGTCCTCCAGCGCCATAATCGCTTCGGACTTGCCGGCGGCGAGCTCCTGGAACAGGGCGAGGCATTGCCGCGCCTGCCGGAAGCCGTAGCGCACGCCGCCATCCTCATGGACGTAGACCAGGAAATAGGGCCACAGGCGGTTCGGGGTCCGCGCGGCCGGGTCGCCCCTGCGCTTCAGGCAGAAGACGGCGCCGGGCTGCGCGTCGCCGTTCGCCACGGCATGGATGCCGAGCGGCGCGGCTTCGAGCGCCGCCCGGTTCCGCTGGATGAAGCGCAGCAGGTCGGCCAGGAAATCGTCGAGCGTCAGATCGTTCAGGCCGACGCCGTCGTCGGCTTCCTCGAGGTCGAGGATCTCCTCGCGCATCCGGGTCAATTGCCGGTCGCGGAAGGCGAGTTCCATCTGCGCGGTTTCCCGCTTTTCGTCCTCCGTCGGGGCGCCGCCGTCGAGCGGGTCGTCGAGGCCGGTCGCCGCCGCGTCCGCCAGCGCCATGCGCGCCTCGACGCGGTTCTTCAGGTCCAGATAGCGGTCGAGGTCGGCGGTCGGCCAGAAATTGGTCATGGCGACCTGCCGGTTGCGGCTGCCGAGCCGGTCGATCCGGCCGAAGCGCTGCATGAGCCGGACCGGGTTCCAGTGGATGTCGTAGTTCACCACCAGGTCGCAATCCTGAAGGTTCTGGCCTTCCGACAGGCAATCGGTGGCGATGAGGATGTCGATTTCGTCGCCCTCGGGGCTCGCCTGCTGCGCCCGGGGCGCGAACCGCGCCAGAATATCGAAGAATTTCGCGGGGCCCGCGCCGCTGCGGTTGCCGTCGCCGCCGGTTACCAGCGCGATACGGGCGCCGAGTTCCCCGCGCGCCCAGCCCTCGAGATGGTCGTAGAGATAGCGCGCCGTATCGGCGAAGGCGGTGAACACCAGAGCCTTGCGGTTGGCGCGCCCGTCCCGGTCGACGGGCGCGCCCTCGACCTTGCGCCGCAGTTCCCTTTTCAGCGCCGCGAGTTTGGCGTCGCGTTCGACGGTGACCCGCTGCGCCTGGCGGAGCAATCCTTCGAAAGCCCGCCGGTCCTCGCGCAGGTCCCGCCGCCAGCGGTCGATGTCGAGCTCGTCCAGCCGGTAGCGCCGCGCGGTTCCGACGACGAACTCGTCGTCCTCGTCTTCCTCCGCGTCGGGGCGGGCGTCGAATTCCTGCGCGCCGCCGCGCTCCCGCCATTCCCCGATCCGGCTGTCGAGCTCGTCCATCTTCTTCAGGATGCGGCTCATGGTGAGCGCGAAGGCGTGCGCCGAGCTTTCCAGGCGCTTCAGCAGGTTCACGCGCATCATGCCGATCAGGAAGCGCTCCCGGTCGCGCTGGTCGAACCGCAGTTCCGCCTTCTCCTCGTCCAGGCGCGATGTGTCCTTCAGATATTGCGAAGGCGTGTAGACCGCCAGCCGCAGGCGCCCTATCCGGTCATGAAGGCCGTCGTATGAGAGTTCGCCCCTTTTATCGGTCGCGGGAGACAGGTTTTTCGGCCGCGCCCGCTCCGGAAAGCCGCCGATGGCCGCCGTCACTTCCGGGTAGTAGCGGCGCACATGATCGCGCGAGCGGGCGATGGAGACGGCGTCCAGCAGCGCCAGAAAGTCTGCGCCCAGCCTTTCGAGAAGGGCCGTCTTGTCGGGCCGCCGGCCGCCGGAGCGGTCATGCTCCCATTGCTGGAACGCGCGCTGGGCGACTCCGAACATGGACTGGATGCTGCCGATCCCCAGCGCGTCCCGGAAGGCGTCCTGCCGCTTCTCGGTCATCAGGTAGATCTGATTGCGGAGGTCGCGCAGGCCGGTGTTGACCGGCGTCGCCGAGAGCATCAGCACCTTGGTCCGCACGCCGCCCTTGACGACCTCTTCGAGCAGGCGGTTGTAGCGGCTGCGCCTGACGACGGCGCCGGCGTCGTCTCGCCGGTCCCGGCCTTCGTTGCGGAAATTGTGGGATTCGTCGATGACGATCAGGTCGAACGCGCCCCAGTTGAATTCGGCGAGGTCGACCGCGCCCGCCCTCCCCTCGTAGCGGCTGAGGTCCGTATGCGCGCGAACCGCGTAGTTCAGGCGGTCCTTCTCGAAGGGGTTGTTGCCCTGCGCCGCCCAGGCGGCGTAGCGGGTCCAATTGTCCTCCAGCCGCTTCGGGCAGAGGACCAGCACGCGCTCGTTGCGCAATTCGAAGAATTTGATGACGGCGAGCGCCGTCCAGGTCTTTCCGAGGCCCACGCTGTCGGCGACGATGCAGCCGTTGTGCCGCAGGAGGCGGTTGATCGCGCTCGTCGCGCCGTCCTTCTGGAACGCATAGAGCGCTTTCCATATCTCCGTATCGTGGAGATGGATGTCGTGGAGCAGGCCCTCGCGCTCGCCGCGTTCCGCCAGCCAGTCTTCGAAGACATGGAAGAGCGTCTTGTAATACACGAATTCGGGCGCCCAGGGGCGGCTCAGGCGGGCCAGCGCCTCGAGGACGTCGTCTCTGGCGTCGCGGGTCAGTTCCTCGTCGCGCCACAATCCGTCGAACCAGGCGAGGAGCGCCGCGCGGTCGTCGCCGCTGCGGACCTCCAGGTTGAGCTCGATATTGGGCGCGGCGCCGAACCCCAGCCCGCTCCGCGTCAGGTTGGAGCTGCCGGCCAGCGCCGCCGTCCCGTTCTCCCGCGCGATATGGTAGAGCTTGCCGTGCAGGAAATTGGCGCGGTCGACGGTCCTGATCTCGACCTGCCTGCGGATCCAGGCCGCGCATTCGCGGGCCAGCGGCTTCTGCGCCAGGGCCTGTTTCAACTCCATGCCGTCGTCTTCGGCCAGGCGGAAGGACATCGGCGCGTTCCCCTTCGGGTCCATCGCGCCGACGCCCGTCGGGTCGCCATAGAGGAAGCGGACCGGCCCCGCGCCGTTCAGCGTGTCGCGCAGGGCCTCGTAGCCATAGATGGTGAAATAGGCCGAGACGACAGACAGCGCCGACTCCGCCCCGATGCGCTCGCGCAGGAAATCCCCGACCCGGCGCCGCCGGTTGTCGACGATGGCGTCCGCGGCGCCGGCGGCCGGATCGGCTCTCTCACGCGCTCGCGCCATGTCGGCCTGTTCTTTCCCGAAGCTCGACCCCGAAGGAATCGCTGCGGTCACTCTATTCGCGGCCCGGAGAGACGCAACGAAGAGGCGTTTGTACGGCGGTTCTCAGTATGGCGATGGACACCCCCCTGGGAGCAAGCCTGCCCTCGCGAATGCGGGGGCGTCTCGCCGGCATCTTCGTCGCGCGCGCCGGCGGGACGCCGGCGCCTACCCAAAGAACTTGAACGCCGCCATGACCGCGACGAGACCGGCGCCCTGTATCCACAGGGCGCGGTAGACATCGGCGCGCAAGGCTGCGAGGTCGGCGCGAAGATCGGCGATGTCCGTCTTGGTGGCGAGTGTGTCGCGGTCGGCGCCGACGGCGTGGCGCACGACGCCAGCGACAGCTTCGGCCTGCCGCTCATCCAACCCGGCGTCCCGCAGCGTCCTGGTGGCGGTGAGCGCGTCGAAAGTCGTTCCGTTCATACCGTGACCGTATACCGGCGTGCAGCGATGCGCAAGCGTTCCGATGTCCGGCAAGGACCGGACAGCTGTCGGGTGCGGCGCCGAGAACCCGCCTTGTTTCCGTGCGTCATGAATTCGCGGTCGGGGACGGGCTTTCGCGTCCTCGCCGATACCACTCCACTCCCCGCCTCGCGATGTGCTCGCGCAAGGCGTCGCTGCCGATGGTCCCGTGCAGGATCAAATCGACCCGCTGCGGGACGGCGGTTTCCTCGATGGCCGCGTCGAGGCGGGCCCGGTCGCTCGACGTCAGACGCTCCCCGAACAGCGCGATGTCCACATCGGAAGCGGGGGCATGGGTTTCCGCAGCGCGCGAGCCGAACAGCACCGCCCGCTCCACCCTGTCGTTCGCGGCAAGGATGGCAACGATCACCGCGCGATGCCTCGCCTTCAGCCCGTCGTTCATGACTCGCGCCGTCGTTCCAGCCGCCTGCGCAGCCTGCGCAACATCGGGCGATACCGGCCCTTGATCGGCGCCTCCGCCTCCCGCGCCGGCTCGTCCCTCCAGGCACGGCTCAGCATGTTGCGCTTGCCGATGGCGTCAAGGAACGTCTCGCAATCGTCTTCGTCGAGATACCCCGCCTCGAACCCCTTGCGAACCGCTTCCCGCGGGCTGTTCGCGTCGTGTCCCTCGTAGAACAACAGGTCTTTCAGGACCTTCCAGCCCAGCTCGCAGGAGCATACGAAGATATGCACCAGCCCGGCCCGTTCGAGGTCCGTACAGGACGCCTGCTCGCAAGCTTCGTCCAGCCGCGAGAGCGCAGCGCCGAAACTGTCCAGCCGCAACCGCCAGCGATCTTCGTCGGTGCTGCTCACGCTTCGCGGTTCCCGAAACTACGCACACAGGCCACGTCGGGCCAATCCTTGCCATGTGGCCTGTCGGCGCGACCGCCATCACTCGGGCAGCGCATCGAACGGGTCCGTTGTCGGCACGCCGAGGGGCGCGAAGTGGCGCAGATTGCGCGTCAGGATCGTCAGGCGGCGGCTCGCGGCCGTGGCGGCGATTGCGATGTCGGCGAAGCCGGGCGTGTGGCCGGCGGCGCGCGCCTTGTCCATCAGCTGCCCCGCCAGGCGCGCCGCCGGAACGTCGAACGGCAGGACCCGCCCGCCATACAGATGGAGAACGATCTCCAGCCACTCGCCGAGACGGGCCGCCCTGGAAACGGAACCGGCCCGCTTCAATTTGGCGATGCCGCCGGTCAGTTCGGCCGCCGTCACCGTCGACAGGAACAGGGCGCGCGAGTGCGCCTCCATCCACCGGACCAGCCCTTCCGTCCGTTCGCGCCGCCCCGGAGCGCCGGCGGACAGCACGTTGGTGTCCACCAGATAGATGAGCCGCGCCTAAATCTCGATGTCGCGCAACGGCGTCGCGTCGCGCAGAGGGAGATCCGTGTTTTCCAGCGGCGCCGAAACCAGCAGACGCCCGAAGGAGGGAACGCGCCGCAAACGATCCCACTCGTCGACCCCCAGGATGACGGCCCGGGGCGTGCCGCGACGCGTGATGACAGCGGCTTCGCCGTTCGCCGCCTTCTCAACCAGCGCCGACAATCCGGCTTTCGCGTCCCGCAGCTGAACCTCGTGCATGAACTCCTCCCCGGGAAGGAACCAACGTGGTCATTCTATGCCGTGCAGCGCGAGGATGCAACGGCTTTCGGACATGGAGATCGACCGACCGCGCGGCATGTCGCGAAGCGAGGCTCACGGCTGCCGTCGGCGGGGTCGAACAGCGCAACCGGTGGACCGGGATCACCGCCTGTGCTTCTCGCCGATCACGGCGGCGACGGCGGTCTTCGCGCGCACGGCCGGGGCGGCGGCGTAGCCGCCCGGCCCCAGGTCGAGCCGGCGAAAGACCGCGTAAGGCGTCTCGGCCGTCCCGTGGCGTGCGGATACCGACAGCCCGATCCGCGTTCGCGGTTCGGCGAGCGTCCCCTCGGCCCGGTCGTCGAGGCGGCTCGTGCGGATGCCCATGGCGGCCTCCCGTTCTTCCGTCATGCAAATTACAGTGTCGGTTGTATCGCAGGCTTGGGCAAGCGGCCGAAACGACGCTCGAGTGCGAGGCCGTATGCTCGCTGTTTCGGGCGCGGCGGTAGCGATGCGCCGGCTTCGCCTCGACATATCGATGCTTCGCCCGAATCGGCGAGCGCGCCCATGTCGGTCAGCTACCGGCGACAGATAGGGCGCAACCCCCGTTCCGAACGCGAGGCGAAGCCCGTTCGGAAGTCCGTTCCGTCGCGCCCCTCGATCATGATCCGCTCGGACGGGTCTCCGCGGGAACGGACGGCCGCATCCCGGACGGCGGCGTCGACCTGGACGAGCGCGCCCGTCCCGGATTCCGGGTCCGTCGCAATTCGAGCGTGCGAAGAAATCGGGAGTCTCTGCATCGTGACGACTGGATTTCCGAAGTATCGGCATTGCAAAAGACAATACCCATCGAATAATACTCGTCATTCCCGCGAAAGCGGGAATCCGGAGGCGGCGCGCGCAATATCGGCGCGGTTTTTCTTGCGGAAACGCCGCAACAGATTCCCGCTTTCGCGGGAATGACGATCATTTGTAAGGCGTCCGATTGCCTTATATGATCGAGAGCGGGAGGCTCTCATTGTGGCGGCCGGATTTCCGGAGTATCGGTGTTGTAAAAGACAATACCCACAGAATAATACTCGTCATTCCCGCGAAAGCGGGAATCCGGAGGCGGCCGTCCGCAATATCGGCGCGGTTTTTCTTGCGGAAACGCCGCAAGGAGATTCCCGCTTTCGCGGGAATGACGAGTATTTGCAAGGAGTCCGATTTCTTTGCATGATCGAGAGCGGGAGGATCTCATCGTGACGGCCGGATTTCCGAAGTATCGGCGTTGTAAAGGACAATACCCACAGAATAATACTTGTCATTCCCGCGAAAGCGGGAATCCGGAGGCGGCCGCCCGCAACATCGGCGCGGTTTTTCTTGCGGAAACGCCGCAAGGAGATTCCCGCTTTCGCGGGAATGACGAGTATTTGCAAGGAGTCCGATTTCTTTACATGATCGAGAGCGGGAGGATCTCATCGTGACGGCCGGATTTCCGAAGTATCGGCGTTGCAAAGGACAATACCCACAGAATAATACTCGTCATTCCCGCGAAAGAGCGTGTGAAGAAATCGAGAGACGCTACTACTCTTCGTCATTCCCGCGAAAGCGGGAATCTGTCGCGGCGGTTCCGTAATAAAAACGGGCCGATATTGCGGACGGCCGCCTCCGGATTCCCGCTTTCGCGGGAATGACGAGTATTTGCAAGGCGTCCGATTTCTTCACACGCTCTTTCGCGGAAATGACGATTATTATTAGTGAGTTATTGTCTTGCGTTACGCCGCATTCTTCGGCGCTCCGACCGTCGTAGTGAGGGCCGTCCGGATTTCTTCACAGGCTCAATTCCTCCGACTCCCGACACGCGGCTTGCGAACGCGGCCCGGTCCATCGGCGTTCTCGCCGACGCGGGGGCGGCGTGACGGAGATTTCGCCCCTGCGCAGCGGCAACCTCGAGGCCCCTGCGACCGTTTCGGTCGCTGTTCGACGCTGTCCGCGCCGGCGCTTACGCCTCCGCCAGGCCGGTCGTCGTCAGCAGGAAGCCGACGATGCTCTCCAGGCCCTCTCCCGCCTTCAGATTGGCGAAGACGAAGGGGCGGGGGCCGCGCATCCGGCGCGCGTCGCGGTCCATTACGCCCAGATCCGCGCCCACCAGAGGCGCAAGATCGGTCTTGTTGATCACCAGAAGATCGGAACGGGAAATGCCCGGCCCGCCCTTGCGGGGGATCTTGTCGCCCGCCGAGACGTCGATGACATAGACCGTCACGTCCGCCAGTTCGGGGCTGAAGGTCGCCGCCAGATTGTCGCCGCCGGACTCGATCAGCACCAGGTCCAGCGCCGGGAAACGCGCGCGCATGTCGGCAACCGCCGCGAGATTGATCGACGCATCCTCGCGGATCGCCGTGTGCGGGCAGCCTCCCGTCTCCACCCCCGCTATGCGCTCGGCCGCCAGCGCCCCCGAACGCACCAGGAAATTCGCGTCCTCCTTCGTATAGATGTCGTTGGTCACCACTGCGATGTCGAAACGGTCGCGCAGACGCTTGCACAAGGCGTCGGCAAGCGCCGTCTTGCCGGAGCCGACGGGGCCGCCGATGCCGACGCGGGCCGGGCCGTGAGGGGAGAGGGTCATGAGCGGAACAACCTCGTCCATTGGGTTTCATGGGCCATTGCGCACCAGTCGGCGGCCGGCGTCGCCGCGCCCGGCGCGTCGCCGCCGGCGCGCGCCGCCGTCAGGACGCGCCGGACGACGGGCTCCAGCGCCGCCAGCACGCGCTGGCCGTCGGTCTGGCCGAGGGGGATGAGGCGCACCCCCGCCGAAACCAGATTCGCGGCGAAGCCGTGCAGCCACCCCAGCAAGGCGGCGCGCAGACCCACCCCGTGCGCCGCCGCCGTCAGCCCGACGGCGACCGAATGGGGCGCGCGCGCGGCATCCAGCCGGTCGAGCCACGGATGCGGCCAGGCGGCGCGCGCCGTGCGCAGGAACGCCTCCCCCTGCGCCGCCGACTCGAGCGCCAGCTCGCCGCTCGCGCGTTGCGCCGCCGCCGCGTCCGCCACCGCCCGAAGGCGCTCCCAGTCGCGCGCCTCCGCCGCTGCGTGCGCGGCGGCGAGCCAGGCGCCGTCCACCCGTCCGGCGCCGAACTCCAGCGCCCCCGAAACCCACTCGCGAAGCCCGGCCGCGTCCGTCGCAAGCCCTTCGGCGACGGCGGTCTCAAGGCCGTGGCTGTAGCTGAACCCCCCTGTCGGGAAGGCGGGCGAGCACCAGGTCAGCAGGCGGTAGAGCGCCGCACAGTCCACCGGGTCATCCATGATCGTCATAGGCGCCGCGTTCGGGGTCGAAGGGCGCGGCGAGGCGCGCAGTCGAAGCGCCGAGGCCGCGCAGCATATCGACGATCACCGGGTCGTCGCGAAAGCGCAAACCGCCTTCGAGCAGCTGCGTCGGGACGTGACGATTCCCCAGATGCCAAGCGAAGCGGGCGAGAGCGCGGGCGTCGGCGCAGCGCACCTCGACCACCGCCTCGGGCGCCGCGACCACCGCCACCCAGCCGCCGTCCTCGAGCGCCAGACCGTCGCCGCCGGAAAGCGCCTGCGCCCGGTCGAGGTCGAGCAGCAGCGCCTCCCCGCCGTCGCTGACCAGGCGCACCCGTCGCCGGTAGCGGTCGTCCCACGTCAGGGTCACGCTGTCGCGCGCCGCTGCGGCGGGCCAGCGCCCGACCGCCGCGGCGCGCAGGATCCGGCGCATCAGAACAGGAAGTAGCGTTGCGCCATCGGCAGCGTTTCCGCCGGTTCGCAGACGAGCAACTCGCCGTCGGCGCGCACTTCGTAGGTCTCCGGGTCCACCGCCATGTCGGGCAGGGCGGCGTTGTGCACCATGTCGCGCTTGCCGATCGCCCGCGTTCCCGACACCGCGACGACCGGGCGCGAAAGCCCCGCCTTCTCCGCAACGCCGGCCTCCAGCCCCGCCCGGCTGACGAAGTGCACGGCGGAGGGCGCGCACGCGCCCCCGAAGCCGGCGAACATGGGGCGGTAATGCACGGGCTGCGGAGTCGGGATCGAGGCGTTGGGGTCGCCCATCGGCGCCGTCGCTATGGACCCGCCCTTGAGCACCAGCGCCGGCTTCACGCCGAAAAAGGCGGGCGGCCACAGCGCCAGGTCGGCGAGTTTCCCTGCTTCCACCGACCCCACCTCGCCGGCGATCCCGTGGGCGATGGCGGGGTTGATCGTGTATTTCGCAACGTAGCGGCGGGCGCGGAAATTGTCGTTGTCGCCGGTCTCTTCGGGCAACCGCCCGCGCTGGCGGCGCATCTTGTCCGCCGTCTGCCACGTGCGCAGGACGGTCTCCCCCACCCGCCCCATCGCCTGGCTGTCGGACGCCATCATCGAGAAGGCGCCGAGGTCGTGCAGGATGTCCTCGGCGGCGATGGTCTCGCGACGGATGCGGCTTTCCGCAAACGCCACGTCTTCGGGAATGCGCGGGTCCAGATGATGGCAGACCATGAGCATGTCGAGATGCTCGTCGAGCGTGTTCGCCGTGAAGGGACGCGTCGGATTGGTGGAGGACGGCAACACGTTCGCCTCGCCGCACAGGGCGATTATGTCGGGCGCGTGGCCGCCGCCGGCCCCCTCGGTGTGGAAGGCGTGGATGGTGCGTCCGGCGAAGGCCCGCGCCGTGTTCTCGACGAAGCCCGACTCGTTCAGCGTGTCGGTATGGATCAGCACCTGCACGTCGGCCTCGTCGGCGACGCGCAGGCAGCAATCGATGGCCGCCGGAGTCGTGCCCCAGTCCTCGTGCAGTTTCAGGCCGCACGCCCCCGCGGCGATCTGTTCCTCCAGCGCCGCCGGCGCGCTCGCATTGCCCTTGCCGTAGAACCCCAGGTTCATCGGGAAGGCTTCCGCCGCCTGCAACATGCGCGCGATATGCCACGGCCCGGGGGTGCAGGTGGTCGCGTTGGTTCCCGCAGCGGGTCCGGTTCCGCCGCCCAGCATCGTCGTCACGCCGCTCGCCAGCGCCTCCTCGACCAGCTGCGGACAGATGAAATGGATGTGCGAGTCGACGGCGCCGGCGGTCAGGATTAGCCCCTCTCCGGCGATCGCCTCCGTGCCCGGTCCGATGACGATGTCCACTCCCGGTTGCGTGTCCGGGTTGCCGGCCTTGCCGACGCCGGCGATGCGCCCGTCGCGGATACCCACATCCGCCTTGACGACGCCCCAATGGTCGAGGATCAGCGCGTTCGTGATCACGGTGTCCACTGCGCCGTCGGCGCGGCTCGCCTGCGATTGCCCCATGCCGTCGCGGATCGTCTTGCCGCCGCCGAATTTCACCTCCTCGCCATAGATCGTGCGGTCTTCCTCGACTTCGATGAAGAGTTCGGTGTCGGCGAGGCGCACCCGGTCGCCGGCGGTGGGGCCGAACATGTCGGCATAGGCGGCGCGCGCGACGGTCGCCGGCACGCTCAGGCGCTCCCGTCGGAGGCCGGGTCCAGCGGCCCCATGACCGCGCCGGCGAACCCGAAGACGCGGCGCGCCCCGGCATAGGCGACGAGCCGCACCTCGCGAGTCTGTCCCGGCTCGAAGCGCACGGCCGTTCCCGACGGCGCGTCGAGGCGCCGCCCGCGCGCCGCCGCCCGGTCGAAATCGAGCGCCGCGTTCGCTTCCGCAAAGTGGTAGTGGCTGCCGACCTGCACCGGGCGGTCGCCCCGGTTGACCACCTTCAGCGTCACCGCGCCGCGGCCCTCGTTCAGCACGATGTCGCCGTCGGCGGTGAGGATTTCCCCCGGAATCACGCTGCGCCTCCTGTCGGATGAAGTCGTTTCGAAACGGCGTTACCGGATGGGATTGTGGACGGTGACGAGTTTGGTCCCGTCGGGGAACGTGGCCTCGACCTGGACATCGTGAATCATCTCCGCCACCCCGTCCATCACCTGTTCGCGCCGGAGCACCTCGGCGCCTTCGGTCATCAAAGCCGCGACGGAGCGCCCGTCGCGCGCGCCCTCCACCACGAAATCGGCGATCAGCGCGACCGCTTCGGGGTGGTTCAGCTTGACTCCGCGCTCCAGCCGCCGCCGCGCGACCGCCGCGGCCATGGCCATCAACAATTTGTCCTTTTCCCTCGGGGTCAGGTTCATCGCGCCCGCTCCGTCGTCAGATGCGCCAGATCGTCGGCAGACGCGCGGGGCGCCCCAGCGCCGCGGCGCGAAAGGCGCGCCAGAACCTCCCGAACGCGGCCCGCGCCGCCGCCGGGTCGTCCGCCAGCCAGCGCACGACCAGCACCCCGTTGACGAGGGTCGCGCCGGCGCGCAACCCCGGCGCCGCGGCCAGGCGGCGCGCGCCGTCGAGATGGCGCGGCGCGTCGTCGCCGGCGTAGACCGCGGTCGCCAGACAGCGCGCGCCCGCGAAGCCGTCCTGCGCCGCAAGCCGCGCGGCGATGTCCCCGTCGAGCCGCAGCGCGTCGATCCACAACGGCCGGCCGGCGCGCTCCACCCGCCAGCGTTCGCGGATCTCGCCGCGCGCGAGGCGTTCGCCCATGCCGAGGCGCCCCAGCACCAGGATTTCGCCCGCCAGGCAGCGCGCGCCCGGCGCCACGCGAAGCGCCGCGCGCCGGTCGAGACGCGCGCCGTCGAACAGGATCGTCCCCTGCGGCAGCCATTCCAGCGCCGCCGGCGCGCGGACCGTCAGACGCGCGCGCAGACGCGCGGTCGCCCCGGCCGACCGGTAGACCTTCTCCGCCGCCTGCCCCGTAATGAGCGCCGCGGCGGCGGCGTCGACGCTCACCGCCAGGCGGTCGCCGCCCAGCACCCCGCCCGACAGGTTGGCGATCACGCCGACCGGCGCGTCTCCCGCCGGCGGGCGGGGACGGAACAGGCGCAACGGCGCGCGCTGCCGGCGCGCCCGCAACCCCCGGCGGTCCACCGCGACCGCAAGCGCGCCGCGCGTCGTCGGGCGCAGCGCGCCGGGCGGGTCAGACGGTAAGGTAACGGCGGACATTCTCGTCGCCCAGGCGGTCGGCCGCGCCCGAGGCGACCACTTCGCCGCGGTTCAGCACCGCGAAGCGGTCCGCCAGGCGCTGCGCGAACTCGAAATACTGCTCGACCAGGAGAATGGCCATGTCGCCGCCCTCGCGCAGTGTGCGGATCGCCCGTTCGATGTCCTTGACGACGGACGGCTGAATCCCCTCGGTCGGCTCGTCGAGCACCAGCAGGCGAGGGCGCATGACCAGCGCGCGGGCGATCGCCAGCTGCTGTTGCTGGCCGCCCGACAGGTCTCCGCCGCGCCGGCCCATCATCCGGCGCAACACCGGAAACAGTTCGAATATGCGGTCCGGCAGCGCGCGTTGTCGCCGCGGCAGCGCCGCAAAGCCGGTGCGCAGGTTCTCCTCCACGGTGAGCAGCGGGAAGATCTCCCGGCCCTGGGGCACATAGGCGACGCCGGCCGCCGCGCGCGCCCAGGCGGGGCTGCGGGTGATGTCGCGACCCTGCCACAGGATGCGGCCGCGGCCGACCGCGCGCTGGCCGACGATGGCGCGGAGCAGACTCGTCTTCCCCACGCCGTTGCGCCCCAGCACGCAGGTCACCTCGCCGATCTCCGCGCGCAGATCGACCCCGCGCAGCACCCGGCTCGCGCCGTAGGACAGATCGAGACTTTCGACCGACAGCACCGTTCAACGCCCCAGATAGACTTCGATGACGCGCTCGTCGTTCTGCACGCTGTCCATGTCGCCCTGCGCGATCACCCGTCCCTCGTGCATCACGGTGACGCGGGTTTCCAGCGCCCGGATGAAGTCCATGTCGTGCTCCACCACCAGCACCGAATGAGTTGCGGCGATCCGTTTCAGCAGCGCGGCCGTCGCTTCCGTCTCGGCGTCGGTCATGCCCGCCGCCGGCTCGTCCACCAGCAGCAGTTCCGGGTCCTGCATCAACAGCATTCCGATCTCGAGCCATTGCTTCTGGCCGTGCGACAGCGCCCCGGCGGGGACGCGCCCGCGTCCGGCGAGGCCGACGACGCCCAGCGTCTCGTCGATGCGGTCGCGGCGCTCGGGCGGCGTTTTCGCGAACAGCGAGCGCAAGGGGTGGCGGTCGCCGGCGGCGGCGAGCTCCAGATTGTCGAAGACCGTGTGGTTCTCGAACACTGTCGGCTTCTGGAACTTGCGCCCGATGCCGAGATTGGCGATCGCCGGCTCGTCGAGGCGCGTCAGGTCGATGTCGCCGCGGAACAGGAGCCGCCCGCGATCGGGGCGGGTCTTGCCGGTGATGACGTCCATCAATGTCGTCTTGCCGGCGCCGTTGGGGCCGATCACCGCCTCCATGCGCCGCGCCTCGGCGTAGAAGGTCAGGTCGTCGAGCGCCCTGAAGCCGTCGAAACTCACCGTCACGCCGTCTACGTAAAGCAGGGCGTCGCCGGCGTCCGGCGGCGCTGCGGCGACCTCCCCGGACCCGTGCAGCCGCCGCCCGACCTCAGCCATGGGCGCCCTCCGCCGTCGCGCTCGTGCGACGCGCCGCCACCGCCGCGTGCGCGCGCGCCAGGGCGCCGACGACGCCTTTGGGCAGGAACAGGGTCGAGCCGATGAACAGGCCGCCCAGGACGAACAGCCAGACCTCCGGCAGCGCGCCGGTGAAATAACTCTTGGCGTAGTTGACCAGAACCGCGCCGAGAACCGCGCCGTAGAGCGTCCCGCGCCCGCCGACCGCCACCCAGACGACGATCTCGATCGAATTGGCCGGCGAGAACTCCCCCGGATTGACGATCCCCACCTGCGGCACGTAGAGCGCCCCCGCCGCGCCCGCCAGCATCGCCGACACCACGAACACGAATAATTTGTAGTGGGCGTCGCGGTAGCCGAGGAAGCGCGTCCGGCTTTCCGCGTCGCGCACCGCGATGAGCACCCGCCCCAGCCGCGAGGCGACGATGAAGCGGCACAGCACGAGGCCGCCGGCCAGCGCCAGCCCGGTGGCGACGAACAGCCCGTTGCGCGTCGCGCCGTCCTGGAGGTCGAACCCCAGCAGGTCCTTGAAGTCGGTGAGGCCGTTGTTCCCGCCGAACCCCATGTCGTTGCGGAAAAAGGCGAGCATGAGCGCGAAGGTCATCGCCTGGGTGACGATCGACAGATACACCCCGGTGACCCGCGAGCGGAAGGCGAACCATCCGAAGGCGAAGGCCAGCGCGCCGGGGACGAGCAGCGCCATGACCGCGGCGAACGCGAAACTGTCGAAACCGAGCCAGTACCAGGGCAGCGCGTCCCAGTCGAGAAACACCATGAAGTCCGGCAGTTCCGGGTGGCCGTAGACCCCGCGGTCGCCGATCCGGCGCATCAGGTGCATCCCCATCGCATAGCCGCCGAGCGCGAAAAAGGCGCCGTGCCCCAGGCTCAGAATGCCGCAATAGCCCCAGACGAGATCGACGCTCAGCGCCAGCAGCGCGAAGCACATATATTTGCCGATCAGGCTCACGCTCCAGGTCGGCACATGCAGCGCCGACCCTTCGGGCGCGTAGATGTTGAGCAGCGGCGCCGCGGCGGTCGCCGCGACGATCAGCAGGACGGCGAGGCGCACGCCGCCGTCGCCCCGCGCGCGCAAGCCCGTGAGGAAACCGATCACCGCTCAGTTCTCCGCCGCCCGCCCGCGCAGCGCGAACAGGCCGCGGGGGCGCTTCTGAATGAACAGCACGATCGCCACCAGTATCAGGATCTTGCCGAGCACCGCGCCGGTCCAGGGTTCGAGGAACTTGTTGGCCACCCCCAGGGTCAGCGCGCCGACGAGCGTGCCCCAGAGGTTTCCCACCCCGCCGAACACCACGACCATGAAGGAGTCGACGATGTAGCTGCGCCCCAGATTGGGGCTTACATTGTCGATCTGGCTCAGCGCGACCCCCGCCAGTCCGGCGACGCCGCAGCCCAGCCCGAAGGTCAGCGCGTCGATCCAGCCGGTGCGGACGCCCATGTTCGCCGCCATCGCCCGGTTCTGCGTCACCGCGCGCATCCGCAGGCCGAACGGGGTGCGCGCGATGACCGCGATCAGCAGGCAGAAGACCGTCAGCGCGAACAGGATGATCCAGATGCGGTTCCAGGTCAGCGCGACTCCGCCGGCGAGCTCGATGGCGCCGGTCATGAATTCGGGGTTGCCGACCTCGCGGTTGGTGGGGCCGAACACGCTGCGCACCGCCTGTTGCAGGATGAGGCTCAGGCCCCACGTCGCCAGCAGGGTTTCCAGCGGCCGGCCGTAAAGGAAACGTATGATCCCCCGCTCCACCGCCACGCCCACCGCGCCGACCAGCACGAAGGCGGCCGGCAGGGCGACCAGCAGGGAGTAGTCGAACGCTTCGGCGAAGCGCTCGCGGAACACTTCCTGAACGACGAAGGTCGTGTAGGCGCCGAGCATTACCATTTCGCCATGCGCCATGTTGATCACCCCCATCGCGCCGAAGGTGATCGCCAGGCCGATGGCGGCGAGCAGCAGCACCGAGCCGAGGCTCACGCCCTGGAAGAGATTGCCGACCAGTTGCCACCGCGCGATCGAATCGTCGATCGCGTCCAGCGCCTCCTCCGCTGCGGCCCGAACCGCGGTCATGTCCTCGCCATCGCTTTCGGCGACGACGCCGGCCACGAGGGCGCGGACCTCCGAATCGACGAACTCCGCAAGGACTCCCAGAGCGGCGATGCGCGCCGCCGGGTCTTCCGCCAGCCCTAAGCGTCCGCCCGCCAGCGCGCGGCGCAGCCGCACCGCCGCGTCGTCGTCGGTCTCGGCGGCGAGCGCGGCCTCGAGCAGCGGCAACGCCTCGGCTTTCGGCGTCTTGAACATCGCGTCCGCGGCGGCGATGCGCCGCGCCGGGTCCGGGTCGCGCAGCGACAGCGCCGCCAGCGCGCCCCGCAACACCGTGCGCAACTTGTTGTTGGCCTTGATTTTCTTGACGTCGCGCCGCCCCGCCTCGCCGAGGGCGGCGCCGTCCGCAGGGTCGGTAAGGCGGAAGCCGCCCTCGACCCTGTCGGCGAAAACGATCCGCCCGTCCGCCTTGACGCGATACAGCCGGCCGTCGAGCAGCGCCTGCAGGATCGCGTCCGCTCCCGCCGCGCCGCTCTGCGCCAGCGCCTCGGCCGCCGCCACCCGGTCGGCGAACGGCCCCGCCGCCAGCCTTTCGACCAGCGCCGGGACCTCCGTCTCCTGGGCCGCCGCCGCCGGGAGGCATGACGGCAGCAGGCCCAGGATCGGGAGGAGCCGGCGGCAGAGGGCGCGTATCGACATGACGGACGCTGAGGAACGCGCGACGGAGCGGACTGCCGCGGCCCGGCGCTCCTAATTCAGCGCGTAGCGCGGCGCCTCGCAGTTTCCGCAGACCCAGGGGAAGGTCCAGTTGGCGGTGAGTTTGGCGCTTTCCGGGATGAAATCGCTCCAGGCGTCGCCGATCACCACGCCGTCGGTCTCCCAGACGATGTCGAACTGGCCGTCGTCCTGGATCTCGCCGATCATCACCGGCTTCGACAGGTGGTGGTTAACGTTCATCGTCACCTCGTAGCCCGACAGGGCGGTGACGGTCTGGCCGTACATGGCCTGGCGCACGGCGTCGACCTCGGTGGTTCCGGCCTGACTGACCGCCTGCGCCCACATCCGGAAGCCGATATAGTGGGCTTCCATCGGGTCGTTGACCACGCGCTCGTCGTCGCCGAGGAAGGCGTGCCACTTGTCGATGAAGGCGTCGTTCTCCTCGGCGTCGACCGACATGAAGTAGTTCCACGCCGCGAGATGGCCGACCAGCGGCCCGGTGTCGAGGCCCGACAGTTCCTCCTCGCCGACCGAGAAGGCGACGACCGGAATGTCCTCGGCGCCGATGCCCTGGTTGGCGAGCTCCTTGTAGAAGGGCACGTTGGCGTCGCCGTTGATCGTCGAAACGACGGCGGTGGGCTTGCCGGCGGCGGCGAAGGCGCTGACCCCGGAGACGATGGTCTGCCAGTCGGAATGTCCGAACGGCGTGTATTCCTCCATGATGTCGCCGTCGTCGACGCCGCTGGCGTTCAGGAAGGCGCGGAGGATCTTGTTGGTGGTGCGCGGATAGACGTAGTCGGTGCCCAGCAGCACCCAGCGCTCGGCGCCGCCGCCCTCCTCGCTCATCAGATACTCGACGGCGGGAATGGCCTGCTGGTTGGGCGCCGCGCCCGTGTAGAACACGTTGCGCGAGCTCTCCTCGCCCTCGTACTGCACGGGGTAGAACAACAGGCCGTTGAGCTCCTCGAACACCGGCAGGACCGACTTGCGCGACACCGAGGTCCAGCAGCCGAAGACCGCCGCCACCTTCTCCTTCTCAATCAGTTCGCGGGCCTTCTCCGCGAACAGCGGCCAGTCGGAGGCCGGATCGACGACCACCGCCTCCACCGTGCGGCCCAGCAGGCCGCCCGAAGCGTTGAGGTCGTCCACCATCATCAGGATGGTGTCCTTCAGCGTCGTTTCGCTGATCGCCATCGTTCCCGAAAGCGAATGCAGCACGCCGATTTTGATGGGGTCTTCGGCGCTCGCCGGGGCGGCGACCGCCGCGGCGGCACAGGCCAGTGCGGCGACGCGCCGCCGGCCGGACGAGAGAATCCTGTTCATCGATTCCGTCTCCTCATACGGGACAGGTTGCACCTGCCCCACAGGAATGCAACCCGCGTGCCAACCGCTCCGCAGGCGCGCCGCGCCGCCCGCCGTCCTTTCGACTGCCCGAATTTTGAACTCGTCTGTCCTATTGTGATGAAATGTTGAGCATTGCGGTCCGGAGGGGCTGCGGATCTCAACCGTGCGCCTCCCCCGGGGACGACCGCGCGGGCTTGCCGCACCGGGCCGAACCGGCTACGAACCCGCAAACGCCCATCGGGAGGAGCGCCATGTCGAAGCCGAACCGCGTCAACCGCCAGATCGTCCTCGCGGCGCGCCCGCGCGGCAGACCGGCGCCGTCCGACTTCGACCTCGTCGAGGCGCCGATGCCGGAATGCGCGGAAGGCGCGTTTCTCGCGCGGACGATCTATCTGTCGCTCGACCCCTATATGCGCGGGCGCATGAACGCCGGGCGCAGCTACGCCGATCCGGTGGAGATCGGCGAGCCGATGGAAGGCGGCACGGTCGGCGTGGTCGAGGAATCGCGCCATCCCGGTTTCGCCGTCGGCGACATCGTCGTCGGGCGCCTGGGCTGGCGGGAATGGGGCGTGAGCGACGGCGAGGGCGTGCGCAAGGTGGACCCCGCCATCGCCCCCGTCTCCACCGCCCTCGGCGTGCTGGGGATGCCGGGGATGACCGCCTATACCGGCCTCCTCAACATCGGCAAGCCGCAGGCCGGCGAGACCGTCGCCGTCGCCGCCGCGTCGGGCGCGGTGGGGAGCGTCGTCGGCCAGATCGCCAAAATCAAGGGTTGCCGCGCGGTCGGCATCGCCGGCGGCCCCGATAAATGCGCCTTCGTCACCGACACCCTCGGCTTCGACGCCTGCGTCGACCGTCGCGCGCCGGATTTCGCCGACCGCCTCGCCGCCGCCTGCCCCGACGGCGTCGATGTCTATTTCGAGAATGTCGGCGGCGCAGTGTTCGAGGCCGTCGCGCCGCTGCTCAACATGTTCTCGCGGGTGCCGGTCTGCGGCCTGATCTCGCACTACAACGACACCGAACCGCCCGCCGGCCCCAACCTCGCGCCGCAGCTGCTGATGCGCATCCTCGTCAACCGCATCACCTTCCGCGGCTTCATCGTGCGCGACTACGCCAACCAGACGACGGACTTCCTGCGCCACGTCTCCAACTGGATGCGCGACGGCAGGATGACGTATCGCGAGGACTTCATCGACGGCCTGGAGAACGCGCCCGAGGGCCTGATCGGCCTGCTCGAGGGCCGCAATTTCGGAAAGCTCGTGGTCCGGGTGTCCCCCGAACCGGAGGGCCTGCGGCAATGACGGCATGGCGCGAAATCGACTATGCGGTCGCCGACCGCGTGGCCACGGTGACGCTCAACCGCCCCGACCGGCTCAATGCGTGGACGGGAACGATGGAGACCGAACTGCGCGCGGCGATGGCCGGGGCGGCGCGCGACGACGACGCGCGCGTCATCCTGCTCACCGGCGCCGGGCGCGGGTTCTGCGCCGGCGCCGACATGTCGATGCTGCAATCGAGCGCCGGCGAAAGCCCCGAAGAGGCCGCCGCGCGCCGCCGCGAGGAGGCCGAGCTCCGCGTGGCGATCCCGAACCGGCTGGACGTTCCGGGCGACTTCTCGCGCCGCTACTGCTACTTCCCCTCCGTTCCGAAACCGGTGATCGCCGCCGTGAACGGCCCCGCCGCCGGGCTCGGCATGGTCATGTCTCTCTATTGCGACGTGCGGCTCGCGAGCGACGCCGCCTTTTTCACCACTGCGTTCTCGCGGCGCGGCCTGATCGCCGAACACGGCATCGACTACATGCTGGTCAATCTCGTCGGCCCCGCCGCGGCGCTCGACATGTTGCTGTCGGCGCGCCGGGTCGGCGCCGCCGAGGCGCTGCAACGCGGGCTCGTCAACGCCGTGTTTCCGGCGGAGAGCTTCGCCGCCGACGCGCGCGCATACGCGCTCGAGCTCGCCGGTTCGGTCAGCCCGAGGTCGATGCGGGTCATGAAGGAACAGGTCTGGCGCACCCTCGGCCTGCGCCTGGGCGACGCCGTGCGCATCGCCAACGAGGAAATGATCGCCAGTCTCGCCAGCGAGGATTTCCGGGAGGGCGTCGCGCATTTCGTGGAGCAGCGCGCCCCCGCCTTTACCGGCCGCTGAGTCGCGCGCCCATTTCGTCTATGGCGGCGACCAGCGCCGCGCCGAGCGGCGGGTCCGAGACCGCATGGCCGGCTTCGGCGACGATCCGCAAGTCCGCGTCGCCCCACGCCGCCGCGAGGTCCGCCGCCGCCCGCGGCGGACACAACAGGTCGTAGCGCCCCTGCGTGACGATCCCCGGGACGCCGGCCAGCCGCCCGGCGCCGAGGAGCAGCCGGTCGGGCTCCAGGAAGAAGTCCCGCGACATGTAATGCCATTCCACATACGGAGTCCGCGGCGCGGCGTCGCCATGCCCCGCCGGGGAACCGGTCAGGGAAGCCGGCAGGGCCGCAGGGCGCGGGCGGAGTTCCGCAAGCGTCTGTTCGTAAGCCCCCCAGGCCCGCGCCGCGGGGACATGCACCGCCGGATCGGGGTGCTCCAGCCGCCGGCCGTAGGACCCGATGGGGTCGGCGCGCTCGCCCTCCGGCAGCAAGCCGACGAAGCGTCGCCACAATTCGGGGCGGAACGTCCGCGCCGCATCGCGGAACGCCCACCGCGCCTCCGCCGCCGTGCCGAGAAACACCGCCCGCAACACCAGGCCGGTCACCCGCTCGGGGTAGCGTTGCGCATAGGCGAGCGCGAGCGTCGACCCCCACGAGCCACCGACCGCCATCCAGCGCTCGATCTCCAGCGCCCGGCGGATGCGTTCGATGTCGTCGACGAGATGCCGGGTCGTGTTGTCCTCCAGGCTTCGCGCCGGCTCGCTCAGACCGGCGCCGCGCTGGTCGAACAGCACGGCGCGGAACACCGCCGGATCGAACTGTCGCGCATGGGCGCGCTGGCAGCCGCTGCCCGGCCCGCCGTGCAGGAACACGGCGGGGACGCCGTCGCGCCGCCCGAATTGTTCGAGATAGAGAACGTGCCGCGAGTCGACGCGCAGGCGGCGGCGGTCGAACGGCTCTGCGGCGGCGTAGGCGAAAGCCCCTGCGGGAGGCGGCGTCATCGCGCCGCGTTCGCCGCCGCGGCCGTCCGCGCTTCGAACTGCGGCGCGGCGAGACGGGCGTAGAGGCCGCCTTCTCCCATCAGTCCGTCATGATCGCCGGCCGCGACGATGCGCCCGCGGTTGAGCACGACGATGCGGTCGGCGCTGCGCACGGTCGCCAGCCGGTGGGCGATCACCAGCGTCGTTCGTCCCGCCATCAGCCGGTCCAGCGCCGCCTGCACCAGGCGTTCGTTTTCCGAATCGAGCGCGCTGGTCGCCTCGTCGAACAGCAGGATCGCGGGGTCGCGCAGAATCGCGCGCGCGATGGCGACGCGCTGGCGCTGGCCGCCCGAAAGGCGCACGCCCTTCTCGCCGAGGAAACTGTCGAAGCCCCGGGGGAGCCGGTCCAGGAACTCTTCCGCCGCCGCCGCCCGGGCCGCGGCGCGCACCTCGCCGTCGCTCGCCCCGGGCCGCCCGTAGCGGATGTTCTCCCAGGCGTCGGCGGCGAAGATGACCGGCTCCTGCGGCACCACGGCGATGCGCGCCCGCACGCAGCGCGGATCGGCGTCGCGCAGCGCCACGCCGTCGATGCGCACCTGTCCGCTCTCGGGGTCGTAGAAGCGCAGCAGGAGCTGGAACATCGTCGTCTTGCCCGCGCCGCTCGGCCCCACCAGCGCCACGCGCTCGCCGGGGCGGATCGCCAGGTCGATCCCCTCCAGCGCCGGGTCGTCGGGGCGCGAGGGGTAGCGGAACGTCACATCCTCGAAGGCGACGGCGCCGGCGGCCGGTTGCGGCAGCGCTACCGGGTTCGGCGGCGCCGCGACATCGGGAGTCATGTCCAGCAGGTCGAGCAGGCGCTCGGTGGCGCCGGCGGCGCGCTGAAGGTCGCCGTAGATCTCGCTGATCGAGCCGAAGGCGCCGGCGACGACGACCGCGAAAAAGACGAACTGCGCCAGCGCGCCGCCGCTGAGCTCGCCCGCGAGCACGTCGCGGCCGCCGACCCAGAACACCAGCGCCACCGCCGAGAAAACCGCCGTCATCGCCAGCGCCGTCAGCCAGGCGCGCGCCCGCACCCGCGCCGCCGCCGTGGAAAATGCGGCCTCCACCCGCGCCGCGAACGCCCGCCGGTCGACGGGTTCGTGGTTGAACGCCTGCACGGTGCGCACCGCGTTCAGCGATTCCTCGCCGTGAGCGCCGACATCCGCCAGGCGGTCCTGCGCCGCGCGCGACAGGCGCCGCACGCGCCGCCCGAACGCCACCAGCGGCACGACCACCGCCGGCACGAGCACCGCCACCAGCGCCGTCAGTTTCAAACTCGTGACCGCGAGCATCGCCGCGCCGCCGACCAGCAGCAACAGGTTGCGCAGCGCCACCGAGGCCGTGGCGCCGACCACCACCTGCAACAGGGTCGTGTCCGTGGTCAGGCGCGACAGCACTTCGCCGGTGCGCATGGTTTCGAGAAAGCGCGGCGACAGGCCGATCACATGGTCGTAGACATCGCGGCGGATGTCTCCGATCACCCGCTCGCCGAGCCACGAGACCAGGTAGAACCGCGCCCAGGTCGCCGCCGCCATGACCGTGACCACGGCGAGCAGGCCGGCGAGCGCCCGGTCGAGCAGCGCCGCGTCGCCCGCCGCGAACCCGCCGTCGACGAGAAGCCGCAGCCCGACGCCGAGCGACAGCACCGCGGCGGAGGCGACGACGAGGGCGCATATCGCGCCGGCGATCCGCCGGCGATAGGGCGCGAGATAGCGCGCGAGACGCTTCAGATGGCGGAGTTCGCGGCTTCGCGCGCGGTCGCTCGCCCGCGCCTGGGCGACGTTCATTCCCGCCCGGAGAGCGACACCGGGCGGCCCAGCGCCTGCGACAATTCGGCCTCCAGCCGCCCCGTGAGGTCGCCGCCGCCGCGCTTGTCGGTCCAGACGCCGGGCTTTGCGCCCCGGACGAAGTGGCCGGCCCCGCTCACCGGCGACGACAGCCACAATTCGCCGCTCGGCGCGTGACGGTTGATCAGGAATTGCGCCCCCGAACCGGTCTCGACCGTCAGCACGCCGTCATCGAGATCGACATCCAGTTCGTCGCCGGCGGCGTCCTCGATGCGGTTCGCCAGACGCTCGAGCGTCGCTCCGGCGAGAGTCTCGAACGCAGGGTCGTCCATGACGCGGCCTCCCGCCTCGCGAGGCCCGTTCTATATCGCGGAGCCCCTTGCCGCGCAACGCGGGCCTTGCTACAGGGCGGGTCTGCGGACGGAGGGAACGCCGATGAAGAAGGACATCCACCCCGATTACCACGAGATCACCGTGGTGATGACCGATGGCGCGGAGTTCAGGACGCGCTCGACCTGGGGCGAGACGGGCGGGGTGATGAAGCTCGATGTCGACCCCCGGACTCATCCGGCGTGGACCGGCGGCGGCCGTCGCATTGTCGACACCGAGGGGCAGGTCGCCCGCTTCAACCGCCGCTTCGCCGCCTTCGGCCTCGGCGCAAAGGGCTGACGCGACGCCGGGCGAGTTCCTTGCGGAACCTGTCCGGGCAGGCCAACAACCTGCATGGAGGCCTCCGTCGGCTGTTTCGTTCGCACCGAGCGGCTTCGGAGACCCCCACCCCGCCTTCAAGCCCCCTCTCTCGCATGTGTCCGAACCGGATCGGCGCGCGGCTCGACTTCCGGCGGCGTCGCGAGGCGTCGACGGGACGACCGGGCGCCTCGATTCGATCCGGCTTGTCGTTGTCCGGACATGTTCGTTCCGCGAAAGAGCGTGCGAGGAAGTCGGGCGGCCCGGACTCTCGACGGCATCGCCGTCGAGTAACATGTGAAAGGATCCAATAAACCCGCCCCCCACTTCGTCATTCCCGCGAAAGCGGGAATCCGGAGGCGGCCGCCCGCAACGGATTCCCGCTTTCGCGGGAATGACGAAGTGTTGTTCGGTGGGCATTGCCTTTTGTCGCGCCGAACCCTTCGGCGCTTCGACCGCCATAGCGAGAGCGATCCTTACAAACACTTCGTCATTCCCGCGAAAGCGGGAATCCGGAGGCGGCCGCCCGCAACGGATTCCCGCTTTCGCGGGAATGACGAAGTGTTGTTCGGCGGTTATTGTCTTTTGTCGCGCCGAACCCTTCGGCGCTTCGACCGCCATAGCGAGAGCGATCCTTACAAACACTCGTCATTCCCGCGAAAGCGGGAATCCGGAGGCGGCCGCCCGCAACGGATTCCCGCTTTCGCGGGAATGACGAAGTGTTGTTCGGCGGTTATTGTCTTTTGTCGCGCCGAACCCTTCGGCGCTTCGACCGCCATAGCGAGAGCGATCCTTACAAACACTCGTCATTCCCGCGAAAGCGGGAATCCGGAGGCGGCCGCCCGCAACGGATTCCCGCTTTCGCGGGAATGACGAAGTGTTGTTCGGCGGTTATTGTCTTTTGCCGCGCCGAACCCTTCGGCGCTTCGACCGCCATAGCGAGAGCGATCCTTACAAACACTCGTCATTCCCGCGAAAGCGGGAATCCGGAGGCGGCCGCCCGCAACGGATTCCCGCTTTCGCGGGAATGACGAAGTGTTGTTCGGCGGTTATTGTCTTTTGTCGCGCCGAACCCTTCGGCGCTTCGACCGCCATAGCGAGAGCGATCCTTACAAACACTCGTCATTCCCGCGAAAGCGGGAATCCGGAGGCGGCCGCCCGCAACGGATTCCCGCTTTCGCGGGAATGACGAAGTGTTGTTCGGCGGTTATTGTCTTTTGTCGCGCCGAATCCTTCGGCGCTCCGACCGCCATAGCGAGAGCGATCCTTACAAACACTCGTCATTCCCGCGAAAACGGGAATCCGGAGGCGGCCGCCCGCAACGGATTCCCGCTTTCGCGGGAATGACGAAGTGTGGTGGCGTCTCCCGATTTCTTCGCACGCTCTTTCGCGGGAATGACGAGTGCTTGTAAGGCTGTTCGACTTCTTCGCACGCTCGAAAGCGGGAATTGCCGATGCTGGGGGCGGATTCTCGTAATTCCGTCTCGCATTGCCGTGCTCCGACGGCGGGTTCGGAAACGCCGCAAGGCGCCGGGAACGCGATCCTGTCGCAGGCGAAACGGGTCATGCGGAGCTCTCATGGCGGGAATCGCCAAGGCGCAGCTTGCATGGCGGCGCCGTATCGGCTACGGCGCGCGTTACGGTCACCGGCGCCGGCCAGGGGAGGGCACCATGAAACTCGACGCGGCTGTCAACGACATCCTCAACGACGTTCTGAAAAACGAGCTGACGGCGATCAACCAGTATTTCCTGCACTCGCGGATGCTCCGGAACTGGGGGGTCGAGAGGCTCGCGAAGCAGGAATACGAACAGTCTCTGGACGAGATGCGCCACGCCGACGCCCTTGTCGAACGCATCCTGTTCCTCGAGGGGCTGCCGAACCTGCAGGACCTGGGGAAGCTCATGATCGGCGAGGACGTGAAGGAGATCCTCGAAGCCGACCTGGCGCTGGAGAACCATGCGCTCCCGGTTCTGCGCAAGGGGATCGACCGCTGCGAACGGGTGGGCGACTACGTGACGAGGGAACTGCTGCGCGAGATCCTCAAGAGCGAGGAAGAACACGTGGACTGGCTGGAAACGCAGTTCGAGCGCATCGCGCGCATGGGGCTGGAGAACTACGTCCAGCTGCAAGGCGGCGGCGAGTAGCCTATCGTCGCGGTTCCGGCGCCGCGCTCCCCGCCTCCGTCCGGCGCGCCGCGCCGGGCGCGGCGGCTTTCTCCGTTTCCCGCGCCCGTCCGTCGGGGCTGCGCGCCGGCTTCGCGCGCGGGTCGGGGGCGAGCGCCCGCGCCGCGGCGACGAGCGCCGCCGGCTTCAGGCCGCGCCAGCCGAACATGCCCGCGAAGCGGAGAGATTCGCCGGCGCGGGGGGCGCGGACCCGTCGGCCCCGCGGTGCACTTCGTCGATAAGCCCCTGGGCGAAGGCGAGACAGCGGCCGCAGCGGGGTCCGCGGCCCAGCACCGCATAGGCGTCTTTCGCGCGGCGCGCGCCGAACCGCGCCGCTTCGCGGATTTCGGCGTCCCGATAGGCGTTGCACAGGCAAACGAACATCCCACCCCTCCCGGCAGGCTGCGCGCAGCCTATGCGAATGAGAGTGAGTGTCAATCGCCTTCGCAAAATTTTTTCCCCGCCCGCAACGGCAGGCGGACGGTCGCCCCGACCCGGGGGCAGCGGTCTTCCCCGGGCGCGTCCATCGCCGTAGTGACGACCGCCGACGAATGAAAGCAGGCTTGCAATTTTCGGGCTCAGCTCGTAACAGCCCGGCTTGAAACGTTCGGGAGCGCCCGCCGTTCGGAGCGTCGCGGCAATGCGGCCCGCGCGCCCGGTTCGCCGCCCCGGCGAACCGGGTTTCGGTCAGGAGGATGAAGCGTCATGGAACATCCGGTCCTTTGCCCCCCTCCCCCGGAGCGCATCGCGAGTGTCCGGGCTCCGGTCGCCGCGCTTGCGCCGGGGTTGCTGCTCGCGCTCGCCCTGTATGCCGGGGAGGCGGCGGCGCAGAACGTGTGCCGGGGCGGCGCGCACACCGGCGGCGGGATCATCAGCTGCATCGAAGGCGCCGGCAGCTCGGCCGACATCCTCGTCAATCCGGGGAGCCTCGGCATCGACCATGCGACCGCCAACATAGTGGCCGTCGAGGGCAGTCACAGCGGTTCCGGCGGCATCGAGCTTCGCATGACGGCCGGAAGCATCGTCACCACGGGGACCGCCGGCCATGGCCTGTATGCCCGGCACGCCGGGGCGACCGGCGGCGGCGCCGTAGTCGTCCGCATGAGGGGCGGCTCCATCGAGACGAGGGGTTCGAACGCCTATGCCATCCAGGGTAGACGCGCGAGCGGGACGGGCAACATCCTCATCGACTTGACCGGCGGTTCCCTGTCGAGGACGGGGGCGACGGGCGGCGTCGTTTTGGGCCGGCACGCGGGGACGGGCAGTTTAACCATCAACATGAGCGGCGGCGCCGCCATCACGGCGACGGAGGCGGGCGTGCGCGGCCTCACCGGCGCCCACGTCGGGAACGGCGATCTCACCATCGGCCTGACCGACGGCTCCATCGCGACGCCAAGCGTCGGCATCGGCGCCACGCGGAGCAACGCCGCCACGACGGGCAACATAGCCGTCACCGTCGCGGGCGCGAACTCCGCGGTCAAGACGACGGAAAACCAGGCCGCAGGCGTCAACGCCGCCAACAGCGGGTCGGGCAATACCGCGGTCACGATGCTCGACGGCCTCGTCGAGACGACGGGGAACGGAGCCATCGGCCTCAGGGCCTATTCCCCATATACGGGGACGAGCCCCGGAACGACATCCATCGTCCTGAAAGGCGGCACGGTCCGCACGCGGGGCGGGACCCACACCGTTGCCACTTTCAACCTCTACGCCCACGGGGTCTACGCCGAGAGCAACAATGGGCGCGGCGATGTCTCGGTGAGCATGGAGGGCGGCGTCGTCGAAACGGCGGGGGCGAGCGCCAACGGGCTATACGTCCTCAAGAGCGGGCCGGCCGGAGCGGGCTCCATCAAGATGGAGGGCGGCGCCGTCACGACGGCGGGCGACGGCGCCAACGGCGCCTACGTCTATATGGACGGTACCGGCGCGAGCACGGAGGGGCTTTCCATCGACGCGGCGGGCGCCGTCTCCGCGGAGGGTCTGAACGCGAGAGGTCTCCTGGGAGTCCATACGGGCCTGGGATCCGCTGCCGTGAGGACGGGGGCGGCGGCGGAGATCGCGGCGCCGTTCGCCGTCGGCATGGAGGGGCGTCTGACGAACGACGCGAGCGCGGCGGGGCGCATCGTCGTGACGCACGAAGGCGCGGCGGAGGCGCGGGAGGTCGGCGTTCTCGCCCGGGCGGCGCGGTCCAGCGGCTACACGATGGGCCCGACGCCGGCGGCCGACGCGGCCCGCACCATGCCGATGATCCACGTGACATCGAGCGGCGACATCACGGTCGGCGCGTCGGTGACCGACGCCTTCATCCGGGCCCGGATTACGGGCGCCGACGAGACGCTGTCGACCGGCGAGCAGGCGGTCCTCTCGGCGATAACGGCGGGGGATTCGGACGCCCTGGCGACGGCGCTTGCGGCGCTCCCCGACGACTACGACGCCGACTGGAAAGCGGAGGCGCAGAACCTTCTGCGGAAGCGCACGGCGTCGTCCGCCGCGCCGACCGGCGACGGCCCGCTGGCGCACCGGGCGGCCGAGGAGATCCTGGGTCTTTCGCGCGCCGGCGTCCGCGCCTACGCATTGTCCCACACAGGGATCGTCGATCACATCCGCGGCAGCGACGCGCTCTCGACGAATGAGCGTGCGGCGCTGCAAGCTGTCTTGACGAAGGGCGCCGGCAGCGAGCTGGAAACGGCGCTGACCGCCCTGACCGGCGCCGCCTACACGACCGCGTGGAAGAACACGGCCCGGCAGTTCGCGGCGACCTACAACGCCGGCGACATCCGGGTGGACGTGACCGGAGGCTCCATCGACGCCGAAGGGAACGGCGTGGAGGCGCTTTACGCCGTCCGGCACGACAGCAACGGCGCCATTGCGGTGAGCGTGGCCGACGGCGCGCGCGTTGCGGGCGGCGCGAACGGGATTTACGTCAGGAACGCGGGCGCCGGGGAGGGGGGCCTGCGCGCCCAGAGCGTCACCGTGAACGGCGTCGTGACGGGCGGGACCGGCGCGGGCGTGCGCATGATTGACGGCGGGCGGCTGGAGGTCGGCAAGACCGGGCGCATCGGCGCGACATCGGGCGTGGGCGTGCTCTCCGACGGCGCCGGCGACCTCCGCGCGACGGTGGAGGGGACGGTGGAGGGCGATGTCCGGATCCGGGGCGGCGGCGCCCTGAGGCTGGATGTGAGGGAAGGCGGCGCGGTCACGGGAACGGTGCGCGACCCCGTCGGCCCGTTGACGGTGGCCGGGAGCATCGGACGGCTGCTCTACAGTTCGGGCGGCGCGGTGACGGTGACCCGGACCGGCGCGCTCACCGGCGTCGAGGCGGACGGCAAGACCGAAGCCATCCGCGCCGAGTCGGGCGATCTGGACCTCACCGTGACGGGCCGGGTGGCGGGCGATCTGCGCGCGCCGCGCGGCGGCGTGCTGCGGTTGAACGTGCAGGAAGGCGGCGCGGTTGCCGGGACGGCGCACGACCCCGTCGGCCCGCTGACGGTGGCGGGCAGCATCGGACGGCTTCTCTACAGTTCGGGCGGCGCGGTGACGGTGACGGGCACGGGGCGCCTCGCGGGCGTCGAGGTCGGCGGCAGGACCGAGGCGCTGGGCAGCGAGTCGGGCGATCTGAGCCTGACGGTCGCCGACACGGGCGTGGTGACGGGCGATGTTCAGGCGCGCGGCGGCGGGCGGCTGACCGTGGATTTGAAGGAAGGCGGGACGATTTCGGGGACGGTGCACGATCCCGTCGGCCCGCTGACGGTAGTCGGCAGCATCGGGCGGCTGCTTTACAGTTCGGGCGGCGCGGTGACGGTGGCGCGCACGGGGCGCTTGACGGGCGTCGACGGCGTGGCGCTGCGCAGCGAGTCCGGCAATCTGGACCTGACCGTGGCCGGCATGGGCATGGTGACGGGCGACATCGACGCGCGCGGCGACGGCGATCTGACGGTCTCGGTGTCGGGGACGGTCGACGGCGACATTTTCGGACGCGGCGCGGGCGAACACACAGTGACGGTGGCGCGCGGCGGGTCGGTAACCGGCACTGTCGACCTCGGCGCCAGCGCGGTGACGGCGGACGGCGCAGTGGGGCGTGTGATCCTGCGCCGCGGCGGCGACGTGGCGGTGGGAGCGACGGGGCTTCTTGCGGGCGTCGACGGCGTGGCGGTGCGCAGCGACGCCGGCGACCTGGGCGTGACGGTGGCCGCCATGGGCATGGCGACAGGCGACATCGAGGGGCTCGGCGCCGGCGACCTGACGGTCATGGTGGCGGGGACGGTCAAAGGCGATGTCTTCGGACGCGACGCCGGCGCGCACAGGGTGACGATAGCGCGCGGTGGGCGGGTAACCGGGAAAGTCGACCTCGCCGGGGACGGCGCGGTGATTGTGGAGGGCGAGGCGGGACAGGTTCTCTTCGAGCGCAACGGCATGGTGAGGGTGGGACCGAAGGGCCGCATCCCCGGCATTGGGGGCGTGTCGATAGAGAGCCGTTCGGGGCGCCCCCCGGCGGTGACCATCGTGGCGGCGGCAGGCGAGTCGCTGAGCGAGGCGGCGAAGCGCGTCGGCGGCGCTATCGTGGCGGCCGAGGGCGAACCGTCGGTGATGTTTCACCGCGAGGGCGAGACGGGATCGATAACGCTCGGCAGGATCGGGACGGAGCGCTCGATTCCCGACGGCGCCTACGATGTGGGCGTGGTGCGCACGGCATCGGGCGCGTTGCGCGTGGTGCGAGAGCTGGCGCCGCGGACCCGCGTCTACGAGGCGCTTCCGTCGGTGCTTCTGGGGATGGAGCGCCTGTCGTCGCACGCCGATCGCGCGGCGGCGCCGCGCGCGTCGAGCGGGGCGTGGGCGCGCGTCGATGCGTCGCGGGGTTCGTGGGAGGCGGCGAAATCGACCAATGCGGGGACCGAATACGACCATCGCGGTTTCTCGTTCCAGGCCGGGCTGGACGCGGTCCTGGGCGAAGAGACGCGCGCGGGTCTGTCGGTGCACGGGCGCCGGGCGACGGCGGAGGTCTCGCAAGGCGGCGAGGTCGAGGCCCGGGGCGCGGGCTTCGGTCTGTCGGCGACATGGTCTTCGGGGCCGTTTTTCGTGGACGGCCAGGCGGCGGCGACGCTCTACGATGTGGACCTGAAATCGTCGCTGCGCGGAGCGCTGAAGGACGATGTCGGGGCGCAGGGCCTTTCGGCGGCGCTGGAGGCGGGGCGCACGGTCCCCGTAGCCGAGGGCGTTACGGTGACGCCGCGGGCGCGGGTGGCGTATTCGTCGCTGTCGCTTTCGGGCTTCGACGACTCGGTTGGGGCGCGGGTGTCGCTGGACGACGGCCGGAGCCTGACCGGTCGCGCCGGGGCGCTGGCGGAGCGCGTCCTGGGCGAAGGGGGCCGCATCTTCGGCTCGGTGGATGTGGAGCGCGAGTTCGCGGCGGAGACGCGGATGTCGGTTGCGGGAACATCGCTTGAGGCGACGGGCGAGGAGACTCGCTATATGGTCGGGGTCGGCGGCGAGCATGGCTGGGAGGAGGGCCGCTTCGTGCTGCGCGGCGCTCTGGGCTATGCGGCGTCCGGCGGCGACACGCACGACTATGGCGGCCGCGCCAGCTTGTCCATGCGCTTCTGACCGCCGCCGGCGCGCCCCGCGACGCCGGGTCCCTGCCGCGAAGGTCGCAGATCCGGTCGCTTCCCGGAGCGCCGGCGTCTCGCGTCATGAACCTGTGCGGCGAACCGGGTTTCGGTCAGGAGGATGAAGCGTCATGGAACATCCGGCCCTTTGCCCCCCCCCCCCCCCCCCCCCCCCCGCGCCGGCCTCCGGCGAGCGCATCGTGAGTCTCCGGGCTTCGGTCGCCGCGCTTGCGCCGGGGTTGCTGCTCGCGCTCGCCTTGTATGCCGGGGAGGCGGCGGCGCAGAACGTGTGCCGGGGCGGCGCGCACACCGGCGGCGGGATCATCGCCTGCATCGAAGGCGCCGGCAGCTCGGCCAACATCCTCGTCAATCCGGGGAAACTCGGCATCGACCATGCGACGGCCAATGCGGCGGCCATCGGGGGCAGTCACAGCGGTTCCGGCGATGTCGAGCTTCGCATGACGGCCGGAAGCGTCGTCACCAGGGGGACTGCCGGCCATGGCCTGTATGCCCGGCACGCCGGGGCGACGGGCGGCGGCGGCGTAGTCGTCCGCATGAGCGGCGGCTCCGTCGAGACGAGGGGTGCGAACGCCTACGCCATCCAGGGTAGACGTTCGAGCGGGACGGGCAATGTCCGCATCGACTTGACCGGCGGTTCCCTGTCGAGGAGAACGGGGGGGACGGGCGGCGTCGTTCTGGGCGCACACGGAGGGACGGGCAACGTAACCGTCACCATGACGGCGGGCGCCACCCTCGAGGCGACGGGGGCGGGCGTGGGCGGCCTCATCGCCGCCCACTCCGGGACCGGCGATCTCACCATCGGCCTGACCGGCGGCTCCGTTGCGACGACAGGCCTCGGTATCGGCGCCACGCGGAGCAACGCCGTCACGGCGGGCAACGTAGCCGTCACCGTCTCGCACGCGAGCTCGGCGGTCAGGACGACAGGCGCCCTGGGCCACGGCGTCAGCATCGTCAACATCGCGGGCGGCGCCACGATCACGATGCGCGACGGCCTGGTCGAGACGACGGGGGCCGGGGCCCTGGGTCTCCATGCCGATTCATATTCGGATACGGAGTCGAGCCCCGGAACGACGTCCATCGTCCTGGAAGGCGGCACGGTCCGCACGCGGGGCGGGATCCACACCTTTTCCAATGTCAACTACTACTCCCACGGGATTAGAGCCCAGAGCAACTATACGCGCGGCGACGTCTCGGTGCGCATGACGGGCGGCGCCGTCGAGACGGCGGGGGCGGGCGCCTACGGGATATTCGTCGTCAAGGGGGGGCTGGCCGGAGCGGGCTCCATCGAGATGACGGGCGGGGCCATCACGACGGCGGGCGACGGCGCCAGCGGCGCCTACGTCGTCCATTCGTACGGGTTGACCGGGGCCAGCGCGAACACGGAGGGGCTTTCCATCGACGTGGCGGGCGCCGTCTCCGTGGAGGGTCTGAACACGTCCGTGGATGGTCTGATCACGAGAGGTCTCCTGGGAGTCCACAGGGGCTGGGGTTCCGCTGCCGTGAGGACGCGGGCGGCGGCGGAGATCGCGGCGCCGTTCGCCGTCGGCATGGAGGGGCGTCTGACGAACGACGCGAGCGCGGCGGGGCGCATCGTCGTGACGCACGAAGGCGCAGTGGAGGCGCGGGATGTCGGCGTTCTCGCGTGGGCCGCGCGGTCGAGCGGCCTCACGAGGGGCGCCGGCGCGCAGACGGCGGACGACGCGGCCCGCACCGCGCCGATGATCCACGTCGCGTCGAGCGGCGATGTCACGGTCGGCGCGTCTGTGACCGACGCCTTTATCCGGGCCAGGATCGCGGGCGCCGACGAGAAGCTGTCGACCGGCGAGCAGGCCGTCCTCTCGGAGATCACGGCGGGGGATTCGACCGCGCTGACGAAGGCGCTGGCGGCGCTTCCGGCCTCTTACGACGCCGCGTGGAAGGCGGAGGCGCGGAACCTTCTGCGGAAGCGCGCGGCATCGTCCGCCGCGCCGACCGGCGACGGCCCGGCGGCGCACCGGGCGGCCGAGGAGATCCTGGGCCTCTCGCGCGCCGGCATCCGCGCCTCGGCGCTCTCCCACACCGCGATCGCCGATCGCGTCCGCGCCGGCGACGCGCTCTCGACCGCGGAACGCGCGGCGCTGGACGCCGTCCTGACGGAGGGCCCGGGCAGCGAGCTGGAGACGGCGCTGAGCGCCCTGACCGGCGCCGCCTACACGACCCGCTGGAAGCACGAGGTCCGGCAGCTCGCGGCGACCTACAACGCCGGCGACATCCGGGTGGACGTGACCGGAGGCTCCATTACCGCCGAGGGCAACGGCGTGGAGGCGCTTTACGCGGTCCCGCACGACAGCAACGGCGCCATCGCGGTGACGGTTGCCGCGGGCGCGCGCGTTACGGGCGGCGCGAACGGCGTCTTCGTGCGCGGCGCGGGCGCCGAGGAGGGCCTGCGCGCCCAGAGCGTGACCGTGAACGGCGCCGTGACGGGCGGGACCGGCGCGGGCGTGCGCATGATTGACGGCGGGCGGCTGGTTGTCGGCAAGACCGGGCGCGTCGGCGCGACATCGGGCGTGGGCGTGCTCTCCGACGGCGCCGGCGACCTCCACGCGACGGTGGAGGGGACGGTGGAGGGCGATGTCCGGATCCGGGGCGGCGGCGCCCTGAAGCTGGAGATGAGGGAAGGCGGCGCGGTCACGGGCACGGTGCGCGACCTCGTCGGTCCCTTGACGGTGGCCGGCAGCATCGGACGGGTGCTCTACAGTTCGGGCGGCGCGGTGACGGTGACCGGCGCGGGGCGCCTCACGGGCGTCGACGGCGTGGCGTTGCGCAGCGAGTCGGGCGATCTGAGCCTGACGGTGGCCGACAAGGGCGTGGTGACCGGGGATGTCCAGGCGCGCGGCGGCGGCCGGCTGACCGTGGATTTGCAGGCAGGCGGGACGATTGCAGGGACAGTGCATGACCCCGTCGGCCCGTTGACGGTGGCCGGCAGCATCGGACGGGTGCTCTACAGTTCGGGCGGCGCGGTGACGGTGACCGGCGCGGGGCGCCTCACGGGCGTCGACGGCGTGGCGTTGCGCAGCGAGTCGGGCGATCTGAGCCTGACGGTGGCCGACAAGGGCGTGGTGACCGGGGATGTCCAGGCGCGCGGCGGCGGCCGGCTGACCGTGGATTTGCAGGCAGGCGGGACGATTGCAGGGACAGTGCATGACCCCGTCGGCCCGTTGACGGTGGCCGGCAGCATCGGGCGACTGCTCTACAGTTCGGGCGGCGCGGTGGCGGTGGCGGGCACGGGGCGCCTCACGGGCGTCGACGGCGTGGCGTTGCGCAGCGAGTCGGGCGATCTGAGCCTGACGGTGGCCGACAAGGGCGTGGTGACCGGCGATGTGGACGCCCGCGGCGACGGCGATCTGACGGTCGCAGTGTCGGGGACGGTCGATGGCGACATTTTCGGGCGCGGCGCCGGCAAACACACGGTGACGGTGGCGCGCGGCGGCGCAGTAACCGGGACCGTGGACCTCAGCGCGAGCACTGTAACGACGGACGGCGCGGTGGGGCGGATTCGTTTCGAGCGCGGCGGCGCGGCGGCGGTGGGTTCGACGGGCCGAATTTCGGGCGTCGACGGCGTCGCGGTCGACAGCCGTTCGGGCGATCTGACGGTCATGGTGTCGGGGACGGTCGACGGCGATGTCTTCGGACGCGGCGCCGGCGAACACGCGGTGACGGTGGCGCGGGGCGGCGCGATAACCGGAACCGTCGACCTTACCGGCGACGGCGCGGTGACGGTGGAGGGCGAGGCGAAGCGGGTTCGCTTCGAGCGCGACGGCGCGGTGACAGTGGGGCCGGCGGGCCGCATCCCCGGCGTCGACGGCGTGTCGGTGGAGAGCCGTTCGGGCGCCCCGGCGGTGACCATCGTGGCGTCGGCGGACGAGTCGGTGAGCGACGCGGCGAAGCGCGTCGGCGGCGCTATCGTGGCGCCCGGGGGCGAACCGTCGGTGATGTTCCACCGCGAGGGCGAGGCGGTTTCGAGAACGCTCGGCGGGCTCGGAACGGCGCGCTCGGTCCCCGACGGCGCCTACGATGTGGGCCTTGCGCCCGCGGCGGCGGGAAGGTTCGAGCTGGCGCGCCGGCTGGCGCCGCGGACCCGCGTCTACGAGGCTCTGCCGTCGCTGCTTCTGGGGATGGAGCGCCCGATGTCGCACGCCGAACGCGCATCGGCGGCGCGCGCGTCGAACGGGGCGTGGACGCGCGTCGATGCGTTGCGGGGGTCGTGGGAGGCGGCGGAGTCGACCAATGCGGGGACGGCCTACGACCATCGCGGTTTCTCGTTCCAGACCGGCCTGGACGCGGTCCTGGGCGAAGAGACGCAAGCGGGCGTGTCGGTTCATTGGCGCCGGGCGACAGCGGAGGTGTCGCGCAACGGCGGCGAGGTCGAGGCCCGGGGCGCGGGCGTGGGGTTGTCGGCGACGTGGTCTCGCGGGCCGTTCTTCGTGGACGGCCAGGCGGCGGCGACGTTCTACGATGCGGACCTGAAATCGACGCTGCGCGGGAGGCTGAAGGACGGTGTCGCGGCGCGGGGACTTTCGGCCGTGCTGGAAGCGGGGCGCGCGGTCCCCGTGGCGGACGGCGCGACGGTGACGCCGCGGGCGCGAGTGGCCTGGTCGTCGCTGTCGCTTTCGGACTTCGACGACTCGGTTGGGGCGCGGGTGTCGCTGGACCGGGGCCGGAGCCTGACCGGTCGCGCCGGGGCGCTGGCGGAGCGTGTCTTCGGCGAAGGGGGGCGCATCTTCGGCTCGGTGGATGTGGAGCGCGAGTTCGCGGCGGAGACGCGGATGTCGGTCGCGGGGACATCGCTCGAGGCGACGGGCGAGGAGACGCGCTGGCTGGTCGGGGTCGGCGGCGAGCATGGCTGGGAGGAGGGTCGCTTCGTGCTGCGCGGCGCTCTGGGCTATGCGGCGTCCGGCGGCGACACGCGCGACTATGGCGGCCGCGTCAGCTTGTCGATGCGCTTCTGACCGCCGCCGGCGCGCCGGCGTCTCATATGTGTTGGACCGGAACGCGGGGCGGCAATTCTCATTTTGGCCTGGAGCAATACGGCGGATCCGGCGCTCCCAGGGAGACGCGTCCATCGCCATAATGAGAACCGCTGAACGCGGGGTTGACAAACGGCGGGGGGCCATCTATCAACCGCGACGCCACGCCGATGAGCGGGGGAAGAAATCGGACGGCTCTTATTACCACGGTCGGAGCACCGAAGAAATGGCGCAGCAGGAGCCGATAACCCTCCGATAATACTTCGTCATTCCCGCGAAAGCGGGAATCCGGAGGCGGTCGTCTGCGATATCGATCCGTTCTTCTTTGCGGAAACGCCGCAACAGATTCCCGCTTTCGCGGGAATGACGAGGATTAGTGGGGCTTCTTGATTTCTTCATACACACCGATGCAGGAGAGCGGGATGTCCCGACGTTGCCAGCTGACCGGAACCGGCGCGCTCCGCGGGATGCATGTGAGCCACGCGCACAACCGGACGCTGCGGCGCTTCCAGCCGAACCTTCAGGCTTGCTCGCTCTTCAGCGACGCGCTGGGAACGCGGGTCCGTCTGCGAATCGCCGCGGCGACGCTGCGTTCGATCGAACATCGCGGCGGTCTCGACGCATGGCTCGGCAAGGCGCGCGGCGCCGAACTGACCGCGTTGGGCCGGCGCCTGAAAACCCGCGTCCGCAAGGCCGCCGCAGCCGCAGGATGACACGATGGCCGCCGGCGCTGCCGGCGCCGGTTCCGACCGCGGCGATGGTCGCCGTCGTCGCGGTGTCGAACGTCGCGGTGAAACACCCCATAGGCGACTGGCTCACCTGGGGCGCGTTCACCTATCCGCTGGCGTTCCTCGTCACCGACCTCACCAACCGGACGCTCGGCCCGGCGCGGTGCCGCCGCGTCGTCTATGCGGGTTTCGCGTTCGGCGTCGCGGCGTCGGCGGCGCTCGCCGACGCCCGCATCGCCGCCGCTTCGGGGGCCGCGTTCCTCGCCTCGCAGCTGCTCGACATATGGATTTTCGACCGCTTGCGGCGGGGCGAGTGGTGGCGCGCGCCGTTGTTTTCGTCGGTCGCGTCGATGGCGGCCGATACGGCGTTGTTCTTCGCCCTGGCCTTCGCTTTCAGCGGTCTGCCGTGGGTCGGCTGGGCGGCGGGGGACTATGCGGTGAAACTCGCCATGGCCGGGGCGATGCTGACCCCCTATCGCCTTCTGATGGCGCGCCTGCCGATGTGGCGGGAGGCGCCGGCGGCCTAAGCCCGCGTCACGCGGCGCGTTCTTTCCCGGATTCGGCTTTCCTGAGCTTGGCGAGGCGGCGCAGGATCATCGACCGCCTGACGCGCGAAATGCGGTCGACGAAGAGAACGCCGTCGAGGTGGTCGATCTCGTGCTGAAGGCAGGCGGCGAACAGCCCTTCGGCATCGGTCTCGCGCCCGGCGCCGGTCTCGTCGCGCCACGCGACGCGCACACGGGTCGACCGCTCGACCTCGGCATATTGCCCCGGCAGCGACAGACAGCCCTCCTCGACCGCAGCGGTCTCCGCAGAGGCGCGAAGGATGCGCGGGTCGGCCATGCGCAGCGGCGCGCCGGCGTCTCCGTCGGGAGCGGAGTCGACGACGATGACGCGGCGAAAGACGCCGATCTGCGGCGCGGCGAGACCGATCCCGTTGGCGGCGCGCATGGCTTCGAGGAGCTCGTCCATCAGCCGGCGGACGCCGTCATCGACCGCGGCGACGGGCTCGGAACGGCGCCTGAGGCGCGGGTCGGGCGCGATGACGAGAGGGCGCGCCGGGCGCCGCGACGGGCGGGGGGGCGTCGTCGCCTTCGGGATTTTCACGGCCTCGCCTTCACGGAGAGGCCGGCATTCCGTCGAGCCGCCAGCGGCGCACCATGGCGCGGATTCCGCGGGCCGGTCCGGGCCGAGCCAGCGCGCCGCCAGGTCGCGCGCCTGGGCGGCCCTGGCGTGGCCGTTCTCCGCCGCGAGGTGATACCACGCATAGGCGAGCGCCGGGTCGCGCGCGACCCCGCGGCCTTCGAGATAGGCGCTCGCGAGCAAGGTCTGCGCGACGACGTGCCCGCGTATCGCGGCGCCGTGATACCACCGCGTGGCCCCGGCGTCGTCGCCGCGCATGGAGGCGACATGTCCGAGGCCGACCATCGCCCAGCGGTCGCCGCGCTCGGCAAGGGGAGTCCACGCGGCGACGGCGGCATCGTATTCGCCGTTCTCGAAATGTATCCGCCCCGCATCCGCCGATGCGCTCCCGGCGGCGAGCGCGGCGAACATGGCGACGACCGTGAGTCCGATACGCGACATGCTCCGCGCACCCTACGCGCGTCGGCGGCGGATTTCCAGGGGTTTGCGCAGCGGCGGGCGACGGTCCGCGCTTGACGGCGGAAGCGTGGTCATGCATTCGGGGGCGGCGCCGAGGCGGCGCCGAGGCGCTGCGCAACCGCCGGAGAGCGCTTGTGACCGTTTCCGCCCGCGCTGCGCCGAGGGCGCGGCGAAGCCTGATTTTCGCGCCGGCCGACCGGCCCGAACGGTTCGCCAAAGCGCTTGCCTGCGGCGCCGATCAGGTTTGCATCGAACTCGAGGACGGCGTGCCGCGCGACAAGGCGCAGGCGCGGGCGAACGCCATGGCGGCGTTCGCGCGGCCGCCATTGGCGACGGCCGACGACGGCGTCGAACGGCTGTTGCGGATCAATTCGCCGCGCGGGGCGGACGGCGTGCGCGACCTCGCGGCGATCTGCGATTCGGCGTCCCCGCCGCCCGCGATCATGGTTCCGAAGGTGGCGGGACCGGAGGAGTTGCGGCTGCTTTGCGACCTCTTTTCGAGCGGCCCTCATGCGGCGATCCGCTTTCACGCGGTGGTGGAAACGGCGGCGGCGCTGGAGGCGGCGCACGAGATCGCGCTGGCCACGCCGCGGCTCGACTCGCTCGCTTTCGGGGCGATCGACCTGGCGGCGGAACTGGGCGTCGCGCCGGCCTGGGCGCCGATGTCCTATGCGCGTCAGCGCCTGGCAGCGGCGGCGGCGGGCGCCGGCGTCGATCTCCTCGACGCGCCCGTGCTCGACCTCGAGGACGAAGCGGCGCCGATCGCGGAAGCGCGGCGGGCGCGCGACCTGGGATTTACCGGCAAGGCGGCGATCCACCCGCGGCAGGTGGGGCCGATCAACGCAGTATTCACGCCCGACGCCGAAGCGGTCGCGCGCGCCCGCAAGGCGATAGCCGCGTCCGAGGCGGCCGGCGGCGCTCTCGCAGTGGTGGACGGAAAGCTCGTCGAACCGCCGGTGCTGCGGTCCATGCGCCGCCTTGTCGCCGTCGCGGAGCGCATCGGCGAGAGCTGAACGCGCCTGCGGTCAGCGGTCTTCCATCTCGATGGCGAGGGCGCCTTCCTCGACGCCTTCCTCGCCCTCGCGGATGTGCACGGCGACGACGACGCCCGGGGCTTCGGCTTCGAAGGGCACTTCGGTCTTCATCACCTCGAGGATGAAGAGAGTGTCGCCGGGCGCGACGGAATCGCCGGGCGCGACGAGCACCTTCCAGACGTTGCCGGTCACTTCGGTGACGATTTTCCGGGTCATCGCGGCGTTCTCTCGCAAAAGGGCGGCGGCGCTCCCGCCCCCGGGCAAACGACCGCAACGCCGCGAAAGCGCGGCGCCGCGACAGCGCCGGCGCGAGAGCGTCGCTCCCGGGGCGCGGTTGGCAAGACGCGGCAGCGTGCGCATAGTGCGCTCATGCCCGCCGCCGCGACAAGCGCTCCCGAAAGCCGTTCCCCGGAGGCGTCCGCGCCCGACCTCGGCGACGCCGCGAGCTTCCGCTTCTGGCATCGCGATGTCCTGCGGTGGGGCGATACCGACGGGCTCGGCCATATCAACAATGTGACGTTCGCGCGGTTCTGCGAATCGGGGCGCGTCGCCTATGCCACGGCGTGCGGGCGCGGCCTCGGTCTCGACGCGGACGATTTCGTGGTCGTGCATCTGTCCATCGACTTCCGCGCGCCGATGCGCTTCCCGGGCGATGTCATGGGCGGGACGCGGCTTTTGCGGCTCGGGCGCAGTTCGGCGCGCCTGGGGCACGGATTGTTCCAGGACGGGCGCTGCACGGCGACGGCGGTAAGCGTGCTGGCGATGCTGGACCCGGAAACGGGAAAACCGCGCGCGATCCCCGATCCGCTGCGCGCCGCGCTGCGCGACCCGCCGGCCTGAGCGCTTCCGTCGCGGACCCGCGCCCCTCGTCGCACCGCCGCCCGAGTCATGATTGCCGAGACCCTCGCGGGGGCCGATCCGTGGACCGAATGGGGGGCGATGTGCGCCGTGTTCGCGCTCATCGCCGCAGTGGTCGCGGCGTTCGTGTGGGAGAAGTGGCCGATCGAGCTGACGGCGCTGGGGGCGCTGGCGGTTCTCCTCGTTCTGTTCGAGGCAATGCCGCTCGCCGGCGCGGACGGGGCGAACCGGCTGGACGCCGCCCGCCTGCTCGAGGGCTTCGCGAATCCCGGCCTCGTCACCGTTGCGGCGCTGCTCGTGATCGGTCAGGCCCTGGTGCAGACGGGCGCGCTCGAAGGCGCGGCGGACCGGCTCTACCGCCTTGCCGGACGGCGGCCTGCGGTCGTCATGGCGGTGAGTCTTGTCGCCGTTGCGGCGCTGTCGAGCGTGCTCAACAACACCCCGGTGGTGGTGATCTTCATCCCGATTCTCGGCGCGCTGGCGGAACGGTTGCGCATCTCGGCGAGCCGCGTGCTTCTGCCGCTCAGTTATGCGGCCATCCTCGGCGGCGCGACGACGCTCATCGGTTCGTCGACCAATCTGCTGGTCGCCGGCGTGGCGGACGAGCTCGGCCTTGCGCGCATCGGCTTTTTCGATTTCCTCGCGCCCGCTGCGGTTCTGGCGGCGGCGGGGTTGCCGTTCATTCTCTTCGCGATGCCGCGCATTCTCCCCGACCGCGTCACCCTTGCCGGGCGCTTCGCCGCCGACGGTCGCCAGTTTATCGCCCAGGTCGCGGTGCGGCCGGCGTCTTCCCTGGTCGGGGAACAGGCGGTGGCGGGTCGGTTTCCCGGCCTGCCGGGCGCCACGGTGCGCGTGGTGCAGCGCGGCGAACACGCCTTTCTGCCGCCGTTCGACGGGGTGACGCTCGCCGCCGGCGACATGGCGGTGCTTGCGGTGACCCGGCGCGCGCTGACCGGCCTGCTCGCGCGCCACCGCGGCGCGCTGCATCCGAGCGTCGCCCCGGAAGCGCCGCGGCGCGGCGGCGCGGCGGAAGACGCCGAAGACAAGGGCGAGGAGTCGTGGCGCGGGGACGAACAGGTTCTCGCCGAGGTCATGATCCCCCCGGCCTCGCGCATGGTGGGGCTGACGCTGGAGCAGTTCGGGTTCCGCCGTCGCGCCGGCTGCATCGTGCTCGGCGTGCAGCGGCGCTCGCGCATGTTCCGCCAGCGCCTTACGGACATTCGGCTGGAGGCCGGCGACGGCCTGTTGATCCAGGGGCCGCCGGGGCGCGTTGCGGCGCTGCGCGAGAACAGCGACGCCATGCTGGTGGAACGCACGCAGCAGGCGCTGCCCCGCTACCGCCACGCGCGCCGGGCGGCGTTGATCTTCGCGGCGGTGGTGGCGGCGTCGGCGACCGCGGCGGCGCCCATCGTGGTCGCGGCGGTGGCCGGCGCGGCGGCGATGCTCGCGTGCGGCTGTCTCGACATCCGCCAGGCGGCGCGGGCGCTGGACCGCACGGTCATCCTCATGGTGGCGTCGACGCTGGCGCTGGGCGCCGCGCTGTTCGAGACCGGCGGCGCCGCATGGCTCGCCGAACGCTTCACGGCGGCGTTCGCCGGCGCCGGACCCGGGTGGTTGCTGTCGGCGCTGTTCCTGGCCATCGCCCTGGCGACCAACCTGTTGAGCAACAACGCCTCGGCGGTGCTGTTCGCGCCCGTTGCGGCGGCGCTCGCGCAGGGGCTGGGCCTCGACCCGGCGCCCTTCCTCCACACCGTCATTCTGGCGGCGAACTGCTCCTTCGCGACGCCGGTGGGCTACCAGACGAATCTGCTGGTCATGGCGCCCGGGAATTACCGTTTCGCCGACTATGCGCGCGCCGGAGCGCCGCTGATCCTGCTGCTGTGGGCCGTCTTCACCGCTTTCGCGCCGTGGTATTACGGGCTTCCGCTCGCGGCGCGATGAGCGCGGGCGGACAGGTTCGAGGAAAGGCGGGGCGCCGGGGGTGAAGGCGCGCGGATTGCAATTTTTCTACGGCGCGACGCCGCGGCCCTGTCCGTATCTCGCGGACCGCGAGGAGCGCAAGGTCGTGACCGACCTTTCGGGTCCCGACGCGCCGGCGCTGCTGGACACGCTGAGCCGCGCGGGCTTCCGCCGCAGTTACATGGCCGCCTGGCGTCCGGCCTGCGCGGCGTGCCGCGCCTGCGTGCCGGTGCGCGTCGTCGCGCGGGACTTCGCGCCGTCGCGCTCGCTGCGGCGGGCCCGGGCGCGCAATGCCGACCTGCGGGCGGACGAACGCCCGGCGCGCGCCACCCTCGAGCAATACACGCTGTTCCGCGAATACGAACGCGCGCGCCACGGCGGCGACATGGCGCTGATGACCTTCCGCGACTATCGGGAGATGGTCGAGAAGACGCCGGTGGAGACGCGGATGGTGGAATTCCGCGACGGCGGGGGCGGCCTCGTCGCCGCGGCGCTCGTCGACCGGCTGGCCGACGGACTGTCGGGGGTCTACAAATTTTTCGCCCCGGGGCGCGAGCGCACCAGCCCCGGCGCCTTTACGGTGCTGTGGCTCATCGAGCGGGCGCGGGCGCTGGGGCTGGGATACGTCTATCTCGGCTACTGGATCGCCGAAAGCCCGAAAATGGCTTACAAGACCCGTTTCCGGCCGCTCGAGGCGCTGGTGGACGGCCGCTGGCGGCGTTTCGATCCGCCGCGCAAGGGCGACGACCCGCGCCGGGCGGGCGCGGTGTCCGATCGTTTTGGAGAAGATGACCACGGGAGGGCCTGAACGATGACGGGATCGACGAAAGTTTCGAAGAAGGACGCGGCGACGACCCGCCGCGGCTTCGTCGCCGCCGCCGCGGCCGGCGCCGCGGCCTCGGCGCTGCCCGCGCCGGCGATCGCCCAGGGCGCGGTGCGCTGGAAAATGGTGACCACCTGGCCCCGGAACTTCCCCGGCATCGGCACCGGCGCCCAGCGCATCGCCGACCGCATCGGCGAACTGACCGACGGGCGGATGGAAGTGCGGCTCTATGCCGCGGGTGAGCTCGTCCCCGCCTTCGAGGCGTTCGACGCGGTGCGCGACGGCATCGCCGAAATGACTCACGACGCCTCCTATTACTGGGTCGCCAAGCACAAGAGCACGCCGTTTTTCTGCACCGTGCCGGGGGGGCTCACCCATCAGGAGCATATGGGCTGGATCTATCGCGCCGGCGGGCAGGCGTTGTGGGACGAACTCTATGCCGGGTTCGGGCTCCGGGCGTTCCTCGCGGGCGGCACGGGCGTGCAGATGGGCGGCTGGTTTCAGCGGGAGATCGTCGATCTGGAGTCGCTTCAGGGCCTCAAGATGCGCATCCCGGGCCTCGGCGGCGAGGTCTTCAACCGGCTCGGCGCCACCGCGGTGAACCTGCCGGGCGGGGAGATCATGGCGGCGCTGCAATCGGGAGTCATCGACGCCGCCGAATGGGTGGGGCCGTGGAACGACCTCGCTTTCGGCTTCCACAAGGTGGCGAAGTTCTATTACGGTCCCGGCTTCCACGAGCCGAGTTCGGCGTTCGAGGTCATAGTGGACAGGGCCAAATTCGACGCGCTGCCGCGGGAGTTCCAGGCGGCCGTGGAATATGCCTGCATGGCCGAAAACGGATATATGCTGAGCGAATTCACCGCCGCCAACAGCGCCGCGCAGGCGGTGCTCACGCGCCGCTACAAGGTGAATATCTCCCCGTTCCCGGCCGACGTGGTGCAGGCGGCGTATTCGACAGCGGCCGATGTCGTGGCCGAAACCGCGAGCGAGGGCGATCTCGAGCGGCGCATCTACGAAAGCTGGTCGATCTTCCGCAGGGAGGCAATGGCGCGGGCGCCTTACGCCGAGCACGGCTACATGAACGACCGCGCGCTGGCCGTCACCGGCTGACGGCGCCGCAGCGGCGGAGCTCAGGCGCCGGCGCTGGGGCGGGCGGAGACCCGGTCGTACCAGGCGGCGAGGTTGCCCTGCGTCGCCTCCGGCGCAGCCTTCGACCAGCGCGCGAAGTCGATGGCCACGAGGGCGGCGATGTCGGCGATGGTGTAGCGCGGTCCGGCGACGAATTCGGAGTCCGCGAGCACGCCGTCCAGCCAGGCGAAGAACAGCGCCATGCGCGCGCGTCCGCGTTCGGCGAGCTCGGGGATCTGCGCAAAGGGATGCGGTCCGGCGAGGGCGCGGTTCTCGAAGCGCCGCGACCCGTTGCGCAACATGTCGCCGGCGGGCGCGATGCCGTTCATCTCCACCTGGCGATGGCGCATCTCGACAAAAGCGCGGTCGCGCGCGTCGCCGCCCATCAGCGGCGGGTCGGGGTGAAGCGTCTCGAAATAGCGGCAGATCGCTACGGATTCGGCGATGCGCGTGCCGTCGTCGAGTTCGAGCACCGGCACCGTGCCCGCCGGGTTCACCGCCAGATAGCCGGGCTTCAGGTTTTCCCCGGCCATGAGATCGACGGTTTCGGTGGGCGCGTCGACCCCCTTTTCGGCGAGGAAGATGCGCACCCGGCGCGGGTTCGGGGCTTGCGGATGGTCATAGAGTTTCATGGCTGGCTCCCGGTTCGTCGGTTTGGGCGGCGCCCGACCAGGCCGCCTCGATGCGTCCGCGCAGGGCGGCATGGTCGCGACAGACGGGGAATTGCGGGTGGTCGCGCCGCACCGGGTCGGACGGGCGGAAGAAGAAGCCCGCATCGGCCTGTTCGAGCATGGAGACATCGTTGTAGGAATCGCCGGCGGCGACCACATGCGCAGCGAGGCTCTGGAACGCGACGACGGCGCGCCGTTTGGGGTCGTCCTGGCGCGGCGCATAGCCGGCGACCCGCCCGTCCGCCTCGACGCGCAGGCTGTGGCACAACAGCATGGGGTTGCCGAGCCGCGCCATCAGCGGGCCGGCGAGCTCGTAAAAACTGTCCGAAAGGATGGCGATCTGGGCGTGCTTGCGCAGGCCGTCGAGAAACGCCGGAGCGCTCTCGAACGGGGCGATGCCGGCGGCGGCGGCGCGCAGGTCGGGGAGGCCGAGTCCGTGGTCGTCGAGCACGCCCAGGCGGTGCGCCATGAGCGCATCGTAATCCGGCATGTCGCGGGTGGTGGCGCGCAGCGCGTCGACCCCCGTGCGCTCGGCGAGCGCCACCCAGATTTCGGGGACGAGCACCCCTTCGAGATCGAGACAGACGATACGCAAACCACCCCTCGCGCACTCCCCGCCCGCCGCTTCCGCGACGGCGCGGCAGCATACCCCGCTGCCGCCCGCTTTCAAGGACGCGCCGCGCCGCGCCGTCGGCGACCCGCGGTTTGTCCGGCGCCGAGGTCTGTCCGGATCATGCTCCTTCGTTCCGCGAAGAGCCGGGGAACGCGACTCGCGTCGGCGACGGGGTTCGCTATGATCGGGTCCGATATCGCCCGGGGAGGGAGCCGCATATGAAATCTGTGCGACACGCAGGCCCGGGCCGCCGCGTTTCGTCGCCGTGAGCGCGACCCGATCCTCCGGATATCTTGCCGGCCTGGTCGAGACGGCGCTTCGGAGGGGCGAAGGGGAGTGCCTGGAGTTCAAGCGAGACAACGCCGATTCGAGGGAGATTGGCGAGTATTTCTCGGCGCTCGCCAACGCCGCGGCTCTGAACGAACGGCCTTGCGCCTACATGTTCTGGGGAGTGGACAACGATACCCGCAAACCCGTGGGCGGCGCCCGAACGGGAGCGGGCGTTGTGGCGTATTTTCGGTCGCGTCCGGTTCGAGAATATCGTGGCGCATGAGCGCGCGAGCGCCGAAGACGTATTGCGTCTGCTCGATTATCCGGTTTATTTCAAAATGCTGAATTCGGCGTTGCCGCCGGATGCCGGCCGGATCGTCGAGACGCTGGCTGCAGATGGATTGATCCGGCGCTGCGCCGCGGGCGGCTGGGACATCGCCAATCTCGGCGCCATCCTCCTGGCCGCGCGCCTCGACGATTTTCCCGGTCTGGGGCGCAAGGCGATTCGGATAGTCCGATATCGAGGCGACAACCGTATCGAGACCGTCAGGGAAACGGTCGTCGGGAAAGGCTATGCGGCGGGGTTCGAGGAATCGCTCGGTTATATCGACGCCCTGTTGCCCGGCGGCGAAGAGATCGAGGGAGGTCTCCGCACGGCCAGGCGAGGATTCCCATCCGCCGCGGTGCGCGAGCTGGTTTCGAATATGCTGATCCATCAGGATTTTTCCGTTTCCGGCGCGGGGCCTATGGTGGAGGTCTTCGACGGCCGCATCGAATTCTCCAACCCCGGCGCGCCGCTGGTTTCGACCGAGCGTTTCGTCGACGCGCCCCCGCAGTCGCGCAACGAGGCGGCGGCGGCGCTCATGCGGCGTTTCGGCATCTGCGAAGAGCGTGGCAGCGGCATCGACAAGGCGGTCTCCGCCATCGAGCTGGCGCAATTGCCGGCCCCGCTGTTCGAGGCTCCGGAACGCTCTACCCGCGCGGTGTTGTTCGCCCACAAGAATTTGAAGGACATGGATCGCGCCGAGAGAATTCGTGCGACCTATCTCCATAGTTGTATCCAGCACGTCGCGAACGAGCGCGCGACCAACGCGACCTTGCGCAAACGGTTCGGCATCGCCGCCCGCAACGCCTCGGTCGCGACCCGCCTGTTGAACGACGCCGTGAACGCCGGCATGATCGCCGTCGCGGACTCGACGACCGGGTATCGAAACCGCGCCTATCTGCCGTTCTGGGCGGCCGGGCGGGAGGACGAAGCCGGAGCGGTTATTTGACGGCGAACCGCTCCCAGGCGTGGACGCTGCCCCGCGGGGACGGCTAATATATTGATATACCTAGTTAATTCGTCCCCGCATTTGTTTGACGGCCATTTGATGGAGGGCGGCTCGAAGCTGGCGATCATGGTGTGGCCGGAGCGGACGGAACCGCATCTTCCATTTGACGCAGAACCGCACGGACAACCCCGCAAGGCGGGGGCGTTCTCGTTATCGATTGATATACAAGGGAAATTCGGGTCCGATTTTGTTTGACGGCCATTTGACGGAGAGAGACGGGCTGTCCCCGGCGCGGCGTTGACGAGGGATCGGAGCGGGGCTATCGTCCGCCGCAAATTTCGCATCCTCGCTTCTCGCTGCGTGTTCCTCCATGTCCGCCGCCATGAAACCGGGCGTGCGCCCGGCCAATCCGTGCTTTTCGTCGGGGCCGTGCGCCAAACGTCCGGGGTGGTCGCCCGAGGCCTTGCGCGGCGCCGCGGTGGGGCGGTCCCACCGCGCGCCCGCGGTCGAAAGCCGGCTCGCCGAGGTCGTCGCGCGCAGCAAGACGCTGCTCGACATGCCCGGAGACTGGCGGCTCGGCATCCTCGCGGGGTCCGACACCGGCGCCTTCGAGGCCGCCTTGTGGTCGCTTCTCGGCGCGCGCGGCGTCGACGTTCTCGTCTGGGAAAGTTTCGGCGCCGGCTGGGCCGACGATGCGGTGCGCCGCCTCGGCGTCGCCGATGCGCGCGTTCACGAAGCCCCTTACGGCGCACTGCCCGATCTGGACCGCGTGTCGCCCGACAACGACGTCGTGTTCGTCTGGAACGGCACGACCTCCGGCGTCCGCGCGCCGGACGGAGACTGGATCGCCGACGACCGCCGCGGTCTCGCCATCTGCGACGCGACATCGGCCGTCTTCGCGATGCGTCTGCCGTGGTCGAAACTCGATGTCGTCACCTGGTCGTGGCAAAAGGCGCTCGGCGGCGAGGCGCAGCACGGGATGATCGCGCTCGGTCCGCGCGCCGTGGAAAGACTGGAGACCTTCGCGCCGCCGCGTCCGCTGCCGAAGATATTCCGCCTCGCCGAAGGCGGCCGTCTCGACGAGGGGCTGTTCCGCGGGCGGACCGTCAATACGCCGTCGATGCTGTGCGTCGAGGACGCGCTCGACGCGTTGCGCTGGGCGGAGTCGATCGGCGGCCTCGACGCTCTCGTCGCGCGCAGCGAGGCGAACCTCGCCGCCGTCGCCGAATGGGTCGCGCGCCGCCGCTGGGTCGAATTCCTGTGCGCCGACCCGGCGGTCCGTTCCTCCACCTCGGTGTGCCTGTCGATCGTCGACCCGCGCTTCGCCGCCCTTTCCGGGGACCGCCGGCGCGCCGCCGTCCGCCGCCTTGTCGACTTTCTCGAGGCCGAGGGCGCTGCGTGGGACATCAACGGTTACCGCGCGGCGCCGCCGGGTTTGCGCCTGTGGGCGGGGCCGACGGTCGAAACGAGCAACCTCGCGGCGCTGTTCCCCTGGCTCGACTGGGCCTGGGAACGGCTGTGCGACGCCTGAGCGAGCGTCCCGGCGCGCCGCCATGCCCCGCGTCCTGATCGCCGATACGCTGAGCGACCGGGCGATCGCCGTGTTCGAGTCCCGGGGAGTCGCCGCGGATGTCGCCACCGGTCTTGCGCCCGACGCGCTGGCGGCGCGCATCGGCGCCTACGACGGTCTCGCGGTGCGCTCCGCGACCCGGGTGGACGCCGCGCTGCTCGCGGTCGCGCCGCGTCTCAAGGCGGTCGGCCGGGCCGGCGTCGGCGTCGACAATATCGATGTCGCCGCGGCCACTGCGCGCGGCGTCGTCGTCATGAACACGCCCTTCGGCAATTCGGTGACGACCGCCGAGCACACGGTGGCGATGATGATGGCGCTTGCGCGGCGCATTCCCCAGGCCGACCGGTCGACCCGCGCGGGCGAGTGGCGGAAGACGGCTTTCGTCGGCGTCGAGCTCGCGGGCAAGACCCTGGGCCTGATCGGCTGCGGCAATGTCGGCGCCATCGTCGCCGACCGCGCCCAGGGGCTGAAGATGCGGGTGATCGTCTACGACCCCTATCTCGCCGGCGAGCGCGCCTCGGAGCTCAACGTCGAGAAGGTGGACCTCGAAGCGCTGTTCGCCCGCGCCGACATCGTCAGCCTGCACGCGCCGCTGACCCGGGAGACGCGCGGCATGATCGACGCTCGCGCCCTCGCCGCCATGCGGCCCGGAGTGCGCATCGTCAATTGCGCCCGCGGCGGACTGGTGGCGGAGGACGACCTGCGGGCGGCGATCGGGGCGGGCCGCGTGGCGGGCGCCGCGCTGGATGTGTTCGAACGCGAACCGGCGCTCGACAACCCGCTGTTGCGTCTCGAACAGGTGATCGCCACGCCCCATCTCGGCGCGTCCACCGCCGAGGCGCAGGAAAAGGTGGCGGTGCAGATCGCCGGGCAGATGGCCGACTATCTCGTCGACGGGAGGGTCGCCAACGCGCTCAACATGCCGCCCGTAAGCGCCGGGGAGGCGGCGCGCCTGGCGCCCTACATGACGCTGGCGACCCAGCTCGGCAGCCTCGCCGGCCAGCTCGCCGGCGAGGGGATCGAGCGCGTCTCGGTGCGCTACGAAGGGCGCGCGGCGACGCTGAACGCCCGGCCGCTGACCGCGGTCGTCCTCCAGGGCCTGCTGCGGCCGGTCATGGAAACGGTGAACATGGTCAATGCGCCCCTCGTCGCGAAAGAGCGCGACATCGAGGTGAGCGAAACCCTCCACGACGGACCGTGCGACTATCACAGTCTGATCCGCCTCGAACTCGCCGGCGAGGGCGGAGTTCGCCGTCTTGCCGGCACCCTGCTCGGGCGGATGCCGCGGATCGCCGCCATCGACGACATCCGCCTCGACGCCGGCCTGGGGCCGCACATGCTCTACATCGACAACCGGGACGCGCCGGGCGCCATCGGGTCGATCGCGAGGACCCTGGGCGACGCGGACATCAACATCGCGACCTTCCACCTCGGACGCACCGCGCGCGGCGGCGCGGCGGTTGCGCTGATCGAGGTCGACCAGCCCGTGTCCGACGCCCTGGCCGCCGATCTCCGTGCGCTGCCGGGTATCGTGCGCGTCAAGCGGCTGCGGTTCTGATCCCGTCCGCGCGGGGTTGCGCCGTGAACTTCGCTTCCGGCAAGGCGCTGCTGCCCACCGGCCTCGCCGACCTGTTGCCGCCGCAGGCCGAGCTCGAGGACGCGGCGACGCGGCGGATGCTAGATTGCTTCGCCGCCTGGGGCTACGAGCGCATCAAGCCGCCGCTGCTCGAATTCGAGGACGGACTGCTCGACGGCGTGGGCGCCGTTCACGAAGAGCAGACCTTCCGCTTGATGGACCCGGCGTCGCAGCGGATGCTCGGCGTGCGCGCCGACGTCACGCCGCAGGCGGCGCGTATCGCCGCCTCGCGTCTCGCCGGCGCGCCGCGCCCCCTGCGCCTGTGCTACGCCGGGGAGGTGCTGCGCGTGCGCGGCAGCGAATTGCGCGCCGGGCGGCAGTTCCGCCAGGTGGGAGTCGAGCTGATCGGCGCCGGCAACGCCGCCAGGGGAGACGCCGAGGCGATCCTGCTGGCGGCGGACGCCGTGGCGCAGCTCGGCATTGGCGGGCTGTCGGTGGATTTGAACACGCCCACCCTCGCCGCGGCGGTGTGCGACGCCTGCGGTGTTCCCGAGGCGCAGCGGCGACAGGCGGCCGCGGCGCTGCGCCGCAAGGACGGCGCCGCCTTGCGCGCGGTCGGCGGCCCCGCCGCGGCGGTGCTCGAAACGTTGCTCGCGGCGACGGGGGCGGCGGCGCCCGCCGTGGCGCGCCTTGCCCGGGCGGCGCTGCCGGCGCCCGGACGCGCGCTGGCGGACCGGCTTTGCGAGGTCGTCGAACTCGTCGCGACCGAGGCGCCGGAGCTCGCGCTCACCGTGGACCCCATCGAGAGCCGGGGTTTCGAGTATCACACCGGGGTGTCGTTCACGCTGTTCGCGCGCGGACAGCGCGGCGAACTCGGATCGGGGGGGCGCTACCGCACGGCGTCGGACGAACCGGCGACCGGCTTCACGATGTTCACCGATACGCTGTTGCGCGCGCTTCCCGAAACGCCCGGCAGGCGGCGCGCGTTCCTGCCCATCGATGCGCCCCGGGACGCCGCGGCGCGCCTGCGCGCCGACGGCTGGGCCGTGCTGCAAGCGCTGATGCCCGAACCCGACCCTGCGGCGGAAGCGCGGCGGCTCGGCTGCGGTCACGTCTGGGTCGACGGCGCCATGCGGCGCGTCGACCCGTAGGGGGAGCGGGCGATGGCCAACGTCGCCGTCGTCGGCTCGCAATGGGGCGACGAGGGCAAGGGCAAGATCGTCGACTGGCTGTCGCAGCGCGCCGACATCGTCGTGCGCTTCCAGGGCGGCCACAATGCCGGGCACACGCTGGTCGTCGACGGCGAGACGTACAGGCTCAGCCTGTTGCCTTCGGGCGCAGTGCGGCCCGACAAGATCTCGATGATCGGCAATGGCGTGGTGGTCGATCCGTGGGCGCTGCTGGACGAGATCGACACTGTCGCCGAACAAGGCGTCGCGGTGGGGCCGGAGCGCCTGCGCGTCGCCGAGAACGCCTGTCTGATCCTGCCCCTGCACGGCGAGCTCGACCGCGCCCGCGAGGCGGCGCGGAGCGCCGGGCGCATCGGCACCACCGGCCGCGGCATCGGCCCCGCCTATGAGGACAAGGTCGGGCGGCGCGCCGTGCGCCTGTGCGATCTCGGCGATCCGGAGTCGCTTTCCGAACGCCTCGACGCAGCGCTCGCGCATCACGACCCGCTGCGGGCGGGACTCGGCCTCGACCCCGTCGACCGCGACGGGCTTTGCGCCCGGTTGAGAGCGGCGGCCTCCCGGCTTCTTCCCTTCGCCGCGCCGGTGAGCGCCGAGCTCGACGAGGCGCGGCGGCGCGGGCGGCGCATCCTTTTCGAAGGCGCGCAGGGCGCCATGCTCGACGTGGATCACGGCACCTATCCTTATGTGACGTCCTCCAACACCGTCGCCGGGGCGGCGGCGGCGGGCGCCGGAGTCGGTCCCCGCGCCGTCGATTACGTCCTCGGCATCGTGAAGGCCTATACGACGCGGGTGGGCGAAGGGCCTTTCCCCACCGAACTCGACGACGACACCGGGAGGCGCCTCGGCGAACGCGGACGCGAATTCGGCACCGTAACCGGGCGCAAGCGGCGGTGCGGCTGGTTCGATTCGGTGCTGGTCCGTCAGGCGGTGCGGCTCGGCGGCGTCGACGGCGTCGCGTTGACCAAACTCGACGTGCTCGACGGCTTCGAGACCGTCAATGTCTGCGTCGGCTATCGGCTGGACGGCAAAACGCTGACCCGCCTGCCGGCCGCCCCGGCTCTTCAGCGGCGCGCCGAACCGGTCTACGAGAGCTTCGAGGGGTGGCGCGAATCGACGCGCGGGGCGCGCAGCTGGGCGGCGTTGCCGGCGACCGCGGTGAAATACATCCGCCGCATCGAAGCGCTCATCGACGCGCCCGTCGCGCTGCTGTCGACAAGCCCCGAACGGGACGACACCATCCTGGTGCGCGACCCCTTCGTCGGCTGAACGCCCTCGCCGACAGGAAGAACGGGAGCGGGAAGATGAGGATCGATATCGTTTCCGACACCGTCTGCCCGTGGTGCTACATCGGCAAGCGGCGGCTGGAGAAAGCCCTGGACGGCGTCAACGGGCCGGCGCCCGGGATCGCCTGGCATCCGTTTCAGCTCAACCCGGACATGCCGCCTTCGGGAATGCCGCGCAGGGACTATCTCGAGTTCAAGTTCGGCGGCCCCGAGCGCGCCGGACGCGCCTATGAGGCGGTGACGCGGATCGCCGCCGCGGAGTGCCCCGAGGTGGATTTCGCCGCCATCGGGCGCACGCCGAACACGCTCGATTCGCACCGCCTGATCCGCTACGCCGCGGAGACCGCCGGCGTCGCCGCCCAGGGCGCGGTGGTCGACGCGCTTTTCCGCGCCTATTTCGAGGCAGCGGAGGATATCGGCGACCCCTCGGTGCTCGGCCGTATCGCCGGCGCCTGCGGCCTCGACGGAGACGCCGTGCGCGACTGGATCGAAAGCGGCGAGGACGCCGAACTCGTGCTCGAGGCCGACGGGCGGTTCCGCGCGATGGGGCTGCGCGGCGTGCCGCTCTTCATCGTCGATGGCCGCTACGCCCTGTCCGGCGCGCAGGAGCCGGAAGTCTTCCGGCAGGTCTTTGCGGCTGCCCGCGAGGCTGCTCTCGTCCCGTCGTAGCGCCGGCGTCCTCCCGGCGCGGACACCGACAACCATCGAGCGGCCCCGGGGAAGGCCGCGATCCGGGCCTTCCGGGATTATCCGTCGGGGCGCCAGGGGTCGAACAGGGCCACGCCCATCGCCGTGAAATCGGCGGTGTTGCGGGTTACGACGGTCAATGCGCGCCGGCGGGCAACGGCGGCGATCCAGGCGTCGGCGGCCGGCCGCGTCCGCCCGCGCCTGTCGCCGTCGCCCATGATCTCGCCCCAAATCGCCGCCGCCTCCCGGTCGCAGGGAAGGATGCGCCCCGCGAATTGCCGTGTCAGTTCGCGGTGGATCCAGTGTTCGTAGCGTTGTCGACGCGCGGCGTCCCGCAACTTTCGCGCGCCCCGCGCCAGTTCGCCGAACGTTATCGCGGACAGGAAGAGCTCGTCGGGCGAGCGTTTCGACAACCAGGCGACGACCTTCTCCTCGGGCCGCCTTTTGACGGTTTCGCTAATGACGTTGGTGTCGAGCAGGAATCCCGTCATTCGAAGTCCACGGGGCGCCCCGTCGCACGGTCGCGCTCAACGACGAAATCGGTTTCGTCGAGCGGCGACGAGCGAAGGAACGCGACCAGTTCCTCGCCGGTTGTCGCGACAGGCCAGGGATCGGCGGTTTCGCTCAGGCCGGATACCCGGTCGTCGCGCCCCGGGGCGAACGGGGCGACCGGATCCGGGCGCGCGGTTTCCCGCGGCCGGTCTTCGTCCGGTCGCCGGGTCTCGCGCGTCCTGAGCTCGTCGAGCGGGATCCAGCGGTCGTCGCCGGGGCGCCGCGCGTCCATATGCTTCCAGCCGTTCACCTGAACCTTGTCGCCGCGAGCCGTTTCGACGGCCCGCGCGACGGCCGGGGACGGGCTGCGATAGCTCGCGCCGGAAAAATTCAGTTCGCCGCCCAGGACCTGTCCGCGCGCTTCGACCCCCGCGTAGCTCAGTCGCAGCTCCGTCCCGTGCGGGAGTTCGAGACCCTTCCAGACCCATGCGCGCTCCGGCGGCGCAAGGAGCGCCATCGGGGCGTCCGCGAAGCCCTCCCCCGGCTCCGCCGGCGCCGGGCCGAGTTGCAGCAGGCGGCGCAGGACCGCGTTCGGGGTGTCGTGGAACCCCCGCCGCTCCGCCTCGATCGCCCGGTGCACGTCGAAGTCGATTTCGATCGTTTTCATCATGAGTCGACTCCCGGTCTGCTGTTCTATCCTGCTCTTATCCTGAGAGTCGGAGTCCGTCAAGAAAAATTCGCATCCCGAAACCCGGCGGCGAGGAGCGCGTTCGCCCGCTCCAGATCCTCGGCGCGATTCACATTGAAGAACGGATCGATCCGGACACCCCGGAAACCGGGGGCCGGGTCCGTGTCGGAGCTGGGGAATTCCACTTCGGCGACGCCGTGGCGCGCGGTCCATTCGTCGACCTTGCGCACGCCGTCCTCGACCAGCGCGCGCCGCAGATCGCCGCGCAGCGCCACCGGCCAGAGGCCCGCGACCGGATGGGCGCGGCCGGCGGAAGACGCGCGCGCCAGGGGCCGCCCCGGGCGGAGCGCCCGCTCCAGCCTCGCCACGAGATCGGTCGGAATGAACGGAGAGTCCGCGGGAAAGGTCGCCACCAGCTGCGCGCCGGGAGTCCGCCGCGCCGCCCATTCCATCGCCGCCAGCACGCCGGCGAGCGGTCCCGGGCGGCCCGGAACGCCGTCGGCGACGACCGGCAGGCCGAATTCGGCGAAGCGCGCCGGGTCGCCATTGGCGTTGACGACCAGCCGCGCCACCTGCGGCGCCGCGCGGCGGATGACATGCCCGATCAGCGTCTCGCCGGCGAGCCGCGCGAGGGCCTTGTCGCCGCCGCCCATGCGCCGCGACAGGCCGCCGGCGAGCACCGCGCCGACCGGCCGCGTCATGCCCCGTCCGGCGTGTCGTCGAACACGATGCGCTCGGTTCCCGCCAGCGCCACGAACCGCCGGCCGCGCGCGCGGCCGATCAGGGTGAGACCGGCCCGCCGCGCCAGATCGACGCCCCACGCGGTGAAGCCCGAGCGCGAAATCAGGATCGGGACGCCCATGCGCACCGTCTTGATCACCATCTCGCTGGTCAGCCGGCCTGTCGTGTAGAAGACCTTCCCGGCGGCGGACACGCCGTTCATCCGCATGTAGCCGGCGATCTTGTCCACCGCGTTGTGGCGGCCGACATCCTCCATGTAGATCAACGGTTCGTCGCGCCGGCACAGGACGCATCCGTGAATCGCCCCGGCCGCGAGATAGAGGCTCGGGGTCGCGGTGATCGTCTTCGACAGCGACGCGATCCAGGATGTGCGCAAGCGGTCGCCGGCCGGCAGTCGGGCGGCGTCGAAACTGTCCATCAGGTCGCCGAACACCGTGCCCTGGGCGCAACCGGAGGTGCGGATGCGCTTTTTCATCTTGTCCTCGTAATCGGTCTCGCCCGAGGTGCGCACGACGACCGTCTCCAGACCGTCGTCGTAATCGACCGCCACGACGTCTTCGTCGGGCGCGAGCATGTTCTGGTTGGCGAGGAAGCCCACCGCGAGCCAGGCCGGATGGTCCCCGACCGTCATCAGGGTGACGATCTCCCGTTCGTTGAGGAACAGGGTGAGAGGGCGCTCCACGGTCACGCGCGTCTCGACCGCGCCGCCGCGATGGTCGATCCCGCGCACCGCCTCGGTGAGGCGCGGGTCGTCGGGGTCGGGACGCACGAGATAGTCTGTCATGCGCCCACTATAGCGGCCGCCGTAAGCTCCGCCGCCGGCGCTTCCGGGAAAACCCGCGCCGACGCCGTATAATGAGAATCGCCGGTCGGCGCGGCGGGCGGGAAAGCGAAGGCGCGATGCTGGTCACCCTTCTCGACGACTCGGTCCCTTTCGACGGACGCACGCCCGACGAACGGCCGCTCGGCGGCGGCGAGAAAGCCGTGGTCGGCCTCGCCGAGTCGCTGGCGGCGCGCGGCCACATGGTGCGCGTCTTCAACCGCTGCCCCGCGCCGAAGGTGGTCGACGGAGTCAGCTGGCAGCCTATCGACGACTGCAACGCCGCGCACAGCGATGTCGTCGTCGCCCATCGCGACCCCGCCTTGCTGCGCAAGGTCGCCGACTCGCGCGGGCGCGCCGTCCTGCTCTCCGCGCCGGGCGATGTCGCCGCCGCCTCCGACGCGGCGGCCCGCGGCAGCCTGAACGAATACCGCCCGACACTGCTGCTGCAAGGCATCGCCCACACCCGGACGGTCCCTTCGGGATGGCAGAACCTGCCCGCCGCCACGCTCGTCATGGGGGTCGGCAAGCGTTTCCGCGACGCCGCGGAAATGGAGCCCGCCGCGCCGCCGCGCGCGGTCTTCACCGGCCACCCCCTGCGCGGCCTCGACTGGCTGCTCGACCTGTGGCGCGACACCCTGCATCCGCGCTTGCCGTGGGCGGAATTGCACGTCTATTCGGGCCTGCTCGCGGCGGGGGCGGAGGGCGCCAGGCTGCCGGAAGCGGTCGCGCCGCTTCTCGACCGCGCGCGCGAAGCGGAGGCGCGCGGCGTGCGCATCCGGCGTCCGCGCGCCGACCCGGAGATGGTCGACGCATATCGCCGGGCGCGCGCGCATCTCTATCCGTCGAGTTCGCGGGATGTCCTCTGCCACACCCTCGCCGAATCGCAGGCGGTCGGCCTTCCCGCCGTGGTCCGGCCTCTCGGCGCGGCGGACGAACGCCTGCGCGCCGGCCTCACCGGCTACGCCGCCGCGAATGCGGAGGCGTTCGCCGACTACGCCGCGCGCCTGCTCGACGACGACGACATGTTCGCGCGGTTCAGCGCCGAAGCGCGCGCGCGGCAGCGCGGCGTCAGCTGGGACCGCGCCGCCCGCGACCTGGAACTGCGCTTCGAGTGAACGTCCTGTTCATCGCCAACACCCGGATCGGCGACGCGGTGCTTGCCTCCGGGGTGCTCGGTCACGTGCTCGAATGTCGCGCCGGCGTGAGAGCGACCGTGGTCTGCGGTCCCGACGCGGCGCCGCTGTTCGCCGCCGCTCCCGGCGTCGAGGAGACGGTCGGACTCGCCAAGCGGCGCTTCAACCGCCACTGGTGGCAGCTGTGGCGCCGTCTCGCCGGACGGCGCTGGGACCTTCTCGTCGATCTCCGCAATTCGGCGATGCCGTGGCTGCTGCGCGCGCGGCGCCGGAAAATCCTGAAAGGCGGCGGCGTGCGGTCGCACAAGGTCGTTCAGCTGGCGCGTCTCTTCGGCCTCGATCCGCCGCCGCCGCCGCGCCTGTGGATCGACGAACGGCATCGCGCCCGCGCCCGGGAGCTCGTCGGCGCCGGGCCGCTGCTGGCGCTGGGGCCGACGGCGACATGGCGCGGCAAGGAATGGCCCGCCGCGCGCTTCGCCGCGCTCGCGCAGCGGCTGACCGGCGCCGGGGGCGCCCTCGCCGGCGCCCGTGTCGCCGTTCTCGGCGCCGCGGGCGACCGCGCCGCCGCGGCGCCGCTGCTCGCTGCGCTCGCGCCCGGACGCGCCGTCGATCTGGTCGGCCGCGCCGGGTTGATGGAGGCGGCCGCGGCGCTCGAACGCGCGAGCCTGTTCGTCGGCAACGATTCCGGCCCGATGCATCTCGCCGCCGCCGCGGGCGCGCCGACTCTCGGCCTCTTCGGGCCGAGCCGCGACGAGGTCTACGCCCCCTGGGGAGACGCCGCCGCCGTGGTGCGCACGCCCGAAAGTCGCGACGCGCTGCGCGCCCGCCCCGATTACGAGCGCCGCGCCGGCGGCAGCCTCATGGAGTCGCTGGAAGCGGACGCCGTCGCCGAGGCGGCGGAAGCGTTGCTGCGCCGCGTCGGGAGCCGCGGGCGATGAGGCTCCTCGGCGCGATGGCGGGGGCGCGGCACGGCGGCGCGGAAGCCTTTTTCGTGCGCCTCGCCCGCGCGCTCGCGGCGCGCGGCGTCGATCAGCGCGTCGCGGTTCGTTCCTGGCCCGAACGCGACGCCGCGCTGGCCGCCGCCGGAGTCGCGCCGCGCGCCGTCCGCTATGGCGGCCTGTTCGACCGCTCCACCGTGCCGCGGCTGGCGGCGCTCCTCGACGAACTGCGTCCCGATGTCGCCATGAGCTGGATGAGTCGCGCTACGCGCGCGCTTTCGCGGGCGCGCCGCCGCAGCCGGACGCGATGCGTTCAGGTCGGCCGCCTGGGCGGGTATTACGATCTCCGATACTATCGGGGTTGCGACCGTCTGGTCGTCAACACGCCCGACCTCCTGCGTTACGTTACCGCCGCGGGCTGGCCCGAAGCGCGCGCCCACTATCTGCCGAATTTCGTCGACGCGGCGCCGATGCCGGCGGTCGCGCGCGAATCGCTCGACACGCCCGATTCGGCTCCGTTGCTGCTGGCGCTCGGACGCCTGCACCGAAACAAGGCGTTCGACGTGCTGCTCGCCGCGCTGGTCGAACTGCCGCAGGCGCATCTCTGGATCGCTGGCGACGGGCCGCTCGCCGCAGCGCTCGCGGCGCAGGCGCGAAGGCTGGGCGTTTCCGCGCGCGTGCGTTTTCCCGGCTGGCGCGACGACGCGCCGGCGCTCCTCGCGGCGGCGGACGTTCTGGTGTGTCCCTCGCGGCATGAGCCGCTGGGCAATGTCGTGCTCGAGGGCTGGGCGCACCGGACCCCTGTCGTCGCCTGCGCGGCGACCGGCCCGGCGGGGCTGATCGACGACGGCGAAACCGGGTTGCTCGCACCCGTCGACGACGCCTCCGCCCTTGCGGCGGCGATCACTCGCGCTCTCGACCCGGCGACGGGCGCGCGGCTTGCCGAAGCCGGCGCCGCGGCGTTCCGCTCGACCTGGGCCGAAGAGACGGCGGCGCCGCGCTACATCGATCTGTTCGAACGCCTGGCCCGGAACGGAGCGCGCTGATGTGCGGCATCGGCGGCGTGGCGATGGCGGACGAACGGGGCCCCGGCGACGCCATCCTCGACGCCCTCGAACGCGCGCTCGCCCATCGCGGTCCCGACGGCAGAGGCCGCGCCATCGCGCGCGGCGCGGGGCTGGTGCAAACCCGCCTCGCCGTTGTCGACCTCGAGACCGGCGACCAGCCGATCCCGCGCGTCCGGCGCACGGCGAACGCGCCGTATCTCATCGCCAACGCCGAAATCTACAACGACCTCGAATTGCGCGCCGCGCTCGACGGCGCGGAGTTCGCGACGCGCTCCGACTGCGAACCGCCGCTCCATCTGTATCGTCGCCACGGACTGGATTTCGCCGACCGCCTGCGCGGCATGTACGCCATCGCCATCCACGATCCGGCGGCGGACCGGCTGGTCCTCGCGCGCGATCCGTTCGGCATCAAGCCGCTCTATTACGTCCAGCGGGCGAGCTATTTCGCCTTCGCGTCCGAACCGCAAGCCTTGATCGCCGCCGGTCTCGCCGACTCCGCTCTTGCGCCCGGCCCCGTCGGCGAGTTCCTCCAGCTGCAATACACCACCGGGCGCAACACCGTGTTCCGCGCCATCGAGCGCGTGCTGCCCGGGGAGACCCTGTCGGTGAGCGGCGGGCGGATCGTCGAGCGCCGGCGCATCGCCGCGCTCCCCGGCGGCGGCCCGGAACGCCGGACCGAAGCCGAGGCGCTGGACGCGCTCGACGCGGCGCTGCGGGACACGGTGGCGGCGCATCTGCGTTCCGACGCGCCGGTCGGCATGTTCCTGTCCGGCGGTGTCGATTCGAGCGCGCTGCTGGCGCATGTCGCGCGGCGGGAGAGCGCGCCGGTGCGCGCCTATACCGCCGGGTTTCCCGGTTCCGGCGCGACCGACGAGCGGGCGCGCGCCCGCGCCGTTGCGGCCGTGGTCGGCGCCGAGCATGTGGAGGTGGCGGTCGGGGCGGAGACGTTCTGGCGCGACCTTCCCGCCGTCGCCGCGGCCGTGGACGACCCGTGCGCCGACTATGCGACCGTGCCGTCCTTTGCGCTCGCCCGGCGCGCTGCGCGCGATGTCAAGGTCGTTCTGTGCGGCGAGGGCGGGGACGAGATCCTCGCCGGCTACGGGCGCTACCGGCGGGCGATGCGGCCGCGCTGGCTCGGCGGGCGCGCCATGCGGGCGCGCGGCGTTTTCGACGGTCTGGATGTCCTGCGCGAGGCGCCGCCGGCCTGGCGCGACGGCGCGCTCGCCGCCGAGGCCGAAGCCGCGGCGCCGGGGCGCGGGAGGTTGCAGGCGGCGCAGGCCGCCGACATGGCCGACTGGCTGCCCAACGACCTTCTGATCAAGCTCGACCGCTGCCTTATGGCGCACGGCGTCGAGGGGCGCACGCCGTTTCTCGACCGGCCGTTCGCCGCGTTCGCGTTCCGCCTTCCCGATGCGTTGAAGGTGCGCGAACGCCGCGGCAAGTGGCTGTTGCGGCGCTGGCTCGCGCGCGCCCTGCCCGAGGCGATGCCGTTCGAACGCAAGCGCGGTTTCACGGTCCCCGTCGCCGAATGGATCGCCGCCCGCGCCGACGCGCTTGCGCCGCTGGTCGCCGCGCAGCCGGGGGTCGTCGAACTCTGCCGGCCGGGCCGCGTCGAGGCGTTGTTCCGGCGCGGCGGCAAGCGCGGCGGCTTCGCCGCCTGGATACTGCTATTCTACGCCCTGTGGCACCGCGCCCACGTGCTGCGCCTGCCCCATGACGGCGAGTGTCTCGAAGTCCTCGCCGACAATGCCGGGCTTTCGTAATCTGAAACCGGGTTCGACCGGGCGCCTCCGGCGGCGCCGGGAGAGAGGGAGGAACGCCGTGGACGACAGCGCGAGGCCGCAACCGCGCGGCTGGGAGCCGGAGATTGCGGAACTGCGGCGGCGCGAGGCCCTGGCCCGGGAAATGGGCGGGCCGGAGAAGGTCAGGCGCCAGCACGACAACGGCCGGCTGACGGTGCGCGAACGGGTCGATGCGCTCATCGACCCCGGCAGTTTCCACGAAATCGGCGCCATCGCCGGCATGGCCGGATACGGCGCCGACGGCGCGCTGGCGAATTTCCGCGCCTCGAACGTGGTGTTCGGACGCGCGCGGCTCGACGGGCGGCGCGTCGTCGTCGTCGGCGACGACTTCACGGTGCGCGGCGGCGCGGCCGACGCCGGCATCAAGGCCAAGCAGATCGCCGCCGAGCAGATGGCGAACGAACTCCGCCTGCCGCTGATCCGTCTCGTCGAAGGCACCGGCGGCGGCGGCTCGGTGCGGACGCTGGAAACCGACGGCTACACCTACGTGCCCGCCAACCCCGCCTGGAATTTCGTGGTGGACAACATGGCCACCGTGCCGGTGGTCGCTCTCGCGCTCGGCCCGGTCGCCGGCCTCGGCGCGGCGCGCGTCGCCGCCAGCCACTATTCGCTCATCGTCCGCGAGCGCGCGCAGATGTTCGTCGCCGGGCCGCCGGTCGTCTCGCGCCTCGGCAAGCCCGTCACCAAGGAGGAGCTCGGCGGCAGCGCCATCCACGTCGCCAACGGCGCCATCGACGACGAGGTGGACAGCGAGGAACAGGCGTTCGAATGGACCCGGCGCTTCCTGTCCTACCTGCCGTCGTCGTCCTTCGGCCTGCCGCCGCGCGCGGCGTGCGACGATCCCGCCGACCGGCGCGAGGACTTCCTTATCGACGTCGTGCCGCGCAACCGCCGCAAGGTCTACAAGATCCGCCCCATCGTGGAGGCCGTGGTAGACCGCGGCAGTTTCCACGAGATCGGCCGCAAATTCGGGCGTTCGCTGGTCACCGGCCTCGCGCGCCTCGACGGCTGGCCCGTCGCCGTGGCGGCCTCCGACCCTTACGTCTACGCCGGAGGCTGGACGGCGCAGGCGGCGCAGAAACTGACGCGGTTCGTCGAACTGGCGGAGACCTTCCACCTGCCCGTCGTGCATCTGGTGGACTGCCCCGGTTTCCTCATCGGCGTGCAGTCCGAAAAGGCGGGCACCATCCGCTACGGCGTGCGCGCGTTGTCGGCGCTCTATCAGGCGACGATTCCGTGGTGTTCGGTGATCTTGCGCAAGGCGTTCGGCGTCGCCGGCGCGGGTCACGACAACCACACCCGCTATCACTACCGCTTCGCCTGGCCGTCGGGGGACTGGGGCTCGCTCCCCGTGGAAGGCGGGATCGAGGCGGCCTACAAGTCGGACCTTGAGAAATCCGACGATCCGGAGGCGCTCATGGCGGATATTTTCGCGCGGCTGGAGGCTGTGCGGTCGCCGTTTCGCACCGCCGAGCGCTACGGCGTCGAGGAGATCATCGACCCCCGCGACACGCGCCCGCTCTTGTGCGAATTCGCCAACATCGCGGCGCCCCTGCGCACGCCGGGCAAGCCGAGTTTCGGCCCGCGCCCCTGAACGCGCGGGACCGCCGCCGCGTATCGCGTATGACAGCCCATGTATGACGACCCCGACGACCTCGTCGCCGAACGCCTGCGCAAGCGCGAGGAACTGATCCGCGGCGGGACGGATCCCTATCCCGCGGCGGCGTTCGCGCCGAGCCATTCGCTCGCCGGGGCCCGCGAGGCCGGCGCGCCGGCGCGGGTTCGCGTCGCCGGGCGCGTCGTCGCGCGCCGGCGCATGGGCCGCGCCGTCTTCCTCGACCTGCTGGAGGACGGCGCCCGCCTTCAGCTCTTCCTCCGCCGCAGCGGTCTCGGCGAGGAGGCGTGGAAGACGGCGGACCTCCTCGACCTCGGAGATTTCGTCGGCGTCGGGGGAGAGCTGTTCCACACGCGCAGCGGCGAGTTGAGCGTCATGGTCGAGCGGCTGGTTGCGCTCGGCAAGGCGTCGCACCCCGTCCCCCTCCCCAAACGCAAGGGGGAGCGTGTGTTCGACGCCATCGGCGACCGGCATCGCCGCTACAGCCGCCGCCATGTCGACCTGCTCTCCAACCCCGCGAGCCGCGGGATATTCGAGAAGCGCAGCCGCATCGTCCGCGGCATCCGCCGCTATCTCGACGAGGAGGGGTTCCTGGAAGTGGAGACTCCCATCCTCGGCCGGTCGTATGGCGGCGCGGCGGCGCGGCCGTTCGCCACCCGGCTGCATTCGCTCGACCAGAACATGGTGTTGCGGATTTCGCCCGAATGTTCGCTCAAGCGCCTGCTCTGCGGGGGGATCGGCAAGGTCTACGAGCTCGGGAAGAACTTCCGCAACGAGGGGATCGATTCCTCGCACAACCCCGAATTCACCATGGTCGAATGGTATGAGGCCTGGTCCGACTATCTCGAACAGACGGCGCGGTTCGAGACTCTGGTCGCGCAGCTGTGCGAGGAGCTGCACGGGACGACGAAAATCGCCTGGCGCGGCCGCGCCCTCGACCTGACGCCGCCCTGGCGCCGCCTGCCGATGCTCGCCGCGCTGCGCGAGGAGGCGGGAATCGACCTCGACGCGGCGGGCCTTGAGGGCCTGCCGGCGCTTTTCGCCCGACATCACCCCGAAGGCGCGGCCGCGCTGCCGTCGCCGCTCACCTGGGGCGGGGCTGTGGCGGCCCTGTTCGAGGTCCTTGTCGAGCCGCGTCTCTGGGGGCCGGTCTTCGTGATGGATCATCCGATGGAGACAAGCCCCCTGGCGAAGCGCCACCGCGACGATGCGCGGCTGGTGGAGCGCTTCGAGCCGATCGTCGCCGGCATGGAGGTCGGCAACGCCTATTCGGAGCTCAACGACCCGGTGGAGCAATATGAGCGCCTCGCGAGGCAGCAAGTCGCCCGCGAGGAGGCCTACGATCTCGACGAGGCGTTCCTCGCCGCGGTTGCCGACGGCATGCCCCCCGCCGGCGGAACGGGCCTGGGAGTCGACCGCATCGTCATGATTCTGACCGGCGCCGAGAGCATCCGGGACGTCATCTTTTTCCCCTTCCTGTCCCACCGCCCCGGCGGCGGCGACGGGGACAATGCCGGTGACGCGCCGCGCGCCGAGGAAACGACGCCGTGAACGCCGGGATTTTCTCATTACGAAACAATTCGCTTTTTTCATCGCCCTTCTTTTATTTCATGCCATCCCCTCGAAAGAGCGCGTGAAGGAATCGGGCGCCTGTCATCGTGACGGACGGGCCGCTGAGGTATGGGCATTGTAAAAGACAATACCCATCGAATAATACTTCGTCATTCCCGCGAAAGCGGGAATCCGGAGGCGGCCGTCCGCAATATCGGCGCGGGTTTTCTTACGGAAACGCCGCAACGGATTCCCGCTTTCGCGGGAATGACGAAGTACTATTCGGAGGGTTGCCGTCTCTCACCGCGCCGAAGAACTCGGCGCGGCAAAAGACAATAACTCGCCAATAACACTCGTCATTCCCGCGAAGGCGGGAATCCGGAGACGAACGTTCGAAAGACTAACCCGTCTTTTTCTTGCGGAAACGCCGCGACGGATTCCCGCTTTCGCGGGAATGACGAGTGCTTACAGCGCTGTTCTGTTTCTTCACACACTCTATTCGCGGGAATGACGAAGTATTATTCGATGGGTATTGTCTTTTTGCAATGCCAGCGCTTTGGCGACCCGTCCGTCACGATGAGAGGCGCGTGACTTCTTCACACGCTCGAAAGCGGGAATCCAGAGGCGGCCGCCCGAAAGATTCGCCGATGTTTTCGCAGAACTGCCAGACTGGATTCCCGCTTTCGATTGTGTGAGGAAATCGAGAGACGCTACTACTCTTCGTCATTCCCGCGAAAGCGGGAATCCGGAGGCGGTCGTCCGCAATGTCGGCCCGGTTTTTCTTACGGAAACGCCGCAAAGAGATTCCCGCTTTCGCGGGAATGACGAGTGCTTACAACGCTGTTCTGTTTCTTCACATGCTCGTTCGCGGGAATGACGAAGTATTATTCGATGGGTGTTGCCTTTTACAATGCCGGCGCTTTGGCGATCCGTCCGTCACGATGAGCGGCGCGCGATTTCTTCACACGCTCTTTCGCGGAAACGACGAAGAGTAGTGGGCGGGTTCAATTTCCTCACACACTCTTTCGCCGGAACGGCGTTGGAACGAGCGCGGCAGCGGCTATGCCTGTTGTTCATTCGCATGAACGATTACGACAAATCATCGAGTGAGCGGCGGAGGGTCGCTACCAGTTCCCGGTGGAATTTTTCAGGCTCCTCTTTGGACCAGCGGACCGTGGTGCAGTGGTTGGTGTCGAAATGGGATCCGTCTTTCTCGAATTTCGCCCGTTCGCAGATATAGATCACTGGTTTGCCGAGACCCTCGGCATAGCCGGCCTCCCAATACGCTCCACAGTTGTCGTGTGTAAGATCGGCAATGACGAATGCCGCGCCTCTTATCCGGACGCGCATGATGTTATCGATGATTCCGGCTCTCGACACGTCGCGCATGTCGACAAGATCATATCCGGTGTCTTCCTTCACGAACGGCTTTACGGTATTTGCAATAAACGGGTCGAGTTCCGCGTCGTCGAACTGCATGGCGATGAATCCATAATTTCCTCGGAATTTGCCGCGTTTCTCCTGCTCGTACCGTTCCCAGCCTTCGAGAGTCAAATTAACGTTCAGGAATCGCGCTCCCTCGTAAATCTTGGCGCTGTCGGTAATCTTGATAATCCCATGCTCTACCAGCTCATCAATGAGCTGTATTCGGAAATTATCGCGAGCGGGAACAGAGAATTGCCCTATCGGTTGTCCTGATTGGGATACGTCATCGCCAATTTTTCGGATGAGATCCATCGCCTGTTGCCTAGGACTGACAAAATCGCTCATCGTGTCCACTCCCCAAATTCAGGTCGGCTTACCGGCGCCTGTGTGACAGATTGAACGCCAGCAATTCGCGCAGCGCATCGTCATTGGAAATCTCAGCCTGCCATCCGTAGGCCGCGGCGACAGCAATGTCAAGTGCGGCGTGGGCGTCGGCGAGCCATCGCGGGCGGGCGTTGTAGAGGGCGGTCAAGGTGCGCCTCTTGAGTTCCTTCGCCGCCGCTTCGTCGCGGGGAACGGGGCGGCGGGGATAGCCGGGAACGGGTTCCTCTATCCATTCCACCCATTCGGGCGGGTTGAGCCAGCGGTCGCGTAAGGTTGTCAGGCGCCGGGCGGCTTCGGCGATAGCGACGGCGCGCGGGTCTTCGGCGTAGTCGGCGGCAGGGATGTCGGGGGACAGGCCTTCCGGGAAAGGGAAGGTCTCGAAGGTCGTGGTCGGGGTGTAGCGGGGGCGGTCCTCCAGGCTGGTGCCCAGCCGCAGCGACCATGCTTCGTGGAAGCGGCTGTGGAGGATGCCGAATGCGGTGTCGTCGTCGCGGGCGATGACGATCAACGCGTGGTCGGGGCAGATGCGGGCGTCGAGCCACACGAACAAACGGTGCTTGGCGACGCAGGGAGTGGCGATATAACGAGACAACGAACCGACCCTCTGGAACAGCATCTGTCCCGAGCGGTCATGCCGCCACCAGCTGCGCTGTAGATCGGCGCGGCGATTACGATCCCGCACTGGCTTCACGTGTTCCACGATGTGGGCGAATGGCGCCTCGTAAAGCGCGGCGGCGGCTTCGCTCGTCTCGTGCCCAAAGTCGACGATCCATTTGTCTTGCGGACGCCGCGTCACGTCCATCCCGTTAGCCCACGGCTTGAGTACGCCGCTGTTGTGCCGTCCGTCGGGGTTTGCGGGCAGGCCCAACCACTTGCGCGCCAGATCGCCCGGAATATCGAATGCGCCTTTCTTGAAGCCGCCCACAAACGCAACCTGCCGGTTGCCGGGGAGTTTCGCCGCAATCGTGAGATCGGTCGCTGTCGCTGTGAGATCCGGGTTGATGCGCGCCGCTGCCGCGCCGTTAAGGCGGACGGGCAAGCCCGCATCTCTGGGGCCGAAGCAGACCAGCGACACCCGCACAGCGGCGCCATCCACCACCCACGGTTCGTCCGACCATGCATCGAAGATCGCTCCGCCCTCGACGATCCGGTCCAGAACCGCGCGGTTGCGCCCGCCGCGGATCGAGTTCGTCGCCACCAGGCCGGCGCGCGCAAGGTTGCCCCGCGCCACCAGCTTCCCCGCCTTGTGGAACCAGTAGCACACGAGATCGGCAAACGCCGGGACGGAACCCTTGTAGAGTTTGCGTATCGCCCGAGTGTAGGCATCGCCGAGCGTCCCGCGCATCGGCGAATAGCCCAGGAACGGCGGGTTGCCGATCACGACATCGGCTTGCGGCCAGTCCGGCTCCTCTCCATCCGGGGTCAGGATGGCGTCGCGGCACTCGATGGTCTCCAGCGGCTTCAGGATCGGGTCGTGCGACACCGCAAACCCGTTGCGGCGCATCCACTGGATCTCCCCGACCCACACCGACACCCGCGCCAGTTCCGCCGCATAGGCGTTGAGCTCGATACCCTTCACGTTCGCCGGGCCGACAGCCGGAAAGGCGCGCTGGAGACCCATCGCCTCCGCCTCCAGCTGGACGCGGTGTTCAAGGTCCTTGAGCGCATGGAGCGCCAGATACAGGAAGTTGCCCGAACCGCAGGCGGGGTCGAGGACCGTAAACCCCCGCAGCCGTTCGAGGAAAACCCGCAACAGACGCTCCGCCTCGCCGCGGCGGCGCGCCTGCGCCGCTTTCGACTGCGCCGCAGCCGCGCGGTCGAGAGCCGCGGCGACATCCCCCTTCGCCGCCTCCCACTCCGCAAGCCACGGGCGGACGATGACCGGCTCCACGAGACGCATGATCTTGTCGCGGTCGGTGTAATGCGCCCCCAGCTGCGAGCGCTTGTCGGGGTCCAGGCCGCGCTCGAACAACGTCCCCAGGATCGACGGGTCGATCTCGGACCAGTCCAGCCCCGCCGCCGCAAGCGCCGTCTCGATCTCCCCCTTCTCCATCGGCAACGTTGCATCGTCGTCGAACAAACCGCCGTTGAACCGCGCAACGGCCTCGAAACCGACCCGGCCGCCCGACGCCATCGCCCCGAAAAGATCGCGCGCCAGTTCCGCAAAACTTTCGGGCCGACGCCGCGCATGTTCCAGCATCCGCGTGAACATTTCGTCGGGAAGCAGGCCCACATCCTCGGCGAACATGCAGAACACCAGGCGGTTCACGAAATGCGCAACCGCCGAAGGTTCATGACCGCGCCCCCGCAAAGATTGCGCCAGCGCCGCAAACGCCGCCGCAGCCCGCTCGGTCAGAGCCTGCCGGCTCTCGCCCGGACGCAGACGCTCCGGGTCCGACATCGCCCATGCGAGCTTGTCGCGGCACGCCGCGTCCGCCAGGTCCTCCAGCGCGAACTCGTGGGTCTCGCTCACGCTGTTGGTCCAGTTGGTGCGGATGCGGAACCGCTCCATGTCGGAGACGATCAGGAGCGGCGGGTTCTCCAGCGCCAGCGCGTATTGCCGCAACTGGTCGAAGGCCGCGTCGAGGTCGGCGCGCCGGCCCTTGTATTCCCAGGCGAAGCAGTGGCGCTTCCACACATCGGCCCAGCCCCCGCGGCCGGAATCCTTGCGCGCGCCGCGCTCGAAGCAATAGGTCTCGCCCGTCGGGTCCGCCTCCGCCGGCGTCGGTTGGCCGAGCAACCGGCACAGGTCGATAAAGTGCTCTTGCGACGCCGAGCGCTCCTTCAATTCGGACGCGCGCCACTTCGCGATGAACGCGCCCGGCGTCACAACAGCGCCCACGCCGCGGCGCCGCTCCCCGGAGACATCATGGCGATGACCCGCTCCGGCCTGCCTTCTTCCGGCGTTCCCCGCGCAAGCCGCCCGAACGCCGGGCGGCCCGCATGAGGGCGCGTGGCGAACCGGTTCACGCCGCGGCGCGCAGGGAGTCTTGCGCGCCGTCGATCTCGATCTCCTTCAATGCCGGGAGGCAGCGTTCGGCGAAGGTCCGCAGGTTCTCGCGCGCGAGATCGTAAGGCATCCCGCCATAGGAAAACGCGCACATGAACGCCGCGCAATCGGTCAATTCGCGGTATTCGCGCATACGCTCGACGACTTCGCGCGGCGTGCCGCAGATTTGCAGGTCGGCGAGGAAATTCGCGAAATTACCGACGCCGTGCTTCCCGATGTTCCGCGCCAGGCCGCCATAATACTCGTAACCGGGAATGTCGGCGAGGCCGGCGTTCTCGAACTCGTAATGCTCCACCGCCGAACGCGCATAGGCCCGGATGTATTTGCGCATTTCTCCGGCCACCGAAGGGTCCTCGCTGACCGCGGTAAAACACGCCACAAGCGGTTTCGGGGCCTCCGCCCCGTCATTGTATTCGCGGAACGCCTCGCGATACATCGCGAGTTCCTCGAGGGTCTTGTCCCACGGCTTCTGCACGATGATCATCACGCCGATGCCGAGCCGCGCCATGATGCGCGCCGACTCCGGACTCACGGCCGAGGCGTAGACGCGCCCGCGGAAACTCTTGAACGGGAAAGGGCGTATCTGCTTGCGCGGCTGCCGGTAATGCGCGCCGTCATATTCGATGAACCCGGTCTCCAGCGCTTCCAGGATCGCTTCCGAATACTCGACGAAGCGCGCCCGGCTTTCGCCCATCTCGCGGCGGAACCCGTGGAACTCGATGCGCCCCAGGCCGCGCCCGATGCCGAGGATCGTCCTGCCGCCGGAAAGGTGGTCGAGAACCGAGACCTCCTCGGCGACGCGCACCGGGTCGTGCCACGGCAGCACCATCACCATGGAGCCGAGTTTCACCCGTTCGGTCCGCCCCGCCATCCATGTGAGGAACTGCGCCACGTTCGGACACATCGTATAGTTGTCGAAATGGTGTTCCGCCGCCCAGACGCTGTCGAAACCGAGCCCTTCCGCCCGATCCGCCAGCCCCGCCTCGTGACGGTAGACATCGCGGTCGGTCGTGCCGGGGATGCGGTTCTGGAAAAACGCGCTCAACCCGATATGCATGACGCTTCTCCGTTCTGTCCCGGCGTCCCGAACGCGACCGGTCGGCCCTCGACGGGGTAGGCCGGGTCCTGGAACCCGTGCGTCGAAGGATAGCCGGGGCCGACATGGCCGTCGATCAGCGCTTCGTCCCCGGCGGTCCATTCGTATCCCGGCGCGCCGAGATAGTCGGTCATCTGTTCGAGGGTGCGCGGGCCGACGATGGCGGCGGTGACGTAAGGGTTGGCGAGCACCCAGGCGACCGCGAATTGCACCGGCGACAAGCCCCGCGCACGCGCATGAGCGGCAGCTTTCTGCGCGATCTCCAGGCTCTCGGCGCGGAATTCGGTCTCCATCATGCGCCGGTCGAGCCGTCCCGCGCGCGTGCCCGCTTCCGGCGGCGCGCCGGGCTTGTATTTCCCGCTCAACACGCCGCGCGCCGCCGGGCTGTAGGGGACGACGCCGAGCCCGTAATGCGCGCAGGCGCGCAGCACCTCCGCCTCGGGCTGGCGGTTCATGGCGTTGTAGTAGGGCTGGCTGGCGACCGGCGGAGGGACGCCCATCTCGCGGCACAGATGCACGACTTCGGCGTGACGCCACGCCTTGAAGTTCGACAGCGCGAAATAGCGGATCTTGCCGGCGCGGATCGCGTCGCCCATCGCCGACACCGACTCCTCGAGGGCGGTATTCGGATCCTCGCGATGCCAGTAATAGATGTCGATCCAGTCCGTGCCGAGGCGCGTCAGGCTCGCGTCCAGCGCCTGCGCGATCCAGCGCCGCGACAGCCCGCCGCGGTTCGGCTCTCCGGGATCGAAGGGCGAGCCGACCTTCGTCGCCAGTATCCAGTCGGCGCGCTTGTCGGCGACAAGCCGCCCCGTCGTCTCTTCCGACGCGCCGCGGTGATAGACGTCCGCGGTGTCGATGAAGTTCACGCCGCCGTCGAAGGCGGCGTCGACGATGCGCCTGGCCTCGCGTTCGCCGGTTTCGCCGCCGAACATCATCGCGCCGAGGCACAGCGGCGACACCGAAAGGCCGCTGCGGCCGAGTTTCGCCCGCTCCATGGGCTTTCCCCCTTCTTTTTTCTATTCCAGATGCATGTCCCGCTGCATGGGCTTCCCGGTGAAGGGGTCGGCCAGCGGCGGCAGATCGGGCTCGCGACGGTCGAACCAGTCGGCGATGGACCGGAGCTGGACTTTCGGCCAGCGCCTCGCTCCCATCGCGACATCCCCCGCGCCCCGCGCTTCGACCCGCGCGGCCCGCGACGCAACCTTGTCCAGCGTTATGAACACTCCCAGGGCCGCCTTTTCCCGGTTTACCGTGTGAAGGAAATCGCGCAATTGGCCCATATGGAATTTGCCGCCCTTTACTTGCGCCAGGATCAGGCCTCCGGAGTCGCCGGGCGGGTCCAGCATGTATCCCGTTCCGTCGATGCCCCGGTCGCGCGTTTGCCGGGCGTTGGGAACGAGACCGGGAATCCGCGTGACCGCCCACTTCTCGAAATCGAAAGGCCGCGTTCGCGCCATCGTCCGCGCCGTCTCCATGTCCACCGGAATGCCGTTGACGGGTATTCTTTTATCCTTCAAGCGGCGATTCTTTATCAGGTCTATGGCGAACGGCGATATGTCTATGCCGATCCACTGTCTGCCGAGCCGGTTCGCCGCGTCGACGGTTGTGCCGCACCCGCAGAAGGGATCGAGCACGACCTCGCCCCGGTTACTGGAGGCCTTGACGATGCGTTCGAGCAAGGCGACCGGCTTCTGCGTCGGGTAGCCGAGTTTCTCGGTCGAGAAACTCTTGATCATGATGGAGTCCAGCACGTCGGCGCCGGAACAGTTCCAGGTATCCTCCACCGGGACGCCCTTGCCTGTCGGCGGCCTGCCGTCCCGCCGCACGTATCCGGGCGGGCAGGGTATGTATTCCTTGTTGAACCGCGCCGCTGCGGCAGGACTTTTCAAATAATAAAGAATGGTGTCGTGATTCCTTATCCAGCCCTTCTTCTGCGACTTGAAACCGGAAACCCAACCGATTCGCCATACGATTTCATTGCGGAAATTCGCCGGGCCGAACACCGCGTCCATGACGACCTTGAGGTAGTGGGAGGCGGTGGGGTCGCAATGCAGATACACGCTGCCGGTGTCCTTGAGGACGCGCGAGATCTCAACCAGTCGCTCCGCCATATAGGACAGATAGGCCATCATGGCGCAGTCGCCGAGCACGCCATGCAAGCCGGCGATCGCCGTGCGGGCCGGGTTCGCCGCCGCGCGGTCCAGGGCGGTCAGCCTTTCGACGGCGCTTTCGTCCCAGCGCCATGTGTCCTCGAAGGCCAGGGTCTGCCGGCGGTCCCCGCCGTTGCCGAACAGGACATTGTAGTCCGCTTTGGAATTGAACGGCGGATCGAGATAGACGAGATCGACGCAAGCGGCCGGCCATGCGCGCATTACCTCGAGGCAATCGCCGTAGAACAGCGAGTCGTGCCGGAACTGCATATGCCGCCTCCCTCGCACGGCGCGCGCCCGCCATGAAACGGGGTCTTGTTAGCGCTTTGTTTCGCGCCCGTCAAGGGCTGCGCAACCGTGGTGGGCGCGCCGGCTCGCTCCCGGCGAGAAACGCGCGCAGCTCGGCAAGGACGACATCGAACCGATCGTGATGCGACCAGTGCCCGGCGCCTTCGATATCGACGCAGCGGGCGTTCCGGAAATGCGCCGCCCGTCCGTCCTCGCGCGGGTCGCTCGCCCAGCTTTCGGTGCCGCGGACCAGCAACACCGGGCAGGCGATCCGCCCCCATAGCGCGTGCAACTCGCGCTCCGGGAGTCCGGTCGCCGCGAACACGCGCACATAGTTGTCGAACTTCCAGCTCCAGGTGCCGTCTTCGTTGCGGTTGACGCCGTGCGCCGTCAGATGCCGCGCCTGTTCGCGGGACAGATGCGGGTTTTCCTCGTGCATCCGCCGCCACGCCGCCTCCAGCGACGGGTAGCGCCGGGGCAGGCGGGCGGACAACCCGCGCACTTCCTCGATCCAGTCGGTGAGGCGCCGGTGCATCGGTTTCGCCCGGCGTTCGGCGAGCCAGGACGGCGGCGGGCCGAGCCCCTCGATCGCCGCTACCCGCCGCACCTTGTCCGGATAAAGCCCCGCATAGCGCAGGGCGATCATGCCGCCGAGCGAATGGCCGACGATCGACACCGGCCCGTCGATCGTCTGATGGACCAGTTGCGCGATGTCGTAGACATAGTCCGACATGCGGTAGGTTCCGCCGATCGTCCACTGCGAGTCGCCGTGGCCGCGCAGATCGGGCGCGACGATGCGCCAGTCACCGCGCAGCGCCTGAGCGAGCCAGTCCCAATTGCGGCAATGGTCGCGGCCGCCATGAACCATCAACAGCGGCGGCGCGTCCTCGTTGCCCCAGTCGACGTAATGCAGCCGCAGACGCTGCGAGACGTAGCGGCGCGAGGCGGGGCCGCCGGGCGCGCCGGTCATGGGCGGGCCGTCGCGATGTCGGCGGTCATGGCGACCTCGCCGTCGAACAGCGCCCGCGCGAAAACGCCGTCGTCGGACGGCGCCGCCTCGAGGACCAGCGGCCGGCCCGCGAAGACCGGACGCCGGGCGCGGAAACGCACGCCCGAAAGCGCCATGTCGGGCGCCTCGCGCGCGACCAGATCGAGCAACAGCGTCGCCGTCAGCGGACCGTGCACGATCAACCCCGCATAGCCTTCCTCGCCGGTGACGTAAGGGCGGTCGTAATGGATGCGATGGCCGTTGAAGGTCAGCGCCGAATAGCGGAACAGCATGGTTTCGTCGGGCACGATCTCGCGCCGCCAGACCGCCTGCGTCTCCGGAGCCGGGGCGCCCGCCGCCGCGCCGCCCGGGCCCGCCTGCGGCGCCGGCGCGCGGTAGACGATGTCGTGCCACTCCTCCAGCGCCGTCCCGCCGTCCTCGCCGGAATAGACGTGGCGGACGGTGACGAAGGCGAGCGGCCCCTGGCGCCCTTGCTTCTCCGACACCGAGACGATTTCGCTGTCGCGCCGCGCGCGTTCGCCGACCCGCAGCGGACGGCGGAAGGCGAGGCGGTTGCCCGCCCACATGCGGCGCGGCAACGGCACGGGCGGGAGGAAGTCGCCGCGCCTTTCGTGGCCGTCGGGTCCCAGCGCCGACTGGCGCGGCAGGTCGGCGAAGAACAGCCAGTGCCAGCCGGGCGGCAGGGCCTCGCCCTCCTCCGGCGCGCGGTCGCGGTCGAGGGTCGCCGCCATCCCGGCGGTCTGGAACGGCGCGATGAGGTCCGAGGCGGAGCGGGCGCGCCCCACCCAGTCGGCGATCGCCGGATTCGTCATGCCGCGAACTCCGCTCTGAGGGATTCCGAATGTTCGTCGAGCCGCGGCGCCGGGCGGTATTCCGGCGCCTCGCCGGCGCGGACCACCGGCGGGGCCACGACGGTCGCCTCGCCGCCCGGCGCCCCGTAGGAGATGGTGCGCAGTTGCGGGTGCGCGGCGAAATCGGCGACATCGTTGAGCGCGCCGCAGGCGACGCGGGCGGCGCGCAGGCGCCGCATCGCCTCGTCGCGCGGCCATCGCGCGAGGCGAGCGCCGACGATCTCCTCCAGCGCCGGGCGGTTCTCGACCCGCGCCACGGGATTGCGGAAACGCTCGTCCTCCGCGAGCCCGGGGCGCTCCAGCACCTCGGCGCACAGCGCGCGCCACTCGCGTTCGTTCTGGATCGAGATCAGCACCTGTTTGCCGTCGGCCGTCCGGTAGGCGCCGTAGGGCGCGACCGAAGGATGGCTCAGCCCGGCGCGCGGCGGCGGCGCGCCGCGATGGACCTGGTAGAGATAGGGCACCGTCATCCAGTCCGCCATGCCGCCGAACAGGGAGACCCGGAGGCCGGAGCCGCGGCCCGTGCGCTCGCGCTCGAACAACGCCTGACCGATCCCGCACAGCGCGTTCAACCCCGCCGCGATGTCGCACACCGACACGCCGACGCGACCCGGCTCCTGCGGCGTGCCGGTGACCGAACACAGCCCCGATTCCGCCTGCACCAGAAGGTCGTAGGCCTTCATGTCGCGATACGGCCCCTCTTCGCCATAGCCGGAAATGTCGCAGGTGACGAGGCGCGGATGCGCCGCGCGCAAGGCCTCGCTGCCGACGCCGGCGCGCGCCGCGGCGCCCGGCGCGAGGTTCTGGATGAACACGTCGGCGCGCGCGATCATCCGCCTGAGTAGCGCGAGATCCTCCGCCTCCTTGATGTCGAGGACGATCGATTCCTTGCCGCGGTTCAGCCATACGAAATAGGCGCTGTCGCCGTTCGCCACGCGGTCGTATTCGCGCGCGAAGTCGCCGCCGGGACGTTCGACCTTGATCACCCGAGCCCCGGCGTCGGCGAGGCGCGACGAACACAGCGGCGCCGCCACCGCCTGTTCGACGCTCACCGCGAGAACGCCTTCGAAGGGGCCGGGCATACGCGCCTCGCCGCCGGTCAGTAGGAGCGCGGAAGGCCCAGCACGTGCTGGCCGATATAGGCGAGGATCAGGTTCGTCGACACCGGCGCCACCTGGTACAGGCGACATTCGCGCCACTTGCGCTCGATGTCGTATTCCTCGGCGAAGGCGAAGCCGCCATGGGTTTGCATACAGGCCTCGCCCGCCGCCCACGCGGCTTCGGACGCGAGCAGTTTGGCCATGTTGGCCTCCGGTCCGCAGGGCGCGCCGGCGTCGAACAGCGCCGAGGCCTTGCGCGTCATCGCCTCCGCCGCCTCGGTGGCGACATGCGCGCGGGCGAGGGGGAACTGGACCCCCTGGTTGCGCCCGATGGGCGCGCCGAACACTTCGCGTTCGCGCGCATAGGCGCAGGCCCTGTCGAGGAAGAAACGCGCGTCGCCCAGCGACTCGCCGGCGATCAGGATGCGCTCGGCGTTCATGCCGTCGAGAATGTAGCCGAACCCCTCGCCTTCCTCGCCGATCAGCGCGTCGCCGGGGATGTAGAGATCGTCGAAGAAGACTTCGGTCGTCGCGTGGTTGATCATGGTGCGCACGGGGCGGACCTTGAGCGCGTCGGGCGGCGCGTCGCGTATGTCGACCAGGAACGCCGACAGGCCGCGGCGGCGCGGCCCGCCTTCCTCCACCGGCGCGGTGCGCGCGAGCAGCAGCATCAGGTCCGAATGTTCGACCCGGCTGGTCCACACCTTCTGGCCGTTGACGCGGTAGCCGTTGCCGTCGCGCGCCGCCGTAGTCTTCAGCCGCGTGGTGTCCGACCCGGTCGTTGGCTCGGTGACGGCGAAGGCCTGAAGCCGCAGCGCCCCGGAGGCGATTCCCGGCAGCCAGGCGCGCTTCTGCTCCGCCGAACCGTGCCGCAGCACCGTCCCCATGGTGTACATCTGGGCGTGGCAGGCGGCGCCGTTGCAGCCGGAGCGGTGGATCTCTTCCAGGATCGCCCCGCCGGCGGCGAGCGGCAGGCCGCTGCCTCCGTATTCCCCGGGGATGAGGGCGGCGAGATAGCCCGCCTCGGTGAGCGCGCGGACGAACTCTTGCGGATAGGCGCGCTCGCGGTCGAGCGCGCGCCAATAGGCGCCGGGGAAGCGCGCGCACAATGCGCGCACCCCTTCGCGTATGTCGGCAAAGGTTTCGCCGGCCGGCGCCATGATATCCGGCGCGGCCGCTGGACCGGCCATGGGCGCTCCTGTCGGGTGCTGCCGATATACCGCCGCCGCCCCCGCCCTTCAACCCGCCGGCAGCAATTCTCATTTTGGCCCATAGCGATGCGGCGGACCCGTCGCGGCCGCCCCTGGGAGCGAGCCTGCCCTCGCGTATGCGGGGGCAGGCTCGCTCCCGGGAAGGCGCGTCCGTCGCCATAATGAGAATCGCCGAACCGCCGCCCCGGGGCGCGCGCAACGGCGGTCGCGAATTGGCCCGGAGACGGCGGGGCGGCGCCGGGGCAGGGCGCCGGTCAGGCGACCTTTCCGTGGCAGTGCTTGTATTTGCGGCCGGAGCCGCAGGGGCAGGCTTCGTTGCGGCCCACCTTGCCCCAGCCGTCCGGCCGGAGCGGGTCCCGCGCGCCTCCGCGCGCCTGCGCCGCCGCCCGGCGCGGCGCGGCGGGCGCGCCGGCGAAGGCGGGTTCGCGGCGCGCCGCCGCCCGGGGGCGCGGCGCCGCGGCCGCCGGCGGCGGCTCCAGCTGAATCTCGACATGCGCCAGAGTCGCCGTTACCGCCTCGCGGAAACGGTCGAGCATGGCGTCGAACATCTCGAACGCTTCCCGCTTGTATTCGTTGAGCGGATCGCGCTGGCCGAAGGCGCGCAGACCGATCCCCTGGCGCAAATGGTCGAGCGACAGGAGATGGTCCTTCCACAAGCGGTCGAGCAATTGCAGCATCAGCGACTTCTCAACGCGGCGCAGGGTCTCCGGCCCCACCCGCGCGGCCTTCTCCGCCATCTTCCGGCGGGCCGCATCGGCGAGACGGGTGCGGATCTCCTCGTCGGCAATGCCTTCCTCCGCCGCCCATTCGGCGACCGGCAGGTCGAGGCCGAACACCCGCAGCGCCTCCTGACGCAGACCGTCGGCGTCCCACTGTTCGGCGAAAGCGTTCTCCGGAATGTGTCGGGCAACGAGGCCTTCGATGACATGCGCGCGCATGTCCGCCACCGAGTCGGACACGTCGGTCGCGCGCATCAGATCGACGCGCTCGGCGTAGACGACCTTGCGCTGGTCGTTCATCACATCGTCGAAACGCAGCAGGTTCTTGCGGATCTCGAAGTTCCGCGCCTCCACCTTCTCCTGCGCCTTGGCGAGCGCGCGGTTGATCCACGGGTGATAGATCGCTTCGCCGTCCTCCAGGCCGAGGCGCCGCAACATTCCGTCCATGCGGTCGGACCCGAAGATGCGCATCAGGTCGTCCTCGAGCGACAGGAAGAACTTCGACGCGCCGGGGTCGCCCTGGCGGCCCGAACGACCGCGCAACTGGTTGTCGATGCGGCGGCTTTCGTGGCGTTCGGAACCGATGACGTAAAGGCCGCCGGCGGCGATGGCGCGTTCGTGCCCCTCCTCGATCTCGCGCCTGACCTTGTCGGCGACGCGCTCGCGCCGCCCGGAGTCCTCGACGCCGCGCAGCTCCTCGGCCAGGCGCATGTCGAGATTGCCGCCGAGCTGGATGTCGGTGCCCCGCCCCGCCATGTTGGTGGCGATGGTGACGGCGCCCGGCCGCCCCGCCTGGGCGACGATGAACGCTTCCTGCTCGTGGTAGCGCGCGTTGAGAACCTTGTGCGGAACCTTGCGCCGCTTCAGCTCCGCCGCGAGCTCTTCCGACCGGGCGATGCTCGTGGTGCCGACCAGCACCGGCTGGCCGCGCTCGCGGCAGTCTTCGATCTGCGCGACGATGGCTTCCCGCTTTTCGTCCGCCGTGCGATAGATCTCGTCGTCATGGTCGACGCGCACCATGGGCATGTGGGTCGGCGCCTCGACGACGCCGAGGCCGTAGATCTCCGAGAATTCGGCCGCCTCGGTGGCCGCGGTTCCCGTCATGCCCGCGAGTTTGGGATAGAGACGGAAGTAATTCTGAAACGTGATCGACGCCAGAGTCTGGTTCTCGTTCTCGATATTCACCCTTTCCTTCGCCTCGAGGGCCTGGTGCTGGCCGTTCGAATAGCGCCGCCCCTCCATCATGCGCCCGGTGAACTCGTCGATGATGACGACCTTGCCGTCCTTGACGATGTAATCCACATCGCGGCGGAACAGTTTGTGGGCGTTGAGCGCCTGGTTGACGTGGTGGACCACGGCGACGTTCTGCACGTCGTAGAGACCGGGGCTTTTCAGCAACCCTTCGCTCTCGAGCAGCTCTTCCAGCCGTTCGGCGCCGGCTTCGGTCAGCGTCGCCTTGCGCGCCTTTTCGTCGACCTCGTAGTCCTCCTCGCCGAGCCGGGCCATGATGCGGTCGACGCGCACGTAGAGTTCCGAATTGTCCTCCGTGGGGCCGGAGATGATCAGCGGCGTCCGCGCCTCGTCGACGAGGATGCTGTCGACCTCGTCGACGATGGCGAAGTTGGGCTCGCGCTGCACCCTCTCCTCCAGGGAGAACTTCATATTGTCGCGCAGGTAGTCGAAGCCGAATTCGTTGTTGGTGCCGTAGGTCACGTCGGCGGCGTAGGCGGCGCGGCGTTCGGCGGTGTCGAGACCGGCGACGATGCACCCCACTTCGAGGCCGAGAAAGCGGTAGACGCGGCCCATCCATTCGGCGTCGCGCTGCGCCAGATAGTCGTTGACGGTGACGACGTGGACGCCGCGCCCGGCGAGGGCGTTCAGATAGACCGGCAGCGTGGCGACGAGGGTCTTCCCCTCCCCGGTCTTCATCTCGGCGATGCCGCCGCCGTGCAGCACCATGCCGCCGACGAGCTGCACGTCGAAATGGCGCTGGCCGAGGGCGCGGCGCGCCGCTTCGCGCACTGTCGCGAACGCCTCGATCAACAGATCGTCGAGACTGTCGCCGTTCTCCGCGCGCTCCCTGAACACGGCGGTGCGCGCCTTGAGGTCGGAATCGGAAAGCGCCTCGAGCCCGGGCTCCAGCGCGCCGATGCGCGCCGCCTCGCGCATGTGGGCCTTGATGGTGCGGTCGTTGACGCTGCCGAACAGCCTGCGGGCAACGGCCTTGATCATGGACGGACCTCCACGGGGCGCCGGCGGCGACGCGGCCATGCAGACATAGGCACGGCCCCGCGGCGAGTCAACGCGGCCCCGCGCGGCGTCTAGCCGAGGCCGTTCCGGCCCATGCGCATGAACTTCTCGCGCCGGCGCGCGCGCAGCTCGCCCCCCGGAATATCGATGAGCGCGCGCAAACTGCGTTCGATCTCGTCGCCGACCGCGGCGATGGCGCTCTCCGGGTCGCGATGGGCGCCGCCGACGGGTTCCGGGACCGTCGCGTCGATGACGCCGAGGCCGCGCAGGTCTTCGGCGGTCAGGCGCAACGCGTCCGCCGCATCGCGCGCCTTGTCGGCGCTGCGCCACAGGATCGACGCGCACCCTTCGGGGGAAATGACCGAATAGACCGCATTTTCGAGCATGGCGACGTGGTTCGCCGCGGCGAGCGCGATGGCGCCGCCGGACCCGCCCTCCCCCACGATCACGCCGACGACCGGCACGCGCAGGTCGAGACATTTCTCGATCGACCGCGCGATCGCCTCCGCCTGTCCGCGCTCCTCGGCGCCGATGCCCGGCCACGCGCCCGGCGTGTCGACCAGCGACACCACCGGCAGGCCGAAACGCTCGGCGAGCGACATCGCCCGCGCCGCCTTGCGGTAGCCTTCCGGGCGCGCCATGCCGAAATTGTGCTTCAGACGGCTCTCGGTGTCGAAACCCTTTTCGTGGCCGAGGATCATCACGGAAAAACCGCGAAAACGACCCAGCCCGGCGACGATGGAATTGTCGTCGCCGAACGCCCGGTCTCCCGCAATCGGCGTGAAGTCGGCGACCAGGGCGCCGACATAGTCGCCGAAACGGGGCCGGCCGGCGTGGCGCGCGACCTGAGTCTTTTGCCACGGCGTGAGCTTCCCGTAGGTCTGCCGCAGCAACCGCTCCGCCTTCGACTGAAGGCGATGGATCTCGTCGACGAGGTTGAGGTCGCCGCTGTCGCCGAGAAGCCGCAGCTCCTTGATCTTGCCCTCGAGCTCGGCAAGCGGACGTTCGAAGTCGAGAAAACCGTTCATCTCCGGCTCTTACCGTAAAACCCGGAAAGGATCAATGCCGATTCCGGCGTCAATCGCATACGGCGCCGGGAAAGCCCGCCTCGATCCAGGGAATGCCGTCCATGTCGGGCGGCGGGTTGACGCATTCGGCCGGGTAGCGACGCACGTTTTCGACCGTGATGCGGCCGAGCTCCTCGTCCCACCGCGTCATGCCGATGGCGTTCGCCTGGATGGCCTGGTGGCCGTCGGCAAGCGCCATGCGGACGGGGCCGGAAGGGCTGTCCCACTCGAGCCCGGTCAGCGCGGCGATGACCCGATCCCGGTCGGGAAAGGCGCCGGCGCGTTCGGCGGCGAGGTCGTACGCCTTCTTCAGGCCCAGCAGCGCCATGGTGAACTTGTAGACCGGATGGCTCGCCGGCGCGCCGTAGCGTTCCCGGTATCCGGCGCGGAGCCAGCGGTTGAGCTCGCTGTCGGGCGCGAAGTCTCCGTGCGGCCCGCGCGCGCCGATCACCGTGCCGTCGGGAAGGCGGTCGCCGATGCGCGGGAGGATGTGTTCGCCGGCGCTGAGCACCACTTTCGAACGCTCGAACAGCCCGCGCCCGGCGCCCTGATTGATGAGCGCCTCGAGGTCGGCCCCCCAGAAACTGGTGTGCACGACATCGGGGCGGCGCGCCAGCAGGGCGGAAATCTCCGCCCCGAACTGACCCGCGAAGAGTTTGGGGAACTGTTCGTCGACGACTTCGATGTCGGGGTTGAGCGTGCGCATCGAGGCGACGAAATCGAGCCACGAATCCTGGCCCCAGGCATAGTTCTGATTGAGCCCGGCGATGGTGCGCACTTCGGGGAACATCTCCGCGAGATAGCGGGCGGCGGCGACGTTATCCATCACCGCATGGGGACCGGTGCGGAAGACGTAGCGGTAGCTGGCCTCCTCGAACACGCGGGGCGTGCCGCAATCGACGAGCACGGTGAGGAGTTCGAGCTCCTCGGCCGTGCGCGGAATGGCCAGGCAATCGCCGCTGGAGATATAGCCCATTACCACGTCGACGCCGCGGCGTTGCGCGAGGTTGCGCAATTCGGCGACCTGCTTGGTTGCGCCGCCGGCCTCGTCCACATAGACGGGGGCGATCCGCGCGCCCGCCAGCCCGACGCCCGAAAAGGGCGGGGGCAGCGCGCCGGCGTTTATGGCGTCGATGGCGAACTCGGCGCCGTTCTTCGCCGGGATGCCGAAATGCGCGGCGGCGGGGCCGGACAGGAAACTGACGATGGCGACGCGGACTTCGCGCCCCGCGCCGGCGTCCTCCGCCGTCGCCGTCATCGGCAGGACGGCCGCCAGAAGGGCGGCGACGGGCAATCTCCACAAGGTCTTCAGGGCAGGCATGGCTGGTCTCCTCGGATGCGCGTCCGCCATCTTGCAACCTGCGGCGCGGCGCGGCAATCGCCCGCGGACCGGTCGCGCTCCTCCGGCCAGTCGGCGAACGCCGCCCGGCCCGCAACTACGTAAGGAGCGCGCGCGAACAGGGTGAGGTCGACGGCGAACACCGGCGGTTCGCCGTCGGCGGGCGGCGGCGGGATGCGAGGCAGGCGGGCGACCGCCGCGCGCACGCCGGCAAGTTGGGCGGACGAGAGCGCGCCCGGATCGAGAATGTCGGTGCGGACGGTTTTCGCCGCGCCATCGATGTGGAGCCGCAACAGCGCCGCGCGGCCGCCCGCCGCCGCCGGCGGCGCGGTCGGGAACACGCGATGCCGCGCCAGCCGCCGGGCGAGCACGCCCGCATAGGCGCGGCCGGCGGCGTCCGCCGGAAGCGTCACGTGAAGCAACAGGTCGCGCGGCGCGCCGGGGTCGTCGGTCAGCCGCCCGACGGCGAGCGCCGCGCCCGCCGCCGTCCGCGCTACCCGGTCGGCGAACCCGTCGGAGCGCGCTCCCGGTCCGGTCTCGACGGCGGCGTGCGTCACTGCGCCCCGGGCGTCGAGCCGGAGGCGCAGCGGCGCGGTGAGCGAATAGGCCCCGCGGGCCCAGCCGGGGGGCCGCCAGAGACGCGCGATGTGCGCCGCCAGCGCCCGCCGCGCCGGGACTCCGAGGCCGTCCGGCGAGGTCGCCGCGAGGCGCGCCCGCAGCGCCGGCGACGGCGCGCCGTCCGGGAGCAGACCGAAATAGCGCTGCCAGGCGACGATGGCGGCGCCGGTCGCGGCGTCGAAAACGCCGTCCATGCGGCCGGGCGAAAGCCCGTGCGCGGCGAGGCCGGCCTGAATGGCGGCAATTCGCGCGCGCTTCTCCGGCATCGCCGCCGCGGCGCCGCAGGCCGCCGCGACGCCGGGCGACGGCGCGAAAGCCAGCCGCTGCCACGCCGCCGGCAACAGCGCCTCCACCCGGTCGGCGTTCAGCCAGTCGCCGGACGGGAAACGCAGAACGACCCCGTCGCCGGCGGCTTCGAGCATTCCGATGGCGGGCGCGGCGCCGTCGAGGCGATAGCGGAACAGGCGCGCGCGGCGCGGCTCCGGCAGCGGCGCCGGATAGCCCGACAGCACCGCGCGATGGGGCGCCTGCGGACAGGCGACGCGTAGCGCCAGCCCGTCCTCGCCGATCGCGGCGACGAGCGTTTCCGCCGCGGCGACGGCAGGAACCGCCGTTGCAAGCGCGAAGACGGCGTAACGCAAAACCGGCTGTTTCACGCGGGTTCGACTCGCCCCGGCAGGCGTCGCGGATACTCCGGCCGGCGCGGCAAACCGCCCCCGCTATCCCGCGCCCGCCCGTTCCACCGGCGGAGAGACCGCCCGGCGCGACAAGTTCAATTCCGCCGCGTCGCGTCCCTGCGCGAGTTCGAAGCCGGGCTGCGACGGGGTCATGAAGGTGATCGCGTCGTAATGGTCGTCCAGCGCCACGAACAGACCGTTGGCCTCAGCCCACCGGCGCATTCTCTGGTTCGTGGAATGCGCCCAGGACAGGATTTCCACCCGCCAGCCGTGCCGGTGCATGCGCTCCAGCGTGCTGTGGAAGCCCGCGCCTTCGATGTAGCCGGCCCCGTCGCCGGTCAGCAGGGCGACCACCCCGGGATTGCCGTTGTAGTCGAGAGCGTCTTTCAGCATCTCCAACTGCAATATCCGGTCGGGCATTTCCTGTTCGCCGCGGTCGGGAGACCCGCGGTCGAAAAGACTCACTTCCACACCCGCGCCTTCCAGCCGGTTCCACAATTGTCGCATTTCCGGCGGAACCGACCCGGCCGCCAGCGCCCTTTCCATCGGGCGATCCGCATTGGCCAGCCGCAGCATGTTCTCGAAATGAATGCGCACGCGATAGCGCGCGCCGGGGCCATCGCCGCGGTTCTCGGCGAGCCGCCGCGCCTCGTGGAAGATGTTGGAATTGTCCCAATAGACGAATACGCGGTCCATCCCGGCGCCCGGAAACGAATGGCAGGTATCGCTCGGTGCCGATAACACGGCGCGGACGGCGGAATGTCAAGCGCTTGTGTCGGTTCGCGGCGCGGGCGCGGTTCAGCCGCCCGGAGCGTCTTCGGCGTCGGGCGCGCGGGCCATGCGCTCCGGGAAGGGCCTGCCGAGCGCGCCGGCGACCGTGCCTTCGACCCGCGCCATGCGTTCGTTGGTGACCGACAACCCGTCGTGCAAATCCGCAAGTCCGGCCTCGATGCGCGCCAGACGCTCGCCATGCTCGGCCTGCACGGCCTCAATGCGCGCCAGCCGCTCGCTATTGCCGGCGACATCCTCGCGGACTTCGGCGATGTCGGCGCGCAGCCAGACGAACATGCCCGCGTTCAGCTCCGCGATGGCCATGAACAGACCGACGAACGGATTGATCTTCTCCAATCTCGTTTCCCCCGGGAAGGACGCCGCCACGATACCGGCTGTAGCCGGCCAGAAATAACCGGATGCGGACTGGACATCCAGCGTCGTGGAAGCATGTATCCGGGACCGGGTCGCACGAAAGGAGGATGCGATGATGACGAAGAAGCGGCAGCGGCGCGGCGCGGTGCGCCGCATTCGACGGGCGGAAAACCGGCGTGACCGCAATGAGGCGCCGATCCGGGACGCGATGGCGGGCCGCGCGGCGCGGCTGGCGGTACGGCGTCGCGCGATGACCGGGTGATCTCGCGCCGCTGCGAGACGATGACGCCCCCGGCGGCCGCCGCCGGGGGCGTCATGCGTTACGGGCCGGAGATCAAGAGCTCGCGGACACGGCGGAGCGCTTTCGCATTCGCGGTGTATTGAGTGAACACCTCGTCGATTCGGAATCGACGGAAGAGTCCCCGGCTCTCGGCGGTGTCGTTGATCGACATGATGAATTTACCCCTTATCGCGCCGAGCACCTGCGCGAGGCGCGGGAAGTCGGCGGGTTCGAAGACGCCCTTGCCGTAGTCGCGCTCGTGCCCCCGATAGGGTGGGTCCAGGTAAATGAGCGTGAAGGGCCGGTCGTAACGGCCGATGAATTTCTCCCACGGCAAATTTTCCACGTGGGCGAATTGCAGCCGGCGAGAACGTCGTCCGCAGCCGCAAGGGCCGCAACGCCGTGGCCCGCATCGACCAGGGCGGCGCGCTGCTGTTCCGCGGCCTCCAGGGCCGCAAGCGCGCGGCCGACCTCGAAACGCTCGGCGAGTGGGACGGCTTTGCCCCCGGCGGGATCAACCCCGCCTACGCCCGCGTCTTCGAGCGCGCCGGCGTCGCCGACGCCGACGAACTCGGACACAAGGCGCTTCGCCAGATCGCCGCTATCCGCAAGCTCGGCGAGGGCACCCACGGCTTCCGCGACCTGGCGAAGCCCGTCAAGGGCGTCGACAAGGCCGACACCGACCGCATCCTCGACCTGCTCCAGCGCCGCGCCGCCCTGCTCGACTCGCAGATCGCCCCCCGCGTCCGCGCCGCCATCCGCGCCCGCAAGGCCGCACGCGACCTCCCCGCCTTCGAGGTCGCATGGCGCAAGGAGGTCGGCGAGGAGCGCTTCAAACGCAGCCTCTCCGCCGCCCAGCGCCGCGTCCGTAACGTCAACGCCAACCGGCACGGCATGACCGACCCCGAACTCGTCGCCGTCTGGCACTACACAGGCAGCGGATATCACGTGCTCAACAGCTCCCTGCGGTCCGCAGACCCACAGGCGCGCCAGCGCGTCGACAACTTCAAGCGCACCCTGGCCGCCGCCCTCGCCAGGCTGCCGGACGACACCGGCCCCAAGCGGCGAGGGGCGCGCCTGTCCGCCGGCGATATCGCTAGGTATCGACCGGGGAGCGCCGTCACGGAGCCGTTCTTCGTCTCGTCGTCGAAGGCATTCAGCGGGAACGCGCGCTTTTGGATACACTCCCGTCACGGGAAGGACGTGCAGCCCTATTCGCAGCACCCCAGTGAGAAGGAGGTCCTCTTCACCGCCGACACCCGGTTCCGCGTGCTGGGGGTTGAACGGCGGGGGGATGACACCCACATTGAGATGGAGGAGATCGACTGATGCCCGTGAGCGACGAAGCGAGACGCGCCTTCGCCGAATGGGACAGCCTGCCGAAGCCGTCCCGGCGCTTCCAACAGAAGGTGCAGGATCAGGCGGACCTCAACGCCATACTCTCCGACCCGGATCACCCCGTCACGAAGAGGTGGCGCAAAACCGTGTCCGAGCAAGACGCCCGCTACTACGCCGACGCCTACGACGACGAGCCGGACGAGCCGCTCACCCCGGAGGAGATCGCCGGCCGCGACTGGAACAAGTGGCCGCCGCGACCGCCCCTCTCCCCCGAACACAAGGCCGCCTCCGACCGCTTCCGCAACGCCGTCGACGACGCCATGGGCGCCCAGCCCGACGACCCCGACTACGACGCCGTCATCAAGGAGCTCCACGACGCCACCGAGGCCGTCCGCGAATTCGAGCCCGACCTGCCCATGCCCGGGACGCCCCCCGCCGCATAGCCGCTGCACGCCCGCTGCACGGCGCTTGCCTCGCCGTTTTCCGCCCCATTCGGCCGGCCGAATCCGCCGCATTTCCGACCGTTCCCGCGACGGCGACCGATCCGGAATCCGGTTATTTCTGGCCGCCTACACCGGCTCGCGGCGACCGCGCCAACCCCGCGTCCCGGTTCGCGGCATGGGCGCCGGCGCGGGATTGCGCGCGGTTCAGCCGCCGGAAGCGTCTTCGGCGTCGGGGGCGCGGGCCATGCGCTCCGGGAAGGGCCTGCCGAGCGCGCCGGCGACCGTGCCTTCGATGCGCGCCATGCGTTCGTTGGTGACCGACAACCCGTCGCGCAAATCCGCAAGTCCGGCCTCAATGCGCGCCAGACGCTCGCTATTGCCGGCGATTTCCCCGCGGGCTTCGGCGATTTCCCCGCGGACGGCCGCGATTTCCCCGCGGACTTCGGCGATGTCGGCGCGCAGCCAGACGAACATGCCCGCGTTCAGCGCCGCGATGGCCACGAACAGACCGACGAACGGATTGATCTTCTCCATCTCGTTTCCCCCGAGAAGGACGCCGCCACGATACCGGCTCGCGGCGACCGCGGCAACCCCGTGTGTCGCTAACATGTGATTTGTCCGGTGTAGGTACCAGGCGTTCTGTCCGGATCATGCCCCTTTTGTTCTGTGGAGGGCTGGGGGATGGGTCGGACGGAGCAGGATCGGGGACTACGCCTTATGAGGTTTGAGGAGGTTTACGGACGAACGCGCGGCGGCGCGTTGAGCCAGCTGGAGGCTGCGGAGGTTCTGGGCATCAGCGAGCGGACGTTCCGGCGCTGGCGTGACCGGTATGAGGCGGAGGGAGCGGAGGGGCTTTACGACCGCCGTCTCGGTCGTGTGTCGTCGCGTCGCGCTGCGGTTGACGAGGTTGCGCGTGTGCTTGATTTGTTCGACACGCGCTACTGGGATTTCACGTCGAAGCACTTCCACGAGAAGCTGGTGTCGGAGCACGGCGTGGGTCGGAGTTACAACTGGGTTCGTCTGACGCTGCAGGCGCATGGCCGGGTTCGCGCGGCCCCGCGTCGCGGGGCGCATCGTCGCAAGCGCGCGCGTCGTGCGTTGCCCGGGATGATGCTGCACCGGGATGGGTCGCGGCATGAGTGGGTTTCGGGGCGTTGGTGGGACCTGATTGTGACGATGGACGATGCGACGAGCGAGATTTACTCGGCGTTTTTCGTGTCCGAGGAGGGGACGATGAGCAGTTTTTCGGCTTTGCGCGAGGTGATTGAGGCGCATGGCCTGTTCTGCTCGCTCTATGCGGATCGCGGGAGCCACTACTGGCGCACGCCGGAGGCCGGGGGGAAGGTGGACAAGGAGAAGCCGACGCAGGTCGGTCGGGCGCTTGCGCATCTGGGCATCGATTTGATCGCGGCCTACACGCCGCAAGCGCGGGGCCGGTCGGAGCGCATGTTCGGGACGCTGCAACAGCGTTTGCCTCAGGAACTGCGCCTTGCCGGGGTCGAGGATATGGTGTCGGCGAACCGCTTTCTGCGGGATGCGTTTGTGCCTTCGCACAACGCGCGGTTTGCGGTTCCGGCGGAAGGCGAGGGTTCGGCGTTCGTGCCGTGGGCGGGCGCGGGGGCGCTTGCGGACATCTTGTGCGTGCAGGAGGACCGGGTTGTGGGGAACGACAACACGGTGCGCTACAAGCGTCTGACGCTTTCGATCCCGCCGGACATGCATCGGCGCCACTATGTGAAGAGCCGGGTCCGGGTGCACGAGTATCCCGATGGCGGTCTGGCGGTCTTCGCCGGCCCGCGCCGGCTGGCGGATTACGACAGGGAAGGAAGGCTCATCGAAGGCGAGAGGGAGGAAGCCGCGTAACCCGCTTCGACGCGGCCAGCCCGTGTTCCGGCTTCCGAGCCGGCGGCCGCCGGCTCGGAAGCCGGAACACGGGCCAAACCGAAGCGGTCAACTCGTTTGGTACCTAAACCGGTCAATTCCGATTGTTCTCGACACCCCGTGTACTGGTTCAGGACATATGAGACGTGGGGTGTTTGGTGTGGGTCCCGTCTGCTGTCGGGGATTGAAGGTATTGAGCGGGGGTGCGGTTGTCGAGGGCCCGGTGGGGTCGGAAGTTGTTGAACTCGTCGGCGAAGGCGTCGATCCGGCGGTCGATTCGGTCGAGGTCGTGGTCGGGGAGGTCCCATGTTGCGTAGAACTCGTATCTCCATGCGCCGTCGTTGCGCTCGACATGTCCGTTGAGTTTGGGGGATCGGGGCGGGAGTTCGAAGAGGTCGATGCCTCTGGTTTGGCGTTCGCGTTCGAAGTCGGCTTTGAACCCGGCGCCGCCGTCGACCTGGATGGCGCGAATGGGGAAGGGCATGGCTTCCTGGAGTTTGTCGAAGAAGCGTTTGGCGTTGTGAGCGGTTGCGCGCCTCCGGGCTTGCGCGCATGTCCACCGGGTTACGGGGTCGTATGCGGTGAACCGCTTGATGGTCGGTCGTCCTGCGGTCCGGGCGATGGAGAGGGTGTCGAGCCGGACGATTTCTCCGGGTTGGGAGGATTTGCGCCCTTTGGGCAGCCTTCTGGCCCGGGGGCGTTTGCGTCGTGCGGCGCGGGGGGCGTTTCGGCGGAGGTCGGGGACGGGGAAGACGGCTCCTTTTTCGACGAGGGTTTTGAGGATGCGGCCGACGGCGCTTTCGATGGCGTCGAAGCCCCGGCGCTGGATGCAGCCGCCGCCGAGCGGGCGTTCGGGCCGTCCGTGCGGGCCTGCTTCCGGCGTTCGAGGGCGTCGCGTCTGTGCGTCCCTTCGCTACGCTCAGCGGCGCACAGATGCGACGCCAGGCGTGCTCCTTGTATAATCTGTCCCGGCAGGCCAACAACCTGCATGGGGGCCTCCGTCGGCTGTTTCGTCACACCAAACAGCTTCGGAGACCCCCACCCCCCTTCAAGCCCCCTCTCTCACATGCGTCCGAACCGGATCGGCGCCCTCCCGGCGCGCCGCGGCGAGCGCGGCCGGCAGACGGTCGGCGAGGTCTTCGGCGATCAGGCCGGGGCCGAACCCCGCCGCCGCCCGCGCGTGCAGCCAGGCGCCCATGCAGGCGGCGTCGAAGGGCGCCGCGCCCGCTGCGAGCAACCCGACCACAATGCCGGCAAGGACATCGCCGCTGCCGGCCGTCGCCAGTTCCGGCGGCCCGTCGGCGCCGATGACGCAGCGCCCGTCCGGCGCGGCGACGACGGTTTCGGGACCCTTGAGGAGGACCACGGCGCCGCTCTGCGCCGCCGCCGCGCGCGCGCGGCTCAGGCGGTCGCCGCGAAGGTCGAAAAGGCGCGCATATTCGCCGTCGTGCGGGGTCAGCACGCAGGGCCGCCCCCGCGCCGCGGCGAAAAGCCGCCCGGGCGCGTCGGCGAAGACCGAAAGCGAGTCGGCGTCGAGCACCGTCGCCTTGCCGGCGGCGAGCGCATCCAGGCTGCGGTCGCGGGTTCGCTCATCGACGCCGGCGCCCGGCCCGACGAGGAACGCGTTCATGCGCGCGTCGGCCAGCAGGTCCCGCCATGCCGCCAGCGACCGCGTCATCGCCGCCGTCAGCGACGCCCGGTAGACGGGCAACGCGGCCTCGGGCGCCGTCACGGTCGCCAGCCCCGCCCCGGCGCGCAACGCCGCGCGCACGGCGAGGCGCGCCGCGCCGGTAGTCCGCGCCCCCCCGACGACGACCGCATGGCCGCGGTCGTATTTGTGCCCTTCCGGCGCCGCGGACGGCAGGCGCGCGCGCCACAGCGGCAGCCCGTTGACCTGCGCGGCGCGACCGGCCGCGGCGACGATATCGGGGCCGATGCCGATGTCGGCGACCTCCACCTCGCCGCACAATCCGCGCCCCGGCATCAGGAGATGCGCCGGTTTGGGGCGGCAGAACGTCACCGTGACGCAGGCCGGCGCGGCGATTCCCAGCACCGCGCCGGTGTCGCCGGCGACGCCCGAGGGGACGTCCACCGCCGCCGTCGGCGCGCCGGAGGCGGCGACTGCGGCCAGGGTCTCGGCCGCCGCGCCCTCGACCGGGCGCGACAGGCCGGCGCCGAACAACGCATCGACGACGAGCGCGTATCGGCCGACCGCGGCCGGGTCCAGGGGGAGCGTCGGTCCCCGCCACCGCCGCGCCATCGTCGCGGCGTCGCCGCGCAGGCGCCCGCGGTCGCCCCACAGCGCCGCGGCGACCGGCCAGCCGGCGGCGGCGAGTCCGGCGGCGGCGCCGAAGCCGTCGCCTCCGTTGTTGCCCGGTCCGCACAGCACCAGGGTCGGGCGCGGCGTCCAGCGTCGCCGGACGGCGCGAACGACCGCCGCGCTGGCGTGCTCCATCAGCGCGATGCCGGGAGTCCCGGCCGCGATCGCCGCCGCATCGGCGCGGTACATGTCCGCGACCGACAACACCTCGCAGCCCGCCCGGATCATCGTCGCAGCCCGTTCATGGTCGCGATCCGCGATCGTCACGCGATCGCAACATAACCCTTGCCCCGACCGTAACACGCCGCGCCTGGAGTCCGCGCGATGCGGGGGCCGAGGTCACGCCGCCGCCCAGGCAGCGAAAGGCAAGGACGTATGAACACCGGAATGTTTCGCAACGCCGCCGGATCGATTGCGGTGGCCGCTTTCATGGCGGCCACGGCGCCGCCGGCGGCGGCGCAACAGGACCTCGCGGAAAGGGTCTACGAACTCGAGCAGGAACTCATGCTTCTGCGGCGCCAGCTCGAATCGCAGATCCGGGCGAACGCCGCGGCGGCGGACGCCGCCGCTGTCGCCGCAACCGAAGCCGCGGGCCGCGCCGACGACGGCCCGACGGTGAAGATGAAGGGCCCCGCCCCCACCTTCTCGTCGGCGGACGGCGACTTCACCATGTCCGTCACCGGGCGCGCGCACTGGGACGTCGGCGCCTACAACGAGGACACCGATGGGCTGGAGCTCAATGACGGCTCCAACCTTCGCCGGGCCCGGCTCGGGGTCAAGGGCAGGATCATGAAGGACTGGGGCTACGAGATCGTGCTCGACGGCGGCGACAGCGCGGCCGACGATGTCGATATCGACACCGCCTTTGTGTCCTGGAAGGGCCGGAAGCCGCTGACACTGACCTTCGGCCAGCACAAGGCGCCGCTGACCCTGGAGGACCGGACGAGCTCCAACGACATTCCCTTCATCGAGCGCAGCCTGGGGACCAACCTGTTCGTCGGCCCCGCCGGCGGCAAGCGGTTCGGCCTGAGCGGGGTCGCCCACGGCGACATGTGGTGGGTCGGCGCCGGCCTCTTCGGCGAGAAACTCGGCAAGGACGCGAGCACCGGCAGCGACGAACAATGGTCGTATGCGGGCCGGATCGCCTTCGCCCCCGTGCGGGAGAAGAAATACGGCGCGCATCTGGGCGCCAGCGGCTGGCTCCTGCCCGAACCGCAGATGGTTAAGGACGAAGGAGCCGAAACATACCGGAACGGCCCGTGCCGCTTCCGGGACCGGCCCGAATTCCGGGTCGACGCCAACCGCCACATCGACGCGAAAGGCAAGAGCAGCGAAAATTGCTACGGCGTCGGGGGCGAATTCGCCGCCTGGTTCAGGCCGGCATGGGTCGCGGCCGAATACGCCCGATTCGGTTTCGACGAAATCGGCCCGAGCGCGACGACCGAGGAGACTTTCGACGCCTGGTATCTGCAAGCCGGCTGGGTGCTCACCGGCGAAGGCCGGCCCTACAGCATGCGCAAGGCGGCGTGGGGCGGCGTCAAGCCCGCCAATCCGTTCGACGCCGCCGGCCCCGGCATGGGCGCGCTCGAACTGGTCGGGCGCTACAGCTACGCCAACCTCGACGACGAGACGATCATGGGCGGCGAGGAGACCAACTACACCCTCGGCCTGAATTGGTGGTTGAACAACTGGGTCGCCCTCAAATTCAACTACATCCGCGCCGAAGCGGAGAACGGGTCGAAGCCGAAGGAGTTCCCGAGGGAGTTCGACATTTTCGGCCTGCGCGCCCAGGTCAAGTGGTAGGCCGCGCGCCGGCCTGTCCGTCGCCCGGAGACGCCATGGCCGGTTCGTCGCAGAACGCGCGCACGGCGCCGGCGGCGCCGGTCGTTTCATGAGTCGGGCGAGGCGGAACGCGGCCCCCGGAAGACAGGCGGCCCGTTCCTCCTCGCCCTTCGCTGCCGCTCCCGGACTCCGGGTTGCGAGGGGGGCGAATCGCGATACCCTGCGAATATCCGTCGGCGGTTTCGGCGCGGTGCGGCGGCGAGATCCGGGCGACGGGGCGGAACAGGGGGGAGGCGATGTCCGAATGGCGGCGGCGAGGCCGGTTGCGCGTCGAGCGCACGCTTCACGACTTCATCGACGATGAAGCCCTGCCGGGGACCGGCGTTTCGCCGGAGGCGTTCTGGGCGGGGCTGGACGGGATCGTCCACGACCTCGCGCCGCGCAACCGCGAATTGCTGGCCCGGCGCGACGCGCTGCAAGCCCGGATCGACGCCTGGCACCGCGAACGCAGCGGCCGCCCCCTCGACCTCCCCGCCTACAAGGCGTTCCTGCGCGACATCGGCTATCTCGCGCCCGAGGGCGAAGCCTTCGCGGCGCGGACTGCGAATGTGGACCGCGAGATCGCCGCCCTGGCCGGGCCGCAGCTGGTGGTCCCCGTGATGAACGCGCGTTACGCGCTGAACGCCGCCAACGCCCGCTGGGGCAGCCTTTACGACGCGCTCTACGGGACCGACGTCATTTCCGAAGACGGCGGCGCGACGCGCGGACGGGAATACAACCCCGTGCGCGGCGAGAAAGTCATCGCCTTCGCGCGCGCGTTCCTCGACGAAGCGGCGCCGCTGGCCGGCGGCAGCCACCGCGACGCGACGGGTTACGCCGTCGCCGACGGCGCCCTCGTCGCAGCGCAACGCGGCGGCGCGCGGGCGGCGCTCGCGGACCCCGGCCGTTTCGCCGGCTATCGCGGCTCGCCGGACGCGCCGGATGCGGCGCTCCTCGTCAATAACGGACTGCATATCGAGATCCGCATCGACCGCAGCCACCCGGTGGGGCGGGACGACGCCGCCGGCGTCCGCGACGTGCTGCTCGAAGCGGCGGTCACCACGATCATGGACTGCGAGGATTCGGTCGCCGCCGTCGACGCCGAAGACAAGACGGCGGTGTACCGCAACTGGCTCGGGATCATGAAGGGCGACCTCGCGACGGCGTTCGACAAGGGCGGCGAGCGCGTCGAACGCCGCCTCGCCCCCGATCGCGAATACACCGCGCCGGACGGCGGCCGGCTCGTCCTGCCGGGGCGCAGCCTGCTGCTGATCCGCAATGTCGGCCACCTGATGACCTGCCCCGCCGTGCTCGACGAGAACGGCGACGAAGCCCCGGAAGGGATACTCGACGCCATGATCACTTCGGCGGCCGCCCTTCACGACCTGCGCGGGCCGGGGCCTCTGCGCAACAGCCGCGCCGGGTCGGTCTATATCGTCAAGCCGAAAATGCACGGGCCGGAGGAAGTCGCCTTTACCGACACGCTGTTCGCCCGCGTCGAGGACGCGCTGGGGCTCGACCGCTTCACGCTCAAGGTCGGCATCATGGACGAGGAGCGGCGCACCACCGTCAACCTGCGGGAGTGCATCCGCGCCGTGGCGGACCGGGTGGCGTTCATCAACACCGGCTTCCTCGACCGCACCGGCGACGAGATCCACACGTCGATGGAAGCCGGGGCGATGATCCGCAAGGCCGACATGAAGGGTTCGGCGTGGATCGCCGCCTATGAGGACTGGAACGTCGATATCGGCCTCGCCTGCGGGCTGAAAGGCCGGGCGCAGATCGGCAAGGGGATGTGGGCCATGCCCGACCGCATGGCCGACATGCTGGAAGCCAAGATCGGCCATCCGCAAGCGGGGGCGTCCACCGCCTGGGTGCCGTCGCCGACCGCGGCGACGCTGCACGCCATCCACTATCACCGGGTCGATGTCGCCGCGCGGCAGGACGAACTGGCGGGCCGCGAACGCGCGCGCCTCGACGATATCCTGTCGATCCCCGTAACCGACCGCCCGAACTGGCCCGCCGCCGACATCCAGCGCGAGCTCGACAACAACGCGCAGGGCATTCTCGGCTATGTGGTGCGCTGGGTGGACCGGGGGGTCGGCTGTTCGAAAGTCCCCGACATCGACGATGTGGGGTTGATGGAAGACCGCGCGACCTTGCGGATTTCCAGCCAGCACATCGCCAACTGGCTGCGCCACGGAGTCTGCGGCGAGGCGCAGGTGCGCGAGACGATGGAGCGCATGGCGGCGGTGGTGGACGCCCAGAACGCCGGCGACCCCGCCTATCGGCCGATGGCGCCCGACTGCGACGCCAGCGTCGCCTTTCGCGCCGCGTGCGACCTCGTCTTTTCGGGCCGCGACCAGCCCGGCGGCTACACCGAGCCGATACTCCATGCGCGCCGCGCCGAAGCCAAGGCACGCTTCGGCGCCTGACCGCGCGCGGACGCGCTCACGCCGCCGCCTGCGGGACCGTTTCGACCGCTTCCGCGGCGGCGTAGTTGAGTTCGAGCATCACGCCGTTCGGGTCTTCGACGAAGACCTGGTGCAGCCCGAATTGCGGCAGCGTGCGTTCGAAATAGCGCGACCCGGCCCCGTCGAGCCGCTCGCGCATGGCGGAGAGACCGCTGGCGCGGAACGCCAGATGGTCGACCGCGCCGCTTCCCTTGAGGCTCGCCGGGTCCTTCTTGCCGAGATAGGCGGCGAGTTCGTCTTCGTCGCCGGCGTCGTCGCTGCCGCCGAACAGGTGCACGACCGCGGTATCGCCGGAATAGAGCCAATAGCCGGGGAATTTCACCGGCGGCCGGGCGCCGACCTTCAGGCCGACGACATCGACGAAGAAATCCCTGGTGCCTTCCAGGTCGTTGGTGCGGATCGCGCAGTGATCCAGTTTTTCGATGGCCATGCCGAAACCCTCCCTGCCTGCTCCGCCGCAACGATAGCGCCGGCCCTCCGCCCCGGCAACTCAGGCGGCGGAGCGGCGCCCGGCGCGCGGGGGGCGTGAACGTTGCCGAAGCAGCCCGCGTCGCAGTTCGCGTTACGGCTTGACCCGTCCGTCCCCGGCGATTTTTACGAAGCGGGCGAGTTCTGGACCGCCCGGCAGCGGCAGGCGGCGCGCCTCCACGAAGTGAGCTACCGCGCGTGCTTCAAGCCGCAATTGCCGGAGTATTTCATCGAGCGATACAGCCGACCGGGCGATGTCGTGTACGACCCGTTCATGGGGCGCGGCACGACCCCGGTCCAGGCCGCCCTGATGGGCCGCATTCCGTATGGCGCCGATATCAATCCGTTGAGCCGCGCGCTGGCCGAGCCCCGCATCGACCCGCCGAAGATAGCCGAGATCACGGATCGTCTCGAAAAAATCCCGTTTCGCGACTTCGCGAAAAGGCCTGTGAAGCGCCCGGACCTGCTGACATTCTACCATCCCCGGACGCTGGCGCAGATCGAGGGGCTGCGCCGATGGTTTCTCGACCGCGAGACCGACAAGGCGGACCGCTGGATCCGCATGGTCGCGATCAACCGCCTGACCGGACATTCGCCCGGGTTCCTGTCGGTCTATACGATGCCGCCCAACCAGGCGGTCACGGTTGCGCGGCAGGCCGTCATCAACGAGCGCCGGAACCAGACGCCGCCGGAGCGCGACGTGAAGTCGATTATTCTCAAGAAATCCGGAAATCTGCTGTCTTCCCCGATCGGAAAAATCGATGAGACCCATCGGATTCGCGACAGGGATTGTCTGTTCCTGACCCACCCGTCCGATAAAACTCACGAGATTCCCGATGAATCGGTATCGCTGACCGTGACGTCGCCGCCATTCCTCGATGTCGTGAACTATGAGCAGGACAACTGGCTGCGGTGCTGGTTCCTCGACATCGATCCGAAATCCGTGCGCATCGCGCAGCACCGCGACATCGCGGTCTGGAAACGCTTCGTCCGTTCGACCTTCGAGGAACTCGCGAGGATCGTGAAGCCGGGCGGTCACGTCGCGTTCGAGGTCGGCGAAGTGCGGAACGGCACGGTCCGGCTGGAAGAGCACGTCGTCGCGTGCGTCGAGGGTTTGCCGTTCGATCTCCGGAAAATTCTCGTCAACACACAGAAGTTTACCAAGACATCGAACATCTGGGGCATAACAAATAACTCCCGGGGCGCCAACACCAACCGCATCGTGCTGCTGAGACGAAACGGGAGGACGCCAAATCCCGACCGAACGTGAAAACCGCCCGGAAGAGATACTGTCGAATTTCCTGAAGCCGCGCCGGACATCTCCTTCGAGGCGCCCATGCGAGGATTGTTCGACCGGCGAGTCGAGCCGTTCGACGAAAACCGGCAGGAAATACCGAATTGCCGGATATTCTCAAAAACGCCATGAGTGAGGCCTGTCTTCATGTTCAGGCCAACCCGATAATACGAAACCGTCCCAATGATGCCGGCAACGACATGGAGGACCCGGCAATCGAGATCAAGACGTTCAACAAGAAAAACAGGAACGCCGCACAAAGGGCACTCTATCTGTCGCCGCCGCCATCGCCGGCCAAAGCCGGGATAAATCGGAATGCGCATCACCTGTTGGAGCGTGTGAAGAAATCGAGAGACGCTACTACTCTTCGTCATTCCCGCGAAAGCGGGAATCCGGAGGCGGCCGTCCGCTATACCGGCCCGTTTTTATTACGGAAACGCCGCAACGGATTCCCGCTTTCGCGGGAATGACGAAGTATTATTCGGTGGGTATTGTCTTTTGCAATGCCGATACCTCGGCGATCCCTCCGTCACGATGAGAGGCGCGCGATTTCTTCACACGCTCGAAGGCGGACGTGAAAAAGTCGCGAGATGCCTCTACTATTCGTCATTCCCGCGAAAGCGGGAATCCGGAGGCGGCCGTCCACAATATCGGCGCGGTTTTTCTTGCGGAAACGCCGCAAGCAGATTCCCGCTTTCGCGGGAATGACGAATAGTAGTAGCGTCTCTCGATTTCTTCACATGCTCTTTCGCGGGAATTACCGAGGCCGGGGGGGATGTTCCCAATTCCGTCACGCATCGTCATATGCCGACGGCGGGTTCGGAAACGTCGTAAAACGCCGGGAACGCACTCCTGCCACATGCGAAACGAGTTATGCAGAGGTCTCACTTCGTCATTCCCGCTTTCATGGCTGTGAAGAAATCGACAGGTCGTCCCCGGGTGCGCCGCGGCGCCTCGCTATCCATCCGTCGCCAGGGACGGGATGGCGCGGGCGAGGGCCTCAATGCACGAAGCGGTGTCGAGGGCCTCGGAAGCGAACCCCGCCGAAGGCGGATTCGGCGGCAGGGGACCGCGCCAGAACAGGTTTTCCGGCCAGCCCCCGTCGGGCCCCTGCGGCGCCAGTATCCGCTCGATCTGCGACCTCAGCTCCTTGCCCTCCGGGGGGACTCCCAGGATGTGCAGGGCGGAGAGAGAGCGCGCGGCGCGCAATGTGTCGCCATAGCCGCCGTCCGGGCGCCGCCGGGCGCGGATGCGATCCGCGAGCGTCTCACCGAGATCCCGGAAGGCGGGGACGCCCCGTCGGCGGGCGCGGACCATGGCGTCGTAGAGGTCCAGCGTGTCGGGGTAGTAGTGGGAGCTCCCTTCTTCGCGCCCCTCTGCGAGCAGGCCGGCGAGCCACGCCGCCGCCCGCGCGCCGGGCGCGTTCCGGCCCTGGAAGGCGAGGTAGCCGACGGCGTTGGCGTTCACCACGCTGTCGACGTCCGCGAAGCCGGATCCGACCGGCGGCGCGATCCACGTCCTGAACCGTCCCCGGTCGTCCAGTGCCGCCCGCATGGCGGCGAGGTTCATGCCGAACACCATCCAGGGGTGCCGGGGCGCCGCCTGGGAGCAGAGGGAGAGGCTGTCGATGTCGTTCGGAAGGGTGGGCCAGTAGCGCCACACGCCCGGTGGACGCATGGACCGGAGGATGAACGCCTCGCTCCGGCTCCGGATCGAGCGCGACCGGGGGTCGTCGCAAGCGGCCAGCGTTAGCGCGCCCAGCGCAGCGACGAACGGGGCGTGCTCCACCGCCGCCGGCCCTTCGAGGGCCAGATTGTCGTACATCCGCGACGGCCAGGCGCCGTCGGGACGGACGGCGGCTTCGAGAAAGCCGAGCCCCCGGTCCACGGCGCGCCGCGCCGCCTCCCGCAGGCCCGAAGGAACGGTCACGAGGGCGGCGGCCGGCGCTCCGGCTCGAACGGAAGCGCGCACATGCCGGCATAGGCCTTCGCCGTTACCGGCGCGCCCGGCTCGACCGAGAGCTTGACGTGGTTGATCCCTTGGCGGACGAGATACAGCCCCCCGGGTCCGATCAGCCGTTCGGTTCCCGGCCAGCGGCGCAGCCCGACGGCCTTCTCCGGAAGGCACCAGCCCTTTTCCTCGAGACGGGCGATGAAGGGCCGCCACACCGTGCGGTCGACCGCGGACCATAACGGGCCGCGGTAGAGCTCCAGCCCCAGCCGCGGCGCCACGCCGCGCCCGGTGACGTCGATGCTGACGGCGACGAAGGCGACGAGGTCGTCCATGAAGGCCAGCGCGTCCGTCGCCGTTTCCGTCGGACCGGGCCACTCCAGTCGCTCCAGCAGCGCCGGGATCTCGTCGTTCGGGAAGCCGCGAAGGAGGATCCGGAACGCTTTCGGGGAACGCCCCGGGAGAGCGCCGGCCTGGAAGACGCGGCCCCTCTCCGACACAGCGGCGAAGACCCGTTCGACGTGCGGGAGCAGCGCCGCATGGCCGTTCCAGCCGACGGCTCCGGCGAGGGCCGCGAGCAGGCCTGCCGGGTCCCGATGCGCCCGGGGGCCGTCTCCGGCGCCGCGCGGCGCGAGGAATATGCCGGGCGGAGGCGACGGCCGGCCCGGCGGGAGCCCGGCCAGGTCGTATTCGAGCACGACGGAGGCGACGGAGCGGGCGAGGAACGAATCCGGATTCCCGGCCTGTTCGCGAAGCGCCGCCGCCAGAGCCGCCGCCGGCGAACCCGGCTCGGCGCGCGCGCCTTCGGCCATGTAATGCTGCGCCAGATCCGTCCCCGGGCGGACGACCGCGAACAGGTCGGCGTCCGTGTCCGGCTCTCCGAGGCGGAACTCGAAACCGAAATAGGTATCGAGCACGGAACGGGGGAGGCGCCTCGCCCGGTCCAGCAGGCGCTCCCAGCCGTCCGGGCCGACCAGCGCGGCCGGAACCAGCCGGGCGGCGCCCCGGAGGACCTCGGCGAAGGCGCCGCCTGCGCTCACGGCGCCCCGCCGGCGACCCCGGAGACCGGGCCGCCCGCAGCCCGCTTCAGCTCACCCAATCCTTCGTTACTTCAACGAGCAGGGCGCCCAGACCGCCCGAGACGTGTTGCAACTCGGCGTCGTCGAGAGCATCGGCCGGCGGGATCACCAGATGGACGGCGTCACGCTTCTGCTCATGCACTTCGATGGCGAAGCTCGGGGGCACATCGAAGCCCAATTCTTCCTTGACGGCGGCTTTCGGGTCGGCGAGCAGGAGGGAACGGAATTCCGTATCCGTCGTCGCCCTTTCGATCAGCGAGTCGCGCATCTCGCCCAGCGTTCTGGTTTCGGTGCTCATGGTCCTTTCCTCCCGTCGGGGTTCTGTCTCCGGATCCGGCGTCTCACCAATCCTCTATCGGCGGGATTTCGTAGCCCTCATGAGCGCCGTTGTAAGTTCCCCCGGCGACCCGATTCAACTCGGTTTCGTCGAGGACATCGGCCGGCGGGAGCACCAGATGGGCGGTGCCCAGCTTCTCCTCATGCACTTCAACGGTGAAATCCGACGGCAGATCGAAGCCCAGTTCGTCCCTGACGGCAGCTTTCGGGTCGGCGAGCAGGCGGGAACGGAATTCCGTATCCGCGGTCGCCCTTTCGATCAGCGAGTCGCGCATCTCGCCCAGCGTTCTGATTTCGGCGCTCATGGTCCTTTCCTCCGGTTGAAGTTCCGTCTCCGGATCCGGCGTCTCACCAGTCGCGCGGCGGCGGGACATCGATGCAGACATCGAGAAGCCCTCCGGCGACCCGATTCAACTCGGTCTCGTCGAGGACATCGGCCGGCGGGAGCACCAGATGGGCGGTGCCCAGCTTCTCCTCATGCACTTCGACGGTGAAATCCGACGGCAGATCGAAGCCCAGCTCCTCCTTGACGACGGCTTTCGGGTCGGCGAGCAGGCGGGAACGGAACTCCGTGTCCGCGGTCGCCCTTTCGATCAGCGAGTCGCGCATCTCGCCCAGCGTTCTGGTTTCGGCGCTCATGTCGTCTCCTCCTCTTCGATTGAAGAGTCGCGTATTTCGCCCAGCGAGAGGCTTGCGGAATCCATAGAATTTTCCACAGCCGACCCGCGGATAACTTCTTCGCAACAACATGTATTCCGTAACATGCGAACCGCATTTTGTCAAGAGGACATCCGCCTTGCGCAGCAATTCCCGCTTCGGTCGGCGAGAACCGTTTCAAGGCCGCGCGCCGTCATATCCGCGGGCGTCCGGCGAAGCCCCGGGTCGCGCCGCGAGGTTGCGGCCCCCCGCGTCCGCGAGGGCGGGCTCGCTCCCGGGAACAGCCGCAACCGACCCGCCGCGGCGCCATGCGCCAAACCGAGAATCGCCGAACCGCCGGACAGCGGCTTGACAGGCGCGGCGTCGCGCCCTTACGGTGCGGCGATCCCGCGGCGCGGCGTTCCGCGTTCTCCGCGACTCCCTGCGTTCACCGCATCCGCGACCGGAGGACGGCGTGCACGACGAAACCGAACGCGCCCGCGGCGCTCTGCGGAGCCTTGAGGCGCGGTTGCGGCAGGCGCGCGAGTCGCGCCGCGCGGCGCGCGCGCCCGGGCCGACCGGCGCCGCCGCGGCGCCGGGTCTCGGCGCGGCGCTGCGGATCGGCGTGGAAATGGTCGTCGGCGTCGGCGTCGGCGCGGCGATCGGCTATGGGCTCGACCGCTGGTGGGGGACGGCGCCGATAATGACCGTGCTGTTCTTCTTCCTGGGCGCCGGCGCCGGCGCCCTGAACACCCACCGCGCGATCGCCCGCGCCGGGTTCGGGCGGAGCGGCCGCGGCAACGGCGAGACGGGGTAGGGCGGCGTGGCGGAAAAGAACGGACATGGCCCGCTCGAACAGTTCGAGATCCGCGAACTGGCGCCGCTGCATATCGACGCGGGCGGCCTGAGCCTGAACCTGAGCTACACGAATTCGGCGCTGTGGATGACTCTCGCGGTTGGGCTTGCGGCGCTGCTGTTCGCCCTCGGCGCGCGCCGGCGGGCGATGGCGCCGGGGCGGCTGCAATCCGCCGTCGAAATGTCCTACGAGTTCATCGCCAACATGGTCCGCGACAATGCCGGAGCCGAGGGGCGGCCCTACTTCCCCTTCGTGTTCACGTTGTTCGTATTCATCCTGTTCGGCAACCTGCTGGGGATGATCCCCTACAGTTTCACCTTCACGAGCCACATCGTCGTCACCTTCGCGATGGCGGCGACGGTGTTCCTCGGCGTGACCGCGATCGGTTTCGCGCGTCACGGCGTGGGCTTTCTGCGGTTCTTCGTGCCCGCCGGGGTGCCGGCGCCGCTTCTCGTCATTCTTGTGCCGATCGAGGCGCTGTCCTATTTCGTGCGCCCGGTGAGCCTGAGCCTGCGCCTGTTCGCCAACATGATGGCGGGACACACCATGCTCAAGGTGTTCGGCGGGTTCGTGGTGGCGCTCGGCGTTATCGGCGGCTGGGCGCCGCTGGCGCTGATCGTCGCGCTGACCGGGCTGGAGCTCGGCATCGCGGTGCTCCAGGCCTATGTCTTCGCGGTGCTGTCGTGCCTCTATCTGAACGACGCGCTGCACATGCAACACTGACGACCGACGAAGGAAAGGAACCGAATCGTGGAAACGGAAGCGGCAAGAATGATCGGCGCCGGGCTCGCGACCATCGCGCTGGCCGGCGTCGGCATCGGCATCGGAAACATCTTCGGGAATTTCGTGGCCGCGGCGGCGCGCAACCCTGCGGCCGCGCCGAAGGTGTTCGGCAACGTGCTGCTCGGCTTCGCCCTCACCGAGGCGATCGCCCTGTTCGCCCTGCTGATCGCCTTCCTCATCCTCTTTCTCTAGACGGCGCGGGGAGGGGCCGGCCCATGCCGCAACTCGACGCCGCGACCTTTCTGCCGCAGCTGTTCTGGCTCGCGGTGTGCTTCGGGCTGCTCTACCTGATCATGGCGCGTCTGGCGTTGCCGAGGGTGGGAGAGGCGCTCGAGGCGCGGCGCGAACGCATCGAGTCCGATCTCGAGCGCGCCGAGGCGCTGCGCGCCGAAGCCGCCGAGACCCTTGCCGTCCGCGAACGCAGGATCGCCGAGGCCCGGGAAGAAGCCCGCCTTCTGGTCGCCGAGGCCGTCCGCGCCGCCGCGGAGGAGGCCGAGCGACGGCACGCCGAACTCGCCGCCCGCCTCGACTCCGAGGCGACGCGGGCGGAAGAGCGGGTCGCCTCGGCGAGCGCGGCGGCGCTGGCGGAAATGCGCGGCGACGCGGCGGCGCTGGTGCGTCGGGCGAGTCTGCGTATCGCCGGCGTCGAGCCGTCGGACGCGGCCGTCCGCGCCGCGCTCGGCGACGCCTGAGGGCGCCGGGCGATGTTCGACGAGTCGTTCTGGGTCGCCGTCGCGTTCGTTCTGTTCTTCGTTCTTTTCGGACGACAGCTGTGGCGGTTCGTGACCTCGAAACTCGATGAAAGGTCGGCGGCGGTGCGCGCCGAGCTCGAAACCGCGGCGCGGCTGCGCGAGGAGGCGCGCGATCTGCTGGCCACGAGCCGGCGGCGCGAGCGCGAAAGCGCGGCCGAGGCGGAGGCCATCCTCGCCCGCGCCCGCGACGAGGCGTCGCGGATCGCCGCGGACGCCGCCGTGCGCCTCGACGCCGAGCTGGCGCGGCGCACGCGGCTCGCCGAAGAGCGGATCGCCCTCATGGAGGCGAACGCCGTCGCCGGCCTTCGCGCCGCCGCGGTCGACGCCGTGGTCGCCGCGACCGGCCGCGCCGTCGCCGCCGAAATCGACGCGGACGCGGACGCGGCGCTCATCGACCGCGCGGCGGCGGAGCTGGAAACGCGCCTCGCGGCGTGACGCTGCGCGAGCCTTGCGCGGCGCCGCGCCGGGTCAGCGCGAGTAGTATTCGATGACCAGGTTCGGCTCCATCTGCACCGGATAGGGGATGTCGCCGAACTGGGGCTGGCGCAGCCACGCGCCCCGCATTTTGTCGAAATCGACCTCCATATAGTCCGGCACTTCGCGTTCCGGCTCCTGGGTCGATTCGAGGATGCGCGGGTGCTGGCGCGACCGTTCGCGCACCGCGACGATATCGCCGTCATCGACCCGGTAGCTCGCCACGGTGACCCGCCTTCCGTTCACCTGGATGTGCCCGTGATTGACGATCTGCCGCGCGGCGAAGATCGTCGGCGCGAAGTTCATCCGGTAGACGACCATGTCGAGCCGGCGCTCGAGCAGGCCGACGAGGTTCTCCAGCGTGTCGCCGCGGCGCCGCGACGCCTCGGTGTAGACGCGGCGGAATTGCCTTTCGGAAATCTCGCCGTAATAGCCCTTGAGCTTCTGCTTGGCTTGCAGCTGCGTGCCGAAATCCGACGCCTTGCGGCGTCGCTGGCCGTGTTCGCCGGGCCCGTAGTCGCGCCGCACGATGGGGCTTTTCGCCCGCCCCCAGAGGTTGACGCCGAGGCGCCGGTCGAGCTTGTATTTCGATGCCTTGCGCTTGCTCATGAAGGCTCCCCGCAACGCGCGCGACGACCGGGAGAGGCGCCGCCGATGAGCGATGCTACCACCGCGCGCCGCGCCGTCAAGCGGGTTCGCGCCCGGCGAGCAGCGCCGCCAGGCCGTCCGCCACGGCGTTTTCGCACGCCCGCGCCAGCGTCTTGCGCGTGCCGTTCCGCCCGATCGGCGCCGGTTCGTGAATCCACACATCGACCTCCGCCCCGCCGAGGCCGAGGAAGCGCCACAGATGGGCCAGCAGCCCCGTATCGCCGTACCATGCCAGCCAGGGCCGTTCGCGGCGGGTTGTCGGCAGCCCGCGGACGCCCGTATAGGCCAGCGTCACCGGCTGCACCGCGAGGTCGCGCCCCCCCGCCGGGCGCTGCGCTGCGGCGAAGAAGGTGCTGTTGAACGGCAGCACGCGGTTGCCGTCGCTGCTCGTCCCCTCGGGGAAAAGGATGAGGCTGTCGCCGTCCTCCAGGCGAAGGCGCATTTCGTCGCGGTGGCGGCCGCTGCGGCTCGCGCGGCGCACCACGAACACCGAACGCGCGAGCCTGGCGAGGAGTCCGAACAGCGGCCAGCCGGCGACCTCGGCCTTGGCGACGAAGGACGCATCGAGCACGCAGGACAGGACGACGATGTCGATCCACGAAGCGTGATTGCACACGAACAGCGTGGGCCTCGGGTGCGCCGGCCGGCCGGACACGCGGATGCGGAGGCCGGCGGCGCGGGCGACGCCGCGGTGATAGAGGCGCGGCACGCGGCGCGACAGCGGCAGGCGGAAGGCCAGCGCGAACGCCTGAACGGGGATCAGCAGCGCGGTCCACGCCAGCAACGCCAGGGCGACGGCGCCCGCGCGCATATGCGCCGGCAGGGTCAGCGTCCGGCTCCGGCTTCAGACGCCGTCCGGGCGCGGCGACGGGCCTTGCGCGTAGTGATGGAGATAGCGCTGCGTGACCAGTGCGGTTTTCACGACGATACAGACATCGGTGGTGCGGAACTGCCGGTCGATCACGGCGCCGTCGCCGACGAAGCCGCCCAGCCGGAGATAGCCCTTAATCAGCGGCGGCAGGGCGAGGCGGGCGGCGCGCGGGTCGATCTCCTCGTCCGGCGCAAGGCGGTCCATCGCCACATGAAGGCGGGGCAGCGCGCGCGGGCGGAGCGCCGCCGGCGCGAGATGCTCGCGGTGCAGGAACGACAGCGGCAGGGCGAGGCGGTCGGGGTCGACGCCCGGCAGGCTGGCGCAGCCGAACATCACCTCCACGTCGTAGTGGAACACGTAGGCCGCGATGGCGCGCCACAGCAGGCCCATGGTGGCCCGGTTGCGGTATTCGCGGTCGACGCAGGAGCGCCCGAGCTCCATGATCTCGCCCCCCGTCGCCAGCAGGGGCGCGATGTCGTATTCGCCGACGGTATAGAAGCCGCGGTGCTTCTCGGCCTCGCTGCGGCGGTTGATCCGGTAGGTGCCGATAATCGATTCCCGGGGATGCGCGCGTTCCCGGTCGATGACCAGCAGGTGGTCCCAATAGGGGTCGAAGGCGTCGACATCGCGGCGCGTGTGCGCGGTGCGCGCGTCCGCCTCGGCGTTCATCTCGTCGTAGAAGACGCGGTAGCGCAGCGCCTGCGCCGCGTCGATCTCGGCGTCGGTTCGCGCGAGGCGCGCTTCGAGTCCGCCGGCGTGGATGCCGCCGAAGGGGTCGTCGAAGGTTTCGGCGGCGCTCACGGCGCCGGGCCCCGGCGGCGGCGTTCAGCCATCGCCCTTGTCGAGCGGCACGCCGTAGAGCTCGAGCCGGTGGCTGACCAGCCGGTAGCCGAGCTGCGCCGCGACCTCGGCCTGCAGGCGTTCGATCTCGTCGTTCCGGAACTCGACGACCTTGCCCGTGGACACGTCTATGAGATGGTCGTGATGTTCGCCGCCGGCCCCTTCGTAGCGCGCGCGCCCGCGGCCGAAATCGTGGCGTTCGAGCACGTCCGCCTCCTCGAACAGACGCACCGTGCGATAGACCGTGGCCATGCTGATGCGCGGGTCGACCTGCGTCGCGCGGCGATAGACCGCGTCGGCGTCGGGATGGTCGGCCGATTCGGACAGGACGCGGGCGATGACCCGACGCTGGTCGGTCATCTTGAGGCCCTTGTCCATGCACAGGCGCTCTATCCGGGAGGGTTGCCGGTCCACCTGCCGCTCCGTTCTCCGGTCGCCACGTTCTTCCAGCGCGCCGACCATAGCCGCCCGCCGGCGCCGGGGCAAGGCGGCGGGATCGGCGCCGTCTGCGCGACATGTTCGCCGGTCCCTCGGGGAGACGCTTGCGCCGACGTGCCGGCGCGGGACGAACGCATATCGATGTCATGCTTTCCCGCAGGCGCTTGACGGCGCGGGGCGGGGCGGGGAATATGCCGCTCTCGCCTCGCGGCCACGGGCGGATGTCCGGTGGCCGGGGCGCATACGATCTGTTGCGAACACGCAAGGGAGGGCGTGCAACATGCGGATCCGCAAACCCCTTACGGCGCCGGTCGCCGGGCTCGTCGGCGGCGCCCTCGTGGCGGCCGTCGCGCTGGCCGGCGACGTCACGCACGACCGCCTCGTCAACAGCGAGGCGGAGCCGGAGAACTGGATCAACCATCACGGCAACTACGAATCGCACCGGTTCTCCAGCCTCGACGAAATCAACCGCGACAATGTCCAGGACCTCAGGGTCGCGTTCACCTGGGCGATGGGCGACACGCAGGGCGGCGGCGACGAGCTGATCGTCTGGCCGTTTTCGGGCCTGGAGGGCACCCCCATCGCCGAGGACGGGTTCCTGTATCTCACCACCGGCTGGGGCGTCGTCACCAAACTCGACGTACGCAGCGGCGGCCCGCGCATGGTGTGGAAATACGACCCCAAGGCCGACCGCGACTACGCGCCGACGGTCACCTGCTGCGGCATCAACAACCGCGGCGCGGTGCTCTACGCCGACCTGGTGATCTCGCCGGTCATCGACGGCCGCCTCGTCGCCCTGGACAAGGACGACGGCAGTCTGATTTGGGAGGCCCAGGTCTCCGACCCCGGCAACGCCGAGGTCATCACCGGCGCGCCGCTGATCGTCAAGGACACCGTGGTGACCGGCATGGCGGGCGCGGAGTTCGGCGTGCGCGGCTATCTCGAGGCGCGCGACGCGCGGACCGGCGAATTCGTGTGGCGCACCTACACGATCCCCGGCGAGGGCGAGCCCGGCAACGAAACCTGGAAGGACGATTACGGGGCGTGGAAGACCGGCGGCGGCACCACCTGGGTCACCGGCGCCTACGACCCGGACCTCAACCTGATCATCTGGGGCACCGCGAACCCCGGGCCCGACTGGGACAACGCCTACCGTCCGGGCGACAATCTGTGGACCGACAGCTCCATCGCGCTCGACGCCGACACCGGCGAGTTCAAATGGGGCTTCCAGCATACGCCGAACGACCCCTACGACTTCGACTCGATCGCCGAGCACACGCTGGTCGACGGGAGCATCAACGGCCAGTTCCGCAAGGCGGTGCTGCACGCCAACCGCAACGGCTACGCCTATGCGCTCGACCGCGCCACGGGCGAATTCATCTGGGGCACGCAGTTCGTCAAGCGGCTGAACTGGACCGACGGCCTGGACGCGAACGGGCGTCCGGTCGCCTACAACCCCGATGTAGACGTCCAGACCTACAATCCGGGCACCGCCGCGGCGCGCGGCGCCGCCACGGAAGGCCGCGGCGAGATCGAGGGCTTCGTCTGCCCCGCCCACACCGGCGGCAAGAACTGGCCCCCGACGGCCTATAACCCGCACACCAACTACTACTACATCCCGGTGATCGAAAGCTGCAACAAGGCGTTCGCCGAAGTGACGATCCCCGGAATGCACAAGCCGCGCGACCTGTTCCTCGGCGGCGCGCCGTTCTTCGACTTCTCCGGCGAACACGGCCGCATCACCGGCAGCGTCACCGCGATCGACGTGGCGACCGGCATGGTGGTCCAGAAGTGGGAAACCAAATACCCGCTGCTCGGCGGCATGCTCACCACCGCCGGCGGCTTGGTCTTCACCGGCCTCGCCGAGGGCGAAGTGGTCGCGCTCGACGCCATAACCCTCGAGGAACTCTGGCGGTTCGAGACCGGTTCGGCGATCAACGCGCCGCCGATGACCTTCGCCGTCAACGGCAAGCAATACATCGCCATCGAAGTGGGCCTCGGCGGCGCCTGGCCGCAGTGGTTCACCGACTCGACGCCCGAACTCAAGACCGCGGTGCCGAGCAACGTCCTCTACGTCTTCTCGCTGTAGACCGGAAGACTCAAGGAGAGACGAAGACCGCGGCCCCGCGTGGCCGCTGCGACGGGGAGCGGGCCGGCGCCGGCCCGCTCCTTCCTTTCCCGTCCCCCCCCCCCTCGACCGATGCCGGAGACCGTGCGCCATGACGAGCGACTTCGCCCGCCCCGCCGGACGCCTCGGCGCCGCGGCGCTCGCCGCCGCGCTCGCCGCCCCCGCCGCCCTTGCCGAGAGCGACATCCCCCGGCGCGACACTGCGGAAACGTTCGGACTGTGCACGAGCTGCCACAAGGCGGACGGACGCGGCGGGCCGGGCTATGGCGGTTACGCCGCCAACCTGCGCACGACGGCTCTCACCGCCGGAGAGATCGTCGAGGTCATCTCCGAGGGGCGCCAGGACCGCGGGATGCCCACCTTCAAGGCAATCCTCGAACCCGCCGAGATCGCCGATCTCGCGACGTTCATCCTGGTCGAACTCCGCGACGAGGCGCCGGAGGGCGAGACGGCGCAGCCCGAATAGGCCGCCGCGCCCGCGCCCCGGGGAAACCGCCCGAAGGTCGCCCCCGTGCACGCTCTCATGCCTGTCGCCGCGCCGGCGGCCCTGGGCCTTGCGACGGCGCTCGCCGTCGGCCTCGCGATCGCTCTCACCGGGCGCTGGCACGGCGCCCTCAGTTACGACCACCGCGCGGGACCGCAGAAGTTCCACGATGCGCCCACCCCGCGCATCGGCGGTCTCGCCGTCTATGCCGGCGCGTGCGCGGCCGCCCTCGCGGCGCCGCAGCCGCTGCGCGACCTCCTGTGGATGACGGTCGCCTGCGGCGGCATCGCGATGGCGGCCGGCCTCGCGGAGGACATCACCGGGAATTTCGGCGTCTTCCCGCGTCTCGCCGCCACGGTGGCCGCGGGCCTCGCCTTCTGCCTGTGGAGCGGCTACGTCGTCGCCGAGGTCGGCGTCCCCGTCCTCAACGAGGCGCTGGCGGCGCTTCCGGCCGCGGCGCTCGTGTTCACCGCCTTCGGGATAGGGGGCGTCGCGCATGCGGTGAACATCATCGACGGTTTTCACGGACTCGCGACCGGGACCGCTGTCGTGGCGCTGTTCGCATTCGCCGGCGTGTCGCTCGGCGCGGGCGATGCGCCGCTCGCCTCGTTTTGCCTGGTCCTCGCCGCGGTCCTGCTCGGCTTCCTGCCGGTCAACTTCCCCGGCGGCCATGTGTTCCTGGGAGACGGCGGCGCCTATCTCCTCGGGTTCCTCCTCGCCGCCGTCGCGGCGATGGTCCCGGTGCGGAACCCGGAAGTGTCCGCCTGGGCGAGCGTAGTGGTCGTCGCGTATCCGCTGCTCGAAGTCGCGTTCTCGGTGGCGCGCAAGGTGCGTCGGGACCGCAGCCCCTACCGGCCGGACGGATTGCACCTGCACATGCTGGTCTATCGGCGCTACGGCAAGCGCCTGGCGCGCGCGGCGGGGGACGACCGTCTGGCCAATCCGGCGACCGGCGTGCTGATGTGGGGGGGCGCTCTGGCCGGATCGGCCGCGGTCGTCATCGCGCCGAACAACCGCGAATGGTCGCTGGCCGCCTTCGCGCTGCTGGCGGCGCTTTATGCGCTCGCCTATCGCCGGGCGGCGCGCGTCCGGAAGTGACGCCGGAGAGACGAAGGGAAACGCCGACCGGTCCGTTCGATATCCCGGAAACCGACAGAACCGAAGGAGACACGCCATGGCGGCAGACGGCACGACGCGGAAGACGGCGCTCATCGTGGGCGCCGGCGGCGGTTTGAGCGCTTCGCTCGCACGGGCGTTCGCGCGCGAGGGCATGGCCGTCGCCCTCGCGGCGCGCGACGCAGACAAGCTCGCGGCGCTGTGCACCGAGACCGGCGCCCGCGCCCATCCGTGCGACGCGAGCGACGAAGGACAGGTCGAGGCGCTTTTCGACTGGTTCGACGAAGGCTTCGGCGCGCCCTCGGCGGTGGTCTACAACCCGTCCGCGCGGCGCCGCGCGGCGGTGGTCGACCTCGAGCCGGGCGAAGTCGCGAACGCGCTCGCCGTGACGCTGTTCGGCGGCTTTCTGGTGGCGCGACAGGCGGCGCGGCGCATGATCGCGGCGGGCGAAGGCGCGATCCTCTTCACCGGCGCTTCGGCCAGCGTGAAGGGTTACGCCAATTCGGCGAGTTTCGCCATGGGCAAATTCGGGCTGCGCGGTCTCGCCCAGAGCATGGCGCGCGAACTGGCCCCGAAGAACATCCACGTCGCGCATTTCGTGATCGACGGCAGCATCCTCATCCCCGGACGCTCCGAACCGGAAGACGCGCCCGATTCCATGCTGCGCCCCGACGCCATCGCCGAGGCGTATGTCGCGGTCCTCCGCCAGCGCCGCAGCGCGTGGACCTGGGAAGTCGAACTGCGCCCGTGGGTGGAGACCTTCTGAGCGCCGTCGGGGCGCGGCGAAGCGCCCGCTACGCCGCCTCCCGCCACTTGATCGAGCATCCCATGGACGGGATCTGCTCCTCCGGTCCGCGGCCGGTCTCGGCGACGAGTTTCATCGCCTCGTAGAGATCGCGCCGCGCGCCGGGGACGGGGGAGGTCTTCGTCGCATCGAGCCGGCCGCGATATTGCAGGCCCAGCCGCGCGTCGAGGCCGAAGAAGTCCGGCGTGCAGACGGCGCCGTAGGCGCGCGCGACATCCTGCGACTCGTCGAACAGATAGGGGAACGGGAAGCCCTTCTCGCGCGCCACCGCGACCATGTTGTCGAAACTGTCCTCCGGATAGGCCTCGGTATCGTTCGAAGCGACGGCGACGAAAGCGACGCCGACCGCCGCGAGGTCGCGGGCGTCGCGCACGAGAAGCCCGTGAATGGCCTTCACATACGGACAGTGGTTGCAGATGAACGCAACGACCGTGCCGCGTTCGCCGCGCAGATCGGCGAGGCGGCGGGTCTTGCCGTCGACCCCGGGGAGGGTGAAGGGCGGCGCGGGCCACCCGAAATCGCAGACCGGCTGGGTTTCGGCCATCGTTCGTCCTTTCTGGTCCGGCGTGTCCGTTCCGGCGAGGCTCCGCCGGGCGACGGCGGGGCGCGCCGCCGGGCGCGCCCCGCCCCGCGCCTTTCGCCGCGTCCGGTCTAGTAGATGGCGACCGGAGCGCCGATGGAGCCCGTGGCGCCCTTCACCGGCACCGGGCTGTAGAAATAGGCGAACTCGTAGAGGCCCGCAGCCGCCGCCTCGCTGAGCTTCATGTTCTCCTGGTTCACGATCCCGTGACGGGTCTGGAGATACTGATGCACGCAGAAGGCGCATGCGGGGTCCGGGTTCGGGACCGCGTCGACGGGCCAGGTGTCGCCGCCGGTGACGCCGGCCTGCACGACCTCGGCGACCCAGCGCGCGACTTCCATGCCGATGCCGGGGCAGCCGTCATTGTAGGTCGGCGGGTCGCTCCAGTGCATTTCCCAGCCGGTGCGGAAGATGATGGCGTCGCCCGCGGCGGGCTCGTAGTCGTTCATCCCCTGCGCCGCGAGAGCGCCCATGACATCGTCCATGAGGATCTCTTCGCCCTTCATCATGGCGTCGACGCCGCGGTAGCCGGCGATGTCGAGCAGGATGCCGCGCGCGACGATGGGGTTCAGCATTTCCGTGCCGAGCGCGTTGAGGCCGTAGGGGCCGCCCATTTCGGCGGCGGTGAAGCCGTTGTACCAGCGCATTTCGTTCTTGTCGCCGTCGGCGCCGACCTGCACGCCGATATGGCCCAGACCGTCGAACTGGGTTCCCACCTGACCGATCTCGGTGGACAGGAACTCATCGTTCCACATGATCTTGTTCGGGCCGAAGGGGCCGCCGGTGGGCGTGCCGGGGATGCGCAGCGAGAATTTGCGCGCGCCGAACAGAGGCATCTCGGCCGTGTATTCGTGGCCGAGTTTCATCGTCTTGCCCTGCTCGATCAACGCCACGGCGCGCAGGACCACTTCGGGCTGCTTGTACCAGTTGGTCGAACCCGCCTGGTCGCCCTCGCCCCACATCGGGTGCGGCCACCACTTCGAGCCGAGCGGCGTCTCCATCATGTTGCCGTCGACCCACGGCTTGCCGACGCAGCCGTCGATATTGTCGGCGGTGCACTCCGCCACCGCGCCGCCGCCGGCGAGCGTCATCGCCGCGCCCGCCGCGCTCGCGACAGCCAGGGATCTGAGTTGTCTCATCGCCTTCCTCCCATATGTCCGGGCGGCGGTCGTTGCGGTGTCGTCGGTCTCGCCGCCCGGGCGCATTATCGGCGGTGGAGGACCGCCAATCAAGCTCGTGTCGCCGACAGGCCGGGCCGCCGCAGATTGGGCGTGCGCTTGCGCAACCGGGCGTGACCCGAGCGCGGCCCGCTCGCCGCAAGCGCGGGGACGGTCCGGGCGCATGTTCGGGCGCGCGCGTATCGCGACGGCGGCCCGGCGGCGCTCGCCGGCCGGCGCCGGCGGGTTACGACTAGGGAGGGGAGGCTCATCGAAGGCGAGCGGGAGGAAGCCGCATCGAAGCGGTCGATGCCGATTGTTCCCGACACGCCGGGACCGCCATAGATTGCAACCGTGCGCTGATGGCGGCGAAGCAGGCAGGGATGCGCGACGATTGCGCGCGAATTCGACGCGAGTTTCAGGGCTCCGACCGGCCACGACCCATTTCCGCGGCAGCGTCGGTTGTTCGGCGCCCTGTCCGCCGGCGAACTCCCGTCGGGCGTGGATATTCCCGCCGGACCCGGCGAAACCGCGGTCGATCGAATTCGGATATTCCGAGACCTCTGCATAACCCGTTTCGCCTGCGGCAGCGGCGCCTTACGACGTTTCCGAACCCGCCGTCGGCGCATGACAATGCGTGACGGCATTGCGAGAATCCGCCCCCTGCATCGGTAATTCCCGAGAAAGAGCGTGTGAAGAAATCGAGATTCCGCATCGCTCTTCGCCATTCCCGCGAAAGGGCATGTGAAGAAATCGGACGACCTTACAAATACTCGTCATTCCCGCGAAAGCGGGAATCTATCGCGGCGTTCCTGCAAGGAAAACCGGGCCGATATAGCGGACGGTCGCCTCCGGATTCCCGCTTTCGCGGGAATGACGAGTATTATTCGGTGGGTATTGTCTTTACAATGCCGGCACTTCGGCGATCCGTCCGTCACGATGAGGGCCACCCGATTTCTTCACACGCTCGAAAGCGGGAATTTATTTGCGGCGGTTCCATAAGAAAAACCGGGCCGACATTGCGGACGGCCGCCTCTGGATTCCCGCTTTCGAGTGTGTGAAGAAATCGAGAGACGCTACTACTCTTCGTCATTCCCGCGAAAGCGGGAATCTGTTGCGGCGTTTCCGTAAGAAAAACCGCGCCGATATAGCGGACGGCCGCTCCGGATTCCCGCTTTCGCGGGAATGACGAAGTATTACTCGGTGGGTATTGTCTTTACAATGCCGACACCTCGGCGATCCGACCGTCATAGTGAAAGCCGCCCGATTTCCTCACACGCTCTTTCGTGGAACGAATATGCCCGAACAACGACAAGCCGGATCGAATCGAGGCGCCCGGTCGTCCCGTCGACGCCTCGCGCTGCCGCCGGAAGTCGAGCCGAACAGGCAACCGCCGGGCCGCGATCGGATCCCGAAAAAATCCGGGCCTTGTTCAGAGGTCGCATTCCGGGAATACGCCTGGTTTCGGCGAACGGGATTTCCGGGAGCGGGCGCCGGCCTCGCCCCCGGGGCGCGCGACAATTTTCGCCGATCCGGCGTCGTCGGCGTCGCAACCGCCGCGGCGAGTGTCTCCGTTGTCGGCGACGGCGGACCCGGAGAGGAAGTCACGATTGCCGCAGGACGATCGGTCTGCCTCTTCCGGATCGGTGACGGTTCCGGACGACGGCGCCCTGGCCGCGCTCGGCGGGTTATCGAAGTTCGTGCGTCTATCCGCCGCCACGGCGCAGAAACAGGAGGAACGACGCCCTGACATCCGGCCGAAAGACTATTCGCATGTGCAGCGCCTCATCGATCATGGCATGGCCGTTCCCGAGAGGAATCGCACGATGGTATTCGTGGGGAGGGACGCCGCAGGAAAATTCCGGCGCGCAGTGGTCGAATGCGCCGCCGACGCGCGCGAAACATATCCGGTCACGTTTCACCGGATCGATCCGAACCGGAGAACACGAAATTGCGGCGCCCGGAGGCGCCCAGCGTCTCCTCACGCAGCCGAAGCCGCGGGTCTGGGTCTTGGCTCGGGCGCCAGGGTGACCATACAGCCGACTCACGTGGCGTCACCCCCCCGAACCGTTGTAGGTTGCGGCTGTGCGCCGATGGCGGCGAAGCAGGCAGGGATGCGCGATGAGTGCGCGCGAATTCGACGCGAATTTCAAGGCTCTGACCGGCCACGACCCGTTCCCGTGGCAGCGTCGGTTGTTCGGCGCCCTGTCCGCCGGCGAACTCCCTTCGGGCGTGGATATCCCCACCGGACTCGGCAAAACCGCGGTTATGGCGTTCCGGCCGACGGCGCGCAGCGTCGACTCTCGCCGCATAGCGTCGAAAATCGCGTTGCGGAATTCAACGTTCAATCGACGGCGGTGAAAAGTCCGAGGCCGAAATGGCTTCCGTATCCAAGGGCGAGCGGTCCTTCGACCTGTTTCGGAAAGACGATGTCGAGAAGAGCGCCGGTCGTGTCGGGCTGTCGCTCCCGGCCGCGCGAGCGGAAACGGTGAAATTGGATAGCCCGGCGTCCGGCGCCGCCGACGGGTATTTCCCGCCTTTCCTTCACCTCGACATCGGCGGCGCTGAAACCGCGTCGCGCATCCATTCCACGGCGCCCGATCAGACGTCGGACCTCGCCGGCATAACCAGCGGCTTTGAGATGGCCGGCGGCGAGAAAAGGCGTAACGCTCCGCCACCTCCTCGATACGCCGAATATGCGCGCGCCTCCGGAGAAGTCGGCGGGACGACCGAAGCCTTCCAGAGCGAGCCGCCATTCCATCGCCATCGCGTCTTCGACCTCTACGTCATCCCCGCGTCGCTTCGGCGAAACCCAGAGGCGGACGATACGGTCGAGCCGGGCGCGGACTTCGTCGTCGATGCCACTCGCGATGAATACCGAAACATGATCGATCCAGCCATCGGAATCTGCGTCTTCCGGTAGCCAGAATGCGTGGGCGTGCGACGGCTCGTTCAACCGGCCGCCGTCGGCGCTGCGCCCCGAAATTTGCCATGGCGCCCGCGGAATTCTGCGACCCGTAGCGCTGTCGTGATTCCAGCCGAATTGAGAAAGCGCAGCCAGGCGCATAAGCTCCCCGATCTTGACCGTATCCTCGACACGAGGGCGAGGACGGCCGGCAAGGAGGTATCGCGCCACAGTCGATAGCGACCCCCGCCGGGAAGCCAAACCGCGCCGGTAAGCGGGAACACGGGCCGTCACGCCGGCGGCAACCTGCGCGTCGCGGGCGTAGAGAATCTCGCGGGCGGCGGGAGGGCGGCTCCAGCCCCGGTCCTGATAATCCGCGGTGTCAAGGCTGAGAGCATCGACAAGACGTTCCGGCAAGGTATCCCGGTTTTTGCTGCGAAATTCTTCCTCAATCTTCGCTTCAATCTTCCCCGGCGACAACGGCTTTTTTTCCGCAGCAACAATCCGATCCCTAGCATTCGCGATCAGCCGGTTGCGCTCGACAGCATACGCCTCAGGCTGGAGAGGCGCGAGAAGCCGCACCGGGTCGCCGGAATATCCCTCGTCCGCGGGACCGCAATTGGCGTCGTCCCGCCATTCGGAGAGCGCTTCGCACTCGGTCCAGCTCTCGGCGCGACCGAGATAGCCGACGGCGGCGGCGAGATCGGCTGCGAAGGCGAACAGATCGTCCCCAAGTGCAACCGCCTGCCAGGCGACCGCGACCGTTCCGCTTTCCGGCAGCCGGACAAATGCGTCGAAGATCAGAGACGTCTTCTCACGGCCCTTATCGATCGTCCCGACCGGCATGTAGTGACGGGTATGCGCATGGATCGCGCCTTCCGGCAAACGGTAGACGGGAAGCGTTTTCGCCAGTGCGTCGATCAAACGCGCAAGATACGCCTCGGGCCAGCGTGCGCGATCGCCCTTCCGCCAATACGCCGCGATCAGCGCGCGAAGCAGCCTCCAGGGCTCGGGCGGCCAGGCGATATCGGCCTCGTTGACGTTTCGCCCCCATGACGTCGCATGGTAGCGCCCGGCGGGAAAGCGAAAAGCGAGCGCGAACATTTCCTCTACTTCCGCCAGGTAACCGTGGGAACGGGGCTCTTGCCGAAGAGGCCCCTGGACTTCATGTCCTTGATCGACTCGCGAAGTTCTTCTCCCAGTCGGTCGAGGATCGGCATTTCGAATCCGTCGGGGCGCCTGACCCGGACAGGCTCCGACGCATCGAGATCGCAAGCCGTGCGAAGACGCAGGCCTTCCGCAAGGAATTTACGAATCTTGAAGAGGGCCAGCAGGATCAGCAAGCGCTCCACGGCCGCGTCGAGACCGAACGCGCGGATTTGACGAAGGTCGATATTGAAGTAAGCGGTGATCCTCGCAGCGACCCATTCGTCGCGCGCGAACGGCACGTTACCGAAGCCCTTTGCGGTATCGCCACGGGGGTTGACGCTGTCATTCTTGACTCCACCGCTTGTCGCCCGCGTCGCGTTCTCCGCCTCGATGAATGCGGACAGCACCCGCGGCAGGCGCAGCCGGCCTCCCGCAAGTTCCTTCTTTGCGAGGAAAACACCGTGAAGCAGTGCGTTCGTATCGAATTCCAGAAGAACCTTCGCAAGTTCGCGCAGATCCACCCGACCGACCTCCATCGCCGCGAGACGACTTTTCAATATATCCGCAACCGACTTGTCCTTGCCTTCCAGGATGTATGGCGAATTCAGCCGGTGCGCCTCGAGCAAGGAATTCGTGAGAGGTTTTCCCTTTTCATCGATCACCTTGACGACCGGCAATCCCTTGAGATCCGGTACCCAGTCGTCCTCCGCCTCATCCCAGCAAACGGCCTCCAGGCGGTTCGCCATCGACTGCGCGCTTTCAATCAGAACGAGCTGGCCTCGCCCATCCGGCGATTCGTAGACAGCGTGGCCGAGATTGGGGAAGCCCGTGGGCTGGAACCGACTCCCCTGTAACGGTTGGAGCGCGGCCTCAAGGAGAAGCCGGGGTTGGTCCTTGAGGGGACGGAGGTCAATCGGCATCGTTCGTGTCCTCCACGGATTCGATACTGCCTTCGGGATTAGCGCCGGGAAAGGCGCGTTCGATTAAGACCTTCAGTGCGTTTTCGTCAATCGGAATGAGCAGGGATGCGGCCAAACGATCGGCCCGAAGACCGGCGCCGATGCAGCTGCCCCCGCGCGACCCGAAGGGTGACGGCAAGCCCGACGCGCGGGCGCGAGCCAAGGCAATCTGTACAGCGGCGTCCGTTGCGTGTCCATCCATGTCGCTTCCGCCGGCGCGCAGCCCCGCAACCAGCCCTGGCGGGATCGGCATTCGCGCGCTTTCGGCAAGTGCGCCGATATGCCGCAGAACGCGGTCAGGGCTGAAGACAGGTTTGATCGCAGCGTAGGCGAATGGTACGGGAGCAGGAAGAACACCACCGTTGTCGAACGATTTCGCGGGCAGCTGCGTAGGCCGAATCCAGATCATGCCGGCGAGGAGAGCAGCGCATCGCCTGTCGTCGAAGTCGCCGGAGAGGAACTCTCCTACATCGTTCAACCGGGCATGGACCCCACCAGCGAGCGGTTTGTCTTCAAGTCCGCGAATCGCGCCGTCGACAAGCCGGCGATCCAATACGGCAATCATGTTCGAGACAAGATCGCCGGCCCCCCAAACGATGGACGGCGGCGCTTCGTCGCCGGACCAGAACCGGCGCGCCCGCAGACGTTGGCCGTCGAAGAAACGGCCTTCATCGATGGGAGCGAAGTGGGCCGCCATCGGCAGAACCGCGTGCGGCCGCACCGGTGCTTCCTGTGTGCCCGCGCCGCTACCTTTTGCATCTCGGTCCGCTGTGTCGATCCCGGGCGCTTCCGGTAGTCCTGTCGGCGAGAGGCCGATGCCCGAAAGGGCAACGGCAACGCGGAACTCCGGCGAACCGTCGTCCGCCATGCGAATCCAGTCCCGAGACATCGTGGGCGGCGGGGCGGCCGCCGAGCGCCCGTTGGGGCTGACAGCCAGCCATCTGCATATCTCTCCAAGTGCGATGAGCGCGCGCTCGATCCGCCTCGCTGGAGCCCCCGCATCCGTTAACTCGAATAAAGCGTCTTCAAATCGTTTGACGGCGTTTCGGGCCGCTGTTGTCTCCCCGTCGGCGCGTCCTGCCCGTCGCATGCGATCAAGCCAGCCACCGATGTCGAAGTCGGCGACGAGCCTCGCGGCGAGCGACGGAGCGGCCGAGCGGCGGCCCGCCGGCGTCGCAAGAAATGCCTTGCCTGAGCGCATCAGGAAGCCATAACGCTCAAACCCCGAGAAGCCACGACTGATCCCCAAGCTGGAAACGGCCCGCGCGAAATCCAGGCCGTTGCGAGCTGTCCGGCCATTCAGAACGGCCCGCCCCTCGGTGATCAAGGCGTATATCTCGCAAAAGCGAGTTGGCCGCCGCCATAGCGGGGCCCAGAATTCCGCTCGCGCATCGTTCTCGTCAAGTGCGTCAACGCCGCCCCACCCCGCTCCTACGGGACGCACCGTGAAGGGAAAGCTTGCCCCCAATTCCGTAACGCCTTGATGACGGCGCGTAGCCGCGTTGGCGAAGGCAGCCGCTCCTTCCAACATCAATACGAAGTCCCACGGATTGACGTTCCCTTTCCCGTCGTAGCCTGCCGTCGCATTTGGCCCGCCAGCGGCGCCGGGCGCGAATTGTCCAACAGCTACCGCGTCGAGCCCTTTGGTGGGCGTGTCCAAAAGAGTGCTCGCAAGAAGCGACGCCGCGTCGTCCGACGGTTTTCCCGACGTTGCATCGAAGATTCCCAACGGTCGCTTCGTGGAAACCAGACGTCGCATGAAATTGTTCGTGAAGTCGAGTCGTCCGTCGTTTCCGCCGGTGCCCAGGAGTTGCGGATAGGAAAGCCCATCCCCGGACAGAGCAAGAGCGGCGTCGAGCCAGTCAAGGGCCTCATCGGGCATCTCGGATCTGAGAACCGCCACGAAGTCGATCTTGGCGTCGCCCTCCGGCTTTTTGACCAATCCGCGCCTCGCGGCGATATCCGATGCGATCTTGATCGCCCTTGCTATCGGAAAAAAACGTTTTGCGGCGTTTGCTTGTGTCAATGGACGAAAGCCGTCCTTGTTATCCTTCGGATAGAAACCGCTGCCGCCGTTCCACGGCGCGATAATCGGGCTCGGGGCGTAGTCATCGAGGAAGAAGCGGCACAAGGCATCACGGTCCAATCTCGTCGTCACATGAAAGCGCTCGTTGTCCCACCAGCCCCGCGCCCTGGGGTCGGCTGCGCATCCACTGACGTGGTTCGCATCGCACGAAATCAGGCGGAGGACTCCGAGCGCTTTCAGCCAGGACGCAAGCGGCGTCGGGGCGCATCCGTCAAGCGTCAACGACTCAGGCGTCGTCATAGCCCTTCTCTTGTTCCTTGCCGGACGCCCGCCAGTCGGCGATGCGAACCAGGGTTTCCATCCATGCGAGGCGGAACGGACCGAACCGGGAGAGAAGTTCCCGCGTGCGCTCCGTCCAGCTCTCCCGTGTGGTTTCGTCCCAGCCGAGTTCCATTACCGAGAGAGTGAGGCCGCCACCCTCCCACCGTTCCCCGCCGCCCAGATTGACCGGCGGCAACTCGTCATCTTCCCATACGCCGCGCGCGAAGCGCGCGCCAGCTCGTTCCTTCTCCGAAGGCGGGCGTTCGCGCGGCAAGGCGCGCAGGTTCATTCGCACCTTCCCGTGATGGGCGGCCACCAGATATGCAACGAGGTCGGCATCTCGGGACCATTGCTCATGGGCAAGGAAGGCGAGCGCGGAGGCCAGCTCATGGCGGAAATAGCGCCGGGCATGGCGCAGATTTTTCCTCTCGGTCTTGGCGAGAAGAAGGTCATCCGGGACTCCGTGGCTATCAAGGCCCTGGCGCATGGTTTTCTGGAAGACCTCATGCGCCTTGCCGAGATCGTGCCAGCGCGCCGACCGAACGACGGCGGCGCGGGTTTCGGAATCGACGTTGAGTGCTTCGCACAGGGCCTCCGCCTCCGTCGCCACATGACCCAGATGCGCGGGAAGGGACACCGGAACGCCGATCTCGCTACGGGAATCCTCATCGTATCCGTCCGTTTCGCCGCCCGTGTCGATCCGAACACCCCCGGGGGATCCGGTTATCGCGGGTTTATGCGACGGATCGCCGGTGAAGCCGGACGCCTCACTGTATCCGCCGGCCGCGACATCCACCAGCAGCGTGAGACCGGGCCATGGCTCCTCTCTCAACCGCGCCCAGCCGGGCGGCTCGACGCCCGCCCGGTTGTCGTAGCGCCGCCATTGGGGGTCACGGACGAACACCGGCGGAAGCCTCTCTCCATCGCGCTTGCGTAACTTCTTGATCCAGTCTCTGGCGGCGCCGATTGGAACCGCGCAGAGTTCATCCGCCCGCGGGTGCGGGGGGCCGTCGTCCAGAGAGGCGAGAACGCGCCAGAAGACGCGGACATCGGTGTCGTCGGCATCGCGGACCCAGGGCGAGACATCGACATCGAACCCTGTGAGATCCGGATCGGTATCGAACAGATCGTCGAGATCCTTTCGGCGGATCACCCGTCTCGCGGGTTCGATGTCGCCCGGGGCGGGAAGCGCCGCCGGCGCAACGTTGTCCAGCTGCAACAAACGCCGTCGAGCGATTCTCATCTCTTCCGCCGCGTAGGGAAGCGCGAGCTCCCTCGCACGTCTGTCTTCCTCCTCTTGTTCGCCGAGAAGATCGATCCAGTGGACATCGGCGCCGCCATCGACTTCCGCGTAGCGGTTCGCGCGGCCGAAGCGCTGCACCATGGATGGCCAGGGCGCGAGCTCCGTGAAGAGAACCGCGGCGGATATGTCTACACCCGCTTCCACGGCCTGGGTGGATATGACGATCAGCCCCTTTGAGCCTTCCCGGTTTCCCGGCCCGCCCACCGGGATTCTGTCCATCTCGCGCCGGCGATCATGGGGACGGAAGCGGGCGTGAACGAGAGCGAGCTCCGGCGCCGCTTTTCCCTTTTTCCCGAGCTTCTTATCGAGTGCGGCATGGAGCGCCTGCGCCCGCTTCACCCGGTTGACGATCGCCAGTGTCATATGGCCGGATCGGTGCGCATCGAGGATCGAATCGGCGAGTGCGTCGATATAGGCGCGAATGTCCGGGGTCTTGGAACCGGCCGGCGCCACATTCGCCCGATTCAGCGATTTTTTCGCCGTCGCCAGCTGCAAAAGCCGACCGTCCTCTTCCGTTTGCGGCTCGACCTTCATCGGGGCCGGTGGAGAGTAGTCCACGGTCCGGAGCCACTTCGGGTCGAGCGTCGCGGATATCCACAGGCTGCGCGCGGGACGACTCCGCGGAGTGTCTTCCCGCGCCGCCTCGAATCGCCGAAACGCTTCGAGCTGAGCCGAGGTTGCACGTCCCGCGCCCATGAGTTGCACTTCGTCGAACACCCACTGCGCGTCCTCGTGGAGAAGCGCGAATTCCATCGGCCAGATCGCGCGGGACGAAGCGTAACCGCGCATCAGCGCGCGGCTCAGCAGCATATCCTGCGTTCCGACGATGGTCGCCGGCCGTTCGGGACGGTCGAGCCAGCGCGCCGACTCGACGCCGCCCATGAGCATGTGGACATCTTCGGGCGCCGGGAGCGCGTTGTCTTCGTCGACTCCGGCGTGCTTCAGCCTGCGGAACCATTCCTCGACCGCCCGGCCGGTCTGTTCGACCAGGGCGCGCATCGGCAAGCACCAGACAAGCCGCCGGGGAGTCGCGCCGCGCGCCCGCATCCGCCGCGCCGCCCAACCAAGAGTGATCGCAGCGGTTTTCCCCGACCCCGTCGGCGCGATCAGGATCTCCGGCCACTCGTCCGCCGCCAGTTCACGCTGCCAGGCGTCGGGACGCACTCCGTCTCCGAGCGCGACCTTATAGATACCGGTAATGTTCACGGGTGCATTCTTGCCTGTCAATTCGCTCATTGAAACCGGGCGGCGACTCGTTCGCGAACATAATCGGAATCGCCCCACCCTTTCAACCCGATGTTCCGGTTCGATACCTTCGAAAGACGCGCCAGGCAAGGCAGCGGACGGGCCGTTGCAAACGGCCTCTTGCGACGGCAGCCGACGGTATACGCGCATCTGCGAACCGGCGCCCCTTGAAGCGGCGGCGACTGACGCGCATCGTGAACCCATGGCGCAGAGAAGCGATGTCGCTATCGTCGGGGCGGGGCCCGCGGGGCTGTTCGCCGTGTTCGAATGCGGCATGCTCGGCCTCGAATGCGTCGTCCTCGACAGTCTCGACGCGCCCGGCGGACAATGCGCCGCGCTCTATCCGGACAAACCCATCTACGACATCCCCGGAATCCCGAACATCGACGCCGCCGCCCTGGTCGCGCGGCTGCGCGAACAGGCGGCGCCGTTCCGCCCGCGCTACCGTCTCGGCCATGCGGTCACAGGCCTCGAACGGAAAGGCGATGTCTGGCGCCTGATCGCCGCCGACGGCGCGGTGTTCGACGCGCCCGCCGTGATGATCGCCGCCGGCGCCGGCGCTTTCGGATTCAACCGCCCGCCGCTCGACGGCATCGAGAGCTATGAGGGCAAGGCGGTGTTCTACGCCGTGACCGACCGCGAGCGTTTTCGAGGCAAGCGCCTTGTCGTCGCCGGCGGCGGCGACTCGGCGGTGGACTGGGCGCTCGCCCTCGCCGGGGACGCGGCGCGGGTCACGGTGGTTCACCGCCGCGCGCGGTTCCGCGCCGCGCCCGACAGCGTCGCCCGGCTCGAGGCGCTCGCGGCGGAGGGACGCCTGGACCTCGCGATCCACTGGCGGCTCGGGGCACTGGAGGGCGACGGCGAAAGGCTGCGCGCTGTGGTGCTGTCCGACCTCGACGGGCGCTCCCGCCGCGTCGAGGCGGACGCGCTGCTCGCGTTCTACGGGCTGGCGACGACGCTCGGGCCCGTCGCCGAATGGGGCCTCGATCGCGACGGCGCGCGCATTGTCGTGGACCCCGCGACCTGCGCGACCAACCGCCCGGGCGTGTTCGCCATCGGCGATGTCGCGCACTATCCCGGCAAGTTGAAACTCATCCTGACGGGCTTCGCCGAAGCCGCCGCCGCGGCTCATGCCGCCTTCCCTCTCGCCCGTTCGGGCGCAACGCCGCGTTTCGAATACTCCACCGTGAAGGGCCTGCCCGATACGCCGTCGCCGTCTTGACAGGGCGCGCGCAGGCGGTTACGCAACCCTCGGGCGCCCTGCGGGGCGCCGTTTCATTGGGCGGCCCCGCTGCGCGAGACCGGGCGGCGCGCCCGGGACTCCGGAAAGAGGATTCGGACACGTGTCACACTGGACCGCCGGCCTCGCGGCCGGCCTGCTTGCGCTGACGCTCGGGGCGGGCGCGGCGCCCGCCGAGGAAACCGCCGGCGAGGAGCCGGAAGACAAGGCGCTCGTCGGGCGCGGCTCCGGCTCATACGACCCCGAAAGGGCGATCTTCGGAACCCTGCCCCGCTATCGCAGCGAGGACGGCAACGTCAACGCCGGCATCGGCTTCATGTTCCAGATCGACGCCGGCCGCTACAGCCAGCGCGCCGACGCGCCGCCGGAGCGGGAGGAGCGCCTGGTCGGCGACCTGCAAAGCGGAGCGCGCGAACGGCGCGCCATCTTCCTCGCCAACGCGCTGCTTTACGATGACTTCATCCTCTTCGGCTCGTGGGACGGTTTCGACCGCGGCAAGGCGTTCCCCCACGGCCTGCGGGCGGCGATGGTCGCGTATCGCCGTTTCGACCCGCTATGGATCGTCGCCGGCCAGCAGCCCATCGGCTCGTCGCTCGACGCCGCCGCCTTCTCCGACCGCCCGTTCATGGAAGAAGCGATGTCGTCGGGCGCCTTCGCCTACGCGCCGGGCACGCCTTCGCTCGGTCTCTCCGGCACCCATCGCTCGTCGAACCATTATCTGCGCCTCGGCGTCTACAGCGTCCCCGCGAAGGAGATCGGCGGCGACCGCGAGGGCTACGGCCTGCACGGACGCGCCGCCTGGATGCCCATCGCCGAACGCACGCGCGCGGTTCATCTCGGCCTCGCCGCCTATTGGCGCAAGCCCACCCGCAAACCGGGGGAAATCGGCGGCGGCGAGCAGTTCAGCGCGCGCCCCGAATTGCGCCTGGACGACGGCCTTGTCGTGAATACGGGCCGCATTTCGCGGATCGACGATTTCTACTACACCGCGTTCGAAGTCGCCGGCGTGCGCGGCCCCTGGTCGGTTCAGGCCGAATATCAGCGTCTGGCGATAAGCCGCGCGAACGGCGCCGGCCTGGCGCCCTTTCGCGACCTCGCGTTCAACGGCTATTATGTCCTCGGCAGCTATTTCCTCACCGGAGAATCGCGCAACTACTATCCGCGTTTCGGCGCCTTCTGGCGCATCAAGCCGCATCGCGAGTTCGACCCGTGGAGCGGGGGCGACGGCTGGGGCGCGTTCGAACTCGCCGCCCGAGTCAGCCATATCGACCTCGACGACGGCGTGGGCGACCTCGCCGGCGGCGGCGTTCGCGGCGGCGTGAGCAACAACCTTTCCTTCGCGATCAATTGGCACATGACCCCCTTCCGGCGCCTCTCTCTCAACTACGTACACGCCGACATCGACAACCGCACCGACGGCCCCGGCGCCGGATTGCCCGTGGGGGGAACGGTCGACGGCGTGGCCCTGCGGATGCAGTGGGTGTTCTGACCCCCGACGAAGGGCGGGCGCGCCTGCGCGTCGTCCTCGCCCGGCCGCGCGGTTTCTGCGCGGGCGTCGAGCGCGCCGTGCGCGCCGTCGAGCGCGCGCTCGACCGCCACGGGCCGCCCGTCTATGTGCGCCACGAGATCGTCCACAACCGCCGCGTGGTCGACGAGCTGCGCGCCCGCGGCGCGGTGTTCGTCGAGGAGATCGGGGACATCCCGCTGGGCGCGATAACGGTGTTCAGCGCCCACGGCGTGTCGCGCGCCGTTGAGGACGCGGCGAAGACGCGCGCGCTCGCCACGGTCGACGCCACCTGTCCCCTCGTCACCAGGGTGCATTCGGAGGCGCAGCGCTACGCCCGCCAGGGGCGCGAGGTCATTCTCATCGGCCATGCCGGGCACCCGGAAGTCGAAGGCACGAGCGGGCGCATCCCCGGCGGCGCGCGGCTCGTCTCCACCCCGGAGGATGTCGAGAGACTCGCCGTGCGCGACCCCGGGAAACTCGCCTACGTCACCCAGACGACGCTCAGCGTCGACGACACGCGCGAAACCATCGCCGCGTTGAAGGCGCGTTTTCCCGCCATCGTGGGCCCCGACCTCGGCGACATCTGCTACGCCACCCAGAACCGCCAGGCGGCCGTGCGCCGCCTCGCCGAATCGGTCGACGCCATCCTCGTCGTCGGGGCGAGCAACAGTTCCAATTCGAACCGCCTGCGCGAAATCGGCGAGGAAGCCGGCGCGCCGAGCCGTCTCATCGACGACGCCGCGGCCGTCGACCCCGGCTGGCTGCGCGGCGTCGCCGCCGTCGGCGTCACCGCGGGCGCTTCGGCCCCCGAAACGCTGGTGCGCGAGGTGGTGGACCGTCTCGCCGAAATCGCCGACATCGCCGTCGAAACCATGGACGGCGAGGAGGAGCGCGTCCATTTCAAACTCCCCGCCGAGCGGCCCCGCGCCGCCGCCTCGGGCGCCGCCTCAGGCGCCGCCTGAAACACGGGCGCGGAACGCGGTCAGCTCCGTCCCGCCGCCAGCGCTTCGGCCTCGGCCGCCGCTCCCTCCCCCAGCGCCGCGAGCGCCGTCGCCGCGATCCCCGCCGCGTCGAGGCCCGCCGCCGCATACATCCGCGCCGGCGCGCCCTGTTCGATGAAGCGGTCGGGAAGGGTGAGGGGGCGGAACTTCAACCCCCGGTCGAAGCGCCCGGATTCGGCGAGAGCATGCATGACCTGCGTCGCGAAGCCGCCCGCCGCGCCTTCCTCCACCGTCAACAGGACTTCGTGCCCGTCGGCGAGGCGCCGCGCCAGCGCCGTGTCCAGCGGCTTGGCGAAACGGGCGTCGGCAACCGTGGCGGACCACCCGCGCGCGGCGAGCATGTCCGCCGCCTCGAGCGCCGCCGCCAGACGCGCCCCGAAGGACAGGATCGCCACCGACCCGCCCTCGCGCAGAACGCGCCCGCGGCCGATCTCCAGGGCCTCGGCGGGCGACGGGATTTCCACGCCGACGCCCTCGCCGCGCGGATAGCGGAAGGCGCAGGGCCCGTCGTCGCAGCGCGCCGCCGTCGCCACCATGCGCGCGAGCTCCGCCTCGTCCGCCGCCGCCATAACGACGAAGCCGGGAAGCGCCGCGAGGGCCGCCACGTCGAAGGAACCGGCGTGCGTCGGCCCGTCCGCTCCCACCAGGCCCGCGCGGTCGATGGCGAAGCGGACCGGCAGGCGCTGGATCGCCACATCGTGCACGACCTGGTCCCAGGCGCGCTGAAGGAAGGTCGAATAGATCGCCGCGAAGGGGCGATAGCCTTCCGCCGCCAGCCCTGCGGCGAAGGTCACGGCGTGCTGTTCGGCGAGCCCCACGTCGAACGCGCGGTCGGGGAACGCCTCCGCGAATTTGTCGACCCCGGTGCCGGACGGCATCGCCGCGGTGATGGCGACGATCTTCCCGTCGCGCCGCGCCTCGTCGATCAACGCGCCGGCGAAAACCGAGGTGTAGCTCGGCGCCCGGCTCGTCTTCGACGCCTGGACGCCGGTCACCACATCGAACCGCGACACGCCGTGGAACTTGTCCGGCGCGTTCGCGGCCGGCGGGTAGCCGTGGCCTTTCTCGGTCACCGCATGAACGAGCACCGGGCCGCCCGTGCGCGCGTCCCGCACATTGCGCAGGACCGGCAGCAGGTGGGCGAGGTTGTGGCCGTCGACCGGCCCCACGTAATAGAAGCCGAGTTCCTCGAACAGCGTGCCGCCGGTGACCATGCCGCGCGCATATTCCTCGGCGCGCTTGAGCATCTGCGCCATCGGGCGCGGGAATTTGCGCGCCATCTGCGACGCCGCGTGGCGCAGATCCCGGTAGCTGCGCGACGAGATCAGGCGCGACAGATAGGCGCTCATCGCCCCCACCGGCGGGGCGATGGACATGTCGTTGTCGTTGAGCACGACGATCAGGCGGCTTTCCAGCGACCCGGCGTTGTTCATCGCCTCATAGGCCATGCCGGCGCTCATCGCCCCGTCGCCGATGACGCAGACGATATTGTTGTCGCCGCCCGCGAGGTCCCGCGCGACCGCCATGCCGAGTCCGGCCGAAATCGAGGTCGACGCATGGGCCGCGCCGAAGGGGTCGTAGGGGCTTTCGGCGCGGCGCGTGAAGCCGGACAGGCCGCCGCCCTGCCGCAGGCTGCGCATCCGCCGGCGCCGCCCCGTCAAAATCTTGTGCGGATAGGCCTGGTGGCCGACATCCCAGATCAGACGGTCGCGCGGGGTGTCGAAAAGATAGTGGAGCGCCACCGTCAGCTCGACGACGCCCAGCCCGGCGCCCAGATGGCCGCCGGTGTGCGAGACCACCTCGACAGTCTCGCGACGAACTTCGTCGGCGAGCCGGGGCAGATCGGACTCGCCCAGGCGCCGCAGGTCCGCCGGCGTGTCGATGCGGTCGAGAAGCGGAGCGCCGCCGTCAGAAGTCACGATGTCTCTCCGGGAATCTCCGAGTCTCCCCGAGACTCTCCCTGTCCGCCCGACATAGCCCGGCCGCGCCGGAAAATCAACCGCGGCGTTCCGCCGGCGTTCCCGCCGCTACCCGTCCCACGCCTCGTCGTAGAGGGCGACGATCTCGTCGGCGGTCGGCGCCCGCGGGTTGTTGCCCGGAGACCCGGACTCGAGCGCCTGCTGCGCCATTTCCGGCATCAGATCGCGGTAGCGGGATTCCGGAATGCCGTACTCTTTCGGCGACGGCACCCGCAGATCGTCGTTGAGCGCGCGCAGCGCCCCGACCAGCGAGGCGACGGCCGCCCGATCCTCCGCCCGATCGTCGGCTGCGCCCATGACGCGGGCGCAGTCGGCGTAGCGGGACAGCGCCGCCGGCGCGGAAAACGCGGTCACCGCCGGCAGCAGCATCGCGTTGGAAAGCCCGTGAGGCACGTGGAAATGCGCGCCGAGCGGCCGGCTCATCCCGTGCACGAGGCACACCGAGGCGTTCGAGAAGGCCAGCCCCCCCTGGGTCGCCGCCAGCATCATCCCCTCGCGCGCCTGCGCGTTGCCGGGCTCGCGGCAGGCGGTCCGCAAGTGTTCCGCCACCAGCGCCATGCACGACCTCGCCATCGCGTCCGCATACGGGTTCCGGCGGCGGCTTACATAGGCCTCGATGGCGTGGGTGAGCGTGTCTATCCCCGTATCCGCCGTCAGCCGCCACGGCATGGTCAGGGTGAGCGTGTAGTCCACCAGCGCCGCCGCCGGCACGAAACCGGGCCCGGCGCACAGCATCTTCTCATCGGTCGCCGTATCGCTGATCACCGTGAAGCGCGTGACTTCCGAACCGGTGCCGGCCGTGGTGGGGACGGCGATCAGCGGGAAGTCGCTGCGGTCGAACCGCGCGGGGACCTTGTAATCGCGCATCGCGCCGCCATCGGTCGCCAGGGCGCCCATCGCCTTGGCGGTGTCGATGGGGCTGCCGCCGCCGAGCGCGATCATGCCGTCGAAACCGCCCTCGCGAAGCCGCGCCGCGCCCGCCTCGACGGTCTCGACCGAGGGGTCGGGGACCGTGTCCGGAAAGGCGGACCACGCGACGCCGGCCGCGTCCAGCGGGGCGGTCACGCGCGCCAGCACGCCGCTCTCGACCATGTAGGGATCGGTGACGATCAGGGGCCGCGCGACGCCGACCGTTTCCAGCGCGCCGACGGTTTCGGCGTGGGCGCCGGCGCCGATGGCCATCAGGCGCGGTTGCATGATCGTGGCGGGGCCTGCCGCGGTCATTCTCTCCTCCTGCGGGCCTCCTGCCGGGCGGGCGCCGCCCGGCGAACGCCTTCACTATATCGTTTCGCACGGAGCTTTCGACACATGCGGCCGGCGCCGCCATAATCGGTGCCGAGAGGGAGGGACCCATGCGCGGAAATCCGGTCAAGCAAGCGCTGGCGCGCGGCGAATGCGCCTTCGGCACCATGGTCTTCGAATTCGCGAGCCCCGGCCTGGCGACCGTTCTCGCCGACGCCGGCGCGCAGTTCGTTCTCTACGACATGGAGCACAGCGGCATCGACGACGCCGAGATCAAGCGTCAGGTCGCCTTTTGCCGCGGCCTCGACATCGTCCCGCTGGCGCGCCCGCCCGACAAGAGCTACGCCACGACGGCGCGCCTGCTTGACCTCGGCGTCATGGGACTCATGTATCAGATGGTCGAAAGCGCCGAAGAGGCGGCGGAGCTCGCGTCCTTCGGCCGCTACCCGCCGAACGGCGTGCGGGGCGCCATGTTCTCCGGCGCGCATGACGATTACAGCGGCGGCGATGTCGCCGCGAAAATGGCGGCGGCGGACGAACGCACCCTCGTCATGGCGCTCATCGAAACCGCCAGGGGCGTCGAGAACGCCGACGCCATCATGGCCGTGCCGGGGATCGACGCCGCGCATGTCGGCCATTTCGACCTGTCGCTCACCATGGGCATCCCCGGCCGGTTCGACCACCCGGACTTCGGGGCGGCGATCGACGCCATCCTCGCGGCGTGCCGCAAACACGGCAAACCCGCCGGTTTCCTCGCCCCCGATGTCGCGTGGGGGCGCGCGTGGATGGCGCGCGGCTTCCGCTTCGTCACCTACAGCCTCGATATCGTGCTGTTGCGCGACGCGCTGCGCGACGGCCTCGACGCGCTGAAGGCGGAGGCCGGCAAGCGATGACATCGGCGCTGCCCCTCGCCGGAACCCGCGTGCTCGACCTCACGCGGGCGCGCGCCGGGCCGACGGCCGTGCGCCATCTCGCCGACTGGGGCGCCGATGTCGTCAAGATCGAGGCGCCCGACGCCCCGGGCGGCGAGGGGCTGGGCGGTTCGAGAACGGGCCCCGACTACCTCAACCTGCACCGCAACAAGCGGGCGATCGCGCTCGACCTCAAATCCGCGGACGGACACGCCATCTTCATGAAAATGGCCGCACGCGCCGATGTCGTGGTCGAGAACTTCCGCGCCCGGGTCAAGCACCGGCTGGGCATCGATTACGACTCCCTCGCGGCGGTCAACCCCCGCATCGTGCTCGGCAGCATCTCCGGCTTCGGGCAGGACGGCCCCTATGGCGACCGCCCCGGCGTGGACCAGATTGCGCAAGGCATGGGCGGGTTGATGTCGGTTACGGGCCTGCCGGGTCAGGGACCGGTGCGCGTCGGCGTTCCCATCGCCGACCTGTCCGCCGGCAACTATCTGGCGATGGGGATCCTGCTCGCGCTCATCGCCCGCGAGCGCACCGGCGAGGGGCAATGGGTCCATACCTCGCTGCTCGAGGCGCAGATCGCGATGATGGATTTCCAGGCGGCGCGCTGGCTGATCGACGGCGAAGTCGCGCCCCAGGCGGGGAACGACCACCCCACCGGCATCCCCATGGGCGTGTTCCGCACCGCCGACGGCGCGATCAACATCGCCGCCGCCGGCGGCGTGCTGTGGCGGCGCTTCCTCGACGCCATAGAGCGCCCCGACCTCGCCGAAGACCCGCGTTTCGCCGCCGCCGCCGACCGTTCGGCCAACCGCGCCGCGCTCAACGCGCTCCTGAACGACATCACTGCGGCCCGTCCGTCGGCGCACTGGATCGAGGCGTTGAACCGCGCCGGCGTGCCGTGCGGACCCATCTACGCCGTGGACGAGACCTTCGCCGACCCGCAGGTCCGCCATCTCGCGATTGCGCGCCCGATGACGCACCCCGCGCGCGGCGCCGTCCGGGTCGTCGGCCAGGCGGTCACCCTGTCGAAGGCGCCGCAACCGCCCGAAATGTGTCCCACCCCCGGCAAGGGCGACCACACCGAAGAAGTGCTTGCCGAGTTCGGCTACGACCGGCCCGCCGTCGCCGCCCTCCGCAAACGCGGGACGGTATAGCCGCCGGGGAGCGCGCCTGCCCGTCGGCCGCGTCGCTGCGGGCAAAAACGAGAATCGCCGCGCCGCCCCTTTCCGTCTTGCGTCGGGCGCGGGTATGAAACTACCTTGCCGTCCCGCTTGCGAACGCGGGCGGGAAAGGCGACGACAAGGCCCGTTGAGAGGCTTTGGGGAGATAGCCGGTTGAGCGGAAAATTTCACTTGCGGCAATGGCGGAACCGGCTGCCTGCGAAGGCGGCGCGGAGCGTCGGCGCGCTGGCGGTCGCGGCGGCGCTGGCGGCGGCCCCCGGGGCGCGGGCGGCGCAGCCCCCGGATAGCGACCTCGACCCCTGGGAACCCGTCAACCGCGTCATCTTCGAGGCGAACCTTCAGGTGGACCGGTTCGTGCTCGAGCCGATCGCACAGGTCTATGCGGCGCTGCTCCCGGACATTGTGCGGACGGCGATACACGGCGTCCTCGCCAATCTCGAATTGCCGGTGTCCAGCGTCAACGCGCTGCTCCAGGGAGACATGGACAACGCCGCCCGGGCGCTGGGACGCTTTACGCTGAACTCGACGTTCGGCGTCGCCGGCCTGTTCGATGTCGCCGGCCCGGCGGGACTCGAAAGGGTGGACGAGGACTTCGGCCAGACCCTCGCCGTCTGGGGCGTGGAAAGCGGCCCCTATCTGGTGGCGCCGTTCATCGGCCCGACGACGCTCCGCGACGGCGCCGGAGGGGCGGTCGACATCTTCCTCGACCCGACGAGCTACGCGCTCCCCGTAACCGGGGCGGCGAGACCGTCGTTCATGGCGACGAATGTGATCGACAAGCGCGCCGCCAACCTGGAGCGGTTCGACAAGGCCCGGCACGAGTCGGTGGACCTCTACGCCACCGTCCGCAGCGCCTATCTGCAACGACGCCGGAGCATGATCGCGAACGGCCGGCGCGCCGAAGCGAACGCCGCGTCTCCCTATGTCATGGAGGACGAATTCAATGACCCGTTCGAGTTCATCCTCGAGGAATGACAACGGGAGAAGCGACAGGAGGGCCGGCGCCACGCGACGCGCCTTCCTTGCCGCGGCCGCCGCGCTGGCGGGGCTTTCCCTGGGAGGCGCCGGCGCCTCCTCTCCCGACGACGACGCCGGCGCGCTCGTCTCGTCGCTGATCGACGAGGCGCTGGCCGTCCTCGACGGCGCCGGGTCGGAAGCCCTGCGCGAGGCGGAGTTCCGCCGTTTGCTGAACGCCTATTTCGATCTGCCCGTCATCGCCCGCCTGGTCCTCGGCGGCCACTGGCGCAGCGCCACCGACGAACAGCGGCGGCTGTTTTCCCAAGCCTTCGAGGACCATCTCGTCAAGGTCTACATCTCGCGACTCGGCGCCTATGGCGGCGAGGAGGTGGCGTTGCGCAATACGGCGCCCCGCAACGACACCCACACCGTCGTGTCGGTCGAAGTCCTGCGCGCGGACGAGCCGCCCATCGCCATCGACTGGCTGGTCCGCCGGACCGGGTCGGAATTCCATGTCATCGACCTCGCGCTCGAAGGCGTGAGCATGTTGACCACCAAGCGTTCCGAGTTCCGCTCGATCATCGACGCCGAGGGGCTCGACAGCCTGATCGCCCGCCTGGAGGCGCTCAACGCCGCCGCGGAGGAGGAACAACACCGGGACTCGTGACCGGCCCGCAACCGTCGAGACGGCCGCGGTCCAGCGTCGCCGCCCGCGCCGCGACGGCGTGAACGAAGTCGAGGTTCTGTTCGACCAGCAGCACCGCCAGCCCTCCGGCGGCGAGGTCGCGCAGGGTTTCGCGCAGCGTTTCGACGACCGAGGGCTGAATTCCCTCGGTGGGTTCGTCGAGCAGCAGGAGACGCGGGCCGGCGCAGAGAGCGCGCGCGAGAGACAGGATCTGCTGCTCGCCGCCGCTGAGCGCGCCGCCGGGGCGGTCCAGCAACGGGGCGAGGACGGGGAACCGCGCCACCGCCGCGTCGATCGCGCGCGCCGGGCCGCCGGGACGGCCGAGCGCCGCCAGCGCGAGGTTCTCGCGCACGCTCAGCGCGGTGAAGATCTCCCGCCCCTGCGGCGCCCAGGCCATCCCGGCGCGGCTGCGCATATGCGTGGGCAGGCCGCCCATCTCGCTTCCGTCCAGGGCCAGACGCGCAGCGCGCGCCGGAATCAGCCCCATCAGCGCCTTCAGCAGCGTCGTCTTGCCCGCCCCGTTGGGGCCGACCACGGCAAGGCATTCCCCCGCCGCGACGTCGAGGTCGATGTCGGCGATCGCCTCGACCGGTCCGTAGCCCGCCGCCAGACCCCTCACTTCGAGCATTCGGGCGCCTTCCCTCCCGCGGCGCCGCGGCCGAAATAGACGGCGCGCACCGACGGTTCGGCCATGACGCGCTCATAGGCGCCTTGCGCGAGGACGCGGCCCCGGTGCAGGACCGTCACCGGGCACCCCAGGGCGGCGACGAAGCGCAGATCGTGTTCGACGGCAAGCGCCGCCGCGCGCCCCGCCAAACCCCGAAGCTCCGCCACGACGCGCCCCGTCTCCTCCGCGGAGAGACCCGCGGCCGGTTCGTCCAGCAGCACCAGACGCGGCCGCGCCGCGAGCACCGCGGCGAGCTCCGTCAACTGGCGCTCGCCGTGCGAAAGCTCGCGGACGGGGCGTCCGGCGCGGTCCGCCAGACCGAGACGGGCGAGCAGCCCATGGTCGACCGGGCCGCGCGCCGCCAGCCGGCAATGCTCCGCCGCGGTGAGCGACTCGAACAGGTTCGGGACCTGGGTCTTCAGGCCGACGCCGGCGCGCGCCAGCGCATCGACGGACAGACCCGTCACATCGCGGCCTGCAAGACGCACGCGCCCGGCGTCGGGCCGCAGCCGGCCGCTGAGACATTTCAGCAATGTGCTCTTGCCGGCGCCGTTGGGGCCGATCGCGCAGCGCAGCTCGCCGGCCGCGAGCGACAGATCCAGCCCGTCGAGCGCCGTGACGCCGGCGAAGCCGACGGTCAGCCCCGCGGCCTCGAGCAACGGCGTCATCGCCGCCGTCCGGCGGCGAGGCGACGCAGACTCGGCCACAACCCCCGGGGCGCGGCTATCACCACGGCGATCAGAAGGAGTCCCATGACGGCGTTCGAATCGATACGCGACAGCGCCGGGTCGAGGACGCCGAGCTCGCCCGCCCGCAAGGTTAGATACTGGATTGCCACGGCGCCGAGAACCGGACCGATCAGCGTCCCCAGGCCGCCGGCGACGGTCCACACCAGCAATTGCGCGGCGGCGCCGAGCCCGAACATCGCCGGGCTGACGAACGAGGTCGCGGCGTAGAGCGCCCCGGCAAGCCCCGCCATGGCCCCCCCGACGACGAAGAGAAACGTCCGCCGCGGCCGCGCGTCGTAACCGAGAAGCGCCGCCCGCAACGGGTTCTCGCGGATCGCCACCGCCACCCGGCCGAAAGGCGCCGCGAGCAGACAGGCGCTCGCCAGGTAACACACCGCCAGCGCCGACAGCGCGACGCGGAGCGACGCCTCGGGCTCCAGCGGCGACGCCGGGTCGAACGGCAGGTTGAGCGGCGGCGTCGCGGGGATGCCGTTCGCGCCGCCGAGTCGCGCTGCGCCGATGGCGTATTCGGGGCCCGCGGTGGCGTTGGCAAGCTTGTAGAGGATCAACGTCGCCGTCAGCGTGATCACGCCGACATAGACGCCGCCGACCCGTCCGTAGAACATGATCCAGCCGAGGGCGAGCGCGAACGCGGCGGCGGTCAGCACGGCGACAGGCGCCGCCAGGGTGGAATCGCCGAAATTGATCGCCGCCACCGCGTAGGCGTAGCCGCCGATCCCGAAAAACGCCGTCTGGCCGAAGCACACGATGCCGCCGAAACCCCAGACCAGACCCAGGCTTAGGGCGAGGATCGCCAGCACGACGAAAGAGGTCGCGTTGATCGTCGCATAGAGAGAAAGGGTTTCGGGAAGGACGGCCGCCGCCGCCGCCGTCGCCGCGACGATTCCGGCATGTCCCCATCCCGCCGCGGTCATGGCCGAAGCGTTACGAGGGAGCGCCGAAGAAGCGCCCGGCGATCCCCCGCGGCCACAGACGCACCACGACCAGCGCGGCGGCGAGCAGCGCCACCTCGCCCAGAACCGGCGTTGCGACATAGCTCACCGCGGCGCCGATCCCGCCGAGCAGTGCCGAAGACGACAGCAGCCCCGCCACCGCCGATGCGCCGCCGGCGATGACGGTGACGAAGGCCTTGGCGACATAGGCGACGCCGATGGTCGGCACGACCCCGGTCATCGGCGCCAGCAGCGCCCCCGCGAGCCCGGTCAGCGCCGCCCCGGCGGTAAACGTGGCGGCGTGGACGCGCGCCGGGTCGACGCCGAGCGCCGCCGCCATGCCGGGGTTCTGCATGACGGCGCGGGCGCGCAGGCCGGCCGCAGTGAGTCGCAGCGCCGCATACACACCCGACAGGACCGCCGCCGCCGCGCCGATCAGCACGAGATCGTAGACCGCGACGCCGAAATCGCCGATGGCGAACGACCCCAGCGGGGCCGAAACCCCCCGCACAGTGTTGCCGAAGACCATCGAGACCCCGCCCGCCAACAGAAGGCCGAGGCCCCAGGTCGCGAGCAGGGTGTCGGTCATGCGTCCGTAGAGGCGGCGGATCAGCAGTCGTTCGACCAGCCACCCCGCGGTGCCGACGGTCAGCGGGGCGACCGCCAGCATCGCGATCCACAAGTCGAGGCCCAGCGCGTGCCCGCCGATCGCCGCATAGCCGCCGAGCATCAGAAACTCGCCGTGCGCCAGGTTGATCACCCGCATCATGCCGAAGACGACCGCCAGACCGATGCCGATCAGCACCAGCACGGCGACGCCGGCGAGGAGCTGGAGAGCGGCGACCGCGACGATGTCCATTCGCCGCCGCGCCTGCGGGATCAGATATCGAGATCGATCTCGTACATCGTCGTGTCGTCGGGGTTCCGTTCGAGGTCGCAGACGGCGGCCGTATCGGCGGGCGGCTGGGCGGGATGGCTCTCGAACACCCGGAACGCGCCGTCGACGACCTCGCCGAGATACACCGATTGCACGACGTGATGGGTCGCGGGGTCGATGGCGATCCGGCCGCTCGGGCCGTCCAGGGCGAGCCCGTCTTCGAGCGCCTCGACCACCGCCATGCGCTCGACGGCGCCGGCGCGCCGCGCCGCTTCCGCCCACAGCAGGAAACCTTCGTAGGAGCGCACGGCGAGTTCGTTGACCGCCGGCGCCCGCCCGCCGTAGGCGGCCGCGAGGCGGTCGTGGAACGCGCGGTTTTCGGGCGTGTCGAGTTCCGCGAAATAGCCGTAGCAGGCGACGATGCCCTCGCTCTCCTCCGGCGACAGCACATGGTGTTCGTTGCCGACGCCGAAGGTCGTCGACGCGAGGGGGATGCGCGGTTTCATCCCCGCCGCCGCCCATTGCCGGTAGAACGACATATGCGCGCCGCCGACCAGAACCGAGACCACGATGTCCGGCGCGGCGGCCTGGATCTTGCGGATGGTCGGCCCGAAATCGGTCGCGTCGAGGGGGAAGAAGTCCGCCGCGACCGCTTCTCCGCCGCCCTCGCGCGCGAATTTGGCGACCCAGCGCGCCGTGATCTGGCCGTAATTGTAATCCGCGGCGAGGACGTAGAGGCGCTTGCCCCAGCGTCGCATGATTTCGGGCACGAGCCGCGCCACCGTCTGCGCCGGGGTCGATCCGGTGCAGAACACGTTGCGGTCGCACACGCCCCCTTCGTATTGGGTGTTGTAGAAGTAGAGCGTGCGGTATTGCCGCAGAAGCGGCCGGATCGCCTCACGCGAGGCGCTGGTGATGCCCGCATGGACGACGGCGGCGCCGTCCCGCACCGCCGCCTGCACGGCGTATTGGCGATAGAGGCGCAGTTCGGACTGCGCGTCGTAGAGCCGCAGATCGACGGGGCGGCCGAGCAGGCCGCCGGCGGCGTTGGTCTCGTCGACCGCGAGGCGCATACAGTCGATCATCGGGCGGCCGTAGATGTCCAGCCCGCCCGAACCGTCGAGGATGCCGGCGACGGTTATGGCGTCCTGCGCCGCCGCCCTGCGCCAGCCGAACCCCGCCGCTGCCGCCGCGGCGCCCGAGCCCGCCAGAAACTCCCTCCGGTCCATGGTCATATCGTCTCTCCCGCGCCTGCGGCGGGCCTGCGCCGCCTCCCGCGGCAAGCCTACGCCAGGGCGCGCCCGGCGGCGAGTCGAAACGGCGCGCGAGCGGCGTGTATCGCCGACATGGGGTTTTGTTCCGTGGAGGGCTGTGGGATGGGCCGGACGCGCCGCGGCGCGCCGAGCCGGCTGGAGGCGGCGGCGGGTTCGGGCATCGGCGAGCGGATGTTCCGGCGCCGGCGGGACCGGACGCCGGCGCGACATGCCCGGAGCGCCGATAACGAGAATCGCCGCGCGTCGATCGGCGGCGAACGCGGGGATTCGCGCGGCCGCAAGCCGGCCGCCGACGATGTCCGCGCCGGCGTCGTCTCCCGCGGGCTGCGCGGGCTTGTCGGACAGGTCGAGCGGCGTTCCCGGTTTTCCGGGCGCGCCGCCCGGAAAACCCGGAACGACAGGCCGTTGTCGCGGAGCGTCGGTTTCGGAAGCGCTTCAGGAAGAACGCCCCCGATATACCCGGCGACGGCGGCGGCGAACCGGCCGTCGCGTCGCGTCTCAAGCGGGCTCCGGCGCCAGGCGGAACGTCACCCGGACGAATTTGCCGCCTTCGTCGTTGACCAGTTCCGGCTCGGTGTCGTTGAAGGCGCGCATCCCTTGCCGCATCTTCGGCCACCCGCGTCCTCGCTGTTCCATCATTCCCATGACGACCATGGCGGTGGCCATCCATTCATTGCGGGATCGCGGAAGGCTGCCGGTTTTCACGCTTTCAGCCGTCATATGATTGGGCAGGGTTCCGGGACTCGTGACATCGATACGGTCCGGGAACACTTCAAGCATCGCCCTGGCGCCGGCGATCGCGTAGTCGCGATGCACGACGGCGTTCACGAGGGCCTCCCGCAACACGTCTTTGGGCGCCAGCGGCCGGTCGTGTCGATAGATGCCGTCATAGGTTTCGGTTCGCCCCAAAGCGTCCATCCAGCCGAGGGCGCGGCGCACCTGTTCGTCGAGACGGCCTTTCGCGTCCCCGACAAGAATGGTCTCCGACGCCCGGTCGCGACCTGCATACGCCGCGCATTGGACCTGGAAACTTCCCGTGTACGGATGCGCCTGGGGGTCTCTGCCGAAGATCATCGACCCATAGAGAGTCGGACGAAACGCTCCGTCGACTTCGCGGAGAACATGGGCGTTGCGCAAATCGTCTTCGATCGGGGGTTGCGGCTCTTCCTCCGTTTCGAGGCTTCGACTGCGTTGAAACGACCGGAACGAATTGATGTCGATGTCGTCGACGCTCGCCGACCGGATCGTCTGTTCTTCGGTGAATGCGAAACCGAACGCGTTGAACAGTTCCTGAAGCTCGTGAGGGGACGGTTCCACACTGCTGCGTTCCCGACGGATGTAAATACGCTGGTGGTAGCGAAGCGGCTCCGGTTCCCGGATGCGGGGCGCCTCGATCCAGTGGACCCAACGACCGTTCTCGTGCTCCTGCCGTCCGCAGCGCGCCCCGACCGGCGCGCTGAATCCGTTTTGCAGGAAGTTGGTCAACTGCTCGTGCACCTTGTGAGGATCCGCGTTCAGTCCGACAGTGACGCCCGAATCGTCGACTCCGAGGACGATCAGGCCGCCTTCGCCGTTCGCGAAGGCGCAAATCGCCTTGCCGATGGCGGACCGGTCGCGTCCGAGCTCCCGTTTGAACTCGGTGGTCCGATCCTCGCCCGTTTCTATGCGTCGCAGTACGTCCGCCCATTCCATCGCTGCGCCTCAGAATCCGTATTTCCGTCGGCGGAGCCGGAACGCCTCTTCCCCGCCGTCCACCGTGCGGACGATGGCGTCGCGCACCTCCGGGTCCTCGATGGCGCCGGCGCAGACCACCCGGCCCCGGTGCGCCGTCGCGTCCAGCTGGATCACCATGTCGGCGTCGCCGTTCACGACGAGGTTCGCGTTGTGGGTCGCAAGGACGACCTGGCGCCGTCCGCGCAGCTTCTTCAGGGCCGGGAGGACTGTTTCCGACAGGAAGCGGTTGTCCAGCTCGTCCTCGGGCTGGTCGATGACCAACGGGCGGTCGTCCTCGGTTTCCAGCAACAGCGACAGCAGGACGCTGACCCGCTGCCCTCCCGAAAGATCGTTCAACAGGCGGTATGAGCCGTCGTCCATCCGCAATTCGAGGACGTAACGGTCGGGGCAACGCAGCGCCGCCAATTCGCGCCGCTTCGACCGGGTGACGCTCTCGCGGAACGTTTCCGCGACCGCGTGGCTCATTCCGACATCGGCGAGCGCGCTCCCGTCGAGGCGCTCGACCAGCGTTGCGGGCGACGGCCTGCCGGCCGGCGCGAGATCGTTCCACCATCGCGTCACGCCCTTTTGCCGCAACCCCTTCAAAAAGCCTTCGAGAGGACCGGCGTCGGCCTCCTCCGAACGCCGCACCCGTATCCGTCCGTCGAACTCCCGCTTCACCTCCTCCGCCACGCGACCGAAGGCCAGCCGCTGCGCCTCGACAAGGGCGCGCCGCTTCGCCAAATCTCGCTCGAACGCGCTTTCGGCCGTTGCCCGCTGATGGCGTGTTTCCTCGACAAGCAACTCGTAACTGGGGAACAGCGACGCTTGCCGATTGAGCTGCTGGACTTCCTTGAGCGTTCCTGCATCGAGTCCGCGTTCCGCGAGCGCGTGTTCGACCTGAATGCGGATACTCGATTCCTGTTTGGACACATACAGGGAAATTTTCTGAAAATTCCCGATCCACTTCTCGACTTCCCGTGATGTCGCCTCAAGGCGACCAACGACGATTTCTCTCTGCTCCCGGAATTTCCGCAGATCTATCCCTTCTTCGGCCAACGCCGCCTCATCGTCCCCGTTTATCGGCGGCAATTCGAATTCCCGGGCGAACAGAAGCGCCTCCTGAACATGCGGCCTGAGCGCCATTTGAACTTCTGTCGATGCGGTCTCCCACTGCTTCTTCTTCCGACCGGCCTCATAGAGACGGTTTACGCCGGATTCGGAGAAAGCGGCAAGCGCCCGTTTCGCTTCTTCGGTGCGCCGACGCCCCTGTTCGGCGTCCGCCAGTTTCTCGTCGAAATTCGCGAGCTGCCTCGCCAGGTCCGCAAGGCTTTTGTCGAGGCGCTGCAATTCGGCGCGGCGCAAATCGATCCCGGCCATTTCCGAGGGAACCAGACGCGCGAGAATGTCTTCCACCGCCGCGCCTTCCTGCGAGAGCCGCTGCAACTCGTTCTGGGCGAAGAACCGCGCCGGCCAGCGCTCCAGAGGGGGAGCGGTGCGGTCCCGGCCGGGGCAATCGAGGTCGATCTCCGGCAAACCGGCGGCGAAGATATCGCGCCCGCGGGCCTCCACCTGCCGGCGGATCGACTCGTCCGCCGGCAGGGGGGCGCCCAGATGGACGCGCAGGCCGTCGAGAAGCGCGCTCTTGCCGGTCATGCTGCCGCCGACGATACAGGTCAGATCGGGGCTGAGCCGGAAGCGGCTCTCCCTCGGCTTGCCGGCCTCGCGCCCGCCGAAGAATGCGGCGCCGCCGCGTATCGTCGCCTCCCGCAGCCACGGGCGCTCGTTCGCCGCGATGTCCGGCGGGTCGGCGATCTCGCGAAGACCGCCGTCGCCGCCCCGCTCGAAACCGATGCGAACGCGCGAGTCGCCGGCGATGAACGCCTGTCGCAAGGCTTCGATACGCGGGCTTGCAAGCTTGACCCACGTATGTCGACGGCCGATGTCTCCCGGACTGTAGGCGTCGCTTGCATGGAAGAACGCTTGAAGATGCGTTTCCATTCCTTCGCGGAGCCAGGGGCGGTCTCGCAGGGTATCATCGGGCGTCTTCCCGTCGCCGAGCTCGAGACCGGCTATTGCGCCATGATCGAAGAGTTGCAAAACCTGGGCCTTCTGCGCACCGAGCAACCCCCTGGCGGCATCGATGTGAGGCGCGAGGACGAGAGAATTCCAGTTCTCGCCGGCGGAGCGCCCCCTCTCCTGGAATTTCTTCAACTCGTTGAAAACGTCGTCCGCATGCTTGCCGGAAATCTGTAACGCTCCACCCTGCCAGGGCAAGACGCCGCCCATGACGAGTTCGAACGCCGCCAGATAACGGTCGCGGCCGATCTCGGGATCGAAGAGAAAAAGAAGATGCAGCCCCGCTTGACCGCTGTTAAGCGACGGTTCGAAGCCCGGAAACACGGCGTAGACCTTCTCGCGGAACGGGACGCCATCGTCGTCGGCCCCTTCGTTCCATTCCTCGACGATGCGCCATACCGCGCTCGTGTCCGGACCGGCGCCCGCGCGCGGCGAATGCGGCGTCAGCCCGACGACCTGCACGCCGCATTCCACGACAGCCCGGAGAAAGCGCCGCCCGTAGTCCTTCAGCGTCTGCGGATCCGCCGGGTCGCCCAACAAGCCGGACGGCATCTTCGCCCGGCCGCCGGGATGGTCGTCAATGGTGTGGACGTGAAGGTCGGCCTTGAACCAGCGCGCGCCGGGGACCTCGCGCCGCCACTTGTCCGTTGCCCGGCGTTCGAAGTTCATCGGCCGTCTCCTTCGCTCGCTCTTGCGCGGGCGGCTCGCTCGATGACGCGAGTATAGCGCAGATGTTCCTGCGGTTGCCGTTGAAATTCGGGGCGGCGCCCGCGTCCCGGCCCCGAAACCGGGAACAGTCCGCCTTCTCCCGCTCCGGCTTCCTGCCGCGGACCCGGTTCCATTCGATGTTGGGCGTCGCGCAGAGGATGCGATCGTTCATCGCTTTCGCGCCAGGGGGCCGGGCCGTCATGAGAGGGCGGATGTCGGCCATCGCGCTATCGTTCACGGATCGGCTTCCGGCGCATAAAGGGGGTCGCAAGGCGGTTCTCCTTCGGGAATTCTGACAAGTGCGGCGAGCGCTTCGCGTCCCCGAACGGCGAGAGCCTTATCCAACGAGTCGTGCGCCACGCCTGAAGGAGGCGTTCCCGGTCGGTCTCCGGCATCGAACCGTCCCGGTCCGCCGGTTTCGCCACTCGCCCGCAGCGACGGCCCCTGTCAGCCCGCCCTTGCGCAGCAATACACGTTCCATCGTCCGATGAACGCCGTTGAACTGTATTTCTCCGATCTTATGCTGCGCGGCGTGACGATGCTCCCGCACATCCCGACGCGGCCGTGCGGCGTATCTGCACGCGTATGGGGCTGAGCCGGGGGCGCTTCGCCGAAGAACCCGGCATCACCCCCCATACCTTCATGCCCTGACAGCAAACGAGACTCCCATCGCCCAGCCCGCGTCTCGCATGTCGTCGACCAGTAACATGGGTTTGACAGCGATTGTCCCGTATGAATTTATGTCGACTGGCGACGCGGCAAAGCTGCCGCGCCGTCGGCGTGCGGAGACGGATAAGGGAATGCTCCGCCCGGCCTATCCGCCGGCGCCGTACAAGCGGTTTCGATAGAGACGCGGGGGTGTCGGTTCGATCTTGAATGGCGAAAGCGCGTTCACGACCATGCATGTGCTGTTGACGGTCCTCGGAAAAGAGCCGAAGCTGGCGCGCTACAGCCTCGGCGGCCGGGAGGCCGAGGCGCAGCTGGCGCCCGTCGCCTTGCTCGATCTGCTGCCGGAAGACGAATACCCCGGTCGGGTCGTGGCGGTCTGCACCCCGGAAGCGAAGCGGGAAAGCTGGCCCTTGCTCGAGCGGTCCCTGAACGGCCG